>NZ_CP093337.1:480000-2807500 GCF_022637395.1 Shinella sp. H4-D48 | reverse complement strand
ATTGGATTGGGTGTGCAGGGAAGCGGTTCCAGGAAATAGCTCCACCGTATAGACCGTACCCGAAACCGACACAGGTGGTCAGGTAGAGTATACCAAGGCGCTTGAGAGAACTCTGCTGAAGGAACTCGGCAAATTGCACGCGTAACTTCGGAAGAAGCGTGACCCCAAGGCACGCAAGTGTTTTGGGGTGGCACAGACCAGGGGGTAGCGACTGTTTATCAAAAACACAGGGCTCTGCGAAGTCGCAAGACGACGTATAGGGTCTGACGCCTGCCCGGTGCTGGAAGGTTAAGAGGAGAGGTGCAAGCTTTGAATCGAAGCCCCAGTAAACGGCGGCCGTAACTATAACGGTCCTAAGGTAGCGAAATTCCTTGTCGGGTAAGTTCCGACCTGCACGAATGGCGTAACGACTTCCCCGCT
Source organism: Shinella sp. H4-D48 (assembly GCF_022637395.1). Lineage (GTDB taxonomy): Bacteria > Pseudomonadota > Alphaproteobacteria > Rhizobiales > Rhizobiaceae > Shinella > Shinella sedimenti. Next base: position 2,807,080 of record NZ_CP093337.1, on the reverse strand, counting down.
GTCTCCAGCAGAGACTCAGTGAAATTGAATTCCCCGTGAAGATGCGGGGTTCCTGCGGTTAGACGGAAAGACCCCGTGCACCTTTACTATAGCTTTACACTGGCATTCGTGTCGGCATGTGTAGGATAGGTGGTAGGCTTTGAAGCAGGGACGCCAGTTTCTGTGGAGCCATCCTTGAAATACCACCCTTATCGTCATGGATGTCTAACTGCGGCCCGTTATCCGGGTCCAGGACCGTGTATGGTGGGTAGTTTGACTGGGGCGGTCGCCTCCGAAAGAGTAACGGAGGCGCGCGATGGTTGGCTCAGACCGGTCGGAAATCGGTCGTCGAGTGCAATGGCATAAGCCAGCCTGACTGCGAGACTGACAAGTCGAGCAGAGACGAAAGTCGGTCATAGTGATCCGGTGGTCCCGCGTGGAAGGGCCATCGCTCAACGGATAAAAGGTACGCCGGGGATAACAGGCTGATGACCCCCAAGAGTCCATATCGACGGGGTTGTTTGGCACCTCGATGTCGGCTCATCGCATCCTGGGGCTGGAGCAGGTCCCAAGGGTTTGGCTGTTCGCCAATTAAAGCGGTACGTGAGCTGGGTTCAGAACGTCGTGAGACAGTTCGGTCCCTATCTGCCGTGGGTGTAGGAATATTGACAGGATCTGTCCCTAGTACGAGAGGACCGGGATGGACATATCTCTGGTGGACCTGTTGTCCTGCCAAGGGCATAGCAGGGTAGCTATATATGGAATGGATAACCGCTGAAGGCATCTAAGCGGGAAACCAACCTGAAAACGAGTATTCCCTTGAGAGCCGTGGAAGACGACCACGTTGATAGGCCGGGTGTGGAAGCGCAGCAATGTGTGAAGCTTACCGGTACTAATAGCTCGATTGGCTTGATCGTTCTCATTGTTCATGCTCATCTCAAGGCAAACGCGAAGCGTTTGTCCTGACAGAGCAAAGGCAAAAGCCTTTGCGACAGGCCCGGCGAACACGCAGTGTTCGTCCGGTTGTTGCTGAAGACGTGTTCAAAACTTAAGACAAACGAGGAAGTTTCCTTCCTCTACCAGCTTCTCATCACATTGCCCTTAGCCGACCTGGTGGTTATGGCGGGGTGGCCGCACCCGTTCCCATTCCGAACACGGCCGTGAAACGCCCCAGCGCCAATGGTACTTCGTCTTAAGACGCGGGAGAGTAGGTCGCTGCCAGGTCTGCTAAAGGCAATGTCATCTGGTTTTTGCGGAAGCGAAATACCTCTGGTTTTTGCGGAAGCGAAATACCAGCAGGTTTTGTCGCAAGACAAATACCGACAACAATCTTCTCGACACACATTCGGCCCTGCCGAAACCAAAGGGCCGCTTCAAGCGGCCTTTATGCTTTCCAAACCTCGGATACGAGGTCAGCGTAACAAACGGTATTTTGCCTCCGGCAAAAACCGGACCGGAAATACGATCTTTGCCTTCGGCAAAAATCGGTCGGTATTTTGCCTTACGGCAAAAACCGGGTAACGCGGGGTGGAGCAGCCCGGTAGCTCGTCAGGCTCATAACCTGAAGGCCGCAGGTTCAAATCCTGCCCCCGCAACCAAATCAAAAAGCCCCGCAGGCGTAAGCCGCGGGGCTTTCTCGTTTGGGGCAGGAAAGCAAAAACGCGAAGCAAACCACAAGATCGCCACATCGTCCTTGCCCGATGTCAAAGGGGAGGGCGGGATGCCCAACCCCTTGTTGCGAGTTAACGCCTGTAGCGCAGGCGTTCCTGCTCGATTTCAGCCGGACCATAAGGGTCGAGGGTGTCGTCGAAGCGGGTCCAGCCACCCTCTGCATAGGCCGCGCGGCGCTGGTCGGGATCGACAAGGTTCGAGTTGCGGAGAATGGCTTCAGCCTCGCTGTAGAGACTATCGTCGACCTTCGCCGTCACCAATGTGCCGCCGCGGCGCACGCCTTCAGCATAGACATGCGCATGGTCTTCGGGAACGCCCGAGTCGGTGAGTGCACCGATAAGGCCGCCTGCCGCGCCGCCGGCGACCGCGCCTGCAACTGCCCCGGCCGCAGTGGCTGCGAGCCAGCCGGCCGCGACCACGGGGCCGACGCCCGGTATGGCCATGACGCCGAGCCCGGTCAGAAGGCCGCCGACGCCGCCGACGGCAGCACCGATGCCCGCGCCGGCTCCGGCACCTTCAGCCGCATTGCTTTCCCGGTTATGGCGTTCGTCGGCATTGTTGGAAACGATGCTGATGTCGCTGGAGGGCACGCCGCGTGCCTCAAGGGCGCTGACGGCAGCGCTTGCATCGGAATAGTCGTCGAAAAGTCCTGTAACGGTTTTCATGGAAATCTCCTGAATGTGTGATTAGTTGGCGACGATGTTGCCCTGATAGTCGAGGGCCACGCCGACGGCCTTGCCGTCTTTCATCGCCTTGGCCTGCCAGACACCCTTGTCGTCCAGCATTAGGCCGGTGATGTCGGCGTAGCCGGCTTCGGACAGACGTTCCTTGGCCTGCTCCTCCGTGAAGCTGTTTGCGCCCTCGACGGGAGCAGTCGTGTTCTTGGTGTCGGGCGTGGCGACGGCAGGCGTATCGCCATCCGTGGCGGGAGCGGTGGTCGTCTGGGCAAAGGCGCCAAGTGCGGATGCGCCCATAAAGGCGGCGGCTAGGAGAATTTTTTTCATGATCGTATTCCTCGTTGGAGCCTGAGAGCAGGCCCCTAAGGAACACGCTGTGGGTCGCATGGTTCCGAGGTGCGAGAAATAGAAATAACGACTCCAGGCATGGAACGGCGAGTAAATCAGTGCGTTACATGCACATATCGCGTGTATTCCGGTGCTTCATTGGAGATTTAATGGGACGTGGTCTTCTTTTCTGGCTTTTGGGCATTCCTCTTCCCATCGTGATCCTGCTCGTCCTCTTCTTGCGTTAAACAAAAACAGACAAGGCATCCGTAGTGTGCTTGAGGCATTGCTCGCCAGGTGCGCTGCTTCTGTCGCGGGCCTCACCGCCGATGCGCCCGGCTTGTTGATGGCCGCTCGTAGCGCGTCACGTTTACCGGCACGTAACCGCGCGCTGCTCCCGCTAAAGGACAGCCTTCGGGGAACTCGCCGAAAGGCCGTTTCGGTGGCTGGCCTCCTGAAGCGCATGCGCCAGTTTTCGGACAGCACGCTCGATCTCATAAGGGGTGTAGGCAGCGAAACCCATGAGGAAGCCGGGTTTTCCGCCCGCGCCGGCATGAAGGGTCGAAAGGCCGAGAAGCGCGATTTCCACCCGCTTTGCCGCGTCCACCACCGCTTGTTCGGGCAGGTCGCAGGTCAGCACACAGGGCATCTGCAAGCCTCCGATGGGCACCTGCGCTTCGATGAAGTCCGAAAGATGCCGTCGGACGAGTGTGGTCAGCACGTCCAGCCGCTCTGTATAGAGGCTGCGCATCGCGCGGACATGCGCGCCGAAATGCCCGGCTTCCATGAAGCGCGCCAGCGTCAGTTGCGTTAGGGAGGCGGTGTGACCGTCCAGCAGGGTGCGCGCTACAGTCATCGGTTTGACGAGCTGGTGCGGCAGGACGACATAACCGATCCGCAGGCCCGGAAAGAGCGCTTTCGTGAAGGTCCCGACATAGATGGTGCGGTCGTGCGGGTCGAGACCCTGTACGCAGGCGGTTGGCTTGCCGGCATAGCGGAACTCGCTGTCGTAATCGTCCTCGATGATCCATGCCTGGTGCCGCGCGGCCCATTCGATCAAGGCGAGGCGGCGATCCAGCGAAAGTGTCGCCCCTGTCGGGAACTGGTGGGACGGCGTGAGGAACGCCGCTTTCGCCTTGCGTGGCGCGGCGAGGATGTCATCGACAACGATACCCTGACGGTCCACGCGAATGGGAATGCAGTCCAGGCCGGCAGCATTGAACGCCTTCCGCGCGCCGTAATAGGCGGGATCTTCGATGAAAATACGCTCTCCGGGGTCAAGGAGCACGGTCGCGCACAGGGCCATGGCCTGTTGCGAGCTGGTCAGTACCAGCACACGGTCGGCCGTGGCGCGTGCACCACGCTCCAGATTGACGTGGTCGGCAATGGCGCGGCGCAGCGGTTCGGCCCCCTGCGGATCGCCATGCAGCAGAGCCTGCGTGCCGGTCTCCTTCAGCACCTGGCGCTCCAGTCGTTCCCAGAGTGCGAGGGGAAAGCTGCGCGTTTCCGGTACGCCGTGCGCGAAAGGTCTTGGCGAAAGCGTTTCCGCCACGCCTCCGTCGCGGAACATGGCGGCACCGCGCTTGCTGAGACTTGGCGCCTGGTTGCGAGGGCAAGTGTCTCGCCGTGTTATGTGACGCCCGGCCGAGAAATCCGTTATCTGCGCGACGAAGCTTCCACTTCCCACGCGCCGATCAATGAAGCCTTCCGCATGCAGCTGGGCATAGGCCGCTTCGATGGTATCGCGGGAAACGCCAAGCGATTTGGCGAGCGCGCGTGAGGCCGGCAGCGGCTTGCCGGCCCCCAAAGCTCCATCGAGGATCAACTGGCGGATGGCGCGCTGGATTCGCGCGTGCAGTGGCATCGCCGCGTGTGCGGGATGCGCGAGCGAGGCCTTTACCGATTCCAGTTGCGAATGCTTGAACAAATGGTCTGCGCTTCTCTCATCAAATGACAAAGGTATCAGGCCATTTGCTTGTCGGGAGTCAAGCCACTGAGCGCAATCGACCTTTTGAGACCATGCAAATCCCCCACCTCGAAGATGCGGTGTCCGCCGTGATGACGCGGCCCGCTTTGGCATGACATTAGATCTTGGGATTTCTATTTGCGGCGCGGCGAAATATGACTAGGGCATGGATGATTCGGCGGCGATTCTGATTTCCCGTCGTGGTGGCCGGCTGCTTCGTGCAGCATCGCTGCTAACGGCCCTTGCTGCGCTGGCCGGCGCCGGTTGCGCAGCGCGTCCCGGCGCGGGTGTGGACTCGATGTCGACCACGGTTCCCGCGACGAGCGCGCTTGTGCTGCCCGCACCGGGCACGCTTTCGATCGTCAGCGTCATTCAGCGCCAGTATACCAATGCCATCGAACAGCAGATTGCGCTTTCGACGACCGCTGCTTCATCCGGTCAGAACTTCCTGAGCATCCAAGCCTTCGGGCCGGCGGAAACGGTGGCGCGGCCTGCCGGCGCGCTCGCCTTCAAACCCGTGCAGCACGGTGCGATCCGCGGCGAAATCCGCAAGTATTTTCCCGGCCGCCAGCTCGTGATCTCCGCCAATTTCGTGCGGAACAGCTATGGTCCCTTTGGCTATGCCTATGGTCGGGGCGCGGGCAACGACGGTTGCCTCTACGGATGGCAGCAGATTCGCTCCGATGTGGCCGATCGCGACAGGCTGCGCGAGCTCGGCATGCTCCAGATCCGTCTGCGCGTTTGCCAGTCGGGCGCCTCTGAGAAGGAACTGGTCGAGCTGATGTACGGCTATACGGTCGTCGGCGGGTTCGCTGGTGCCGCCTGGAACCCCTACGGCAGGCCCGCTCCGGTCGACAGCCAGATCGGCGGCGGCGAGCCGGTGCGGCCGGTTTTCGAGGAGCCGAAGACGGCGGCGGTCACGCAGACCGTCAATCGTGCGGTCGTGACGCGGCGGCCTGTGACGGAAACGCCCGTGCGCAAGACGCAGGGGGCGGTGGACACCGGCGGGAATGCGGTTGTCGTTCCCTCGCCGTCGGGCGGCGCAACCGTTTCGGGCGGCGAAGCCGTCGTCGTGCCGTCGCCTGTATGTGCGACGGGAGAGGCGGGCGCAGTGAGCTGCAATTGATGTCGGTTGAGCCCTAATTTCTCCTTAACCGTCTTGCGGGTAGTGTCTCGCGATCGCGCCATGACGGCGAAGGGTGGGTAAATGAGACATAGCGGTACCGTCGTATTGTGGGCATGTGTGTCCGCTCTCGTGATTCTCGTAATCACGCTTCCCATCAATCTCCAGACCCAGCTCGTCGCCAGCATAGCCGTCGTGACCTTCATGGCGGTGATCAAGGTTCTGCGCGCCGAGGGCATCTGGCGACTGATCGCACTCGCCTTCGGCACGGCCATCGTCCTGCGCTACGTCTATTGGCGCACCACCAGCACGCTGCCCCCTCTCAACCAGCTGGAAAACTTCATTCCCGGTTTTCTGCTCTATCTCGCCGAAATGTACAGCGTGATGATGCTGGCGCTCAGCCTGTTCGTGGTCGCGCTGCCGTTGCCTTCGCGCAAGGGCAGTGTCACGCCGCTTGAAAGGCTGCCAAGCGTCGATGTGTTTGTGCCCAGCTACAACGAGGATATCGGCCTTCTCGCCAACACGCTGGCTGCTGCCAAGGCGATGGACTACCCGGCCGACAAGATGACGATCTGGCTGCTGGATGACGGCGGCACGGAACAGAAGCGCAATGCGGCGGCTGTCGTGGAGGCGCAGGTCGCGGCGGCGCGTCACGCCGAGTTGCAGGCGCTGTGCCGCGATCTTGGCGTCAATTACCTTACGCGCGCGCGCAACGAGCACGCCAAGGCCGGCAACATGAACAACGGCATGCTCCATTCGAAGGGCGAGTTGATCGCGATTTTCGATGCGGACCACGCGCCGGCCCGGGACTTTTTGCGCGAGACGGTCGGCTATTTCGCAGACGATCCGAAACTGTTCCTTGTCCAGACGCCGCACTTCTTCCTCAATCCCGACCCGCTGGAGCGCAACCTGCGCACCTTCGAGAAGATGCCGAGCGAGAACGAGATGTTCTACGGCATCATCCAGCGCGGCCTCGACAAATGGAATGCCTCCTTCTTCTGCGGTTCGGCGGCGGTCCTGCGGCGCACCGCGCTCAATGAGGCGGGCGGCTTCAGCGGTCTGTCGATCACCGAGGACTGCGAGACGGCGCTGGCGCTGCATTCGCGCGGCTGGAACAGCGTCTATGTTGACAAACCGCTGATCGCCGGGCTCCAGCCCGCAACCTTCGCCAGCTTCATCGGCCAGCGCAGCCGGTGGGCGCAGGGCATGATGCAGATCCTGCGCTTCCGCTTTCCGCTCTTCAAGAGCGGTCTCTCGCTGCCGCAACGCCTTTGCTACATGTCGTCCATGCTGTTCTGGCTGTTTCCGTTCCCGCGCACGATCTTCCTGTTTGCACCGCTCTTCTACCTCTTCTTCGACCTGGAGATCTTCACGGCATCGGGCGGCGAGTTCCTCGGCTACACCCTCGCCTATATGCTCGTGAACCTGATGATGCAGAACTATCTCTACGGCTCGTTCCGCTGGCCGTGGATTTCGGAACTGTATGAATATGTGCAGAGCGTGCATCTGCTGCCCGCCGTGGTTTCCGTGATGCTCAACCCCACGAAACCGACCTTCAAGGTGACGGCGAAGGACGAGTCGATCGCGGTGGCGCGGCTTTCGGAGATCAGCCGGCCGTTCTTCGTCATCTTCGCCGTGCTGTTCGTTGCGTTCCTCATGAGCATCTACCGGTTCTATGCGGAGCCCTACAAGGCTGATGTCACGTTCGTGGTCGGCGCCTGGAACCTGCTGAACCTGCTGATTGCCGGCTGTGCGCTTGGCGTCGTCTCCGAGCGCAGCGAGAAGGCGGCAAGCCGGCGCGTTACCGTCAAGCGCCGTTGTACCTTCCTCAGCGAGGGCCGCGAATATCCTGCCACGCTTGAAAACGTTTCGGCGAACGGCGCGCGCGTTCAGGTCTTCGGCCTTGAGGATCACATTGCGACGGGCGCCGAGGGTGCCCTGCAGTTCAAGCCCTATGGCGGAGATCACGAAGAAGCGCTGCCGGTTGAAATCCGCAACACCGAAACGGCCGGCAATGTCATGGTGATCGGCTGCCGGTTCACGCCGCAGGACGCTCGGCACCATTCGCTCGTCGCCGACCTCATCTTCGCCAATTCCAACCAGTGGAGCGATTTCCAGGTGTCGCGCCGCTACAATCCCGGTATCTTCCGCGGCACGCTTTGGTTCCTCGGGATTGCCGCCTATCAGACGAGCCGGGGGCTGATCTACTTCGCGCGCAGCCTCGGTGGGCGCAAGGGGGAGGCGACGTCGTGAGGTTCGCTCCAGCAGCGGCCGTGGGGCTCGGCCTGTTTCTCGCGCTTTCGGCTTCCACGGCTTTCGCGCAGGAGGCCGCGGTTCCCTTCGACATGACGGGCGAACGCGGTCCGACCGCCGATCAGAAACCGTCCGAAGGCAACAGCGGTACGGCCACGCCAACGACGACACAGGTTGAACAGAAACCGGTCGTGAAGCCGCCCGCGCGGCGTTACATCGTCTCTGCCCCGTCGCTGATGCTGGAAGGCGAGGTCGCCAGCCGCTCTTTCCCGATCTACCTCACAAAAGATGAGGCGGCAGGTGCCGATGCGCTCAACCTCGGCTATTCCAACGCCGTTGTCGTCGCGCCGGAGGCTTCCCGTCTGACGGTCGTGATCAATGACGTGCCCGTCGGAGAAATGCCCGTGCAATCCGCCGAGGGCACGAAGGAGGTGCGGCTCAACCTGCCGGCCGGCCTGCTGCGTCCCGGTATCAACCGCGTCACGTTCAACGCGACACACCGCCACCGGACCGATTGCACCATCCGCTCGACCTATGATCTCTGGACGGCGGTCGATCCGGCGCGCACGTTCCTGACGCTACCGGACGCCCCGACGAGCCGCTTGCAGACCATGGATGATATTCCGGCCATTGGCGTCGGGCCGGCCGGCCAGACGAAGTTCATCATGGTCCTGCCGGAAATGGGTCAGCCTGCTGCCACCAACGCGCTGATGCGCCTCAGCCAGGGCCTCGCCATGATGGCGAAGATGCCCAACCAGACCTTCGATGTCGTCGACACGATGCCGGCGACACTCGGCGCCGGCGAACTGGCGGTGGTGTTGGGCACGGCCGGCGATCTTTCGCCGATCCTGCCGCGCCTGCCCGCGACGGCCGCAAGCTCCGCCGTCGCGACCTTTGTCGATGCCCCGGCAGGGAACGGAAAGGTCCTCGCCGTCAGCGGTCCCGACTGGCCGTCCATCGAAAGTGCCGTGGAAGGCATCGTCTCGCCCATCGACCGGCCGCTCGGGGTTATGCGTGAGGCGCTGAGCGTTCGCCAGCGCAACGCCGCCGAAATGCCGCTCGTTTCTGGCGAGACCACACTGACGCTTGCTGCGCTCGGCGTGCGCACCGGCGAATTCAGCGGCCGCCGTTTCCGCACGGGCTTCGATATCGGCATTCCCTCGGATTTTTATGCCGATGCCTATGGTGAGGCGACGCTTCTGCTCGATGCCGCCTATGCGCCCGATGTGCTGCCCGGCAGCCATTTTGATGTTTATGTCAACGGCAACCTCGCCTCCACGGTGCCGTTCAACAGCCGGAACGGCGGCATCTTCCGTCACCTTCCCATTCGCGTGACGATGCGGCACCTGCGGCCCGGCCCCAATCGTATCGATATCGAGGCGATCCTTCTGACGCAGGCCGACGCCGTCTGCGCGCCGGGCGCCAGCGCGCTGCAGGAGCCACGTTTTGCGCTGTTCGATTCCTCCGAACTGCGCGTGCCGAACTTCGCCCGCATCGGGCAGATGCCAAGCCTTGCCGCCCTATCGGGAACCGCGTTCCCCTATAACGGTCAGACCGATCCGGCGGCGCTCTATCTCGACCGCCTGGATTCCGACACGCTTTCGACGGGCGCGACGTTCCTTGGCCGGCTTGCCGTGTCGGGCGGCCGGGCCTTGCAGGTTCGCCCCGAATCCTCGGCGCTTGCCATCGGCGATCGCAATGCCATCCTGATCGGCACGCTGTCGCAGCTTCCGCCGCTCGTGCTCAGCCAGACGCATATCGCCGCCGAGAGTGCCTCGACCTGGGGCGCGCCCGTGGCGGGCGACAACCAGCGGGCCGGCACGCAAGAAGCCATCGACGAATGGCAGTCACGCGTCCGCGGCGGGGCGTGGCGCAGTCAGGTGGCGGCGTTCCAGACCTGGTTGCAGGAAACTTTCGACATCTCGTTTTCGTCGCTCCGGTTGTTGCCGGGCGAAGAGCAGGAGGTGGTGCCCGACGATAGCGCCCAGTTCCTCATCGCCCAGGGTGACAGCCCGGACCATACGGCGACGTGGACCGTGCTTTCGGCACCGACCGGTGCGAGCCTCAAGGCCGGCATGGCGGCAGTGGCGCAGGATGCCCGCTGGCAGCAGCTGGATGGATACGCGACGCTGGACGACAAGGCCTCCGACAGCCTCGACACGCGTCAGGTCAGCCGCGCCCGGTTTGTGCCCACGCAGCCATGGAGCTTTTCGAACATGCGCCTGATCGCGGCGAACTGGCTGTCCTCCAATATCCTGTCCTATGCCTTGGCGTTCTGCGGCCTCTCTCTGCTCCTCGGCATGGCGACCTGGGGTTTGTTGCGTCGGTTCGGACGGCAATCGTGATCGGTATGTTTACCGTCGGTTAACCCTACTGGGCTTTTATCGGTGCGAGTTGGCTCTTTATGGCGGACACGGAGACGTGTCCGCCGTTCATGACGCATGGTGTCGTCACGGGTAAGCCGGAGCCGGATGTGGAAAATGACCGAAGGAAATTCGGGATGAAGTCGATCCTGATGGCGCTCGTCCTTATTTCCGCCGGCGCGGCAAGCGTCGCCGGCTTGTCATTCCGGCTGCCCGGCGATCAGCCGCAGGATGTGCTGCGCATGGCCGCGGGTGGAGACACGCGTGGAAAGGCGGAAAAGAGCCCCCGCGTGGAACTCGCGCAAGCCAACGGCGGCGCGCAGCAGGTTCCGGCCAACCAGAACACGACGGCGGACCAGCCAACCGATATGACGCAGGCCAAACCTGCGGTAGACGAAAGCGCCCTGCGCTACTTCGCGTCCCGCGGCGACACGGTCCGGCTGAACGCCGAGATCGCACGCCTGCGCTCCCTCTACCCGACCTGGACCCCGCCGGAAAATCCGCTCGCCATTCCCGAGAACGAGGACAAGCAGCTTGAGGCGATGTGGGCGCTCTACAGCCAGTCCCGTTATGCCGATGTCCGTGCGGCGATCGCCAGCCGTCAGAAGGAAGATCCCCAGTGGACGCCGCCCGCCGACCTCGTTGAGCGTCTCGATATCGCCGAGAAGCGGACAGCGCTGATTGCTGCTTCCAATGCGGGCAACAGTCAGGAAGTCGTGCGTCTTGGTGCAGAGACGCCAAGCCTGCTGACCTGTAGTGACGCAGATGTGCTCTGGCGCGTTGCCGAAGCCTTCGTGAAGGTGGACCGCGTGCCACGCGCCAAGGACGCCTTCGGCTACATGCTCGACAATTGCACGGATGGACCGATCCGGCTTGCGACCGTGCAGAAAGCGGCCGCCGTGCTTGGCTATGCGGACATGCAGGACCTGCTGGCGCGCGAGCGGATTGCCGCGGATGGCGCCAAGGAATTCGATACGCTGCGTCCCGATCTCGCGCGCCGTTTCGTCAGCGAAGGCGACAATGAGCCGAAGCTGACCGTCGCGCCGGAATATCTGAAGATTGTCGAGAAGCTTCTGACCGATGACGGTCTCGCGTCCGATGCGCTGCTGCTTGGCTGGTATCATCTTCGCCGCGACGAGAATGCGCTGGCCGAGCCGTTCTTCCGCAAGGCGCGCTCGATCGAGGATTCCGCCTCGGCCGCCCAGGGCCTGTCGCTCATCCTGCTGGCCCGCAAGCAGCCGGCGGAAGCGGAGGACGTGATGTATGCCTGGCGCACCAGCTCCGACCAGGCGATGGAAACCTATCTTGCCGCCACTGCCAACCTGATGGCGCTCGATCCGATACCGACCCTCGACGCCACGGTGCTCAACCGCATCGCTCAGGTGACGGTGGAGGAAAAGCATCCCGAGACGGGCGAGCAGTTCGGCTGGTACGCGCTCGCCATGGACCAGCCACGCACGGCGGAGGAGTGGTTCTCGCAGGTTCTGCGCTGGAAGGCGGACTACGAGCCTGCTGCCTACGGTCTGGGTGTGGCGCGTCTTCGTCTTGAGGACAAGGCAGGTCTTGCGGCAGTCAAGCAGGCTTGGGCGAACCGTTCGCAACGCATTGCCCGGCTGGGCGAGGCCGATACAGGCAACGACGCGGCACCCCTTCGCCGCGAGCGGGAGCAGCGCCCGGTGGCTGTCGACCGACGCGTGCCTGAACGCGAAGTCGTGGCCGAGGCGCGTCCGGCGCTTGTCGAGGACGTCTCAACGAGGACACAGCGCACCGGCCGTACGACGGCACGCAGCACGGCAAGCGCAGACTGCCGGGCGACGCGCGATCCCGCGGGTCTTCCGCCGGCCAGCGCCCTGTCGCTGGGCTGGTGCCTGATGGAAAGGAACCGCCCCATGGAGGCCGCGCAGGCCTTCGAGGTGGCGCTCGGCGGACAGGGCACGGTGCGCAGCGATGCGGCCTATGGCCAGAGCCTTGCCTATCTCCGTGCCGGCCTGACCAGCGATGCCGCGGTCGCCGCCACCAAGGCAAAGCTCGAGCAACGGCGCGGCGCCGAACTCCAGTCTGCCATCCTTGCCGACCGTGCCGTTGCCAGCTTCCGTGCGCAGCGCTACCGCGAGACGCTGGCCTATCTCGATCAGCGTCGGCAGGTCCAGGCCGAGCCGGCCGACCTGATGGTCATGCGCGCCTATGCCTACAAGAATCTCGGCATGCGGGGAGACGCCTATCGTCTCTTCGAGGCACTTGGCGAGACGGGCCGGCAGGATGCAATCCGTGCGCTGGCGGAATTGCGCGACGAGCGTCGCTAAGTTCGGCCCGGCCAGCGCCTGAAGGCATACTTACAGGAAACATTACGAAAATATAATGATCCCAAAGGGTTCTCCTTTCGGAGCATCGGTGCCACATGTCTTTGTAAGGGACATGGAGGCACGGCCTCGACCATTGGAAGACGGATGAGCAAGAGCGCACGACCGAAAGAGGATGCAAGGGCCGCCGAGGATGCGGGCCGGACCAATGTGACATTCATGCCAGGCGCGGTGCCGCCGCGGCGGCGCAAACGCTCGCGGACATGGCTGTGGCTGGGGCTTGCCGTCCTTCTCGCCGGTGCCGGTTATTACGGCTGGCGGGCCTACACGCCGGCCGAGACGGCAGCCGCCGTCGTTACCGAGGCCGTGGTGCGTGGCGATATCGAGAATGCGGTCACCGCCGTCGGTACGCTGGAAGCGGTCAAGTCCGTCGATGCTGGCGCGCAGGTCTCCGGCCAGCTGAAGGTGCTGCATGTCGCCATTGGCGACAAGGTCGACAAGGATACGCTCCTTGCCGAGATCGATCCCGCAACCATCGAAAACCGCATGGAGATCAACCGCGCGGAGCTTGCCAATCTTCAGGCCCAGCTCGAATCCAAGAAGGCGCAGCTTACCTTCAGGCAGGCCAATATCGCCCGCCAGCGCAATCTCGTGGCCGGCAGCGCCGCCGCTCAGCAGGCGCTGGATCAGGCCGTCGCCGATCTGGCAGCCGCCGAGGCGGACGTGAATGCGACCGAGGCGCAGATCCGCAAGCAGCAGGCGACGATCGCTGGCGACGACGTGGACCTTAGCTACACGAAGATCTATGCGCCGATGGCCGGCACCGTCGTTTCCAACCCGGTGAAGGAAGGCCAGACGCTGAACGCCGCCCAGTCGGCACCCACCATCGTCACCATCGCCGACCTCTCGACCATGACGGTGCGCGCCGAGGTCTCGGAGGCCGATGTCGGCCGCCTGAAGGTCGGCATGGAAGCCTATTTCACGCTGCTTGGTCAGCCCGGCAAGCGTTTCACCGGTACGCTCCGCCAGATCGAGCCGACGCCGACCGTCGAGAACAATGTCGTCCTCTACAATGCGCTGTTCGACGTGCCGAACCCGGACGGCGAGTTGATGACGTCCATGAGCGCGCAGGTCTTCTTCGTGCAGGCCGCTGCCCGCGATGTGCTGATCGTGCCGAACGGTGCGGTGAGCATGAAGCGCGCCGAAGGCGGCGCCAAGCCGCAGGCGCAGGTGACCGTCGTCAAGGCCAACGGCGCGACGGAGACCCGTTCCGTCGAAACCGGCATCCGCAACCGCGTCAGCATCGAGATCAAGAGCGGGCTGGAAGAGGGCGAACGCGTCGTCGTATCCCCGACGTCCGAAGGCGGCTCGGCCCGTGGCGGCAGGGGCGGACAGGGTCGCGGCATGCGCATGCCGTCGATGTTCTGAGGTGCTGACATGGCACCGCTGATCTCGCTCCGGGACGTCACCAAGACCTATTTCAACGACGGCTTCGCCGTGGAGGTGCTGCACGGCGTCTCGCTGGATATCGAGGCCGGCGAGTTCGTCGCGATCATCGGTCAGTCCGGTTCCGGCAAGTCGACGCTGATGAATATCCTCGGCTGTCTCGATCAACCGACGAGCGGCGATTACCGCATCGACGGCGAGCCGGTTTCCGACATCGACAGCGACGACCTCGCGGCGCTCCGACGCCGCACCTTCGGCTTCGTCTTCCAAAGCTACAACCTCATCCCGACGGCAAGCGCCCTGGAGAATGTCGAGGTCCCCGCGATCTATGCCGGACTTCCCGCGCGTGATCGACAGGAGCGCGCGGAAATGCTGCTCGGCTCGCTGAAGCTCGGCGACCGGCTGGATCATCGCCCCAACCAGCTTTCAGGCGGCCAGCAGCAGCGTGTTTCGATTGCGCGCGCGCTGATGAACGGCGGCCGCGTCATTCTCGCTGACGAGCCGACCGGCGCGCTCGACAGCCAGAGCGGCGAAGAGGTCATGGCGCTCTTGCGCAAGATGCACGAGGACGGCCACACGGTCATCCTGATCACCCACTCGCGCGAGGTGGCGGAGGCCGCCGACCGGTTGATCGAGATTCGTGACGGCACCATCATCTCGGACCACGCGCGAAAGCCGCGATCCGCGTCATCTGCTGCCGCCGGCTTGCAGAAGGCGGTACGCGACGGATCGGCCGCGATTGCCGATCTCTCCGAAGCCGTGAAGATGGCCTTCCGGGCCCTGCACGCCAACCTGTTCCGTACCGTGCTGACATTGCTCGGCATTGTCATCGGCGTCGGATCGGTCGTGGCGATGCTGGCCATTGGTACGGGCGCACAGAACTCCGTGCTCGACCGTATCTCCGCGATGGGATCGGACCTGCTGCTTGTCCGTCCCAGCATGGCCAACTTTCGGGGTGGTGGAAGCGCGCCGGTGACCCTTATCCCGGCGGATGCCGACGCCATCCTCGAAGTGCCGAACGTCGCCTTCGCGGTGCCGGAAATGACGAGCACGGTCACCGTGCGCTACGGCAATATCGATTACCAGACCACCGCAAACGGCACGGTGCCGGCCTTTCCGCGCGCGAAATCCTGGGCGGTGGCGTCGGGCGAATTCATCAATGCCGAGGATATGAATACCTATGCCCCGGTGGCCGTGCTCGGCCAGACGGTTGCGAAGACGCTGTTTACCAACGGCGAAAACCCGCTTGGCCAATATGTGCTCGTGAACAAGATCCCGTTCCAGGTCATTGGCGTCATGGCGGAAATGGGCGCGACCGCCGGCGGCAACGATCAAGACGACGTGATGCTGGTGCCGCTGTCGACCGGCAGCATGCGGCTCTTCGGACAGCGCAACGTGCGCACCATCACCGTGCAGGTGCAGGACGCCACCGCCATCGATCAGACACAGGACACTATCCAGGCGCTGCTCGACGAGCGCCACAAGGCGCAGGATACGCAGATCACCAACATGTCCTCAGTGCGCGAGGCGTTCACCGAGACGTCGAACACAATGAAGCTGTTCCTGGGCTCGGTTGCGGCGATCTCGCTGCTCGTCGGCGGCATCGGGGTGATGAACATCATGCTTGTGAGCGTGCGCGAGCGCACCCGTGAGATCGGCGTGCGCATGGCGACGGGCGCCCGCCAGCGCGATATCCTGTTGCAGTTCCTCATCGAGGCGCTGGTCGTCTCGGCGATCGGCGGCGCTATCGGTGTCGTGCTGGGCCTGTCCATCGGCGGCATCGCGCAGGCGTTCGGCATGCCGGTGAGCTTCACCGTCGGGCCGGTCGCGCTTGCCTTTGCCTGCTCGTTCCTGACCGGGCTGGTCTTCGGTTATCTGCCGGCCCGCAACGCATCGCGCTTGCAGCCGGCAGTCGCGCTAAGCGTAGACTGAGGCCATCCGGCCTCAGTTCCGGTCGAGCGCCCTTGTCAGCGTGAGGGCTGCAATGGTGCAGATCGCGCCTGAGATCAGGTAACCGCCGATGAAGATGATGCCGAAGCTGCTGGCGAGACCAAGCGCCACCAGCGGCGCAAAACCCGCGCCGACCAGCCAGGCAAGGTCGGAGGTGAGAGCGGCACCGGTATAGCGATAGGGCTGCGAGAAGCGCGAGGACACGGCGCCGGAGGACTGGCCGAAGCTCAGTCCCAGAATGAAGAAGCCGATCAGGATGAAAGCATCCTGCCCCTTGCCGCCGGCATCCAGCAGGAAGGGCGCCGAGAACGAGAAGATCGCAATCAGGATCGCGCCGGCCATCAGCTGGTTGCGCCGGCCGATCCGATCGGCAAGTAGGCCCGAGAGCACGATGCCGACGGCGCCCAGTGCTGCACCCGCAACCTGCACCCACAGAAACTGTGCCGCCGACTGCCCGCCCGTCAAAGTGACCCAGGAGAGCGGGAAGATGGTGACGAGGTGGAACATCGCAAAGCTTGCCAACGGCACGAAGGCGCCGAGAACGACGTCGGTGCTGTGCTTGCTCAGCATTTCGAACACCGGCCGCGCCTGCAGCTCCTGCGCTTCCATCGCCGCGCCGAATTCCTTGCTGGCGACGATGCGCAGGCGCGCGAAGAGCGCCACAACGTTGATCGCGAAGGCGACGAAGAACGGATAGCGCCAGCCCCAGGAAATGAAGTCCTCCTGCGAGAGCGTGCTGACGAAATAGCCAAACAGGACGCTGGCCAGTGCAAAGCCGATGGGCGCGCCGAGCTGCGGGATCATGGCGTACCAGCCGCGCCGGCTTTCCGGGGCGCTGAGATTGAGCAGCGAGGCGAGACCGTCCCATGCTCCGCCGAGCGCGAAACCCTGCCCCAGGCGGAAGAGCGCCAGCAGGGCGACGGCCCAGTAGCCGATCGTGTCATACCCCGGCAGGAAGGCGATGGACGCCGTCGAGCCGCCGAGGATGACGAGCGCGGTCGTCAGCTTCGTGCCGCGGCCGTAATTGCGATCGATCCACATGAAGACGAAGGAGCCGATCGGGCGGGCGAGGAAGGCCAGCGGGAACAGCGCGAAGGACATCAGCGTCGCGACCACCGGATTGGGCGCGAAGGGGAAGATCAGCTTGGGAAAGACCAGGATAGACCCGAGGCCGTAGACGAAGAAGTCGAAGAACTCGGAGGTTCGGCCGATGACCACGCCGATGGCGACGCTGCCGGGCGACAGCGGCTTGTCGTCCTCGTGCATGCGGCGCGCGTCGCGCTCCATACCGGACGAGGTGGGATTGATGGCCGAACTCATGAACTCCTCCGTGTGGATTTGCGTCATGTGGTTAGAATGTTGATCAATCGGTGGCCGATGGCAAGGACTACCTTGCGAATGAGTCATTGGCCGCCGAATTGACAGAGGGCATTTCTATTGCGCTAGTACAATCGCGCATCGACAGATAGTCCCTTATTGACTACCCTCCTGCGACAGAATGCTGCGCTGCGACGATGGACCTCATTTCCAAAGCCGCCTGTGCGCGATTATTGCCGACTAGACAGAACGCAAGTTGAGGCCGAAATGCCGAAGCAATTCAGTTTAGCCAGTCGATTCACCGTCTTTGCCCTTATGCTCGCCACTTTAAGTGGTTGCGATCTCGTGGTCATGTCGCCTTCCGGTGATATTGCGGCGCAGCAAAGAGATCTGATCGTCATCTCGACGATCCTGATGCTGGTGATCATCGTTCCCGTGATTTTTCTCACGCTGTTTTTCGCCTGGCGATACCGCCAGTCGAACACGGCCGCCACATATGATCCGGAATGGCACCATTCCACCGGCCTGGAAGTGGTGATCTGGTCGGCGCCACTCGCCATCATCATCGCGCTCGGCGCCATTACCTGGGTCAGCACCCACAAGCTCGATCCCTACCGTCCGCTCGACCGCATCGACGCCGCGCGGCCGGTGACGGAAGAGATGAAGCCGATCACCGTTGAGGTCGTCGCGCTCGACTGGAAATGGCTGTTCTTCTACCCGGATTACGGCATTGCCACCGTCAACGAGATGGCGGCCCCCGTCGATGTGCCGATCAACTTCAAGCTCACGGCCTCCTCTGTGATGAATTCGTTCTACATCCCGGCGCTTGCCGGCATGATCTACACGATGCCGGGCATGGAGACGAAGCTGCACGCGGTCATCAACAAGCCGGGCGAGTATGACGGCCTCTCGTCCAATTTCAGCGGCGATGGCTTTTCGCATATGCGCTTCAAGTTCCACGGCGTCGACCAGGCCGGCTTCGATGCCTGGGTCGCCCGCGTCAAGCAGAACGGAACCGCGCTCAACCGCGACGCTTACCTGAAGCTCGAAAAGCCGAGCGCGAAGGAACCCGTTCGCTACTTCGCCACGGTCGAAAACGGTCTCTACGAGGCCGTGCTCAACATGTGCGTGCGCGAAGGCCAGATGTGCATGAAGGACATGATGCACATCGACATGATGGGCGGCGGCGGCAAGGACAGCCACGACAACAAGGAACGCCTCCGGCACGACGACCGCTTCGTCAGTGACGCGCGCCCGAAGGCCGACATCCCGGTCGAGCAGCTGCTTGCGTCCCTTGAGCAAGATATCTGCCGCACCGAGCCGGGCGAAGCCCTGACGCTGGATGCGGACGGCAAGCTGCCGGCGACCGAGTTCATGAAGTACAGCCCGCGCGCGACGCAGTAGCGCCCGCGCCTTCCGGAACCGGCTCCCGCGGTTCCGGCTCATCTGTAGAAACCCATGGCCTGCCAGTCCCGGGCCGCAGTCTGTAAAGTTTGGACCACCCCATGTTTGGTGACATCAGCCTCACGCAATTCATCTTCGGCCGGCTTACCTGGGAAGCGATCCCCTATCACGAGCCGATCCTTGTCGTGACCTTTGCGGTCGTGGCGCTCGGCGGCATCGCCATCCTGGGCCTCATCACGAAGTTCAAGCTCTGGGGCTATCTCTGGCACGAATGGTTCACGAGCGTCGATCACAAGAAGATCGGCATCATGTACATCATTCTGGCCATCATCATGCTGCTGCGCGGTTTTGCCGACGCCATCATGATGCGCATCCAGCAGGCAATCGCCTTCAACGGCAACGAGGGCTATCTCAACCCGCACCACTACGACCAGATCTTCACCGCCCATGGCGTGATCATGATCTTCTTCGTGGCGATGCCTTTCGTCACCGGCTTCATGAACTATGTCGTGCCGCTTCAGATCGGCGCGCGCGACGTCTCGTTCCCGTTCCTCAACAACTTCTCCTTCTGGATGACGACGGCCGGCGCCGTCATCATCATGATGTCGCTGTTCGTGGGCGAGTTCGCCCGCACCGGCTGGCTCGCCTATCCGCCGCTGTCGGGCGCGGATTACAGTCCGGGCGTCGGCGTCGATTATTACATATGGGGCCTTCAGGTGGCGGGCGTGGGGACCACGCTTTCAGGCATCAACCTCATTGCGACCATCGTGAAGATGCGCGCGCCCGGCATGACCTTCATGAAGATGCCGATCTTCACCTGGACGTCGCTCTGCACCAACATCCTGATCGTCGCCACCTTCCCGATCCTCACCGCCACGCTCGCGCTGCTGTCGCTCGACCGTTACGTCGACACGAACTTCTTCACGAACGATCTCGGCGGCAATCCGATGATGTATATCAACCTCATCTGGATCTGGGGCCATCCGGAAGTCTACATCCTCGTCCTGCCGGCCTTCGGCATTTTCTCCGAGGTGGTCGCCACCTTCAGCGGCAAGCGTCTCTTCGGCTATGCCTCGATGGTCTACGCCACCTGCGTCATCATGATCCTGTCCTATCTCGTGTGGCTGCACCACTTCTTCACGATGGGCTCGGGCGCGTCGGTGAACGCCTTCTTCGGCATCACCACCATGATCATCTCGATCCCGACGGGGGCGAAGATGTTCAACTGGCTCTTCACCATGTATCGCGGGCGCATCCGCTACGAAGTGCCGATGCTGTGGACGATCGGCTTCATGGTGACCTTCGTCATCGGCGGCATGACGGGCGTGATGCTCGCGATTCCGCCGGCCGATTTCGTGCTGCACAACTCGCTCTTCCTCATCGCCCATTTCCACAACGTCATCATCGGCGGCGTGCTGTTCGGCCTGATGGCGGGCGTCGTCTACTGGTTCCCGAAGGCCTTCGGCTACAAGCTCGATCCCTTCTGGGGCAAGATGAGCTTCTGGTTCTGGCAGATCGGCTTCTTCTTCGCCTTCATGCCGCTCTATGTGCTCGGCCTGATGGGTGTCACGCGCCGCGTCAGCCAGTTTGAGGACCCGTCGCTGCAGATATGGTTCATCATCGCCGCCTTCGGTGCTGCGCTGATCGCCATCGGCATCGCCTCCTTCATCATCCAGCTCGTCGTCAGCTACCTGAAGCGCGACCAGTTGCGCTGCGACACCGGCGATCCGTGGAACGGCCGCACCCTGGAATGGTCGACGTCCTCGCCGCCGCCGGACTACAACTTCGCCTTCACGCCGGTCGTGCACGATCATGACAGCTGGTACGACATGAAGAACCGCGGCTACGAGCGCCCGCTTGAAGGCTTCAAGCCGATCCACATGCCGAAGAACACCGGCACGGGCATCATCCTATCCGGCATCAGCATTGTGCTGGCCTTCGCCCTGATCTGGTACATCTGGTGGCTGGCGGCTGTCTCCTTCATCGCGCTCATCGCGGCGTCGATCGCCCATACGTTCAACTACGACCGCGACTTCTTCATCCCCGCCGAGACTGTGACGGCGACGGAGGATGCGCGCACCAAACTGCTTGCAGAACGGACCTGAGCCATGAGCGCGACCCAAGTCCAAGAGACCGAAAAGCCGCAGTTCTACCTGACGGACGACCATCACCCGGAAAACAGCACCAATCTGGGTTTCTGGCTCTACCTGATGAGCGACTGCCTCATCTTCGCCGTGCTGTTTGCCACGCACGGCGTGCTCGGCCGCAACTATGCGGCCGGTCCGTCGCCGGCCGATCTGTTCGACCTCAACCTCGTCGCCATCAACACCGCGCTGCTGCTCTTCTCCTCCATCACCTATGGCTTCGCCATGCTGCAGATGGAGCGTGGCGCCAAGATGGAAACGCTCGTCTGGCTCGGCATTACCTGCGTCTTCGGCGCGGCCTTCCTGGCTTTGGAAATCTACGAGTTCCACCATCTCATCGCTGAAGGCGCGGGCCCGACTCGCTCGGCCTTCCTGTCGTCCTTCTTCACGCTGGTGGGTACGCACGGCCTGCACGTCACCTTCGGCATCATCTGGCTGATCACGCTGATGGTGCAGGTATCGAAACGTGGCCTGATCCCGGAAAACCGTCGCCGGCTGATGTGCCTGTCGATGTTCTGGCACTTCCTCGACGTCATCTGGATCGGCGTCTTCTCCTTCGTCTATCTGTTGGGAGTCCTCGGATGAGCTCGAATCATGAAAGCGCTTCTGACGTGCACCACGCCCACAGCCACGGTCACGAGGCGGCGCATGGGTCCTTCAAGAGCTATGTGACCGGCTTCATCCTGTCTGTCATCCTGACGGCCATCCCCTTCTGGCTGGTCATGGGCGGCGTGCTCGATAGCAAGCTCCTGACCGCCGTTCTCGTCATGGGCATCGGTGTCGTGCAGATCTTCGTGCACATGATCTATTTCCTGCACATGAACACGCGCTCCGAGGGCGGCTGGACGATGATGGCGCTGATCTTCACGCTCGTCATCGTCGGCATCGCGATTGCGGGCTCCCTCTGGGTCATGCATCATCTCAACACGAACATGATGCCCATGACCCACGAGATGATGAAGAACATGCCCTGACGGGCGGAGCCGACATGAAGACGGATGAGGAAGGGCTGCAGGACGGCGGGCAACCATCGCCCCGCGCCCGCAGAGTTCTCACGGCACTCCTCCTGCTGCTCGTCGCCGTGTTCGTGGGGCTCGGGTCCTGGCAGGTGCAGCGGCTCTTCTGGAAGCTCGATCTGATCGCTCGGGTGGATGCCCGGGTGCACGCCGATCCAGTGCCGGCCCCGGCCGGCCCGGTCGATGCCGCCGCGGACGAATATCGCCATGTCATCGCTATCGGTCTTTTCGAACACGACAAGACCGTGCTCGTACAGGCCGTCACGGAGCGCGGCGCGGGTTTTTGGGTGGTGACGCCGCTGCGGACAGATGGCGGCGGTCCGACGATCCTCATCAATCGCGGCTTCGTGCCCGCCGATCGCAGCAGCGAGGATGCGCGCCTCGCCAGCGCGCTGGCTGCCGGTCCGGTCACGGTGACAGGCCTGCTGCGGATCACCGAGCCGGGCGGCGGTTTCCTGCGCGCCAATGATCCCGCGGGCGACCGCTGGTTCTCGCGAGACGTTGCCGCCATCGCCGCGGCCAAGGGGCTCCGGAATGTCGCGCCCTATTTCATCGATGCGGATGCAACGCCCAATCCGGGCGGTCTTCCAGTCGGCGGCCTGACCGTCGTGACCTTCCGCAACAGCCATCTCGTCTATGCGCTGACCTGGTATGCGCTGGCGCTCATGAGCGCGGTCGCCGCCTACAGCGTCCACCGTCGTCGCTTCGTCTAAAAACTCCGCTACATCTGCCTGCAGAATCAGTCGCCGGCTTGCCGGCGGTGGTTGAATGTGTCGCTTGCCTTGCAGGGTCGAAGGGAAGATCCTGCTGATGGCTCTGGCGTGGGATGATGGGAGCAGACTTTGGGACAGGATGTCGAACTGAAGCTCGATCTCGCCGGTGAGGAGATCGTTGATCTCGTGGCGGCCGGTCTTGTGTCCGGTGAGCCCGTCGTGCTTGCGCGGCATGTTGTCTATTACGATACGCCAGATCGCGCCCTGCGCGCCGCCGGCTTTTCGCTTCGCATCCGCAAGGATGCGGAAGGGTATGTCCAGATCGCCAAGGCTGTCGGTGGCGGTATCGCAAGTGTCTTTGCCCGCCCGAAATGGGAGCGAAAAGTCGAGAACGATACACCCGTCCTCGATGACACCACGCCGATCCGGGCGTTTCTCGGCCGGCGCGCCGATGAAATCCAGCCTGTTTTCGAAATCGCAACCGAGCGTCGCCGCTGGTCCGTCCTCTGGGAAGGGACGCGCATCGAGATGGCTCTCGACCGGGGCAGTATCGTGGCCGGCGACCGGAAGGCGCCTATCGCCGAGATCAAGTTGAAGCTGGAGGACGGAAAACCGGATGGCCTCTTCTCCTTTGCCCGACGGTTGGGCGCGGTCATGCCGCTGCGGCTGGGTGTGCTGAGCAAGGCGGAGCGCGGCTACGGGCTGACGGCGTCCCCGGCACGTGCGGTGAAGGCCGATCCGGTCGCGCTTGTTGCCGACATGACCGTTCCCACCGCCTTCCGCACCATCGCGCGTGCTTGCATCAGGCAGTTTCGCATGAACGAGGACCTCATGGGGGACGGGGGAGAAGACGCGGTGCATCAGGCGCGTATCGCCCTGCGGCGGCTGCGCTCTGCGTTCTCCGTGTTCAATCCATTGCTGGAGAATGAGACCGGCGCGTGCCTTGCCGATGAAGTGAGATGGCTGGCGGGCGTGCTCGGCGGCGTGCGCGATCTCGACGTGCTGGTGGCCCGCTGCAAGGATGATGCGTTGCGCGCACGGCTGGCAGAGGCGAGGGCGACCGCCTTCCGTGAAGCCGCCGCCACTCTCGCCGGACCGCGTGCCCGCGCACTGATGCTGGACGTTGAAGAGTGGCTGGTTTGCGGTTCCTGGCAGACGCAACGTCGCACACGCGAAATCCGCACGCAGCCGCTGCCGGATTTCGCCGCCGGTGCGCTCGATCGGCTGCGGCGCAAGGTCAAGAAGGGTGGCCGCGATCTCGCCGACGTGGATGACGAAGCCCGTCATGCCGTGCGCAAGGACGCCAAGAAGCTACGCTATGCCGCAGGTTTCTTCGCCGCCTTGTTTGATCGAAAGCGCCAGAAGCGCCGGTATGGCCGCTTCATCGATGCGTTGGAAGCCTTGCAGGATCGTCTGGGTGTGCTGAATGACACGGCCGATATGCCGGAGGTTCTCGCTCGCCTCGGCTTTGACGAGAAAGCGCTTACGGCCTTCACCAAGACGGAACCGCAAAGCTCGGCGGATATGCTCGCCGCAGCGGCGGAAGCGCATGAGGCGCTGATCGATACCAAGCGCTTCTGGCGCTAGACAGGCGATGGATTGCACGCATTGCTTTGCAAAGTAGCCTGCACTTCCCTACATATTGACGTTGGTCGTCAAACGGAGTTCAGGCGTGAGCGTCGCATTCGTCAAGGAAGAGAGCGCGGAAACCGCAGCGGAAACCCAACTGCCGGATCGGCCCATCTCGCCGCATCAAAACCTCGTCACGGAAACGGGCCTGAAGGCGCTCGAAGCGCAGTTGCAGGCCGCGCGCGAGGCGTTCGAGGCAGCCAATGCGCTTGAGGATGTGAACGAACGCCGCCGCCAGACGGCCGGTCCCGTGCGTGATCTGCGCTATCTCGCAGAACGGCTGCGCACGGCCCAGCTCGTGCCGGCGCCGACCGCAAACGATGTCGTCGCGTTCGGCAGCACCGTAACCTTCAGCCGCGACGACGGGCGCGTGCAGACCTACCGTATCGTCGGCGAGGATGAGGCCGACCCGAAGGCGGGTTCGATTTCCTATGTCTCGCCCGTCGCGCGCAAGCTGATGGGCAAGGCGGTCGGCGATGTCGTCACGGTGGGCGAGCAGGAACTCGAGATCGAGACGATCGCCTGAAACGAAAAAGGGCCGGCTTGCGCCGGCCCCTTGAGGCTTAGAAGCTGACGGCGCGGTCGCCGTCTTCGTCCTGGATGCGAGTCGGCAGGCCGATGCGGTTCAGGAGGTTGATGAACGGCTTCGGCGGCAGTTCTTCCACATTGGCCATCTTCTTCACGTCCCACTCGCCGGTTGCGACGAGCATCGCGGCGGCGACGGGCGGCACGCCGGCGGTGTAGGAAATGCCCTGCGAACCGACTTCCTCATAGGCTTCCTTGTGATCGGCCACGTTGTAGATGAAGACGGTCTTTTCCTTGCCGTCCTTCAGGCCCTTCACATAGTCGCCGATGCAGGTCTTGCCTTCGTAGCCGGGTGCGAGCGACGCCGGATCGGGCAGCACGGCCTTGACGACCTTGAGCGGCACGACTTCCTGGCCTTCGGCCGTCTTGACCGGCTGCTCGGAAAGCAGGCCGAGGTTCTTCAGGACGGTGAAGACGTTGATGTAGTGATCGCCGAAGCCCATCCAGAAGCGGACATTGGCCCCGTCCATGTTCTTGGCGAGCGAGTGCACCTCGTCATGGCCGCAGAGATAGGCGCGGCGCGTGCCGACGACCGGCAGGTCGTAGTCCTTGCCGATTTCGAACATCTTGTTGGTCTGCCACTGGCCGTTCTGCCAGGAGTAGACGACGCCGGTAAATTCGCGGAAGTTGATTTCCGGATCGAAGTTCGTGGCGAAATACTTGCCATGGCTGCCGGCATTGATGTCAACGATGTCGACGTCCGTCACCTTGTCGAGATATTCGTCCTTGGCGAGCTTGGCATAGGCGTTGACGACGCCCGGGTCGAAGCCGGCGCCGAGGATGGCGGTGATGCCCTTTTCCTCGCATTCGGCGGCACGCTTCCACTCGTAGTTACCGTACCACGGCGGCGTCTCGCAGATTTTGCCCGGCTCTTCGTGAATCGCGGTGTCGATATAGGCGACGCCGGTATCCATGCAGGCGCGCAGCACCGACATGTTGAGGAAGGCGGTGCCGACATTGATGACGATCTGCGCCTTTGTCGAGGTGATCAGCGCCTTGGTGGCTTCGATGTCCAGCGCGTCGAGCGCATGGCCTTCGAGAACGCCCGGCTGCTTCATCGCGTTCTTCTCATGAACGGACGCGATGATCTTGTCGCACTTCGCCTTGGTGCGCGAAGCGATGTGGATGTCGCCGAGCACGTCGTTGTTCTGAGCGCATTTGTGCGCCACGACCTGTGCAACGCCGCCGGCGCCGATGATGAGCACGTTTTTCTTCATGTCCCGGAATAGCTCCTTCTGGGTTTGATGAGGGGATTTAGGAAAGGCTTGCTTCGTAGTCCGCGTAGTCGAATTCGCGGACGGTGCGGATGCTGCCATCCAGTTCACGGATGGCGATCGCCGGCATTTTCACGCCGTTGAACCAGTTCTTCTTGACCATTGTGTAGCCGGCCGCATCCTGAACGGAGATGCGGTCGCCGACCTTCAGGCGGTTCTCGAAGTTGAACTCGCCGAAGATATCGCCGGCCAGGCACGACTTGCCGCAGACCATGTAGCGGTGCGGTCCGGTGTTGGGCGAAAGCTTGGCATTCTCGCGGTAGATCAGCAGGTCCAGCATATGCGCCTCGATCGATGAGTCGACGATGGCGAGGTCCTTGCCGTTGTTGAGGATATCGAGCACCGTCACTTCCAGAGAGGTCGATTTGGTGATCGAGGCCTCGCCGGGCTCGAGATAGACCTGCACGCCATATTCGCCGGCAAATCGCTTCAGCCGCTCGGCGAATTTTTCGAGCGGATAGTTCTCGCCGGTAAAGTGGATGCCGCCGCCGAGGCTTACCCATTCGGCCTTCTTCAGGAGCGGTGCGAACTTCTCCTCGATCGTGCCCAGCATGCGGTCGAACAGGTCGAAATCACCGTTTTCACAGTTGTTGTGGATCATGAAGCCGGAGACGCGGTCCATAACAGGTTCGACCTTTTTCACGTCCCATTCGCCGAGGCGCGAGAAGGGGCGGGCAGGGTCGGCAAGGTCGAAGCTCGACGAGGAGATGCCGGGATTGAGACGCAGGCCCCGCACGATGCCGGCCGCCTTGTCGGAGAACCGGTCGAGCTGGCCGATCGAGTTGAAGATGATCTTGTCGGCGTGGCTGATCACCTCGTCGATCTCGTAATCGGCATAGGCCACGGAGTAGGCGTGGGTTTCCTTGCCGAACCGCTCGTGCCCCAGACGCACTTCATTCAGCGACGAGGAGGTCGTGCCGTCCATGTAGTCGCACATGAAATCGAAGACCGACCAGGTGGCGAAGCACTTCAGCGCCAGCAGCGCCTTCGCGCCGGACAGTTCGCGCACCCGCGCGATCTTTTCCATGTTGGCGAGAAGCTTCGACTTGTCGATCAGATAATACGGCGTTGTAAGGGACATGCGGGACCTGTCTTGTGCGGTGGATGGCCGCCGGCTGAGACCGGCAACGCGACGAAAACGCGAAGAGGGAGGCGCAAACCGTCCGCTTCGTGTGGCTCTGGAAAGGGAAAAGCCGCTGTTACGGTATCGTCGTGCGGACACGGCGATGTGACAGCGCCTTGGCGCTGTTGCCCCGGTCGCGATACCTGGCGAGAAAGAGATTGGGCAGGCGTGACGTCTTCACCGGGCGCAACGATGCGGCCGGCGTAACGGCATAAAAGCCAGACCGTGCCCCATGGGCACTGATCGAAAAGCGTTCTTCCGTTCGGGGGGCATCCGAGCCCATCCCCGATTGGAAGAGGGCGTGCCAAGACATGGCGTCCTCCCCAACCAGCAGATGAAACCTGCAACAAGTGGCGCTCTCTAGCACAGGGCGGCCGGAAATATCAATGTGGCTTCGGTTGCGATTTTTTTTGATTTCGCTCTTGCACCTCTAGTCGCTAGAGGTCGTAGACCATCCTCACGACAATGAAGAGGATTGTATGATGTCCGATGTGAAAGAGACGCGTTTCCGGGTCGAAGGCATGGATTGCGCGTCCTGCGCCAGCAAGATCGATACGGCGGTGCGCCGCATGCCGGGTGTGTCCGACGTGTCGGTGTCCGTCACCGCAGGCACGATGCGGGTCCAGCACGATCCGTCGAGTGACCTGGACGCGATCCGCAGGAAGGTGTCGGGCCTCGGCTATGTCGTGACGCCCGGTGCCGCCCTGGCGGGGGACAAGCCCGCACCGGAACACGCACATGGGCCGAACTGCGATCATGCGCATGCGCACGACCATGATCATGGACACAGCCACGACGTGAAGGCTGCCGCCATGGAAGGCCTGCACGGCCATGATCACGGCCCTTCGGAAGGTCCCTGGTGGAAGGGCAAGAAGGGTAGGCTGACCATTCTCGCCGGCGGCGCGCTTGTGGTCGCTTACGGCATCGGCCATCTCTTCCCCGCCATCGCATCCTACGCCTTTCTCATCGCCATGATCGTCGGCCTGGTGCCGATCGGGCGGCGCGCCATCATGGCAGCCCTTGCCGGCACGCCCTTCTCCATCGAAATGCTGATGACCATTGCCGCGATCGGCGCCGTCGCCATCAATGCGACGGAAGAGGCCGCGATGGTCGTCTTCCTTTTCCTCGTCGGAGAGCTTCTGGAAGGTGTGGCCGCCGGCAAGGCGCGTGACAGCATCCGTTCGCTTTCGACCCTCGTGCCGAAGACGGCGCTGCTGGAGGAGGACGGCCGCACCAAGGAAGTGCCGGCCGAGTCGCTTCCCGTCGGGGCGGTCATCCTCGTTCGCCCGGGCGACCGGATTTCTGCCGACGGTACGATCATCGAAGGCGAAAGCGCCATCGACGAGGCGCCGGTGACAGGCGAAAGCACGCCGGTGCGCAAGGAGGCTGGTGATGCGGTCTTCGCCGGCACGGTGAACGGCGATGCGGCATTGCGCATCCGTGTGACGGCGGCAGCCGCCGACAACACGATTGCCCGCGTCATCAAGCTGGTCGAGGAAGCCCAGGAATCCAAGGCGCCGACCGAGCGCTTCATCGATCGCTTCTCGAAATATTACACGCCCGGCGTCGTCGTGGTCGCCGCGCTCGTCGCGATCATCCCGCCGCTCGCCTTCGGCGGCATCTGGAGCGAGTGGGTCTACAAGGGCCTCGCCGTGCTGCTGATCGGTTGCCCCTGCGCGCTCGTCATCTCCACGCCGGCGGCCATCGCTGCGGCCCTGTCCGCCGGGGCCCGCCGCGGCCTGCTCATGAAGGGTGGCGCCGTGCTGGAAGGGCTGGGCAAGCTCACCGCCATCGCCTTCGACAAGACCGGAACGCTCACCGAGGGCAAGCCCGTCGTCACAGATGTCGTCGCCTTCTCGTCGCCTGCCGAAGAGGTGCTGCGCCTCGCCGCAGCTCTGGAGGCAGGCTCCAGCCATCCGCTGGCGCTCGCCATCCTCGCGAAGGCCGCCGAGGACGGCATCGTGCTCCCGATCGCCACGGGCTCGCATGCGCTGGGCGGCAAGGGCGTCGCCGCGACTGTCGAGGGCAGGGACGTCTTCCTCGGTTCGCCGAAGGCTGCTGCGGAGCGCGTCGCTTTGTCCGCAGAGGTACAGGCTGCGACCACGGCACTCAACGATCACGGCAAGACCGTCTCCATGCTGATCGTCGATGGTGTGCTGGCCGGTGCCATCGCCATGCGCGACGAACCGCGCGCGGATGCCGCTGCCGGCCTGAAAGCCCTGAAGGACCTCGGCATCAAGACGATCATGTTGACGGGTGATAATGCCCGCACGGCCAGGGCCGTCGGCAGCCAGCTCGGCATCGAGGTACGCGCCGAACTGATGCCGGAAGACAAGCAGCGCATCGTTGGCGAGCTTCAGCGCGAAGGCTTCGTCGTTGGCAAGATCGGTGACGGCATCAACGACGCGCCGGCGCTCGCCGCCGCCGATGTCGGCATCGCCATGGGCGGTGGAACGGACGTTGCATTGGAAACCGCCGATGCCGCCATCCTGCATGGCCGGGTCGCCGACGTGGCGTTGATGACGGACCTCTCGAAGCGCACCATGCGCAACATCGTCGAGAACATCGTGCTCTCGCTCGGCCTCAAGGGCGTCTTCCTCGTCACGACGATCGTCGGCATCACCGGCCTGTGGCCCGCAATCCTCGCCGATACCGGTGCAACCGTGTTGGTCACGCTGAATGCGCTGCGTCTCCTCAGGCCGATCAAGTGATGCGGCGCAGGAAAATCCTTGGCCTCTGCGTGCTGGCCGCGATCGTCGGTGCGACGGTCGCGGCGCAGATGCCGACCGCCGACCCATCGAAAGAACGGACCTTCATACTGACGACCGTCGACGGAACGCCGTTCAGTTCCGCCGACCTGGCCGGCAAGCCCTATCTCGTGTTCTTCGGCTTCACCCATTGCCCGGATGTCTGCCCGACGGCGCTGTTCGAGCTCAGTGGTCTCCTGAAAGATATCGGCCCGGCGGCGGATCGCATCACGCCGCTGTTCGTCTCGATCGATCCCGAGCGCGATACGGCGGAACTTCTGAAGCTCTACATGACGTCCTTCGATCCCCGTATCGTCGCGTTGCGGGGCGATGCGGCTCAGACGAAGCAGGCGGCGGATGCCTTTTCGGCCACATACAGGAAGGTGGAAACGGCGTCCGACAGCTACACGATGGATCACACAGCCGGGCTGTTCCTTGTCCGCGCAGACGGGCGTCTTCAGGGCATGCTGGACATGCACGAGCCGCGCGCGGTACAGCTCCAGAAACTGAAGCTGCTGGCCCAGACCTAAAGCATGTCCAGCCGAAGCAGTATCGCTTCGGCTTCGGATAATGCGGCTAGTCGTGCTCGTCGTGGCAAAGCTCGTGGTTGGCCAGCGCGCGGATGACGTAGCAGTCGCGCACCTGATCGGAATGGCAATGGCTTGTGATGCGCACCAGTTCGGCTTCCAGCTTCTGGAGGCGGGCGATCTTGCGGCGCACGGCGGAAAGCTGTTCGGCCGCGATGCGGTCGGCATCGTGGCAGGGGCGCTCGGGATGCTGGCTGAGATCGATCAGCTCACGGATGGCGTCGAGGGTGAGGCCGAGGTCGCGCGCATGGCGGATGAAGGCGAGCCGGTCGCGTTCGTCGCTGGAGTAACGCCGCTGGTTGCCTTCGGAACGTTCGGCAGGCGCGATGAGGCCCATCTGCTCATAGTAGCGGATCGTCGGAACTTTGACGCCCGTTGCCCTGGAAAGATCGCCGATGGTCAGCATCGTTTCGCCTCGTCGCGTGCATTTGCTCACAGATGGACGCGAAGGGCGCGAAAATCAAGTTTTCCAGCTTTCCGTGCCATGCGGACAGCGCGCGGCAAGGTTCTGACGTTTTTTTGTACGTGCCGTGATCGTTGGACGAAAGAATGCCGCAAATCTGGGGTTGAAGCTCTGTTGGCGAGAGGGTTTAAGCTCCTGCCAAGCAAGGTCGGCCTTAAGCGTCGACCGCGGCATGAGGCCGCAAACGCAACAAGATTAACGAAGTTCTAAGCAATCGCTTGGACTCTACACGAAACCGGCGCCGCGCGATTGCGGCGCGTCGAACTTCCAACGACCGAAACAGACCCATGTTTGTGCTTCGCCAACGCTCCGATACCAAATCCGCCCGCCCGCGCCTTTCGCTGCTCGCGCGTCTCGCCGCCGCAACGGTTGCCGGTGGCCTGCTTGCCGGCTGCATGGCCATGGACGTCGCCTCGCTCGCGGAAGCGCCCAAGCTTTCCAACAAGGTGAAGGCGGAAATGTCGAAGAAGAAGATGCGGCCGGAAAGTCCCGTGCTCGTGCGCATCTTCAAGCAGGAAAGCGAGCTGGAGGTCTGGAAGGTCGACGCCAGCGGCAAATACGCGCTGTTCAAGACCTATCCGATGTGCCGCTGGTCCGGCAAGCTCGGCCCCAAGATGAAGAGCGGCGACCGCCAAGCGCCCGAGGGTTTCTATCATGTCTCGGCCGGCATGCTGAATCCGAACTCGCAATATTACGTATCGTTCAATCTCGGCTATCCGAACCGGCTCGAATCGGCGCTCGGCTATACCGGCGAGGCGCTGATGGTGCATGGCGCCTGCTCGTCGTCAGGCTGCTACGCCATGACGGACCAGGGTGTCGGCGAGATCTACGCCATCGTGCAGAAAGCGCTGGAAGGCGGTCAGCAGCGTTTCCAGGTGCAGGCCTTCCCCTTCCGCATGACGACGGAGAATATGGCTAAGCATCGCGGCGACCCGAACATGCCCTTCTGGCGCACACTGAAGGAAGGCTACGACGCCTTTGCTTTCACGCGCCAGCAGCCGAAGGTTTCCGTCTGCAGCGGACGCTATGTCTTCAACCGCGAATTCGTGAACGGCGAGCCGAGCGATCCGCTCGCCCAATGCCCGGCCACCACAGATGGCGCACAAAATGATGTGATCGCGAAGATCGGTGCGGAACAAAAGAAGCTGGATGCGGCTTTCGCCGCTGCCACACCGGTTTCGAGCTTCGCCTATGTGGACGGCGGCATGCATCCCAGCTTCCGCTCGCTTCTGAAGCAGCAGGGCGCGAAGGGCATGGCATCACGCATCTCTCGCACCAAGTATCCGGTGAGCCGGCCCGATGCCGCGCTTGCCGATCCCTATGACAAGTAAGGTGTGAGGGCGTCTGTTGACATTTGAAAGCGTAACCCGCCGGTCTTTCCTCCTGGGCAGTGCCGGACTGGCGACGACGGTGCTGGCCGGCTGCACCACGGCGCGCGAAAGGGTCGAGGTCAGGCCTGAGCCCGTCGTCGATAACAGCATCTATGCGGCCATGTACGGGCCGAAGGATGACGAGCAGTTCCCGCTGCCCGCCATTCCCTACCAGAAGATCGATCCGCGCTTCTATCGCCAGATGGTGCCGAACCCGACCGGTGAGCGTCCCGGCGTGATCGTCGTCGATACGGCGAACCACTTCCTTTACCTCACCTATGAGGATGGACAGGCCATGCGCTATGGCGTGGGTCTTGGCCGCGCCGGTTTCGAATGGGCAGGCCGCGGCGTCATCCAGTACAAGCGTGAGTGGCCACGCTGGACACCCCCGGACGAGATGATCGCGCGCCAGCCGGAATTGGAGCCCTACAGCGCCCGCAACGGCGGCATGGAGCCGGGCCTCAAGAACCCGCTCGGCGCCCGTGCGCTCTACATCTTCCGCGACAAGCAGGACACGCTCTACCGCATCCACGGCTCGCCGGAGTGGTGGACGATCGGCAAATCCGTTTCCTCAGGCTGCGTGCGCATGATCAACCAGGACGTGGTCGATCTCTTCAATCGCGTGCAGAGCGGCACGCCGATCGTCGTGCTGGGTGCCGCGCCCGCCATGGCGGCGGTCGATCAGCCGATGCCTGCCTATGATGAGGCCACGCCGGTTTACTGAAATTCGCCTTGCGCAATGAAAAAGGGCGTGCCCGCAACTGCCGGCACGCCCTTTTGCTGTCTGCGAAGCCGCTCAGGTACGCGGCTTCAGGTTTTCCGGGTCGTAGAGCGGCTTGTAGCCGATGCTGACCACCTCCACCGGGTAGGTCTCGTCGAAATACGAGATGTTGAGCTTGCGGCCTTCCTGGCAATAAGCATGCGGCAGGTAGGCCAGCGCGATGTTCTTGCCGATGGTCGGGCCGAAGGCGATCGACGTCGTGTAGGAGCGGCGGCCGAGCTCGTCGATCAGCACTTCGCCGGTTTCCGGATCCATGACCGGCAGGTTGCCGAGCGGATAGCGCTTCACACCGTTTTTGTCCGTATTCTCGGTCATGACCAGCGTGCAGAGCATGGCGGGCTGATGGTCGCGCGCCTTGTACTCCAGATGCTTTGCCTTGCCGCGGAAATCCGCTTCCTTGACCTTCGGACGGGCCAGATCGGCCTCGATGAGGTTGTACTGGGTCAGGAGGTCGGCGTTCTGGAGACGCAGGCTCTTTTCCATACGGCGCGAGTTGGCGTAGGTCTCGACGCCGACGGCCATGGCGCCGGTGGAGCGCAACGCATCCCATACGGCCAGACCGTCCTCGTACTTCATGTGCAGTTCCCAGCCCTGCTCGCCGACATAAGAGATGCGGAAGGCGGTGACGTGCTTGCCGGCAATCTCGATCGGCTTGATGGCCGCGAACGGGAAGTTCTCGATATCAAGGCCGGCTGGGTCCGCAACGACCTTCTTCAGGTTCTCGCGGGCATTCGGGCCCCAGATGCCGATGGTGATGTACTTCTCCGACGTATCGGTGATCGTGACGTCGAGGCCGCGATCTTCGGCAACGCGCTTCATGTAGTGGAAGTCGCGCGGGCCGGCATCGGCGCCGTTCACGAGCCGGCAGCGGTCGGACATGCGGAAGACCGTGAAGTCGGCGCGCACCATGCCCTCGTCGTCGAGGAAGTGGGTGTAGATGCCCTTGCCGATATTGCCGTCACCGCCAACCTTGGCGGCGCAGAGCCATTCGAGAAGCTCGACGTGATCGGGGCCCTCGATATCCACCATGTGGAAGTGCGAGAGATTGATGATGCCGCAATCCTCGCTCAGCGCGAGATGCTCGGCATTGGAAACACGCCAGAAGTGGCGGCTGTCCCACTCGTTCTCACGCACCGGAACGCGGTCGCCGTATTTTTCCAGCAGATGCTCGTTGGCCTTGTAGCCATGCGCACGCTCCCAGCCGCCGAGTTCCATGAAGTAGCCGCCAAGTTCGACTTCGCGCTCGTAGAAAGGCGAGCGCTTGACGCCGCGGCTGGAGGCGTAGGGCTCACGGTTGTGTACGGCAGGGAAATAAATCTTCTGCGCGGCCTCGAAGGTGCGGTTCTCGATGAACTTCTCTTCCAGCTGGTGCGGGTAGAAGCGCGAATAATCGATCGAGTTGTGGTCGATCTCCGTGCGTCCATCCGTCATCCAGTCGGCGATCAGCTTGCCGTAGCCGGGGCCGTCCTTGACCCAGATGGCGACGCAGTACCAGAGGCCGCGCACCTTCTGGCTTTCGCCGCAGGACGGGCCGCCGGCGGCCGACACCTGCAAGAGGCCGTTGAAGGAATGGCTTTCGTTGTAGCCGAGTTCGCCGAGGATCGGCGTCAGCTCCATTGCCTTTTCGAGCGGCTCGAGGATCTGCTCCATGTCGAGATCGCGCTGCGAGGGCGAAAGGCGGGCTTCGTTCTTCTCGAGAATATCGCGCGGGTGGCACAGCCGCGGATTGGTGGTCTCGTAGTAGCCCCACTCGATCTGGCCGCCTTCGGTGGTCTTCGGGTCGCCGGTGTCGCGCATATAGGCGGAGTTGCCCTGGTCACGCAGCAGCGGGTAGCCGATTTCCTTGCCGGTGCCTTCGAATTCGTTGTACGGGCCGAAGAAGGTCAGCGGATGGTCGACCGGCATGACCGGCAAGTCCTCGCCGACCATTTCGGCGATCAGGCGGCCCCAGATGCCGGCACAGACGATGACATAGTCTGCCATGATGGTGCCGCGATGGGTGACGACACCCTTGATGCGTCCGCCCTCGACGATCAGCGACTTTGCCGGCGTGTTCGCAAAGGCCTGCAGCTTGCCGGTTTTTTCGGCGGCATCGACGAGCTTGCCGGCGACGGTTTGCGAGCGCGGTATGACGAGGCCGGCATCCGGGTCGAACATGCCGCCCTGCACCTGGTCTTCCTCGATCAGCGGGAACTTTTCCTTGATCTCGGCGGGCGACACGTAGTGCGCGCGCGTGCCGAATGCCTTGGCGGAGGACAGCTTGCGCTTGATCTCTTCCATCCAGGTATCGTCGCCCGTGCGCGCGACTTCGAGACCGCCGATGCGGGCGTAGTGGCCCATCTTTTCGAAGAAGTCGATGGAATACTGTGTGGTCCAGACCGAGAGGTAGTCATGGCTGGTCGTGTAGCAGAAGTCCGAGGCATGCGCCGTCGACCCGATGTCGGTCGGGATGCCCGACTTGTCGATACCCACGATATCGTCCCATCCGCGCTCGATGAGATGATGGGCGATCGACGCACCCACGATGCCACCCAAACCGATGATGACGACCTTCGCCTTTTGCGGAAATTCTGCCATTTGCTGGACCCCGATGAGAAATTTGAGGCTGATTTTAGGGCCTCGTTCTGCGCCATTGCAGCCTGTCTGCGACGGCGCCGCGACCAGTTCCGACAGTCGCCGGAATGGCAGTGCGACCCTAGCCGATCGTCCCGCCGACGCAACGCAATTCATGGCGTCAGGCGTTGGTCGAGTTTTGTTCGGGCGCGCTTTTCTTTGGAAAACCATGCCGGTGCCGGGCATGTCACATTTGCTATACATCGGCAGGCTAGAGCGCGGATGCGCATAGACGGGGAGGGGCAACATTTGGCAGGCGATACGGCGGCCCGGACGGGCGCTCCGTCCAGCGACCACGCGCACGGTGTTCCCATCGGCGAGGCGATCACGGTCTGGGCTCGGGTGGCTGCGCTCAGCTTCGGCGGCCCGGCCGGGCAGATCGCCGTCATGCACCGCATCATCGTGGAGGAGAAGCGCTGGATCGGGGAGAGCCGTTTTCTGCACGCGCTGAACTACTGCATGCTGCTGCCCGGCCCGGAGGCGCAGCAGCTTGCCATCTATATCGGCTGGCTGATGCACCGCACGCTGGGCGGGCTGATCGCAGGCCTGCTGTTCATCCTGCCCGGTTTTCTCGCCATTCTGGCGCTGAGCTATGTCTATGTCGTCTTCGGCGATGCGAGCGTGGTGGAGGGGCTGTTCTTCGGCCTCAAGGCGGCGGTACTCGCCGTCGTCGTGCAAGCGGTTTTCCGCATCGGCAGCCGTGCCCTGGTCAATCCGGCAATGATCGCGATTGCCGGCGCGGCCTTCATCGCCATCTTCGCCTTCAAGGTGCCGTTTCCGCTTATCGTCGTTGCCGCTGCCTTCATCGGTTATCTCGGCTCGAAGTCCGGGATGCGGCTTTTCCGCGTGACCGCCGGCCATGCTGCCACGCGCAGCGCGGTGCTGCAGGATCGTGATTCGCTGCTGGGCGAGGCGACGCCGGCCCATGCCCGGCCTGATCTCCGTTGGTCGCTGAAGATATCGGCCGTGATTCTCTGTCTGTGGCTCGGCCCCGTCGCGCTGATCTGGGTCGTTGCCGGTGGCGAGAATGTCTTCACGCATATCGGCGTCTTCTTCAGCAAGATGGCGGTCGTGACCTTCGGCGGCGCCTATGCCGCGCTGGCCTATGTCGCGCAGGAGGCCGTACAGCACTATGGCTGGCTGCAGCCCGGCGAAATGCTGGACGGGCTGGGCATGGCGGAAACGACGCCCGGGCCGCTCATCATGGTGCTGCAATTCGTCGGTTTCCTCGCCTCCTACCGCGATCCGGGTGGCCTGAGCCCGATGGTGGCGGCGACTTTTGGCGCGATCCTCACCACCTGGGTCACCTTCGTGCCCTGTTTTCTCTGGATTTTTCTGGGCGCCCCCTTCATCGAGAAGCTGCGCGGCAATGCGGCGCTGTCCGGTGCCATGTCCGCCATCACCGCCGCAGTGGTCGGTGTCATCCTGAATCTGGCGGTCTGGCTTGCCGTGCACACCCTCTTTCGAGCCGTAACCGTGCTGTCGGCCGGGCCGTTGCATATCGAGGTGCCGGTGCCGTCGACGCTCATACTGCCGTCGGCGCTTCTTGCTGTTGCGGCAGCCTTTGCTCTCTTCAAACTCAAAAGCTCCGTGCCGATGACGCTTGGCCTGTCGGCTCTTGCCGGGATTGGCTGGATCCTGCTCGCTGGCGGCGGCTGACCTGGTTTAACCCATGCGCTGATTGCATGGGTGGCGTGCGGCCTTTGCGCTGTACCGCAGTGCAGCATTGCAGTAAAACATACCCATCGAAAGACGCGGTGCCACGGATCGGTGCCGAACAGAGAGCCTCACGAAAGGGGATCATCATGAACATGGCACGTTCCTTCAGCAATTGGCGCAAATATCGTCAGACCGTCACCGAACTCGGCCGCATGACCGAGCGGGAACTCAACGATCTCGGTATCGCACGCTCGGATATCAAGCAGGTCGCCCGCAGCGCTGTCGGCCTCTGATCGACAGGCCGCACGACGGCAGGAATTTGGAAACGCCCGCTCTCGAGCGGGCGTTTTTGCGTTGCGAAGACCACAGGCAGAAACGGGTCTGCCAAGGCACCTTCAGTCATTCGATAAGCGCATAGCGCATGGCTGCTTTGCAAAACGATGCCTATGAAATCATCAGGAATCGGATATAGTCATACCTATCGAAGCAACGTACCTCCTCCCACGAAGCTTCGATGTTTGCAGAAGGCCTACTCCTCCTCCCAAGGCCGACTGCGGGAATGGCGACACTCCTCCTCCCAGTCGCCATTCGGTTCTATCGGAAAGCCTGCCGCACCTCCTCCCGCGGCAGGCTTTTCCATTTCTGGACCTCGGCAACGCCGCTCCCCTTCTTTCTCCCGTATTTTCCGATGCTTCCCTCCGCCGGCCTTATGTCTACGTCGGTGTCATTGTGTTCTCAAAAATATAACGCTGGCAAAATTGCAGGCGGCGATATATTCACCGAGATATCACGCTGCCGAAAGGTGGAAATGGGAGAACAGGAATGAACCGTCGTCTGCTTTTGAAATTCGTCGTCGCTGCCTTTGCCGCGCTGCCGCTTGCCATGCCGGCCGCGGCCGCCGAAAAGGTCACGGTCTTTGCCGCAGCCAGCCTCAAGAACGCGCTGGATGCGGCGAACGCCGCCTGGCAGGCGGAAAGCGGCAATGAGACGGCCGTCTCCTATGCCGCAAGCTCGGCACTCGCCAAGCAGATCGAAGCGGCAGCTCCCGCCGATCTCTTCATCTCGGCCGATCTTGCCTGGATGGATTATGTGGCCGAGAAGAAACTCATCAAGGATGACACCCGCTCCAACCTGCTCGGCAACCGCATCGTGCTCGTGGCGCCGAAGGACAAGGCGGAAGCGGTCGATATCAAGGAAGGTTTCGACCTCGCCGGCCTCGTGGGCGACGGCAAGCTTGCCATGGGCGCGGTCGACAGCGTTCCGGCCGGTAAATACGGCAAGGCCGCGCTCGAAAAGCTCGGCGTCTGGTCGTCCGTCGAGGGCAAGGTCGCAGGAGCTGAAAGCGTGCGTGCCGCGCTTGCGCTCGTGTCACGCGGCGAGGCGCCCTACGGTATCGTCTACGAAACGGATGCCGCCGCCGATCCGGGCGTTGCCGTCGTCGGAACCTTCCCGGAAGAGAGCCACCCGCCGATCATCTACCCCGTCGCCATCCTCTCGGAATCCCAGAGCCCGGCGGCGGCCGCCTATCTCGACTTCCTGAAGTCCGAAAAGGCCGCGCCGTTCTTTACCCAGCAGGGTTTTACCATCCTGAAGTAGGGTGAGCCTATTCCATAGGCCAAGGCACGTGTTTCCGGTTGTCTAACGGAGGTTTGCTCACCGCTTGGGGCCGCCCCTCATCCCGTTACCGCGACCTTCTCCATGTAAGCGGGGAGAAGGTGCCGGCAGGCGGATGATGGGGCTTTCGCAACGCCGGGCTGGAAACTAGGGTCTCGGTCATCGAATTTTGCAAAGGAAAATGCCGTGGACTGGCTAGCGCTCAGCGCCGAGGAATGGACCGCCATCCGGCTGAGCCTTCGGGTTTCGTCGGTGGCGGTGCTCGTGAGCCTGCCGCTTGGCATTCTGGTGGCGCTGGCGCTGGCGCGCGGCCGCTTCTGGGGCAAATCGCTGCTGAACGGCATCGTGCACCTGCCGCTCATCCTGCCGCCGGTCGTGACCGGCTTCATCCTGCTCATCCTGTTCGGCCGGCGCGGCCCGGTCGGATCCTTCCTCGATGACTGGTTCGGCATTGTCCTGTCCTTCCGCTGGACAGGTGCGGCGCTGGCCTGCGGGGTCATGGGCTTTCCGCTGATGGTGCGATCCATCCGGCTCTCCATCGAGGCGGTCGACCGCAAGCTTGAGGAGGCGGCCGGAACGCTGGGGGCAAGTCCGCTCTGGGTTTTCCTGACGGTCACGTTGCCGCTTATCCTGCCCGGTGTGCTGGCCGGCATGATCCTCGCCTTCGCCAAGGCGATGGGCGAGTTTGGCGCCACCATAACCTTCGTTTCCAATATTCCCGGTGAAACGCAGACCCTGTCGGCCGCCATCTATACCTTCACGCAGGTGCCGGGCGGCGATCAGGGCGCGATGCGTCTTACGCTCGTTGCCATCGCCATTTCCATGGTGGCGCTGCTGGCGTCGGAAGTCCTCGCCCAGCGCATCGGCCGCAAGGTGCACCTCGAATGAGCCTCGTCGTCGATATCCGCCACCGTCTCGGCGAATTTTCGCTCGAGGCCGCCTTCTCCTCCGATGGCGGCGTGACGGCACTGTTCGGGCGTTCCGGCTCGGGCAAGACCTCGCTTATCCGCATCATCGCCGGGCTGGCGCGCCCTGCGGACGGCCGCGTCCAGCTCGATGACGACGTGCTGGTCGATACTGCCGGCCGCCGCTTCGTGCCGCCCCATCGCCGCCGTTTCGGTTATGTCTTTCAGGAAGCGCGCCTGTTCCCGCATCTGACGGTGCGCCGGAACCTCGATTACGGCCGCTGGTTCGCGCCGAAGGGCGCACGAACGGAACACCCGGATCGCATCATCGATCTGCTCGGCATCGCAAACCTGCTCGACCGTCAACCTTCCAATCTCTCGGGCGGCGAAAAACAGCGTGTCGCCATCGGCCGTGCGCTTCTGTCTTCTCCGCGACTTCTGCTGATGGATGAGCCGCTCGCGGCCCTCGACGAGGAGCGCAAGGCGGAAATCCTGCCCTATCTCGAGCGCCTGCGCGACGAGGTCGGCATTCCCATCGTCTATGTCAGCCACTCCGTTGCCGAGGTCGCCCGTCTTGCCGACAAGGTGGTGCTGATGGCCGCAGGACGCATCGAGGCCATCGGACCCGCTTCGGACGTGCTGGGCGGCCCGCGCCTTGCCTCAACCATGGAGCGCCGCGAAGCCGGCAGCGTGCTGACAGGTCGTGTCGAGGCGCAGGACGCGGCCCACGGCCTCGCCACCATTCGCCTCGAAGGCGGCGCGGCACTGCTGGTGCCCGGCGCAAAGGTCTTGCCCGGCGAGGCGGTGCGCCTGCGCATTCCCGCGCGCGATGTCATGGTGGCGACGGTGCGCCCTGAAGGACTGAGCGCGTTGAACATCCTTGAAGGCACCGTGGAAGCGATCGAGCCGGACGGGGAGGGCATGGCAAGCCTGCGCATCGCCTGCGGCGGCGATCATGTCCGCGCCCGCATCACCGCGCTTTCGGTCGAACGCCTTGGCCTCACCCCCGGCCTGCCGGTTCATGCGGTCATCAAGACGGTGGCGCTGGAGTAGCCGTCACTCCGCCAGGTTGCCAATGATCCAGTCGATATCGTCGGAGAGGGCGGCCTGAGCCTTCTCTTCCATGGCGTGATAATGCGCGATCAGCGCCTCGCCGAACGGTGTCACCACCGCGCCGCCGCCCTGCTTGCCGCCGCGCTGTGATTCGACCACGGGTTCGCGAAACAGCCGGTTCATCTCGTCCACCAGAAGCCACGCGCGCCGATATGACATGTCCATCGCCCGGCCCCCGGCGGAAATCGAGCCGGTTTCCCGGATATGCGTGAGAAGCGCAATCTTGCCACGCCCGATGCGACCCTCCGGCTCGAACTGGAGGCGGAAGATGAGTTTCGGTTCGCGGTTGCCGGCTGCTGACATGAAAAGGGCCCGTGCTGATGACGGGCCCAGATATAACAGCGTTTCCTGCGCAGGAAAGATTAGGCCGCGCGCTTCAACGCATCGCCCAGGATCGAGACGATATCCTCGAAATGCTTCTTTTCGGCAATCAGCGGCGGCGAGAAGGCGATGATGTCACCGGTCACGCGGATGAGCAGGCCCTTCTCGAAGCAATCGACGAAGACATCGTAGGCACGCGCGCCCGGTGCGCCATCGCGCGAGGCAAGCTCGATACCGGCAATGAGACCGATCGTGCGGATATCGATGACATGCGGCAGGCCCTTCAACGAATGCATCGCCGCGTGCCAGTCGTCCTGCAACTCCGCACCGCGAGTGAACAGGCCCTCGTCACGGTAGATGTCGAGTGTCGCGATGCCGGCGGCGCAAGCGGCCGGGTGGCCGGAATAGGTGTAGCCATGGAAAAGTTCGATGGCGTTTTCCGGGCCGTGCATCAGCGCATCGTGTACCTTGCGGCTGGAGAACACCGCACCCATCGGGATCGCGCCGTTGGTGAGGCCCTTGGCCGTGGTCACGAGGTCGGGCGTGACGCCGAAATAGTCAGTGGCGAAGGCCGCGCCCAGACGGCCGAAGCCGGTGATGACCTCGTCGAAGATCAGCAGGATACCGTGCTTGTCGCAGATCGCCCGCAGCTTTTCGAGATAGCCTTTCGGCGGGATCAGCACCCCGGTCGAGCCGGCGACCGGCTCGACGATGCAGGCGGCGATGGTTTCCGCGCCGTGCAGCGCGACCAGACGCTCGAGATCGTCAGCAAGCTCCGCGCCGTGCTCGGGCTGGCCCTTCACATAGGCGTTCCTGGAGAGATCATGTGTGTGGCGCAGATGATCGGCGCCGGCAAGCTGCGGAAAGACGCGGCGGTTGTTGACGATGCCGCCCACTGAAATGCCGCCGAAGCCGACGCCGTGATAGCCTCGCTCGCGGCCGATCAGGCGCGTGCGCGTGCCTTGGCCGATGGCGCGCTGGTAGGCGATAGCGATCTTCAGCGCCGTATCGACCGATTCCGAGCCCGAGCCGGTATAGAACACGCGATCAAGTTTGGCGCCTTCCGGGCCGGGCGCGATTTCCGCGAGGCGCTCGGCAAAATCGAACGCGATCGGATGGCCCATCTGGAAGGAGGGTGCGAAATCCATCTGCATCAGCTGGCGCTCGACGGCGGAGGCGATCTGCCGGCGGCCATGCCCGGCATTGACGCACCACAGGCCCGCGGTGCCGTCCAGAACCTGCCTGCCGTCGCTGCTGGTGTAATACATGCCTTCGGCAGCGGCGAGCAGGCGCGGGGCAGCCTTGAACTGCCGGTTGGCGGTAAACGGCATCCAGTAGCTGTCCAGCACCGGCGCATTGGGTTTGTTGTGCACGTTCATGGCGAAGTCCTCCAGGGCGGTTCCGGCAAAGGGCGTAGCGGCTCGTGGCCGGAACTGCGTGAAACGAAAGGGTAGAACGTTCCGCAACGCGAAAAGCGGAAATGCTCTGGCTGGAGGATTGTCGCCATGATTTGCAAGGCCGAACAAGTCCTTTTCTTGTTGACGCCAAGCACTTGAAAAGAAAGGATGGAGAGCAAGACAATTTCGCTATTTCGAACATCTAGAACAGGCAGATGCCATGTCGGTCGATATCGGGGGCAGGCTGCGCTATCTGCGCATCGCTCACAACCTTTCCCAGCGGGAACTCGCCAAGCGCGCCGGCGTCACCAATTCCACCATCTCGTTGATCGAATCGAACGCCTCCAACCCGTCCGTCGGTGCACTGAAACGCATTCTCGACGGCATCCCCATCGGCCTTGCCGAGTTCTTCGCCTTTGAACCGGACCGGCCGAAAAAGGCCTTCTACCGCGCGGACGAGCTGACGGAGATCGGCAAGGGCGGCATTTCCTATCGCCAGCTGGGCGACAACCTCTTCGGCCGCAGCCTGCAGATCCTGAAGGAGTGTTATCAGCCCGGCGCCGATACGGGAAAGGTACCGCTGGTGCATGATGGCGAGGAGGGCGGCATCGTGCTGTCGGGCCGCCTCGAAGTGACCGTGGACGACGAGCGGCGCATCCTCGGGCCGGGCGATGCCTATTACTTCGAAAGCCGGCGCC
Organism: Shinella sp. H4-D48; assembly: GCF_022637395.1. Lineage (GTDB taxonomy): Bacteria > Pseudomonadota > Alphaproteobacteria > Rhizobiales > Rhizobiaceae > Shinella > Shinella sedimenti. Next base: position 2,763,552 of record NZ_CP093337.1, on the reverse strand, counting down.
CGCATCGCTTCCGCTGCGTCGGCCCGGTGCCTTGCGAGGTCATCAGCGCCTGTACGCCGCCAACCTTCTGAACAACAAAAAGCCCGCCGGTGGCGGGCTTTCTGAAGACGGCCGATCAGGCCTTGGGGGCGGTGTTGTCTTCCACCGGCGCGTCGGGGCCATTCTTCTTGATCGAATCGATGGCGTTCTGTGCGCTGGCCTTGCTGGAGTAGCCCTCCGTGGAGAACATCACTTCGCTGTTGTACTTGAAGCGAACACGAAACTCGCCGGCCTTGTCCTTGTAGATCTCAAACTTGTGCGCCATGGGCTTCCCTCTACGCAGTTGTGAATCAAGCAACCACAACGTGCCAGCCGCCGCCTGCGCTGACAAGAGGCCCATCCGTACCGCTCCACCTGTTTATTAGAGATAAAGCAAGAAGAACGCCTCGTCTCGGCAGCGTTAAGGCCGAATGCTGGGAAGATCGGCGATGATCGAGGCGGGGTCGCAGGAGAGGCGGGTGACTTCATTGCCCTTCACGTCATTCGTGAAGGCATCCGTCGAATTGTAGACGCGGATTTCCGCGTCGCGGATGCGGTCGTCGAGGCGCTTATCCTGCGTCACGACGAAGGCATAGACGTAGTCGCCGCGCGCATAGCCCAGTGCCATGGTGAGATCCGTGGGGTGATCGACGTCGGTGTCCTTGGTCGAAAACCAGGTCGAATCGGTTTCGAAATACAGCTCCGCGGGCTGTGTTCCCACCACATAGGTATAATAGGCTTCCTTCTTGCCGGGATGCTGCGCGGGCTCGGCGATGCGGCAGAATTCCGCCCGGGCATTCCGTTCCGGGATGGCGCAGGCGAACTGCGTCTGCCAGGGCGGAACGCAGTTCGCCAACGCGGGCGATGCCAGCAGCACGGTTGCGGCCACAACCCTAGCGCGCCGCATCACGCGGCCTTTTTCTTTCGCAGCGAGAAGAAGGTGAACGCAGCGGCACCCAGCCCGTAAAGGGCCCATGCGACAGGCAGAAGGTCCGCCGTTTCGCTGCGGATCGGCAGGTAGGCGACGGTGCCGGGCCGTGTCTCGAGACCCGCCTTGCCCTCTGCCTGGGCCTGCGCGATCTCTTGGGGAGAAACCTCCCATTCCGCGCCGCTCCACTTGTCATACGCCATCTTGCCCGCTCCCACGGCAACACCCACGATGGCGGCGATGACAAGGTTCCTGACTGTCGACATGCTTGATTTCCCTCATGATTCCGCAGGGAAAATAGCCACGACCCGCCGCGCCGGCAAGGCCAATATGACTTAGATTCTCGTAGAAAGGGGATTGATTTCCGCCTGTGCAACAAAGTGCGACGAAGCTCGGTTTTTGAGAGGGAGATGATGGAAAGATCAACGAATGCCGTTCTCAAGAAACACTGTATCGTACTGGTCAACCACGCCTTGAATCCATGGAGGGATACGTGAGGCGGTAATGCGCCACTCCTGAAAATCACGCACAGCCTTATCCCAATCTGGGAAGCCTCTTACCGCAGCAATCCTCACTTTATTGTCTTCTGTTTGTTTCAGCATCGCCAAGGTAAGCGCTTGCTGCTCGTCCAAAAAATTCACAATGCCCAATTGTATTTCGGGATGCTCTGCGCCGATCTGTGAGGCTAAGCGCTTCAGACGTGGAGTGGCCATCGATAGAATGTCGAGTGTACGGCCAAGTTCACCAGCAACTTCAGCATTTAGGCGTGCCACCTCAGCCCGCAGGTCGCTCTGGCGCATGGCACGGTCGCTACCGATACCAACAAGCGTAAGCAGCCAAGATATAAAATCCACGCATGCCCCCAACGTCACAGACTTTAGGTTGAGCGAGAATCGGTAAATTAGCAAGAGCGTTTGGCAAGGGCGGCATGATCGCTATTGATCATCCGCAAACATCAGCACTTAGCACTTCCTGATCAAATCAGGCATCTAAATCTAGCGGAAGAAAGATTGGCTGGGGAACCTGGAAAGTAATCCAACTTTCATCAACGCCTTGATGCGAAACAACCTATTGCAATTAACGGCTTATTTTATAGCAGTGTTCCGGTTGGGTGTTCCGGAATAGTGCTACGGATGGGCAGAAATGGCAAGGGTCACATATCTCGATCGGCGCGGGGCAACCTACTATGCCAGACTTGATATTCCGCTCGATCTTGTCGCCCACTATGGCACGACGACGCGTAAGAAGTCGTTGCAGACCAAGGACGAGAACGAAGCAAAAAGGCGTCTCTGGCCCGTCATCGAGAGTTGGCGAGCCGAATTCGATGAGGTTCGCTCACGCCGCGAGCTAACGCCAGAAGACAAGGCGACTGCAGTCTGGCAGCATTATGAGGCGACGCTGGAAAGCTATGATCGCAAACAGCGTGCAATGCCGACGCCGGAAGACCAGGACGCAGAGCTGCAGAGCCTGTATCGCCGGATCGATCTCGGCGAGATCACGTCCGACGACTTCTTTGGCATGATCAACGCCTACACCGACTTCGAGCTGATGCTGAGAGCGCGGACCGATGACGCCAATCTACGCAGTCGGCGGCTTGCGGCCTTGAAGAGGGCGCTTGCTTCTGGCGACAACAAATTAATCGCGTCGGCGGCGAAGGACTTCGTTGCCAAGCACAAGCTCCTGGTTGATGAAGGCTCGGATGAGTATCGCGAGCTTTGCGTCCTGATGACGCGTGCTGAGATCGAGGGACTCCAGCGCACCCTTGAACGTGACGGGGGTGACTTTACCGGAGCCCCGAAAGATCCGATCGTCAAGCCGGCGTCCGGCATCGCCCGCGAGGCAGCAGCTCCTGGCCAGACCATCATGGAGCTCTTCGAGATCTACGCGCGCGAGAACCCCAACCAGATTAAGTCGGATACGCTTGCACAAGCTCGTCGGGATGTAGGTCTGTTCGTGGACCACGTCGGTAGCACGTTCCCAGTCCATCGGATCGACAAGAAGGCTGTGAGGGAATGGAAGGCGCTCCTGCTTCAATACCCGGTCAAGGCAACCGAGACGCGGGTTTTTGCAGGCATGAAGATCGCCCAAATCGTCAAGCACAATGAGATTGTAAAGAAGCCTACAATCAGCGCCCCTACGGTCAATCGTCATCTATCCGGATTCAGCGCCTTCTGCACCTGGCTGACGAACCACGGCTACCTGTCGGCGAACCCGGCGGCCGACATGTTCCTCAAGAAGTCGAAGGAGAAGACTACCAAGCCCTTCACCGTGGATGAGATGAATATCTTGTTCAATTCGCCGTTCTTTACCGGATGCCAGAATGATGATGCCCCTCGTTTCTGGAGCAAGCCTGGCAATGTCCTGATCCGAGACCATCGTTTCTGGGTGCCGCTGATCATGCTGTTTTCCGGCGCCCGTCCCGCAGAAATCGCGCAGCTTGGAATAGACGATGTCCGCGAAGACCGCGGTCACTGGATCATGCACATCACGACTGAAGGGGATGGTGACAAGTCCGTAAAGACTGCTGGTTCAATGCGCGTCGTGCCTGTTCACCCCGAATTGGTGAAGCTCGGGTTGCTCAAATATCATACTACACTGAAGAAGCTGGAAGAGAAGCGACTGTTTCCGCTCGCTGAGCGCAACGAGCGCGGCCAGATGATCGCCACGTTTAGTAGAGACTTCCCGCGCTACCTGACAAAGATCGGGTTGAAAGAAGGTCGCGGCCTATCCCTCTACAGTTTTCGGCATGGGGCGGCTGACGCTCTCCGTCGCGCAGGTTTCCTTGATGAGCAGTTCGGTTTCATCCTCGGACATACGTCTGGCACTATGACACAGCGTTACGGCACGTTGCCTCAGGGGATGCTTGAACAGCGAGTGGAGCTGATCAACTCCATCGCCTATCCTGGACTGCTGATCGATCACCTGAAGGTCTCCGACGGTGTAGAGGAGGCGGCTTAGTCACACTCATCCTGTTGTCCGGATCCGGCAGCTTGGTCCAGTTCATAGCCGCGGCGCCAGCTTGGCGCGGCATCAATCGCGGCCTGATACCGCCAACGCTGTTTGGTGCGCGGCTTCACCCAGGTGACCGACATGCGCTTTCCCTCGTCTAGCGCTTTCTTGATGGCCTGCTGCATTTCCGATGTCGGCTTGGCAGGGACAATTCTGAGCCCGCTCTTCTCAATCTGCTCGAGCATGAACCGTGTGATTAAGGATGCTTCGTCGTCGCCCACGCAGATCCCTCGATCGGAGAGTCCTGTCTTCAACGCCTTCTTGAGAATGCGCCAGGTGTCGCGGTCGAGCTGGTGCGGAAAGGTTTCATCGCTGCGGAGTTGAAGTTGATCACTCATGCGGCGTCGTCCTGGTCGCGGATCATTTGCCGCCCTTTTTCTTTTTGGATTTTCGCTTTGGGGTCGTCTCTCGTGACCGGCCCGCGAGTTCATCAGATGGGTCAGTTGGACCGCTGGACAGCGCCTGGCACATGAAGTCGACAGTTCTATCGGTAAAGAACTGCCTAAGCACGGCACGGGTAAAGTTTGTTGGCTCGATTCCGAGGGCCTCTACGGCGGCTTCGATAAGGTCTGGGGGAAAATAGTGGCGCCCGGTGATTAAGTTCATCACCTTCGCTCCCTGTTTGATGCCAAGACGCGTTGCTAGCTGTTCCGTCGAAAAGCCGGACGCGCACAGGTGATCCCTCAGGATATTTCCGACAATAACGGCGGCGCTGGGGTCCTTTTCCATCTCATGTATTCCTCCTTTGTGTCGTGTTGTATTCCAGCATTGCCTTGCTAAAGTCAATTAATCAGCAAATTATACATTATGCCAATAAGTAAGCGGTTACTTAACGCTGCAGAATTGATGCTGTTCCCATCAGAAAACCTCTGAGATTAGTGATATATACTCATTGAAACTGATCAAAGAGAGCGCATTGATGATGAATGAGGATACGAAGGCCGAGATATCCACCCTCCTCAGGGCGCATATTGATGAGAGTCCCTACACTCTAAATGAAATCGCGATCCTGTGCGGTTTCCACGGACCTGAAATGCTGGAAGGTATTCTTAGTGGAGAGCTCCGGGTTCCCCTCGACAAGGCAATGCCGTTGGCCAAGGCTATCGGGTGCGACGGACAGACCTTGTTCGCGCTCGTCCTCAAGAGTTGGTTCGGGGTAGAGTTGGTGAATACGATCGAGGAGGTGTTCACGAATGATGCCGCTTCGGCGGTTGAGCGCGGCTGGATCGCCTTCCTCCGTGACTTCTATGGTGACCGTATCCCGGAGCTGACTCCCACGCTGCGTCGCCGCCTTCGGTTGCTTGTCAGCTTACCAGGTTGACGCTCAGCTTCTGGAAATGATTGGGCGCGGCCTGGTAGCGGCCCGATAACCGGTATGGGAGGATAGGCGACCGGATGCTCGCGGCCACGGAATGCATCCCCATGGCTGATGCGCGCATGCCCTAGGACTTCGATGTTTCGGATGCAGGGCAATATCGAGCTGCGTTCGCGGCGTAGGAGGCTAGCGGGCACCAGGTGGCAGCCAACAAGGTGGAGGTGCGCGCCAGCGCATCGTCCGTTGATCTCTAGATCTATCTGAGAAAGCTAGGTTCGAAGCTACTGGTCCTGCAGCTAGAGCTCAGATCTGCGGTCAGTTAAAGGCGCGGACACGTTTCTTGCCCCTGCGACGCAAACTACTCTGGATATGTTTTCGACGCTGGCACTCATACGACCCCTGCTGCCGACATAAAGCAGGCCCGCCAAAAGACCTTGCTTTCGAAGCCGCTGTTCTGTCGGGCGTCAATGAGATCAGGCCAGCAGTCTTACCTGCAACCTGATCGTGTTCTCCAACCTTTACATCAGAGGCAAAAACATAGATTTCATGCCATTCTGTCAAGATGGGGGAAAGGTAGTGTCAAGGTTTCGGGCATTTCCGCAATGATTGCGGATTTTGTGTCAGGTTCGATGACAACCTGAGGTAGGTGTTTGTCAAGGTTCAATGGTTGCGACCTTTACATAATCGCGGTCGGTAAACCTGTTATGTAAAGGTCGCTCGCAAACGCAGAGAGTCTAGCAAGGCTGCAGGTGCAGCAACCCTCCTGGTGGGTGATCTCCGTAATCAGCTAAAGCTGGCTTGAAAAGCTGTCGCGGTCAGCGTCACATGTGCCTCAAGCGGAGGAGCCAGCTCGAACGCCTTCGGTCCTCGCGAGAAATTCCAGAGCCGCAAAAGGCGCCATTGCGTGCGGCGTTCCTGGGCTACGGCGAGCTCATTGCGGCTAATATGGAAGGGGGTGCGCTCCCACCCGTTTGTCGTCTTGACCTCGATGAGCCTTTCCTTGCCGGACAGGTCGAAGCTTGCAATATCGTAGCCCGCACCATCGCCTTCGTCCTCAGAGATCCAGCGCACGCTGTTCGCAAGATCCGTGCGGCCTGCTGCTTTCAGAGTGGCGCGCTCATGCGCGAGAACGAGCTCCTCGCCGGCGCGTCCCAGTTTGCGGTTGCGCTCATCTCGGCCGGCAACATCGAATTTACGAGCGATGTGCTGCATTTGCTCAAGCTCTTGCGGGGGCGGTTGGTTGGACATGGTCGGCGCTGGTCCGATCCAGAGCGGTTCAGCCTCGCGCATCTCAGATGTCCAGGGCAGATTTGGTTGGCGCTGAAGCCAGGCCGGATTGGCGAAGAGCCACCGAGCTACCGCGTCTTCAAGAGACTTCTGGAAATTGAATGCCGGCTTGTAACCTGGGATCCATTCCTCGCCGAACCCCTTGAGCACCGCACTGATGTTCTGATGCTTAAACTCGATCGAAGTGCGGGATCGGCCGAGCAGCTGCTGGAGGCGACGGTTATGCTCGGCCTTGTTGTAGGGGCTGCCTGCAACGTCGAGCATTAGCATCTCGAAATAATCTGCAACGATCAGGTCGTTCTCTGTATCGGTCCAAGGTCCTTCAGCCATGAGCCAACGTTACAAGCCGCCTATTCAGCTGTCATTTAATTATGAAGTCTGTCCCCCGCTCCGAGGTCAACAGAGAAGATCGAGGAAAACTTCGTCACGAAGCAACTGCTCAGAGATTGCGCGAGCTTGCACCACCCGCACCATTGTTGTTTGATGCTTACCATCTCTGATTGCCCGGAACAGACTTGCGTCAGGGTGGCTTGGCAATCCAGAGCGAAAATCGGTTTACATAAAGGTGTGCAACATCGACAATACTGCCCCTTCATTTGTTGACCGGTGTCTGTCGATCGACCTCGAGGTCAACCCAGAAAGCTCCAAGATCTTTGCCTTTGCGGCGGTCCGGTCTCGTGACCTCGAGAAGGTAGTCTTCCGAGACAGAGATCTCGACGCTGCACTCGATCGACTGGAGAAAATGGCGTCAGAGGCCGAGTTTCTGCTCGGTCATAATATTCTCCGGCATGATCTTCCGCATCTGACCGCAGCGAGGCCCAGCTTTGGCCGGCTCTCGTCAGGCCCTGTCGACACGCTCTGGCTGAATCCACTGGCGTTTCCGCGCAATCCTTACCATCACCTGGTCAAGCATCATCATGATGGACGGCTGCAGGCCGGGCATGTCAATGATCCAGAATTGGACGCTCGCCTGGTTCTTCAGATCCTGGCAAATCAGATAGAGGCCTTTAGGAGCCTCGCAGATCGTGCGCCGGCAGTCATCGAAGCCTACCACTATCTCTCGACCTGCGCGCCAGGCAGCGGTGGTTTCGACGCTTTTTTCGCCGACTTGCGCCGAGCTGCTCGCCCTACTCCTTTAGCCGCCGAACGGGCGATCCAGCAGCTCCTGGAGGGGCAGGCCTGCGCAGCTCGAGTGCGAGACGTATTGCAACGCCTTTCGTCGCCCCATCTGGGGTGGCCGATGGCCTATGCGCTCTCCTGGATCTCTGTCGCGGGCGGAGATTCTGTCATGCCGCCTTGGGTGCGGGCGCAGTTCCGTGAGGCCGCGCAGATCGTCAGGCACCTCCGCGACAAGGCATGCGACGACGACCGTTGTCAGTGGTGCCGGGAGAGAAACGATCCAAAGAAAGCGTTGTCGCGCTGGTTCGGGTTTGAGGGGTTTCGAGCCGAGCCGAAGGATGATGCCGGTCGTCCCTTGCAAGAGCGCATCGTCGCAGAGGCAATGGCTGGCCGATCGGTGCTTGGCATCCTGCCGACTGGCACTGGTAAATCTGTCTGCTATCAAATCCCAGCGCTTTCACGGTTCGACAAGACCGGCGCTCTGTCTGTCGTGATCTCCCCATTGGTGGCTCTTATGGCTGATCAGGTCCAAGGTCTTGCACGACATGGCATCTCCAGTTGCGTGACGATCAACGGTCTTCTGTCACTGCCAGAGCGGCATGCAGCACTAGATCAAATCCGGATGGGTGAGGCGGCCATCTTGCTGATTTCGCCTGAGCAGCTGCGAAATGCTTCCGTGCGTTCGATCCTGTCGCAGCGTGAGGTCGGCTACTGGATCCTCGATGAGGCCCATTGCGTGTCGAAGTGGGGACACGACTTCAGACCGGACTATCGTTACGTATCGCGGTTCATCCGCGAATACACCGGGGATCGAGAGCCGGCACCCGTCATCTGTCTGACTGCGACGGCCAAGCCTGAGGTAGTGCGCGATATCAGGGACCACTTCCACGCTCGCCTCGGAGTGGAGCTCTTGCTGCTCGACGGAGGGGCAACGCGTAACAACCTCACCTTCGAAGTCCAGGAAACCCACCGCAGTCGTAAACTGGCGGACATCCTGGACACCATCGAGCGCGCACTCCCGCAAGAGGGAGTGTCGGGGGCGGTCGTTTACTGCGCTACGCGTGCTGCAACCGAAAAAGTGGCTGGCTTCTTGCAGCAGCAGGGATTGGCCGCTGACTACTTTCATGCCGGCCTAACACCCGAACGCAAGCAGGATACGCAGGAACGCTTCCGGGTAGGTGACCTCAGGATCATTGCCGCGACTAATGCTTTCGGCATGGGGATCGACAAGCCCGACATCCGGCTTGTGGTCCATGGAGATATACCCGGATCGCTAGAGAACTATCTGCAAGAGGCAGGGCGCGCCGGGCGAGATCGCAGTCCTGCTGTGTGTGTTTTGTTGTTCAACACGGACGATGTCGAGCGACAGTTCTCGCTCAGCGCACGCTCTCGCTTGGCTCGTCATGAGATCAGTGGGATCTTGAAGGCTCTGCGTCGCCTGGATGCGAAGGGCAAGCACCGGGGAGGTGTCGTCGCGACGCCTGGTGAGATCGTTCGCGAGGACACAGCGCAGGATTTTGAGCGCGACAGTGCGACCGACGACACGAGGGTCAAGACCGCAATCGCTTGGCTTGAAGAATCCACCTTGCTGACACGCGACGAGAACCGTGTGCAGGTTTTTCCCTCATCTCTGCGAATTCGCACCATGCAGGAGGCCGATGTCATTCTGACAAAGGCGGAGATCACAGGACCGCGGCGCAAGCAACTCATAGCCTTGGTGCAGCACCTGATGACCGCCCCTTCGGATGCTGGAGTATCTACGGATGAACTTTCCGGAGCGAGCGGCCTCACAGGTGGCGCTCTCCGCAAAGCATTATCCGATCTCGAAACCCTCGGCATTGCAACCGACGACACCGCCATCACCATGTTCGTGCATATCGGTATTGAAGGAGCTTCGCGACACAGGTTTCAGATGGCAGCTTCTCTAGAGACTGCGCTGATTGGGGCTTTGCGCGAAAATGCGCCAGATGCCGAAGATGGGGAGGCCTACCCCCTGCACCTTGCGACGACCTGTCAGATGCTACGTGACCAGGGTCATGCAAGCGTTCGTCCTGATTTGGTCGAAGCTCACCTTCGTAGTTTTGCGCAGGATGGGCGTGATGAGGACGGAGGCCGTGGCAATGTGCATGTCCAGAAGCTGAATAGGAGCACATGCCTGGTGCGGCTACAACGATCCTGGGAGGTGCTGAGCAGAACTGCGGAGCTTCGGCGACGTGGATCGGAATTGCTGCTGCTGCACCTGGAGGGGCTTGTGCCAAAGGGAACACGCGGCAAGGACATCAGAGTCGAGACGACGATCGGCAAGCTGCAAGGCGCCATCATGGGAGACGTCTTTCTGAAAGGATCTGTCCGTGATGAAACAAAGCTCTTGAGCCGGGCGCTGATGTGGCTTCACGAGCAGGGGGTAATAACGCTCGGGCGAGGCCTCACGATCTTTAGACCTGCGATTACCGTGAACTTACGCCCTGGCACAGGCCAATTCACCCAGAAGGACTTTCTGCCTCTCGAAGAGCATTACAGCGAACAAACCATTCAGACCCACATCATGGCGGCCTACGCGTCTCGTGGCCTCATCTCTATCGATGAGGCTGAGCGATTGGCGTCCGACTATTTCCAATTGGAGAAGGAAAGCTTCCTAAAGCGGTGGATGCCAGACCGCGCCGGAGAGCTTCGCAGACAGACGACACCGGAAAGCTGGCGTCGGATCGTCGATGATCTAGGCAGTCAAACGCAGTCAAAGATCGTTGCAGACGATCGTGAGCAGACAAATGTGCTGGTGCTCGCGGGCCCTGGATCCGGCAAGACGCGCGTCTTGGTGCATCGCGTTGCCTATCTGGTTAGGATCCGACGTGAGGATTCTCGCGGTATCCTGGTGCTTACATACAATCGCCATGCCGCCGTTGAAATTCGCAGGCGACTGAAGGACCTCATCGGCGACGACGCAATCGCCGTGACAGTGTCGACTTGCCACGCATTGGCCATGCGGTTGGTGGGCGCAAGCTTTGCCGGGCAGATTGACACAGACAGTCAGCGCGACTTCGACAAGGTAGTGGTGGAAGCAACGGCCTTGCTGAAGGGCGACGGTCTCCAGAAGGAAGAAGCCGAGGCACTTCGCCAAACGTTGATAGAGGGGTATCGGTGGATCCTGGTGGATGAATACCAGGACATTGGTCCGGAGGAGTATGGGTTGATCGCAGCGGTAGCCGGCCGCTCCCTCGACGACCAGGATCAGCGCCTCAGCCTCTTTGCCGTGGGAGATGATGATCAGAACATCTATGCGTTCGCCGGCGCCTCGATCGAGTTCATCAGGCGCTTCGAAACGGATTACAGTGCCAAGCCGACATATCTCATCGAGAACTACCGTTCGACCGCAGCGATTATTGCTGCCGCCAACCGGGTCATTGCGCCAGCTGCGGGGCGAATGAAGGCAGAGCATGATATCCTTATCGATCGGGCTCGTGCAAAAGCTCCAGCAGGCGGCATGCTTGCCAATCTCGACCCTGTAGCCCAGGGGCGGGTTCAACTATTGCACTGCAGCGCTGACGGGCAGCCTCAGGCCGCAGTTGATGAACTGGTTCGATTGTCACAGCTGGTGCCGGATTGGTCCTGGTCAAAGACGGCAATCATCGCCCGGGAGTGGCGTCTTCTGGAACCGGTGCGAAGCTATTGTGAGGCGAGGGGCATTCCGGTGCAGCTTGCGAGCGAGACCTTGCCGCCCTTTTGGCGCCTTCGTGAAGTAAGGGCTTTCCTCGCCTTCGTGAGAGCGGCTTCTGCAAAGATGCTAACAATCTCACAGATGCAGGAGTTCATCGCCGCACAGACCGCGAACTGTTGGTGGACGATGATATCTGATGCCTTGTCGGCATTCAGCTTGGAGCTGGATGGCAAGGCGGTTCCGGTCGCCGACCTTATCGAAATGCTTGCGGAATGGGCACGGGATGCTCGTCAGGAACAACGCGGCCTGATGCTCCTGACCGCGCATCGCGCCAAGGGGCTCGAATTCGATGATGTGGTGATCTTGGATGGCGGCTGGGATAGGAACTCACGAGGGGAAGATCGGGATGCGCCGAGGCGGCTTTTCTATGTCGCGATGACACGCGCCAGGCGCAGTCTGGCGATATTTTCTACCAGGGACAAGCATCCGCTTATCGGCCCCAATGCCCCGGGTTTACTGCGGCGACAAATGACAGCCAGGACTGATCAAGTCGGCGATCGCTCTCTCCGCTATCAACTCGTGGAGCCGCAGATGGTGGACCTCTCCTGGACAGGTCGGCAGAGCCCTTCACATCCGGCGCATGCCGCCTTGGCACATCTGCGAACTGATGATCCCGTAACATTAGTCGAGAATGATGGTCGATGGCTGATCCAGAACTCGGTCGGCGTGACAATCGGGCGGATGGCGAAAAGCTATCGGCCGCCGGATGGACTGGGTTTCATTGAAGGTTCAGCAAGAGCCATCATTCAATGGCGCAAAGTCGACAACGGCGAGGATTTTCAGGAGACTTTAAGACACGAGGGATGGGAAGTCGTTCTTCCCGAGCTTCTCTTCGGTGTCTCTTAGTTTGCGGCATTGATGCCCGCGTCCCGTCCGCATGGTTCCATTGCCGCGACGAGGGATGCAGTGATCGATTGGAGCTCGTAAAGAACCCTGTTCGGTGCCGCTCAAGGACCACTGGCGTTTAGTTGTGCCGACAGCCGTCACCGTGTCGTGCCGGGCCTCGCGGGCGTGGTGTTGTTACAGGTGTCAGATTGTCCCTGCCAATCAGCATTGCAAGCCTTGCATCAGCTATGCAACTTTGGGTAATGCTGTGTAGCTATATATTTCCTTTGGGGGGAGGGACCGAGTGCATCCGAGTGAAGTCACGCGCCTGGAAAAAAGTGCCAGGAAACTCGCTGAAGCTAAACAATGGGAAATGCGAGAGCTGCTCGGACATGGGGCCAGTGCAGCCGTGTTTGAGGTCGAAACTGCTGATGGCCTGGCAGCATTAAAAATTTATCATCCTAACTTTCTCAGGGGCAACGAAGGAGTGGTGAGCAGGGCTCGTCTAGCGTTGGTCCAAGAAAATCTTTTGACGCACACATGCCCCACACTCGTTCGAATCTTCGATTGTGGGGAAGCTGACGGCGTTGTCTACATGCTCATGGAGCGAGTGCCGGGGCTATGCTTGACTGAGGCGCTCAAATTGGTTCCAGGAGACAAGATCGAAGGTATTGTTGTGCAAATTGCTCGAGCCGCGCAATACTTGGAGTCAGTCAATATATGTCATCGGGATATCAAGCCCGACAACATTGTGGTCTCTATGGATTTTGAAAAGGCCACGCTGCTCGATCTTGGGGTTGTGCGGTTGATAGACAGTGATAGTGGATCGGGAACCGATGAGTCCGGTCAACTGCCGTTTGTGGCGACGGCACGTCACAGCTCCCCTGAATACATGTTTCGTCTCTGGCCCGCCGGTCCGGAGCTTTGGAGGGCGCTGACATTTTATCAGCTCGGAGCTGTGACTCATGATCTTCTGGCGCAGGAGCAGTTATTTGAAGAGGTGGTCAGCAAAGGCGCCGGAAACCGTTACCTAATCGCACATGCTGTCGCCACCATAGTCCCGACAGTCCCGGTGAGGGCAGATGCTCCGTCCTATCTCTCAGTTTTAGCTCAACGAGCCTTGCAAAAGGATCCTTCTGCAAGATTGCGTGCTGTCAGTTGGAACGATTTCAATCAGGATCGACGAAGACAGAACGAAATTATTCTGGGAGTCGTAGGTAATAATGGTTTCAACATTAAACAATCATCAATAAACTTGCATGGTGTGTCTCAAAAAATCAGAGAGTTTATCAATGTAAAACTTACAGAGAATAAGGTTGACTGTAGTTGCAAAGTGGATTTTACGTCAAGCAAAGAATTTAAGGTTGCGTTCGATTGGATTGCAAACGTGAATGGTGGTGTTGGTCTGAGGACTGATTTGTGGGTGGCCGTGGGGTCTGAAACGTTGACTATCAACGGGGTCGCCAGGTGCAAGGATAGGCCTCTAGAGTGCAAATCTCCGCCCGTCACGATCGCATATGTTGCGGGTCATGAAGTGGCTATAGAAGAGCAGTGCTATACAATATTCTTAGAATGCTCTGCTCTAATAGTCGAAAAGTGCTTGGAGCAACGTGAGGATCAAGCCCAATGAGCCTTTTATGGAGACGCCGCCGCGACCTGCATCAGGACCAAATAAATGCTATTGAAGGGCTTCCTGTAAGCGGAAAATATATGCTCATCGGACCACCAGGTAGTGGTAAGACGAGTATTCTATTGCACCGAGGTCAGTATCTGAGGCTCCCGCCTCACCAACTGGCAAATACTAAGCTTATAACGTTCACTAGGACGCTTCGGGAGTTTATATCCCTGAGCGGAGACAACAGATTTCCGGCAGAGCTGATCACAACAATGAGATCATTTGTCGATAGTTTTTTTGCTACCTATGGGGTCAGCGCTCCAGTTTATTCCGGGGATTTGGTCGAGGCAAACAGGCGCCGAGCCATTGCCGCAGCTGATCTTCTAGATCAACATGGGCGCCTAGTGTCATACGACGCGCTTCTAGTTGATGAGATTCAAGATCTCTCGTTCGAAGAGTTGGAATTCCTTAATCGGTTGACCGATCGGCTAATGCTTGTGGGAGATGACAGGCAGCGCGTCTATCAGGGTGGGACCACGCTGGAGCTCGCCGGTGCGATATGCGATCAGAGGATCGATCTGAGGCACCACTTCAGGATTAGCCACGATATCTGTCTGATGGCAGATAGAATCCTTGTGCAGGACGACTACACGTTGGCCGCATATTGCCATTACGTCGGCCCCACACCGGCTCCGCCGCACTCCGTCGGTCCATATTCGCGACAGGCTCAGGTGGAGGCTCTGGTAGCTTCTTTGGATGTCCAATTAGACACATACAATGAGCCTGGAGACCTCATTGGAGTAGTAGTGCGCCGACGCGCCGATTGCGATGATGTCTTCGACGCCCTTGAGCAAGTCGCTAAATTGGCAGGGAAATCGCAAATTTTCCACTCCGGGGTTCCGGATAGGCACTTCTCCGATAGCTGCCGGATATGCATCACAACAATCCAGTCGTGTAAGGGGCTTGAGTTCCGTGCCCTTCATTGGCTATTTGCCGAGGACGACAGTTACCTGACGCGCCAAAAAGCGTATACGGTCGTAACCCGCGCCAAAACGTCACTCGCGGTGTATTTTAACCAAGCCCTTCCGGAAATCTTGGCAGGAGCATTTCCTCCTGCAGCACAGGGATTGTTCGATGATGATGACTAAGAGCGACTTGTCGTTTTCTCTCCTGAGCCGCGAAGAGCTAGCTTCTGTGCTCCGTGGTGAGTCGGAAGCGAGAGATAGCGCGAGCCAGGAGTTTTTGCGGCTGTCTCAAGAGGGGTCTGTGAAATCAGTAGTCGTCGTTTGGCATGAGCAAAGCGCCCGTCCCGTCGCTGTTATCGTTGGCTCTTCCCAAGCTCGTGATGAGCTGCTCGCCTGGCTTGTAACATTTCATGGTGATTTGGCTCCCCTCACGAGCTGGTGCTACCTCCTTTCGTCCGAAGATTTCGAGCGTCACTTTCGCAGTGGCTCACGTTACCCTTCTCTCAATGGTCTTGAGGCGGCGTGGCTGGGAGCGATCATTGCCGACGCCATGAGCTCTTCGAACCGCGACATTGCAGCACTTTCACTATCTTCGTGCCTGTCGACAGAAACTTTCGCCGTGGCCCGCGCTGCAGCTCTTTATGGTCCGAAGAGTGGCTTAGGCACCATCGAGCGGCTGGAAGCAGCAAGGCAGTCAGTGCAGCAAAAGCAGCTCCCCACGCGCGTTAGACGACTCTTCGTGATTGAAGTCTTGTTGAACCTGATGCCCGGGAACAGCGTGCCAGCGTCTCGCAACAGTGAGTTGGTGACGGCCGCCTGTAGGTCGCTAGCAGTTTCCGAGGAAGCCATACCTTCGCTACCCAGTGCAATTGTGCGCGATTTCATTGAGGTCTCGCCGGACTTTGAAACGCTGGCACTTGTTGACAAAATGCCCGCAGAGCACCGCGTCCGGCTGCTTAGACGAATCAAGGATATTTCACTGCATGCATTTCCGGGCGATCTCGAAATCTACAACTTCGTTGCAGGTTACATCATAAGCCGAATTGGCGGAGCAGAGCGAGATTTCCGCTTGGCTCAGGACTTCAAGGATGGAGCAGAAGTGTTGGCCTGGGCCGCAGTGGCGGGAGGGCTCGGTGTGGAGACGTTCTGGACGAATGCATTCGGCGGCCTTGGACGTCTCTTGGCAAAAGAATTGCTGCGGCCTGTAGCTCTCTGTGATTTTCCGGAGAGTGATATCTCCCTAGACGAACTTAGGCACCTTCAATCCAGCAGTGGAAAATTGCAGTTCCGCACCGCAGCCAGAAATGCTGTAGTTGTGGCCTTGCAGCCAGGTGTCGACGTAACAATTGCTCTGGCAGACCTTGATAGAGCTTCATCGAGTTACAGTCCGCCAGCTCAAAGAGAACAAAATCCGGCGCAAATGCCGCTTGAATTTAATGCTGGTCAGCTTGACATTTTGGTGGAGAAACTGCTTCCGCTGCTTGAGCGCAGGTTGGCCTCGCCAAAGTCAACCAGATATACTAAAAGTGGACCTAAATCACTGAAATAATGCGCACCACCAAGTTATTGACCTCGTCTAGTAAGTCTTGGCGGGGGGCGTATTAAACCTGAGCTGGAATCGAAGAATCCGTTAGGTGTGAGCGTCCCAACGCAGCTCCAACCGCCCTCCTTGAGCTCTCGCATCCAGTATTTGGACCAATAGGGGGTAGTTCTCCAATACAATACTGGCGCTGAAAAACGCCCGCCGAATATCTGCAGCATTGATGGTCGGCGGAATTGAAGATGTGGTTCCGCGTGCGAAATCGAAGGCGCTTTCCGCCATCGCATAGACCGCAGCCCACCCCAACACTTCCGAAATAGCGTTGTGGGTTGGTAGCTGGCCCTCCGCGACTAAAGGTTGAAGCACAGTCGTTTCGGTTCCAGACCGCCTAGCCTCGAACACTTGGAAATGTCGAAGAATATTGCTCAGCCGGTCTTGCGTAGCCGGATCCGAATACTGAATCACTTCCTTGAGCACAGGGATTACGGCTTCAGGCATCGGCTGGAAGACCGTTGCGTCTGCCAGCTCGGACCCGATCGGCCCGTAGCCGGGGGCGAAACGTAGTCGCAAGTTATTTTGCGCAACCTTACAAATCTCGGACAGCACGGCAGGCAGCATCGCTCTTGCCGCTGCAAGAGACCGAATCCTCCGCTCTTCTTCTAAGTCTGCCGCCTGCTGTATTTGCGCCTTGTTACCTTGCAACGCCAGCCATGCAGCGCCTATGGAAAAGAGCGCGACGACGATGCTTCCGAAGAAGCTCACCCAGTCGTCATTTCCCAAGTTGAAGTCAATCAACATGAAGGCGAACAAAAAGGCCAAGGTCGCTACAAAGAGCCCGAGTGCGACGCCTTCAAGATAGCTGACTTGCTTTTGACGCCGACAGTTCATGACTGGAAAATCCGAAGACCAGCGGACCCACCGTATCCATCCCCAAAGTTAAGCAGTTTGATATCGCTCAAGATTCACCTCGGCTGTGACCGCAGATTGTGCTCAAATTTCTATTCGCTTTGTCGCCCTTGTCCAGATAATTTGCCGGTGCGCGGCGATTTGGTAGGATCGGCCTGCGGCTGATGTGAGGGATGAGCATAGATGACGACGTTGAGCCTGGCGCAGCTGGAAAACCATCTCTGGCGGGCAGCGGATATCCTGCGGGGATCGATCGATTCCGGCGACTACAAGCACTACATTTTCGGTCTGCTGTTCTTCAAACGCCTCTCGGATGTCTGGGAGGAAGAGTATGAGGAGCGGCTGGCGCGCTACCATGATGCCGATTTGGCGGCTGATCCCGACGAGCATCGGTTCGATATCCCCAAGGGCCATTTCTGGAAGGATGTGCGCAAGCACACGACCGATATTGGCACGCATCTGAATGCCGCCTTCCGCGCCATTGAAGACGCGAACATGAAGCTGCGCGGCGTCTTCCAAGATGTCGATTTCAACAACAAGGAGCGCTTTCCGGATGCCATGCTGGAAAAGCTGCTGCAGCATTTCGAGACCTATCGCCTGCGAAACTCAGATGTCGAGCCGGATGTGCTGGGCCAGGCCTATGAATATCTAATCGCCCAGTTTGCCGATGATGCCGGCAAGAAGGGCGGCGAATTCTATACGCCGAAGATGGTCGTGCGGCTGATCGTCGAGTGCCTGAAGCCCGAAGAAGGCATGTCGATCTATGACCCCACCTGCGGCTCGGGCGGCATGCTCCTGGAGGCGGTGCATCACCTGGAGCGGCAGGGCAAGAACCCCAAGAGTCTCTCGCTGTTCGGCCAGGAACGGAACCTCAACACCTGGGCCATCTGCCAAATGAACCTGTTCCTGCATGATATTGACGATGCGCAGGTGGCGCGCGGCGATACGCTGCTGGAGCCGAAACATCTGACGGGCGACAACGTGAAGGCCATCCGCACCTTTGACAGGGTGCTGGCCAACCCGCCTTTTTCGCTGAAAAGCTGGGGCCATGATGTCTGGTCGAAGGGCGATGCCTATGGCCGCGACCGCTATGGCTGCCCGCCGAAATCCTATGGCGATCTCGCCTTCGTGCAGCATATGGTGGCGAGCCTGAAGGAGGATGGTGTCTGCGGCGTGGTGCTGCCGCATGGCGTGCTGTTTCGCGGCGGCGCGGAGGGCAAGATCCGCGAGGGGCTGATCAGGGATGATCTGATCGAGGCCGTCATCGGCCTGGCGCCCAATCTTTTTTATGGCGCGGGCATTCCGGCCTGTATCCTGATCCTGCGCAAACATAAGCCGGCGGACCGCAAGGGCCAGATCCTGATTGTCAACGGTGCCGAACAGAAGATCGATGGCAAGAACCAGAACCAACTTTCGGATGCCAATGTCGCTACGCTGGCAAAGGCATACGACGACTTTGCCGATGCCGAGCGGCTGGCGCGTGTGGTGCCAGCAAGCGAGATTGAGGCGAACGATTTCAACCTTAACATCAGCCGCTATGTGCATTTGGGCGAAGAAACCGAGGAGGTCGATGTCGCGGCGGAAGTAGAAAAGCTGGTAGAGATTCAGGCCGAGCGAGATGCGGCAGAAGCGCGGATGATGGGCTTTCTGCGGGAGCTTGGCTATGTCGCCTGAGGTGGCCGAGGGGTGGAGGCTGACCGCTTTCAGCGACATTGCGTCCGACGTGTCAGCAAGAAATCGCAGCCGTGATGAGATCCCGGTTCTAAGCGTCACCAAATACGACGGCTTCGTCCCTTCTGAGGAATATTTCAAGAAAAAGGTGTTTAGCGCAGACACCGAGAACTACAAGATCGTTCGGAACGGACAATTTGCTTACGCGACGATCCACCTCGATGAGGGGTCAATCGATCGTCTCACTCGTTTCGACATGGGGCTAATCAGCCCCATGTATACAGTGTTTGAGATCGACGAACGTCAGGCGGATCCGGATTTTATTCTTCGTCTTTTCAAATTGTATGCCACGAATGGTCAGTTTGATGCGCTTGGAAACGGAGGCGTCAATCGCCGTAAGTCGATCTCTTTCTCGACTTTGGGAAAACTCTCGATTCCTCTCCCCCCGCTCCACGAGCAGCGCCGGATCGCCGAAATCCTGTCCAGCGCCGATGAGGCCATTGCGGCAACGCGGACGGTGATCGAGCAGACGAGAAAGGTCCGCTCAGAGATCCTTTCGACGTCCTTCCCAGAACATCGGGCTGTCGGGCGGTCAACTGCGGATGACACCTTCAAAGGATGGTCGGTAGAACCTGCTTCAAGCATTTGCGAGAGTATCATTGACTGCAAAAATCGCACTCCTCCGGTGACCGAAAATGGTTACGCAGTTGTTCGAACGCCAAATGTTCGTAACGGCCGCTTCCGATATGATGGGCTTCAATTCACTGACAAGCAGAGCTTTCAAGAATGGACGGCGAAGGGAGTGCCTAGAGCAGGGGATATTCTTTTCACCCGAGAGGCTCCATATGGCGAGGTCTGCATGGCCCCTGCAATGGCGTTTTGTCTGGGGCAGCGGATGATGTTCATGCGACCGGATACATCTCGTGTCAGCTCCGATTTCCTGTTGTATGCGCTCCAGTCAGGGGCAGTAAAACAGGAGATGTTCCGGCGGGCTGGCGGTTCTACTGTCGGCCATCTGCGAGTAGGAGATGTTCGTGCACTACCTATACCTGTGGCTCCCAGAGAGGTTCAGTTGCGCTTGACTTCCACCCTAAGGTCGCTGGATGAGGCGCTACACAGAAACGAGAAGACTTTATCGCGCCTTGAGGACTGCAAATCCGCCCTGATGTCCGACGTGCTCACCGGCCGCAAGCGCGTCACCGACGCCCTGCCCATGGCTGCGGAGTAAGCGCCCCATGAGCCACGGCCCCGAATGGCATTTTGCCGAGCGCCCCACGATCGAGCACCTGAAGGCCATTGGCTATCGCTTCGTGGCGCCGGCAGACCATGCAGCCTTGCGCGAGGGCGAGAACCAGGTTCTGTTTCGCTCGCATCTGATCGAGGCG
This sequence comes from Shinella sp. H4-D48, assembly GCF_022637395.1. GTDB lineage: Bacteria > Pseudomonadota > Alphaproteobacteria > Rhizobiales > Rhizobiaceae > Shinella > Shinella sedimenti. The sequence goes on along the minus strand of NZ_CP093337.1, from coordinate 2,743,254 downwards.
CTGATGCGCGTCAACGGGATCGACCGCCCGTCTGCCGAAGCCGCCTATGGCGAGCTTGCCGCGATCAGCGACAACGAGGCCTGGCTGAAGGTGCTGCGCGGCGATTATGCCCGCAAGGTGACCGGCCAGGAAATGCGCCAGACGCTGCGCGTGATCGATTTTCTTAATCCCGGCAACAACCTATTTGTCGTAACACATCAGCTCAGGGTGAAGGCTCAGAACACGCGCAAGCCCGATGTTGTGGTCTATGTGAACGGTATTCCGCTCGTCGTCATCGAGGCGAAAAGCCCGTTGAATGTGAAGGACAAGACCGGCGAGGCTTTCGAGCAGATCAGGCAATATGAGCAGGACATTCCGCGCCTGTTCTTCTCCAATGTCTTCAATATCGTGACCGACGGCGCGCTGGTGCTCTATGGCGCAACCGGCTCCGGCTCGAAATACTATGCCGAATGGCGCGACCCCTGGCCGAAGGTCGAGAGTGATTTTCCCGATCCGCTCGCCAAGGGTCTCTGGTGCCTGCTGGAGCCCAGCCGTCTGCTCGACCTCATCGCGCATTATGTTGTCTTTGAAAAGGCAGAGACCGGCACGATCAAGAAAATCTGCCGCTACCAGCAGTTCCGCGCCGTCAACCGCATCGTCGAGCGGGTGATCGAGAGCAAGCATCGCCAGGGGTTGATCTGGCACACCCAGGGCAGCGGTAAATCGCTGACCATGGTGTTTGCCGCGCTGAAGCTGAAGACGCACCGGACCATCCCATCCGAGAGGCTCACCAACCCCAACATTCTGGTGCTGACCGACCGGGTGGACCTGCATTCCCAGATCAGCGGCACCTTTGTCGCCTGCGGCCTGCCGAACCCGACGGCGATCGAAAGCATCAAGGATCTGCACGCGCTGATCCGCAGCGGCAAGGACGGGCACACCGCGCTTTCCACGATCTTCAAGTTCCAGGGCTCGAGGGAGCCCATTGCCAATTCCGAGAACTGGATCGTGATGGTGGATGAGGCCCACCGCACCCAGGAAAAGGATCTGGGCGCCTATCTGCGCGCGACGCTGCCCAACGCCCGGTTCTTCGGTTTTACCGGCACGCCGGTCAAAAAGGACGACAAGAACACATACGAAAACTTCGGTGTGCCAGGCGAAGGCTATCTCGACAAATACGGCATCGATGACGCCGTGGCCGACGGCGCGACGGTGCCGATCTATTATACCGGCCGCAAGACGGACTGGCACATCGACGAGGCAAAGATCGACATTCTGTTCGATACTTGGTTTGCCGAGCTCGATGATGACAAGCTCAACGAGATTAAGAAGCGCGGCGTGCAAATCGAGGATCTGGTCAAGCATCCGCGCCGCATCGAACTGATCGCTTACGACATCTGGACGCATTTCAAGCAATATGCCCGGCCAGATGGTTTCAAAGCGCAGATCGTCGCCATCGATCGCGAGGCGGTGATCCTCTACAAGCAGGCGCTGACGAAGGTCATTGCCGAGGATCTGGAAGCCGAGGGCATGGAGCCCGCCGAGGCGCTGGCCCGCGCCGATGCCATGTCGGCCTGCGTCTATTCGATCAACCAGGAAGACAGCAAGCCAAGCGAGGATGCCCACAAGCAGGCGATCCGCACCGAGCTGAAGGCTCATTATCTCGATGCCGAAGCCGAGAAGCTGGCGAAGAAGGCCTTTGGCCGCAAGAGCGAGGCCCCGCAGTTTCTGATCGTCTGCGACAAGCTGCTGACCGGCTTTGACTGCCCGATCGAAAGCGTCATGTATCTCGACAAGCCGCTGAAGGAGCATGGGTTGCTGCAGGCGATTGCCCGCACCAATCGCGTTTCCGACGCTAGGAAGCGCAACGGGCTGATCGTCGATTACATTGGGGTGTCCGGCCATCTTGAGGAGGCGCTCTCATCCTACCGCGCTGATGACGTGAAGAACGCCATGCGCGACCTGGACGATCTGCGCAATCAGCTGCGGGCAGCGCATTCTGCCGTTGCCGCGCTGATGAAGCCGCTGAAGCGCAAGGCGAGCGACAAGGATGCGCTGAAGGCGGAATATGATGCCTTCGTGAAGCTGCTCGGCACCGAGGACAAGTGGTTCGACTTCAAGGCGAAGGCCCGCAGCTTCATCGCGCTCTATGAAACGCTAAGCCCGGACCCAAGCGTGCTGGAGTTCACCGCCGATCTAAAGTGGGTCGCGAACTTTCTGCTCTATGGCACCCAGCACTTCGAAAAGCGCCAGGCCTTCGACCAGATGAGTTACAGCGAGAAGATCCGCGAGATGCTGGAGAAGCATCTGGAAGCGACGGGCCTGAGCGTCACCGTCAAGCTGCGCCACATCACCGATCCGGAGTTCTGGGAGGATTTCGATCCTGATGGCAAGACCGAGGAAGACCTGATGACAGCGGCGATCCGCAAGACGACGGAGCTGCGCAAGACGGTGACCGAGCGGATCGACGATAGTCCGCATCAATATGGCAAGTTCTCAGAACGGCTGCGCCAGCTCTTGGAAAAGCTGGAAAGTGCACAGCTCTCCTGGTCGGAAAAGCTGAAGGCAGCTGAAGAGCTGGCGAAGGAAATCACGGACGAGGATGCCGCTCATGTCGAGGCGGGACTCTCTCCCGGCGCCTATGGTATCCTGCAGATCCTCAACGGCTTTACTTCGGGGCCGGAGGGCGAGGATCTGGCGATCCGGCTGGAAGGACTCTACACCGATCCTGTGACCGCTCCATCAGGCTGGTGGGAGAAGGACGGCCTGCGCAAGAGCTTGCGCCAGCAGGTGCGCTCCATGGCGCATCTGGCGGGTCTGACCCAGCTCAGGGAGATCCCGGAAGAAGTCGAAGCCTACGCGCTCAAGCATTTCGTGGGGCAGTGACATGGCCGTGTATCGCATCGGGGCTCAAGAGATCGAATACACCCTGCGGCGATCGCCGAGGGCGCGCAAGGCAAGCCTCAGCGTCACGCCAAAATCCTTTGACCTCCTCGTCCCAGAGACCGCCACCGACGAGCAGATCAGAGCGGTGCTGGACCGCCGGCGCGCCTGGATCATCGAGACCGTGCAGCACATGGCGGAGCGCGCCAGGGCGCAGACGCGGGTCTACCAGTTCGTGACCGGCGCCAAGATCCCCTATCGTGGCCGGATGACAAAGCTCACGATCGAGCCCTTCGACGGCTCCCTGGTCGAAGTCAGCTTCCGCAACGGCTTCCAGATCCGCCAGCCCTCCGATCTTTCGCCGGAGTCCTCCGACACCATTATCGAGAGCGCGCTCCGGCTTTGGCTGAAGCGCCGCGTGCGCGACGACGCCCACGACTTCGTCCGCAAGCATGGCGAGCGCCACGGACTGAAGCCGCGCGGCGTTCATATCAAAGACCAGAAACACATGTGGGGCAGCTGCGGGCAGGACAGGCTGATCAACCTCAACTGGCACCTGATCTTCGCACCGAAGCCCGTGCTGGAATACGCCGTGGTCCACGAGATGTGCCATCTGAAGCACCGCAACCACGATCCGGAGTTCTGGGAGTTCGTTGGGCGGGTGCTGCCGGACTGGCAGGAGCGCAAGGCCTGGCTCGACAAGAACGAGCATATGCTGGGCTGGGAGAAGGTGGAGCCGGTGCAATGAGCTCTGTCCTTGCGTAACCGTGGCTGGCGTTGTTTGTCCTCATCGTTGTAAAGTTGATCAAGGGGCCTGGTTGTTGCCAGTCAGATAGCGAGCGAACTAGAAACTCTCAGTTTTTCTGACTGAGTTCTCGCCGGAAGCCGTCGGAACGTCGTCCGATCTGCCGGTCTTGGCTGAGTTCTGGAGAATCCGTGACGACAGTTGCCTAGTAACTTCTATTAGGACCTTCTCATCCTTCCTGTCCCCCCTCTGCAGCTCCTACTTCCCCTTCCACCTGACATTCAAAGCCAGCGACAATCCTCTTTCCGAGATTACGGAGTGCTGTCCTCGTGCGATTGTTCAGCTCCTCAAAGGCCACGAACGAACCCGCGGGCCCGCGCCCGGGCCTGTTAGCTGCTGGTAGGCGTAGTCCTCGCCGATGAAGATCCCGCAGGGCGTGTCGCTTGATCCCGGCCTGTTGCTCAGCGAGTGCTCGATCCATCGCTTTCAAGCTCAGTCCTCCGCTCTTGCCGAACTTGATCGCGCGTTGACGATCCTGCCAAAGTTGGAGTGCTGATTTCCTTCCCGGATCCAGGGCGGCGTCTCCAGTAAAGGTCGGGAAGAAGAACCGGAAATACCGTCCCTGCAGGCGCGTGAAGTTCAGGTGCTTGAGGTCGCTGAGGGCCGTGATGCCGAGGGCTTCTACCTCCGGCTGGGCGAGAGTAACCTCGATCCTGGCACGCTTCTCTGCCTCATCCAGCACGACGCACGTTCCGGCGCGGACGTTTTGCCGGTCGATGACCTTGTCCATCACACGCCAGCGCACGGTCCCTTCCTTCGCACCAATCTCTAGCGTCCCATCCGTAAATGGCGCGCGATCTCGCTCTGTCTCGATCAGGAAGCGCGTATTCTCCTCCGCGGTAAGGTGTTTCGAGTCGTAAATGAGCCGGGCAACGCTACGCTGGTCGCGCCCCCACACCGTCCTCGGGCGGTCTCGAATGTTCGTGATCACATCCTGTTCGACCAGGAGATGGTTCATCAGCACGCGGGCGATCTTCGCGCGTTCCAAGTCGCCGGGAACCCTCGGCGTGAAATCGACGCTGATCTCGACGCTACTCACGACGGGCGCCCTCTCCATCCCATACCTCGCCTCGATTGCGGCCATGGCTTTCAGGACGGCTCCCATCTCAGGTTCCTGGAACCTTACTTCAAAGCTATCGGATGAATCGTTCGGCTTGCCGAGCCGGTTCTTGACGAATGGAGTTCGACCAAGAATTCCGGCTATCTCCGACTGGAGCCATTGGAACTGGGTCGCCCTCTTCAAGAACACGCTTACGGCAAGCCAATCGATGACCGCCCGGATCTTGAACCTGCCGAGGTCAATGTCAGGGCAAAGAGCGTATCGCCCGGCCAGGCGCTTCTGTGCGTTGGGGAGTCCTACCCGTGAATAGGTGAGGTGACCTACGATCGCCGGCACTTTCCTGGCAAACAGTGGGACGGTCAGTAACGGCTGAGGTGCGGTCATTCTGTTCTCTTCAACATGTGCGCGGTTGTCCGATCGGGGACCATCTCAATGGTGCCCGGGCGTGTGGCTCAAGCTGCTGGATAAGTGGGTTAGCCTCGCCGGCTCAGGAAGCCCGGATAGCGGCGCCGACGGCGGGCGCTAACAACTTGCTGTTCAGGTGTCTGGAGCGCGCCTGTGGCCTGCTAGGTCGATTGGAGAGGCGTTGACACGGGCCGGGCCGGTGAGGCCCAAGCTAACCGCTGAACTCGTCAGCGGCATAGCCTGGCACCTTCAAATCCCGGTCGCCCTATGCGTCCTGCAGCGCCTTCTTCAGGGCCGCCCATTCGGTTTCCAGAATGGCGTCGCGCAGAGGCGGGAACTTGTTCCTGAAACGCTTCTTGAGGTGCTCCACGATGGCAGTGGCTCGAAGCTCCGGTTTCTCCGCGACACACGGCGCCCGAGAACCGTCGACGTGCTGGCCTACCGTTTCCGGCTCTTCAGCCGCTAAGGCTCGGTCCAGCGAAGCTAACACGTCATCCGGGAGGTCATTGGACGGCTTCTGGGAGCCGTCGAGTGCCATCTTCTGAGCCGCGACAGCCTTCTGTGGCGCCGCGTTCTTGGTAGCTGCAATCTTCTTCTCGATCTGCTTGGGGTCGGGTTTTTCGCCCCGCTTGATCTCGTCAATTACCGACTGCCTGATCGCGTCCGGCGTGCTCTTTGCCGCAAGCTTATAAACCGTTGACGGGGGCAGCAAATCAATGACCTGGGGCGTAGAGCCAAAAGCAATCGCTGAGTTCATGTAATTCTGGGCGGTCCGTTCCTTCCAGCCGAAATGGAATTCCAGCCACTTGCCGAATTTCCCGTGCTTGAGCACCTTTTTGATGCCCAGCAGGTCCTTGCCAATTTCGATGGAATGCACACTGAGACGATGACGGATCCGTTTGGCAGCTGCTTCCGCTTCCTTTGCAGCTGCGGCAGACAGACCTGCATAGTCAAAGGAACGGACCTCGGCAGCTTTAGGCTTCGGCGCAGGTAGTGCCACGACGTTGGTGGCAGGCACGGACGATTGCTCTGCAGGAGCTGCTGCGATCGTTTTAGACAGGTCGAGATCAGTCAGCTCTTCATCATTCAACTTGGAAACATAAGCCATCGAGTAACTCCTTGAATATTTGTTCGACGCAAAACCGCAATAGTTGCGGGTTTGGCGCTCTGGTTGCGTGGTTGAGATTGGCGATTTAGTCTGCTGCCCTGGTCTGCGGGCGGGATCGTCTGACGCGCTTGTTCAGGTTGTGGCGCATCTTTTTCAGGCGCTCCAACTCATCCAATGCTTGCTTTGAGTTCGAACCAGTGAGGCCGGACTTCTTGACCTCCTCGATCCGGGCTTCGATTTCGCTCCGCTTGAAATCAGAGATGTCGTGAGCCAGCGTCTCGACCACGTCCTCCAGCAGGCTGAGGACCAGCTCAGCTTTGCCAAGGGAATTGAAGGCTGCGGCCTGGTCGTCTTCATCGATCTCAGATGGATCCAGCGGCTCGATGCCATCGTCCTGGCTAAAATCCCACCATGTGCTGCCGAGAACAAGGAAGTGGCTTCCGAATCCGGTGCGCTTGTCCTCCCGGCAGAAATCGGAAAACGCCTTCTTAAACACCGAGGAATTCAGCGATCGCTCCTGCGCCGATTGCCTGTCTCGTTCCCGCTTCCGTGCCTCTCGCTTGTATTCGGCCCAGCTTTTTCGCATGTCCGTCTCCTTTCGTTGGACGGACAATGTCCAAACGTTTTGGACATCTCAAGTCCAATTGCATGTCCAACCTTAGAGGGCAGGAGGCAATGGCCGGGGCCAGCACGGAGATGTCGTTGCTTTGTTATTCCCACGCGTCCGCCGGTCGATCCCTAGGATCGCTGCCGTTCCCCGCCTCGAGACGGCTGACTATGTTGGGTAATGTGATAGGATGAGCTGCGCGGACGGGACGGAGCTGCTCCCATACGCTTACCCCGAGGGTGAGGACGATGATCGACAACAGCGAAAAGCCCATTCGCCGAGCGAGGCCAGGTTATAAGCCGCTGGACGCCGGCGACCTCGTGAGCAGAGAGTATGAGCGCCATGGGGCGCTCATGGAAGCGCTTAGGCAGTCCGACGCTGATGAGGACGCTGCTCAGGATCCGGCGAACAAGACCGACGTAGAACGGTAAGCTGTCCTTCCTGCGAGGAAGCTATGGCGCCTACAAGCTCGGCTTTTCCACCGCCCTTCGCATCAGGGCACATCTGGTGTCGATTATTTTCCGGACGGTCTTTAATATCGGATGGTAGGTGCCGTTCTCGGACATCTCGTCCATCAGCCCGTCGGCTTCCAGCCCGATCGCGTCCGCCATGCGGACCAACTCGCCGGCCAGCATGCGCGTCGCGGCCTTGTTGGACGGCACGAGCGATGCCCAGTGCTCCATCTGGATCGTGTCTGGTAGTGACCTGCCGCCGAGTGCCATCGCCATCTTCTTTGACAGTCGTGGATAGGCAGCCGTGCAGATGGCATCATACATCGGTGCCAGGTCCGGCGCTTTCCCACGATAGAGCAGCGCGTAGTTCTTGGCATGGGCGTCAGCATTGCCAATCAGGTAGTGGAACATCAGCATTCGCTGGAAGCGCAATGTCTCGGCCGCGGGCTTGGCCGTCGTTTGCCGGATCAGCTGGAGGCACTGACTGATGCCGGGGCCTCCTTCTTCCTCATACTTGAGCTCGGGGGGCACGCTCAGCGCCTGGCAGAAGTCTTCCTGGTGCAGCCGCTCGATCCGCCCGTCTTCAAGCGTCAGGCGATCGTAGCGCTCGACCAGGAAGTAATCGACCTTGCCAGCCGTGCCCTTCGACACAGCGGGGACATCGAGGCCGAGACGGCGTCCCAGGCTCATGCAGAACACTTCGTTCTCCACCGTGCCATCAAGGCCCTCGATGAAGGGTTTGAGGATGTGCGTCGTCGGCCGCCCGCCCCGGGGCAGCAATATGTGGCCGTTGATGACGGTCACGGCCAGCTTGTCCTGGGCGCCGGCAAGCGAAAGGCGCACGTCACCTTCTCCGCCGAGCAGGGGCCTCTGTCTGAGCAAAGAGAGGATCCCTTCGAGGAGCTGCTCATCGAGTGCCTCGGCATCGTCTGTCGTCGAGGCCGGTGGGAACTGTCCTGGCGGAACAAGCGACAAGGCGCCCGCACATTCCCCGCCGATAACCTCGAGCAGCCCGAACGCGTTACCCGAGGATATGCCCAGTGCCGCAGCCAATCGACGTCGAGCGCCTTCATCAGGCAGGAGACCGGAGAAGAATGGACGTGCGACGCGATCGGCAAAAGGTTCTTCCCTCACCGGTAGGGAGACTGACAAAGCGATTGGATCACTGGCGAGGTAGTCGCCGTCGTAAGCGAAGGTGAGCGAGGCGTCGCTGTCCTGCTTGAGCTCGCCGGCCTTGCGGTCTTTGAGGAAGACGTCCAGCACGCGGCTCATGAGGAGGCACCGCGAGAGGTGATGCTCACGGTCAAGCCAAGCGTCTGCAGGACGGTCAGAGCAAGTCCGACCCGACAGCTTTCCTTGCCGCTCTCCAGCTCGCGCACGAACCGCACGCCCACGCCTGCGACGCCGGCAAGTTGTTCCTGAGTCAGTTGCTGACGTTTTCGCTCGGCGCGGATCAGCTGGCCGAGTGCTACGCTATCAGAGACCGTCGCCATGTGATTCATCCCTTTCGGGACGATTGAAGCATAATTGTCGAGTGATTGCACGAAAAAGAACCGAGCGGGACGATCGTCGCAAGAATCAACGGGCGGGGACCTTGATGAACCCGATCGGGACTCTCGGAAGTGGGGGACATGGAGATGCTGTCGGAGCGATTGTCCAGCCAATGGCTTCAGGTCAGCGTGATCCGGAAAAGTGGTTCGGAAAACTGTTCCGGTTGACTTTGGCGTCGGCCGTCTAAGTGTCTGAAAAATATGAAAAAAGAGAGATTGGCTGGGGAACCTGGATTCGAACCAAGATTAACGGAGTCAGAGTCCGTCGTTCTACCGTTGAACTATTCCCCAGCGTGGCTGTTGCCGGCTTGGCCGGCGCCTGTGAGGCGGGCTTATAAACAAAAGATGGCGAGATGCAAATGGTTTTTTCGGGAAAATCGCGTTCGTGCTGTCGGGGCATGGACGATGGGCGCGCGCTGTCGCGCGCATGATCGGCCGGGCTGTCGTCGTGGCGTCACAAAAAGAATTTGGCGAACGGGGCGGGCGCTGGTAATGTCGACCCAACGAAGATCGAGAGAGCGCCTGCTTGCAGCTTCAAGGCTTTGCGCGGCGCCATAGGCAGTAACGTGAACGACCCCGACAGCGGCGAAAAGCCGTCCGTTTCCGGGGCGCGAGTTGCGGGAGAAGCGGGGCGACCGAAGCGGTCGCGCCGTCGAAAGGGAAAGCAGAAGGGCGCGACAGCTCCCTCTGTCGCTTCCCTGTCCGCAGGCCAGGTGGACGGTTCGACCGGATCCGCCGAGCGCCCCCAGTCCGCCCCCGGTGGCAGCAGCAATGCGCGCCGCAACAAGCGCCGCAGGCACGGCAAGGTCGCCGGCGGCGCAAATGTGCGCCCGCTTGTCCCGGTAGGACAGAGCGAATCGCCGGATCCCGACCAGCGCCATGCCGAGGGCCGGCGCAACCGTCGCAAGAACCGTGGAAAGAAGGCGTCCGCGCGCGTCTCTCAGCCCGTTTCCGATAGCGCCGTCGCGCAGCCGGCCGCGCAAGCCTTCATCGAGCAACGCCCTGCCACCACGCACGAGCCGCGGCGCGATACGGCTTTTGCAACCCGTGGCGGCGAGCGTGACGGCTTCGAGATGCCGCTTTATGCGGCCCTCGACCTCGGCACCAACAATTGCCGGCTTCTCATTGCCCAGCCCACGCGGCCCGGGCAGTTCCGCGTCGTCGATGCCTTCTCGCGCATCGTGCGGCTCGGGGAAGGGCTGGGCGCGAGCGGCCGGCTTTCCGAAGAGGCGATGGATCGCTCCGTCGAGGCGCTCAAGGTCTGCGCCGCCAAGCTGAAGAGCCGCAACATCCGCCGCGCGCGCCTCATCGCCACGGAAGCATGCCGTTCGGCCGAAAACGGCGAGGCCTTCCTCGTCCGGGTGAAGGAAGAAACCGGCCTCGATCTTGAAATCATTAACCGCGAGACCGAAGCGCGGCTTGCCGTGTCTGGCTGCTCGTCGCTCGTCGGGCGGGAAGCGAAGTCCGTCGTACTCTTCGATATCGGCGGCGGTTCGTCGGAAATCGCCGTCATCCGCATCGGCGACAACCGGTCGAGCCGGCTTGCCAACCACATCACCCACTGGACCTCGCTGCCCGTCGGTGTCGTCACCCTCTCCGAGCGTCATGGCGGGCGGGATGTGACGCCGGAAAGCTTCCAGGGCATGGTCTCGGAGGTCGAGGGCATGCTGGCGAATTTCGATTGCCCCGGCGATATCGTGCATGCGCCGGAGGATTTCCATCTCATCGGCACCTCGGGCACCGTAACAACGCTGGCCGGCGTGCACCTCGATCTGCCGCGTTACGATCGCCGCCGTGTGGATGGCGTTTGGCTCTCGGACGACGAGGTCTCAGCCATGCAGGCGCGGCTGCTGTCCTGGGATTTCAACGCCCGCGCCGCCAACCCCTGCATCGGGCCTGACAGGGCCGATCTCGTTCTCGCCGGTTGCGCGATCCTCGAGGCGATCCGCAAGCGCTGGCCTTCGCGTCGCATGCGCGTGGCCGACCGCGGCTTGCGGGAAGGCCTGCTCACCGACATGATGGCCGATGACGGCGTCTGGCGCCGCGGCCGCCATCGCCGCAATCACCGCGCCGGCCCGCGCAACCCGGCAAAGCCCGAAGGACAGGCATCATGACCAAGCCCCCTATCGGCCGAAAAATCGGCCAGAAGGTCAAGAAGGGCAAGCTGAAAGCCTCTTCGCGGCGCTGGCTGGAGCGCCATATCAACGATCCCTATGTGCAGCGCGCCAAGCTGGAGGGTTATCGCGCCCGCGCGGCCTTCAAGCTGTTGGAGATCGACGAAAAGCACAACATTCTCGGTGGCGCCCGGCGCATCATCGACCTTGGCGCAGCGCCTGGCAGCTGGTCGCAGATCGCCGCCAAGGTGACGAATTCCACCGATGCCGATCCGCGCGTCGCGGCAATCGACTTCCTGGAGATGGACCCGCTGCCGGGCGTGCGCATCCTGCAAATGGACTTTCTCGATCCCGATGCCCCGCGGCAGCTTATCGAGGCGGTCGGCGGCACGCCGAATCTCGTCATTTCAGACATGGCCGCTCCAACGACCGGCCATCGCCAGACGGACCATCTGCGCACCATGCATCTTTGCGAAGTCGCGGCCTATTTCGCCGTCGAGGTGCTGGCAGAGGGCGGTCACTTCCTCGCCAAGACGTTCCAGGGTGGCACGGAGCGCGACCTGCTCAACATGCTCAAGCAGAATTTCCGGCAGGTTATCCATGTAAAGCCTGGGGCTTCCCGCGCCGAATCGGTGGAGATGTTCCTGCTCGCCAAGGGCTTCAAGGGCCGCAAGGCGTCCGAAACAACCGATGCGGCCGAAGCGGACGCCTGATGCTGCTCTACACCACCGTCGGCACGAACGATCTTGAGCGGGCCGGCCGTTTCTACGATGCCATCCTGCCGCTCATCGGCTATGGCAGGCAGAAGCAGGCACCGGGCGAGATCGGCTATGCGGCGGATGGCGATGTGCGCTGCCGTTTCTGGGTGGTGGAGCCGTTCAACCGTGAACCGGCAACCTATGGCAACGGCGCCACAATCGCATTCGAGGCGCCGGACCGGGCCTCGGTGGATGCCTTCCATGCGGCGGCGCTTGCTCAGGGCGGCGTGGACGAGGGCGCACCGGGCCTTCGGCCGTTCCATGCCAGCTTCTATGCGGCCTTCGTGCGCGACCCTGACGGCAACAAGCTCGTTGCCGTCTGCGAAAAGCCTGTCTGAGCGGCCTACTTCACGCCAACCGTTTCCTCTTCCGCCGCTTTCAGCTTGTGGCCTGAAACCGATTCGCCGGCATTCTTCGCCATGGAGATAAAGGGCAGGGCAGCCAGCAGCGTCAGCCCGGCAATGATCATGAAGGCAATCTGGAAGTCGCCAAGTTCGAGCGGCGAGCCGGTGAGTGTCGTCTCTGTTTCCAGAATGGCGCCGGCTACCGCCACGCCCATGGCGAGGCTGATCTGCTGGATGACCGCGCTCATCGACGTGGCCTTGCTCGCGTCCGCATCGGCGATGTCGGCGAAGGAGAGCGCATTGACGCTGGTGAAGAACAGCGAGCGGGCGAGCCCGGCGATGAGCAGAACGCCGGCCATGAACCAGAACGGGGTGGCCGGCGTGAACAGCCCGTTGGCGAAGGTCAGCGCCGCGCCGCAGAGGCTGGCGACGATGAGCGTCGTGCGGAAACCGGCATAGACCAGCACGCGCTTTGCCATGAACTTGGTGGTGATCGCGCCGATCGCCCCGGTGAAGGTGACGAGGCCGGATTCGAAGGGCGTGAGCCCGAACCCCACCTGAAGCATCAGCGGCATGAGGAAGGGCACCGCGCCGACGGAGATGCGAAACAGCGTACCCCCAATGGCGGCGGCGCGAAACGCGCTATCGCGGAAGAGCCTGAGGTCGAGCAACGGCGCGGGATGATGGCGCGCATGGCGCACATAGAGCACGCCGCAGACGATGCCGGCGATGGTGGCGGCGATGCCGATGACGGGCGGCAGGGCGGGCAGGCTGACCACGGAAAGGCCGAAGATCGTGCCGGATGCCGCGACGGCGCTGAGCAGGAAGCCGATCCAGTCGAGCGGCGGCGGCGGTGTCGCCTCGGTCTCCGGCAGATAGATGCCCGAAAGCACATAGCCGACGATGCCGACCGGCAGGTTGATCAGGAAGATCCAGTGCCAGGTGAAATAGGTGGTAATGAAGCCACCGAGCGGCGGGCCGGCAAGCGGCCCCACCAGCGCGGGGATGGTGAGCAGCGCCATGGCCGAGACCAGTTCGGAGCGCGATGTGCTGCGCACCAGAACGAGGCGCGCCACCGGCGTCATCATCGCCCCGCCCATGCCCTGAAGGAAGCGCGCGACCACGAAGGACAGCAGGCTGCCGGACATCGCGCAGAAGATGGAGCCTGCAACGAACACCAGGATCGCCAGACGGAAGACGCGCTTGGCCCCGAACCGGTCCGCCATCCACCCGCTCAGGGGAATGAAGGTCGCAAGCGACACCATATAGGCGGTGAGCGCGAGCTTGAGCGTGATCGGCCCCACGCCGAGATCGGCGGCGATGGCCGGCAGCGAGGTGGAGATGACGGTGGAATCCATCTGCTCCATGAAGAGCGCGACGGCAAGGATAAGCGGAACGATACGGTTCATCGGCATGTCGCGTGCGAGGTCCCGGGCGGACCCGGAGGGCAGGGCTGCGGCTTGGCATATGCAGCTGCAGGCCGAAACATTCGGCAATATCTGCGCCTCGTACTGCGTTCTGTCAAACTGTGAGCTGCGGCGTTTGGGCATCACAAGCGCGTGATAGGACGGGACCGCAATGTGTGAGCGCCCTACTTTCCGCCCATGGCATTCTTGCCCAGCCCCTTCATGCATGAAAGAGGAACAACCATGGGAAATCCTTCGACCATCTCGCGCCGGACGCTTTTCCTGGCCGCAGGTGTGGGTACGCTTGCCGCGCCCGTGCTGCTCGGCCGGGCAGCTGCAATCGCACAGACCCAGACCGCAGAAGAGGCGACCGACATGCGTGTGAGCCCGCTCCAGGCGCGCAGCCTTAAGCTCGGCAGCTTCCGTATCCTGACGGTGCGCGACGGGATACGTTCCTCCGGCGCACCCAACGAGACTTTTGGCACCGATCAGTCGGCCGACGCGGTCGGCAAGCTGCTCACCGAAAACTTCCTGCCCGCCGACAGCTTCGTCAACAGCTTCACCCCGGCGCTGGTGGATACCGGCTCCGAGGTGGTGCTCTTCGACACCGGCATGGGCGAGGGCGGGCGCGAGGCCGGCATGGGCCGCCTTATCGAGGGCCTGAAATATGCAGGCTACACGCCTGACCAGGTATCGGTCGTCGTCATCACCCACATGCACGGCGACCATATCGGCGGGCTTATGGAGGGCGGTAAGCCGGCATTCCCCAACGCTCGCTATGTCACGGGCCGCACCGAATACGATTTCTGGGTCAATCCGGAGCGGATGGGCACGCCGGCCGAACAGGGCCATCAGGGCGTGCTTGCCAAGGTGCAGCCTCTGGCCGAAAAGCTCACCTTCATCGAAAACGAGGGCGAGGTCGTGCCCGGGATCACCGGCCTCGATGCCTTCGGCCATTCGCCGGGCCACATGATCTTCCGCGTCGAATCGGAAGGCAAGGCGCTGATGCTCACCGCCGACACGGCCAACCATTATGTGCTTTCGCTGCAGCGGCCGACCTGGGAGGTCCGCTTCGACATGGACAAGGCGGCAGCGGCGGCGACCCGCAAGAAGGTCTTCGATATGATCGCGACCGACCGGCTTCCCTTCATCGGCTACCACATGCCGTTTCCGGCCGTCGGCTTCGTGGACACTGCGAGCGAGGGCTATCGCTTCGTACCGGCGAGCTACCAGTTCGACATCTGAGCGACACCTTCGGGATGCGCGCAATGCCCGGAAGCGATTCCGGGCATTTTGCTATTTGCAATCCGTCATGAACGTGTTACCAGCCCTCGCCAACTTCCAAGAATTTCTTGCAAGCGACCGAGGCGGACAACTCCCAATGTTCACCTTGGTGCGTAAGCTTTACCCTGAAGGAACTTGGCCCATGGCGCGCATCATTGAAACGGCAACCGGTCTCGAAGCCCTGACCTTCGACGACGTTCTCCTGCAACCCGGTCACTCCGAGGTCATGCCGGGTCAGACGAACATCGCCACCCGCATTGCTCACGATTTCGATCTCAACCTGCCCATCCTCTCCTCCGCGATGGATACCGTCACGGAAAGCCGTCTCGCCATTGCCATGGCGCAGGCCGGTGGCCTCGGTGTCATCCACCGCAACCTCACGCCTGCCGAGCAGGCCGAGGAAGTCCGCCAGGTCAAGAAGTTTGAAAGCGGAATGGTCGTCAATCCGGTCACGATCGGCCCAGATGCCACGCTGGCCGAGGCGCTTTCGCTGATGAAGACGCACGGTATTTCCGGCATCCCGGTCGTCGAGAACGGCGGCAACGGCAAGGCCGGACGCCTCGTCGGCATCCTGACGAACCGCGACGTGCGCTTCGCTTCCGATCCGGCACAGAAGATCTACGAGCTGATGACCCGTGAAAACCTCATCACGGTCAAGGAAACGGTCGACCAGCAGGAAGCCAAGCGCCTCCTGCACCGCCATCGCATCGAGAAGCTGCTTGTGATCGATGGCGATGGCCGCTGCGTCGGCCTCATCACCGTCAAGGACATGGAAAAGTCGCAGCTCAACCCGAATGCCTCGAAGGACTCGCAGGGCCGCCTGCGCGCCGCCGCCGCCATTTCCGTCGGCGATGATGGCTTCGAACGCGCCGAGCGGCTGATCGATGCCGGCATCGACCTCATCGTCGTCGATACCGCCCACGGCCACTCGCAACGCGTTCTCGACGCCGTTGGCCGTGTCAAGAAGCTCTCCAATTCCGTACGCATCATGGCCGGCAATGTCGCGACCGCCGACGGCACCAAGGCGCTGATCGATGTCGGCGCGGATGCCGTCAAGGTCGGTATCGGCCCGGGCTCGATCTGCACCACGCGCATCGTCGCCGGCGTCGGCGTACCGCAGCTCGCGGCCATCATGTCCTCGGTCGAGGCCGCGCAGGCAGCCGGTATCCCGGTCATTGCCGATGGCGGCATCAAGTTCTCCGGCGACCTTGCCAAGGCTATCGCCGCCGGCGCCTCCGCCGTCATGGTCGGCTCGCTGCTGGCCGGCACGGATGAAAGCCCGGGCGAAGTGTTCCTTTACCAGGGCCGCTCCTTCAAGGCTTATCGCGGCATGGGCTCGGTCGGCGCCATGGCGCGCGGCTCGGCGGACCGCTACTTCCAGGCGGAAGTGCGCGATACGCTGAAGCTGGTGCCCGAGGGCATCGAAGGCCAGGTGCCCTACAAGGGCCCGGTCTCGGGCGTGCTGCACCAGCTCGCCGGTGGCCTGAAGGCTTCCATGGGCTATGTCGGCGGCAAGGACCTGAAGGAATATCAGGAGCGCGCGACCTTCGTGCGCATCTCGGGTGCGGGCCTGCGCGAAAGCCACGCGCATGACGTGACGATCACCCGCGAAAGCCCGAACTACCCGGGCGCCGTCTGATCCCGCACGCTCAGGTGACAGAATAAAATGCCCGGCTTTGCCGGGCATTTTCGTGTTTGGACGCCCGCTCTCCCATTTCGTTCCTGCGAGTATGTGCATAGAGTGAAATAGCGGCAATTTCGCCGTTATCCGGGGGACATCATGAAAACTATTCTGGCTGGCGTGCTTTTCGGGCTTGCGCTGGTTGCGCCCGTTCAAGCGCAGACCGTTAATGCCGGCACTTACAACGTCGAGGGCACGAACCTCGACGGCTCGGCTTATAACGGCACGGCAACGATCACGCTGACGAGCGAGACGACGTGCGCCATCGAATGGAACACCGGTGCCGTCACTTCGAACGGCATCTGCATGCTCTACGACAACGCATTTGCCGCCGCTTATGTGTTGCAAGACGCGGTCGGGCTCATCGTCTACCAGGTGAAGGCCGACGGTTCGCTCGAAGGCGCCTGGACGATCAGCGGCAAGGACGGGTCCGGTTCGGAAAAGCTGACACCCCAGTAAGACGATGCCTTCGGCTTGTCGGATCCACCGCTGCGGGTTGAGGCCTTGGCCATAACCGCCTATGAACGCGGGACGAAACGACAAGCCGAAGGATTTTCATGTCTCCCACGGAAGCCACGATCTGGCCGATGATCGCGCATGTAGCGCTCGTCTTCGCATTATATTTCCTGCTTTCCGCGCGGCGCATACGGGCTGTCCGCAGCGGTACGGCCCGAGCAGAGCAGTTCCGCGAGAACCGGGAAGAGCCGGCCGAAAGCCTCACCGTCAGGAACGCTATTGCCAACCAGTTCGAGTTGCCGGTCCTCTTCTACGCGGTCAGCATTCTTCTCTACCTGGTCGATGCCGACAATCCGGTGACGGTTGCCGGCGGCTGGCTCTTCGTAGTCCTGCGCTATGCCCATGCCTGGGTGCATGTCACGAACAACCGCCTGCGCTATCGTCGGCCGCTGTTCATTGCCGGTTTTTTCGTGCTGATGGCTCTTTGGGCCTGGCTCGGTGTCTGGCTCGCCTTCACCTGACTCAGGCGGCGCCGGTAACAGCGCCGCATTTTCAGGCGTTCACATCCAGCCGCATCGCGCATCGCGTGTCGCGCGAAAGCCCGTCGCCATCCTCGCGGTCCATAAGGTCGTTGAGGCGCGGGGAGAGTTCGCCGTCCTCCAGAATGCGGAAGCCGAGCCGCTCGTAGAACGGGCAGTTCCACGGAATGGTGCGGAAGGTCGTGAGCGTCACCGCCTCGAGGCCGCGCGCGGCGGCATTTTCGATGGCGTGTTCGATCAGCTTGCGGCCGAGGCCGAAGCCCTGGTGAAGATGGCTCACCGATATCTCGCAGATATGAAGGTCCTTGTCGGCGACTTCCGCGCTCAGGAAGCCGAGCGGTCGGCCGCTGCCGTCCGCCGCCACCCAGTTGGTGCCGGCGGCGGTTAGCCTGCGATGCGTTTCGGCACTCTGCACATCGCCGACCGACAGCCATGAGAAAGCCTCGATCAGCCGGAAGGCCTGCGCGGCCGACCGTTCGATCTGGCAGAGCGTTTCCGCCTCGTCGTTGCGGGCCAGCCGGATTGTTACACCGGTCGGCCCGTTCTTGACGAGAGGGGCGCCGTCAAGCGGGAGCTGCGTTACCATCCGGGCAGGATCTGCCCCGGCCGATGCCGCGGAAGGCGCGGAAACACTTTGACTTCGGCATCCGTGAGGTCGTCGGCAGCCGCCAGCGGCGTGATGTTGTCGAGGCAGGCGGTAATATGGCTGGTAATAGCGTTGGAAAGAGACGGCGACAGGCCCGGCCGGCGCATGATGCCGATCTGGACCGGCGCCAGAGACGGAAAGCCGTCGGCCTGCGTCAGCACCTTCATGCCGGGTCGCAATGCCGATTCCGGCAGAACGGACACCGCCATGCCGGCCATGACGGCGGCGGCGACGACAGTCGAAGACCAGCTCGTGAACAGGACCTGATAATCACGCCCCACCGAATCCAGCGCCCCGCAGGCGATCTGCCGCCACTGGCAGTCGCGCCGGCCCACGGCTAGCGGCACTGGTGCGTTTTCCGGCAGCGGATGGTTCGCCGACATGACCCAGCAGAGCGGCTCTGTCCGCACGACATCGGAGTGGCGCTGGCGCGGGTTGTGGGTGACGAGCGCGATATCGAGTTCGCCCTTCGCCATCTTCTCGGCCAGATCCACCGAGGGCTCGCAGACGATGTAGAGCTCGACATTCGGATGCGTCTTGGCGAACCGCATGATGATCTCGGGCATGTAGCGGTCGGCATAGTCGTCCGGCGTGCCGATGCGCAGCATGCCTTCGAGCCGGTTGTCGTCGAAGGCGGCGATGGCCTCGTTGTTGAGGCGCAGCATGCGCCGGGCGTAGTTGAGCAGGCGCTCGCCCTCTGCCGTCAGCCGGTTGCCGCGGCCGTCCTTCATGAAGAGCTGCTTGCCGATGCGCTCCTCGAGGCGACGCATCTGCATGGAAACGGCCGACTGGGTCTTGAACACCCGCTCGGCGGCGCGCGTGAAGCTGCCGGTGTCTGCAATCGAGACGAAGGTCTGCAACTGGTCAATGTCGAGCGGAGCGGACATGGGTCTTACTCATCAGATTGTTTGATTGATACTATTAGAAACATTCGTTGGACTGATCAATGGGATTCTGCGAAAAAGCAATTGTTGAACGATTGCTCCGTCCGCCGGGCCTTCGTTCGGCAGGATATGCCGCTCGCTTCGACCTCCCGCGGGCGTTCCTGATGAGACCGAGACCCTGAACCGCCGTCCGATCCCTGCGGATGGCGAACGATCATTGGCGTCCTGCGAAACCCCATCGAAGACGATGGAACGCTGCGCCGGAAAGGAGAAGTGCCATGCGCATGATCGACCGTAATTTTGAAATAGAGACGAGAGCAGCACGCCGTCCGGCTTCGACCTTCGTGGCAAGTGTCCGTACCGTTGCATCCGGATTTTTCCGCGCCTGGCGCAATCGCCGCATGGTCAACCGGCTCAACGAACTCGAGGATCACCAGCTCCTGGATATGGGGCTGCGCCGCAGCGATGTGAGTGCGGTACGGGCCGCTTCGTTCTTCTCCGATGCCGGCCTTCATCTGACGCTTGCCTCGCGCGAACGCGCCCGCCGCCACCTGCGCGCCGGTCGATCGGACTGATTTCTCCCGGCCACGCCCTTTATCGCGAGGGCGACGCCAGACTTCCCCGCAGGGTGAGAGCCAATAACCCTGCTGCTTGCCCGGCGTGCAACTCCCAAGGTTCGCGCCGGGCTTTTTCATACCGCCGGCCTGCAATTGGCTTTACCTGACGTAAACCACACTTGGTTACCGTTTTCGCGGCAGTCGTGGAGCGCTCCACGGGCATGATGCCGCCTGCCTTCCGGATGAACCGGGTCACCGCCTCGTTTTCTATTGGACGGATCGTAATGCGGATTTCCCGGAAACTGCCCCTGGCCGCAGCCGTGCTCACGCTGCTTTCCATCGGCGCCGCAAGCGCGGTCTCGCTCATCGTCAGCGCCGAGACGGTGACGGACCAGGTCATGCAGAAGCTGGAGGCGACGGCGGACGGCCGGCGCAATGAAGCCCGCGCCTATCTTGAAGGCATGAAGCTCGATCTCATCAGCATGTCCAGCGCCATGCCGACCACGCAGGCCTTCTACGGGTTTGCCGGCGCGTGGAGCGCACTTGGCACGGAGCCTTCGAAGGAACTGCACAAACGCTACATCACGGACAATCCGAACCCGCCTTCCCAGCGCTATCTTCTCGATACCGCCAAGAAGGATAATTTCGACCGCTCGCACAAGCAGTATCACGCGACTTTCCGCAAGCATCTCGAATCGCTCGGCTACGCGGATATCTACATGATCGACCCCAAGGGCAACGTGCTCTATTCTGTGGCCAAGGCCGAGGATTTCGGTACAAACCTCGTTGACGGTCCCTTCAAGAACAGCGGCCTCGCAAGAGCCTTCACGCAGGCCATGGCGCTGAAGGAGCCGGGGTCGGCCGTCTTTTCCGACTTCGCCGAATATGCGGCCCTCGGCGGCGCGCCGGCATCGTTTCTGGCAGCGCCCATCACCATGAATGGCCGCACGCTCGGCATCATGGCGATCCGCGTGCCCAACGCCAAGCTCGACACGATCTTCGCCAACAGCAAGGGCCTCGGCGAAACAGGGGAAACGGTACTCGTTCGCGCTGACGGTACAGTGCTCACGGATGCGCCCCGCACGCCCGAATACGATGCACTGAAGGTGCGTCTCGACATGGCGAACCTGCCCGTCGGCAGTGAAACCCATGGCACGATCTCCGATGCGGCCGGCACCGAACTGTTTGCCGCTGCCGCGCCGCTGTCCTTCGGCAGTGCCGAATGGTCGGTGGTGGCGAAGATCAGCCGGGCGGAGGCGACCGCCGGCCTGATGCGCGGAACGCTCATCGTGCTCGGTGTCACCGCCGCCATCATCGCGCTTGCCATCCTTGCGGCCACGATCTTCTCGCGCGCCCTGACGCGTCCCATCCACCAGCTCGTCAAGGCTATGACGGCGCTTGCCGCCGGCAACACCCAGATCGACCTGCCCAAGGAAGGCCGCGCCGACGAGATCGGCGACATGGTCCGCTCCGTTGCTGTCTTCCGCACGGCCGCGCTCGAAAAGGACGCACTCGAGCGGTCTACCGCCGAAGCGCGCGCCTCGTCCGCCCGCGAACAGGCGGCGCAGGAAGCGGCCAAGGCCGCCCAGCAGCGCGAGGTTCAGGAAGCGGTCGCGACGCTCGGGGCGGCGCTGGAGCGCCTGTCGGCCGGCGACCTCTCAACCGTCATCGGCCGCACGTTCGCGGACGGGCTGGACGAATTACGCGCCGATTTCAACACGTCGGTCCGCCGCCTTGCGGAAACAATTGCTGCCGTCTCCTCCAGCGCCCGCTCGATCGACAGCAAGGTTATGCATGTCGATGCCGCTGCCCGCGACATTGCCGAGCGCACCGAAAGCCAGGTGGCAGCACTGGAGCGGACCTCCGGCGCCGTGGGCCAGATGATGGAGGCCATTCGCAATTCCACCGAGCGCGCCGACGAGGCCTCGCGCATGGCCACGGATGCCAAGCGCAGCACGGATCTTTCGAGCGGCGTCGTCACCGACGCGGTGGCCGCCATGGAGCGGATCGAGGGCGCATCGCGCGAAATCTCTTCCATCATCAACGTCATCGACGAAATCGCCTTCCAGACGAACCTGCTGGCGCTCAACGCCGGCGTGGAAGCAGCCCGCGCTGGCGAGGCCGGCAAGGGTTTCGCCGTCGTGGCGCAGGAGGTGCGTGAACTCGCCCAGCGCTCGGCCAATGCCGCCAAGGACATCAAGGCGCTTATCACCAAATCCGGTACCGAAGTCGCCAAGGGCGTGGATCTCGTGCAGCAGGCCGGGTCGGCCCTTTCGGGCATTGCCGAGCAGGTCACACGCATCAGCGATCATATCCATTCGATCGCCACCGCCGCCAACCAGCAGTCATCCAGCCTCGGCGATATCAGCCGCTCGATGAACGAGATGGAGCAGGTCACGGCACAGAACCGTCAGGCGGTTTCCGAGACGGCGGCCGGCATGTCCGGCCTTGCCGGCGACACGCGTGCACTGGCCGCCATCGTCGAACGCTTCAACCTGCCTGCCGGCGCAACCCGGACGCGGGCTGCGGCGTAGAGTTTAAAGGCGCTGTGTGAACGTCGGGGAGGGCGTGCATTGCGGCCCTCCGTTTCGGGCAGTCTGGCACCGCTCAGGCCTTGCTGCTCTCGTTGTCCATGCCGTTGCGCATCGTCTCGAAGATCGCCTCGACGTTGCGCTGGTAGTCCTTCTGCATTTCCAGCCCGGTATCGAACATCGTGCCGACGAGGGACTTGAGCGCATCGGCGGGGGCGGCATCCGGTTCTTGCGGTTTTTCGCCTGCCGCGGATTGACCCGCCATGCCGGCCATCATGTCCTGGAAGGCCTTCGCGAAAGGATTGTCGGTGAAGGGATTGGCGGCCGCTTCCTTCTTCGTGCCGAAGAACTCCTGCGCGGCCTGTGTGAAGGGATTGTCGAAGGGGTTGGCCGGCGCGGGCTTCTTCGCAAGGCCCGAGGCCTCTGCCCATTGCTGCATCATGTCGGCAAAGGGATTGGCGGATGCGCCGCCGGTCTGCGCGCCGGGAAAGAACGGGGCGAAAGATTGCTTGAAGAGGCCGCCCATCAGCGTGCTGGCCATGACGGGCAGCATCTGCTTGTAGATTTCCTGGCCGATGCCGGTCATCTGCGCGGCCTGTGCGGCGATGGCGCGCGACACGTCCTTGTTGCCGAAGAGATGGCCGAGGATACCGTTGCCCTCGGCAAGGCCCTGCGGCGTAAAGGCCTTGGAGACATCCTCGAAATATTTGGCGTGCTCGCCCGTGGTCAGCGCCTTCATGAAGGCGGCCATGTCATAGGGGTTGGCGGCATTGCGCTTGAAGCCCTCGGAAAAGGCCGGCATCAGGGCGGCGACGGCTTTCGCCGCCTGCTCCTGCGCAAGCCCGAACTGCCGAGCCATGATCTCCACGGCATTGCCGTTCTGGGCCTGCATCATCATGTCGTAGAGCGATTGCATCGGCGAGACCCTTCCCCTGGCAGGCGTGTATGCAACTGCAGTATAATGGGAATTTCCGCCGCGCAAACCGCTTTCTGGCGTGATGTCAGTATTGGTATTCGCTGAAAACCGGTTCGACCGAGCCGTTCCAGCGGCCGTTGTAGAGCGCCAGCATGTCCTCTGCGAGTGTCGCCTTCTTGGCCAGCACTTCGTCGAGCGGCGCAAGGAATACGCTTTCGTCGACGCCATCGCCGTTCAGGCGGGCGCGCGCGACTAGTCCCTGGCGGGCGATGGACAGGACTTCGCGGGCGACATTGAAGAGCGGCTTGCCACGAAACTCGACGTGAAGCGCTTGCGCCGGCACGGCGTCGCGCAGCGCGGAGACTTCCTCGAAGGTCCAGTCGCGGGTCAGCGCCTCGGCGGCGTCAAGCGCGCCGTCATCATAGAGAAGCCCCACCCAGAAGGCGGGTAGCGCACAGATGCGGCGCCACGGGCCGCCATCGGCGCCGCGCATTTCCAGGAACCGCTTGAGGCGCACATCGGGGAACAGCGTGGAAAGATGGTTCGTCCAGTCGCCGAAATTCGGCTCGTAATCCGCGACTTCGCCCTTCAGCGCACCCGCCATGAACTGGCGGAAGGTGACATGCGTGCAGTCGTGATATTTGCCGTCGCGGACGATGAAATACATCGGCACGTCGAGCGCCCATGCCACGTAATCCTCGAAGCCGAAATCCGGCGAGAAGGCGAAGGGGATGAGGCCGGCGCGGTTGTTGTCCGTATCGCGCCAGATATTGCCACGCCAGGACAGGAGCCCGTTCGGCTTGCCCTCGGTGAAGGGCGAGGAGGCGAAAAGCGCGGTGGCGAGCGATTGCAGCTTCAGCGACACCTGCATCTTGCGGCGCATGTCGGCTTCGGAGGAAAAATCGAGGTTCACCTGGATCGTGCAGGTGCGGTACATCATGTCGAGGCCCTGGCTGCCGACCTTCGGCATGTAGCGCGTCATGATGTCGTAGCGACTTTTGGGCATGCGGTGCGTCTCGGCAAACGACCATTTCGGGCTGCCGCCCATGCCGAGGAAGCGAATGCCGAGCGGTTCGGCGATCTCGCGCAGCGTGGCGAGATGCTGGTTGGATTCCTTGCAGGTCTGGTGCAGGTTTTCGAGAGGCGCGCCCGACAGTTCGAACTGGCCGCCCGGTTCCAGTGAGATCGCACCCATGCCCGAGGGTTCCGCAAGGCCGATGATGTTGCCGGCATCGATGATCGGCTCCCAGCCGGTCTTGGCCTGCATGCCGTTAAGCAGTGCGGAAATGCTCGCATCGCCAAAATAGGGGACTGGGCTGTTGTCGGCCGTAAAGAAGACGAATTTTTCATGCTCGGTGCCGATGCGGAACTTCTCCTTCGGCTTGTTGCCGGCGGCGAGATAGTCCGCCATTTCCGCGACATTGCGGATCGGCGTCTGGTCGGTGGTGTCACGGGCCATGGGCGTCTTCTTCTGAACGGGTATGCCCGGCAGAACCGCAGGGCCTTGGGAGGGTGCTTGAACCGGAATTAAATGCGGTGCAAGCAAATTCCTTTCAAGGCAGATTCAAAAAAACCAATTCGACTTTTGGGGAAAATCATTCCCAGTCGCCGATGGCTGCCTGGATCACGGCCATCGCCGCCACGGCCGCGGTATCGGCACGCAGAATACGCGGGCCGAGCGGAATGGGCGTCACGAAATCCAGCCCGCGCAGGAGCGTGCGCTCCTCGTCGGAAAACCCGCCTTCAGGGCCGACCAGCAGGGCCAGCTTGCGCTCCGTGATATCGCGCAGCACCGGCAACGGGTTCTGGCTGCCATGCCCTTCGTCGCAGAAGATGATACGACGATCACGCGGCCAGTCTGAGAGCAGGTCGTCCAGCTTGCGGGGCGCGGCAACGGTCGGGATGGCCAGGATGCCGCATTGCTCGGCGGCTTCCACGGCGTTCGCCTCAAGCCGTTCGAGATTGGTGATCTTGCCCTGTACGTGTTGGGTCATCACCGGCTGTAGCACGCCGGCGCCCATTTCCACCGCCTTCTGCACGAGATAGTCCAGCCGCCCGACCTTGAGCGGCGCGAACAGGTAGTGCAGGTCGGAAGGGACGGGCTGTGCCCGCGTCTGTTCGACCGGCGTAAGCATGAGACGCTTGCGGGTGGGAAAGGACAGCGTGGCACGCCATTCGCCGTCCCGGCCGTTGAACAGCAGCACCGCTCCCTCTTCGCCCATGCGCAGCACGTTCGTCAGGTAGTGAAAGTGATCCTTGGAGGCTTCGAAAGGCTGGTTTGCCGCGAGCGCATCGTCCACGAAGAGGCGCTGCATCCGGTAATTGGCGCGCATGGTCGGTCTCTCAGCTGAACACGGCGTTGAGGGCGAGGAAGACGAGGGCGGACAGCATCGCCGAGATCGGCAGCGTCACGATCCAGGCCGAAACGATCGTCATGAAGTGGGAGCGCCGCACGAGATAGCGCCGGCGCGTCTCTTCGGGATTGGCCGATGGCTCCTCGGGTGCGATGCCGTTGCCGCGGCTGCGGATATACTCGATACGGCGCTTCGAATTGCGGGTGTACCATTCACGAAACAGGCCGACGCCGAACACCGCCCCAACGGCGATATGTGTCGAGGAGACGGGAATGGCGAAGGCCGATGCCGTCAGCACCGCTACGGCCGACGACAACGCCACGCAGAAGGCGCGCATCGGATTGAGCTTGGTGATCTCGCTGCCGACGATGCGGATGAGGCGCGGACCGAACAGCAGAAGGCCAAGCGAGATGCCGAAGGCGCCGATGACCATCACCCAGAGCGGAATGCCGGCATTTCCCGAGCCACTGCTTTCACGCAACGCCACGACGACGCCGTAAAGCGGACCGACCGCATTCGACACGTCGTTGGCCCCGTGGGCAAAGGACAGCAATGCCGCCGAACAGATCAGCGGCAGACGAAACAGCGTGCGCAGAGACTGGTTGCGGTTGTCCAGTCCTTCCGCATGCCGGCGCACGATCGGTCGTGTGACAAAGTAGGTCAGCACGCCCACAGCCAGGCCGACAAGCAGGGCTTTGCCGAATGGCACATGATAGAAGCCATTGGTGCCGCCGGTGGCGAGAAAGGCGGAGAAAGCCCCAGCCATGATTGCGACGAGAACCGGGACCCAGGTCTTTGCCGCCGCGATCTTGTCGTCGCGGTAGATGATCGTTTCCTTGATAAAGAACAGGAACAGCGCTGCAATCACGCCGCCCAGAATCGGTGAGACGGTCCAGCTGATGACGATGAGACCCATCGCCTCCCACTGAACACTGTGCAGGCCGCTTGCCGCTGCACCCGCACCGATGACACCGCCGATGATGGCGTGCGTGGTGGAGATCGGTGCATTGGCGAGTGTCGCGATGTTGATCCAGATCGCGGCCGAGACGAGCGAGGCCATCATTGCCCAGGCAAAGACCTCGGAGCTGGGGAAGTTCGCGCGATCAAGGATGCCGGATGCGACGGTCTCGGCAACGCCGCGACCGGCCAGGAGCGCGCCCGCGATCTCGAAGACGGCTGCAATCGCCAGAGCGCCGCCCATGCTTATCGCACGGGCGCCCACCGCGGCCCCCACATTGTTCGTCACATCGTTCGCGCCGATGTTCATCGCCATATAGGCGGCCAGCGCGGCCGTGACGGCGATGACGAGAACCCCGGGCGTACCGGTGGCAAATGTATTGGCGATGGCCATCGTCAGGAGCAGGAAGACCAGTGAAATGCCCGCACCCGTCCAGGAGCGCAGCACAAAGTGCGTTGCCTGTTCGGTGAGGGTGAGTTTTTCCAGGTCCTTGTCCAGCGTCGGCTTGCGAAGCTGGACTTGAGAATTGGCCATTCATGCTGCTCCAGTTTTGCCGAGAGGCAGTAACGCCTCATGGCATAGGCGGCAATATGGCGGAGGCTGTGTCAGGCGCCGGTCGTGCCGTTTTTCGCGATCGGGGGAAGCCCGGAGAGGATTTTCTGCTCGAAGGCGAGGAAGAGCTTCTTCAGGCCCGGCTCCTGAACGCGGTTTGCGGCCTCGGCACAATCGACCCATTCGGCGCGCCGCTGGTCCTTTTCCGGGAAATTCTTGCAGATGTCGTCCACGGCCAGCGCGAAGACGCGCACCCGGCAATCGACCTTCAGCCCTTCCGGCAGGCCCTTCATGTAATGATAGTCGCCGATCGCCTCCTGGGCGATAACACCCTTGACGCCGGCCTCTTCCCAGGCCTCACGCGCCGCTGCTGCGGCGGCGCTCTTGCCGTCCATCGGCCAGCCCTTGGGAATGACCCAGCGACCGGTGTCGCGGCTGGTGATGAGGAGGACTTCGACCGCCGAACGTTTCTTCTTCAGCCGGTAGCACAGCGCGCCATACTGTTCCCGGACGGGCCTGCGGAACATGAGTTGGACGTCACTCGCAATGCGGTTGAGAATGTTCAAGGTCTTTTTCATTCCTCTCGTCGGGACGTGCGTGTTGAGTCGCTTTGTGACATATCTTGCTTGCGCGCAGATTGCAGCGCAAGTCAGGCTTTTGCGGGAAGATTGCGCTTTTGCATGCGCAGCTGAGAAATACGTTGCCATTCTCCGCTGCGTTCGGCTTCGCGGATAGCGACGGCAATATAGTCCATATGCGCCTGAGCGGCATTGCGCGCCGCATTTCCGTCACGGGCCATGATGGCGGCGTAGATCGCCTCGTGCTGCGCGAGAAGATGTTCGCGGGCTTCCTGCGAGGAGAAAACGAGATGGCGGTGGAAAAAGATCCCCTGCGCCAGCAGCCGGTAGCAGGAGCGCAGCGTGTGCAGCAGCACGATGTTGTGCGCGGCCTCGCCGATCGCGTTGTGCAACTCGACATCCGTCTCGAGTTCCGCATCGAAGGAGCCGCCGGCATGGGCCTCCCGCATCGCCTCCATGATGCGGGTCAGCATCTGCCGGTCGTAGTCCGTCGCGCGGCGGGCGGCGAGTTCGGCGGTAATGCCTTCCAGCTCGCGCCGGTACTCGATGTAGTCGCCGGTCGCGCGCTGGTGACGGGCGATGAGGTCCACGACAGCCGGCGAGAAGACCTGACCGATGATATCGGCGACATAGGTGCCGCCGCCGTGCTGGCTGACGAGCAGGCCACGGATTTCCAGCTCCTTCAGCGCCTCGCGCAGGATCGGTCGGGAAATGTCTAGGCGCTTGGAAAGCTCGCGCTCGCCCGGCAGCCGGTCGCCGTCGCGCAGCACGCCTTCCAGCAGCAAAAGCTCGATCTGCCGGACCACCTCGTCGGCGGTGCGGTCATGGCTGATGGGGGCAAAGAGGTCGAAAGCGTTTTCGGTCACGGCACGATAGTACCAACCCGCATGGAAACTGGTCAACAAACTTGTCCAATCCCTGTTCGTGGCCTGCGTCAATGCGTCTCATCACCGTTGCCCTGACATTTGTTAAGAAAGATCTGTTGCACGTGAGGGGAAGGTGCAGACATGGCAAAGGGCAGCTTCGCCTTTCCGCAGGCGACAATGCGCGCGCAGGCTCTCGGAGAAATCCATGCACGGCCATATGCGCTGGTGCCGTCGCCGCGCGTCATTTTTCAGCTCGCGTTCCTGACCGAGGGCGGCTCGGCCGTCGATCATGCCGTTATGGGCGAACTGTCGCGCTCGCGCGGTGTGTCGCCGCCCGGCCGCGATTCCAACCACCACGCGCTGAGCTGGGGGCAGGGCACGCTGCGCTGGGAGCGGCACACCGAATTCTCCACTTATTTCTGGGATGCGCCCGCGCCTGAGATCTTCGGCGGCGAGGTGCCCGTCCATCCGTTCGGCGACAGCTTCTCGCCGCCTGGCACGCTGATATCGGGCATCCGCCTGGAGATCCGGCCGGATTCGCCGGAAAGCCGTGCAGCGATAGCAACCTTCGACCCGACCAGTCTCTGTTATAGCGAGATCAAGAACGGCCAGGGTGTCATCGTCACGGACTTTCGCCAGAACGGCGACGGGCTGACGCCGATCCTCGTCATCGACAAGGGCATGACCGAAGCGGGGCGCGGCGCGCTTGTGCAGCGCCTGCTCGATATCGAGACCTACCGAACGCTCGCCATGATGGGCCTGCCGCTTGCCCAGTCGCTATCCCCGGAAATCCGTCGCATCGAGGACGGGCTCACGGGCATCACCAATGCGATGAAGCAGCACGCCCGCGACAAGGCCGACGCGCTACTTTCCGAGATTACGCGGCTTGCCGCGGAACTGGAGGCGAATGCCGCGCTCAGCCTCTACCGGTTCGGCGCTAGCCGCGCCTATTACGGTATCGTACAGGAGCGCATCCGCACGCTGGCTGAAACCGCCGTGCCCGGCTACGAAACGCTCGGCTTCTTCCTCGAGCGGCGCCTTGCGCCGGCCATGCGGACCTGTCAGTCCGTCGAGGAGCGGCAGGCCAACCTGTCGCGCAAGCTCGCCCGCGCCACCGCGCTGCTGCGCAGCTGGATCGACGTGGAACTGGAACAGCTCAATACCTCGCTGCTGAACTCCATGGATCGCCGCGCGCGGTTGCAGCTTCGCCTGCAGCAGACCGTCGAGGGCCTCTCGGTGGCGGCGATTTCCTATTACGTCGTCGGTCTCTTCGGCTATGTCGCGAAGGCGGCGCATGGTCTCGGCCTGCCGGTGAAGCCGGAAACGGCGACCGGCATCGCGGTGCCCTTTGTCATCATCGGCATGTGGCTTCTCGTCCGCGCGATCCGCAACCGCCATGCCGAAGAAGACAAGCACTGAGGCGATTACGCCGGTTCAGGTGGAGAGGTCGCACATATAGCGCGGCACACCATCGACGACGGAAAAGCCGGTCTGCCAGCCCAGGTCGGCCTTGTCCTGCGCGGTCAGTTTTGTCTGCGCGGACTCGCCCCGCGCCTTGAAGGTCTCTTCCGCCTGCTTCACCGCGCCTGCCGGGAAAATCACGGCGTGGGAGCTGAAGCCGCTTTCGAGGGCGGTGATGAAAACCTCGATTTCCTGCACCGGTACACCGCGCCAGGTGCCGTCGCTCACCGGCAGGGTGACGTGCAGATACTCATCGACGGGCGCGACAGTCGGCTGGCCAAAGACCGTCTCGTAACCGGCCGGAATGGCGATGTCGCCTTCCGTGCGGCCGAATGCGTAGCTCGATTGAAGCAGCGCCGCGAGACCGTCGCTGTAGTCGCAGGCGTCATCGAAGCCTTCGAGCAGCGGATCGAGCGGCGCGGCGAGCGCCGGGGAGACCACGAGCCCGCAGGCAATTGCGAGCATGCTCAGTCTGCCGGCCATGTCTTCCTCCTGTCGTCAATGTTCCCAATAGGGCGCGGGTCCATAAAGCTCGGCGAGATAATCGATGAACAGCCGCACCTTGACCGGAAGGAACTGCCGACTGGGATAGACGGCGGACAGCACCACGTTGCGCGAGCCTTCGTATTGCGGCAGCACCTGCACGAGGGTGCCATCCTTCAGAGCCGGTCCCACATCCCAGCTTGAGCGCAGCGCGATCCCCATGCCGGAAAACACCGCCTCGCGGACAACTTCGCTGGAGTTCGTATAGAGCGGTCCCTGCGGACGGAAGCTGACGCTGCCTTCCGGTCCTTCAAGGCGCCAGAGATCCTGCGTGTGCGGCGGCAGGCAGACATGCGCGGCGAGGTCGGCGAGTGTCGCAGGCATGCCGTGCCTGGCAATGTAATCAGGCGAAGCACACAGCACGCGCCGGACCGGTGCAAGCCGCCGGGCGACCAGCGAGGAGTCGGAGAGTTCCCCGATGCGGATCGCCAGATCGAAACCGTCACCGACAATGTCGGAGAAGTCGTCGGTCAGCACGAGATTGACGATGAGTTCCGGATAGGCATCCATGAAGCCCTTCAGATGCGGCGCAATATGGAGGCGGCCGAAGGATGTCGGCGCGGAAAGGCGCAGCGTGCCCCGCACCGCGCCCGACCGGCCGGATACGAAGGCTTCCGCCTCCTCGATGCCGGCGAGAATGCCGACGATACGCTCGTAGAAGCCCTGTCCGGCCTCCGTCAGCGAGATCTGGCGCGTGGTGCGCTGGAAGAGGCGGGTGCCGAGGCGTTCTTCCAGTCTTTTCACGCGCTTGGAAACAACGGCTGGGGATAGACCCAATGCTCGCCCCGCTGCGGACATACTTCCCATGGAGATGACGCGGGAGAAGATTTCGAGATCGCCGAGATTGGTCATTCCGTCGCGCCCATTGTTTCCGTAGCGGATAAAATGCTTATCATTTGCACCGGCCGATAGAAAGTGGTAAAGAAAACAGACCACTTGTGGATTGGGGAGGCGAAATATGGATCAGATCGCGTTTCTGGAGCCGCGCCCGGCGGTTCTTTCGCGCCGCCGCGAAATCGTCGCCGATCTCCTCGATCTCCTGCCGGAAGGCTGTCTCGTGCATGAGCCGCGCGAGCTCGTTCCCTTCGAAACGGACGCCTTCGTGTCCTATCGCCGTCTGCCGCTCGCGGTCGCCCTTCCCGAGACCACGCAACAGGTCGCCGCGGTGCTGAAATACTGTCATCGTTACGGCGTTCCGGTCGTGCCGCGCGGGGCGGGCACCTCGCTTGCCGGCGGCGCGATTCCGCAGGAGGATGCCGTCGTCATCGGTCTTTCCAAGATGTCGCGCATCCTGGAGGTCGATTTCGCCAACCGCACCGCAACCGTCCAGGCCGGCGTCACCAATCTTGCCATATCCGATGCCGTTTCCGCCGACGGCTATTTCTACGCGCCCGATCCGAGCTCGCAGCTCGCCTGCACCATCGGCGGCAATATCGGCATGAATTCCGGCGG
This sequence comes from Shinella sp. H4-D48, assembly GCF_022637395.1. GTDB lineage: Bacteria > Pseudomonadota > Alphaproteobacteria > Rhizobiales > Rhizobiaceae > Shinella > Shinella sedimenti. The sequence continues at coordinate 2,711,525 of NZ_CP093337.1, read as the reverse complement.
CGCGCATTGCCTGAAATACGGCGTGACCACCAACAATCTCCTCGGCGTCAAGCTCGTGCTGATCGACGGCACGATCGTCGATCTCGGCGGCAAGGCGCTCGATGCCGGCGGCCTTGATCTTCTCGCCGTTGTCTGCGGTAGCGAAGGCCAGCTCGGCATCGTCACCGAGGCGACCGTGCGCCTCATTGCCCGGCCGGAAGGCGCGCGTCCGGTGCTCTTCGGCTTCGACACGTCGGAGGAGGCCGGCGCCTGCGTGGCCGATGTCATCGGTGCCGGCATCATCCCCGTCGCCATCGAATTCATGGACAAGCCCGCCATCGAAATCTGCGAAGCATTCGCGCAAGCCGGCTATCCCATGGATGTGGAGGCGCTTCTCATCGTCGAGGTCGAGGGTTCCGAGGCGGAAATGGACGCCATGCTGGCCAGCATCATCGAAATCGCCGGTCGTCATGGTGTGAAGGTCGTCAAGGAATGTCAGTCAGCAACCGAGGCGGCGCTCATCTGGAAGGGCCGCAAGTCCGCCTTCGGCGCGACGGGCCGTATCGCCGACTATATCTGCATGGATGGAACCGTGCCGCTCGGCCAGCTGCCGCATGTCCTGCGCGGCACGGCCGAGATCGTGGCGAAATACGGTCTGCGCGTCGCCAATGTCTTCCATGCAGGCGATGGCAACATGCACCCGCTCATTCTCTTCAACGCCAACGACCCGGAGGATGCTGCGCGGGCGGAAGCCGCCGGCAATGAAATCCTGAAGCTTTGCGTCGATGCCGGCGGCTGCCTCACGGGCGAGCACGGTGTCGGCATCGAAAAGCGCGACCTGATGCGCCACCAGTACAGCGAGGTGGACCTCGCCCAGCAGATGGCCGTCCGTGCCGCCTTCGATCCGCAATGGCTGCTCAACCCCTCCAAGGTTTTCCCGCTCGAAGGGCGCCCTGCCGCATGACACCGATCCATGAACCGCTCTCCGAAGAGGCCGCAGCCCGCCTCGTCATGATCGCCGGCCTATCCGCGACGCCCTTTTCCATTTCCGGAGGTGGCACGCGTAGCCTGCTGCCGGCGACCGATGGTGCCGAGCAGCTGTCGACGCGCGGCCTTAATGGCATCGTGGCTTACAATCCGGCCGAGATGACGATGACGGTGCGGGCGGGAACACCGCTTGAAAAAGTCGAAGCCGCCCTTGCCGAAAACCGCCAGATGCTGGCGTTCGAGCCCGTCGACCTGCGCGGCGTGCTCGGTTCGTCCGGCATTCCCACCATCGGTGGCGTCTTTGCGACCAATGCGTCCGGCCCGCGCCGCTTCGTGGCGGGTGCGGCGCGCGACAGCCTGCTTGGCGTTCGCTTCGTCAATGGCAAGGGCGAAATCGTAAAGGCCGGTGGCCGTGTGATGAAGAATGTCACGGGCCTCGATCTCGCAAAGCTGCTTGCGGGATCGCACGGTTCCCTGGCGCTCCTGACGGAAGTCACCTTCCGCGTCCTGCCGATGCCGGAAACCGCCGTCACCATCGTTGTCTCCAACCTCAACGATGCCGAAGCCACGGCGGCCATGGCAACCGCGATGGCCCTGCCAGTCGAAGTCTCCGGTGCCGCGCATCTGCCGGAAAGCGTGCGCGGCCGGTTTGTCGGCGGCGCGTTGCCGGACGGGGCGGCGACCGTGCTGCGTCTCGAAGGCCTTGCCGCTTCCGTTTCGGTGCGGGCGCAGAAGCTTGCCGATGCCATGGCCGGCTTCGGTACAGTCTCGCAATGCGATGCCGGTTTGACGCAACGCCTCTGGCGCGAAATCCGCGACGCCACGCCCTATGCAGATGGCACGTCGCGGCCGCTCTGGCGTGTCTCGGTCGCGCCCACCGCCGGCCAGCAGCTGGTCGCGGCCCTGCGTCTCGAAGCCGGCGTCGATGCCTTCTACGATTGGCAGGGCGGTCTTGTCTGGCTGCGCATGGAGAGCGACCCGGAAGCGGCATTGCTGCGTCGCTATATCAAGGCGGTCGGCGGCGGCCATGCAACGCTGCTTCGCGCCCGCCCGGACGTGCTGGCCGCAACGGAAATCTTCCAGCCGCAAACCGATGCGGTCACCGCCATCCAGACCGCCGTGAAGGCTAGTTTTGATCCGGCCGGGCTTTTCAGATCCCGCATGACCGGCTGACAGGAACACCCGCCGATGCAAACCAATTTCACCGCCGAACAGCTTGCCGATCCGCATGTCGCGACATCGGAGAAGATCCTGCGCAAATGCGTGCATTGCGGCTTCTGCACGGCCACCTGTCCGACCTATGTGACGCTCGGCAATGAGCTGGATAGTCCGCGCGGGCGCATCTATCTCATCAAGGACATGCTGGAAAACGGTCGTCCGGCGGATGCCGAGGTGGTCACCCATATCGATCGCTGCCTCTCCTGCCTTGCCTGCACGACCACCTGTCCCTCCGGCGTGGACTATATGCATCTCGTCGATCACGCGCGCATGCATATCGAGGAGACCTACAGGCGGCCGTTCTGGAACCGCCTGACGCGCAACATCCTCGCGGCAACGCTGCCCTATCCCTCGCGCTTTCGCATCGCTCTGCGGGCGGCGGCGCTGGGGCGGCCCTTCGCCGGATTGTTCAAGCGCTTCAAGGCCTTCGAGCCCTTCGGCGCGATGCTGGATCTGGCGCCGAAGACATTGCCGAAGGCCTCTGCCAGCTCGAAGCCGGGCACATATGACGCCGCCGGCGAGCGTCACGGCCGCGTGGCGATCCTGTCCGGCTGCGCTCAGCCGGTCCTCAAGCCCGGCATCAACGAGGCTACGATCCGGCTTCTGAACCGGCTCGGCGTCGAAGTCGTGGCGCCAGCCGGCGAGGTGTGCTGCGGCTCGCTCGTCCATCATATGGGCCGGGAGGCACAGGCGCTGGAGGCCGCACGGCGCAATGTCGATGTCTGGCTTGAGGAAGTGGAGAAGGGCGGGCTCGACGCCATCATCATCACCGCATCCGGCTGCGGCACGACGATCAAGGATTATGGATTCATGCTGCGGCTGGACCCGGTTTATGCGGGGAAGGCGGCGCGCGTTTCGGCCCTTGCCAAGGACGTGACGGAATATCTCGCGACCCTCGACCTGCCACAACAGGAGGGCAAGGGGCTGACGGTCGCCTATCACTCAGCCTGCTCCATGCAGCATGGCCAGAAGATCACGATGGCGCCGAAGACACTGTTGAAGAAAGCAGGCTTTACGGTACGCGATCCAGCGGAAGGCCATCTCTGCTGCGGTTCGGCCGGCACCTACAATATCCTTCAGCCGGAAATCTCGGCCAAGCTGAAGGCGCGCAAGGTGAAGAACATCGAGGCGACGAAGCCTGATCTCATCGCGACCGGCAATATCGGCTGCATCACGCAGATCGCGACCGGAACCGCCGTGCCGATCCTGCATACGGTGGAATTGCTCGACTGGGCCTATGGCGGCGAGAAGCCTGTGGCGATATCGAACCTTTCGACGAAAATGCCGGCCTGAAGCCGGCATTCCCTGATACCAGCAGGTCTTCTCAGATTAGCCGCCGAAGCCGAAGAGCGTGCCGAAGAAATCCACGCCGCGGTCGTTGTAGTCGACGGCGCCCTGCCGGTTGCCGGGGCCGACGACGATGACCTTGGTGCCGATATCGGCGCGGGCATACAGGTGCTCCACATCCTTGTTCATCATGCGGATACAGCCCGACGACATGTTCTGGCCGATCGTCCAGGGCTGGTTCGTGCCGTGGATGCGGAAGATGGTGTCGCGGCCGCCCTGATAGAGATAGAGGGCGCGCGCGCCGAGCGGGTTGTCCTCACCGCCGGCCTGCACGACGGGCAGGATGCGCCCCTTCTTGGCCTCGCGGCGGCGCATCTCGGCCGGCGGCGTCCAGCTCGGCCACTCGGCCTTGCGCCCCACCTTCACCACGCCCGACCAGCCGAAGCCGTCACGCCCGACGCCGATGCCGTAGCGCGTCGCCCGGTTCTTGCCCTCGACATAGTAGAGGAACTTGTTGTTCGTATCGACGATAACGGTGCCCGGCGCCTGGTCGGTGACGAAGCGGACCTTGGTGCGCTTGTACTTCTGGGCGACCTGCTTCTTGCTCTGCTGCACGAGCACGACGTCGCGCGCGGGGCCGGCCTGGTTCTCCTGCCGCGCGCCGGGAAAGGCGCTGGCCGCTGTTGCCGGCATGATCGCCGTGACGGCGACGGCGGCCGCCAGCAAGATCGATGCGTATGTCCGCATGTTGAAGTCCCTCTCAATCCTCAATTCCGCAAGGCTAGCCGAGTCCTGATCAAATTCAAGTCGGCCCGCCGGAAGCAGGACGGTTGCGAGGGCGGATTTGTTCGAATTCTTTCGACGGGGCCTGCGTAAAACGAAAACATCTCCGGCAGCGGAGCGGCCGGAGATGTCCGAATTGCTTGGTTTTGGGCGGTGTCAGATCACGATGACCTTGGTGCCGACCTTCACGCGCTCGTAGAGATCGACGACATCTTCGTTGCGCATGCGGATGCAGCCGGAGGAGACCGCATAGCCGATCGTCCAGGGCGCATTCGTGCCGTGGATGCGGTAAAGTGTCGAGCCGAGATACATGGCGCGCGAGCCGAGCGGGTTTTCCGGTCCGCCTTCCATAGAGGCCGGCAGGTAATGGCCCTTCGCGGCCTCGCGCGCCACCATTTCCTTGGGCGGCGTCCAGCGCGGCCATTCGGCCTTGCGGGTCACGGTGTGCGTGCCGGCCCATTCGAAGCCGGGCTTGCCGACGCCCACGCCATAGCGGCGCGCCTTGCCGTCGCCCATCACGAGATAGAGGAAGCGGTTGTTGGTATCGATGACGATCGTGCCGGCCTTGTGCTTGCTCTCGTAGGAAACGATCTGCGGCAGATACATCGGGTCGAGCTTGGAGCGTACGGGCCTCTGTGCCTGGCCGGTCGCCGACACCTGCTCCACGCGGGCGACGCCGTCGCGGCGGATGACGCGACGCTGCTCCACCCGCTGGCGCTGGATGATGCGGCGGGTATTGGCGGCCGGCTGCGCGCCTTCGCCGGTCAGCTGCATCAGCCACGGCGCGGTGAGGTCGGGGCTGACGATGACGGGCGGGCGGCTGCCGTACCGGTCGTTGGCGTGGGCAACCGTCGTGGTGCTCAGCAGGGCTGCTGCTAGAAGGGTTCGTATCAACATCGGACGTACTCGCTACTGATCGTCGCCGGTCTGCGCCGCCCCAATGCGACGCCGGTTCGCCAAAATGCTTGCACCGTCAGATGAAGCGAATGGTAAACGCCCATTCATTAAACATGCACGATGCCGATAAAGCGTTGAGTAGGGTTATTGCCCGCTTTCCAAAGGTGGTTGATGAGTGGTAAACGCGAACAAAAAGGAAACGGAGACGGTGATGACGGAACGCGGATTGACGGTGGGCGAGGACGGGAAGACGCGGTGCGCCTGGCACGGCAACCTCGACGACTACCGGCGTTACCATGACGAGGAATGGGGCCAGCCCGTCACGAGCGATATCCGTCTCTTCGAGAAGATCTGCCTGGAAGGATTCCAGTCGGGCCTGTCCTGGCTCACCATCCTGCGCAAGCGGGAAGGGTTTCGCGCTGCCTTCGCCGGCTTCGATTTCGACCGCGTTGCGGCGTTCGGCGAGGAGGATGTCGCGCGCTGCGTCGCCGATACCGGCATCGTGCGCCATCGCGGCAAGATCGTCTCGACCATCAACAATGCACGCCGCGCACAGGCGCTGCGCGACGAGTTCGGCACACTCGCCCGCTATTTCTGGAGCTTCGAGCCCGGTCTGGATGAGCGTCCTGCAAGGGTGGATTGGGCGACGATTTCCGCCAATCCCACCACGCCGACATCCGTGCGCCTTTCGAAAGATCTCAAGAAGCGCGGCTGGACCTTCGTCGGTCCGACGACCGTCTATGCCTTCATGCAGGCCATGGGGCTCGTCAACGACCACGTTGAAGGTTGTTGTTGCCGGGCAGACGTAGAACTTAAGAGAAATGCGCTCGTACGGCCATAAATCCGGGCTTGCCGTTACAAACAGCTATTTGATTTTGTGACGAATCATGTAGCTTAAGGTTGAGCGGCGAATTCATACATCAACAAGTCTGGGGCGACGTGTACACGTATGGTCGCGCGGTGCCGCTTTATGCTGAATGATTTGGCATGGGGGATTTATGGCGCCAAACCTATCTGCAATCGACGATACCCGGCTGGAACTCTGGGCCTGTGACAAGGCGCAGGAGATCATGTTGCGCGAGGGCTTTCGTCTCATCCGGTCCGCGCGCAGCGGCTCCAACACCGAACTGCGCGAAACGAGCCTTATGATGGCCCGCGCGATCGCCGCCTCGCTTGTCGAGGCCTCTGCGACCAGCCGGCCGCCGGCCGGCGAGTGAGCGATTGAAGACCCGCCGGATCCGGCGGGTTTTTCGTTTGGGGGACGCATTCGCCGCACAGATGGCGATACGAAAGAGCCCCGCCTTGCGGCGGGGCTCCCGGCCGGCGGTTATGCGGCTTACTGGGCGTTCTTCGCCAGCCACTCTTCCATCATCTTGATCTCGCCCTCCTGGGCGGTGATGATCTCCTCCGCGAGCTTGCGGATAGCCGGGTCCTTGCCGTGCTCCAGCTCGATCTTCGCCATGTCGATGGCGCCCTGGTGATGGGCGATCATGCCGCGCACGAAATCCACGTCGGCATTGCCGGAGAACGGGATGTCCATGCCCTTGTGCATCTTCGCATTGGCATCGATGAAGGCTTGCGTGGATGCGCTGCCCGAAGGCTCGGCCGCCATCTGATGGCCCGAGTGATCGGCCTCCTGTGCGATGGCCGGCAGGGAGAAGGCGAGCGCGAGGGCAGCGCCAAGAAACAGGGTCTTTGCGTTCATTGTCTTTTCCAGTTCTGAAAACGGTTGATGAGCGGACGCGAGGCGCGTCCGCATTGTCATGCAATCGTGTTCAAGCTCGGGGAGGGGGATCGAGCGGCGACAGCGCACGGCCCGCAAGGCGCGGCTCGGCGCTGGAAATGCGCGCGGAGATATCGAACCGTCGGTTGGTCGGTAAAAGCGTGCCGGCTTCTATCGCAAAACACGCAGCACACGCGACGGGATGGGCGGAGGGCTTGGTTTTTCCGTGTTCGCCGGAGCCGTGATCATGCATGTGCACGGCCTGCGCTGCCGGCATGCGGGCCGCATGCAGCGTCCCGGCCATCGCCGGCACCCAGCCGGCGAGCACGGCGCCCAGAATGGCGAATATGAGGAAAATCTTCCGCATGCACCAGAGATAGGCGCGTGCTGCGCAAAAGGAAAGGCCTCAGTTCAACAGGGTCGGCATGGTCACAGTCGTTTCGAGACAGCGCCGCGCGGTGGCAAAGGTGCCGACGATCACGCCGCCGTTCGCCGTGATTTCCGAATGGCCGAAGCAGAATACCGGACGGTAGAGCCCCGCCTTGGGGCGGATCGACGTGCCGAAACTGATATCGGTCGCGACGGTGGCGGCTTCCTCCAGCGCCAGCAGAACCTTGTGCCAATCGGCGGGATCATAGGGCTGGATGATATCGAGGATGCCACAGGTCTGGCCGGCCACACCATGGAAGGCGGCGGTCTGCGGCCCGATCCACAGAATTCCCGTCGCGAGGTCCGCGCTCCAGGATTCGCAGACGAACATGTCGTCCAGTTGATCCGCCTTGATGCCGATGAAGTCTGCGACGGACGAGCGTTGCGCGAGGGAGATTGTCGATTTCGATGCCATTGCGTCGGTCCGGGCTGGTGTAGTCGCCGTCCGAGGGGACATGCACGTGGCGACAAACCACACCCAGCCCTTCGTATGGTCGCCGTCTTTTGAAAATTTTCGTTCACCGGCAGCAACGGCTGCGCGAATGAGCGTTCGCTTTCATACGCCCAGCCGCAGCCGAAATCTACTAAAAGGAGAGCTGCCGGTTTCAGCTCGATCAAAAGGGCATGTCTTTGCGCCCTTGCCGCTTCCGGCCCAATCCGCTAGGGAAACCGCAACGGAAATACAGGAATTTCGGCCGTCCCGATGAGCGAAAAGCAGAAAAAACCGCAGAAGCTGAAAGCCCGCCTGCCGCGCGGCTTTGTCGACCGCGAGGCTGCGGATATCCGCGCCGTCAACGAGATGACCGCGAAGATTCGCGAGGTCTATGAGCGCTACGGCTTTGATCCCGTCGAAACGCCGCTCTTCGAATACACCGATGCGCTCGGCAAGTTCCTGCCCGACAGCGACCGCCCCAACGAGGGCGTCTTCTCGCTGCAGGACGACGACGACCAGTGGATGAGCCTGCGCTACGACCTGACGGCGCCGCTCGCCCGCCATGTCGCGGAGAATTTCAACGAGATCCAGCTGCCCTACCGCACCTATCGTGCCGGCTATGTCTTCCGCAACGAGAAGCCCGGCCCGGGCCGCTTCCGCCAGTTCATGCAGTTCGATGCCGATACGGTCGGCGCCGCCGGTGTCCAGGCGGATGCCGAAATGTGCATGATGATGGCCGACACGATGGAAGCCCTCGGCATCAAGCGCGGCGACTATGTCATTCGCGTCAACAACCGTAAGGTTCTGGACGGGATGCTGGAGGCGATCGGGTTAGGCGGTGAGGAGAATGCTGGGCGGAGGCTCAATGTACTGCGCGCCATCGACAAGCTTGATAAGTTTGGCGTTGAAGGTGTTCGCCTTTTGCTAGGCGAGGGACGCAAGGATGAATCCGGAGACTTCACCAAAGGTGTAGGTTTGAATTCGCAACAAATCGCGAGAATTATCGTCACGTTATCGGGCGGTATGGCTGCGGTTGACGTCGAGACAGATGACACTCGTAATATCGCGGATATGAAGTCGTTCTATTCCGATCCGAATGAGGCAGAGCCTTCTACCTATGCTGACAACATCCACGACGCCAGATCGCTGATAGATCTTGCTACTAACGAGACAGGGTTGCGAGGTGCAGAAGAGCTGTTAGCAATGGCGCAGATTTTCTCTGCTTGCGGGTATGAAAGCGGCCGTATCAAGATCGATCCGTCCTGCGTCCGCGGCCTGGAATACTATACCGGCCCCGTCTTCGAGGCCGAGCTGCAGTTTGCCGTTACCAACGAGAAGGGCGAGAAGGTCGTCTTCGGGTCCGTCGGCGGCGGGGGCCGTTATGATGGTCTCGTGTCGCGCTTCATGGGCCAGCCGGTGCCGGCCACGGGCTTCTCCATCGGCGTCTCGCGCCTGATGACGGCGCTGAAGAACCTCGGCAAGCTCGGGCAGGACGAGGTCGTCGCCCCCGTTCTCGTCACCGTCATGGACGGCGATGTCGAGAGCATGGGCCGCTACCAGCGCTTCACCCAGGAACTGCGCAATGCCGGCATCCGCGCAGAGATGTACCAAGGCAACTGGAAGAAGTTCGGCAACCAGCTGAAATATGCCGACCGCCGCAACGCCCCCGTCGCCATCATCCAGGGCGGCGACGAGCGCGGCGAAGGCGTGGTGCAGATCAAGGACCTGATCGAAGGCAAGCGCCTCTCCGGTGAAATCGAGGACAACACGTCCTGGCGCGAGGCGCGCGTGGCGCAGGTTTCCGTGCCGGAAAGCGAACTCGTAGCGAAGGTCCGTGAAATCCTCGAGGCGCACGCCGAAGACCGGGCGCGGGCCGGCTGATAGCGATGCGCGCGTCCTTCCACCCCCTTCTGGCCTGCCGGCCATCTCCCCCACAAGGGGGGAGATTGGCAAGGCGCGAACGCATCACCCGGATAGAGATGTCAGGGACAGGCGAGACGGTCCAACAATTCGATCTCCCCCCTTGTGGGGGAGATGGCCGGCAGGCCAGAGGGGGCTATGCCGCCCCGCGGCCGGAGCTTTTCCCATGCCACTGATCAATCTCCCCGCCTTCGCCCCCGATCTGATCTCCGATCTCGAAGCCCTCGGCACCGAGCGCGTCGACACGCCGGTCATCCAGCCGGCCGAACCCTTCCTCGACATGGCGGGCGAGGATCTGCGCCGGCGCATCTTCATGACGGAGAGCGAGACGGGCAAGAGCCTGTGCCTGCGCCCGGAATTCACCATTCCCGTTTGCCTGCGCCATATTGAGACGGCGACCGGTACGCCGAGGCGCTATGCCTATCTCGGCGAGGTCTTCCGCCAGCGCCGCGAGGGATCGAACGAGTTCTATCAGGCTGGTATCGAGGATCTTGGCGAGCCCGATGTGGCGCGCGCCGATGCCCGTGCGGTCAGCGATGCCATTGCCGTGCTGGCAAACCGTCTGCCGGGCGTGTCACTGTCCGTGGTGCTGGGCGACCAGTCGGTGTTCGAGGCGGTGGTTGCCGCCTGCGGTCTGCCGGCCGGCTGGCAAAAGCGGCTTGTCCACGCCTTCGGCAACCAGACGCAGTTGCAACGGCTGATGGACACGCTGTCCAATCCCGCCCCGTCAGGCGTCTTCGGCCCGGAAGTCGAACGCCTTGCCATTCTCGGCAAACTCGACGACGAGACGACGCTGATCGCCCATATCGACGAGACGATGAAAGCGACCGGCTATTCCACAAATGCCAGCCGCAGCCCCGCTGATATCGCGCGCCGCCTGCGGGAGAAAATGGAACTGGCGAACACCCGCCTAGATGAGCGCACGCTTGCGCTGCTCAGGGAATTCCTGGCGCTGGAACTGAGCCTTGCGGATGCGCCACAGGCGCTCGCCGCCTTCGCGCAGAAGGCCGGCCTGTCGCTTGGAGAAGCGCTCACCCGTTTCGAAAGCCGCGTTGCCGCTTTGCGCGAGGCCGGCATGCACCCGTCCGCCGTGACCTATCGCGCCGCCTTCGGCCGCCCGCTCGACTATTATACCGGCCTTGTCTTCGAGATCACGCCTGAGGGCGATCCGCTCGTTCTTGCTGGTGGGGGCCGCTTCGACCGGCTGCTCACGCTGCTCGGCGCCAAGGAGCGTATTCCCGCCGTCGGCTTTTCGCTGTGGCTCGATCGCATCGCAAGCGTGAAGGAAGCTGCGGCATGACCATCACCATCGGTCTTCCGTCCAAGGGGCGCATGAAGGAGGATTCGTCCGCCATTCTCGCCCGCGCCGGTTTTTCCGTCATCGCCGTCGGCAATGACCGGTCCTATCGCGGCCGGGTCGAAGGCCGCGACGATATCGAGATCGCCTTTCTCTCCGCCTCGGAAATCTCGCGCGAGATTGCCAATGGTACGGTCGACTTCGGCGTGACTGGCGAGGATCTGGTGCGTGAGGGGCTGGCGGAGGCCGATGCTCGCGTCGAGTTCTGCGCTCGCCTGGGCTTCGGCCATGCCGATGTCGTCGTCGCCGTGCCGGAAATCTGGCTCGATGTCGATACCATGGCCGATCTCGGCGATGTCGCCGCCGATTTCCGCGCCCGCCACGGCCGCCGCCTGACGATCGCCACCAAGTACTGGCGGCTGACGCAGCAGTTCTTTTCCGGCAATCACGGCATCCAGCTCTACCGCATCGTCGAAAGCCTGGGCGCCACGGAAGGCGCACCCGCCTCCGGCTCGGCCGACATCATCGTGGACATCACATCGACCGGGTCGACGCTGGTTGCCAACCACCTCAAGATCCTGTCCGATGGCGTGATCCTGAAATCGGAAGCCTGCCTCGTGCGCGCCCGCAAGCCCGAGCATGAAGGCAATCCGGTCGTGGCTGAGATCATCGACGCGGTGCGTGGGGTGCTCTGACTGCAGGGACTATCCGGCTTCCACCGGAATTTTGTCGGGGCCACCCTGACATCGCCCGTCCACCTGTCCTATCTATGAGCTCCCGTGTCCAAGGAGCCGTTCATGTCCGACCTTTCCGCCTTCCAGATCACCAAGAAGTGGCCCGCCAAGAACCCCGATGTCATCCAGCTCTATTCGCTGCCCACGCCGAACGGTGTGAAGGTCTCGATCGCGCTTGAGGAACTTGGGCTTCCCTATGAAGCCCACCGCATCGAGTTCGGTCCGGACGGCGTGAAATCGCCTGAGTTCATCTCGCTCAACCCGAACGGCCGCATTCCCGCGATCATCGATCCGAACGGCCCCGGCGGCAAGCCGATCGGCCTGTTCGAATCCGGCGCCATCCTCGTCTATCTCGCCGAGAAGATCGGCAAGCTCATCCCGGCCGATGCCGCCGGACGCTATGAAACGCTGTGCTGGGTGATGTTCCAGATGGCCGGCGTTGGCCCGATGCTGGGGCAGTTCGGCCACTTCTTCAAGTATGCCGCCGACAAGGTCGCCAACAACTCCTATCCGATGGAGCGCTACCGCGACGAGTCCAAGCGCCTGCTTTCGGTTCTGGAAGACCGCCTCAAGGATCGTCAGTGGATCATGGGCGACGAATACACCATCGCTGATATCACCACATTCCCGTGGGTGCGCGGCGCCGATATCTTCTACGGCGGCCGCGAAGCGCTCGACTACGCGGGTTTCCCGGCGGTCGGTGCGTGGGTCGAGCGTTGCGTTGCCCGTCCGGCGTCCGCAAAGGGCCTCGAAATTCCGGCAAGCGCCTGACACAAACCGAAAATCCGGTGGCGCGGCGCCTGTTGACGCCACCGGGTACGCCGGGCTACCTCTCGGAAAACAAGAGCGGGACGGAAACATCGTGACGGGAAGACTGGTTGTTGTGGGCGGCGGTCAGGCCGCATTTTCCCTCGTTGCCAAACTGCGTGCACTGAAGGACGAGCGGCCGATCACGATCGTCTCGGCCGAGGCCAGTCATCCCTACCAGCGCCCGCCGCTCTCCAAGAAATACCTGCTGGGCGAGGCGGACCTGTCGCGCCTCATGTTCCGCCCCGACACCTGGTATCCGGAAAACAATGTCGAAATCCGCCTGTCGACCGAGGTGACGGCGATCGATCGTGCAGCCAAGACAGTGGCGCTCAGCGATGGCACGACGCTGCATTACGCTTTTATCGCGCTCGCCACCGGCGCCACGCCGCGTCGCTTGCCCGCCGAGATCGGCGGCGATCTGGACGGCGTTTTCACCGTGCGCGACTATCGCGATGCGGACCGTCTCGGTCTGGAAATGCAGGAAGGCCGCCGGGCGCTCGTCGTTGGCGGCGGTTATATCGGTCTTGAAGCGGCCGCCGTCGCGCGGGGCAGGGGGCTGCATGTCACGGTGATCGAAATGGCTGAGCGTATCCTTGCCCGCGTTGCATCGCCCGCGACGGCCACGATCCTCAAGGCCATTCATCACGCCCGCGGTGTGGATGTGCGGGAGAAGACCGGCCTGGTGCGCCTTCTTGGCGAAAACGGCCGCGTCACCGGCGCGGAGTTGACCGACGGCTTCGTGCTGCCGGTCGATGTGGTGATCGCCGGTATCGGCGTGACGGCGAACGACCAGCTCGCGCGCGAGGCCGGCCTGGAGGTGGCGAACGGCATCGTGGTCGATCAACACGCCCGTACCTCCGATCCTGCCATCTTCGCCATGGGCGACTGCAGCGTACTGCCCTTCGAAGGAAGTCGCGTGCGGTTGGAATCCGTTCAGAACGCGGTCGATCAGGCCGAGGCGGCAGCCGCGGTCATCGCCGGCGGCGACGAGCCCTATCAGCCGAAACCGTGGTTCTGGTCGGATCAGTATGATGTGAAGCTCCAGATCGCCGGCTTCTGCGCGGGTTTCGACGATACATTCGTTCGCCCCGGCCAGCGCGAGGGCAGCGTTTCCGTCTGGTACTTCCGGCAGGGACGGCTGATCGCGGTCGATGCCGTCAACGATGCCAAGGCCTATGTCGTCGGCAAGAAGCTGATCGAGATGGGGCGTACCCCGGAGCGCGCAACGCTGGAAGATCCGGCTGCGGACCTCAAGGCGCTGACTCTCTAGGCTTATTAGCGCCCGTGGTTGTGTGCTGCGCACGTCGCCGTCGCACCTGGTTGCATATTTTCGAAATCCGTTAAGTATGACGGCACATGGAACCCGGCAGCAGGCTTCCGTAACGTGAGGATTTATCGATTCTTCAGGATTGACGGCGTTTTTGGCGATCACATAGCCCCACCCGGTGACCGTCTTCATGCTGTATATCCTGACCTGCCTGACCGTTGAGCACGACCTTCGTCTCGTCCTGCTCGCCGCACTCATTTGCTTCCTGTCCTGTTATGCCGCGGTTGTCCTCACGCAGCGCGCCCTCGTTTGCGTCGGTATGGCACGGGTTCTCTGGCTCGGTGCGGCCGGCGCTTCCAGCGGTTTCGGCATATGGGCAACTCACTTCATCGCCATGCTGGCTTACGATCCCGGCATGGATATGGGCTTCATCATGGAGCCGACGCTTGTTTCGCTGGGCGTCGCCATATTCGTCACCGCCGCGGGGCTCGGCGTGGCGACCTATGTCTCGGGCCGCAGTGCGGTTCTGGCGGGTGGCCTGCTGCTTGCCGCGGGCGTGACCTCCATGCACTATATCGGCATGTCGGCGGTGGAACTGCCGGGCACGCTTTTCTTCGACAAGACCTATGTCGCGGCTTCGGTCGTGAGCGCCGCCCTCTTCAGCACGCTGGGGCTGATCTGCTGCCTGCGCCCCGCACCGCGTGCGCGGGATCGCGCGCTTGCCACCGGCCTGATGGCGCTCGCCGTCGTGTCGCTGCATTTCACCGCCATGGCCGCCGTGCGCATCGAACCGGGTCCGATGCCGGTGGCCGGCGAGACGATGCTGTCGACAAGCGTCATGGTGCCCCTCATCGCGACCGTGGCATTCTCCCTGCTCATCGCGGGGCTGACAGCTGCCGTTTTCGCCCGCCAGGCCGAGATGACCGCGAACGAGAACGCACGCCGCTTCTCCATGCTTCTGCAGGGCGTGAAGGATTATGCCATCTACATGCTCGACGCAGAGGGCCGGGTGGCGAACTGGAACGAGGGCGCCGAACGCAAGATGGGTTTTGCGGCCGCAGAGATCGTCGGCCAGCACTTCTCGCGCTTTTATGGCGCGGAAGATCGTGTGGCGGACGAGCCGGAGCGCGCCATGCGCATTGCGCGCGAGCAGGGAAAGTTCGAGACCGAGGGCTGGTGCCACCGCAAGGATGGATCCCGTTTCTGGGCCAACACGGTGATGGACCCGATCCATGACGCGAGCGGTGCCCTTGTCGGTTATGCCAACATCACCAAGGACATCACGCAGGAGAAGGCGGACGCCGATCGGCTGGCCGAGGTAACGAAGAACCTCGATCTGGCGCTGGAGAACATGTCGCAGGGGCTTTGCCTGTTCGACAAGGAGGAGCGACTTCTGCTGGCCAACCGGCGTTACAGCGAAATCTTCGGCTTTCCCGAGGGTGGCATCAAGCCTGGCATGACCCTTCGCGAGATCATCGACCTCGGCGTGGCAGTCGTCCTCTCCGACCCCGAGGAACGGCAGGCCAAGGCGCGGGATATCTATGCGCGCCGACGTGCTGCGATCCAGGCGCGGGAGGTCGATGCCATTGTCGAGAAATTCTCCAGTGGCGTGTCCGTACAGCTCTATCACCGCACCCTGCCGGATGGTTCGTGGGTCGCGACCTATGAGGATGTGTCCGAACGCCTGCGTTCGGAGGCGCAGATTTCCTTCCTGGCGCGTCACGACAGTCTGACGGGGCTGCCCAACCGCGCGAGCTTCAACGACCGGCTCGAGGCCGACCTGCTTTCCGCCCGCCGCTCCGGTGGCAAGGTCGCGGTCATTGCCATCGACCTCGACAAGTTCAAGGAGATCAACGATACGCGCGGCCATGCCGCGGGAGACGAAGTGCTGGCCACCCTGTCGCGCCGCATGCAGGCCTGCCTTGCGGCCGACGAGACGATCGCCCGGTTCGGCGGCGACGAGTTTGCCGCCTCCAAGCGCTTCGAGGACATGGCGGAGCTTACCGGCTTCGTCCAGCGTCTTGAAACTTGCCTTGGCGAGGAGATCCGCATCGACGGCTATGATATCCGGCCGGGCGCCAGCTTCGGCATCGCCATCTACCCGCAGGATGCCGACAACGTCGGTGCGTTGCTGAACAACGCCGACCTTGCCATGTACAGGGCGAAGGAGGCGCTGACGCAGACCGTATGCTTCTACGAAGTGTCGATGGACGAGGCCGCCCGTCGCCGCCGCCTGATCGCGAACGATCTGTGGCAGGCTGTTGGTCGCAACGAACTGGAGCTGCACTATCAGGTGCAGAAAGCCGTCGATACGGGTCAGACGCTCGGTTACGAGGTTCTGCTGCGCTGGCACCATCCGGTGCGCGGCACCATCCGGCCGTCGGATTTCATTCCGATCGCCGAGGAATGCGGCGCCATCCTGCCGATCGGCGAATGGGTGCTGCGCGAAGCCTGCCGCGAGGCCGTCAGCTGGGATAGTTCGCACAAGATCGCGGTCAATCTCTCGCCGGTCCAGCTCGGCAATGCGGATGTCGCAGACCTCGTGCACCGCGTGCTGCAGGAAACGGGGCTGGACCCGCGCCGACTGGAGCTGGAGATCACGGAATCGACCATCATCGGCGACAAGGAACGGGCGTTGGAAACGCTGCGCCGCATCAAGGCATTCGGCGTTACGATTGCCATCGACGACTTCGGAACCGGCTATTCGTCGCTGGAAACGCTACGTGCCTTCCCCTTCGACAAGATCAAGCTCGACCGCAGTTTCATGAGCGAGGTGGAATCGAGCCCGGAGGCCAAGGCTATTATCCGCGCCATCCTGGCGCTGGGCCATACGCTGCGTGTTCCGGTGCTGGCGGAGGGCGTGGAGACGCGCAACCAGCTCGACATCCTGCTCGACGAGGGCTGCGACGAAGCGCAAGGTTATTTCCTCGGGCGGCCGATGCCGATGGAGCGCATTCGCGCGGCACGGCAGGCGAGTGAAGCGGCGTAGGACGCCGCTTACTGCCGCTTGAAGCGCCGGCCGGCGAGGTCGATCTGGAAACGGGGGAAGATGAAGACGCCGATGATCGTGCCGGCGTACTTCTCTTCCAGGCCCGTCGATTCGCCGACGCAGAACACCGGCTGGCGCGGCGCGCCATCCAGATGAATGGTCGTGGAAAAGCAGAAGGAAGACGAGGAGGCGGCCGCCTGCTCGAAAAGCTCCAGCACGCGCGTGCGATCCAGCGGCTCATAGCACCGGATGAGGTTGAGCAGCCCGCAGGTGCGCTGTGTCATGCCATGCGCCAGCGTGGCCTTCTCGCCGAGCGTGAAGAGACCGTTGGAAAGATCGCCCGTCCAGCGCTCCGTCACGCAATATTGGGTGAGAAGCTCATTATCCGTCTCATCGAATTCCATCGAGCCCGGCAGAAAGGGCGACGAGAGATCAGTCTTGATTATCTTGAACACCTACGACCTCAGGCAGTTGCTCGAATTTGAACGACATGTCGCGGGCGCTTGCGCCTCATGACACGCTAAAAATGTGCACCGGCCGAGCTCCCGAAGCTGGCCGCCACACGTCTCTATGAACTGAACTGCATCCGGTTCCGGTTGTGCATATCGGGTCGGATGTACGCGGAGAAGACCGTCGCTGCCTCTCCGTCAAGGCCATGGCGGTTCCATTAAATACCGTGGGGATGGTCGCGGGCGGATTGCCGGCAGCAATGATGCCGGGTTTTCAGCGCCTCAGGCCCCCCTGTGAATCTTTAAAGCTCACTTGGGGCGTCTTTATAGTTGGTTTTTCAACGCCATCAACGGCTTTTTGAAAATTATTGTACGGTTGGAAAAATTCTTCTTCCGGAAACGTTGCAGGCCGGTTGCCGTAAAACAAAAAGGGCGGTCCAAAGACCGCCCTTTCCTAACTGAACCAGATGGCTCATATGTGAAGGATTTCGCCTGTCACATCATGTCCATGCCGCCAGTTCAGCGCGCTTGACGCGCTGAACCGACTTTAGTGCATGGGCGAAGCTTGATGGTCACGCTGCGATAGGCTTTCGCCTATCACATCATGTCCATGCCGCCCATGCCGCCCATGCCGCCAGGCATGCCGGCCGGAGCGTCCTTCTTCGGCAGTTCGGCGATCATGGCTTCCGTCGTGATCAGCAGCGAGGCAACCGAAGCTGCGTTCTGCAGAGCCGTGCGGACAACCTTGACCGGGTCGACGATGCCAAGCGCAATCAGGTCGCCGTATTCGCCGGTCTGAGCGTTGTAGCCGTAGTTGTCTTCGTTCTTC
Organism: Shinella sp. H4-D48; assembly: GCF_022637395.1. Lineage (GTDB taxonomy): Bacteria > Pseudomonadota > Alphaproteobacteria > Rhizobiales > Rhizobiaceae > Shinella > Shinella sedimenti. The sequence continues at coordinate 2,693,494 of NZ_CP093337.1, read as the reverse complement.
TCGAGGATCTTGCCGACGACGATGGATGCTTCGTCACCTGCGTTGTCCGCGATCTGGCGAACGAGAGCCTGGAGGGCGCGGCGGATGATGTTGATGCCGGCTTCCTGGTCTGCGTTCTCACCCTTGACGGTGATTTTTGTGGAAGAACGGAGCAGGGCAACGCCACCGCCCGGTACGATGCCTTCCTGAACGGCAGCGCGCGTCGCGTTGAGGGCGTCGTCGATGCGGTCCTTCTTTTCCTTCACTTCGACTTCAGTCGAACCGCCGACGCGGATGACGGCAACGCCGCCAGCGAGTTTGGCAAGACGTTCCTGCAGCTTCTCGCGGTCGTAGTCGGAGGTGGTTTCTTCGATCTGGGCCTTGATCTGCGCAACGCGGCCTTCGATTTCAGCCTTCTGGCCGGCACCGTCGACGATCGTCGTGTTTTCCTTGGAGATCGAAACCTTCTTCGAACGGCCGAGCATGTCGAGCGTTACGTTTTCGAGCTTGATGCCGAGGTCTTCGGAGATGACCGTGCCGCCCGTCAGGATGGCGATGTCTTCCAGCATGGCCTTGCGGCGGTCGCCGAAGCCCGGAGCCTTGACGGCAGCGATCTTGAGGCCGCCACGCAGCTTGTTGACGACGAGCGTAGCAAGGGCTTCGCCTTCGACGTCTTCAGCGATGATGACCAGCGGCTTGCCGGTCTGGACGACGGCTTCGAGAACCGGAAGCATGGCCTGGAGGTTCGAAAGCTTCTTCTCGTGGAGGAGAATGTAAGCGTCTTCGAGATCGGCGACCATCTTTTCCGGATTGGTCACGAAGTAGGGCGACAGGTAGCCGCGGTCAAACTGCATGCCTTCGACGACTTCGAGTTCGGTTTCGGCGGTCTTGGCTTCTTCAACCGTGATGACGCCTTCGTTGCCGACCTTCTGCATGGCTTCAGCAATGTCGAGACCGACCTGCTTGTCGCCGTTTGCGGAGATCGTGCCGACCTGGGCAACTTCTTCCGAGGTGTTGATCTTCTTGGCCTTGGCCTGGAGATCCTTGACGACTTCCGTGACGGCGAGATCGATACCGCGCTTGAGGTCCATCGGGTTCATGCCGGCGGCAACGGCCTTGTGGCCTTCGCGAACGATAGCCTGGGCAAGAACGGTTGCGGTCGTGGTGCCGTCGCCGGCGATGTCGTTGGTCTTGGAAGCGACTTCGCGAACGAGCTGGGCGCCCATGTTCTCGAACTTGTCGTCCAGTTCGATTTCCTTGGCGACGGAAACGCCGTCCTTGGTGATGCGCGGAGCGCCGAAGGACTTGTCGATGACGACGTTACGACCCTTCGGGCCAAGCGTTACCTTGACTGCGTCTGCGAGGATATCGACGCCGCGCAGCATCTTTTCGCGCGCGGTGCGGCCGAATTTAACTTCTTTGGCTGCCATTGTGAGGACTCCTGAGTAGATATCAGCGAATTGCGGAACGGGTTACCGGCTGATCAGCCGATGATGCCCATGATGTCGGCTTCCTTCATGATCAGAAGGTCTTCGCCGTCGAGCTTGACTTCGGTGCCCGACCACTTGCCGAACAGGACGCGGTCGCCAGCCTTGACATCCAGCGGAATAACCTTGCCGGACTCGTCACGAGCGCCGGTGCCGACAGCGACGATTTCGCCTTCCTGCGGCTTTTCCTTGGCGGTATCCGGAATGATGATGCCGCCCTTGGTCTTGGCTTCGGATTCGACGCGACGAACGACGACGCGGTCGTGAAGCGGGCGGAAGGTGGTGCTTGCCATTGTCTAATCCCTCGATCAAATGACATTGCGAACCCAGAGCGGGTCCGATGGATTATTGTTAGCACTCATCGTTGGAGAGTGCTAGCGGCTTCGAGATAAGGGGGGCTTTCTCTCGAGTCAAGAACTGCCTTCGGAAAATTCTTTACCGTTGGCGGTTGCCGCGGCCGGCAGATGGGAACGTCCTGCCACGCCATCAAGGCGGTCGTGTGAATTTTTGCAACTTTGCCTGTGGATGCGTCAAAATTGTAGGGAGAGGCTTGTTTTCTTGGCGTCGCTTTGCGATGTCACGCGGGCCTGATCTCGATACGGAACTCCCCCATGTCCCACCGCATCCAATCCATCCGCGACATCGCCGCGCACTACGACGTGATGCTCTGCGACGTCTGGGGCGTGCTGCACAACGGGGTGGAGGCCTTCTCCTATGCATCGGAAGCGCTCGCAGAAGCCCGTGCGGCCGGCATGACCGTCGTGCTCATCACCAATTCGCCACGCCCTCATCCGGGCGTGAAGGTGCAGATTCGCGGGTTGGGCGTCGGTGACGATGCCTATGACCGCATCGTCACCTCCGGCGACGTTACCCGCGCGCTGATCGCCAAGGGCCCGAACAAGGTCTATTTCATCGGCGCCGAGAAGGACCTGCCGCTGCTCGATGGTCTCGACGTCGAACCTGTGGGCATGGACGAAGCCGGTATCGTCGTCTGCGCGGGCCTGCGCGAGGACGAGAAGGAAACCGTCGAGGACTACCGCGAGGAACTCACCGCACTCGCCGCCCGCAAGCTGCCTTTCATTTGCGCCAACCCGGACCTCGTCGTCGAGCGCGGTCACAGGCTCATCGCCTGCGCCGGTGCCCTCGCCAAGGTCTATGAGGAACTCGGCTGCACGACGGAGATCGCCGGCAAGCCGCACCGCCCGATCTACGACAAGGCGATCGCCGAGGCGCGCGACGTGCGCGGCGACTTCGATCTGTCGCGCGTCATCGCCGTCGGCGACGGCATGCCGACCGACGTGCGCGGGGCCGAGGCCTATGGCCTAGATGTGCTCTACATATCCGGCGGTATCCACGCCCAGCATTATGTCGAAGGCGGCCGCACCGACGAGGTGAAGCTCGCTGCCTTCCTGGATCAGGAACAGGCCCACCCGAAATGGTGGATGCCCCGGCTGCAGTGACGGGACGGAGACGGTCGTCATGACGGTATTTCACAGGAACGAGACGAAACAGCTGCTGCCGGAGCACCTGCGCGGCGGCGTCATCGCGATCGGCAATTTCGACGGCGTGCATCGCGGCCATCAGGCCGTGCTGCAAAGGGCGCTGGACATTGCCAAAGGCCGCTGCGCCCCCGCTCTGGTTCTGACCTTCGAGCCGCATCCGCGCACGATCTTCCGGCCGGATACGCCCGTCTTCCGGCTGACGCCAGCCCCCCTCAAGGCCCGTATCCTGGAAGGCATGGGCTTTTCCGCCGTCATCGAATACCCGTTCGACCGCACCTTCTCGGAAATGTCGGCGCATGATTTCATCGGTGCTGTCCTGCTCGAATGGCTGCACGCCTCGGAGGTCGTCACCGGCTTCGATTTCCATTTCGGCAAGGGCAGGGAAGGCGGCCCCGCCTTCCTGATGGCGGCCGGACAGGACAACGGTTTCGGCGTCACACTGGTCGATGCCTTCCGCGACGAGAACGCCTCGGTCATCTCCTCCAGCGTTATCCGCTCTCTGCTCGGCGAGGGCACGGTTACCGAAGCCGCTGGCCTGCTCGGCTATCGCTACACGGTCGAGGCCGAGGTCATCGACGGCAAGAAGCTCGGCCGCACCCTTGGCTACCCCACCGCCAACATGGCGCTTCCGCCGGAAGTGGAACTGCGCAACGGTATCTACGCCGTGCGCTTCCGCCGTCCCGACGGCAGTCTGCATGACGGCGTCGCGAGCTTCGGCCGCCGCCCGACCGTCACGTCGAACGGTGCGCCGCTGCTCGAAACCTTCCTCTTCGACTTTTCCGGCGATCTCTATGGCGAAATCTCCGCCGTCTCCTTCTTCGGCCATCTGCGTGACGAACTGAAATTCGATGGTCTCGACGCGCTCGTCGTGCAGATGAAGCGCGACGAGGAGGAAGCGCGTGCGCTTCTTTCAGGCGTGCGACCGCTCGGCGAGATCGACCAGCGCCTCTGTTTCTGACGCGCATGAAGAGTGGCGAGCCCAGCCCCTCTATCTCTTCCGCTCGCAGGGTTTTGCCGCATCGGGCGACACCGTTGTCAGCGTAGTGCCGCAGCAGCACGTCGTTGCCGTCTATGGCGGTGGCGGCACTTTTGAGGCCGACGGACTTTCCCAAGCCTTCGGCGGGGCCGCAATCTTCAGAAACGATGCGACGGGACGACGAACGCTGACGACCATCATTCTTGTACCAGCACGCCTGCGTGGCCGTCGCACCGGATCGCGATGAAGAGGTTTGCGATATGTCTTTTCAAACCGCCGAAAACCCCGTAAGACCGCGCGCATGATGCTCCACCGGCTGACCATCGATCTGCGAATTAGTGGCCCGGCCTTCCGCGCGCTCTGAGCGAGGCCGGAAGGTCCGGGATTTCGGGTGTTCTTGAAACGCCCCCGCCGTCATTGCCGGTGCATTGACCGATATTCCCTCCGCATGCGCACGATGCGCGCGAACAAAGACGATAGCCATATCCATGACCGATACGCCTGAAAAAGTCGATTATTCGTCCACCCTCAATCTGCCGCAGACGGATTTTCCGATGCGCGCCGGCCTGCCGCAGAAGGAGCCGGAAACGGTGGCCCGCTGGCAGCAGATGAACCTCTACAAGAAGCTGCGTGCCTCCGCCGCCGGCCGCGAGAAATTCGTGCTGCACGATGGCCCGCCCTATGCCAACGGCAATATCCATATCGGCCACGCGCTGAACAAGATTCTCAAGGACGTCATCACCCGCTCGTTTCAGATGCGCGGCTACGATGCCAACTACGTGCCCGGCTGGGACTGCCACGGCCTTCCCATCGAATGGAAGATCGAGGAAAAGTACCGCGAGAAGGGCAAGAACAAGGACGAGGTTCCGGTCAACGAATTCCGCCAGGAATGCCGTGACTTCGCGAGCGGCTGGATCAAGATCCAGTCGGACGAGTTCAAGCGTCTCGGCATCGAGGGCGACTTCGAAAATCCCTATACGACCATGGCCTTCCATGCCGAAGCCCGCATCGCCGGCGAGCTGTTGAAGATCGCCAAGTCCGGTCAGCTCTATCGCGGCTCCAAGCCCGTCATGTGGTCGGTCGTCGAGCGCACCGCGCTGGCCGAAGCCGAAGTCGAATATGCCGATGTCGAGAGCGACACGATCTGGGTGAAGTTCCCAGTGGTTGGAGCGGACACGTCAGCTCGCTATTCTCGCGTTGCTTCGGAGGTTGAGGCTGACCGAATTGCAGATGGCATCGCGTCGGTTATAAACAACGTTGAGGAGCTGGTTGAGGATAAGGTCTCTGTCGTCATCTGGACGACCACGCCCTGGACGATCCCCGGCAACCGCGCCATCTCATTCTCGTCGCGCTTCCCTTACGGCCTCTACGAGGTGGAAAGCGCCACGAACGATTTCGGCCCGCAACCGGGCGAGAAGCTGATCTTTGCCACCCGACTGGCCGATGATTGCGCCGCCAAGGCCAAGGTGACGCTGAAGTTCCTCCGCGATGTCGCGCCGGAAGAGCTATCGGCGATCGTGACAGCCCATCCGCTCGCGCCGCTCGGCTACACCTTCCCGGTGCCGCTGCTCGACGGCGACCATGTCACCGACGATGCCGGCACGGGCTTCGTGCACACGGCCCCCGGCCACGGCCGCGAGGACTTTGATGCCTGGACGGCCGAGGCCCGCAACCTCGAGGCGCGCGGCATCTCCTCCAAGATCCCCTTCACCGTCGACGACGCGGGCTTCTACACTGCCGATGCCCCCGGCTTCGAAGGTGCGCGCGTCATGGACGACAACGGAAAGAAGGGCGATGCCAACGACCGCGTCATCAAGGCGCTGATCACTGAGAACAACCTCTTTGCCCGCGGCCGCCTTAAGCACTCCTATCCGCATTCCTGGCGCTCCAAGAAGCCGGTCATCTTCCGCAACACGCCGCAGTGGTTTGTCTATATGGACAAGGAACTCGGCGATGGCACCACGCTGCGTTCGCGTTCGCTTGCAGCAATCGACCAGACCCGCTTCGTGCCAGCCTCCGGCCAGAACCGCCTGCGCGGCATGATCGAAGGCCGCCCGGACTGGGTTCTGTCGCGCCAGCGCGCCTGGGGCGTGCCGATTGCCGTCTTCGCCGACGAACAGGGCGAAGTGCTCGTCGATGACGCCGTCAACGCCCGCATCCTCGAGGCCTTTGAACAGGAAGGCGCCGATGCCTGGTTCGCAGAGGGCGCGCGCGAGCGCTTCCTTGGCAATCGTGCGGGAGAAGGCTGGACGCAGGTCATGGACATCCTCGATGTCTGGTTCGACTCGGGCTCGACCCACACCTTCACGCTGGAGGACCGCCCGGACCTGAAATGGCCGGCCGACGTCTATCTCGAAGGCTCCGACCAGCATCGCGGCTGGTTCCATTCGTCGCTGCTCGAAAGCTGCGCGACGCGCGGCCGCGCGCCCTACAACGCCGTCGTCACCCATGGCTTCACCATGGACGAGAAGGGCGAAAAGCAGTCGAAGTCCAAGGGCAACGTCGTCTCGCCGCAGGACGTGATGAAGGAATCGGGCGCCGATATCCTGCGTCTCTGGGTCATGACCACCGACTACTGGGAAGACCAGCGCCTCGGCAAGACGATCATCCAGACCAATATCGACGCCTACCGCAAGCTGCGCAACACGGTGCGCTGGATGCTGGGAACGCTGGCGCACGACAACGGCGAGGAGATCGCCTATGCCGACATGCCGGAGCTGGAAAAGCTCATGCTGCACCGGCTGGCGGAACTGGATGCGCTCGTGCGGTCGGGGTATGATGCCTTCGATTTCAAGAAGATCACCCGCGCGCTCATCGATTTCTCGAATGTCGAACTGTCGGCCTTCTATTTCGACGTGCGCAAGGATGCGCTCTACTGTGATGCCCCGTCCTCGCTGAAGCGCCGGGCCGCCCTTGCCGTCATTCGCAAGCTGTTCGATTGCCTCGTCACCTGGCTCGCCCCGATGCTGCCCTTCACGATGGAGGAGGCCTGGCTCTCGCGCAAGCCGGAAGCCGTCTCGGTGCATCTGGAGCAGTTCCCGGACGTGCCGGCCGAATGGCGCAACGATGCACTCGAAGCCAAGTGGGAGAAGATCCGCGCGGTGCGCTCGGTCGTCACCGGCGCGCTCGAAATCGAGCGTCGCGAGAAGCGCATCGGCGCCTCGCTGGAGGCCGCTCCGGTCGTCCACATCGCCGATCCCGAGCTTCTGGCTGCCCTTGACGGCCAGGATTTCGCGGAAATCTGCATCACCTCGGCTATCACGCTCGTTGCCGGCGAAGGCCCGGTGGAGGCCTTCCGCCTTGCCGAAGTCGCCAAGGTCTCCGTCGAGCCGAAACTGGCAGAAGGGCAGAAATGCGCCCGTTCCTGGCGTATCACGACGGATGTCGGTTCCGACCCGGAATATCCTGATGTGTCGGCCCGCGATGCGGCGGCGTTGCGCGAAATCGGTTTCCGCCGCGCGGCATAAGCGCCCGCTCTGTTGACGGCCGGTTCTTTCCGGCCGTCGATTTGCCGGCATGAATTGCACTTCGGCGCCTCATCCGGTAATGCTGCCTGAAAATGGTCGGATTGTTCCGCCATGGCACGGCGGACTTTTGCCGTGGAATGAGTTTTCTGCGTACCGGCTCTGCTGGAAGGGTATTCATGGGAATGACGCGAAATATTCGGGTACGGACCGGCCTGTTCGGCCTTCTCGGCGGCAGCCTCCTTCTGACCGGTTGCATGGGCCCGACCTACGGCACCGACAAGACAGCCGGCGAGCAGCTGATCGACGACCTCGGCAATGCGGTGATGATCCAGCCGGAGAACAAGGGCGCAAAGACGGTCCGCTATCAGCCGCGCGGCGGCCTTGTCGTGCCGAAGGACAAGACGGCGCTGGCCAATCCGCAGCAGTCGGTCGCGTCCAAGGAAAACCCCGAATGGCTGGAAAATCCGGAAGACATGCGCGAGCGCCTTCGCGCCGAGGCCGATGAGAACCTCAACAATCCCGGCTACCGTTCGCCGCTTGTCAGCCAGAATTCCAATGCCCAGCAGATGGGCACGGCGCAGCAGACTCAGGCCTACCGCGAGGCACGCCGCCTGCAGATGGGCGCCTATTCCGACCAGCGCCGCTACCTGAGCGATCCGCCGACCGAATATCGCAAGCTTCCCGAGGAAGCCCAGGCCGATCTCGGCGAGCCGGAAAAGCAGAAGGAACGTCGTCGCAAGAAGGAAGCGAAGGCCGCCAAGCAGAGTGGTTCCAAGTGGTGGCCGTTCTGACATCATGACCGGCTACCGAATCCGGCCGGCGACGGTCGATGACGCCGCCGTCATCCTGCGCTTCATCCGCGAGCTCGCGGACTACGAAAATGCCCTGTCCGAAGTCGCCGCGACCGAAGAAAGCGTCGCGGTCTCTCTGTTTGGCGAGGGGTCTGTGAGTTGCGCGGCCATCTGCGAGACGCAAGACGGCGAACCGGCCGGCTCCGCTATCTGGTTCAAGACCTATTCCACCTGGCAATCGAAGAACGGCCTCTATCTCGAGGACCTCTATGTAACGCCCGCCCATCGCGGTGCCGGTGTCGGCAAGATGCTGTTGCGCTACCTTGCGCGCCTTGCCATCGAACAGGATTGCAGCCGTTTCGAATGGAGCGTGCTCGACTGGAACGAGCCGGCCATCCGCGTTTACGATGCCATCGGCGCCGAGCCGCAGAAGGAATGGCTGCGCTATCGCCTGACGGGCGACCGGCTGAAACGCTTCGCCGAAGGGTGAGACCCGGTCAGCCTCCGCGCCGGGCAAGCAGGACCAGATGAAGCATATGCGCGCCGACAAAGGCGACGCAAAGAGGCAGGATCGCCACGATCATTCCGCCGCTCATGGCGACAAAGGCGAGCACCAAGACTGCCAGCGTCGGCGTGAAGGCGAGTGCGGCGTTGCGCGGCAGCGACCAGTTCGGCTTGCCCTCGCGGTTCCACTGCATGGTCAGTCGTTCAGCACCCGGCGCGATGCGGCGCGCGGCAAGGCCGGACATGGCGGCCATCAGGATGACGGTTGCGACAACGGCAGCGGTGGCGGGTGGCATCGTTCTCAGCGCCTTTCCAGAAAGAAGTCCTTCAAGATCTCCGCGGCTTCCAGGCCGCTGATGCCGGAATAGACCTCCGGGGCATGATGGCAGGTGGGCTGCGCGAAGAAGCGCACGCCATTGTCGACGCCGCCGCCCTTCGGGTCTTCTGCGCCATAATAGAGGCGTCGGATGCGGGCGAAGGAGATGGCGGCCGCGCACAATGTACAGGGTTCGAGCGTCACATAGAGGTCGGCGCCCGTCAGCCGCTCCTGGCCAAGTTTGCGGGCGGCCTCGCGGATGACGGCGACTTCGGCATGAGCGGTCACATCGTTGTCGGCGCGCGTGCGATTGCCCGCCTGAGCCATGATGGCGCCATCCATGACGAGCACGGCGCCGACCGGCACTTCACCGCGTTTGCCGGCAGCACGGGCCTCGGCCAGCGCGATTTCCATGAAGCGATTTGTCATAGCGGAACGAATTCCTCTTAACCCGGGGCGTCTGACCTGATACGACACGCGAAAACGCAGGCAACACAAATGACATTCAAAGACAAGCCAAAACGGCCGGGCGCGAAGCCCGCGGGCCGCGATACCAAGCCGCGTGGCGCTGCATCGGCGGCCGCGGGCAAGAAATCCTTCGGCAGCAAGCCGGCAGGCAAGAAGCCTTTTGACGGCAAGTCGGCCCCGCGCGACGGCAAGCCTTCCCGTGCCGCCAAGCCGGCACCCGCCGCGCCGGCCGGTGCCGAACTCGCGCCCGAACGCATTTCCAAGCTGCTCGCCCGTGCAGGCGTGGCTTCCCGCCGCGATATCGAGCGCATGATCATGGAAGGCCGCGTCAGCGTGAACGGCAAGGTGCTGGAGACCCCGGTCCTTAATGCCAGCTTCGCCGACCGCATCGAGGTGGATGGCGTGCCGGTGCGCGGCATCGAGCGCACGCGCCTGTGGCTCTACCACAAGCCTGCCGGCCTCGTGACGACCAATGCCGACCCGGAAGGGCGCCCGACCGTCTTCGACAATCTGCCGGAAGAGCTTCCGCGCGTCATGTCCATCGGCCGCCTCGACATCAACACCGAAGGCCTGCTGCTGCTCACCAATGACGGTGGTCTCGCCCGCATGCTCGAACTGCCGACGACCGGCTGGCTGCGCCGCTACCGCGTGCGCGCCCACGGCAAGATCGAACAGGCCGACCTCGACAAGCTGAAGGAAGGCATTGCCGTCGATGGCGTGCTTTACGGCTCGATCGATGCGACGCTCGACAAGGCACAGGGCTCCAATGTCTGGCTGACGCTCGGCCTGCGCGAAGGCAAGAACCGCGAAGTCAAGAACGTGCTCGGCGCGCTCGGCCTCGACGTCAACCGGCTGATCCGCATTTCCTACGGGCCGTTCCAGCTCGGCGAGCTGCCGGAAGGTCATGCTCAGGAGATCCGTGGCCGCACGCTGCGCGACCAGCTCGGCCCGCGCCTGATCGAGGAATCCGGAGCAAACTTCGATGCGCCGCTCTTCGATCACAAGGCGGAGGATGCCGACGAAAAGCCGGTGAAGCCCCGCGAGGAGGCGTCCGCCTGGAGCGAGCGTCCGGCGGAGCGCCGTGAGAAGCCCGCCGGCCGCCGTGATGGTGACCGTCGTGAGCAGGCCCGCGCCCGGCTGGATACCAAGCGCGACGACCGTTTCAGTGACAAGCCGCGCGGTGGCCCGCGCGATCGGGATCGCGATGGCGATCGTTTCGAAAGCAAGCCGAAGCGCGAACCCGCAAACCGTGGCCGCAAGTCCAACGTCTGGATGGCGCCCGGCGCCCGTCCCGTTGCCGAGAAGACGGCTGACGCCGCCGAAGGCGTGAAGCGTGAACCGCGCGCTCGTCCCGAAGGGGCGCCCAAGTCCAAGCGCTACGGCCGTACGGCCGAGGGCGCGCCGACCCGTTCGTCCAAGAAGTTTGACCCCGATCGCAAGGGTTCCGACAGCAGGGGTCCGGCCCGCGGCCGTCCCGGTGATGACCGCGTGGAAAAGCCCCGCATCCTGAAGACGCGCGACGAGGATGGCGAATGGATCCGCGCCTCCGAGCCGGAGGCCGGTGGTCGTGACGATGGCGGCCGTGGCGGCTTCGGACGCACACGCTCCGGCGCAGGCGACGATCGTGCCCCCCGCGATTTTGGTGATCGCAAGCCGCGTTCTCAGGGCGAGCGCTCCTTCGGCGACCGTCCGGCCCGGGGTGAACGTTCCTTTAGCGACCGCAAGCCGCGCGCAGAGGGTGAACGCTCGTTCTCCGATCGTCCGCCGCGTCGCGACGGCGGCAAGCCCTTCGGCGGCAAGCCCGGCGGCAAGTCGTTTGGCGGAAAGCCGAGCGGCGGCAAACCCGGTGGTGGACGCCCCGCAGGCGGCGGTCGGCCGCGCGGCAAGGGCAAGTAAGCCGCCGTGCGGATCGTCGGCGGAGAATTTCGCGGTCGTTCGCTTGCAACGCCGAAGTCGGACGATATCCGTCCGACTTCGGACCGCACGCGCGAAAGCCTGTTCAACATCCTCTCACACGCGTATCCCGAGGCGCTTGACGGAACGCGCGTGCTCGATCTCTTCGCGGGCACCGGCGCCGTCGGCTTTGAGGCGCTGTCTCGCGGCGCGCGCGCCGTGCTCTTCGTCGAGCAGGGCGTGGAGGGCAGGGGACTGCTGCACGCCAACACGGAATCGCTCGGCGTGATCGGCCGCGCCAAGATCTTCCGACGCGACGCCACCTCGCTCGGCGGCGTCGGCACGATGGAGCCGTTCGATTTCCTCTTCGCCGATCCGCCCTATGCGAAGGGTCTTGGCGAGCGTGCGCTCGATGCCGCCGCACGCGGCGGCTGGCTCGTCGACGGCGCCCTTGCGATCCTTGAGGAGCGCGCCGATATTCAACCCGCCGCCGTCGATGGTTTCGAGCTTCTCGAAGTCAGAACGTTCGGCGAAACGCGCATGCACTTCTATCGTTACCGGCCTGGCTGAACGGTGACGGCCGCGGAGACCTGAGCGATGACCGATTCCCTCGTTTCCTCGATCGCGCCACGCCCCGCCGGCCCGACCGTCGCCATCGCGCTTGGCGGCGGCGGCGCGCGCGGACTTGCCCATATCCACGTCATCGAAGTGCTCGACGAGTTCGGCATCCGTCCGGTGCTGATCTCGGGCGCGTCGATCGGCGCGATCATCGGAGCGGCCATGGCCTCCGGCATGACGGGTCGCGAAATCCGCGAGCATACGCTGGCCACCATCGGACGTCCGGGCCAGATCATGAACCGCCTGTGGAGCCTGCGGCCTGCGGGTTTCTCCGAAATGGTCTCCGGCGGCTTCCGGCTCGGGCAGTTCAATCTGGAGCGCATGCTGAAGGCCTTTCTGCCGGACCGTGTGCCGGAAACCTTCGAAGAACTTGATATTGCGATGAAGATCGTCGTGTCGGATTACTACGCCCAGCGCGAATGCGTCTGCGAGAGCGGCCCGCTTTTCCCGGCACTTTCCGCATCGGCCGCCTTGCCCGCCGTCTTCCTCCCCGTCGTCATCGACGGCCGGGTGATGATGGACGGCGGCCTGTGCAACCCGATCCCGTTCGATCATCTCGCGGGCCGGGCCGATATCACCATCGGCGTCGATGTGATCGGGCAGCCGCCGGCCGGCACGGCCGAACTGCCGAACAGCGTTGACAGCCTCTACGGCGCCACGCAGCTGACCATGCGGTCCATCGTTACGCTGAAGCTCGAAAAGGGCGCGCCCGATATCTTCCTTCAGCCGGAGGTAGGCCGCTTCCGGGTGCTGGATTTCGCCAAGGCAGCTGAGGTGCTGAAAGCATCGGAGGGTATCCGCGACGTCCTCAGACGCGCGCTTGACAAAAAACTCTCCCGTACGCACTGAAGCCGCCGAGTCGACAGCGCTCAGACGTCCTCGTCCGCATCGGCCATCTGGTTCTTCGGCCGCACGAGCGGTTCCGGCTTCACTGGTGCGGAATGCAGCATGTGCCGCCCCGCGGCCAGTCCTTCCACCGCCTGAAGTTCCAGCCGCGCCACGTCGCGGCGGCGGATATCGTCGCTGATGGCCACCGCGTCATCGGGCTCGACGCCGAGCTCTTCAAGTGTCTCGCGGCCGAAGACAAGCGCGGATTCGAATGTTTCGCGCACGTCGTGCTGCACGCCGCGGGCACGCAGCGAAAGCGTGTGCACGCGATCATAGGAGCGCACGAAGACGGTGGCGTTCGGGTATTCCGACTGCACGAGATCGACAATGCGATCCGTGGTGGTCTTGCCATGCGTGCAAACGGCGACGATCTTCGCCCGTTCGATGCCGGCGGCGCGCAGCACATCCTTTCGCGTGCCGTCGCCGAAATAGATGCGGAAGCCGAAATTCGCGGCCTGTCGCACGCGGTCCGTCGAATGGTCGATGACTGTCACCTCGCGGCCGCCGGCCAGCAGGATCTGGGCGGCGATCTGGCCGAAGCGCGAAAAGCCGATCATCAGCACGTCGGCGCCGGCGCCTTCGAAATCCTCCTCCATCTCCTCTTCCGGATCCTCTACCAGCAGGAAGCGGGAGAGCGCGGCGGCAATCGGCGTCAATGCCATCGACATGGTTACGACGGCAATCAGTAGTGAGGCGAGCCCGCCGGAGAAGATGCCGGCCGCAGCTGACGCCGTGAAAAGCACGAAGCCGAATTCACCGCCCTGCGGCAGCACGAGCGCGATGCGCACCGCATCATTGTGCGAGGAACCGGTAAAGCGGCAGAGGCCATAGATGACGAGGCCCTTCACCAGCATGACGGCAGGTGTCGCGATCAGGATCGTCAGCCAGCTGGAGAAGATCACGTCGAGATGCAGCGACAGGCCGACCGCCATGAAGAAGAGGCCGAGCAGAATTCCGCGGAAGGGTTCCACATCCGCCTGCAACTCGTGGCGATAGGAGGAATCGGCAAGCAGCACGCCGGCCAGGAAGGCACCCATGGCCATGGAAAGCCCGGCCATCTGCAACAGCATGGCGGCGGCCAGAACCACGAACAGCGCCGCCGCGATCATGGCCTCGCGCGCGCCGGTGCGCGCGATGATCTGGAACAGCGGGTTGAGCAGGTAGCGGCCGGCGACCAGCAGGGCGGCGATCGCTCCGACCGCGACCATGAAATCGTGGAAGGCGCTTGTCGTGTCCTCCGGCGCCTGTTCGGCCAGCAGCGGTATCAGCGCCAGCAGCGGCACGATGGCAAGGTCCTGCAATAGAAGCAGCGAAAAGGCGCGCTGGCCGTAGCGCGTGTTCGTGTCTCCCCGCTCATCGAGGATCTGCATGGCGAAGGCGGTGGAGGACAGCGCAAGCCCGAAACCGATGATCAGCGCGCCGTCCCACTCCTCCAGCCCGAAGAGCAGCACAAACCCCGCCAGGACGAGCCCCGTCACCACCACCTGCGCGATGCCAAGCCCGAAAATATCATGGCGCATCGACCACAGGCGCGAGGGCTTCAGCTCCAGCCCGATCAGGAAGAGCAGGAACACGACGCCGAGTTCGGCGACACCCAGCAGCTCCTCGCCATCGCGTATCTGGTGCAGGATGGGGCCGATCACCACACCCGCCGCGAGATAGCCGAGAATGGTGCCAAGCCCAAGTCGCTTGAAGATCGGCGCGGCGAGAAGCGCCCCGCCGAGCATCATCAGGACCTCGTTGTACGAGCTGTGCGTATATTGCATGCGGAAGGCTTTCTCTGCGGGATGGCGGCTGCACGGCAAAAAAGGAACGACCTCCCTTGATGCCTGTGTCGGCGCACAATAAATGGGGCATCAAAGAAAGGCCAAGTCATGTCACAGACAATCGATTCCGCAAGCCTTCTCGGGCGCGCCGGTGAACTTATCGACCGCGCCATTCAAGCGGGGGCGGATGCGGCCGATGCCGTCGTCGTCCGTGGCCGGTCCTCCTCGGTGAGCGTGCGCCTCGGCAAGGTCGAGGGTACCGAGGCCTCCGAAAGCGACGATTTCTCCTTGCGCGTCTTCGTTGGAAAACGCGTCGCCAGCGTCTCGGCCAACCCGGGCTTCGACCTGAAGGTGCTCGCGGAGCGCGCCGTGGCCATGGCCAAGGCCTCGCCGGAAGATCCCTTCGCGTCGCTCGCCGTCGAAGACGACCTTGCCAAGGCGTGGCCCGACCTCGAACTTTTCGACCCGACCGAGGTCTCCGCCGACCAGCTCACCGAAGCGGCCCTTGCCGCCGAGGCCGCAGCGCTTTCCGTATCCGGCATCACCAATTCCGGCGGGGCCGGCGCATCCGCCGGCATGGGCGGCCTTGTGCTTGCCACCTCGCACGGCTTTTCCGGCGCTTACAGCGCCAGCCGCTTCGGCCGTTCCGTCAGCGTCATCGCGGGCGAAGGCACGAAGATGGAGCGCGACTACGATTTCGACTCTTCCCTGTATTTTGCGGAACTGCGTGATGCCGAGGATATCGGCCGCGAGGCTGCCGCCCGTGCGGTGCGCCGGCTGAACCCGCGCCAGGTGCCGACAGCAAAGAACGTGACGGTGATATACGATCCGCGCGTGGCGCGCGGCATTGCCGGCCACATTGCTGGTGCGATCAACGGCGCCTCCGTCGCCCGCAAGACCAGCTTCCTGCGCGACCGCATGGGCAAGCAGGTCCTGAAGGCTGGGCTTTCCGTCACGGACGACCCGCTCATCGTGCGGGGCTCCTCATCGCGTCCGTTCGATGGCGAGGGCGTCACGGGCAAGCGTCTTGCGATGATCGAGGATGGCGTGCTGCAACACTGGTTCCTCTCGACCTCCACGGCGAACGAACTTAGCCTGAAGACGAACGGCCGTGGCGTGCGCGGCGGCACCTCCGTCAGTCCGGCTTCCACGAACCTTGCTCTGGAGCCGGGAGATATATCCCCGGAGGAACTGATCCGCTCGGTCGGCAACGGTTTCTATGTCACGGAGCTGATCGGCCAGGGCGTCAACATGGTGACGGGCGAATACAGCCGCGGCGCCTCCGGCTACTGGATCGAAAACGGCGAACTGACCTTTGCCGTCTCCGAGGTGACGATCGCCTCCAATCTGGTCGACATGTTCATGCGCATCACGCCGGCAAACGACATCGACCGTTCGTTCGGAGTGGCCGCGCCGACGCTTGCCATAGAGGGCATGACGCTTGCGGGAACGTGACCCGATGCACCCCGCCGGAGATTGGGCCGCCGATCTCGACCTCCTCGTGGGGGCCGCGCGGCTGGCCGGCGCCAGGGCGCTGGAATTCTTCCGCAAGGGCCCGGAAGTCTGGTGGAAGAACGGCGGCCGCTCGCCGGTGAGTGCTGCCGATTTCGCGGCAAACGATATCCTCAAGACGGAACTGCTTGGTGCCCGGCCCAATTACGGCTGGCTGTCGGAGGAGACCGACGACGACGCGGCTCGGCTCGGCTGCGAGACCGTCTTCGTCATCGACCCCATCGATGGCACGCGCGCCTTCATCGCCGGCAAGGATATCTGGTGCGTCAGCGCCGCCGTCGTGCATGGCGGACACCCGGTGGCGGGTGTTCTCTTCGCGCCCGCGCTCGACGAAATGTTCACGGCATCGGCCAGCGGACCTGTGCTGAAGAATAGCGCGCCCATTGCCGTGACCGGGCCGGACGACACGCGTGCGATGCGCGTCGCCGCCCCCGAGGACATGGTGCGCGACATCGATCGCCGGCGGATCGGGGACATGAGCCGCATCGCCCATGTACCGTCGCTTGCCTATCGTCTTGCCATGGTGGCGGACGGGCGGATCGATGCGACGCTCGTGAAGCGCAATTCGCACGACTGGGATCTGGCCGCCGCCGATATCATCCTTGCGCAGGCCGGCGGGGCGCTCGTGTCGCTGGACGGTGAGCCTCTCGTCTACAACCGCACGGCTGTCAGCCACGAGACGCTGTGCGCGGCCGGGTTGTCCCGGCTTCCCGCACTTGTGGAGGCCGCACGCGACCTCTCCGACCATTGACCTTTTATGCGGAATACCGCAAACCGTGAGCCGAATTCGGCATAATAAAGAGAGAAGACATGACCGATACGAACGAACCCAAACAGCTCCTTCATCTCGTTTTTGGCGGCGAACTGAAGACCCTCGACGACCTTCAGTTCCGCGACCTCAATAGCCTCGATATTGTCGGGATCTACCCAGATTATGCGAGCGCGCTCGTAGCCTGGAAATCCAAGGCCCAGCAGACCGTGGACAATGCGCATATGCGCTACTTCATCGTGCACATGCACCGTCTTCTGGACCCGCGCAACGGCTGAGCCGTCGTCACCGCCCCAGTCCCGCGCGGCCTGACCGCGCCGGACAGAAAGACCGGACCCTTCATGACCCTCCACAGCCCGAAAGCCCGAACGAAGGTGCCTTGCCGATGAGCAGCCGGCTCGCCCGTCTCACGCTTTCGATTTACCGCTGGGGAGGTGTCGCGCTCTACCCGGTGATAGGTCCCTATCTTGCCGTGCGCGCCGCCAAGGGCAAGGAAGAGCGCGCGCGTCGCCGCGAGCGCTATGGCGTAGCCGGCGTGCCGCGTCCTGCCGGCCCGTTGGTCTGGTTCCATGCTGCGAGCGTCGGCGAGACCGCCTCCATCATTCCGCTCATCAAGGAAGTGCGCCGCCGCGGCATCGCCGTGGTGCTGACGACGGGCACCGTCACGTCCGCGAAGGTCGTTCAGGACCGGCTCGGTTCCGATGTCATTCACCAATATGTACCGCTCGACCTGAAGCCTGCGGTCAGCCGCTTCCTCGAATATTGGCACCCCGATCTCGCCATCATGGCGGAGTCGGAGATCTGGCCGATGACCATTCTGGAATTGAGTCAGCGCCATATCCCTCAGGTGCTAGTGAACGGCCGTATCTCGGATCGTTCCTTCCCGCGCTGGCAGCGTCGCCAGGCCTTCGCCGAGGCGCTGTTCGAAAATTTCGCGCTGGTCATCGCCCAGTCGGATGTCGATGCGGAGCGGTTCAGCGCGCTCGGCGCGCTGCCTGTAACGGTATCCGGCAATCTCAAGGTCGATACCGATGCGCCGCCGGCCGATGCCGATGCGCTCGCGACCTATCTCGGCCAGATCGAAGGTCGCCGGACCTGGGCGGCGATCTCGACTTTCGAGGGCGAGGAAGCCGCCGCCGGCAACGTGCACCGCGCCCTGAAGGAGCGCACGCCCGGCCTGCTCACCATTATCGTGCCGCGCCATCCCGAGCGCAGCGATGCCGTCGCGGATATGCTGATGTCGCGCGGCCTCAAGGTCGTCAGGCGCACTTCCGGCGAGTCGCTGACGCCGGAGACGGATATCTTCCTCGGCGACACGATTGGCGAGATGGGGCTCTACCTGCGCATGACCGAGGTGGCCTTTGTCGGGCGTTCGCTCTTTGCGGAAGGCGGGCAGAACCCGCTGGAGCCGGCCATGCTCGGCTGCGCGATCCTTTCGGGCGGCAATGTGCAGAATTTCCGCGAGACCTATCAGCAGCTCGCCCGCAACGGCAGCGCCAAAATGGTGCGCGATGTCGAGATGCTCGCCAAGGGCGTGCATTATCTCCTCAACAATGAGGAAATGCGCCGGCAGATGATCGATGCGGGCCAGGAGACGGTGCAGGAAATGCGAGGCGCGCTGCGCGCCACCGTCAAGGGGCTGGAACCCTACATCAATCCCCTCACCGTGAAGGCGCGGCTCCACCCGCGCCAGTCCTCCTGAAAGGACGCGACATGACGAAGGCCGAAGCGATCTCCGGTATCCTCTTCGACAAGGACGGCACGCTGCTCGACTATGCCAAGAGCTGGGTTCCCGTGAACTACGAGCTTGGCCGCATCGCCGCCAAGGGCGACGAAGACCTTGCCCGCAAGCTGCTCGTCGCGGGCGGCATGGATCCGGACACAGGCCATGTCACCCCCGACAGCCTGCTGGCGGCCGGCAACACAGTGGAAATCGCCGAGGGCTTTGTCGCGGCGGGCGCGCCGTTCACGGTGGAAACGCTCACCACCCATTTCGACGGGCTTTTCGCCAATTCGGCGCAGCTGGCCGTCGCCGTCACCGACCTTGCGGCCTTCTTCGCCACCATGCATGCGCGCGGCTACCGGCTGGGTGTCGCCTCTTCCGACAATGAGGCCTCCATCCGCGCGACGGCTAAGCGCTTCGGTTTCGACGGCTACCTGCACTATGTCGCAGGCTATGACAGCGGCTTCGGCGTCAAGCCGGAACCGGGCATGGTGCTGGGCTTCTGCGCCGCCACGGGGCTCGAACCGCATCAGGTCGCCGTGGTCGGTGACAACAACCACGATCTCCATATGGGGCGCAGCGCCGGTGCCGGTATTACTGTCGCGGTGCTCACTGGAACGGGCTCGCGGCAATCGCTGTCGGAGGCATCAGACTATTGCCTCAACGACATCACCGAACTGGTGCCACTGTTTTCCGGCGCCGCCGCGCGTCCGGTGGCTTGAGCGCTATCCTCCGCGCTTCGCGGCCCCGGTCACAGGCCCGATGGTTGATTTTCACACCGTTCTCGCGTTTCTTGTGCCGACGAACGGGCAGGGGTGCCTGCGGGGGATGAAATGGTAAGTGAAGCGCCGCCGTTCTGGTGGACGAAGCCCGACTGGCGAGCCCGGGCGCTCTGGCCCATCTCGCGCCTTTACGGGCTGATCGCGGGACGGCGCATGCGCAGCGGTCGCCGGGCGCAAGTGCCCGTTCCCGTCATCTGCGTCGGCAATTTCACGGTGGGCGGCGCCGGCAAGACGCCGACGGCCATCGCCATTGCCCGTGCCGCCAAGGCGCGGGGCCTGAAGCCCGGCTTTCTGTCACGCGGCTATGGCGGTTCGCTCGATGTCACCACTGTCGTCGATCCTCACCACCACCGTGCCCGTGCCGTTGGCGACGAGCCGCTGCTGCTCGCCCGCGAGGCGCTGACGGTCATTTCCCGAAAGCGCATCAAGGGTGCGTTGAAGCTGGTGGACGAGGGCGCCGATCTCATCATCATGGACGACGGTTTCCAGAGCGCGCGGCTGACTTTCGATTACGCGCTCGTCGTCATCGATACCCGTCGTGGGATCGGAAACGGCCATCTCGTGCCAGGGGGGCCGGTACGCGCGCCGCTTGACGAGCAGATGCGGCAGGCCAGCGCCCTGCTCGCGATCGGCGATGGTACGGCAGCCGACCGACTGATCCGCCAGGCCGCCCGCGCCGGAAAGGCGATCCATCCCGCGACGCTGGTAACCGTCGGCGCCGGCGATCTCGCAGGGCAGGCTGTCATGGCGTGGTCCGGTATTGCCGACAACGAAAAGTTCTTCCGGACCGTGCGCGAGACCGGCGCGCAGCTCCAGATGACGCGCTCCTTCCCCGATCATCATTTCCTCGCCGAGGACGAGGTTGCCGAGCTCCTTGAGCAGGCCGCAGAACTGGGGTGCGGGCTCGTCACCACGGCCAAGGACAGCGTGCGGCTCGGCGGCGGGCACGGGCGGTCTGAGGAGTTGCAGGAAAAGAGCCGGGTGATCGAGGTGGAAATCCGGTTCGACGACCCGAAGGGCCCGGACGCGATCATCGATGCGGCGATCGCCAATGCACGGCAGCGCAAGCTGCAGCGCCCGGCCGGGGCGAAACCCTAGCGCTTCTGCGTCGGCAGGCTGCCGGCGCGCTTTTCGGCGTCGAGCGAGGCTGCGCAGCTAATATAGGCTTCCTGTCGCGCGACACTCCAGTAGCGCAGTTCCTCGACCGGAATCGTCTCACCTGTCATCGCGCAGATGACGTGCGAACCCGGCATCAGGATCTGGAAATCGCCATCCAGGTAGCGGATCTTCGCTTCCCGACTGCCGTTGCGGCCTTCAAAACGGTTCATCATCGATTTCAGTATCCGTATCACTGCTGGCAATTCCGCTTCGGCAAACGATCCGTATCCGGAATTACGTCAAGAAAGCTTCATGGTGCATATCGCGGCAAGGGCCAAATTTCCAGCGCTTTCGCCGTTCAGCTGCGTCCGAAAAGACGCTCGATATCCGACAGCTTCAGTTCGATATAGGTCGGTCGGCCGTGATTGCACTGGCCGGAGCCGGGTGTCGCCTCCATCTGCCGCAGCAGCGCGTTCATCTCTTCGGGCCGCATGCGCCGCCCGGAGCGCACCGAGCCGTGGCACGCCATGGTCGCGGCGAGATATTCGAGTTTTGCCTTGAGGCCGTTTGCCGTGTCCCATTCGGCAAGTTCGTCCGCCAGCTGACGGATGAGGCCGGCCGCATCCATCTCGCCGAGCATGGCGGGCGTTTCGCGCACTGCAATCGCGCCCGGTCCGAAGCGGTCGATGCCGAGCCCGAGTGTCGCGAACTCTTCGGCATGGGCCACCAGCCGATCGCAATCGTCTTCCGGCAGATCGATGATCTCGGGGATGAGCAGCGCCTGCGCGGGCACGGCGCGGGAATGCAGCGCATTGCGCATGGCTTCGAAGACCAGCCGTTCATGCGCTGCGTGCTGGTCCACGATGACGAGGCCATCCTGCGTCTGCGCGACAATATAGTTCTCGTGCAGCTGCGCGCGCGCCGCGCCGAGCGGATGCTGCTGCGGCGCGTCGTCCGGCACCGGCTGCTGTGCCGTAAAGACCGGCTCGCTGCGCGCAGACGGTGTTGCGAATTCGGCAAAGCCGGCCTGCTCCGCGCGCAGCGGCATCGATGCTGCCGGCTCGAACGGGCGATAAGGCGAGGCAGCAGGCGTCCAGGGCGTGGCGGGCCGTTGCGCTTCCGGCCGGAAGGCGCGCATCAGGCCGCTGGCGCCGGTCGTGGCCGCCCGGTCGCCCTCGCGCCCGAGCGCCTCGCGGATCGCGCCGATGACAAGCCCGCGCACCAGCCCCGGATCGCGGAAACGCACGTCGGATTTCGCCGGGTGCACATTGACATCCACCAGGGCCGGGTCGATCTCGATGGAAAGCACCGCGACCGGGTAGCGCCCGTGCGGGATGGTTTCCGCATAGGCCGCCCGCAGCGCCGACCAGAGAAGCTTGTCCTGCACGGGACGGCCGTTGACGAAGGCGAACTGGTGCAGGCTGTTGCCGCGGTTGAAGGTCGGCACGCCCGCAAAGCCCGTCAGCCGCACGCCCTCCCGCTCCGCGTCGATCTCGATGGCATTGTCGCGGAAATCCCGGCCGAGCACCTGCGCTATGCGCGCGAGGCGATCCGTCCCGGTCGCGGGAAATTCCTGCGTCGTCCGGTCGGAGCCTGATAGCACGAAGCGCACATGCGGGAAGGCGATGGCCATGCGCCGCACGACATCCGAAATGGCGGAGGCTTCGGCCTTCTCGCTCTTCATGAATTTCAGCCGCGCCGGCGTGGCGAAGAAGAGGTCACGCACCTCCACCACGGTGCCGCGATTGGCCGCCGCCGGCCGCACCGGCTCGACCTTGCCGCCGGTTACGCTGATTTCGGCGCCCTCGCTGGCCTCCGCCGTGCGGCTGAGCAGTGAAAGGCGCGCGACCGAGCCGATAGAGGGCAAGGCCTCGCCGCGAAAGCCAAGGGTGCGGATATCGAGCAGATCCGTGTCGAGCTTGGAGGTGCAGTGGCGCCGGATCGCGAGTTCCAGCTCGCCGGGCGCCATGCCGCTGCCATTGTCGGTAACGCGCAGCAGCGTCTTTCCGCCGCCCGCAGTGGCAATCTCGATGCGCGTCGCACCGGCGTCCAGCGCGTTCTCGATCAGCTCCTTGGCGGCGCTCGCGGGGCGCTCGATCACCTCGCCGGCTGCAATCTGGTTGATGAGGGTTTCGGAAAGCTGCCTGATGGTCATGGCGCCATTTTCGCGGATTCGCGCGGTCCCCGCCAGTGGTCTTGGCGGCTTATCCCGTCTTGCGCGTCCTTAAGGCACGCTCACGAGATTTAATCAGGCTTTAATAAAATGCTGCGAACGTGCTGTTTGGCTTGTATGAGCACAAGCTTGCCGGTCGCCCGGCGGACGATTTCAGCGTGGCTGGCCGCTGTCATTCCCATGTCCAAGAGCGCGTGAAGCGCCGATCAGCATGTTAGCGGGAATGCCAGACAGGCAGGGGTGGCCAATATGAATGATGTAGCGCCGTCAGACGCGCACATCCGGCTGGGAATGTTCGAGGCTGCGTGCGATATCCTCGCCGCGGCCGTGATCGTGTACGACAAGAACGACTGCCTCGTTTTCGCCAGCCGTCAGGCCCTTCGCTACTTTCCCATTCCCGTCGAAATGCTTATCCCCGGCACCCGCCTCCGCGATGTGCTGGGCGCAATCTTCGACAGCGGCATGCGTTATGGCATCACGCCGGATCAGCGCCACAAGGCGATCAACCGCGAGGAATGGATCTCTACCCGCATTTCCGCCCACTGGCGCGAACAGCACGACGCCGTCGAGCGCGTCGGCCGCGACCGCTGGATCCATTTCCGCAAGCGCCGCCTTCCGAGCGGTTACAGCGTCAGCACCTTCATCGATGTCTCAGAGCAGAAGAAGCAGGAAGAGCAATGGCGCCTTGACCTCGAGCGCATCGCGCTAACCGAGGATATCCTGGAGACCTTGCCGTTCCCGGTCGTGATCAAGGATCGCAACCTGACCTATATCGCGGCGAACAAGGCATTCTGCGCGATCTATGGGGCGAGCGCCGAAACCATCGTCGGGCGCTCGTCCTGGGCCTTTGCCGATCCGGAAACCGCCGAACGGATCGAGCAGGGTGATCGCACGGTCTTGGAGACCGGCGAACCGACCAGCCTTGCCGAGCACATCATTCGCGCCGACGGTTCCGATCTCTACACCATCACACACAAGTACCGCATCGGGGCTCCCGAGCATCAGGTCGTCATCACCGTCATGCAGGACGTCACCGCCTATGCACAGAACCGGGTTGCCGATCCCGCTTCGACTGACGCGGTCCTGCGGGTGACCGGCGGCTTCATCGAGGCGCAGAACTGCTTCGATCCCGTTCGCGAGGCGGAACACCGTCTGTTGCTCGACCAACTGGATGCCGATGAGTTGCGGACGATTGCCGGAAAGCGCGTGCTTGTCGTGACGGCCAATCCGCATATCGAGGATATTCTCGTCGCAGCGCTCAAGGCGCGCGGCGCGGAATGCTGTGCCGTCCACAGCGTACCGGAACATCACGCCTTCCTCGCCGCGGCCGCTGCCGGCGGATTGAGCCTCGACTATATCGTCATCGACAGGAACCTGCCGGCGCGCGAGGCCATCGCCGACAATGACTACGGCATTGAAACGCGCCTCATTACACCCGACGATATCGGCCCCGATTTCATGCGGACCCTTGTTGATAGCCACGAGCTTTTGTCGGAGGATGCCTCCCCGCTCGGCGAGATCGTCGTCACGCCGTCAACATTCGCCGACGACTGGTATATCGCGACCGACATCACGACGATGCTGCCGGGCGCGGTCGGTGACGTCGAGGTGCTGGTGGCGGAAGACAACCAGATCAACCAGTTCGTCTTTTCACAGATCCTCGAGGGCATGGGTGTCTCGCACCGCATCGCCGAGAACGGCGAGGAAGCGGTCATGCTATGGCGCAAGCACCAGCCACGCCTCGTGCTGATGGATATTTCCATGCCGCTGATGAACGGAATTGATGCGGCAAAGGAGATCCGTGAGGCGGAAAAGCTGACAGGCGCCCGCACGCCCATCGTTGCGGTTACCGCCCAGGCGCTGAACGTCGACATGCAGAAATGCATGGATGCCGGCATGGACGATTACATCACCAAACCGGTAAGCCCCGACATGATCGAGGCCATCTATCGGCGCTATGTCAGCCGGATCTCGGAAAAATCCGTCGCATAGATCAGGAAAGGACGGGTCAACCCCCCATATTTAGGGAGGCTGGAGGGCAGGACTGACGATCGCGTGCTATGCATTTGTTAACGCTCATGCCGCATCGTGAAGCAGTCTTCGGAGGTCGAGTGCAAGTACGGGTAATCATTAATGAAGTCTGCTGATCACGCGGCGCTGGATGTTTCCCAGACTGACCTCCATGCCATGGCCTATACCGACCCGTTGACCGGGTTGGGCAATCTCTACCGACTGCGTGACAAGGTTCGCCAGATCGCCAAGGAGCGCGAGGAGGACCCCGCGCCGTTCGCCATCGGCATCACCAATCTCGACGGCTTCAAGCCCATCAACGATCTGTTCGGCCCCCGGGCCGGCGACGAGATTCTCTGCCAGGTCGCCCATCGCCTGAGGGCCTGCATCCCGGATGGTGCGACCGTCACGCGCCATGGCGGAGACGAATTCGCTTTCGTGCTGCCTCTGGTCTTCGAGCGCAAGGGTGCGGAGAAGATCGGCCAGATGCTGCGCGAGGTCCTGTCAGCGCCATTCGATCTGGGCGACCGCAACGTGCGCCTGTCCGCTTCCTTCGGTTTTGCGATCTATCCCTTCGCCGGTGAAGACTTTACCGAACTCCTGAAAAGTGCCGACACTGCGCTTTATCGCTCCAAGCGTCGCGGCCGTGGTCAGATCACGGTCTATTCCCAGGAGATCGCCCAAGAGATGAAACGGGCGACGCAGCTTGAACAGGCGCTGCGCAACGCCATCATCGCCAACGAGGTTGATGTGCATTTCCAGCCGATCGTCAGCCTGCGCGATGATACGGTGGTCGGCTTCGAGGCGCTGGCGCGCTGGTGCGATGCCGATCTAGGCTATGTATCGCCAGCGGTCTTCGTGCCGCTTGCCGAGGAACGTGGTTTCATTGATGCGCTGTCCGACACGCTGCTGCGCAAGGCAGCCGAAGCGGCCCTTTCTTGGCCGAAGGAACTCTTTCTGTCCTTCAACCTCTCTTCCGCCCAGCTGATGGACCCGAAGACCGCCTTCAACACGCTGGCGATTCTCAATCGCGTGGGGCTCGATCCGCGCCGGTTGGAGCTGGAGATCACAGAGACCGCCGTCATGACGGATGCGGATACGGCCCAGAAGATTGTCTGCGAGCTGCGCGCAGCGGGCGTTCGCATCTCGCTGGACGATTTCGGCACGGGCCAGTCGAGCCTCGGGCGGCTGCGCGATTTCACCTTCGACAAGGTGAAGATCGACCGCGCCTTCGTCTCGCGTATTTCCAACGACAAGGCGTCCGAGCACATCATCAAGGCTATTGTCACCATGTGCGAGGGCCTTGATCTGGCCGTCGTTGCCGAAGGTATCGAGGATTTCTCCGAGGCGCTGAAGCTGAAGGCGCTCGGCTGCGGCATGGGGCAGGGCTATTTCTACGGAAAGCCGGCGGATGCCGTTGCGACGATGCGCTACCTCGCCGATCGCTACGTAACCGTCGAGGGCCGCGCGGCATCTTGAGGGTACGTTTACCGATTCTCAACGCTATCCATTAGCCGGGCGGCAAAGGTTTTTCACTACCCTGCGTTTATCTCGGCAACGATGGGGGTGTGCTGAATGACGACCATCAAGGATATGCCCGTCCGGGCAAGCAATCGTTCCAGCGTGCGGCTTTTCGCGACGGTAAAGATCATGCATCAGACGACGCGCGCGCGTGTCGTCGATCTGTCGGCCAGCGGCATGGCCTTCGATATCGAAAAGCCCATTCAGGTCATGCCAGGGCAGCTCGTGACGGTCGAAAGCGAGGAGCTTGGTCGTCTCAGCGGCACAGTGCGCTGGTATTCAAACGGGCGGCTGGGAATCCAGTACAAACTGTCGACCAACGCGCTTGCACAGATCACCTCCTATTTCCGTTTCTTCCACGAGGAGGTGCGTCCGGTCCTGCGCCGCTGACGCGCCATTTTTGCGGACAAAAAAACCCGGTGGCTCAAGGCCACCGGGCTTGTGTCGTTCAGCCTGAGGCTTATTCAGCCGGCTGGGTCGTGGTGGGCAGCGTGCCCGAGGTCGACGACGTGGTCGAATTGTCGACCGGCTGGTTGGCCTGACGCTCGGAGACCTGCTGCGCCTTGGTCTTGAATTCCGGCGCTGCCTGCAGGCTTTCTGCTGTTTCGGTCGTGGTCAGCTTGACGTCGTCCGAATCCGGGACCTGCGTAATCGCGATCTTTTCGAACGGAACGGCAACCCACTTTTCGCCGATGCCCAGGAAGCCGCCGACGCCGATCACCGCAGCGTCAATACCGCCGCTCTTTTCCATGATCAGGTCGGAAATCTTGCCGATACTTTCATCGGCGCTGTTGTAGACAGCCTGGCCGATATAGGTGTTGGCGCTGATCTGCTGGTCGGACTGGGCCGTCAGATAGTCACCACCGGCAGCTGCCGGAGCCTGGGCCGTATCTTCGGTCGCGGTAGCCGGCGTTTCGGCCATGTTCTGGTCAGTCGTTGCACCCGGTGTCGCAGCGGTGTCGCCGGGGGTGGTGCCCGTGGCGTCATCGTTGGTCATGCCGGGCTGTTCCATCGTCTGGCCGGCTGCGGGCTGGTTGGTGTCCTGTGCATATGCCGCAGGAGCCAGGGCTGCGCCAAGGAAAAGTGCACCAGCGGCAACGGAGGTAAGAAGTTTCTTGCTCATGATAAACCTGCCTTTCGTCTCGTTGGTATCAAGGCGCGGCGGTCTTGAAGTATCCTCCGCACCGGCTGATGCACACACAACGGTGACTCCGAGTTTTGGTTCCGAGAAAATTTGCCTCATTTTTGATGTCCGCCATGCAAAAGGAGCGGCACTCGCCCGTTCACGTCCGGGCAGCCGCTCCCTTGTATCGACGGTAAGGGCCGGGTTCAGAGCGCGAAGCGTGGTTCGAAACGACCATTGACCGCAACGCCCAGTTCGAAGGTCTGGCCGGCATGCGGGTCGTCGCTGCGGGCAGCTGCATCCATGCCCTGCCATGCCGATGTCACCAGCAGGCGGTCGGCCTTTGCACCGATGAAGGCGGGGCAGCTCGACTGCGAGGCGGGCACCAGATGCCGCGCGATCTTGTTGCCGTCGGGCATGTAGACCTCCACGGCATTGGAGCCCCATCGCGCGTTCCAGATCAGGCCTTCGGCATCGCAGACCGCACCGTCAATGCCGCCGGGCGTTGTGGACTCGTCGCTCAGCACTTCCGGCTGTCCGGTCGGCAGGCCGGTGGCGGGATCGAGCGTGACGCGCATGAGGTGGTTCACATCCGTATCGGTGAAATAACCGATGCTGCCATCCGGCGAGAAGCAGATGGCGTTCGGAATGGTGATGTCGGAATAGAGCTTGGTCACCCGCTCGCCCGCGACATGGTAGATCGCGCCGGCGTGCTTTTCGGCCTTGCGTCCCATGGTGCCGATCCACAGTGCGCCGGACGGATGCACGCGCCCGTCGTTGGAGCGGTTGCCCGGCTTGTCTTCCAGTTTTGCAAAGGGGCTGGCCTTGCCGTCAGCCACCGTGCGGATGAAGAGGCCCTTGTCGGATGCGATCAGCTGCCGCTCGGCATCGACGACGGCAAGCACGCTGCCGAGGAAGGGTAGGTCGTGCACGGTTTTCTTCATGGTGGCGAGCTGCAGTTCATGCAGCTTTTGCCCGATGATGTCGAACCAGAAGGCGGTGTCGGTCGCCGGATCGTAGGTCGGGCCTTCGCCCAGCTCGCTGTTGACGTCGCACAGGACGCGGCCGGTAAATGCGTGAGTGTCTGTCATCGTTTTCCTCCGTAAACGGCGTCATAGGCATCGAGCGTCGCCTTAGCGCGTGCACGCACCGCGTTGCCGTCCATGCCCACCTTGTAGAGGCTGGAACCGAGCCCGAAGCTGCGGATGCCGATGGCGGCATAATCGCCGAAATTCTGGTCGGAGACACCACCCACGGCGGCGATTTCCAGTTCCGGCGGCAGGATGGCGCGGATCGCCTGGATGCCTGACGGGCCAAGCACGCTGGCGGGGAAGAATTTCAGCCCCGTTGCGCCGGCCCTTGCGGCGGCGAGCGCTTCAGTCGGCGTGAAGACGCCCGGCATCGTGACCATGCCCTTGGCGGCGGCCGTGGAAATGACATCGGGCTCGACATTCGGGCTCACCATGAGGCGCCCGCCGACATCGGCAAGGCGCTTCACGTCCTCCACTGTCAGCACCGTACCGGCACCGATGAGGCAGCCCTCCGGTGCCATCTTCACGGCGATCTCGATGGACTTGAAAGGCTCCGGCGAGTTCAGGGGAATTTCGATGGCCGTGAATCCGGTCTCGATCAGCGCGCCCACGACATCCTCCGTCTCGTGCGGCTTCAGTCCGCGCAGGATGGCGATCAACGGATATTTCATGGGCGGGAAGGGGATGCGGCTCATTGTTGCGACTTTCTTCGGGCGTTCCAGCCAACGGCGTTGGCTGTGTTGATGACTAAAGCGACCAGATGGCCTTTGCGCCGGCGGCAAGGCCAGTACGCACAGCCGTGTCTGCATCGATAACGGTGGGGGAGAGGCCGGCGGCGGCCAGCGCCTGTCCGTAGAGTGTGCCGAGCGAGCCGGACGCGACGAGCATGACGGGCGTATCCTTCGCCGCCAGTGACAGCGCACCGGCGATTTCGAGCCCAATCAGCGTGCCGGAGAGGCGGGCTTTCGCATCCTCCGGTGAAAGCCCTGCAATCAGCGAGCCGGCCCTCACCGAAAACAGCTGGCTCGTGGCAAGCGCCGGATTGGTGACCATGCGCGTGACGGCCGCCCGGAAGGCAGCGTTGTCAGGAGCAATCGCGCCGGCATCGGCAATGGCATGGCTGAGGATCGTGTTCTTCGCGATGGCGTCGAACAGTTCGCCCGTCATGAAAGTCGAGAAGCCCTCCACCTTGCCGCCTGAGAGCCGCACCCACTTGCTGTGCGTGCCGGGCATGCAGACGAGATGATTGCCGCTGCCGAGGTCGGCAGCCGCGCCGAGAAGCTGGGTTTCCTCGCCGCGTATGACGTCGGGCGCCGTCGCATCGCGCTGTGCGAGACCGGGCAGGATGCGGATATCGGCCTCGACACCGGGAACCCGAACAGCAGCCGCTGGAATGGCGGAAAGAGCGGCCGGCGTATCGAGATAGCCGGCCTCCACCCATCCCTGCTTAGCGCCGGCCATGCCGCAGATCAGCACGGGCACGCCCTCGGGCGCGGAAATGGCGGCGAGGTGGCTTGTCAGCACCTCGGCAAAGCCGGTGCGCGCGGCGGTCGTCATGCCTTCGCCGCTGCGGCGTTCGGCGAGTACGGCTCCATCACGGCCGACGAGCCAGAGACGGAAGCTGGACGTTCCCCAGTCCACGGCCACGTAGGCGGCGTCGGTGGGGGAAGCGGTGTGGGTCATCAGAGCATGCCTCCATCGGCAATGAGCGTTTGTGCGGTGATGGCGGCGGATGCATCCGATGCCAGGAAAAGACAGGGGCCTACCATATCCTCGGCAACGAGGGAGCGCTTCAGGCATTGCCGTTCGATGCCGGCGGCGGCATCGGCCTCATCGACCCACAGTCGCTTCTGCCGCTCGGTCAGCACCATGCCGGGCAGGATGGCGTTGACGCGGATATTGTCCGGTCCGAGCTTGCCGGCGAGCGATTTCGTCAGGCCGATGATGCCGGCCTTCGCCGTGGCATAGGCGGGCAGTTCTCCCATATTGAGCAGGTAGGCGATGGAGGAGAAGTTGACGATCGACCCGCCGCCGCCCTTGCGCATGGCCGGCACAACCGCCTGGGCGGCAAAGAACTGGTGGCGCAGGTTCACGGCCTGGTTCTCGTCCCATCCGTCGGGCTCGATGTCCTCCAGCCCCTGCCGGTCATCGCGCGCGGCATTGTTGACGAGTACGCGGATGCCGCCGAGAACGGAGATCGCCTCGTCGACCGCGCTGCGCAGGGCGGTGATGTCTCGCAGGTCCGCCTTGATGAAGTGAGGCCGGTGGGCGGCCGTATCGGCCAGTTGCGCGACCAGAGCGCGGCTTTCCGTTTCGGCAATGTCGAGAAAGGCAACGCGGGAGCCCTCGGCGCAGAAGGCCGCAACCAGCGCCGCCCCGATTCCCGACCCGCCGCCGGTGATCAGAACGCCCTGTCCCGCCAGGTCCTGATAACGGCCCGCCATCGTCTCCTCCTTTTTGTTCCATTATTTGGAACTGAGTTTGATTATTCGGAATTATTTCGTTAGGCTCTCGCCCTGTCAAGAGAAGACCGGAGCAGCGCAGATGGCGACAGAGCGGAACGACGAGACGGTTGGAACCGGCACGCTGGGCAAGGCGATGGCGGTGCTGGAGACCGTCGCACTTGCCGACCGGCCGATGCGCTTCACGGATGTGCTGGCGATCAGCGGCCAGCCGCGCGGCACGCTACACCGCCAGATGTCCCATCTGGTGCACGAGGGCCTGCTGGAGCTTCGTGCCGACCACGTTTATGTGCCGGGCCTGCGCCTCTTGAAGCTTGCCTCGGCAAGCTGGGCGCGCAGCGAGTTCCGCGCGGTCGCCGCGCCCTTTCTGGAGGCACTGCACGGGGAGACGGGCGAAACGGTCCATCTCGGTGTGCTGCGTGGTCGCGAGATCATTTATCTCGATAAGGTGGAAAGCCGTCAGGCGGTGCGGATGAATTCGCAGATCGGCAATGCCTCGCCGGTCTATTGCACGGGTGTCGGCAAGGCTGCGCTCTCCACGCTCGACCCCGCCGCTCTGGACGTGATTCTGTCGGGCATCGAGTTCCAGCGCTTCACGCCGCAGACGATTGTCGACCGGGCAACGCTGCTTGGCGAGCTGGAGGCCGTGCGGCGCAGCGGCGTGGCCTTCGATCGGGAAGAGCACGAGCCCGGCATCCGCTGCGTGGCCGCACCGGTCTGCGATGCCGCGCGCTCGCTGGTCGCCGGCGTTTCCGTAACGGGGCCGGCCTATCGGGTGGGGCAGGAGAAGCTGGACGCCTGGGTTCCGCTGGTGCGAAGGGCGGCCGATGCGATCAAGAGTGAGTTGGACGCGCGGCTTGGCCCACAACGCTGACGCGATATCTGATGTACGTAACCGCACAAACCTTATCTTATCACCGCATTTTACGGTAAATTAGAAAATCGCGCTGGACGCGAGCGGAGGGGGTCATTAGCTTCATCGGTGACGCGCCTGCGGGCTGCGTCGCTCATCGCGGCTTGAGGCGCGGTTCATCGGAAATACTTGCATTGGGATACGGGGGTTCCTGAAGCAAGCAGTGTATCGTGTCGGCGGGCTCTGCCGCACTTTCGCATGCGTGCTGAAGGAAGGTGACTATGGCGGATCGACTTCATACGGATTCTGCGAAGCTCCAGCAGCGATGGGATTCTGTCCCGTCGGCGATGGGATCGGAATCGGATATCGCCGATACCTTGCTCGCCATTGCACAGCGTCATGGTCTCAACGGCTACATCCTGATCAATGTGCCGTCGGAAGCGCCAACGAATTTCTCCTCCCATGTTCTCATGACGTCCTGGCCCAAGGACATGCTGCAGGCCTATGACAATGCGGGCCTCATTTTCGGCAGTCCTGTCATCGAGCATCTGCGACAGAGCACGACCCCCTTTTCGTATGACGCCGAACGCACCAACCGCCGCCGCTCGGATGGCAAGTCTGAGATCGCCATGCAGCTGTTCGACGGCCACGGCCTGACACGCGGCGCTTATTTTCCGGCGCACAATTCCGCCGGCCTGCGCGGGGCGCTCGCCTTCGGCGGAACGCGGGCAGCGTTGCGACCGAACGAGATGGCGGAGCTGAACGCGGTCGCCAATCTCGTGTTCACCCAGGTTCTCGAACTGCGGGCACGCCGGCGCCAGAACGTGTCCTTGTCACGCCGCGAGATCGAATGCCTTTCCTGGGCCTCGGCGGGCAAGACGAGCGTGGAGATGTCGGAAATACTCGGTCTCTCGGAGTATACCGTGAACCATTATCTGAACCGCGCGACGCGCAAGCTCGATGCGGTCAACCGGGTCCAGGCCGTCGTCAAGGCGATCAGGGCCGGTCTTTTGAACTGATGGGAAGAAACCTTGTGACTGTCTGGAATGTGCGTGGTCCCGCTCCAACTGCTCAAGGGGAAAAATAAACAGTGCGGGGCAACAATGACTGCTGACGAAAAAAGCAGCGAGGAATACCAGGTAAACGACGACGCCGCCGAGATTGCCGGGCTGGCCACCCAGTTCGACATCGTTCGCTATATGCGACGGCGGTGCGAGCAGTATGGTCTGAAATATTTCATCGTGTTCAATCTGCCGGGTTTCGAGGCGGAAAAGCTTTCGGCCTATTCCATCGTCAGCAACTGGCCCCAGGAAGTTCTCGCCAAATACGATGCCATGCGGATGGTTCGCCACAGCGCGGGCATCCGTAAGCTGCGGCTGACCACGGTGCCCTTCTCCTACGACATGCGCGAATGGCTCGGTGAGGCGAGCGCCAATCCGGAATTCGGCGACCTTCTCGAAATGATGACTGATCACGGCATGCTGGTCGGCCACTTCTTCCCGGTGCACGATGCACTCGGCAATCGGGGTGCGGTCGTCTGGGGTGGCGACAATCTCTCCCTCAAGCGGGAAGACCGCCTGATGCTGCAGATGATCTCCGTGCACCTCTTCAACCGGCTTGCCGAAATCGGCTCGGCCTGGAAGACCGGTCAGATCGTCCTGACCGAACGCGAAGTCCAGTGCCTGAGCTGGACCGCCGCCGGCAAGACGAGCCTGGAGATCGCGGAAATCTTGGGATTGTCGGAGCACACCGTCAATCATTATCTCAATCAGGTCACCCGCAAACTCGAAGCGGTCAACCGCACCCAGGCGGTTGTGAAGGCGATCCGCCGCGGTCTCATTACCTGACGCCGTCATTTTTGCCGCAGGCCTGCTGCCTCCCGTCGCAGACAAAGTCGTTGGCGGCAGCCGCTGCGTGCACTATCTACGGACAAGGCCGGCGATAGCACGGCGGGGTCTCAAGAGGATGTCATGACGGATGTGAGCAAGGAACAGGTGCTGGAACGGCTGCGTACGGTGCGCGGCCCGGATATGGACGGCAACATCGTCGATATGGGCCTCGTTTCAGATGTCTTCATCTCGGATGGCAAGGCGTATTTCTCGATCACCGTGCCGGCCGAGCGCGCCCGTGAACTCGATCCCATGCGTGCCGCCGCCGAGCGGGTCGTGAAGGAAATCCCCGGCATCAAGGCCGCCATGGTCGCGCTGACGGCGGACAAGCGGGCCGCATCCGGCCCTGCGGCCGCCCGTGCGCCGACCCCGCCTCCGCCGGGCCGGGGCGCTGCACATGATCACGCCGGCCACGCGCACGCCGCGCCGGGGCAACCCCAACAGCGCGCCAAGTCCGGCATTCCGGGCGTCGGTGCCATCATTGCGGTCGCCTCCGGCAAGGGCGGCGTCGGAAAATCGACCACATCGGTCAACCTGGCGCTCGCGCTGAAGGCCAACGGACTGCGTGTCGGCATTCTCGATGCCGATATCTACGGCCCCTCCATGCCGCGGCTGCTGAAGATTTCCGGCCGCCCGCAGCAGATCGAGGGCCGGATCATCAAGCCGATGGAAAACTACGGCATCAAGGTCATGTCCATGGGCTTCCTCGTCGATGAGGACGTGGCGATGATCTGGCGCGGCCCGATGATCCAGTCCGCACTCATGCAGATGCTGCGGGAGGTCGCGTGGGGCGAGCTCGACGTGCTCGTCGTCGACATGCCGCCCGGTACGGGCGATGCCCAGCTGACCATGGCGCAGCAGGTGCCGCTGGCCGGTGCCGTCATCGTCTCCACGCCGCAGGATCTTGCGCTCATCGATGCGCGCAAGGGCCTCAACATGTTTTCGAAAGTCGAGGTGCCGGTGCTCGGCATCGTCGAGAACATGAGCTACTTCATCGCGCCGGACACCGGCAACCGCTACGATATTTTCGGCCACGGCGGTGCGCGCAAGGAGGCGGAACGCATCGGCGTTCCCTTCCTCGGCGAGGTACCGCTGACCATGGATATCCGCGAGACCTCCGATGCCGGAACGCCGGTCGTGGTTTCCAATCCGGAGGGCGCGGCCGCGAAGACCTATCGCGAGATTGCGACCCGCGTCTGGCAGGAACTCGAGGCCGTGCAGGGCAAGGGTACGCGCGGCGCTCCCGCCATCGTATTCGAATAGCGCCTGGCCGCCGCTCTCGATCGCTGGGCACCATGAACAAGGCTTTCTCCCACAGCCGCCGGATGCGCGCACGGGGAGGGGGCCTTGATTTTTATGTTGCGCTGCGCAATATCCCCAGCCTGCCGCGCGGCGGTATGTAACAGGAGTGTGTGCGATGGTCCGTTTCGGAGCCATTCGCCGGTGATCACCGTCTTCCGTCCCGATGGCGCGGCGCAGGCCCTGCCCGCTGAAACCGATTCCGCCGCCGCGGAGGCTCTTGCCGGCGCCGTTTGGGTGGATCTGGTCGAGCCGACCCGCGCGGACGAGGCTCTGGCCGAGCGAATGCTCGGCCTCGAAATCCCGACGCGCGACGAACTCAAGGACATCGAGCCCTCAAGCCGTCTCTATACGGATGGCAGTGCCGCCTACATGACGGCCTCGCTGATGGTGAAGGCCGAAAGTGACCTGCCGTTTCTCACCGACGTCGCCTTCATCCTGACGCCGGAACGGCTGCTGACTGTCCGCTACGCCGACCCGCGCTCCTTCGAGATATTCCGAACCGCCATGCGCCGCATTCCCGGCGGCTGTTCTTCGCCGACGGTCATGGTCACGCGCCTGCTCGAAACCATCGTGGACCGCACTGCCGAAATCCTCGAAATCGCCGTCACGCGGGCCGACAAGCTTTCGCTGGAAGTCTTCGGAGACAAGCGGCATCTTTCACGCCGGCCGCCGCGCTATCTTGAGGATCGGGTGGTGCAGGTCTCCGCGTTGCACCGGCTCCTCGCCAAGACGCGTGACAGCCTCCTGTCGCTTTCGCGCGTCCTGACCTTCCTGCATGGTCTGCCGGCGCTGCAATCCGATCGCGACAGTCTGGAACTCTGCCGGACGGTGACACGGGATGTGCAGTCGCTGTCCGAGCACGCCAATTTCGTCGCCGGTAACATCACCTTCCTGCTGGACGCTTCGCTCGGTCTCATCAATCTCGAGCAGAACGCCATCATCAAGATCTTCTCGATCGCCTCGGTGGTGTTATTGCCGCCGACGCTCATCGCCTCCATCTACGGTATGAACTTTGAGTTCATGCCCGAACTGCATGTTGCCTACGGCTATCCGCTCACCCTTGTGGCGATGGTCCTGTCGGCGATCCTTCCGTTTTTCTTTTTCCGCTGGAAAGGCTGGCTTTGACGCCTGATCGCCCCATGCACGCAAATACAGGCAGCGCAGCGCATCCCGAAAGCCGCCCGCGCGCAATGTTTCTTCTGGCGCTCGGCTCGGTCGGCGTCGTCTACGGCGATATCGGCACCAGCCCGCTCTATGCCTTCCGCGAAGCGCTGCGCCCGGTTTCCGGCGACGGCCTCGTGCGCGAGGAGGTCATCGGCCTCATCTCGCTGATGATCTGGACGCTGACGATCATCGTCACCATCAAATACGTGCTCTTTCTGCTGCGTGCCGACAACCACGGCGAAGGCGGCACCCTGTCGCTGCTGGCGCTGCTGATGAAGACGGCCGGCAGGCACGCGCCCATTCTCTTCTTCATGGGAGCGGCCGGTGCGGCGCTCTTCATCGGCGACGCCATGATCACGCCGGCGCTTTCGGTGCTGTCCGCCGTAGAGGGCCTGACGCTCGTCACGCCGGCTTTCGGCGATTATGTCGTGCCGATATCGGTTGTCATCCTTGTGCTGCTTTTTGCCGTGCAATCGCTCGGCACCGCTGCCGTATCGAGGTTCTTCGGGCCGATCACCGCCATATGGTTCGTCGTGCTGGGCCTTGGTGGCATTACGCATATTTCCGACGATCTCGGTATTCTTGCGGCTTTCAATCCCTATTACGCTGTGCATTTCATGGCGACGGAAGGCTATCTCGGCCTCGTCGTGCTGGGCGCGGTGTTCCTGACGGTCACCGGGGCGGAAGCGCTTTATGCCGATCTCGGCCATTTCGGCCGCCGGCCGATCCAGTGGGCGTGGTTCTGCCTGGTCTTCCCCGCGCTGACCCTGAATTATCTCGGGCAGGGCGCGCTGGTGCTGGCCCGCCCGGAGACGGTTTCCAACCCGTTCTTCCTGATGTTCCCGAACTGGGCCCTGCTGCCGGTGGTCATTCTTGCCACGGCCGCGACGATCATCGCCAGCCAGGCGGTCATTACCGGCGCCTTCTCTCTCACCCGCCAGGCCATCCATCTCGGCTTCCTGCCGCGCATGGAAATCTTCCACACATCCGAGACGCAGACCGGACAGATCTACCTGCCGGCCGTCAACACGGTCCTGTTGCTCGGCGTCATGCTGCTGGTCTTCCTCTTCGGCTCCTCCGAATCGCTCGCCACCGCCTATGGCATCTCCGTCACCGGTGCGATGGTCGTGACGACAGTGCTCGCCTTCGAATTCCTGCGCGCGCGCTGGCACTGGAAGCCTCTCACGGCCGTCCTGGTACTTCTGCCGCTCTTCCTGCTGGAATTGACCTTCCTCGGCGCGAACCTGCTCAAGATCCATGACGGCGGCTATGTCCCCGTCGCCATCGCCGCCGGCGTGGTGGTGGTCATGTGGACATGGACCCGCGGAACGCGCATCCTGCGGGAGAAGACGCGCCGCATCGAGGTGCCGATGTCGGCCTTCGTGAAGTCGCTGGAAAAGCACAGCACGCATTCGCCAGTGCAGGTGCCGGGCACGGCAATCTTCCTGACGAGCGATCCCGACTTCGCGCCCGCAGCCCTGCTGCACAACATCAAGCACAACCATGTCCTGCACGAGCAGAACTTCGTGCTGACCATTACCACGGCCAACAAGCCGCGCGTG
Source organism: Shinella sp. H4-D48 (assembly GCF_022637395.1). Lineage (GTDB taxonomy): Bacteria > Pseudomonadota > Alphaproteobacteria > Rhizobiales > Rhizobiaceae > Shinella > Shinella sedimenti. The sequence continues at coordinate 2,655,865 of NZ_CP093337.1, read as the reverse complement.
GCCCCGGCCGACCGCTTTACCGTGGAGCGCATCTCCGAGCGCTTCTCACGCATCGAGATGCGCTTCGGTTTCATGGAAACGCAGAACGTGTCGCAGGCGCTCGGCGTGATGCGCAAGGCCGGGCACAAGTTCGACATCATGTCGACGTCGTTCTACCTCGGCCGCCGCAAGCTGGTGCCCGATGCGCAGTCCGGCATGCCCATGTGGCAGGACCGCCTGTTCATAGCCCTCGCCGACCTCGCGACCGACCCCTCGGATTACTTCCGCCTGCCCACGAATCGCGTGGTGGAACTCGGGTCGCATGTCGTGATCTGAGCCGTCGGCCGTCCGTTTTCTCATGCTCCTGACAAAAACGTGAAGAGGAGGCCCGCGCCTACCCTTCGCGCATGTATGAGCATTAACCAACCATCAAGGTTAATGCTTCATTTTACCCTGACAGCGAGCCGCTTCGGGCCCGTGCCTCGGCGCGGCTTGGCTCCCATACAAAAATATCCGGGCAGAAAGGCACGCCGGTCGTTCATCGGCGCGGTCGCCCGTACATGCGTGCGGAGTAGTCAGTTGCGTAAGCGTAACATTCGTCATGCCGGGGCAGGCCGCTTCTTCGACTATCTGAAGCGGGAATGGAAAATGCCCCTGGTCCTGGCCGCAGGCCTCGTCGCCAGCGTGCCGACCCAGGCCGCGCATACCGACCTTGCCACCTATCTGGCGGGGCTCAACCGCAAGGGCGGCAATCAGAACATGGTGCTCACCCGTTCGCCCGCCGGTTCGGTGCATGAAATCGAAATTTCCTTTGCGGATGCGATGATCACAGGCGGCATCGAGAGCGGGGCAGGGGTTGAACTGCCCGGCGGCGCCAAGGCTGCGCTGCGCAGCGAGCACAAGGGCCAGGGCGGAATTCCCGACGAGGACCGCATCAACCGCCGCGACAAGAAGGGCCGTATCGTCGCGGTGGTGCCCGTGAGCCCGCCGAAGGATTTCACCGCCGGTTCCATTCTGGAGCGTACGTCCTCGCTCCTGTCGCCGGTCTTCAATGATGGCCAGCGCATGATCTTCGCGCGGGCCGACATTCGCGGCAAGGAAATCCAGATCGCTACGGCCTTCTACAAGAAGACGCCGGCGCGCAAGACCCCCGGCGTCTCGCCGGTCATCGCCGATCTCGTCACCAGCGACAAGGCTGACATCCTCGCGACCGCCTATGCCCGCGTCGAGCCGGATTATGCGCGGGAATCGCCCTTCGATTCGATCCTGAAGCCGAAGGTCGAGACCGGCCGCTTCATTCCTGAAATCGCACCGGAGGATCATGCCTGGGCCGCGACTGCGCTGCCGCCGGGCGTGTTCACCGAGAAGGAACAGAAGTGCCTGGCCGAGGGCATTTATTTCGAAGCGCGCGGCGAAGAGCTGAAAGGCCAGGCCGCCGTCGCCCAGGTCATTCTCAACCGCGTACGAAACCCCGCCTATCCCGACACGATCTGCGGCGTGGTCTACCAGAACCAGAACTGGCGAAACCGCTGCCAGTTCTCCTTCGCCTGCGACGGTATCCCCGATCTCATCCTGTCGCCCTGGCACTGGAAGACGGCCAAGGAAATCGCCATGGCGGTAACGGCCGGCAAGATCTGGATCGATGAGGTCGGTTCCTCGACCCACTACCACGCGACCTACGTCAAGCCGCCGTGGGGCCGCACCATGCAGCGCGTGGCAAAGATCGGCAAGCACATCTTCTACCGCACCTATGGCGGTGGCTGGAGCTGAGCCAGTCGGCGGCTGTGGTGAGTCCGCGCCACAGCGCCGGCGATTCCCGGGGCAGAGAGTCGCGCTTCCCGTTCAATTCAGGTCAATGTGTTGATTTTATTATATATATTTGCAGCGGCGCAAAGCTCCGCCACGCCTTGACTATGCCGGCACCTAAAACTATGTTGCGGCCGACTTCGAAAGGGGTCGGATATGGCTTGAATCCTAGCCTTCAATATGTCCGCATTGGGGCGAACGCCTCATCGGAAGCAAGCAGGAGGATGCCATGGCCGACGATCAAAAGGGAAGTCTGGAAGACCGGCTGAAGCGGCTCGACGCGGAACTCGCGGAGAAGCGCAAGTCAGACGGGGCGGAAGAAGCCGCCGAGGCGAGGGCAGCAGCAAGCCGTTCAGGCTATGCGGTCGCCATGAAGCTCTCGAGCGAGTTCGTCGCTGCCGTGATTGTCGGGGCGCTTCTGGGCTATCTTTTGGACCATTTTGCGGGTACAGGGCCGTGGGGAATGATCGTATTCCTCCTTCTCGGCTTCGGTGCCGGCGTTCTGAACGTCATGCGCGCCGCCGGCATGGTGGCTTCGCCCCATCCGGTCGACAGGCTGGCCGGGCGAGAGCCCGGCAAGGTCGGCGGCGGACGGGACGAGACCGATAAGAAGGACGGCGTCTGACGACGCGGTTCGCATAGTGGGTGACTTCCGTCGCAAGGCGGGCAAGCAAGAGAGATAAGCGGTGTCCAACGATCCGACCCATCAGTTCCTGGTCAACAAGATTGTTCCGATCGAAATCGGCGGTATCGATTTCTCGTTCACCAATGCCTCGCTGTTTATGGTCGCCACCGTCGCGGCCGGCATCGGCTTCCTCTATTTCACCACCGGCCAGCGCGGCCTGGTTCCGAGCCGCATGCAGTCGGTTTCGGAAATGTCCTACGAGTTCATCGCCTCGATGCTGAGGGAAGGCGCGGGCAGCCACGGGATGAAGTTCTTCCCGTTCGTGTTCTCGCTCTTCATGTTCGTGCTGACGGCAAACATGCTCGGCATGGTGCCGTACTTCTTCACCGTCACGAGCCAGATCATTGTCACCTTCGCGCTGGCCATGCTCGTCATCGGCACGGTCGTGGTCTACGGCTTCTACAAGCATGGCTTCGGCTTCCTCAAGCTGTTCGTGCCGTCGGGTGTTCCCGGTGCGCTTCTTCCGCTGGTCGTCTCGATCGAGGTCATCTCGTTCCTCTCGCGTCCGATCAGCCTCTCGATCCGTCTTTTCGCAAACATGCTGGCGGGTCACATCACGCTGAAGGTCTTTGCAGGCTTCGTCACCTCGCTTAGCGCGCTTGGCGCCGTCGGCGTCGCCGGTGCGATCCTGCCCCTTCTCATGACCGTCGCCCTGACCGGTCTCGAATTCCTCGTGTCGTTCCTGCAGGCCTATGTCTTCGCAGTTCTGACATGCATGTACCTCAACGATGCCGTGCATCCGGGTGGTCACTAGGGAATAAAGTCGTCGGTGCCTCCGGGCGCCGCTCACAAGCCGCAACAACCCATTCAAGGAGTTCAACATGGAAGCGGAAGCAGCAAAGTACATCGGCGCAGGTCTTGCCACGTTCGGTCTCGCCGGCACGGCTCTCGGCCTCGGCAACATCTTCGGCAGCTACCTGTCCGGCGCTCTGCGCAACCCGTCTGCTGCTGACAGCCAGTTCGGCCGTCTCGTATTCGGCTTCGCCGTTACGGAAGCTCTGGGCATCTTCTCGCTGCTCATCGCTCTCCTTCTCCTCTTCGCCGTCTGATATCGGCTGAGGACTGGACCATGGCCCCGCAAGGGCCGTGGTCCATCGTACGTTCCGTACATGATCTGAGAGTGCCCCCTGGAGGTCAGCATGTCTGTGACCTTGGCATCGGCCGAGTCCACCCCCTTCGAAATCGCCCAGGCGGAAACTCCTGCGGATACGCATGAGACCCCTGCGGATGCGCATGCGGCTCAGCCGGCAGGCGAAGTGCACACCGAAACGGGTGTTGCCCATGGCGGCGAGCACGCTTCCGGCGTCTTCCCCCCGTTCGACCAGACAACGTTTGCATCGCAGCTTCTGTGGCTCGCGATCACGTTCGGTCTTTTCTACCTTCTCATGTCGAAGGTCGTCATTCCGCGCATCGGCGGCATTCTGGAGACGCGGCACGACCGCATCGCACAGGATCTCGACGAAGCGTCCCGCCTGAAGGCGGAAGCCGACGCTGCGATCGCTTCCTACGAACAGGAACTCGCCGCTGCCCGCGCCAAGGGCAACGCGATCGCCTCGACTGCCCGCGACGAAGCCAAGGCCAAGGCCGACGCCGAGCGCGCCAAGATCGAAGCCTCGCTGCAGGACAAGATCGCCGGTGCGGAAACGCGCATCGCCGAAATCAAGGCCAAGGCGCTTGCCGATGTCGGCACGATTGCCGAGGAAACGACCGCAGCCGTCGTCGAACAGCTGATCGGCGCCAAGGCCACCAAGGCCGAGATCGCTTCGGCCGTGAAGTCGGCAGCGGGCGAATAAGGAGGATACCATGGCATTCGACGCAACATTCTATGCCTTTGTCGGCCTCCTGCTGTTCCTGGCCCTGATTGCCTATCTCAAGGTTCCGGGCATGATGGCCAAGGGTCTCGACGCCCGTGCCGAGAAGATCCAGAACGAGCTGGCGGAAGCCAAGCGTCTTCGCGAGGAGGCCCAGCACTTGCTCGCCGAATACCAGCGCAAGCGCAAGGATGCCGAGGCGGAAGCTGCAAGCATCGTCGCCGCCGCTGAACGCGAAGCGAGCGCCCTGACCGCCGAGGCCAAGCAGAAGACCGAGGAATACGTCACCCGCCGCACCGCGCTCTCCGAGCAGAAGATCAAGCAGGCGGAAGTCGACGCGATCAACGCCGTGCGCGCCGCAGCCGTCGATCTCGCTGTCGCGGCCGCCGAGAAGGTCATCGCCGCCAAGGCAGATGCCGCAACCGGCAAGTCGCTCTTCGACAACGCGATCAGCGAAGTGAAGAGCCGCCTCAACTGAGGTCGCCATTCTCGATGAATTGAAAAAGGCCGGAGCGATCCGGCCTTTTTTGCGTCCGGCGTATACCCAACATTGGTCTGTGCTGAGTGTTCGACGCTGGCGATCAGACACGATACTTTCGCGCCTCTGCCGGTTGGCAGCCAGCGTGCGCGCTTTGATATCCAGCGTAGAACTGGTGATCTGCAATTGTTGCGGAGGGGGTGGATCAGTCCTTGCGCAGCGGGCGAAAGCTCATGCGGTGGAGGCGGCAGGGACCGATGGACTCGATAGCGCTGCGGTGCACCTGGGTGGCATAACCGGCATGCACGGCAAAGCCGTATCCTGGATAGGTTTCTTCCGCGCGCGCCATCATCCGGTCGCGCATCACCTTGGCGACGATCGAGGCCGCAGAAATCGAAACGGAGAGCGCGTCGCCCTTGATGACGGCCCGGCCCTCGCAGGCTAGGCCCGGCGGCACGTCACGGCCGTCCGTCAGGACGAGCCTCGGCGCCACTTCGAGACCCGCGACGGCGCGGCGCATGGCGTCGAGGCTCGCCTTGCGGATGTCGATCGTATCAATGCGCCGCGAGGAACTTGACGCGACGGATACGAAGGCCGTTTCCATGATGCGGGCAAACAGCATTTCCCGCTTCGCCGCGCTCAATTGCTTGGAATCGCGAAGACCATCGGGAATGTTATCAGGGTCGAGCACGACCGCCGCCGCGACCACGGGCCCGGCCAAAGGGCCGCGCCCGGCCTCGTCAGTCCCGGCGACCGGCCAGAGGCCGCGTTTTCTGGCCGCCATCTCCATCGAGAAGTCGGGCCCTTCGGGCATATCGAAAAGAAGGCGGGAATCGGAGGATGCGGGACGGGACATGCGGCGAACCTCGCACATCCGTCCGATTCCCTGCAAGTCCCCCGGCAGGAGGCGGATGCCGGAGGGGCAACCGGTGCGCCCGGGGATTGGCGGACCGGAAGAGGATAGCGCCCTTTCAAGAGCCGGCCGGCCCGAGGAACTGCGCAGAACTTTCAAATCACTGTCGCGGCCTTGGCGGTGATGTGGGTCACGGCCCCGTTTGCCGTAAGGCATGCCGCCTTGTCGGAACGCCGCGCGGGGTAGGCGGTTAAACCTCACCCACCGACTTTCAGAGCAAGGACAACTGCACGCCGCTGCCCGAGGGCGGAATGAACTGGTCGCCGGACAGGTTCCGGCGCGTTCGCGTCAGTTCCAGCCGCTTGCTGGCCATCTCGAAGCGCCGCGCGATCTGCCACGCATAAGGGCCGGCACCCTTCATGCGCTTGCCGAACTCCGCGTCGTAATCCTTGCCGTCACGCATGGAGCGCACGAGCGACATGACATGGCGATAGCGATCCGGATAGTTGCGCAGCAGCCACTCACGGAAGAGGGGGCTCACTTCCAGCGGCAGGCGCAGCAGCACATAGCTCGCTTCCATCGCCCCGGCCGCCTTGCCCGAATCGAGCACCTTTTCGATCTCGTGATCATTGAGGCCGGGAATGATCGGCGCCATCATGACGGCGGTGGGGATGCCGGCATCGGAGAGCGCGCGTATCGCCGCCAGCCGGCGTGACGGGGTGGCTGCCCGCGGCTCCATGGTGCGGGCAAGCTTCCGGTCGAGTGTCGTCACCGACATGCCGACCCAGGCCAGGCCGCGGGCGGCCATGCGGGAGAGAATATCCATATCGCGCATGACGAGCGCCGACTTGGTGACGATCGAGACAGGATGGTTGGCCTTGTCGAGCACTTCGAGAATCTGGCGCATGATACGCCATTCCTTCTCGATAGGCTGGTAGGGGTCGGTATTGGTGCCGATCGCGATGACACGCGGCTTGTAGCCGGGCTTGGACAATTCGCGTTCGAGCAGCTTGGGCGCATCCGGCTTGGCGAAGAGCTTCGCTTCGAAATCGAGGCCAGCGGACAGGCCCATGAAGGCATGAGTCGGCCTGGCGAAGCAGTAGATGCAGCCATGCTCGCAGCCGCGATAGGGATTGATCGAGCGGTCAAAGGGAATATCCGGCGATTCGTTGCGGGTGATGATGGTACGCGGCTTCTCGACTTGGACCTCGGTGCGGAACGGCGGAAGCTCCTCCAGCGTCTGCCAGCCGTCGTCGAAGCTTTCGCGCGTCACGGGCTCGAAACGGCCGGTGAAGTTGAGCCCGGCGCCCCGACCGCGTCGGCGGTCTCCATCGATGCGCATGCCCGTATCAGCCAGCAGTGCTTCGGCAACATCCTTCGCATGGCCGGGCGCTAGGGCACCCTGCCTCAGGTTTGCAACATCGTTCATGGCTATCTCCGGCGGGACCGTCTCGCCCCGGTTCAATGACTATATTCCTATAATCGAAATGAGAACAATGCAAGAACAAATTTGTTCCGGCTAACCATGTCGCCTAACCATGCGGCAATGCGACGGTCTTGCGGCGGTGGCAATTCATGCTGCGATGCGGTAGTAGGATGTATGCTGACGATCATCATCGAATGCCGGGACAACGAGGCCGAGCTTGCTCAGACGCTTTCGGCGCTTGTTCCGGGTGCTGTCGAGGGAATCGTGCGGGAGGTCATCGTGCTCGATCACGGCTCGCGCGATGGTTCCGGCCGTGTGGCGGATGCAGCCGGTTGCCGGTTTCTCACCAGCTGGGACATGAAGGATGTCGTGCGCGCGGCGCGCGGCGACTGGCTGCTCCTGCTGGAGCCCGGCGCACGCCCGATGACCGGCTGGGTCGATGCCATCGCCGATCATGTCTCGGTCAGTGCCGGCCCGGCGCGGTTCACCGGCTCGCGCAATCACCGTCGCCCATTCCTGAAACGCTTCGGGCGCCGCCTTTCGCCACTCGAGCAGGGCTATCTTGTCAGCAAACGGCAGGCTGCGGCCGCAGTGCGCACCGGCATGTCCCTGTCCGACATCGCAAAGGGTACGAAGACCTTTTCGCTCGTTGCCGAGATCGTGCCCGCCTGGGCGATCAGGGCGATGCGCGCGCAGCTCGTGGCCGGTTGAGGCGGCTCAGCAGGCCGAGCGCTTCAGGTGCTCGTCGAGACGCGGCATGATTTCCACGAAATTGCAGGGCATGTGCCTGTAGTCGAGTTGTGCCTTGAGAATGCCGTCCCAGGCATCCTTGCAGGCGCCGGGCGAGCCGGGCAGCACGAAGATGAAGGTGGCGTTGGTGACACCGCCCGTCGCGCGCGACTGGATCGTGGAGGTGCCGATCTTGTCATAGGAGATGCGGTGGAAGACCTCCGAAAAGCCGTCCATGCGTTTCTCGAAGATCGGCTCCAATGCCTCCGGCGTCACATCGCGGCCCGTGAAGCCCGTGCCGCCGGTGGTGATGACAACGTCGACCGCATCGTCGCGCGTCCAGGCCTCGACCTGCGCGCGAATGGTGGCGATATCGTCCGGCACGATCGCGCGGGCAACGAGCCTGTGGCCGGCGTCGGCGATGCGCGCGACCAGCGTATCCCCGGAACGGTCTGTCTCTGGTGTGCGGGTATCCGAGACGGTCAGCACCGCGATGCCGACCGGGATGAACGGTCTCGTCTCGTCAAGGCGTGCCATTGTGTCCCTCCAGCGTGCGGGTGGCGGTGATGAACCAGTCGGGGTGTTGCTGCCTCAGCGAAGCCGCCGCCGCCTCGGCCATTGCGTCCGAACCGTATAGCGCGAAGCAGGAGGCGCCGGAACCAGACATCCGCACGACGCGTGCATCCGTCGCGGCAAGATCGTTGGCCAGTTCCCCGATCTGCGGGCAGAGCCGGCGGGCAGGCGGCTCCAGATCGTTGCGCAGGCCGGCAATGGCATCCAGCCAGTCTTCCGGCATATCTTGAAGCGCCAGCGGCCCGTTCCGCTTGGAGGCGAGCGCGCGAAACACGGCTGGCGTCGAGACACCCACGAGAGGGTTGGCGAGCACCATGGAGAGCGCGGGAAGTGCGACAGGCGTGATATCCTCTCCGATGCCGCGTGCCAGCAACGGACGGCCGGCGAGGCACATGGGCACATCCGCGCCGAGCCCGATGGCGATGGCGTCGAGCCGGTCGCAGGGCAGATGCGCGTGCCACAGGGCAAGCAGGCCGCGCAGTGTCGCGGCCGCATCCGCCGAGCCGCCGCCGATGCCGGAGGCAATGGGCAGGTTCTTTTCCAGATGAATATGCACGGGCGGGGCGGATTGCCCCGTCTGTTCCAGCGCCGCACGCAGGCGGTCACGCGCGCGGGTGACGAGATTGTCACCCTCTGCGGCCAGCGTGCCGGAAAAGCGGCCGGACAGCGTGAAGCGGTCTTCATCGGCCGGCGACAGCGCGATGCGGTCGCCGAAGGCTGTGAAGGTTACGAGGCTGTCGAGGAGATGGTAGCCATCCTCGCGCTCGCCGACGACGTGCAGCGCGAGGTTTATCTTGGCGGGCGCCGGTTCGATAACGGCAAAGCCCGAAAGGGTGTCGCCGGGCATGCGGTCAGGACTTGCGGTCCGCGGCTTTTTCTTCCGGCGCGATTTTCTGCGCGGGCTTGTCTTCCTTCGCTTCGGCCGAGGCCGGGTCGGAAGGCTTGATATCGGCGAGACCGTTTTCGATCTTGTCCTTGATCTTGACGATCTCCGCGTCTTCCGGCTTCAGCCCGAGCGCGCGGTTCCACTGGAAGGTCGCTTCCAGTTTGCGGCCGACGCGCCAGTAGGCATCGCCGAGGTGATCGTTGACGGTGGGATCGCCGGCCTTGAGCTCCGCCGCGCGCTCCAGTTCCGCGACGGCGTCGTCGAAGCGGCCGAGACGGTAATAGGCCCAGCCGAGCGAATCGACGATATAGCCGTCATCGGGCTTGAGGCTCACTGCCTTGCGGATCATGTCCAGGCCCTCGTCGAGGTTCCGGTTCATGTCCACCCAGGAATAGCCGAGATAGTTCAGCACCTGGGGCTGGTCGGGGTTCAGTTCCAGCGACTTGCGGAAATTCGGCTCGGCCTTGTCCCATTCCTTCAGACGCTCATAGGCGATGCCACGCTGGAAGAAGACGCTCCAGTGGTTGCGGGTCGGAACCGAGCCGATGACACTGACGGCCTTGTCGTAGAGCGTGGCCATGGCGCGATAGTCCTTGGCGTCGGACAGCACGCTGCCGAGCGCGAGATAGCTGCGCAGGTCGGCCGGATCGGCATCGATCAGCTCCTGAAGGTGCTTCTTGGCTTCGTCAACCTTGCCGGTGTCGGCAAGGTTGAGGCCGAGCTGCAATTCGGAAATACGGCGCATCGGCGATTTCTCGGGCACAGCCCGATAATAATCGATGGCGATATCCGGCTTCTTCTGGTTCTCGGCAATGCCGCCGAGAAGAACCAGAACGTCGTCGCTGTCGGGGTCGAGCGCGCGGGCGGCCTGGAGATAGAGCGCGACGATGTCTTCCGCCCCGTCGCGGTTCAGTGCGCCACCGATGGAAAAGAGCACGGCGGCAGCACCCTGGGCGGCGGTGCGGACTTGCTGCTCCTGCTTCTCGCCGGCCTCGATGCTCTGGCGCAGCGCCTTCAGCGGCGCGTAGCTCGTAACAAAATTGTCACCCACCGAGATCGCGTCGAGCGCCTTCTGCTTGTTGCCGTCGCGGGCCTCAAGCCGGGCCAGTGCCATGACGGCGCGAATGAAGGTGTCGGGTGCGGCGCCAGCGCCGTTGCGGTCGAGGATCGCCTCGTTGAGGCGTGCGCGTGCCGTCGCCTTGTCGCCTGCGGCAGCGGCCAGCGCGCCGGCATGGTAGTTCTTGAAGATGGCGAGCCATTCCGGCCCCTGCATGCCCGTGACGAGCTTGAGCGCCTCCTTCGGCTTGCCGTCGCCGAACTTGGCCCAGGCGAGCAGGAGGTCGTTCATCATCCGGTCGAGATCGTTCGGCCCCTTATAGGCGAGGATCTTTTCCGCCGACTTGTATTCACGTTTGCGGATCGCCTCCATGCCGCGCACGGTCGAGGTGATGCGCTCGACGGACGGGTCGTTCTTCAGCGTGTCGGCAAGCTTGACGCCCTCGGCGAAGTCGCCGCTCATCAGCTGTGTGATCATCAGGCGCTGCTTGACGTCGGTGTTCGTCGGGTCGAACTGGAGCGCGATCTTGTAGAGCTTGACGGCGGTGGCGTAGTCCTTGTCGAAATCCGCGGTGCGGGCCGCCAGGAAGGCGCCGGAGAAGGTGTTGACGCTCAGCGGATCGAACGGCGTCTCATCGGCCGCCTCGGCAGCGGGCTTGTCCTGCGCATAGGCGGCGGACGGACCGGCCAGGGGACCGGCGAGCGTGATGCTGGCAGCAATCGCCACGCCGGAAAGAAGCCGAAGGAGGAGGAAATGCCGCATCAAAATGCCTTTCACCGGAAGGTATGAAGGTCGCCCCGGCACCCAGCGCGGCACGTCCTGCCACGATGGCGCCCAAATCAGTCATGGACTCATGACGGCAGAGAATGGCTTTTTTGGCGCGGCGCGGCAAGATAATCCTGCCACGCCGGATTTGGCGGAATGCCGTCAGCTGACGCGGGCGATGGAGAAGTCGATGACTTCGAGCAGCGCATCCTTCCAGGGGCTTGCCGGAAGGGGGGCAAGCGCATCGCGGGCGATCATGCCGTAATGCTGCGCGCGGGCAATCGTGTCCGTCAGACCGCCATAGCGGGTGATGAGGCCGAGCGCCCGCTCCAGATTGGCATCGTCGCTCTTGCCGCCCTCGATCGTCTCGCGCCAGAACGCACGGTCCTCGGCCGTGCCGCGGCGCCAGGCCAGAATGACCGGCAGCGTGATCTTGCCCTCGCGAAAATCGTCGCCGGTGTTCTTGCCCAGGTCGGCCGCCTTCCCGCCGTAGTCGAGCGCGTCATCGACCAGCTGGAAGGCGAGGCCAAGATTCATGCCGTAGGACTTCAGCGCATTGCGCTCGGCCTTGCCGGTATTGGCGATAATCGGACCCACTTCGGCAGCGGCGGCAAAGAGGGCGGCCGTCTTGGCGCGAATGACTTCGAGATAGTCGTCCTCCGTCGTCTCCATGTTCTTGGCGACGGACAGCTGCAGAACCTCGCCCTCGGCGATCACCGTGGCGGCGGTCGACAGCACGTCGAGCGCTTCCAGCGAGCCGACCTCGACCATCATCTTGAAAGCCTGGCCGAGAAGGAAGTCGCCGACGAGTACGCTCGCCTGGTTCCCCCAGATCATGCGGGCGGTGGATTTTCCGCGGCGCAGGTCGCTCTCATCGACCACGTCGTCATGCAGCAGCGTGGCGGTGTGCATGAACTCGACGCTGGTCGCGAGCTTGATGTGATGGTCGCCGCCATAGCCGAACATGGAGGCTGCCGCGAGCGTCAGCATGGGACGCAGGCGCTTGCCGCCGGACGAGATGAGGTGGTTTGCAACCTCGGGAATCATCTGCACGTCGGAACCGGCTTTCGACAGGATGAGCTGGTTCACCCGTTCCATGTCGGCTTTTGTAAGGTCGACGAGCGGCTTCACCGATGCCTGTTTGTTTTTGCCTTCTTCAAGCGGTATCACGACGCCCAAATGCCCGGACTCCTGTTCATTTTTGTTGAAAGACAATAGAAAGCGGGGCCTCATGCGGCAAGAGGCGAATTGTCCCGCCTCCGGAATTAAGGCTGGAAAAGACCCGAATGATCGAACTGATCCGCACCAACGACGCCGTTCTGCTCTCCTTCGCGGAAAGCCTTATGAAGGAGGCGGGTGTCCACTGCCTGATCGCCGATCAGGGAATGAGCATTCTCGAAGGCTCGCTTGGCATGCTGCCGCGCCGTTTCCTCGTCGAAAGCGACCGGGAGGACGAGGCGCGCGGCATCCTCAGGGATGCAGGGCTTGCCGCGGAGCTGCGCCCGTGACCAAGGCGTCTCCCGAGCCGGAAAAGCCGGTCACGGAAACCGTCGACGCCTTCCATTACGGCCGCTTCCACGTCGTCCAGCCGAAGGGCGTCGGCCATCGTTCGGGCATGGATGCGATGCTTCTGGCGTCGCTGGTCAGCGGCGATGGGCCGATGCGCGTTGCCGATCTCGGCGCGGGTGCGGGAGCCGCCGGCCTTGCCGTAGCGGCCCGCATCGAGAAGGCTGAGGTCCTGCTCGTCGAGCGCTCCCCGCTCATGGCCGCCTTCGCGCGCAAGTCGCTGGCGCTTGAAGACAACGCACCCTTCGCCGGCCGTGCCAGCGTGCTCGAGGCGGATGTGACGCTCACCGGCCGGGCCCGTGTGGCTGCCGGCCTGGCCGATGACGATCACGATCACGTTATCATGAATCCGCCCTTCAACGACTCCTCAGACCGGAAAGCGCCCGACGCGCTGAAGGCGGCGGCGCACGCCATGGAGGACGATCTGTTCGAGCGGTGGATACGCACGGCAGGCGCCATCCTCAGGCCCGGCGGGCAGCTTTCGCTGATCGCCCGGCCGCAATCCATCGCCGAGATCATCGCCGCCTGCGGCCGGCGTTTCGGCGGTGTCGAGATCACGCCAATCCATGCCCGCACGGGGGAAAACGCGCTACGCATTCTGGTGACGGCGATCAAGGGCTCGCGCGCGCGCCTCAACCTGCGCATGCCGCTCGTCATGCACGATGGGCCGGGCCATGCCTTCAGTGCGTTCGTCAACGATCTGAACAACGGCCGGGCCAGTTATCCGCGTCTGTCGCGACCCTGAATTTTCCGGCGCGCCATTGCGTTTTGCCGTCCCGTGCATACATCAGCCGGACGAAAGAACAGGAGACACGACCCGCATGGCCGGATTTTTGAAGAGGCTGGTGCCGAAGAAGTTCCGCAAGGAGGGCGTCGTCGTTCCCGTCGTGCGGCTGCATGGCGCAATCATGGCCGGCGGCAGCCAGTTCCGGCCGGCGCTGAATCTCGCGGGCGCCGCACCGGCCCTCGAAAAGGCCTTTGCCTACAAGGATGCGCCGGCCGTCGCGATTTCCATCAATTCGCCCGGCGGCTCGCCGGTGCAGTCGCGCCTGATCTTCCAGCGCATTCGCGACCTCGCGGTTGAAAAGAACAAGCCCGTCCTGGTCTTCGTGGAGGATGTGGCGGCCTCGGGCGGCTATATGATCGCGCTCGCCGGCGATGAGATCTTCGCCGACCCGACCTCCATCGTCGGTTCGATCGGCGTCGTCTCGGGTGGTTTCGGCTTTCCGGAGATGCTCAAGAAGATCGGCGTGGAGCGGCGCGTCTACACCGCCGGCTCCAACAAGGCGATCCTCGACCCGTTCCAGCCGGAGCGCGAAAGCGACGTCGAATATCTGAAGTCGCTGCAGCTCGAAATCCATCAGGTCTTCATCGACATGGTGAAGGCGCGGCGCGGCACACGGCTTGCGGATGACCCCGATCTCTTCTCCGGCCTGTTCTGGACGGGCGGTCGCGGCCGCGCGCTCGGGCTCGTCGACGGGCTGTCCGACATGCGCTCCGAACTCAAGCGCCGCTACGGCCCGAAGACGCGGCTGGAACTCGTTTCCACCCCGAAGGGATTGTTCGGACGAAAGACGCCCGGCGTCGGGGGGCTTTCCCTCGACATGGCAGACCGTATAGGGTCGGCCGGTGTTTCGGCCGTGGCCGAGCTTGCGGAAGAAAAGGCGCTGTGGGGCCGCTTCGGCCTGCCGGGATAAGGCGTCGTAGAACAACGGGGGAGGGCATGGCCCAGATTATCTTTCTGCTTCTGGTCGGCGGCCTTGCCTGGTTCGGCTATCGCAAGTTCGTGTCGGATGCCGAGCGCTTGAGCCGGGTGCGCCGCCGCACCGAAGAGGAGCGTCGCACCGGCGCGACCGGCACGCTGGTCAAGGATCCGGAAACGGGCGAGTACCGCGTGCGCCGCGACGACGAGTAACGTTCCGGCACGGTTTCATCCTGTTTCGGGGCGACGTGAAAAGGGCTTACGTATTGTTTTCGCACGTTAACCAGGTCTCGTAAGGTTAATTCCGTATTTATCGCTGTGCTGCGCTGGCGCGTGTTGTGCCCGCGCGTGGGACCACCGATCTTGAGGGCATGGCCGCCATGAGGGCGGATTGCAATGCGCCTGTGCTGATCGGAGTACCACCATGGCCTCGCTCGACCTCGACCATATCCGAACCATCGTCGTGACGGGTGGCGCCGGCTTTGTCGGCTCCCATGTCGTCGATGACCTTCTGGCCCATTGTCCGATGGCGCGCATCCGCGTGCTCGATGCTTTTACCTATGCCGCTGATATGTCACATCTCGATGCCGCCCTGCGCTCCGGACGGGTGACGATCCAGCAAGGCGATGTCTGCAATCTCGACCTGGTGACGGAGGTCCTGAAGGGGGCCGATCTGGTGGTGCATGCCGCCGCCGAAAGTCATGTCGAACGCGCCTTCGCCGTTCCTGAGCGATTCACGCTTGCCAATGCGCTCGGCACGCAGGTGCTGGTGGAGGCGATGGGACGGCGCAGCGTGCCGCTGATGATCCATATCAGTTCGGCGGAAGTCTATGGATCGGGCGAGAATGCACCGGCTGGCGAGCGTTCGCCTCTGATGCCCGACAATCCCTACGGCGCCTCCAAGGCCGCCGCCGAAATGCTGATCGCCGGCCTCACCCGCTCCTTAGGCGTCGATATCCGTGTGCTGCGGCCCGTCAACCTGATCGGCACCCGCCAGAACGTGGAAAAGCTGTTGCCGCGCTTCCTGGAACTGGCGGCCGTCGGTCGCCCGCTGCCGGTGCATGGCGACGGCCTGCAACGCCGCAGCTTCCTGCCGATCGCGGATTTCTGCGCGGCCCTGCGCACCGTCGTCACGAACGGCGCGGAAAATGCCACCTACAATGTCGCCGGTGAAGATCCCGTCGATATTCTTTCCGTCGCGCGCATGGTGCTGGAGACGGTGCAGGACCCGGTTGCCGGCGTGAGCTTCGTTGCCGGCCGCCCGAAGAATGTCAGCCGCCCGCCGCTTGATACGAGCGCGTTGAGGGCGCTCGGCTGGCAGGCGAAGGGGTCGCTTCGCGGAGAACTGCCGGCGCTCGCCGCCTGGTATGGCGCGCGCATTCCCGGCGGCGCCCGCCGCCGTCTCGCACAGGTGCCCGACCTCGCACCACAGCGCGTGCAGGTCGTCACGCAGACGGCCGGATCGGGCCTCTTCCGCTCGCTGGAACGGCACTGAGACGCCTTGACCCTTCCGGCGCATCGTGGCACCAGTCCGCCAGCTTTTATGAATGTCCGGACATGACCGATGACCTCTGCCGCCCTGCCTGACCACATGAACCCGACGCGCTCCTTTCAGGCGCTGATCCTGACCCTGCACAACTATTGGGCGGACAAGGGCTGCGCGGTGCTCCAGCCCTATGACATGGAAGTGGGCGCGGGAACGTTTCATCCGGCAACCACGCTGCGCGCGCTCGGGCCGCGCCCGTGGCGGGCCGCCTATGTGCAGCCCTCGCGCCGCCCGTCGGACGGCCGCTATGGCGAGAACCCGAATCGTCTCCAGCACTATTACCAGTATCAGGTCATCCTGAAGCCGAACCCGTCGAACCTTCAGGAACTCTATCTCGGCTCGCTCGCCGCCATCGGCCTCGATCCGCTCCTGCATGACGTGCGCTTCGTCGAAGACGACTGGGAAAGCCCGACGCTGGGCGCCTGGGGCCTCGGCTGGGAATGCTGGTGCGACGGCATGGAAGTCTCGCAGTTCACCTATTTCCAGCAGGTCTGCGGCATCGAATGCGCGCCGGTCGCCGGCGAGTTGACCTATGGCCTCGAACGCCTCGCCATGTATGTGCAGGGCGTCGACAACGTCTACGACCTGAACTTCAACGGCCGCGAGGGCGACGAGAAGATCACCTATGGCGATGTCTTCCTGCAGGCCGAGCAGGAGTATTCCCGCCACAACTTCGAATATGCCGACACGGCCATGCTGCATCGCCACTTCATCGATGCGGAAAAGGAGTGCCAGGCATTGCTCGCCGCCGGTGCGCCGGGCGACAGCAACGCCCTGCACAAATGCGTGCTGCCGGCCTATGACCAGTGCATCAAGGCCAGCCACGTCTTCAACCTGCTCGATGCGCGCGGCGTGATTTCCGTCACGGAGCGCCAGAGCTATATCCTGCGCGTACGCACGCTCGCCAAGGCCTGCGGCGAGGCCTTCCTACTGACGGATGCCGGCGGCGCGAACTGGAACAAGGACGCGGCGTAAAGTCGGATACATTCCGATCATCAGCCGCCATGTTGAAAAGCCATTCGCTAACCCGGATGGCTTTTTCTTCTGGAGGATCAGGCGATTGTCGTGACCTTCACGCCCAGTTCCCAGACAGGCTTGAGCGTTGGGAAGGCGCCGGTCGGCAGCTGGCCGGCATAGGTCTGGAGCGCGCGGCGCACACCCGTCGGCCGGTCGATCGCCGCACCCATCGTGTAGGCGAGGAAGAGAGCGGTGAAGCCGAGGACGTTGAGCGTGAGGGCGAGGGCTTTCATGGCGGCGGCTTCAAGGCTCGGTTGGCGATGAAGCGACTATCGGTCAAAGCGCGGCCGCGCGCGGTTCCCCCGGTGACAAGGCCGCCGGCATCGCCCGCAAGGGGCTTTCCAGCCGCGCTTTCAATGCTAAGGTCGCCGCAAACGCCATGAAGGAGCGGAGAAGCCCATGATCGGTCTGGCAATTGCGGCGGTGGTCGTCATCTACGCCATCGTCATCTACAACGGCCTGGTGCGCGCGCGGCAGGTGAAGGAAGAGGCCTGGTCGGGCATCGACGTGCAGCTGAAGCGCCGCGCCGACCTCATCCCCAACCTTCTTGAAACCGTGAAAGGCTATGCCGCGCACGAGAAGGAAACGCTGGAGAAGGTCGTGGAACTGCGCAACCGCGCGCAGGCCGTGCCCGCCGGTGATGTCGCCGGCCGCGCCCAGGCCGAGGGCATGCTGAGCCAGGCGCTTGGCCGCCTCTTCGCGCTGGCCGAAGCCTATCCCGACCTCAAGGCCAACCAGAACTTCGCCGAGTTGCAGCAGACGCTGGAGACCATCGAGGGCGAGATCCAGATGTCGCGGCGCTACTACAATGGCGCTGCGCGCGATCTCAATGTCAAGGTCGAGAGCTTCCCCTCCAATCTCGTGGCCAGCGTCTTCAAATTCGCCAAGGCGCCCTATTTCGAGATCGACAATCCTGCCGACAGGGCCGTGCCCAGCGTGAAGTTCTGATACCGGAGACCCCCATGACGCGGATCGCGGCTTTCCTGACGTTGTGGCTGTGCCTCCTGGTCGGGAGCGCCGCGCAGGCGGAAGAGTATTTCGACCGCTACCATTCCGACATCACGGTGGCGAAGAATGGCGTCCTGACCGTGACGGAAACGATGCGGGTCCATGCCGAGGGCGACAAAATTCGCCGGGGCATCTATCGCGATTTCCCGCTCACCTTCACCGATGAGGCTGGCCGCGAGCGCGAGGTCGGCTTCAAGGTGCTGAGCGTCGAGCGTGACGGCCAGCCAGAGCCCTATCGCACGGAAAATATCCGCCGGGGCGTACGCATCTATTTCGGCTCGAGCGACAGGCTGCTGTCGCCGGGCTTTCACGAATACCGGCTGACCTACGAGACGACGCGGCAGATCCGCTTCTTCGATACCCACGACGAGCTTTACTGGAACGTGACCGGCACGGAGTGGGCCTTCCCGATCCGCGCGGCAAGCGCCATCGTCACGCTTCCGGCCGGGGTGAGCGCCGAGGAGTTGACCGTCTTTACCGGAGAATTCGGCTCGGGCGAGAAGAATGCGCGCGCGGAAAACCGCGGCAACCGCGCGCTGTTCGAAACGACGCGTGCGCTCGCGCCCTACGAGGGGCTGACGATTGCGGCGAAGATGCCGGTGGGCAGTATCGACAAGCCGACGCCAGAGGAGGAACGCGCGCTGTTCTTCCGTGACAACCGCGATCTGTTCCTCTCCTTTGGCGGGCTCGTGCTTGTCATCGGTTATTATCTCTGGGCGTGGCTGTCCGTAGGCCGCGACCCGCCGGAAGGCGTCATGGTGCCACGCTGGGATGCGCCGGAGGGCATTTCGCCCGCACTCGTCAACTATATCGATGGCAAGGGGTTCGGCGGGCAGGGCTGGACTGCCGTCGCCGCCGCCTTCCTCAGCCTTGCCGTCAAGGGTCTCGTCGAGCTGAAGGATCTCAAAAAATCCATCGTCATCAGCCGCACGGGCAAATCGCCTTCCGGCGTGCTGCCCACCGGCGAGGCCGTGCTGTTTGCCGCGCTGCCGGCGGATGGCGGCGATTTTGTCATCGAGAAGGCGAATGGCAAGCGGGTGCAGACGCTCGGCGGCAGCTTCCGCGATGCGATGGAAAAGGAGCACCGCCACAAATATTATCTGGCGAACTGGCCGCAGGTGATCGGCGGCATTCTTCTCTCGCTCGCCTGCCTTGCCGCGCTGCTGATCTTCGGTTCCCTGCCGGAGGAGGGCGCTGCCCTCATCATCCTGCCGGTCTTCGCCGCCGTCTTCGTGTCGATCTTCGCTATGGCGCTCGGCCGCAGCCTGCGGCGGGCGAGAACGCTCGGCGCGCGCATCTTCGCCGTGGCCATGATCGCCTTTGTCAGCTTCGTCTTCCTGACCGTTTTCGGCGGCATCGCGCTTGCCGTCTTCGCGGAAGCGGAGGCGGCCGGCGAAATGCCGCTCTTCGTCGCCGTCGGCGGCATCGTCGTCGCCAATATCGTCTTCTTCTTCCTGATGGGCGCGCCCACGCCGCTCGGACGCAGGATGATGGATGGCATCGATGGGCTGCGCCAGTATCTGACGCTCGCCGAGAAGGACCGGATGAACATGGCCGGCGCGCCGGAAATGTCGCCCCGTCATTTCGAGACGCTGCTGCCCTATGCGGTGGCGCTCGGCGTGGAAAAACCCTGGTCGCAGACCTTCGACCGCTGGCTGCTCTCTGCCGCGGCAGCGGGCGCGGCGGCGGCCGCCTACCAGCCCGGCTGGTATCATGGCGATGGTTTCTCATCCGGCAGCTTCTCCGACCGGATGGGCGATTTCGCCGGCTCGATGGCTGGCACCATGCAGTCCTCGCTGCCGGATCCGCCGAAAAGCTCGTCCTCCGGCTTCTCGTCGGGCGGCGGTTTTTCCGGCGGCGGTGGTGGCGGCGGCGGTGGTGGCGGCTGGTAGCTCAGAGATCCTGATAGTTCAGCGGCGTGACTTCGACCAGACGATGCCCGGGCTTGGCCGTGACGCTGGCTGCGGCGGCAAGACCTGCTTTCGCCTCGCCCGCCACCGTAATCGAGAAGGTGGTCATGGTACCGCCGTCAAGGGTCATGACACCGCTCGTCTGCGCTTGCGTGCCCGCCGATACGGCGACCTCGGCCGTGGCCTTGAGCATGCTTGTGGCGGGGATGGAAGCAGTCAGGATGGCGTCGACGGGTTCGAAGGGTTTTTCCGGCAGCAGGCTGCCGAAGGCCCACACGGCTTTCAGTTCGGACTTCGTCATCGGCGCGACATTGACGTCGATGTCGTTCAGCGCGCCCTTCACCCGGTAGGGGCAGCGCCGTTTCGTGCAATTGGCGGCGGCCGAGAACTGCCAGAGCGCATAGTTGTCCCAGTTGCCCATCGGGAAGCTGCCGGCAATGCCGGGCTTGTAGCGGGCATACCAGAGCGGCAGGCGTGAAAGGATGCGGTAGCGGTCGCGGTTGGCGGCGATATGGAGCGCCGTGATGTGATTTGTGTAGAGCACGGGGTAACGGCCCGTGCGCGTGCGGACATGGCTGGCGAAGACCTGAGCGTCATCGAGCGACATGTAGCGGTCCGGATCAAGCCCCTCGATATCGAGCACCATCATCTCGTCGTCCTGCGGATTGGCATAGTCGAGAAAATGGTTGGCCTGTTCGATCGGGTTGCCCGGGCGGGCAAGGTGATAGGCGCCCCAGAGCAGGCCCTTGGAGCGGGCAAGCAACCGCCGCGTCTCGTAGAGTTCGCGGCTCACGGCATATTTGCGCCACATGGTCTTGCAGTGCGCGAAGGTGTCGCCGCCGTGGTCGCCCTTGCAGCTGTAGCTTTCCGGCAAGCCGTCCGAGGCCTTCGAGATGAAGCCGACGATGCGCTTGTCCGTCAGCATGTCGGACCAGTCGATCTCGTTCAGCTCATAGGCGTCGATGACGATGGCATTCTCCGGCTTCTTCCACGGCTCGACGTCGGCGGCCACCGCGGCAAGCGGGAGAGCCGTCGAAAGGAGAAGGGCGACAAGGCCTGAAAACTGCACGGAATGCATGGACGCTCCTTCGCGAATCGCTGATTTTTCGCGAAGCCCGATGCTGCGGCAGACATGGTTAAGGAACGTTGAAACCGCGGGGCGGGAACAATCGCCGGCCTTTCCCGTTTCGCTGGCAATCGCGCCGGCATGGTATGCCTGGCGATATCAGGGAGAAACGCCATGAGATTGATCAGCAAGTGCCTTGTCGTTGCGCTTTCGGCACTGTTTGCCGCGACGCCCGTCGTGCCGGCGAGTGCGATGCCCTTGCCGGTCGTGAAGGTCCAGCCGGCAGAAACCAGCACCGGCGCCCAGTTGGTCGATCACCGCGCCTATCCGCGCCGCCACTGGCGCGGCGACCGTCAATGGCGCGGCAATCGCGGCTGGGGTCGCCATCACGGTCGTCACTATCGTGACCGCTGGCATGATCGCCGTCGTTACGGCGGCTACTATCGCCACCGTGACAATGCCTGGGTTCCCCTTGCGATCCTCGGAATGGGAGCCGTCATCGGCAATTCCGTCGCGCGCGACCGGCGCGTCTATTCCGGCGGCCGCAGCCATGTGAGCTGGTGCGCCAACCGCTACCGTTCGTATCGCGCCTACGACAACACGTTCCAGCCCTACAACGGCCCGCGCCGCCAGTGCTATTCGCCCTATCGCTGAGACAGTTCAGCTTGAAGGCATGCAGACAAAGGCTGACCGGCATCCATCGGTCAGCCTTTTCTTTTGCCGATGTGTTCCCTTGTCGCTTGCGTCAAAGATTGACGTTTACGTAAAAATCAATAATCTTCGCGCCAGAAAAGCCGCGCTTCGGCTGAGCGCGCGCAGAGGAGGATAGAGATGTACAAGGCGCCGGTCGAGGAGATTGCGTTCACCCTCAAGCATGTGGCGGGCCTCGCGCCTGCGCTCGACGGCGGCCATCTCGGCGACCTCACTGACGATCTCGTCGATGCCATCCTTGCCGAAGCCGGCCGCTTCGCGAGCGAGGAGATCGCCCCGCTCGGAGCGATCGGCGACACCGAGGGCGCCCGCTTCGCCGATGGCGCGGTGAAGATGCCCGATGGCTGGCCGGCACTCTACAAGGCGTGGGCGGAAGGCGGCTGGAACTCGCTCACGGCCTCGCCGGACTTCGGCGGGCAGGGGCTGCCGCACATGCTGCATGTTGCGGCGCTGGAAATGTGGAACAGCGGCTCCATGGCCTTCGCCATCGGCCCGACGCTGACCATCGGCGCCATCGAGGCCCTGACGGCGCATGGTTCCGACCACCTGAAGAACACCTATCTGCCGAAAATGGTCTCGGGCGAATGGATGGGGTCGATGAACCTCACCGAGCCGCATGCCGGTTCAGACCTCGGCGTCATGAAGACCCGTGCCGAGCGCCGCGACGACGGCACCTACCGCCTGTTCGGCCAGAAGATTTTCATCACCTATGGCGAGCACGATTTCACCGACAACATCGTGCATCTCGTTCTCGCCCGCCTGCCGGATGCGCCGGCCGGCACACGCGGCATCTCGCTGTTCCTAGTGCCAAAGTTTCTGGTCAATGAGGATGGTTCGCTGGGTCCGCGCAACGACGCCTATTGCCATTCCATCGAACACAAGCTCGGCATCCACGGCTCCCCCACCTGCACCATGATCTATGGCGACGGCCGCTTCGGCGAAGAGCCGGGCGCGATCGGCTGGCTGGTCGGCGAGGAAAACCGCGGGCTCGCCTGCATGTTCACCATGATGAACAATGCGCGCCTGGCCGTCGGCATGCAGGGCGTGGCCATCGCTGAAGCAGCCACCCAGAAGGCCATCGCCTATGCGAAGGAGCGCACACAGGGAAAAGCGCCTGGCTGGCAAGGCTCGGGCATGAGCCCGATCATCGAGCACCCCGATGTCGCGCGCATGCTGCTCACCATGAAGGTGCTCACACAGGGCGCGCGGGCCATCACCTATGCCTGCGCCCACGCCGTCGACATGGCCCATGGCGAGGATGCCAGGCATTGGGCGGAACGCGCGAGCCTCCTGACACCCGTCGCCAAGAGCTTCGCCACCGATGCCGGCGTGGACGTGGCCTCGCTCGGCATTCAGGTGCATGGCGGCATGGGCTTCATCGAGGAAACGGGTGCCGCCCGCCTTTACCGCGATGCGCGCATCGCGCCGATCTACGAGGGCACCAACGGCATCCAGGCCATCGATCTCGTGACGCGCAAGCTGCCGCTGTCGGAGGGAAACCACATCCGCGGCTTCATCGCTGAATTGCGGGATATCGCCGCAAAGGCGGCTGCCAGCAACATGCCGGCGCTCGGCGAGACCGGCGAACGGCTCACCGCCAGCATTGCCGACCTCGAAATCGCCACCGAATGGCTGCTCGCCGCAGCCACGGAAGGCCGGCAGGTCGAGGCGCTCGCCGGCGCCACGCCCTATCAGCGCCTCTTCGGCCTGGTGCTGACTGGCGCCTTCCTCGCCAAGGGCGCGCTTGCCGATGGCGGCGATGGCCGCAACGAGGAGCGCGCGGCGCTCTGCCGCTTTGCGGCGGAGAATGTCATCGGCGAGACTGCCGCGCTGCGCGAGCGGGTGATCGGCGGGGCGCCGAGCCTTGCGGCCGCGCGCGCCGTTCTGGGCTGAGGGGGAAGAGCATGACCGACCATATCCTGATCGAGCGTCCTGAGGCCGCACCGGGGGTGCAGGTGATCCGCTTCAATCGCGCGGACAAGAAGAACGCCATTACCCGCGCCATGTATGAGGCCATGACAGCGGCGCTGAAGGCGGGCGATGCGGACGAGGGCGTGCGCGCCACCGTCTTCCTCGGTTCCGAGGGCTGCTTTTCCGCCGGCAACGACCTCACCGATTTCATGGCCGTCGCGATGGGCGGCGCCATGGCGCGCGAGGCCGTCGATTTTCTCTATGCGCTCGCCACCCACAGCAAGCCGCTCGTGTCTGGTGTGGACGGCCTTGCCATCGGCATCGGCACGACCATCCAACTCCATTGCGACCTGACCTATGCCTCTGATCGCACGCAGTTCCGCACGCCTTTCGTGGACCTGGCGCTGGTGCCGGAAGCAGCCTCCAGCTTGCTTGCGCCGCGCGTGATGGGCCATCAGCGCGCCTTCGCGCTGCTCGCGGCCGGCGATGTTCTCTCCGCAAGCGCGGCGAAGGAGGCGGGTCTTGTCTATGCTGTCGTCGAGCCCGGCGCCGTCGAACGCGAAACGCTCGCTGCGGCGAGCCGCCTTGCGGCCAAGCCACCAAAGGCGCTGGCCATCGCCCGCAACCTCGTTCGCGGCGACCGGTCGGATGTGCTCGCGCGCATCGACGAGGAACTCGGCCATTTCTCCGCACAGCTGAAAAGCCCGGAGGCGCGCGCCGCCTTCGAGGCGTTCATGACGCGGCGTTGAGCGGAGTCTATTTCTCCAAGACCGCAATCGCTTCGACATGGGCGGACCAGAGGAACTGGTCGATGGGTGTCACGAGGCGGATACGGTAGCCGGCGGCGGTGAGGATTGAAAGATCGCGGGCAAGGCTGACGGGATTGCACGACACGGCGATAATGGTTTTCACACCGGAACGGGCAAGTTCCTTGCACTGGTCTTCGGCGCCCGCGCGCGGCGGATCGAAGACCACGGCGTCGTAGACCTTCAGTTCTGAGGCCATCAGCGGGCGGCGGAAGAGGTCGCGTCGTTCCACCGTCACGGGCTTGAGGCCCTGCGTGTTGCGCGCGGCATGGTCCAGCGCCTTGATTGCCGTCTCCTCGCCTTCCACCGCATGCACCTTGGCTTGGCGCGCGATGCGCAGCGCAAAGGTGCCCGAACCGGCAAAGAGGTCGGCGACACGCTTGGCCTTGCCGAGCGCGGTCAGCACGAGTTCGGCCATGGCCTCCTCGGCAGGTTTCGTCGCCTGCGTGAAGCCGCCGGATGGCGGAGAGACACGCACGCCGCCGAACTCGATTTCCGGCTTCATCGGCTCGATCAGGATTTCGCCGTCGCTGGTCACGCGCGCGATACCGCGCAGCGCCAGCACACTTTCGGTCACGGCATGGCGTTCCCGGGTGCCGACCTTCTTCACCCCTTCGAAGGCGAGGTCGAGGCCGGCCAGGGTATCCAGCACGGTCACGCGGAAAGGTTCGGCCGAGGTGGCGATGGCCGCCGCGACCTGGCGGATCGCATCCAGCCGGGAGACGATGCCGTCGCTGGCGATGGGACAGTGCTCGATGGAAACGATGTGGTGGCTGCCGGCCTGGTTGAAGCCGAGCAGCAAGCCCTTTTCCGTCTTGCGCGCGGTAAAGGTGACGCGGCGGCGTTCGCCGGGCGCGGCCGTGACGAGCGGTGCCACATCGGGCGTCAGTCCCGTGGATTTCAGGGCGTTGACGACGAGCGAGCGCTTGAAGTCATGATAGAGCGCGTCGCCTGCATGCTGCAGCGTGCAGCCCCCGCAGGTGCCGTTCTTCCCATCGGGGCCGAAATGCACGCAGGCGGGCGCGATCCGCTCCGGAGATGCGACCGACATCGACATGACGGTCCCGTGGTTCTTGACGCGCGCGACCGCGACGGTCTCGCCGGGCAGGGTGAAGGGCACATAGACCGGGCCGGCGGACGTGTCGGCAATGCCGTCGCCGCCGCTGCCGAGCCGCGCAATGGTGAGCGTCTCGGTCGTCATGGTTTCACGCCTCCCAGCAGGAATTCGACATTGCCGTCGCCGCCGGCAATCGGCGAGGGGATGAGACCAAGGCTCTTCCAGCCCATATCCTCCACCAGCCAGCGTTCCAGCTCGGCAGCGACAGCAGGCGCACTGTCGGGGTCTTTCAAAAGTCCCGCCTTGCTGATCGCGTCGCGGCCCGCTTCGAATTGCGGCTTGACGAGAAGCACGCAGAAAGCGCCGGCTTCCGCGAAGGAGAGCGCCGGCGGCAATGCGAGCTTCAGCGAGATGAAGGACACGTCCGAGACGATGCAGCCGACCGGCCTGTCTTCGATATCGTCGCGGGTCAGCGCACGCGCATTGAGGCCTTCGAGGTTGGTGACACGGCGATCGGCGCGCAGCTTCGGGTGCATCTGGTCATGGCCGACATCGATGGCGACGACATGGGCGGCACCCCGCTCCAGCAGCACCTGCGTGAACCCGCCGGTGGAGGCGCCGATATCGAGACAGTCGAGGCCTGCGGGATCGAGACGGAAATGGTCGAGCGCTGCCGTCAGCTTCAGCGCGGCGCGCGACACGTAGTCCTGCGCGGGGTCGTCGATGGCGATGACGGCGGAAGCGGGAAAGCAGGAACTCGGCTTGGTGACGACGCGGCCGTTGACGGTCACGGTGCCGCGCGCGATGGAATCGCGCGCCCGCGAGCGGCTGGGCACGAGGCCGGCATTCAGCAGGAGCTGGTCGAGGCGGATGGTTTCGGTGGGTTCGGACATCGCCTCTCATGACGCCTTGCGCGGCAAGAGGCAAGCCCCGGAATCACAGCCAGATGATACGGCCGGGAAAGGCGCGCGCCGAATCGAGATCGATCAATGCCGAAATACCCTGCACCGCCGCCTGCGGTGGCTCGCGGCGAACGATTACAGGTTCCTCACCGATACCGTGCGACTTGCGGATATCCGGCAGCTTCTTCTGGAGGATGGCGATCGCCGCGGCCTCGATTGCCGGGTCATGTGCAGGCCGCTCGTCGGCCGCCGCCAGCGGCTCATGGCTAAGGGTGGCGGCGAGAGCCGCAAGAAGCGCGTAGCGCATGGTGAAAATCCCTGTCCGGTCTTTTTTGTCTTTGACGGGACACTAGCAGCCGGAGGTTTCAGAACGGCCAAGGGATGTGGTTACGCGGTTGCAAAACGGCATGGTTGAGAAAAGGTGACACACGGGAAAGCGTGCGTCACGGTCTCGCCAAGGGCAGGCAGGGGCCGGTCAGCCGGCCGCACCGACCCCCATGGCCTTCTGGCCGAGTGCCTTGAAGACCGTCGAGACGATGCCCGCGCGGTCGAGGCCGGCCTTGGCATACATCGCGTCAGGCTTGGCCTGCTCCATCCAAATATCGGGCAGCACCAGCGGGCGGACCTTCAGCCCGTGGTCGAGCAGCCCTTCCATGGCGAGGAACTGCAGTACATGGCTGCCGAAACCGCCCACGGCGCCTTCCTCGATGGTGATCAGCACCTCGTGGTGGCGGGCAAGCTGGCGGATCAGGTCATGATCGAGCGGCTTGGCGAAGCGCGCGTCGGCAACCGTCGTGGAAAGCCCGGCGGCGTCGAGGTCCTCAGCGGCTAGCAAACAGTCGGCCAGGCGGGTGCCGAAGGAAAGCAGCGCCACCTTGGAGCCCTGCTTGACGAGGCGCCCCTTGCCAATTTCGAGGATCTCGCCCCGCGCCGGCATCTCGACGCCCACGCCCTCGCCGCGCGGATAGCGGAAGGAGATCGGGCCGGCGTCATAGGCGGCGGCGGTGCGCACCATGTGCTTCAGCTCCGCCTCGTCGGCGGCGGCCATAACCACGAAGCCCGGAAGCGTCGCGAGATAGGTCGTGTCGAAAGAGCCGGCATGGGTCGGCCCGTCCGCGCCGACGAAACCGGCGCGGTCGATGGGAAAACGTACCGGCAGCCCCTGGATGGCCACGTCGTGCACCACCTGGTCATAACCGCGCTGGAGGAAGGTGGAATAAAGCGCGCAGAACGGCTTGTAGCCCTCTGCGGCAAGGCCGGCGGCAAAGGTCACCGCGTGCTGTTCGGCGATGCCCACGTCGAATGTGCGCATCGGATAGGCCGTGGCGAGCTTGTCGAGACCGGTGCCGGCAGGCATGGCCGCGGTGACACCGACGATCTTCTCGTCGAAGCCGGCTTCCTGCACGAGCGCCTCGGCGAACACCGAGGTATAGGCCGGCGCATTCGGTTTCGCCTTGGCCTGCGCGCCGGTGATCACGTCGAAGGTGTTGACGCCGTGATACTTGTCGGCTGCGGCCTCCGCCGGCGGATAGCCCTTGCCCTTCTGCGTCACGACATGGATCAGCACGGGGCCCTTGGCATTGTCGCGCACATTGCGCAGCACCGGCAGCAGGTGATCGAAGGAATGACCGTCGATCGGGCCGATATGGTAGAAGCCCATCTCCTCGAAGAGCGTGCCGCCGGTGACATAGCCGCGCGCATGTTCGACGGCGCGGGTGATCGCCCGGTCGACCGTCTTGCCGAGATAGGCCGTCAGCTTCTTGCCGAGTTCGCGGAAGCCCATATAGGTGCGGCCCGAGGCGAGGCGGGCGAGATAGGCGCTCATCGCACCCGTCGGCGGCGCGATCGACATGTCGTTGTCGTTGAGGATGACGATGAGGCGCGCATCGAGCGCGCCGGCATTGTTCAGCGCCTCATAGGCCATGCCGGCTGACATCGCGCCGTCGCCGATGACGGCAATGACATTGCGATGCTCACCCGCAAGATCGGCCGCGACCGCCATGCCGAGGCCGGCGGAAATCGATGTTGAGGAGTGGGCGGCGCCGAAGGGGTCGTATTCGCTTTCCGCGCGGCGGGTGAAGCCCGAAAGGCCGTCTTCCTGGCGCAGCGTGCGGATGCGGTCGCGCCGGCCGGTCAGGATCTTGTGCGGGTAACACTGGTGGCCGACATCGAAGATCAGCCGGTCCTTCGGCGTATCGAAAACTTTGTGGATGGCGATGGTGAGTTCCACCACGCCAAGGCCAGCGCCCAGATGCCCGCCGGTGCGCGAGACGGCGTCGATCATGTCCGAACGCAGTTCGCTGGCGAGCTGCGGCAGGTCGCGATCGTCCACGGCCTTCAGGTCTGCGGGGATGCTTACCTGGTCGAGCAGGGGGGTGGCTGGCGTCTGTGTCACTCTCGTGCCTCGTTGTCGCGCCCGCCGGCCAGACCTCCCTCACGGAGGCACGGCCCGGGCGTGCGGCTTTGCAACCGCGCTTGCTTGTCACATGCAGAATGCCGAGCGCGATTTCAACCTTTTCGGCAAGTCTAGATTGGTTTTCGGCGGATTGATACCGCTCAATCCGTCACAGGCGCGGACTCTCTGCACCCATTGGGGCATTTTGCAGACACTGCCCTGCCGCACTCACCGCTTTTTTGCGCTGCGCGCCGCCCGATTGAGTGCGATGGCCGCGCGGACCAGGCCCTTCAGAGCTTCCTCGCGGATCGCGTCGCCCTCGCGCAGATCGATGGCGCGGCGCGTATTGCCCTCCAGGCTGGCGTTGAACAGGCCTTGCGGGTCTTCCAGAGCCGCGCCCTTCGCAAAGGTGAGCTTGACCACCGCCTTGTAGGTCTCGCCCGTGCAGATGATGCCGCCATGTTCCCAGACCGGCACGCCGCGCCATTTCCATTCCTCGACGACGTCAGGGTCGGTCTCGCGGATCAGCTCTCGCACCTTCGCCAGCGTTTCACCGCGCCAGTCCGCCAGCTCGGAAATCCGGCGGTCTATCAGTACGGAAGGCGATTCGGCTCCTTTCTGTTCCTCGGTCATCGCATTGTCCTCGAT
The DNA here is from genome assembly GCF_022637395.1 of Shinella sp. H4-D48. Classification (GTDB taxonomy): domain Bacteria; phylum Pseudomonadota; class Alphaproteobacteria; order Rhizobiales; family Rhizobiaceae; genus Shinella; species Shinella sedimenti. The sequence continues at coordinate 2,626,572 of NZ_CP093337.1, read as the reverse complement.
ATGGCGTTACAGGCGCTCGCCGGGAAGCGCGCTTGCCTGGCTAATCCAGGCCGCAAGCTGGCGTTCGTCCAGCGCCTCGCCCTCATGGATATGGAAATAGCGCGTCTCGTTCGTCTTGGAAGACACCGGCGGAACAGGATCGAGCGACGTGCCGCGAAAGAAGGTCAGCTTTATGTATTTGGCAAAGCAGTGATAGCTGAGGAACCAGCCTTCGCCCTCCACGCCATAGAAGGGCGAGTTCCACTTCACCGCCTTGCGGGCGCCCGGTACGGTCTTTTCGATGAGAGCGTCGAGCTTGCGGCCGATGTCGCTCTTCCAGCCTGGCATGGCCGCGATGTAGGCCTTTACCGGCGCGTCACCTTCTCCCTTGGCGATCTGCGGGTTGCCGCCTGAGAGAAGGACGACGCCTTCCGCTTTTGTTGTCTTGTCAGCCATGCATCTCCTTCCGTTTTGCCTGGCACTCTTTCAATCGAATCTGTCAGCCTGCGGGCAGCGGCACGAATTCCTCCTCGTCGCCGGGCACGATGTCGTAACGGCCGGTGCGCCATTCCTCCTTGGCCTGCTCGATGCGCTCCTTCGAGGAGGATACGAAGTTCCACCAGATATAGCGCTTGGAGCCCAGCGCCGCGCCGCCGAACAGCATGATGTGACAGCCCTGCGGGCCGGCTTTCAGCGTGATCGCATCGCCGGCGCGGAAAACCAGAAGCTGGTCGGCCGCAAAGACATCGCCTGCCACGTCGAGCGTGCCCGAAAGCACATAGACCGCGCGCTCCTCCCAGTCCGCGGCAAGCGGCGCCGAAGCGCCCGGCGCAAGCGTCAGGTCCGTATAGAGCGTGTCGGTCGGCACACTGACGGGCGAGGCATGGCCCTCGTAGCGGCCGATGATCGTGCGGCCTGTAATGCCGTCGGCGGAAAAGGCCGGAAGCTCCGCCTTGGTGGTGTGAGCGAAGACCGGAGCGGCCTCTTCCAGACGGTCCGGCAAGGCAAGCCAGGTCTGCAGACCCGAAATCGACTGCGGCCTGCCGCGCAGGTTTTCCGGCGAGCGCTCCGAATGCACGATGCCGCGTCCGGCCGTCATCAGGTTCACATCGCCGGGTGCGATGACCATTTCGGTGCCGAGGCTGTCGCGATGCTTGATTTCGCCGTCGAACAGATAGGTGACTGTGGAAAGGCCGATATGCGGGTGCGGTTTCACGTCGATCGCCTCGCCGGCGCGCAGCAGCGCCGGTCCCATGCGGTCGAAGAAGATGAACGGGCCGACGAGCCGGCGCTTGGCCGTCGGCAGGGCGCGCCGCACCTCCAGCCCGCCGATATCGCTGGTGCGCGGAATGATCAGCAGGTCCAGCGCGTCGCACGCCGGCGCATCACCGGCCTCAGGGTCCTGTCCGGGAAAAAAGCTCATGGCACCCTCCTGTCATCGGTTGTGGCCCGTATGCTAGCGGGCAGGGCGGAGCGTGGATAGGGCTGCGGATGTGGACGGTGTGTCGTCGGCTGGAGATGTCAGGTGTCGTCGGGAAGATTTGCTGCGGCGTTTCGCGCATTAATGATCAAAGCGGGCAACTGTTTGGTTACGATCGACCAGACGACTTCCTCATCGACGCTGTCGTAGGCATGACGAAGGATGCTGCCCAAGTCATGAGTGTGCCGCCAGGGGTGGTGTGGCAGAAGCGTCTCGGCGGTGGAACCAAGCTTGCTCGCGGCTTCGGATATCCGTTCCAGGCATCTCTCCACCGCATCGCGGATCAGCCTATTGCCACTGAAAGCCTGCCGATCCAGGCCGGCGGTGTAGTCGAGGATGCTTATAGCATTCTCGACGATATCCAAAAGCCTTGCCTTAGGCCGTTTAGAAGGCAATGACCCGCTCTCGCTCGACATTTTTACGGAGCTTGTCTTTCCGGATCGGCTCGGGAAGAACATCGACCGCGCGCCCGGTGAACTTTTCGATCATGCTTTTGAGATCGGCAAGCACGCCGAAATAACCGAAACCCGATTGCCGGACCGGTTCCGAGAGCTTGATCAGCACATCGACATCAGACTCCGTCGTATCATCGCCCCGCGCCACCGAACCGAACAGCGAAACGTGCTCCGCCCCCGCCGCCTCAAGTTCGGCACGGTGCTCCACAAGCTTGGCGATGATCTCGTCTCTGGTCATGGCTGAATTCTACCACAAGGCGAAACGACGGTCGAGATTGGCCCTTACGCGCCGTCGAGCGGTTCGGTGCCCTGCGGCTTGCCGGCGCGGTCGAGGCGGATCTTCTCGATGCGGTTCTCGGCGGCCGAAAGCAGCGTCTCGCAATGTTTCTTCAGCGCTTCACCGCGCTCATAGATCTCGATGGAGCGGTCAAGCGGCACGTCGCCGCGCTCGAGCGCCGCGACGATCTTTTCCAGTTCCTCGACGGCCTGCTCGAAGGACAGCGCCGAGACATCGGTGGCGGGGGTGGGGGTGTTCATGGTCAGCCTCTCATCAGGCGAAAGATATGGGTGGCGGCGGATTCGGCAAGGCCCTCGAGGTCGTAGCCGCCTTCCAGCAGGCTGACGACGCGATGATTGGCCGACTTTTCCGAGAGTTCCATCAGTCTTGCCGTCGCCCAGTCGAAATCTTCGGCGACGAGATTGATCTGCGCCAGCGGGTCGCGGTGGTGCGCATCGAAGCCGGCGGAGATGATGATCAGGTCCGGCCTGAAATCGGCGACACGCGGCAGCACGCGCGACTTGAAGGCCTCGCGGAAATGGTCGCTGCCGTCGTTCGGGGAGAGCGGCGCATTGACGATGTTGCCAGCACCGGTCTCATCCTTCGCGCCGGTACCGGGATAGAGCGGCATCTGGTGTGTCGAACAGAACAGCACCGAGGGCTCGTTGAAGAAGATATCCTGCGTGCCGTTGCCGTGGTGCACGTCCCAATCCACGATGGCGACACGCTCGGCGCCATGGACCTTCTGCGCATGGCGGGCGGCGATTGCGGCATTGTTGAAGAAGCAGAAGCCCATTGCCTTTTCACGCTCGGCGTGGTGGCCGGGCGGACGCGCCGCGACGAAGGCGTTGTCGGCCTTGCCGGAAAAGACCGCATCGACAGCCGCCACCGCGCCGCCGACGCCGGTCAGCGCCGCCTGTAGGCTTGCGGGACTGGCATGGGTGTCAGCCTCGAAGTGGTTGATGCCTTCCTCGGGGATCACGTCCATCACCGCGCGCAGATGGCTTTCGGGATGGGCAAGCAGCACGAAATCCTCGTTCGCCTGCGGCGCTTTCTCGCGCACCAGCGGTGCGAAACGCTCATGCTCCAGCGCAAGGTTGAGCGCACGGATGCGGTCGGACCGCTCCGGGTGGCCCTCGGGCGTGTGATGCTCAAGGAAGATCGGGTTCTCGAAAAGGAACGTCGTCATGGCCGGAAGCTATCCATTGCGGTTGGCGCGGTCCACGGGAAATGGGCCGGTGTCCACGCCTTTTCAACGGTCATGGCGCAAGAAGCACCTTGCCGGTGCGCGCCGGGTCGTCCTGACGAGCAAGTGCAGCGGCAAGCTCCGAGAGCGCGTAGACCCCATCGACGGACGAACCCAGCACGCCGGCACGAATGCCCGCAAAGCTGCGCGCGAAGGCGGCCTCGATATCGGCGCGCGGGGCGGCATGCACCCAGTTGCGCAGCCAGAGGAAGGAGAACGCCACCGCCTCGCGCCTTTCCGTCACCAGCGCCGGGTCGAGCTGCGCACCGGAAAGCGCGCCGTACTGGATGAACGCGCCGCCGGCCCTGACCTGCCGGAACAGCTCATTGCCAGCCTCGCCGCCGACCGCATCGAGCACGGCATCGAGATCGGGCGCCACCCTTACGGCGATCTCTCCGGCGAAGGTTTCGGCAAGACGTTCGGCGGTCGCAGCACTGCGCACGAGAGCGACGGGATGGAACCCGGCCTCGGCCAGCAGGACGAGCAGCATCCGGCCGATGGCGGAGGCTGCGGCAGTCACGCCGATGCGCCGGACGCCAGCCTTGCCGAAATGCGCCTGCACGGCGTCGATAAGCCGGAAGGCCGTGAGCGGGTTCACATAGGCCATGGCGGCCTGATCGTCGGAAAGGTCATCCGGCACGGCAAAGCACCAGTTCGCCGGGCGCACGAGCCGCTGCTGCCAGAGCCCGCTCGCGCCGATCGGCAGCACGCGCTGGCCGATGGACAATCCGGTGACGTCGGTGCCGAGGCTCATGATTTCACCCACGCCCTCGAAGCCCGGCACGAAGGGCAGGACGGTGCGGCTGCGATAGGCGCCGGTGACGGGGATGAGATCGGAGGGATTGATCGCCGCGCGATGGATTCGGATTTCCACATCGCCCGGGCCGGGAGCGACGGGATCGGCCTCTTCGAGGTCGATCACTTGCCGGGGGTCGCCGAAGGCTTTAACAACGGCACGAAGCATGGTCTAACCCCGGGATACGACGTGGAACAGGCGGCAGACATCACGGCCAGCGATATCAGGATACCGTTCCGCGATATAGACATGCACGGCCACATGCACAATGCCGCCTATTATGCCCATGCCGAGGCAGCGGTCGCGGGCCTGTGGCGTCACCGGCCCGAAGACGCGGGCGATCCTGTCTATCTCGTGCGCAAGTCCGGCTGCATCTTCCATCGGGGCTTGAAACTGGACGATCTCGCGCGCTTCAAGGTCTCGGTCACGCGAATGGGCGCAACCTCGCTCACCTTTGCCGTGGCTGTTTCATCCGAAGGGCGCCCTGTCGCGGATCTCGAGATCGTCTGGGTCGCCGTCGATCCCGCTGGCCGTCAGCCGGTCAATGTTCCGCAGCCGGTGCGCGACTGGCTGAAGTTATTCCTCGCCTGAGGCCGTCTCCACGGAAAGCCAGTCCGGCCGGCAATCCTCGAAGGAATGGTACTGCGGCGCAAGCGCAGGATTGCGCGGATCGTCGAAGCCGCCGATGAGGAGCGCCACGACCGGATCGTCGTCGAAGGCGCCGAGCGAGCTGCCGCAGGTCGGGCAGAAGGCGCGGCTGGAATAATCCGAGGACCGCCAGGTCGACGGCTTTCCGCCCGTGCCCGTCCATGCCACGCGCTCGGCCGGAAACTCCACCCAGGCGGCGGTCGGTGCGCCGGTATGCTGCTGGCAGAACCGGCAGGAGCAGGTGTGCGGCTTTTCCGCGGGCGCCGTTGCCTCGAAGCGGATCGCGCCGCACAGGCAGCCGCCGGAATAGATCGTCTTGCGCATGTCGGTCCTCATGCCTTCCGGAAAAGCGTGGCGATGCCCATGCCGCCGCCGATGCCCATCATCGCCAAACCCGCGGTGTCCTCGGCGGCATCGCGCATCTGCGCGAAAAGCCGCGTGACGAGGATCGCTCCGGAGGCACCATAGGGATGGCCGAGCGCCAGCGCTCCGCCATCGCGATTGACCGCGGCGGGGTCGACGCCGAGGGAATCCAGGCAGGCCAGCACCTGCGCGGCGAAGGCTTCATTAAACTCAAGAAAGGGTACGCTTACGGCATCGAGGCCGGGATTGCGTGCCGCAAGCTTGTGCACGGCCGGCACGGGACCAAGCCCCAGCAGGTTCGGATCGACGCCGACGGTGACGCTGTCCACGATCTCCATGAGAACGGTCAGGCCGAGCGCTCGCGCACCCGCCAGCGACGTGACGAGCACGACCGATGCCCCGTCATTGACCGGGCAGGCATTGCCCGCGGTCACGGTGCCATCCGGCCGGAAGGCGGGTTTCAGGCCGGCAAGTTTCTCAAGCGAGGTGTTTTCGCGCGGGCATTCGTCCCGCGTGACGAGGCCGGTTGGGGTCTCGATCGGCACGATCTCGCTATCGAACCGCCCGGCCTTCCGCGCCGCCACCGCGCGGCGGTGGCTTTCGAGCGCGAAGGCGTCCTGCCGGGCGCGGCTGATGCCAGCATGGGCGGCGACGTTTTCGGCGGCGATCCCCATGTCGGGGTCGCCAATGGAATCCGGCGCCATACGGGCGCGCGGCACGGGTTCAGGCGCCCCGCCGGGCACCATCGGCGGGCGCAGCCGCAGATGCGCGCGGCTGGTGCTTTCCGTGCCGCCGGCCAGGTAGAAGCGCCCGGCGCCTGCCTGGACGAGCCGTGCAGCCAGCGCGATCGCCTCCAGCCCCGAGCCGCACTGGCGGTCCACCGTCAGGCCGGGCACGGCGACCGGCAGCCCGGCCTCCAGCCCGGCGAGGCGCGCGAGGTTACCGGCACTATTGGCGGCATTGCCGAGGATCACGTCATCCACCGCATCGGGTGCAAGGCCCGTTTCGGTCAGGATCCGGCGGATGAGCGGTGCGGCCAGGCTTGCCGGCTCGATGGCGGCCAGCGTGCCGTTGATGCGGCCGATCGGTGTGCGCAACGCCGCTGCGACGACGGGGATGCGGTCGGGATCAGAAGAGGCGTTCGAGCGCATCGTTGTCCTCCGCAACCCACTGCCGCACAGTCTTGGCCGCCACCTTGCCGGAGGGCGTGACCGGCATCGTCTGGCACTGCCAGATCCGGCGCGGCTGCTTGTAGCGCGGCAGCAACGCGGCCATCGCGGCCTGCAGGTCTTCTGCCGCAAGACCGGCTTCCGATGGTTCTATCACGGCAACGAGTTCGCTGCCGAGATCGGCGTGGTCGCAGCCGAAGACATGGGCAGCGCGCACGCAGGCAAGGCCAAGCAGGGCCGCTTCCACCTCGGACGGGTAGATGTTGTTGCCGCCTGAAAGCACCATGCCGCCGGACCGGCCGAGCAGGTGCAGCGTGCCATCAGCGTCGAGAAAGCCGAGGTCGCCGACGGTCGCGAGCGCACCGAAACGCTTAAGCCCCGCGCCATCGCCCGCACCGAGATAACCCGTGGCAACCAGCGGGCTTTGCACGAAGATCGTGCCCGTTTCGCCTGCCGTCACGGGAGCGCCGGCCTCATCGAGAACCGAGACCATGACACCTGGAAAGGCATGGCCGACGGCGGTCGATGATGCCGCGGCATCCGGTTGCGTGACGGTAATGAAGCCCAATTCGGAAGCCCCGTAATATTCGCGCAGGTCTGCCTTCGGGAAGTGTTTTCGGCTGAGCGCATGGTCGCCCGCGGTCAGCTTGGCGCCCGCCACGGTGATGGCCTCGACGCTCGCAACCGGCGGCCCCTCGCAGAGCCGGCGCAGCATGGTCGGTACCAGAACGAGGCGGCGAATGGTCGCCGTGCGCATCGTCTCGCGGGCGCTGACCGCATCGAAATGCGTGGCCGAATGGAAGGTCGCGCCGCCAAGCAGCGTTTCGGTCATCGCATAGAGCGCAAGCCCATGGGCGAGGGGGCCGGGGGCATAACTGTGGGTTTCGATATCGATGCCGAAGAACGGTGCGCCTGCCGAAAGGCTGATGCGCCATGAGCGGCGGTCGCGGATGATCGGTTTCGGATCGGCCGTGGTGCCGGACGTGAAGACGATGAGGAATGGATCGTCGTCGTGGCCCTCGGGCAGCGGCGGCGCGTCGGTGGTCGCGCATTCGGCGAGGCGCTGTGACCCGCCCGTGCGGGAAGCACTGGCGAGAAGTCCGTCGCCCTGCGCCGTCACCACGATATCGGGCGCGAGCTTCTCCAGCATCCGGCCGCGCATCGCGTCCGGCAGATGTGGATCGATCAGCGCCACGCAATTGTTGCCGGCCGTTGCGGCAATGAAGGCGGCTGGGAAGAGCAGGTGGTTGCCGCAAACGAGCGCGATCAGGCGTGTCTTGCGGCCGATGACACTCCGGCCTTCCGGGGCAAGCGTCGTGAAGGCGCTGTGGCACGTCCGCGCGGTGACGGCCAGCCCCCCATAGGAAAGAACCCGGTCCTCCAGATGGAAAGCCGGGTTCTGCGGAATGCGTGCGGCGTGCCGTTCGATGGCGCCGGAAAGCGGCATCGGCTCAGGCGCGCTGCGGCAGGAGCGGATAGCCGGCAAGCACCGCGCGTGCAGCGAGCATGGCGACGAACGCCTTGATCAGGTCGCCCGGCAGGAAAACCAGCGATGCGGCAGCCGTTTCGAAAAAGGCCTTGCCGCTCATATAGGCGAGCCAGGGCATGCCGAAGAGATAGACGATGCCGATGCCGCCGATCACCGATGCCACTAGGAAGGAAATGAACTGCGAGAGTTCCGACTGGTCTTCCCTCACGAGGCGTTCGGCGATCAGGCCGCAGACAAACGCACCGACCACCCAGCCGATGATATAGCCGGCGGTCGGTCCGGCAAAGATCGCCAGCCCACCGCGACCGCCGGAAAGGACCGGAAGACCTATCGCGACGAGCAGGAGCACGAGCAACATGGCGGCGGAACCGCGTCGTGCGCCGAGAATGCAGCCGGCGAGCATCGGGCCGAGCGATTGCGCCGTGATCGGCACGGGAATGAAGCCGAGCGTGATCGGCGGCAACAGGCCCAGAACCACCATGATGGCGGCGAAGAGGGCAACAAGCACGATGTCTCTTGTGGTCACGTCTGAATCCCCAAAAACAGTAAAGAGAGGGTTTAGTGCCGCCGAAAACCGCGGGCGTCAATCGCCATGGCGATCGTGTCGGCATCCTTCAATGTCAGGATGATAAGCGGAACGAGCATCGTGAGTGGCCGCACACGCAGGCCGCGCGCCCTGTGCGCGTCGGCAATCTCGCCGTAACGCGCAAAGATCTCGGGTACGAAGCGAATGACGAGACCGACCGCCAGGCTGACATCCGCCGCCCGCACGAAGCCGAACCGTTCGAGCGGGGTGATCAGCCGCGTAATCTCGTCCATGAAGGCGGAAATGCCCGTCGTCGCGGTCACGGCAGCGGCCAGCAGCACCAGTGCCGACAGCCGGCAAAATACGACGAGCGCCTCGTGTACCGAATGGAACAGGTAGTTCGCGAGTGCGACAAGCAGCACCGTGAACAGCACGAAACGCGTGCGGCGGAAGGCTTCTTTAAGCCCGATGCCGGTGGAGAGGTAAAGGAGTGCGGTAAGCGCGAGCGCAGGCACGAGAATGCGCAGGTCCGAGATCAGCAGGAGCAGGATCGCGGCTGTGAACAGCAGGATAAGCTTCCCGCGCACCGGCATGCGGTGAAGCGGCGAATTACCCTCGATGTCGAGCCCGTTCAGCATGCAGCCAGTTTCCGGTAAGCGGCAATGGCGTTCGAAGGCGTGTCATCGGCGGCAAGCCGGCCCTCGTGGAACACCAGCACGCGGTCGAATCCTTCGATGAGTGCGAGGTCGTGGCTGATGACGAGCACCTGCTCGGGCAGGGCGGCGATGGTGCGCTCGATCAGCGCGCGGTTCTTCAGGTCGAGCTGGTTGGTCGGCTCATCGAGGATCAACAGTTCCGGACCGGTCACGAGCACGCTGGCGATAGCGCCAAGCTGCGTCTCGCCGCCGGAAAGCTCATGCACACGCCGGCGGGCGAGATGCGAAATGCCGAAGCGGGCGAGGATGGCGTCGGTCTTCTCGGCGATGTCCGCCTTGGTGAGTTTACGGTTCTTCAGCCCGAAGGCGATATCCTCGGCCAGGATCGGCAGGATCATCTGGTGCTGCGGGTTCTGGAAGATGAAGCCGGTCTTTCCGCGCGCCGCCGCTTCGTCCGCGACGGTATCGAGCCCGTCCACCGTCACTGTGCCGGCGGTCGGCTTGACGAGGCCGTTGATCAGCCGCGCCATGGTGGTCTTGCCCGATCCATTGAGGCCGACGACGCCGATGCGTCGCTCAGCCAGCGTGAGCGTCAGCGGCTGGAGCGCGGTGCGCGCACCATAGGCCACCGTGGCGGCGGAAAAGACGATGTCCAAGAGCAGGTTTCCGGTTCGCGAAAGTCGGAGTGACCTATAACATGGCGGGGCGCAAAGAAAACCGGGTGGAACAAACAGGGAATGTATGTCTATCATCGCGCATGACGATTCTGCTTTCCAATGCCGAAGCCCGGCACATCTTCCTTTCGCGGCAGGGGCTGAGCAGCCCGCCCGGCCGTGCCCTTGGCAAGGCTGGGCTGCTGCAGCTCATCCACGATATCGGTTTCGTGCAGGTGGATAGCATCGCGACCGTCGAGCGGGCGCATCACCAGATCCTCTTCTCGCGCAACCAGACGTACCGGCGCGAGCATCTCGCCGAACTCCTGGAGAAGGACGGCGAGCTTTTCGAGCACTGGACGCATGACGCCTCCATCATCCCCAGCGCCTTCTTCCGCTACTGGAAGCATCGTTTCCGCCGCAAGGAAGCGTCCATCCTGGCAAACTGGCGCAAATGGCAGGGGGAGGGTTTCGACGCGACCTTCGAGGAAACCTACCAGCGCATCGCCGAAGGCGGGGCGGTAATGTCGCGTGATCTCAAGGTGGACGATCACAAATCCGGCGGCTGGTGGAACTGGCATCCGAACAAGACGGCGCTCGAATATCTCTGGCACACCGGCAAGCTGGCCATCGCGCGTCGGGAGAATTTCCAGAAGGTCTATGATCTTGCCGAGCGTGTCCTGCCGCAGCATCACCACGAACCCGCCGTAAAGCATGACGTTTTCGTCGACTGGGCCTGCCGCAGCGCGCTGGAACGGCTGGGCTTTGCCACCCACGGCGAAATCGCCGCCTTCTGGGCGCTGGTCACGCCGGAGGAGGCGAAGGCCTGGGTCGATGCCAACAGGGCGGAGCTGCGTCAGGTCTCCATCGAGACCGCCGATGGCGGCAAGCCCCGCGCCGCCTTTGCCTTCGCACATTCGGCCGACAACCTGCGCGATGTGCCCGAGCCGCCTGCGCGCCTGCGCGTGCTCTCGCCCTTTGATCCGCTGATCCGGGACCGCAATCGCACGGAGCGTCTTTTCGGCTATTTCTACCGCATCGAAATCTTCGTGCCGGAGCCGAAGCGGCAATATGGCTACTATGTCTTCCCGCTGCTCGAGGGCGACCGCCTCGTCGGCCGCATCGACATGAAGGCCGACCGCAAGGCGGGCGTGCTCTCCGTCCGGCGCATTTGGTGGGAGCCGAAGGTCCGTGGCTCCGCCGGGCGGCTGGAGCGTCTGGAAGCCGAACTGGCACGCGTGGCCCGGTTCGCGGGCGTTGAGAACGTGCGCTATCTGGATGGCTGGCAGGGCGAGGAGACGTAGCACCGCCCGCCGCCGCTCTCTTCTCCGCACTTACGGGGAAAAGGTGCCGGCAGGCGGATGAGGGGGCCTGCGGCGCTTACGTTGCCGAGCCGCCCTGTGACGTCAGACGTCCGGTCTGGCCGCGGTCGCGCAGGTAGTGATCGGCGATGGCGCAGGCGACCATGGCTTCACCGATCGGCACGGCGCGGATGCCCACGCAGGGATCGTGCCGGCCCTTGGTGCGCACGTCGACATTGTTGCCGTCGGCATCTATGGAGCGGCGCTCGGTGAGGATGGATGAGGTCGGCTTGATCGCGAAGCGCGCCACCACCGGCTGGCCCGTCGAGATGCCGCCGAGGATGCCGCCGGCATGGTTCGAGAGGAAGATCGGGTTGCCGTCATTGCCCATGCGCATCTCGTCGGCATTTTCCTCGCCTGTCAGTTCGGCAGAGGCGAAGCCTTCGCCGATCTCCACGCCCTTCACGGCGTTGATCGACATGAGGAGCGAGGCGATGTCCTGGTCGAGCTTGCCGTAGATCGGTGCGCCGATGCCGGCGGGCACGCCCTCGGCCACGACCTCCACGACGGCGCCGACGGAGGAGCCGGCCTTGCGGATGCCGTCCAGATACTCTTCCCAGACGGGAACGATGGCCGGATCGGGCGCGAAGAACGGGTTGTTGTTCACCTCGTTCCAGTCCCAGTTGTTGCGGTCGATCTTGTGCTTGCCGATCTGCACCAGCGCGGCGCGCACGACGAGGCCGGGCACGACCTTGCGGGCAAGCCCGCCGGCTGCAACGCGCGCGGCGGTCTCGCGGGCGGAGGAGCGTCCGCCGCCGCGATAGTCGCGGATGCCGTACTTGATGTCATAGGTGTAGTCGGCATGACCGGGGCGGTAGCGATGGGCGATCTCGCCGTAATCCTTGGAGCGCTGGTCGGTGTTCTCGATCAGCATGGAAACGGGCGTGCCGGTCGTGATCATCGTCTCGCCGTCATCGTCCAGCATCACGCCGGAGAGAACCTTGACGAGGTCGTCTTCGCGGCGCTGCGTCACGAAACGCGACTGGCCGGGTTTGCGCTTGTCGAGCCAGGCCTGGAGTTCCGCAAGCGTGAAGCGGATGCCGGGAGGGCAGCCGTCCACCACGCAGCCGAGTGCTGCCCCATGGCTTTCGCCCCATGTGGTGACGCGGAAGAGATGACCGAAAGTGTTGTGCGACATGAGCGGAACCGGACCGATAGGAAAGTGTGCCTTCTCTTAGTGGAAAAGGCACGCCCGGGACAAGGGTTTCACGTCCTCACGATGCCATCTTCCAGCGCATCTCGGTGCCGAAGGCGAGAAACGCGTCGCGCGACAGCGGCTTTGCAAAGGCGTAGCCTTGCAGAAGGTCACAGCCGAGCATGCTGAGCATCTCGGCATGCTGCATCGTTTCCACGCCTTCCGCGACGATCTCGATGCCGAGCGAGCGGCCGATCTCGATGATCGATCGCACCAGCGCCTGCTCGTTTCGCGACTTGAGGATGGGAGACACGAGCTGCCGGTCGATCTTCAGCCGGTTGGGTTTCAGCTTGAGCAGGCTCACGATGGAGGTGTGCCCGGTGCCGAAGTCGTCGATCTCGATATCGATGCCGAGTGCCTTGATGCGCGCCAGGTTGGAGAGAACCACATCGTCGCTCTCGTCGAGGAAAATGGATTCCACCAGTTCGAAGGACAGCTGGCCGGGTTGGATCGACAGACCGGTGAGGCTTTCGATCAGGCTCTCGTCGCGCAGGCGCCGGGCTGAAACATTGACCGATATCTTCGGCATGACCAGACCCTTGGCCGCCCAGCGTGCGCAATCCAGCAGCGCCTTTTCCAGCACGATCCGGTCGAGCGTCGCCATCACGTTGAGGTCTTCGGCGATCTTGAGAAAACGGTCGGGCGTCAGCAGGCCATCGCGCGGATGGTTCCAGCGGATCAGCGCCTCCGCGCCGGCAAGCTTCAGCGTGCCGGCGTCGATCTGCGGCTGGTAATAGGGCACGAACTCGTTGTTCTCGATGCCGGCGAGAATGTCGTCGGCGGTGCGCTTTGTCGAGATGATCTCGGCCTGCAGCGTCTCGGTGAAGAATTCGTGGCGGTTGCGGCCGAGCGCCTTGGCCCGGTAGAGCGCGATATCGGCGTTGACCAGCAGCTTCGCCGTGTCGATGGAATGCCCGGAGGCAAAGGCGATGCCGATGCTGACGCCGAAGCGGCAGAGATGGCCTTCGTAATCGACGGGCTGCTGCATCAGGGCGATGATGCGGCGCGCAAGGCCGCTCAGATAGTTCTCGTCGGTAGTGTCGGAGACCACCACCACGAATTCGTCGCCGCCGATGCGCGCGACGAGGTCGCTCTCGCGCGTGGATATGGTCAGCACCTGCGAGGCATGTACGAGCAGCGCGTCGCCGGCGGCATGGCCGAGCGTGTCGTTGATCTGCTTGAAGCGGTCGAGATCGATATGCAGGATGGCGATCTGCGCTCCGTCCGCCGCGCTGTCTCTGGAGATCGCGGTCAGCACGTCATCGAGCTTGCGGCGGTTGCCAAGCCCGGTCAGGGGATCGTGCAGCGCATTGTGCTCGATACGCACCCGCGCCTGTTCGAGCTCGATGTTCTTGGCGTCCGCCTGGGCCTTGGCGGCCTTGAGGTGATCGCGCAACACCACGTCCTCGGTCACATCGAAGGCGAGGCCGATCAGCTTGCGGCTGCCGCCATGCCCATGGTGAACCTTGCCGACCGAGCGGATATGGCGGATTTCGCCGCTGGACAAGACCACGCGTGCCTCGTGCACATAGGGCTGTTCCAGAGCCGTGCACCGGTCGACGTTTTCCACGATCGCATCGCGGTCATCCTGGTGGATCGTGGCGAGCCATGCCTCGCGCGTGACGATGCCGTCGGTAAAGGTGAGGCCGTAGAGTTGGTGCATGCGCACGTCCCAGAAGGTACGTCCGCCGTCCAGATCGGCCTCCCACATGCCGCACTGATAGGAATCGAGCGCCAGGTCTAGACGCCGCGTCGTCTGCTCCAGCTCGGCATTCTGCCGCTCGGAGCGCTCTTTTGCTTCCTTCAGGCTTTCGGTCATGTACACGTCTTCGGTCACGTCGAAGGCAAGGCCGACCAGTTTGCGCCGGCCGTCCTCGACATGCAGCTTGCCGACAGACTGGACGTAGCGGATGTTTCCGTCGGGCAGCAGGATACGGGCGGTGCGCATGTAGGGCAGATTTCTTTGCGTGCTGTCTGCCACCTTGCGCAGAGCCTCTGCCCGATCGTCCGGGTGAAGCGCTGCCAGCCAGACCGCGTGCGGGATGCGCTCTCCGGTATTCGGGACGCCGTAGAGCTGATGCATGCGCTCGTCCCAAAGCGTCAGTCCGTCTTGGAGATCGCTTTCCCAAAGGCCGCATTGATAGGCATCGAGCGCAAGGTCGAGGCGTTGCGTGAGCTTGGCCAGCTCGACGTTCTGCACCTCGGTCTGTTCCTTTGCCGTCTTCAGGGCCTCATTCAGCAGGACATCTTCGCTGACGTCCCAGCAGATGCCGGTCAGCGTTTCGCCGCCGTTGGGGCCGGCGAGGCGCGAGCCGACGCTGCGGATGTGCCGCCATGAGCCGTCCTGCATGCGGATGCGGTACTGCGCGCGGAAATCATTCGCGCCTGCCCGGATCAGGTCCATCTGGGCGTTTGCAGGCGCAATATCGTCAGGATGCAACGCGGCGTACCAGAGATCGTCCGTGAGCGCCACGGTCTGGGAGAAGCCATGCAGGCGATGGATCTGGGCGTCCCATTGGCGGACGCCGTTCATGAAGTCGTATTCCCAGATGCCGATCTTGGACGCGTCGAGGGCAATGTCGAGACGCTGGGACAGCGTCTGCACCTGCCGGTCGCGGGCTCTGAGCCGGGCGAGGTTTCGCTGGCGTTCGGAGATGAGGCCGCCGGTCAGGAAGATCGGTACAATGATGACAAGGGCGCTTGCGATAGCGGTGAGGCGGATCTGCGTAAGGTTTTCCGGCGGATGGTGCCAGCCCTGCGTTGGGATCGCTCCCACTTCCCATGTGCCGCCGGGAAAGCTCAGAACCTGCACCACCGGATTGCTCTCGAAAACCTCGGCATTGCCGAAGAACGGATCGTTGATGTTATCAGGCACGCTGATATCGCGGATCGCCAGTTCCATGTCCGTGGCATGCTGTGAGATGCCGTGCCGCACGCGCTGACCTTCGGTGATCAGACCGGCATCGATGAGGAGTTTTCGCTCGTCGATCACGCCGTCGACATAGCCCCACAGGTGCTGCCGCCCGCCAACCTGGGTGAAAACCGGTACGAAGAGGTTGAAGCCCCGGCCACCCTTGGCAAACTCCACGGGGCCGAAGATGCGAGGTTCGCCAAGACCGCGCTCGCTGCGAACCGCATGGCGAAACGAGGGGAAGCGTTTGAAATCGGTGCCGAGATAGCGCTGGTTGCCGCTTGTCGGGAAGGCGTGGCTGACCTTGCCGTCAGGCGCAAGGCCGATGCGGCGGATATGGCCGTTCTGCAGCATTAGCCGGCCGGCCATGGCGTTGAACTGCGCCGCTGCATGGTCGGTCGTGACGGAGATCATGTTCGCGACGCTGCGCAGGGCTGCCGCGTCGCTGTTCATCTCGCTGCGCAGCCGCGCAACCGTCAGCGCCAGATCGCCGGACACCCGCATCTGAAGGTCGTTGCGATAGATCTGCTCGTTCTGTCGTTCATAGAAGACCGTCGCAGCGAGGATGACGCAGCCAGCGATCGCCGCGGGAACGAGCGAAGGGCGCGCCCATTCCGCGATGGATGCGATGCGGTGGCGAATAGAGGCAGTCGATGGCAACGCGCAAGCCCTCGTTTGTCGAGGGAAAATAGGGTGGCTTCCCTTAAGATAGCCTTTATGAGCCGCCGGAAATCCGGGGCTTGCCCGGTCTCGCCAGCACCGGCTGGCTGCGGATGCCTTTAGCACTCAGGATAATAGCGGGGATGACGCTGGCGGGAGCCTTGATTCGCACTCCCTTTCCGGCCATCCATGTCACCCACAGTCAAAAAACGGGCGAATTTCGCCATATTTGGGGAGCATCTGACGTGGCCGGTAAGAAGACTGATTCATTTCCAGGGGTTCGCAGAATGCGTTTGATGATCGCCACGCTCATGGCCATGGCCACCCTCCTTTCGCCACTTGCAGCGTCTGCCGAAAGCGCTGATGTCGAGGCGACAATCACCGGTGTCGACACGAACAGTCTCAGCCTGTCGCTGGATGACGGCAAGAAGTATCAGGCGCCCGAGGAGTTCAATTTCGAGGGCCTGGCGCCGGGCGTGAAGGTCGTGGTGTTCTACACGGAAGTCGACGGCAAGCGCGTCATCAACGACCTCGAGGTCGTTCAGTAAGGCGCGGGCTTACAGCCAGTGCATGCCGGTGGCGTCGATACGCAGGATGCGATCCTGATGGATCGGCGTATTCGCCGCCTCTTCCTCATCCATGCCATTGAGCCGGAAAGCCGCGCGGAAAACGCCGCCATGGCTGACGCAGACCGTGGGCTTCGTCACGTCGGCGAGCCATGAGCCGATGCGCCAGCAGAGAATCTCGTAGCTCTCGGCGGTTTCGCCGGGCGGAATGAAGTTCCACTTTGCACGGGCGCGCTCCTCGACACGCTCCGGCGTGCTTTTCTCAAGTTCGGGAAGCGTGAAGCCTTCCCAGTCGCCGAAGGACACTTCGACGAGGCGCGGGTCGGTGCGATAGGCGAGGGGATCGAGGCCCATGGCGCCGCGCATTATTTCCATCGTTTCGCGCGTGCGCCCGAGCGGGCTTGCGACGAAATCGAAATCCGAGACGGTGTCGCCGAGTAAGCCCTTGAGGGCGAGGCCGTTTCCGGCCGCCTGCTTGCGGCCGGTATCGTTGAGCGGGATGTCCTTCTGGCCTTGCAGCCTGCCCTCTGCGTTCCACGCGGTCTGGCCGTGTCGGATCATGTAAATGAGCAAGCTGAAAACCCTGCGTCAGTCCTTGACGACGGAAATGTCGGGCGCGTCCACGGCCTTCATGCCGATGACATGATAGCCGCTGTCGGCATGATGCGTCTCGCCGGTGACCGAGCGCGACAGGTCCGACAGCAGGTAGAGGCCGACATCGCCTACTTCCTCGATGGTGACGGTACGGCGCAGCGGCGCGTTGTACTCGTTCCACTTCAGAATATAGCGGAAGTCGCCGATGCCCGATGCCGCGAGCGTCTTGATCGGGCCGGCCGAGATGGCGTTGACGCGGATGTTCTGCGGGCCGAGATCGACCGCCAGATACTTCACGCTGGCTTCCAGTGCAGCCTTGGCGACACCCATCACATTGTAGTTCGGCATGACCTTCTCGGCGCCGTAATAGGTCAGCGTCAGCATCGAGCCGCCATCGGTCATCAGCTTTTCCGCACGTCGGGCGACCGAGGTGAAGGAGTAGACCGAGATCTGCATGGTCTTGGCGAAGTTGCCCGGCGTCGTATCGACGTAACGGCCGGTCAGCTCGTCCTTGTCGGAAAAGCCGATGGCGTGCACGAGGAAGTCGATCTTGCCCCACATCTTCTCGACATTGGCGAAGACCGCATCGATGGATGCTTCGTCGGACACGTCGCAGTCACCGGCCAGAACGGCGCCGATTTCGGCGGCCAGCGGTTCGACGCGCTTCTTGAGCGCATCGCCCTGATAGGTGAAGGCGATCTCGCCGCCCTGTGCGTGGATGGCCTTGGCGATGCCCCAGGCGATGGAACGGTTGTTGGCAACGCCCATAATGACGCCGCGCTTGCCCTTCATCAGACCAGATGCCTGAACCATGGAATGCCCCCTGAAACTAAAGTCGAGACTGCCTATGGCATAGGCGGCAATGCGGTTCAAGCGCGCACGGGTTCAGGAACTGTTAGCATTCGTAACAATGGGTGCATGTTTCACCCCGGCGTCACAAACCGTTCTAAAGATAGAGACCTTCGCGCTGAGAGCGCATCAGGTCGACCATCCTCGCATCCGGTTTGTCCCAGAGAAGAAGGCGGATTTCGGCAATGAGATCGCCGCGTTCGCCGTTTTCCATGATCAGGCCTTCGCCGGGAATGCGGATGGCCTGGTCCGAGCCGGACCATTCCGGCACCGTCACGGGAAGGGGGCCAAGCGGTCCCTCGATGGTCGTTTCGCAGCCAAGGACGGCATTCTCGATCGTGATGGGCAGGTCGATCTTAAGGTCGAAGCCGTCGACACGGAAGCGGCCCGGCGTGATGCGAACGGTAGCGACGACATCGCCGCGGCGCAGGCCTTCCATGCGGTAGCCGGCCTCCTTGAGGCGGATCACCTGGCCATCCGTCGTGCCGGCGCCGATGGGGATGCGGATCGTCTGTCCTTCCGGCGTTTCGATGGTAGGGCGCACCTTGTTCAGGATGTCCTCGACGGAGACGCTGACATCCGTGACGAGATCGGGCGCCTTTTCCATCTTGGCGCGGCTGCCGCGGATGCGGCGAAGAATTGCGGAGATGAGGGTCGCACCCGGGGCTGCGACTTGTGTGGCGGCGGCCTCGTCGGTCTCGTCGGCGGCCTTGCGGGCGTCCTGCGCCGGCGCGGCATTCGGCTGGGCCTGCTGCTGTTGAGGTTGCGGACGCGGCTGTGCGCCGGCATCGGCCTGTGCGTTTCGCGAATCGACGCCGAAGATGCGGGCGATCATGTCCTCCGCGTCCTCGTTGCCGGCGCGCGGTGGCTCGCTGCGTGCCTTGCGCTCCGCCTGCTGGCGGCGCATCTGCTCCATGCGGCGCATTTCCGCCTCGCGCTGCTGGCGGTCGTAGCGGCTGCGCTTGTCGGGATCGCGCAACAGGTCATAGGCGCGGCCGGCCTCGGTGAAGCGCACGGTTGCGAGCGGATCGTCGTGATTCTGGTCGGGATGCACGGCTTTCGCCAGCGAACGCCAGGCCGCCTTGATTTCCTCTTGCCCGGCGCTTCGTTTCACGCCGAGGACCGAATAGGGATCACGCATAACTCATACCCGTTTCCGTTGTGGCGGCCATGGTAGCGGCGAACGTCCTAATCGGCTCTTACGGATCAGGGTTTAGAAAGTGTTATCCCTGGCGGTCGAAGGCCAGGAGCATCCATTCGCCGGAATTGCTCATGCAGGTGCGGCCGGAGAAGTTGGCGATGCCCTGGTAGGAATGTTTCGTGGTCACGAAATCCCGGCAGGTGCGGCCGGCCCGGTCCTGATTCTCGGCGATGGAACTGATGACGCCAGCGCTGCCGGAGGCGGAATTGGCCCACGGGATGGCGTTCCCGCCGGTGCGGGCGAGGTCTGCGGAAGACACGGCATTGCGCACGGTGATTTCGTCGGTCAGACGTTCCGTGTTGCCGTTGGATACGGTGCTGGTGCGCAGCGACGTGTCGACCTTGCTGTCGGAAAACAGGTCGAGACCGCTCATGCAGCCGGAAAGGACAGTGCCGGACATCATGACGGCAAGAACCCCAAGGCCACGCACCCAGTATCGCTTTGTGTACGGTCGCGTTTTTGTTATGTCTTTCACTCCAGCCTGCCTCATACAGCTAGATAGATCGGCATTGAGTTAAATATGAGTGACAATGCGTTAACAAGCGGTGACTTCACCGAGGAAAACGAACCCTACATCCTTTTTGGCCATTGGCTGGAGGACGCGGGAAAGACCGAGCCCAACGATCCCAATGCGCTCGCGCTTTCCACCGTCGACGCGACGGGCATGCCGAATGTGCGCATGGTCCTGCTCAAGGGCTTCGACGAGCGCGGCTTTGTGTTCTACACCAATTTCGAGAGCCGGAAGGGCGAGGAGCTTCTCTCTGCCCGCAAGGCCGCCATGTGCTTCCACTGGAAATCGCTACGCCGCCAGATCCGCATTCGCGGCGATATCGAGGTGGTGAGCGATGCGGAGGCCGATGAGTATTACGCCTCGCGTCCGCGCGGCAGCCGTATCGGGGCGTGGGCATCCAAGCAGTCCCGGCCGCTGGAAAGCCGCTTCGCGCTTGAGAAGGCGGTAGCGGAATACACTGCGCGCTACGCGATCGGCGAGATCCCGCGCCCGGCGCACTGGTCCGGCTTCCGCCTGAAACCCGTCTCGATCGAGTTCTGGCACGACCGCCCCTTCCGCCTGCACGACCGGGTGGAGTTCCGCCGCACGGAAGACGGCGCGGGATGGACGAAGGTTCGGATGTATCCCTGACGGTCAGCGCCGTATCAGCCGGAAGGGAATGCCCGAGGCCAGCGCGCCCACATATTTCGGCTTCTGGTAGAGGCCGTTGAGCGAGATGCGCGGCAGCGATGTCGGCGTGTCGAAGGAGCGTGCCGAAAGCGTGCCGGGTTCCGTCGTCACGGCAACGCGGAAGCCAAGTTCCTTGGCCAGCCGGTGCTCGCGCGGCGAGACGGACTGTCTGTCGCCATAGGGATAGGCGAAGGTGTCCGGCCGACGGCCGATAATGGCGGCAATGCGTTCGGCTGAAAGGTCGATCTCCTGTCGCGCCTCGTCGTCGCTCAGGCGGGCCAGCGCGCGGTGGCTGATCGTATGCGCGCCGATGGAGGCCAGCGGGTTGAGCACGAGGCTCTTCAGCTCGGGCTCGCGCATCACGAGCCGCTCGGTGATCATGAGCGGTTCGATGCCGTGCACCTTCGCCATCGCGTCGAGCTGTGCGATCGCCGACGCCTCGTCCGTTGCGGAATGGATGAAGCGCGCGAAGCGGTCGAAGGCGGCTTGTTTCTGGAAGGGCGTTGCGAGCGGCAGGGTAACCGGGCCGGGGCCGAAATCGAATTCGAGATGCGGCACGGCACGCAGAAGTTCGGTCAACGTCTCCCACCAGATGCCGTGCGTCTTGCCCGCAAAGCCCGGGGCGACGAAAACGGTGAACGGCACCCTGTGCTGCGTGAAGACCGGCTGGGCATGCACCGCATTGTTGCGATAGCCGTCGTCGAGCGTGAAGGCGGCGAAACGCTCGCCGGCGCGCGCGATGGCTAGTCGCGCCGGCATGTCTGCAAGCGCCACAAACTGATAGCCTTCCTCCGTCAGATGCCGGATGGCCGTATCGAGGAATTCCGGCGTGATCTCCAGATGCGCATTGGGATCGAAGCTCTGCGGCGTCTTCGGCCGGACATGATGCAGCGTGAAGATCGCCCCCATGCCGCGGGCCGAGGACATCAACCCGACCCGTTCGGCCAGATGCGCGAACTCCAGCCCACCCGTGATGACGGCGCGCTTCAGTTTCTGTCGCATGGCATTTCGGATCGGCATGTCGTTTCGATCTTTCCGCGTTATTTCGAGCGGTCGTTATCGCACCCGGCCGGTATCCGAGTGGTTAACAGGGGCTTTCCTGTCGCGCACCGGCGATGCACGTCCGGGCTGGAAGGTGAGGAGGCGAACCACCTCCATGGCAATGGCGAGGATGTTGTCGAACATGTCTTCATGCTTCATGCGTTGAACCTGCATGGATTGTCCGCCCGCTTGCCTGTCGGGCTCAAACGAGTTTATCGTCGACTTCAAATGACTTGAGGTTATGCAATGAAGCGTGGACGGCTGCCCCTGACGGCATTGCGGAGTTTCGAGGCGGCGGGGCGGCTCGGCAGCTTCACGCTTGCGGCCGATGAGCTTTCCGTGTCGCAGGCCGCCGTGAGCCGGCAGGTCAAGGACCTGGAGGCAGAGCTTGGCAAGCCGCTGTTCGAACGCCGCCATCGCAGCGTGCGGCTGACGGCGGCCGGCCGCAGCCTGCTCGATGTCCTCTCCCGCTCCTTCGATGCCATGGATGCGAGCCTTTCGGAAATCCGCGGCCGACGCGGCGGCGGGCTTCTGGAAATCAGCGCGGAGCCTTCGTTTGCCGCCTGCTGGCTGGTCTCGCATTTGGAGGATTTTCGCGCCGGCCATCCCGAGATCGACGTGGCCGTCGATTCCGACATGCGGCTCATCGAATTCCGCACCCACGAGGCGGAAATCGCCATCCGCCATGGCATGGATGCAAAAGCCTGGCCGCGCACGGAAGTCGATCTTGTCGCCGAGGTCGATCTGGTGCCGGTGATCGCGCCGGCACTCCTGGCTTCCGGCCCGCCATTGAGCGAACCTGCCGATCTTCTCGCGCACACCCTATTGCACGAGGAGAACCGCAGCGTCTGGGAGCGCTGGTTTGCCGCCGCTGGCGTGGAGGGCGTGCCGCTTGGCCGCGCGCAGATATTTGCCGAGGGGAACTTGGTGTTGCAGGCCGTGCTGCGCGGCCACGGCGTCGCGCTGGTCGATCGCTTCCTGGCCGCCGAAGATATCGCCGCCGGCCGGATCGTGCAGCCGTTCGATCTCTCGATCCGCCACGGCGCCTACTGGCTTGTCGCGCGCAGCTTCAAGCGCCTCTCACCGGAAGCCCGCGCCTTCCGGCAGTGGTTGCTCCAGCGGATTGCGGTGCCGGGCGGAATGTGATGAGGGGCGGCTCGAGCAGGTCCTGAAAAATCAGGTCTTCGTCCCGCCCACCGTGATCTGGTCCATCCGAAGATGTGGCTGGCCGACGCCGACCGGCACCCACTGGCCGGCCTTGCCGCAATTGCCGATGCCGGTGTCGAGCTTGGTGTCGTTGCCGATCATCGAGACGCGACGCATGGCGTCCGGTCCGTTGCCGATCAGCATGGCGCCCTTGACCGGTGCCGTCACCTTGCCGTTCTCGATGAGATAGGCCTCGGTGCAGCCGAAGACAAACTTGCCCGATGTGATGTCGACCTGCCCGCCGCCGAAGGAAACGGCGTAGATGCCGTTCTTCACCGAGGCGATGATCTCGTCCGGCGTCTTGTCGCCGGAGAGCATGTAGGTGTTCGTCATGCGCGGCATGGGGCGGTAGGCATAGCCCTGCCGGCGGCCGTTGCCGGTTGCCTTCATGCCCATCAGCCGGGCATTCTGACGGTCCTGCATGTAGCCCACCAGCTTGCCGTCCTCGATCAGCACATTGTAGGCCGAGGGCGTGCCTTCGTCGTCGATGGTGATCGAGCCGCGGCGGTTGTCGATGGTGCCGTCGTCGACGACGGTGACACCCTTGGCTGCGACCTGTTCGCCCATCAGCCCGGCGAAGGCGGAGGTCTTCTTGCGGTTGAAGTCGCCCTCCAGCCCGTGGCCGACGGCTTCATGCAGCATCACGCCGGGCCAGCCGTTGGCAAGTACCACGTCCATGGTGCCGGCCGGGGCTTCGACGGCCTCGAGATTGACGAGCGCCTGGCGCAGCGCCTCGTCGGCGCCGGCATGCCAGCTGTCCTCGGTCAGGAAGGCATCGAAGGTGGTGCGTCCGCCGGTGCCGAAACTGCCGGTCTCCTGGCGGTCGCCGTCACCCACCACGACGGAAATGTTGATGCGCGTCATCGGGCGCACATCGCTGACGCGATGACCGTCCGCGCGCAGGATGTTGACGACCTGCCAGCTTGCCGCAACCGAGGCCGTGACCTGCCGCACCTTCGGGTCCTTGGCCCGCAGATAGGCGTCGATTTCGGTCAGAAGAGCCACCTTCTCCTCGAAGGTCGGCGCGCCGATCGGATTGTCGGGGCTGTAAAGCTGCCGGTTGGTGCCCTGCGGCGCGGCGGCATAGTCACCGGAATAGCCGCGCGTGACGGCGCCGGCGGCATCGGCCGCGCGCTTCAGCGCCGACAGGCTCATCTCGCCGGAATGGGCGTAGCCGACGGCGTCGCCGGCAACGGCGCGCAGCCCGAAACCCTGGTCGGTGTTGAAGCTGCCGCCCTTCAGGCGACCGTTGTCGAAGGACAGTGATTCGGCCTGCGCGTGTTCGATGAAAAGCTCGCCGTCGTCGGCACCCTTCAGCGTTTCCCGGAGCACGGCCTGCACGGTCGCCTCGTCGGCATCGAAGAGGGAGAGAAGGTCGGTGTTCATGGCGGGCTCCGCAAGCAATGGTGGACGGGGCTCATGTAAGTTCCCCGGCGGCGGGCGGCAAGCCCGCCGGCGACAGGCTCACGGCAGCGCGTCGTAGCCTTCGCCAAAGCCCTTGAGATCGACCGGGATGCCGATGCCCTCTTCGGGAGACTGGAAGACGATGAAGGTCGCCGTCGCACCGGAGCGGAATGTCTTCAGCAGTTCATCCTCCAGCACCACTTCGGCATAGCAGCCATCGGCGAAGCAGCGGACGAAATAGGCCCGGCCGATATCCTTGCCGTCGACATTGAGGCCGAGGCCGTTGGGCAGGAGCACGCCGAGCGGGGCGAGAACGCGCAGGATCTTCGCCTTGCGGTCGGCGGTCTTCAGCACGACGACGGAAAGGCCCAGTTCCGGCCGGTCCTCTGCCAAAACATTCTGCATCAGCGCGCACTGCTCGCCCGATGCGCCGGCCGGCTGGTCGCAGACGATGGACCAGGCGCCATGGTTGGATTTCACCGTTCCGGGCTGCTGCGCTGCGGAGAGGGAAGGAAGTGCCGTGGCGCCGAGCGCGAAGACGGCAAGGCCGAACGCCGCCCGTGACAGCCGGGAGAGGGGAGTAAAACCCATGAAAACCTCGGAATCTCGAATCAGTCGGGCTATCTTTGAATAGCCGGCGGCGAAATGAAAAGCCCCGGCCGCTGCTTTCCGATTGATTGAAGGCGGAAATTGGACGCGATCGCGCACTTTCATGCCATCGGCCCGCACTTTATTTAATAGGCAGTGTGCTGTGGCCGCCTTTGCCACGCAATCGGGTAGCCGTTCGAAGCAGGCTCGCCGCTGCCAAACCTTTCATGCTATAGACAAATGTGAAGAAACTGTGGGGAGTGGCCACATCCGTTTGCGTTTGCGCAAAAATGCCGCACGGGGGCATCCCCATGGCGGTTGCGGCGGACATGAAACTATGATTTTAAGCACTCAGTATAGCAGGGATTCTGCGCGTCTGTTTGATCCCGATCAAACGCCTTGGGGAGATACGTTGTGAAAAACAAAGCTTTTGCAGGTCTGGCCGCTCTTGGCTGTCTGCTCTTTGCTTCGACCGCCTTCGCTGATCAGCCGTTCGACTGGCAGAAGGGCCTCCAGCCCGCCGCGACCTCGATCATGGAAGAAATTCGCTGGTTCGAGCAGTACACACTGTGGTTCATCGTTCCGATCACCCTGTTCGTTCTCCTTCTGCTCATCGTCGTCGTCGTCAAGTTCCGCGAAAGCAAGAACCCGGTGCCGTCCAAGACCAGCCACAACACGGCTATCGAGGTCGTCTGGACGCTTGGCCCGGTCGTCATCCTCCTGTTCCTTGCTGTTCCCTCCTTCCAGCTGCTGACCAAGCAGCTCGCTCCCACGGAAGAGCCGGAACTGACCATCAAGGCCACCGGTTTCCAGTGGTACTGGGGTTATGAGTATCAGGTCGGCGACAACCCGCTCTCCTTCGACAGTCTCCTTCTGCATGACAATGACCGCGCCGCCGCCGGCAAGGAAGACAAGTCCGTCTATCCGCGCCTTCTGGCCGTCGACAACGAAGTCGTGGTTCCCGTTGGCAAGCATGTCCGTCTCCTCGTCACTGCCGGTGACGTGATCCACGCTTTCGCCATGCCGTCCTTCGGTGTGAAGATCGATGCCGTGCCGGGCCGCATGAACGAGACCTGGTTCAAGGCCGAGCGCGAAGGCCTGTTCTACGGCCAGTGTTCCGAGCTCTGCGGCAAGGACCATGCGTTCATGCCGATCGCCATCCGCGTCGTTTCGCAGGAAAAGTTCGATACCTGGCTTGCTGCCGCCGCGACGAATGTCGGCGAGGCAAACAAGGCCCTGATGGCGTCTGTCGACGGTGCGGACAAGTCCGTAGACGTCGCCCAGAACGCCGCGCAGTAATACCTAGGGAGTCAGATCCATGGCCGGAACATCCGCTGCCCACGGCGATCATCACGATCACCACGAACACAAGCCGCTTACTTTCTTTCAGCGTTGGTTCCTGTCGACCAACCACAAGGATATCGGCACCCTCTACCTCATCTTCGCGATCTGTGCGGGCATCATCGGCGGCACGCTGTCGATCTTCATGCGCATGGAGCTTCAGGAGCCTGGCATCCAGATCTTCCACGGTCTGGCGCAGATGGTCTACGGCTTCGAGGGCGATGCCGCCATCGACGGCGGCAAGCACATGTTCAACGTCTTCACGACGGCGCACGCGCTCATCATGATCTTCTTCATGGTCATGCCGGCGCTGATCGGCGGCTTCGCCAACTGGATGGTTCCGATCATGATCGGCGCGCCTGACATGGCGTTCCCGCGCATGAACAACATCTCGTTCTGGCTCATCATCCCGGCCTTCCTGCTGGTCTTGCTTTCGATGTTCGTAGAAGGCCCGGCGGGTGCCTATGGCGCGGGGGGCGGCTGGACGATCTATCCGCCATTCTCGACGGCCGGCCAGCCCGGTCCCGCTATGGACCTGGTGATCCTCGGCCTGCACATTGCCGGCGCGTCCTCGATCCTCGGTGCGATCAACTTCATCACCACGATCCTGAATATGCGCGCTCCGGGCATGACGCTGCACAAGATGCCGCTCTTCGCCTGGTCGGTTCTGATCACCGCCTTCCTTCTCCTGCTTTCGCTGCCGGTTCTGGCAGGTGGCATCACCATGCTGCTGACGGACCGCAACTTTGGCACGGCCTTCTTCGCGCCGGAAAACGGCGGTGACCCGATCCTCTTCCAGCACCTGTTCTGGTTCTTCGGTCACCCGGAAGTGTACATCCTGATCCTGCCCGGTTTCGGCATCATCAGTCACATCGTGTCCACCTTCTCGCGCAAGCCGATCTTCGGCTACCTCGGCATGGCCTATGCCATGGTCGCCATCGGCGCCGTCGGCTTCGTCGTGTGGGCCCACCACATGTACACGGTCGGCATGTCGCTCGACACGCAACGCTACTTCGTGTTCGCCACGATGGTCATCGCCATCCCGACGGGCATCAAGATCTTCTCGTGGATCGCGACGATGTGGGGCGGCTCGATCCGCTTCACGACCCCGATGGTCTGGGCGATCGGCTTCATCTTCCTGTTCACCGTCGGCGGCGTCACGGGCGTTCAGCTCGCCAATGCCGGCCTCGACCGTGCCCTGCACGACACCTACTACGTGGTTGCGCACTTCCACTACGTTCTGTCCCTCGGCGCCGTCTTCGCGATCTTCGCAGCCTGGTACTACTGGTTCCCGAAGATGAGCGGCTACATGTACTCCGAGTTCATCGGCAAGCTGCACTTCTGGGTCATGTTCATCGGCGTGAACCTGGTCTTCTTCCCGCAGCACTTCCTCGGCCTCGCCGGCATGCCGCGCCGTTACATCGACTACCCGGATGCCTTTGCGGGCTGGAACGCGGTATCGTCCTACGGTTCGTACATTGCGGGCGTCGGCGTGCTGATCTTCCTCTTCGGTGTCTTCGAAGCCTTCGCAAAGAAGCGCGTCGCCGGCGACAATCCGTGGGGCGAGGGTGCAAACACCCTGGAATGGCAGCTGTCTTCGCCGCCGCCGTTCCACCAGTGGGAACAGCTCCCACGCATCAAGTAAGATCTTGCGATCGGGGCCGCCGGCAACGGCGGCCTCAATACTGGGAAATACCGGCGGAGGCCGGGGCAAGGGCGCTGGCGATGAGCCGCAGCCTGGAACCCAACCTTCGTCATCCTCGGGCTTGGCCGGAGGATCCATCCCGCATCCTCCGGCGTGCCGTGGGTGTGGATCCTCGGGTAAAGTCCGAGGATGACGGTGGAGAGGGGAAGCCATGAGGCTGACGCTCTCGGACAAAAGAACGGAAACATCATGTCGGTCATCGAGCATCACGAAACGGTTCCGGGCGGCGGCGAGGTCTACCTCTCCGAAGCGTCGCCGCGTGATTTCTTCGAGCTCCTGAAGCCGCGCGTCATGTCGCTCGTCGTCTTTACGGCCTTTGCGGGCCTCGTCGTCGCGCCCGGCTCGATCAATCCGGTCATCGGCGTCATCGCAATCCTCTGTATCGCCGTGGGTGCCGGTGCATCCGGTGCCCTGAACATGTGGTACGACGCCGATATCGATGCGGTCATGACCCGCACCGCCCAGCGTCCGATTCCGTCCGGCCGCATCCGGCCCGAAGAGGCGCTCGCCTTCGGCATGACGCTCTCGGCCTTTTCGGTCGGTATTCTCGGCCTGGTGGTCAACTGGCTCGCCGCCGGCTTGCTTGCCTTCACCATCTTTTTCTATGCCGTCGTCTATACGATGTGGCTCAAGCGCTCGACGCCGCAGAACATCGTCATCGGTGGCGCGGCCGGCGCCTTCCCTCCCATGATCGGCTGGGCCTGCGTCACCGGCGGCGTGTCCGTCGAGAGCGTCGTGCTCTTCCTCATCACCTTCCTGTGGACGCCGGCGCATTTCTGGGCGCTCGCGCTGTTCAAGATGCGCGACTACGAGGCCGTCGGCGTGCCGATGCTGCCTAACGTGTCCGGCGAGGCGACGACCAAGGTGCAGATCCTGATCTACGCCGTGCTGACCGCCGTTATCTCGGTCGTCCCGACCTTCCTCGGCTTTGCCAGCCTCGGCTACGGTCTCTTTGCCGCAGCGCTTGGCCTTGGCTTCGTGTGGTACTCCATCGGCGTGTTGCGCATGCCGGAGGGGGATCGCGCGATGGTGCCGGCCAAGAAGCTCTTTGCCTTCTCGCTTGTCTATTTGTTCGCGGTGTTCTCCGGCCTCATGCTTGACCACCTGATCGCGTCATTTGGATGGGTGCTGTAATGGAAACCGTAAAGCTCACCGATAGCCAGAAGAAGGCCCGCCGCGGCCGCAACCTCGCGCTCGGCGCCGTTCTTCTCGGCCTCGTCGTCCTGTTCTACATCGTCACGCTGATCAAGTTCGGCGGCGGGATGGCAGGCTGACCATGAGCGAACCGAAGAAGACCGAAAAGAGCGGAATGGGCAACGGCGCCGTCGTCGCCATGTGCTGTTCCTTCGTCATCGGCATGGGCGCGATGGCCTATGCCGCCGTGCCGCTTTACGAGATGTTCTGCAAGGTCACCGGTTACGGCGGCACGACGCAGCGCGTCGAGCAGGCCTCCGACGTCGTTCTCGATCAGAAGATCAAGGTCCGTTTCGACGCAAACGTCGCGCCGGGCCTGCCGTGGACCTTCACACCGGTCCAGCGCGAGATCGAGCTGAAGATCGGCGAGACCGTGCAGGTCTTCTACAAAGCCCGCAACAATTCTTCCAAGCCGGCGACCGGCCAGGCGACGTTCAACGTCACGCCGGAAGCGACCGGGGCCTATTTCAACAAGGTCCAGTGCTTCTGCTTCACCGAGACGACGCTGAAGCCCGGTGAGGAAATGGAAATGCCCGTCGTCTTCTTCGTCGATCCGGAGATCGTCAAGCCGGTGGAGACGAAGGGCGTCCACACGATCACGCTGTCCTATACCTTCTTTCCGCGAGAGGCGTCGAAGCCGGTGGCTGCGGCTGCGGACGTGAAGACGGGCGACGCGAATAACCTTTGAAAGACATGCGTTTCCGGCTATGCCGGGAACGGAACGCGATACATTCGGGGATAAGTCAAATGGCCGATGCGCATCAGAAGAAACACGACTACCACATCATCGACCCCAGCCCGTGGCCGCTGCTCGCATCCATCGGCGCCTTCGTCCTGGCGTTCGGCGGCATCGGTTACATGCGCTACCTGTCGGGCGGCGCATTCCACCTGTTCGGCCTGAACTTCGCCACGCCGTGGGTCTTCTACATCGGCCTGCTGATCACGCTCTACACCATGTATGCCTGGTGGGCCGACACGGTGAAGGAAGCGCATGAGGGGCACCATACCCGCGTCGTGTCGCTGCACCTGCGCTACGGCATGATCATGTTCATCGCTTCGGAAGTGATGTTCTTCGTCGCCTGGTTCTGGGCCTTCTTCGATGCCAGCCTGTTCCCCGGCGAAGCCATTCAGGCCGCCCGAGCGGAATATACCGGTGGCGTCTGGCCGCCGAAGGGCATCGAGGTTCTCGATCCCTGGCACCTGCCGCTCTACAACACCGTCATCCTGCTGCTCTCGGGCACCTGCGTGACCTGGGCGCACCACGCTCTGCTGCACAACGACCGCAAGGGCCTGATCAACGGCCTGGCGCTCACCGTTGCGCTCGGCGTGCTGTTCTCCTTCGTGCAGGCTTACGAATACGCTCACGCACCGTTCGCCTTCAAGGATTCCATCTACGGCGCGACCTTCTTCATGGCGACCGGCTTCCACGGTTTCCACGTTCTGGTCGGCACGATCTTCCTGATCGTCTGCCTCATTCGCGCCATGCGCGGCGACTTCACGCCGAAGCAGCATTTCGGCTTCGAGGCCGCCGCCTGGTACTGGCACTTCGTCGACGTTGTCTGGCTGTTCCTCTTCTTCTCCATCTACATCTGGGGTGGCTGGGGCGCACCGATCGCCCATATGTAAGCGCGACGACGAACAGACCTTCGAAACGGCCGCAGCGATGCGGCCGTTTTGCGTTGCGCCCTTTGTCGCGGACTTTCGATTGGACGCAGGTGGTGGCGGCGATATAGAACCGTCTTGACCGGCCGGCGGTTTATGCCGGTGGCAAGACACGGAAGCGATCATGGACGAGGACAAGGCACTTTACCCACCCGTGGAGCCCTTCAAGGCGGGCGCGCTGGGCTGCTGCCCGCGCTGCGGCCAAGGTAAGCTCTTCGACGGGCTTCTCAAGGTGAGGCCGGCCTGCTCGAATTGCGGCCTCGACTATTCCTTCGCCGATTCGGGTGATGGGCCGGTCGTCTTCGTCATCCTGATCGTCGGTTTCATCGTGGTCGGCGCAGCCCTGTGGACGGAGGTGAATATCAACCCGCCGCTCTGGGTGCATTTCATGCTGTGGATCCCGCTGGTGATCGTGCTGGGCCTTGCGGTAACGCGCATCCTCAAGGGACTGCTGATCGCACTGCAGTATCGCAATCGCGCCCGTCCCGGTGAGATCGACCGTGGCTGAAGTGCCCCCGCATTCCGTGCCAAGGGCCGGCAAGGGCAGAGCGATCCTGACGGGTGTCGCCTTCCTGGCGGCGCTTGCCATTCTTCTTTCGCTCGGCACCTGGCAGGTCGAGCGCCTGCAGTGGAAAGAGAAGCTTCTTGCCGATATCGCCGAACGTCGTGTCGCGCCTCCGGTGGTGCTTGATGAGATCGAGGCGATGGCGGCGCGGGGCGAGGATATCGAATATCGCCCCGTCACGGTTACGGGTGTTTTCGCCAACAACCGGGAACGGCATTTCTTCGCGACCTGGCGGGGCCAGACCGGCTACTATGTCTACACCCCGCTCCAGCTGGCGGATGGCCGGTTTCTCTTCGTCAACCGCGGTTTCGTGCCCTATGAGGCGAAGGAACCGGAAATGCGCAAGCAGGGGCAACTGACCGGCGAGCAGACGGTAACGGGCCTCGCCCGAGGGCGCCTTGCCGAAAAGCCGTCGGCCATCGTGCCGGAAAACGACCTCGCCAAGAACATCTTCTACTGGAAGGATCTCGACGCGATGGCGGCCAGCACCGGCATCGCGGCCGACAGGCTGGTCCCGTTCTTCATCGATGCCGGCGACGCGCCCAATCCAAAGGGCCTGCCGATCGGCGCCGTCACGCAGTTCGACCTGCCGAACAATCACCTGCAATATGCCCTCACATGGTATGGACTTGCCGCAGCGCTGGTAGGCGTGATGCTCTATGCGCGTTTCCGGCGAAAGGGCGATCGCCCGGAGGGCTGAACGCAGCCGGACGCGGGAACGAAAGGAAAAGCGCATGCAGATCCTCGCAACCCTTCTCGTGGCGCTCGTCGCCCTCGAGCACATCTATATCCTCGTGCTCGAAATGTTTCTCTGGACGACGCCGCGGGGCCTGAAAGCCTTCGGCATGACGCCGGCGCAAGCCGAAGCCACGAAGACGCTCGCCGCCAATCAGGGCCTCTATAACGGCTTCCTTGCCGCCGGCCTCGTCTGGTCGTTACTTCACCCCAATCCGGACGTCGCTTTCCAGCTCAAGCTGTTTTTCCTTGGCTGTGTGCTGGTGGCCGGCCTATATGGGGGCGCAACGGCCTCACGGAAAATTTTCGTCATCCAGGCGCTTCCTGCGGCCATCGCCCTTGTTGCTGTCCTCATTGCCGGATAACCGATACGCATGACCGAGAACCGACCGGACTTGACCATCAGGCTTTGCGGCCCGCGCGGCTTTTGCGCGGGTGTGGACCGTGCCATCCAGATCGTCGTGCTGGCGCTGAAGGCCTATGGCGCGCCCGTTTATGTGCGCCACGAGATCGTTCACAACCGCTATGTCGTGGAAGGCCTGGAAGCCAAGGGCGCGATCTTCGTGGAGGAACTCGACGAGATCCCGCCGGAACATCGCCAGCAGCCCGTGGTGTTTTCCGCTCATGGCGTGCCGAAATCCGTGCCAGCGGATGCCGAGGCGCGCAACCTCTTCTATCTCGATGCCACATGCCCGCTCGTGTCCAAGGTCCACAAGCAGGCCATGCGTCACCAGCGGCTCGGCCGTCATGTCGTGCTGATCGGCCATGCCGGCCACCCGGAAGTCATCGGCACGATGGGCCAGCTGCCGGAAGGCACGGTCGATCTGATCGAGACCGTCGAGGATGCCGACCGCTACACGCCGCCCGATCCCGACAACCTCGGCTTTGTTACCCAGACCACGCTGTCCGTCGATGACACCGCCGGCGTCATCAAACGTCTGCACGAGCGCTTCCCGAACCTCACGGCGCCGGCTGCCGATTCGATCTGCTACGCCACCACCAACCGGCAGGAAGCCGTGAAGCAGGCCGCGCCCGGCTGCGATCTCTTCCTCATCGTCGGTGCGCCGAATTCGTCGAACTCCAAGCGGCTCGTTGAAGTGGCGCTGAGGGCAGGGGCGACGAAGTCCGTGCTCGTTCAGCGCGCATCCGAGATCGACTGGGAGACGATCGGCGATATCCGCACGGTCGGCCTTTCGGCCGGCGCGTCCGCGCCCGAGGTCATCGTCAACGAGATCATCGAGGCATTCCGCGCTCGCTACAATGCGGTGGTGGAGCTTGCCGATACGGTGGAGGAAAACGAACACTTCCTCGTCAACCGCGAACTGCGCACAATCGAACTCACCACCGCCGACATGGCCTTCGTCAATGGGGAATAGGGCTGGTTGGCGTTCATTGCAGCGCGCGTCCCTCCGTTCTCTCCCGTCCTTTCTTCAAGCCTGAGACCCGCCGTGGCCGTCTATACCGATATCACCGAAGACGATCTTTCCAGCTTCCTGACTGCCTATGATGGCGGCACGCTTCTGTCCTACAAGGGCATCGCCGAAGGCGTGGAGAATTCCAACTTCCTGCTTCACACCACGAAGGGCCCCTTCATCCTGACGCTTTACGAAAAGCGCGTGGATCGGGACGACCTGCCGTTCTTCCTCGGCCTGATGCATCACCTGGCGGAGCGCGGGCTCTCCTGCCCGCTGCCGTTGCCGCGCAACGACGGCGCGCTGCTCGGGGAATTGTCCGGCCGTCCGGCCGCGATGATTTCCTTCCTGGAGGGCATGTGGCTGCGCAAGCCGGCCGCGCGGCATTGCCGTGAAGTCGGCCGGGCGCTGGCGAAGATGCATCTCGCCGCCGAAGGGTTTCAGATCCGGCGCGAGAACGCGCTTTCCGTCGAAGGCTGGCGACCGCTCTGGGACAAGTCCGCCGCGCGGGCCGATGAGGTCGAAACCGGGCTTCAGAAGGAAATCGGCCAGGAACTGCATTATCTGGAAGCGCACTGGCCGGATAATCTGCCTGACGGCGTCATTCACGCCGATCTGTTCCCCGACAATGTCTTCTTCATCGGCGACGATCTTTCCGGCCTGATCGACTTCTATTTCGCCTGCAACGACTACCTCGCCTACGATGTCGCCATCTGCCTGAACGCCTGGTGCTTCGAGAAGGACGGCTCCTACAATCTCACAAAGGGCATGGCGCTGCTCGACGGCTACGAGAGCGTTCGCCCGCTTTCCGACGACGAGGCGGCGGCGCTGCCGCTCCTGGCGCGCGGATCGGCGATGCGCTTCTTCCTGACCCGGCTCTACGACTGGCTGATGACCCCGGCCGGCGCCCTTGTTGTGAAGAAGGACCCGCTGGAATATCTGCGCAAGCTGCGCTTCCACCGCGCGGTCGAAAACCCTGTCGAATACGGTCTCTCCCGATGAAGCATGTCGATATTTTCACGGACGGCGCCTGTTCGGGCAATCCGGGCCCCGGCGGCTGGGGTGCGGTGCTGCGCTATGGCGAGGTCGAAAAGGAATTGAACGGTGGCGAGCCGGACACGACCAACAACCGCATGGAACTGATGGCCGCCACCAATGCGCTGACGGCGCTGAAGACACCTTGCGAGGTCGATCTCTACACGGACTCGAAATATGTCATGGACGGCATTTCCAAGTGGATTTTCGGCTGGAAGAAGAACGGCTGGAAGACCGCAGACAAGAAGCCGGTGAAGAACGGCGATCTCTGGCAGGCATTGGATGCAGCGCGATCACGCCACAAGGTCGAGTGGCACTGGGTCAAAGGCCATGCCGGCCACCCGGAAAACGAACGCGCCGACGAACTCGCCCGCAAGGGCATGGCGCCGTTCAAGCGTTCCTGATCCATCACGCAGCCGCCGAGGCGATCGCGACGAGCGAGAACCCGCCGAGCACGAGGGCAGCACCCTGATAGGCATGTTGCTTCAGCTGGCGCGGCAGGAGCGAGCCGCTGAGGATCCATAGGAGCCCCGCCGTCATCGACAGAGCGATATAGGTGGCGATCCAGACCGGCAGGTTCGCACCCGTGCCCGGTGGAATGAGCACCACACCGACGACCATCGCCTTGGGGTTAAGAATAGTCGTCAAGAGCACCCGCGCGAACGCGCGCCGGGGCGCCTCCGCCGTATCTGCGGTGCGCGTCCGCCAAAGCTGGATGGCGGAAAACAGCAGCCACGCGGCCGCGATCGTCTTCATCACGACAAGCCCGGCCGGCATGTGCGTTACCGATTGTGCGATGAGGGCGAAGAAGGTGACTGCGGCAGCGTAGCCCGCAGCCTCCGCCAGCACCAGTGCCGCACCGCGCCGCATGCCGAAGGCAGCGCCATAGGCGGCAAGCAACGTGTTTGTGGGGCCGGGTGTGAGAAGCAGGAACAGCGACGTGGTGATGAATGTCAGCGTGACCATGAAGAGGTGACCATGTACCGGGGTACGCCCGCCGGCGCGACCGGGTCACGCGCGGCAAGCGATATGCTGACGGCAGGCATAAAGGCGCCCGCATGCGGGCGCCTTGGCATGGATCAAAGCTGTTCGATCATTGCGGCGGCAGCCGAAACGGTTGCCTGGCCGGGGCTTTCCTCGACATTCAGCGTCTTCACCACGCCGTCGTCGACGAGCATGGAATAGCGCTTGGAGCGAACGCCGAGCGTGCCTGCGGAAAGATCGATATCCATGCCCAGCGCCTTTGTGAAGGCGGCATCCCAATCGGCGATGAAGCGCAGCTTGCCCGCACCACCCGTCGAGGTCGCCCACGCGCCCATGACGTGCAGGTCGTTGACAGCGACGACGACGATGTCATCGACGCCCTTGGCGAGGATCGCGTCGCGATTTTCCAGGTAGCCCGGCAGATGGTTCAGCGAGCAGGTGGGCGTGAAGGCGCCCGGAACAGCGAAGAGCACGATGCGCTTGCCGCCGAAAAGTTCGGCGGTCGAGACTTCGGCGGGACCGTCCGGCGTGCGCTCCTTGAGCTTGAGGTCGGGCAGCTTGTCTCCAACGGCAATGGTCACGGCGTCTCTCCTGTCTGTGTAATGGAAGCGGCCCGCAAGGGCCTGCCGCGGCACTATAGGGGAGGCTCATTCGATGGCAAGCGGGCTTTCCATCGTCCTGTCGCCCGCGCGTACCGTCAGCCGGATCGGGTCCTTGTCCAGATCGTAGACCTTCGGCTTGTTGAGCACCGGCACCTCCGCGACGAAGACGCCGCCCTCCCGGCGCACGGGACCTGCGGCGCCGAACTCGAAGGAGGACGAGCCGGACAGGAAGACATCCGGCAGCGGCCCGTCGGCAGGCGCTTCGAAACGCACGGAGATGCTCTTGTCGTCGGCAGCGAAACGGCCGGAGAGCGGCTTGAAGCCGTCGCCCGCGCCATGGGGAAGGCTGGCCTCGGCATCGGCGATCGCCACTTCCTCCAGCGGACTGGCGAAGGCCTCGCTGCTGGCATCCGCTGTCAGTTCGGCCTGCACGGGCACACAGATTTCCTTGCACACGCCGAGAAAGACCGTCGCGGTAATCGAGCCGCCGCCCGATTTTGCATCAAGTATCAGCGGCAGCCTGACAGGCGCATCGTAGCCCACGTAATGCGTCTCCTTGTCGCCCAGACGGCGCGGCGCCGGGAAGCCGATCGACTTGAGCTCCGCGCCGCTGATCGAAACCGAGGGAGGAATGCCGCTGCCGCCGGGATCGCGCCAATAGGTCTTCCAGCCGTCATGCAGGCGAATGTCGAGCATGGCGCGCACCGTGCCGTCGGCCGCGCGCGGCAGCGTCACGAGGCGCACGTCGCCGCCCGGCGTCTCGAACCAGGGCGAGCTGGCGGCAAGCGCCGGGGAGGCGACGGAAAGCAGAAGCAGGGCTGCGATTTTCAGGTGTTTCATGAGGCACATTTAACGCCGGCCAAAGTGGCTTTCCAGCGGCAAACGTAGGTGTGGCGATCATAATAGCTTGATCGGCGTGGCACTGCTATGCGCCCTGCGGCGGGCCGACCCATATCGCCGCCCTAAAAGAACACTTTTCATTTGATGGCGAATTGATAGGCTGGGTGCACTATGGCTATGTCGGTTCTGAAAAACAGACGCGAGCGCGGTTTCCTTGACGGTCAGTTCCTGATCGCCATGCCGGGTATGGCCGACGCAAATTTCGCCCGCACCGTGGTCTATATCTGCGCCCATTCCGATGACGGCGCGATGGGCTTCGTCATCAACCGGCCCCAGCAGCTCAGCTTCTCGGATGTGCTGCTGCATCTGGAAATCGCCGACGAGGACGAGTTGATCCGCATGCCCGGCGCCACGCGCGATTTCCCCATCCGCTGCGGCGGGCCGGTAGAGAGCGGCCGCGGCTTCGTGCTGCATTCCGACGATTACATGTCCGAATCGAGCATTCCCGTCAGCGATGACATCTGCCTGACGGCCACGCTCGATATCGTGCGCGCCATCTCGCATGGGCGAGGGCCCCAGCGCGGCCTGATGATGCTCGGTTACGCCGGCTGGGGGGCAGGACAGATCGAAAACGAGATCGGTGCGAACGGCTGGCTGACCTGCCCGGCGCACGAAGAACTCATCTTCGACACCAATCTCGACAGCAAGTACGAGCGGGCGCTCGCCCTTATGGGTATCACCCCAGCCATGCTGTCCACCGAGGCTGGCCACGCCTGAATCGTCGTCGAATTTTAGCCGGCCGCGGGAACTAGTTGAGACTATCCCCGTTTGTAGAACGCGCCGCTGACGGCGTCTCGAACAAAGGGATAATCGCAATGGGCAGCACGAGCGACAAGATCAAGGGTACGGCAAACGAGCTGACCGGCAAGGCCAAGCAGGCAGCCGGCAAGGCCACGGACAATCCGAAGCTGCGCGCCGAAGGTGCGGCTCAGGAAGGCAAGGGCAAGGCCCAGAAAACCGTGGGCAAGGCCAAGGATGCCGTCAAGGGCGCCGTCGACCGCATGTGATCCGACGGAATGGCGCGGCCATTCCATCATCGAATGATTTTAAGCCCGTGCCGGTTTCCCGGCGCGGGCCTTCTGTAAAAACCATCCCCCGGGATTGCCATGAAGCTCTTTACCTGCGCCACCTGCGGCCAGACCAT
Source organism: Shinella sp. H4-D48 (assembly GCF_022637395.1). Lineage (GTDB taxonomy): Bacteria > Pseudomonadota > Alphaproteobacteria > Rhizobiales > Rhizobiaceae > Shinella > Shinella sedimenti. The sequence goes on along the minus strand of NZ_CP093337.1, from coordinate 2,588,800 downwards.
CTATTTCGACAACCGGTTTTGCGTGCGCTGCGGTTCCGCGCTCGGTTTCCTGGCGCAGGATGTAACGCTCCATGCGCTGGTCCCGGCCGGAGATGCTATGTGGACCGTTGCAGGCCGCGACGGTGTCTTCCGCTTCTGCGACAACGCCGCCCATGACGTCTGCAACTGGCTCGTGCCCGCCGATGGTCCGCATGCCTTCTGCGAAGCCTGCCGCCACAACCGCATCGTGCCCACCACGGATCCGCAGGGGTTAGAGCGTTGGCGGCCTATCGGCGCAGCACAGCGCCATCTGTTCTATTCCATCCTGCGCTGGAACCTGCCGCGCCCGACCCGCGAGGAGGATCCCGCTGGCGGTCTCGTCTTCGATTTCCTGGCCGACGAAGTGGATATGAACGGCAATGTCGTCAGCGCGGCCATGACGGGCCATGAGGATGGCTTGATCAGCCTGCGGGCGGCGGAGGCCGACGATGCGGTGCGTGAGAGCGTGCGCGTTTCGATGGGCGAACCCTATCGCTCCCTGCTCGGCCATTTCCGCCACGAGATCGGCCATTTCTACTGGACGCAGCTGGTTCGCGACGAGGCTATGGTGGAGGAGGCGCGCCGCCTGTTTGGCGACGAGCGCGAGGATTATGCCGCCGCCCTCCAGCGCAACTATACGGAAGGCCCGCCGCCGGACTGGCCGCAGCACTTCATCAGTACCTATGCTGCCGCGCATCCCGCCGAAGATTTCGCAGAATGCTGGGCGCATTTCTTCCATATCGTCGATACGCTGGAGACGGCCCGCAGCTTCGGCCTCAACACCGATCCGAAGGGCCATGAGGAACTCGAGGCCGAAGTGACCTTCGATCCCTACCGCGCCGCTAATGCCGGGCGCCTCGTCGAATCCTGGATCCCGCTCAGTGTTGCTCTGAATGCCATCCAGCGTTCCATGGGACAGCCTGACAGCTACCCCTTCGTGCTGCCGCCGCCCGTAGTGGACAAGCTGGATTTCATCAACAGGCTGGTAAGAGGCGTCAGGCAATAGGAATTGGGCAATAGGGGACGGATTTCCCTACCGCTTAATTCCTGTCACGCCCGCTTCATCAGCGGAAACCGCTCCTTGAGCAGCCGCTGGACGGAATCGTAGCCGATCGGCGGGCCGAAGAGATAGCTCTGGCCGAACTCGCACCCCATATTGCCGAGTTCGATAGCATCCTCTTCCGACTCGATACCTTCCGCCACCACCTGCATTTCCAGCTCGCGCGCCATCGAGATGACGGAGCGCAGAAGCACGGTGCGCTTGTCGGAGCCGTCGCGCACCAGCGCCTTGTCGATCTTGATCGTGTCGAAGGGGAAACGGGTCAGGTAGGAAAGCGAGGAATGGCCGGTGCCGAAATCGTCGAGCGCCAGGCCAAGGCCGAGGTCGCGCAGCTTGTTGAGGATCAGGCGCGCCTGTTCCGGATTTTCCATCACGACGGATTCGGTGAGCTCCAGCTTGATCTTCTCGGGCTCGCAGCGGGTGCGGGCCAACGCGGCGCGCACATCGTTGTAGAGCTCGTTGTTGAGAAGCTGCGAGCTGGAGAGGTTGACCGAAACGAAGATCGGCAATTCGCCGGTGTGCAGCTGCCAGTCCATGAGGTCGCTCGCCGCCTTGTCGAAGGCGAAGAGACCGAGCTGGCCGATGAGGTCCGACGCCTCGGCGATGGGAATGAACTCCGCCGGCGAGATATTGCCCCGCTTGGGATGATCCCAGCGCATCAGTGCCTCGAAGCCGGCGATTTCCGCATCATGGAGGCGTACGATCGGCTGGTAGACGAGGGAGAGTTCCTTGCGCTCGATGGCACGGCGCAGGTCCGTCTCGATCTGAAGCCGGTCCGCGCCGAAGGTGCGGAAGGCGGGGCGGAAGGGCTCGACGCGGTTGCCGCCGGCTTTCTTGGCCCGGTACATGGCAAGCTCGGCGTCGTTGAGAAGCCCCGCGGCATCCTCCTGCTGGTCGACCCAGGAAACGAGGCCGATGGAGGCCGTCAGGATGATTTCCCGGCCGCCGAAATTGATCGGCACCATGATCGCCTTGCTCACGGCATCGGCGAAATCCGCCACCTTGGCCGGGTCGCGCTCCGACAAAAGGATGAGGCCGAACTGGTCGCCCGAGAGGCGTGCCAGCGTGTCCTGCGGCCGCAGCAGGCGGCGCAGGCGCCGCGTCAGCGCAATCAGGATATTGTCGCCAGCGGCGATGCCGAGCGCATCGTTGACCTGCTTGTAGCGGTCGATGTCGATGGTCATGACCGTGGGTCGCACTGTTTCCGAGCTTGCCGTCAGCGAAAGCATCGCCTGAAGGCGGTCGAGGAAAACCTGGCGGTTCGGCAGGCCCGTAAGGTTGTCGTGCAGCGCGTCCTGCAGCAGCCGGTCGACGGAGTTGCGCTGCTCCGTGATGTCGATGATCGTGCCCACACAGCGGATGATCTCGCCGTTTGCGCCGAGCACCGGCCGGGCGCGGATCGAAAGCCAGTGGTAGTGACCGTCTTCGGCGCGCACGCGGAACTGATGGTTGAGCCGGCCCCGGCGGTGCTCCAGCAGCACGTCGAGCGTGGCGCGGAAGCGGTCGCGGTCATCGGGATGCAGGCGCGGTAGCCAGTTGCGGGCGGGACCGTGCATGACACCGGGCGCAAGGCCGAGCTGGATGGAGATGTCGGGAATGGTCACGACGCGGTCGCGCGCCACGTCCCAGTCCCAGACCGTATCACCCGAGCCCGTCAGCGCCAGCGACTGGCGCTCGAGATCGGAGAACAGGCCCTGGCTGTAGGCGCCGCCGGCAAAGGCGTGCTGCATGACCGTGAAGCCGATGAGCAGCACGATGAGAACGAGCCCACCACCGAGCGCCGGCTGGATGATGTCGTTGTTGAGCTGGCCGGTGACCGTGAGCCACGCGCCGAACAGCCAGACGAGGATCAGCGCCCAGGCCGGCACGAGCAGGATGGCGCGGTCGTATCGGTTGAAGCCGAGATAGGCGATGAGCACGATGCCTACCGTTCCCGTCAGCGCGAAGGACAGGCGCGCAATGCCGGCGGCAATCGGTGGATCGTAGATTGCCACGCCGAAGAGCAGGCCAAGTCCCAGGATCCAGGCAAGCGTCGCGTAGGACAGATGGGCATGCCAGCGATTGAGGTTCAGATAGGTGAAAAGGAAGACCACGAGGCCGGCGGCAAGAAACACCTCCGTTCCCGCGCGCCATATGCGCTCGTCACCGGCAGTGATGCTGATGAGCTTCGACAGAAAGCCGAAATCCACACAGATGTAGCCGAGCACCGCCCAGGCGAGCGCGGCCGTCGCCGGCAACATGGAGGTGCCCTTCACCACGAAGAGGATCGTCAGGAAGACGGCGAGGAGGCCCGCAATGCCGAGCACGATGCCGCGATAGAGCGTGAAGGCGTTGACCGTATCCTTGTAGGCATCCGGCGCCCAGAGATAGATCTGCGGCAGGTCCGGCGTCGCAAGCTCGGCGACGAAGGTCACGACGGAGCCGGGATCGAGCGTGATGCGGAAGACGTCCGCCTCGTCGCTCGGCTGGCGGTCCAGCGCAAAGCCCTGGCTCGGCGTGATGGAGATGATGCGCTTGGCGCCGAGGTCGGGCCAGAACAGCTTGGATTGCACGAGGCGGAAATGCGGGGCGACGATCAGGCGGTCGATCTGTTCGTCGGAAACATTGGCGAGCGCGAAGACGGCCCAGTCGCCCTGATGCGTATCGGAAGTCGCCCGCACCTCGATGCGTCGCACGATGCCGTCGGTGCCGGGTGCGGTGGAAACCTGGAAGGCTTCGCCCCGGCCCGTATAGATTTCCGTCGTGGCAGTCAGGTCAAGAGCGGTGTCGTCACGCGAAATCCGCACGGGCTCGACAGCAAACGCCTGCCCGGCGAGCGAGGCGAACAGCACCATCGCCGCCAGCAGGATGAGGTATGAGGACCGGCTGGCACGCAGCGCGAGCGGCACGATTGAAGACGTCATTGAAAGCGCATTGTCCTTAGGTACTTGCCCAGTCCTGTCGCGCCCGGTGTCGCTCAGGGCCGCCCGTCGGCGGCCAGGAGCGAGAACATCACATGGTCGCGCCACTGCCCGTTTATCTTCAGATACTCCCGAAGGTAGCCTTCCCGCTGAAAGCCGGCCTTTTCAAGGAGGCGAATGCTTCTCGTATTGTCTGGAATACAGGCTGCCTCGATACGGTGCAACTGAAGGCTCGAAAAGATATAGGGAATGGCGAGCTTGAGCGCGCCGAACATGTGGCCCTTTCCGGCATGGCGCGCGCCCATCCAGTAGCCGATCATGCAGCATTGCGCCGCCCCGCGCCTGATATAGCCGACGGTCAGTCCGCCCAGCAGGGCATTGTCCACGCGCGAAAAGACGAGCAGCGGAACGGCCTGGCCAGAGGAAAATTCCTGTTCATTGCGGATGATGCGTGCGCGAAAGGCGCTCTCGGTCAGCTCGTCGCCGCGCCATGTCGGCTCCCACGGTTCGAGGAACGCGCGGCTTTCGGAGCGCAACGCATACCATTGCCGATAATCCTGAAAGCGGGGGAGGCGAAGGAGGTAGCCGTCGCCGGCAAGCTCGACCGTGTCGGACTGCCGGGACAGAAACCGAAAAACCGACCTCGTCATGCAGCCCTCCGCGCGCGCCGACTGGTGGCGCGCATTCGCACGAGACTATGACGATAGCGTTACCGGCGTCAAATGCTGTTGACAGTCGGCCGGCCGCGGGACGGTCTGATTTTGCGTGCTATGCAGGATTTGCATGCCTGTGCTGAAAGCATGTGCATTTAAAGTAGGCATGGGAGAGGCTATATTTTCATCAACACAAAGGAGAGATGAACATGAACCTTTTCGCAAAGCTCAAGAAGAATGTTGCCGACCGCCGCGCCATCCGCGAACTCGGTGCCCTCGATGACCGCACCCTGCAGGACCTCGGCCTGACGCGCTCGAACATCCGCGCTGCCGTCAAGGGCGCAAGCGACCTCATCTGATACGGACTGCGGCACGCGCCGCGTCCCGTCTGACCGCCGGAACGCACCTCCAGGTTCCGGCCCATAACCCGCCCGCAAGGCGGGTTTTGTTATGGAATAAACCTCCGCCGGAGGTGGCGCAGATGGCCTGCTCAGGCGCTTCGGTTCGCTCTAGGCCGCTCAGCTGGCCGGTTTATCGAGAACGAAATAGGCGTAGCGCTCATCGTCGATGAGATTGTCCTTGGGACGAAGCGAGATCGACACCGGTATGAAGCCGGCGCGTTCGGTCCTGTGCCAGAAGTCGTCGATGCAATAGGTCGTCATGTTGGCGAGGTTCCGGCGGTATCCCCATTTGCGGGATTTCGTCTTCCGGTCGGCCGTCTCGTATTTTATCTGGATGATCGCGGTCCCGCCGGGCCGCAGCACCCGGTTGGCGATGTCGAGGATGCGCTGGCCGTGCTCCTGTGAGGGGAGAAGCTCGAAAACGTAGGTGCAGAGAAAAACGTCCGCCGTCCCCGCCAAGGCGTCGGCGGCAGCCTCGGGATCGGAGACATCGGTGAGCACAGGCTGAAAGTTCTCCTGCCCCATGCTGCGCAGCACGACGCCGCATTCGTCCAGCGTGGCCTGTGAGATGTCCACCCCGACGAAGCTTTCGGTCATGGGCGCGAAATGCACCGCATTCGCGCCGCCGCCGCACCCCCATTCGACGACGCGCCCAACCGGCAGACTTCGACCGCGGATGGTCAGGTGGTCGAGCATGAGCTTGAGATGCGGTTTTCCGAGCTCCAGCCAGACGCGTTCCGGCAAGCCTTCGCCGCCTTTCCAGTGGGAGTTGGAGTGGAACGCTCGCTGGTTCACATCACTCCAGTATTTCTGGGACTCGTGCGCACGGCTACGCTCTGATTGCTGCACCGGCATGTGCTCGAGCAACGTATAGCCAGCGTATCGAAGCAGGTTTTTCGCGACTGCTCTCATCGACGTCTCCCCGCCGGGCGCAAAAGACCCGGTCGGGATACCATCGCTGCGATCGACTGGAAAAAACATCCACCGAAAGACGGAGGACGCGTCGGCTTTATGGCGTATGCGCGGACTTCGAAGGGCCGCTTAACTTGCGACCCGGTCCGGCACGCTGTCACGCGCAAGCGAGCGCGTTATGTCGGCGGCCGGCACGAGGTGGTCGAGCGGACCGATGGCCGAAATGGTCGGCACGGTGTCGAAGAACAGGCGTCCGGCAAGGTCCGTCAGGCGCTCGATGGTGATGCCTTCAAGGCGCTCCATCAACTCCTCGTTCGGGATCGGTCGACCGTACAGCATCATCTGGCGGGCGATCTGGCCGGCGCGGGCCGCAGGGCTTTCCTGACCCATGAGCAGCTGGGCGCGAATCTGCGCGCGGGCACGCTCGATCTCCTGCTGTTCGATGATATCGGAGGACTTCTTCAATTCGTCGAAGATGACGGGCATCAGCTCGGGCAGGTTCTCGCCGCCCGTCGCGGCATGAATGCCGAAGATGCCGGTGTCGGAAAAGCCCCAGTGGAAGGCATAGATCGAATAACAGAGGCCGCGATGCTCGCGAACTTCCTGGAAGAGGCGCGAGGACATGCCGCCGCCGAGGATATTGGCGAGGATCTGCGAGCAGTAGAAGTCGCGCGCATGATAGGCCTTGCCCTCGAAGCCGAGCAGCACCTGGGCATCCATCAGGTCGCGCGTTTCGCGAATGTCGCCGCCGGTGTAGCGGGCGGGTTCGAAGACCGGCGAGATTTTCGGCGCCGTCGGCAGGCTGGAAAAGCGCTCCTCGACCTGGCGCACGAATTCGTCGTGCTTCACGGCGCCGGCCGCAACGACGAACATGCGGTCCGTCGTGTAGTTGCGGTCGAGATAGCTGCGGATCTCGCCGGGCGTGAAGGAGAGAACGGTATCCGGCGTGCCGAGAATGGCGCGGCCGATGATCTGATCGCGATAGGCGACCTCGGAGAACTTGTCGAAGACCACGTCGTCGGGTGTGTCGTTCGCCGCGCCGATTTCCTGCAGGATGACGTGCTTTTCGCGGCGAAGCTCCTCCTCGTCGAAGACGGATTCCGTCAGGATGTCGGCGAGGATATCGACCGCGAGCGGAACGTGGTCCTTCAGTACGCGGGCATAGTAGGAGGTCGTTTCGGTCGAGGTGGCGGCGTTGACCTCGCCGCCGACATTTTCGATCTCCTCGGCGATCTGGCGGGCCGAGCGGCGCTGCGTGCCCTTGAAGGCCATATGTTCAAGAAGGTGGGCGATGCCGTGCTCGTCCGTGGTTTCATTGCGTGATCCGGATTTGATCCACACGCCGAGAGCGACGCTCTCGAGATGGGGCATTGACTCGGTCACCACGGTCAACCCGGATGTAAGCCGGGTGCACTCAACTCTCATCATGCGCACTTTCTGCGTTCAGTCCCGCGCCCGCGTATGTTTGCCGATGTAGTCTTCCACCGCATCGAGCTCAGCACCGAGCACGTCGAACCGCTCTTCCCTTTGCATCAGGTCAGCAAGCCACGACGGAAGCGCCGGGTCAATACCACTCGCCGATTTTACTGCGGCAGGGAATTTTGCCGGATGCGCGGTGGCAAGCGTTACCATCGGCGAACCGGGCTTTTCATGCTTTGCGGCAACAAACACGCCGATCGCCGAATGAGGATCGAGCAGATAGCCGGTCTCGGCCAGCGTGGTCTTGATGGTTTTCGCCACGTCTTTTTCGGTGGCGCGGCCGGCGCGGAACTTCTTGCGGATCGTCTTCAGCGCCTTGTCTTCGATCTCGAAAGCGTTGGATTGCTTGAGGCTTTCCATGGCGCGGCGCACCGCGCCCGCATCGCGGTCGAGGGCTTCGAACAGCAGGCGCTCGAAGTTGGAGGAAATCTGGATGTCCATGGAAGGCGAGGTGGTGGCCTTCACGCCTTTGATCTCGTAGCGCCCGGTCTTCAGCGTGCGGGCGAGAATGTCGTTCTCGTTGGTGGCAATGACCAGCTTGTCGATCGGCAGGCCCATGCGCTTTGCCGCATAGCCGGCGAAGATGTCGCCGAAATTGCCGGTCGGCACGGTAAACGAGATCTTCCGGTCCGGGCCGCCCAGCGCGACGGCGGTCGTGAAGTAATAGACGATCTGGGCCATGATGCGCGCCCAGTTGATCGAGTTGACGCCGGACAGTTTCACGCTGTCGCGGAACTTGCCGTCGTTGAACATCGCCTTCACGAGGTTTTGGCAGTCGTCGAAATTGCCCTTTATCGCCAGCGCGTGGACGTTCTTTTCCGTGGAGGTCGTCATCTGGCGCTGCTGCACCGGCGAGACCTTGCCTTCCGGGAACAGAATGAAGATGTCGGTGCGCTCGCGCCCGGCAAAGGCATCGATTGCCGCGCCGCCCGTATCGCCCGATGTCGCGCCGACGATGGTCGCGCGCTGGCCGCGGGTGGCCAGCGCATGGTCCATCAGCCGCGCGAGCAGCTGCATGGCCACGTCCTTGAACGCGAGCGTCGTGCCGTGGAAGAGTTCCAGCACGAAGGCGTTGGGGCCGGTCTGGATCACAGGTGCGATGGCCGGATGGCGGAACGTGGCATAGGCCTCGTCGATCATCGCCCGGAATTTGTCGGCGGGGATATCGCCCTCCACGAAGGGCGAGAGGACGGTGAAGGCGATGTCCTGATAGGACTTGCCGCGCAGCGCCCGGATGTCCTTCTTCGAGAAAGTGGGCCATTCGCGCGGGACATAGAGCCCGCCGTCACGGGCAAGGCCCGCCAGGAGCGCATCCGAGAAACCGAGGGAAGGGGCCTCGCCCCGCGTCGAAACATAATCCACGTTCACACGTCCTTGGAATGGTTGGGCTGCAAGGCGTTGCCTGCGGCCGTTCGTGACGATGCCGTTCTGTGCGGCCCACCGATGGCGGACCTTTCGAAATTCTGCGGGCGATTTCATTCGACAATCGATTTTTCCCCGCGCCGCTGCTATAGACCATCGCCTGGGGTCGTGAAAAGGCCCGTAAAACGAGTTCCGAAAGGCTTGGACGCCGGAGGCGGGGCCTGATCGCAGGGGTAGACGTAACGTGTTTGGAATGACAATCCGCCGCTTTCTCGGCATCACCCTTCTTGCCACCGTCGCCGGTTGCAGCCAGTCAGACAAGCCTGTCAATCTCGGCGTGACCAGCGATCCGTCCGGCATCGAGACCGCGACGCAGCAGCAGACTCAGGTCGCCGTCATCCAGGGATCGTGCCCGCAGGTCTATCTGCAGGACGGCACGGCCGTTCTCCAGCGTTACGCCAGGGGCGCCAAGGACGATCCGCAGAACCTCGCCTATCAGGTGACGCTTGCCGACACGACGCGCCAGTGTGTGATCAATTCCAGCCAGCTCTCCATCACGGTCATGGTGCAGGGCCGTATCGTCGTCGGCCCGGCCGGCGCCTCGGGCACCGTGAACGTGCCGATCCGCGTTTCCGTGCTCGATGGCACCAACACGCTTTACACCCAGCTGGTGCAGTACCCGGTCACCGTACCGGCCGATGGCACGGCGGGTCAGTTTATCTTCAAGCAGGACAATATCGCCGTTCCCGGCGGTTCGGGCGGCTTCACGAAGGTCTATGTCGGCTTCGAGGACGGCCCGGCGAAGAAGCGCAAGTAAGCCCCTTCCCAGATATGAAAAAGGCCGCGGTCGATCATGCCCGCGGCCTTTTTGTTTCCGGTTATCCGTGGCGTCAGATCGCCTCGCTCCATTCGGCAAGTGCGGCGATGACGTCGGGCAGCTCCGTCATGCGGGCAATCACGGTTTCCGCGCCGGCTTCCGTCAGGCGGTCGGCATGGGAGGGATAGGTGTGCGAGGCGCCGGTGAAGCCGACGACGCGCATGCCGGCGGCGCGCGCGCCCGAAATGCCATGCACCGAATCCTCGACGACCAGCGTGCGCGCCGGATCGGCGCCGAACTGCTTTGCGCCATGCAGGAAGATGTCCGGCTTAGGCTTCACCCGGTCCGGCCCGAGGTCCTTTGCCGAATAGATATAGGGGCCGAAGACCGGCTTGAGACCGACCTTGGTCAGCATCATGTCGAGCCGGTGCGAGGACGAGTTCGAACAGATGCAATAGGGCTTGCGGATGCGCGACAGCATCTGCTTCACGCCGTCGATGACCTTCACCTCGCTTGCCAGGCGCGCATCGAGCAGCTTTTCCGACTTGTCGAGCAGCGATGCGGAAAGTGGAATAGCGGCCTCGCGCTCGATGGCCAGCAGGATGTTCTGCCAGGTCATGCCGGCAAAGCGCTCGCCCATCTCTTCGACGCTGATCGGATAACCCGCCTCCGTCAGCAGGCGGGATTCCACTTCCGCGGCGATGATTTCCGAATCGACCAGGACGCCGTCGCAGTCGAAGATGATGAGGTCGAAACCTTCCATGATGGGCTGTCTTTCAAACTGGCGGCGCCGGCAGGCGCATCACGCCTTGCTTGCCGAAACCGGGAAAAGATTGGAGGAGGCGGGCAGGCCCGCGCAGCTGCGGCATCCCTACACGAAAGGGCCGCCCGGGACAATTGCGGAGTGGTGGAAGGAGCTATGCGCGGCTGCGGCGAATAGGCTGCCCTGCTTCAGGCCTTCGGATTATGGAAAAAGCGCCATGAACTCGCGTTCGCCTTCCCCGGTGAAGCGGACGGCGCGGCTGTTCTTTTCGCGTTTTGCCCAGCCGGTGGCGATGAAGCGGGCAAGCAGCGCCTCGCCCAGCGATCCCGCAAGATGCGAGCGCCGTTCGCTCCAGTCGAGACAGGTACGGCAGACCGGGCGGCGTTGCGCCTTCAGGGCCGGCATGTCGATGCCGAGCGCGGCCATGCGCATCTCGCCCGCCGGCGTCACCGCGGCTTCGTCGCCATCGAGCGTTACATCGCCGTCTGCCACCAGCCGGTCGAGCAGGCGCACGCCATAGTCGCCGGCGAGGTGATTATAGCAGACGCGTGCCTTGCGCAGCGCCGGGTCCTTCGGGCCAGGACGCGTGCGCAGATGGCCGCGGTTGGCTGCATATCCCATGATGCTCTCGAGCAGCCGGCCGGCCTCGTCGTCGGCCAGCGCGAAATAGCGGTGCCGCCCCTGCTTGCGCTGGGCGATCAGTCCGCCGGCTTCCAGCTTGGCGAGATGGGCGCTCGTCGTCGGAAGCGTCACGCCCGCCGCACCGGCGAGTTCGCTTGCGGTCAATGCCTCGCCTCCCATCAGCGCGGTCAGCATGTTGGCGCGGGCGGGGTCGCCGATCAGCGCGCCGATCTGGGAAATGTCCGGTCCTTCTTTCATACTTCGATGATAGACGAAGCATTCGCGTCAGGCAATGCGGGAAAGCCAGGTACCGCCTTCATCCGCTAAGAGATCGATCTTTTCCGCAAGGATGCTTTTGCTGCCTATGCCTACCGTCTTCGTGTCGCGAGCGTGTGCGTGACGACGGTCTCAACGACCGCAACGAGGGGCCGAAAGATACCAGCCCTTCGATGCGGCCCAGGCGCAGCCGGCCTATTCCACCGTCACTTCCGAGCGCTCGCCTGCCTTCACCGTGGCCGGTTTCTCCTTCGGTGCAATGTCGCCCTCATAGTTCACGGCGATCACATAATCGCCGGCCGGCAGGGTCTCCTGGTATTGGGCGCCGTAGTTGTTGGAAACGGATTTGCGATTGCCCTGAATGTCCTTCTGGGCGCTGAAAATCTCGATGAAATTTGCGCCCGGAGCGGTGATCGCCAGAACCCCTGCATTGAGGTTGACCGACACGTCGGCCATTTCCCCGGCCTTGATCGTGAAGGGGATTTCCGCCGTTGCCGCGCCGAGCTTGGCCGTCAGGACATGATCGCCGGGTGGCACGTCGATCTTGCTGCCGGTGCCGTAGTTGTAGCCGATCTGCTTTCGCGTGCCGTCGATAGCCTTGTTGGCGGCCACGACCTCGAAAAAGACATCGCCGGAATCGACCGCCGGTCCGCCCTCGGCATAGATGGCGCTGTTCAGCACGGTGCCGGAACCGACGATAAGGTCGTGTTCCATCTGCTCGCCCGCCTTCAGGGTGACGGTTTCCTCGACGGCGGTCGGGCCGACGGATCCCTTGAGTTTCACTTGCCCTGCCGCGGCATAGAATTTGGACGTGCCGTAATAGGTGGTGGTGTAGTCGCCGAAGGCGACGTCGACGCGGATTTCGCGGTCGTCCTCGGCGGCATCGGGGGTACGCTTGGGATGCACGATCACCGTTCCGGCGTCGAAATTGACGAGGGGCTTGGCCACCTCGCCATCCTTCACCTCGAAAGCCACCTGCTTTTCGATGACGCTATCGAGCTTGGCTACGGCCACATATCTGCCGGCCGGGAAGTTGGCGGAATAGGCGCCCTTGTACTCGCTCGTCAGGTCGTCGCCGGTGCGCTGGCCGTTTTCATCGGCCTTGTAGACCAGCCATTGCACATGGTTGTCCTCGCCGATCGAAGGTCCGCCTTCAGAAAGCACGCTGTCGAAGATGGTGTTGAACTCGACTGCGGGTTTGGCTTCGACCACCTGCTCTTTCGGCTTGGACATCGGCGCTTCCGCAACCGTCGCGGTCAGTGCGGCGACGAGCTGGGTGGCGTCCGAGGCCTGGAAATATTTGCCCCCGGTGTTTTCGGCGAGGCACGCGACCTTCCTGCCTTCCTCCGCCGTCAGCCCGAAGCCGACGACATGGGTGGTAAAATCGACCCCTTTGCTTTCCAGCGCCGACGCGAGAGCGCACGGATCGGCCTCGCAGGTCTCCAGCCCGTCCGTGACGAGCACGACGGTCGCCTTGTCCTCGGTATATTTCAACGCCTCGGCCGCCTGTTCCACGGAGCGGGTCAGCGGCGTCTTGCCCTTCGGATTGAGGCCGGAAACGAAGGCGTTGATGGCATTCTCGGTGCCGGCACCCGGCGGCACGGCAAGTTCGATGTCGCTGCACGAACCCTTTTCGCGATGACCGTAGATCATCAGGCCGAGTTCGGTGCCCACGGGAACGGATTTCAGGACCGTGCCCAGCGTTTCGCGTGCAATATCGATCTTCGAACGTCCGTTGATTTGGCCCCACATCGAGCCGGAGGCGTCCAGGACGATCATGGTCTTGTCCGCGGCAATCGTATTGGTGGCGGCAAGAAGCCCCGCCAGAAGCAGGAATGCAGCTTTCAGTCGCACATTTCTCTCCTCGTGATGTCGGGGGCTCCCGCGCCGATTGCGGCAATATCGGGAAAAAGACGTTCGGGCGCGGCGGTCTATTCGCATGTGCTTGAATGATGCGGAAAAATTCCGTCTTGCGACGGTTTCGGCTTTTTCTTCAGGGCCTTCAGCCTTTGGTAACCATCTTCGGTAACCATAAGCCCATCAAGTTCAGTTCCCAGTAAGCGTATCAGCGAGTATCAAATGCCATCTGTTCTTTCGCTTGCCGACGTCTCCCGTTCGCCCCGCAAGAGCGTGTGGCTCGACACCATCATCAAGGGAGACTGCGTCGCCGCGCTCGAGGCGCTGCCCGACCAGTCCGTCGATGTCATCTTCGCCGATCCGCCGTATAACCTCCAGCTTGGCGGCATGCTGACCCGACCCGACCAGTCGCAGGTCGATGCGGTCGATGACCAATGGGACCAGTTCGCATCCTTCGGTGCCTACGACGCCTTTACCCGTGCCTGGCTGCTGGCCTGCCGCCGCGTGCTGAAGCCCTCGGGCACCATCTGGGTCATCGGCTCTTATCACAATATCTTCCGCGTCGGCGCGACCTTGCAGGATCTCAACTTCTGGATCCTCAACGACATCGTCTGGCGCAAGACCAATCCGATGCCGAACTTCAAGGGCCGTCGCTTCCAGAACGCGCACGAGACGATGATCTGGGCCACCCGCGACCCCAAGGCCAAGGGCTACACGTTCAACTACGACGCCATGAAGGCCGCCAATGACGACGTGCAGATGCGCTCCGACTGGCTGTTCCCGATCTGCAACGGCGGCGAGCGCCTGAAGGGCGAGGACGGCAAGAAGGTGCATCCGACGCAGAAGCCGGAAGCGCTGCTTGCCCGCATCCTGATGGCATCCTCCAAACCCGGGGACGTGGTGCTCGATCCGTTCTTCGGTTCCGGCACGACGGGTGCCGTCGCCAAGCGCCTCGGCCGCCACTTCGTCGGCATCGAGCGTGAGCAGACCTATATCGATGCCGCTCGCGAACGCATCGAGGCCGTCGAACCGCTGGGCAGCGGCACCCTGTCCGTCATGACGGGCAAGAAGGCCGAACCGCGCGTCGCCTTCAACACGCTGATCGAAAGCGGTCTGATCGCGCCTGGCACCGTGCTGACCGATGCCCGCCGCCGTCACAGCGCCATCGTGCGCGCCGACGGCACGCTTGTCGCGGGCAACGATGCCGGCTCCATCCACCGCGTCGGTGCGAAGGTGCAGGGCTTCGATGCCTGCAATGGCTGGACCTTCTGGCACTATGCGGAAGGGGCCGAACTGAAGCCGATCGACGAACTGCGCGCCATCGTGCGCTCGCGGATGGCCGGCCTCGAATAGAGGCCTGCCGAAGACTTTAAAACTGTTTCTCCAGCTGCGGCCTCCGGTGTTCCCTGCACCGGGGGCTGTGGCTTTCTAGGGATGCAAATCTTTTGTGGTTTGGCCTTGCGCGATTCAGATGATGTTAACCAACACGCGCTTACTTTGAACTCGACAAGGACATCAGGCCAAGCGGCGGAAATCGTTGCGGAAAGCCACGGCCGAACAACCGGCCAGGCAGGCCGGATATCGCTTTTCCGGTTTTTGTACCTTCAGTCCCGGAAATGCGAAAACGCCCGGAGCTTCAAAAGCTCCGGGCGTTTCGGTTTAAGAGCCGCTCCTTAAAGCGCGATGCCGTGGGCGGCGAGGTCCGTCTTCAGCTTTTCCGGATCGGTGAACAGAACGGCATTCCAGCCGGCAAGCCGTGCGCCTTCCACATTGGCCGGCGCGTCGTCGATGAACAGCGTGTGGGCCGGCGAAAGGCCGAAATCGCGGCTGTGCTTTTCGTAGATGGCGATGTCGGGTTTGATGAGGCCGATCTCGCCGGAAACCGTGACGCCGCGTGGCATGTCGAGGAAGGGGAAGAGCTTGCGCGCTTCCTTGAAGGTGTCGGCCGCGAAATTGGTGAGCATCGTCACGTCGCGGCCCTCCTGGATGAGGGCCTCCATGATCGCCACGCTCTCAACATAGGCGTGCGACACCATCTCGTGCCAGTGTTTGCGGAAGGCGCGAATATGCTCGATGCGATCGGGATGTGCCTCGATGAGCAGGGCTTCGGCGTCTTCCCACGCCCGGCCGCGATCCTGCTCAAGGTTCCAGTCGTGCGTGCAGACATTCGTGAAGAACCAGTTCCGCTCGGCGTCGTCGGGAATGAGGCGGGCAAAGGGGATATGCGGATCGTAGTGAATCAGCACCCTGCCGATGTCGAAGACGATGTGTCGGATTTCGATGCTGCTCATGCTTTCCTCGCCTTTTCGAATGCGTCCGGTATCGCTTGTTTTATGGCTTTCTTCATGACGGTCGGCAGTGCCTCACCGTCGAGCGTCTCCTTGGGCTGCCACCATCCTTCGCCGGCTACGACATCGCGCGATGCCCGTGAGCGATAGACGGTAAGCCGCAGCTCAAAATGCGTGAACACGTGCCCGACGGTTCCGCAGGCCTGCCACGCCGCCGGAAACGGTGCTGCGCCAGTGCCAGTGTCACCATCGATACGTGCCGTCCAGTGGCTGCCGGGCACCTCCGTCATGCCGCCGAGCAGGCCGCTCTCCACGCGTTTGCGCAGGAAGATGGCGCCCGTTTCGTCTTCCGCCACGAAGGCCGCGCCCAATCGGACCGGCTTTTCCTTCTTAGCGGCCTTGCGCGGATAAAGTTCCGGATCGTCCTGGCCAAGCACCCGACATTGCGCGTTGAAGGGACAGAGCGCGCAGGCCGGCCGGCGCGGCGTGCAGATCGTGGCGCCGAGATCCATCATACCCTGGGCGAAATCGCCCGGCCGGTCCTGCGGCGTCATCGCGGCCACCAGCGCCCGCATTTCCGGCTTGGCCGAGGGCAACGGCGTCTCGATGGCATGGAGGCGGGAAATGACGCGCTCCACATTGCCGTCGAGCACCGCGCTGTGGCGGTTGAAGGCGATGGCGGCGATCGCGGCTGCGGTATAGTCACCGATGCCGGGCAGGGCTTTCAACCCTTCCTCTGTATCGGGAAACACTCCGCCATGCTCGAAGGCGACGGCCTCAGCGCATTTTTTGAGATTGCGCGCGCGGGCGTAGTAGCCGAGCCCGGCCCACGACTTCATCACGTCCTCGTTGTCCGCCTTGGCGAGATCCATGACCGTCGGCCAGCGCGACGTGAAGAGGGCGAAATAGGATTTCACCGCCTGAACGGTCGTCTGCTGCAGCATGACCTCCGACAGCCAGACGCGGTAGGGATCGGCCGTCTCGCCGCGCGCCGCCATCGGCGGGCTGACCCGCCAGGGCAGATCGCGATGGTGCCGGTCGTACCAGGCGAGAAGCAGGTCGGCGAGCGCCGTCGTTCGGTGAGGCTTGGTCATGATCGGCCTGAACGGGGTCGGATCACCCCTCTTTGTATCGCTGAATCGGCGCAAAACCCTGCACACTTTTGCTGGAATTGCTCTATAACTGGCGGAGTGGTCCGCGCTCTTCAAGGTGCTTCGCGGGCATGGCAGGAATATTTTCCCGCGAGGGGTAAACCGTGAACAACAAGGCGTCAAGACGCGGCATCGTACAGATCAGCGAAGTCGCCAACGGTCTCATCGATCCGGTGCTGGCCAAGCGTGCGGGCATCAATACGATGCTTCTGGGCTCGTGGGACGAGATCGCCGGAACGCAGTTTTCCGACTGCACGCGGCCGGAACGCATTTCCTGGCCGCGCCGGGCCTCCGAAATGACGGGTGAGGGCGGCGGCCACCAGCCGGGCGTGCTGACCATTGCCTGCGAGGGCGCGCGCGCACTCTTTCTCAGCCACCAGCAGGGCGAGATCATCCAGCGCATCAACGGCTTCTTCGGCTTTCCGGCAATCAATCAGGTCCGGATCGTCCAGAAGCCGGTAAGCCAGCAGTCGCGCCACCGCGCAAAGCCGCGCCCGCTGACCGGCGAGGCCGCCCGCCATCTCGACGGCCTCGTTGAGGGTATCGAGGGCGATGCCCTGAAGGCAGCGCTGAAGCGGCTTGGTACGGCAGTGCTCGGCCGGCGTCGCTAGAACCATCGAACGGTCACAATTCTTTGAAGTTACTGGCCTCCACGCAGCTTGTTCGCGCCCCAAAGCAGGTATATCGGGAATGCGAAGAGCAATTCTTGCGAAAAGACTTGAACCGTCTTTCCTCAAGAATTGCGCCGATCCCAAGAATTTTCCATCCCACAGGAGAGACCATGTCCCTTTCCGAAATGAGCCTGATGAAACGCCTTCTCACCGGCGTTGCCGTAGCAGGGCTTGCCGTAACGCTTGCCGCCTGCTCCGACGACAAGAAGGAGCAGGCTGCGCAGGATCCGGCGACCAACCAGTCGACATCGACTGAAACCACGGGCTCGACGACCTCGACCGCCACGACCGGAACGACCGAGGTCGCCCAGGCCGACACGGCGACGGCCGCCCCTGCCGAACTGCCGACCG
Source organism: Shinella sp. H4-D48 (assembly GCF_022637395.1). GTDB lineage: Bacteria > Pseudomonadota > Alphaproteobacteria > Rhizobiales > Rhizobiaceae > Shinella > Shinella sedimenti. The sequence continues at coordinate 2,571,220 of NZ_CP093337.1, read as the reverse complement.
CCGAGGGCGACGTCGACATGGCTGAAGTGCTGAAGCCCGGCGCTCTGCCGGACATGGCGCTGGGTGAAGCCAACGCGCCGGTGACGATCGTCGAATACATGTCGACGACCTGCCCGCATTGCGCCGCCTTCCACAACAACACCTTCGACGCGATCAAGACGAAGTATGTCGACAGCGGCAAGGTCCGTTTCGTGATCCGCGAATTCCCTTTTGATCCGCGTGCCGCCGCAGCCTTCATGCTGGCGCGCTGCAAGCCGCAGAACCCGGCAGAACTGACGGACGCCGCGCAGTACTTCCCGATGATCTCCATGCTCATGAAGCAGCAGGAAGTCTGGGCCGCCGCGCAGGATGGCCGCGAAGCGCTGCTGCAGATGTCGAAACTCGCCGGTTTTACACAGGAGAGCTTCCAGGCCTGCTTGACGAACCAGAAGCTTCTGGATGATGTGAACGCGGTACGGGAACGCGGTGCCAAGGAATTCGGCGTCGCAGCGACCCCGACCTTCCTGATCAATGGCAAGCGCTATTCGGGAGACATGTCGGTTGGCACCATGTCGGCCCTCATCGACAGCATGTTCTGATCCTTCGACCGGATTGACGGCGGGCGACGGCGGAAGCTGTGCGCCCGCTTTTTATTTTTCGTCGGCGTCCGTGGCTCACCCCCCTCTGGCCTGCCGGCCATCTCCCCCACCGGTGGGGAGATCGGCTGGAGGCAAGGCGTCGCCACGATTCAATCTCCACCCTTGTGGGGGAGATGGCCGGCAGGCCAGAGGAGGGTATCCCACCCTCGAGGCGGCCGCATGAAGTTCAACAAGCTCCGTCTTCTCGGCTTCAAGTCCTTCGTCGAACCAACCGAATTCGTCATCGAGCGCGGCCTGACCGGCGTGGTCGGGCCCAATGGCTGCGGCAAGTCGAACCTTGTCGAGGCGCTGCGCTGGGTGATGGGGGAAAACTCCTACAAGAATATGCGTGCGTCCGGCATGGACGACGTCATCTTCTCCGGTTCCGGCAACCGCCCGGCGCGCAACACAGCCGAAGTCGGCCTCTATCTCGACAATTCCGACCGCACGGCGCCGGCTGCCTTCAACGACGAGGACGAGATACAGGTCTCGCGTCGCATCGAGCGCGAAAACGGCTCGATCTACCGCATCAACGGCAAGGAAGCGCGTGCCAAGGATGTGCAGCTGCTTTTCGCCGACGCCTCCACCGGCGCCCGCTCCCCATCCATGGTGGGGCAGGGCCGGATCGGCGAACTCATTCAGGCCAAGCCCCAGGCCCGTCGCCAGCTGCTCGAAGAGGCGGCCGGCATTTCCGGCCTGCATTCCCGTCGCCATGAGGCGGAACTGCGTCTGCGCGCCGCTGAAACCAATCTCGAACGGCTCGACGATGTCACCTCGCAGCTCGAAAGCCAGATCGAAAGCCTGAAGCGCCAGTCGCGCCAGGCCAATCGTTTCAAGGCGCTGTCGGCCGATATCCGCCGCCACGAGGCGATGCTTCTGCATATCCGCTGGGTGCAGGCGAAGGAGGCGGAAGGCGAGGCGGAAAGCCAACTCAATCAGGCCACCTCGCTCGTCGCCGAGCGGGCGAACGCCCAGATGCAGGCGGCCAAGGACCAGGCCGTCGCCAGTCTCAAGCTGCCGGAACTGCGCGAGAACGAGGCGAAGCTCGCCGCCGTGCTCCAGCGTCTGCAGATCGCAAGAGCGCAGCTCGAAGAGGATTCCGCGCGCCTGCTGCGCCGCCGCGACGAACTCGGCCGCCGCATGGCGCAGCTTGCCGAGGATATCGTGCGCGAGGAACGCATGGTGGCTGATAATGCCGCCGTGCTGGAGCGCCTTGAGGCCGAGGAGGCCGAAATCGGCGAAATCCTAGCCGAGGCCGACGAGCGTGCCAAAGCCGCCCGCGAGACGATGGACGAAGCGGCGGCCAGGCTGGCAACAAGCGAAGCCGCTCTTGCCACAGTCACCGCCGAGCGCGCCGAAGCGCAGGCCGTGCGCAACCAGCTGGAAAAGGCGATCCGCGATCTTTCCGAGCGCCATCTGCGGCTTGGCCAGCAGCTTGATGCGCAGGCGCGCGAGCTTGCCGAAATGGATGCGCGCATCGCGGCACTTCCCGACCCGGAAGAGCGCCGCGCCGCCGTGCAGGAGGCCGAGGAAGCGCTGGAAGCCGCCGGCGAGATGCTGGTCGCCGTCGAGGAGGCGCTGGAGGAGGCCCGCTTCAGCGAAGCCGCCCTGCGCGGCCCCGTCGACACAGCGCGCGCCCGGCTTGCCGGCATCGAGACGGAAGCCCGCACCATTCGTCGCATGCTGGAGGCCGGAACGAGCGCGGGTTCGTCTGCGCCCGTTGTCGAGGATGTCGAGGTCGACCGTGGCTATGAGACGGCGCTCGGTGCCGCGCTCGGCGACGATCTTGAATCGCCTGCCGATGTGGACGCGCCCGTTCATTGGCGTGCGTCGGGCGATGCCTCCGCCGATGCGGCCCTGCCAGGCGGCGTGCCGTCTCTCATTTCTCATGTCCGCGCGCCCGCGGTTCTGCACCGCCGCCTCGCGCAGGTCGGTATTGCCGGCGGCGTGGAGGAGGCGCTGGCCCTCCTGCCGCAGCTCCGTCCCGGCCAGCGGCTCGTGACCCGCGAGGGCGCGGTGTTCCGCTGGGATGGCCACGTCACCGGTGCCGATGCGCCAAGTGCGGCGGCGCTGCGCCTGGAACAGAAGAACCGCCTCGCCGAACTGGAAGCCGAACTGGACGACGCACGCGCGGCGCTTGCGGATGCCGAGGCTGACCTTGCCCGTGCCGCCGAGACGATCCGCGCCGAAATGCAGCGCCAGCAGGCGGCCCGCGAGGCGCAGCGTGTCGCCACCCGCGCGCTTGCCGAGGCCCGCGAGGCGCTGGAAACGGCCGAGCGCGCCTCGGGCGATCTCATCCGCCGCCGCGCCGTTCTCGGCGAGACGCGCGCGCAGATCGAGGGGCAGGTGGAAGAGGCGGCAGAAGCGCTTGAGGATGCCCGCGCAGCCCTTGAAGACGCGCCCGACCTTGCCGATCTCGACCTTCGCCTGCGCACCCACACGATGGATGTCGCGACCGACCGCGCGACGTTGGCGGAAGCCCGCGCCGCCCATGACGGCCTCGCCCGCGAAATGGCCGACCGCCGCCGTCGCCTGATGGCGATCTCGGCCGAGCGTGAGACCTGGACGACGCGCGCCACCAGCGCGGAAAGCCACATCGCCACGCTGCGTGACCGTGAGGCGGAAGCGCGCGAGGAAATGGAGGAGTTGGCCGAGGCACCCGACGAGATCGAGGAAAAGCGCCGCGAACTGCTGACCGGCCTCACCAATGCCGAGGCCGCGCGCCGCGAAGCCGCCGACGCGCTTCAGGAGGCCGAGAACCGCCAGCGCGAGGCCGATCGCACAGCCACGACCGCGCTCTCGCAGCTGGCTGAGTCGCGCGAAACCCGCGGCCGTGCCGAAGAGCGCCTCGTCTCGGCGCGCGAACGCCGCATCGAAGGCGAGACACGCATTCGCGAGGCGCTGAACTGCGCGCCGCACGAGGCCCTGCGGCTGACCGGCCATGCCGTCGACGCGCCGCTTCCCGATCCGCGCGAGACCGAACGGGACCTCGACCGCCTCAGGATCGAGCGCGAGCGTCTAGGCGCCGTCAACCTGCGCGCCGAGGAAGAGCAGCGCGAACTGTCCGAAAAGCTCGATGCCATCGTCACCGAGCGCGAGGATATCATCGAGGCGATCCGCAAGCTGCGTTCTGCCATCCAGAGCCTGAATCGCGAGGGGCGCGAGCGCCTGCTCGCCGCCTTCGATGTGGTCAACGCGCAGTTCCAGCGCCTGTTTACCCACCTGTTCGGCGGCGGCACGGCAGAGCTTCAGCTCATCGAGAGCGAGGATCCGCTGGATGCCGGGCTGGAGATCCTCGCCCGCCCGCCCGGCAAGAAGCCGCAGACCATGACGCTGCTTTCGGGCGGCGAGCAGGCGCTGACGGCGATGGCCCTCATCTTTGCCGTCTTCCTCACCAATCCCGCGCCGATCTGCGTGTTGGACGAGGTGGACGCCCCGCTCGACGACCACAATGTCGAGCGCTACTGCAACCTGATGGACGAGATGGCGGCCTCCACCGAGACGCGCTTCATCATCATCACCCACAATCCCATCACCATGGCCCGCATGAACCGCCTCTTCGGCGTCACCATGGCCGAACAGGGTGTTTCCCAGCTCGTCTCCGTCGACCTCCAGACCGCAGAACAGCTGCGCGAAGCATCCTGACGCCGGAACAATAGCCTCTCTGATGCGTTTATCTTGGCCTGCAGGGTTTGCAGCGCTGCATACGCAATTGGGGATCACACGTGAACAGAAACGCACTCTACATGATCATCGGCGCCCTTGTCGTCGTGGTGGCCGGGTTCGCCTACTATGCCTATCAGCAGGAAAAGAAGCCCGATGGGGTCGAGATCAAGCTCAACGATCAGGGGCTTTCGATCGAGGGCAACTGACGCTGGCGCGTAACCTCTGAAGCCGTGTTCTGCCTTCGAACGCGGCTTTTCCATCTCAAACAGAGCTATATTGCATTGCCGTCGCATTTTTGACGCAGTGCAGCATAATTCCCATCATGCCGCGTTTTCAAAGGGATGCACTTCCTGTAGATTGCGAGCGCGCATTTGGGAGGCGTTGATGGAGAAGTGGGTCTACACCTTTGGGGACGGCCGTGCCGAGGGCAGTGCGGAAGACCGCAACCTGCTCGGCGGCAAGGGCGCGAACCTGGCCGAAATGTGCAATCTTGGCCTGCCGGTCCCGCCCGGTCTCACCATCGTCACCGATGCCTGCAATCACTATTACGAAAATGACCGCACGTTGCCGGAAGGCCTGAAGGATCAGGTCCGTGCCGGCCTGCGCCGGATGGAGACCATCACCGGCCGCATCTTCGGCGATACGCAAAAGCCGCTGTTGCTTTCCGTCCGCTCCGGCTCGCGCGCTTCCATGCCGGGCATGATGGACACGGTTCTCAATCTTGGCCTCAACGACGCGACGGTCGCGGGGTTGGGCGAGGATGCCGGCGATACGCGCTTTGCCTGGGACAGCTACCGTCGCTTCATCCAGATGTACGGCGATGTCGTCATGGGCCTCGACCACGAGGTCTTCGTGGAAATCCTGGAAGACGAGAAGGGCCGGCTCGGGCACGAGAACGACACCGAGCTTTCGGCCGCGGAATGGCAGGAGGTCGTCGCCCGCTACAAGCAAGCCATCCGCGAGGAACTGGATGAAGAGTTTCCGCAGGACCCTGAGGTCCAGCTGTGGCGCGCGATCGGCGCCGTCTTCGCCAGCTGGATGAACGCCCGGGCCGTCACCTACCGCACGCTGCACAACATTCCGGCCGTCTGGGGCACGGCTGTCAATGTGCAGGCGATGGTCTTCGGCAATCTCGGTAATTCCTCCGCCACGGGTGTCGCCTTCACGCGCAATCCCTCGACGGGCGAAAATGCGCTCTATGGCGAATTCCTCGTCAATGCGCAGGGCGAGGATGTCGTCGCCGGCATCCGCACGCCGCAGAACATAACCGAGGAAGCCCGCATCGCCTCCGGTTCCGATCGGCCGTCGCTGGAAAAGCTGATGCCGGAAGCATTCGGTGAATTCCGCGCCATCTGCGACCGGCTGGAGCGGCACTACCGCGACATGCAGGACCTCGAATTCACCATCGAGCGCGGCAAGCTTTGGATGCTGCAAACCCGCGCAGGCAAGCGCACCGCCAAGGCCGCACTCAAGATCTCCGTCGATATGGCGACGGAAGGGCTGATCAGCCAGGGCGAGGCGGTCAGCCGCATCGATCCCGCCTCTCTCGACCAGCTTCTTCACCCGACCATCGATCCGCGCGCCCGCCGCGACGTTATCGGCTCGGGCCTGCCGGCCTCGCCGGGGGCGGCAACGGGCGAGATCGTCTTCACCTCGGAAGACGCCGTGAAGGCGCAGGAGGAGGGGCGCAAGGTTATTCTCGTGCGCATCGAGACGAGCCCGGAAGACATTCATGGCATGCATGCCGCACAGGGCATTCTGACGACGCGTGGCGGCATGACCAGCCATGCGGCCGTCGTCGCGCGCGGAATGGGCACGCCCTGCGTTTCCGGCGCCGGTACGCTGCGCGTCGACCTGCGCAACGAACTGCTCGTCGCCCATGGCGTGACGCTGCGCAAGGGCGACGTCATCACCATCGATGGCTCGTCCGGCCAAGTGCTGAAGGGTGCGATCCCCATGCTCCAGCCGGAACTGTCAGGCGATTTCGGCCGCCTCATGGAATGGGCCGACCGCACGCGCCGCATGAAGGTGCGCACCAATGCCGAAACGCCGGCAGATGCGCGCGCTGCGCGCTCCTTCGGTGCCGAGGGTATCGGCCTCTGCCGCACCGAGCACATGTTCTTCGAGGGCAGCCGCATCAATGTGATGCGCGAGATGATCCTCGCCGAGGATGAGGCCGGCCGTCGTGCCTCGCTGGCAAAGCTCCTGCCCATGCAGCGTTCGGACTTTGCCGAGCTGTTCGAGATCATGCACGGCCTGCCGGTGACCATCCGCATGCTCGATCCGCCGTTGCACGAGTTCCTGCCGAAGAGCGACGAGGAGATTGCCGAGGTTGCCGCGGCCCTGTCCATCGAGGAAGCCGTGCTGCGCCGCCGCGTCGATACGCTGCACGAGTTCAACCCCATGCTTGGCCATCGCGGCTGCCGCCTCGCGATCTCCTATCCCGAGATCGCCGAGATGCAGGCGCGCGCCATTTTCGAGGCTGCCGTGGAAGCGGCGAAGAAGACGGGGGCCGCCGTGGTGCCCGAAATCATGGTGCCGCTTGTCGGTCTGAAGGCCGAGCTCGACTATGTGAAAGCCCGCATCGAGGCCGTCGCAAAGGCGGTCATCGCCGAAAGCGGCGTAAAGATCGATTATCTCGTCGGCACGATGATCGAGCTGCCGCGCGCGGCGTTGCGGGCCCATGTCATCGCCGAATCGGCGGAGTTCTTCTCCTTCGGCACCAACGACCTGACGCAGACCACCTTCGGCATTTCGCGTGACGACGCCTCGGCGTTCCTCTCGACCTATATCCAGAAGGGCATCGTCGAGCAGGACCCGTTCGTGCAACTCGATTTCGACGGCGTGGGCGAACTGATCCGCATTGCCGCCGAGCGCGGACGACGCACGCGCAACGACCTCAAGCTCGGCATTTGCGGCGAACATGGCGGTGACCCGGCGTCGATCCATTTCTGCGAGGATGCGGGGCTGGATTATGTTTCTTGCTCGCCGTTCCGCGTGCCGATCGCACGACTTGCCGCCGCCCAGGCGGCATTTAACAACGGCAAGGTTTGAACGCGTAGGCTTAGACAGTCAGCGACGGTAGGTCCGCACGACATAGACCGGCTGCGGCATGAACAGCGCATCGCGGCTTGCCGCGCGCAGTTCCGCCCGTCGGTCGAGATCGATGCGTTGCAGGCATGCCGCGAAAGCGTCCGTGCGCGGACGGAAACCGTAGGAGGCACAACGATTTTCATCGGAGGCGCGGATTTCCTCGGCGGTCTGGCATCCGGCCAGCACAAGCATTACCGCTGCAAGGGCGATCAGGCGGGATGAGATCGGTGACATGCTGGCTCCGGCGATCAGTTGCTGGCTTGAAGTAGGCGAGCGCCGCCGTTTCGGCAAGCGCTAGATCCGTTGCAGCACATCCACAAATGCGTCGGCGAAACGCTTCAGGTCTGCCGTCTTTTCGTCGGGGTTTTCCACGCGAATGGATGATGCCTCCGCATCGAGCAACGCAAAAACCACCTCCAGCGCACCGTTCTCGCCCTTGGGCACACGCAGCGCCGCGATGCGCTGGCAGTCTTCCGCAAGGCCGGAAGCCGGCAACTCGAACAGGAAATCGCCGTCCAGCTGGCTGGCGGCATTCCGCACGGCATCGGCGAACGCGTCTGCGTCGCCGGAAAAGCCGTCGAGTGAAAGCTCGAGTTCCAGAAGTTCGAGCGGGAGGGCGGGTTCCCCGCTATTGGCAGCGGTTGTGGTGTCGGCGGCTGTCGGCGTCGGCAACATTGTCTTTCTCCTAAGGCGACCCCTGCAACAATGAAAAAGCGGCCTTCGGCCGGAATCGCGTTAAAGATGAACTACCCCCGTCCCGGGAAAGTTCGTTAAGGAGCGTGGCAATTTTGCGGCGGGCGCGGTTTCTTCGCGTCTGTTGCTGCCTGACAACATCCCGCCCGGTGGTTCTGGCGGATGGAAAAATGCGCGACCCTGCGCTAGGGAAGGGAGCCGCGGCTTCGCCGCCGGCGCATCCGGTTTCTGGCGCGTACCCTTCGCACCAGGAACGGCGTGAAGCAGGAAAGGCGCTTGCGGTGAACGGGTTTCACCAAAGCGCATCGATACTCGGTGAGGCCATGGCGATAACCATCCAGTACGAACGGCCCGTTTCCTACGCCGCGCAGTGGGCGCGCCGCCTGTCGCTGTTTTCCTGCGCGCTGTTTGTCGTCGTCGTCGCGGCGCACCGCTTCGGCCCGCTCACGACGCCGCATTTCCTGGTGCTTGCCGCCTTCGCCTGCGGCGTGGCGGCCCTCGCGGTCCTGATGGCGGCTGTCGGGCTTGCGCGCCTCTGGCATGTCGGCGCACGCGGCGGAAAGGCGTCGCTCATCGCGCTGCTCTTTGCGCTGTTGCCGCTCGGTGTGGCGGCCGCTGCCGTCTATTCCTACATCTACAAGCCCGCGCTCTACGACGTGACGACCGATACGAACGCCCCGCCGCCATGGATCGTCGAGCCGGTGGCGGAAAAGGGCTGGCGGGCCCGTGCCCAGACGATCACGCCGCAGGACCGGCAGCTGCAACTCGATGCCTATCCGGCCCTGTCCGGACGGCGCTACGAGGGCGCGCTCGATCGCGTCTATCAGGGTGTGCGCAAGGTGTCCGACGCCTATGGCATCAGGATCGTCGCGGAAGACGGGCTGGACAACATCCTGACCGATCTTGAGGACCTTGCCGTCGATCCCGCAAAGGCGGAGCAGGGGGCCGAGGCGCTGGGCGATGTGCCGATACCCGAAGCACGCCCGCTCGAAACGCCTTTGATGCCGCATCTCGGCAGCGCGGGCGATGTGATGGTGCAGGGCGAGTGGCGCAGCCTGGTCTTCGGCCTGCGCTTCGACGTCGTCATTCGCCTGCGCGAAGAAGCCGAAACCACGCTGGTCGACATGCGCGCCGCCTCCCGCACAGGCGCACATGACCTCGGTATCGGCGCGGATCTGGTGGAAGGGTATCTGAAGGCGCTCGACGCTGAACTGCTCGGCATCGCAGGCGACTGATCAGAGGCCCGGCGCGGGGAAATAGAGGCCCGAAAGCGAGGGCGCCCCCTCCGTCACCACCTCGCCGCGGGCGATGAGGTCTTCCAGATGCGCCAGCACCGAGAGGGCTGCAGCACCATGCAGGCGCGGATCGGTCTCGCGGTAGATGACCTTCACCATATCGGCAATCAGCCGGTCGCCGGCGCGAATGCGCTCACGCACCGCCCGTTCACGCATGCGCCGGTGGGTACGCAGGCCGCGCAGGAAGGCCGCCGGTTCTGTCACCGGTCCGCCATGGCCGGGAAAATACAGCCGGTCGTCCCGCTGCAGCAGCCGCTCGAGCGACGCCATGTAGTCCGCCATGGACCCATCCGGCGGCGCGACGATGGAGGTCGCCCAGGCCATGACATGATCGGCCGAGAAGACGATGCCTTCGGGCCCCTCCAGTGCAAAGGCCGCATGGTTTGCGGTGTGGCCCGGTGTCAAAAGCGCCGTCAGCGCCCAGCCGTCGCCTTCCACCCGCTCGCCATGCGCCAGCGCGACATCGGGCACGAAAGCGGTGTCAGAGCTTTCGGCGAAGGGATTGCTCTCGCCGGCATGCAGCGGCCGTGCGGCGCGATGCGGCCCCTCCGCGACGATGATGGCGCCGGTCTCGGCCTTCAGCCTGCGGGCAAGCGGCGAGTGATCGCGATGCGTATGGCTGACCGCGATATGTGTTACCTCGCGCCCGGAAAGTGCCGCCATCAGCGCCTGGAAATGCGCCTCGTCCTCCGGTCCGGGATCGATCACCGCCACGGATCGATCGCCGACGATATAGCTGTTGGTGCCGTGGAAGGTGAAGGGGCTCGGATTGTTGACGGTGAGGCGCTGCACGCCCGGCGCCACGGCAACGGCTTCGCCATAGGCCGGCCTGAAATCGCGCTCGAAACGCGGGCTCTCGTCCTTTTCGTCGCGCATGGCAGCCGTCACTTGTATTCGATCTCGATGAAGCTCATCGGCTTGTCACCGCCATTGACGACATTGTGCGCCACGCCCGCCTCGCGCCGATAGACGGCACCCGCTGTCGTGGGCACGCGCCGCTCGCCCGTCTCATCCTCGATCAGGAAATCGCAATCCGTCATCGGCACGACGACATAGCCCAGGCCATGGACGTGATGGCCGGTATCGGCACCCGGCTCGAAATTCCACCGCGTGACACGCACCATCGCATCGTCAAGAAGAACGGTGGGAACGGCCGGCGGACGGGCGCGGAACTGGGACATGAGGGCTCCTTGCGGAATTGGATGTCGGGACGGAAAAACGCACAGACACGCTCACATGCGAAGCCGTGCAGATAGGGCCGACACAAATCCTATCGCCCGTCACCAGTCCTTGCCAAGCACCAAGCTCGCACCGCCGTGCAAATCCCGCTACTCGGCACAAGATAATCGCAGAAAAGCAGAACATAAGCATTGTCCACGCCCCCCCGCTTTGCTATCAGGCTCCCGCAAGTTGGGGCGTCGCCAAGCGGTAAGGCACCGGTTTTTGGTACCGGCATTCCCAGGTTCGAATCCTGGCGCCCCAGCCATTTAACTCTTTTGTCCAAGTAAATCGGCATGTTCAGATCCCACTGCTGACCTGACGGCGCGCCACTTGCGGAGATGCGCCTGAGAGTGCTACGCGCATGCCAAATACCTAAGGCTTTATTTGCCGTCGCATTTACCGGCTATTTGCGCGCCAAGAAGATGGTTTGGACATGGACATCCGCATTTACGCGATTAATCTGGATCGTTCGGTTGAACGCTGGACTAGTCTATCTAGGCGTGCGGACGATTTAGGCTTTGGCCTTGTTCGTGTCGCCGGAGTCGATGGTGTAAAGACGCCGCCGGAAGAACGCGTAGACTGTGATGAGAGAACTTTCGAGCACAACAACGGCCGCACCATGCTGCCGGGTGAGTATGGTTGCTATCGAAGCCATTTGAAGGCTCTGGCGACATTTTACGCAACGGGCGAAGCCGCGGGCGTCATCGTCGAAGATGACATCGAGCTTTCAACCACACTTGTTGCCCGTGCCGTAGCCATAATAGAAGCCATTCCGGATGCAGATGTCGTGAAGCTATGCAACCACCGTGTCGTCGGCTTCAGGCATGTCGCCAACTCGCAAGAAGGCGATGAGATTGGCCGTGCCGCACATGGTCCGCAAGGATCCGCCGCGTGTTATGTTGTTACGCGAAAAGGCGCCAAGCGCGTGCTCGAAGGCCTGAAAATCATGGAATACCCTTGGGATGTCGCTCTGGAACGTGGCTGGGCTTACGGTGCCAAAGTCTACACGACGCGTCATGACGTGGCCGTACCAGGGCGTGACAGCACGACGATTGCAACAAGCTCGTTGTACCGTGCCGCCAAGTTTCCCTGGTGGAAGCGGCTAAGGACATACGCTATCCGCATCGTAGAGGCTATTCGCAGGATCGGATATGCGCGAAATGGTTGAACAGCTTTCGGTATCGCGCGCCCGTATGAACGCCGTAATATTTGCTCTTTTATGGGCGCTCATGGCTTCCGCCATGCTGTTAGAAAGCGATACCTACCGCTATGTCTCCATAGTACTGGTTGTGTTTGCCGTTGTCTGGCAAAGGGATGGCGTCCGGCGCGTTTCGCGAGACTGGCTGGCGATCGCCTGCTACGTCTGGGCTTTTTACACGGCAGGCCGCTTTTTCTATGGTGTATTTGTCGCCGGGGAGAAGGGCACGTCGGAATGGCTCTACATTTTCCCAGCCGTCTTTCCGCTTGTTGGCGTCGCCCTCTACGCCACCAGAGCCTATATTTTCCCGGCTGCCACGCTGACTGTCGTCGTCGGTTTTGTGGCGCTCGTGGCCACGTTGAACCCTGCGGTCATCATTGCAGGCGAGAGGGCGGCACCATTGTTTCATCACAATCCCATTCATGCGGGGATCGGCAGTTGCATGCTTTTTCTGACCTCGGTCTTCTGGCTGCTCTACGCGGCTGAAACCGGGCGTTTGAGAGGCCGTTTCAAATTCCCGATGGTGGGGCTGGGCGTACTCACACCCATTCTCAGTCTTTTCGGCGCTCTGGGCGCGCACTCAAAAGGAGCTTGGCTGGCGCTGGTCTTTGTCATGGCCCTCATGGCCATTCTCGCGCTGCTCCATTATGCGGGCAGATGGCGGCTTCATCTCTTGGGCGGGCTCCTGTTGACGGCAGTGGCGGTGGCTTTGATTTCCGCCTCCTATGTCGAGAAAGTTGCTGGCCCCACTATCGAAGCGGCTGCGAAGTTGACGGATGATACCGTTGCGACCGAGGGGCCGATTGCGTCCATGCAAAGGGCGATTGTTGATCCTGCAACACCATCCTCCATGCGCGAGCGTCTGAAATTGTGGTCGAACGCCATTGAATTGATCCAGGCTGCTCCGTTTGTGGGATGGGGCAATGAATGGCTGCGTGAGTGGCGCAAGACGACCTATGCGGATGTGGGCTTCACGCTAATCCACAACGGCTATCTTGAAATCATGGTCCGCCATGGCATTCTCGGAATGGCCTTTCTCCTTGTTTTTGTCGCGACCGCTGTCCGCCGCATCAATGCTGCGCACCGTGGCGGCGTCATTTCCTCAAGTCTAACGGCCTATCTTTACAGTTTAAGCTTCTTCTTCTTCTGCACGATAACGACAAACTCCAATAATCGCCTCGCATTGGGGGAATCCTTCTTCATTCTGGGAGCGGCGACCGTGTTCGCGATTAGTCTCGCGCAGGAAGACCGTATGCGGGGTGAGCATGAAGAGCGTTTAGCCCAGCCAGTCTAGGCGGCGTCAGCAGCCCCGGCGGTTCCGGCTTTGTCGAACAAGCCGCATGAGCGGCGCTCTAATCGACCTCCTCGATTAATTCCCCTCTCTCCGCCATCTTGTCGGCCGCCAGGTACCCCGGAATACTGCCTTCAAATTGTCATTGAAGGTCATGCGCGGGATGAGTGCTCTTGAAGCTGTAATCGATGGTGTTGGCGATCGCATCGATGGTCTTGTGGCGGGCCATCGGGCGGGGCATGGGCTGGCGCGGGCGTTTTATCAGGATGCGGAGATTTACCGGCGCGACATGGAGCGTGTCTTCCGCCGGCACTGGCACTGTATCGCGCATGAGAGCGTGATCCCGAACGTCAACGATTTCGAGGTCTTCCGCATCGACACGGAACAGGTGATCGTGACGCGGGCTGCGGATGGCAGTATCCATGCGGTGCTGAACGTCTGTCGCCATCGCGGCGCTGAGGTCTGCACGAAACAGAAGGGCAATGCGCGCGTCTTCGTCTGTCCCTATCATGCGTGGACCTACGGCAACGACGGCAGCCTCAAGGCCGCGCGGCTGATGCCGAAGGATTTCAAACGCGAGGATCATGGCCTGAAGACGCTCAATGTGCGCGTGGTCGAGGGGTTGATCTTCATCTCCTTCGCCGAGCAGCCACTCGATTTCTCCGAGGTCGAGAACCTGCTGCACGCCACCTGCGGACAATATGGCTGGGCGAGTGCGAAGGTGGCCCATCGCGAGTCCTATCCAGTGGCGGCGAACTGGAAGCTCGCAGTCGAGAACTATGTCGAATGTTATCATTGCGGCCCGGCGCATCCGGAATATTCGCAGACCCATGCGTTGGAACAGCCGCTGCATATGATCGAGGCGCTGAACGAGGCGATGGAGGCGCGCACCTGCGCGCTCGGCATCGAGGTCGGCTCGGGCAATCACTGGCAGACGTCCCGGGAGGGCCGCGAGGCGATCCACGCCTTCCGCTATGCCCTCTATGACGGCGTGCAGAGCGGCAGCGAGGACGGCAAGGCGGTCGCGCCGCTGATGGGCCGCTTCTCCGATTTCGATGGCGGCGTCACCTCCATCCATCTCGGCGGCACCACGTTCCTCGTCTGCTATCCCGATCACGGCATGATCTATCGCTTCATTCCGAAATCCGCGGAAAGCTGCGAGATGGAACTGATCTGGCTGGTCGACGGCAAGGCGGAGGAGGGCAGGGATTACGACCTCGCCAAGCTCACCTGGCTGTGGAAGGTTACGACGGAAGAGGACAAAGCGATCATCGAGCACACCGCACGCGGCGTGCAGTCGCACTATTTCGTGCCTGGCCCGATTGCGCCGATGGAGCAGAACGAGCTGCGCTACATCGAGTGGTATCTCGACGAGATCAGCCGTCCCTGATGAACGCCCAAGTGTCGGCCGTCTGGAGTCGGTGGTTTCTGACTATTCGCCTGGGACCTCGGTTTGAGAGACACCGGATGGCGATGGGCAAGGCGTCATCGCGTCAATCGACACTTTCCACTTCGGCGGCTTAAAAAGGCTATTGGCTGGCGACGCAAGCGCGGCTCCTGGTCTGGCCGCTGACAGAACATCTTGGCGTCTGGGCGCGCCAAAGTGCCGTCAAAACGAATAAAGACATAAAGATTTCTTTATATCTATTGACTTCCAAATGATTGTCGGGAGATATGCCCGTGTCATGGTTCCCCGGGGCAGTTCTGCTGCTGCGGGGCTAAGAGGGAATCCGGTGCGCCGAGATGATCGGCAAGGCCGGGGCTGCCCCCGCAACTGTAAACGGCGAGCTGTTGTCCAGCGATGTCACTGAGGCGATGCCTTGGGAAGACGGACAGCGGCGATGACCCGTGAGCCAGGAGACCTGCCAAGACGAAATAACGTCCACGGGCGGGGTGTCCCGGTGGTTGCTGCAGCCCGTCGATTGCGGCGGCTTTTGCACGCGTCCGCTTACCCATGCCCCCACAAACCAATGGGGTATGTCCATGTCCAACAAAACTCTCTCCGTCGCTTCGCTCGGCTTTCCGCGTATCGGCCGCCACCGCGAGCTGAAATTCGCGCTGGAAGGCTTCTGGTCCGGCAAGGTTGCCGAGGCCGACCTGCTCGAAACCGCCCGGAAGCTGCGCGCCGAAAACTGGGCGCTCCAGCGCGACATCGGGATCACCAAGATCCCCTCGAACGATTTTTCGCTCTATGACCACGTTCTCGACACGGCCGTGATGGTCGGCGCCATTCCGCCGGCATATGGCTGGACGGGCGGCGACGTGTCGCTTGCCACCTATTTCGCGATGGCGCGCGGCAGTGAGCGCGATGGCCACGCCGATTGCGGCCATGCCCACCATGGCCACGGCGTTCCCGCGCTCGAGATGACCAAATGGTTCGACACCAACTACCACTACATGGTGCCCGAAGTTTCCGAGGATCAGGCCTTCGCCCTGACCTCACAGAAGCCCGTCGATCATTTCCTCGAGGCCAGGGCGCTCGGCATCCACACCCGCCCGGTCGTTCTGGGGCCGGTCACCTTCCTCAAGCTCGCCAAGGCGCGCCCCTCCACGTTCAAGCCGCTCGATCTTCTGGCGAAGCTGCTGCCCGTCTATGAAGAGCTGTTCCGCCGGCTGCGCGCCGCCGGCGCCGACTGGGTGCAGGTCGATGAGCCGATCCTCGCCCTCGACCTCACCGAAGGCGAGCGCCATGCCTTCAAACTGGCCTATGAGGCCTTCGCCAAGGCCGCACCCGGGCTGAACATCATGCTTGCCACCTATTTCGGCGCGCCGGGGGACAATCTCAATGCCGCGGCCGCCCTTCAGGTCGCCGGCCTCCATGTCGATCTCGTGCGCGCGCCGAACCAGCTTGATGCAATCCTGAAGGTTGTCCGGGCCGATCAGGTCCTTTCGCTCGGCGTCATCGACGGGCGCAACATCTGGCGGGCCGATCTTGCCGCCATCCTGGAGCGGCTGGCGCCGGTCGTCGCCGCTCGGGGGGCTGACAAGGTCGAAGTCGCCGCCTCGTGCTCGCTCCTGCATGTGCCGATCGACCTTGCGCTCGAAACCGGGCTCGATGCGGAGCTGAAAAGCTGGCTGTCCTTCGCCACCCAGAAGCTGGGCGAGCTTGCAACGCTCGGCCAAGGGCTTGCACAGGGCAGGGATGGCGTGTGGGAGGCGATCAACGAGGCCGCGCAGGCGGTGGCGGCGCGAGCGTCCTCGCCGAAGGTAACCGATCCCCTGGTGCAGGGCCGCATTGCCGGCATCGATGCGGCGATGACGCGCCGCAAGAGCCCCTTCGAGCATCGCCGCGCGCTCCAGGCAAAGGCACTCGACCTGCCGCTCTTCCCCACAACGACGATCGGCTCCTTCCCGCAGACCAGCGAAGTCCGCAAGGCACGCTCCGCCCACGCCAAGGGCGCGCTGAGCTACAAGGATTACGAGACCTTTCTGCAAAAGGAGACGGCTGCGGCGATCCGCTGGCAGGAGGAGATCGGGCTGGATGTGCTGGTGCACGGCGAGTTCGAAAGGAACGACATGGTGCAGTATTTCGGCGAGCAGCTTGCCGGCTTCGCCTTCACGCAGCACGCCTGGGTACAGAGCTACGGCTCGCGCTATGTCCGCCCGCCGATCATCTTCGGCGACGTCTCGCGGCCGAACCCGATGACCGTTCGCTGGTGGCAATATGCGCAGTCGCTGACCGAAAAGCCTGTGAAGGGCATGCTGACGGGCCCGGTGACGATCCTCAACTGGTCCTTCGTGCGGGACGATATCCCGCGCAGCGCCACCTGCCGACAGATCGCGCTCGCCATCCGCTACGAAGTCGCCGATCTCGAGGCGGCCGGCGCGAAGATGATCCAGATCGACGAGGCCGCTTTGCGCGAAGGCCTGCCGCTGCGCCATCGGGACTGGCAGCATTATCTGGACTGGGCGGTCGAATCCTTCCGGCTGTGCTCGAGTGGCGTGGCGGACGAGACGCAGATCCACACCCACATGTGCTACTCGGAGTTCAACGACATCATCTCGGCCATCGCCGCCATGGATGCCGACGTCATCTCCATCGAGACCTCGCGCTCGAAGATGGAGCTGCTCGATGCCTTCAGGAACTTCCAGTATCCCAACGAGATCGGCCCCGGCGTCTATGACATTCACTCGCAGCGCGTGCCCGATATCGGTGAGATGACCGACCTCCTGTCGCTCGCCCGCCAGCGCCTGGCGGATCGCCAGCTGTGGATCAACCCCGATTGCGGCCTCAAGACTCGCAAATGGGAAGAGGTCAGGCCCGCGCTCGTCAACATGGTCGCTGCCGCCGCGCAATTGCGCCACGCCGCCCGATAGTGTCATCCGGCGGCCCGGGGAAACCCGGGCCGTCCTCATGTCGTCAGGTCCGCCGGCCTGACAGGTGAAATCGTTCTCGCCGCTTGAGGAGGGCTGATATGAGCAGACGTCCCAGCCGGATTGGCCGACGCCAGGTCTCCGGACACTTCCCGCCCGATGTGCTCGACGCGATCAGCCGGCTCGCGAAAGAGCGCAACGTCACCCATCAGGTCATCCTGGCCGAAGCGTTGAACGATCTCTTCGAAAAGAACGGCCTGCAAAGGCTGGCCCGTCAAACCGCGCTGCCGAGAGGACGAGCGACTGTTCGCCGTCACGCGACCGGGCCGGACGCCGCCGATTGAAGGAATTGATCTCATGTCTGTTTTCCCGAGCCGCCTCATCGATCTCGTTTTTCCCGGTGATACGAACCACCACGGCACGCTGTTCGGCGGCGCCGGACTAGCGCTGATGGACCGCATCGCCTTCATTGCCGCGACCCGCCACGGCCGGGTGCCCTTCGTGACGGCCTCCTGCGACCGCGTCGATTTCCAGGCGCCCGCTCGCGTGGGGGAAATGGTCGAGCTTTGCGCGCGCGTCCTGCGCGTCGGCCGTAAGTCGATGTCCGTCGAGGTGGAAATGACGGCGGAGGACCTTCTCTCCGGCGAGCGCCGGCTGTGCACGCGTGGTGGGTTCAATATGGTCGCGGTGCCGGAAAGCAAGGGGCCGGACTGGCGCCTGCCGCCGCTCTGTGACACCGCCGATGCGCCGCACGACGGGCTCATCACAAGCGATATCGTCTTTGCCGATCAGGCCAGCAGTTCCTGCCGCATGTTCGGCGGCGAGGCGCTCGCCGTCATGACCAAGGCGGCTTTCGTGGCGGCGACCCGCCATGGCCGGCGCATCACCGTGCTGGCCGCCTCCGAGCGTGTCGATTTCCGCGCGCCCGTGCCGGTCGGCGCGATCGTCGACACGGTCGCAACGATTGTTGCCGTCGGGCGCACCTCCATGACCGTTGCCGTGGACCTGTGGTCGGAAGACCTGATGAGTGGTGCCCGCAAACTCACGGCACACGGCCGTTTCGTGATGGTCGCGGTCGATGACCGCGACCGGCCGGTGCCCGTGGTCCCGCACGAAATGTTGGATAACCGATCATAGGCGTTGACGCATTTTTTACCTCGTCTACTATATCTTGTGTTCGAGGTTCCTTCGATTCGAAAGTGTCGAGGGCTAAGACGGGAACCCGGGGCGGCTATGATGGCCGCATTGTCCGGGGCTGCCCCCGCAACTGTAAGCGGTGAGCGTTCATCCGATGATGTCACTGAGGCGCTAATGCCTTGGGAAGACGGATGACCGTGTCGACCCGCGAGCCAGGAGACCTGCCTCGTGCATGAACGTCCACGGGCGGGGTGTCCGGATGGCGAGCGATGGGTTGCGAATGATCTCGCCCCGCGTCTCCCTGTGCACCCTGCTGAAAATGTCTCGGTGTGAAGTCATGTCGATCTTGTTTACAGTTTCTCCGCGCGTGTAGGCGGACGCCCCTTAACCGGTCGTCCGCGGGCGTCCGTCCATGTCTCTATAATGTTTCGAACGGTCATCGGCGGATGGCCGATCGGTTCCCCATGCCTGATTGAAAAACGAGGAAAGCCCATGTCCATCATCGTCTATTCCAAGCCCGCCTGCGTCCAGTGCACCGCGACCACCCGCGCGCTCGACCGCCAAGGCATCGATTACAGCGTCGTCGATGTCTCCGAGGATGCCGATGCCTTCGCGCTGGTGCAGGGTCTCGGTTATCGCCAGGTTCCCGTCGTCATCGCCGGCGAGCAGCATTGGGCCGGCTTCCGCCCGGACATGATCAGCGCGCTCGCCTGAGCCGGCCGATGGGCGGGCTCGTCTATTTTTCCAGCCGGTCGGAGAACACCCGGCGCTTCGTCGAGAAACTCGGCGTCGCGGCCCTCCGCCTGCCGGTCGACGCGACGGACGAGCCGCCAACGGCGCGGGAGCCCTTCGTGCTGGTCTCGCCGACCTATGGCGGCGGCGGGGAGAAGGGAGCGGTGCCGAAGCCGGTGATCCGCTTTCTGAACGATCCGCACAATCGAAGCCTGATCCGCGGCGTTATCGCGGCCGGGAACACCAATTTCGGCACCGGATACGCTCTCGCAGGCAACATCGTCTCCGCGAAATGCGCCGTGCCGTACCTCTACCGTTTCGAACTGCTCGGAACGGATGAGGATGTCGACAACGTCAGACAAGGGCTGGAACGATTTTGGACACGATGACGATAGACAAGCCGGCAAAGGTGCCGGAAATCACGGCGCTGGACTATCACGCGCTCAACGCCATGCTGAACCTCTATGATGAAGAGGGGAAGATCCAGCTCGACAAGGATCGGCAGGCGGCCAAGCAATATTTCCTCCAGCACGTCAACCAGAACACGGTGTTCTTCCATAACCTGCGGGAGAAGCTCGATTATCTGGTGACGGAGGGCTATTACGAGCAGGACGTGCTCGATCAGTATTCGTTCAATTTCGTGCGCGATCTCTTCGATCACGCCTATGACAAGAAGTTCCGCTTCCCGACCTTCCTGGGTGCCTTCAAGTACTACACCTCCTACACGCTGAAGACCTTCGACGGAAAACGCTACCTGGAGCGCTACGAGGACCGCGTCTGCATGGTGGCGCTGGCGCTGGCCCGCGGCAACGAGCAGCTTGCCCGCGATCTCGTCGACGAAATCATTTCCGGCCGCTTCCAGCCGGCGACGCCGACCTTCCTCAATGCCGGCAAGAAGCAGCGCGGCGAACTCGTCTCGTGCTTCCTGCTGCGCATTGAAGACAACATGGAAAGTATCGGCCGCTCGATCAACTCGGCGCTCCAGCTTTCCAAGCGCGGTGGCGGGGTCGCGCTCTCGCTCACCAACCTTCGCGAGATGGGCGCGCCGATCAAGCAGATCGAGAACCAGTCGTCCGGCGTCATCCCTGTCATGAAGCTTCTGGAGGACTCGTTCTCCTACGCCAATCAGCTCGGTGCGCGGCAGGGGGCAGGGGCCGTCTATCTCAACGCCCACCATCCCGATATCATGCGCTTTCTCGATACCAAGCGCGAGAATGCCGACGAGAAGATCCGCATCAAGACGCTGTCGCTCGGCGTGGTCATCCCCGACATCACCTTCGAACTGGCGAAGAACAACGAGGATATGTACCTCTTCTCGCCGCATGACGTGGAGCGCGTCTACGGCGTCGCCTTTTCCGAGATTTCGGTCACCGAAAAATACCGTGAGATGGTCGAGGACAGCCGCATCAAGAAGAAGAAGATCAAAGCGCGCGATTTCTTCCAGATCATCGCCGAGATCCAGTTCGAAAGCGGCTATCCCTACATCATGTTCGAGGACACGGTGAACCGCGCCAATCCCATTGCCGGCCGCATCTCCATGAGCAATCTCTGCTCGGAAATTCTGCAGGTGAGCGAGCCGAGCGAGTTCAACCCCGACCTCTCCTATGCGAAGATGGGCAAGGACATCTCCTGTAATCTCGGCTCGCTCAACATTGCCTCTGCGATGGATTCACCGGATTTCGGCCGGACCATCGAGACGTCGATCCGCGCGCTGACGGCCGTTTCCGAGATGAGCCACATCTCGTCCGTTCCCTCCGTCGAGAAGGGCAACGACGACAGCCACGCCATCGGGCTCGGCCAGATGAACCTGCATGGCTATCTCGCCCGCGAGCGCATCTTTTACGGTTCGGAAGAAGGCGTCGATTTCACCAATATCTATTTCTATACGGTGACCTATCACGCCATCCGCGCCTCCAACCGGCTGGCTGTCGAGAAGGGCGTAAGCTTCAAGGGCTTCGAGAACTCGAAATATGCCTCGGGCGAGTATTTCGACAAATATACCGAGCAGGAATGGCTACCCGTGACGGAGAAAGTGCGCGGCATCTTCGAAGAGGCCGGCATCCACATCCCGACGAAGGAAGACTGGAAGGAACTGAAGTCGGCCGTCATGGAAGGCGGGCTCTACAACCAGAACCTCCAGGCCGTGCCGCCGACCGGATCGATCTCCTATATCAACCACTCGACCTCCTCGATCCACCCGATCGTCTCTAAGATCGAGATCCGCAAGGAAGGCAAGATCGGACGCGTTTACTATCCCGCCGCCTTCATGACGAACGACAACCTGGATTACTATCAGGACGCCTATGAGATCGGCCCGGAGAAAATCATCGACACCTATGCGGCGGCCACCCAGCATGTCGATCAGGGCCTGTCGCTGACGCTGTTCTTCCGCGATACGGCAACGACACGCGACATCAACCGGGCGCAGATCTATGCCTGGAAGAAAGGCATCAAGACCATCTACTACATCCGCCTTCGCCAGATGGCGCTGTCCGGCACGGAAGTGCAGGGCTGTGTCTCTTGCGCGCTGTGATTTCGGGGAAGACCATGAATATCCAAGTGAAGACCAAGGCGCCAAAGGCTGCCGCCGCCGTGCGCGCCATCAACTGGAACCGCATCGAGGACGACAAGGACCTGGAGGTCTGGAACCGCCTGACCGGCAATTTCTGGCTGCCGGAAAAGGTGCCGTTGTCCAACGACATTCCCTCCTGGGCGACGCTGAAGCCGGAAGAGCAGAAGCTCACCATCCGCGTCTTCACCGGGCTTACCCTGCTCGACACGATCCAGAACGGCGTCGGCTCCGTCAGGCTGATGGAGGATTCGGCCACGCCGCATGAGGAAGCGGTTCTTTCCAACATCTCCTTCATGGAGGCCGTGCACGCGCGCTCCTATTCCTCGATCTTCTCGACGCTCTGCCTGACGCCCGATGTGGACGACGCCTATCGCTGGTCGGAGGAAAACGAGTTCCTGCAACGGAAATCGGCGCTGATCATGGAGCAGTACGATTCCGGCGATCCCTTGAAGAAGAAGGTCGCCTCCGTCTTCCTGGAAAGCTTCCTGTTCTATTCCGGCTTCTATCTGCCGATGTACTGGTCGAGCCGCGCCAAGCTCACCAACACCGCCGACATGATCCGCCTCATCATCCGCGACGAGGCCGTGCACGGCTATTATATCGGCTACAAGTTCCAGCGCGCCGTCGAGCGCTTGAGCGCTGACAAGCAGCAGGAAATCAAGGACTTTGCCTTCGATCTGCTGCTGGAGCTCTATGACAACGAGGCCCGCTATACCGAAGAGCTCTATGACGGCGTCGGCCTCAGCGAGGACGTCAAGAAGTTCCTGCACTACAATGGCAACAAGGCGCTGATGAACCTCGGCTACGAGGCGCTGTTCCCGCCGGAAGCCTGCAAGGTCAATCCGGCGATCCTCTCGGCGCTGTCGCCGAATGCCGATGAAAACCACGACTTCTTCTCCGGCTCCGGTTCGTCCTATGTCATCGGCAAAGCGGTCGCGACCGAGGACGACGACTGGGATTTCTGAGCCTTGGGATGTCCTTCAACGGCATGTCGTTCGGGGTGCCGTCGATGTCGTATTCCCGAGGGTCCTTTGGCCCGCCAGATGGTTTGCTGGGTGCGTACAGGGTGCCGTCCCGACCATGTCGGGACGGATAATTGGGAAGCCGGTCGAATGCCGGTGCTGCCCCCGCAACGGTAGCGGAACGAAAGCTCCGGCAAACACCACTGGCCAGTCGGCCGGGAAGGTGCCGGCAGCGTCCGAAAGGACAGTTCCGAAGCCCGGAAACCAGCCCTGAAACGATGACTCGGCCGATTGCGGTGGGCGATCAAGAGGTGAACGGCGTCCTCTCGAAGGGCCCGTTTCCTTCTCCTCTCCATCCTTCGTCGAGCGACGCTCCGCGCTCAGCCCGTTGGCCTGCGCGATCGTTCCGAGAGGATCCGGCGCGCGCTTGGCGGGCCGGACGAGGCAAAACCCAGGAGGAGACAGACATGAGCAGGAACAGAGGCGTCGTCTATATGCGACCCGGCAAGGTCGAGGTCCGCGACATCGACGACCCGAAGCTGGAGGCCCCCGACGGCCGCCGTATCGAACACGGCGTGATCCTCAAGGTGATCTCGACGAATATCTGCGGCTCCGACCAGCACATGGTGCGCGGCCGCACGACGGCCATGCCCGGCCTCGTCCTCGGCCACGAGATCACCGGCGAGGTCATCGAGAAGGGCATCGACGTCGAGATGCTGCAGATCGGCGACATCGTCTCGGTGCCGTTCAACGTAGCCTGCGGGCGCTGCCGTTGCTGCAAGTCGCAGGACACCGGCGTATGCCTCACCGTCAATCCGTCGCGTGCGGGCGGTGCCTATGGCTATGTCGACATGGGCGGCTGGATCGGCGGCCAGGCCCGTTACGTCACGATCCCCTATGCCGACTTCAATCTGTTGAAGTTCCCGGATCGCGACAAGGCCATGTCGAAGATCCGCGACCTTACCATGCTGTCCGACATTCTGCCGACGGGCTTCCACGGCGCGGTGAAGGCCGGTGTCGGCGTCGGCTCGACAGTCTATGTGGCGGGTGCCGGCCCGGTCGGGCTTGCGGCGGCCGCATCCGCCCGCATTCTCGGCGCAGCGGTCGTGATGATCGGCGATTTCAACAAGGACCGTCTGGCGCACGCCGCCCGGGTGGGCTTCGAGCCGATCGACCTTTCCAAGAGCGACCGCCTTGGTGACATGATCGCCGAGGTCGTTGGAACGAACGAGGTGGACAGCGCCATCGATGCCGTCGGCTTCGAGGCCCGTGGCCATGCGGGCGGCGAGCAGCCGGCCATCGTGCTGAACCAGATGATGGAGATCACCCGCGCCGCCGGCTCGATCGGCATTCCCGGCCTCTATGTCACGGAAGATCCGGGCGCCGTCGACAGCGCGGCCAAGGAGGGCAGCCTGTCGCTGCGCTTCGGCCTCGGCTGGGCGAAGGCGCAGTCCTTCCACACCGGCCAGACGCCTGTTCTCAAGTACAACCGGCAGCTCATGCAGGCCATCCTGCACGACCGCCTGCCCATCGCCGATATCGTCAACGCGAAGATCATCGCGCTCGACGATGCCGTGCAGGGCTACGAGAGCTTCGACCAGGGCGCGGCGACGAAGTTCGTGCTCGACCCGCACGGCGACCTGCTCAAGGCCGCCTGAAAAACCGGTACCGCGCCGGCCGCCTGTAGACGGCCGGCGCGGTCCAAACCGATGCAACGTCGCGGCCTCGCTTTCCGAAGCCGGGTTCGCGGCGTTCATTCGAGAGGGAGGAAACCATGGCGGATATCAGGGATGTCCTGATCGATCATCTCATCGACCGGCGGGCAGGGTGGAGCATGGGGTCGTATGGCGCCGTTGCGGAATTCCACCAGGATCCGGGCGAGTATCTGCAGGCCGATGCTCCCTCGCTTTTCGTCCGCGCCACACCGCGCGGCGCCATCCGGCTCGATGCCGATACGGTCGGGCAGATCGTGCCCTTCGCCTACGAGGCGCTGAGCTGCCGGCCGCAGCGCTGGAGTCATGGTGTGGCGCTGTGCCTGCCGCAGCGAGACGCGGCGATGAACGGTCGCAAGGCGCTGACCGAACTCGGCCCTGATACGGAAGCTGTGCGCGTGACGGACCGGGCGGCCATCCTCTTCGATCTCGGCCTTGCCCTGCCGCAATGCGATTTCTGTATCCGCACCGACGATCCCGCGCTGCTCGCCATCCTGCGCGCGCAGATCGGCCGCAGCCTGTTCGATCCGCACAATCCGGCGACGGCGGCCATCATGAAGGCGCATCCGCACCGCGTGGCGCTGACCCGACTCGGCCGCATCGAGGTGTTCCAGAAGATCGGCGGCCCGGATACCGGCGGCGTCTCACCGCCGGGGCCGCACACACATCTCCTGCCGCACCTCATCCGCTCGCGGCGCACCCATTCGGCCAACACGCCGATCCCGAAGTACCATGTGCCGCTCGGCTATCTGCATCCCGCCAATCCTGTCATGGACAGCCTGGGGCGCGATCTCGATTTCGACATCGACGACCATGCGCGCTTCCAGGATCTCTTTTCGCAGTTCGCGCGCCCGGACCTGCCCATCCTGCGCAAGGCGGTGCTGGATGGGCTGGCGCGGCGGGTGGAACCGGAATCCTTCCTCTCCCACACGGATCGGTTCAGCCGTGCGACGGTACGCATCACGCTGCGCCAGCAGGACAGGATGGCCCGGCGCTTCGGCGGCGGCTCCTATCTCGAACTGATTTCGCAATGGCGCGCCGTTCTCGACAGGGGCGTGGAGGGTATTGCGGCGGACGAAGACGCGCCCGGCCACGCGGAGACCGGCGCCGTCGTGTCGTTCCTGCCGCTCGCCGCGACGGGCTGAGCCGTCAAACGCCGTCGTCAACTGCGGGCAGGCCCGCGCCGAAACCGCGCAGCGCCCAGCGGCGTCCATCGCTCGACAGGTCGAGAAAGCCGAGCGGCTCTACATCGATACGCCAGACCGCCGTCAGCGGTGCGCCCACAACATGCGCGAAAACCAGCTTAAGCGGGATGCCGTGGGTCACGGCAAGGATGCGCCCGCCCGTGCCATGCAGGCCGTTGAGCCAGCCCGTGGCGCGTGTGGCCGCCGTCTCGAAGCTTTCCCCGCCATGCGGTGCCGCGGCCGGATCGGTCATCCAGTGCCGCAGTGCCTCTGGAAACCGCTCCGCGATCTCGTCTGCGGTCTGTCCGTTCCATGAACCATAATCGACATCGCGCAGCGCCGGGTAGGGGATCGGTGCGGCGGAAAAGGCCGCTGCCGTTTCGGCCGCAGAGGCTTCCGGCGCGCAGAACACCCGGTCGAAGGGCCGCAAGCTCTTGGCAAGCGCCGCCGCGCGGGCCGGCTCCTTCGGCAGGAGGCTATCACCGGCTGAGAACCGCGCCTGCCGGTTGGCAGCGGTGGCGCCGCGGCACAGCAGGGTGATGCGGGTTGCCCGGCTCGCTCGCGCTGCGGGCGCGTCTTCTGGCGTCGTCACGATCTGTCATGCTCCATGGCAGGGGCGCTCGGTTTTTCGATTGATAGTCGCATCGGCGCCGGTGGCCAAGCGGCTTTGAAAATCGCATTTGCGGCAGGCCGGCGACGGAAGGTGCTTCGCGCGCGAGGGCGGAAGATGCTATCAACGGTTCTCATTCGAAGACGGGAGACAGGCATGAGCGAGAACAAGGTAGCGGTGATTACTGCCGGTGGCAGCGGCATGGGCGCGGCCTCGGCACGGCGGCTGGCGGCAGATGGCTTCAAGGTGGCCATCCTGTCTTCTTCCGGCAAGGGCGAGGCGCTGGCCGCCGAACTGGGCGGTATAGGCGTCACCGGGTCCAACCAGTCCAACGACGATCTCAAGCGGCTCATCGACCTTGCCGTCTCGACCTTCGGCCGCATCGACGTGCTGGTCAACAGCGCGGGCCATGGCCCCCGCGCCGAGATCACAGCCATCACCGACGAGGACTGGCACAAGGGCATGGACGTCTATCTCATGAACGTCGTGCGGCCCGTGCGGCTGGTCGCGCCCGTCATGAAGGCGCAGAAGTCCGGATCGATCGTCAATATCTCCACTGCCTGGGCCTTCGAGCCGTCGTCGATGTTCCCGACCTCAGCCGTCTTCCGCGCCGGGCTTGCCGCCTATACGAAGATCTTCGCTGACACCTATGCGGCCGACAATATCCGCATCAACAATGTGTTGCCGGGCTGGATCGACAGCCTGCCGGGCACGGAGGAGCGGCGCGAGAGCGTGCCGATGAAGCGCTACGGCACGAGCGAGGAGATTGCTGCGACCGTCGCCTTCCTCGCCTCGGAGGGTGCCGGCTACATCACGGGCCAGAACATCCGCGTCGATGGTGGGCTGACGCGCTCCGTCTGACGGAACGCCGGGGCGTCAGGCAAGCGTGCCGAGCGGTATGAGCTCGCGCGCGCCGGGCGTCCAGGCTGCGCCCTGCCAGTCGCCATACCAGCGCTCGACCCGAAGACCGGCTTCTCCAATCAGCCTCTCCAGCTCTTCCCTGGTTGGAAAAGCGATGCGCGAGGCGGCGGACAGGCGCTGGCCGGTCTGCTCGATCTCGTAATGCGTTTCATAGGTCACGACGCCGGTCTCGTCGTCGAAAGCCGCATCGTTCCACGCCTGCACGGCGCCGAACCGGGGATGCGCGAGGCGGCGTCGCGATTCGTCCGGGCCCCATTCCTCCCATTCCCGGCAGGCGGGCTCGCGGCTGTCGAAGATGAAGCGGCCGCCGGGGGCCAGATGCGCGGCGATGGTGGTAAGCGCCGCACGCCGATCCTCCTGCGTGAGGAACACCTGGAAGGCGTGCCCCGTCAGCATGACCAGCGCGAAGCGCCGCCCAAGCCGCAGCGTGCGCGCATCTCCCTCGATGAATTCGACACGCGCCGCACCCGGCTTGGCGCGTGCGATTTCCAGCATGGCGGGTGCCGGGTCGACCCCGACGACCATCCTGTTGCCGGACAGCGCGACCGCCAGTTCCCCCGTGCCGCAGCCAAGGTCGAGCACGCTGTCAGCCTCGGCGGCGAGTGTCTGGCAGAAGGTGAAGTCCTCAGACCGGTCCCAGCCGTTTTCGAGATCGTAGAAATCGGCAAGGGCAGGGTCGTGGTAAAGGCGGTCTTCCATGTCTTCCTCCATGAAAAAAGGCCATGCGTCGCCGCATGGCCTTGTCATTTCTGCTGTGTCAGCCGCCCATCATTTCTGCGCGGCGTCGAGCACGGTTTCGCAGTGGCTCGGGCCGCCCTTCGGATCGACGCGGTCGGCGATCGCACGGATATTGGTGATCCGGTAGGCGTCGTTCACGGTCAGCTCGACGGAGCAGGACCGGCCCTTCGAGAAGCCGCCGCGCCACTTGTAAAGCGTCGTGCCGCCCGCGCTCGTGTCGGAAAGCGGAGGGCCATAAGCCGCGAAGAAGCTGCCGGCGGTCTTGCCGTTCCAGCGCGCTTGCAGCGGGTTCGTCGGAACGCTGACGGTGGTGCATGCGGTAAGGGCAAGCGCCAGGCCTGCCAGGAGTGCGATGCGGGAGTTCATATGTGCCATTTCCTTGGACTTCGTTCAGCCGTTCCCGGTGACTCGGGACGGGCCCCTGATTTCGCCATAGCGCAGTGCTCGCAAAAGGGGAATCACTCCCGCGCCAAGTTTGTGGTCATCCCCGGACATGGGGCGGGATACGTGCGGATTTGCAACAGTGGGATGCAACCGCCGGCCGGGCGCCAAGCGGCGTCATGGCCCGAACCGTAGGGAACCGACGTCTCAGAAATCGTCCATCAGGATAAAGGTGCATTCGGCGCGCTGATGGGCATTGATCTGCGGCACCAGCCGCCGGAAGTGTTCCGTCGCGCAATGGGCGTCCAGCGCGGCGCGGTCTGGCCAGGTTTCGATGAAGACGAAATGGCCGGGATCCTTTTGGTCGACATGCAGGTCGTAGCTGATGCAAAGCGGCTCCTGCCGCGTCAGCGCAACCAGCTCCTGGTAAAGCGGGCGAACGATCTCCAGCGCCTCGGGCTTGATGAAGTCCTGGGCAATCACTTTCAGCATATTGGCAATCCATTTACGGTGAGGGCATTGAATGCGGCGCGGTCGTCAACGCTTGGCAAAGAGATGGCTGGCCGTCACCAGCCCGATGACCGCCAGCAGCGCCAGGCTCCAAGGGAAGAGGCCGATCACGAAGGCGAGCAGGGCAAGACCGATACCGGCCGCCGAAACGCAAAGCAGTGCGGTTGCTATCGTCTGACGCGTCATCCACGCTCCCGATTCATGCGTTCGCCGCACGATAACAATCCGGGAAAACCTCGGCAACCGCCGCGGCTATCATCGCAATCTCGAAAGGGTTTCGGGAAACATTCAACCGCCTGATCTTCTAGCAGTTTCAGCTGGTCGGAGTGGAGTGATTCGAACACTCGACCCCCACGTCCCGAACGTGGTGCGCTACCAGACTGCGCTACACTCCGTGACCAGCGGCGCCTCTATAGAACAGGCTCAGCCGTTCGACAAGCGGAAAAGTTCAAAAAAATCCGCGATGTTGGGGAAAGCCCCGGGACGCCGCGGGATTTTTTTCGCGAAGCCTCGGACCGCAGGCCGGGGAGGGCGTTTACGCCTTTCGCGCGGTACGGCTCACGCGTGTCGCGAAACGGAAAAGCCGGCGTGCGTGGCTGGCCTTTGCAAGCACTTGTACCCGCCGCTGGTGGAACAAAATCGCGCAACGCGCATTTCCTGTTCAACGCAATAAAGGAAAGGAAACAACCATGGCTCGCGCTTTTATTCTCTGGTTGATGGGCGTTCCGCTCTTCGCAGTCCTGCTGATCTGGTACTTCTTCTTCTGAGGATTTTCGGATCGGCTGCCTGCAAGGCGGCAGGCCATTCCGGATCATGAAAGGCACCCTCGAACCAGGCTTGCTGGCGAAGGGTGCCTTTCTTTTTAGATGCCACATGTGGCAACGGCCAAAACGAAAAGCGGCGCCCGAGGGGCGCCGCTTTCGTATCGCCATGCGATGCCGGACTATTCGTCCAGATCGCCAAGGATTTCCGCCGCGCGGCCGACGGTGGTGTGGCGAATGTCCACATCCTGGCGGCGGCTTGCGAAGAGTTCGCTGGCCATGATCTTTTCAGCAAGATCGGCGGGCAGGGAGAGCAGCACGCGCTGGTCGTCCTTGTGGATGCCGCCCAGTTCCGAGCGCCGCCCCGTGATCATGCCGCCGGCCACCGTGTTGTTGGTGTCGGGGTCGATCAGGATGAAGGCGCCGGTCGTGCGGTTCTGCTCGTAGGTGTCGAAGATCGCCTGTTCGTCGAAGGTGAGATGAACCTTGCCGATGGCGTTCATGCCGAGACGTTCGGCGGTGCCCCACTTCGAGGTCTTCAGGTCGAGCTGGCTCACCGGCTCGATGAGTACGCGCTGGCGGCGTGAGCCGCTCTTCAGCCAGTAGCGCTTGCCCGGCTCGATGCGGTCGGGTTGCAGCGCCACGATCTGGGCGTCGAAGCCGCGGCCGGTCATCGGCTGGCTGTCGATGGCGACGATCATGTCGCCGCGCGACACGTCGACCTGCCGGTCGAGCACGAGCGTGATGGCATCGCCCGCGACGGCCGCGTTGCGCACGAGGTCGAAGGTCACGATCTTGGTGACGTTGGCGACCATACCGGACGGCAGGATCACCACGGAATCGCCCGGCTTCACCGAACCGCCGGCGACCGTGCCCTGATAGCCGCGGAAGCTTTCGCCCGGGCGCGAGACGCGCTGCACCGGCAGGCGGAAGCCGACCGTCTGGTTGGAGCGGGTCGTGGCCTTTTCCAGCGTCTCGACGAGCGTCGGCCCGTCGTACCAGGGCATGGCGGCACGGCCGTCATAGACGACGTTCTCGCCCTTCAGCGCCGACATCGGGATGGCGGTGATCTGCTTGACCCCGAGCGTGAGCGCGAATTCCTTGAAATCGTGCACGATTTCCAGGAAGCGGGCGCGGTCGTAGTTCGTCAGGTCGATCTTGTTGACGGCGAGCACGAACTGCCGGATGCCCATCAGCGAGGCGATGGTGGCGTGACGGCGGGTCTGCTCGAGAATGCCGGCGCGGGCATCGACCAAGAGCACAGCAAGGTCCGCCGTGGAGGCGCCGGTGGCCATGTTGCGGGTATATTGTTCGTGGCCGGGGGTGTCGGCGACGATGAACGAGCGACGGTCCGTCGAGAAGTAGCGATAGGCCACGTCGATGGTGATGCCCTGTTCACGCTCGGCCTGGAGACCGTCCAGCAGCAGCGCGAAATCGGGCAGGCCGAGATCGTTCTGCTTGCCGCTGTCGCGGTGCAGCGTCGCGGCCTGGTCTTCCTTGACGGCCTTGGTGTCCCAGAGCAGGCGGCCGATCAGCGTCGACTTGCCGTCGTCGACCGAGCCACAGGTGATGAGGCGAAGCGGGCGGGAATCGCGGATCGCGCGGGCCTGTTCAGCGACCGGCGCTTCGAGCGGAAGCGCTTCGGCGGTTGCGGTGGCGGAAACGGTCATCTCAGAAATACCCTTCGCGTTTCTTCTTTTCCATGGAGCCGGACTGGTCGCGGTCGATCGCGCGGCCCTGGCGTTCGGAGACGGTGGCCGTCTCCAGCTCGGCAATGATGTCGTCGAGCGTGGTGGCGTTGGAGCGGATGGCGCCGGTCAGCGGGAAGCAGCCGAGCGTGCGGAAGCGTATGACGCCTTCCTGGCG
The DNA here is from genome assembly GCF_022637395.1 of Shinella sp. H4-D48. Taxonomy (GTDB): domain Bacteria; phylum Pseudomonadota; class Alphaproteobacteria; order Rhizobiales; family Rhizobiaceae; genus Shinella; species Shinella sedimenti. The sequence goes on along the minus strand of NZ_CP093337.1, from coordinate 2,539,746 downwards.
CACTTCGCCGGGCAGCAGTTCCATGCGGGGATCCTCGGCCATGATCATCATGCCGTCGCGCTCCACATAGGGGCGCTTCTTCGCGAAGTAGAGCGGGACGATCGGGATGTCCTCGGCCTGGATGTAGCGCCAGATATCGACCTCGGTCCAGTTGGAGAGCGGAAAGGCGCGCACGCTTTCGCCCTGCCGGATCATGCCGTTATAGACGTTCCACAGTTCCGGGCGCTGGTTGCGCGGATCCCAGCGATGATCGGGCGTACGGAACGAGTAGATGCGCTCCTTGGCGCGCGAGGCTTCCTCGTCGCGGCGCGCACCGCCAAAGGCGGCATCGTATTTGCCGGCGTCCAGCGCCTGGCGCAGCGATTCCGTCTTCATGATGTCGGTATAGAGAGCCGAACCATGCGTGAAGGGCGTTACGTTCTCGGCCGCGCCGCGCGGATTGATGTGCTCGATCAGGTCGAGATCGTATTCCTTCACGATGTTGTCGCGGAAGGCAATCATCTCGGCGAACTTCCAGCCGGTGTTGACGTGCAGCAGCGGGAAGGGCACGCGGCCGGGATAGAAGGCCTTGCGCGCCAGATGTAGCAGGACGGAACTGTCCTTGCCGATGGAATAGAGCATAACGGGGCGCTCGAATTCGGCAGCGACCTCGCGGAAGATATGAATCGCTTCGTTTTCCAGCGCCTTGAGGTGCGGATCGAGCGGCGGCTTGTGCGTTGCGTTCTGCTTCGCTTCCGCCTCGTTACGGATGTCGGACATGGAAATTCTAAACTCCGGATGGGGCGCCTTGGGAGGGCGGGTGTCTGTCAGGCGGCGCTCGGGGCCGGGATGGTGGATGCGGTGGCCTCGTGGACGTGCAGGCCGCATTCGCGCTTCTCGTCGTTTTCCCACCACCAGCGGCCGGCACGCTCGGGCTCGCCGGGCTTGATGGCGCGCGTACAGGGCTCGCAGCCGATGGAGGGATAGCCGCGGTTGTGCATCGGGTTCACCGGCACGGCGTTGTCGGCGACATAAGCCTTGATGCGGTCGATGTCCCAATCCGCCAGCGGATTGATCTTGATGAGATTGCGATCGGCATCGAATTCGGCGAAGGGCGTGTCCGCGCGGTTGCCGGACTGGCCGCGGCGCAGGCCGGTGATCCAGAAGGATGCCCCTTCGAGTGCGCGCGCAAGCGGCTTCAGCTTGCGCACGCCGCAACAGGCGTGGCGGGCTTCGACGCTATCGTAGAAGCCGTTAAGACCATACTTCGCCGCATAGGCGTCGATATCGTCCTGTGCGGGAACGTAGCGGGCGATGGTGATGCCGTACTGGCCCTCGGTCTCGTCGATGAGATCGACGGTTTCCTTGAAGAGACGCCCCGTCTCCAGCGTCACGACATCGATGGCAAGCCGCTCGGTGCCGATTACCGCGGTGATGACCTGATCCTCGATGCCGAGACTGGTGGTGAATACGGCGCGGCCGCCCAGCTCGGCGACCAGCGCAAGCCGTCCGGCAAGATCGAGGCTTGCAAGTTTGTCATTAAGGGCCTGCGCGGTCCCGTTTCCGGTGAGAGCAGTCATTGCGTCCATGCCTTTGCGAAGAGTTGACGGATTATCGCAGGAGCAGGGACGCCGAGACAGCAAAACAGGTTTCTCAAAAGTCTGCGCAGGAGCAAATATCTCTCCATTCGCCAAGAAGAGAAGAAATACTGCCGCACCGCCTCGGAAAGCGCTTTATTTCTTTATATTCTACATAAATAGTAGAAAATTATGGTTGCGCGAGACTATAGTTGGGCCTGCGATGAGGATGCGGCCGTCACCGTGCGGGTGCCCGCTCGACATCGGCCCGCTGGTTTGCGCGGTTGGCGCGGATCGAGTCGGCAATGAAGGCGCGAGACAGACCGTGATACAGCGGCTCGGATGAGATGAACCGTGCGGCGATGTAACCGAGCATGGAGGCGGCCATCAACGCGATGACGCTCTCCCGGCTGTCCGACATTTCCAGGATGATGACGAACGCCGTCATGGGCGCCTGGACCACGCCGGCGAAATAGCCGGCCATGCCGACGAGCGCGCCCAGCGATATGCTGGCGCCCAGCAAGGTTGCCACGGTGCTGCCGAAACCGGCGCCGACGGAAAGCGAGGGGGCAAAAATGCCACCGGGAATACCCGACATCATGGAAATGAAGGTGGCGGCAAGCTTCTCAAGGAAGAAGAAGGGCGAGGGGGCCGTGCCTTCCACGGCTGCGCGTGCCTGCTCGTAGCCCGTGCCGAAGGTCGCACCGGAAGACAGGATGCCGAGCAGCGCGATGGCAAGCCCGCTTGCGCCGGCGAGCATCAGCATGCGGCGGCGGATATCGGGCTGCGCCCAGCGCTTGATGCGCCGCGCGCCGCGCAGCGCCGCCGTGCTGAAGATCGCCCCGATAAGCCCCCCGCCGATTCCGCAGATCATGACCATCCACCAATCGGAGGCGTGCAGTGTGGTGGATGGTGCGCCGCCGAAATAGGTATAATTGCCGTTGAGGCCGAGCGCGGCGATGCCGGCGAGGATCACCGCGGTCAGCACCGCGCCATTGGTGCGCGATTCGTAGCTGCGGCTCATTTCCTCAATGGCGAAGACGATTCCGGCGAGCGGCGTGTTGAACGCTGCCGCAATGCCCGCCGCCGAACCGGCGAGAATCAGCCCACGGGCCTGCTCGACACCGCCCCACCGCGCCGCCTGCAGCATGATCGAGGCACCGACCTGAACAGTCGGCCCTTCGCGACCGATGGAGGCGCCCGACAAGAGCCCAGTGATCGTCAGCACGATCTTGCCGACGGCGAGTTTGAGATTGAGCAGCCGCGCGCGGTCTTCACGATCATGCAGATGCCGCGCGGCGATCGCCTGCGGAATGCCGCTGCCCTGCGCGTTCGGAAAGAACTGCATGGCCAGCCAGGCGCAAAGCACGAAGCCGAGCGGCGTGATGACAAGCGGCAGCAGGAAGGTCCATTCCCCGGCTGTGCGCGCGGTGCTGAACAGATGTTGGGCGACATCGGCAAGCCGTGCAAAGCCGACGCTGACGGCCCCGATAGCCAGAGCGCCCAGCCAGAACACCAGGCGCATGCGCCAAACCTGATAGGAACCCCACATCGCGCGGCCGCGGCGCAGGAGTTTCGATTTGCTGTAATATCGCGACATGGCGGCACACTGTCACGTCCGTCACACGGGGGACAAGACGCGAGAACAAATTTTCCCGCATCTGGTCCCAACGATGCGGCCTTTACCGGTCGCTGACCGCCGCGCGGGGGTTGACCCAGGGTTCCTGGTTGGAACGGGCGAGCGGCTGGCGGCCGAGGATGTGGTCGGCCGCCTTTTCGCCGGTCATGATCGACGGGGCGTTGAGGTTGCCGTAGGTCACATGCGGGAAGATTGAGCTGTCAGCCACGCGCAGACCGTCGATGCCGATAACGCGGGTTTCCGGATCCACCACCGCCATCGGGTCGCTTGCCTCGCCCATCCGGCAGGTGCCGCAGGGGTGATAGGCGCTTTCCAGATGCTCGCGCAGGAACGCGTCGATCTCGTCGTCGGTCTGCACCTTCTCGCCCGGCTGGATTTCCGGTCCACGGTAATCGTCGAAGGCCTTCTGGCTGAAGATCTCGCGGGTCAGGCGCACGCAGTGGCGGAACTTCGCCCAGTCTTCCTCGTGGCTCATATAGTTGAAGCGGATGACCGGATCCGCCATCGGATCGGCGGACCTGAGCGTCACGTTGCCACGCGATTTCGACAGGTTGTAGCCGACATGCACCTGGAAGCCGTGGCTCTTGGCCGCCGCCTTACCGTCGTAGGAGATGGCGACGGGCAGGAAGTGATACTGGATATCAGGTTGCTTCAGCCCCGCCGCCGAACGCAGGAAGGCGCAGGCCTCGAACTGGTTGGAGGCGCCGAGCCCGCCCTTGGACAATAGCCACTGCGCGCCCGCCACGCCCTGCCAGAACCATGGCAGCCAGGAATAGAGCGAAACCGGCTTGGTGGAAATCTGCTGGAAATAGAATTCCATATGGTCCTGAAGGTTGGCGCCGACGCCCGGCCGGTCGACCTTCACTTCGATGCCCATATCCTTCAGGTGCTGCGCCGGGCCGATGCCGGAGAGCATGAGCAGCTTGGGCGAGTTGAAGGAGGAGGCAGAGACGATGACCTCCTTGTTGGCCCGCACCACCTCGACCACGCCGCCACGCTCGATCTCGACGCCGACGGCGCGGCCGTTCTCGATGACGATCTTGCGCGCGAAGCACCGCACCAGCGAAACGTTCGGCCGCTTCATGGCGGGCCGCAGATAGGCATTGGCCGCCGACCAGCGCCGGCCGTTGTGGATCGTCTGCTCCATCAGGCCGAAGCCCTCCTGCTTGGAGCCGTTGTAATCCTCGGTCATTTCGAAGCCGGCCTGCTGGCCCGCCTGGATGAAGGCGTGGAACAGCGGGTTTGTCATGGGACCGCGCTGAACGTGCAGCGGCCCGTCGGTGCCGCGCCAGCCGGTCTCGCCGCCATGCGAGGTCTCCATGCGCTTGTAGTAGGGCAGCACGTCCGCATAGGCCCAGCCGCGCGCGCCCAGCTCTTCCCAGCGGTTGAAGTCCTCCGCATGGCCGCGCACATAGACGAGCCCATTGATGGAGGACGACCCGCCCATGACCTTGCCGCGCGGCGCTGTGATGCGCCGGTTGTTGAGGTTGGGCTCGGGCTCGGAGAGATAACCCCAGTTATAGCGCTTCATGCTCATCGGCCATGCGAGCGCCGCCGGCATCTGGATGAACGGCCCGATATCCGAGCCGCCATATTCCAGCACCATGACCGTATGCTTGCCATCTTCCGAAAGCCGGTAGGCAATGGCCGAACCGGCCGAGCCGGACCCGATGATGATATAGTCTGCGTTCTGCATGGTTGAGCCCCTAGAATTCTCGCGTTCGGCAAGCCCCCTCATCCGGCTGCCGCCACCTTCTCCCCGAGGGGGAGAAGGCTATTGTCGCACCGCTTTCGTCCCTTCTCCCCCTGGGGAGAAGGTGCCCGAAGGGCGGATGAGGGGGGATCTGCTATCTCAATACGGCGCCTCGACCTTGCCCATCGACACGTAAACCGTCTTCAGCTCCGAATAATGTTCCAGCGCGGCGAGCGAGTTCTCCCGCCCGAAGCCGGATTGCTTGGAGCCGCCGAAGGGGATTTCCACGGGGGCGAGGTTGTAGGTGTTGATCCACAGCGTGCCGGCCTCCAGCTGGTCGACGACGCGGTGGGCGCGGGTGATGTCGGACGTGAAGACGCCGCCGGACAGGCCGAACTCCGTGGCATTGCCGCGTTCGATCACCTCGTCTTCATGATCGAAGTCGAGCACGCACATGACCGGCCCGAAGATCTCTTCGCGCGCGATGGTCATGTCGTCGGTGACGTCGGCGAAGACGGTCGGCTGGATATAGGTGCCTTCGGCCGAAACGTCGTTCGGAATGCCGCCGCCGGTGACGAGCGTCGCGCCCTCGGCCTTGCCCTTTTCGATATAGTCGAGAACCTTGTCACGCTGCGCCTTCGAGACCATCGGGCCGAGCTGGGTCGCTTCGTCCAGGGGATCGCCGATGACGATCTTTTCCGTGCGCTCTTTCAGGCGCGTCAGGAACTGCTGCTTGATACCCTTCTGCACGAAGACGCGGGTGCCGTTCGAGCAGACCTGTCCTGTCGAATAGAAGTTGCCGAGCATGGCGCCGCCGATGGCGCTTTCGAGATCGGCATCGTCGAAGACGATGAGCGGCGACTTGCCGCCGAGCTCCATCGTCACGTGCTTGAGGTCGGAAGCCGCAGCCCCCGCCACCTTCTTGCCCGTCGGCACGGAGCCGGTCAGCGAGACCTTGGCGACGTCCTTGTGGTTGACGAGCAGCGGCCCGGTCGAACGGTCGCCTTGGATGACGTTGTAGAGCCCCTTCGGCAGGCCGGCTTCGATCAGGATCTCGGCGATCTTCAGCGCGCCGAGCGGCGTGTTCTCCGAAGGCTTGAAGACCATGGCATTGCCGCAGACGAGCGCCGGTGCGCCCTTCCAGCAGGCGATCTGCTGCGGATAGTTCCAGGCGCCGATTCCGACGCACACGCCCAGCGGCACGCGCTTGGTGAAGGCGAAATCCTGGCCGAGGGGGATGTAATCGCCGTTGAGGCCCGCCGCCGCGATGCCGCCGAAGAATTCGAAGGCATCCGCCCCGGAGGTCGGGTCGGCGACGATGGTTTCCTGGATCGGCTTGCCGGTGTCGAGCGTTTCGAGTTCCGAGAGTTCGCGGTTCCTCTCGCGCATGATCTCGGCGGCGCGCTTGAGGATGCGGCCGCGCGCCGTCGGGCTCATCGCAGCCCATTCCTTCTGGGCGCGCCTGGCCGACGCAATGGCCTTCTCGACGATGGCGGGCGTTGCCGCATGCAGCCTGGCGATCACCTCGCCGGTGGCAGGATAGATGCTCTCGAAGGGCGTGCCGGCGGCATCCTCGATATATTCGCCATCAATGAAGTGCGAGGCTTTCGGTTGGGCTCTCATGTCATTCTCCCCGCGGGTAGCGTTTGGATTCCTCGAGATTGTCGAGGTTCATGTGGTTGCGCATATAGCGTTCGGATGCCTTTTGCAGCGGCTGGTGATCCCATGGATAATAGCTGCCGTTGCGCAGCGCCTCATAGACCACCCAGCGCCGCGCCTGGCTTTCGCGCACGGCCGCGTCGAAGGCGGCCATGTCCCAGCGCGCCTCGCGCATCTGCCGGAAGGCGTCGAGCGTCGCCTTGACGACGCTGTCCTCTGATGCCGCGAGATTGTTGAGTTCGTGCGGATCGGCTTCCAGATCGTAGAGCTGCTCGGGATCGAGCTCGCAATGAATGTATTTCCACTTGCCCTCGCGGATGCCGACGATGGGCGCATAGGAGGCTTCGGCGGCATATTCCATCAGCACGGGCGTCGTGCGCTCCGCGCCGTTGATGACAGGCAGCAGGCTCTCGCCATCCGTCCACGGCATCACCGCGTCCATGGAAATACCGGCGAGGTCGCAGAGCGTCGGCGTCACGTCGAGATTCGAGGAGGGGGCAAGATGCAGGCCGGGCGCCACGCCGGGACCTGATATCATCAAAGGCACGCGGGCCGAGCCCTCGAAGAAGTTCATCTTGAACCACAGGCCGCGCTCGCCCAGCATGTCGCCATGGTCCGAGCAGAACAGGATCAGGGTGCGGTCCAGCATGCGCGTGCGCGTCAGCGTATCGACGAGTTCGCCGACCTTTTCGTCGAGATAGGAGATGTTGGCGAAATAGGCCTGGCGCGAGCGGCGAACATGCTCGCCCGTGATGGCGAACTTGGCGTAGTCGCAGGAATGCAGGATGCGGGCCGAATGCGGATCCTGTTCCTCCAGCATGCCGACCTCGGGCAGGAGGTGTTCGCAGTCCTCGTAGAGGTCCCAGAATTTCTTGCGCGCCACATAGGGATCGTGCGGATGGGTGAAGGAAACGGTGAGGCACCAGGGGCGCCGCGCCTCGTCGTCGTTCTCGCGCGAGAGCTGATAGAGCTTCTGGTTGGCGAGGAAGGCGACCTCGTCGTCATATTCCATCTGGTTGGTGATCTCGGCGACGCCGGCGCCCGTCACCGACCCCATATTGTGATACCACCAGTCGATGCGCTCGCCCGGCTTGCGGTAGTCCGGCGTCCAGCCGAAATCGGCCGGATAGATATCCGTCGTCAGCCGCTCCTCGAAACCGTGCAGCTGGTCCGGCCCGACGAAGTGCATCTTGCCCGACAGTGCCGTGTAATAGCCGGCGCGGCGCAGGTGATGTGCGAAGGTCGGGATCGAGGAGATGTATTCGGCCGCATTGTCATAGACCTGCGTGCGGCTCGGCAGCTGGCCGGCCATGAAGGAGGCGCGGGCAGGGGCACAAAGCGGCGAGGAGGTGTAGTTGTTGCGAAACCGCGCCGAGCGTGCGGCAAGCGCCTTCATGTGCGGCGCATGCAGCCAGTCCGCCGGACCGTCCGGGAATAGTGTCCCGTTGAGCTGGTCGACCATGATGATCAGGATATTCGGCTTGGCGGTCACGGACAGGTCCTTGCGTGAATGAAACGTTGGTCTCGAATGTCTATCGCGGCTGTGTGACGGGTGCGCGTTTGCCCGCGTCGGCGGAGGCAGCACCCGCGACAGAGGCAAGCTGTGCGTCCACGTAACTCTCCGTCAGCGCGATGGAGGATTCGATGCTGACGGGTGCGGAGCGAAGGCCCTGCCGAAGATAAAGGCCATCGATCATCGCCGCCGCGCCATCGGCGATGGCGGCGGCCTCCTGGGGCGCGCAAAGGCGCTTCAGGCTCGACAGCAGGTTGGAATTCAGCCGCCGCGCATAGACGACGAGAAGGCGCCGCACCTCTTCCGACCGATGCGCCTCGGTATAGAAGGCAAGCCACGCCGCCACCGTCTCCGGCGCGAACTGGTGCGCCTGGAAATTGACGCGGACAACAGCCGAAACCCTGTCGCGCGGCGTGGCAGCCTGCCGGAGCGCCGCCACGGCATCCTCGCGCAAGGTGCGCAAAAGGCTGCGGATCGTCTCGATGACCAGCTGTTCCTTGGAGCCGAAATAGTGATGGGCAAGCGCTGGCGAGACACCGGCATGACGGGCGATTTCCGACATGCTGACGGTGAGCGAGCCATGGTCGCCGACAGCCCTCAACGTGGCGTCCACCAGCGCCTTGCGGCGCAAAGGCTCCATTCCGACTTTGGGCATGACGGTCTCCTGACTTTCATCAAGAATATTTTTAATTGATCGATCAATCAATAAAAAAGTTTGGCTTTCCGTCCGCAATCAGATGTCGTGACGCGCCGGTTTTTCGTGTTAGGGTCAGGCGCGTTCTCATCTGTTTTTCGAGGTGCATCATGGTCCTCTCCCCTGGAATGAACCCCCTCTCCGAAGTGCGTGCGAAATGGGGCTGGTTCGTCGCCCTTGGCGTCGTCCTGCTCGTTTTCGGCGGGATCGCCGCGGCCAATCTCTTCATCGCCACCGTCGCCTCGGTCTATTATGTCGGCATGCTGATGATCGTCGGCGGCGCGGTGCATCTGGCCCATGCATTCCAGGTAAAGGCGTGGCGCGAGACGATCGCCTGGGCGCTCAGCGCGCTGCTCTATCTTGCCGCCGGTGTGCTCGCCTTCGTCAATCCCATCCTGACATCGGCGGTGCTGACGCTGCTGATGGCATCGGCACTGCTGGTCGCGGGCCTCTTCCGCATCTTCGCGGCGTTTCGCGTACGGCCGGAAAGCGGCTGGGGCTGGCTCCTGGCCGGCGGTATCGTCACGGCGCTGGCCGGCATCGTGTTCTTCCTCGGCTGGCCGGTCAACAGCCTCTGGCTGCTCGGCCTGTTCCTCGCATTCGACCTCGCCATGCAGGGCTGGGCGCTCATCGCCTTCGGTCTCGCGCTGCGCAAATAGGCGTCCGACGGCCACCCACCGCCCGGAATGGCGCGCCGGGCGGCGTTTGACAGGCCGAGGTGACACAGCCTAGAAATTCCTGCGTGGGATGGGGATGGCGTTGCCCGACAACCGCCGTCGAGCGGCTGATCGCGCCTGCCGGACCGTCCAGCGATGGCCGTCGGAGGGCGGTTCCTATTGTCCGGATGTCGAAACAGCCTACCCGTGAGGCAGCACGCATGAACTATCTAATCGTCTTTCTCGGCGCGGGCATCGGCGGCGCGAGCCGTCATGGCGTCAATGTGCTGGCCGCGCGGCTGGTCGGCACGGCCTTTCCGGCCGGCACGCTGGTCATCAACGTGCTCGGTTGCCTGCTGATGGGCCTGATCGCCGGTTTCTTCGCGTTCCGGGGGCATCTGCCGCAGGAAGCCAGGCTGTTCCTGACAACGGGCATTCTCGGCGGCTTCACCACCTTCTCCGCCTTTTCGCTCGATGCCGCCCTGCTGTGGGAGCGCGGCGATATGGGCCTAGCCGTTCTTTACGTGCTGTCGTCAGTCATTTTTTCCCTGCTCGCCGTCGCGGCCGGGCTTGCGCTTTCGCGCGCTTTTCTCGCGGGCGTTTAAGACACCACAAGCCTGAACGTCGCCATGCCGCGCTTTCAGGGGCGTTGCGGCGCAAAGCTGGCTAAATAAGAATATTCTTCTTCAACTTATTGTAGTCGTTGAAGTTTCATCAAACCGTCACACTGGCGAAACGCTTTTTTCAGAGATGTGGATGGACACTTCCGGCAAAATCGATGCTCCGGAGTTTCCGAATGTCCGCCGCCGAATTGCTAGCCCTTCGTCGCTTCGGCGATGGTGAGATCGTCACCCTTGCCAAGCTGGTGATCGAAACGGCATTTCAGCCGATCGTCGAAGCCGCGACCGGCTCGGTCTTCGGTTACGAATCCCTCATGCGCGGTTTCGACCGCCTCGGCTTCCAGTCGCCGCTCGATCTCATCGACCGGGCGCACGACGCCGGCCAGCTCATGGCGCTGGAGCACATGGTCAACAGCCGGGCGATTGCCGCTTTCGCGGCACTGCCGGATTTTCGCGCGCGCACGCTGTTCATCAATCTCGATTCCCGCCTCGTGTCCGAGGGATCGGTCCTGGTCGATCGCCTCGCCGGCCATCTCCAGCGCGCCGGCATTCCGGCGTCCTCGATCTGCTTTGAAATCTCCGAACGCTTCGACAACGATACGCTGCCGGACTTCGCGCTTCTGGTGCGCAAGCTGCGCCTTGCCGGCTTCAAGCTCGCCATCGACGATTTCGGTGTCGGCCATAATGGCCTGAAGCTCTTGTGCGATCACCCTGTCGATTATCTCAAGATCGACCGGCATTTCATTTCCGGCATGGAGGCCGATGCACGCAAGCGCCACCTCGTGCGCCACACCGTCAACGCCGCCCATGTGCTGGGCACCCGTGTCATTGCTGAAGGCGTGGAGACGGAAGCGGAGTTCATCGCCTGCCGTGACGCTGGCTGCGACCTCGTGCAGGGCTGGTTCATCTCGCGGCCGGTCACGGACTTCTCGGCGCTGAGCCCGGTCTATCCGCAGGTCGATCGCGCCGGCGGCATCCGCCGCAATTCCCGCACGCTCGACAGCATCCTCATCCGCCGCGAGATCGAGCAGGTCGCGGTGCTGCGCGAAAACGAAAGCCTGGAATCCGTCTTCGAGTGCTTCCGGCGCGATCCCAAGCGCACCTTCTTCCCGGTGCTGAATGCCAATGACGAGCCGCGTGGCATCCTGCACGAATATCATGTGAAGGAGCTGAGCTATCATCCCTTCGGCCGCGATCTCCTGAAGAACAAGCTCTACCAGAAGGGCCTCTCGCACTTCGTCACGACAGCACCCATTGCCGATCTCGATACGCCGGCAGAACAGCTGCTCGACGTGTTCACCGGCATGGGCGGCAACGAATGCGTCATCCTGACCGAGCGCATGCGCTATGCCGGCATCCTTTCGGCATCGTCGCTGCTCAAGATTATCAACGAGAAGCGCCTGAAGACGGCCGAAGACCAGAACCCGCTGACCGGCCTGCCCGGCAACCGCTCGATCCGCGATTACCTGCAGGACAAGGCGCTCGACGGCGACCAGCTGCGCTGCCTGTGCTATTTCGATTTCGACAATTTCAAGCCGTTCAACGATCACTACGGCTTCCACAAGGGCGATACGGCGCTCTCCCTCTTCGCCTCGCTGCTGCGCCGTGAATTCGTCGGCGACGATGCCTTCATCGGCCATGTCGGCGGCGATGATTTCTTCGCCGGCGTTTCCGGCCGGCCCGTTGCGGATGTCCGCGTGATCCTGGAGCGCCTGCTCGCTGATTTCAGCCGCGAAGTGCGCCTGTGCTATTCGCCGGAGGATCAGCTGGCCGGTGAAATTCGCGGCCATGACCGCGCGGGGCAGGCGGCGCGTTTCCCGCTCATGCGCTGCTCGGCCGTCGTGCTTGTTGTGCCGGAGGGCGAGATCATCAGTGATGCCGGACAGATCAGCAGTCTGATCGCGACGCTGAAGGCCGATGCCAAGGGCAGCGAGGCAGGACTTGTCCTGGCGTCGACATCAGCCCATGGTGAGCCGCCGGCCGCGCTTTGAGGTTGCCGGAGCCTTCCTGAAGCTCCGCGAAAACATTCGCAAACCGGAGCAAGCGATTCAAAGGATTCACGCTTTCGGCTAGAATCGCTGCAACAAGACAGACAGCGCAAACGACCGGGAGGTTTCCATGCCCCATCCAAGTTCCATGCTCCATGTCGGCCTGAACGGCTTTGGCGGACCGGAGGCCATGGTCGTGACGGAAGGCCCCGTGCCGCAGCCGAAGGATGGTGAAATCCTCGTGCGCGTCGCGGCGGCCGGCATCAACCGCCCGGACGTTCTCCAGCGCAAGGGCGAATATCCGCCGCCGCCGGATGCCAGCCCCATCCTCGGGCTGGAGATCGCCGGCGAGGTCGTGGAAGTCGGCAAGGACGTGAAGGGCTACGCGCCGGGTGACATGGTCTGCGCGCTCGCCAATGGCGGCGGCTACGCGCAATATTGCACGGTGCCGGCCGGCCAGGCCCTGCCGTTTCCGAAAGGCTATGATGCGGTGAAGGCGGCGGCGCTGCCGGAGACCTTTTTCACCGTCTGGGCGAACCTCTTCATGATGGCCGGGCTGAAGGAAGGCGAGAGCGTTCTCATCCACGGCGGCTCCAGCGGCATCGGAACGACGGCGATCCAGCTTGCATCCGCGCTGGGCGCGCGCGTGTTCACGACGGCCGGGTCGGCGGAAAAGTGCGAGGCCTGTCTTGGCCTGGGCGCCAGCCGCGCCATTAATTACCGGGAGGAGGATTTTGTCGCGGTCATCGCGCAGGAGACGGGCAAGGCCGGGGTCGACGTCATTCTCGACATGATCGGCGCCGCCTATTTCGAGCGGAATCTGAAATCCCTCGCCCGTGACGGCCGTCTTTCGATGATCGCCTTCCTCGGCGGCGCCGTGGCGGAAAAAGTCAATCTCGTTCCCATCATGACGCGCCGCCTGCATGTCACGGGCTCGGCCATGCGCCCGCGCAGGGCGGCGGAAAAACAGGACATCCGCGATGCCCTTCTGGCCACGGCTTGGCCGCTTCTGGAGGCCGGGCGCGTCGCCCCCGTCATCCATGCCGTCATGCCGTTCGACAAGGTTGCGGACGCGCACCGGATGATGGAAGAGGGCGATCACATCGGCAAGATCGTGCTGACCTTCTGATAAACCAGAGCATGTCGAGCCGAAGCGGAATCGCTTCGGCGTTGGACGATGTGGGAAATATGCTAGGACTCGGCCCGCTCGATGCGGTCGCGGCCGAGATGCTTTGCGCGGTAAAGCGCCCGGTCGGCGCGCTCGAACAGATCGTCGGCAGCGTTGCCGCAATATTCGGCGACGCCCGCTGACATCGTATAGGTGCAATCAAGGCCGGGCTGCGGCTCCTCGCGCGGCAGGTGGCGGCGCAGCCGCTCCATCGCGGCCGTCGCCTCGCTGAGGCTGGTGTCGGGCATCAGCACGAGGAATTCCTCTCCGCCCACGCGCGCGAGCATGTCGCCGCCGCGCAGATGCTGCCTTCCGGTGGCCGCGAAATGGCGCAGCACATCGTCGCCGCGGGCATGGCCGTAGCGATCGTTGATCGATTTGAAATGATCGAGATCGATGAGCGCGAGCGACAGCGGCGTGCAATTGTTGAAGGCATGCTGCATGGCTGCATCCACCCGTTCCATGGCCGCCCGACGGTTGAAGAGGCCGGTCAGCTGGTCCGTGTCCGCCGCGTGCCTCGCCGCTTCATGCGCGCGCTGAAGCACCTGCTCGTGCGATTTCAGAAGCGTGATATCCGTAAAGACATGCCACAGCCAGCCGCCCGGAAGCAGCGTCTCGTCCGCCTGAAGCCAGCGCTCATCGCTGGTCTCGATTTCGAACACACGCTGCGGGCTGCTGCGCCGCTTTGTGCGCGCCATCGCCAGAAAGTCCTCGATCGGCGCATCCATCTTGGGGCCTACACGCTCCAAATAACAGTGGCGCATGATATCGGCGAAGGTACGCGCGTCGGGCTGCACGTCGAAGAGCAGCTTGAAAGCGGTCGATCCGTAGGACAGTTCGTCATCCGGCGAAAACAGTGCAAAGGCGACGCCGGAGGCCTCGAGCCCGGAGAGAATGAGGCCTGTGGTTGCGCTGTCGCGTAAAAGCGCCGGCGGAAGAATCGTCTCCAACGGTGTCTCGCCGCCATGCTCGATCCATCCTTGCGGGATGTTTTCGCTCATTTTTTCCTCCAGCGACAGAATCGCCGCCTGTCGATGAAGATAGGGGCGCTTTGCCTCAGAGGCGAGCAATGTCGTGATTGCGCCCCGCGTTTGTCGTTAATACGCTATAAATTTAGACTCTTTGTGGCCCGTTCTGGCACGGCACTCCGCTCAGATTCCGATGCGGCCGATGGCGGGGATCTTGATGGCCGGGCGCATCAGGTCGACGCCCGCGACAAGGCCCATGATGTGCAGTTCCAGGCCGCTACGCAGGCCGGCGGAAACGCCGAGAAGCCCATAGAGCGTGGCATGCACGTCCTTGCCGTCGGGGTCGAGCGCGAACAGCTTGCCCTCGGGCAGGTAGTCGCGCCCCACAGCGTCCGGCGGCAGCACCACGCCGAGTTCCGGCACGGAACGCAGCACATGCGCAACGAAGGTGTTGGAATTCGGCCCCGGCCAGATGCGGTAGGCGCCGGGCGTCGCATAGGGATAGTCGGCAATGGCCTTCTCGATCTTCGGGATCAGCCGTGCCGCCTCGTCGCCGCTGACGGACACCACCACGCGCGGCGTGTTGGAGTACCAGTAGGCGTCCGGCGCATAGCCGTTCTTGCGTACGGGCGTGCCCCAGCCGACCTTGTCATAACGGTTGTAGCTTGCCGCATTCGCCTCCTTGGTGACGATCCAGGCATGGCTGGCGACCGCGCCCTTCATGCCGCCCGTCGCGGCGGAGAAGATGTGGATCGTCGCCTGCGCGGTGTCCTTCGCGGCCGGCAGGATGCCCGCGGACTTCCAGCTGGCCTCGCGCCAGCTGTGCGGCCGGTCCTTGATGTACCAGTAGCCCGCCGAGGCCAGCGCCGGCATGAGATAGATGACCAGGAAGAGGACAAGGACGTTCCTCAGAAGTTTCATGCGGGGCGTCTCCGAAAATCGCGTGTGCGAAACCGTGTTTTCGGATAATACCGCACCGGAAACCGGAAATTTGAGGGCATCATCATGGCAAACCCCGTCCTTGTCGAAGTCACGCGCGGCAATCTTGTCGAAAGCCGCCATCGCGGCATGGTCGTCGTGGTCGACGGCGATGGTAAGGTGGTGTTTTCGCAGGGCGATGTCGAGGCCGGTGTTTTCCCGCGCTCGGCCTGCAAGGCCATGCAGGCGCTGCCTCTCATCGAGAGCGGTGCGGCCGATGCCCATGCCTTCGGCAATCAGGAACTGGCGCTGGCCTGCTCTTCGCATAACGGCGAGGCGGCCCATGCGAGGCTTGCCGGCACGATGCTGGCGGCGGCCGGCGTGGATGAAAGCGTGCTGGAATGCGGCGCGCACTGGTCTTTCGAGCAGCCCGTCCTGATCAACCAGGCGCGCCTGCTCGATCGTCCGAGCGCCCTGCACAACAATTGCTCCGGCAAGCATGCCGGCTTCGTCTGCGCCGCCTGCCACACCGGCAAGGATCTCGAGGGCTATGTGCGCTACGAGCATCCGGTGCAGGCCGAAATCCGCGGCGTCATGGAAAGCCTGACCGGCGCGGCACTCGCCATCGACAATTGCGGCGTCGACGGCTGCTCCATTCCCACCTATGCCGTGCCGCTGAAGAGCCTCGCACACGGCTTCGCGAAGATGGCGACGGGCGCGGGCCTTGCGCCCGAGCGCGCGAAGGCCTCGCGCCGGCTGATCGAGGCCTGCATGGCCGAGCCGTTCTTCGTCGCCGGGACCGGCCGCGCCTGCACGCGCCTCATGGAAACCGCGCCCGGCCGCATCTTCGCCAAGACGGGCGCCGAGGGCGTATTCTGCGCCGCCATTCCCGAACAGGGCATCGCGATTGCGCTCAAATGCGAAGACGGCACGACGCGCGCCGCCGAAAGCATGGTCGCCGCCACGCTCGCCCGCTTCTTCACGGAAGAGCCCGATATCCACGCCGCGCTGATGGCGCAGGCCAATCGCTCGATGTCGAACTGGAACCGTATCCATGTCGGCGATATTCGCGTGACGGATGCGCTGGTCGCCTGACCGCTGATTTTTTCAGCGCGGCTTGTCGGCAAGGCATGGGCCGTTACGTCCTTGTGGCATGACGGGGTGATCGCGCCCCGCCGCGCAACGAACAAGGAGGGCATCCATGCGCATGATCTTCGTCAACCTGCCCGTCAAGGATCTGGCCGCCACGCGCCGTTTCTTCGGCGCGCTCGGCTTTTCCTTCAACGAACAGTACAGCGACGACACGGCCGTCTGCATGGTCGTGGACGAGAACATCTACGTCATGCACCTGACGGAGGAGAAGTTCGCCCAGTTCGTGACCGGCAAGGTCGGCGATCCCGAACAGCAGACTCAGGTCCTGACCTGCCTTTCGGCCAGCAGCCGGCAGGAGGTCGATGATTTCAAGGCCAAGGCGCTCGCCGCCGGCGGCCGCGAATGGAAACCGAACATGGAGTTTGGTCCAATGTACGGCTGCTCCTTCCAGGATATCAGCGGCAATGTCTGGGAGATCATGTATATGGACCAGACCGGCGGCTGAGCCCGCCTGTCGAAAGCACGAGGCCTGCGCTGGAAACGACGCAGGCCTTTGCATATCCGCGTGTCAGGCGGGGCGTCTGCCGCAGCCCTCCGCCACGTCGCGCGGACGAAACAGGCCAAAGGGCAGGTCGCCCAAGGCGCGGCCGTCCATCGCGCTGATATCGGGATGGGACAGTGGGTCGCGCGCCCAGATCGGCGCGTCCGACCCGTCGGTTTGCGTCCTGAACATTTCTGTCAGCCTGGAGAAAATCTTGAACATTGAATTCTCCCTTCTATGCGTTACTATTGGTGATGGCTGATAATCGCGCTGAAGTATCGAGATCGCAATCGAGTAGTTCGTGAGAAGATTATAGAAAATCTATATGAAGAATCTCAACCAGGTGCATCTGAACGGCCTGCGCGCCCTTGAAGCCGTGGGCCGGCTCGGCTCGCTTCAGGCGGCGGCCGACGAGCTTGGCGTCACGGTGGGCGCCGTCAGCCAGCAGGTCATCAGGGCAGAGGAGCAACTGGGCCGCCCGATCTTCGACCGCACCGCGCGCGGGCTGCGCGAGACGGCGTTCGGCGGGCCGTTTCTTGCGACGCTGTCGGCGGGCTTTCGCCAGCTGTCCGAGGCGGTCGCCACCACACGGCGCAGCGACGATGCCATCCTGACCATTTCCGTTGCGCCGATCTTCGCTTCGCGCTGGCTCATCCACCGTATCGACCGCTTCGCCGCGCTGCACCCCGATATCAGCCTGCGCATCGAGGCGACGACCATGCTGGTTGATCTCGCCCGTTCCGATGTCGATCTGTGCATTCGCGTCGGGCCGGGCGGCTGGCCGGATGTGAAGGCGGAATATTTCCTGCCGCAGGTGCTGTTTCCGGTCTGCGCGCCGGCGCTGGCGGAAAAGATCAGGACGCCGAAGGATCTCTCGGAGCAACCGGCAGTCGTCGATGGCAACGAGGCCTTCACGTGGGAGCGCTGGCTGGAGGCCGCGGGCCTTGGCGTGCCGCCGCCCCGGGCGCGGCACGTGTTTTCCGATGCCTCGCTGTGCCTCGATGCTGCCATGGCCGGGCAGGGGGTGCTGCTCGCCTTTCCGGTCCTCGCCTCCTGGGCGCTGCGCGAAGGGCGGCTGGTCGCGCCATTCCCCATCCGGGTGGAAACCGGCATGGGCTACTATTTCGTGACGGCCCCGGGCGTGCCCGAGCTGCGCAAGGTCGCGGTCTTCAAGCAATGGCTGCGCGCCGCCATGGCCGAGGATGAGGATGGCTTTGCCGGTGCCGTTATTCCAGCTCGCCGCTCCGCGTCTCCATCATCGCCTTGAAGGCCGGCCGCGACTGGCAGCGCGCAAGCCATGCCTTCACATTCGGCGCGGCGTCGAACAGCGCCGGCTGGCCCATCGCATAGCGGAAGACCTCCGCAAGGTTGAGGTCGGCCACCGTGAAACGGTCGCCGACGACATGGCCCGTTGCGGCAAGATGCTGGTCGAGTCGCTGGAAGCCACGCGCCAGCGCTTGCGAAGCCTTGGCGATGACGCTGCGGCCTTCCTCGCTGTCCTGCGCGCCGGTATCGAAGGCCAGCACGATCTTCACCGCATGCGGCTCGACTTCCGTGGCGGCCCACATCGTCCATTGCAGCATCTCGGCCTCCTCGGTCGCGGTCTGGCCGGAGAGCGGACCGCCGTGCTTGCGGGCGAGATAGAGGTTGATGGCGAGTGATTCCGTCATGACGAAACCGCCGTCGTCGATGCAGGGGACGAGCCCGGTCGGATTGACGGCAAGAAAGTCCGGCGACTGGGTGTTGAGCGGCGCATCCGCCGAAAGCGGGTCTGCGACACGCCGCGCCTGCACGACGGGGACGGACACGAAGGGCAGTCCGAGTTCGCCGGCCAGCCAGTAGTTGCGCGAGGCGCGGGAGCGATAGACGCCGTAGATGGTAAGCATGGACACTCCTGGGTAGGGTTGGTTTGCACGAGAGCAAAGAGTTCAGTTCGCCGCCGGGCTGAAACGGCGATATCGATCCTGCCGCACCATAGGCGAGGGGCGCGCGCCGAAGTAGCGTGCTGGCCTGATCGTCCCATGAATTGTCGTGATGGCTGCCCGCTTTGTCGCATTGACCTTGCTCCGACACGAGGTTAAGGCCGAAGGATCCGCTGTCGCGGATGGAGACGAACGATGACGGGACGCATGACACGCTGGGCTGTTTGCCTGCGCATTCTTTGCGCAGTCGCCCTGCTGTTCGTCGGTTTCGCCCATCAGCCGGCGGCAGTCGGCCAGCCCACTATCCTCGAGCTTGCCGACTATGTCCTGCCGGATGGCAGCATGGCCGACCTGTGCATCGGCAACACGGTGGATGGCAAGGCCAAGCACACCGGTCCCGTCAAATGCGAGGCCTGCCGCATCGGTGGCGCGATGCTGATGCCGCAGCCGGCCGATCTTGCCGGCATGGCGCTGGCCTATCGCGTCGTCGCCGATCGTCCCCTCGTGACCGAGTCGCTGCATTCCAGGCGTGATCGCCCCGGCGCGCCGCCGCGCGCACCACCCTTCCTGTCCGCCTGATCTTCTGCCCGTGTGCCGGCTTGCGCCGTCGCGCGCCTGAAACCGGCCTGACAGGCCTTCCTTACCCGCACTGTGTCGACTGCCGTCATGGCCGCCGTTGCGGGCCTCCAATTCCGATCCTGAACCACAAAGGACACCGTCATGAAACGCATCCTCGCAACCGTCGCCGCCCTCGCACTCTCGGCAGGCGTCGCATTCGCCCATGATTACAAGCTGGGCGATCTGGAGATCCATCATCCGGCCTCCAAGGCAACGCTGCCCGGCCAGCCCGTCGGCGGCGGCTTCCTGACCGTCACCAACAAGGGTGGCGAGGCCGACCGCCTCGTCTCCATCACCGCGCCTGATGTGTCTGATGACGTGCAGCTGCACGAAATGGCTGTCGAGAACGACGTGATGAAGATGCGCCAGCTGACGGACGGTATCGAGATCCCGGCTGGCGCCACCGTCGCGCTCAAGTCCGGCGGCCTGCATGTGATGTTCATGAGCATCAAGCGCCCCTTTAAGGAGGGCGATAGCTTCAAGGCGACGCTGAACTTCGAGAAGGCCGGTGCGGTCGATGTCGACTTCAAGGTGGAAGCGGCAAAGCCCGGTTCGGGCGCGGGCGAAGGGCACAACCACGGCGGCTGAGTTGCAATATGAAAGCGGACGAGGGAGCGGCCCGGATGCTGCCCCCTCGTCCATGCGTCTCTCCGTTCGGGCAGAAGAAGAGACGCAATCGAAGACGGGCTCAGCCCGTCCTGTTCCGTTCGATCGTGAGGTGCGGATAGGCGCTGCCGGCCGTCGCAAGGTCGTCCGTCGTGCGCTCGTTCCAGCGGAAGCCGGCAATGGCGGCCGTTTGGGTTTCCTCGAAAATGTTGCCGGAGATGAGCGCAGAGCCCGCGCCTTCCACCACGGTCACGGCGCAGCCGACGGGGCTGTTGCGCACCAGGTTTCCGTTCACGACGAGGCCGCGCATATAAGGCCCCCAGCCGAGTACCAACCCCCATTTCGGCGCGTTTTCCACGGTATTTCCCGACAGCACCGTATCGGCCTCCACCGCGATGCCGAAGCCGAAGCCCGCACCGTCATGCAGATAGGGGCCGTCGAGCTTCAGGTTGCGCACGACGTTTCCGGTGACGGTAGCGAGCCGCCCGCCCTCGTTGAAATTGACGATGAGAATGCCGTTGGCCGCGCCGTCGATCAGGTTGCCGTTGACGATGGCGCCCGTGAAGCCGAATTCCGAATAGATCGCCGTCTCGCCGCTATCGAGGCAGGTATTGCCCGATATCTGCACGTTCGAACCCGCATTGGCGCGGATCGCCGAGAAGGCGCAGCCGGAGACATGGTTGTTGGTAATCATCACGTCGTCGGCGCGGAAGATGTTGATCCCGTTGCCATATTGCCCGGTGCCGCCGCGCGTGGCGGATATGCGGGCGATGCGATTGCCCGAGACGATGCTGCCGTCGCGGCCGGTCTGCCAGCGGTGGATCAGGATGCCGCCATTGCCGCAGTCGAAGACGTGGTTGCCCGTCACCGAAAGCGTCTGGCTGTCGATTGCGTAGATCGCGTGCTCTGCCGCGCCGGAAATCCGGCTGCGTTCGATGCGCCCGCCGGAGCGCTCCATGTAGATCGCGCTCTTGGCCGAGCCCTGGATTTCGCAATTCTCGATGGTGACATCAGCGACGGCGGAGAAATTGAGCAAACCCTGCACGCTGTCGTCCAGCCAGCGGTTCGCCCCGTCGATGACGAGATTGGCAAGCTCGATGCGTGCGGCGCCATCGGCGGCGAAGAGGTGGCCGTCGCCGCCATAGACAATGCGGGTCGCACCGGGCACGCCGGTCAGCCGCGTGTTGTCGGGCAGCGTCAGGTTGGAGATCACATAGTCGCCGGGCGGCAGGAAGACCGGCATGTTCTTCGCCGCGGCGTCCTTCAGCAGCTTGGCGAAGGCCTTGCTCTTGCGGTCGCCCGCCCCGGAGCGCACGCCGTGCGCAGCCGCATCGATGCTGCCTCTCAGGTCCACATCGAAAATAGGCATGCGCTGCGTCTGCGCCTGCGCGCCGGTGGCGGCGCCAGCGGCGCCCAGCGCCAGACCCGACAGAAATGACCTTCTGGTAACCATCACAGCTCCTTTGGCCCTATATTGCAGGAAGCGTGCCAGATGGTTTTGTCTCGAAACGGCACAGGTGGTTTTCCCGCCAGCCTGGGTTGTTGTTCTGCTCGAAATACGCCGAGAGGGCGGCATTTCGCTGGTTTCGTTCAGGATTGACTAACGAGTTGGGGTGTAGGGTTTTCCGGTTGTGTGAGAGGAGGCCGTTGCAGCGCGCATCCTCGCGTTCGGGAATGCAAGGGTTCATGTCGACGCAACTGTCTCACCTTGGCAAGGACGAAGCCGACGCGACAGCCCGGCTGATGTCGGCCAGCGAACGCCTGATGGCCGAGGCGGCCCGGCTGTTTCCGCTGGCGGCAGCGCAGAGCGAGCGCACCGTCTGGCTCGAAGCCATGATCGACGAGGTGCCGGACTATCTCTATTTCAAGGACCTGTCTTGTCGCTTCGTCGTCGCCAACCGCGCGATTACCAGCGACAACGCGCGTGACACTCTGGTCGGCCTGACCGATTTTGAGCTCCACCCCGAAGCCACCGCCCGCCATTTCTTCAACACCGAGCAGGAGATCATCCGCACCGGTCGCCCCATGCTGGACATGGAGGAGCAGATCCGCGATGCCGCCGGCAACCTGAAATGGATGCTCTCCTCCAAGCTGCCGGTGCGCAACGGCAGTGGCGAGGTGATCGGCATCGTCGGCACGGCACGCGATATTACCGAGCGCAAGCTGGCGGAAAGCCTGCATCGCGGTCAGGCGGATCTTCTCAAGATGATCGCGCTCGGCGAGTCGCTGACCGATGTCTTCTCCGCTCTTATCCTTCTGATCGAGCGTCATGTGCCCGACGTCACCGGATCGATCCTGCGGCTTTCGCCGGATGGCCGGCATATCGTCAACGGAGCTGCCCCCAACCTCGACCGGGGCTATTGCAAGCTGATCGAAGGTCTGGAGATCGGCCCGGTCGTGGGCTCCTGTGGAACCGCCATGTGGCGCGGCGAGCCGGTTATTGTCTCCGATATCGCGACCGATCCGCTCTGGGCGGGCTTCAAGGATCTCGCGCTGGGCATCGGGTTTCGCGCTTGCTGGTCCTGGCCCATCCGGTCCTATCAGGGCAGGGTGCTCGGCACTTTTGCACTCTATAACCGCGAAATCGGGGAGCCGTCGGCCGAGTGCACGAAACTCGTCGGCATGGCGACCCACATCGCCGGCATCGCCATCGAGCGCAAGGAAGCCGAAGACAGCATCCAGTACATGGCGCACCACGACACGCTGACCGGCCTGCCGAACCGCAGCATGCTGGACGAGCGCGTGGCCTCCGCCATCGAGGCGGCCGACGATCGCGGCGGATCCATGACGCTGGCCTTCATCGACCTTGATAACTTCAAGCTGGTCAATGACAGCCTCGGGCACCACGCGGGCGATGAACTCCTCAAGATCGTCGCTGCGCGCATGCAGGGATGCATTCGCGCAAGCGACAGCATCGTGCGCCTCGGCGGCGACGAGTTCGTCATCCTCATTAGCGGCGCGATGCGCCGGGGCGAGGCGGTCGAAGACCGGCTGCGCTCCGTGCGCGAGGCCGTCGCCGAGCCCGTCGAGATCGACGGCCGTTCGTTCCAGGTGACATGCAGCATGGGCGTGGCCGTCTATCCGGAACACGGCCGCAATGTCAGCGAGCTTCTGGCGCGCGCCGACATGGCCATGTATCGCGCCAAGGAGATCGGCCGCGACGCGGTGCAGGTCTTCACCTTCGAGCTTGCCGCGCGCGCCCACGAGAAGCTTGAGCGGCAGGAGGAGCTGCGCCGCGCTCTCACCCAGACCGAGTTCTTCCTCCAGTACCAGCCGCAGATGGACCTCGTGACCGGCCGTATCTTCGCCGTCGAGGCGCTGATCCGCTGGCGTCACCCCGAGCGCGGCATCGTCTCGCCGGGCGAGTTCATCCCCCTTGCCGAGGAAACCGGCCTCATCGGCCCCATCGGCGACTGGACGCTTCGCACTGCCTGCCGGCAGAACAAGGCCTGGCAGCTCTCCGGCCTGCCGCCCATCGTCGTCAGCGTCAACGTTTCCGCCCGCCAGTTCCAGGAACGCGACTGGGTCGAGCGCGTGGCGGCAGCCCTTGAGGAAAGCGGTCTGGAGGCGCGCTACCTCGAACTGGAACTCACCGAGAGCCTCATCATGGAGGATGTGCAGCAGGCGGTGGAAACCATGCACCGGCTGGAACAGCTCGGCGTGCATCTGGCCATCGACGATTTCGGCACGGGTTATTCCAGCCTCAGTTCGCTCAAGCGCTTTCCCGTCGGTCGCCTCAAGATCGACCGCTCCTTCGTGAAGGACCTGCCGGGCGATAGCGACGATGCCGCGATCGCCACGGCCGTCATCTCGCTCGGGCACTTGCTGCAACTGCGCGTCATCGCCGAAGGCGTGGAAACGCGCGAGCAACTGGACTTCCTGCGTGCGGCGGGCTGCGACGAGATCCAGGGCTATTATATCAGCCGTCCCATCGATGCGATGGCCCTTCAGGCCCTTCTCTGCCTACCGCACTGCTGATGCGGACCGGCATAGCGGCGACCGCCCCTTGACATTGTCGTGGCGGCGCCAACGTTACCAGGCATGAAGCCCGATCAGCTCCTCCGTCCGGCCCCCGCCGGCCTCTATTGCCCCGCTGGCGATTTCTATATCGACCCCGTCCGGCCGGTGGCGCGCGCGCTGGTCACCCATGGCCATTCGGACCATGCCCGTGCCGGCCACGGCGCCGTGCTCGCCACGCAGGAAACGCTCGACATCATGGAAATCCGCTACGGAGCGGATTTTTGCGGCACCCGTCAGTCCGCCGCCTTCGGCGAGCGCATCGAGGTCAACGGCGTCACGGTTTCCTTCCATCCCGCCGGCCATGTGCTGGGCTCGGCCCAGATCGCCGTGGAGAAGGCCGGCCTGCGCATCGTCGCGTCGGGTGATTACAAGCGCGGGGTCGATCCCACCTGCGCGGCCTACGAGCCGGTGCCCTGCAATATCTTCATTACCGAGGCGACCTTTGGCCTGCCGGTCTTCCACCATCCCGACCCGAAGGCCGAGATGGGCAAGCTCATCACCTCGCTCCGGCAGTTTCCCGAGCGCAGCCATCTTGTCGGCGCCTATTCGCTCGGCAAGTCGCAGCGCGTCATCCGCCTGCTGCGCGACTGCGGCTACGATGCGCCGGTCTATATCCATGGCTCGCTTGCCAGGCTGTGCGACTACTATGTCAGCCGCGGCATCGATCTCGGCGACCTGCGCCCCGCGACCGTCGAGAAGGGCGACAAGACCGATTTCCGCGGCGCCGTCATCGTCGGCCCGCCCTCGGCCTTCGCCGACCGATGGGCGCGCCGCTTCAACGAACCGCTCATCGCCTTCGCCTCCGGCTGGATGATGGTGCGCCAGCGCGCCAAACAGGGCGGCGTCGAGCTGCCCCTCGTCATCTCAGACCACTGCGACTGGCCCGAACTGACCGAGACGATCCGCGAACTCGCCCCGCAGGAGGTGTGGGTCACCCACGGCCGAGAGGAGGCGCTGGTGCGCTGGTGCGAACTCGCCGGCCTGCCGGCACGGCCGCTGCATCTGGTGGGCTATGAGGACGAGGGGGATTGATGATGGCGGCTCGAATTCAGCCGCCCGGGTGCGGCTCACCCCCCTCTGCCCTGCCGGCTATCTCCCCCACAAGGGGGGAGATCGGGTTGTTGCCACGCCTCGCCCAAAGCGGGCGATTGACATGGAGCGATAGCGGTGCTCCCAGCAAATCTCCCCCCTTGTGGGGGAGATGGCCGGCAGGCCAGAGGGGGGTAGATTGCATCCGCCGGTTCCTCGGAAGGGGAACCCCATGAAGGCCTTCTCCACCCTTCTCGACCGCCTCGTCCTCACCCCGTCGCGCAACGGCAAGCTGAAGCTGCTGGCCGATTACTTCCGCGATACGCCGGATCCTGACCGGGGCTATGGCCTTGCCGCCATCGCCGGCACGCTGGACCTGAAGAGCGTCAAGCCGGCGCTGCTGCGCGAACTGGTGCTCGAGCGCATGGACGCGGTGCTGTTTCGCTATTCCTACGACTATGTCGGTGACCTCGCCGAAACCATCGCGCTGGTCTGGGACCAGGAGCGCAAGGAGCGCGTGCCCGATGAGGTCGAGCCCAGCCTGAGCGCCGTCGTGACCCGCATGAACGCGCTCGGCCGCACGGAGGTGCGTGGCGCTGTGCGCGATCTGCTCGACCGGCTCGATCCCTCCGGCCGTTTCGCCTTCCTGAAGCTCGCCACCGGCGCCCTGCGCATCGGCGTCTCGGCGCGTCTCGCCAAACAGGCGCTCGCCGAGTTTTCCGGCATGGACGTGACCGAGATCGAGACGCTGTGGCACGGACTGGAGCCGCCCTATGAGCCGTTGTTCGCCTGGCTGGAGGGCAGGGCGGAACGCCCGGTTCTGGCCACGCCGGCGATCTTCCATTCCGTCATGCTCGCCAATCCGGTGGGGGACGGCGATCTCGTCAATCTCGACCCCGCCGATTTCGCCGCCGAATGGAAATGGGACGGCATCCGCGTGCAGATGTCGTCGTCCGGATCGACGCGCCGGCTCTATTCCCGCTCCGGCGACGACATCTCCGCTGCCTTTCCGGACGTGCTCGACGCCATGAATTTCGAAGGCGTGGTGGACGGCGAACTCCTGGTCGGCGGCACGGCGCGCATGAACAGCCCCACGCGCACCTTCTCCGATCTCCAGCAGCGGCTGAACCGCAAGACGGTCAACACGAAGATGCTGGAGGACTACCCGGCATTTGTGCGCGCCTATGACGTTCTGTTCGAAGGCGAGGTCGATGTTCGCCCGACTGCCTTCACCGAACGCCGGAAGCGGCTTGCCGGCCTCATCGACAAGACCCCGCACGACCGCTTTGACCTCTCGCCGCTGGTGCCCTTCGCGACATGGGAAGAACTGGAGGCCATCCGCCGCGACCCGCCCGATCCGGTCATCGAGGGTGTGATGATCAAGCGCCTCGACAGTCCCTACCAGGCCGGCCGCATGAAAGGCCCGTGGTTCAAGTGGAAGCGCGATCCGTTCAACATCGATGCCGTCATGATGTATGCCCAGCGCGGCCATGGCAAACGCTCGAGCTACTATTCGGATTTCACCTTCGGCGTCTGGACGGAGGGGCCCGACGGCGACGTGCTGGTGCCGGTGGGGAAAGCCTATTTCGGCTTCACCGACGCCGAACTCGAAGTGCTCGACCGCTTCGTGCGCAACAACACGACCGAGCGTTTCGGTCCCGTCCGCGCCGTGCGCGCCGACCCCGCCCACGGCTTCGTGCTGGAAGTGGCCTTCGAAGGCATCAACCGCTCGAACCGCCACAAATCCGGCGTCGCCATGCGCTTCCCCCGCATCGCCCGCCTCAGGCAGGACAAGCTGCCCGCCGATGCAGACCGGCTGGAAACGCTGATGGCGATGATCGATGCGCGGGAGGGGGTTGCCGACATTTAGAGTCCCAGCGCCGAAAGGTCCGGCCCGAGCGGGACGATGCGGTTGGGGTTGAGCGATTTGATCGAGTAGTAGCCCTGCTTGATGTGGTCGATATTAACCGTCTCACGCACGCCCGGCAGGTCGAGCATGCGTTTCGTATAGGCCGAGAGCACGTTGTAGTCGGCCATACGCTGGCGGTTGCACTTGAAGAGACCGAAATAAGCCGCGTCGAAGCGGATGAGCGTGACGAAGAGGCGAATGTCGGCTTCGGTGAAGGTCGCGCCGGTCAGGAAGGCGCGGTCGTCGGAAAGGCGGGCTTCCAGCTCGTCCAGCATGGCGAAGACGCCCTGATAGGCTTCCTCGTAGGCAACCTGGGTCGTGGCGAAGCCGGCACGGTAGACGCCGTTGTTAAGCACGGGATAGATGCGTTCGTTGAGGGCATCGATTTCGGCGCGAAGCGGCTCGGGATAGAGGTCGACGCTTTCATCGGCAAGTCGGCCGAAGCCGTTATTGAGCATGCGCACGATATCGGCGGACTCATTGTTGACGATGGTCTTCTTCTCCTTGTCCCACAGCACAGGCACTGTCGCGCGGCCGGTGAAGGTCGGGGCGGCGCGCGTATAGAGTTCGTGCAGGTAGGTCGCGCCGTTCAGGTCGTCGCGGTTGGAGCCCGGGTAGTCGCCGAATTGCCAGCCCTGGTCGGAGAGTGCCGGCTGGACGACGGAGATGGAGATCACGTCGTCGAGCTTCTTCAGCTTGCGCGCGATCAGCGTGCGTGAGGCCCAGGGGCAGATATAGGCGACATAGAGCTGATAGCGGCCCTTTTCGGCGGCAAAGCCGCCTTCGCCGGTCGGCCCGGCGCTGCCATCGGGTGTCACCCAGTTGCGGAAGCTCGAAACCTGCCGCACAAAACCGCCCTTGGCGTCCGTCGCCTGAACCGGCTGCCAGTCTTCCGTCCACTTGCCATTGACGAGCATCGCGTCACCTCATGTCCCTTGCATCTCCTCCAGCCGTAGCCCGCGCGCGCGGAAACGGCAATTCGCGCAGCGATTGACACAGCGTTCACAAGGCGGAGGCGCCGTGGTGTGGAGATGGTTATCCTGCCTCTGCTTTGTGTTCGGCGACAGCGTTTCGCGAAAACGGTGCGCCACCTCTACCCCAAGGGGAGAAGGAGAGGTGGCGAAGTGTCGGGCATGCCAATCGTCTGTGCAGAGGCCGTCGCCAGCCGAGAGTGCTATGCTCAAGCCATCAGCCGGTCGATCAGCGCCGAGGCGGCGTCCGCGATGACGGTGCCGGGCGGGAAGATGGCGTCGGCGCCGGCCTCTTCCAGCGCGGCAAAATCCTGCGGCGGGATGACGCCGCCGACGGCGATCAGCATGTCGCGCGCGCCGCGCTTGACGAGGGCGGCCTTCAGTTCCGGCACCAGCGTCAGATGCCCGGCGGCGAGCGACGAGGCGCCCACGATATGCGCGCCCTCACGGATGGCGAGCTCCGCCACTTCCTCGGGCGTCTGGAACATGGCGCCGACGATGACATTGAAGCCGAGATCGGCAAAGGCCGTGGCGATCACCTTCTGGCCGCGGTCGTGCCCGTCCTGGCCCATCTTGGCAACGAGGATGGCGGGCTTCTCACGCCGCAGCTTTTCAAAGGCGGCAACTTTGTCGACCGCCGTGTTGAAGGCGCAGTCGTTGGCGCCCATCTCCTTGCGGTAAACGCCGGAAATGGTGCGGATTTCCGCGACATGGCGTCCGAATGCCTTTTCCAGCGCAAGCGCGATCTCGCCCACCGTCGCCCGGGCGCGCGCCGCCTTCACCGCGAATTCCAGAAGGTTGCCGTCGCCGCTTTTCGCAACGTCCGTCAGGGCATCGAGCGCGCTTTCGGCGGCCGCGGTGTCGCGCGTGCCCTTGAGCTGCTGGAGCTTGGCGAGCTGGCGCGCCCGCACCTCCGAATTGTCGACCTTGAGCACGTCGACCTCGATATCGCGCTCGGGACGGGAGAAGTTGACGCCGACGACGGTCTGCTGGCCACTATCGATGCGCGCCTGCGTGCGGGCCGCGGCCTCCTCGATGCGCAGCTTCGGAATGCCCTTCTCGATGGCCTTCGCCATGCCGCCCAGCGCTTCCACCTCCTCGATATGCGAGAGCGCGCGCGCGGCAAGGTCATGCGTGAGACGCTCGACATAGGCCGAGCCGCCCCAGGGATCGATGATACGGGTCGTGCCGCTTTCCTTCTGCAGCAGGATCTGCGTGTTGCGGGCGATGCGGGCGGAATGGTCGGTGGGCAGCGCCAGCGCCTCGTCGAAGGAGTTGGTGTGCAGCGATTGCGTATGCCCCTGCGTGGCCGCCATCGCCTCGACCATGGTGCGCATCACGTTGTTCATCGGGTCCTGCGCGGTCAGCGACCAGCCGGATGTCTGGCAATGGGTGCGCAACGCCAGTGACCGGGCGTCTCTGGGCGCAAAATTCTTCTTCATCAGCGCGGTCCAGATCAGGCGCGCGGCGCGCATCTTTGCGACTTCCATGAAGAAGTTCATGCCGATCGCCCAGAAGAAGGAAAGTCTTGGGGCAAAGGTGTCGATGTCGAGCCCTGCGGCCACCCCGGCGCGGGCATATTCGATGCCGTCGGCAATGGTATAGGCCAGTTCCAGGTCCGCCGTCGCGCCCGCTTCCTGCATGTGGTAGCCGGAAATCGAGATGGAGTTGAACTTCGGCATGCGCCGGCTGGTATAGCCGAAGATGTCGGAGATGATCCGCATCGAGGGCTGCGGCGGGTAGATATAGGTGTTGCGGACCATGAACTCCTTGAGGATGTCGTTCTGTATGGTCCCGGACAGCTTGTCCTCGGAAACGCCCTGTTCCTCGGCCGCGACGATGAACAGCGCCATGATAGGCAGCACCGCGCCGTTCATGGTCATGGACACGCTCATCTGATCAAGCGGGATGCCGTCGAAGAGCTGGCGCATGTCGAGAATGGAATCGATCGCCACGCCCGCCATGCCGACATCGCCCGCCACGCGCGGATGGTCGCTGTCATAGCCGCGATGGGTGGCGAGGTCGAAGGCGACGGACAGGCCCTTCTGACCGGCCGCGAGGTTGCGGCGGTAGAAGGCATTGGATTCCTCCGCCGTGGAAAAACCGGCATACTGCCGGATCGTCCAGGGCTGCTGGACATACATGGTGGGGTAGGGACCGCGCAGATAGGGCGCGGCACCCGGCCAGGTATCGAGATAGGAAAGCCCCGCCAGCTCCGCCTCGCCATAGGCGCCCGCCACGGTGATGCCTTCCGGCGTGTGCCATGCGGCATCGCCGGTAACGGCCGTGGGGGTGGTTGGCTTCGACCACGCGATGGATGAAAAGTCCGGGATCCGGCTCATGCGGCGGCTCCTGCTTTAAGGGGGCAGCGTATCCGCATCATGCCGCCTCCACGCAGTCTGCCAGCAACACGGGCCGAAGCCCTGGCGTGGTAGTGTCCGACAGAGGCCCGAGCACCGTTGCCGGACGCTCCTCCTTCAGCGCAAACAGCGTGGTGCCGACAATGGGCCGCCCACGTCGTGCGTCGCGCGCCGCCGCCACCATGGCCTTGATCCTCCCCGAAGCAATCGCGGCCGATAGCCCACCCGCCTTCTCGATATCCGCAAACACCGCCCACGCCTTTTCCGCCAGCGCATCCGTCAGCGCCTCGATGCCGCCCGCGCCCGCGGCGGGATCGGCGACATGGGCGAGGTGGCTTTCGGTGATGAGCACGACCTGCGTGTTGCGCGCGATGCGCCGCGCGAAGGGATCGGGCACGCCGAGCGCCAGCGTGTGCGGCAGCACCGTGATCTCGTCGGCGCCGCCCGTGCCGGCGGAAAACACGGCGATTGTGTTGCGCAGAATGTTGGTTTCCGGATCGAGCCGGGTCAGCATGCGCCAGCTCGTCTCGGCATGGATATGCGCGGGCTTCGGTTCCGAAACACCACAGGCCGCCTGCATGCGCGCATGGATGAGCCGCGCCGCGCGGAGTTTCGCGGTCGTGAGGAACTGGTCCTGATCGGCCGCAAGACAGAGCGCGGTGGCGGCAAACACCGTTTCCGGTGCAAGGCCGGCGGCATCGAGGCGGCGCAGGTTCTCCGCCAGCGCGGCCGCGACGATGGCGAGTTCCAGCGCTTCGCCCGCGCCGGCATTGTGCGCAAGTCGGCCGTCGGCATTCAGAACCGTTCCCGAAAAATTAAAGCCGATCAACTCCTTGGCGCGGTCGGCGGAATCTCCTGCTTCACTGGAAGTGCCGGAAAGTGCGGCACTGTAGGGATCGAGCCCGAAATGCACCGGCGCCCTGCGGGCGCCCGCCTTGTCCAGCGCGTGGGCGAGCGTCGCCGAGAGCGCATTGTCGCGGAAATCGGCTTCGAGGCGCAGGGAAAAAGGGGCGGCGGCACATGCGGCGGCCGTCCGGGCGAAGGCGGTCTCGCTGCCGGCGGCCATGCCCGCGCCATGGGCGCTGGCGCTGCCCATGAAGACGAGGGCGATACCCGTCGCGCCGTTCTCCAGGTCGTCGGCCATCTGCGCACGGGCGCGGGCGGTGTCGGCGTCGTCGCGGCGCTGGTTGACGGTCCAGGCGTCGCCCGCGTGGGGCGTGGCGGCATGGCTGTGGGCGAGCGGCGGCGCGCCTTCGCGGCGCGGGTAGATCGGCTGGATGGCGATGCCATCGTCAGTCTGCGACAGCAGTGTCGCGTCGAAATCCGCGCCCTTCAGCGCCTTTTCCGCCAGTGCCCTCCAGCCCGCCTCGTCGACGGGCGCAAAGCCCGCCGTCCTCAAGATGCTCGCATCCATGCCGTCGCCATCTCCCGTGTTGCGGCATTTCTATTCATCCGGGATACAGCGTAAAGGACCACTTTGGTAGAGTGACGCATTGGTGACACCCCGCCGGAATTGTGGCGCGCAAGCCTGACACCAGCCGCATTTGCCACATTTAGGGCAGGGTTGTGAACCTAATTCGCCCTGCATTCATTAGTGATTCAGCCTTCGCTCATCCCGCCTCCGTCAAACGGATACCGACCCTTCCATGACCGATACCGCGCTTTCCCGTCGCCGTTTTCTCCAGTTTTCCGGCCTTGCCATGGCCAGCGGCCTTGCCGGCTGCACCTCGTCCATGAACACCGACGAGTTCCGCGAGCAGACCCGGCCTTATTTCCGCAATCCCGCGCTCGAGGGACGCCCGGAATATATCGACAACCGCGGACCGATCAGCATCTACGGCCAGACGCCGCCCTCCGGCCTGCTGCCCGATTCCTCGCGCTATGCCGCGATATACGGCCCGGTGAACGACGGCGGCTTCCAGGTGCCCGCCGTGCCCTACCAGCAGATCGATGCGCGCTTCTACCGTCAGGAGGTGGAAAGCCCTTTCGCTGAGCGGCCGGGCACGATCATCGTCGATACCGGCAACCGCTTCCTCTACCTGATCCTCGCCAATGGCCGTGCCATGCGCTACGGTGTGGGCATCGGCCGGCAGGGCTTTGCCTGGTCGGGCCGTGGCGTCATCCAGTGGAAGCAGGCCTGGCCGAAGTGGACGCCGCCGGACGAAATGGTCAAGCGCCAGCCGGAACTGGTGAAATATTCCGGCGCCAATGGCGGCATGGCCGGCGGCCTCAACAACCCGCTCGGCGCGCGCGCTCTCTACATCTTCCAGAACGGCCAGGACACGCTCTACCGCCTGCACGGCTCGCCGGAATGGAAGTCTATCGGCAAGGCCGTCTCATCCGGTTGCGTACGCATGCTCAACCAGGATGTGATGGACCTCTACGACCGCGTGAAGGGCAAGGCACCGATTCTCGTGATCTGATGCATGGGGCCCGTCGGGCCCCCCTCTGCCCTGCCGGACATCTCACCCACAGGTGGGGAGAGCGGCAGGACGTTCGGACATCTCTTCATGTGCAATGATAGCGTTGGGCGGGGCGCAACCGCGATTCAATCTCCCTCCTTGTGAGGGAGACGCCCGGCAGGGCGGAGGGGTATCCCTAAACCGTCGCCGGCGAAATGAGATGCGCGCCTTCGATTTGCGGCAGGTCGCCGGATGTCACGGCCTTGCCGCCCTCCATGCGCACCTTGCCGTCCGCCACAAGACGCAGCGCCAGCGGATAGCTCCGGTGCTCGACCGTTAGCACGCGGGCGGCCAGCGTATCGGCGGTATCGGCCGGCAGCACCGGCACGGCGGCCTGAACGATCACCGGACCTTCATCCATGCCCTCCGTCACGAAATGCACCGTGCAGCCGGCAAGGCGCATGCCCGCATCAATGGCGCGCTGGTGCGTGTTGAGGCCCGGAAAGAGCGGCAGCAGGGAGGGATGGATATTGAGGATGCGGCCTTCATAGCGGTTGATGAAGGTGCCGGAGAGCAGGCGCATATAGCCGGCAAGGCAGATGAGATCGGGCGCAAGCGCTTCGAGCGCCGCAAGGATCGCCGCCTCGTGGGCCTCCTTGTCGGCATAGTCCCTGCGCAGGAAGGTATGCGTTGCAATGCCGAGCGCTTCAGCCCTGGCAAGCCCGCCGGCATCCGCCTTGTCGGAGAAGACAGCGACGATCTCGGCCGGGAAATCAGCCGCTTCCGCCGCCTTCGCCAGCGCCAGCATGTTGGAGCCGCCGCCGGAAATGAAGGCGACGACGCGCTTGCGGGCAGGGGTCGTCATAGGGCAAGCGTGCCCTTGTAGATCGTGCCGGCGGCACCCTCTTCACGGCCGACCATGCGGCCGAGGCGGAAGACGGTCTCGCCTTCGGCGGAAAGCACGGCGGCGACC
This sequence comes from Shinella sp. H4-D48, assembly GCF_022637395.1. Lineage (GTDB taxonomy): Bacteria > Pseudomonadota > Alphaproteobacteria > Rhizobiales > Rhizobiaceae > Shinella > Shinella sedimenti. The sequence goes on along the minus strand of NZ_CP093337.1, from coordinate 2,506,231 downwards.
GCATCGGCCTTGTCGGCCGGCACGACGGCGATCATGCCGACGCCGCAGTTGAAGGTGCGCAGCATTTCATGGGCTTCCACACCGCCAGTGCGGGCAAGCCAGGAGAAAACGGCTGGTGCCTTGACGGCATCGAGGTCGATCTCGGCGGCAAGGTGCTTGGGCAGCACGCGCGGAATGTTTTCAGGAAAGCCGCCCCCGGTGATATGGGCCAGCGCCTTGATGGAGCCGGTTTCGCGGATCGCCTTGAGAAGCGGCTTCACATAGATCTTCGTCGGTGTGAGCAGCGCTTCGCCGAGCGTCTTGTCGGCGTCGAAGGGGGCGGCCGCATCCCAGGCGAGGCCGGAGAGCGAAACGATCTTGCGCACCAGCGAATAGCCGTTGGAATGCACGCCGGAGGAGGCGAGGCCGAGGATGACGTCGCCTTCGGCAATGTCGCCGGCCGGCAGCAGCTGGCCGCGCTCGGCCGCACCCACGGCAAAGCCCGCGAGGTCGTAGTCGCCGTGCGAATACATGCCCGGCATTTCGGCGGTCTCGCCGCCGATCAGCGCGCAGCCGGCCTGGCGGCAGCCTTCCGCGATGCCCTGCACGATGGCGGCACCCTGATCGGGATCGAGCTTGCCGGTGGCGAAGTAGTCGAGGAAGAAGAGCGGTTCGGCGCCCTGCACCACGAGATCGTTGACGCACATGGCGACAAGGTCGATGCCGACAGTGTCGTGGCGGTCGGCGTCGATGGCGATCTTCAGCTTGGTGCCCACACCGTCATTGGCCGCCACGAGGACCGGATCCGTGAAGCCGGCGGCCTTGAGATCGAACAGGCCGCCGAAGCCGCCGATCTCGCCATCCGCGCCCGGGCGGCGCGTCGAGCGCACGGCCGGCTTGATCTTCTCGACCATCAGGTTGCCGGCATCGATATCGACACCTGCATCGCTATAGGTCAGACCGTTCTTCTCCGACTGGCTCATGCTCTCGTCTCCGGGTTCAGGCTGTTCGCGCCCGATTGGCATGATGGGACGGCAAGTGCAAGTCGAATGCCGGGAAAACCGGGCTTTTTTCACCGATTTGCCCACTCCTGTGACCGGAAAAATTCCCGAGCGATATGGGGAAATCGAGGAAAACGCCTTGCCGGTTCCACTTATGGCCGCCGAGCCTTGACGTTTCTCCGGCCCGCATCCTATCTGCTGATATAACGGCAAACACGGGAAGAGGCGCGATGGCAGCCCATATCAGCGGCGCGGGACTGAAGCGGCAGGTGATCTTCTGGATCATCGCGCTCATCGTCTTCGTGATCTTCCTCCTCATTTTCAGCGATATCCTGCTGCCCTTCATCGCGGGCATGGCGCTGGCCTATTTCCTCGACCCGGTCGCCGACCGGCTGGAGCGGCTCGGCCTCAGCCGCATGATGGCAACGGTGCTAATCCTCATCGCTTTCGTCGTGCTGTTTGCGCTGTCGTTGATGATCATCATCCCGCTTCTGGCAACACAGGCCGCCGATTTCCTGGAAAAGCTGCCCACCTACGTCACCCAGCTCCAGCAGCTCGTGGCGAGCTTCAATCCCGATCTGCTGCCGAGCTGGATCAGCAGCCAGATGGACACGATCAAGCAGAGCTTCTCCTCCATTCTGGCGGAAGGCGCGGGTTTCCTCGGCACGGTCTTCAAGCAGCTGTGGAACTCCGGCATGGCGCTAGTCAACATCGTCTCGCTGCTGGTCATCACGCCCGTCGTCGCCTTCTATATGCTGCTCGACTGGGACCGCATGATCGACAAGGTGGACAGCTGCGTACCCCGTGACCATGTCGCCGATGTCCGCCAGATCGCGTCCGAAATGGATGCCGCGATCGCCGGCTTCGTACGCGGGCAGGGCTCCATCTGCATTATCCTCGGCCTTTACTACGGTGTCGGCCTGTCCTTCGCCGGCCTGAATTTCGGTCTGCTGATCGGCCTTTTCGCCGGCATCATCAGCTTCATTCCCTATGTCGGTTCACTGGTCGGTCTGGTGCTGGCCATCGGCGTGGCGGTCGTGCAGTTCTGGCCCGATTACTGGATGATCGCGCTCATCGCAGGCATATTCTTCTCCGGCCAGTTCATCGAGGGCAATATCCTCCAGCCGAAGCTCGTGGGCTCGCGGGTCGGGCTGCACCCGGTCTGGCTGATGTTTGCGCTGGTCGCCTTCGGCGCGCTGTTCGGCTTCGTCGGGCTGATGATCGCGGTGCCGGCGGCCGCCGCTGTGGGCGTGCTTGTCCGCTTCGGCCTCAACCGTTACCTTGACAGCGATCTCTATTACGGCAGCAAGAAGCCCATTCTCCTGGAGGAGAGCCTGCCGCAGGAAAGCCTGCCGCGCGGTGAATGAGACAGAGTACCCGGGTAGACGCATGACCTCGCGCAAGACCGCCGAACAGTTGCCGCTGGCCTTCGGGCACGATCCCGCAACGGGACGGGACGACCTGCTGGTCGCCGGTCCGGTCGATGCGGCCGTCGCCATGATCGATGCCTGGCCGCATTGGCCTGCGCCCGTCGTCGTCATCGCCGGACCCGTCGGCTCGGGAAAATCCCATCTCGCCGCGATCTGGCGCGAGCGGACCGGCGCGCGCCTTATCGAGGCGATGCCCGGAACCGGCGCCGAACAGGCGGCCGAACAGGGGCCGGTCCTCATCGAGGATGCCGACCGCGCCGGCTTCGACGACCGCACCCTGTTCCACATCATCAACAATGTGCGCCAGCACGGCCACACCCTGCTCATCACATCGAGGCTTTGGCCGATGTCCTGGGTAGTCGAGCTGCCGGACCTGCGCTCGCGCCTGAAGGCGGCGACCGTGGTGGAGATCGGGGAGCCCGATGACGAACTCCTGTCGCAGGTCATCGTCAAGCTCTTCGCCGACCGCCAGCTCTTCGTCGATGACAGGCTCGTCGCCTATATCGTGGCGCGCATGGAGCGCTCGCTGGAGGCAGCCCAGACGCTGGTGGACCGGCTGGACCGGCTGGCCCTTGCCCGCGGCAGCCGCATCACCCGCCAGCTGGCGCAGGAAGTGCTGGGCGAGATGGTGGGGGCCGGTGAATTTCCCGACGAAGCCAACTCTGTGGATTGACTGTCACAGTTCTGTCGTCAAACTGCGCTAAGCGCTTCGCGTTAAAGCAGAAATCGTTTCCGCCGCAAAGACGGGGGACGCGGCGGCCAAGGGACGGAACCTTTCATGGATACAGCGACTTCCGACATGTCGGGCGACAAGCCCGTCGAGCAGGCGCAGCCGGAGGGCGCGATTGTCGATGTCGAAGCGCTGATGGCGAGCCCCGAGCGCTTCATCAACCGTGAATTCTCTTGGCTCCAGTTCAACCGCCGTGTTCTCGAGGAAACGCTGAACACCGCCCATCCGCTGCTCGAGCGCGTGCGCTTCTTGTCGATCTCGGCGGCCAATCTCGACGAATTCTTCATGGTGCGCGTCGCGGGCCTCGAAGGTCAGGTGCGGCAGGGCATCGCTATCCGCAGCCCCGACGGCAAGACCTCGGCCGAACAGCTCGACGACATCCTGAAGGAGATCGACAATCTCCAGATGGAGCAGCAGGCCTCGCTTGCCGTGCTCCAGCAATATCTCGCCAAGGAAGACATCCGCATTGTGCGCCCGGTGGCGCTGACGAGCGACGACAAGGTCTGGCTCCAGCAGGAGTTCAACCAGTCGATCTTTCCGGTGCTGACCCCGCTTTCGATCGATCCGGCGCACCCGTTCCCGTTCATCCCCAACCTCGGCTTCTCCATCGGCCTCCAGCTGGAAAGCACGATGGGCAAGGAGCCGATGACGGCGCTGTTGCGCCTGCCGGTCGCGCTCGACCGCTTCATCCGCCTGCCGGATGCCGAGGGTGCCATCCGCTACATCACGCTGGAGGATGTCGTCGGCCTGTTCATCGGACGGCTCTTCCCGGGCTACATCGTGCGCGGCTCGGGCACGTTCCGCATCATCAGAGACAGCGATATCGAGGTGGAGGAAGAGGCGGAAGATCTGGTACGCTTCTTCGAGACCGCGCTCAAGCGACGCCGCCGCGGATCGGTGATCCGCATCGAGACCGATTCGGAAATGCCGGAATCACTGCGCCGCTTCGTCGTCGGCGAACTCAACGTGCCGGATAACCGCGTCGCCGTTCTGCCGGGCCTGCTTGCCCTCAACACGCTGTCGGAGATCGCCAAGGCTCCGCGCAACGACCTGAGGTTCGAGCCCTACAATGCGCGATTTCCCGAACGCGTCCGAGAGCACGCCGGAGACTGCTTCGCCGCCATCCGCGAAAAGGACATGGTCGTCCACCACCCCTACGAAAGCTTCGACGTGGTGGTCCAGTTCCTTCTCCAGGCTGCGCGCGATCCTGACGTTCTGGCGATAAAGCAGACGCTCTACCGTACCTCCAACGACAGCCCGATCGTGCGCGCGCTGATCGATGCGGCGGAGGCCGGCAAGTCGGTAACGGCGCTGGTCGAGCTCAAGGCCCGCTTCGACGAGGAGGCCAACATCCGCTGGGCGCGCGATCTGGAGCGCGCCGGCGTGCAGGTCGTCTTCGGCTTCATCGAACTCAAGACCCACGCCAAGATGTCGATGGTGGTGCGGCGCGAGGAGAACCGGCTTCGCACCTACTGCCACCTCGGCACGGGCAACTATCACCCGGTCACGGCGAAGATCTATACGGACCTGTCCTTCTTCAGCTGCAACCCGACCATCGCCAACGACATGGCGAACATCTTCAACTTCATCACCGGCTACGGCGAGCCCGAGGCCGGCATGAAGCTCGCCTTCTCGCCCTATACGCTGCGCCCGCGCATCCTGCGTCACATCGACGAAGAGATCGCGCATGCCAAAAACGGCGCGCCGGCGGCGATCTGGATGAAGATGAATTCTCTTGTGGATCCGGACATCATCGACGCGCTTTACCGCGCCAGCCAGGCAGGCGTGGAAGTGGATCTGGTGGTGCGCGGCATCTGCTGCCTGCGCCCGCAGGTGCCGGGGCTCTCGGACAACATCCACGTCAAGTCCATCGTCGGGCGCTTCCTGGAGCATTCCCGCATCTTCTGCTTCGGCAATGGCCACGGGCTTCCATCCGACAAGGCGCTGGTCTATATAGGCTCCGCGGATATGATGCCGCGCAACCTGGACCGGCGGGTCGAGACACTCGTGCCTCTGATCAACCGGACGGTGCATGAGCAGGTACTCTCGCAGATCATGCTGGGCAATCTTATCGATAACCAGCAGAGCTACGAGATTCTTCCCGACGGAACGTCCCGGCGCATGGAAGTGCAGCCCGGCGCCGAACCGTTCAATGCTCAGCACTACTTCATGACCAACCCCAGCCTCTCCGGCCGGGGCGAAGCCCTGAAGTCCTCGGCACCGAAGGCGATCGCGGGCTGGCAAGGGCGCCGCAAGAAGTAAAACTGGATATGCATGGTCGAATCTGAAGCCCAGGGGCGTTTGCCTGGAATTGCCCCGGTCTCGGTCGTGGATATCGGTTCCAACTCGATTCGTCTTGTCATCTACGAGGGTATGAGCCGGTCGCCGGCCACGCTCTTCAACGAGAAGGTCATGTGCGGCCTCGGCAAGGGGCTTGCCCGGACCGGCCGCATGGACCAGGCGAGCGTCGACCGCGCTCTGGCAGCTCTTCATCGTTTCAAGGCGCTTTCCGCGCAGGCCCGCGCCACCACCATGTTCGCGCTTGCGACGGCGGCGGCGCGCGAGGCCGAAAACGGCCCCGATTTCATTCATCAGGCGGAGATGATCCTCGGCCAGAAGGTGCGCGTGCTGACCGGCGAGGAGGAGGCCTATTTCTCCGCGCTCGGCATCGTCAGCGGTTTCCATGACCCCGACGGCATCGTCGGTGACCTTGGTGGCGGCTCCCTGGAACTGATCGATGTCGCAGGCGGCGCGATCGGCAAGGGCATTACGCTTCCGCTCGGCGGCATCCGGCTGTCGGAAGCCTCCGGCGGCTCGCCCGCACAGGCGCGCATCGTGGCCCGCAAGTTCCTGCGCACCGCCAATCCGTTGAAGAAGGGAGCGGGCCGCGCCTTCTATGCCGTGGGCGGCACCTGGCGCGCCATCGGTGCCCTGCACATGGAAGTGCAGAACTATCCGCTCCACATGATCCAGGGCTACGAGCTGAATTTTTCCGACGCCATGGATTTCCTGACCGACATCGTCACGGCCAAGGACCAGAAGGACCCGGCCTATGCGGCTATCTCCAAGAGCCGCCGCAACCTGCTTCCCTTCGGCGCCGTCGCGCTTCAGGAGACGATCGCGATCATGAAGCCGTCGCGGGTCTTCTTTTCCGCGCAGGGCGTGCGCGAGGGCTATCTCTATTCGCTGCTGCCCGAACGCGAGAAGGCACGCGATCCGCTGCTGGCCGCCGCCGGCGAACTCGCCATCCTGCGCGCCCGCTCGCCCGAACACGCCCGCGAACTTGCCGAATGGACAGGCCGCGCGATGCCGCTGTTCGGCATCACCGAGACGGACGAGGAGCGGCGCTATCGAGAGGCCGCCTGCCTGCTTGCCGATATCAGCTGGCGCGCCCATCCCGATTACCGCGGCCTTCAGGCGCTGAACCTCATCGCGCACGGCACCTTCATCGGCATCACCCATCCCGGCCGCGCCTTCATTGCGCTCACGAACTACTATCGCTTCGAGGGCCTGAACGACGATACGGTCAGCAGTTCGCTCGCCTCCATCGCCACGCCGCGCCTGCGCGAACTCGCCAAGCTGGTGGGCGGACTCCTGCGCGTCGTCTATCCGTTCTCGGCCTCCATGCCGGGCGTCGTTCCGCATCTCGCCTTCCGCACGTCGAGCATGTCCGATGTCGATCTCGAACTGATCGTGCCGCCGGAGCATGCGGAACTGGCTGGCGAACGGCTCGATGCCCGCCTCCAGCAGCTTGCGCGGCTCACAGGCAAGAAGCTTGCCTATCGTTTCCTGTGAGGCAGACCATGCGCGTGACGAGCTTTCTCATCGGCCTTTTTCTTGCCACCGGCGCCATGGCGCAGGACTGGCAGGCGGTGGAGCGCGTCGAACCTTATTCGGTACAGGGCACGACGGGACTGGAAATCTACCGCTCCATCGGCGAGCGCGGCCCCAAGCTCGGTGTGGCCCGCGTCATAGCCCATACCGGATTCAAGCTGACCTGGACGCGCAAATACGAGCGGCAGGGCAATGCCTGCGTCATCACGGTCAACAAGCCGAAGCTCATCATCACCTACACGTTGCCGCAGCTGAAGACCAAGCTCTCCGAACCGATGAAGAGCCGCTGGGACACCTTCATCGCCGGCGTGACCGCGCATGAGAAAATCCATGGCGACTTCATCAAGGACATGGTGAAGGAAATCGAGGCGATGAGCGTGGGCATGCGCGTCGAGGACGATCCGAACTGCAAGAAGATCCGTCCCGCGCTCCAGGCCCGACTTGGCGAGCTCTCGCAAGCCCAGCGCGCGCGCAGCCGCGATTTCGACAACGTCGAAATGAGCGAGGGCGGCAATGTCCACCAGCTGATCCTGCAGTTTGTCGATCCGCGGTAATCCGCCGCCTCGCCACCGTTGGGCAATGGTCAGGCCCTTTGCGCCTCCTCCCCGCAAGCGGGGAGAAGGCTGATGCAGCGAGCTCTCTGGCTCACTCCGCCTTCAAAAACTCGCCCACTTCCAGCAGCACGAACTCGTTGTCGTCGGCCTTGTCGAGCGCGCGGCCGGCGGAGAAGGGCAGGTTGTTGTCGTTGCCGACGATGATGTGGGTATCGTCCACGCGGTCGACATTCTCGATGGTGACGAACGGCATGTCGTAGAAGCCGTCGCCGCCGCCCTGGCGCTTTTTGTTGGCGGGATCGGCGATCTTCAGAAGGTCGATATAGCCGATCTTGCGCACGGCCTTGCCGACGGTCTCATCCGTCATGGCGATCTTGTAGATGCGCTTGACCTTTGAGGGCGTGGCGAAGCAGTCCGGCTTCGGGTCCTTCGCATCGGCGCAGGCCTTGTCGGCGGTACCCGCACCGTTATCGCGCTCGATCACCAGTGCCGTCGTCTCGTCCAGCATGTTGAAGTCGCCAATGGCCTCGCCGCCTTCGGCGAGCGGATAGAGCCAGCTGCGGCCCGTCCAGGCCTTGGACGCGACGTCGAGCTCGATGATGCGCAGAGCCGGGCGACCTTCGGCCTTCTCGACATTGGCATTGTCTAGCCAGATCGGGCCTTCCAGCAGGCCGTAGAGCTTCGAGCCGTCCTTCGAAAGGGCCAGGCCTTCATAGCCGCCGGAGCGCTTGAGGTTGAAGGCCGGCATCGCCTTGGACGGATCGGCCTGCACGGCAAGCGTCGGATTGTCGGGCGAAGCCACCGGCTTGCCGTCGACCTCTGTGGCGATGACGTCGGTCAGCCGGCCCTCACGGTCGAATTTCAGGATGTAGGGCCCGAATTCCTCGCCGACCCAGAAACCGTCGGCGACGGGCTGAATGGATTCGACATCGAAATCGGCGCCCGTGAGGTAGCGCTTGGCCGCACCCTCCATGACGATCGGGAAGGGCGCCTTCTTGTCCGGGTCGGACAGGAAGAGCGTCGTGATCGGCTCCATCGTGCCCTTGTCCCAGTCGAAGCGCACATGATGCAGCATCAGCATGGCGTCGGACGAGTTCAGCTTGGTGCCGAAACCGTTGTCCGACAGCGTCCAGAACGTGCCGTCCTCCATGGCCTTGATGCCGGAGAAGCCCTGCATTGGCTGTCCTGCGAAGGGCAGTGCAAGGCCGGTCTCGCGCACGCCGTCCTTGCCCATGACAGTGCCGGGCGCATCGCTACGCTTGCGGTCGGCGGTGGTGAACTTGCCGGAGGTCTTGAGATAATCGGCCGCGTCATCGGGGGCGGCGAGGATCGTGTCGGCCGGGAGGATCGCGTGCGCCTTCAGCGTGGCGGTAAATTCGGTCTCCGCGGCGAGCGCGGTCGTGGTCATCAGCAGCGCAAGGGCAGCGGTGGTGAAAAGGTGTCTGGTCATCGTTATCCCCGTGGGTTTGCAAAGCGACGCCAGTTGATAGGCAGCGTGCATGACCGCTGCTTGACAGTTGCTTGTCGCTTTCGTGACGGGGGTGTGGATTAGAGCATTTCCGGCCGAAGCGGCATCGCTTCGGCGTGGGATAATGCGATGAAAACAATGCGCTAGCGGCCGCGCCCTGCGGAAAGCGCGGCGAAGCGCCCGGGCGTCATGCCGTGCGCTTTCTTGAAGTGGCGGCTGAGATGAGCCTGATCGGCAAAGCCGCTGGCGAAGGCGGCTTCCGCCAGGCTTTCGCCGGCGGTGATCAGGGCGCGCGCGCATTCCAGCCGGCGCATGACAAGATAGCGGTGCGGGCTGGTGCCAAGCACCCGTCGGAACTGCCGGGCAAGCGCAAAGCGGTCGAGGCCGGTCACCTCTTCGAGGTCTTGAGCGCTGACTTGCCGGACGATGTTTTCCCGCAGGAAGGCGCAGGCTCTCAGGACCTCCGGCTGCGCAAGCCGTTCCGACCGTGCCTGCGGCGCACCGGCATGGTCGAGCAGCGTGGTGGCAATCTCCGCCACCAGTTCGTCGAACTTCAGCGGTTCGAATGCTTCATTCATGCTGCCGAAGGCGTCGAGCAGCAGCCGCGCCAGCCTGTTGTCGTCGATGACGGGGCTTGCCACGAAGGGCAGGGAGCGCCCGCGTTCAGCCGTCGCCGGCAGGAACCGCTCCGGCGGGATGTACATCATGCGGTAGGTCAGCCCGTCATCTGTGCCGGCCGCGCCGTCGTGCAACTCGTCGGGATGCAGCACGATGACATTGCCGGGCGGGCTGAACCGCGACGCGCCGCGATAGCGGAAGGTCTGGATGCCGGCCATGGTGACGCCCAGGGCATAGGTGTCGTGCCGGTGCAGGTCGAAGCCCTTGCCGCGGAACCGCGCCTCGATCCGTTCGATGCCGGCAAGCTCGGGCGCCACGACGATGCGGTCCTTGTCCCTGTCCGTGCACGAACGTTCAAGCGGGCCCTCGACCGCGCCTGCTATCGCATTGTCCGCGGAATGGTCCGCAGCCTTTTCCCGGGAGTATATCCGAATGTTCGATACCAAGTTCGCCGTCGTGCTGCGCGAGGATCTGGAGGTGTGGCAGAAGCTCAATGTCACCGCGTTCCTGTCGAGCGGCATCATCGGCCAGAAGCCGGAACTGATCGGTGAAGCTTATCGCGATGCGGCCGGCCATGTCTATAACGCGCTCAGCGTGCAGCCGATCATCGTGCTGTCGGCCGACGGCACGACGCTTTCAAAGATCCACGTCCGCGCGCTCGAACGCGCGGTGCCCGCATCCGTTTACATCAAGGAGATGTTCTCGACTGGCCATGACGCCGCCAATCGTGCGGTCTTCGCGACGTTCCGTCCTGACGATGCCAATATCGTCGGCATCGCGATGCATGCCGACAAGAAGACCGTGGATCGCATCACCAAGGGCGCCAGGCTTCACGCATGAGGCTTAAAGCTCGACGGCCTCGATCTTCTTGTCGACGAAGCGCAGCGCGACCTTGCCGCCGATAAGGTTGAGCGCGGTCTCGCCGAAGAGTTCGCGGCGCCAGCCGGAAAGGGCGGCGACTTCGGCCGCCTCGCCCTCGATGGCGATCTTTTCGAGATCGTCGGAATTGGCGATGATCTTGGCCGCGACGCCTTCTTTTTCGGAGACGATCTTGAGCAGCACCTTCAGCATTTCGCTGGCGGAGGCTGCGCCTTCGGGAACATGGTTCTGGCGCGGCATACGGGGCAGGTCGGTCTTCGGGATGGCAAGCGCCTCGCCGATGGCCTCGAGAAGTGCGGCACCCGACTGCGAGCGCTCCCAGCCCTTGGGGATGGTGCGCAGGCGGGCCAGCGCCTCGGCGTCGGCCGGCTGCTGCTGGGCGATCTCGTAGATCGTGTCGTCCTTGAGGATGCGCGAGCGCGGCACATTGCGGCTGCGCGCCTCGCGTTCGCGCCAGGCGGCCACCTTCTGCAGAACGGCCAACTCCACCGGCTTCTTGACGCGCATCTTGAGGCGGCGCCAGGCGTCATCAGGGTGCAGGTCGTAGGTCTCGCGTGATTCCAGCACGGCCATTTCTTCCGTCAGCCACAGCGAACGGCCCGCTTCCTCCAGCTTCTCCTTGAGTGCCAGATAGACGTCGCGCAGGTGAGTGACGTCGGCCAGCGCATATTCGAGCTGCTTGTCTGTCAGCGGCCGGCGGCTCCAGTCGGTGAAGCGCGAGGACTTGTCGATATGCACGCCCTTGATCTTCTGCACGAGCTGGTCATAGGACACGCTGTCGCCGAAGCCACAGACCATGGCCGCGACCTGCGTATCGAAGATCGGATGCGGCAGCAGGTTGCCGCGGTTGAAGATGATCTCGATATCCTGCCTTGCGGCGTGGAACACCTTCAGCACATCAGGGTTGGCCATCAACTCGAAGAAGGGCGCAAGGTCCAGACCCTTGGCCAGCGGATCGACGATGACCTCGATCTCCGGCCCGGCGAGCTGGATGAGGCAAAGTTCCGGCCAGAACGTCGTTTCCCGCAGGAACTCCGTGTCGATCGTCAGATACTCGGAACGGGCGAGCGTCTCACAGGCGTCGCGAAGGGCTGCGGTTGTCTCGATGATCTGCATAAGGACTTGGCCGGCTTTCTCGATTTTTTGGATCGGGCAGCTTTAGACGTTCCACGGTTTTGCCACAATCGAAAATTTCGGGTTAAAGCGGCGGTGCCACGCCTTACGTCACCCGCACATAGCTCGTCATGCCGGTCTTCTGGTGCTCGATGATGTGGCAATGGAAGACCCAGTCGCCGGGATTGTCGGCCACGAGTGCCAGCTGCACCTTCTCGTCCGGCAGGATGAGATAGGTGTCGGAGAAGTGCGGGCGAAGCGCCTGCTTGTTGGAGTTCATCGGCTTGAAGACGAGGCCGTGCAGGTGGAGCGGATGCACCTGCGGCGTCGGGTTTTCGACATTGAAGATATAGGTCCTGCCCGCCTTCATCTCGGCGAGCGGCGCGGTCGGGTCGCCGCTGTCGTCTGCCCACGGCACCTTGTTGATGGCCCAGAAATTGTAGCCGAGCGAGCCGCAGATGCCGTCCTTCGGGCGCTCTTCCGCCGAGGCCGACAGGATGAACGGGATTTCCGTCGCCGCCGAAAGGTCCGGCTCGGACAGGGGATTGGCGGACAGCGCCGGCAGATCCTGGAGATTGCGCTTCAGCGATGCGCCGGTGGCGCGGAAGGTGACGAGCGTGGCGGGCTTTGTGCCGCGCAGGTCCATCAGCGCGGCGATGGCGCCCTCGCTGTCGGGCATGCGCAGCGCGAGGTCCAGTCGCTGGCCGGGGCCGATCATCAGGTGATCGAGCTTGAAACGGTCTGCCGTGGGATTGCCGTCGGCGGCGATCACGAGCGCGTCGGCGCCATCCACATTCAGGGTCAGGATGCGGGTGACGTCGGTGGCGGCGATGCGCAGCCGCACGAGCCCGCCCGCCGGCGCATCGTATTGTGGTGTCTGGCGCCAGTTGGTGGTGCGCACCGTGCCGAAGGTGCCGGCGCGCGCAGCGTCGCGCGGCTTGAACTGCGCGATGAACTGCCCGTCGCCGCCCAGCCGCCAGTCACGCAGATTGAGCACGATCTCGGCGTCGAAGACTGCGTCGGTCGGGTCCTCGACCACGATCACGCCGGCGAGGCCGCGGCCCATCTGTTCCAGCGTGTTGCAATGGGGGTGATACCAGAAGGTGCCGGCATCGGGCGGCGTGAAGGCATAGTCGAAACCGTCGCCGCCATAGACATAGGGCTGCGTGAGGAAGGGCACGCCGTCCATCCTGTTGTCGATGCGCAGACCGTGCCAGTGCACCGTGGTCGGCTCGTCCAGCCCGTTTTCGAGGCGCAGCGCGAAGGGCACGCCGCGGCGCATGCGCAGCACCGGCGGCACCTCGGCGTCGCCATAGGTCATGGCCGCCCTGGTCGGCCCTTTGTCGGTGATGAGCGCATCGGTGCGGCGGGTGAGGAGCGTCGTTGCGGCCTTCGCACTTGCCGGTTTGCCAAGCTGGCCGGCCAGGCTCATTCCGCCGGCATAGGCACCGGCGACGAGTGCGCCCTTCATCAGCGTGCGACGTGTCAGCATGGCAATCCCTCCGGTGCGTTGCCTGCTTCTAAACCTGACTTGCGCGCTCATCAATAAGCGGTGCGAGACCAGATTGCCGCAGCTCAGCGCTTTTCGCGGCGCTCCTTCTCCGGCGCGGCCAGCTTGTTGAAGAAGAAGGAGGTGCGCAGCAGGTTGCGGAAGCGGCTGCGGCGTGCGCCCGTCGGCACGCCGGGCCGTGCGCTCATGCGCAAGGCCGTGTAACCCATGAAGGCGAAGAGGATGATGGCGGTATAGAGGAAGAGCGCCTGCGGCCCGAAGAACTGGAGCAGCACGGAGGCGAAGAGCGGCCCGATGATCGCCCCGCAGGACCAGAAGAAAAGCATCCCGGCCGAAACCAGCGCATGCTCGCCTTCCCCGGCATGATCGTTGGCGTGGGCAGAGCAGAGCGAATAGAGCGGCATGGCAAAGGCACCGAAGACAAAGATGCCGACGAGGTTCTTCCATTCGTTGCCGCCGGCAAAGAAGGCGAGATAGAGCGCGGCGAGCGTTGAGCCGAACGTGGCGACGAGAATGATCAGGCGCCGGTCCAGCCTGTCGGAATAGATGCCGAGCGGATATTGCAGCACGACCCCGCCGACGATGCCCGCGCTCATGAAGCTCGCGATGGCCGTCACCGAAAGCCCGATGTCGTGGGCATAGATCGGCCCAAGATTGCGGAAGGCCGCATTGGTCAGGCCCACGACGATACAGCCGACGGTGGCGAGCGGCGAGATGTTCCACAGCTTCTTCACGTCGAAGCGGATCGCCTCCGGCACGGTGGGGCTGGAGCGGTCGGCAAGCGAGATCGGCACCAGCGACAGCGACAGTGCCATGGCGATGAAGGCGAAAATCTCGAAACCGCCGATGCCGAAGCCGGGAATGACATATTGCGCGGCTGTCACCGAGCCGAGGTCGACCAGACGGTAGACGGAAAGCGTGCGCGCCCGGTTGGCATTGGTGACGGAGGCGTTCAGCCAGCTTTCGACGGTGGCGAAGAGACTGGCGAAGCAGATCCCGGCGACCAGTCGCATGGCGAACCAGAAGATGGGATCGATCACCAGAACCATGGCGATGGCCGAGGCCGACGCGATGGCCGCCATGGCGGAAAAGGTGCGGATATGACCGATGGCCCGCAGCACGCGCGTCACGTAGATGCAGCCGATGGCGAAGCCGATGCTGTAGCCCGCGCCGACGATGCCGATCACCGACGTCGAGAAGCCCTCATTGGCCGCGCGCAACGCGATGAACGTGCCCTGCAGCCCGTTGCCGCCGATCAGGATACCGGCGGTGACGAGAAGTGGAATCAGGGGGCGAATCGTGGACATGCGCCCACTATGGCGAAGCTTTCACGGAAAGGCAGGCGGGAAAGCGAAACGGGTGCGCAAATCGGTGAATGCGTGGGGGGCCACAACCAGGATTGCCCCCGAAATGGGGCCAACGCCCAAAACCGCCTTCAGCCCAGCAGCTCGGCCATCACGCGCAGATGGTCGGGTTCCAGCGGCTTTTCGAAATAGCTCTTGACGAAATCGTACTGCATGGCCCGTTCGCGGTCCTTGCCGAGATGCGAACTGGTGAGCATCGCGACGACGGGGGCGTGGACCTCGAATTCCTGCGCATAGCGGTCGAGGAACTCGAAGCCGTTCATCACGGGCATGTTGATGTCGAGGATGATGGCATCCGGCGTGTCGCCGCGCAGCACATTGAGTGCTTCGGCGCCGTCGAAGGCCTTGAGCACGCGGATGGCCGAGTCGTATTTGCGGATCGTGTATTCGCAGATGAACTGATCGTTCTCGTCGTCATCGACGACCAGGATCGATTGGATTTTCATGTGTTTCCTCGACGGGCAGCTCGATGATGAACCGGCTTCCCTTGTCCCTTGCTTCGTAGAGCGCAGTACCGCCAAGCGATTCTGCGCTTTTCCTCAATATATAAAGGCCCAGCCCGCTGCCGAAGGATCGGTTGGGGTGCAGCCGTTTGAACATCCTGAACAACAAATGGCGGCTGGCGGGCGGAACGCCCAGGCCGTTGTCCTCTACCGATAGCCGTATCCCGCCGGCGGAGCGGAGGGCGCGGATATCGATCCTCGGCTGCGCCTCCTGCGGATCGTGATACTTGATCGCGTTGGACAGCATGTTGCCGACGATGACGTCGAACTTCGATGGATTGCTGATAATTGTCAATTCTGCGGCAATGTGATTTTCGATGCGGATGCGCCTGAACTCTTCCAGATGGGAGAGGGAATCGATGGCATCGGAGACCGCTGCACGAAGAGAGATGGTGCTCTTTTCCTCTTCCATCAGGCGGTTGCGCGTGATGGTGATGATGTTCTGGATGAGGTGGTCGAGCCGGCCGAAATTCTTCTCCATGCGCTGGAGTGTCTGCGCGAGTCCCTTGAGATCGCCGTCCGCCAGCATCATGCGCGAAATCTTGAGCAGGCCCATGGAGGAGGCGATCGGCGAACGCAGGTCGTGCGAGGTGCGATAGGCGAATTCCTCGAGCTCTGTATTGGCGTCGATCAGTGCGTGCTCGCTCTCCTTGCGCTCGGAAATGTCGCGCACGATGCCGCTATAGATCGTCGCGCCGTTGAGATCGATGCGGGCGACGGCAAGATCGAGCGGGAA
Organism: Shinella sp. H4-D48; assembly: GCF_022637395.1. Taxonomy (GTDB): domain Bacteria; phylum Pseudomonadota; class Alphaproteobacteria; order Rhizobiales; family Rhizobiaceae; genus Shinella; species Shinella sedimenti. Next base: position 2,490,512 of record NZ_CP093337.1, on the reverse strand, counting down.
GATCTCGCCGCTCTGGCGCCGGCCTTCCACCTCGCGGCCGATGCCGATGACCTTGGCCTCACCGCTGCGCTGGTAGTTGGAGATATAACGGTCGTGGTCGCGGTGATAGGGATCGGGCATCAGCATCTTCACGTTCTGGCCGATCATGTCGTCGGAACCGTAGCCGAAGATGCGGGTGCATGCCGCGTTGACCTTGAGGATGATGCCGCGGTCGTCGATCAGGATGATGCCGTCGACCGCGTTGTCGATGACGGCGGCAAGCCGCGCGCGGCTTTCGGCAAGGTCGTCGGCCATGCGGCGCGCCCGGCGCGATGAAAAATAGAGATGTGCCACCAGCCCGCCGTAAAGCACGCCGGAGATCACGATGAGCGAGGTGAGCGTGGAGCGCCCATTGCCGGTATCCGCGGTAAACGTGATGCCGAAGGCGGTCTCGTAGCGGGCCAGCTCGTAGTAGGCCATCGCCAGCAGCACGAGATAGGTCGAAAGGCCCAGAATGCTGGCGAGCGTCGAGCGGTGGTAGCCGGTTTCCTCGGTGTCGACGAAAACGATCGACATGCCGAGCGCGATGAAACAGCTGGCGCTTGGAATGGACATGCGCGTGAAGCGGATCCAGTCATGGGCGATATCGAGCGCGATCGCATAGCCGACAAGGGCAGCAGCGGCGATGATGATGGCCGAGAGCCCGAGCAGGACCTGTACTGTGTCGGTCTTCCGCCTGATGATGCGCAGCATGAGCGCGAGGCTCACGAGAATGAAGCAGAGGGCCGTGTTCGGTGCGATGCGGCCCGGCCGGCTCGTTCCGATGTCCATGAAGGGCGTGTTCAGGAGCGTGTCGATGCCGACGTCGATCGCAAGGACGTGCTGCGACAGGGCCAGCACACCATAGATCAGGACCACCAGCAGCAGGAGCGTCGGCAAGGTCCGCAGACCGCGCGCCGACAGGAGCAGGGCGGCCCCCGTCATGACGGCCGCAAGAGCCGCATTGAACTTCATGCCGAAAAGGAAGGGCAGGTGGCCGGCGAGATCGACCGGCTCCATGAGCCAGAACGTCATCATGCCGATGCCCACGACAAGGCACCAGATGCCCGCCGCAAGGTTCGCCCGTTGCCAGGACCACTGCCAGTTCAATCGTTCCCCCAGACACGGCTCTGATCTGCCGCCTGGTGCACTCTAGCGGCAAGGGGCGGCCGGCAACAGGTCTGCGCGTGAACGATCTGGGGAAAGGCGGTCTTTACGCAGCCGTATCGTGCCGCGCGGCCGCTTCCAGACGGGCGGAGAGCTGTTGCAGCTCGCCCGTCAGCGCCTGCAGGTTCTCTACCGTACAGCCCGTCGCCTGGCGGATCCCCTTGAGGATACCGATGGCTGCGTCCTGCATGGCCTTGCCCTTGTCCGTGAGGGTGATCAGCACCTGCCGCTCGTCGGCCTTGTCGCGGGCGCGGCGGATATGGCCCGCCGCCTCCAGTCGCTTGAGGAGAGGCGAGAGCGTGCCGGAGTCGAGCCCGAGCGTTTCGCCCAGCGCCTTCACGGTACGCCCATCTTCCTCCCACAGCGTCATCAGCACGATATATTGCGGATAGGTGAGGCCGTAGGCGTCGAGCAGCGGCTTGTAGGTGCGGTTGAACGCATGCGCCGCGGAATAGACGGCAAAGCAAAGCTGCTGGTCGAGCGCCAGCGCGCTTGGCGGAATGTCGTTGGTCTCGGCTTCGTCACGTTTGTCTGTCATGGTGACATTGTCGCAGAAAGCGACAGAAATTGCAATTTTGCAAAATTATATTGCGCACAATCTAATTTTGCGCTATCAACAATCATCAACACAGGAAAGGAGACACCATGCCCATTCTCTACAGGACCAAGGCATCTGCAACCGGCGGCCGCGCCGGCCATGGCGCAACCGAAGACGGCACCGTCGATGTCACGCTGACGGTTCCCAAGGAACTTGGCGGCGATGGCGCCACCGGCGCAAACCCGGAAAAGCTCTTTGCCGTAGGCTATTCCGCCTGCTTCCTCGGCGCCCTCAAGTTCGTCGCCGGCAAGGAAAAGGTGAAGATCCCCGATGACGCCAAGGTTACCGCGACGGTCGGCATCGGCCCGCGCGAGGATGGCGGCGGTTTCGGAATCGAGGCTGCGCTGGAAGTGTCCGTCCCCGGCGTCGACAAGGCCGTGCTCGAGGATCTCGTCAAGAAGGCGCATGTCGTCTGCCCCTACAGCCACGCCACCCGCGGCAATCTGGACGTCAAGACGACGATCGCCTGATCAGCCGTCAGAAATTCAAAAGGCCGCCCCGTCACCATCCGGGGCGGCCTTTCTGCGTGTTCCCGCGGAAACAGCGCAGGAAGCCGCGCTGTGAGACCTTTTGATCACCGGACGAGAACAGCTCGTCGTTCCCGGACATCAGGAGAGACCCATGCGCAAGTTCATCGTTTCCGCGACCATTGCCCTCGTTGCCGCCGCTTCCTTCGCCGCGCCCTCGCAGGCCGGCAATTACGGTTATGGCTACAAGCCGCAGTGTTTCATCAAGAAGGTGAAGTCCTACGATTACTACGGCAATGTCGTGATCAGGAAGATCAAGGTCTGCAAGTAAGCCGCATCAGTCATGACCTCCCCAAAGGCCCGGATGTCCCTGCATCCGGGCTCTTTGCTATCTTGGAAGACGTCAGTCCCGCATCCCTTGTCATTGGAAAAATATCGACTATATTCTTTCCCATGAAAGGAGATCGCATTATGCAGCGCAAACCTGCCCTTCAAGCCAATGCCGAAGGCGTCGTGCTTACCAAGGCGGCAGTCAATGCGGCCGAACGGCTTGGCCTGACGGCGCGTATCCTGTCAGCGGTCATCGGGGTGTCGGAGGCCACGGTCTCGCGGCTCAAGCGGCAGGATGTGCTTCTCGAGCGCGGCACCAAGCCGTTCGAACTCGCCGTCCTGCTCGTGCGCCTGTTCCGCTCGCTCGATGCCATCACCGGGGGCGACGAGGGCGTGGCCCGCGCCTGGATGAGCGCGGAGAACACGGTTCTCCAGGCCCGCCCCGTCGATCGTATCGTTTCCATTTCAGGCCTTGTCGATGTCCTTGCCTATCTGGACGCCCGTCGCGCTCTCGTCTGAGGCGCGGCCTTTTGCGGGCGAGGTGTGGCGGCTCGTCGAGGCGCAGCATCGCGTCTCCACCCTGAAACTCGTCGATACGCTGGACGAGCAGGCGTTGCTGGAGGATCTGCTCGAAGAGAGCAAGCCCGTGTTGCCGCCCGAATGCGCGGGCCTCGATTATCTGCTCGCCACACCTTTCCGCTATGGCGCGGTTTATCCGCACGGGTCGCGGTTCCGCCGCGCTGGCCGCACGCTCGGCGTCTATTATGCCGCGCTGACGGTGGAGACGGCTTTGGCGGAAATGGCCTTCTACCGGCTGCTGTTCTTTTCCGAATCGCCCACGACGCCGCTGCCGTCCAATGCCGCCGACTACACCGCCTTTTCCGCCGCCGTCGCCACCGGACAGGCCCTCGATCTCACACGACCGCCGCTCGACCGTGATGCGCCCGCCTGGACGCATCCGACCGATTACGCCGCCTGCCAGGCGCTTGCCGATGCCGCGCGTGCCGCGGGCATTGACGCCATCCTCTATCGCTCGGTGCGCGATCCCGGCGCCGGCGGCAACCTGGCGCTTCTGACGGCGAAAGGCTTTGCCGTGCCGAAGCCGGTGGAGCGCCAGACCTGGCGCATCCGGCTTTCGCCGCTCGGCGTGCAGGCGCTCTGCGACCACCCGCCAAGACGCATCGGCTTTTCACGCGAGGATTTTGCCCGCGATCCGCGCATCGCCTCACGCAAATAGCGCGGCTTCCTCGAAGAAGTCTTCCGGCCCGTCCACCTCGATCAGCCGCCGCTTTTCGATGAGCCAGAAGCGGTTCGCCACTGCCCGTACGAAGGCGCGGTCGTGCGAGACGAAGAGGCAGCTCGCCTGCTGGGCCGTCAGTTCGCGCTCCAGCGCTTCCTGTCCGTCGATATCGAGATGGTTGGTGGGCTCGTCGAGCAGGGTGAAGTTTGGATTGGTGAGCCTGAGCACCAGCATGCCGAGCCGTGCCTTCTGCCCGCCGGACAGCAGCCCGACAGGACGACCCTGCATGTCCACGGAAAAACCCGCGCCGGCAAGCAGGCTGCGCGCCCGCTGATCGCCGACATCGAAGCGGTGGATGATCGTGCCATGCGGCGTCTCGTCGTCGGACAGGTCCGAAAGCGCCTGGTCGCCATAGCCGAGCACCAGCGAGGGCGTCGGCTTGATGCCCTCCTGTACCTCGCCCTCGATGGCCGCCTTGAGCCGCCGCACCAGCCGCGTCTTGCCGGTGCCGTTCAGGCCGAGCAGCACGATCCTGTCGCCCTGGCAGATGAATTTCTTGCCGGTGCGGAAGAGAAGCGTGCCGTCGGGTGTTTCGACCGGGCAATCCTCCAGCGTCACCAGCACCTTGGCATGCGTGCCACGACTGGCGAGCCGGATGGCGCCGGCGGAGTTCTCCTGATGGGCGGGACGCGCCGCATCCTCGATGCGTTCCGCGCGGGCCTTGAGCTGCTTGGTCTTCACCACCAGCAGGTCGCTGCCGGAATTGACGCCGATATTGTGCAGCTTCGCCGCCTGCTGTCTGAGCTGCGCGGCCGTCTTCATGTCCTTCTCGAAGCGTCGCTCCTCGGCTGCGTCCGCCTCATCCAGCGCAGCGCGGGCACGGGAATAGGGAAGTGCGAAGACCTGCGAGCGCTCGGGCCTCAGGAACAGCGTGCGGTTCGTCACCGCATCGAGAAAGGCCCGGTCGTGGCTCGAAAGGATGACCGGCATGTCGCGCGGCAGGGTGGCGAGCCAGCTTTCCAGCCTTGCGATCTTTTCCAGGTCCAGATGGTTGGTCGGCTCGTCGAGCAGAAGCACGTCCGGCTCGCTGACACGCACCCGGGTGATCAGCGCGATGCGCTGCCAGCCGCCGCTGAGTGCGGCGAGCGGACGCTCGCGCAGGTCCTGCGGCACCTCCAGTTCCTCGAGCGTGACATCCGCACGCCAGCTTTCGCTGTCCTGCTGCTCAGCCGACAGTGCGTCGAGCACCGCCTCGCGGAAGGTCAGCGTTTCCAGGCCGGGCGCAAGCTGTTGTTCCATATGGCCGATGGTCAGGCCGCGGGCGCGGGTAATGTCGCCCGTCGTCGGCTCGAATGCGCCCGTGATGCATTTCAGCAGCGTGGACTTGCCGCGTCCGTTGGCGGCAACGAGCCCGATGCGGTCACCGCTGGAAACGGCGAGGTTGAGGTTCGAAAAGAGGGGAGCGGAAAGCGTGACGCCGAGCGCACGGATATTGATGAGCGACATGAGAATTCTCTGGTCTGCAAGGCCTCGCGGCGCGGCATCGGCCGTCGATTACGCGCAAGGCACAAGGAAATCGGATGCGGTGAACCACATCGCCGAAAGGGCAGACCAGAAAAGAAAGTGTGTTCGTTCCGATCAGCCCTGCAAACGCATTTGCAGGGCAAGATCAGGGCCATGTGTGCGATGTGGCAGGAAGCCGACCTTCACGGCACAGCCCTCTCTTACGTGTTGCGAACGGCGTGGAAATACCATCGGCTGGCAAGGTTTGCAACGGGGCGGGTGGTTTACCCCCCTCTGTCCTGCCGGACATCTCCCCCACAAGCGGGGAGATTGAGTCGCGGCACCGTGTTGCCCTTCTCCTGCATGCTGGTGAAGCGAAGGTGCCGCTGCTTGCCGATCTCCCCCCTTGTGGGGGAGATGCCCGGCAGGGCAAAGGGGGGTGAGCACTGAGCTTCGATGCAGTCCTACCGCCGCAAACTCCCCAAAATGCCGCGCACGAGCGCGCGCCCGAGGGAGGATGCCACGGTGCGGGCCACGGATTTCATCGCCGCTTCCGCGACCGTTTCGCGCTGGTAGCCCGCACGGGGCTTGGCCTGCTTCTGTGCCGGCTGGGCGGGTTCGTCGTCGCCGAAGCCGGGCAGGGTCCAACGGCTGCCGCCGGAGGATTGCTGGCTCGACTGGTCGGCTTCCGCCTGCTGCTGCGCGGCGGCGGCATCGGCTGCCTTCTTGGCCTGCGCCGTCAGGATCTCGTAGGCGGACTCGCGGTCGAAGTCTTCGTCATAGAGCCCGGCGACAGGGCTCACCTTCATGATCGACTGGCGCTCCGCATCGGTGACGGGGCCGAGCCGCGAGGCCGGTGGGCGCACCAGTGTGCGTTCCACCATGGACGGCGCGCCCTTGCCCTCCAGCGTGGAGACCAGGGCCTCGCCGGTGCCGAGATTGGTGATGACCTCGGCGCAGTTGAAATCCGGATTGGGGCGGAACGTGTCGGCGGCGGTCTTCACCGCCTTCTGCTCGCGCGGCGTATAGGCGCGCAGCGCATGCTGCACGCGGTTGCCGAGCTGGGCGAGCACCGTTTCCGGCACGTCGAGCGGGTTCTGCGTGACAAAGTAGACGCCAACACCCTTGGAGCGGATGAGGCGCACGACCTGCTCCACCCGCTCGGTCAGCACCTTCGGCGCGTCCTTGAACAGGAGATGCGCCTCGTCGAAGAAGAACACCAGCTTCGGCTTGTCCGGATCGCCCACTTCCGGCAGCACCTCGAAGAGCTCGGAGAGCATCCACAAGAGGAAGGTGCCGTAAAGGCGCGGGTTCATCATCAGCTTGTCGGCGGCCAGCACCGAGATCGCGCCGCGCCCGTCATTGGTGGTGCGCATGATGTCGGAAATCTTCAGCGCCGGCTCGCCGAAGAACTGCACGGCACCCTGCTGTTCGAGGATGAGCAGTTCGCGCTGGATCGAGCCGACCGAGGCCTTGGAGATGAATCCTAACTGGTTGGAAAGCGTCGAGGCATTCTCGCCCATATAGTTGAGCAGCGCCTGGAAATCCTTGAGGTCGAGCAGCGGCAGGCCGCCCTGGTCGGCGATCTTGAAGGCGATGTTGATGACACCTTCCTGCGCATCGGTCGCGTTCATTAGACGTGACAGCAGCAGCGGACCCATTTCCGAGATGGTGGTGCGGACGCGGTGGCCCTTCTCGCCGTAAAGATCCCAGAAGATGACCGGGAATTCCTGGAACTCGTAGGGCGTAAGCCCGATCTGGTCGGCGCGCTTCTGGAGGAAGTCCTTCGGCTCGCCCATCGCGCCAATGCCCGAAAGGTCGCCTTTCACGTCGGCGCAGAACACCGGCACGCCGGCATTGGAAAAACCTTCCGCGAGGATCTGCAGCGTCACCGTCTTGCCGGTGCCGGTCGCGCCCGTCACGAGGCCGTGGCGGTTGCCGAACTTCAGGTCGAGATATTCGGGCTTGTTGTTGGTATCGTCAGGCTTGCGGCTGGTGCCGATATAGAGTTTTCCGTCCTGAAGAATGGAATCCGTCACGTTGAAACTCCCTGACTGCCGGTTCCTGCCGCGATTCCCGTGAAGGGGCGGATCGCCGCGCCCGAACGGTTTTCATTGAATCGTCTCAGGGAGGTTATAAGGATAGTCAGGCACGGGAACAACACGCTTTCACGGCCGACTCCCGGCGGTCGAATGCGCGCCTGACCGGCTTGAGTTTGCCGGAGAACTCATTTACCTTGACGTTAACGTCAATTCCTTTGGAGGATCGTCCATGAATGAACTCGTCACCCGCGTCGCCAATGCCGTCGGTATCGAACCTGCCCTCGCCGAAAAGGCGATCGGCATGATGCTGGGCTTCCTGCAGCGCGAAGCGGCCGATGGCCCTGTTGCCCGCATGATCGAAGCCATTCCCGGCGCCTCCGACCTCGTCGCCCAGTATAACGGCGAAGGCGAAGGCAAGGGCCTGCTCGGCGGCCTGATGAGCGCCATCGGCGGCGGCGGCGTCATGGGCCTCGGCCAGCAGCTGATGAGCCAGGGCCTCGGCATGGGCGAGATCACCGGCCTCGCCAAGGAAACGCTCGCTGTCGCCCGCGAACATGCCGGCGCCGAGACGGTCGACGAAGTCGTCGATTCGGTCCCGGGCCTCAGCCAGTTCGTCTGATTTTCGATACGCCATCCCGCTCAAGGGCGGGATGGCGGCCTCATGGCGTTGCCTGCGCCTTCAGCCAATTGCGCAGCCGGCCGCGGGCATTGGCATAGGGTGACGACGTGTTGAACTGGATCATCCGCCCCATCGTCCACTTTTCATACCAGCCTCGTCCATAAAGCGCCGCATCGTCCTTGCCTTCGATGGTCGCGACGATCCGCGCCTTCGCAGCCTCGAGGCGTGCGACGAGCGCGGGATAGGGCACATCCTCATAGTCGCGGTAGAATTTCTGGCCGAGCCTGCCCAGCTCGTTCCACTTGAAACCCGTCTCGGGAAAATCGACCGGCAACCCCGCCGCATCACGATCCAGCCATTTCAGCACGAGTTCGTTCCAGCCCGTCAGGTAGGCGACGAGATCGAACGGGCTCATCATCGTGCCCTTGGCATGGCCCTCCATGGTGCGCGCGTGAACGATGCCCTCGGGAATATCATCGAGCGCCTTGCGCAGCTTGCCGAATTCCAGCGCGATCGCCGCCAGCAGCTCATCCTTGGTCTGCGGCACGGCCATGGTGGTCTACCGCTTGCGCGCCTTCATCATGAGAACCGTAAAGAAAACAAGTCCGACGCCCACCGAGAGCGGACCGGCCTTGGGGCCGCCGGCCTCCATGATCGCCCCCGTCAGGCCCGACCCCGCCCCGCTGCCGGCCGCATAGGCGAGTGCGAAGGCGGCACTTCCGGCAACCAGCATGGCGCCGCTATGGCGTTCGCCGAGCATGGTGAGAGCACAGGTGTAGAGCGAGAAGGTGGCCGTGCCCATCAACGCGAAGACCGAGAGAATGGCGATCTCCGACGTCATGGAAGGCAAAAGCAGGTAGCTTGCAGCGGCCACGGTGACGGCGGCGAGCGCGACGCGTTCGCGCGGGAAGCGGTCGAGCAGCACGCCGATGAAGGGCTGGGCGATGGCCGTGGGCAACGCCAGCACGGTTACGCTCACCGCCGCGAAGGCCTCGCTGTAGCCCATCTTCACGAAATAGACCGGCATGGCGGAAATCGCCGCGATATCGGCAAAGCCGAAGACGAACACCATGCCGGCCAGAAGTGGCGCGGCGCGGAGGAAGCGGAAGACATCGCCGGTGGAGGAAGGCTCGGGCACCGTCTTCGTCGAGAACATCAGCATGGCCGTCGCGAAGGCGACGATGGCGAGATAGATCGCCGTCATGGCGAAGCCGATGGCGCTTGCGCTGCCGAGAAGCGGAATGGCGAGCGGTCCGGCGGCGAAACCCGCGCACATGCCCGCACCATAGATGCCGGAGACACGGCCGCGCAGGCGGTCCGGGCAGGCGGCGTTGAGCCACGCCTCGCCGAGCATGAAGATGAGGCTGGCGAAGAAGCCGAGCAGGAAGCGGGCGACAAGCCAGATGGCGAAGGAGCCGGAAGCGGCGAAGGTGGCGAGGCACAGCGAGCAGCCGATGAGGCTTGCGATGATCAGCCGGTCGGCGCGCCAGCGGGCGGTGAGCGTGCCGAGCATCAGCGTCGAGGCGGCAAGGCCGCCGGCGAAGGCCAGCGCGTTTACGCCGATCAGCCCCGGCGAAAAGCCGCGTGCCTCCAGCGTCAGCGAGATCAGCGGATAGGTCAGCCCCTGCGCGACGGAAAATGCGGTGACGCCGAGCACGACGGCGACAATGGCCGGCCAGTCCGGCGCAAAGACGGTTGAAGACGAGGACTGCATGAGGGGCTCCCGACCGCACGCGCGGCGGCGCCTTCATCCATATCCGGCCGCCACGCCTTTGGGAAGCAGGACAACGAGGCGCGGTGTGCGCCCCGTCGAACGTCGATCAGGCCGCGCGGTCCCACGCCGGTGCCAGTCCATCCGGGCTGACGATGCGGCCGTCGGTGCGGGCAAGCCCGTGGATGCGCGTCATCTCGTCCGGTGTCAGCGTAAAGTCGAAGATTGCGCGGTTTTCGGCAAGCCGTGCCTGCGTCGCCGTCTTGGTGAGCACCACCACGTCGGGCTGCTGGATCAGCCAGCGCAGCGCGACCTGTGCTGCCGACTTGCCATGGGCCGCACCGATATCCTTCAGCACCGGCTCGGCCGGCACCTTGCCGTCCGCCATGGCGAAGTAGGCGGTGAGTGCCATGCCGTGGGTGGCGGCGGCGGCGTGCACCTTCGTCTGGTCGAGGAACGGGTGGTATTCGACCTGGTTGGTGGCGAGCGGCGCGGGGCTGAGGCGCACGGCGTCGGCCATCAGCGCCGTGTTGAAGTTGCTCACGCCAATATGCCTGGTCAGGCCGCGTTCACGCACGGCATTGAGCTCGGCGATCTGCACCGCGAGCGGCACAGCCTCGTTCGGCCAGTGCAGCAGGAGAAGATCGACATGGTCGGTCTTCAGCTTGCGCAGGCTTTCCTCGACGGAGGCGGCAAACGCATCCGTTCCGTAATTCGCGACCCAGACCTTGGTGGTGAGGAAGATGTTTTCGCGCGCAACGCCGGAGTTGCGGATCGCGTCGCCGACAGCCGCCTCGTTCTCGTAGATCTGGGCGGTATCGACATGGGTGAAACCGGCCTGCAGCGCCTTGGGCAGGATCGAGAGGACTTCGGTTTCCGGCATGCGGAAGGTGCCGAAGCCGAGCTGGGGAATGTGGGCGCCATTGGCGTTGACGGTTTGCATGGGTTTTTCCTTGGGTGGATGCGCTGGAGTTCCGGGACGGATATCCGGCAGGGGAAGATTTCAGGCAAGCTCGGCGGCGGCGTCCGGCTGGCTGCGTTCGCGGCGGTCGAGCGCACCGCTCAGCATCGTGAGGCCAAGCGCGCCGGCTACCAGGATCGCGCCGACCCAGGGCGTTGCGCCAAGCCCCAGCGGCGAGGCGACGACGAGCCCGCCAATCCATGCGCCGGCCGCGATGCCGAGGTTGAAGGCGGCGATGTTGAGCGCGGAGGCGACATCGATGGCGGCGGGGCGGTGACGCCGGGCCATGTCGACCACGTAGAGCTGAAGGCCGGGCACGGTGGCGAAGGACAGGAAGCCGATGGCGGCGAGCGTGACCAGCGCCAGAACCGGCGAGGGCGCGGTCAGGGTCAGCACGGCCAGCGCCGCCGCCTGGAGCGCAAACATCACGGCAAGCGCCTTCACCGGATCGCGGTCCGCAATCCTGCCGCCGACAAGATTGCCGATGGCGATGGCGACGCCATAGAGCACCAGCACGAGGCTGACCATGTTGGCGGAAAAACCGGTAATGGTCTGCAGCAGCGGCGACAAGTAGGTGAAGGTGACGAAGGTGCCGCCATAGCCAAGCGCCGTCATGGCGAAGACGATGAGCAGGCGGCCCGAGCCGAGTACGCGCACCTGCTGCATGAGGCCGGCCGGCGTCTCGCGCTTGAGATTGGACGGCAGAAGCAGCGCGATGGCAGCGAGTGCGACGAGGCCAAGCCCGGCCACGGCCCAGAAGGTGGCGCGCCAGCCGAAGGTCTGGCCGATGAACGTGCCGAGCGGCACGCCGGTGACGATGGCGACGGTCAGCCCCATGAACATCATGGCGATGGCCGAGGCCCGCCGGTCCGGGGCGACGAGATCGGCCGCGATGGTGGCGCCGACGGAGAAGAAGACGCCATGCGCGAAGGCCGAAAGCACGCGGCCGACAAGCAGCATTTCATAGCTTGGCGAGAGCGCGGCAAGCGCATTGCCGGCGATGAACAGCGCCATGAGGCCGACGAGCAGCGGTTTGCGGCCGAGCCTGCCGGTGAGCGCGGTCAGCACGGGCGCGCCGAAGGTGACGCCGAGCGCATAGACGGAAACGATAAGGCCGGCAAGCGGCAGCGTGATGCCGAGGTCGGAGGCGACGGTCGGCAACAGGCCGACGATCACGAATTCCGTGGTGCCGATCGCGTAGGCCGCGACGGTCAGGGCAAAGAGGGCAAGGGGCATGAAACACCTTTACAGGGTTACGGGCGCGGGCCTGGGAGATGGCCCGGTCGCCGCGCGGAACGGATGGCGCGAATATGCGGCCTTGCCACTTGAATGATAATCGGCAGCAATGGATAAATGGCTGTGAAACAAATTCACAGGATGAGCCATGGACAACCGCACCGGTGAAATGGAGGTCTTCGTCTCTGCGGCGGAGACCGGCAGCTTCTCTGCCACGGCGCGCCGGCTGAAGCTCACGCCCTCGGCGGTCAGCAAGCTGGTGACGCGCATCGAGGACCGGCTCGGCACGCGCCTTCTGGTGCGCACCACCCGTTCGCTGCTGCTGACGCCGGAAGGCGAGACCTATCTGGCGCGCGCCCGGCGCGTGCTGGCGGAAATCGATGAGATGGAGCGGCTGGTCGCGCAGGGCGCGCAGGCCAAGCCGCGCGGGCTGCTGCGCGTCAATGCGACGATCGGCTTCGGCGAATGCTACATCATCCCGCTGGTCGGCGAATTCCTCTCGCTCTACCCGGATGTGCGGCTGGAACTGTCGCTCAGCGACGGGTTGATCGATCTCGTGGAGGAGCGCACGGACATCGCGTTCCGCACCGCGCCCATGGCCGATTCATCGCTCAAGGCACGCAAGCTCCTGGTCAGCCATCGCATCACGGTGGCCACGCCGGATTATCTCGCCGCGCGCGGCACGCCGCAGGTGCCGGCTGATCTCGCCGGCCATAACTGCATCACCTTCACCTTCGGGCGCACCCCGGGCGAATGGCCGTTCCGTGATCCCGGCACGAGCACCGTCTATCCCGTGCCGGCGCCGGGGAATGTCATGGCGGCAAGCGGCTCGGTCGCGCGGCTGCTCTGCCTGGAGGGCGTGGGCATTGCCCGCATCGGCAAGTTCCATGTCGACGGAGATATCGCCGCCGGCCGCCTCGAGGAGGTGCTGGCCGAATACAACCCCGTGCAGGAGGAGCAGGTGCACGCCGTCTATGTCGGCCACGAGCACCTCGCCGCGCGCATCCGCGCCTTCATCGACTTCCTGGCCGAGAAGATCTGAAGCCGTCAGGCCTTGACTGCGATGACGAACAGCCGCGGGAAGCGCAGCAGAAGCCGTCCGTCCGTAAGCGGCGGGTAGCCGGCGGCGATACGCCCTTCGTAATCGGCAAGGAAGTCCTCGTGGTGTTCGGCAGGGATATGGTCGAGATAGCGCCGGAGGCCGGTGCCCTTGACCCATTCCACGATGGCGCCCGCATCGGCCATCGGATGATTGTAGACGGTCTGCCACACGTCGACGCGCACGGCCCTGGGCGCAAGCGCGTCGAAATAGGCGGCAGGCGGGGGAAGGCGCTTTCGGCGCGGCGCGCCGTCGGGAAACGCGCTCTGCCAGGGACCGGCCAGCGCGCTTTCCTCCATCAGCCTGTGCGAGGGCTCGTCGAAATTGTCCGGCATCTGCACGGCAAGCACGCCGCCGGGGCGCAGCCCGTCCATCAGCGTTGCCATGAGCGCCAGATGGTCCGGCAGCCACTGGAACACGGCGTTGGCATAGAGCAGGGCAGCGGGTGCCGGCGGGCGCCATGTCGCAAGATCGCATTCGACGAAATCCACGCCCGGCAGGCGTTGGCGCGCCGCCTTCAGCATGTCGGCCGCATTGTCCACGCCCTTCACGCCCCGCCCGGGAAAGCGTTGCACCAGGAGTTCCGTCGAATTGCCCGGGCCGCAACCGAGGTCGTAGACCGTGCCAGCCGGCAGATCGGCGGGCACCTGGGCCAGGAGGTCGCGCGCGGGCCGAGTGCGTTCATCTTCAAATTTCAGATATTGTGCGGCGGACCATGCCATGTCAGAGGCTTTCGAGCGAGGGAAGGATGAGCGCGGGGCCGAGATCGAAATATTCATCCGGCATGTCGGCGCGGTTGATCCAGACGGTGCGGAAGCCGAATTTCGCAGCACCCGCAATGTCCCAGCGGTTGGAGGACTGGAAGGAAACGGCGTCAGGGTAAAGCCGGTAACTGGTCGTGACCAGATCGTAGACCGCGGGTGCGGTCTTGTAGGTCTTCAGCGCATCCACGGAAAAGATGTCGTCGATGACGGTGTCGAGCGCGGCGTTCTTCACCGCCGAGGCGAGCATGGCCGGCGAGCCGTTGGAGAGAATGGCGATATGCGCGCCCCGGCTCTTCAGCGCTTTCAGCACGGCCGGTACTTCGGGGTAGCAGTCGAGCGTCCAGTAGGCGTCGAGCAGCTTCGACCGCAGCGCCGGGTCGACGCCGCTGACGCGCTGGAACGTATAGTCCAGCGCCTGCTCCGTCAGTTGCCAGAAATCGGCGTAAGCGCCCATCAGCGCGCGCGTCCAGGAATATTCCAGCTGCTTGGCGCGCCACATCTCCGAAAACAATCGGTAATCCGGCCCCACATCCCCCGCATGCCGCCGCACCGCCGCATGCACGTCGAACAGCGTGCCATAGGCATCGAACACATAGGCGGCATGGGACATGGTGGGCGATTCCTCGGGTTTCCTCGCTCGCGATTGGCGGTGATTGGCGTAGGAATGTCAATTGTGCGCCGAAAGTACGCTTCTTCGCATCTCGGGCGCCATGGCCGTCAGGGTGAAGCGGAAGTGATCGCTTTCAGTACGTCTATGAAGGCGCTGGTGCGAACACCGGACGCGTTCTGTTTGAGATCGACGGTCTGCACCACCACGAGACGCTTCGATGGCACGACAGCGATGATCTGCCCGCCATAGCCGGAAGCGTAAAAGGCATGCGGCCCCCAGGGATCTTCGGGAAGTGTCCACCACATATAGCCGTAGCCCTGCCGTATCCGTTTCGCCTGCGAATAGGGTGTCGTCGATTCCTCGACCCACGCTTCTGGAATGATCTGCCTGCCGCCCCACTTGCCTGCATTCAGAAAAAGCTGGCCAAAACGGGCGGCGTCCCGCGCACTGAGTTGAAGCGGATAGGCTGGGTGCTCGGATACCTTTTCGAGGGCATAACGGCCGTCTTGAAGCGAGAAATCCTCCATGCCCACAGGGCGGGCAATCCGGTTTTGAAAGCTCGCGAAGATGTCTTCCCCGGTCTGCTGCCGATAGATCGTACCAAGAGTGTTGAAGTCCCAGTTGTTGTAGAACCAGAACGACCCCGGTGGATGGCTCCCGCGGGCCGGCCGCTTGCGCTTGATATCGGCTGTCTCGTGCGCGGCTGGATGGTAGATACCTGATCGTGACATGAGCAGATCGCGCACTGTCGCCGTTTTTTCCTCTTGCGTCAGACGGGGCGCCGTGTCGTCGATGCCGAGTTCGGCAAGAGTGCTCGACAGGTCGATCCGGCCGTCGGCGACAGCGATGCCATAGAGTGCGCTGAGCAGGCTCTTGCGAACGGATGCCATGTTGACCTTGCGCGACGTGTCGCCCCATCGGGCAATGACCCGCCCGTCCTGAACGATCATCAGCGCGGTCGGCTTGAGTTTTTTCGATTGCAGGCGGGCGGCCTCGAGCCGCTCCACGGACCAGCCGGCGACAGCCGGATCGACGTCCTCCCAGGCTTGGGCATGGGCTTGCCCTGACATGAGAACGGTCACGAAAAGCAGAAATGCGAAATGTCGAGCGAACATGGCCCCTCCCGTTTTGAACAGGCTGAACATCCAATCGTGGCAGCTTTCTGGTGCACGCCTCGACTGTCGACACATGAGGGATTTTTCGCTCGGCAGCGCGCGGGCTCGCCCGTCATTCATCCTCAAGCCAGCCGGAGGGCGGCCATGTCGCCGCTGCTGAGAGCCGGCAGGTTGGCTTCGATCTTGTCGAGCGGCCAGTCCCACCAGGCGAGACGAAGCAGTTCATCGATGACGTCGCTTGAATAGCGCATCCGGATGATGGATGCTGGATTTCCGCCGACAACGGCGTAGGGCGGAACGTCCCGGGTAACCACCGAGGCGGCGGCGACGATCGCGCCCGAACCGATATGGACGCCGGGCATGATGGCCGCGTTCTGGCCTATCCAGACATCGTGATCCACAATCGTGTCTTTGACAGGCAGGTCCTTGTAGCCGAAGGTCTCCGGCTTGAAGATGCGAAACGGATAGGTCGTGAAGCCGTCCATCGGATGATTGGCGGAACTCGTGATGAAATAGCTTCCGCGCGCGATCTGGGCGAACTTGCCGATTACCAGCCTTTCGCGACATGCGTGGCCGAGGTAGGGGGCCAGAATCAAGGCCGTGTCCTCGAGCGTGCCGGAATGCGTGTAATAGCTGAAGTCGCCGATCTCCATGCGCGGATGATCGATGACGTTCTTAAGATACACCGTGTCCCGATAGATAGTCCCGTCGGGCAGGGTGATGGGATGAATGGCCTGTGCATCAAGAAGAGCCATGGAGCACCTTTCAGGCATTCGGCCAGCCAATCACGACGAAGCGGCATTCCGGTGAGATCTGGCGGCTAGTGTTCGAACGATAACGCTATTGTCGCGGGGCCGGGAAATCCATCACGGCCCGGATATCGCTCCGATGAATAATTTTGATACCGAAATCGGGGACGCGCGCGGCCCCCCGTTAAAACCGCGTGATCACGCTGATGCCGAGTTCGGTGGCCTTGTCCATGGCCATCAGCGCCGGCACGGCCTCGTCGAGGCTGATATGGCGGCCGATCAGGTTTTGCGGGGCGAGCTTGCCGCTTTCGATCATGGCGAGCATGGCGTCGTAGCGCCAGGCCTGCATGCCGTGGCTGCCGTAGATTTCCAGCTCGTGGCCGATAACCTGGGCCATCGGAATCTGCGGTGCGGCATGGTCTGCCAGCATCAGCCCGACCTGCACATGGCGGCCGCGGCGGCGCAGGTTCTTGATGGAATTGAAGCAGGTGACGGGCGAGCCGAGCGCATCGACGGAGGCATGCGCGCCACCGCCGGTGATATCGCGCACGGCTTCCGCGACATCGGCCACGTCCCTGGCGTTGATGGTGGCGACCGCGCCCATCTTGCGCGCGAAGTCGAGCTTCTCGTCTGAAATGTCGATGGCGACAGGGTTTGCGCCAAGCGCCGCTGCGACCATGATCGCCGACAGGCCGACGCCGCCGCAGCCGTGCACCGCCACCCACTCGCCGCCCGTCACGCGCGCCTGGTCCACCACGGCACGGAAGGACGTGGCGAAACGGCAGCCGAGGCTGGCGGCGGTGGCATAGTCGATAGCCTCGGGCAGGTGCACGAGGTTCTGGTCGGCGTAGTCGATCGCGACATATTCGGCAAACGAGCCCCAATGGGTGAAGCCCGGCTGGAACTGCTCTTCGCAAACCTGCTGGTTGCCGGCGCGGCACTCACCGCAATGGCCGCAGCCGGAGACGAATGGCACCGTCACGCGCTGGCCTTCGCGGAAGCGGCGCACGCCCTTGCCGACGGCCATGACCGTGCCGGCAAGCTCATGGCCCGGCACATGCGGCAGCCTGATATCGGGGTCATGCCCCATCCAGCCATGCCAGTCGCTGCGGCACAGGCCCGTCGCCTCCACCTTGATCACCACGCCGCCCTCCGTGGGCGTCGGGTCCGGCAGGTTGCGGACATCGGGCGTGGCTTCGAAGGCTTCGAAATACATGGCGCGCATGGCTGTCTCCTTTTGCCCTCTATCGCATGCGGCCCGCGGCCTCTCAATCGCGTCACCCATGATAAGACCTGATGCACCTATTCAACATCTTGAATGGACAAGCGGCCCGCTCTGTCCGAAGTCAGGCGGGCCGAAGTCAGGCGGGCTTGACCGGCCCGGCCGGCAAGGCCTTGATGGGCGAAAAGGAGTTTTTGAAAATGCCAGTCGATACCTCACCGCGCTCGATGACCTGGACCTTCGTGGACGGCGAATGGATTTCGGGCAACCCGCCACTTATCGGCCCCACCTCGCATGCCATGTGGCTCGGCTCGACCGTATTCGACGGTGCACGCTGGTTCGACGGCATCGCGCCCGACCTCGACCTGCATTGCCAGCGCGTCAACCGCTCTGCCGAGGCGTTGGGCCTCAAGGCGACAGTGCCGGCCGAGGAGATCGAGGCGCTGTCGTGGGAAGGCGTGAAGCGGTTCGACGGCAAGACGGCTGTTTACATCAAGCCGATGTACTGGGCCGAGCACGGTTCGTTCAGCGTCGTGGCGCCCGATGCGGAATCGACCCGCTTCGCGCTTTGCCTGTTCGAGGCGCCGATGGGCGATCCGAAGGCGGCCTCGTCGCTCACCGTTTCGCCCTTCCGCCGCCCGACGCTGGAATGCATGCCGACGGATGCCAAGGCCGGCTGCCTCTACCCGAACAATGCCCGCATGCTGGTGGAGGCCCGCAAGCGCGGCTTCGACAATGCGCTGGTGCGCGACATGCTGGGCAATGTCGCCGAAACCGCATCGTCCAACATTTTCATGGTGCGCGACGGCGTCGTCTTCACGCCGGCCTCCAACCGCACTTTCCTTGCCGGCATCACACGGTCGCGGGTGATCAACCTGCTGCGGGAAGCGGGCTTTGACGTCGTGGAGACCGCGCTGACGCTGGCCGACTTCCAGGCGGCCGACGAGATCTTCACCTCCGGCAACTATTCCAAGGTCGTGCCTGTCACCCGCCTTGATGACCGCGACCTCCAGCCCGGCCCCATCACCGCCAAGGCCCGCGATCTCTATTTCGACTGGGCGCATTCCAACGGCGATGCCTGAAATGACAAGAGCCGGTCGAAAGACCGGCTCTGCCGCACGCAGATGTCTGGCGGTCATTCCTGCCCGGTGGGGTCCTGCGTGGTGTTGTCGCCGGTCTCGGCCTTTTTCTCGGCTGCTGCGGCGCGCTCGCTTTCGCGCACGACATGCAGGAAATCCGCGGTGATCGGCGGTGACATCTCAACCGTCTTCTTCTGCTTGTCGTAGATGCAGACATAGGTGATCTGGCTTTTGGCCTCCGGCGACAACCCCTCGATGGCGGCGATGCCGTAGGATTCCGTGCCGGTCGGCTCGACGAAGACGGTGGGCGTTCCCAGCGCTTCCGGCAGGCTGGCCAGGCAGCTCTTCTCCACATCCGCGCGGAATTCCTCCCAGGCCTCGGGCGAGGAGGCGTGCGCGAGCGGGGCGGTGAGAGAAAGGGTGATCATGGCAAGGGGAAGGGCGCGCATGGCAGGCTCCGTGTTGCGGTGAGGGGCAAAATGTCCCGAATCGGAATTCGTTCCGCTTCATCGTTGATCTGACACGCAAAAACGAAAGGATTTTGTCGAAGGTCAGGAAAATTTGGGAGCCGGGCGGGTTGCCTCTTCCGGTTGCCGCTCCTATGTTCCGCTCACGGATTTCCTTGAAAAATTCCGTCGCCAAGAGGAGACATCACCATGGCTTTCGAACTTCCGCCGCTTCCCTATGATTACGAAGCGCTCGCGCCCTTCATGTCGCGCGAAACGCTCGAATATCACCACGACAAGCACCACAAGGCCTATGTCGACAACGGCAACAAGCTGGCGGAAGAAGCCGGCCTCGCCGACCTCTCGCTCGAAGAGATCGTCAAGAAGTCCTACGGCACCAACCAGGGCCTCTTCAACAATGCCGGCCAGCACTACAACCACGTCCATTTCTGGAAGTGGATGAAGAAGGGCGGCGGCGGCAAGAGCCTGCCGGGCGCACTTCAGAAGGCCATCGACAGCGATCTCGGCGGCTATGACAAGTTCAAGGCCGATTTCGTCGCTGCCGGCACCACGCAGTTCGGTTCGGGCTGGGCCTGGCTTTCCGTCAAGGACGGCAAGCTCGCCATCTCCAAGACCCCGAACGGCGAAAACCCGCTGGTACACGGCGCAGAGCCGATCCTCGGCGTCGACGTGTGGGAACACTCCTACTACATCGACTACCGCAACGCCCGCCCGAAGTACCTCGAAGCCTTCGTCGACAGCCTGATCAACTGGGACTACGTCCTGGAGCGCTACGAAGCCGCCACGAAGTAATTCACGCGGTTTGCTGATTTCAAAAAGCCCCGGTCGGAAACGGCCGGGGCTTTTTGTTTGGTCTGTGAAACCAAGCAGGATGTGCTAGAATGTGTACATATCAGCACAGGTGATACGCATGAGCACCACAACGATGACTATACGGGTCAGCGAAGACCTGAAGGAACGGCTCGACAGGCTTGCGGCCGATACGCGGCGCAGTCGCTCTTTCCTTGCGGCCGAAGCGGTCGAGGCTTACGTCGCGCGTGAACTGGCCATCGTCGACGGTATCAATGCGGGCGTCGACGATGTCGCAGGCCGCCGTACGGTCGCACATGATGACGCCATGGCGGAACTGAAGGCTGTGATTGACACGGCGGAGCGTGACGAGCCGTGAAGCGGGCCGTCCGGTGGTCGCGTGCGGCCCTTGATGACCTGAAACAGCAAGTGCGGTACATCGCGGCGGACAATCCCGCGACCGCACGCGACGTCGCCGACCGTATCGATACCGCGGCGCGGCTGCTGGGCGAGGGTGCCACTGGCCGGCCCGGTCGTGTCGGCGGAACCTACGAGAAATCCGTGCACCGGCTCCCCTATGTCATCGCTTACAGCATCGGGGTGCTGGAGGGGCGTGAAACCCTATTCGTCCTGCGTGTCATCCACACCGCACGTGATTGGCCGCAGAGGCAATGGCCCGATTAGCTTTCACTTGATCCAAATTGCCGCATCAGTCCGTTGGCGACAGCGGGCGACCGGGCGATCCCGCAGTATTTGCGCCGTCAAAAAGATTTTACTTTCATGCGGTTCGCAAAATGCCATCATGCCGCTGCATCGTAAACGGGCGGCGCGGAATCAACCGGCCGCCAACTATCGGGAGAACGCGATGAAGTTCAGGATTTTGGCGACGGCGGCCGCGCTCGCTATCATCGGCGCCAGCGCCGTGGTCGCGGCGGATGAGCCGCAAGTCGTCCGCGCGCAGATGATGAAGAAGGTCGGCGGCGCCATGGGCGCGCTGTCGGGCATCGCCAAGGGCGAGAAGCCCTATGACGCCGACGTCGTGAAGGCATCGCTCACCACGATGAGCGAAGTCGCCAAGGCGTTCCCGGATCAGTTCCCGGCCGGCTCCGAAACCGGGCATGATACGGAAGCGAGCCCGAAGATCTGGGAGCAGATGGACGACTTCAAGGCGAAGGCCGCCAAGTTCGGCGCGGATGCCGATGCGGTGCTGGCGAACCTGCCCGCGGATCAGGCGGCGGTCGGCACGGCGCTGGGCACGATCGGTCCCAATTGCGGTGGCTGTCATGAGGTCTACCGCGTCAAGAAGTAAGCGGTAGACCCGACTATCCCCCAGGAGACGCAACACTGTCCCGGCGCCGGCCGCCGGGGCGGTGTTTCATGGTCTGAGGTTGCGGGCGGCGATCCCGCCACCGGCGAGAGGAAATGGCTCATGGCTTTCAAGAAGATCATCGGCGGCATTGTCGTGCTTGGCGCGATTGGCGCGGGTGCGTTTCTGTTCATCACCGCCCCGCAGCGCGTGCCGGCGGAAGCCTGGGCCGCTGCCGGCGCGCCGGACCTTACCAATGGTGAGCGTATCTTCCATGCCGGCGGCTGCGTGAGCTGTCATGCGGCGCCGGGTGCGGCCGACGACCAGAAGCTGGTTCTCGCCGGCGGCATGGCGCTGAAAAGCCCTTTCGGCACCTTCCACGCGCCCAATATCACGCCCGATGAGACGGCCGGCATCGGCGCCTGGACGCTCGCCGAATTCGGCGACGCTATGAAGCGCGGCACGGGCCGCAACGGCGAGCATCTCTATCCGTCCTTTCCCTACGCCTCCTATTCGCGCATGACGGTGAAGGATATCAACGATCTCTACGGCTACCTGAAGACGCTGCCCAAGAGCGGCAATGTCGCGCCGGGCCATGAGCTGCCGTTCCCGTTCAATATCCGCTTGGCGCTCGGCGGCTGGAAGTTCCTCTATCTCAACGAGGCGCCGCGGGTGGAACTCGCCAATGCCGACCAGACGGTGAAACACGGCCAGTATCTCGTGGAAGGCCCCGGCCATTGCGGCGAATGCCACACGCCGCGCGACGTGCTGGGCGGTCTGAAGATCGACCAGTGGCTGGCCGGCGGGCCCAATCCGGAAGGCGAGGGGCGCATCCCCAACATCACGCCGGCCGAAGGCGGCTTCGGCAGCTGGAGCGCCGGCGATATCGCCAACTATCTCGAAACCGGCTTCACGCCGGATTTCGACAGCGTCGGCGGCTCGATGGTCTCGGTGCAGAAGAACATGGCGCAACTGCCCAAGGAAGACCGCGACGCTATCGCGGCCTATCTCAAGGCGATCCCGGCGCGTTAGGGATGGTGGAGCGTGACGATCGCGCGGAGAGATGACGCATGCCTTGGTAGGTGAGTACCGCCATTGTCGTCGGCCTAGTCTTCTCTGCCGTGCCTTTCCACTATGCACGCTATCTCGCCCGCGGCGAGACCGAGGGCAGGCCGACATGGTACGGAGGCTTCACCAATCTCTATCTTGTGGTGCGTATTCTGAAGGCGCACGCCCGGCGCGGTGACCGCTGGGCGGGACCGGCCTATATCGCCTATTGTATCAGCGCGGCGATGACGCCGGCCGTGCTGGTCGGGCTCATCGTTCAGGATTACTGGTTTCGCTGAACCAGGCCGCCGCCCGCATAGCAGCGGCTGGCGCGGACTAATACATGCTGCGGCGATAGTCCTCTTCCAGCCCGTCATCCATCCTCTGCATCTCGTCCTTGTCGGTCGGCGCGCCGGTCGTGTCGTCAAGGATCATTTTGATGAGCGA
Source organism: Shinella sp. H4-D48 (assembly GCF_022637395.1). Lineage (GTDB taxonomy): Bacteria > Pseudomonadota > Alphaproteobacteria > Rhizobiales > Rhizobiaceae > Shinella > Shinella sedimenti. The sequence goes on along the minus strand of NZ_CP093337.1, from coordinate 2,467,926 downwards.
GGGCATCTCGCTGCGGTCCTGGAAATGCTCGGCACTCCATAGGCGGGAGCGTCGGAATGCCTTGGCGCAGTGCAGGAAGACCTCGCTGATGGTGACGACGATTGCGAGCTTCGGCGCACGGCCAGCGACGGCCATGCTTTCGAGGAGTGCCGGATCGCGGGTGAGGGTGGCCCGCCCGTTGACGCGCAACGTGTCCTCGAAACCGGGGATGATGAACAAGAGCCCCACCGTCGGATTGACGATGATGTTGCTCAGTGTGTCCAGCCGGTTGTTGCCGGGACGATCCGGGATTGCGAGTGTGCGATCGTCCAGGATCGTCACGAAGCCCGGCGGGTCGCCACGCGGGCTGACATCGCCCCTCCCGTCCGGGCCCTGGGAGCCGATGCACAGGAACGGCGAGCGCCGGATGAACGCTTGGGCATGTTCCCCCAGTGAATTCCGGCACTTCTGCACGGCAAGATCGTGCGTGGGCGCAAACAGGCCCCGCAGTTCTTGTTCATCCGCGATGATGAAATCGGGATTGAGTTCCAACGTCGTCATGATCCGCCTCCCAGGCTGTTTTCATTCTGATTTCTGTCCCCACGCACAAGCCATATCCAACGCCTTTCTCGATGGCGTCAAAAATGACGTACGTACATCAGAAAATCATTATAGGAATATGTGCGCCGGATCAACGTGGTTTGTCTCGATCGAAAGCGGGAGCGAGGGATGGTGGCGTGCCCGGGGAAGAACGAGAGGCATGCGGGCAGGTGCGAGAAACAGTTCGAAGCCGGTGTGAACGACGACTGCCCCCTGTGCGGCGGAGCAGGGCTGTTCGCCCCGTGTTCTCAGCCTGCCGCCGCCCGGTGCTCGTTGCCATACATGTCGAGATAATCGACCAGGCCGGACGAGCCAAGGCCGGCCGCCACGAAGCGGCGGACAGGCGCCGAAAGGTCGGGTGCGTCGCCGCTCTCCCAGATCGTGGCGCCACACAAGCCCAGCGCGTCGAGATCGTCGGGTTCGGCATCTTCCGCCTTGCCCGACGCGCGAACGCAAACGTCGCCGAGCGAGGTCACGTCATGGCCGCCGGGCGTCAGCACGAGAGTTTCTGCGCCCAGCGCATGGCGGGCCGTCGCCATCAGGAGCCCGCACTCCCAGTCGGCATAGCCCTCCGTCAGCACGATCGCCGATCGCGTGGTCATCTTGGGGCAGATGTCAGCCGAGCGCCTGCACATAGCGCATGCCCGTCACGGGGCCTGCGCGGAAATTCATGTGTTCGTAGAAGCGGTGCGCGCCGAAATTGCCGGTTGCTGCGCTGACGGAGAGGTAGCCGCAGCCGGCAATGCGGGCATGGTCGCGGGCGCGCGACACGAGGTGGCGGCCGATGCCCTGTCCGCGATGGTCCTTGCGCACGAAGATCTGGTGCAGTTCCATGCCGCGCACGCCATCGCCGGCGCGGTACATCGGCACGAGCAGGGCGTAGCCAATCAGGCGTCCGCCGGCTTCGGCAACGAGCGCAGTGATCCAGGGATGCACGCCGAAGAGGTCGCGGTCGAGATCGGCGGCGGAAATCTTCGCCGTGTCGCCATGGCATTCGGCATGCAGCGCGATCATGTCGAGGATCTGCTGCAGATCGCCCTGGCGGGCGGCGCGGATGTTCAGCATCGCCGGACGTTCGACGGCATGCGGTTCGAGCTTGATGACGGTGTTTTGCATTTCGGGCTCCCTCGGGTTCAGTGCCATCAGGAGCGTTAAAACAACAAAGCCGCCTGATGGCGGCTTGTTGACATGATCAGACAGCCGCTCCTTATCGGAACAGCCAAAAATACGTCGCGGCGATGTGCGTACTCTTGATCATGGACGCGATATTCTCGAATTCGCGCCGTTTGTCAATCGCCTTTCTCGCCGCGACGGGAAGTCGAAGCGGAGGCTGGTCAGGCCTCCGCTTCCTTCGTGCCGGCGGCGGCTTGCCCGTCCGCTGCGCCGGCCTGTGCCGTCTCGTCGACCCCGAGGCGTTGCTTGATGGCCTGGCGGATCTGCTCGTTGATTGCCGATCGTTCTTCCGGCGGCAGCTGGGCGAGGCTGTCCTCGGTCAGGCCCATCTCCTCGAGCAGTTCCTTGCGCAGGCGCTCGATCGCCGTCATCTTCGATAGATCGAGGAATTCCGTCAGCACTTTCTCGCTTTCCTCTTGCAGCTTGTCCTGCTTGGACGCGTTCAGCCAAAGGGCGTTGGCGAGGCCGGAGGGCATGGAGGAGGCGGACGTTTCGACGGTCGGGATGTTGCGTCCCCCATTGCCGTTCCCGTTGCTCAAGCCGGGCGGAATGCCGGCGTCGCCGGAGGGGGCGCGCTGCTGGCGGGCGAGCGCATAGGCGGAAAGCGAATTGCTGTCGATCTTCATGAAAAGGACTCCCTGAAAAATGTCTCGGGAGCATGGTTAGGCGGCGCAGCTTTTGCGAAGCTTTCGGTCAGGCGCTCGCGTCGAGATGCCCGCCGGTCAGGTGAACCACGTGGTCATCGGGCGCGATAACGCTCTTGCGATGGGTGACGGCAAGGATCGTCACTTCGCCGGCAAGGCTGCGCACATGGCGCATGATTTCCGCCTCCGTCACCTCGTCCAGCGCCGAACTTGCCTCATCGAGGAAGAGGAACTGCGGATCGGCATAGAGCGCGCGGGCAATCGCGATACGCTGGCGTTCCCCGCCCGAGAGCTTCATGCCGCGCTCGCCCGCCATCGTCTCGAAGCCGTCGGGCAGCCCTTCGATGAAGGGCAGGATCGCCGCCTTCTCCACCGCGCGCCGCAGCTTCGCTGGATCCAGCGACCGGCCGAGCACGATATTGGTGGCGAGCGTGTCGTTGAGCAGCGTCGGCTCCTGCGGCACGATGCCGATCGCGGCATACCAGTCGCGCTGCGAGATGGTCGCCAGATCGCTCCCGTCGACACTGATCCGCCCCGATGTCGGCGCGAGCGATTTCAGCGCCAGCCGCAGCAGCGTCGATTTGCCGGAACCGGTTTCCCCTACGAGATAGGTGATCCTGCCACGTTCGGCGGTGAAACTGACATTGGCCACGCCCCGGCCGTTGTCATGGGAAAACGAGACGGCCTCGAAGGCGAGGCGGCCATCGCCGGCAGAAAATCCGCCCGGCGTTGCCGCATCCGTCTCTTCCGGCGCAGCCCAGATGCGGGCGAGCGGCAGGAGCGAGGCGCGTGCCCGCACCAGATCGTCGATCGCGTGGCCGATCATCTCGAAGGGCTGGTTGAGCTGGAGCAGCAGCGTGTTGAACAGAACGAGGTCGCCGACCGTGAGCTCTCCCGCCTGATAGCGCGGCAGAAGCAGGACGAAGGTGATGAGGAACTGTGCGGCGAGCCCCGCGCCCATCAGCGAGGAATATCCGATGCGCCGGCGGCAGAAGGTCGTCCAGTTGTCGCGCTCCTCGCGCGCCTTGCCGGAAAAGCGCGCCTGCATCCAGTCCTGGCTGCCGAAGTGACGCAGCGTCTCCATCGCCGTCATGGCATTGCCGATGAATTTGGCATTCTCCTGGCCGGCTTCGATGGCCGCATCGAGATAGCGGCGCGTGCTGTGATTGGCGATGGCCGTCAGCGTGATGAACGCGCCGCCATAGGCGATGACAACGAGCACGACCTCGAGATTGATGGCCGCGCCGAGCATGGCGAGCGAAAGCACGATCTGGGTCGTACCGGGAACGAAGACGATGAGGGCGAGCTGCACCAGCGTCATCATCGCGCTTTCGCCACGCCGGCCCGCGCTTTCGATCTCGGCCGGATTGTGTTCGGCGAAGAAGAGGGCGCGTTTGCGAAGCAGTCTTTCGAACAGGCTGGTGCTGGCGATGAAGCTGAGGTTCTGCGCGCTCATGAAAGAGAGGTATTGCACCATGTTCTGCAGTGCCGCACTCGCACCGATGAGCAGCGCGTAAAGAGCAAAACCGAAAGCCAGCATGGCGGCCATGCGGTCGGCCGTCATGGTATCGACGAGGCGCGAAAACAGGTAAGGCGCGGCCACGGACGACACGGCCGACAGGAAGACGATCAGGCACACGAGAGCGAGAAGCCCGCGCGAGGCGCGCCAGTAGTTCGCAAGGATGATCCTCACCGGCGCGGCGATCAGCCGCCAGTCGTCGTTCATGGCGAATCTCCCGAGGATTGGAGGCCGCATAATGAAAAGGCCGGCGCGGGGAAGCAACCCTGCGCCGGCCTTCTGTGATCGCGAGGAGCGGCCGCCGGGCCACCCGTTCGTGTGTCTTACGGCAGCGTATAGGCGATGACGTAGTCGCCAGGCTTGGTGCCGACGGAGCCGTGGCCACCGGCGACGATTAGCACATATTGCTTCTCGCCGACCGTGTAGGTCATGGGCGTTGCCTGTCCGCCGGCTGGAAGGCGGCCTTCCCAGAGCTCGCGGCCGGTCGTCACGTCATAGGCGCGGATGTAATCGTCCACGGCCGCACCCAGGAAGGCGACGCCGCCCTTGGTGATGATCGGCCCGCCGATGCCGGGTACGCCGACCTTGAAGGGCAGCGGCAGCGGGGTCATGTCCATGACGGTGCCGTTCTTGTGCTTGTAGGCGATCTTGCCGCTCGCGAGGTCGGCGCCAGCGACATAGCCCCACGGCGGCGCCTGGCACGGAATGCCGAGCGGGCCGAGGAAAGGACCCATGAACACGCCGTAGGGCGCGCCCTCGTTGCGGTTGAGGCCCTGTTCGGATGCCTTCTCGTCCTCGCCCTTCGGCGGGATCTGGTCACGCGGCACAAGGCGCGAGGTGAAGGCGAGGTAGGTCGGCATGCCGAACATCACCTGCCGTTCCGGGTCAACCGCGACCGAGCCCCAGTTGAACGTGCCGAAATTGCCGGGATAGACGAGCGTGCCCTGCAGCGACGGCGGCGTGTAGCGGCCCTCATACTTGAGCGACAGGAAGTCGATGCGGCACTTTAGCTGGTCGAACATGCTGATGCCCCACATGTTCTTTTCCGTCAAAGGCGGCGGCGAGAAGGTGAGGTCGGAGATCGGCTGCGTCGGGGCAGTGAAATCCTCCGGGATCGCACCCGTTGGTGCGGGGATTTCCTTGATGCCAATGAGCGGGTCGCCGTTGCGGCGGTCCAGCACGTAGATGTCACCCTGCTTGGTGGGGCCGACAAGCGCCGGAATGGTCGCGCCGTCCTTTGTGATGTCGATCAGCGCGGGCTGCGCCGGCACGTCCATGTCCCAGAGATCGTGATGCACGGTCTGGCGCACCCAGCGCACGGCACCGGTCTTGATGTCGAGCGCCACGATGGAGGACGAGTATTTTTCGACATGCTCGCTGCGGCCCATGCCGAGCTGGTCGGGCACGCGGTTGCCGAGCGGGATATAGACGAGGCCGAGCGCGTCGTCATAGCTGAAGACGGACCAGGAATTCGGCGAGTTGACCGTATAGACCTGACCCTCCGGCAGCGGCGTGGTGACATCCGGATTGCCCGAATCCCAGTTCCAGATCAGCGCGCCGGTTTTCACGTCGAAGGCGCGAATGACGCCCGATTGCGAATGGATGGAATAGTTGTCGTTGACCGCACCGCCGATGATGATCTTTTCGTCGGTGATGACGGGCGGCGATGTCGAATAGTAGTAGCCGGCCGGATTGTACGGCATGCCCTGTTCGAGACGCAGCACGCCGTTTTCGGCGAAGCTGGTGCAGACATCGCCGGTCTCAGCGTCGAGCGCGATCAGCCGGGCGTCGGAGGTCGGCAGGTAGACGCGTGTGGCGCACGTCGTGCCCGCCGTCGCGACCGGATCGGCGTAGTAGGTCACGCCGCGGCAGGTCTGGTGCTGGCGGTCGGAGTTCATGCCGGAGTTGGAATCGTATTTCCACTTTTCCTTGCCGGTCGCCGCGTCGATCGCGATCGCCCAGTTATGCGGCGTGCACATATAGAGCGTGTCGCCGATCTTGAGCGGCGTCACCTGGTAGGTGGTCTCGCCGACATCGTCGGGCAGCTTCACGTCGCCCGTCTGGTACTGCCAGGCGACCTTCAGCGTGTTGACGTTTTCCGTGTTGATCTGGTCGAGCGGAGAATAGCGCTGGCCGAAGGGGGTGCGGCCATACTGATGCCATTCCCCGGCCGGCACGTTGCCACCGAGCGCCGGCGTCGCATTGACCACGTTCGTCGGCAGTTCACCCGCAAGGTCATGCGGATCCTGCGTCATGGAATAGCCTGCGACGGCGATGGCCACGATGGACGCTACGGCAAGCGGCAGGGCCGATGCCGGATAGCGGATGCCGGTGGGGCTTGCAATGCCGAGCGGCCTACGGATGGCCGGCAGCATCAGCCACAGGCCGAGAAGCACGATGATGCCGCCACGCGGACCGAGCTGCCACCAGTCGAAGCCGACTTCCCAGATGGCCCAGCCGAGCGAGCCGAGGACGATGAGGGCGTAGAGCCAGAGCGCAGCACTGGAGCGGCGCAGGAGGAGATAGGCCGTGACGAGGAAGGCGAGGCCGGTGATGAGGTAGTAGGGGCTGCCGCCGAGTGACAGCAGCCATCCGCCTCCGCCCGTCAGTACCAATCCGATGATGGCAAAGAGGACGGCAGTCAGCGTGAGCAACATGGGAAACTCCATTTGTGATGGCGGCCGGGAAAGCGGCCGACATGACGTCCGGCTCCGTAGAGCGGACGTGTCAGGAATTAGGGCGAAAAGGTGGCCATTCAATGCCCCGGCTCATGCGTTATTGCACGGCTGGGCTACCATGACTGCATGTCGGCGGCGGCGCAAGGGCCATCAGGTGCCGCAGAACGTTGCCGAGATCTCCTCGCCCGGCGCGGGCGGGAGGGCATAGGCGGCAAAGCGCGGCTGGTCCTCATAGGGCCGGGCAAGCACGTCGTTCAGAGCCGCAAAGAGCGAGAAATCGCCATCGTCGATGGCCGCATTGAGCGCTTCCTCGACCTTGTGGTTGCGCGGGATGAAGGCAGGGTTGACGCGCCGCATCGCCTCGGCGCGCGCGGCAGGCGAGGTTGCGTCCTGCGCCAGCCGTGCCCGCCAGGTGGAAAGCCAGAGGGCAAGGACCGCCGGGTCTTCGAGGAGGGCGCCGAGCGCGGGATCGGCCGCGTCGTCCTGCGCGCAGTCGGCAAGCCCGCGAAACGCCAGCGTATAGTCCGCCTTCTGCTCGTAGAGCGTGACGAGAAGCTCGCGGATCAGCTCCTGATCCTCCTCGCGCGCGTCGTCGCCAAGGCCGAGCTTGGCGCGGATGGTGCGCGTCCAATGCGTCTGGAACCGCTCCATGAAGCGGCCTACGGCGGCGTTGGCGGCTTCCACTGCCTTGTCCTGGTCCTCGTCGAGAATGGCGAGCATGGCCTCGGCGAGCCGCGCGATGTTCCATTGGCCGATGCCGGGCTGGTTGCCGAAGGCATAGCGGCCGTTGCGGTCGATGGAGGAATAGACGGTGCGCGGGTCGTAGCGGTCCATGAAGGCGCAGGGCCCGAAGTCGATCGTCTCGCCCGAGATCGTCATGTTGTCGGTGTTCATCACGCCGTGAATGAAACCGACGCCGAGCCATTTCGCGATAAGCGACGCCTGCCGCTCGGCGACGGCGTCGAGCAGGGCGAGATAGGGCTTTTCCGCGCCCTTGAGCTCGGGATAGTGCCTGTCGATGACATGGTCGGCCAACACGCGCACATTCTCCGTGTCGCCGCGCGCGGCGAAGAACTGGAAGGTGCCGACGCGGATATGGCTGCCGGCGACGCGCGTGAAGACGGCGCCCGGCAGGACCCGGTCGCGATGGACCGGCTGGCCGGTCGCGACGGCGGCGAGTGCGCGCGTCGTCGGGATGCCGAGCGCGTGCATGGCTTCGCTGATGATATATTCGCGCAGGACCGGACCCAGCGCCGCCCGCCCGTCGCCGCGCCGCGAATAGGGCGTCGGCCCGGCGCCCTTCAGCTGGATGTCGCGCCGCTTTCCGTTGCGGTCAATCACCTCGCCGAGCAGGATGGCGCGCCCGTCGCCGAGCTGCGGCACGAACTGGCCGAACTGGTGCCCGGCATAAGCCATGGCGAGCGGCAGCGAGCCGGGCAGGGGAATGTTGCCGGAGAAATAGCCCGCGCCATGCCGTTCCAGCCTGTCGGCATCGAGTCCGAGTTCCTCGGCGAGCGGCCGATTGAAGGCGATCAGCATCGGCGCTTCCACCGGCGTGGGATCGACCGGCGTGAAGAATGCATCCGGCAGGCGTGCATAGCTGTTGTCAAAGGGGAGGGCGCCGGTCGCGCCCGCCTGTGCTGTCGTTGCCGTGCTCATGATCCATCCATCCTTTGCCGCTTTCTCTTCAGATAGGACGTCGGGGCGGCAAACGAAAGGCTTGGAAGCCGTATGCCTCATGCGCGACAGCCCCAGATGGCCTCAGGCCACCTTTCCTTTCACGGCCCCCGCCCTATCCTCGTCGAAAAGGAGTGTTGCATGAAGAACCTGACCTGCCTGCTGCCCGGCATGACTGCCATTCTCCTGCTCACGGCCTGTAGCGCGCCGTCAACGCAGGCGCCGGCCGGAGAGCGGCCCATGGACGAGGTGCCGCGCCAGACGCAGCTTTCGAATGGCGACCGGCAATACGCCTTTCGCAACGGCTGCGTGATCGTGCTGGACTCCCGCCGGGCGGTGGTGAAGAGCGAGGGGGCTGTCTGCGCGCTCCATCATCGCGATATCGCGCTGCTCTACGGCTCCGCCGACTGATCGTGTACCCCGTCGCCCGGTTGGTCGGCCGGTAGCCGGCGGTCGATGAAATCATACATCAGCGTCAGCGCTTCCTCGCGCGGCACGCCGCCGGATTGAAGGCCGTGCCGCAGCCAGAGGCCGTCAATCAGGCCGCTGATCAGCAGCGCGGTCCGGCGCGCCGCCTCTGCCGGCATCAATTCCCGGAGTGCCGACATGAGGTTTGAATGCATGCGGGCGTGAATGACCGCCTGGATGCGGGCGAGCTGTGGTTCGCGCGGCACCTCCGCGCAGAGCGCAAGCCATGCATGGGCAATTTCGGGCTGGTAGAAACGCGGGTCGAAATTGCCCTCCACCACGGCCGCGATGCGCCCGCGCGGTGTCTTCGCCTGCCTGAGACGCTCGGCCACGGCATCGCGCAGGTTGGCGTTCGCCTCGCGCATCGCCTGTTCGAACAGCTCCTGCTTGTTGCGGAAATAGTGCAGCACGATGCCCTTCGAGGCGCCGGCATGAGCGGCGACCTTTTCCAGCGTCGCGCCGGCCATGCCTTCGCGCTGCAGCACCTCGAACGCCGCCTGCCGCAGTTCCCTGCGCCTGATATCGACCAGTTTCGTGAGCTTTCCCGCCATGTGATTCCCGCTTTTCGTACGGGAAGATTGACATTTTTTCCGTGAAGTTCAAGAATTGTCCCATTGGTCAATCTTTGATCCAGTCGGACAAAGTTCAAAAAGGGGAACGCCGATGAAACGCGCCATTGCCTGCGCCGCCGCATGCCTCATGACGATCGGGGCCGCCCAGGCGGCCGAACAGGAGAGCTGCCGCAAGGTGCGCCTCGCCGAGCCCGGCTGGAACGACCTCGCCTTCACGACCGGCGTCGCGCAGTCGCTGCTGCATGCGCTGGGCTACGAGACGCAGAGCGACCTTCTCGGCATCGACGTCATCTATCTGAGCCTGAAGAACAAGGATCTCGACGTCTTCCTCGGCTATTGGGATCCCGCGATGCGGACCTATTTCGCGCCTTACGAGAAGGACGGCTCGGTCGAGACCATCAAACAGAACCTGACGGGCGCGAAATACACCTTCGCCGTTCCCGCCTATGTCTGGGATGCCGGTGTGAAGGATTTCGCTGATCTCAAGACCCATGCCGACAAGTTCGAGAAGAAGATGTACGGCATTGAGCCGGGCTCCAACCAGCTCATGCTGGATGCCATAGCCGATCCGTTGTTGGGCATTGCGGACTGGGAGGTCGTGGAATCGAGCGAGCAGGGCATGCTGGCCGAGCTTGCCCGCCATATCGACATGAAGACGTTCTTCGTCTTTCAGGGCTGGGCACCGCATCCGATGAACACCGCCTACGACATCCGCTACCTCACCGGCGGCGACAAGTTTTACGGCCCGGATTTCGGCGCTGCCACGGTCTCTACGCAGGTCCGCAAGGGCTATCTCGCGGAGTGCCCGAACGTCGCGCAGCTTTTGAAGAACCTCAGCTTCGACATCGATTTCGAAAACCGAGGCATGGGCTACCTGATGAATGACGGCATGGCGCCCGAGGATGCCGGCCGCAAGGCGATCGGTGAAGAACCGAAGCGCCTCGACGCCTGGCTGGCCGGCGTCACCACGGTCGATGGCGCGCCGGGCCTTGAGGCGGTGAAGAAGGCGTTCGGCCTTTGAGTGGTGTCGATCAGGCGGGGTGGAACGGCCGCAAGCGTGCTCTGCCCCTGCGAGACGGCCGAAGCCTCGCCTTCATCGATGCGGGGTCGGGCGATGTCCCGCTCTTCCTGCTGCACGGCTATACCGACAGCAGCCGCAGCTGGTCGCTGATCGAATCGCACCTCGCGCGAGGATATCGGCTCGTCATGCCCGATCTGCCGGGGCACGGCCTGTCGGCCGCGACGACTTCGCCCAGGCTGGAAAGCTTTGCCGACGATATGGTCGAACTGGTCGATGCACTCGGCATAGCGCGCTTCGCGGTCGTCGGGCACTCGATGGGGGCGATGACCGCGCTGGTGCTTGCGGCACGCCATCCTGCAAGGGTGACGGCGCTCGCCAGCATCTGCGGCAGCGTGACGCCCGGGCTCCTGGCACAGACGACGCTCGGCGCGGAGATTGCGGCCCTCAGCGATCCCATCGATCCGCAAAGCGCTTTCCTGCAGGCCTGGCATGCTTGCGCGCGGCCGGTGGATAGGGATTTCCTGCGCTGGATCGCCAGCGAGGCGGCGGCAACGCCGGCCGCCAGCTGGCAGGCACTCTATGCGATGCTGGAGAGCGCGAACCTGTCGCGGATACCAGAAGCGGTGCGCGCGCCTCTGCTGCTTCTGGCCGGCGAGGAGGACTCGCTGTTCGGCGAACCGCACCGCGCCGCCCTGCGCCATGCCTTCCCGAATGCCACGGTCGAGGTCCTCGCCGGCCACAGCCACAATCCCCATTGGGAATCGCCGGTTCTCGTGGCGGCTGCGCTGACCGATTTCCTGGCAGCGCAGCCGCTCTGAGGCTTACATCTTGCCGGCGACCTTGATGGCGAAGGCATATTCGAAGGCGATCTCCTCCAGCCGCTGGAAACGGCCCGAGGCGCCGCCATGGCCCGCACCCATATTGGTCTTGAGCAGGATCGGTTCCTTGCCGGTCGTCTTCTCGCGCAGCTTCGCCACCCACTTGGTCGGTTCCCAATAGGTGACGCGCGGGTCGGTCAGGCCCGACAGCGCGAGGATCGCGGGGTAGGCCTTGGCCTCGACATTGTCATAGGGCGAATAGCTCGCCATCAGCTGGTAGAAATCCTTGCTCTCGATGGGATTGCCCCATTCGGGCCATTCCGGCGGGGTGAGTGGCAGCGTGTCGTCCAGCATGGTGTTGAGCACGTCGACGAACGGCACGGCCGCGATGATGCCGCCGAACTTTTCCGGCGCCATGTTGGCGATGGCGCCCATCAGCATGCCGCCGGCCGAGCCGCCTTCTGCGACGATGTTCGCGTAGGACGTGAACTTCTCCTGATTCAGATAATCCGCCGCCGCGATGAAGTCCTTGAAGGTATTGGTCTTCTTGTCCATCTTGCCGTTTTGGTACCAGGCGAAACCCTTGTCCTTGCCGCCGCGGATATGGGCGATGGCATAGACGAAGCCGCGGTCGACCAGCGACAGGCAATTGGTGTTGAAGGACGCCGGAATGGTGATGCCATAGGCGCCGTAGCCATAGAGCAGGCACGGGGCCGATCCGTCCAGCGGCGTATCCTTGCGGTAAAGCAGGGTGACCGGCACGCTCTCGCCGTCCCAGGCCGGCGCGAAGACGCGGCGGGTGACATAGTCATCGGGGTTGTGGCCCGACGGCACTTCCTGCGTCTTCAGGAGCGTGCGCTCGCGCGTCGCCATGTTGTAATCGAAGAGCTGCGAGGGCGTCGTCATCGACGAATAGGAAAAGCGGATGACGTCGGTATCGTATTCCGCCGCCCCCGACAGGCCGAGCGAATAGGCCTCCTCGGCAAAGGCGATGGCGTGTTCCTCGCCGGTCTTGCGGTCGCGCACGACGATACGCGGCAGGCCCTCGTGGCGCTCCAGCCAGACGAGATGACGGGCGAACGCCATATGGCTGAGGATCAGCGTGCCGGGCCGGTGCGGCACGACTTCCGTCCAGTTTTCACGGCCCGGCGCCGTTACCGGCGTTTCCATGATCTTGAAGTCCTTCGCGCCGTCGGCATTGGTCAGGATATAGAAGACGTCGCCGCCCTCGGTCATCGAATATTCCAGCCCCGTCTGGCGCGGGGCGACGACAACGGGCGTGGCCGTGAGGTCCTTGGTGGAGAGCAGCCGGTATTCGCTCGTCTCGTGGTCGTGGATGTCGATATAGATGAAGTCGTCGATCAGCGAGCCGCCGACACCCATGAAGAAACCGGCGTCCTTTTCCTCATAGACCAGCCGGTCGTTCTCCTGCCTGTCGCCGAGAATGTGGTGGAAGATCTTCGAGGGACGGTGGTTCTCGTCGAGCGCGGTGTAGAAGAAGCTGCGGGCATCCGGCGCCCAGACGCCGCCGCCGCCGGTGTTGGAAAGCGTGTCGGCGCGGTCCTCGCCGGTCGCGAGATCGCGCACCTTCAGCGTGAAATATTCCGATCCCTTGTCGTCATAGCCCCAGATGCCGATGGAATGGTCGGTGGAATGGTCGATGCCGGCCAGCCGGAAGTAATCCTTGCCCGCTGCCTCCTTGTCGCCGTCGAGCAGGATGACGCGCTCGCCACCCTCGCGCGGCTCGCGGAAATAGCGCGGCTGCTCCCCACCGGTGACATAGGCCGTGCCGTAGGCATAGGGGCCATCCTTCATGGGCACGGAGCTGTCGTCCTCCTTGATGCGGCCGCGCATCTCGGCAAACAGCGTCTTCTGCAAGGCCTCCGTATCGGCCATCGCCGCCGTCATATAGGCGTTCTCGGCCTCCAGATGCGCGCGGATCTCCGGCTGGAGGATCGAGGGATCCTTGAACATGGCCTGCCAGTTGTCATCGCGGAACCAGGCATAGTCGTCGGTGCGGGTGATGCCGTGGCGCGTATCCTCCTGCGGGTTCTTGGCAGCAATCGGGGCGGCGGGCAGGTTCTTGAAGACGGACACGATTTCACTCCGGTGGATCGACAGGCGGGACCAGAGAGATAGAGAGCCATGCCCCCGGCATCAAGCAAGCTTTTGCCCGGGGCCTGGTTTTTGATCAGCCCGGCAGGATGCGCTTGGCGGCCTTGCGCTTGGCGGGACGCAGCTCGTCGGCGACGGTCTTGGCGATGATCGAGAGCGGCAGCGCGAGCATGGCGCCGGCAGCCCCCCACATCCATGTCCAGAAGATGATCGCGGTAAAGACGATGAAGGCATTGACCTCAAGCCGCTTGCCCATCACCGCCGGCATGACGAGGTTTTCGATGGCGAGGTGGACGAGGAAGAAGAGCAGCGCCGGCATCAGCCCCATCATGATCGTGTCGTGGGTGAGAAGGCCCGCTGAGGCGAGCGCGATCGTCATCAGCGTCACGCCGAGGAAAGGCACAAAGCTGGAGATGAAGGCGAAGAGGCCCCACAGCACCGGCATGCCGAGCCCGCCGAACCAGGCGATGAAGCCGGTGATCACGCCAAGCGAGCCGTAGACCAACGCAGCGGTGGCGAAGTAATAGCCGAGCGCCGAATCGATCGCGTTCATGATGCGGATGGTCGTCAGCCGCTGGCTGCGGCGGGGAAACGCCATGATGAGCATCTGGCGCAGCTTGAGACGCGCCGAAAGGAACAGCACCAGCGCGGCAAAGAAGATCATGCCCTGCAACAGGGCAGGGGTGAGGCTGGACGACAGGATGCTCAGTACGCTGCCGGTGTTTTCCAGAACCTTCTCCATCGACATCTGTCCGCTCTCGAAGGCGGCCGGATTGACGTTGAGCCAGCCGAAACGGGAAAACAGTGGCGTGATACGGTCATAGGCATCGCGCACCAGCTCCGGTGCATTGGCTGCAAGCTGGGTGATCGGCTCGGCCAGCGCGCCGGCGATGAGGAACAGGCCCACGGCAAACGCGCTCGCAAGAAGGAGGGCGGCGGGCAGCGGGGGAATGCCCATCTTGTTCAGCTTCTCGGCGGCGACGCCGAAAATCAGCCCGATGACCACGGCCAGAGACAACGGAATGAGAATGGGCGCCATGAAGTAGACGATGCCCATGGCCATGATGGAAAAGATGCCGATGATCGCCCAGGATGAGGCGGTCAGCAGCCCGTCGCGTCTTATCGAGACGTCGTCGACGTCGTCTTCCGTTTCAAGACTGCTTGCCAGCAGGCGGCGTTCGGCTGGCTTTGCGGACATGTCGTGCATGGATGGATCCCCTTGTCTGCTCCACAAACGCCGCCGCACGATGGATGTTCCATAAGCAAAAGCCGTTGTAACCTCCGGTGGGTTGCCGGCTGTCGTCAAATCGACATATTGCCGGGCAAACCCCAACGAGCCAACGAAAACGATGAGGCAAAGAGGAGTGAGAATGTTGAACCGGCAGACCCGCGGCCTTCGAATTGCCCTGTGCGTGCTTGCGCTGCTGCCCGTCGGCCAGTCGCCTGCCATGGCGCTCGATGCGCGGGTGCGCGGAGAACTGCAAAAGCTCGATCCGGAAGAGCGGCTGGAGCAGCGGTGCGACATGGAAGCGATGGACAAGATCAGCGGCGCCAAGGAGGGCTATCGCCCCGACAAGGTGATCGCCTACGCTTTCGGCGATCCCAAGGTCGACGGCACCACGCTGAAGACGAAGGGGGCGGTGTTCCGCAGCAAGGGGGAATGGTACCGCCTGTCCTACAAGTGCGAGACCAGCGCCGACCGCCTGGAGATCAACGCCTTCAAATACACGATCGGCGAGCCCGTGCCGCACGATCAATGGGCCGCCCATTACCTCTATGATTGATGAGGCTGGCGCGAGAAGCGGGCACTGAACGCACCGGCCCCTCGCGACGCTTGCCTATGCCGAAAGCTTCAGCCCGATGCCCCAGGGATCGACGAGCGAGACGGTATCACCGGAGCGGGTGGTCGGGATGGCGAGTTCATCCAGCTTTGCCACGGCCGCGTCGAGCCTGGCCCTGTCGTTGAAGCGCAGGGTATAGTCCGAAAGGCCCGTCATGCCGTCCTTCCGTTTCGGCCGGCCGCGCGAGTTCCAGACATTGGCCGCCACATGATGGTGGTACTTGCCTGTGGAGAAGAAGCTCGCGCCGGGATAGGTCGCCATGACGTCGAGACCGAGCACGTCGCGAAAGAAGGCGTCGGCTTCCGGGATATCCGAGACCTGAAGGTGGATATGGCCGATGGCCGTGCCATTCTCCTGGCCTGTCCAGCCGTCCTTCGGGGCCTCGTCATAGAGCGCCTGGAGGTCGAGCCGGTTCGTTGCCATCTTCACCCCGCCGTCAGGAACATAGGTCCATTCCGAGCGGTCGCGGTCGCGATAGATCTCGATGCCGTTGCCTTCCGGGTCGTCGAGATAGATCGCCTCGCTGACGAGATGGTCCGATGCGCCGGTAAGCGGCACGTTGTTGTGGGCGGCATGCGCCAGCCAGCGGCCGAGCTCCTTGCGGTTGGGCACGAGGAAGGCCGTGTGGAACAGGCCCGGTGCGGTGCGTGGCGCGCGGGCGGCGTTGCTGCCGGTCGTCAGCGTCAGGAGCGGGCGCCCGCCCACGCCGAGCGTCTCGCCCGATGCGGACGTGTCCAGCACCGAAAGGCCCATTGCCTTCTGGTAGAAGGAAGAGACCATCGGCAGGTCGATGACGTTGAGATGCGAATGGTCGACAAAGGCCGGCATGTCGATGGCATGGTTCGTGTTGGCTGTCATGGATGCGATCTCCGCGTGAAGGGGGGCGGCGGCGCCAGCGATGCCTGCGGCGGCTGCGCCGAGAAAGGTTCGTCTGTCGAGGGCCGTCATGATAATGTCCCTGTTTCGGTTTCCGTCGGAAACCGTTCTGTCGGGAGGAATATGGCGGGCTGACATCGTTCACGAAAGATGGTGTTTCGGCGATTTACTGTCAATGCGGCGTTGACGGCATGCATGTGGGACTTGATTCCGATCAATGCTGGATGCCGGGCGGGATGCCACTTTTCCTGTCGTGAGGAACCCAGGAGATGGAATCGTGAAGGATCTGGCGCATTACAAGGACGTACTTCTCACCCGCAAACGCGAGCTTTACGGCCGCCTGCACAAGATCGACAGGGATCTCGATACGCTGAAAAGCAGCGACAGCGGCGAGCGCGCGGTGGAGCGCGAGAACGACGAGGTGCTGGAGGAATTCGGCGCGACAGGTCTCAAGGAACTGGCTGCGATAGATGCCGCGCTGGACCGGCTGGCGGCCGGCACGTTCGGCACCTGCGCGAAATGCGGCAAGCCCATCTCGGCAGAGCGCTTGTCGGCGGTGCCACAGGCGGCGCTCTGCGAGGAATGCATCGCGGGGCCGTAACCGCCCGCGTTTCAGCCGGCAATTATTCTTGATCCCGCTTTCCCTTGCCTGCGCGGTGCAAAGATACCACCATATGGTCTTGTATCATTGCAGGCAGGACATCGTGGAAATCAAGGGCGTCAAGTGGAACTATGACCGGTATGAGGTGATCGCCGACGGCGTCGTGCATGGCATCGGCGTCGTCTTCGCGCTGATCGGGGTAACGGCGCTGATCTTCTATGCGACCGTTTGGGCCAGCAGCGGCCAGCTTGCCGCCGCCTGGGTCTATGGCGTGGGTCTGGTGCTCTCGCTCGGCATTTCCTTCGCCTACAATATCTGGCCTGTCTCGACGGTGAAGTGGCATCTGCGCCGCTTCGACCACTCCGCGATCTTCATCCTCATTGCCGCGACCTACACGCCCTTCCTTCAACGCGGCATCGACGATCCGTTCCTGGCGGCCATGCTTGTCGGCATATGGGTGATGGCGGCGGCTGGCGTCGCGTTGAAGTTCCTCTTCCCCGGCCGTTACGACAGGCTGGCGATCCTCATCTATCTCGCCATGGGCTGGAGCGGCGTCTTTGCCGCCGGACCGCTGACCACGCATCTTTCCACGGCCACGCTCGCGCTGATCGTCGTCGGCGGCGTGCTGTATTCGGTCGGCGTCATCTTCCATGTCTGGGAAAAGCTGCGCTTCCAGAACGCCATCTGGCACGGCTTCGTCGTGGCTGCCGCCGCCGTGCACTATTCGGCGGTCCTGACCAGCGTCGTCGCCGGCGTCTGATCCCGCCCTCTACTGCGCCGCAGGTGCGACGCCCTGCGCGCTCGTGCAGCCCTGTGCCGGGCGCATCGATTTCACCAGCCGGCCGACCAGCGGCGAAATCGCCTTCTTCATCGTATCAGGATATTCCAGAACGAAGGAGGCCGCCGCGCCATCGCACAGCACAATCGCCCGGTGATAAAGGATCGACTTGCCGCGCGTGCCCGAAAGGCTGGCCCAGCCGGCCGTCTGCCGGTCGTAACTCAGATCCCAGCCCTCCCGCGCATAGGTCGCGCGCCGTTCCGCCACATCGTCAGTGAAGTTGCCGTTGGCGAGAGTCTGGCCCCAGACGGCGAGGGTCGCCTCGCCATTCGCATAGCTGCGCCCATCGCCGTTGTCGGCTTCTCGCACCAGCGAAAAGCCTGGCGGTATCTCCACCGCAAAGCCGAAGCGGGCATTGGCATAGGGCGTCCAGTCTGCGGCAAGCACGGCAAGAGGCAGGGAAAAAACAGCGATCAGGACAAGAAGGAGGCGCAAGCTGTAAGATCTCCGGTCATCAACAGGCAGGGAACGGATGGATCAGGCCATTTCTTCGGACTGGACAGCTTTCCCGCTCCTCTTGTAATCCATTTTCGAAAGCCGGGGGAAACATGGACATTACAATACGCGACGCCACGGAAGGCGACCTTCCGGGCATCATGGACATTTACAACGACGCTGTGGCCAACACCACGGCGATCTGGAACGAGGCGATTGTCGATCTCGAAAACCGCAAGGCATGGTTTGCCGCGCGGCGGGAGCGGGGCTTCCCCGTTCTGGTGGCGCTACGCGGAAAACAGGTGATCGGCTATGCATCCTACGGGGAATGGCGCGCCTTCGACGGTTATCGCCATACGGTGGAGCATTCCATCTATGTGCGCAGCGACACGCGCGGCACGGGAACGGGCGGCAAGCTGATGAAGGCGCTGATCGAGCGCGCGAGCTTCAACGGAGTGCATGTCATGATCGCGGGCATCGAGGCGGAAAACACCGCCTCGATCAAGCTGCATGAGAAGTTCGGCTTCCGCACTGTCGGCCGCTTCAGCGAGGTGGGCATCAAGTTCGGCCGCTGGCTGGACCTCACCTGCATGGAGCTGAAGGTGCCGAAGCGTTAAGCCGTCAGTCCGGGTCGAAGCTGAGCGCCACACCGTTCATGCAATAGCGAAGGCCCGTCGGGGCAGGGCCATCGGGGAAGACATGGCCGAGATGGGCATCGCAATCCGAACAGCGGATTTCCGTGCGCGTCATGCCGTAGGAATAGTCGGCGTGATCGGCGACGGCGCCCGGCTCGATCGGCTGGTAGAAGCTCGGCCAGCCCGTGCCGGAATTGTATTTCGCTTCCGACCGGTAGAGCGGCCTGTTGCAGCAGATGCAGCGATAGGTGCCCTTCTTGGACAGGTCGAAATCGGGGCTTGAAAAAGCACGTTCCGTGCCGTGCTCGCGGGTGATGCGGAACTGCTCGGGCGTCAGGATCTGCCGCCATTCTTCCTTGGTCTTGTTGACCTTCAATGTCGTCGTTTCGCTCATGGGAACCTCCAGTTGCTCCATAGATAGGACGCCAATTGTGGCAAGACAATCGGGCGCCGGATCATGCCGAACGTTCTGATGCCTTTGCCGTCAGTCCTCATAATGTCGTGAGCAAATGCCTTGCTGTGACGATCAAGGGTGGTCATTTTCCTTCGGGCATCCTAGAAACGGCGCCGGAATGATCGAAAGAAGACGGTCGAAGCCGCACGTGAGGGAGATTGAATGACAGGCACCATGGGCTTCACCTTGCTGGCCTTTTGCCTGCCGTTTATCGGCGCGCTTGTTGCACCCTTCCTGACGCGCCTGCTCGGCCACAACGCCGCCTGGCCGCTTGCGCTCATTCCCTTCGCCGTCTTCCTGCATTTCCTGGGCTTCAACGCCGACGTCGCAGACGGCCGCATCGTCACGGGCGGCTATATGTGGGTGCCGTCCTACAATGTCAGCTTCTCCTGGTTGATCGACGGCCTGTCGCTGACCTTTTTGCTGCTCATTTCCGGCATCGGCACGCTGATCGTGCTCTATGCCGGCGGCTACCTGAAGGGGCACAAGCATCAGGGGCGGTTCTTCTCGTTCATCCTCATGTTCATGGGCTCGATGCTCGGTCTCGTCGCGTCCGATAGCTTCCTGATGCTGTTCGTCTTCTGGGAACTGACCTCCATCACCTCCTTCCTGCTGATCGGCTTCGACCATGCGCGCGAGGCCTCGCGCCGCGCCGCCCTGCAGGCGCTGATCGTGACCGGCGGGGGCGGGCTGTTCCTGCTGGCTGGCCTCTTGCTCCTGTGGGACGTGACTGATGTCACGCAGTTCTCGCTGCTCATGTCTTTCGGCCCGGAGGTGCGCGCAAGCCCGTTCTATCTTGCGATCCTGTTCCTCATGCTGGGCGGTGCCTTCACCAAGTCGGCGCAGTTTCCGTTTCATTTCTGGCTGCCCAACGCCATGGAAGCGCCCACACCGGTCTCGGCCTACCTGCATTCGGCGACCATGGTGAAGGCGGGCGTCTATCTCCTGATGCGGCTCAACCCGGTGATGGGCGCAACACCCGCCTGGGAAACCATCCTGCCGGCCTTCGGCGGTCTCACGCTGCTGGTGGGGTCGGTGCTTGCCATTCGCCAGACGGACCTGAAGCTGATGCTGGCCTATACGACGGTCGCCTCGCTCGGCCTGCTGGTGATGCTGACCGGCTTCGGTTCAGAGCATGCGATTGCGGCAGCCGCGCTTTATCTCGTTGCACATTCGCTGTTCAAGGGTGCGCTCTTCATGGTCGCCGGCCTCATCGATCACGAGACCGGTACGCGTGACGTTACGAAGCTTGGCGGCCTGCGCCGGGCCATGCCCATAACCTTCCTTGCCGCCCTCGTGGCTGCGCTCTCCATGGGCGGGCTGCCGCCCTTTTTCGGCTTCCTCGCCAAGGAGGAAATCTACGCCGCGCTGGCCGGCGGCAATGCGCGCGCCATTGCCTTCACTTCTGCCGCCGTTATCGGCAATGCGCTGATGTTTGCCGTGGCCTTCGCCGTGGCGCTGAAACCCTTCCTCGGCAATGCCGTTGCGACACCGAAACAGGCGCATGAAGGACCGGCGCTGCTGTGGATCGGGCCAGTGCTGCTGGCGGTGACGGGGCTGGCGATCGGCATCTTCTCGGGGCTTGCCCACGCGCTGATGACCTCGCCGCTCGCCTCCGCCATATCGGGCACAGCGCAGACGGTCACCATCTCGGCGGTGCCGCATGCCGGCATCGCACTCTATCTCTCGCTGCTGACCGTCGCCATTGGCGTCGCCGTCTTCCTGAAGCTGAACGCGGCGCGCGGGGCAGCCGACCGGCTGATCGAGGATATCGGCTGGGGCCCCGACAGGGGCTTCGACCAGGCGATGCGCGGTCTTGTTCGCTTTTCGACACGGGTCGCGCGCTTCACCCAGCCCGGCCTCATGGAAATCTACATGACCGCCACCTTCGTCGTGGTGGCACTGGCGCTGCTTGTGCCGCCGGCAGTGTACGGCGAATGGCCGCGTGCCCCGGTCTGGCCCGCCGACATGCCGTTCCATGAACTGGCGGTCATGGTGCTGGCCGCGCTCGGCATCGCCGCGGTGCTGATGGCCAGGAACAGGCTGACGGCCATCGTTGCGCTCGGCATCCAGGGTTTCTGCGTCGCCATGCTTTTCCTGCTGTTTGGTGCCCCGGACCTCGCCTTCACGCAGTTCATGATCGAGACGCTCTCCGTCGTCATCCTGGCGCTTGCGATGACGCGGCTGAAGCTGACGCCGCGCGACCATCGTCCGCTGCGCGAGAAGATCCCCGATGCAGTGATCGCCATCGCCTGCGGTCTCGGTTTCGCGCTCTTCCTGCTGAGGGTCACGCAGGCGCGCTTCGACACTGCGCTCACCGACTTCTTCAACCTCTATTCCAAGACGATTGCGCACGGCGCCAATGTGGTGAACGTCATCATCGTCGATTTCCGCGGTACGGACACGCTGGGCGAAATCGCCGTCGTCATGGTGACGGGCCTTGCGATCCTCTCCCTCATCCGCGTCCGCAAGGGGAGGCGGGCATGAACACTCTGATCTTTCGCACCGTTGCGCCCTTCCTCACCGCCCTCATGGTGCTGTTTTCGCTGTTCGTGCTGTTGCGCGGCCATAACGAGCCGGGTGGTGGCTTCATCGGCGGGCTGATCGCCGTTTCGGCGCTTGCCATTTTCGGCATTGCCAACGGCATTTTAGCCGTGCGCCGTGCGCTGTGGTTCCATCCGATGGCGATCTCGGCCTTCGGGCTTTTCATCGCCTGCCTCGCCGGGCTGATGTCCATCTTCTTCGCCGTGCCCTTCATGACCGGGCTGTGGATCACGCCGGTCATCCTCGGCGTGGAGATCCCGCTGTCCAGCGTGATGCTGTTCGATACAGGCGTCTACCTCGTCGTGGTCGGATCGATCACCTCCATCGCGCTGGCGCTCGAGGCGGGGGACGACGCATGATGGAGTTTCCTTTCGCACTGCTCGTCGGCCTGTTCTTCGCCGCCGCCGTCTATCTCATGCTCTCGAAGTTCCTCGTGCGCGTGCTGCTCGGCGTGGTGCTGCTCGGCAACGGCGTCAACCTCCTGATCTTCACCAACGGGCGCATCCTGCGCGAGGTGCCGCCGATCATCCCTGACGGGCACGACGTGCCGACGATGCTCACCGCCAATCCGCTGCCGCAGGCGTTGATCCTGACGGCCATCGTCATTTCCTTCTCTTTCTTCGCCTTTCTTCTCGTGCTGGTCTATCGCGCCTATCAGGACCTGGGCACCGACAACGGTAACGAGATGCGCGCGGCCGAGCCGGAAAACGATCCCCTTCCGCCGACCGGCTACTGACAGGAACCGACCCGCCAATGGCCGCAAGCACCGCCGATCTTTCTGCAGCTTTCCTCATGACGCCGGTCGCGACCGCCGACTGGCTGGTCGTGCTGCCGCCGGCCTGGTGCATCCTTGCCGGCGCGGTTCTCCTGATGCTGCGCAAGTCGCTGCACCTGCAGGCGTGGCTGGCCGTGCCGGCGCTCGCGATCCTCGTCGTGCTCGACGGGTTGCTGCTGAGCCATGTTCTGGCCAACGGCCCGGTGACAATGGTGATGGGCCGCTGGCTGCCGCCCTTCGGTATCGCGTTCACCGCTGACCTGACGGGAGTGCTGTTCGCACTCGCCGGCGCGGTGGTGGCGCTGGCGGGCGCGGTCTATGCGATCGCCGATATCGACGGCAGCGGGCGGCGCTATGGCTTCTACCCGTTTCTGCTTCTGCTGATGGCCGGTGTCTCCGGCGCGTTCCTGACCGGCGACATCTTCAACCTCTATGTCTGGTTCGAGGTGCTGCTGATCGCGTCCTTCGGGCTCATCACGCTGGGCTCCGAGCCGCGCCAGATCGACGGTGCGATCAAATATGCCTTCCTCAACCTGATCGCCACGACGCTGTTCCTCGCCACGACGGGCTATCTCTACGGCATCTTCGGCACGCTCAACATGGCCGACATCGCCCTGAAGGCGGCGGCCGGGCGTGACAGCCTGCCGCTGATGACGCTTGCGACGCTCTACCTGCTCGCCTTCGGCATGAAGGCCGCGGCCTTCCCGGTGAATTTCTGGCTGCCGGCTTCCTACCATACGCCGCGCATCGTCGTGGCCGCGCTCTTCGCGGGCCTGCTGACGAAGGTCGGCATCTATGCGCTGCTGCGCACGCTCATCATGCTGTTTCCCGTCGAGCGGGAGGAGCTCAGCTTCGTCATCGCGCTTGCCGGCGCCGCCACGATGATCGTCGGCGCGCTCGGCGCACTCGGCCAGAGCGATGTTCGCCGGGTCCTCGGCTATGTCGTCATTTCCGGCATCGGCATCATGCTCGCCGGCCTTTCGCTCGGCAGCCCGGGCGGCGTCGGCGGCGCGATCTTTTATGCGTTGCATTCCATGGTGGTGATGACGGCGCTCTACATGGCCGCGGGGCTGATGGGCCGGCTTGCCGGCAGTTTCGACCTCAACCGCCTCGGCGGGCTCTACGGCCGCTCGGCGCTGTTTTCCGGACTGTCGCTCGTGCTGTTCTTTGCGGCATCCGGCTTGCCGCCCTTTTCCGGCTTCTGGCCCAAGGTCATGGTCGCCAAGGCGGCGCTGGATATCGGCGCCTGGTGGCTGGTGGCGGCGGTCTTCCTCACCGGCTTCCTCGTTACCATCGCGCTCGGTCGGGTCTTTGCGCTCGCTTACTGGCGTCCCGCGCCGGAAGCCCTGCCGGCGACGGCCATTCCCGCAAGCCTGCTGCTGCCGCTGGCCGCCCTCACGGCGCTGACGGTGGTCTTCGGCCTGTTCCCGGACGCGCTCCTGTCGACCATCCAGGCCGCCGCGCAGGGGTTGTCCGATCCGAGCGCCTATATCGGCTCGGTCTTCCCGGGAGGAACCTGACATGCGGCCCGCCGTCATCGTCGCGCTCTTCGCGCTGGTCTGGCTTGCCGTTTCCGGCAGCTTCACCATCCCCAATCTTCTGCTCGGCCTTGCCGCCGGGGCGCTGTCGCTCTGGCTCATCCGAGGCCATATCCAGCTGGACGGCCGTCGCGTCCGACCGCTGAAGGTGTTGTCGCTCGTCCTGCTGTTCATCAAGGAGCTTGCGCTCTCGGCCTGGAAGGTCGCGGTTCTGGTGGCAAGTCCGAAAATGGCGCTGAAGCCGGGCATCTTCGCCTTTCCGCTGACGGTCGACCGCGATTTCGAGATCACGCTGCTCGCCAATCTCATCACGCTGACGCCGGGCACCCTGTCTGTTGATGTCTCCGAGGACCGCAAGGTGCTTTATGTGCACGCGATCGACTGCTCCGATCCAGCCGCCGCGCGGCGGGATATCGCAAACGGTTTCGAGAAGAAGATCATGGAGGCCTTCCGCTGATGGGCGCTGAAACGATCCTCTCCGCCGCGTCGACGCTCGCGCTTGGGCTGATGTGTGTGGCCTTTTTCCTCACCGCATGGCGCGTCATCCGTGGCCCGACCCTGCCGGACCGCATCGTCGCGCTCGACATGCTGGTGGCTATCGCCATCGGCTTCATCGCCGTCATCGCCATCCGTACCGGCTTCAATCTCTATATCGACATCGCCATCGCCCTCGGGCTCGTCGGCTTTCTCGCCACCGTGGCCTTCGCACGCTTTGTGCTGAGCCATGGCATGTCGGAGGATGGTGAAGACCCAGCACTCGTGCCGGACAGGCCGCAGCGCGGCAAAGGCCGGCGCAAGGGGAGGGCGCGCTGATGCTCGATCTTGTCCTCGCCCTCATCGTGGCCGTCATGCTCGTTGCGGGCGGCATCTTCGTCTTTCTGGCCGCGCTCGGCATCGTGCGCCTGCCGGATGTCTATACGCGCATGCATGCGGCCTCGAAGGCCGGGACGGTGGGGTCCGGGCTCATGCTCTTTGCAGCAGGCATCCATTCGCTCGACATCGCGATCTTCATGCGGGCCTTTGCCGGTTTCGTGTTCTTCGTGCTGACCGCGCCGGTGGGGGCCCATCTTCTCGCCCGGGCCGCGCACAAGGCCGGATACCGCCTCGCGAGGGTCTCGACGGTGGACGAGATGCGCGATTCCGAACGGCGCGACGCCAAGAAACGCTGATATCCATTCAATAGTATATTCTAAAACTTGGAATAGTTCTTGAATTCTTCCGTGCGAAGAGACTTGGCAAAATCTATTGCTTCCTAACGGCAAGATAATGCTGGACATTAAATTGCGTAATGATATTTCAGATGAAGTAAAGCCGATGCGCTGATTTAATTCGTGTTCATTTTTCCTGCTTAGGTTGTGCGTCTCCCTAATCTAGCTCGCCCGCTATAGGTTTTGTTGAGATCGCCTCGCAGAAGCAGAGTATGTGATTGCAGAAATTATATTGGTGTAGAATTTCGGTGTTTTGGCAGGCGCGCCCGAAGACGGGTGTTGTTTCGCGGCCCGGACGTCGAGGAACAAGGCTTTGTGCACAAATTGAAGTGTAGGCGGATGGGAAGAGACTATCGGCTTGCGCACGTTCGACAGGAGAAAGACATGACTGATAATACCCTTGCCGCCGGCTCCACCCTGCTCGTTGAACTGACCGCGGACATCGTTGCCGCCTATGTCGGCAACCACGTCGTGCCGGTCTCCGAACTGTCGGGCCTGATCGCCGATGTGCATGCCGCGCTGAACAACACGACGCAGCCCGCCGCCGCCGTCGAGGCACCTGTCGTTGCCGAAAAGCCGAAGCCGCCCGTGCCGGTGAAGAAGTCCGTGCAGAACGACTACATCATCTGCCTGGAAGACGGCCAGAAGTTCAAGTCGCTGAAGCGCCACCTGATGACCCATCACGGCATGACGCCCGAGGAATACCGCGAGAAGTGGGATCTGCCGGCCGATTATCCGATGGTTGCGCCCGCCTATGCGGAAGCCCGTTCGCGCCTCGCCAAGGAAATGGGCCTCGGCCAGCGCCGCAAGGGCAAGTAAGCGCCGCATCGACGTCGCAGGAATCGAAAGGCCGGCGCCTCCAGGGGCGCCGGCCTTTTCTTTTGCTGAACGGGAGCATCATTGAGGAATAAAAGCCTAGATGCGGGGATGAGTTTCAAAAAAATGTTAATATTTTCAAGGAAAGGTTGCGCTGAAGTGCTTCATTCATCCCCGTTTGCGCTCTAGGGTGTATGAATAAATTCCTATTAACGGAGTGGCTCTTCATGCATCAGTTCCTTGTTCCGCACGCCCGCCCGTCCTGCCTGCCCGTTCCTGCCGATGCCGCGCCGGAAACCAAGAGTGCCGAACGCGTGGGCCGCTCCGCGCGGCCGGGCCGCGCCATGGATGGTCCGGACGGGCCCGTCGTCCCACCGGATATCGCCTGCCGAATCGTCCGCCATCTCGTGCTGGAAATGACGGCGCTGGCGAGCGACCGCCCGCTGTGGCGGCGCGACGGGCGTCGTTCCACCAGCCATGTGCGTCAGGTCGCCATGTATATATGCCACGTGGTGCTGAGCCTGTCGCTTTCCGATATCGGCACCGCCTTCGGCCGCGACCGCACCACGGTCGGCCATGCCTGCAACCGGGTGGAGGATCGCCGCGACGATGCCTCCTTCGATGCCTTCGTGGCGTCGATCGAGCGCGCCGTACTCGCCGTCTTCGGCCCCTCGGGGATCGGCAGCCATGCGTGAGATAAACGGGAAAGACGATGCGGCCCTGGCGCGGCTCCTGCGGTTCATGCTTGCCGCCCGGGTGGCAACGCTTGGCGGTGGCGACACGCTCACAGACCGCGACGGGCGCACCATGCCTGCGATGCCGACGGTTCTCGCCCGGGCGCTGCGTGATGGCCTCATCCGGCAGGAGGGGGATCGGTTGGCGGCGACGCCTGAGGCCCGGGCCTATCTGAAACGCCGCCTCGACGCGGCCGAAACGCCTTTCGCCGGCCAGCACCGCGACCTCACCGGCGTAATGGTGGTGCAGGACGGCGCGCGCGAAACGGCAGTGATGAACCGGCTCGAATCGCCGTTGTCAGGCATCGCGCGGCTGAAGGAGAAATCCGGCGAGGCCTATCTGCCGGAAAGCGCGATTGCCGCCGGCGAGCGCCTGCATGCGGATTTCACCCGCGGCGGCCTGCAGCCGCGCATGACCATGTCTTGGGAGCCGCGCATCGCGAGCCGCCAGAAGGGCGAGGCGGGGGCGGCCCGCGAGATCAGCGATACCGCACTTGCCGCGCGCCTGCGCGTCGCACGCGCCGTCGAGGCCATCGGCCCGGAACTGTCGGGCGTGGTGCTGGATGTCTGCTGCTTCATGAAGGGGCTGGAAACGGTGGAGCGTGAACGACAATGGCCGGCCCGCTCCGCCAAGTTGATGCTGCGCGCCGCCCTCATGGCGCTCGCCCGCCACTATGCACCGCCGGTCGCCAGAGGACAGCGCGCGCATCGATGGGGTGCGGAAGACTATCGGCCGGAGATGGGGCGATAGGTGGGAGGCATCCGGACGAGGAACGGTTACGCCGCCACCTTTATTGCCGCTTCCTCGCGGATGCGCTTGACCATGGAGCGCAGGCCGTTGGCGCGTTGGGAGGAGAGGTGTTCGACGAGGCCGATCTCGTTGAAGGTATCGATGGCGTCGAGGGCTGCGATCTCGGAGGCCCGCTTTCCTGAATAGATGGCGAGCACGATCGCAACGAGCCCGCGCACGATATGGGCGTCCGAATCGCCCTCGAAGGTCATGACCGGGTCGGCGCCGCCGGCACTGTGGCTGACGAGCCAGACCTGGCTGGCGCAGCCCTGCACCTTGTTGGCCGCCGTGCGCTTGTCTTCCGCCAGATCCGGCAGTGCCTTGCCGAGTTCGATGACATAACGATAGCGGTCCTCCCACTCGTCGAGGAAGGCGAAGTCGTCGATGATCTGCGTAAGCTCTGCCATGGTCCGTCCATTCCGCTGTTCCCCTTCATATAGGCGAGGGCACGGGCGATTTGAACCGAAAACCGCCGTCATGGACCGTATGAAAAAAGAAACGCCGCAGGGAACGGGTCCGTGCGGCGGTTGCAGTGCAACGAGTCAGGCAGGCAGTAAAACGTGAAAGAGGCTCAGCTCTTGCGATCGGGACGGCGGGTCGGGATGGCGACGGTGCCGGTGATGACCTCGTCCTCGGCATTGATGGTGGCGACGGCCGGAAGCGGCTGGTTCAGCGCTTCCTTTTTCGAATGGGCGGTCTGGGCGGCCTCGTCTTCGGCGAACTGGGTGTCGAGGAACTGGTAGGCGATGCGGGCACCCTCGCGGGCCCGGTGGCCCAGCGCAACAAAGGTTTCGCTGCCCTTCTCGCAGACATCGGGTTTTTCCAGGCACAGCGCCGTCAGGTAGTGAACGGCTTCCGTGGCGGCGGTGAAGGTATCGCCGATCTGCACGGTCGGTCCGTTTTCCAGCTTCGTCGCCGATTCAGGGCTCAGAAACGGGAGCAGGACCAGAACCATTGAGAACCAGAACGTTCCCTTGATCAGAAACCACATCGCTTGCCATCCTCGTTAAGGCCTCGGCTCTTTGCGGCCTTCGGCTTGATTGGTCCTTGGCGAACCGTTGATGCGAGAATAGGGCCCGGAAGGAAATTCCCCTTTGCAAGAATCATTCGGATTTTGCCCAGTTTTGATTAAAATTCGAACGAATCCGATCTTCACGGGCATTTGAGGCAGATTTTAGCATTCCCCGTTAAGGATGATGGCGTCCTCCACAGGCACGAGCGCCCGGAATGCCGGAGGACACCATGGGCCGGCTTTGCCCCAGAAGTTAATATGAACAGAAAAATGCCGCAAAATGAGGCGCTTACGCCCCGTTAACCACGCCGGACGAATGGCCGTTGGATTGCCCCGAAATGGGATTTTTCGGCCTTTTTCGACCCCTTCCGGTCCCCCGCGTTTATTCTTTCCTTAAGTCGCCGGTGCGATTTTGGGCTCACATAAAAAGTACATAAACGGCAGGGTTTTGCGTTGCGCCACATGAACAACATCGCTGACAGAATGGCCGCCCGTCTGGGCGCCGTCGCCGGCGTTGCTGGTGCTGACACGGCCGATGCGCGCCCCTCCGCCGCGCTTCGCGCGACCACGCTCGCCCTTCTGGCTGCGGTGCCCGGACTGCCGCTCGTGCTGTCGGCCGTCATGCCCGCCTCCGCCGCCCTTCCGGCTGGTGTGGCGGTGGCCGGAGCCGGTGCGCTGCTGGCAACGGCCGCCAGTGCCGTGCGCAAGCCCGCGCCTGCACCCGTGCGCACCTTTTCCGAAGAACTGGACGTTACGGCACCGCCGGCCGTCTCGCCCTACGATCTCTTCGCCGGCCTGGTGACGCTGCATGATGCGCGTGGTTTCGTGACCGCCGTGCATGGCCGCGACAAGGCCGATGTGCTGGCCTGGATGCGCGACCCCATCGGCCGCGGCTATCTCGACCAGATCCACGTGTCCGATAGAATCGGCTTCCTCGCCGCCATCGACCGCCTGCGCCAGGGCGGTACGCGCGAGACCGTGGATATCCGCATCGACCGGCCGAGCCTTGGGGCCGATGCCGAGCAGTTCACGCACATGCGCGTGGAGATGACGGCGCTTGCCGGCCCCGACGGCGCGCTGATCAACGTTATCGCCCAGTCGCACGACATTTCCGCCGAAGCCCGGCTGAAGGGCGAGAACGTGCGCCGCGCGGCCGACGCCGAATCGGCCAACGACGCCAAGACCCGCTTCCTTGCGGCCGTCAGCCACGAGCTGCGCACGCCGCTCAACGCCATTCTCGGCTTCTCCGACGTGCTGTCGGGCGAGTACTTCGGCAAGCTGGAGAACGACCGTCAGCGCGAATATGTCGCGCTCATCCATCAGTCGGGATCGCACCTGCTGTCGGTGGTCAACACCATGCTTGATGTCTCGAAGATCGAGGCCGGCCGCTATGAGCTTCTGACCGAGCCTTTCCGTGTCGCCGAAAGCGTGAAGGCCTGCGAGCAGATGCTCGGCCTCCAGGCACGCGACAAGGGGATCCAGCTGACGAGCCGCGTGCCGCGCGCCGTCGGCGAGGCCGTGGCCGACCAGCGGGCGATCCAGCAAATCCTCATCAATCTCGTCGGCAACGCCATCAAGTTCACCGACCGCGGCGGCATCGTCACCATCGATGCGGCGCGCGAGGGCAAGGACCTGCTGCTCGTCGTCAGCGACACCGGCATCGGCATTCCCGCCGACAAGCTCGCGCTGATCGGCCAGCCCTTCATGCAGGTCGAAAACGAATATACCCGCAAATACGAAGGCACCGGGCTCGGCCTGTCGCTGGTCAAGGGGCTCGTCGCCCTGCATGGCGGCAGCCTGACGATCCAGAGCCAGCCGGGCGAAGGCACCGTCATCACCGTTCGCATCGCGGCCGATGGTTCGGGCGTCGTGAGCGACACGAACGGCCGGACGGCATCGTCCACCGTCGATTTCCCGCCCCGCCTTGCGAGCGACAAAGAGACCGTTTACGAGCCGTCGAACGATGGCAAGGACACGCAAGATGAACGCGCACGTCAGAAGACAGCCTGAGCGGGGGCCGAAGGGCCAGGCCCGCAAGGGCCGGTCCGGCGGACGCAACCAGCCGCAGCGCCGGCCGAATGTCGCGCTCACCGCGCTCTCGGCGCTGGGCGGCCTCGTCGCGCGCCATCCCGCCACCGTAGGCGGCATAGCCGCCTTCATCGTCGTCTTCTCCTTCGTTGCGGCCAATGCGCTGTGGTATCAGCCGGGCGGTCATCCGTCGCCGTTCCTGAAAACCCGATCCGCCGACAATTCGCTGGGCTTCACCGCCACGCAGCCGGGGCCGAAGGACGTCACGACCTTCGTCATCGAGCGCGAGGGGGAGGAGGGCGATCTGCCCGAAGTGACCGGTGTCACACCCGCCGAGCGTCCGTTCGATGAGGTCGCCGCACTGGTGGAGAAGAGCTCCGCCGACGTGCCCGCCGCAAAGGACGAGGCCGATCCGGTTGCTGCCGCGATCCTGCGCGCCGAGGCCGATCCGGGCGTGACCTCGGCTGTGGCGAAGCCCGTTCCGAGCGAACTCGTCATGAAGATCCAGAAGGGGCTGAGCAACATCGCCTATGCCGATATCGCCGTGGACGGGCTGATCGGCGAGAAGACGCGCACCGCCATCCGACATTTCGAAAAGCACTATCGCCTGCCCGTGACGGGCGAGCCCAACGAGCAGGTGCTCGCCAAGCTCAAGGATATCGGCGCGCTCTGAGGGCGGATTAGACGAAAGTCTTAAGCCTACAATGTCCTGCCACGCCAGGTTGTCTTAAAGGAAGCGTTAACCCTATCCCCGGATGATTGCGCGATCATCGGGAGGATAGCCGAACCATGTCCAATGCCGCCTTGCGCGAAGAGACGCAGCTCTTTGAAGAGGAAACGCCGGCAGATGCGGCCGCGCTGCGCCGGGTCATCGGGGCGTTGGCGGGCGAGGCGTCAGACCTCGGCATGCATCTCGTCGACATTGCCGGTTCCATTCAGGACACCGCCGCTCAATCGCGCGAGCATGCCGCACTCTTCACCCGTCTTAACCAGTCGGCTACGGCGATTGCCGGCACCAATGGCGATATCGCCCGCGCCCTCGGCGAGACCGACGCGCTGGCCGGCAGTGCGCGCACGGTTCTGGGCGAGCAGGCGGCGCAGCTCGACGGCTCGATTGCCGCCATCGACCACATGGTGACCGCCTCCCACGAGATCGGCACGGAAATCTCCGCCTTTTCCGGCGCACTGGCCGATGTGGGACGGCTGGCGGACGCCATCGGCACCATCGCGCGCCAGACGAACCTTCTGGCCCTCAACGCAGCCATCGAGGCAGCCCGTGCCGGCGATGCCGGCAAGGGCTTCGCCGTGGTGGCCGCCGAGGTGCGTACGCTGTCGCTCCAGACCTCCGAGACCACCGCATCGATCCAGAAGACCTTGCAGGCCTTGCGCGCCCGCATCGACAAGCTGGAGGCGGCGGGCGAGGAGGCGCGTGTTTCCGCCGAGGATGTGAAGACGACGGCCGCCGAGGTGCAGGGATCGTTTTCGGGTGTCGAGCAGGTCATGTCGAAGATCCTCGACAGCGCCTCGTCGCTGGCCGCGACCGCCGGCGCGGTGGACCGGGAATGCAGCGAGTTCGCGCGTGCCATCGGCGCCGCCTCCACGGATATCATCCGCACCAACGAGGTCCTGCAGGGCGCGTCCGCCAAGGTGGGCGAGGTGGTGACGATTTCCGAACGCATCATCCAGGCGACGGCGCGGGCGGGCATCGATACGCCCGACAGTCCCTATATCCGCCTCGTGCAGCAGCTGGCCGACGAGGTCTCCGGCCGCTTCACCGCCGCCGTGCGCCAGGGCGAAATCGGCCTTGCGGCGCTGTTCGACCGTCAGTACCGGCCCATCCCCGGCACCGACCCCGTGCAGATGATGACCGCCTTCACGGACTTTACCGATAGGGTGCTGCCGGCGATCCAGGAGCCGGTCGTGGCCGCAGATGCGCGCGTCGCCTTCTGCGCGGCGGTGGACGAGAACGGTTACCTGCCCACCCACAACCGCGCCTTCTCCGCGCCGCAGCGGCCGGACGATCCGGCCTGGAACACCGCCAACTGCCGCAACAGGCGCATCTTCAACGACCGCGTCGGCCTTTCGGCCGGCCGCAACACCGAGCCCTTCCTCGTCCAGACCTACCGCCGCGACATGGGCGGCGGACAATATGTGCTGATGAAGGACATTTCCGCGCCCATCACCGTCGACGGTCGCCATTGGGGCGGTCTGCGGCTGGCGATTCGGGTGTAGCGGGGCCGCGGGACCCGGCTTTACGGCTGACGTGGGGTGAGGGGCACCTTGCTCCACCTCACCGCGCCGTGTATGCCGCCGTGATGCGCGTTCGCACCGACATCTTCGTTTCCGCCCTGATGCGCCGGGTCTTCGCCCGCGGGGATTTCGCTGCTGTGGAGGTAAAGGGCGCTGAGGCGGCAGGCGCGGTCTTCGTGCGGCAGATGTTTCGCGACGGCACCGAGAGTCTGCACGCGCCGGCGCCGCAGAGCTTCTTCGACAGCGAAGAAAGCGACACGCGCCTGTTCGAGACGCGGCTGGAGCGCGTGGCGGCCCATGCGGTCGCCGAGGCGGTCGACCGGGAACGGCGCTTCGACAGCGATCTGTGGGTGGTGTCCGTGGAGACGGACGATCTCGCGGGCCTGATCGATTTTGCGGAAGACAGCCCGAAGGACGACGGTTTCTTCCGGCGTTAGGCTGCGCCTGTTCCAAAGGAAACAGCGGCGAACCGGCCGCCATGGGAAAACAGGGTCACGCCGGCATGGGCCGGTGGCTCACCCTGGAGGACCCCATGTTCATCGTGCTGCCCGCTCTTGCACTGCTGATTTCGGTCATGTTCTTCGTGACGATGGTTGCGGCGCTTTCCGCCGGGCGGGATGACGCAGCGGCAATTCGCACACCGGGAAAACGCGGACTTTTCTGAGAAGCTGTCAAACAGCGGGGCGTTGCCGTCCCGTCTGAGAGGATTTGCCGTGGTTATCCAGCCCCTTCACCTCCATGTCATCGGTATTGGCGGCCGCCGGAAGGCCATCACCATTCGTGTAGCTGTCCGCCCGCTGCCAGCTTTCGATGCGTCGCACCGCCTCGGCGGCATCTAGCGAGGCGAGCAGGGTGTCGGCCCCGCCATCGGCCAGGTGCGGATAGAGCGTTGACAGCACGAAGAGGCTGTCGGCTTCTGGCACGCGAAGCGCCAGCAATGTTTCGGCAAGCTGCCGCCCGGACACGTCGAGCAGGATGCGCTCGGACAGCCACTGGCTGGACGACAGCGCGTCGGCGAGCGTCACGGCGATCATGCCGACATCGCCGGTGCGCGCGAAGCGCACGAACAGCGACTGGTGAATCTCGGACGCCGGAAAGACGCGGATCGGTGCCTCGACGGCGGGTGTCGCGGCCCGCACGAGGGCGCGCAGCTCGTCGCGCATCTTTTCCTCGCGGTCGAGCCGTGCGGCTTCTTCCAGCGCGGCGTCGCGGTCCTTGCCGGTGCGGCGGCTGGCATGTTGCTGATGGGTGCCGACCAGCGCCTCGATGATGGCGGGAGAAAGATTATCGCGCCGCCCGATGGCGCGCGCATGTTCGGGACCGGCGATGCGCAGGATGTGCTTGATCGTCGCATCGTTGAGCGTCTTCGCGCCCATGAGGAAGATCGCGGCAATGGCAATGGGCTGGCGGGCGATGAAGAGGGCGGTTTCCTCGGGGATCTGCGGGCAGCGCGACAGCGCCGCCACCGCCTGGCGCCGGGCCTCGTCGGAAGAAGCTATATAGAGCGGCTGGAAAAGCTCACCGAACTGGCGCAGGTCCGATTTCGACGGAAAGCGCAGGCTTTCGAAGCTGGAGACCGTGGCCATCAGAACGATGTCCTTCGGCCGCCCCGCCTGCGGTCTCTCCAGTTCGCGAAACCTGTCCGCCACGAAACACCTGTCATCCCCGGACCGGCAGCCCCTGGCCGGTCATACCGTCATTCACGAAAACCGAAGGAAAGAGGTCTGTCTGTTGCCGCGATGTGCATTTGGCGCAATCGTTTGAAAAACAATAGACTTTCCGAAAATAGCTCTCCTGCGAACGGCATTCGCCGCTCCCGCTTACTGTAGGTCCTTCATGATTAACGGACGGTAAAGGCAGCGTCCTCACCTGTGCACAATCGGGGCGGAGGGTATGCCCGGCGCAAGAGTGTGCCCGATAGTTCCGGCATCCATCCGCCGGCGCAACACATCGCAACCGGCGCTGAACGTTGACATGACGGGTGGGGGCTGCTGGCGCTTCTTATCCTGGCGTCGGATCTTTCGATGGTCGGCTATGCCTTCGGCCCCACGGCGGGCGCGGTGAGCTACAATATGGTGCACAGCTATATTTTCGCCGCGGGCCTTGCGGCGCTCGGCTTAGTCTGGCCGCTTCTGCTTCCCGTCGCCTGCATATGGGCCGCCCATATCGGGATCGACCGGGCGCTTGGCTATGGCTTGAAGTCCGTCTCGGCCTTCAATGAAACCCATCTCGGCCCCATCGGCCGCCGTCGCTGAATGCGCCTGTAACCACGGTAACTGCCATAATGCCGTGATCACGGTAGTGTTAACAGCGTGTTAACCAGACTGTCGTTAGTTTTGAGGATGTGGTTCGGTTCGTCTCCCGCAGGGGATGTGGTAGGTTCCGGCCATGGTGATGGTGGTGATCCCTCGGGATGCGCTGCCGTGCGTGGGAAAGGTGCGATGTTCCGGTTTCCGGTCGGTCGCCAGACACATTCCCGTGATGGGAAAACTTCTGGTCCCGTATCGCCGTTTTCTACCCGTATGCGACAGGCTCGATAGCAGGCTCATGTCGCATCCGGAGGACGGACCGGATGCACCGGCTCGAAAAACGGGCAGGGTGAGATTGTAGAGTACTTCATCCGTCTCGATTCTTCTTATGGAGGCGAGAATGGCAGACGTGGTACGATTGACGGAATGGGCAGGACGGACGCCAAGACGCGATCATGTCCGGCCGGCGGAACCGGCACAGGTTCTTCTCTTCACGGGTGTGCGCTATGAGCGCCTTACCCCTGTTTTGCCCGCGCCGCGCGGCAAGACGGCAAAACACGGCGGTCCCGACACGGCCCGTCGGACCTAGAGCGCGTCACGCGCCGAACGGTACGTGCGCCGGAAGCGCGCGTCCCTAGCGGTCGGCCGTGAACGGCTCGCAGCTTGCGCCCGCCAGAAAGGCGGCGGCCTCTTCCTGACGGCTGCGGGTCGGCACGAATGTCCGCAGCACCGCATAGCCTTCCTCTCCCCGCATCTCCACCAGAATGGACTGTTCCAGCTCC
This sequence comes from Shinella sp. H4-D48, assembly GCF_022637395.1. Taxonomy (GTDB): domain Bacteria; phylum Pseudomonadota; class Alphaproteobacteria; order Rhizobiales; family Rhizobiaceae; genus Shinella; species Shinella sedimenti. The sequence continues at coordinate 2,432,256 of NZ_CP093337.1, read as the reverse complement.
TGCGGCACCGCCTTGCGGATCGCGATCAGCTGGACGGGTGTTGCGACCAGCGTATCGAGCGCGCCGCCGACAGAGGTGCGGTCGTTCATGCTGAACACCTCGTTGGAGGCACTGTCATAGACGGCGAGCGACCAGAAGGGCACATCGCCTTCCGCGAAGAGGCGGACCGGGCCGTTCTCCACCGAAAACGCGCAGACCGCCGTCAGCATGGACGGGTCGTCGTTGATCGGCAGCAGCGTGTTGCCGCTGCTGGCCAGCGGGAAGAAGCGGTTGGGCTCGTCGAAGGCCTGAACGCGGGTATAGGCATCGCGCCCGGTGAAGCTCGGCAGCGACAGGATGATGACGATGTGCAACAGGGCGGCCCCGACCAGCCCGATCACGATGGCATAGAGAAAGCTACGCATCCGCGCAGTCCAGCCGGTTGATGGCGGGCATGGCGAGGTCGATCACCCCGGAACTGCCGGCGGTGGGCGTGTCGAGCAGCGTCATGACGAGCAGGAAGGGCGCGCGCCCTTCCGGAATGGCCAGCCAGTTGCCCGCAGACGCCGAGGACGAGATGCGGATGGAAAAGGCGCTGTCGGCACCGCGCAGCACGGACCAGGCGTTGACGCCGGTCGGCAGACCATTTCCGGTGCCTTCGAGCGGATTGCCCGCGCTGTCGGCGGCATGCAGCGTCCACAGCCGTGCAGGCGGCGTCAGGCCCGCTATCTCGTAACGGCAGTTTTCCACCAGCGTGCGCTTCTCGCTGTCGCGCGCGGCGGTGAAGGTCAGGCCCTCGGCGCTGCCGAGCAGGAGCTTGCCATCACGCGCGCGGTGCGCCTTGGCATAGGGATCGGCATCGATCGTCTGGGCATTGGGAAAGGCCGTCCACGGTCCAAGCGCGATCGCGCCGAAGCCGACCGTCGCGCGCAGCGCGTAGATCGAGCTCAGGATGCCGAACCCGAAGGCGACGGCGAGCGCTGTGGCGATGACGAGGGGTGTGCGGAACAAGACGATCGACCGTTGGAATCAGCTGCGGGTTACTCTGTCCGGTTCGCTCTAGGCAGGTCAAGCGTATCGTCGAGCGCGGCCACGCGGCCATCCGGCTTGAGGGGCTTGGCCTCGGTGAACTGGCGGGCGACGTCTTTGAGGAGTTTCGTGACATCCGTGGACAGCGAACGCGGGCGAACGAGGGCGGGCAGGGCACTCTCGTCGGGATTGGTCTGCGCGACCTCCGTGGCCTGCTTGCCATCCGGCAGCGGATTTTCGATGCCTGGAATGGCGCGCAACTCGATGCCCTGGTGGGCATAGTCCATCAGGCGCTTGAAGGTCATGGCGGGCAGGGAGCCGCCGGTCATGTTGTTGGTCGACGTATAGTCGTCGTTGCCGAACCAGACGGCCGTCGTGTAGTTGCCGGTGAAGCCGACATACCAAGCGTCGCGATAGGCCTGTGTCGTACCCGTCTTGCCACCCGACACGATGCCGCGGTCGAGCGCGCCGCGCCGCGCAGTGCCGCTGACGGGAATGGTGACGAAGATGCGGTTCATCGAGGATGTCGCCTGATCCGACAGGATCTGCCGGGCGGGCAGCTCGTCACGGCCGAAATCATAGAGGATGTCGCCGTCGTAATTGATGATCTGGCTGATGCCATGGCGGCGCGCCTGCCGGCCGCCGGCCGGGAAGACGGCATAGGCCGTCGCCTGATCGAGCACCGTGACCTCGGTGGTGCCGAGCGGCATGGTCTTGTCGGTGCGCAGCGGCGTCTCCACGCCCATTTCCTTGGCAAGTTCGGCGATGCGCTTGGTGCCGAGCTTGTCCTTGGCGAGGCGGACCGGGACGGTATTGATGGACTTGGCCATTGCCGTCATCAGCGTGACGCGGCCGGCATAGCTGCGGCCGTAGTTCTGCGGCGACCAGCCGCCCCAGCTGATCGGCCCATCGACGATGGTCGTCTCGGGCGTCATGCCGGCCTCCATGGCGGCGGCATAGGTATAGGCCTTGAAGGACGAGCCCGGCTGGCGCAACGCCCGGGTCGCGCGGTTGAACTGGCTTTCGCCGTAATCGCGCCCGCCGACCATGGCGCGCACCGCGCCGCCGTTCTCCACCATGACCAACGCGCCCTGCTTGACGCGGTAGCTGTCGCCATACTGGCGAAGGCCGCTCTCCACCGCCTCTTCCGCGGCGGCCTGCAAACCCATGTCGATGGTGGTGCGCACGACCAGCGAATGCTGGGCGAAGGGCTTGGCGATGCGCTGCACCTCGTCGAAGGCCCAGTCGAGGAAGAAATCCGGCGCCGTCTTGTCCTTGCGGTCGATGACGGTGGCGGGATTGCGCCGCGCGGCGATCACCTGGCCCTCGGTCATCAGCCCGCCCTGCACGAGATTGGTCAGCACCTCGTTGGCGCGGCCGCGCGCCGCCGGCAGGTTGACATGCGGCGCATAGCGCGCCGGCGCCTTGAACAGGCCCGCCAGCATGGCGGATTCGGCAAGGTTCACATCCGTGATGTTCTTGCCGAAATAGAACTGCGCCGCCGCCGCCGCGCCGAAGGTGCCGCCGCCCATATAGGCACGGTCGAGATAAAGCCGCAGGATCTCCTTCTTGGAAAGATTGGCCTCCAGCCAGAGGGACAGGAAGGCTTCCTTGATCTTGCGCTCCAGAGTCCGCTCGTTGGTGAGGAAGAGGTTCTTGGCCAGCTGCTGGGTAAGCGTTGAGCCGCCCTGCACGACTCCGCCGGCGCGGGCATTCTCGTTGAGCGCGCGGGCAAGGCCGAGAAAGTCGATGCCGAAATGGCTGAAGAAGCGGCGGTCCTCTGTCGCCAGAACCGCCTTGATGAGGTGGTCGGGCAGCTCGTCGATCGGCACCGAATCCTCATGGATGATGCCGCGATGGCCGATCTCGTTGCCGTAGCGATCAAGGAAAGTGACGGCGAAATCGCTCTGGGCGCGCCAGTTGCCCTTGGTCTCCTCGAAGGCGGGAAGGGCGAGCGCCAGAAGCAGCACGAAGCCGGCCGTGCCGAGGTTCATGCCTTCGCCAGCCAGCTCGAAAACCGCCTTCTTCCAGCCGCGCACATGAAAGCGGCGGGAGAAGATGGTGATCTCTTCCCAGATCTCGCCGAGCCGGAACCCGGCGTTCCAGACCGTGGAATCTATCCACGAATCCAGCCGCAGCAGGACATGCCGCTTGCGGCGGCGGGGTTGTTCGGGCTTAGGGCTGTCGTCTTCCACGTCTCTTACCTTGTCGGAGGCGGCCGCAGCCTGCCCGCATCCGGTTAACGTCCTGTGACCACCGGTTTATTCTTGCACGATACCAGTCTTTTCCAAGGCAAAGAACGGAATTTCCGCATGAAGGTTAGCGCGCACGCCTCTTGACCTTTGCGGCCGAGGGGTTCAGGGGTCGCGCATGACCAAGCCGATGACCGAAACCCCGCAGGACCTGCCGTTCTGGAAGACCAAGACGCTCGCCGAGATGAACGACGCGGAATGGGAAAGCCTGTGCGACGGCTGCGGGCTCTGTTGCCTCAACAAGCTGGAGGACTGGGAGACCGGCGAGATCGTCTGGACCTCGATCCGCTGCACGCTGCTGGACGGCGAGAGCTGTCGCTGCTCGGATTACGAGAACCGGCAGGCGACCGTGCCGGACTGCATCCGCCTGACGGTGGAAAGCGTGTCGGAAATCCCATGGCTGCCGCCGACCTGCGGCTATCGCCTCGTGCGTGACGGCCTCGACCTCTACTGGTGGCATCCGCTGGTCTCCGGCGACCCCGACACCGTGCACCAGGCCGGCATTTCGGCGCGCGGCCGCACGATGAGCGAGGATGGCATCGATATCGACGACTACGAGGATTACCTCGTGACGTGGCCGCTGGAAGTGGGCGAGAAGACGTAGCGCTGCCAGGCGTTTACGCGAAAAATCGAAATAATAGGAAAATAGTCCTTGACGGCGTGACGGTCGTTTGATAGGTTTATGGCATAGTCGGAAAGGTGCGGGCGGATGGATCGCCGAGCTTTCCGGAGGCTTTATGGCTTCGGCGGCATCCGCCCGCAGCCGGCTTGAGAAAATTTTGTTAGGCGCTCGTTCCTATGGACCGGGCGCCTTTTCGTTTTCGGGTGTGCGATGGACCAGTTTTCGACGATCGATCTCGACCTTTTCGGCATTTCGCCTGACATGGCGGTTTATGATGGACTCGGCGCGCGTCGGGCCATTCTCTACGGTGGAGCGGCCCCGCTGCTCGACACCAAGGCCGACGCGCCGGGCGACCCCTTTCTCGACATGCAGGCGATGCTTCTCGAAATGACGAAGGAACTGCGTGAGCGCTTCCAGCGGTTCCAGAGCCAGAAGGTTCTGGCCGAGCAGGATGCGGACGCAGCCGTGGACGACGCAGCGCGCAAGGTCGCCCAGACCGATGCCAAGGCGGCCATCGAGGCCGTGTCGCTCATCGTTCGCACGCTGGAGAAGATCGACAGCCTGCAGCGCACGCTGATCAATGAACGGGCTGAGGCCGCAGCGGCTGACGGTGACGACGAGAACGAGGCGGCGCTGATCGAGGAGTTCGACCGGCTTGTTGAGGTGCGCGTAAAGGAGCGGATGGATGCCGCCAAAAGCGAATGGATGCGCGAAATCCGGGCTGGCGGCGATGCTGCCGCGGGAATGGAAAGCGGGCCGTAAGGAGCGGCGCGCCTGCCGGGCGATCGGAAAGAAGTCGGACGGAAATTTGAGGGCGGCGGCCACGGGCTTGACGATGATCGAGGAAAATCGTGGGCTGGCGGCCTTGCGGAATGGGGCCGATACGCTCGAGGCGGGGCTGGCGCGGCGCGGCGCGGATAGCGACGATTGCCCCTCACCCCCCTGCCGGGACCCTCTTCCCGCGGGCGGGGAGAAGGGGCTGGAGGGCGTGTTTTATTCTCCAGCAACGACCCCTGGTGAAGAAAGCCCGGCATCTCTTCCTTCTCCCTGTTTGCGGAAAGACAATCCCGACAGCGGAACGACGGGCACGTCGGAAGCGCTTTCGTCTGCCACAAAGCGGATCGTTCTGAGCAATCGACGGCAGATCGGCCACTGGCACTGCAAAGCGCGGCTGGCGCAGATGCCGCCGAAAGGCGACTGGCGGGTGTGGCTGCTGATGGGTGGTCGCGGCTCCGGCAAGACGCGGGCCGGGGCGGAGTGGGTGCAGGAGATCGCCCTCAAATTGGCCGGCATCCGCATTGCGTTGGTGGCTGAAACGCTGGGCGACGCGCGTGAAGTGATGATCGACGGCGTCTCCGGCCTCTGCAGGATCGCGGGCCGCAACAGGCCGGATTTCGAGGCATCGCGCCGGCGGCTCGTCTGGCCGAACGGTTCGATCGGGCAGATCTTCTCGTCCGAAGACCCGGAAAGCCTGCGCGGGCCGCAGTTTCATTTCGCCTGGTGCGACGAGCTCGGCAAGTGGAAACATGCGCAGGAGACCTGGGACATGCTGCAATTCGGCCTGCGTCTCGGCGAGGATCCGCGCGTTCTGGTGACGACGACGCCGCGGCCGGTGCCGCTGTTGAGGGCGCTTGCGAGCGATCCGGCGACGGCCGTGCAGCGCATCCGCACCGACGACAATATCGACAACCTGTCTCCGGGCTTCCTGCGTGCCATGGCCGACCGTTACGGCGGCACGCGGCTCGGCCGGCAGGAGCTGGACGGCGAGCTGATCGCCGACCGCGAGGATGCGCTGTGGAGCCGGCCGCGGCTGGAGGCGATCCGCCTTCGCAGTCCCGGGCCGCTGTCGCGCATCGTCGTGGCGGTCGATCCGCCGGCGACGGCCTCCGCGGCCTCGGTCTGCGGCATCGTCGTGGCCGGGCTCGACCAGACCGGGCGTGCCGTCGTGCTGGCCGACTGCTCGGTAACGGGCGCAAGCCCGGCGGGCTGGGCCAGTGCTGTGGTGCGCGCCTTCCGGCGCTTCGATGCCGACCGGGTGGTGGCGGAAGTCAACCAGGGCGGCGACATGGTGACGGCGATGCTGCGCAGCGTCGACGCCGATCTGCCGGTTTCGACGGTCCGGGCGACGCGCGGAAAATTCCTGCGCGCCGAACCGGTGGCCGCCCTCTACGAACAGGGCCGGGTGGCCCATGCGGCGGCCGTTGCCGAACTGGAGGACCAGATGTGCGATTTCGGCCCGGACGGGTTGTCTTCCGGCCGCTCGCCTGACCGGCTCGATGCGCTCGTCTGGGCGTTGACGGCGCTGGTGCTCGACCGGCAGGGCGAACCGCGCGTGCGGGGGATATGACGATGGCAATCGATCGCAAGGGCTTCTTCGACGGCGTGCGCGGGCCGCTCTATGGCGGGCGGCTGGCGCGGGCGCAGGTCGCCGGCATGAGCGCGCTCATCGACCGCTTCGAGGCGGGCGGCGAGACGGGCGGCCGGCGCTTCCTCGCCTATATGCTGGCGACGGCGCATCACGAGACGGGTGGGCGCATGCAGCCGGTGCGCGAGACCTTCGCCGCGACCGACGACACCGCGATCGCTCGCCTCGACCGGGCCTTTGCCGAGGGGCGCCTGCCGCAGGTCTCCGCGCCCTACTGGCGACGCGACGCCGACGGGAAGACCTGGCTCGGGCGCGGGCTGGTCCAGATCACGCACCGGCGCAACTACGAGCGGCTGTCATCGCTGATCGGCGTCGATCTCGTGCAGCGCCCCGAGCGGGCGATGGAGATGGCGGTGTCGGTGGAAATCCTCGTCGTCGGCATGCTGCGTGGGGCCTTCACCGGCCGGCGGCTGGCTGATTGCTTTTCACCCGGCCGTGCCGACTGGATCGGCGCGCGGCGCATCATCAACGGACTGGACCGCGCCGAGCGCGTGGCGGGGTATGGGCGGGCGTTTTTCACCGCGCTGGGCGGGTAGGGGCGCTTCCGCCGAACCAACCGCATTTTGCAACGAACCGAGGGCATCATGAAACTGCCATCCATTTTCTCCCGACGGCGCGCGGCGCCGGCGGAAACCAAGGCGTCGGGCTTCTTCACGCTGACGGCCGAGGGGCGGGCGCACTGGTCGAGCCGGTCCTATGCCTCGCTGTCGCGCGAAGGCTTCATGAAGAACCCGATCGCGCACCGCGCGGTGCGGATGATCGCGGAGGCCGCCGCCTCGGTGCCCTGGCTCGCCTATGAGGGCGAGAGCGAGCGGCCCGGCGATGCGCGTCTTACGCTGCTTTCCCGCCCGAATGGGCGCATGGCGGGCACGGATTTCTTCGAGACGCTTTACGGGCACCTGCTGCTTGCCGGCAATGCCTTCGTCGAGGGCGTGCGGGTGGGCGAGGACTTGCGCGAACTGCACCTGCTGCGGCCCGACCGGGTGCGCATCGTCGAGGGACGGGACGGCTGGCCTGAGGCCTACGAATACCGCACAGGCAACCATGTGCGCCGCCACCGCGCGGGCGACGGGGCCGCAGGCGAGGGGCAGGCGATCCTGCATCTGCGGCTGTTTCACCCGCTCGACGACCAGCTCGGCTTCGCGCCGCTCGAGGCCGCCTCCATGGCGCTCGACCTCTCCAATGCCGCGGCGATCTGGAACAAGGCGCTGCTCGACAATTCGGCGCGTCCCTCCGGCGCACTCGTCTACCAGCCGAAGGAGGGGGGCAATCTTTCGCCCGACCAGTATTCACGGCTGAAGAGCGAACTGGAGGACGGCTATTCGGGCGCGGCGCGTGCCGGCAGGCCGATGTTGCTGGAAGGCGGGCTGGACTGGAAGGCGATGGGGCTTTCGCCGCGCGAGATGGATTTCGTGGAGGCCAAGAACGGCGCGGCGCGCGACATCGCGCTCGCCTTCGGCGTGCCGCCCATGCTGATCGGTGTGCCCGGCGACGCGACCTATGCCAACTACCAAGAGGCCAACCGCGCCTTCTGGCGGCTGACGGTGCTGCCGCTGGTGAGCCGCACAGCCGCAGCCTTCGCCAACTGGTTCTCCGAGGAAGGCGAGGCCGCGCTGCGGCTGGTGCCGGACCTCGACCAGGTGAGCGGCCTTGCCGCGGAACGTTCCGAACTCTGGGCGCGGGTGGGGGCGGCCGGTTTCCTGACGGACGAGGAGAAGCGGCGGGCGGTAGGGTATTGAAGGTGCGGTGCATCCCCCTCTGTCCTGCCGGACATCTCCCGAAAACGTCAGAGAAACAGATCGTTGCCCGGGGGAGCTGAATCGTTTTGCCGCCTTCCGGATTCAACATCTGAACGCGTTGAATCGGACTACGAGGAAAGCGCGCCAAGGGATTCAAAAGACTCAGCGTTTGCCGCGCCCGCCGCAGAGAAGCCGGCGTGTCCTCGGCCATTTGGCCGATGCTTCTGGATTTTCATAATAATCTGAAAGGCTTAACAATGGCTGACTTCGGAAACGATAGCGGGCTGTGGACGGCCCGTCTGGTCGGGGCGTCGGCGGGAGCCGCCGTCTCGTTGATCTACCTGCTGCCCAAAAGCCGTCGCGAGGCGGCGTGCCGGTTCTTCACCGGCCTTGCCTGCGGGCTCGTCTTCGGCGGGCCGGCCGGGCTGTGGATTGCCGTCCGCCTGGGCATCGCAAGCTATCTAGGGCCGGTGGAAGTGCTGCTGACCGGGTCGGCCGCGGCGAGCCTCTCGGCCTGGTGGGGGCTGGGCGTACTGGCGCGCGCGGCGGAGCGGATGAAGCAGTAGCGCGTGGGAAATAGCCCGTAGGCAAGGCAGTAGGCCGTGGATCGGACGCTCGCGTGGCGACCCTGCTGGCTGCTGCCAAATTCCAAATCCTCCTTTCATATCGGAGCAACCAATGACAACCGACGACCTGCCGGTCTGGCGGACGAAGAAGTATGCCGATCTGACGCTCGCCGGCGTTTCCGGCGACGGGGCGTTTTCGGGTTATGCCAGCCTGTTCGGCGAGGTGGACCTGGGCAAGGACGCGATCGCGCCCGGCGCCTTCGTGCAATCGCTCACCAGGCGCGGCGCGTCTGGCGTGCGCATGCTTTTCCAGCACGATCCGGCCGAGCCCATCGGGCGCTGGCGCACCATCCGCGAGGACGAGCGCGGGCTCTATGTCGAGGGTGTGCTGTCGCCCGGCGTGGCGCGGGCCCGCGAGGTGCTGAACCTCATGAAATCCGGTGCGCTCGACGGCCTTTCCATCGGTTTCCAGACAGTGCGTTCCAGGACCGACCGCTCGAGCGGCGTGCGGCGCATCCTCGAGGCCGATCTCTGGGAAATCTCGATCGTCACCTTTCCCATGCTGCCTTCGGCGCGGGTGTCGAACGTGAAGAATGCGCGGTGGTTCCGCGACAAGGAAACGGAGCTCGTGCGCACCATGCGCCGGGCGGCCCGGATGATGATGCAACGCTAACAGGAGCACAGCACGACATGACGGATACCCTCAAGACCGCGCCGGAAATCAAGGCGGTGCCGGAAACCATGACCGCCGCCTTCGACGACTTCATGGAGGCCTTCGAAGCCTTCAAGGAGACCAACGACCGCAGGCTCGGCGAGATCGAGCAGAAACTGACCAGCGATGTGGTGACCCGTGAGAAGGTGGACCGCATCAACCGCGCCATGGACGACCAAAAGCGGGTGCTCGACCAGCTGGCGCTGAAGAAGGCGCGGCCGGCGCTTGGCGGCAGCGGTGCTGTGAGCCTGGAAGCGGCCGAACACAAGGCGGCATTTTCCGCCTATATGCGACGCGGCGATGAAAGCGCCCTGCGCGCGCTGGACGAAAAGGCCATGTCCGTCGGCTCGGCGGCGGACGGCGGCTACCTCGTGCCGCCGGAGACCGACACGGAAATCGGCCGCCGGCTTTCCGCCGCTTCGCCGATCCGGGCGCTCGCCACGGTGCGCCAGGTTTCGGGCGCGGTGCTGAAAAAGCCGTTCGCCACATCGGGCATGGCCTCCGGCTGGGTGTCCGAAACGGCGTCGCGCCCGCAGACCGGCACGGCGCAGCTTGCCGAACTCTCCTTCCCGACCATGGAGCTCTACGCCATGCCGGCGGCGACGGCGGCCCTGCTCGACGATGCGGCGGTGGACGTGGAAAGCTGGATTGCCTCGGAGGTGGACATCGTCTTCGGCGAGCAGGAAGGGACCGCCTTCGTTTCCGGTGACGGGACCAACAAGCCGAAGGGTTTCCTCAGCTATACCAACGTGGCGGATGCCGGCTGGAGCTGGGGCAATATCGGCTATATCGCCACGGGGGCCGCCGGCGCCTTCAAGGCGAGCGGCCCGTCCGACACGCTGATCGACACGATCTATGCGCTGAAGGCGGGGCACCGGCAGAATGCGAGCTTTGTGATGAACCGCAAGACGCAAGGCGCGATCCGCAAGTTCAAGGATGCCGACGGCAATTATCTCTGGCGCCCGCCGGCAACGCCGGGCCAGGCGGCTTCGCTGATGGGCTTTGCCATCGCCGAGGCCGAGGACATGCCCGACGTGGCGGCCGACAGCTTCTCCATCGCCTTCGGCGATTTCCGCGCCGGCTATCTCGTCGTCGACCGCACAGGCGTTCGCGTGCTGCGTGATCCCTATTCCGCCAAGCCCTACGTCCTTTTCTATACGACCAAGCGCGTGGGCGGTGGCGTGCAGAACTTCGAGGCGATCAAGCTGGTGAAGTTCGCGGCGAGCTGAGGTCTCGGTCGCCAGCGTATCCGCTCCCTCTCCCTGCCTGCGGGCAGAAGGGGTCGCGGGCGCTGCTTTCCTTCCTCCATTCTTCTCGCACCGGCGGTCGTCCCCTGCCGCCGGTGCCGGCGGGCGCGGCTCTTCCTCCCGGCCGCGCCCGCATCCCTTTCACCGCAAGAGGACGACCATGACCATTGCCGAACTTCTACCGCCCGCGGCCGAGCCGATCACGCTTGCCGAGGCGAAGGCGCATCTGCGCCTGGAGACCGACGACGAGGATGCGCTGCTCGCAGCGCTCATCCGCACCGCCCGCGACCATCTGGAAAGCGAGACGGGGCTCTGCCTCATCACGCGGACGCTGAGGCTCTATCTCGATGGCTGGCCGGACGGCCAGATGATTCAGATTACCAGAGGGCCGGTGCAAACCATTGAAACCGTAACGGTTTATGATGAACTGGGTGATCCTGTAGAGGTGGCGCTTGCAGGCGCCGTGCTCGACGGGACCGCCCGCCCGGCGCGGCTCTTGCTGCCGGACCGTCCGGAGACCAGACGCGCGCTCAACGGCATCGAGATCGATTTCACCGCCGGCTTCGGCGAAAGCGGCGCTGATGTGCCCGATACGCTGAAGCGGGCGCTGCTGCTGCATGTGGCGGCGATGTTCGAGTTGCGCGGCGTCGTCTCGCTGGACGACCAGCCGGGCGCGGTGCCGCAAGGCTACGACCGTCTCATCGCACCCCATCGCCTGCGGAGGCTGTGATGACGAAACCCATCGATCCCGGCGCGCTGAGCGTGCGGCTGGTGCTGGAGCGCCCGGTGGAAACGTCGGACGGGCAGGGCGGCGTGGAGACCGGGTTCGCCGCGCTCGCGACGCTCTGGGCGCGCATCGAGCCGGTATCGGCCGGCCTCAGTGAGGCAGCCGGCGCGCTGCAACGGCGGGTGACGCACCGCATCTGGCTGCGCGCGCGCGGCGATCTCAACGGCGGCATGCGGCTGCGCAAGGGCGCGCGTATTTTCGCGCTCGTCGCCTTCCGCGATCCGGACGAAACGGGGCGCTACACGCTCTGCGACTGCGAGGAGTTGAGCCCATGAGCGCGGCATCCGCCTTGCAGAAGGCGGTCTTCGGACGGCTTTCCGCCGATGCGGCGCTGACGGCACTCGTCGGCCCCGACGGCATCACCGACCGCAGGCTTTCCCAGCCGGCGGCGCCGCTTCTGGTGATCGCCGGCATCGACAGCACCGATCATTCGACGGCGAGCGAGCCGGGCGAGCAGCACACGGTGCTGCTGGAGGCCTGGAGCGAGGCGGCGGGCCACAAGACCGTGCAGGCCATCGCGGCGGCGGTTCGCGCCGCCCTGCATGACGCGCCGCTCGCGCTGGATGGCCATCACCTCGTTTTGCTGCTGCACCGCGACACGCAGCTGCGGCGGGACGGCAAGTCGCGCTTCCACCGCGCCGAAATGCGCTTTCGGGCCGTGACGGAGCCCGTTCTCTAACAACGTTTCATGGAAAGGATCGGGCCATGGTGGCACAGAAGGGGCGGGATCTGCTGCTCAAAGTCGATAACGGTACGGGCTTCGCGACGGTCGCGGGGCTGCGCTCGAAACGGCTGTCGTTCAACACGCAGCTCGTCGACGTGACCGACGCGGAGTCGGCGGGACGCTGGCGTGAACTGCTGGGCGGTGCAGGTGTGCAGCGCGCGGCCGTTTCCGGCAGCGGTATCTTCAAGGACCAGGCATCGGACGCGCTGGTGCGCTCGCTGTTCTTCGCCGGCGCGATCGTGCCCTGGCAGGTGGTGATCCCCGATTTCGGCAAGGTCTCCGGCGCGTTCCAGATCGCGGCGCTGGAATATTCCGGCGCGCATGACGGCGAGGTGGTTTTCGAGATCGCGCTTGAATCTGCGGGACAACTGACCTTCGAGGTGGTGTGATGGGCGCGCGGGCAAACCGGCATCGCGGCGAGATCGAGGCCGACTTCGACGGCATCCGGCGGGTGCTGTGCCTGACGCTCGGCGCGCTCGCCGAGCTGGAAACGGCCTTTGCCGTCGACAGCCTGACCGGGCTTGCCGAGCGCTTTTCCTCCGGGCGGCTGAAGGCGGACGACCTGATCCGCATCATTGGTGCCGGGCTGCGCGGCGGCGGCAACCTTTTCAGCGACGAGGAGGTGGCGGCCATGGCGGTGGCGGACGGGCTGGCGGGTTTCGCGCGCATTGCCGCCGAACTGCTGCAGGCGACCTTCGGCGGGGCGGCGCAAAACGAAAACCCTTGAGGGCCGCATCCGGCGCGTCCGGCGCGGCACCTGCCTTCCCCTGGGAGGCAGTGCTGCATGCCGGGCTGTGCCGCATGCGGCTTTCCGCACGTGATTTCTGGGCGATGACTCCGCGCGAGCTTGGCTTCGCTCTCGGCCTGCTGCGGCCTTCGGCGGTGGTGCCGGGGCGCGGGGCTTTGACCGCCCTGATGCAGGCCTTTCCCGACGAGATGGAGTGAAACATGGCGACTTCGGACGACAATGCACGATCCGCCTCGCTTGCCGACACGCGGCAGCAGGCCGAGGCGCTGACAGACGTGTTCGACGATCTGGAGGCGCGCTCGCGCTCCTTCGGCTTCGCGCTGACCTCGGCGCTGAAGGGCGCGGTGGTGGACGGACGCAGGCTGGACAGCGTGCTGCGCGGGCTCGCGCTGCGCATGAGCGACATCGCGCTTTCGGTGGGCCTGAAGCCGCTGGAAGGGTTGCTGTCGTCAGGCATTTCCAACCTGCTCGGCGGCGCGACGCCCTTCGCCAAGGGCGGTGTCGTCTCTGCGCCGACCTATTTCGGCAGCGGCGGCGGACTGGGATTGATGGGCGAGGCGGGCGCGGAAACGATCCTTCCGCTGAAGCGGGGGCCGGACGGTTCGCTTGGCGTTGCCGCCGGCGGGGGTGGTGCAGGGCAGATCGTCTTCAACGTGACAACGCAGGACGCGGCGAGCTTCCGCAAATCCGAGGGACAGATTGCCGCCATGCTGACGCGTGCGGTGGGGCGCGGGCAGCGGAGTTTGTGAGCGTTTGGGGGCGGGGGCCCAGATTGCGACGCCCACCGTTGGCGATGGCGTCGCGGCGAGAGGTGCCAGCAGGCGGGTGAAGGGCAGTCCCATTTATGGAGATATCGAGATGGCGGGATTTCATGATGTGCGGTTTCCCTTGCGGGTCGCGCTCGGTACAAGCGGCGGGCCGGTCAGGCGCACGGATATCGTCAGCCTTTCCAACGGCCGGGAGAACCGCAATCGCCGCTGGCAGGACGCGCGCCGGCGCTATGACGCCGGCTCGGGCGTGCGCTCCGTGGATGATCTCTACGCGGTGCTGAACTTCTTCGAGGCGCGGGCGGGGCAGTTCAACGGGTTTCGCTTCCGCGATCCCGTTGACCACAAGTCCTGCGCGCCCGGCGCGACCGTGAGTGCGACCGATCAGCTGCTTGGCACCGCTGACGGGACGACGGTAATATTCCGATTGGTGAAGCGCTATGCGGATGTGGGCGGCGAGACGGTGCGCCCGATCGAGAAACCCGTGGCGAGCACGGTGGTGGTCTCGGTGGCGGGTGCGGTGGTGCCGACGGGAGACTATGTGGTCAACCATGCGGCGGGTCTCGTGACCTTCAAGCCGGACAAGATCCCGGCTGCCGGCGCGGTGCGGGCGGGTTTCGAATTCGACGTGCCGGTGCGTTTCGATACCGACCGCATCGATATCGACCTTGCCCAGTTCAATGCGGGCCGCATTCCCTCCATTCCGCTGGTGGAGATCAGGCCATGAGGACGATTCCGGTAGGGCTGCAGGCCCATCTCGACGGCGAGGCGACGACGCTGTGCAATGCCTGGCGCGTCGTGCGCCGCGACGACGTCGTTCTCGGCTTTACCGATCACGACCGCGACCTTGAATTCGACGGTCTCACCTATCTCGCGGCGAGCGGCTTCGAAGCGAGCGAGACGGAGGACGGCAACGGCCTTTCCGCCGAGGGCGGCGATGTCTCCGGCGGTTTTTCGGCGGATGCGATCACGGCGGAGGACCTGTCGGCCGGGCGCTATGACGGCGCGAAGGTCGAGGTGTTCCTGGTCAACTGGCAGGAGACCGGGCAGCGGCTCCTTCTGCGCACCGCCGAGCTTGGTGAAGTGCGCCGCGAGGGCGGGCTTTTCCGCGCCGAGCTTCGGCGCCTCACGCACAAGCTCGATCAGGTGAAGGGCCGTATCTATGGCCGGCAGTGCGACGCCGTGTTGGGCGACGGACGCTGCGGCGTCAATCTTGCCGCCTACCGCGCGACCGCGACGGTCAGCGCGGTCACTGATGACATGCACATCGACGTGACCGGCCTTTCGGGTTTCGCGGAGCGCTTCTTCCGCTACGGCGTGCTTTCCTTCACCGGCGGGGCGGCGGCCGGGCTTTCGGCCGATATCGAGGATCACCGTAAAGGTGCCGGCGTCGATTCTCTCACGCTCTGGCTGCCCATGGCGGCGGGTGTGGCCGTTGGCGATACGCTGCAGGTGACGGCGGGCTGCGACAAGCGCTTTTCCACCTGCAAGGCGAAGTTCAACAACCGGCTGAACTTCCAGGGTTTTCCCCATATGCCGGGCAGCGATTTCAGCTACGGCTATGCCGACGGCCAGACCGTGCATGACGGGAGGCCGCTCTATGGCTGATGATTTCGGGTACCGGATCGTGGCCGTGGCGCGCGGTTTCATCGGCACACCGTATCGGCATCAGGGCTCGCTGAAGGGCGTCGGTTGCGATTGCCTCGGGCTGGTGCGCGGCGTTTGGCGCGAACTCTATGGCGCCGAGCCGGAGGTGCCGGCACCCTATGCGCCGGACTGGGCCGAGCGGGCAGGCGAGGAGCGGTTGCTGCTCGCCGCCGCACGGCACTGCGGGCCGGCGCTGCCCGCCTCGGCGCTCAGGCCGGGCGATCTCCTCATCTTCCGCTGGCAGGAGGCGGCGGCGGCCAAGCATGCCGGTATCGCCGCGCCGGATGCGCGCTTCATTCACGCCTATGAGCAGGCGGCGGTGATCGAATCGCCGCTCATTCCCTCCTGGCGCCGGCGCATTGCCGGCGTCTTCCGCTTCCCGGAGCTTTCCTGATCCATGGCGACCATTCTCTTCCAGGCGGCGGGTGCCGCCCTCGGCGGCGTGTTCGGGCCTGTCGGCGCCATCGTCGGCCGCGCCGTGGGCGCGCTTGCGGGCTCCATCGTCGACCGATCCCTCATCAACGGTTCGAAGACGATCACCGGCCCGCGGCTTGGTGACGCGCGCCTGCCGGGTGCCGATGAGGGAACGGCGATCGGCCGCGTCTACGGCACCATGCGGGTGGGCGGCACGCTGATCTGGGCGACGCGCTTCGAGGAGGAGGTTACGGTCGAGCGGCAGGGCGGCAAGGGCCGCGGGCCGCGCGTCGAAACCTATCGCTACTATGCGAACCTCGCCGTGGGCATCTGCGAAGGGCCGATTGCGGCGGTGCGCCGCGTGTGGGCCGACGGCCGCGAACTGGACCTGCGCTCCGTCGAGATGCGCATCCACAAGGGCACGCGCACGCAGCAGCCCGATCCGCTGATCGAAGCCAAGCAGGGTGCAGGCAACACGCCGGCCTATCGCGGGCTCGCCTATGCGGTTTTCGAACGGCTGCCGCTCGACAGCTACGGCAACCGCCTGCCGGTGCTGCAATTCGAGGTGCTGCGGCCGGTCGGCGCGCTGGAAACGGATATCCGCGCGGTGACGATCATTCCCGGCTCAAGTGAGCACGGTTACGATCCCGGCCTGGTGACGGAGAATTTCGGCAACGGCTCGGCACGCCATGTCAACCGCAACACGCTGACCGCCTCCACCGACTGGCAGGCCTCCATCGATGAATTGCAGGCGCTGTGTCCCAATCTCAAGCGGGTCGGGCTGGTGGTGGGCTGGTTCGGCACGGACCTGCGGGCAGGCCAGTGCCGGATCGTCCCGGGCGTCGAGGTTTCCGCGCGTGGGCAGGAGACACGGCCGTGGCGCGTTTCAGGCATTGCGCGCGGCAACGCACATGTGGTGAGCCGCAACGGCGGCTCGCCTGCGTACGGGGGCACGCCTTCCGATGCCGGGGTGATCGCGGCGATCCGCAATCTGAAGGCGCGGGGACTGGAGGTCTATCTCTATCCCTTCCTTCTGATGGACGTTCCCGCTGACAATACCCTGCCGGACCCCTATGGCGCGGCCCTGCAGGCGCCCTATCCGTGGCGCGGCCGCATCACCTGTTATCCGCCCGGTGCGGACAAGACCAATGCCGCGCGCAGCCAGGTGCAGGCATTCCTCGGCAACGCCCAGGCCGGCCATTTCTCCATATCGGGCGAGACGGTTATGGGACCTTCAGGCGACAGCGGTTTCCGCAGGCTCATCCTGCACTACGCGCATCTGGCGGAAGTGGCGGGCGGCGTGCATGGCTTTCTTATCGGTTCGGAAATGCGCGGCCTGACCTGGCTGCGCGATGCGGCCGGGCGCTTTCCCTTTGTCGACGGCTTGTGCGATCTGGCGGCGGACGTGCGTGCGGTGCTGCGCGCCGGCACGAAGATCACCTACGCGGCCGACTGGAGCGAGTATTTCGGCTTCCAGCCGGCCGATGGCAGCGGCGAGGTGCGCTATCACCTCGATCCGCTCTGGGCCTCCCCTGCCATCGACGCCGTCGGCATCGACAATTATATGCCGCTTGCCGACTGGCAGGACGGCGACACCGTCGCCGGCAATCCAGACGACTTCCGCCATGCTGAAGACGTGGCCGCGATGCGCGCCCATATCAGGAGCGGAGAGGGCTTCGACTGGTATTATGCCAGCGCCGCGGACCGCCGGGCGCGCAGCCGCACGCCGATCACCGACGGCATGGCCGGCAAGCCATGGGTGTTCCGCTACAAGGATATCGAAAGCTGGTGGGCGAACCGCCACTATGAGCGCGGCCCCGGTGGCACCGAGCTTGCGAGCCCGACCGCCTGGGTGCCGCGCTCCAAGCCGATCTGGTTCACGGAACTGGGTTGCCCGGCCGTGGACAAGGGCGCAAACCAGCCGAACGTCTTCGTCGATCCGAAAAGCGCGGAAAATGCGCTGCCCTATCATTCCGGCGGCGCCCGTGCCGATTCGACCCAGCGCCGTTTCCTCGACGCGCATCACAGCTGGTGGCAGGGTGAGGGCCCAGAACCGGGCATGGTGGATCCCGGCCGCATCTTCCTGTGGACCTGGGACGCGCGGCCGTATCCAGCCTTCCCGCAGAAAACAGGGCTTTGGTCCGACGGAAGCAACTGGCAGCGCGGTCACTGGCTGAGCGGGCGGCTGGGTACCGGCACCGTCGCCGATGTCATCGCCGCCATCCTGCGCGATCACGGCTTCTCGGATTTCGACGTGTCCGGCGTTTCCGGTGACCTGCCGGGCTTCGTGCAAGGCGAACAGGCTTCGGCGCGGGCGATGATCGAGCCGATCATGGCGGCATTCCAGATCGACGCGCTGGAGGCGAACGGCCGGCTGACCTTCCGCTCGCGGCTGAAATCCGCGCTGCCGCCCGAGGATCTCGATGTGCTCGCCGAGCGGCCGGACGAGGCGCTGTTCGAGGAAAGCCGCGCGCATATCAGCGAATTCGCCGGCGAGGCGATCCTCGATCATTTCGACGATGCCGGCGCCTATGCGCATGCCACGACACGCTCGCGACGCATGGCCGGCGACACCGACCGGGTGCTGCGGCTCGGCCTGCCGGCCGTGCTGCATGCGGGGGCGGCTGCCTCGGCGGTCGAGACGGCCTTGCGCGATCACCGGGCCGCACAGCGGCGCGTGACATTTCGTCTGCCGCCGACGGCGCTCGGTGTCACGCCCGGCGATGTCGTGCGGCTGACGGACGGCCCGGCGGGGCGTTTCCTGATCACCGACATCACCGACGGGTTGGTGCGCGAGGTGGAGGCGCGGGCGATTGCGGCCGGCGACAACGGCGCGCCGACGCTGGGCGAGGGGGGCGGGGAGCCCGTGAACGGTCCGGGCCCATCGGATGCCTTCGCGCCCGAAATCGTTCTGCTCGACCTGCCCGTTCTCGGCTCCGGCAGCGCGCAGGATTTCGCGCGCGCCGCCGCCTATGCCAAGCCGTGGCGCGCCATGGTCCTCTCTAGTTCAGAGGGATTGGAGGGGTTCAGGCCGCGGGCGCGGCTGGACCGGCCGGCGCGCATCGGCCGACTCGTCGAACCGCTTGCGCCCGGGCCGGTGGGATTGTCCGACCTCTCCAATGTCATTGTCCTCGATCTGCCGGGCGGTGAGCTCGCCTCGGCCGATATGGTGAGCATGCTCAACGGCGCGAACCGGATCGCTGTGCGGGGCGACAACGGGGCATGGGAGGTGATCGGCTTCCAACAGGCGAGCGAAATCGCCCCGGCCCGCTGGCGGCTATCGGGCCTGCTGCGCGCCCTGCATGGCACGGAAGACGCGATGATCTCGGGTCACGCAGCCAATGCGCAGGCGGTGGTGCTGGATGAAACGGTACGGCCGCTCGGGCTCGATGTCGAGGAGGTGGGGCGGCTTTCCAACTGGATCGTCGATGCGGTGGGTGCGCCGCAGGGACAGGCCGGTCCCTATGCTTTTGCCGGTGGCGAACGGGCGCTGACGCCGCTTGCCCCGGTGCATCTACGCGGCGAGCGGGGATCGGACGGCGCAGTGCGCTTTACATGGACGAGGCGCGGGCGGATCGATTCGGACACCTGGCTTGCGACGGAGATCCCGCTCGACGAACCGAACGAGGCCTACCGCCTCGATATCCTCTCCGGTTCCACGGTGGTGCGGAGCTTTGAGGTGACGGCGCCGGCCTGCCTCTATCCATCTGCTAGCGAACTTGCCGATTTCGGTGCCACGCAGGCCTCGATCACCATTCGCGTGCACCAGCTCGGGCGGGCCATTCCGCTTGGCATCGCCGCGCAGGCAACCCTGAACCTCTAGGAGAAGACCATGAACGACGTGAAAGCCTGGTATCAGTCCCGTACCGTCTGGGGCGCGCTGATCGCGATTCTCGCCTCCTTCGCTCACGCTCTGGGGATCGAGGTGACGGCGGGCGACGAGGGTGAACTTGCCGACCTGATCGTCGCCGCAGTCGGCGTCGTAGGCGGGCTCGTGGCGCTGATCGGCCGCCTTTCGGCACGCCGGCGCGTCGGATGACGCTTTGCAGAAAGTCTGCCCGGCATTCATTTGCCATTCAGCGAGGATCGTTTATTGCTTGCGTCACACTGATGAGCACCTGAAAGTATGTCGATGGCTTCGCCAATTCTCATAACCGCACTTGCGGCCAGCCTGATGCACCCGGTCCCGTTCGATGCGGGCGTCCAGCGGGATGTCGTCTCGGTTTCGGGCGACTGCAGCAATGCGGCTGCGCAGGTGGTGTCGCAGACGGGCGGTGAACTGCTTTCGGCGGAGCCGAGCGGCGACAGCTGCGTGGTGACCGTGCTGGTGCCGGGCAAGGACAATGCCCGGCCGCGCAAGGTGACGGTACGCGTACCGATGTAAGACCGTCGGGCCAGTCGGCCCGGCGAGGGGATTGCTGATAGAAAGAGGGCGCATGCGAATCCTGGTGGTCGAGGACGACGTCAACCTGAGCCGACAGCTCAGCGAGGCATTGAAGGAGGCCGGCTACGTGGTGGACCAGGCCTTCGATGGCGAGGAAGGCCATTATCTCGGCGATACCGAGCCCTATGACGCCATCATCCTCGATATCGGCCTGCCGGAAATGGACGGGATCACCGTGCTGGAAAAATGGCGCGCCGACGGCAAGGCCATGCCCGTGCTGCTTTTGACGGCGCGCGACCGCTGGAGCGACAAGGTCGCCGGCATCGATGCCGGCGCCGACGACTATGTCGCCAAGCCCTTCCATGTCGAGGAGGTTCTGGCTCGCATCCGCGCGCTCATCCGCCGTGCGGCGGGTCATGCCAGCCCCGATATCGTCTGCGGCCCGGTGCGCTTGGATACCAAGGGATCGAAGGCGACGGTCAACGGCGAGACCCTCAAGCTGACCTCGCACGAGTACCGGCTTCTCTCCTATCTCATGCATCACATGGGCGAGGTCGTCTCGCGAACCGAGCTGGTCGAGCATATGTACGATCAGGATTTCGATCGCGATTCCAACACGATCGAGGTTTTTGTCGGCCGGCTGCGCAAGAAGATCGGCGTCGATCTGATCGAGACCGTGCGCGGCCTCGGCTACCGGATGCAAGCCCCCGCCAATGGCAAATAACGCCAGGCGCTCCCGCTCGCTCACCGTTCGCGTCCTCTTTCTGGCCTCCCTCTGGGCCGCGGTGGCGCTTGTCGTCATCGCCGTCGTCATCTCGACGCTCTACCGGCAGAGCGCGGAGAAGAGTTTCCGCGACCTGCTGCGCGCGCAGCTCTACAACGTCATCAACTCGATCTCGACTAGCGAGAACACGCGTCTGGCCGGCACGCCGCAGCTGGGCGACCTGCGCTTCTTCCAGCCGCAATCGGGCTGGTACTGGATCGTCGAGCCGATCGGCGGCACGCTGGAGGGCGAGGCGCTGACCTCATCCTCGCTCGGCACGGGCAGCATTCCCATCCCGGACACCGACAGCATTCCCTTCGATACCCGCTACGAGCGCTTCTACACGACCATCGATTCCTTCGGGAACGAGGTCGAGGTGGGCGAAACGGAAGTGGTGCTCGACGACGAGGGGCGAACGGCGCGCTTTCGGGTCGTCGGCAACCGAGACGTGCTGGAAAGCGATATCAGCGACTTCTCCGGCAGCCTCTATCTGGCGCTTGCCGGTTTCGGTGTGGGAAGCCTGTTGCTCAACGCGGCGGCGATCCTGATCGGTCTGCGACCGCTCGACCGCGCCCGAAAGGCGCTGGAAAAGATCCGGGCCGGGGAGAGCGAGCAGCTCGACGGGGAATTTCCGCGCGAAATCCTGCCGCTTGCCAGCGAAGTGAACGCGCTGATCGACAGCAACCGGCGTATCGTGGAGCGGGCGCGCATGCAGGTGGGCAACCTCGCACATTCGCTGAAGACGCCGATTGCCGTGCTTCTCAACGAATCGCGGTTGATCTCCGCGCCGCAGGGCGAACTGGTGAAGACGCAGGCCGAGGCGATGCAGAGCCAGGTGCAGTCCTATCTCAACCGCGCCCGCATCGCAGCCCAGCGCGAATCGGTGCTTGCCCGCACTGAGGCGCTTCCGGTGCTGGAGCGCCTGGTGCGCGTGATGCGACGGCTAAACGCCGACAAGCAGTTTCCCCTCCATGTCGATCCGCCCGGTATCATGCTGGCGATGGAGCAGCAGGATATCGAGGAAACCGTCGGCAACCTTCTGGAAAACGCAGCGCGCTATGCCAGAAACACCGTCAGCCTGCGCGTCTTCATGGCGCCCGCCGACCTGCGCGGGACCGACGATGCGCGCAAGAGCTGGGTCATCGTCGAAGTCGAGGACGACGGGCCCGGACTGGAGCCAGACGAAATCCGCGAGGCGATGAAGCGCGGGAAGCGGCTTGACGAGAGCAAGCCCGGCACGGGCCTCGGCCTTTCCATCGTCAACGAAATCGCGTCGGAATATCAGGGTGTTTTCGGGCTGTCCCGCGGGCCGGGCGGCGGGCTTCTCGCGCGTCTTGTTCTTCCAGCCGTTACAAAGGATGTTGCTTGACACGGCGGACAATGCAACAAGGGATGGTCCGCGATATGAGGATCGCGGGATTGAAGAATGACGGCGGCTTGCCGCCCTTGCGTGAGAGACGGTTCCAGCGGATGAAGACGGGTTTGCGCGGCGCCTTTTTCCCCCTCCTTCTGGCGACAGTGACGGTTTCGGGATGTACGACCACATCAGGTGGAAAAACCTCCCTCGGCGGGTCGGCATCGGGCGGCCTGTCGGGTCCTGCCGCCTATATCACGGCGCTGCAGGGCGGCCTTGTCAGCCGCAACACGTCAGCGCAGCTTTCCAAAGCCGACATGCAGCGGGCGCTCGAGGCTGAATATCGTGCACTTGAAGCCGCACCCGGCGGCCAGCCCGTCGTATGGCAGGGCAAGGGCGTCGGCGGCTCTGTGGTCGCGGCCGCACCCTATCAGGTCGGTTCGCAGAACTGCCGGCAGTACAGCCACACGCTGACAGTCGACGGCCGCGAGACCGCGACGCGCGGCGCCGCCTGCCGCAATGCAGACGGTGCCTGGGCGCCGTTGTCCTGAGCCTGACGGCCCGTTGCGGCGAAACGCCTCAAATTCGCGTCATCGTTCCCTGGGGAATTGGAAACGCCCGCATGTTCCAGTAATGGAACGAGCATGCTTTTCTGGATTCTCGTCGCCATTCTGACGGCAGCGGTCGCCGCCGTCCTCCTTCTGCCCCTGCTGCGCCGGCCACCGGCCGCCGCGGGCGATGCCAGCCATGATGTCGAGGTCTATCGCGACCAGCTCGAGGAGTTGAAGCGCGACGAGGCCACCGGGCTCATCGCGCCGAACGAGGCGGAGCTCGCCCGCGCCGAAGTTGCGCGCCGGTTGATTGCGGCAAGCAAGGCCGAGGCAAAGGAAAAGGCTGCCCCCGCGACACGGCGCAACCGGCTGGCGCAGGCCTTCGTCATCGCGATCCTTCCGATCACCGGTCTCTGTCTTTACATCGCGAACGGCCGCCCGGACCTGCCGGCGCAGCCGCTGGCGGAGCGTCTCGCCAATCCCGGAAACGACGTCAATATCCTGATTGCTCGGGCGGAAGGCCATCTTGCGCGCAATCCAGATGATGGCGCTGGCTGGGATCTCCTAGCGCCGATCTATTATCGCAACGGACGCATGGAAGAGGCGGCCAATGCCTTCTCGCAGGCAATCCGGCTGCTCGGCCCTACCCAGGAGCGGCTTGATGGCTATGCCGAAACGCTGATCGCCCAGGCGAACGGCATCGTGACGGCGGATGCGCGCGCGCGGCTCGAGCAGTCGCTGGCGCTGCAGGCCGACAATCCGCGTGCGAAATATTATCTGGCGCTGGCGCTGGAACAGGACGGGCGACGCGATGAGGCGCGCGCCGCCTTTGAGACCATGGCGAAGGATGCACCGGCGGATGCTCCCTGGCTGCCGCTGGTCAACCGACATATAGCGGCGCTCGCTGATGGAACGGAAACCGGCCCGGGCGGTGCACTCGGCAATCCCACGGTGGGCGATGTGGCAGCAGCCGAAGAAATGTCGGCTGGTGACCGCCAGCAGATGATCGCCGGTATGGTCGACAGTCTTGCCGCCAAGCTGGACGAAGACCCTGATAATTTCGAAGGATGGATGCGCATCATCCGTTCCTATGTTGTGCTGGATCAAAGGCCGAAGGCGGAGGCCGCGTTACAGACGGCGCTCAAGATGTTCCCGGCGGATAGCGAAAACGGCAAACAGCTCGTGGCGCTCGCCCGGGATCTGTCGATCTCGACCGGGGGAAGCGGACAATGACACGCAAGCAGAAGCGTCTGGCGGTTATCGGCGGCGGCGTCGCTTTTCTGGTGGCGGCGGTGCTGCTGGTGATGTTCGCCTTCAGCCAGTCCATCGCCTATTTCTATGTGCCAGGCGATCTGGCCAAGGCGAGCGTGCCGCCCGGCACGCGCATTCGCCTCGGCGGCCTCGTCGAGGACGGCACGGTCAAGCGCGGCGAAGGATCGACTGTTACCTTCACGGTGACGGATACGCTTTCAACGGTGCCGGTGACCTATACCGGCATTCTGCCCGACCTTTTCCGCGAAGGGCAGGGCGTGGTGGCAGAAGGCACCTTCGGCACCGACGGGCTCTTCATCGCCGATACGGTGCTTGCCAAGCATGACGAGACCTATATGCCGAAGGATGTGGCGGACAGGTTGAAGGCGCAGGGCGTCGAACTCTCCGGCAAGGAAACGATCAAATGATCATCGAGCTTGGCCATTATGCCCTCATTCTGGCGCTGGCGACCGTCATCATCCAGTCGGTATTGCCGCTGATCGGCACGATCCGCAACGACCGGGCGCTGATGGCCGTGGCGCCGGCCGCGGCCTTTGCCGGTTTCCTGCTCGTGCTGTTTTCCTTCTCGGTTCTGACCTTCGCCTATGTCGTGTCGGATTTCTCCGTCGCGAATGTCTGGGAGAACTCGCATTCGCTGAAGCCGATGATCTACAAGATCTCCGGCGTATGGGGAAACCATGAGGGCTCGATGCTGCTCTGGCTCCTCATCCTGGTCTTCTTCAGTGCGCTGGTCGCAAGCTTCGGCGCCAATCTGCCCGAGCGGCTGCGGGCCAATGTGCTGGCCGTGCAGGGACTGATCTCCACGGCCTTCGCGCTCTTCATCCTCCTGACGTCGAACCCGTTCATCCGTCTATCGCCGGCGCCCGCCGAGGGGCAGGACCTCAACCCTGTCCTGCAGGATATCGGCCTCGCAATCCACCCGCCGCTGCTCTATCTCGGCTATGTCGGCTTCTCCGTCTGTTTCTCCTTCGCCATCGCCGCGCTGATCGACGGCCGTATCGATGCGGCTTGGGCGCGCTGGGTGCGACCCTGGGCGCTCACCGCCTGGTCGTTTCTCACCGCAGGCATCGCCATGGGCTCGTACTGGGCCTATTACGAGCTGGGCTGGGGCGGCTGGTGGTTCTGGGATCCGGTGGAAAACGCTTCGTTCATTCCCTGGCTTGCCGGCACCGCGCTCCTGCATTCTGCGCTCGTCATGGAAAAGCGCGAGGCGCTGAAGATCTGGACCGTGCTGCTCGCCATCCTGACCTTCTCCATGTCGCTGCTCGGCACCTTCCTGGTGCGCTCAGGCGTGCTGACCTCGGTGCATGCATTCGCGACAGACCCGACGCGCGGCGTCTTTATCCTCGCGATCCTCATCTTCTTTATCGGCGGCGCGCTGTCGCTCTTTGCCTTCCGGGCGGCGACGCTGAAGGCCGGTGGCCTGTTTGCGCCGATCTCGCGCGAAGGCGCGCTCGTTCTCAACAACCTCATCCTCACCACGGCCGCCGCGACGGTTCTGACGGGCACGCTCTATCCGCTCGTGCTGGAGGCCTTGACCGGCGAGAAGATTTCCGTCGGGCCACCGTTCTTCAACCTGACCTTCGGCCTTCTGATGCTGCCGCTCCTGCTGGCGGTGCCGTTCGGACCGCTGCTGGCCTGGAAGCGTGGCGATATCCTAGCAGCGGGGCAGCGGCTGTTCGCGGCGGCCGCGATCGGTCTCGCGGTGGCCGCTGCGGTGATGTATTCCTATCGCGGCGGGCCGGTGCTTGCCTATTTCGGCATTGCCATCGGCTTCTACATGATCGCGGGTGCAGTGACGGATCTGTGGCTGCGCGCCGGTATTGGCAAGGTGGCCGGCAATGTCGCGTTCCGCCGCTTCGTCGGCCTGCCGGGCTCGGCCTTCGGCACGGCGCTCGCGCATATCGGCATCGGTGTCACTGTTATCGGCATCGTCGCCGTTACCGCCTTCGAGACCGAGCATGTGGTGGAAATGAAGCCGGGCATGCAGGTCGAGGCAGGCGGCTTCACGCTGACCTTCGACGGCATGCGCCGCGGGCAGGGGCCGAACTATTCCGAAGAATCCGGGCACTTCACCGTCGCACGCGCAGGTGCGGTCGTGACCGACATCTGGTCGTCGAAGCGGTTCTACACGGCGCGGCGCATGCCGACGACAGAGGCGGGTATCCGCACATTCTGGTTCAGCCAGCTCTATGTTTCGCTTGGAGATGCCATGGCGGATGGCGGCATCGTCGTGCGGGTATGGTGGAAGCCGATGATCCTGTGCATCTGGATCGGCACGCTCATCATGATGGCGGGTGGCGCGGTATCATTGTTCGACCGGCGTCTTCGCGTCGGTGCGCCGCAAAAGGCCCGCAAGGTTAAGGCGGCTCTGGAGGCGGCCGAATGATCCGCCGCCTGCTCATGGCCGTAGCGTTCCTGCTTGCCGCGTTTCCCGCCTTTGCGGTCAATCCCGACGAGGTGCTTTCCGATCCGGCGCTGGAAGCCCGCGCCCGGGCGCTGTCCGCCCAGCTTCGCTGCATGGTCTGCCAGAACCAGTCGATTGACGATTCGAATGCCGAACTGGCCCGCGACCTGCGCCTTCTGGTGCGAGAACGGCTGACGGACGGTGACAGCGATGAGGCTGTCATCGATTATGTCGTCTCCCGCTACGGCGAATTCGTACTGCTCAATCCGCGCCTGCGTGGCGAGACGCTCCTTCTATGGGGCGCGCCGATCGTGCTGTTTGTGGCGGGCGCCGTAGCCATGGTGCTTTTCGTGCGCAAACGCGGCGGCAAGCCCACGGGAACGCCGCTATCCGACGCCGAAAAGGCAGAGCTGGATCGTGCCCTGCGCCGCGACTGACAGGAAAATTCCAACATTACGAAAAATTCATGCGGCGGATAGTGTGCCGTAATGTGCGACCGCCTATCTCTTTTCCATCGGCTGCCGGGCGCAGCCCTGAAAGAAGAGAGAAGGTGCACAGAATGGCCAAGATTTCCGCGTTCCGTCCGAGCCTCAAGGCTGCGTTGCAGACGACCACCGTCGCAGGGCTCGCAGCCGTTATGCTCGCGACCGGCATCCCCGCGCGCGTTACTGAAAGCTATGCAGAAGCCGTTTCCGTCCAGGCGCCGCAGGTTGCGAGCTTCGCCGACGTCGTTCAGGCCGTTTCCCCGGCCGTGGTTTCCGTCCGTGTTGAATCCGATGCCAAGCCGTCCAACGATGAAAGCAATTTCTCGTTCAACTTCGGCGGCCGCGGCTTTGACGAGCTTCCCGACGATCACCCGCTGAAGCGCTTCTTCCGTGAATTCGGCGGCCAGGACCAGTTCCGCGGCGACCGTGGCCCGGATCGAGGCTTCGGTGACCGCCGTGGTCCCGGCCGCAAGCCGCATCTTCGCCCGACCGCGCAGGGCTCCGGCTTCTTCATCTCCGAAGACGGCTACATTGTCACCAACAACCACGTCGTCAGCGATGGCTCGGCCTTCACGGTCGTCATGAACGACGGCACCGAGCTTAAGGCCACGCTTGTCGGCAAGGACAGCCGCACTGACCTCGCCGTGCTGAAGGTCGACGAGAAGGACAAGCGCAAGTTCACCTATGTCAGCTTTGCCGATGACAGCCAGATCCGCGTCGGCGACTGGGTCGTGGCGGTCGGTAACCCGTTCGGCCTCGGCGGCACCGTGACGGCGGGCATCATCTCCGCCCGCGGCCGTGACATCGGCTCCGGCCCCTATGACGACTACCTGCAGGTGGATGCCGCTGTAAACCGCGGCAATTCCGGTGGCCCGACCTTCAATCTCAACGGTCAGGTCGTCGGCATCAACACCGCCATCTTCTCGCCGTCGGGCGGCAATGTCGGCATCGCCTTCGCGATTCCCGCATCGGTCGCCAAAGGCGTCGTTGCCAACCTGATGAAGGATGGCAAGGTCGACCGTGGCTGGCTCGGCGTCCAGATCCAGCCGGTCAGCCGCGACATCGCCGACTCGCTCGGCTTGGCGGATGCCGCCGGTGCCCTCGTCGTCGAGCCGCAGGCCGACTCGCCCGGTGCCAAGGCCGGCATCAAGAAGGGTGACGTGATCACCGCGCTCGAAGGTGAGCCGGTCAAGGATCCGCGTGACCTCGCCCGCCGTGTGGCCGATATCGCGCCCGGCAAGACGGTCGATGTCGCCGTATGGCGCGATGGCAAGTCGCAGACCATCAAGGTCGAGATCGGCACGCTGGCCGGCGAAGCCATCCAGGCCGCCACGACCACGGATGACGCTGCTCCCGCCGACGAAACCAGCGAGCAGGCGCTTGCCGATCTCGGTATCTCGGTCACGGCCGGCGACGACGGCTTGACCGTCTCCTCTGTCGATCCGGACTCCGACGCCAGCGATCGCGGCCTCAAGGAAGGCGACCGCATCACCTCCGTCAACAACCAGACCGTCAAGTCTGCGGACGAGGTGATGAAGGTGATCGAAGCCGCCCGCAAGGATGGTCGCTCCAAGGCGCTGTTCCAGGTCGAGACCAAGGATGGCAGCCGCTTCCTGGCTCTGCCCATCGACCAGGGCTGACCGGCTCCGTAAATCTTCGCATTGACGGCGCCGCGGGATCGAACGATTTCGCGGCGCTGCCGTATCCGGCGCGTGCTGCTGGTAAATCCCGCCGAACATGCTGTAAGGTTCCGCCATGAAGTTATTGATTGTGGAAGACGATCTGGAGGCAGCCGCTTATCTCGCGAAGGCTTTTCGCGAGGCCGGCATCGTTCTCGATCATGCCAGCGACGGCGAGAGCGGCCTCTTCCTGGCCACGGAAAACAGCTACGACGTGCTGGTCATCGACCGCATGCTGCCGCGGCGTGACGGCCTTTCGCTGATCTCAGAGCTGCGCCAGCGCAACATCCACACGCCCGTGCTCATTCTGTCCGCCCTCGGGCAGGTCGATGATCGCGTGACGGGCCTTCGCGCCGGCGGCGACGACTACCTGCCGAAGCCTTATGCGTTCAGCGAGCTGCTCGCCCGTGTGGAGGTACTCGGCCGCCGCAAGGGCACGCCGGAACAGGATATGGTCTACCGGGTGGGCGATCTCGAACTCGACCGTCTGTCCCACACCGTCAAGCGCGCCGGCAAGGAAATCCTGCTCCAGCCGCGCGAGTTCCGTCTTCTCGAATATCTCATGAAGAATGCCGGGCAGGTCGTGACGCGCACCATGCTGCTCGAAAACGTCTGGGACTATCATTTCGATCCCCAGACCAACGTCATCGATGTGCATGTCTCGCGGCTGCGTTCGAAGATAGAGAAGGATTTCGACCAGCCGCTGCTGCGCACCGTGCGCGGCGCGGGATACATGATGAAGGAAGAGGCGGCGGTCTGAACCGATGCAACGACTGCTTGGCCGGCTGACCGCACTCTATCGCACGACCGCCGTGCGCCTTTCGGCGGTCTATCTCCTGCTGTTTGCCGCCTGCGCGGCCGTTCTCGTCTTCTACGTTTCCTCCATGTCCGAAGGCCTGCTGCAACAGCAGATGCGCGAGGCCGTGGCCCAGGAGGCCGAGCAGATCGAGCGCATCTTCGACAACAACGGCATGAACGGCCTACTGCGCACGCTCGAGCGGCGCGCGCGCCAGCCGGGTGCCAATCTCTACATCATCGCGAGCCCCACGGGCGAGGTGCTGGCCGGCAACGTGGCCTCCATCCAGCCGGGCGTGCTGGACACGGAAGGCTGGACGACAATACCCTTCCGTTATCAGCGCTACCAGGAAGAGGCGCGCGGCACAAACCGCCCCATGGCCTATGCGCAGGTCAATGTCTTGTCGAACGGGCTTCGCATCCTGGTTGGTCGCGACCTCGGCGAACCGGAAAACTTTCGCAAGCTGGTGCGGCAGGCCCTGATGGTGGCGCTTGGCGTCATGGGCGTCGGCGCGCTTGCCATCTGGTATCTCATCGGGCGCAACGCCCTCAAGCGCATGGATCGCATGTCGGACGCCAGCCAGCGGATCATGGCCGGCGACCTTTCACAGCGTTTGCCGACCAGCGGATCCGGGGACGAATTCGACCGCCTTTCCGAATCGCTCAACACCATGCTCGGCCGTATCGAGAAACTCGGCGAGGGGCTGAAGCAGGTTTCCGACAACATCGCCCACGACCTCAAGACGCCGCTGACACGGCTGCGCAACAAGGCTGAGGCTGCGCTGGCAGTTGGAGACGGGGCTGATCACCGCAGCGCTCTGGAAGAGATGATCGTCGAATCCGACCAGCTTATCCGCACCTTCAATGCGCTCCTGATGATCTCCCGCGTCGAAGCCGGGCAGGCGCCGGCGGAAATGAGCGCGGTGGATATCAGCGGCATTACACATGACAGCGCCGAGCTCTACGAGCCCGTTGCTGAGGATTGCGGTCTGAAATTTACTACCGACATTGCCGAAGGTATCGAGGTCAAGGGCAATCGTGAGCTCGTCGGTCAGGCACTCGGAAACCTTATCGACAACGCGATCAAATATGCCGAGGGCAGCGACGGCGAGCCGGATATACGTATCTCGCTTGCACGGCGGGATAACGAGGTCGTGCTTGCTGTGGCGGACAGCGGCCCGGGCGTGCCGGAAGACAAATATGGCGACGTGATCGAACGCTTCGTGCGGCTCGATGCCAGCCGCTCCAAGCCGGGAACGGGGCTTGGCCTGTCGCTGGTCGCGGCGGTCATGGAAATGCACCAGGGTCGTCTGGAACTCGACGCCACCCATCCCGACCGGGAAAACAACCGTGGCCTGACGGTCAGGATGGTTTTCCCCGTCCTGCCGGACTGATACATCTCCTCCTCAAAAGCGAGGAGACATCATGAGCGTGACGACGGCAACGCGGCTATCCGATCTTACGGCATCTCCGATCCGGCCCCTGAGCCAGACGGACGCCAAGTCGGTCCTGTCCGATCTGAAGGACTGGGGCCGCGACCACCCCGCTATTGCCGGCCTTCTCTCCACGGATGGGCCGCTCAAGGATTTCATCGTCGCGGCTTTTTCTCTGTCTCCCTATCTGCGTGATACGGCCCGCATCGATCCCGCCTTGCTGGTCCGGGCGGTGGAAGAGCCCGTCCTGCCCGTCATCGAGGCGGCCATTGCCCGCGCCCGTGCCGCCTGGCAGCCGGGCGAAGGAGAGGTGACGGAGGCGGTGCTGATGACGCGGCTTCGCGTTGCCAAGCGCGAGGTTGCCTTCCTTACCGCGCTTGCCGATCTTGCGCGCATCTTCGATGCCCGCCGGACGACGGCGCTTCTGACCGAGCTTGCCGAAGCCACGACATCTGCTGCCATCGATCATCTGCTCCTGTCCGCCCATGAAAGCGGCAAGGTAAAGTTGCCGGACCCTGCCCATCCCGGCGAGAAATCCGGCCTCATCGTGCTTGGCATGGGCAAGCTCGGTGCCGCGGAACTGAACTACTCCTCCGATATCGACCTCGTCGTTTTCTTCGACCCGATGGCGGACATCGCGACGGATCCAACGGAGGCGGTAGAGACGTTTTCCCGTCTTGTACGCCGCCTCATCCGTATCATGCAGGAGCGCACCGCCGACGGTTACGTCTTCCGCACCGACCTGCGCCTGCGGCCCGATCCGGGGGCCACGCCGCTCGCCATCTCCTTCGATTCCGCGATGCTCTATTACGAGAGCCGAGGCCAGAACTGGGAGCGCGCCGCCTTCATCAAGGCCAAGCCCGTTGCTGGCGATATCGAAGCAGGCCGCAACTTCCTCAAGGGCCTCATTCCCTTCGTCTTCCGCAAATATCTCGACTATGCGGCAATCTCCGATATCCACTCGATCAAGCGGCAAATCCATGTCCACAAGGGGCATGGCGAGATCGCAGTGAAGGGGCATAACGTCAAGCTCGGCCGCGGCGGTATCCGCGAGATCGAGTTCTTCGTACAGACGCAGCAGCTTATCGCGGGCGGGCGCGTGCCCGCACTGCGCCTGCGCGCGACTGAACCTATGCTCGCAGAACTCGCCAATGCCAACTGGATCGACACGGCGACGGCCGACGAGTTGACGGAAGCCTACTGGTTCCTGCGCGACGTCGAGCACCGCCTGCAGATGGTCCGCGACGAGCAGACCCACGTCCTGCCCGAGACCGAATCGGAACTGAAACGCATCGCCTTCATGCTCGGCTTTGCGGATACGGCGGGCTTCTCCGAAAAGCTCGTGTCCGTGCTCAAGACCGTCGAGCGCCGCTACGCCGCCCTGTTCGAGCAGGAGGCAAAGCTGTCGTCGGAGGCCGGCAATCTCGTCTTCACCGGTCAGAAGGACGATCCCGATACGCTGGAGACGTTGAAGAAGCTCGGCTTCGAGCGTCCCGCCGACATTTCCCGCACCATCCGCACCTGGCATTACGGCCGCTACCGCGCCACGCAGTCCGTCGAGGCGCGCGAGCGGCTGACGGAACTGACGCCGGAACTGCTGCGCGTCTTCGGCCAGAGCAAGCGGGCCGACGAAGCGCTGCTGCGCTTCGACAGCTTCATTTCCGGCCTGCCTGCCGGCATTCAGCTGTTCTCGTTGCTCGGCAACAATCCCGCGCTGCTCTCCCTTATCGTCAACATCATGTCCTCGGCGCCGCGCCTTGCCGAGGTCATCGCGGCAAAGCCGCATGTCTTCGACGGCATGCTGGATCCCGGCCTTCTGGCGGAGCTGCCGACGCGCGCCTATCTTGCCGATCGCATCGAGGGTTTCGTTTCGGGCGCGCGCCACTATGAGGAAATTCTCGACCGCCTGCGCATCATCGCCGCCGAGCAGCGCTTTCTGATCGGCATTCGCCTGTTGACGGGGGCAATCACCGGAAAGCAGGCTGCACGTGCCTTCACCCATGTTGCAGACCTCATCGTCGCGGCGGCGCTCAAGGCGGTGCTCGACGAGGTCGAGGCGGCGCACGGCAAGTTCCCCGGCGGGCGTGTGGCGCTGGTCGGCATGGGCAAGCTCGGCAGCTTCGAGCTGACGGCGGGCTCCGATATCGACCTCATCCTCCTCTACGATCACGACAGCGACGCCTTCGAGTCGGATGGTGCAAAGCCCCTCGACAATATCAAATACTTCACCCGCATCACCCAGCGCCTGATCGCCGCGCTCTCGGCGCCCACCGCGGAGGGCGTGCTTTACGAGGTGGACATGCGCCTGCGGCCTTCCGGCAACAAGGGGCCGGTCGCCACGCGCATCACATCCTTTGCCAAGTACCAGGCGGAAGAGGCCTGGACCTGGGAGCACATGGCGCTGACCCGCGCGCGCCTTCTCTGCGGCGATGACAGCCTGGTGGCAGAGGCGGGAGAAATCTTCCGCGGCGTGCTGGGCCGCAAGCGCGATACCGCCAAGACGGCAAAGGACGTTGCCGAGATGCGCACGCTCATCGATCAGGAAAAGCCGCCGAAGGACATCTGGGACCTGAAGCTGATCGCCGGTGGCCTGATCGATATCGAGTTCATCGCTCAGTTCCTTGCGCTGGTCGCACCTGCGCGCGGCGCGGCCCAACCGGAAGGGGCGCTCCCCACCGCAGAGGCGCTTGCCGAGCTCGGCCAAGCCATGATGGATCCGAACGATCTCGAGACCGTGCAGGGCGCGCTGTCGCTCTATACGGAAATCTCGCAGATCGTGCGTCTGTGCGTGGATGGCGGCTTTGATCCGAAGGAGGCGCCCGCCGGGTTGATCGATCTCGTCTGCCGCGCAGGCGAGTGCCCGGACCTGCGCACGCTGGAGGCGGAAATCCGGCGTGTCTCCAAGGCGGTGCGCAAGATCTTCCATGCGACGGTCAAGGGCTGACTGTCGCGCCCTCAGGCCGCCGCCAGGTGAAGTGCGGCGAGCCGTTCGCGGTCGGGAATGCGCACGGAGATGATCGTGCCCTTGCCCTCGTCGGAGCGGATGCGCATGGCGCCACCATGCAGGTGGGCGAGCGAGCGCGAGATGGCGAGACCGAGCCCCGAACCGCCCTTGCTCTTGGCATACTGGCTCTGCACCTGTTCGAAGGGCTGGCCGATCTTCTGGAGGGCGGATTTCGGAATGCCGATGCCGGTATCGGCGATCGTCAGCGTGATGGCGCCATCCACGCGCCGCGCCCGAACTTCAACCTTACCGCCTTCGTTGGTGAACTTCATGGCGTTGGACAACAGATTGAGCAGGATCTGCTTCATCGCGCGGCGGTCTGCCACGGCGACGAGGTTGCAAGGGCAGGCTTGCTCGACCGTGATGTTCTTCTTCTCGGCCTGCAACATGGTGAGGCGCAAGGTTTCCTCGATCAGTGGCGCAAGGTCGACCGCCTCGCAGCTGATGCGCATGTGACCGGCCTCGATCTTCGACATGTCGAGAATGTCGCTGATGACGTTGAGCAGGTGCTTGCCGCTCTCGTGGATGTCACGGGAATATTCGCGGTACTTGTCCGAGCCGATCGGGCCGAACATCTGGTTCTGCAGGATCTCGGAGAAGCCGAGGATGGCGTTGAGCGGCGTGCGCAGCTCATGCGACATGTTGGCGAGGAATTCCGACTTGGCGCGGTTCGCCGCCTCGGCTCGCTCCTTTTCTGCCTGGTAGTTGGCATTGGCCAGCGAAAGCTCGGTCTTCTGCCGCTCCAGCTTGGCGCGCGAGGCCGAAAGGTCGCCGATGGTCGCCATCAGGCGGCGTTCGGATTCGCGCAGGCGCACCTGGTGGCGCTTCATCATCGTGATGTCGGTGCCGACGGAGACACGTCCGCCGTCACGCGTGCGACGCTCGTTGATCTGCAGCCAGCGTTCGTCGGCGAGCTGCACTTCGGTGGTCTGGGAAACGCCAGTGCCGTCAGCATCAGCAATGCGTCGCTCGATGACAGGCCGGGCAGCAGCGGCATTCACCACGGCGCGGTCGGTGCCGGGCACCAGCACCTCGTCCGGCAGGCCATAGGCCTGCTGGTAATGCGCGTTGCACATCACGAGCCGGTCGTTCTTGTCCCATAGCACGAAGGCTTCCGACGTGCATTCGATGGCGTCGGCAAGCCGCTCGTCGGCTTCCTGATAGCGCTGGGCGAGGCGGTGCTGTTCCGTCACGTCCATGGCGATGCCGATCATGTGCATCCGGCCGGAGGACATGCGTATGAGCTGGGCGCGCGCCCGCATCCAGACATAGTGTCCGTCGGCATGGCGCATGCGGAAGACCTGGTCCACCTGCTTGGCCTCACCGCGGGCAACCGCACGCGCCACCTGGTAGATGCCGTCGTCATCTGGATGCATCAGCCGCGCGGCGTCACCGAAGGACAGCACGCTGTCGCGGGCCGGCATGCCGAGCATCTCGTACATCGAACTCGACCAGAACAGCCGGCGGTTCGCCAGGTCGAAGTCCCACAGGCCGCAGCGGCCGCGTGCCAGCGCCGTTTCCACGCGCAGATTGGACTCCGCGAAGATGGCATCGGCGTCGCGGGCGCGCTTAGCCTGGATGTAGTAGGCATAGAGAATGACGAGCAGGATCGCCGAAATCCCGGTGAAGAGTGTCACGTTCAGCGCGATCTCGTCGCGCCAGAAGAGCGCTGTCTGGCCCAGCGGATTGGCGACCACGATGAAGCCGCCCTTGCGCGGCATCTCGACGAGCGAGGCGTAATAGTCGTCGCCGCCGATACGGGTGCGGAAGACCGTCGCCGGATCACCGAAATACTGGATGGCGGCAAGTTCGGGCGAGAAGCGCGCGAGCGACTGGCCGACATAGCGAGAGGCGGCCAGGGAGCTGCCGAAGACGCGGCCGTTTTCTGCAACGAACAGCACAATGCCGCCCGGCTGCATGCGATCCTGCGGCAGGTTGACGGACAGCGTAGCCTCCACCGCCATGCGGTCGGCTTCGGCGAGGCTTTGCGCCATCGTGCCGGAGAAGGCCGCGCCGACAGCGAGCGCCGTCAGCGATGTCGTGTCACGCACACTCGTGTCCATCCGGTCGTGTTCGACCAGAATGCCGACGACCCGCGATATCGCCACGACAAGCAGGAATGCAATGATCAGGATCGGTATCGACCGCTTCAGCACGGGCTCCGCCCGTGACAGATGCCGTGCGGTCGGCCCCGCGAAAATTTTCGCTGGCCCTGTCGCCTCGGATTTCCAGGCCGCCATTCCCGGAAACTTGAGACGAGTCCACCCGCCGGCTGCGCGTCCTCGTTGCGCGTCCGCCATAGTCTTCAAACCTTGTAACCCTCTCGTGATTCGGCGCGCCGCTCGCCCGAATCTGCCATAATGAATCAATTGTGATTCGGCTTGTCTATAGAAAAAGGTAAAACTTTTTTAACCATTTTTGACGGGTGCGATTTGGTAGACCAAACCGGCACTTAAGCGCAGCTCTGGCCGTCTTCGGGCCGCCGTGGCCTGCTGTCCTGCTCGTGCCACTCCTTCAGCAACAGGGCGCGCCGGCGCGGATAGCGTGTTTCCATGAGCGCGATTTCGCGCATCCGGTCTGTGCGGAAATGCCGGAAATCGTCCCGCGTCTCGCACCACGCGACGAGCATGCGCGTTTCTTCAAAATAGCCGAGCGCAACCGGCCAGATGACGCGTTCCGTAAAGGTGCCGGCACCGTCCGCATAGGCAAGACGCAGTTTTCGCTCACGGCGGATGGCGCTGCGCAGCAGCACCAGATCCACCACTTCCGCATCGACGACCCGTCGCGGCCCGACCAGCAGCGCCGTGTTTTCCAGTTCGTCGCGCAGTTCCGCCGGCAGCACGGCCGAAATCTTGGCGAGCGCATCCGATGCCGCCTTGGTCACGGGCATGTCTGCGAACTTCTGAACCCAGCGAAAACCGAGTATCAGCGCTTCCAGCTCGCTTTGCGAAAACATCAGGGGCGGCAGCATGAAGCCGGGGCGCAGCACATAGCCGACGCCCGGCTCGCCCTCGATGTCGGCGCCCTGTGTCTGCAGCGTGGCGATGTCACGGTAGAGCGTGCGGATGCTGACGCCGAGTTCGCGGGCGAGCGTCGCGCCGCTCACCGGATGCCGATGGCGCCTGAGAAGCTGGAGGAGGGCGAGCAGTCTTTCCGAACGGGCCATGGAACGATACTGCCATTTTCTGGCAGTGGTGTCGCCTAGTATCCCTTCGTCAACACAGCGAAAGGACGCTTCCCATGACCTCTCCCAACCTCCTGATCCTCTATGTCGAAGATCCTGCCCGTAGCGGCGGCTTCTATGAAAAAATTCTGGAACAGGCGCCGGCCTTCCAGTCGCCCGGATATGTCGGCTTCGCGTTCGAAAGCGGGCTCAGCCTCGGTCTCTGGTCGACCAGTTCGCCGGAATTCGTCTCCGCGGGCACGGGGCATCGCTCGGAAATCGCCATCGCCATCGACGGCGACGACAAGATCGACGCATTGCATGACACGTGGAAGGCGGCGGGCGTTGCCATCGAGCAACCGCCGTTTACAGCTGTCTTCGGACGCACCTTCGTGGCTCTCGATCCCGACGGGCACCGCATCCGCGTTTGCCCGCCGGATAAATAAGCAAAGGTTTCAACCCTTCAGCATGCGCTCCACGATGTCGGAGACGTCGGAGGAGAGCTTCTCGCCCGCAGCGATGGTGCGCAACGCGTTGCGGGCGTGATCGGAACGGACCTCCTCCAGCGCGCGCCAGGAGCGCATGGAGGTGAGGATGCGCGCGGCCAGCTGCGGGTTCTTCGGGTCGATCTCGAGGATCTGCTCGGCGAGGAAACGGTAGCCCGCGCCATCCGCCCGGTTGAAGCCGGTCGGGTTCGAGAAGGCGAAGGTGCCGACGAGGGCGCGAACGCGGTTCGGGTTCGACTTGGCGAAATGCGGGCTCGTCATCAGCGCCTGAACGCGCGCAAGTGCTCCATCGCCCGGAATGGTCGACTGGATGGCGAACCATTTGTCGATGACGAGCGCATTGTCGGCAAAGCGGGCGCGGAAGGATTCAAGCGCCTCCGCCGTTTCCGGCGCTGCCGGGAAGCGGTGTGCCAGCACCGTCAGGGCAGTGCTGCGGTCGGTCATGTTGTCGGCGCTGGCAAAGGCCTCGGCCGCGCGCGCCGGTGTGCCGTCGCTGACGGCGAGATACGAGAGGGCGGCATTGCGCAATGCCCGGTGGCCAGCACTTGCCGCATCCGGCGTGAAGGTACCCTGTGTGCGGTGACGTTCGAACAACGTCGCAAAGACCGCCGCACCACGGTTGGCGACGAAAGCCAGCACGGCTTCGCGGCCAGTTCGGATGGCATCGGGGTCGTTGTTGCTGCCCAGTTCCCGGGCGATATCGGATTCCGACGGCAGCGCCAACGCCTGCGCGCGGAAGGCGGGCTCCAGATTTTCGTCGCCGGCGATGGCGATCAGCGTGTCGGCGAGCACGGCGCTCGTCTCGACCGTCTCTCCGGCGCGTGCCCTGCGGGCCGCCTCGACGAGGCTTGGCAGGGCGAGGTCGTTCAGCGCCTGCCAGCGCGAGAAGAGATCGCTGTCATGACGCGCGATATGGGCGAGATCGGCCGGAGCCTGCTCGAAATGCAGGTTGACGGGCGCGGAGAAGCTGCGGTTGAGCACCAGGACCGGGCGCGACGGAATGCCGGAGAACGTCACCGTCTGGCGGCGCTCCTTCAGATGCAATACATCACCCGTGACGTCGGCACCGCTCACGGCTGCGGTCTTTGCCTCCGAACCGTCCCCCAGCAATAGGCCGAAGCGCAGCGGAATGTGCATCGGTTCCTTGACGCTCTGGCCGGGCGTCGGCGGTATCATCTGCTCCAGCGAAAGCGTGAATTCGCCCTTCGCCTGATCGTAGGCGCAGGAAACGCTGACGAGCGGCGTGCCGGCCTGATGATACCAGAGCG
Source organism: Shinella sp. H4-D48 (assembly GCF_022637395.1). GTDB lineage: Bacteria > Pseudomonadota > Alphaproteobacteria > Rhizobiales > Rhizobiaceae > Shinella > Shinella sedimenti. The sequence continues at coordinate 2,393,534 of NZ_CP093337.1, read as the reverse complement.
AGAACTGCGTGAGGTCGATGCCGTTGGCGTCCTCGAAGCACTTTACGAAGTCCTCGATGGTGGCGGCATCGCCGTCATGGCGCTCGAAATAGAGATCCATGCCCTTCTTGAAACCGTCATGGCCGACGATGGTCGCGATCATGCGCGTCACCTCGGAGCCCTTCTCATAGACAGTCGTCGTGTAGAAGTTGTTGATTTCGCGGTATTTCGTCGGCCGTACCGGATGGGCGAGGGGGCCGGCATCCTCCGGGAACTGCTCCGATTTCAGATGGCGCACTTCCGCGATGCGCTTGACCGGGCGCGAGCGCTGGTCGGCGGAGAATTCATGGTCGCGGTAGACCGTGAGGCCTTCCTTCAGGCACAGCTGGAACCAGTCACGGCAGGTGACGCGATTACCGGTCCAGTTGTGGAAATATTCGTGGGCGATGATCGCCTCGATATTCGCATAGTCCTGGTCGGTCGCCGTTTCCGGGTCGGCCAGCACATATTTGTCGTTGAAAACGTTGAGCCCCTTGTTCTCCATGGCACCCATGTTGAAGTCGGAGACGGCGACGATCATGAAGATGTCGAGGTCGTATTCGCGGCCGAACACCTCTTCATCCCATTTCATGGAGCGTTTCAACGCGTCCATCGCATAGGCCGCACGCGCTTCCTTGCCGTGCTCGACATAGATCTTCAGCGTTACCTCGCGCCCGGACATCGTGGTGAACGTGTCCTCCACGACGCCGAGGTCGCCGGCAACGAGCGCGAAGAGATAGGACGGCTTCGGGTGCGGATCGAACCAGGCGGCGAAATGCTTGCCCTCGCCATAGCCGGCGCCGCCGAGGAAGTTGCCGTTGGAGAGCAGCAGCGGGCAACTTGCCTTGTCGGCGATGATATTGACCGTATAGACCGCAAGAACATCCGGCCGGTCCGGGAAATAGGTAATGCGGCGGAAGCCCTCGGCCTCGCACTGCGTGCAATAGACGCCGTTCGAGCGATAGAGGCCCATAAGCTGGGTGTTGGCCTCCGGGTTGATCATCGTGGTGATCGTGATTTCGAAGGGTTCGCTCGCCGGCAGGTCGCGGATGGTCAGGCTGTCCGGCGTGGCGTCATAGCGCGCCGCATCCATTTCCATCTGGTCGAACAGTAGGCCCGTCATGACGAGCTCGTCGCCGTCAAGAACCAGCGGTGCGGCCACGTCCGCGCCTTCGCGACGATGGAAAATCAGGCGTGCCTCGACCTTGGTTTCCGTGGGGTCCAGTTCGAAAGTCAGGTCGACGCGCTCGAGAACGAAGTCAGTCTGGCGATAGTCCGCCAGATGAATGATCTGGCCGTTCTCAGTCCGCATGGATATGTCCTGTTTCTATCGCTCCGGCCTGTCCCGTTCGTGCATGACGCGACATCCCGCCGGGCGCATTGCCCCCAAATTCCACCGATTGATATGCTTATTCGCTTAACATCTCATTTCCACGGAACCGCCGTTCACAACTTTGTGCTGACTTGAGACAGGTTGGCATGCACGCCGCACCCGCGAGCGCGGCGCTTCGCTCAGGCGGCGCGCATATTTTTCCGCGACATATCATCATATTTGATGCCCACGGGCCGGTTTGTCCCGCTAGAGTGGCCGCGTCCGGATCGATTCCCGATGCGCCAAACATCTGACGCCGCGACCTGCCGGTCGCGCAGAGCTTTTCATGGATATGCCGCACCACGACCCCATGAGGGGTATTTTCCTCAAGATCGCTTCCGTTGTGATCTTCCTGTGCATGTCCACGCTGATCAAGGCGGCGGGCAAGGATATGGCGGCCGGGCAGATCACCTTCCTGCGTTCGGCCTTCGCCATGGTGCCGATCGTCGTCTTCCTGGCGTTCAAGGGACAGCTCGTCGATGCCTTCCGTACCCGCGATGTCATGGGCCACCTGAAGCGCGGTTTCGTCGGCATCCTGGCTATGGGCTTCGGCTTCTACGGCCTCGTGCACCTGCCGCTGCCGGAGGCCATCGCCATCGGCTATGCCATGCCGCTCATCGCCGTCGTCATCGCGGCGGTTTTCCTCAAGGAAAAGGTCGGCATCTATCGCTGGTCGGCGGTGCTCGTCGGGCTGACGGGCGTCTTCATCATCACCTGGCCGCGGCTGACCCTGTTCCGCGAGGGCGGCGTCGGCTCGGCGGAGGCGATGGGCGCGCTCGCGGTACTGCTATCCGCGACACTCGGCGCGGTGGCGATGGTGCTGGTCCGAAAGCTCGTGAAGACGGAACGCACGCATACGATCGTGCTCTATTTCTCGCTCTCGGCCTCCGTCTTTTCGCTCGCCACGCTGCCCTTCGGCTGGAATGCGCTCGGCTGGGAGGCGCTCGGCCTTCTGGCAATGGCCGGCTTCTGCGGCGGGGTCGCACAGCTCCTGCTGACGGCAAGCTACCGCTATGCCGACGTCTCCACCATCGCGCCCTTCGAATACACCTCGATCGTTCTCGGGCTGGCGGTAGGCTATTTCCTGTTCGATGACATCCCGACGTCAGCGATGCTGATCGGCACGGCCATCGTGGTGAGCGCCGGCATCTTCATCATCCTGCGCGAACACCGTCTGGGTCTGCAGCGGCGCGCGGCGCGCAAGCACGTCACGCCTCAGGGCTGACGCCATTCCGGCGTCGTGGTGTCTTCCATCGGCTCCTCCGTCGGCGCGTCGGGCTGCAAGGCGGCAGCGGCGGCGTCGGCGCCAAGCGGCTGTACCGCCATAGCCTGGAAGTCCGTCTTGACGACAAGGCCATCATTCTCCTCGCGGCGGCTGATGCGCCAGGCGGCATAGGCGCTGTAGAGGGCAAAATAGCAGGCCAGCACGACAAAGAGGGAGCCGGGGCCGAACCGGTCCATGATCGGCCCCACCATGATCGGAGCCGAAATCGTGCCGACGCCGTAGACGATCATCATGCCTGAGGAAACCTCGACATATTCGTCCGGCTGGGCAAGGTCATTCGCATGGGCGACATTCAGCGCGTAGATCGGGAAGATCACCGCACCGACGCAGGCTGCCACCGCGTAGAGCAGCACCGGCGGCCCGCCGGAAACGGCGGCCATGACGGCGCAGGAGAGCGCACCGAACGCTCCGCAGGCGACCATGACGCGCCGTCGGTCCATCCGGTCGGATGCGCGTCCGATGGGAATTTGTGACAGGGCGCTGCCGATGAGCACCGAGGCGAGTAGCGTCGCACCCTCGGCGGTGGAAAGTCCCGTGCGCTGCGTGAACACGCCGCCGAGATTGAGCCACGCGCCGGAAAGCGCACCGGCAAGGAAGGCACCGATGACAGCGACGGGCGAGCGCCGATAGAGCGTCGGCACGTTGAAGCGTGCCTGCGTCGGCGGGGCCGGCAGCGGGGAAGAGGTCAGCGCGGTCGGCAGCAGCGCCACGGAAAAGATTATGCCGCAGAGAATGAAGAGTGAGGTGTTGGTGGGATCGCCGAGCGGCACGAGATACTGTCCGCCGATCGTTCCGACCATAGTGGTGATGAGATAGACGGAGAAGATCGAGCCGCGGTTGTCGTTCGTGACGCGCTCGTTGAGCCAGCTTTCGATGATAAGATAGCTGCCAGCGATGGCAAAACCCGATACAGCGCGAAACAGCATCCACGCCCGCCAGTCCACCACCAGCGCGCAGAGCAGGATGCCGATGGCGAGAAGCGTGATGAGCGCCACGAAGACGCGCACATGGCCGACGAGCAGCACGAACTTCGGCGTGACGATGCATGAAAGCGTGAAGCCGACCGTGTAGCCGGTAGCGATCATGGCGATGGTCTGCGTCGACCAGCCCTCCGCGACGGCACGCACCGGCACGACATAGCTTTGCAAGCCGAAGGCCACCATCATCAGGAGGGTGGACAGCATCAGGCTCAGAATGGAGACAAGGCTTGCCAGCATGGGGGCTCCGCGAAAGGCATCCAGTTTCAGAATGTCGCTCTATTGCGCCGGCCATGCTCTGTCCATGGCGACAATCGCTGGCGTAACCAGGAAGATTTTCCGGAGTGCGGAGGGTTTCTCGGAGGAGCAATGTTGTGAAGGAAGTGCCGGGTGCATGCCCGGCATACCGAAAGGAGGTTACACGCTTGAGAATCCGGGTTTCGGTTATTGTCAGACTGTTCGGTTGGCGCCTGACTCTGACAGTAAGCCGATAACAGAACGGAGATCGGGCTTCGGCCTAGTCTCTACCGGAAGGAAAGGCGTCTCACCTCCTCACGGCAGAGATCATATCACGGCTTTTGGCCATGGACAAAGCCGGTCAGTTCGGCAGGAAGGCCTTCAGCGGATCATGCCGCTGGGCAGCGTCGCGCGGCAGCGATGCCAGTACCGAATATTCGCGTGCGGCATTCACGGCCGCACGGATATCGGCGATATCGGAAACCAGTCGGCGAAATTTCAGCATGGCTTGCTCCTGTGTGCATCTGCCGGGCACGCTCTCACGCACCCGATCCGCATCAGCGTGTGACGAACTCGGCGAAGAGCTGGGCAGGACGGTTGATGCGGGAAAAGCCGATGGCCGTAAGCTGCTCGTTGGCCGGCGCGCAGATGCCGCCGAAGCCACGGCCGGTGCGAAGACCGGAATGGCGGAGCGTCTCAAAGCTCGAGTGGATGGGCCGAAAACGGGCGGTCATGGGTTCAGTTCCTTAAATCCTGTCCCTCCCATGCCTGTATATTGCGCCGCAACATGGATTTTGCAATGCGACATTCCGCCCGGCAGATATGTGCAATTCGCATGGCTGGCGAAACATTTTGTTCATGCTTGAGGCAGAATCGCGGCACCGCGATTGATCCTCATTCAGCGTGTATCGTTAAGTAATTGAAAAATATGGCATGCATGAAATGCCTAGTCTTGCAGCCCTGCACGAAAAGCGAGCAGGTCCAGCCAGGCCAGCCGCTTGCTGATCGGCGCGGTGACCAGATCCTGCGGATGCAATGTCGCAAAAGCGGGGATGGTTCTGCCCGAAACTTCGATTTCACGCCATTCGCCACGGAGCTGATGGATCGTATCGTTCGACCGGAACAGGAAACGGGCAGCGAAATTGCCGAGAACGAGCAGGTGATTCGGCTCGGCCAGCGCGATCTGGCGTTCGATGAACGGCCGGCAGATATCGGCCTCGCGCTGCGATGGCGGGCGGTTGCCCGGCGGCCGCCACGGCACGATATTGGTCAACAGGATCTCGGCACGCGTCAATCCGATACCGGCGAGCATGCGGTCCAGCATCGCGCCCTGCCGGCCGGAGAAGGGTTGGCCGTCGCGGTCGTCTTCGGCATTCGGCATGGCGCCGATCACCATGACGGCGGGCTTGGCATTGCCCTCGGCAAAGACGAGGCAGCGCGCGCTAGTCTTCAGGTTGCAGCCGTTGAAGGCTTCCATCGCCGTGCGCAGTTCCTCCAGCGAGCGGGCGCTGCTGGCGGCAAACTCCGCTTCCGCGACCGCCTGGCCGTCCGGGATCGCGACGTTCGGCATGGGGGCCGGCGCGGCGGGGCGGGGCTGCTCCTGCCGTTGCGGCGCCTGCCTTGTAGGCCGCTGCGGCTCCGGTGGGGCCTCTTGCCGGGCCGGCATGCCGCGTGCCGCGCGCATCGCCTCGAATTCGGCTATGCGGTCGACAGCCTCTTCCTCCAGCAGCCAGTCGACGCCCGCATCCGCATAGAAATGCAGAAGCGCACGAAGCTGCTCGGGATGAAGGTCGCTGGCGGTGTTCATGGCCGCACCTTAGCGAAGCGGCGGCGCGGAGGAAAGCACCGCCCTCATGCTACCCACGTTGCGATGTCGTCGCTTTCGCCGATCAGGGCGAGACCGTGGGCGATAGACAGAAGCTCGCCGCCGCTTTCGATCTTGTCGCCGTCGAAGCGGCGCGTGAAGATCCCGCGCACCGCAGGCACGAAGGATGTGCCGCCGGTGAGAAACACCTTGTCGACGGCCGAAGCCGGCGTTTCGGTCTTCTCCAGCACTTCGTCGAGCGCACCCTCGATGCGGGCAAGGTCCGGTGCAATCCATTGTTCGAAATCGGCGCGCTTCACCGTCTTGCGCCCCGCGGCTCCGAGCGGCGGGAAGTGGAATGCCGCTTCCTCGTCTGCCGACAGCGCCATCTTGGTGGCAGAAATCGCCTGATAGAGCGGGTAGCCCTCGTCATGGTCCACGAGATCGATGAAGAGTTCCAGCTTTTCAGGCTCCAGTGCCGAGCGCACCAGCGACTTGAGGTCAGAGAATTCGCGCGTCGTTTTGAAGATCGACAGCTGGTTCCACCGCGAGAAGTTGGCATAGTAGCCCGAGGGCACTTCCAGCACCTTGTCAAAACTCTTGAAGTGCGAGCCCTTGCCGATTTCCGGTGCCACGAGATGCTCGATCATGCGGGAATCGAAATGGTCGCCCGCGACGCCGACGCCGGAGTGGCCGATCGGCGTTGCCGTCAGCCGTCCTGCCTGCCGCTCGAAGCGGATGAGCGAATAGTCCGTGGTGCCGCCGCCGAAATCCGCGACGAGAACGGTGGCATCGGTTTTCAGCGTCTGCGCGAAATAATAGGCGGCCGCGACGGGCTCATAGACATAGTGGATTTCCGGAAAGCCGAGCTTCGTCAGTGCCGCGTTGTAGCGCTCGATTGCGAGGTCCGGGTTGGGGCTTGCACCGGCGAACTGCACCGGCCGGCCGGCGATCACGCGCGATACGTCCGCAGGCCATCCGTCGCCGGCGTAGGTCTTCAGGCGGCGCAGGAAGATTTCCATCAGGTCGTCGAAGCTGTGGCGGCGCGCGTGGACGAGCGTACCCTGGAAGAGCGCGCTTGCCGCAAACGTCTTGATCGACTGGAGAAAACGACAGTCGCCGGGATTGTCGATGAACTGGCGGATCGCCGCCTGGCCGGCCTCGACCTTCAACGCCTGCGCGCCAACCACCGGATCCTTCATGAAGGAAAGCGCCGTGCGCATCGTGTCGGTAATGCCGGCGCTGCTTTCGAAGCGCATGGATTGTGTGTCGTTGTCGCCGGTGGCCAGCGCCATGACGGTATTGGTCGTGCCGAAATCGAGGCCGAGTGCCCGTGCCATTGCCGTGCCCCTGTCATTGCAAAAATGGATTGAACCGGGGCAGTTGGCCCCGTGCGAGGAGGCGCGTCAGGTGCGCCCTGATTTTGGAGAGCGCGCCAGATGGCACAGGCCGCGGCCGATGGCAAGGGGAGGGCGGCGGCTCAGAGCGAGCTTGCCGCTCCGCCGTCGCAGCGCACCAGGCTGCCGGTGACATAGCTTGCGGGAGCGCTGCACAGGAAGGCAGCGGTGGCGGCGAACTCCGCCACGGTGCCGTAGCGCCGGGCCGGGATGGCGGCTTCCGAGGCGGCGCGCACCTCTTCCACGCTCTTGCCGCTGCGCTCGGCGGCCGCGGCATCGAGGCTTGTCAGGCGGTCGGTCATGATGGAGCCGGGCAGCAGCAGGTTGCTGGTGATGCCGTATTGCGCAACCTCGCCCGAAAGCGTCTTCGACCACCCGGCCAGCGCCGCCCGCAGCGTGTTGGAAAGCGCGAGCCCGGGGATCGGCTCGATCACGCCGGAGGAGGCGACGGTCAGGATGCGGCCCCAGCGCTGCTCCTTCATGCCGGGAAGCAGCCGGTTCGTCAGCGTGATGATGCCCAACACCATGGACTGGAAATAGGTGGTGAGCTTTTCCACGCTCATGTCTTCGGTCGAACCCGGCGTCGGGCCGCCCGAATTGTTGACGAGGATGTCGACGCTGCCGAGCTTCTCCGCAACGGCATTCGCCACCGTCTCGACGAAACCGTCGTCCGAAAGATCGGCCTGCACCCAGTCCGCGCGGCCTGGGCCTTCGGCGTTTATGGCCTCGCAGTTCGCCTTCAAGGTTTCCGCGCTGCGGCCGCACAGCAGCACATGCGCGCCCTCGCGGGCAAGCGCAACGGCGATGCCTTTGCCGAGGCCGCGGGAAGAGGCGAGAACGAGGGCGCGTTTGCCGGCGATGCCGAGATCCATGGTATTGTCCTTTTATTGAGCGCCCGCTCGGCGCGATCGGCCTATTTTGTCGAGATGTGACGGATTTCCGCGGCGAGGGCGGCTCTGGTGCTGCGGGCGCGCCGCAAGCCGGCGTCTCGACGGTTGCCTCCGATATGGTGGAGCATGCCGCCGAAATCGTTCAAGTCTCGTACGGACATTCGGATAATCTCGTACATGGAAAGGTCTTGGGCAAACAGCTTGGCTGCGCATGCCTAGTCCCGCGGCATGCCAGAATCAAGTACAGGCCGGCTTGGATCCGTTACGGCGGTTGACGTTTACGTTAAAGTCAATAAAAATTCGACCGGTGTCATCACCTCATGCGCAAATGCGGGGACGCTCTGTCGCAGAACGGCTCGACAAGATTTCTGGTATTTGTCATGAGAGGGTCCACCAGAGGGTATTTCCGCGGCTTTCGAGGGTTGCGGCGAGGAGAGAAAAATGAGCGAAGAAATGGAACTCCCCGAACGCGAAAGCATGGAATTCGACGTTGTGATCGTCGGTGCGGGTCCTGCCGGCCTTTCGGCGGCGATCCGGCTGAAGCAGGTCAATCCTGATCTTACCGTCGTCGTGCTGGAAAAGGGCTCGGAGGTCGGCGCGCACATTCTTTCCGGTGCCGTGGTCGATCCCATCGGCATCGATCGCCTGCTGCCGGACTGGCGCGAGGATGCCGATCATCCGTTCAAGACCGAGGTCACGGACGACCATTTCCTGTTCCTCGGCCCGGCCGGCTCGGTGCGCCTGCCCAACGCCTTCATGCCACCCTTGATGAACAACCACGGCAACTACATCGTCTCGCTCGGCAATGTCTGTCGCTGGCTGGCGACCAAGGCGGAAGAGCTCGGCGTCGAGATCTATCCCGGCTTTGCCGCCACCGAAGTGCTCTACAATGACGAAGGCGCCGTCATCGGTGTGGCCACCGGCGACATGGGCATCGAGCGCAACGGCGAGCCCGGCCCGAACTACACGCGCGGCATGGCGCTGCTCGGCAAATATACGCTGATCTCCGAGGGCGTACGCGGTTCGCTCGCCAAGCAGCTGATCGCGAAGTTCGACCTCCAGAAGGATCGCGAGCCGCAGAAGTTCGGCATCGGCCTCAAGGAACTCTGGCAGGTCAAGCCGGAGAACCACAGGCCCGGCCTCGTGCAGCACTCTTTCGGCTGGCCGCTCGGCATGAAGACCGGCGGCGGCTCGTTCCTCTATCACCTCGAAGACAACATGGTCGCCGTCGGCTTCGTGGTGCATCTCAACTACAAGAACCCCTACCTTTATCCCTTCGAGGAGTTCCAGCGCTTCAAGACGCATCCGGCGATCCGCGGCACCTTCGAGGGCGGCAAGCGCCTGTCCTATGGCGCGCGTGCGATCACCGAGGGCGGCTACCAGTCGGTGCCGAAACTGTCCTTCCCGGGCGGTGCGCTGATCGGCTGCTCGGCCGGCTTCGTCAACGTGCCCCGCATCAAGGGCAGCCACAATGCGGTGCTGTCGGGCATGCTGGCAGCCGAGAAGCTGGCGGATGCGATTGCGGCCGGCCGCGCCAATGACGAGCCGATCGAGATCGAGCAGGGCTGGCGCGACAGCGCCATCGGCTCGGACCTCAGGAAGGTGCGCAACGTCAAGCCGCTCTGGTCGAAGTTCGGCACGGCGATCGGCGTGGCGCTGGGTGGTCTCGATATGTGGACGAACACGCTTCTCGGCTTCTCGTTCTTCGGCACGCTCAAGCACGGCAAGACCGATGCGGCCTCGCTGGAACCGGCGGCCAAGCACCAGCGGATCGATTATCCGAAGCCGGATGGCGTGCTGACCTTCGACCGCCTGTCCTCGGTGTTCCTGTCGAACACCAACCACGAGGAAGACCAGCCGGTCCATCTGCAGGTCAAGAATCCCGAGCTGCAGAAGACGTCCGAACTCGACATCTACGCCGGCCCGTCGACGCGCTACTGTCCGGCCGGCGTCTACGAGTGGGTCGAGAAGGATGGCCAGGACGTCTACGTCATCAACGCGCAGAACTGCGTGCACTGCAAGACCTGCGACATCAAGGACCCCAACCAGAACATCAACTGGGTGCCGCCGCAAGGGGGCGAAGGGCCGGTCTATCCGAACATGTAATGTTCGCGGAGACGGCCGCACGGACCCCCGCAGGCAAGAGCGCGGCGAAGGGCCGGTCTATCCGAACATCTAAATCCCGCAGCGATTACCGAGACCGAAAGGCCGCCCTCCAGGTGGCCTTTTTCGTTCGATCTCGCCTTTTTCCGGCCACGCTGGTTAATCCGTCTTGCAACCGCAACTGGCCGTTTAACCTTCGATTAACCATAACTGCATAGTTTTCGCCCCGACGGATCATATATTCAGGGGGCCTTAACCATGTCGATTTCCCGCCGCGGATTCCTGCTAGGCGCATCCGCGCTGCTCGCAGGCTGCGCTACCAACGGCAACAGCGACCGCGCCAATTACGGCGACCGTCTGGATGAGCGTCATCCGTTCAAGGCGATGCCGCTCGACAAGATCAAGCCGGAGCTGCGGCGTCAGGAAGTCGCCTATGCCACGACCCATGCCCCCGGCACCGTCGTGGTGGATACGCCGGCCCGCCGGCTCTACTACGTGCTCGGCGGTGGCAGGGCGGTGCGCTATGGTATCGGCGTCGGCCGGCAGGGCTACTCGCTGGCCGGCAGCGCCTATATCGGCCGCAAGGCGGAATGGCCGAGCTGGACGCCGACCCCGAACATGATCCGTCGCGATCCCCAGAAGAACCTGAAATATGCGGGCGGCGTTCCCGGCGGCCTGAACAACCCGCTCGGTGCGCGCGCCATCTATCTCTACCAGAACGGCAATGACACGATGTTCCGAATCCATGGCACGAACCAGCCGTGGTCGATCGGGCAGGCCATGTCGAGCGGTTGCGTGCGCATGCTCAATCACGATGTGATCGACCTCTATGAGCGTGTGAAGACCGGTGGCCGCGTGCACGTTATCCAAGGTCGCCGCGAGGCCTGAGTTTCCAGCGCACACAGCATCGTCGCAAAAGGTCAAAAGGCTGGCGAAAGCCGGTCTTTTCCTTTTTAAGGTTGAAAAAGCTGTTCGTTATCATAGGATTGCGAGCATCCCCGCGGGGCCCGGTCTGCTCTTGGTGGTATTAATAATTTGATACCACATGACGCATCGGGTTTAGTGGCAGACGCATTCATACCGGCATTCGATGCAGTAGCTGCAAAAGTCGAGAATGCGGTAATCGCGGATCAGGCGCTGCATCTGTGCCTGTCCGAATACGATCCGCGGAGGATAACGGGCTCGGCGGCGGTGCAGCGGGTCCGATGGGGCACAACGACACCGCCATAAAAAGGGAACCATCATGAAACATCTTCTCGCTTCCACCTGCCTCGTCGTCGGTCTCATGGCCATGACGGGTGCGGCGCGCGCCGAATGCGGCAACGTGACCATTGCCAGCATGAACTGGCAGAGCGCCGAGGTTCTCGCCGCGCTCGACAAGTTCATCCTGAGCGAAGGCTATGGCTGCAATGCCGAAGTTATCGTCGGCGATACGGTTCCGACCATCACCTCCATGACCGAGAAGGGCGATCCCGACCTCGCGCCGGAAGGCTGGGTCGACCTGCTGCCTGACGTCGTCAACCGCGGCATCGAGGAAGGCAAGCTGGTCGGTGCGGCTGTCGCGCTCTCCGACGGTGCCGTTCAGGGCTGGTGGATCCCGAAATACATCGCCGACGCGCATCCCGACATCAAGACCATCGATGACGTCTTCAAGCACCCGGAACTGTTCCCCGATCCGGAAGACAAGAGCAAGGGCGCCGTGCACAATGGCCCGCAGGGCTGGGGCGGCACGGTCGTAACGAGCCAGCTCTACAAGGCTTACGGCGGCGAGGCGGCCAACTTCACGCTGGTCGATACCGGCTCGGCTGCCGGCCTGGATGGCTCCATCGCCAAGGCCTACGAGCGCAAGGAAGGCTGGGTCGGCTACTACTGGGCGCCGACCGCGCTGCTCGGCAAGTACGACATGGTGAAGCTCGAGCACGGCGTTGCCTATGACGAAGCCGAGTGGAAGCGTTGCAACACCGTAGCCGATTGCCCGGATCCGAAGAAGAACGACTGGCCGAAGGACAAGGTGCAGACGCTCGTTACCAAGAAGTTCTCCGAACGCGCTGGCGAAGACGTCATGGGCTACCTCAACAAGCGTGCGTGGACCAACGACACCGTCAACAAGCTGATGGCCTGGATGACCGATAACCAGGCGAGCGGCGACGACGGCGCCAAGCATTTCCTCGAGGAAAACGAGGCGATGTGGACGGAATGGGTCTCGCCGGAAGCTGCCGAAAAGATCAAGGCAGCACTCTGATCGCCTGACACGATGCGGCGGCGCGCAATGCGTGCCGCCGCTCACGTTTCGTTTCGATGCATGCCTATGGCGCAAATCGATGCGCACTTTCCTTTGACATGCATCAGGGTTGGGCTCGCAAACCGGCACAAGACCGGTGGAGCGGAAGGGGATTGATATGGAATGGTTGACAAAATTTCCGACGATGGACGCGGGATCACTTCGCGATCTGAAAAAGGCGATCGATGAAGGCTTCCGTGGTTTCACGCGCGCCTATGGCGACAGCATCGAATCCCTTTTCGAGCCGTTGCAGCATTTTCTGATCTGGTCCGAGCGCTTCATGACGCGCACACCTTGGCCGATCATCCTCATTCTCATTGCCCTGATCGCATGGTTTGCCAGCCGCAACTGGAAGATCGTCGTCGGTGCAATCGCCACGCTTCTCGTGATCGGCTATCTCGACATGTGGGACGATACGATGAAGACGGTCTCGATGATCTTCGTCTGTACGGTCCTCTCCATCGTCATCGGCATACCGATCGGCATTCTGATGTCGCGCTCCGACAGGTTCCAGAACGTCATCAATCCGATCCTCGACGTGATGCAGACGATGCCGAGTTTCGTCTATCTCATTCCCGTGGTCATGCTGCTCGGCATCGGCAAGGTGCCCGGCCTGATCGCCGTGGTGATCTATGCCATTCCGCCGATGATCCGCCTCACCAATCTCGGTATCCGCCTGGTGGACAAGGATGTGCTGGAGGCTGCCGACGCGTTCGGGTCTTCGGGTTGGCAGAAGCTGAAGAACGTGCAGATGCCGCTGGCGCTGCCCACCATCATGGCCGGCATCAACCAGACGATCATGATGGCGCTCGCCATGGTGGTCATCGCCTCGATGATCGGCGTGCAGGGCCTTGGCCAGCCGGTGCTGAAGGCCATCTCCAACCAGTACTTCACGCTCGGCATCTTCAATGGTCTGGCCATCGTCGGCATCGCGATCATCTTCGACCGCGTCAGCCAGGCCTTCGGCAAGCGCCTGCAGAAGCATCGCGAGATCGTTCACGGCTGATCCGGAACCGGTCCGCAAGACAAGGGGCGCCCCGGCAAAGGCCGTGGGCGCCCTTTCTCGTTCAGCGGGCCGTCTTCCAGGCCACGACCATCAGGGCGCCGATGACGGTGATGTGTTCCATCACGATATAGAACTCGACGGTGCGCATTGGCTCTTCCATGGTCCAGAAATTGTGGGCCAGCGGAATGGTCAGTGCTGTGAAGACAGCGAGCATGCCGGCCCCAAGCCATGTCCAGCGGTTGGCGATGATGAGCGCCGAACCGACGAGCTGGACCACCGCGGTGGCGATGTTGAAGAGGGCGGGCGGCTCGAGGCCGAAATGGGCCATCTCGGCCACGCCGCCATTGAAGTCGGCCAGCTTGGCGATGCCGGACAACCAGAACATGGATGTAAGGACGAGGCGGGCAACGAAGCCGAAGGCACGGCTGCCGGTAATGCTTTCGACGAAGGCGGTCATTCTTGTCTCTCCGATGACATGGCCGCGACGGGCCGGTTCGCCCGCTCCCGCACGCCTTTCGACAGCGGGAGCGGTACGATCCTGTCTAGCAGAGATTCGGTGCGGGTTGTGCTGCCCGAAAAATAACCCTCGTAAATTTCAGAGGCGTGTCAAAATCCCTCCAGGACCAGCTTGCCGCGGGTGCGGCCGCTCTCGATCTGAGCATGTGCCTTGCGCAGGTTCTCCGAGTTGATCGTGCCGACCGTCTCGGCGAGTGTCGTGCGGATCTTGCCATCATCGACAAGCTGCGACACCGCGTTCAGCAGATTGTGCTGCTCGATCATGTCGGGTGTCTGGAAGAGCGGACGCGTGAACATCAGTTCCCAATGGGTCGACACCGCCTTGCGCTTGAAGGGCATGACATCGAGCGTGGCGGGGTCGTCGATCAGACCGAAGCGGCCCTGCGGTGCAATGGTCTCGACGATGGCGGGCAGGTGTTGCGCGGTGCTGGTGGTGGAGAACACGAAGGCCGGCGCCCCGATGCCGAGTGCCTCCACTTCCGCCGCCAGCGGCTTGCTGTGGTCGACGACGTGGTGCGCGCCGAGCTCCTTCACCCATGCTGCCGTCTCGGGCCGGGACGCCGTGGCGATGACAGCGAGATCCGTGAGGCTGCGGGCGAGCTGCACGGCGATAGAACCGACGCCGCCGGCACCGCCGATGATGAGGATGGCGTTGGCGGCACCGGACACGCCGTCGCGCACCTTCAGCCGGTCGAACAGCATTTCCCAGGCCGTGATGGCGGTGAGCGGCAATGCCGCGGCGGCAGCGAAGCCGAGCGAGGCGGGCTTGCGGCCGACGATACGCTCATCGACGAGGTGGAATTCGGCATTCGTGCCGGGCCGGTCGATGGAGCCGGCGTAAAAGACGGCGTCGCCGGGCTTGAACAAGGTCACATCCGGTCCGACAGCCTTAACGATGCCGGCGGCGTCGAAGCCCAGAACGCGCCATTCGCCCTCCGGCGGCACTGCCTTGCTGCGAACCTTCGTATCGACCGGGTTCACCGAAACGGCCTTGATCTCGACCAAGAGGTCGCGGCCCAGCGGTTCGGGCGTCGGCAGTTCGATATCGACAAGGGCGGTTTCGGCGGCGATGGGCTGTGGGGTCTGGTAGGCGGTGGCGCGCATCGTGGGTTCCTTTCGCGTTGAATGGAAACTAGATGAAGGGTAGCGTCGCTTTGCGCAAGAATGCACAAATAGTGTTCATAGTATCCAAAAGGATACCGTCGATGTCGCGTCCACGCGCCAAGCTCACCAGCAATTTCCCGGGTTGCCCCGTGGAATCGACCCTGTCGTTTCTTGATGGAAAATGGAAAGGCGTGATCCTCTTTCACCTTATTGACGGCAAGCTGCGCTTCAACGAACTGCGCCGCAAGCTTCCGAGCGTCACGCAGCGCATGCTGACCAAGCAGCTGCGCGAGCTGGAGGAGGCGGGTATCGTGTCACGCACCGTTTTCCCCGTCGTCCCGCCGCGCGTCGATTATGAGCTGACGGCCATCGGGGGCAGTCTCAAGCCTGTCATCATGGCGCTTGCGGCGTGGGGCGCACGCAATGTCATCTGCGACAACGGCCGCAACGTCATCCGCCTTGCCGATGAAAAGGAAACGGCGTCCCCGGGAAGGGACGCCGCCTGAAGGTTTGCGATTGACCGGAGGCTTTCACTCCGCCGGGCAGGCCGGGGATGCGGCGCGCTCCGCCTTTTCGAGCGCAAGCGAGACGAGGAAGACGCCGAAGCCGATTACGGCCGTTGCAGCCCCCACGAAGCCCATCGATTCGTAGCCGTACCCGGCATTGATCGCCATGCCGCCGAACAGTGCGCCGAGCGCATTGGCGATGTTGAAGGCGGAGTGATTGAGGGCGGCGGCCAGCGTCTGCGCGTCGCCGGCCACATCCATCAGGCGCGTCTGCAAGGCGGGGCCAACCACGAAACTGCACCCGATAAGGAAGCAGCACAGCCCGAGCAGCACGGGATCGTGCGCCACCAGGGACAGGGCGACGAGAACCCCGAAATACAGGACCAGCGACCAGCCGATGGTGCGCATCAATGAGAGATCGGCAAGCTTGGCGCCGAAAAGGTTGCCGACGATCATGCCCGCGCCGAAGATCGCCATATAGACCGGCACCATGCCGACATTGAGCCGGGCCACGTCGGTCACGATCGGCGAAATATAGGTGAAGACCGCGAACATGCCGCAAAAGCCGGTAGCGGCGATGCCGAGCGTCAGCCAGACTTGCTTACGCTTGAGCGCGCCGAGTTCCGTCAGGGCGTTCACGCCCTTGGGGGCCTTGTCGCGCGGCAGGAAGGTGGCGATCAGCCCGATCGTCAGAAGCCCCGTTACGCCGACGGCTACGAACATGAACTGCCAGTTGAGGATCTGCCCGAAAAAGGCGGCAAGCGGCGTGCCGATCAGGGTCGAGACCGTCAGGCCCAGCATGACCTTGCCGACCGCTTGCGTGCGCTTGTTGACGGGCACCATGGAGGCCGCGACAAGTGCTGCCACGCCGAAATAGGCGCCATGCGGCAGGCCGGAGAGAAACCGGAACAGCATGAAGCTGTGGAAGCTTGGGGCAGCCGCGCTTGCAAGATTGCCGGCGGCGAAAACGCCCATCAGCACCAGCAGGAGGTCGCGGCGGCGAAAGCGCGCGCCGATGACAGCAATGAAAGGCGCGCCGACCACGACGCCAAAGGCATAGGCGCTGATGACATGCCCCGCCGTCGCATTGCTGACGCCGAACGTGCCCGCGACATCGGGCAGGAGGCCCATGATGGCGAACTCGCCCGTGCCGATGCCGAAGCTGCCCACGGCGAGCGCCAGGATGATGAGGGTGACGGTCAACGCCGGAAGTGGCGGCTGCCCGGAGGAGAGGGCGGCATCGGGCAGTTTATGTTCGGACACGGTGGCTCCGCAGGATGTGGCCATGCGGCACATCCGGCCACGAACCATCACAAGGGCGGCCACTCCTCCTGGCTGCTTTGCGGTGCGGTTCGGCCGGGTTGGCCGCAATGGGGATAGATTCAGGCCGGCAGGCGTCTTCCCGACGCACGCGGCTGCCTGAGATATATCAAAACAGGTGCGGATGCCTACTGTGATTTTTCGCCCGCACCGGTTGAGCGGTGCACGCCGACTTCACGATTTATTGCATTCCCTTTCCTGACCGCCTGTGAATCGCCGCTTTCTCCCCTATCTAATGCAGCCATAGAGAGCCTTCAGGCGTTCTCGGCCAGGATGCGGAGTAGACGAATGAGAGTTCAGGCGATTTTCAACCGGGATGGCGGAACGTTTCGGACCACCGACATGGAGGCCTACGCCCGCCATGCGGAAGAGGTCTTCGCCGCGGCGGGGCACCATCTCGACTGTGACATCGTCGAAAGCTCCGATATCGAGATGGTTCTGCGCCGCTGCGCGGAACGCACGGATCTGGACGCGATGCTGGCCGGTGGCGGTGATGGCACGATCTCTGCTGCTGCCGGGCTTGCCTGGCAGAGCGGCATGCCGCTCGGCATCATCCCGGCCGGCACGATGAACCTCTTTGCCCGATCGCTGAAGATCCCTCTCGATATCTGGGAGGCGATCGATGCGCTGGCGGATGGTGATATCGCCGCTGCCGATATCGGCACAGCGGACGACCGGCCCTTCGTGCATCAGTTTTCCGCAGGCCTCCACGCCCGCATGGTGCGCCTGCGCAATGCCATGACCTACCGCTCGCGTGTGGGAAAGATCGTCGCCAACACGCGCGCTGCCTTTGGCGTGATCTTCGATCCGCCCGAATTCGAGGTGGAGTTCGAGGTCGACGGCGTTGCGGAAAGTCGCAAGGTCTCGGCCATCAATGTCTCCAACAACCGGTTCGGCGACAATGGCCTGCTCTATGCGGATGATCTGTCCGGCGGACATCTCGGTTTCTATACCACCGGCCCGTTGAAGCCGGCCGGCGTTGCGCGCCTTGCCTTCGATATCCTGCGTGGCAAGCTGCGCGAGAACGCCGATGTGCGCGAGATGACCGGCCGCGAAGTCGAATTGCATTTCCCGCGGGTCGATCGGTCGATCAACTGTGTGATCGACGGCGAGCTGTTGCCGATGGATCGCGACGTCTCGATCCGCCTGCATCCCGGCGAACTCAAGGTGATCGTGCCGAAGGTGCAGGCCGGCAACATGTCCACGACGGAGACGGCGGCGGCTTAAGAAAAGGCACGGCCCAGCACTATCCTTTTCCGCAAGCGGAAAATGAGCCCGAACCTCTCAGATCCGTGGCAGATAGGTCTGGTAGTCGAAATCCGAGACGGTGCGCAGATAGGTGATGGCTTCCTTGCGCTTCGTGTCGCCATAGAGCTTTTGGTAGGCTTCGCCAAAGGCGTCATTGATGAAGGGCGAGGCCGAGAACTCTTCCACCGCTGTCAGGAAGTCGTGCGTCAGGCGCTTGGCGTTTGGCACGTCCTTGCCCGGCTCCGTCACCGGGCCGGGGTCGAGTTCGTTGTCCAGCCCGAGCAGGATGCCGCCGAGGATCGCTGTCAGCAGCAGGTAGGGGTTCACGTCGGCACCCGCCACGCGGTGCTCGACACGCGCCGCCGGGCCGTCCTTGTCGGGAATGCGGATGGCGGTGCCGCGATGGCCGAAGCCCCAGGTCAGATCGACAGGTGCAAACGAGCCCGGCTGGAAACGCCGGTAGGAGTTGGCGAACGGCGCGAAGACGAGCTGCGCATCGCGCATCGTCTGCAGCATGCCCGCGCAGATCGATTTCAGCTTCACCGGATCGCGGCCCTTGGCGTCGAGGATGTTGTTGCCGTCCTTGTCGATGACGCTGCAATGCACATGCAGGCCGGAGCCTGCGTGCTCGGCATAGGGCTTCGCCATGCAGGTGGATTTCAGCCCGAAGCGGCGTGCGGCCTGCTCGGCGATGCGCTTCAGGTAGATGCAGTCGTCGGCGGCGGCAAGCGCGTCCGGCCGGTGCAGCAGGTTGATCTCGAACTGGCCGGGGCCGAATTCCGCTGTCGTGGCGTCCGCCGGCAGATCCATCTCCTTCGCCCACGCGCGTACCGTCTGGATATAGCCGTCCAGCGCATCGGTGGCGCGCATGTCGTAAAGCTGGAAGCCGTTCGGCTCGTCGCGATACATCAGGGCTGCCGGGGGGCGCGGCTTGCCGGTTTCGCGCCAGTCGTCCTCGACGACATAGAATTCGAGCTCGGTCGCCACGACCGGTGTGAGGCCGCGGTCCTCGAAGCGCTTCACCATGCGGGTAAGAATGGCGCGCGGGTCCATGAAGGAGGCGGTGCCGTCGAATTCGTGCATGGTGGCCAGCACCTGGCGTGATCCTTCGGGTGCCCAGGGCATCGACGTCAGAGAACGCCTGTCGGGAATGCACACGCCATCGGGGTCGCCCACGGACAGCGACAGGCCGGTAATGTCGTCGTTATCGTCGCCCCAGATGTCGAGCGACTGGGTGGAGGAGGGCAGGCGGACCGAGCCATCCCAGATCTTCTTCTCGGCTTCGGGCGGAATCTGCTTGCCACGCAGGTCGCCGTTCATGCCGACGAGAAGGATTTCGATACGGGCCTGGGAATTGGTGGGCGCGTTGACTGGCGGCGAACCGGCAGCCTTCTTGTCGTTTGTCATGGTGCCTGCTTTTGGTTTGGCGGGAAGCACCGACAGGAAATTTTGCTCGCGCAGCATCTCTTGCCAAATGCCTGTTACATGGGCATTTTCGTAACCCATTCTGTCCCGTCGTTCAATAAGGCGGGTTCCACCTGCAAGGATGTATTCAAATGTCGCAGACCAGTGCAGCAGCCGTTTCGAACCTCGGTGCCCTCGATGCCGCCCACCATCTTCATCCGTTCTCGGACATGAAGAAACTGAACGCGGCCGGCACCCGCATCATCGAGCGCGGCGAGGGCTGCTACATCTTCGACAACCACGGCAAGCGTTATCTCGACGGTTTTGCCGGACTGTGGTGCGTGAACATCGGTTACGGCCGCAAGGAAATCGCCGATGCCGTCGTGCGGCAGATGAACGAGCTGCCCTATTACAACACCTTCTTCGGCACCACGACGCCGCCGGCCGTGCTGCTCGCGCAGAAGATCACCTCCCATGCCGGTCCCAACATCAACCGTGTCTTCTTCACCGGTTCGGGGTCGGAGGCCAACGACACCTGGTTTCGCATGGCCCGCGTCTACTGGGGCGCCATGGGCAAGCCGACCAAGAAGGCCATTATCGCCCGCAAGAACGGCTATCACGGCTCCACCGTCGCCGGCGCCTCGCTCGGCGGCATGAAGTGGATGCACGAACAGGGCGATCTGCCGATCGCCGGTGTGCACCATATCGACCAGCCCTTCTGGTACGGCGAGGGCGGTGATCTCTCCTCCGACGAATTCGGCCTGAAGATGGCCCGCCAGCTGGAAGAGAAGATCGACGAGCTCGGCGAGGACAACGTCGCCGCCTTCGTAGCCGAGCCGATCCAGGGCGCGGGCGGCGTTATCGTGCCCCCGGCCACCTACTGGCCGGAAATTGCCCGCATCTGCAAGGCGCGTAACATCCTGCTCGTCACGGACGAAGTCATCTGCGGTTTCGGCCGCACCGGCCACTGGTTCGGTCATCAGCATTTCGGCGTCGAACCGGATCTGGCGCCCATCGCCAAGGGTCTTTCCTCCGGCTATCTGCCGATCGGCGGCGTCATGGTATCCGATCGCGTGGGCAATGTTCTGGTCGAGGAAGTCGGCGATTTCAACCACGGCTTCACCTATTCCGGTCATCCGGTCTGCGCCGCCGCGGCACTGGAAAACCTGCGCATCATCGAGGATGAGAAGCTGGTCGAGCGCGTGCACGACGATATCGGCCCCTATCTTGCCGCCGGCCTGAAGTCGCTGGAGGATCTGCCGATCGTCGGTGAAGTCCAGCAGGTCGGCCTGATGGCCGCCGTTCAGCTCGCCGAGGACAAGACGACGCGCAAGCGCTTCGAGGACAAGGAAAAGGCCGGCGTCACCGTGCGCAACCATTGCCTGGACAATGGCCTCGTGCTCCGCGCCACCGGCGACCGCATGCTCTTCTCCCCGCCGCTCGTCATCACCCACGCCGAAGTCGACCAGATGATCGACATCACCCGCAAGGGCCTGGAACATGCCTGGACGGTGATGAAGGGCTGATCGGACACAAAGGGGCGGTTTACCGCCCCTTTTTAGTTCTCGTCGCAGTCTACTGAAACGCGGTCTCGAAGAAGCTTCTGAGTTTGCGGGAATGCAGCTTTTCCGTCGGCATGCCGGCGAGTTTTTCCAGGGCGCGGATGCCGATGCGCAGGTGCTGGTTGACCTGGGTGCGATAGAAGGCCGTGGCCATGCCGGGAAGTTTCAGCTCGCCGTGCAGCGGCTTGTCGGAAACGCACAGCAGCGTGCCGTATGGAACGCGGAAGCGGAAGCCGTTGGCGGCAATGGTCGCCGATTCCATATCAAGCGCGATGGCACGGGACTGGGAGAGGCGTTTGACCGGCCCGCGCTGGTCGCGCAGTTCCCAGTTGCGGTTATCGATCGTCGCTACGGTGCCGGTGCGCATGATGCGCTTGAGGTCATAGCCTTCGAGGCCGGTGACCTCCTCCACGGCGCCTTCAAGCGCGACCTGGATTTCGGCCAGCGCCGGGATCGGCACCCAGACGGGCAGATCGTCGTCCAGCACATGGTCCTCGCGCACATAGGCATGCGCCAGCACGTAATCGCCCAGGGTCTGGCTGTTGCGCAGGCCCGCGCAGTGGCCAAGCATCAGCCAGGCGTGCGGGCGCAGCACCGCGATATGGTCGGTGATCGTCTTGGCGTTGGACGGGCCGACGCCGATATTGACCATGGTGATGCCGCCATGGCCTTTCTTCTTGATGTGATAGGCCGGCATCTGCGGCAGGCGGCCGGGGGTAATGTCCGGGTCCGGCCTGTCGGAGCCGGCGTGTGTGATGATGTTGCCCGGCTCGATGAAGGCCGTATAGCCATTGCCGCCCTCGGCCATCTGCTGGCGGGCCCATTCGCAGAATTCGTCGATATAGAACTGGTAGTTCGTAAACAGCACGAAGTTCTGGAAATGCGTGGCGCTCGTCGCCGTGTAGTGGCTGAGGCGGGCGAGCGAATAGTCGATGCGCTGTGCGGTGAAGGGCGCAAGCGGCGAGGGCTCGCCGGGGCCGGGCTCATAGGCACCGTTGGCGATCTCGTCATCGGTGTTCGAAAGGTCGGGCGCATCGAAGAGATCGCGCAGCGGCAGGTCAATCCCGCCGGCCACGTCCGCTTCTACATGCGCGCCTTCCCCGAAGGCGAAATGCAGCGGGATCGGTGTCGTCGATTCCGACACGATGACCCGCACGCCGTGATTGCGCATGAGAAGCCCGAGCTGTTCGATCAGGTAATGGCGGAACAGTTTCGGGCGGGTGATGGTCGTTGTGTAGACGCCGGGCGAGGCGACATAACCATAGGAAAGGCGGGAATCGACATGGCCGAAGCTGGTGGTCTCTATGCTCACCTGCGGATAGCAGGCGCGAAAGCGCGTCTGCGGCGCGCCGGTGCCGGCAAGCGAGGAAAAGGCATCGGTCAGGAAGCTCGTATTGCGATCGTAGAGCGCTTCGAGCGCATCGACGGCGGCCACCGGATCATCGAAGGATTTGGCCTCGTAGGCGGCGGGCGTGGCGTAGGAAAGCGGCTTGGGCGAGAAGATTCGTTTGCTCATGAATCACTATAGGTGTTGTCTTTTGACAAGCAAACGACAACTTCAGCGCGCCTGCAAGCCTTATCGAGGTGCGGCGAGGATCACACCGGCACCGACGAGCGCCAGTGTCGCGCCTGCAAGGTCGAAGCGATCCGGCCGCATGCCCTCGGCAACCCACAGCCAGAGCAGTGATGCTGCAATGTAGACCCCGCCATAGGCGGCATAGGCGCGTCCCGCAAACGCGCTGTCGGCCTGTGTCAGAAGCCAGCCGAACAGCGCGAGGGAAACCATGCCGGGAACGAGCCAGAGACCGGACTTGTCCAGCCGCCACCACGCCCAGAAGGCAAAGCAGCCGGCGATTTCGGCTAGGGCGGCGACGGAAAAGAGAAGGAGGGATTTCATCCGGCGCTCCGCGAAAACGTCAACGTCTCCGGGTTTAGCACGGATCAGCCGGCTGGGAAGGCCGGCGTCAGCTCATCGACTGGCGCTGGAGGGTGACGAAGAGAACGAGGCCGGCGCCCTGCTTTTCGATGCCGAGGCCGCCGGCATTGCTCCAGGCGAGACCGCCGACCGGCGCGATCATCATCGCCGAGAGGGCGAGGATGCGCAGAAGCGTCGCGGCGGTGTTGGTAAGGGCGGCGGTCATAGTGAGGTCCGTCTTTCGGTTCAGTATCAGATAGAGGCGCGGCACATCTGCGGTGCGGAGCATGCGACAAGCTTGCCGTTGGCATTGTGGGTGCCGCGGCGGTAGTCGGTCTCGACGGCAGCAGCGAGCATGATCGCGAAGATCGCCATCAGAAGCGTGATGATCGTGAGGCGGCGAGCGAGAATGTCCATTGTCTTGTCCCTGACGCAGAATGTTGCTGTGACGCCTTTGTCGCATTCCGGGACTGAACGCTCCCTGAGAGGCCGGTTCATCTCCTGTTCAGAAAAGGTGTGAATGTGCCTTGAAGCGGCGCAGGGCACCCTCTACGTGTTGAAAAACACGAAGGAGAGACCGAAATGACCGCGCCGATCGAAGTCTATTACTGGCCGACACCCAATGGCTACAAAGTCACGATCATGCTGGAGGAACTGGGTGTTCCCTATGACATCAGCTACATCAATATCGGCAAGGGCGAGCAGTTCGCGCCTGACTTCCTGAAGATCGCGCCCAACAACCGCATGCCGGCGATCATCGATCCGGACGGACCTGATGGTGCGCCGATCTCGATCTTCGAGTCCGGCGCGATCCTGCAATATCTCGGTCGCAAATATGGACAGTTCTATCCGGCGGACGAGCGCCGGCGCGTCGAGGTGGACCAATGGCTGTTCTGGCAGATGGGCGGGCTTGGACCGATGGCGGGACAGGCGCACCACTTCCGGGATTACGCACCTGAAAAGATTGCCTACGGCATCGATCGCTACACCAATGAGGTGAACCGCCTCTATGGCGTGATGAACCGGCGGCTTGCCGATCGCGAATATCTGGCTGGCGATTACTCCATCGCCGATATGGCATGCGTCGGCTGGGTGCGGTCCTACGAAAAGCAGGGACAGGATCTGAACGACTTTCCGCATCTCAAGCGGTGGTTCGAGACGCTGATGGCGCGACCGGCTGTCGAGCGCGGCATTGCGGTCGGCCAGGAAGAGCGGGCCCGTCAGGCCAACCTTGCCGAGGACAAGGAAGCGCAGAAGATCCTGTTCGGCCAGCGCGCCCAATAATCGAACACAGCAAAGCCGGCGCCTGGCGCCGGCTTTTCGGTTTCCTCAGAGCCGTGTCCAGGTCTGAGACTTGCACAGAACCGCCAGCACGCAGCCTTTCATGCGCAGTGAACTGCCGGTGACCGTGCCCGAGCCGCTATAGGTCTTGTCGGTTTCCGGGTCAGTGATCGATCCGCTGTAATCGGTGCCGGCACCATTCATCTGGCCGATGCGCTTGCCGGCATGTTTTCCCGTCTTCAAGGTAATGCAGAAGCCGCCGCCGCATTTGGCGATCGCGGCGGTCGCGCCGCTCGCCGTCTTCCAGTTGCCCTCGATGGGCTCGGCGGCATGGGTAACGGCAGCAGGCATGGCCAGAAGCGCCGCAATGAGCAAGGTCCTCAGTTTCATTCTCTTCCTCCTCCAGAATGAGCGCGCAGAATATCTTACGCAAACGTAAAGGTAAATATACGTGAAAGCCGGAATCCGGCGCCTTCAGAGGGGTGGACGAGCCCCAAATCTTGCTGTTCGAAAAATCACTGCCGTTCGCCGTGGTTAGCAAAGCGTTGAAATCGCCGTTTGAACAATCGGTAAATTTTGAAGCAAATCCGCCGGATTTCAGAGGGTCCGATGTTTAACGAAAATCCAATTTTACCAAGCGTTTGGATTTTGTTTGTCTCAAATTAAGCATGCCTTTTAAGCGCATTTTGAAGGCCCCGCGGCATAGTGGAGCCATAAGACGAGCACGGAATAACCGGCCGGCAAAACTCTCAGGGAAGACCAAAGCCGCGAAGACGGCAGGCGCCAGGAGAGGCCCGAAAGGGCAGGTAAAACAGGACAAAAGAACAGTAAACCAGTCAGACAGGGACTATCGAAATGGCACGCTTTGATTTTCAGAACACCGAAACGGCCGCCATGACTGGCGGTGAAAACCGCGCCGAAACCTTCTGTGACATGGGCCTGATGTATGCGACGGGCCGCGGTTGCGATATCGACGTGGTGCAGGCCCACAAATGGCTCAACATCGCCGCGATCAAGGGGTGCGACCGCGCCGCTGAACTGCGCGCCGATCTTGCCGCGACAATGACGAAGACAGATCTCGCCATGGCGCTGCGCGCCGCCCGCGAGTGGATGACGCTTCACTGATAAGACAGGCCTCAACAGGCATTCGCAAAGCCTCCCGCAGACCCACGGCAACCGGCGCCAGAACCGGAGCTCCGTTGGCCTCGTCGGGAGGCTTGGCGTTTATACCAGTTTTTTCAGCACTTTGGGCAGGGCTTCTTCCAGCAGGGCCATGTCGCTTTCCATTCCCGTGCTGATGCGAATGCATCGGTTGAGGGGCGCAACACCCGGCATGCGGATGAACACGCCATGCTCCATGAGCCCTTCGACGATGGCCTTGGCATGCGCGCCGTCGCGGCCGCAGTCGATGGTGACGAAATTCGTGGCGGAGGGGAGTGGCGCAAGGCCGTTCGACTGCGCAATGGTGGTGATGCGCGCGCGCGATGCCGCGATGCGGCCGATCACATCCTTCAGATAGGCCTGGTCATCGAGTGCGGCCAGCGCTGCCGCGATCGACACCCGCGCCATGCCGAAATGGTGGCGGATCTTGTCGAAGGCCTGCGCATTGCCAAGCGTGCCGATGGCATAGCCCACACGCGCACCCGCCAGTCCGTAGGCCTTCGAGAAGGTGCGCATGCGCAGAATGTTCGGTTGGCCGATCAGCGCGGTAATGGACGGAATGGTTCCGGACGGCGCCGTCTCGCCGTAGGCCTCGTCCAGCACGAGCAGCGTCGTTTCCGGCAGAGCCTTCGCGAAGGCGACGACGCTGTCGGCATCCCACCAGCTGCCCATCGGATTATCGGGGTTCGCGAGGTAGACGAGCGGAGCATTTTCCCGCCGCACAGCATCCAGCAGACCATCGAGATGCTCGCGGTCGCCCGCATAGGGCACCGTGACCAGCCGACCGCCATAGCCGTTCACATGATAGTTGAAGGTGGGATAGCCGCCGAGCGAGGTGACGACGGGCGTGCCCGGCTCCACGATCAGGCGCGCGATATCGCCGAGCAGACCGTCGATGCCGCTGCCGATGGCAATGTTGTTGCGCGATATGCCGTGATGAAGGGCAAGCGCCTCCCTCAGCTCGAAATTCTCCGGGTCGCTGTACATCCATATCGTCGTCGCTGCCGTGCGCATGGCCTCGATAACGGAGGGGGCTGGGCCGAAGCCGCTTTCATTGGCGCCGATGCGGGCGCGGACCGCAAGGCCGCGGGTGCGTTCGATTGTTTCGGGGCCGACAAAGGGAACGGTGGAGGGCAGTGCCTGGGCAATGGCGGTAAAGCGGGAAAATGCGGACATGAAAACGCCTGGGATCGGTGAACGGACAAGGTGCCGGAATCGGCTTTGCCGGCACCCTAGCCAATAATCCCCGGTTGCGAAACGCTCAGGTGATGCGCGATCCCACGCCGCCCTTTTCGACACCCACCATGTAGCGCCGCTCCGGCACTTTCGGCTTGGCGGCACCGCCGGTGAAATAGTCGGCGCGCACGATGGTGTGCAGCAGCTCCTCGTCGATTTCCTTGATGAACTGCACGCCGATGCGGCTGTCGGTGCGATAGACCTCGGCGCAGCCGATGCGCGACGTGACGCCGACGATGGAAAGATAATAGTGCAGCGGAAGGCCGATCGTCGTGGTGACGCTGAAGCTCGCGCCGCCCTGGGAGATGTCGATCAACTGGCAGCTACGCATCTTCGGCGCGCCCAGATCGAAGCCCACGGTCATCAGCATACCTTGCCGGTTGACCGCGTAACGCTCCCACTTGCGTTCATAAAGGCCCGCGGCGGAACGCGGATCGGCGCCAATGCTCATTGCGATACTCCCGAGGAGGACGATCATGTCCGACACAGATGAGGCAGTGTTGCAGCGGAGTATTTTGTTTCGCTGAAGCAAATTTTTAAAAGTTTAATCGACGCATATTTTGTGCGGCCGATCAGGCCTCATGCAGGTCGGCCGGTCGCCCCAGCACGACCTTGAGGAATTCCGTATCGAGGAACATGTTGAAACGCACGACCATCTCGTCGCCGTCGCGCTTGAACTCGGTGCAGGGAATGCCGTCGCGAATGCCCTGGATTTCCAGATAGAAGTTCTCGGGCAGCGTCAGCGTCCGATTGATGGAGAGCACCGCACCGGCACTCGAAATGCTGCGGATCAGGCAGGTGTAGCGCAACGCCGTGCTGAGGTGATGACCGATCGGCGTGATGAAGCCGGGCCGGTCCAGCCTGTACTGGACGAAACTGCGCTTGGGCTGGCGCGCATGGGCCTGTTCGTGGAGATGTTCGAGAGGCATGAAGCCCTCCCGCTTCTGTTGCCGGACTGGTACTGTACCGAAACGGGATGGAGAAAGCGTAAAAACGGCCGCCCGTATTCTAACGAGCGGCCGCCGAAATTGCGAAATGTCAGGTCAGCTTACTGGAAGGCCTGAAGACCGGTCTGCGCGCGTCCGAGGATCAGCGCATGGATGTCATGCGTGCCCTCATAGGTGTTGACGGCTTCAAGGTTCATGACGTGGCGGATGACGCCATATTCGTCCGAAACGCCGTTGCCGCCGTGCATGTCGCGCGAAACGCGGGCGATATCGAGCGCCTTGCCGCAATTGTTGCGCTTCATCAGCGAAATCAGCTCGGCAGGCGCGCGATGTTCGTCGAACAGGCGGCCAAGCCGCAGCGCGCCCTGCAGGCCGAGCGCGATTTCGGTCTCCATGTCGGCGAGCTTCTTCTGGATGAGCTGCGTTGCGGCGAGCGGCTTGCCGAACTGCTTGCGGTCGAGCGTATACTGGCGCGCGGCGTGCCAGCAGAATTCGGCGGCACCCATGGCGCCCCAGGCGATGCCGTAGCGGGCGCGGTTGAGGCAGCCGAACGGACCGGCAAGGCCCGACACTTCCGGCAGCAGGTTCTCTTCGGGAACGAAGACGTCCTGCATCATGATCATGCCGGTGACGGAGGCGCGCAGCGAGAACTTGCCCTCGATCTTCGGTGTTTCGAAGCCTTTCATGCCGCGTTCCAGCACGAAGCCCTTGATCTTGTTGTCATGCGCGTCGGACTTGGCCCAGACGACGGCAACATCGGCGATCGGCGAATTGGTGATCCAGTTCTTGGCGCCCGAGACGAGATAACCACCGTCGACCTTCTTCGCGCGGGTGATCATGGAGGAGGGGTCAGAACCATGGTCGGGCTCCGTCAGTCCGAAGCAGCCGACCCACTCGCCTGAGGCGAGTTTCGGCAGGTACTTCTTGCGGGTCTCTTCGGTGCCATAGGCGAAGATCGGGTGCATGACGAGCGAGGACTGCACGGACATGGCCGAGCGATAGCCGGAATCGACGCGCTCCACTTCGCGGGCGACGAGGCCGTAGGACACGTAGTTGGCGCCGACGCCGCCATACTCTTCCGGGATGGTCGGGCCGAGCAGGCCCAGTTCGCCCATCTCGCTCATGATTTCGCGGTGGAAGATCTCATGGCGGTTGGCTTCGGTCACGCGGCTGGCGAGCTTGTCCTGGCAATAGGCGCGCGCCGTATCGCGGATCATGCGCTCTTCGTCCGTCAGCTGATCTTCAAGCAGGAAGGGGTCGGCCCAGTCGAAGGGCGCCATCTTGGCGCGCGCCTGCTCGGGGGTGGCGCTGTGGTGCTCGCTCATGGGGTTCCTCCTGTCGCGGATCTGTCGTTGCAGAAGTGCTACATCAGCTTGACCGGGTTCGAAAGGCCGGGAACGAAATGCAGGGCGTTGCACTTTGGCTATTTATGAATGCCCTCATGAATCCGCAGAATGAGCCATCTCCGATATTTCGCCGACTGTGCCTTGATCCTGCCGCGCACACTGCGCAAGTAAACTGACGATGGGCAATTCCATGAAAGAGAGGCCAAGCATGCGGGATCGCTTCAAGCGGTCGGTCGAGCGACTGTTACCGGCCGAAACGCGGCTGGGAGATCTGTTCTGGCCGTTCCAGCCGACCACGGAACGCAGGACGCCGGCCGTGCGCCGCCGCGTGGACACAGGCTCGCCGCTTGTCGAGACGAGTGGCTTCGGCAGCAATCCCGGCGGCCTTCGCATGTTTCTACATATCCCCGAGGGCCTGCCGTCCGGGTGCCCGCTCGTGCTGGTGCTGCACGGTTGCCGGCAGGATGCCGAAAGCTATGACCGCGCCGCCGGCTGGGCCTCGCTTGCCGACGAGCGTGGCTTTGCCGTCGTTTACGCCCAGCAGCGGGAGGCGAACAATCCGCGTCTGTGTTTCACCTGGTTTCGCCCGAGCGAGGTGACACGTGACCGCGGCGAACTCATGTCGATCCGCCAGATCGTGGCCCATGCCGCCGGGCTTGCGGCAAGCGACCGGCAACGCATTTTCATAACGGGCCTTTCGGCCGGCGGCGCCATGACGGCTGCGATGCTGGCGAACTACCCTGATGTCTTCGCCGGCGGCGCCATCATCGCCGGCCTCCCGTTCGGTGCCGCCCGCGACGCCACCCGCGCCTTCGATGCGATGGCGCAGGCCCCGGATCATACGCCCCGCGCCTGGGCCGATCTCGTTCGGCTGGTCTCGCCGCGCATTCGCCGCAAGCCGTCGGTCTCGATCTGGCATGGCACTGCCGACGATACGGTCGCGCTTTCAAACGGCCTCGCGCTTGTCGAGCAATGGCGCGACCTCTACCGCCTGCCGAAGGATGCCTTCGTCGAAAAGCGCCTGAAAGGCCGCCGCATCCGGATCTGGCCGGACAAGGACGGCAAGCCGCTTGTCACCTTCCATGAAATCGACGGCATGGGTCACGGCACGCCGGTCATGTCGGGCGAGGGCGGTGGCTACGCGGCCTCACCGGAACCCTTCATGCTGCAGGCCGGCTTTTCCTCGACGCTCGAGATCGCCAAGGAATGGGGCATTACGCGCAAGTGGAAGCGCTGATCTTAAGCTCGCACGCGCTTTTCGTCTGATTGCCGCTGGCTGCGCGTGATATTCACATCTGGTGAATCGTGGAGCGATAAAAGACGTGACGGAAAATCATTGGGAAGGCGACCGGTTTGACGGTCGGTGGGAAATCTTCCGGGACGAGCCCGATCACGGATGGATCCCGTGGCATGGCGGCCTGCCGCCGTTCACGACCGGCGATGTCGATGTGCGCCTGCGGTCCGGCCGCTTCATTTTCTATCGCGGTATCGTCCATATCGGGGGGCGGAAAAACGAGGGCGGCAACTGGGTTCATCTCGGTGAAATGGCCGATATCGTCGCCTATCGCCGTCATCCCAAGGAGGTCTTTCTCGGAGACCGCGAGGAGATCCTTCCCTTCTAGTCCGGCTTTCGGCCTGCCCTTCGTTTCTTCGCCCGGAAACGTTTCAAGGAGTTGAAAAATAAAGCCGATGGTATTCCGGCACCCGGTGCCGCCGCCAGCGAGACGGTCGGTGCCGGGCGATGTGATTGATTTCGTATTGCAATCCTGCGCCGATGATTCTGGTCCACAATCACCCCAGCAGCCACTCATGCTCCTTGGCGTTGTGGAACTTCCAGACGCGCTTCGGACCGGCCATAACGTTCAGGTAATAGAGGTCGTAGCCGTGAATGGTCGCGCAGGGGTGATACCCCCTCGGCACCAGCGTCACGTCGCCATCCTCCACTGCCATGGCCTCGTCCAGCGTACGGTCGTCGGTATAGACGCGCTGGAAGGCGAAGCCCTGGGGCGGGTTGAGGCGATGGTAGTAGATCTCTTCTAGCAGGCTTTCGTTCGGCAGGTCGTCCCGGTCATGCTTGTGCGAGGGATAGGACGAGGTGTTGCCGTTCGGCGTGATGACTTCGACGACGAGCAGCGAATGGGCCGAATTGTCGTCTTCCGGCATGATGTTATGCACATGCCTGATATTCGAGCC
The DNA here is from genome assembly GCF_022637395.1 of Shinella sp. H4-D48. Taxonomy (GTDB): domain Bacteria; phylum Pseudomonadota; class Alphaproteobacteria; order Rhizobiales; family Rhizobiaceae; genus Shinella; species Shinella sedimenti. The sequence goes on along the minus strand of NZ_CP093337.1, from coordinate 2,362,425 downwards.
CTTTCCGCGATGAAGCTGCGCATGGGTACCCGGGGGAATGGGCTTCGCCTTGTAATCGCCGCCGCCCGGGGCCGAGCAGACGGCGAGTTCCAGATCGGTCTCCGCCGTCACCGACCAGTTGGAATCGGCCGGGATATAGAGTGCGTGCGGTGCGCCTTCGAAGGGGCTCATGCGCTCGCCGAGCACGCCGAAATCCTCGCCGCCCGCCGTCGCCTTGCCCTTGCCGGAAACCCAGACGAGGCAGACCTCGCGGCTGCCCGTTTCCGCCGCCACGATCTCGCCGGGCTTCATGCGGTGCAGGTCGAAGCCGACATAGGTCCATCCGGCGCTTTCGGGCGTGACATGGCTGACGCGGCCGTGGGTGCCCTGGGGTTTGACGAGCAGGTTCGGCATGGGTTCGGTCCTTTCATTCAGGCGTGCGGCTAGGGCTTACCCTTTTGGAAATCCTTCCGTCTCGACAGTATAACCGGCGGCGGTCATCACGCGCATCAGTTCGGCATGGCCGACTTCAGCCATCTTCGCCGGTGGAGCCTTGCGCGGATCCTGCTCGGCTTCGACGACGAACCAGCCTTCATAGCCGTAGTCGGCAAAGCGCTGCACGATGGCGCCGAAATCGAGCGAGCCGTCGCCCGGAACGGTAAAGGCGCCGAACGCCACCGCATCGAGGAAGGACTGTTTCGTGCGGTCGAGGCCATCCACGACCGACTGGCGGATATCCTTCACATGCACGTGGTTGATGCGGGCATGATGGTTGTCGATGGCGCGCAGCACGTCGCCGCCGGCAAAGGCGAGGTGGCCGGCATCGAGCAGCAGCGGAATGCCTTCGCTGGAATTCCTCATGAAGGCATCGAGTTCCGGCTCGGTCTCGACGACTGCGGCCATGTGGTGGTGGTAGGAGAGCGGCATGCCCTGTTCGGCGCACCATTCGCCGAAGGCGGTGAGGCGGCGACCATACGCCTTCATCTCGTCGTCGGAGAGGCGCGGCTTGGTGGCGAGCGGCTTGGAGCGGTCGCCCTGGATGGAGCGGCCGACTTCGCCATAGACGATGCAGGGCGCGTTGACGGCCTTGAACAGTTCGATCATCGGGGCGATGCGGTCCTTGTTGGCCGACAGTTCCTCATCGACCAGCGTGCCGGAAAACCAGCCGCCGCACAGCGTGACGTCGGCGGCGCGCAGGATCGGCAGCATTTCCTCCGGGCTGCTCGGAAAGCGGCGGCCCTGTTCCATGCCCGTGAAGCCGGCCGTGCGCGACTGGCGCAGGCACTCTTCGAGGGACACGTCGTCGCTCAGGTCCGGAAGATCGTCGTTCCACCAGGCGATGGGCGACATGCCGAGTTTGGCTTTCATGCGAGGCTCCATGGCGGGAGGCAACGGCCTCCCTGTCGATTGTCTTGTCCCATTCATTCTGCCTTCCTCTCGGGACAAGCCTGAGGGTGGCAGAGACGATACTTCCTAGCCCAAGGCCTGGGCTGCGCGGGCCTTCACATAGGCGATGCGCGCCTTGTTGACCTCGCTGCGGGGGCTGACTTCCGGCACCGCCACATCCCACCAATGGCCACCTTCCTCGGTGGTGATCAGCGGGTCGGTGTCGATGACGATGACCGAGGTGCGGTCGTTGCCCTTGCTCTGCTCGATGGCCGTTTCGAGATCGGCGATGGAGGACACCTTGACCGCGACCGCGCCCATGCTCTCGGCATGCGCCCGGAAGTCGATATCGGGCATCATCTCGATCATCGAGTCCTTGAGCAGATTGTTGAAGTTCGCGCCGCCGGTGCCCATCTGCAATCGGTTGATGCAACCGTAGCCGCGATTGTCGAGCACGATGATGGTCAGCTTCTGGCCGAGCATGATGGACGTCGAAAGCTCGGAATTCATCATCATGTAGGAGCCGTCGCCAACCATGACGACGACATCCGCCTCGGGCCGCGCCAGCTTCACCCCGAGCGCGCCGGCAATCTCGTAGCCCATGCAGGAAAAGCCGTATTCCATGTGGTAGCCGCCCGGCTTCTTCGCCTGCCACAGCTTGTGCAACTCGCCCGGCAGGCCACCGGCGGCGCAGACGAGGACGGAGTTCTCGCCGCCGATCGAACGCTGCACCGCACCGATGACCTGCGCGTCGGAAGGCAGGTCGGCATTGGTTGGTGCCGTCGCGCGGTTCGCCGCCGCCATCCATTCGCCCTTGCGGCTCTTGGCCGTCTGCGTGGAAGCCGAGGGTGCCGACCAGCCGCCTAGCGCTTGCGAAAGCAGCTTCAGGCCTTCCCGCGCATCCGCGACCAGCGGCTGGCTGTCATGCTTGGCGGCATCGAAGGGCGCGGTGTTGAGGCCGATCATCGTCACGCCGCCGTTCTTGAACAGCGCCCACGAACCCGTCGTGAAGTCTTGCAGGCGCGTGCCGACGGCGAGGATGACATCGGCTTCCTCCGCAAAGGCGTTGGCAGCCGAGGTGCCGGTCACGCCGACCGAACCCATGCACAACGGATGATCGTCCGCGATGGCCGATTTGCCGGCCTGCGTGACGGCGACGGGGATACCATGCGTTTCCGCGAAGGCCTGGAGTTCTACGGTCGCCTGTGAATAGAGCACGCCACCACCAGCGATGATCAGCGGCGTCCGCGCCTTGCGCAGCGTTTCGATGGCGGCGGCCAGTTCGTCCGTGTCGGGACGCGGGCGCCGGGTCGCCCAGACCTTTTCCTCGAACAGGCTGGCGGGATAGTCATAGGCCTCGGCCTGCACGTCCTGGCAGAGTGACAGCGTCACCGGCCCGCAATCGACCGGATCGGTCAGCACCTGCATGGCGCGCTTGAGCGCCGAGATGATCTGCTCGGGCCGCGTGATGCGGTCGAAATAGCGCGACACGCAGCGGAAGGCATCATTGACCGACACCGTGCCATCGCCGAAATCCTCGATCTGCTGGAGAACCGGGTCTGGAATGCGATTGGCGAAGATGTCGCCGGGCAGGAAGAGCACGGGCAGGCGGTTGACGTGCGCCACGCCGGCCGCCGTCACCATGTTGAGCGCACCCGGGCCGATGGAGGTCGTGCAGGCCATGAAGCGCTGGCGGAAGCTCGCCTTGGCGAAAGCGACCGCGGCATGCGCCATGCCCTGCTCATTGTGGGCGCGCAGCGTCGGCAGTTCCTCACGTACCTGATAGAGCGCTTCGCCCATGCCAGCGACATTGCCGTGGCCGAAAATGCCCCACACACCCGCGAAGATCGGCACCGTCTTGCCGTCGATGATCGTCTTCTGCGCGTTCAGGAAATGCGCAACGGCCTGCGCCATCGTCAGCCGGATCGTCTTGCCCATGATGTTCCTCCCGTATTCTGTTATTGCAGGCTGCGCGTGCGCAGCCATGCGTCGGTCAGTTCGCGGAAGCGGCTGGCCATGTCCGTGATCGCTGCCTCGTCGTCGATCTTGCCGGCCATCCAGGCGCGGGCGGCGTCGACGAAGATCGTGCGGCCGACGGCAAAACCTTTCACCGAAGGCGCGACGGTGGTCGCCTCGAAGGCCTTGACCAGATCTTCCGTCGGCGCCTCGAGACCGAGCAGCACGATGCCGCGGCAATATTCGTCGTTGCGTGCGATGACGGCTTCGATGTTCTTCCACGCCGCGCTCGACGCCTGCGGCTCCAGCTTCCACCAGTCCGGCTTGATACCGAGATCGTAGAGTTCCTGGAGTGCGGTCGAAACGGTGTCGTCGGTGAGCGGGCCGTTCTTGCCGGCGATGATCTCGACCAGCAGCTCGCGACCAACGCGGCGGGCGGCTTCGAAGAGCGTGCGCAGCTTCTCCTGCTGCTCCGTCTTGAGGGTATCAGGATCGTCGGGATGATAGAAGCACAGGCATTTGATGCAATGGTCGAGCGGCCATTCCACCAGCTGCGAGCCGATATCCTGGCTGAACTCGAAGCGTAGCGGCTTGGAGCCCGGCATTTCGACCGGGCGGCCGATCCACGAGAAACCCTTGGTTGCAGCGTCGAAAAAGGCGTCGCGGCCGAAACGTTCGTCGATCAGCATGCCGTAGCCCGGACGGCCCTGCGAGACGCGGGCGGCAGCCTCGACGGTCAGCCGCTTGAACGCGGAAATCCTGTCATGCGGCACCTTCAACTCGTCGGCCACATCGACAAGCTGCATGCGGTGGTCGCAGGCGAGTGCCATCAGCAGGGGAATGTCGGCCTGCTTGCGGTTCGTCGCCCAGTGGATGTGGTTGATCGCCTCGTCCTTGCGCAGCGCGCGATGCTTGCTGCCGTTCTTCAGGAAGAAGGTCAGTTCCTCCCAGCTCGGATATTCCGGCGAACACAGAAGGCGCGATACGGCAAAGGCACCGCAGGCATTGGCCCAGGTGGCGCAGGTCTTGTGATCCTCCCCCGTCAGCCAGCCGCGCAGGAAGCCGGACATGAAGGCATCGCCCGCACCCAGCACATTATAGACCTCGATGGGAAAGCCATCGCCCACCACGCCGTCTTCCAGATCGTCGGAGATCGGGCCGTCATAGACGATGCAGCCCATGGCGCCGCGTTTCAGCACGATGGTGGCCGGCGAAACGGCGCGGATCGCCTTGAGCGACGACAGCACGTCGTCGGCACCCGAGGCTATCATGATTTCCTCTTCTGTGCCGACGATCAGGTCGCAGTCCGGCAGGACCGATTTAAGGGTGGCGGACACCCGGTCGGACTTCACATAACGCTCGAAACCCTCGGCATGGCCGGCAAGGCCCCAGAGGTTCGGGCGGTAGTCGATGTCGAAGATGACCTTGCCGCCGCTTTCCTTCGCGATGCGGATCGCCTTGCGCTGCGCAGCTTCCGTGTTGGGGCGCGAAAAGTGCGTGCCGGAGACCAGAACGGCGCGCGAGGAGCGCACGAAGGCCTCGTCCACGTCACCTTCGTCCAGCGCCATGTCAGCGCAGTCGGTGCGCACGAAGATCATCGGCGAAACGCCTTCGGCTTCGATGGCGAGCAGCACGAGCGCGGTCAGCCGATCCTTGTCGGTCCTGATGCCCTCGACATTGACGCCTTCGCGGGCGGATTGCTCGCGAATGAAGCGGCCCATCTGCTCGTCACCGACGCGGGTGATCAGCGCCGACCTGAGGCCGAGGCGGGCCGTGCCGATCGCGATATTGGCCGGGCAGCCGCCCACGGACTTGGCGAAGGAGGCGGTGTCCTCCAGCCGCGTTCCGAGCTGCTGGCCGTAGAGATCCACCGACGAACGGCCGATCGTGATCACGTCGAGCGACTTCGCCGGGCTCTCGCGGCGATCGATGTTGGGCATGTCTTCCTCCCGGTCTCGCGGCGCCTTCGGGAAGGCGATGCGGCATTCTCGGAAAATGAAACATGAATTCTATTATTATGTCAATTCGGAATATTCATTCCATTTTTATTCTCCGGCATTCCGCCTTGGTGTGCGCTTGAGACTGCGCCGGCGCTCGGCGATCGCAACGGGCAGCGCCATCGCAAGCGCCATGGAGGCCGAAAGCGAGCGAAAGCCGGCATAATCGGCCTCAGACACCTCGAACCAGTGGGTGGCGGTGGCGGCAAGCGGCGAGAACACCGAGTCGGTGATCGCGATGATCGGAACGCCGCGGCCCGCCAACTCCTGCGCCTGCGTCAGGCTTTCGGCGGCGTAGGGTGAAAAGCTTGCCGCAATCACCGCGTCCTTGCCGGTGGCGAATTGCGCCATTTCGGTATCGATGCCGTTGGGCGATGCGATGATCTGGTGGCGGATGCCGAGCTTGCCGAACGCATAGGCAATATGCGCCGTCAGCGGATAGGACCGGCGCTTGGCGACGAGATAGATCGTTTCCGCCCGCGCGAGCACATCCACCGCTTTCGAAAATGTCTCGCCATCGACCGTGCTGGCAAGCCGCGCCACCGACTGGCTTGCCGCGTTCAGGAAGCCGGAAAGCAGTTCGGCATCGCTGCCGGCCGTTGCGCCGGCCTCCAGCGACAGCAGCCGCTCCTCATACGAAAGCGTGCGGTCGCGCAGCCGGGCGCGAAAGACATTCTGGAGGTCGGAAAAACCGTCGTAGCCGAGATGGTGGGCAAGGCGCACCAGCGTCGAGGGCTGCACGTCCGCAGCCGTTGCAATGCTCGCTGCGGTGCCGAAGGCCATGTCGTCAGGGTTGGACAGCGCATAGGCCGCCACCTGCGCCAGCCGCTTCGGCATGGTCTCCTTGCGCTCGATGATGACGCTGCGCAGGCTTTCAAAATCGCGGGGTACGCGGGTCTGGGCCGCTTCGCTGCTGGTCATGCATTCATTCTCCTCACGTTGCCGCTTCGCGAAAAACGGAATGAATATTCCATTATCAAGGAAAAGAAAGTTTTCATTCCAAATCTTTCCGGCTATGAATGACGTCAGCGCGCCCCTCTTGCGAGATATAGCAATTCCGGCGCGGGAGCGTAGCGGAATTCAGCGGACGGAGGAGACGTCATGAAGGCTCTTGGCATTGGACTGATCGGCACCGGCTATATGGGCAAGTGCCATGCGCTCGCCTGGAACAATGTCAGTACGGTTTTCGGCGACGTCGATCGCCCGCGCCTCGTGCATCTGGCCGAGGCCAATGGCGAACTCGCCGTTGCGCGTGCGAAGGAGTTCGGCTTTGCCAAAGCCACCGCGAACTGGCGCGATCTGCTGGCCGACCCTGAAGTCGACGTGATTTCCGTCACCACGCCCAATCAGTTCCACGCCGAAATGGCGATCGCCGCGCTCGAAGCGGGAAAACACGTCTGGTGTGAAAAGCCCATGGCAACGGACATCGGCGATGCAGAACGCATGCTTGCTGCCCAGCGCGCGTCCGGCAAGATCGCCGTGATGGGCTACAACTACATCCAGAACCCGGTCATGCGCCACATCCGTTCGCTGATCGACGAGGGCGCGATCGGCACCGTCAATCACGTCCGCATCGAGATGGACGAGGATTTCATGGCCGATCCGCAGGCGCTGTTCTATTGGAAGAGCGAGGCGTCATCCGGTTATGGTGCGCTTGATGATTTCGCGGTGCATCCGCTGTCGCTGCTGTGGAGCCTGTTCGGCCATGTCGAGGCGGTCATCGCCTCGCTTGCCAAGCCCTATGCCGACCGTCCCACGAAGGACGGCGGTCGGCGCGCCGTCGAAAATCACGATATCGCCAGTGTTCTGATGCGCCTTTCCGGCGGCATTTCCGGCGTGCTGATGGCGAACCGCTCCGCCTGGGGGCGCAAGGGCCGCATCGCCCTGCAGATCTATGGCTCGACGGGTTCGATCCTCTACGATCAGGAGCGCATGAACGAGTTCCAGCTCTATACGACCGATGGTCGCGCCACCGAACAGGGCTTTTCCACAATCCTGACCGCCCCTCATCACAAGCCCTATGACAGGTTCATTCCGGCGCCGGGCCACGGCCTCGGCTTTAACGATCTCAAGGTCATAGAATGCCGCGAGCTGATGGCCGCCATCGCCGGGAAACCATCCCATGCCATCGATTTTGTCGATGGCCTGCGCATCGAAAAATCCGTGCATGCCATGGCCCGCTCCCATCGCGAGGAGCGCTGGGTGGAGGTCGATGCCGGGTGAGCTCCGCCGGCCAGGATAAAAAATTCCGAATGCCCCCACATTGAAACGGGCATGCCCATACGTAATAGTGGCGGCAATAATGCCGGAGGTAAGGGCATGTTAAGACGCGTACAAAAACACTGGGCGCCGGTATTCTTCGTGTCTGTCGCCGTCGTGGTGTTCAATGCGGGCGCTGCGGAGGCGAAGCGCGTTGCGCTGTTGATCGGCAATCAGAAATACGAAGAGACCGCCCAGCTCAACAATCCCGCGAACGACGTGGAGCTGATGCGCGCCTCGTTCCAGAATGCGGGCTTCGATTCCGTCAAGACGGTGTTCGATCTCGACCGCTCCGCCATGGTCAAGGCGCTGCGCGAATTCGAGGACGAATCGGTCGATGCGGACATGGCGGTGGTCTATTATTCCGGCCACGCCATGGAAATGAATGGGGTCAACTACCTGATCCCCGTCGACGCGGCGCTGAAGAGCGACAGGGATGTCGAGGACGAAAGCGTGGCCATCGATCGCGTGCAGCGGTCGCTGGAGGGCGCCAAGAAGCTGAAGCTGTTCATTCTCGATGCCTGCCGCAACAATCCGTTCTCCGCGCAGATGACGCGCTCGATCGGCACGCGTGCCGTGTCGCGCGGCCTTGCGCGCGTCGAGCCTGAATCGGCGGATACGCTGATCGCTTTCGCGTCGAAGGCCGGTACTGTGGCGCTGGACGGGGAGGGCAAGAACAGCCCGTTTGCCACCGCGCTTGCCAAGTACCTTACGGAACCCGGCCTCGATGTGCGTATCGCGCTCGGCAAGGTTCGCGACGAGGTGGTGCAGGCCACCAATCGCGAGCAGGAGCCTTTCGTCTACGGTTCGCTCGGCGGTGCGCAGATCTTCCTGAACATCAAGGAAGTGAACATCAACATCACCAACAGCGGCAACACGCAGGAGGTCTCGCCCAACGGCCAGTCCGAGGCGGCGGCCGACTGGCAGAACATCCGCGACCTCGCCGACGAGGACCTGATCAACGCCTTCATCGCCAAGCACGGCAAGGACCCGGTCTACAAGATGCTGGCGGAAAAGAAGCTCGCCGGCCTCAAGGAAGCGACCGAGACGGAAGGGCAGGATGCGGCGGGCATCGCCTGGGAGGCGCTCACGGGCTCGACCGATGCGGCCGCCCTCCAGCGCTTCATCGAGCGCTATCCCGACAGCCAGCACCGCAGCGACGCCGAACAGCTGATCGCCGCGCTGGAACCCAAGAAGGGGCTCAGCGTCAATGTCGCCGGCAAGGAAACGCCGGCCTCGCGCGATTGCTTCCTGCTCGCCGGCGAGCCGCAGTCGCTGCCCGGCTTCATGGGCGTTAACTTCCTGAAGATCGATGCCAAGCGCGCGCTCACCGCCTGCGCTCAGGCCGTCAACGAGAACCCGTCCGACGGCATGCTCGTAAACCTGCTCGGCCGCGCGCATGACGCAGACCGCAACTATATCGAGGCGCGCCGCAACTACGAAAAGGCGATCGAACTCGGCAACATGTATGGCCTCACCAACCTCGCTTGGTTCTCGGTCTATGGGACGGATGGCCCCGTCGATGTGCCGAAGGGCCTGTCGATGTTCGAGAAGGCTGCGGTTGCCGGAAATTCCTATGCGCAGGCCTCGCTCGGCTGGCTTTACCGCGAAGGCTACGGCGGTACGCGCCAGGATTATAATGAAGCGGTGAAGTGGTATCAGCAGTCGGCCAATCAGGGCTACGCCAATGCCATGGCGACGATGGGCTGGTTCTATCGCGAGGGCCTCGGCGTCTCGCAGGATTATGTCCAGTCGCTCACCTGGTATCGCAAGGCCGCCGATGCGGGCGATGCCAATGCCATGTCGTCGCTCGGCTGGGCCTATCAGAACGGCCTCGGTACCGCGCAGAACTATGCCGAAGCCAAGGTCTGGTACGAGAAGGCCGCCAATATGGGCGACGCCTACTCCATGGCCTCTCTTGCCTGGCTCTACGATGTCGGCAACGGCGTGAAGCAGGATTATGTGGAAGCCCGCTACTGGTATGAAAAGGCCGCCAATGCCGGCAGCGCCTATGCCATGGGCAACCTCTCTCGCCTTTACGATCAGGGCCTCGGCACGCCGGCCGATGCCAAGGAAGCCGTTCGCTGGGCGGCGGCGGCCGTCGAAAGCGGCGACGCCAACAAGCTGAAGGAACTGAAGGAAACCCCCGGCAACTTCACCGTCGCCTTCCGCACGGAGCTGCAGAACCTGCTGCGCGAACGCGGCTACTACAGCGGTTCGTCCGATGGCGAATTCGGCGCGGCGACGATCGCCGCCATCGATGGGCTCGCGACCGGCCGCACCGGCAGTGCCTCGGTCTCCAGCGGCGGCACGTCGACCATCACCACTGGCCAATCCTCGACGGTGCTCACCGGCTCGGATGCGGACCAGTGTTACGAACTGGCCGGCGAGCCGAACCTGCGTCCCGGCTTCCTCGGCAAGCTCTTCACGCAGATCGACTACGGTCGTGCGATCCCGGTCTGCGAGGCGGCGCTCAACGCCAATCCGTCCGACAACGGCATTCGCAACATGCTGGGCCGCGCGCACGATGCGGCGCGCAACTACAGCCAGGCCCGCGAATATTACCAGAAGGCGGCGGACGAGGGGAACCTCTACGCCCTGACCAACCTGGCCTGGTATTCGATCTACGGTACGGATGGTCAGGTCGACATGGCCAAGGGCATCCGCATGTTCGAACAGGGTGCCAATGCCGGTAATCCCTATGCGCAGGCTTCGCTCGGCTGGCTCTATCGCGAGGGCTACAACGGCACGCGCAAGGACTATGACGAGGCCATCAAGTGGTACCGCAAGTCCGCTGAACAAGGCTATGGCAATGGCCAGGCCACCATGGGGTGGTTTTACCGCGAAGGTCTCGGCACGGCGCGTGACCTGACCCTTTCGCTCGAATGGTACAAGAAGGGCGCGGAAGGCGGCGACATCAACGCCATGTCCTCGGTCGGCTACGCCTATCAGTCCGGCCTCGGCGTTCCCGTCGATTACGCCGAAGCCCGCAAGTGGTACGAGAAGGCGGCAGCCTTCAACGACTACTATTCGATGGCCTCGCTGGGCTGGCTTTACGATGCCGGCAACGGCGTGAAGCAGGATTACGCTCAGGCCATCAGCTGGTATGAAAAGGCGGCCAATGGCGGCAATACCTATGCGATGGGCAACCTCTCGCGCCTCTACGACTACGGTCTCGGCACCCGCGCCGATGCCAAGGAGGCAGCGCGCTGGGCAGCCGCCAGCATCGAGGGTGGTGATCAGGGCAAGCTTTCGGAACTCAAGGGCTCGCCGTCGAACTTCACGCCACAGTTCCGCAAGGCGTTTCAGCAGATCCTGAAGGACCGTGGCTACTACAACGGCCCAATTGATGGCGACTTCGGCGCTTCCACCCAGAACGCCATCGATCGCCTCGCCGCCCGCGCCTGATACGCTGCCGGTCGAAAAATCGAAGCCTCCGGAAACGTTCGTTTCCGGAGGCTTTCTCGTTTCGGGGAGTCGTTAACCAGCGCCTTCAAGCCTGCGCAATTCGACAGGTCAGATCCAGATATCGTTTTCGGCCGTACGTTCGCCGCCGGCTTGGCCCGTGTTCAGCACCCCGCGCGGCTCGATCAGCAGAAGATGGACTTCCCTCTGCGCAAAGGGCTTGTGTTCCACGCCCTTCGGAACGACGAACATTTCGCCCGGCCGAATCGTCACGGCGCCATCGCGAAAATCGATCCGCAATTCTCCATCGAGGACGATGAACGTCTCATCCGTCTCCGGGTGATCATGCCAGATGAAATCGCCTTCGATGCGCACGAGCTTGAACTGATAGTCGTTCATCTCCGCGACGACGCGCGGCTGCCACAGGTCTTTGATCCCGGACAGTTTTTCTGAAAATCGGATGGTTTGGTACGTGCTGTCCATCTTGCCGCTCTCCTTTGTTGAGCGCGGTGAATAGGCGTGTTTGCAGATCCGTTCTTGAACGATCGTGCAGGGACAGGCCCGGACAGATTTGTCTCGGTGGGACCGGGTGACCGAATGCATCTTAACGGCAGGGCAGGCGGCTACTCACTTCGCGGCAAGGAGCGAACTGTGCAACCATTCGGCATTATACAAGATGGCAGAAGGGGAAACTGGCGGAGAAGAAGGGATTCGAACCCTCGATACCGTTTCCGGTATACTCCCTTAGCAGGGGAGCGCCTTCGACCACTCGGCCACCTCTCCGCTCGCGATTTCACTATGCGGCATGGGTCGGGATTGCAAGGCATTTTTAGATTTTTGCGACAATATCCAGAATTTCTCGCGCCTTAGGCCAATGTGCAGTCCGCTGCACGCGCAGCCGTCTTTTGCGTGTTGACCGCTCAGGGCCGTCTGGGCATCTGCCGCCGTTTCAGGCCCTGACAAATCATGCCCGGACCTGCTGCCAAAATCCTGTGATTCGGGGGGAGGAATGCCTCCCTCCGGCCAATGACGACGCCATGCTGTTTGCCTACGGCGCCTTGATACGGGCGGCGTGCTCCAGAACGGGGACACAGACATCGAGATCGCCGGATGCGAGATGCGCATAACGCATCGTCATCTGCAGCGTCTGGTGCCCGAGCCATGTCTGCACGCGCCTGATATCGATGCCGCCCTGAACGAGCCGCGATGCACAGGTGTGTCGCAGAATATGCGGAACGACATCCGGTTCCGAGCCGAGGCCAACCTCCTGCTTCGCCTCGTTCCAGGCCGCCCTGAATTTCGCCTGGACAATGCTCGTGAAAGGTCCGCGTCGCTTGCGCTCTGATGCCTGGATGGCCGCGGCTGCCCTCTCGGTGAGCGGAACAGAGCGGCTTTTGCCGCTTTTCGTCAGCCAGAACGTCACGCGATCCTGATTCAGATCCTGCCATCGAAGGCCGATACCCTCGCCCAGCCGCGCCCCCGTATCGATAAGGAAGGTACAGAAGCGACCGTAGAGCTCCGATTTCTCGGATATGGCGGCAAAGAGCCGGTTTTCCTCTTCCGGCTCGAGAAAGCGGATGCGCCCGGCCTTCTCCTTCAGGCGCTTGAACTCCGGCAGGCCCTGGATATCGCCCATCTTCTGGGCCTTCTTCAGGAGCTTGCTGAGTGCGGCCATCTTGCGGTTGATGGTGGCATTGCTGTTGCCGCGCTTGCGAAGCGCGCCCGTCAGCGTGTCCATCATCTCGTCGGTAAACTCCGAGAATTCGGCACCGAGCAGGACCTCGTCGAGTTCGCCGACAAAAGACGTCACATTGTATTTATGCGAGCCCGGTTCCCAGAGAACATCGACGTATCGATCGAGCAGGGCGCGAAGCGATGCCTGATTACGGGCGCTCTGAAACTGATAATTCAAGCGGTAGGGGCCGCTCATCAATGGAGGGTTTAACATGTCGACCTTGCTACGCCACGTTGAGCGCGTATTGGTTGCATCGAATGCTTATTAATTCCCTGCTAATTAACCCCAAAAACTAGCCGGAACGGGAAAAACCCGACCGAAGGCCGGGTTCTTCGCTTTTGGATAAGCTAAGCCAGATTGGCTTAGAAGTTGCGCTGCAGACGCAGGAAGCCGGAAGTCCAGTCCGTATCACGCGAGGCAACATTCGAGTCACGGTTGTTGTAGTTAACCGTACCGAGGAAGTTGAGACCGGATACGATCTCGTAGCCTACGGTCACGCCCACGCGCCACTGATCTTCGTTTTTGTTAAATCCGTAGCTCGGGAGACCCTTGACCTTGCCGCTAAGAGCGAGATTGTCAAAGTATTGAACGCCAGGCGTAATCGTCAGCTTTTCCGTCGCCTTGAAAGCGTATGAGGCTGCGATGCTCCACTCGGATGCATCCCAATACGTATTCGGGTCAGAAGCCCAGACGCCAAGAACCTGCAAAGTGCCGGGGCCAAGGTCTGCGGAAAGGATTGTGCGGATTGCGCCTTCACCGACGGCGTTGTCATAACCACCGAGGATGTCGAGATTTACACCGCCAAGTGAGAAGCCAACAGTACCTGCTACGCCAAGATTGTTGTGGTTGAAGTTGTTGCCAACGACGAGAGGATTGTGATTGTTCTTGACGTATTCAGCGCCCTCGATTTCATCAAGCGAGAGGCCTGCACGCCACGTGCCACCATCATAGGTGTAAGCGATCGAGTTGAACTCTGTCGTGTTGCCGTTCGTGTCGGTTTCGCCGTTGATGCCGCTATCCCACCAGCTATAGAAAAAGCCGACCTTGAAACCAGCGAGTTCGATGAAGGCTTCGTCGATATCGAAATCGCCATCACCACCGTTCTGATCAGAGTCAGCATTGGCTTCGATTGCGATGTACGAACGCAGCGTGCCGAGTTCGGTGTCATTGCGAGCGTCGAACTGCACCTGAACCTTCGTGAACGAATCCCAATCGGAGTGAGAACCAGCGAGGTTCGTGTCGATCTCGTTTGCAGTGCCGCCGATGTCACGACCAAACGAGGTCTGGAAGCGAACGAAGCCGCCGATCTTGAGGCAGGTTTCGGTGCCCGGGATGTAGAAGAAGCCGGTGCCGAAGGCGTCGCAAACGCGAACGTATTCCATGGGCTCGGGCTCAGCAGCGACGATGGCGTCGGCGGCCTGTGCGCCGGATACTGCCACGAGAGCGGCAGCGGAGCCGATGAGAAGGCTCTTGATGTTCATTTCTGACCTCCAGTCAAAAAGAGCCGCGCGTGTGGCTTTCTGCTGGTTGATCAACCCCTGGCTTCCATATGCAATATATAAAGTGTGTTTGTGTGCGAGGGTTGTGTGTCGCCGAAATGGAAGTGTACGTGCTTTTCCGATTGCAACGTCATCCAAAGCCTTAAATGTTCAGTGCGGACCTAGAGCGAAGTCGCATCAAGCGGCTGCGTAAGCGGTCACGATTCGCCGGCGAATCGAACGAGCCACATGGCGCACCGATTCTCGATTTTCCTTGAGGCAGCGGTGACCCAATCCATGAAGTGCCCCATAAAAACCGCGCTCTCGTCATGCGAAGAGGCCGCGTCTGCCGGCTTTCTGCCTGGATTGTGACGGCGTCACCAGGGATGCGCCACCGGCTAAGTGACGGCTACATAAGGTTTTTTGTTAAGGATCCATAAACTTTTAGCGATCCCGGCTGCCATTTTGTGTCCTTTGCGCAACAGGCACGGGCGAAGGCTGACAGAAACCCTGCCTCGTTTCAGTTTGATGATTGCTTACGGAAACGCGTCTTGTATTTTCACTTTCGGAAGCAGGGGCGGTTGTTCGTCCGCTTCCTGAACTTGGGGATGGGGCAGGGAACGCTGTCCTTCAGCAAAAAACCCAGACCCGTTTGAAACTTTTTGACTGGAGGTCAGAAATGAACATCAAGAGCCTTCTCATCGGCTCCGCTGCCGCTCTCGTGGCAGTATCCGGCGCACAGGCCGCCGACGCCATCGTCGCTGCTGAGCCCGAGCCCATGGAATACGTTCGCGTTTGCGACGCCTTCGGCACCGGCTTCTTCTACATCCCGGGCACCGAAACCTGCCTCAAGATCGGCGGCTTCGTTCGCTTCCAGACCTCGTTTGGTTCGGACAACGACCCGGTCGGCGTTAGCTCGAACCAGGACTACCTGCGTGACGGCGGTGCCTCTGATTGGGATTCGTTCACGCGCATCAACGTGAACCTCGATGCCCGTAACGACACCGAGCTCGGCACGCTGCGTTCGTACATCAACATCGAAGCCAATGCTGGCGGTGCTGGTTCGCGTTCGGGCAACGACTTCTACATCGATGAAGCCTTCATCGAACTGGCCGGCTTCAAGGTCGGTAAGTTCTACAGCTGGTGGGATAGCGGTATCAACGGTGAGAACGACACCCTTGGTAACATCACGGCTTTCAACTCGATCGCTTACACCTACGATGGCGGCACCTGGCGTGCAGGTCTCTCGGTTGACGAAATCGAGTATGATATCATCGATTCCTTTGGTCCGCCGATCGTTCTGGGTGATCACTATCACGACTTCGGTATTGCCGGTACGGTTGGCTTCTCGCTCGGTGGCGTGAACCTTGATGTTCTCGGTGGTTACGACAATGCTGCAGAAGAAGGCGCGATCCGCGCTATCCTGTCGGCTGAGGCCGGTCCGGGCACCTTCCAGCTTGCCGGTATCTGGGCTTCCGACCCGAATGCTTACTGGGCCGCTTCTGAGTGGACCGTTGCCGCTTCCTACGCCTTTAAGGCCACGGAGCGCCTGACGATCACCCCCGGCGTGCAGTACTTCGACAAGCTGTCGTTCGGTGGTGCTGACTTCGTCAACGACACGCATCAGTGGCGCGTTGGTGCGACGATCGGTTACGAAGTCGTATCCGGCCTG
The DNA here is from genome assembly GCF_022637395.1 of Shinella sp. H4-D48. Taxonomy (GTDB): domain Bacteria; phylum Pseudomonadota; class Alphaproteobacteria; order Rhizobiales; family Rhizobiaceae; genus Shinella; species Shinella sedimenti. The sequence goes on along the minus strand of NZ_CP093337.1, from coordinate 2,346,558 downwards.
AACCTGCTGGCGACCGCCGACTGGAACAAGGTTGATGACGGTGCGGACAACGACGACTTCGTTCGCGGCTTCCTCCGCCTGCAGCGCAACTTCTAATCTGAAGTTGAGCTAGGAATAGACCCGCAGCCTTTTCGAGGCTGCGGGTTTTTCGTTTTTTAGGCTTTCGCGCCATACGGCGTTCCATCCGCGCTGGACGTTAGTAATTGTCCAGAAACGCCTTGACCCGCTCGAACAATCCCGGCTGGTGCAGTAGGGGAGCGTGGCCTTGGCCATTTGCCGTCGTGGTTTCAATAATCGGCTCCTGCGCCTTCATGCGCGCCAATGTCTTCGCGGAAAAAAGCTTGGAATATTCGCCGCGCACCACGAGCAGCGGCTTTTGGGCCAGCAGGGCGAATTGTGGCCAGAGCGTCGGCAGGGGCTGGGAGAAATCCATGGCCCGCAAGGGCGCCACAAGCGCAGAGTCGTGGTCTGCGACCAGGCAGCCATTGTCCTCGACATAGATTGCGTTTGCCATATCCAGCCAGTCCTGCCGGGTTAGGACAGGGAAGGCCGGGCCGTGAACGGCTTCGAGATGGTCGGCCGCCGCTTCGAAATCATCGAGCGCGGTCTGCCGCGAGAGGTAGTCACGGATATCCCGAAGACCCTCCGCCTCGATCTCCGGCCCGATGTCGTTGAGAACCGCCGCCGCGATCCGCTCCGGCTGTAACGTCGCCATGATATGGAGAATCAATCCGCCACGCGAGGTGCCGACGAAGATGGCCTGCGCGATGCCGAGCGCGTCACAGATGGCCAGCACGTCGCTGCACTCCACGCCGACATTATAATGTGTGGGATCCGGATCGCGGCTCGAGCGGCCCCGGCCGCGATAATCGATGGCAACGACGCGCCGTGGCGTTGTCGTATCCTTGGAAAGGCGCTCTGCGAATGGATGGAAATCGCGGCTGTTGCGGCTGAGCCCTGGCAGGCAGATCACGGGAAGCCGGGAGGCGCCGCCAGACACGGGCGCATAGTCCCGCACATGGAGTTGCAGTCCGTCCGTCGTGGTAGTGAAGCGGCTGATAAAGTCTTCCATACCTGCGCCCTCGTGTCCGATGGCGAAAGCCTAGACCAAAAAAGAGCACGGTGCGTAGCGCTTTCGCACCGGAGTTTTCAGGGGCAGGGGCGGTTAACGCCCCGCGACGAGGTCGTGTTCGATATCAGCCTTCTGGCCAAGCCGCGTCTTGTAGACCTGGTAGTTCTCCATCACGCGCTGGACATAGCCGCGGGTCTCGGAGAACGGAATGCGCTCGATCCAGTCCACCACCTCGTCGACCGATTTGCCGCGCGGGTCGCCGTAGCGGGCGATCCATTGTGGCACACGACGCGGGCCGGCATTGTAGGCGATGAAGGTCAGCACGTAGGAGCCGCCGAAGTCATTGATCTGCTCGCCGAGATAATGCGCGCCGAGCGTGGCATTGTAGGCAGCGTCCGTCGTCAGCTTCTCCTTTGAATAGGCGAGGCCGTAGCGTTTCGCGACACCCTGGGCCGTTGCCGGCATCAGTTGCAACAATCCCTGCGCATTGGCCGGCGAAACGGCCGCCGGGTTGAAGGCGCTTTCCTGGCGCGCAATGGCATAGGCCAGCGCCTTGCCCGAGCCGGAAATGTTGGCGCCATCGGGAATGACCCCGACCGGGAAGGCCAGTGCCGCCACATCGATGCCGCGGCCGAAGGCGATCTTGCCGATCTGGAGCGACAGCTGGTGGTTGCCGCCCTTTTCCGCTTGTGCCGCAAGCAGCGCCAGTTCGCCGGGGCTCACCAATTCGGCGGCCAGCGCGCGGTAGAGGCTGTCACCGCGCCAGCCATGGCCGGCGGCCTGCAGCCGCGCGATGGCCTGGACAGCCTCGCGCGCATGGAAGCGGCCGCGTTCCTCTGCCGTCGGCTTCGGATAGGCGACATTCAAGGCCGTGCGGCCGAGCCTTGCTGCGGCGAGCTGACCATAGAAGGTGCCGGGAAAGTTCGCGGCCTTCGCGAAATATTCCTTCGCGTCGCCGGTTCCGCCCTTTTCCGCCGCGCGCCCCAGCCAGTACCAGGCGCGGGACACGGACAGCGGGCGGTCGGAGGCTTGCAGGATGCGCTGAAAATGCTTGTGCGCGGTCTTTGCGTCGCCGAGATCGCGCAGCGCGTACCAGCCGGCATGGAATTCCGCCTCGACGATATCGGTTGCATCATCTGCGCCGTGATGGGCGGCAACCCGGTAGGCGTCGCGATAGTCGCCCAGATCGGCAAGGCCGCGGCTGACGATGCGCTGCTCGTTCCACCATGCGCCCGGATTGACCAGCCGGGCGGGGTCTTCCGGCATGGCCGAGAAGAGCTTGCCGGCGGCGCGGTATTCCTCGTTGTTGCGCAGGTTGCGGATGCGCAGATAGGTGTAAGCGGGATTGTTCTGCCAGCGGGCATCCACCGCCTTGATGAGCGTGGCCGTATTCTTGTTCTTGCGGATGACGGCGGCCCAGGCGCGGTAAAGCGATTGCGCCTGACCGAGATCGCCGAAACGCTGCGCCTGGTCGGCGCGGTCCCGGTAGAGCAGCATTTCCATGCGGGCACGATGGTCCGCGATGGTCAGAAGCCTGCCGAATTCGTCGAGGATCTGCGTTTCGATATCCGTGTTCATCGCCTCCCTGTGCCAGAAGGTACGCAGCACGTCCGTCGCGCGGGCCGTATCGCCCGTCGCGATGAGCGCGCGGGCAAGCACGACGGCGCCTTCCGCCGTTTCGGGGCGGGTCGTACCGAAGGCGGCGAGCACGTCTGATGTCGGTGGATTTTCCCGGGCAAGCGCCCGTTCTGAATGGCCACGCAGCGCCTTCAGGCCCGGCCAGCCCTTCAACTCCCTCTGCGCCTCCGCGATCTCCCACGATGGCACGCCGCGTTGGCCGGAAACCGCGATGGCCCATGTCAGGATATGGCGGTCGAGGCTATCCCTGGACAGACGATCGCGTGCAACCATCGCGGCCGCTGCATCCCGGTTGGAAAGCGCGTCCAGCCCGGCCTTGAGCGCAGGGTTCACTTTAGGCACGGCGTCGCCGCGCGGAATGGCGTTGGTGATGATGTCCTTCGATGGCATCTCGGCAGCGAAACCGAGCGGCTTGATCGTGGGTGTGGCGACACTCTCCGCTTCCACGCGAGAGGGGCGAAGGGAAAGACCGGCCACGCCGGCCAGCAACAGCGCGCAAAGGGCAAGACTGCGTTTTGAGATCATCTCACGTCCTGGATGCCTGGCAGGCGGCGTTGGTCATGGTTCGCCTGATCCTCGACAATCATTAACCCTTTGTTGTCTTAACGAATGCTTAACCGGTCCGGTCACCAAGCCGTGAAGGCCCGCGCTTTCGAACGACGGACAGAATGACACGGATATTCGCGTCGTTGCGGCACTTTCGCCTTGATCGTGCACGAAAAACGCCTTTCACGCCGCTTGCCGCATGACTGTCACATGACTATTGTGCCTTCGTTTTTAACCACGGAATACGGCCAAAGCATGTAAGCCTCCGGGCGGCTCTGGTCCTAGGAGTTCTCGATGTTCAAGGGATCCATTCCCGCTCTCGTCACCCCGTTCACCGATGCTGGTGCCGTCGATGAAGCGGCATTCGCCGCCCATGTCGAATGGCAGATCGGTGAGGGCAGCCACGGCCTCGTACCCGTCGGCACCACGGGCGAATCGCCGACTTTGTCGCATGACGAGCACAAACGGGTGGTGGAGCTCTGCATCGAGGTTGCCAAGGGCCGCGTTCCCGTCATCGCGGGCGCCGGCTCCAACAACACGAAGGAAGCGATCGATCTGGCCCGCCACGCCGAAAAGGCAGGCGCAGACGCGATCCTCGTCGTGACACCTTATTATAACAAGCCGACGCAGAAGGGACTGTTCGCGCATTTTTCCGCCATTGCGGAAAGCGTGAAACTGCCGATTGTGATCTACAACATCCCCGGCCGTTCGGTCGTCGACATGACGCCGGAAACGATGGGCGCGCTGCATAAGGCGCACCCGTCGATCATCGGCGTCAAGGACGCCACCGGCAAGATCGAGCGCGTTTCCGAGCAGCGCATCGCCTGCGGCAAGGATTTCGTCCAGCTCTCGGGTGAGGATGCGACAGCCCTCGGCTTCAACGCCCATGGCGGCGTCGGCTGCATTTCGGTCACGGCCAATGTGGCGCCGCGCCTGTGTGCGGAGTTCCAGGAAGCGACGCTTTCGGGGGATTACGCCAAGGCGCTCGACTATCAGGACAAGCTGATGCCGCTGCACAAGGCGATCTTCATGGAACCGGGCGTCTGTGGCGCGAAATACGGCCTGCACCGCATCCGCGGCGGCAACCGTGCGGTGCGCTCGCCCCTGCTTCCCAGCCTGGAGCCGGCAACGGAGGCCGCCATCGATGCAGCCCTTCGCCATGCTGGTCTGTTGAACTGACATGGCAACCAAGGCACGTCCGACAACGATCAAGAAGATAGTCGCGGAGAACCGCAAGGCCCGCTACAACTACGAGATCGTGGATACCTACGAGGCCGGTCTCGTGTTGACCGGCACGGAGGTCAAATCCCTGCGCGAGGGCAAGGCGAACATCGCCGAGTCCTACGCGTCGGACGAGGGCGGCGAGATCTGGCTGATCAATTCCTACCTGCCGGAATACCTGCAGGCGAACCGTTTCAACCACGAGACCCGCCGCCGCCGCAAACTTCTGTTATCGAAGCGGGAAATCCATCGCCTGCGTTCCGCGATCAACCGCGAGGGCATGACGCTGGTGCCGCTGAAGGTCTACTTCAACGATAGCGGCCGCGCGAAGCTGGAACTTGCGCTCGCCAAGGGCAAGAAGCTCCATGACAAGCGCGAGAGCGAGAAGGAACGCGACTGGAACCGCCAGAAGGGCCGCCTGCTGCGCGACCGCGGCTGAACGGGTTCCCCGCGTTCCGCGTCAGAACTGACTGTAGAGCTGGGCGATCATCGACTGGTTGATGACGGTACGTGCAGCCGTTTCGCCGCTGGCCGGCGTGCGCGCCGTGAGGAAGGACGACATCAATGCGTTGAGGTCGGCGCTCTGGATGGCGAGCGGGCTGGGCGTATGCCGTGTGGTATCGGCATTTACGGCGCGCTCGACAGCGCTGGACGAGGCGGCCGAATTGCCCGGAAGGCCGTTGGTCGCATAGAGAAAGCTCAAGTCGCCCACGTCGTCCGCAGCATCGGACGGTTGCGTAACGGCGGGCGACGAAACGCTTGGACGGGTCTCGCCAGTCGGGGCGGCCGGACGCAGCGCAAGAGCCTGCGTTGCTGCCCGGTAGCTGTTGCCAGAAAGCGATACTGCGTCGACCATTACAGGATATTCCAATGCGGGATGTGTTTACCGCATTTTGAATAGCAGCAGAACCTTGCGGAATACTAATGGGGTTCCGCGCTATTTTCCTCGATGTTTAACGAAGCGTTGAAAAGTCTGGTTTTGCAGGGCACAGGCGTTTCCAAAGGGAGCGTTCCGTTTCGTGCGCGACCTTTCTGCCTGATGTCAGTCTGCGGCGGTCTCCGCTGCTTCCGCCGAGCGGGCCGGGCGCTCGGAGGGATCCCGACCGATTTCGGCCTTCAGCGTGCCAAGATCGATGAAATAGTCCGCCTGCCGGCGCAGATCGTCGGCGATCATCGGCGGCTGGGTCTGCATGGTCGAGACGACCGAGACCTTGCGGCCACGGCGCTGAAGCGCCTCGACCAGCGTCGTGAAATCGCCGTCGCCTGAAAAGATGACGAGGTGATCGACCGTCTCGGACTGTTCCATCGCGTCGATGGCCAGTTCGATGTCCATGTTGCCCTTGATCTTGCGGCGACCGAGCGAGTCGGTAAATTCCTTGGCCGGCTTTGTAACAACCTTGTAGCCGTTATAGTCGAGCCAATCTATCAGCGGGCGGATGGATGAATATTCCTGGTCCTCTATCAGCGCCGTATAGTAATAAGCGCGTAGAAGGTAGCCGCGTTTTTGAAATGCTTTCAACAGTTTCCGATAATCGATGTCGAACCCGAGTGTTCTGGATGCTGCATAGAGATTGGCGCCATCGATGAAGAGTGCGATTTTCTCGCGCGGGTCGAACATTTCAAAAAATCCCTTAAGTAGAGGTCCGGATAATGCGTAAGCCACGCCACGCCGGCGTGCATGGCTGCGTTTTCCGGTGGCATTATGCATATTTCATTTATTTGTCATTTAGGGCAGGTTGGTGGCATTTCCAAGCAAACACGGGTTGCGGCGCATTTTTTCCAGAAGCACGGTGCCCGTGCATTTCACAATATCGGAATTGGGAAGTATTTACCGGCCTTTATCCTCGCCGTTCGGGGCGCCGTGCCGCGTCTTTTCGTGGGCGCAAACCTCAACCGGGAATTACAGGCGCGGGCTTGCGGCGTCCGCGAAAGGCGCGTCCGGCAAGGAAAAACTTGAATTTGCCGTCCTTTGCCTGTATCGGGCATGCAAACTCCTGAAATTCTCGATCACAAAGGACAGGCAATGGCCCGTGTCACCGTTGAAGATTGCATTGACAAGGTAGACAACCGCTTCGAGCTGGTTCTCTTGGCAAGCCATCGCGCCCGCCTCATCTCGCAGGGTGCGGCCATCACCATCGATCGCGACAACGACAAGAACCCTGTCGTGGCGCTGCGCGAGATCGCCGACGAGACCCTGTCGCCCGACGATCTGAAGGAAGATCTGATCCATTCGCTGCAGAAGCATGTTGAGGTCGACGAGCCCGAGCCCGATCCGGCAAGCCTGCTGGCAGAAGATGCCACGACCGCAACCGCCGACGAGGACGACGACCAGCCTGAGACGATCGCTTTCGACCGCATGTCGGAAGAAGAGCTGCTCGCCGGCATCGAAGGCCTCGTTCCGCCGGAAAAAAGCGACGATTACTGATTTCGGTAGCCATTCCGAAACCTTTATTATTGTGAATATCGGTGCGCCCCTTCTAAGCTCGGGGCGCACTTTTTGTTTGCCCCGCCTGAACGAGCCGGGGAGGGAGCCCACCGAGAATGATGCGTCAATATGAACTCGTGGAGCGGGTTCAGAAATACAAGCCCGATGCCAACGAGGCGTTGCTCAACAAGGCTTATGTCTATGCCATGCAGAAGCACGGCCAGCAGAAGCGTGCGAGCGGCGATCCCTACATCTCGCATCCTCTCGAAGTGGCTGCCATCCTCACGGAGATGCGGCTCGACGAATCGACCATCGCCGTCGCCCTTCTGCACGACACGATCGAGGACACCAGCGCGACGCGCGCGGAAATCGACGAACTGTTCGGCGAGGATATCGGCGCCCTCGTCGAGGGCCTGACCAAGATCAAGAAGCTCGACCTCGTTTCCAAGAAGGCCAAGCAGGCCGAAAACCTGCGCAAGCTCCTGCTTGCCATCTCCGACGATGTGCGCGTTCTGCTCGTCAAGCTCGCCGATCGCCTGCACAACATGCGCACGCTCGAGCACATGACGCCGGAAAAGCGCGCCCGCATCTCCGAAGAGACGATGGACATCTATGCGCCGCTCGCCGGCCGCATGGGTATGCAGGACATGCGCGAGGAGCTGGAGGACCTGTCCTTCCGGCATATCAATCCTGAAGCCTACGAGACCGTCTCGCGCAAGCTGGAGGAGCTGTCGCAGCGCAACGAGGGACTGATCCGCAAGATCGAGGAGGAGCTGCGCGAACTGCTCGTCGTGAACGGCCTGCCGGATGCCCTCGTCAAGGGCCGGCAGAAGAAGCCTTATTCGGTCTTTCGCAAGATGCAGTCGAAGTCGCTCTCCTTCGAGCAATTGTCCGACGTCTACGCCTTCCGCATCCTCGTCGACGACATTCCCGCCTGCTATGCGGCACTCGGCATCGTGCACACGCGCTGGCGCGTCGTGCCGGGCCGCTTCAAGGACTATATCTCGACGCCCAAGCAGAACGACTATCAGTCGATCCACACCACGATCGTCGGGCCGTCGCGCCAGCGCATCGAACTGCAGATCCGCACCAAGCGCATGCACGAGATCGCCGAATACGGTATCGCCGCGCATTCGCTCTACAAGGACAAGGAGCCGGTCAACGAGGAGGCCGCACGCTCGCCGCGCTCCAATGCCTATGCCCTGCTGCGCCGGACCATCGAGGCACTGGCCGAGGGCGACAACCCGGAAGAATTCCTCGAGCACACCAAGCTGGAACTGTTCCAGGACCAGGTGTTCACCTTCACGCCCAAGGGCCAGCTGATCACGCTGCCGCGCGGCGCGACGCCCATCGATTTTGCCTATGCGGTGCACACCAATATCGGCGACACCTGCGTCGGCGCCAAGATCAACGGCCGCATCATGCCGCTCGTCACGCGCCTCAACAATGGTGACGAGGTGGAAATCATCCGCTCGGGCATCCAGGTGCCGCCGCCGGCCTGGGAAGAGATCGTCGTGACCGGCAAGGCGCGGGCAGCTATCCGCCGCGCGACGCGTGCAGCCATTCGCAAGCAGTATTCCGGCCTCGGCTACCGCATCCTTGAGCGCACCTTCGATCGTGCCGGCAAGACCTTTTCGCGCGACGGCCTGAAGCCTGTTCTGCACCGGCTCGGCCACAAGGATGTGGAAGACGCCATCGCCTCCGTTGGCCGTGGCGAACTCTCTTCGCTCGATGTGCTGCGCGCCGTCTTCCCGGATTATCAGGACGAGCGCGTGACTGTGAAGCCCAACACCGACGAGGGCTGGTTCAACATGCGCAGCGCCGCCGGCATGGTCTTCAAGCTGCCCGGCAAGACGAAGGCCGCGCTGGAAGACGGCGAGGGCGAATCGGGCCCGGAGGCCCTGCCGATCCGTGGCCTCTCCGGCAATGCCGAAGTGCATTTCTCCGCCGGCGGCGCCGTTCCCGGCGACCGCATTGTCGGCATTATGGAGAAGGACAAGGGCATCACCATCTATCCGATCCAGTCGCCGGCGCTTCAGAAGTTCGATGACGAACCGGAGCGCTGGATCGATGTGCGCTGGGATCTCGACGAGGCGAACAACACCCGCTTCATGGCGCGCATCATGATCAATGCCCTGAACGAGCCGGGCACACTGGCCGAAGTCACGCAGGTCATCGCGACCAGCGACATCAACATACGATCGATGTCCATGGCGCGCGTGGCGGCCGATTTCACCGAGGTGCATATCGACCTTGAGGTCTGGGATCTGCGGCAGCTCAACCAGTTGATGGGCCAGCTGAAGGAGTTGCAGTGCGTTTCGACCATCAGCCGTGTGTTTGAGTAGTGGCTGACATCGAATTTTCAGCAATTTGCCTTGAATAAGTCAGGATTGCTCAAGTTTTAACCAGGCGATATGCGCAATGCGCATGGCTGTGTTGGGATAGTCGCGCTGGTGCCGGCGGGGTGTCTCACCTATCTTCTGTCTCGGGAGGTCAACCGAAAGAGGTTTACCATGCTGAAGCAGTTCAAGAACATCGCCCGCGCCTTGCGCGTTCCGTCGGCCGAAGAGCGCGAGAGCGCCTATCTCAACGGCGCCATCGACCGGATCGACCTGGAATACCGCCAGCGTCAGATCGACCGCGGCCTTTTCCGCAAGTCCTACTAAGGTCTGCAGCCATGCGGCGCACCCCGTGCGCCGCGGCGGCTCCTGCCGTGGCGTCTCAGGGCGCCATTGAAATGACACCAACGGATCGGCTATGTCTGGGCGATGTTGTTCAGACGCCGAAAAAAGGCCTCACGGGCCGAACGCTTGCGCGAATTTCTCTGGCCGCGCAAGGGCCTGACGCGGCCGGCGCGCTATCTCGCGAAGCGCATCATCCGCCTGTCGGCATCCCCGCACGCGGTCGCCGCAGGTGTCGCGGCCGGCGTCTTCTCTGCCTTCACACCGCTGCTCGGGTTCCACGTCATCCTGGCGCTGGTCATGGCCTATCTCATGGCCGGCAATCTGCTCGCGGCCGCCCTTGCCACAACCGTCGCTAACCCCCTGACCATTCCGCTGATCGCGCTCACGACCTTCCGCATCGGCGAAGCGCTGCTCGGCATCCAGGCCGCTGAAGCCATTACAACGCACGACCTTCTGCACAGGCTGGAGCATCTCCAGTTCTCCGAACTCTGGCAGCCGGTGCTGAAACCCATGCTGGTCGGCGCAGGTGTGCTCGGGCTGCTCGCAGCCGTGATCGCGTATGGCGTGACACGCCTTGCCGTCCAGTCCTTCAAGGTCCGTCGCCGCGCGCGGCTGGCGCTTCGCGCCGGGCTTGCACCCGCCGCGCTCTCATCCGGAGACCTGTCCTCATGATCATCGGCATCGGCAGCGACCTCATCGACATCCGTCGGGTGGAGAAGTCGCTGGAACGTTTTGGCGCACGCTTCACGGAGCGCTGCTTCACCGCGATCGAACAGGCCAAGTCCGATGGACGGAAGAACCGCGCCGCCTCCTATGCCAAGCGCTTCGCCGCCAAGGAGGCCTGTTCCAAGGCGCTCGGCACAGGTCTGGCGCAGGGTGTGTTCTGGAAGGACATGGGCGTCATAAATCTGCCGGGCGGCAAGCCGACCATGCATCTCACCGGCGGCGCGCTCGAAAGGTTGAAACGGATGCTGCCGGCCGGTCACGAGGCGCGAATCCATCTCACCATCACCGACGACTTTCCGCTGGCGCAGGCTTTCGTGATCATCGAGGCGCTACCCGCGGGAATGCCGGCTTTGTGAGGCTTCCGCGTCTTTTTGACCGATGTGATTTCCAACAGGCAACCTTTCCTCTATAGAGGGCCTCATGTTAGCAAATAAGGACAAGTCGGGCGTGGCAGAGAAGACTGAAAAGGCCGAAGGCGGCCTGTGGGAAAACGTCAAGGTCATCATTCAGGCGCTGCTGCTCGCCGTCGTGATCCGCACCGTGCTTTTCCAGCCCTTCACCATTCCGTCCGGCTCGATGATGCCGACGCTGCTGGTCGGCGATTACCTGTTCGTCAACAAGTTCTCCTACGGTTATTCGAAATATTCGCTGCCGTTCTCGCCGAACCTGTTCTCGGGCCGCATCTTCGCAAGCGAGCCGAAGCGCGGCGACATCGTCGTGTTCCGCTTCCCGCCGAACCCCGACATCGACTACATCAAGCGTCTCGTCGGCCTGCCGGGCGACCGCGTGCAGGTGCGCGACAGCATTCTCTACATCAATGACAAGCCCGTCGAGCGCCAGCAGGATGGCTTCTTCCGCGCGGACGACCAGTACGATACCGGCGAAAACATCCCCATGTTCCGCGAGACGCTGGACACGGGCGTCTCCTACGACACGCTGGACACCCGTCCCGGCACGGTCGGCGACAACACGCGCGAGTTCATCGTGCCCGAAGGCCACTACTTCATGATGGGCGACAACCGCGACAACTCCGCCGACAGCCGCTTCGACGTCGGTTTCGTCCCGGCCGAAAACCTCATCGGCCGCGCCAGCCTGATCTTTTTCTCGCTCGGCCACGACACGTCCTTCAGCGAAGTCTGGAAGTGGCCGGCGAACCTGCGTTGGGATCGCCTCTTCAAGGTCGTTGAATGAAGGGCGCCATTCCGCTGAACGACGCCAACCGCAAGGCCCTCGAGGCGCTGATCGGCTACGTCTTCACCGACAAGGATCGTCTCGACCGGGCGATCACGCATGCGAGTGCACGGCCCGGCAAGGGCAGCAACTACGAGCGGCTGGAGTTTCTCGGTGATCGCGTTCTCGGCCTTTGCGTGGCCGAGATGCTGTTTCGCACCTTTCGCGATGCCAAGGAGGGCGAGCTGTCCGTTCGCCTCAACCAACTCGTCAGCGCTGAAAGCTGCGCGGCAGTTTCGGATGATCTTGGTCTGCATCGCTTCATCCGCACCGGCGCCGACATCAAGAAGCTTACCGGCAAGGCCATGCTGAACGTACGGGCCGATGTGGTGGAATCGCTGATCGCGGCCATCTATCTCGATGGCGGGCTGGAGGCCGCGCGCGGCTTCATCCTCGCCAACTGGGAGGGCAGGGCGGCGCGTGCCGAAGGCGCGCGGCGAGACGCAAAGACCGAGTTGCAGGAATGGGCGCACGCCCGGTTTGGCCTCACACCGAATTACAGGGTGGACGAGCGCTCCGGACCGGATCATGATCCCCGCTTCACCGTGACGGTCGAGGTCAAGGGCGTGGCGCCGGAGACCGGCATCGACCGATCGAAACGGGCCGCCGAACAGGCGGCCGCGACGAAGATACTGGAACGCGAAGGCGTCTGGCCCAAGGCCGACGCCTGAACGCACTTCCGCCTTTTGAAATTGCATGGAAACAGGAACATGGGGCCTTCCGCCAGAAGGACCCGGATTGACGGATATCATGACGGAAGAAACCAACATCCCTGCCGAGACCGGTGCCGCAGCCGAGGGCGCGACCCGTTCGGGCTTCGTCGCCCTGATCGGCGCCACCAATGCCGGCAAGTCGACGCTGGTGAACCGGCTGGTCGGCGCCAAGGTGTCGATCGTCAGCCACAAGGTGCAGACGACGCGCGCCATCGTACGCGGCATCGCGATCCACAAGAACGCGCAGATCGTGTTCATGGACACACCCGGCATCTTCAAGCCGCGCCGCCGGCTCGACCGCGCCATGGTGACGACGGCCTGGGGCGGCGCCAAGGATGCCGACTTCATCATGTTCCTGATCGACAGCGAGCGCGGCCTGAAGGGCGACGCCGAGGCGATCCTGGAGGGCCTCAAGGAGGTCCATCAGCCGAAGATCCTCGTGCTGAACAAGGTCGACCGCGTCAAGCCGGAGGATCTCCTGAAGCTGACGGCCGCCGTGAACGAGGTCGTCAAGTTCGAGCGCACCTTCATGATCTCCGCCCTCAACGGCTCGGGCTGCGAGGATGTGATGGACTATCTTGCGGCCGCGCTGCCGGAAGGTCCGTGGTACTACCCGGAAGACCAGATTTCTGACCTGCCCATGCGCCAGCTCGCCGCCGAAATCACCCGCGAGAAGCTGTTCCTGCGCCTCCACCAGGAACTTCCCTATTCCTCCCACGTCGAGACGGAAAAGTGGGAAGAGCGCAAGGACGGCTCGGTGCGCATCGAGCAGGTCATCTATGTCGAAAGAGACAGCCAGAAGAAGATCGCGCTCGGCAAGAACGGCGATGCGATCAAGGCGATCTCCACGGCGTCCCGCAAGGAGCTCTCGGAAATCCTCGAGCAGCCGGTTCACCTCTTCCTCTTCGTGAAGGTGCGCGAGAACTGGGGTGACGATCCGGCCCGCTTCCGCGAAATGGGCCTCGACTTCCCGACATCCTGATCCGTTTCGCGGCCGTCTGGGAAGCGCTTAGCCCTGTGCGCGGCGCTCTGCCGACCGCATCGTTTCGCGTGCCGTGTCCAGCAGGCGCTGCATGGCCCAGACGCCGAGGTCGTCGAGCGCAAGCGGGCGGCTGATGAGATAGCCCTGGTAGAGGTCGCAGCCTGCCGCGGCGAGCAGCGACATCTTCTCCGGCGTATCGACCCCTTCGGCAATGACCGACATGTCCTGCGCGTGGCAGAGCGCGATCAGCGCGCGCAAGGTGGGAAGGGCGGCCGACCGGGTCAGGCTTTCCACCAGTTCACGGTCGAGCTTGATGGTTTCAGCCGGGTACTCGATGATCTGCTGCACGGACGTATATCCGGCGCCGAAATCGTCGATCGAGATGCGGAAGCCCTTGGCGCGCAAGATCTCGATGTTGCGGCGGGACTGCTCGCCGAGCTTGACCGCGAAGGTTTCCGTCAGCTCGATCTCGATCAGCCGCGCATCGACGCCATGCCTGTCGGCGCAGTCGCAGAAGTGATCGCTGATCGACTTGGTGTAGAGTTCGGCGGACGAAATGTTGATGCACAGGATGGTCTCGGCGCCGAAGAGCTTCCTCACATGGCCATAGTCGGCCATCGCGCGGTTGATCACCCACCAGTCGATCTTGCTGAACAGGCCCGTCGTTTCGGCGATGGGAATGAATTCGTCCGGGGTGACATTCCCCAGCACCGGTGAGGTCCAGCGCAGCAGCGCCTCGCAGCCCGTGACCTTGCCCTGACCGTTGACGATGGGCATGTAAACCAGATGGAACTGCTCGTCGGCATTGAGGATGCGCAGTTCCTCCTCGATGCGGCGCTGACGGTTGCGCTTCTCGTGCAGGGAGCGGGAATAGCGGGCCGAACCGTTCTTGCCCTGCGATTTTGCCTGATACATAGCCGCGTCGGCATTGGCGATGAGTTCGGGCAGTGTGCGCGCGTCTTCAGGGTAGACCGCGATGCCGATGCTGGCTGTGACCGGATAGGCCTTTTCCAGTACTTCGAATCCCTCCGCAAACAGCGCCAGGATATTGCCGGACAGTTCGGTGATCGTTCCCGCGCCGGGCTGGCAGCGCAGCATGATGGCGAATTCGTCCCCCGAAAGGCGGGCGAACAACCCGGCCGGAAGGCCGCGCTCAATGACAATACGTGCGACGATCGCCGAGATGCGGTCTGCCAGCGTCTTGAGCAGTTCGTCGCCGATCTTGTGGCCATGCTTGTCGTTGACGAATTTGAAGTTGTCCACGTCGATGAACAGCAGCGTGCAGCCGATGCCGGCTTCCTCGGCCTCTTCGAGCAGCTGCGTCGAGCGGATGTTGAAGTATTCGCGGTTGGAGATCCCGGTCAGCGTATCCGTCCAGGAGGCGTTTTGCACGAGATCGAAGGAGTGCATGGACTGGTCGTGCAGGCGCTTGACGTTCACGGAGAGGCGGCCGATTTCGCCGATCTCGTGCATTTCGGGCAGGGCGCTGCGATTGCCGGTCATGACTTCGGTTAGTTGGCGGTCAAGGCGGGCGATCGGGTTGGTGATGTAGCGGCGAACCAGCACCAGCACGAGAACGATGGTGCACAGGCTGAGCGCGATGGCGCCGAGCGCCAGAAGCATTCTGAGCGTCGAAAGCCGTTCCTCCAGAAAACCCGGCTCCGGCGTCAGGCGTGCAAAGAGCGACGGGCCGAGCGTGGCGGTCGCCGAAAGCCCGCCCTGCGCAAGGAACTGATGCCGTGCGATCTCGACGGTTGCGCCATATTCCTTCTCGAGCGCCCGCTTCAATTCGAGAAAGGCCTTCGGGCGCACTGCCGTCTGGACCAGGATCGATTCGGCTTTGGCGCTGGCGACCGGGCGGTTGAAGGTCACGGGGTCGATGAATTCGGAATGCACGATGAGCGGTTCGATGCCCGGCGTGTCGAGGTAGGACCACGAGGACAGCCGTGGGCTGTCTATGGTATGGCGGATGTGTTCGAGTTGCTGCGGTGTGATCTCGGCGAAGGGATCGGCGCTGTCCTCGAAATAGTAATCCACCGTCAGGGGCGGGCGAATGATGGCGGCAGAAATAAAGCGTTTGCGGTCGTCGGAGAGAGACGTGATACTCTGCTGCAGCCGCACGCCGAGCGCCATACGGCGGTAATCGGCATTCGGTTCGTTGACGAAGAGACGCACCGCACCGCCTTCAACGAGCGAATACAGGAAGCTGCGGTTCTGCATCACGTCGTTCTGGAAGACGGCGGTCAGCATGCCGATCTGCTGCCAGAGGCGCGCGCGCTCCAGCCCGGCGATGGACGAGCTCTGCACATAGTAGATGAGCGAGGCTGCAAGCACATAGCCTGCCAGAACGACCGGGAAGATAAGGGCGAGGGCGCGTTTACCGAGCGTCACTGAATTGAGCCAGACTGCTGAGGATGCGACGGCGGGCCTGCACCGATTGAACGGTCAGTTCCTCCTGAAGCTGGCTCTTTGCCAGGATTTCCGGGGCCGCATAGATTTCGGGATTGGATTGCATGTCTTCCGGCAGTAGCGCCATTGCCGCCTTGTTTGCCGTGGGCATGTTGAGCTTGACGGCGTTGCGGGCGCTGTTTTCCGCATTACCGATGTAATCGACCAGCTTCAGCGCGAGCGCCTTCTGCTTCGAACGTTCGCTGACCGAGACGCAGTCGAGCCAGGACAGCGTGCCTTCCTTGGGCAAGGCATAGCGCCAGAGGTGCGGCGTGCCCACCTTGCCGTTGAGGGTATACTGGTCGCCGCTATAGCCAAGCGCCATCCAGATGTTCGGCCCCTTGTCCGGGCTCTGAACCGAGGTGATGGCGTAGTCATAGGTCAGCACATAGGGGGCCTGCGCCTTCATCATGTCGTAGGCGGCCTTGAGCGTCTCGTTATCGTTGGCATTCACCGATTTCCCGAGCAACACGAGCGGCGCGACGAAGGCTTCGGCATGGTCATCGTACATCGCGATATGGCCGCGCAGGGGTTCCGCGGGCATCATGATGTCGGCCCAGGAGGTCGGCGGCGTCGTGATCTTGTCCGAGCGGTAGAGGATGCCCATCGTTCCCCAAAGATAGGGAACGCCGTAGCCGCCGCAGCGCTTGGTCCAGCTGTCCTCGTAATCCTTCAGGGCAGGAACGTTGCCGGTATCGAGTGCCGTCAGAATGCCGCGATTACCGTAGAGCTTGGCACCGTTCTCGTTGGTCACCACCACGTCGATATTGCTGTTGGGGTCGGCGAGGATCTCGTCGCGCACGTCGCCGCTGTCATAGAGCGTCTGCCGGACCTCGGCGCCGGTTTCGGCGGTGAAGTCGGCAAGCACCTGTTCGTCGATGTAGGCTTCCCAGATCAGCAGGCTGAGCGTCGTCGCATGCGCAGGCCCTGCCACGGCGAGGGCCGCCATTGAGACTGTTGCGAGAAATGCACTGCGCATGACGATGGCCCCGTTGCCGTTCCACAGTGCACGATACCGGCGGAAGGCTTTATGAAGCGTTACAACCCAAGGGTCGGAAAGCGTGGTAGCCTCACTTTCCCGCACTCGCGGGAGCGCTGATATATTGTGGACTGGCGGCCAGTCGCGGCGCAGGCAGTTGGCCTTGCCCCGCTGGCGAACTATGGTCGCCGCCCGCCGTTACCCCACAGGAGTTCGTCATGGCCCCGACCCCGCTCAAGATCGCAAACCTGATCGCAGCCGAGATCAAGGCGACCGCCGCGCAGGTTTCCGCAGCCGTCGGACTGATCGACGAGGGCGCGACCGTTCCCTTCATCGCCCGCTACCGCAAGGAAGTGACCGGCGGGCTCGACGATACCCAGCTGCGCACGCTCGCCGAAAGGCTCGCCTATCTGCGCGAACTGGAAGCCCGCCGCGCCTCCATCCTCGATTCCATCGCGGGGCAGGGAAAGCTGACCGACGAGCTGTCCGCCCGCATTGCCGCCGTCACCACCAAGGCCGAGCTTGAGGATATCTATCTTCCCTACAAGCCGAAGCGCCGCACCAAGGCGGAAATCGCCCGCGAACGCGGCCTTGGCCCGCTCGCCGAGCAGATCCTTGCCGACAGGGCACTGGTGCCGTCCGAGCTGGCCGAGAAATTCCTCTCGGCCGATGTGCCCGATGTGAAAGCGGCGCTGGAAGGCGCGCGCGACATCGTCGCCGAACAGCTCACGGAAAACGCGGACCTTCTCAAGCGCCTGCGCGATTACATGAAGGACAATGCCTTCCTGCGCTCGCGCGTCGTCGAGGGCAAGCAGGAGGCCGGAGCAAAGTTCTCCGACTATTTCGACCACACCGAACGCTGGGCGACCGTGCCCGGCCACCGCGCGCTCGCCATGCTGCGCGGCTGGAACGAGGAGTTCCTGTCGGTCGATATCGTCGTGGATCAGGACAGCACCGAGCCGGTCAAGCCCGTCGAGCGCATCATCGCTTCCTTCTACGCCGTCGGCACAAGGCCGGGCGACAAGTGGCTGGCCGACGTCATCGGCTGGACCTGGCGCGTCAAGCTCTCCATGTCGCTGTCGCTCGACCTGATGCGCGAGATGCGCGAGCGCTCCGAGGAGGAGGCGATCCGCGTCTTCGCCCGCAATCTCAAGGATCTCTTGCTTGCGGCCCCCGCCGGTACACGCGCCACGATGGGCCTCGATCCGGGCATCCGCACCGGCGTCAAGGTCGCCGTTGTCGACAACACCGGCAAGGTGGTCGAGACGACGACGGTCTATCCCTTCCCACCGAAAAACGATGTGCGCGGCACGCAGGCCGAGTTGGCATCGCTCATCCGCAAGCACAAGGTGGAACTAATCTCCATCGGCAACGGCACGGGCAGCCGCGAGACGGAAAAACTCGTCGCCGACATGCTGGCCCAGCTTCCTGGCGCAAAGCCCACCAAGGTCATCGTCTCGGAGGCCGGCGCCTCGGTCTATTCCGCTTCCGAAACAGCCGCCGCCGAGTTTCCCAACCTCGACGTGTCGCTGCGCGGCGCCGTCTCCATCGCGCGTCGCCTGCAGGATCCGCTGGCCGAACTCGTGAAGATCGAACCGAAGTCGATCGGCGTCGGCCAGTACCAGCACGATGTCGATCAGGGCAAGCTTTCGCGCTCGCTCGATGCCGTGGTGGAGGACGCCGTGAATGCAGTCGGTGTCGATCTCAATACGGCCTCCGCGCCGCTTCTCGCGCGTGTTTCGGGCCTCGGAAAATCCTCGGCCGAGGCCATCGTGGCGCATCGCGATGCCAACGGCCCCTTCGAAAGCCGCAAGGAGCTGATGAAGGTCGCGCGCCTCGGCGCCCGCACCTTCGAACAGTGCGCTGGCTTCCTGCGCATCCCCAACGGCAAGGAGCCGCTCGATGCCTCGTCGGTCCACCCGGAAGCCTATGGCGTCGCCAAGAAGATCGTCGCCGCCTGCGGTCGCGATCTGCGTGCACTGATGGGGGATAGTGCGGCGCTGAAGCAGCTCGATCCGAAGGTCTTCGTCGACGAACGCTTTGGTCTGCCCACCGTCAAGGACATTCTGGCCGAGTTGGAAAAGCCCGGCCGCGACCCGCGCCCGGAATTCAGGACCGCGACTTTCGCCGACGGCATCGACGATATCAAGGACCTCAAGGTCGGCATGCTGCTTGAAGGCACGGTCACAAACGTCGCCGCCTTCGGTGCTTTCGTTGATATCGGCGTGCACCAGGACGGTCTCGTCCATGTCTCCCAGCTCGCCGACCGCTTCATCAAGGACCCGCACGAGGTCGTGAAGGCCGGCGACGTCGTGAAGGTGCGGGTGACGGAAGTGGATGTGCCGCGCAAACGCATCGGCCTCACCATGCGCAAGGACGGGGCAGCTCCCGCGCCGCGGGACAACGCCCCGCGCAATGACCGCAACGCCCAGATGAAGCCGAAATTCAGCCAGGCTGCGCCCAAGCAGCCGGCCCCGTCGCAAGGCGCCTTCGGTGCCGCGCTCGCCGAGGCGATGAAGAAGAAATAGGCCTAGTTTTCCTAATGGCTGCTGGCAGAATTCGTCGTTTGTTTTGACCCGGCCCGTTGCGCATAGTCGCGATGTGGGCGGGCTCAAACCGGTGTGGCGCACAAGGCGCCCGTTACCGGCAGACAGGAAATGAACGGATGACGATGACGATTTCACGCCGGCAGGCGATGGCCGGCGCTCTCTTTGCGATTCCCGCCGTTTCGGCAATGACAGGCTCCGCTCGGGCCGCCGGCGACGGCGCGCTCGGCAAGCGGCTCGCCGAACTGGAAGCGCGCCACAAGGGCCGCATCGGCGTTGCCATACACAATCTCGCAACGGGCGCCCGGCTTGGCCATCGGGCCGATGAGCGGTTCCTGATGTGCAGCACCTTCAAGGCGCTGCTGGCGGCGCATATCCTCGCACGCGTCGACCGCGGGGAGGAAACGCTCGACCGGCACATCGTCGTCAAGACATCGGACCTCGTCGACTGGTCGCCGGTGGTGGAAAAGCATGTCGGCGGTGCCGGCATCTCGGTGGCCGCTCTGTGCGAGGCGACGATCACGCTCAGCGACAATGCCGCCGCGAACCTGCTGCTTGCCGCGTCGGGCGGGCCGGAAGCCGTCACGACCTTCCTGCGCGGTTGCGGCGACACGGTCACGCGCCTCGACCGCACGGAACCGGCGCTGAACTATCACGACAAGCCGAACGACGAGCGCGACACCACGACGCCGACCGCCATGACCGACACCCTGCACAGGCTCGTTCTCGGCGACGTGCTTTCGCCGCGTGCGAAGGCGCAGCTTGCCGCCTGGCTGGTGATGAACAAGACGGGCGATACGCGGCTGCGCGCCGGCTTTCCGGCGAACTGGATGACCGGCGACAAGACCGGAACGAACGGCGACAAGGCCGGCAACGCCAACGATGTCGCGATCGCCTGGTCGCCGGATCGCGGTGCGATCGTGGTGACCGCCTTCGTGGAAATGCCCGATATTTCCGGCGACGAACGAAACGCCATCATTGCCGAGATCGGCCGCATCGCGGTCGCGGTCTGATTTTGTGAGGCGCCGTCGAATGGCGGGGCCTCAGCCTTCCAGTTCGTCTTTCAGGGCCGAAAGCACGTTCATGGCATGCCCGGCATACTGGCTGATCCAGCGGTCATGGATCGCCTGGATCGGCAGGGCGTTAAGGTGGTTCCAGCGCTCGCGGCCCTCTCTGCGGGGAATGATCAGGTCCGCCTCTTCAAGCACCTTCAGGTGCTGCATCACCGTGCAGCGGTCCATTTCCGGAAATTTCTCGCACAGTGCACGCGTCGTCAGCGGCGCGAGCTTGATCGCGTCCAGCATCTGCCGCCGCTTGCCGTTGGCAAGCGCCTTGAAGACGGCATCCTCTATCGATTCGATTGACATGTTATATTTTTATAACCTATTTTGACCGGGTACAAGACAGAGGAGGCGGGTACGCCCAAGGAGGAAGGCATGACGCTGGAATTTCGCGTGAACGGGCGGATCGGCAAGCCGGTTGCCGAGGTTTTCGATGCGGTGGTCAATCCGACGAAACTGAGCGGTTACTTCACGACGATCGGCGGTGCGAGCGCACCGCTTGTCGAGGGTACGACCGTCACCTGGTGGGGAATGGCCCCTGTTATCGTCGACAAGGTAGAGGAAAACACCCTTATCGTCTTCCGGTGGGACGCCATGGTCGATGAGGGGGAGGCGCCTTACACGACGCGCGTCGAGATGCGTTTCAAGTCCCTGGACGATGGCGGTACGATGGTGACGATTGCAGAGAGCGGCTGGCGTGAGAACGAGCGCGGCCAGAAATCCTCCTACATGAACTGCGAGGGCTGGTCGCAGATGCTCGCCTGCATGAAGGCCTATGTCGAGTACGGCATCAACCTGCGGGAAGGCTATTATCCAAGCGAAATGAAGGGTGTGGTCACCGCCGGGCAGGAGGATTTCACATGACGGAGGTTGCGATGAATACGCAGATCACGGGCGGTATCAATATCGCGATGAAGGTGCCGTCACATCAGTATGCGGCGACCGTCGCCTTCTATCGCGACGTCGTGCGCCTCAAACCCTTCGAGGCGAAGGCGCCAGCCATCGGTTTCGAACTCGGTCCGAACAGGCTTTGGATCGACGAGGCGCCGGCCTACAGTCAGGCGGAAGTCTGGCTCGAACTTTTCACACCGGACCATCGGGCCGCGCTCGGACATCTCGAGCAAAACGGCGTCGTGCGTTGCGACGCCGTTGAAGATCTGGGAGAGGGCTTTCGCGGTGGTTGGATCATGAACCCCGCCAGCATCGTGCATATGGTTCGAGAGCCCGACGCTTGGTGATGCTCAGATCGCAGCCGGCGGCACAAGTCCGTCGGACGCGGCCATCGGCCCCGGCTCGTCGACCGGCGTGTGATGCTGCAGCACGACGACGCGGCTTCCAGTCGGAACACGGCCATAGAGGTCGATGATATCCTGGTTGAACAGCCGGATGCAGCCGCTCGAGACCGCCTTGCCGATAGACCACGGCTCGGAGGTGCCGTGGATGCGGAAGAGCGTGTCGTTGCCGTCCTTGTAGAGATAAAGCGCGCGCGGGCCGAGCGGGTTGGTGAGGCCCGGCTCCATGCCGCCTGCCCATTTCAGGTTACGTTCGGGTTCGCGCGCAATCATGTTCTGCGTGGGCGTCCAGCGCGGCCATTCCGCCTTGCGTCCTATGCGTGCCGCACCTTCGAATTCCAGTCCCGCCTTGCCGACGCCGATACCGTAGCGCATCGCCATGCCGTCGCCCTGCACGAGATAGAGGAAGCGCTCCTGCGTATCGACCACGATGGTGCCGGGCGGCTCCATTGTCCGGTAGGCCACCTGCTGGCGGAAGTATTTCGGATTGACCTTGCTGATATCCATCGCCGGCAGCGGAAAGCGCTCGTCGGGATGCGGCCCGTACATTGCCACATGCATCGGATCCGGGCCCTTCTGCTTCACCTCCATCACGGTCGTGGCGCAGCCGGCAAGCGTCGAGGCAAGAACGAAGAGGGCGATGGAGCGAAGCAAACGCATGAAAACGGCACCTGTCATGTCAGCGAAATTTGGCTTTTGCAGCCTTTGGGCGGTCTTTCAGGGGCAAAGCGGGCGAGGGCAGGGCGAGAAGAAAGCGAAACTGTGGCAAGGGCTTAAGTGTGGCGTCAGCGCCACGCGGCGTTCCGCCGCACAGCGATGACCCGCGCGCCTTGCGGCCGCAGGGCCGAAGGCGTAAGGCTTGGCCATGCAGTGGAGTGATGAGGCCATCGTTCTGGGCGTTCGGCGCCATGGCGAAACGTCTGTGATCGTCGAGGTCATGACGCGCGGCCGCGGCCGGCATCTCGGCATGGTGCGCGGCGGACGCTCGCGGACCATGCAGCCGGTGCTCCAGCCGGGCAATTCCGTAGATGTGACCTGGCGTGCGCGGCTCGACGAGCATCTCGGCGAGTTCCGCATCGAGCCCGTGGAACTGCGCGCTGCCCGGCTGATGGAAACGGCGACCGCCGTCTACGGCGTGCAGGCCATGGCCGCACTCCTGCGCTTCCTGCCGGAGCGCGATCCTCATCCCCATCTCTACGAGGCGCTCACCGTCATCCTCGACCACCTGCACGAGCCGTCCGCCGCGGGCGAGCTTCTCATCCGCTTCGAGCTTGCCGTTCTCAACGATCTCGGCTTCGGCCTCGACCTTCTGGAATGCGCCGCCACCGGCTCGCGCGAGGACCTGTGCTACGTGTCGCCCAAGTCGGGGCGGGCGGTGTCGCGCGCCGCCGGCGGCCCCTGGGCGGACAGGATGCTGGCGCTGCCGGCGTTCCTGGGCGATGAAAGCCGGCATGCCGCCGATGCCGCGGCACTCTCCGATGGCTTCCGGCTCACGGCCTTTTTCCTCAACCGTTACGTCTGCGAGCCGCGCGGCCTCACGCTGGCGAGCGCCCGCGACGGGTTCGTGCAGGCGGCGCTCAAGGCGCTCGGTGCGGCCGAAGACATGCGGGCCGGGGAAGCGGGCGCGCACGGCGGTTGATGGTCCAGGTCAAAACCTCCATCCCTATCCTGTGAAGAGATCGCCGGCCTGAAACGTAACCCTGTTTGGCGTTTGAAGAAAAACGGGTAGTCTGCCGCCCGAACATGGCCGTCCTGGAGTTGTAATGCTCGATATCCTTACCCTGGTCGCGATCGGCCTGGCGCTCTACACCCTCAACGCATCCCGCAACAGCGCGCAGAAGATCGGCGAGGAGGTGCTTCGCCTCCGGCGCGAGGTAGAAGCTTTAAAGGCGGCCGGTCCCGTGGTGGTAGCCCAGGCAGAGCAGGCGGACGATGTCGCAGCCTTACCGGCCGATCCTGCGCAAGAGCCTGAACAGGAAACGTTCGACGGTCCATGGGCAGGGACAACCGACGAGCTCGACAAGGGCCGTGCGATTTTTGGCAGCGCGCCGGCCGAAGAAGCAACGGAGAGCGTGGCGGCAAGCCAGACGGCACAGGATGTTGTCACGGCTCCGGCCGCCACCCCTGTCACCACGCCGGCAAAGCCGCGCGAAAGCTTCGAAAGCCGCATCGGTGCGCGCTGGGCGGTCTGGGTGGGCGGTGTCGCGCTCGCGCTCGGCGGCATTTTCATGGTGAAATATTCCATCGAGGCCGGGCTGCTCAGTCCTGCGGTGCGCCTGTCGCTCGCCGCCGTCTTCGGCCTGGTGCTGATCGCCATCGGCGAATTCGTGCGCCGCCGCACCCAGCCGCTCATCGCCAATGCTTTCCAGAACGCCATGATCCCCGGCGTGCTGACGGCCGCCGGTGCCCTGACGCTCTTTGCCGTCACCTATGTTTCCTACGGGGTCTACGGCTATTTCGGCCCGCTGGCGGCCTTCGTGCTGCTGGCCGCCGTCTCCTTCGGCACCATCGGCCTGTCGCTGCTGCACGGTCAGGCACTGGCGGGCCTCGGCCTGCTTGCCTCCATGCTGACGCCGGCGCTGGTCTCGACGGAAAATCCCAGCGCCTGGGGCCTGTTCGGCTTTCTCGGCATCGCGTGGCTTTCTACCTTTGCTGCCGCGCGCATCCGCCGCTGGCAGGTCGTGCCGGCGCTTGCCAATGCCGGCATGGCGATGTGGACGCTGCTCTATCTGACGCAGGCGAGCTATGTCGATGTCATCCCGGTGCTGCTGACAATGCTGCTGCTGGCGCTCGGCCATGGCCTGCTCTGGCCGGGAAGCGTAACGGCGGACGACGTTCCCGCACCTGCCGCGATGTCCGCGACACCGGCCGTGCCCGCAACCGCGCTCGACCGTCTGTTCGCGCCCCCGCTGCTTGCCGTCTCCCTCACCGGCGCTCTGGCCATGGCCTTCCCGGCGCTCGTCCTTGCCAGCAAGGTACCGGCGATCGCGTACGGCGAATACGCCTTCGCAGCCATCGTGCTGGCGCTGGCCGCTCTCGGCACGTTGCGCGGCTGGGCGATCTATCCGGCGCTCCTGTCGGCCATAGCTGCCGTTGGTGGCGTTGTGAAGATGACCGCGCTACCGGGCGGCCTGATCGATCCGTTCACGCTGATCGAACCGCCGACACTGGATGGCGCACAGCCTGTCTCCGTTCTCGGTTTGGTGCCGGTCAATCTGCTGCTCGTTCTGGCGGTCGCCTATGCGGCGGTCGGCCTTGTCGCGGTGCGCCTGCAGGGCAGGGGCGATCGTGCCTTTGCCGCGATCTGGAGCATATTGGCGCCGGCCGTGCCGTTTTCGATCGTCGCGGTCAGCTTCCTCAATCTCGGTAATCTCTCCTTCGATCCCAAACACGGTCTGCTCGCCATCGTTCTCGGCCTTGTCTTCTTCGCGGCGGCCGAGATGTTCTCGCGCGAAAGCGAGGCGGAGGAAAATATCGACATCAAGCAATGGGCCTTCGTGGCCGGCGGCTTCGCCTTCCTGGTCCTCGCGCTGCACGCCCTGACCGATGGTCTCGCAACCACGCTTGGCATCGCTGTCCTGGGTACGGTCGCGGTCTTTGCCACGCGCCTGCGCCGCTGGCCGGTCCTGCCCTGGCTGATGGCGGCGGCCGCAATGCTCGTTGCCGGCCGCATTGCCTGGGAGCCGACCATCGTCGGCGCGGCCAATCTCTCGAAGATGCCGGTGTTCAACCAGTTGCTTGCCGGCTACGGCATTCCTGCCGCACTTCTCGCGCTGTCCGCCTTCGAACTGCGCCGCTGGCCGGGTGAACGCATCCGTAATCTCTTGCAGGCGCTCGCGAGCCTCTTCGTGCTGCTGACGGCTGCGATCCTCGTGCGCCACGGCATGAACGGCGGCGTGCTCGACAGCGCCGTGCCGACGCTGGGCGAGCAGGCGACCTACACGCTGCTGATCATCGGCGCCTCGGCTGTCATGATGTCGCTCGACCTCAAATCCCCGAGCCCGGTCTTCCGCTATGGCTCGATGGTGGTCGGCGTTCTTTCGGTCCTGTCGGTGCTGAGCGCGCATTTCATCGGCCTCAATCCCTATTTCACCGGGGAACTGCTCGGCAAATGGCCGGTGTTCGATCTGCTGCTGGTCGGCTACCTGCTGCCGGGCATCGCCTATGGCGGGCTTGCCCTCTATGCACGCCACCGCCGGCCGCTGCCCTATGTCATCATGCTGGCGCTGACGGCCGTGGCGCTCGCCTTCGCCTGGGTGACGCTTTCCGTTCGCCGCTACTGGCACGGCGAGGGCATCGCCGACTGGAAGGGTTTCCTCCAGCCGGAGACCTACACCTATTCCGTCGTCTGGCTGCTGCTCGGCGTCGTGCTTCTGGCGATCGGCTCGAAGGTCGATTCCCGCAGCATCCGCCTCGCTTCCGCCGGCCTCGTGCTGATTTCCGTGGTGAAGGTCTTCCTGATCGACATGTCGAACCTCGAAGGCATCCTGCGGGCGCTCTCCTTTATCGGGCTCGGAGCGGTTCTCATCGGCATCGGCCTGTTCTACCAGAAGATCCTGTCGCGAAAATCCGGGACGGAGGATGCGACGGAATTGAACGCCGGGGCCTGACGGGCTAGGGAAGGAGCACCATTCCGGGATCGCTCCATGTCTTTCACCTGCCTTGCCGCCGCTTTCTCGCCGCTCGGAAGCCTTGCTGAACGCCTGCTGCCGCAGGCCTTCGCTGCCGATGACGGCTCGCATGACGCGGCCCATCTCATCCGTGTGTGGAAGAATGCCCGACGCATCCAGGCGGAGGAGGGCGGCGACCTGCGGCTGCTTGCCGCCGCCGTTCTGCTGCACGATTGCGTGGCCGTGGAGAAGAACTCGCCACTGCGGGCAGAGGCCTCGCGCCTTGCCGCGGAAAAGGCTTCTACCCTGCTGGCCGACGAAGGCTGGGACGCGGCGGATATTGCCGCCGTCGCCCACGCCATTCTCACGCACAGCTTCTCCGCCAATATCGCGCCGGAGACGCTGGAGGCGAAGATCGTGCAGGATGCCGACCGGCTCGACGCCATCGGCATGATGGGCGCGGCGCGCTGCTTCTACATTGCCGGTCGCATGGGCAGCGGTCTTTACGATCCCATGGACCCGCTGGCCGAAAATCGACCGCTCGACGACAAGGCCTTCGCCATTGATCATTTCGAGGTGAAGCTGTTCCGGCTCGCCGATGGCTTCCGCACGGCAACCGGCAGCCGCATGGCAGCTGAACGGACGCAGCGCCTGCGCGTCATCCGCGACATGATGCTGGATGAAATCTGAAGGAATACATGCTTTTGTGACCCCGGATTGAATCGATCCGGCAAGGAATTGAATCGATATTTCAGGAAAGATTGCCGTCATGCAGGTCGAAGGCCTCAACATCCATCCACTGAAAAGCGGCCGCGCCATTCCGCTCGAGACGGCGACCGTTCGTATCGACGGGCTGGCCGGCGACCGGCGCTACATGATCGTCGAGCCGGACGGCCGTTTCATCACCCAGCGCGAATTGCAGGCGCTAGCCCGGGTCGAGGCCACAGCAGTCGGTGAAAGTCTGCATCTCGAAATGGATGGCCGCCAGCTCTTTGCGAGCTTCGAGCCGGAGGACCGCCTCGATGTCGTGATCTGGGATACGCCCGTCAACGCGGCTGTCGCCGATCCCGCAGTCAACGAGGCGCTTTCCGAATGGTTCGCCCGCCCGGTCAAACTCGTGCACATGGATGCCCAGGCGCACCGCGCGGAAGGCGAGGCATGGGCCGGCGTGGCGGCGTCGGTCGGCTTTGCCGACGGATTTCCGGTTCTTGTCACGACAACCGGTTCGCTGGCCGACCTCAATGCGACGCTCAGCGCAAAAGGGCAGGAGCCGGTCGGCATGGATCGTTTCCGCACCAATATCCTCGTGTCGAGCGACGAGCCGTGGGCCGAGGATTTATGGGAAACGATCGAGGTGGGCGGTGTCGTGTTCGACCTCGTCAAGCCATGTTCCCGCTGCATCATGACGACGCAGGACCAGACGACCGGCGAGCGCATCGGCGGCAATCCGATCCAGGGCCTGGCCGAAAAGCGCATGTCCGCCGACCGTCGCGTGCCTGGTGTCCTGTTCGGCTGGAACGCCGTCCCGCGCAGCGAAGGCGAAATCCGCCTGGGCGACCCGGTGCGCGTAACGAAGACGCGCGCCGAGCGCTGGCCGATGAAGGTGCGCGGTTAGACCCAGCCGCGCCGTTTGAAGTAGAGGTAGGGCATCAGCGCCGAGATGATCATCAGGCCGACGGCATAGGGATAGCCGAAGTGCCATTGCAGCTCCGGCATCAGTTCGAAGTTCATGCCATAGGCCGACGCGACAAGCGTCGGCGGCAGGAAGACCACCGAGGCCACGGTGAAGATCTTGATGATCTGGTTCTGCTCGAGATTGATCAGGCCGAGCGTAGCATCGAGCAGGAAGTTGATCTTGCCCGACAGGAAGGCGGCATGGTCGCCCAGCGAGGTGGCGTCGCGCTGAACGAGCTTTACCAGCTGGCGAACCTCCTTGGAGGGCCGGCGTGAGGGGCTTTCCAGCGCCGCGTGATAGGCGACGAGCCGCGAAATGCTGACGAGGCTTTCACGAACGCCGCTCAGGAAGTCTCCCTTGCGGCCGAGCTGCTCGATCAGCGCCTCGAGGTCACGCGTCTTCTTGCGCGAGGAGGCCTTCTTGCCGCGGAACACGCCGCGCGAAATGCCGTCGATCTCGTTGCCGAGCCGTTCCAGCACGTCCGCCATCCGGTCGATCACGGCTTCGATGACGCCGAGCATGACATCCTCGCCGGTCTCGTAGCTGTGACCGTTGCCGCGCAGCGCCCGCGTGCAGAACGTGGCGAAGGGCTTCGCATCGGCATGGCGCACCGTGATCAGCGTCGGCCCCCGCAGGATGAAGGTGATCGGGGTCTTGGCCGGCTCGTCGCTGTCGAGATTGGTCAGCGCCGTCATGGTCATGAAGGACGCACCGTCCTCCTGATAGAGCCGGGCCGACAGCTCGATATCCTCCATTTCTTCCCGTGTGGGAATGGAAACGTGAAGAGCTTCCTGGACGTCCTTGATCTCCGCGGGCGTCGGGCTGAGCAGGTCGTACCAGAGCGCAGGCGAGATCGCCTGCTCGATGGCGGGGTTGGAAATTTCGCGCAGGCAAAAGCGGTCGGCCCTGCGGGCGTAAATCTGCAGCATGCTTCACTCCTTTGAGGGCAGGCGAACCGCCCGGAGCGAAGCGTGAAGCCGCTACCGGACAGATCGTTCGACTGCTCTCGATCGTCTACTGTCGGGGTCCATTGTCTTATCCGGTTTGGTTTGGCGTCTTGTGACGCCTGCGGTGGAGATGCGCCTAAAATCGCCCGGCGTCAAGTCGATCTGACAGGGTGGAAAGGACTGTCGGATTCCATCAGTACGGCTGATCGTTCGGTCAATTAAATTCGCTTTTGTTCATCGATCGCGACGCTTAGGTTCGGCAACCTGATCTGGAGACCGTCATGTCCGCCCCATCCATCCATGCAGCGCCGTCCGCCAGCCGCCCCATGCCCTGGGGCATCATCGCCGCCGGCTCGCTGATCGCCGTGCTCACCTTCGGTCCACGCTCGGCGATGGGCTTCTTCCAGCTGCCCATGCTGCAGGATACCGGCTGGGACCGCACGACCTTCGGTCTTGCCATGGCATTGCAGAACCTTGCCTGGGGCCTCAGCCAGCCTTTCTTTGGCGCCATCGCCGACAAGTTCGGCACTTGGCGGGTGCTGCTGGTCTCCGGCATCGTCTATGCGCTCGGCCTGTTCCTCATGTCGCTCGGTACCTCGCCGCTCTGGCTGCATATCGGCGGCGGCGTGCTGGTCGGTCTCGGTGTCGGTTCGGGCTCGTTCGGCATCCTGCTTTCGGCCTTCGCGCGCAATGTCACGCCGGAGCAGCGCTCCATGGCCTTCGGCATCTGTACGGCGGCAGGCTCTGCCGGCATGTTCCTCTTTGCGCCGCTGTCGCAGGGTCTGATCAGCGCCTATGGCTGGTCTGACAGTCTCGTCTATCTCGGCGTGCTGATGCTGCTGGTGCCGCTGATCGCCATTCCGCTGCGCGGCAACTCGTCATCGGGCATCACGGCGGCGAGCGAATACAAGCAGACGATCGGCGAGGCGCTGCGCGAGGCGCTCGGCCACCGATCCTATCTGCTGCTCGTGTCCGGCTTCTTTGTCTGCGGCTATCAGGTCGCGTTCATCACCGCGCATTTCCCCGCCTATCTCGGCGATATCGGCATCGATGCGCGCTATGCAGTGATCGGCCTCGCGCTGATCGGCTTCTTCAACATCATCGGCTCGCTCGCCGCCGGCGTCATCGGCCAGCGCTACTCGAAGCCCTATTTCCTCGCCTATATCTACATTGCCCGCTCGGTCGCCGTTTCCGCCTTCATCCTGCTGCCCAAGTCGCCGGCCTCCGTCATCATCTTCGCCATCGTGATGGGCCTGCTGTGGCTTTCCACTGTGCCGCCGACCAACGGGCTTGTCGCCATCATGTTCGGCACCAAGCATCTCGGCCTGCTGGGCGGCATCGTCTTCCTGTCGCACCAGGTCGGCTCGTTCCTCGGCGTGTGGATGGGCGGCTATCTCTACGATCATTTCGGCACCTACGATCCGGTCTGGTGGCTCGGCGTGGTGCTCGGCATCTTTGCCGCCATCGTGCACTGGCCTATCGAGGAAAAGGCCGTGCCGCGGCCGGCCGCCGCCTGAACGAAATGAGGGCGGCTTCACGAGGATTTCGGGCGCCGCTCCTTGCAAACCGTCACAAAAGTTTTTAAATCAGAACCACCGGCCATGCCGGTTTTGTTTTAAGACCATTATGCTCACTTTGAGCAAAATGGCGGCGCCGCCGGAGGGCGGTGGAAGAGGAGGGTTCCATGACCGTTCTGGCCCAGCATGCGTCGGCAGCCGATGCACCGCGCCCGCTCACCGCAGCGGAGCGCTTCGGCATCCTTGAAAAACCGGACCTCACCTTCACGCCGGAAATCGCCCGCGAGACGGAGCACCTGTACGAGAAGGTCAAGCAGTTCATTCCCGCCTTCGAATGGCCGGTCTATGCGCCCTATGTCGCCGCCATCAACCGGCTGAAGCGCGAGCGCGGCGCGGTCATCCTGGCGCACAACTACCAGACGCCCGAGATCTTCCACTGCGTTGCCGATATCGTCGGCGATTCGCTGCAACTCGCCCGTGACGCCACCAAGGTCGATGCTGAGATCATCATCCAGTGCGGCGTGCACTTCATGGCCGAGACGTCCAAGCTCCTCAACCCGGAAAAGACCGTTCTCATTCCCGATGCCAGGGCCGGCTGCTCACTGTCGGACTCGATCACCGGCGCGGATGTGCGGCTCCTGAAGGAGCGCTATCCGGGCGTGCCCGTCGTCACCTATGTGAACACCTCGGCCGATGTGAAGGCGGAGACGGATATCTGCTGCACCTCGTCCAATGTGCTGGCCGTCATCGAAAGCCTGGAGAGCGACACCGTTCTCTGCATCCCCGACGAATATCTGGCGATGAACGTCGCCAAGCAGACGAACAAGAAGATCCTGACCTGGAAGGGCCATTGCGAGGTGCATGAGCGCTTCACCCCACAGGAACTGCTGTCCTACAAGGAAGCCCATCCCGGCATCGAGATCATCGGGCATCCGGAATGCCATCCTGATGTCATCGCCGTGTGCGATTTCGCGGGCTCCACGGCGGGCATGATCAACTATGTGAAGGACAACCGCCCCGCGCGCGTCCTGCTCGTCACCGAATGCTCCATGGCTTCCAACATCCAAGCCGACTTGCCCGGCGTCGATTTCGTCAAGCCGTGCAATCTCTGTCCGCACATGAAGCGGATCACGCTGCCGAAGATCCTCGACAGCCTGGTGAACATGACGGAGGAGGTCGTGGTGGACCCGGCGATCGCCGACCGCGCCCGCCTCGCCGTCGAGCGGATGGTGAACCTTAAGCAGTAGGAAGCGCACGCAACGTTCGCGCGGCCCCTCATCCCCCTGCCGGGACCTTCTCCCCGCAGGCGGGGTGAAGGGGCAGAACGGTGAACCCCATCGCCCCTTTCCCCGCTTGCGGGGAGAGGATGCCGTCAGGCAGGTGAGGGGCAAGCTGACGGGGCCGACGCGCTGGAGGAGTAAAACATGCCCATGGATAGTTTTCGCCCGCAATCCTGGAACGGTATCGACGATATCGTCATCGTCGGTGGCGGTCTGGCAGGTCTGTTCTGCGCGCTGAAGCTCGCGCCGCGGCCCGTGACGATTCTCGCGGCCGCGCCCATCGGGCAGGGCGCTTCCTCCGCCTGGGCGCAGGGCGGCATCGCGGCGGCCATGAGCCCCGGCGATACCTTCGACAAGCACGTTGCCGATACGCTTGAAGCCGGTGCCGGCATCGTCGATGAGAAGATGGCACGCTTCATGGTCTCCGAAGGCCCCGCGCGCATCCATGATCTGCTCGAATACGGTGTGCCCTTCGATCGCGACCTCGAGGGGAAGCTCCTGCTGTCGCGCGAGGCGGCCCATTCCGAGCGCCGCATCGTGCGCGTCAAGGGCGACATGGCCGGCAAGGCCATCATGGAAGCGCTCATCGCGGCCGTGCGTAACACTCCGTCGATCCGCGTGCTGGAAGGCTATGTGGTCGAGGAGCTGGTGCGCGAGGGCCGCTTCATTTCCGGCGTTGTCGCGCGGCCGGATGCCGGCCAGTCGAAGCGGCGCGTGCATTTCCCCGCCCGCGCCGTTGTGCTGTGCTCGGGCGGTGTTGGCCATCTCTTCGCCGTCACCACCAATCCGTGGGAGGCCTGCGGGCAGGGCGTCGGCATGGCGGCGCGTGCCGGGGCCATCATCGCGGATCCGGAATTCGTGCAGTTCCACCCCACAGCCATCAATATCGGCCGTGATCCCGCGCCGCTCGCCACCGAAGCCCTGCGCGGCGACGGCGCCCATCTGGTCAATTCCGCCGGCCATCGCTTCATGCTCGATATCCACGAGGATGGCGAACTCGCGCCGCGTGACATCGTCTCGCGCGGCGTCTTCGCGGAGGTCCAGGCCGGCCGCGGTGCCTTCCTTGATTGCACCAAGGCCGTCGGCGCGCATTTCCCGGAAATGTTCCCGACCGTCTACGCATCCTGCATTGCCGCCGGCATCGATCCCGTCACCCGGCCCATCCCCGTCGTACCGGCCGTACACTATCATATGGGCGGCGTGCTGACGGATGCCGAGGGCCGCACCTCGATCGATGGCCTCTGGGCAGCCGGCGAAGTCACCTCGACGGGCGTGCACGGCGCCAACCGCCTTGCCTCCAACTCGCTGCTCGAAGCCGTCGTCTTTGCCGCTCGCATCGCCGAAAACATCAAGGGCATGCTGCCCGAGCCCAAGCTCAACGACTGGGGCGAGAATGCCGGCGAGAGCGACGATCTCGTCACCATTGAGGATAGCGCGGCGCTCAAGCGTCTGCGCCGCCTGATGAGCGATCATGTCGGTGTTATCCGCACCCGCGAGGGCCTGATGACCGCGATCCGCGACATAGCCGCGCTGGAGCGCGAAAACACCCGCATGCGCTTCCACAATATCGTCACGACCGCCAAGCTGATCGCGACCGGCGCCTATCTGCGCGAGGAAAGCCGCGGCGGCCACTTCCGCTCCGATTTCTCCGAGCAGAAGGCAAGCTGGAAGCACCGCACCTTCCTGACCCTCGCCGATGCCGACCGTGTCGTCGCCGAACTCTCCGAAACGAAGGCGGCGTAAGCTGCCGCGCATCCATGATCTGAACAGGACAAGCCCATGACCACGCCCCATCTTCCCGTTCTCTCCCCGCTGATGGTCGAGGAGCAGGTGCGCGCGGCGCTGGTCGAGGATCTCGGCCGGGCGGGCGATATCACGAGCCAGGCGACGATCGCGCCGGATATGACGGCGACGGCGGAGCTCAATGCGCGGGAGGAGGGCATCGTCGCGGGGCTCGATCTGGCGCGCGCGGCGTTCCGGTTGATGGACCCCGAAATCCGCTTCGAGGCCTTTGTGAAGGATGGCGACCGTCTCGAACCCGGCACGGTGATCGCGACGGTATCCGGCCCGGCGCGCGCCGTGCTGTCGGCCGAGCGCGTCGCGCTGAATTTTCTGATGCATCTGTGTGGTGTTGCCACCCACACCGGCCATTTCGCGCAGGAGATCGCGCATACACAGGCAAAGGTCTGCTGCACGCGCAAGACCATTCCGGGCCTGCGGGCGCTGGAAAAATATGCCGTCCGCATGGGCGGCGGCTCCTCCCATCGCTACGGCCTGGACGACGCCATCCTCATCAAGGACAACCACATCGCCGTTGCCGGCGGCGTCGCGCCCGCCATCCGCGCCGCCCGCGCCTTCGCCGGTCATCTCGTCAAGGTGGAGGTCGAGGTAACGACGCTGGAGGAACTGGAGGAAGCGCTGGAGGCGCAGCCCGACGTGGTGCTTCTCGACAATATGGGGCCGGAACTGCTCTACCGCGCCGTCGAGATCAACCGCGATTGCGCGGGTCTGACAGACGCCACCTATGCGGCTGATCCGCGCCGGGTGAAGCTGGAGGCGTCGGGCAACGTCAACCTCAAGACGATCCGCGCCATTGCCGAGACCGGCGTTGACTATATCTCGACGTCCAAAATTACCATGGCGGCGCCGACGCTCGATATCGGCCTCGACGTCGTCGTCGGCTGAAAAGGCGGAACACCCTCACGCACGATGCGTTCCGGTTCCATGACCAACCAACCGGACGGACGTATCATGTTGAAAATTCTTGCACTCGCCGCCGCGGCGAGCACCGTGGCGCTGGGTTCGCCAGCGCTCGCCCAGCAGGCCGGAAACACGGCCCAGGCAGATTTCGTCGACAAGTCCGGCAAGGAGACCGGCCGCGCCCATCTCACGGCAGCAAGTGGCGGCGTGCTGTTCGAAGTCGAGGTCTCAGGCCTGGAGCCGCGCAAATGGGTTGCGCTGCACGTTCACGAAACGGGCAACTGCGATGACCATGCCGAAGGCCACAAGGCATCCGGCGGCCACTTCAATCCCGATGAGAAGGAACACGGCTTCCTGGCCGCCAACGGCCCGCATGCCGGCGACCTGCCGAACCAGTACGT
Source organism: Shinella sp. H4-D48 (assembly GCF_022637395.1). Lineage (GTDB taxonomy): Bacteria > Pseudomonadota > Alphaproteobacteria > Rhizobiales > Rhizobiaceae > Shinella > Shinella sedimenti. Next base: position 2,311,865 of record NZ_CP093337.1, on the reverse strand, counting down.
TGCGGAGGATGGCGTCATGCGCGCCCAGATCTATTCCACGCTGGTCCGCCTCGACGACAAGGAGCGTGGAATTCGTGGCCGTGCGCTGATCGTGCATGCAGGCTCGGATGACAACCGCACGGATCCCGCCGGCGGCGCGGGCGATCGGCTCGCCTGCGCGGTAATCCGCTAAGCGTTGCCCATCCGGCGCAGGGTCCTTTGCGTCGGATGCTCGGAAAAGAAGCAGAGAAGTCATTTCTGGCGAACCCGTGTTCGCCGGAAATTCTTTGGAGATCAGGCGGCCGGGGCGGCATCCGGCTCCGGCCCGGCCACCTTCTGGCCGAAGGCGATCCGCACCCGGCGGTTCATGTCCCTGGTAATCTTGAACCATTGCGGCGTAGACACCCAGTAGCGCAGTTTCAGGGTCGCGGCGCTGTCGCTCACGCTGTCGACGAAGACCTGCGGGGCGGGCACGCTCTCGATCATCGGGTCCTCCTGCGCAATCGACAGCAGGCGCGCGATCTCGTCGTCGATGTCCCGGTCGCCCGGCACGGTCACTTCAAGGTCGTGCTTGCGGATTCGCTCGCGGCTGAAATTGGTGACGGGCGTGTTCCACAGAGTCGAGTTGGGCGCCAGGAGATACAGTCCATCGCTGGTTTTCAGCTCGGTGGCGAACAGACCGACTTCGGTGATTGTGCCGGAAACGTCCTTGGTCTGGATATATTCCCCCACCCGGAACGGCCGCAGCACCAGAAGCATGATTCCGGCCGCGATATTCTGCAGCGTGCCTTGCAGGGCCAGGCCGATGGCGAGGCCGGCGGCGCCGAGGGCGGCGATGATCGACGCCGTCTGCACGCCGAACTGACCGAGCACTGTGACAAAGACGAGGATAAGGACGGCGTAGCGCAGCGCGTTTGCGAAGAAATGCGCGAGCGTGGTATCGATGCCGCGCACGTGTTTAAGCCCGTTCAGCGCCCAGCTGTGCAGGATGCGCGACAGGAACCACCCGAGCAGAAGCAGCACGACCGCGCCGAGAATGGAAAAGGAATATTGCACGGCCATGGCACTCGCTTGAGTGAGTGCGGCACGCGTTGCGACGACGGCTTCGTTGACCTGCTGTTCCATGAGCCCTTCCACGTTTTGATGTTGAAGGGCCAAATGTCAGTGCAAGCGATAGGTTCCCCTGGTTCCGTCGCCTAGCGCATGCCGACCTTGAGACCCGGCGCCGGCCGCTCTTCCAGAATGCGGCGGCGGAAGCGGAAGAGGGCGGCGGGGCGCCCGCCCGTCGCGGATGTGGAGCCGCCGGTGGGTTCCACGAGTTCGGCGCCTTCCACCAGTCGGCGGAAGTTCTGCTTGTGCAGGTGCCGCCCGGAGATCGCCTCGACGCTCGCCTGCAACTCGGTGAGGGTGAACTCCGGCGCCATCAGCTCGAAGATGACGGGGCGGTATTTGATCTTGCCGCGCAGGCGCGCCATGGCGGTGGCAAGGATGCGGCGATGGTCGTGCCGCATGGCCACGCCCGGGGCGCTGACACAGGATGTACCGCGCCCGTCGGTTACGGCCTCCTCGGCAAGCCCCGCCTCATAGAGCAGTTCGTAGCGCTCGAGCACGCGCTCTTCGTCCCAGGGAAAGTCGTCGAGCCCGAAGGCGAGGCGCATGCGGGTGCGCGGTGAAGGCATGGTGCCAATGCGCTCCTCCAGCGGCGGCTCGGCCGCCCAGCTTTTCAGCGCGGGCAGGATGATCTGGTCGATCACGGCAGGACGGCCTTGCCGCCAGTCCTCCCACGGCAGATAGCTGTACCAGTCGCGCCAGGTCGCACCGGCTTCGGCCAACTGCTCCGTCGCCTCCGCATCGGTGCGCGTGAGCGCGAGATAACCGACCGACACCATATGCGTGCCGGCCTCGTCGGGCAGCTTCTGCCGTCCCCGGTCGCCGAAGGTGTAGAGCTGCTCGATATAGCCGAGTTTCAGCGCGGTCTGCGCCTCGACGCTCGCCCGGAGGCTCGTTTCGAAAGTGCGGTGCTGGCGCGGATCGAAGGGGCCGAAGGGCAGCGCGTCGCGGCTGTCGGGCCCTTCGCCGCCAATCGCCAGAATGGACGGCCGGCCACCCGAGATCGCGACCACCGCTGCATTGAGGCCGATCTCGACCGGCGGGCGGGCGCGGGTCTCGCTCATGGCGCGACAGGCTCCGGCATGGCGGAGAAGGAGAAGGGGCTGTCGCCGACATAGTCCGCACCGCGGCCGATCGCCTTGACGGCGGCCACCAGCCGTCCGCTGCGGCCCAGCATCCGGTCGCCGATCTCGATAAGGCGTGCATTGGGCGTCGCCTGAACGGAGGCGCGCCTGAGGCGCTGCGCAAGGTCGTGATCGTCCTGATCCGGCGCCACCGCGAGTGCTGCGATGAGGGCGGCGGCCGGCGAGCGGGAGACGCCCATCTGGCAATGCACCAGAAGCGGCGCCTGCCAGTCCCATCCACGCGCAAAGGCGATGATGGCGTCGACATGCTCTTCGCCCGGCGCCACGAGCCTGCCGGTGCCGGCAAAGGCGATGTCGTTGACGCCGAGGATGAGGTGGCGCTCCCCGGCAATGACGGCGGGTCGGTGGAAATTCTGCTGCGGCGCGATCAGGCTCAGCATTTCCCGGCAGCGGTGGCGCACGGCGAGTTCCGCGATCTTACCGAGTGGCGCAACGATGATCGTGCCCATCGTCACACCGCCGCGGCGATCAGGCCGCGTTCCTGTTCCAGCGCTTCGAACCGCGCGCAGAACAGCCGCTGCGCTTCCAGCGCGGGAACGGGGACGATATCGATCATGTCGAGCGTGATACCGCGCGGCGCGCCGAAGAATTTCACGGCCTCCGCATGGGAGAAGCCGGCAAGCTCGGTGGCCTCGAAGAAGGCGGCGACCTGATCGGCCTTCTTGATCTTGGTTTTCAAGGCAGCGGGCGTCACGGGCGGCAGGCCGAAACGCAGGTGCACGGCGGCCTCCAGCCGCTTCTCCACGGTCTTGTAGCCACCGCCGACCACCGCCTTGAACGGTGAAATCATGTCGCCGATCACATATTCCGGCGCATCGTGCAACAGCGCCATCAGGCATTCGTCCACGCCTGAGCGGTTCTGATGGCGGAAGATCGTTTCGACGATCAGCGAGTGCTGCGCGACGGAAAAGGCATGGTCGCCGTTGGTCTGGCCGTTCCAGCGCGCGACACGGGCAAGCCCGTGGGCGATGTCGGAAAGCTCGACATCGAGCGGCGAGGGGTTGAGCAGGTCGAGGCGGCGGCCAGACAGCATGCGCTGCCAGGCGCGCGGCTCGGCCTTGGCGCGCACCGTTCCGCTCATGGTGCCGGAGCCTCCGCGGCATCCTGCGGGAAGGTGAGGCCGGTCCAGTGCGGTAGTTCAACGGTCACGGGCGCGCCGTCTAGGGTGATCGGCGTGCCGGACTGGATAGCGTCGCCCGCGCGGTCGATGCGCACGACGGCAAGGCCGAGTGTGCCGGCGACGCTGCCGAGCGTGCCGATCGGCTTTCCGCCGGCCATGAGCTCGGTGCCGGTGTCGGGCAGCGCCACTTCGCCCTTGACGATGACCGGACGGCGGCGCGCCGTGCCGCGATGATGCATACGCGAGACGACCTCCTGGCCGACATAACAACCCTGCCGGAACGAAACCCCGTCGGTAAGATCGAGTAGCACGTCGTGCGGAAAGGCGTCCGACAGCGCATAGTCGCGGCCGGCTTCCGGCAGGCCCGCCTCGATGCGCAGGAGATCGTAGAGCGCGGGATCGTCGCTACCCGTCGCGCCAGGTGTGCGCGAGAGGGCGATGCCGGCCTTGGCGAAGCGGCCGTCGCGCGGCGCGCCGGCTTCAGCCTCATCCCAGGCCACCTTCACGCTGTCGCCGTCCACGGCCGTAAGGTCGACGGCGGCGCGCAGCCTGTACATGGTCAGCCGCTTGAGAAGTGCATCGCGCTGGTCGGCGCTCGTCTCGAGCAGGAAGGCCCCTTCGCCATTGCGGCGGATCAGGAAATCGAACAGGATCTTGCCCTGCGGCGTCAGCAGCGCACCGGGCCTGATCTCGCCCTCGGCCAACTCGGGCAGATTGGTGGTGATCAGCGATTGCAGGAGGGTCTCGGCATCCTTGCCGGAAATGTGGAGAAAGGCGCGGCCGGAAAGCGTGACGGAAGGCATGGCAAAATCCAGATATCTCGCGCGCCGGGAAACGTCCGGCGCAGGCGGTGCGTCGATGCACCTATCGAAACAGAGGTAGAACGGCCGGGCGCCTTTCGCAAGGTCAGGCCTCTTGCCGCGCCGTGCAAAGCCGCTATGACAGCCTCCCAATCGAAAGCGAAGTCATGAGCGAAACATCCCCAATCCCGCACGATGCCTGGTGTGCCTGGCACCCGCAGGAATTGGCGCGCAGGGTTTCCGGCGTCAAGCGACCGTGGTGCGTCGTCGGTGGCTGGGCGCTCGACCTGTGGCACGGCGCTGAGACGCGGCCGCATGAAGACATCGAGTTTACCGTATTGCGCGCAGAATTTTCCCTGTTTCGCCATGCGTTGACAGGCCTGCGCTTTCACGCTGTGGGAAACGGGGAGGTGCGGCCTTTGCTGCGGGACGAAGCGCCGCCTGCCGATATCGCACAGGTCTGGTGTGAGGACGTCGCGGCCGGCTGCTGGCGGGCGGATATGATGCTGGAGGAGGGCACGCCGCAGACCTGGATCTACAAGCGCGATCCGTCGATCCGGCGCTCGCGCTGCGAAATGGTGCAGGTCACTGCGGACGGCATTCCCTATCTCGCGCCGGAGGCCGTCCTGCTGTTCAAGGCGAAATACCGGCGGGAGAAGGACGAGGCCGATTTTGCCCGCACCGTTCCCATGCTTGGCAAGGACCGCCGCCGCTGGCTGAAAGCGTGCATCGCGAAGGCTGATCCGCGCCACGTCTGGCTGGCGGCTTTATAGGTGAGGCCGTCCGCCCCTTAGTCGCCTGTCACGAAGAACTTCCACTGGCCGTCGGGCGCAATGCCAACGCGGTAGAAGTTGTAGCTGCCGAATTCCTGCATGTCGGCGAAGTCTCCGGCGGTGACGATGCGCAACAGCTCCACCTTTTCCGGCGGCGTGAGGCCGGCGAGCGGTTTGGCGGTGAAATAGGGCCAGACATACATTTCATCCGGCGTTCCCTGGCCGACATGGACATAGCCCGTCGCCAGCACGTCGAGCAGGATGGCGAGGACCTCGATGCCGTCGGAATCGCCGGACTGGCCCTTGAGGGTCTCGACCGGTCCTTCCTGGCTCTCGACCATGGAGACCTGCGTTTCGGTCACGCCCTTGCCGAGCAGCGGGCGCAGGCGTTCGATATCGCCGGAAGCAGCGGCCTCGACAATCAGCTGGCGCATGCGGCGCACCGGTTCGGGCGCCTTCTCGATGTCGTAGATGACTTCGACGGGTTCCTGCGGTTCCTCTTCGGCGGGCTTGTCGTCGGTGACGGCGGGCTCGTCCGTGGGTTCCGTCACCGAATCGCGCTTACGGATCAGCGGATCGGGCTGCGGCAGTTCGACCGGAGCGGCGTTTTCCTGCTCTTCCTCAACGGGAGCTGCCTTTTCGCCCTCGGCGGGCTTCTGGGGAAGCTCGCCCTCTTCCTTCTTCAGCTCGCTGAGTGCGAAGGCGGGGCGTGCGGGCAGGGTGAGCGCCATTGTTGCAAACAGCGCCGACAATACGATGAGGCTGCTGCGAAGCAGCGTTTTACCGTCCGTCGATATGCGCATGATCAAAATTCCAGCCTATTGCAGGATACGCTCGGGGGAGAACTCTCCGGCGAGCATGCGCTCGCGCAGCGCGTCGAGCATCGCTTCCGCGCCGCGTTCGCCCTGGGTGCGTATCGTCTCGCGAAGCGCGAGCGCGATCGCCGCATCGGCAATGATTTCCGGCTCGATACCGTCTGCCATTCCGTCGGCCCAGGCTTCGTTCTGGTATTCCAGAGCGGCCTGCATCTTCTCGTGCACGATCATCTCGTCGATATCGTTGAGAGTAGGTTCCATCAATCGGTCCATGCGCGGCATTCAGTTCTTACTGCTCTGTTAACGACCTTAGCAGCCTTTTCCCAAAACGGCACTGGGTCAGGTAAAAAGGGGTTAATTAATCCCTAATTTCCGAAGCGTGCGGTTATTTCTGTGGCAAGTGTTGCACCTTCGTTACGGTATCTCTCTTCTGCGACAACTGCCGAGTCGGTGCAAGCGGTATAGATGGCGGCAAAGGACCTGTATCCACGGTTGAATGCGGCCGTCAGCTTTTCCTGCCGCTTCGGCTCGCCCGCCGCCTCCATGTCGATCAGGCGCTGCATGTCGGCGCGCCAGTTGTCCTCCGCCTGTCCCAGGCACAGATTGCGCAAATAGTGCACCGCGCCCAGGATTTCCGAAAGGCGCTCCAGCCGCTCGTCATAGGGAGCCGGCTTTTCCTCCACGGTTGGGGTCGCCGGCGTCGCGGCCGATGTGTCGCCCTTCGCCTTCTGGGCAAGCGCCGGTGTGGCCAGCGCAAGGCTGAGCAGGAGAAGAAGCCGAATCATGCGCTGATCCCCAGTCTTTCGGCCTCCAGCCGTGCGATGCAGTCTCGCACGCTATCGGGTGCCGGCATGGTGGCGATCTCTGCGGCCGTGTACCAGCCGACGCTCGCGGCATCGTCGGATGCGACGGCAACGGCCTGCGGATCGGCGTTCACCTTGAAGACCGAAAGGAAGAAGGAAAGGCTGCCGGGCGCGCCTTCGGGACCGGACAGGTCATAGGTGGCGAAGAGTTGAGGATTCTCGCCGTGAATACCGGTTTCCTCGGCCAGTTCGCGCAGTGCCGTTTCAGAGGCCGTCTCGCCCGGTTCGCCGCGCCCGCCGGGAAAGGCATACATCGCCTTCGACGGCGGCTTGCTGCGCAGCACGAGCAAATAGCGGCCGTCGCGCTCGAGAATGGCGGAGGAGGCGGGCTTGGATATCCTGGGCGTCGTCATCGTGATCCGGTTCGCTGGCGCTTCATTGACCCCTTATAGGCAAAGTGCGATGACGACGCCATGTGTGGACGATTTGCATTGCTGGCCAAGACCGATCTTGCGCGCGAATTCTTCAGTCTTGCCGAGATCGACGATCTGACGGAGCGCTACAATATTGCGCCGACGCAGCCGATCGTCATCGTGGTGGCAAGCGAGCGGCAGGAGAAGGGCAGCAACCTCCCGGAGCGCAAGGCCATGCTGGTGCGCTGGGGCTTCATGCCTGGCTGGGTCAAGGACCCGCGCGAGTTCCCGCTGCTTATCAATGCCCGCGCCGAGACGGCCATCGGCAAGGCGTCCTTCAAGGCCGCCATGCGCCACCGCCGCATCCTCGTGCCGGCGACGGGGTTCTTTGAGTGGCGCCGGCCACCGGAGAAGGGCGCGAAGTCGCAAGCCTATTTCATCCGCCCGAAGAAGGGCGAGATCGTCGCCTTTGCCGGGCTGATGGAAACCTGGTCCTCTGCGGACGGATCGGAGGTCGATACCGGCGCCATCCTGACCACGGCGGCCAACACCGACGTCGCCCGTATTCATGATCGCATGCCCGTCGTCATCCGTCCGGAGGACTTTTCCCGCTGGCTCGACTGCAAGACGCAGGAGCCGCGCGATGTTCTGGATCTGATGAAGCCGATCGACGACGGTTTCTTCGAGGCGATCCCGGTCTCCGACAAGGTCAACAAGGTCGCCAATATGGGGCCTGATATCCTCGAACCGGTCGAGGAGGTCATTGAACCGCCGCCGCCGCAAAAGAACAAGGGTGCTGACGCGCCCCCTTCATCCGATCAGCTTTCGCTGTTCTGATCTGCATCCGCTCAGTCGTGCAGCGACCGAAGCACGGCGGGCAGGTCGCGCTTGCTGTCCGTATCCGCGCTCTTGATCTCCGGCTTGCACTGCGTAGCCGCAACCACGGCGCGCAGGCCGAGCGGCTTGTAGCGCGTCTGCAGGCTTTCCTTCGTGGCGCCTTGCGGAGCAGGCTGGGTTTTGGCGGTCGACATCTCGTTCTCCTCAGTTCGGTTGGCGAGGCAGCCCCGTGTGTTCCCTCCGGTCGCCGCTCTCTATGAGCTATGAATTTAACGCAGCCTTCCGGCCGAATTCTGCCCGAAATTTGATCGCTCTGCGGCAAACTACTGAAAGCATGTTGTTTTCGATCAACAATTGTGACGGGCGCACACAATCAGCGGGTGGTTCGCGGACGCGCTCGGGCAAGCATGACCGCTGCCAGAACGGCGCGCATGGCAAGCGGATTATAGCGTTCTGCGAGGTCGATCTGTCTCCTGTCGGTCTTCATCCTGCGGCTCCTCTTCGGGCGGTGAAGACCTGTTCTCGCATGGCCCTGACTGGCGGCGAGTCACCTGGGGAACAGGGAAGGGCAGGATTTTCGCGCCAGCGCGCCCGCACCCGCTTGACCGGACGCCTGCGGGGCGCAATAAAGCACACCATGAAAACGGTACTCTGCCTTCGCCGGAGCATTATTCGCTAGCGCACGCGCTGGCTCGGCCGTTTTCGTCCCCCAAAATCCCTGGATGACAACGACCCGGCCAGCCGGGTTTCTGCATTTTGGGAGATTCTAATGGCCGAAAAGCCGGTCCTGACGCTGTACAACACGCTCACGCGCACCAAGGCGCCGCTTGCGCCCATCGATCCGCAAAACGTGCGCATGTATGTCTGCGGCCCGACGGTCTACGATTTCGCGCATATCGGCAATGCGCGCCCTGTCATCGTCTTCGATGTGCTGTTCCGGTTGCTGCGCCATGTCTATGGCGAAAGCCATGTCACCTATGCGCGCAACATCACCGACGTCGACGACAAGATCAACGCCCGGGCGCTGCGCGATTTCGGCCCGGAAATCGAGAAAGGTACCTTATCGCTCAACGAGGCGATCCGCCGCGTGACGGAAAAGACGGCAAACCAGTTCCACGAGGATATCGTCCGCCTCGGCGCCATGCCGCCGACGCATGAGCCCCGCGCCACCGAGTTCGTCTCGCCGCGCGAGGATGGAAAGGTGGACATGATCACCTTGATTCAACGTCTCATCGAACGCGGCCATGCCTATGAAACCAATGGCGAAGTCCTGTTCGACACGCGCTCCATGGAAGATTACGGCGCGCTCTCCAAACGCAATCTCGATGAGCAGCAGGCCGGCGCCCGCGTGGCGGTCGATACGCACAAGAAGAATCCGGGTGATTTCGTGCTCTGGAAGCTGTCTTCGCCGGAGGAGCCCGGCTGGGATTCGCCTTGGGGCCGCGGCCGTCCGGGCTGGCATATCGAATGCTCCGCCATGTCGGCCGCCTATCTCGGCGAGGTCTTCGATATCCATGGCGGCGGGCTCGACCTGATCTTTCCCCACCACGAAAACGAGATCGCCCAGTCGCGCTGCGCCCATGGCACGAAGGTCATGGCCAATGTCTGGATGCACAACGGCTTCGTACAGGTCGAAGGCCGCAAGATGTCGAAGTCGGAAGGCAACTTCGTCACCATCTACGAACTGCTGCACGAAGAAAAATTCGGCGGCCGCAAGTGGCCGGGCGAGGTGCTTCGGCTTGCCATGCTGATGACCCATTATCGCGAGCCGATCGACTTCTCCGTCAAGCGGCTGGAGGAGGCCGAGCGCCTGCTCGCCAAATGGCCGGCCGGCGGCAACCCGGCGGAAGGCAGGGTGGACGAGACCGTGCTCGCGCCCCTTCTCGATGATCTTAACACCGTCGGCGCAGTACAGGCACTGCACGCGCTCGCCCAATGCGCCAACAACGACCCGCTGATGCTGCCGGTCTTCGCAGCCAGCGCCGAGCTTCTCGGGGTCCTGCCGAAGAAGGCCGAGGTCTCCAAGGCGCTGGAAGACAGCGTCGAAAGCCTCATCCAGCTCCGTCTCGAAATGCTGAAGGCCAAGAATTTTGCCGAAGCCGACAAACTCCGCGACGACCTCGCGGCCAAGGGCATCCAGCTCAAGGACGGCAAGGACCCGCAAACCGGCGAACGCGTGACGACGTGGGAGGTGAAGAGGTGACCACATCCGTTCACACCGGCGGCTGCCAGTGCGGGGCGGTGCGCTTTCGCGTCGAGGGCGCGCTTGGCGATGCGTCGGTCTGTCATTGCCGCATGTGTCAGAAGGCGAGCGGCAATTTCTATCTGCCGCTGGTCTCCGTGCGCGACGCGGCGCTCAGCTGGACGCGCGGCGAACCGAAACGCTTCCGCTCGTCGAACCACGGCTATCGCGGTTTCTGCGCTGATTGCGGCACGCCGCTGACCTATGAGGCGCCGGATGGCGTGGCGCTGACCATTGCCGCCTTCGACGATCCCGCCGCGATCGCCCCTCGCATCCAGTGGGGCATCGAGGCGAAGCTGCCCTATGTCGATACGATCCCCGACCTGCCGGGCGAGGACACGATGGCCGATCAGGACGCCGCCTCCTTCCTCGCCGATCTCGTTTCCTATCAGCATCCGGACCACGATACCGATGAATGGCCGCCGGAGGATCGTCGATGACCGATCCGCGGCCGGACCTCGGCTTTCCGCGTAAATGGCTTTATCTCATCGCCGCCAAGCTGGTGCTGATCACCGCGGTGGTGGTCGCCGTCGTCGTTTATTCCTCCTACCGTTGAAGGATATCGTCATGAGCAAGGAAGAGCAGGAAATGAGAACCGGAGGTTGCCAGTGCGGTGCCGTGCGCTTCCGCATCCGGGGCGCGCTCGGCCGCCCGTCGATCTGCCATTGCCGCATGTGCCAGAAGCAGTTCGGCGGCTTCTTCGGTCCGCTCGTCACGGTCAAGGGCGAGGTGGAATGGCCGCGCAGCGAGCCGGCCTATTTCCAGTCCTCGATCAACATCGCCCGCGGCTTCTGCCCGCAATGCGGCACGCCGCTGACCTACAAGCATCCCGGCGGTGTGGAGATCGCCATCGGCGCCTTCGACGACCGCAGCGACCTCGCCCCGCAGATCCAGGTGAACTACGGTTCGCGGCTGCCCTGGGTGGAGCAAATCTTTGCCGCCCCTGTTCACGACGACCCGGACTATTACAGTCAGCAGGAGGGGATCATCTCCTTCCAGCATCCCGATTACGAAACCGAAAACTGGCCTGAACACGGACTGAAATTATGAGCGATACCCTGCGCGGCCTCTATCCCGAGATCGAACCCTATGCGTCCGACCACCTCGATGTCGGTGATGGTCATGTCATCTATTGGGAACGTTCGGGAACGCCGGGTGCCAAGCCGGCCGTGTTTTTGCACGGCGGCCCCGGCGGCGGGTTTTCCCCGAGCCACCGCCGCCTGTTCGACCCCGCCCTCTACGACGTGACCCTGTTCGATCAGCGCGGCTGCGGCCGGTCCACGCCGCATGCGGAGCTGAACGCCAACACGACCTGGCACCTGGTCGAGGACATCGAGCGGCTGCGCGAAATGGCCGGTGCCGAGAAGTGGCAGGTCTTCGGCGGCTCCTGGGGTTCCACGCTGGCGCTCGCCTATGCGCAAAAACATCCTGAGCGCGTCTCCGAACTCGTCCTGCGTGGCATCTACATGCTCACCAAGGGCGAGCTCGACTGGTACTACCAGTTCGGCGTCTCGGAAATGTTCCCGGACAAGTGGGAGCGCTTCATCGCGCCCATCCCGCCGGAGGAGCGCCACGAGATGATGCATGCCTACCATCGCCGCCTGACCAGCGACGATAAGGCGACGCGTTTTGCCGCCGCCAGGGCCTGGAGCCTGTGGGAGGGCGAGACGATCACCCTGCTGCCCGAGCCGTCGACCAGCGACAAGTTCGGCGAGAACGAATTCGCCCACGCTTTCGCGCGCATCGAGAACCATTTCTTTGTCAATGCCGGCTGGATGGAGGAGGGGCAGCTGCTGCGCGACGCGGGCAAGCTCGACGGCATTCCCGGTGTCATCGTGCATGGCCGCTACGACATGCCGTGCCCGGCCAGATATGCCTGGGCCCTGCACAAGGCTTGGCCGGAGGCTGAGTTTCACCTGATCGAGGGCGCTGGCCACGCCTATTCCGAGCCCGGCATCCTCGATCGCCTGATCTACGCGACGGACAAGTTCGCGGGCAAACAGTAAGACAGACGGTTCCCAGGGAGGGAACAGATGAAAAAAGACCGTATCTACCTTTTCGACACCACGCTGCGCGATGGCCAGCAGACACCGGGCATCGATTTTTCCGTCGAGGACAAGATCGCGATTGCCGGCATGCTGGACGAATTCGGCCTGGATTATGTCGAGGGCGGCTATCCCGGCGCCAACCCGACCGATACGGCGTTCTTCGCAAGGAAACGCACCGCACGCGCAAAATTCGTCGCCTTCGGCATGACGAAGCGCGCCGGCATTTCCGCCTCCAATGATCCGGGCCTTGCAGCCCTTCTCGATTCGCAAAGCGACGCGATCTGTCTCGTGGCCAAGAGCTGGGATTATCATGTGCGCGTGGCGCTCGGCTGTTCCAACGAGGAGAACCTCGAGAGCATCGCCGAATCGGTCAAGGCGGTCGTCGCTTCCGGCCGCGAGGCGATGATAGACTGCGAGCATTTCTTCGATGGCTACAAGGCTAACCCTGGCTACGCGTTGGCCTGCGCCACGACGGCCTTCGCATCGGGCGCGCGCTGGGTCGTGCTGTGCGACACCAATGGCGGTACGCAGCCGGCCGAGGTGCGCGCCATCGTCGAGGCGGTCATCGCCGCCGGCGTCCCGGGCGCGAACCTCGGTATCCACGCCCATAACGACACCGGACAGGCCGTCGCCAACACGCTCGCCGCCGTCGAGGCGGGCGTGCGGCAGATCCAGGGCACGCTGAACGGCATCGGCGAACGCTGCGGCAACGCCAATCTCGTGACACTCGTGCCGACGCTGGCGCTGAAGGAGACCTATGCCCAGCGCTTCGACATCGGCATCGACACCGACATGCTGGCGGGCCTCACCAAGCTGTCGCACACCTTCGACGAATTGCTGAACCGCTCGCCCGATCATCAGGCGCCCTATGTCGGCGCCTCCGCCTTCGCCACCAAGGCCGGCATCCACGCCTCCGCGCTCCTCAAGGACCCGCGCACCTATGAGCATGTTACGCCCGAAAGCGTCGGCAACCTGCGCAAGGTCATGGTGTCGGATCAGGGCGGCAAGGCGAACTTCATCAATGCGTTGAAGCTGCGTGGCATTACCGTCGCCAAGGACGATCCGAAGCTCGATCGCCTCATCCAGATCGTCAAGGAACGCGAGGCCACCGGCTATGCCTATGAGGGTGCGGATGCGAGCTTCGCGCTCCTGGCCTACCGCACGCTCGGCACAGTGCCGGATTTCTTCCATGTCGAGAGCTTTCGCGTGATGGTCGAGCGCCGCTACGACGCGAACGGCCAGCTCAAGACCGTCTCGGAGGCCGTGGTGCGCCTTATTGTCGACGGTGAGACCATGATGTCGGTGGCCGAGGGCCACGGCCCGGTCAATGCGCTCGACCTCGCACTGCGCAAGGACCTCGGCAAGTACCAGTCCGAAATCGCCGATCTGGAACTGGCGGACTACAAGGTGCGCATCCTCAACGGCGGCACCGAGGCCATCACCCGCGTCCTTATCGAATCGACCGATGCTTCCGGCGCGCGCTGGTGGACGGTCGGCGTCTCCGACAACATCATAGACGCTTCCTTCCAGGCGCTGATGGACAGTATCGTCTACAAGCTCCTGAAGAACCGGGGTGAGGCGGGCAAGGCCGCGGCGGAGTAAAGCGGGCGGCAGGTTCAATGCCGCTCATCATCCCTTCACCGGAATGAATTGGTACATTCATCGCGGTTAGAGTATTCCCGTCGAAAAATCCATAAATCGACGGGAAGTGACACCCATGGCCGACGCAAACTCCTCCAGCGGCCCGCAAACCGGCGATTCGCCGCGCGGTTTCGCCTTCGCCCTGACAGCTTATCTCCTGTGGGGCTTCCTGCCGTTCTTCATGAAGGCGGTGGCGCATATCCCGGCGGCCGAGGTGGTCGCGCATCGCATCATCTGGTCCGTGCCGCTCGCCGGCCTCGTCCTCGTCTGGCTGGGGCGCACCGGCGACATCAAGGTGGCGCTGCGCTCGCCGCGCATGATCGCCATGGCGACGCTGACGGCGGTGCTCATCACCATCAACTGGGGCATCTATGTCTGGGCCATCGGTGCCGGTCGCGCCATCGAGACGGCGCTGGGCTATTACGTCAATCCGCTGTTTTCGATCTTCCTTGGCGCCGTTCTGCTGAAGGAGAAGCTGGACCGGGCGCAGATGGTGGCGATTGCGCTGGCCGCCGTTGCGGTTGCCATTCTGGCATTCGATGCCGGAGGTCTGCCGTGGGTGTCGTTGGGGCTGTGCGTGTCTTGGGCCTTCTACGCCTTCTGCCGAAAGGCGCTGCCCATCGGCCCGAACCAGGGCTTCTTCCTGGAGGTGCTGATCCTCAGTGTGCCGGCTATCGGCTACATCATCTGGCTGGAATCCACGGGGCAGGGCCATTTCGGCGACACCGGCATGGCGGATGTGCTGTGGCTGCTGTCCTGCGGCGTCGTCACCGCGATCCCGCTCATGATCTATGCCAATGGCGCCAAGCTCCTGCGCCTCTCCACCATCGGCATCATGCAGTACATCGCGCCCACAATGATCTTCATCATCGCGGTCTTCGCCTTCGGCGAGCCTTTCGGTACGGTCAAGCTCATCGCCTTCGTCTTCATCTGGGCGGCACTTTTCATCTATTCGGGCCCCATGCTGCGCAGCGCGCGCAACCGCCGCCTGGCGGCCGCCGAAATCAAGGCGGCGGAATAGGGCGAACGGCTTTTCGCCCGACCGAAAGACAATGGCCGGGACGTGCCCGGCCATGATGGAACTGCGTGGTGAAGGAAGACCCGTCAGAGCCGGGCGATGATTTCCGCTTCGCCCTCGCGGTCGACCTGGCTCGCCCAATGTTCGAGCAGGGTCGAGACGATCTCCTCAGGCTCGTCGATGACGAGCGGCTGCACGAGATGGGCGGTGTGGATAAAGCCTTCGTCCGCCATGTGGCGGATGAGCTTGAGCATCGGATCCCAGAAGCCGCCAATATTGGCGAAGATCATCGGCTTGCGGTGGCGGCCGAGCTGCCCCCAGGTCATGATCTCGACGATTTCCTCCAGCGTGCCGATGCCGCCGGGCAGCGCGACGAAGGCATCGGAGCGCTCGAACATCTTGTGCTTGCGCTCGTGCATGTCAGGCGTGACGATCAGTTCGCTGAGCTGACCGAGCGAATGCCGCGTGGCCTCCATATCGATCAAGAATTGCGGTATGATACCCGTGACACGGCCGCCATGGGCGAGCACGCCGCTGGCGACGGCGCCCATGATCCCCTTGGTGCCTCCGCCATAGACGAGGCGGAGATGGTTTTCCGCCATGGCCTTGCCCAGGCTGCGCCCGGCATTGACATAGGACGCATCGCGTCCCGGCTGGGAACCGCAGTAAACGCAGACGGATCGAATCGGCATTGAATGTTCGCTCATGGGCCGATTCAGCCACCCGACCACGGGCCCGTCAAGGATAATGACGGAAAATGCGCGCATGGGAGGCTCCGGGAGACTGCAAACCTTGTGCGAGCCATCGGGAATCGGTAGCAATTCGGGCAGGGAACTCACCGGGAAACCGGGACAGAGAGAGAGTTGATGATGAAGAACAAGACCGGCCTGGTGGCTCTGATCGTGCTGGCGGCGGCAACGCTGCTCATGGTTTTCTTCGTGCTGCCCAACATGAACAAGGACAAGCCGGCTGAAACCACCGTCTCGACTGCAAGCGAGACACCGGCCGCGGGTGGTAGTGAAACCACGACGGCAGCCGGCAAGCAGGCGCGCGGCACGACCGAAGCCGCCGGCGAGGCCGCCGCGACAGACGGTGCCGCAAGTGCTGAGGCCAGCCCGGCGCAGGACGCGACCGCCACGCAGGAAACCGCCAAGGCGGATGCGACGCCGGACGCGCCGGGTGAAGACTGGGTCACGCCGTCCTTCGACGTGCTGCGCGTCGAGCCGGACGGCTCCACGGTCATTGCAGGCCGCGGCCAGCCGAACACCAAGCTGGAGATCAAGAACGGCGATACGGTCGTCGGCACGGCCGATATCGGCCCTTCCGGCGATTTCGCTGCCGTCTTCGACCAGCCGCTCGCCGCAGGCGACTATCAGCTTTCCCTCAACACGAAGGACGACAAGGGCACGTCGAAGACCTCCGAAGAGGTCGCGACCGTTTCCGTGCCCAAGGACGGCGCGGGCGATCTGCTCGCCATGGTCTCGCGCCCCGGCGAGGCGAGCCGCCTGATCACGGTTCCGCAGACCGACACGGCCGGTAATGCCGCCGAAACCGCAACCACCACGCCGGCCGGTGAAACGGCCGACAAGCCGGCGACCGAGACGGCGTCAGCGGATGTGGGCACCGCCAGCAGCGACCAGCCGGCAGCAGGCGAAACCGCGAATGGCTCTGATACCGCAGCGAAAACGTCCGGCGAGGCCGCGACGGCCTCTGCGCCCGAGGCTGTTGCCAAGGAAGCTCAGGCCCGTGTTTCGGCCGTCGAGCTGGAAGGCCGGCGCATGTTCATCGCCGGCACGGCCAAGCCGGGTGCGCTGATCCGTCTCTATGCTGACGACACGCTCGTCGGAGAGACGAAGGCGGACGAGCAGGGGCGCTATGTGGCCGACGGCACGATCGATCTTTCGGTCGGCCGCCACACGATCCGCGCTGACGTCATGAGCGCGGATGGCGACAAGGTCGAGTTCCGCGCCTCCGTGCCGTTCGATCGTCCCGAAGGTGAGCAGGTCGCCGCCGTCGTGGCGCAGGACAATCCGACGGGCGCATCCGACGCCACGCTCGGCCTGATCGGCGGTGGTACCTTCGACAAGCTGCGCGGCGATGCCGACAAGGCGCTCGCCCTGCTCAAGGGCCTCTACGCCAACGGTGCGGTTCCCTCCGCCGAACAGCTGGCCGCAGCCCGCTCGGCGACGGAAATCGCCTTGAAGTCACTGGCCGAGTTCAAGCCGGGCGAAGAAGAGGGCGACGCCGCACGCACGATGGCCGCCAAGGCCTCGGCCGCTGCCGCCGATGCGCTTGCCCGCCTGCGTGCACTGCCGACGGACGCTGCTGCCGTCGGTGCTGCGCTCGGCTCCATCGAGACGGCTGTGGCGGACGCGCTCGCGCCGGCCATCGAGAAGGCACAGACCATGGCCGAGAATGTCGCGGCTGCGGCTGACGGCTCCATCGAGGCGCTGGTCGAGCAGACCGCGGCGATCCACCAGAAGTTCGTCGCCCTCTTCGCCGATGGCCGCAACGCCACGGCGGCGGAAATCCAGACCGGCCGCTCCGCGCTGGAGGCAGCCCTGGACAAGATCGTCGGCTTCACCGTTCCGGCCAATACGACCGGCGACGTTGCTGCTGCAATCGAGAAGCTGAAGGGCTGGGCCTCCACCGCGCTCGACCGTCTGGCGGCCGTTCCGGCCGGGGCGGCCCCGGAGGCCTACCGTCAGGCGCTTGTGGCGCTGGAGGGCATGCCCTCGCTCAGCGCCGCTGCCGGCGCCGTGGAAACGACGACCGAAGGCGCGGTCGCGACGACGGCCGGCGCCACGTCCGCGCAAACGGCTGGCACCGATACGGCAGCCACCCCGGCGGGCGGCGAGGCCGCGGCCGAGGAGCCGGAAACGGTTGAGCAGGCGCCGCTTCAGGCCAGCAAGACCTCCGTCATCATCCGTCGCGGTGATACGCTGTGGCAGATCTCCCGCCGCATCTACGGCAAGGGTGTACGCTATACGACGATCTACCTCGCCAACGAGGACCAGATCACCGATCCGGACCGCATCATCCCCGGCCAGGTCTTCGGCATCCCCGACAAGACCGTGGAAACGGATGCGGCTGCCGAGGAGATGCACCGCAAGCATGTGCGCGGCAATTGATGCCTGACAATTTCCCGCCGGCGGTTGCGAAGCGGCCGGCGAGGACCTATCTCACACGGACGGCGCCCGAAAGGGCGCCGTCTTTTCATTAGAGCAATTCCAGCACGTAAAGACCGAACCGTTGCATATGGTTCGGCGGAGGCCAGCGTGGCGACGACGACGAAAAAGACGGTTTCGGCCGATAGCAGCAATCCGCTCCGGACGCTGGTCAACCTTTGGCCCTATATGTGGCCCTCCGACAGGCCCGACCTGAAGATGCGGGTTGTGTGGGCTTCGGTCTTCCTGCTCGCCGCCAAGGTCGTGCTGCTGCTTGTGCCCTATTTCTTCAAATGGGCGACGGATGCGCTGAACGGCAAGCCAGACGCCGTCGGCCTGCTGCCGGTCTTCATGCTCGGCGCGGTCATGCTGGTGCTCGCCTATAACGGCGCGCGCATCCTGCAGGCCGGCCTCAACCAGCTGCGCGATGCGCTGTTTGCCAGCGTCGGGCAATATGCGGTTCGCCAGCTTGCCTACCGCACATTCGTCCACCTGCACCGCCTGTCGCTGCGCTTTCATCTGGAGCGGCGCACCGGCGGCCTTTCGCGCGTCATCGAGCGCGGCACCAAGGGCATCGAGACGATCGTGCGCTTCACGATCCTCAACAGCGTGCCGACCTTCATCGAATTCCTGATGACCGCCGCCATCTTCTGGTGGGGCTACGGGCTGCAATATCTGCTCGTCACCGCCGTCACGGTCTGGCTCTACATCTGGTTCACGGTTCGCGCCTCCGACTGGCGCATCTCCATCCGCCGCTCGATGAACGACAGCGACACCGAGGCCAACACCAAGGCCATCGATTCGCTCCTGAACTTCGAGACGGTGAAGTATTTCGGCAACGAGGATATGGAGGCCCGCCGCTTCGACCAGTCCATGGAGCGCTACGAGAAGGCCGCGACCCAGGTCTGGACCTCGCTCGGCTGGCTGAACTTCGGCCAGGCGCTGATCTTCGGCATCGGCATGGCGGTCATGATGGCGATGTCGGCGTTCGCCGTGCAGCGCGGCGATCAGACACTCGGCGACTTCGTCTTCATCAATGCCATGCTGATCCAGCTGGCCATTCCGCTCAACTTCATCGGCTTCGTCTATCGCGAAATCCGCCAGGGCCTGACGGATATCGAGCAGATGTTCGATCTCCTGGAGGTTGAGGAAGAGGTGCAGGACAAGCCGGGCGCCGCCGATCTCGTCATCTCCTCCGGCGCCATCTCCTTCCGCGACGTGCATTTCGCCTATGATCCCGCGCGGCCTATCCTCAAGGGTGTCTCCTTCGACGTGCCCGCCGGCAAGACCGTCGCGGTCGTCGGCCCGTCTGGCGCCGGCAAGTCCACCCTGTCGCGGCTGCTCTATCGCTTCTACGATGTGCAGGAGGGTTCCATCACCATCGACGGGCAGGATGTGCGCGACGTCACGCAGAAGAGCTTGCGCCATGTCATCGGCATGGTGCCGCAGGATACCGTGCTGTTCAACGACACGATCGCCTACAACATCCGCTATGGCCGGCCCGATGCAAGCCAGGAGGAGGTGGTGGCCGCCGCCGAGGCCGCGCAGATCGGCCCGTTCATCCACCAGCTGCCCGAAGGCTTCAAGGCGATGGTGGGCGAGCGCGGCCTGAAATTGTCGGGCGGCGAGAAGCAGCGCGTCGCCATCGCGCGCACCATCCTGAAAAGCCCGCCCATCCTCATCCTCGATGAGGCGACCTCCGCGCTCGATACCCGCACGGAACAGGAAATTCAGGCGGCGCTGGACATCGTCTCGAAAAACCGCACCACGCTGGTCATCGCCCACCGCCTTTCCACGGTCATTTCCGCCGACGAGATCATCGTGTTGAAGGACGGCGCGATTGCCGAGCGCGGCACCCATGGCGAACTCATGCAGCGTGACGACGGCCTCTACGCCTCCATGTGGAACCGCCAGCGCGAGGCCGTGCAGGCCGAGGAACGCCTCAAGCAGGTGCGCGAGAGCGACGATCTCGGCATCATCGTGCGCGGCGCCCCTGCGGCGGAGTAGGATCAGGGATCAGGCAGCCGGAGCGGGCAACAGGGGGGAAGGGCGATCGCTTTTCCCCTGATTCCTATTGTCGACTGCCTATCACCTTTCCCTAAACATTGCCCCCATCGCCATTTCACGCTAGGTCGATGGCGTGAAATTGTCAGGAGATGTCGAAAAATGAGTTTGGTCGATACAGTCCGCAGCACCCTGGTGCCGATCCATCGGGAGGGCTGGAAGTTCGTGGCCGGCTTCTTTGTCGTCTCGCTTCTGCTGGGCTTGCTCTGGACGCCGCTGATGTGGATCGGCTTCGTCCTCACTGCCTGGTGCGCCTATTTCTTCCGCGATCCCGAGCGCCTGACGCCGCAGGACGACGACCTCGTCATCAGCCCGGCTGACGGCCGTGTCTCGGCCATCGCCTTGATGACGCCGCCGGTGGAACTAGAGCTGGGCGACCAGCCGATGCTGCGGATTTCGGTGTTCATGAATGTCTTCAACTGCCATGTGAATCGTGCGCCCATGCGCGGCCGCATCTCGCGCGTCGCCTATCGCGCGGGCAAATTCCTCAACGCCGACCTCGACAAGGCAAGCCAGGAGAACGAGCGTAACGGCCTCGTCATCGAAAGCGCGCATGGTGAAATCGGCGTCGTGCAGATTGCCGGCCTCGTCGCGCGCCGCATCCTGTGCTGGAGCACGATGAACGATCATTTGGACGCGGGCGAGCGCTTCGGCCTCATCCGCTTCGGCTCGCGCCTCGACGTGTTCCTGCCGGCCGGCGTCCAGCCGCGCGTCAGCGTCGGACAGACGGCGATTGCCGGCGAAACGGTGCTGGCGGAATTCGGCTCGGCCAAGGGCCCCGTCGTCAGCCGCAGGGCGTAGGATCGGGAAACGAGGTGGCCAACGGGGCGTTTTGCGCCGCGGCCGCGTCCAACCAAGAGAAACGACACGCGATGGAAACGCCATTTCCACCCTATGAGCCTGATGGCCCGAACGACGAAGCGCGCGGGCCGCGCCTGCGCGAAATCCCGCTGCGCATCGTCATTCCCAACGTCATCACTGTACTTGCTATCTGCGCGGGCCTCACCGGCATTCGGCTGGCCTTTGAAAACCGCTACGAACTGGCCGTGGGCATGGTGCTGCTCGCCGCCTTCCTCGATGGCATCGATGGGCGCGTGGCGCGCCTCCTCAAGGCCACGTCGAAGTTCGGCGGCCAAATGGATTCACTGGCCGACATCGTCAATTTCGGCGTCGCGCCCGCGCTCGTGCTCTATGTCTTCATCCTCGATCAGGCCCGCTCCTTCGGCTGGATTGCGGCACTGATCTACGCCATCGCGGCGGGCCTTCGCCTTGCGCGCTTCAATGTCATGGCCGAGCGCGAGACCAAGGCGAAATGGCAGAGCGAATACTTTGTTGGCGTGCCGGCCCCGGCCGGCGCCATGCTCGTACTCCTGCCGGTTTATATCGGCTTCCTCGGCGTGCCGCCGAGCCCGCTCTTCGCCTTCCTTGCCTCCGGCTATACGGTGGTGATCGGCTTCCTTCTGGTGAGCCGCCTGCCGGTCTGGTCGGGCAAGTCCGAGGGCAGCCGCATCCGCCGTGATCTCGTGCTGCCCGGCATCCTGCTCGTCGTGCTCTATGTGGCGACCCTGATGAGCTTTACCTGGGAAACCATGGTGGTGACCGTCGTGGCCTATCTCCTGACGCTGCCCTTCGGCGCCCGGTCCTGGAAGCGCAAATATGGCGGCTGGTCTGCACCCGTCACGCCGGCCGCCA
The DNA here is from genome assembly GCF_022637395.1 of Shinella sp. H4-D48. Classification (GTDB taxonomy): domain Bacteria; phylum Pseudomonadota; class Alphaproteobacteria; order Rhizobiales; family Rhizobiaceae; genus Shinella; species Shinella sedimenti. The sequence goes on along the minus strand of NZ_CP093337.1, from coordinate 2,290,198 downwards.
GCGAGTTTCCCGAAACCGACGGTCACTGACCGCCGCAATCATTTTTACGTGAGCTTGCTGCAAGCCCCGTCCAGTCCTCTGGGCGGGGCTTGATTTTTGTCATGCCTTGGATTACCTAGCAAGCAAATAGATAGCAAGCTAATAATATTTGGGCTACCAAGATGATGATGACCGATCCGCGTGAACGCCTCCTCGACGATCTCTCCCGTGTCCAGCGCAAGATGCGCGCCTTGTTCGATGCGCGGGTGAAGGAGAGGGGGCTGACCCTGCCACGCGCCCGCGCCCTGATGATTCTCGGGCGCGGCTCCCAGCTCAACCAGCGCGAACTGGCCGATGAACTCGATATCGAGACGCCGACGCTGGTGCGCCTGCTCGACGGCATGGAGAAGCAGGGTTTCATCGCCCGCCAGTCGGTGGAGGGCGACCGCCGCGCCAAGCAGATCGTCATGACGCCGCACGGCGCGCGCATGGCCGGCGAAGTGCTCGATCTCGCGCGCTCGCTGCGGGCGGACGTGCTCGCCGACATTTCCACGGCCGACATGACCGCGACAGTGAAAGTCTTCGCGGCCATGTCGGACAACATTGCCAGGAGCTGCCGGGACAGCGTCGAGGCATGAGGACGGTTTCCCCAAGCGATGAGCTGGACGAGCCGGCCGAGCCGGTAACGCCGGTGGCCGCGCCACCGGCACCGCCGCCCATGCCACCCGGCCGTGCCGCCCTCTACATGGCCGCCTCCACATTGCTGGCCATGACGCAGGGGTTCGGCATGAACTTCGTCGCCGCCAATCTGCCGCAGCTGCAAGGCCCGCTTGGCGCGACAAGCACGGAGGCGGTCTGGCTGGTCGCGGCCTATATGGCGCCCAACGCCTCGCTGTCGATCGCGCTCATCAAGATCCGCAACCAGTATGGTCTGCGCCACTTCGCCGAACTCGGCATTGCCGTCTTCCTCGTCGTTTCGGTAATGCACATCTTCATCACCGATCTGCATTCGGCAATCGTGCTGCGCTTCTTCGCCGGCATGGCTGCCGCGCCCCTCTCGTCCCTCGGCTTCCTCTACATGCTGGAGGCCTTTTCACCGGCGCGAAAGCTGACCGTCGGCATCTCGCTGGCGCTGACCAATATCGGGCTGGCCGCGCCGCTGACCCGCATCATCTCGCCGCCGCTGATCGACCTCGGCGGGGTAAGGGCGTTGCTCTATCTCGAACTCGCGCTTGCCATGCTGTCCTTCGCGGCGATCTATCTCCTGCCGCTGACCCCGATTCCGCGTGCCAAGGTCATCGAGAAGCGCGCTATCGTCAGCTATCTTTTCATCGCCGTCGGCTTCGGCTCGGCTGCCGTGATCTTCGTCGTCGGCCGAACCTACTGGTGGCTTGAGGCGGAGTGGATCGGCGTTCTGGCCGTCGTGATGATTGCCGCGCTCACCATCGCGGCCGTTCTCGAGCTCAATCGAGAGACGCCGCTGATCGACCTGCGCTGGCTCCTCAGCCGCGAGGTGATGCATTTCGCCGCCGTCCTCATCCTCTTCCGGCTCATGCTGGCCGAGCAGACGGCGGTGGCCGGCAACTTCTTCCAGATCATGGGCCTGCAGAACGGCCAGCTGACCGGCCTTTACACCTATGTCGCCCTGGCGACGCTTGCGGGCGGGCTCGTCTGCGCGGCGATCCTCAAGCCCAGCCGTGAACCCGGCATCCACATGGCGGCGCTCATGCTGATCGGCGTCGGCGCCTGGCTCGACAGCCACGCCACCAACCTGACGCGGCCGCACGATATGTATTTCAGCCAGGCGATGATCGCCGCCGGCGGCGGTCTGTTTCTGCCGCCCGCCATCGCTGCGGGCTTCACCATGGCACTGCGCAAGGGCCCGCAATACATCCTGAGCTTCATCGTGGTCTTCCTCGTCACGCAGAGCCTCGGCGGCCTTGCCGGCTCCGCGATCTTCGGCTCCTTCATCACGCTGCGCGAGAAGTTCCATTCCAACATCCTCGCCCAGACAATGACCCTGACCGATCCGCTCGTCGCCGCGCGCGTTTCGCAGCTTGCCGCCGGCTATGGCCGTACGATCACAGATCAGGCGGTGCTCAAGGCCGAGGGTGTGGCGCTGCTCAGCCAGCAGGTGACGCGCGAGGCGAACGTGCTCGCGCACAACGATGCGTTTTTCGTCATCGCGCTTCTGGCCGTCGCCTCCGCCGTCGCGCTCGCCATCCACCGCATCTATGTCCGAATCAGAGAGGCGGGCGCCGTTTCGGGCGCGGCCGCCGCAAAGGCTTGATCCATGAAAGAGTATATTCGCAACACTGCGACGGCGCTGGCCGTCATCCTTGGCGTCGCCGGCATTGTCGTCGTTGCCTATGCCTGGCGCCTTCCGCCCTTCAGTAGCCAGGTCCAGACGACGGACAATGCCTATGTGCGCGGCTACGTGACCCTGATCAGTCCGCAGCTCGCGGGCTACGTCACGGAGGTGGCGGTCAAGGATTATGAGAGCGTCAAGCAGGGGCAAGTGCTCGCCCGCCTGGATGACCGCATCTACCGCCAGAAGCTCGCCCAGGCCGAGGCCACGCTCGCCAGCCAGAAGGCGGCACTTGCGAATTCAGAGCAGCAGGAAAATGCCGCCAAGGCCCGCATCGGCGCCAGCGAAGCCGCGCTCGGCGGTGCCACCTCGGCCAAGCGTCGGGCAGAGGAAAACTGGAACCGCGTCGAGGAACTGTCGACCAAGGGCATCTCCACCCAGAGCGATCTCGAGCAGAGCCGTACGACGCTCGATCAGGCCGAGGCCGCGGTCTCGCAGGCACAGGCCAATCTCGAAGTGTCGAAGCAGGATCTGCAGACGATCATCGTCGGCCGTGATTCGCTCGGCGCGGCCGTTGCCGGCGCCGAGGCCGCCGTGGAACTGGCGCGGATCGATCTTTCCAACACCACGATCACCGCGCCGCGCGATGGCGTGGTCGGCGAGGTCGGCGTCAAGCTCGGCCAGTATGTCGCCGCCGGCACGCAGCTCATGGCCGTCGTGCCGCGCGATACCTGGGTCATCGCCAATTTCAAGGAAACCCAGCTTGCCTATATCAAGCCGGGGCAGGCGGTGGAGGTGACGGTCGATGCCTTCCGCCACGCCACGCTCAGGGGCCATGTCGAGCGCTTTTCGCCGGCCGCTGGCTCGGAGTTCAGCGTCATCAGGCCCGACAACGCCACGGGCAATTTCACCAAGGTCGCCCAGCGCATCCCCGTCCGCATCGCCATCGACGACGGACAGGACCTGTCGCAATACCTGGCGCCGGGCCTTTCGGTGGAGGTGAGGACGGTGGTGGAGTAGGGCGCCAGCGCCCCCTCTGGCCGGCAGGGCAGAGGGGGCAATCCACAACTCCTCATGCCAACGGATCACTCCGGCAGGCGGTAATCCACCAGGCGCCCCTGGCGCATGTCGAACAGCTTGCCGGTCTCGGCATAGTCGCGCGCGACGAGCGGCAGGATGGCCTTGGCCACCTCGGAGGGATGCTGCACCGTCGAGGGATCTTCGCCGGGAATGGCCTGGGCGCGCATGGCCGTGCGGGTGCCGCCGGGATCGAACGAGGTGATGCGCAGCGCCGTGCGCTGCGTCTCGCCGGCCCAGGTGCGGGCCAACGCCTCGACGGCGGCCTTGGAGGCGGAGTAGGGCCCCCAGAACGGCTTGCACTTGTGGGCGGCGCTCGAGGAGAGCAGCACGGCGCGGCCGGCATCGGATTTCAGGAGCAGCGGCGCCACCGAGCGGATCAGCCGCCACGTCGCCGTGACGTTGATGTTCATCACCTTCTCGAACACCTTCGCCTCGACATGGTCGATCGGCGAGATGACCCCGAGCATGCCGGCATTGGCAATGAGGATGTCGAGCTTGCCCCAGCGCTCGAAGATCGAGCCGCCGAGCTTGTCGATGGCCGCCATGTCGGCGAGGTCGAAGGGCACCAGCGTGGCCGAGCCGCCCGCGGCCTGGATGGCATCGTCCAGTTCTTCCAGCCCCCCGACGGTGCGGGCACAGGCGATCACATGGGCGCCCGCCTTGGCCAGTTCGAGGGCGGTGAAATAGCCGATCCCGCGCGACGCGCCGGTGACCAGCGCGATGCGGTCTTTCAGGTCGATGCTCATGCTGTCTTCAATTATCCGTTGCTTGCCAGAACCGAGACCTTCCGTCCCATCGTCTCGCCTTCCTTGTCAAGGAGGCGCGTCGGATAGTCGCCGGTGAAGTAATGATCGGTGAACTGTGGACGGGCCGGGTTGCGATCCTCGCCGCCGACGGCCCGGTAGAGACCGTCGATTGAGATGAACTCCAGCGAATCCGCACCGATATACTTCGCCATGGCGTCGACGTCGGCATACTGGTTGGCCAGAAGTTTGTCCCGATCCGGCGTGTCGATGCCGTAGAAGTCCGGATAGAAGATCATCGGGCTCGCCACGCGCACATGCACTTCCTTGGCACCGGCGTCGCGGATCATCTGTACGATCTTCAGCGAGGTGGTGCCGCGCACGATCGAATCGTCCACGAGAATGACGCGCTTGCCCTCGATCATCGCACGGTTGGCCGAGTGCTTCAGCTTGACGCCGAAGGCGCGGATCTGCTGCGTCGGCTCGATGAAGGTGCGGCCCACATAGTGGTTACGGATGATGCCGTATTCGAACGGGATGCCGCTCTCCTGGGCGTAACCCAGAGCCGCGGGCGTGCCTCCATCCGGCACGGGCACCACGACGTCACCCTCGACCGGGTGTTCTTTCGCAAGGTTGATACCCATGTTCTTGCGCGCCACATAGACGCTGCGGCCGCCGACGACGGAATCGGGACGGGCGAAATAGACATATTCGAACAGGCAGAGCCGTTCCGGCTGCGCATTGCCGGATTTCCTGGCCTCGATGGTGATCGAGCCGTCCGGCTGGATCTCGCAGATGACGATCTCGCCGTTCTCCACGTCACGAATGAACTTGGCGCCGATGATGTCGAGCGCGCAGGTCTCCGAGGCGAAGATCGGCTTGCCGTCGAGTTCGCCCATGACGAGCGGACGGATACCGGTGGGGTCGCGCGCGGCGATCAGCTTCGTGCGGGTGATGCCGAGCATCGAATAGCCGCCTTCCATCTGGCGGATCGCATCGATGAAGCGGTCGGTCGTGTTGGTGTAGCGCGAGCGGGCGATGAGGTGGAGAACGACTTCCGTATCCGAGGTCGACTGACAGATGGCGCCGCCGGCAATGAGCTGACGGCGCAGCGTCAGGCCGTTGGTGAAGTTACCGTTATGGGCGACGGCGATGCCGCCGACTTCCAGTTCCGCAAACAGCGGCTGCACGTTGCGCAGCGCCACTTCCCCTGTCGTGGAGTAGCGCGTGTGGCCGATCGCCATGTTGCCGGGCAGCTTCGCCAGCGTCACCGGATTGGTGTAATGGTCGCCGACGAGGCCCATATGCTTTTCTGTGTGGAACTGCATGCCGTCGACGGAGACGATACCCGCCGCCTCCTGGCCGCGATGCTGGAGCGCATGCAGGCCAAGCGCGGTCAGCGTTGCAGCATCGGGATGGCCCAGAATGCCGAAAACGCCACACTCCTCGTGAAGCGTATCGCCGTCGAGATCGTCATCGTGGCGGCCGGGGAACAGGAAATCGCTCATTGCTGCAAGCCTTTGCTCGGAACCTGGGAGGTTGCACGGGGGTCTTCACCGCTCCGGCCATGCCCATATGGGGATGGCCTAAAGCATTTGCCACCGAGGCCCGGAAGCATCAGTGGCTGTTCTTTCATCCTAACAAAAAAACGGGGAGCCTGCCTTCGTCAATTTTCGCGAGCGGCGGCTCCCCTGATTGTCTTATCCGTTCGTCGCGGGCGTCTCTTCGGCGGGCGCCTGGTTCGTTCCGCCGGCAGCGCCGTCCGGATCCTCCGTGGCGCCGTCGGTCTGCTTGCCGCGCAGGCGATCGATGATCGTCGCGTCGGCATCTTCCGGCAACAGCGCCACGAGGCGCGAGCCGAGATTGTCGAGCAGCGGCTTGGATTTCGCGGTGGTGACCCAGGACGGCTGCTGCTGCGGCGCCACCAGCCAGTTGAAGAACAGCATGGCCACAACGACGAGCAGGATGCCGCGCGCCGCGCCGAACAGGAAGCCCAGGGTGCGGTCGAGTGCGCCGATACGGCTGTCGATGATGAAATCGGCGATGCGCATGGTGATGAAGGAGATCACGATGAGCGCGACGAGGAAGATGGCGGCGGCGGAACCCACCAGGGCGACCGTGTCGCTCGTCGTATAGTCCTTCGCATAGGGCAGAAGGACGGGATACAGGAAATAGGCGGCGGCTGCGGCACCGACCCAGCTTGCGACGGAGAGCACCTCGCGCGAGAAGCCGCGCACCATCGCCAGCACGGCGGAGAACAGCGCAACGCCGATGACGATACCGTCGAGAATTGTGATGGGCATGTTCGTCCTACTCCAAACCCGAAATGTCGCCAGGCCCGCCCCGTGCGAAGCGCACATTAGCGGAAGGCGTCTTCGCCGTCCCGGTTCGGCACGCTTCAAACCCGTGTTTCCCACAGGGCATTGACCCGCTGCCGAAGGCCGTCAGACGTCCTCGTCTTCCCGCTTGAGAGCGCTCTTCGATCCGGCGATGCGCGCCACCAGGTCCGGCAGGCCTTCGATCTCGCTCCAGCGGCCGCCGGTGCCCTTGGGCAGTTCGGCTGAACCCGCTGGCAGCAGGGCCTGCGAAAACCCCAGCTTTTCCGCCTCCTTGAGGCGCTGGGCGGTGTGCGCAACCGGACGAATGGCGCCCGACAGGCTGACTTCGCCGAAATAGACGCAATCGGCGGGAAGGGCAAGACCGGCAAGCGAGGAAACCAGCGCCGAGGCCACCGCAAGGTCCGCCGCCGGCTCCGAGATGCGGTAGCCGCCCGCCACATTGAGGTAAACGTCGTGTTGACCGAGCCGCACGCCGCAATGGGCCTCCAGCACCGCAAGGATCATCGAAAGGCGCGCCGAATCCCAGCCCACGACGGCGCGGCGCGGTGTGCCGAGCGAGGTCGGCGCCACCAGCGCCTGCACCTCAACCAGCACCGGCCGCGTGCCCTCCATGCCGGCGAAGACCACGGCACCGGGCGCCTTTTCGTTGCGCTCGCCAAGGAAGAGCTCTGACGGGTTGGAAACCTCGCGCAGGCCCTTGTCGGACATTTCGAAGACACCGATCTCGTCCGTCGGCCCGAAGCGGTTCTTTACCGTGCGCAGGATGCGGTAATGGTGGCCGCGGTCGCCCTCGAAATAGAGCACGGCGTCGACCATGTGTTCGACGACGCGCGGTCCCGCGATCTGGCCTTCCTTGGTGACATGGCCAACCAGCACCATGGCCGCGCCCGTCTGCTTGGCGAAGCGGATCATGGCCTGCACGCCGGTGCGCACCTGCGTCACCGTGCCGGGCGCGGCCTCCGCCGTATCGCTCCACAGCGTCTGGATCGAATCGATGATGACGAGGTCCGGTCGTTTGCCTTCGCCGATGGTGGCCAGGATGTCCTCGACATTGGTTTCGGCGGCCAGCAGCACGTCGGTCTGGTGTGCCTGGAGACGCTGCGCGCGCAGCCTGACCTGCGCCACGGCCTCTTCGCCCGAGACATAGATGATGCGGTGGCCATGGCGGGAGAGGGCAGCAGCGGCCTGCATCAGCAGCGTCGACTTGCCGATGCCGGGATCGCCACCGATCAGCACGGCCGAACCGCGCACGAAGCCGCCGCCCGTGGCGCGGTCGAGTTCGGCGATGCCGGTATGGATGCGCGGCGCTTCCTCGATCTCGCCCGACAGCGCCGTCAGCGCGACGGGCCGGCCTTTCTTCGGCACCTTGCCGGGGCCCGAGCCGATGCCACCCATCGGGTCTTCCTCGACCACGGTGTTCCACTCGCCGCAGCCCTCGCATTTTCCCACCCAGCGGGAATGCACGGTGCCGCAGTTCTGGCAGACGAATTGAGTGCGGCCTTTCGCCATCAGGACTTAATCTCCGGTATCAGTCGCTAGTGGCAATAGCACAAAACGGGAACAAGTCCAGTTCGCCGATGGGTGTGAGCACGTCGCCGTCGTGAGGAAATCTACTTCTTCAACGCCTCGTAGCGCCGTTCGTAGCGGTTGCCCAGGCTTGTAAGAAGCTCGTAATCAACGGTGCCGGCGGCACGCGCCACATCCTCGATCGGCATGGTCCTTCCGAAGAGTTCGATGAAATCGCCCGGCCGCACGCTTCCGGCGGGCAGGGCCGTCACATCGAAATGCGTAAGGTCCATGGTCACGCGGCCGATGATCGGCACGGGGTGGCCATGCAGCATGCCGCTCGGGCCGGCAAGGCCGGTCTGGCGCAGCGGTATGCCGGCGCTGGAAAGGCTGCGCATATAGCCGTCCGCATAGCCGATGGCGGCGATGGCCACGCGTGTATCGCGCGCGCAGACCACGGCGGCGCCGTAGCCTACGCTTTCGCCGGCCTTCACGTCGCGCACCTGGAGAATGCGGGCCTCCGCCGTGACGACCGGTTTCATCGGGTTCGGCACGCCATTGACCGCGGCCCCGCCATAAAGCGCGATGCCGGGGCGGGTGAGGGTGAAGTGATAGTCCTCGCCAAGAAAGATACCGGCGGAATTGGCAAGCGTCGCGTCGATATCGCCGAAGGCGGAAATGACGCTGCGGAAGCGCTGGAGCTGCTGTCGGTTCAGCGCGTGGGAAGGCTCGTCGGCGCAGGCAAGGTGGCTCAGCAGCATGATCGGCGAAAAGCTCGCGGGCCGTGCGATGTCCTCGGCAAGCGCCAGCGCATCCTCCACCCTCAGCCCCAGACGGCTCATGCCGGTGTCGACATGCAGCACGCAGGGAATGTCGCCGCCATCAGCAATCGCGGACATGAACACGACAAGCTGTTCCTCCGAGACGATGACCGGCACAAGGTCGAATTCGAAGAACAGCCGCTCGGCGCCCGCCCACATGCCCGAAAGCACATAGATGCGCGCATCGGGCAGAACGGCACGCACAGCAGCGCCTTCGGCGGGCGTAGCGACGAAGAAGTCGCGCGCGCCGGCCTGATGGAAGGTTTTGGCGGCGGGTTCCAGGCCGATTCCGTAGGCGTCGGCCTTCAGCACGGCGGCGGTGCGGGCCGCGCCGGAGCGGCGGTCCATGGCGCGCCAGTTGTCGGCAAGCGCGGAAAGGTCGATCGTCAGGCGGGCATGATCCTCGCCTGCGACAGGAAGCGTTGGGCGGCCGGAAGCTGAAAGTTTGCTCATCGTGTGGAAATACAGCCTGTGGACTGTGGCCGCAATACGGTCGGCGCGCGCATTGCGGCGGCCCGGCGCCGGCCCTATGGTGCGGTGCAAACAGGAGCGAGCATGGCGCGCAGAAAACCATTGATCATTGCCGCTGCGATGTTTCTCCTGGCCATGCCCGTCCTCGCGCAGGAGACCCCGACCGACGCGGATATCCGGGATGCCCATGCGGCGCTGCTCGGCCTTGCCCGAGACGATGGAACGCCCGAGAAGGACCACGCTGCCGCAGTCTATTATTCCATCGTCGAAAACCCGGATGCGCCGCGCCTCGTCACCCGTCTCGAAGTGGGCGGCGCCCCATGCCGCTCCCGCTTCATGTCCGCGCTGCAGTTTCCCAACCAATGGGCAACCCTGACCTTCGGCATGGTGGACCTGCGCCGTGTCACGTCCGTCATCGCCTACGCTTCGGCCGACGACATGATCGCGGGCGTGAAGCCGGTGCCGGTCGATTCGGAAAAGGCCGTGCAGATCGTTCTCACCGGCAAGGATCTGCACTGCTCCAGCCGCATGTCGCTTTCGGGCGAAGCCGCCTCGGACCCGGTTTGCTCCGACCGGCTGGACCTGACACTGACGGACGCGCGGGAAAAGGAGCGCGCCCGCAAGGCGCTCGCCATCGTCGCCGGCACCTGCAAAGCGCCGGCCTTTTCCAAGAAGTAAGCGCGCAAAAAGGCCGGGCAGGGCCCGGCCGTTCGTGACAGATATAAGCGGCTTGAACCCGGCCTCAATGCTCGTACTGGGTGAAGGACGGGTCGGCGAGGTCGGTGAAGCGGGTGTATTCCGACTGGAAGGCGAGCTTCACCGTGCCGGTCGGTCCGTGACGCTGCTTGGCGATGATGACGTCGGCCGTCCCCTTCACGCCCTCGAACTTCATCTTCCATTCCTCGTATTTCGGATCGAACTCGTCGCGCGGCTCGAGGTTCTTCACGTAGTATTCCTCGCGGAACACGAAGAGCACCACGTCGGCGTCCTGCTCGATGGAGCCTGATTCGCGAAGGTCCGAAAGCTGCGGGCGCTTGTCCTCGCGGCTTTCCACCTGACGGGAGAGCTGGGAGAGCGCGATGATCGGCACGTTCAGTTCCTTGCCCAGCGCCTTGAGGCCCGTGGTGATCTGGGTGATTTCCTGCACGCGGTTGTCGCTCGACTTGCCCGAGCCGGTCATGAGCTGGATGTAGTCCACCACAAGGCAATCGAGACCGCGCTGGCGCTTGAGGCGTCGGGCGCGTGCCGAGAGCTGGGCGATGGAAATACCACCGGTCTGGTCGATATAGAGCGGCACCTTCTGCATCATCTGGCTGCAGGCGACGAGCTTCTCGAAATCGGCCTCGGAAATGTCGCCGCGGCGGATTTTCGAGGAGGACACTTCCGTCTGCTCGGAAATGATACGGGTCGCCAGCTGTTCTGACGACATTTCGAGCGAGTAGAAGCCGACGACGCCGCCATTGCGCGCCTTGTACGAACCGTCCGCCTGCACTTCGGGCTCGTAGGACGCCGCAATATTATAGGCGATGTTGGTGGCAAGCGAGGTCTTGCCCATGCCGGGACGTCCCGCAAGCACGATAAGGTCCGAACGCTGCAGGCCGCCCATGCGGGCGTCGAGCGAATGGATGCCGGTGGAAATGCCCGACAGCGAACCATCGCGCTCGAAAGCCTGACCGGCCATGTCGATCGCCTGCGCCACCGCATCGTTGAACGACTGGAAACCGCCGTCGTAGCGGCCTGTTTCGGCCAGTTCGAACAGCCGGCGTTCTGCGTCCTCGATCTGCGTCTGCGGTGGCATGTCGAGCGGCGCGTCATAGGCGATGTTGACCATGTCCTCACCGATATTGATCAGCGAGCGACGCAGTGCGAGATCGTAGATCGCCCGGCCATAGTCTTCCGCGTTGATGATCGTCACGGCCTCGGCCGCCAGACGCGCAAGATATTGCGGGATCGTCAGGTCGCCGACCCGTCCGTCCGTCGGCAGGTGCGTCTTGAGCGTGATCGTCGTGGCAATCTTGCCCATGCGGATCGTGTCGCCGGCAAGCTCGTAGATCTTGCGGTGCAGCGGCTCGTGGAAATGGATCGGCTTCAGGAAGTCGGAGACGCGGTAATAGGCATCGTTGTTGACGAGAATGGCGCCCAGCAGCGCCTGTTCGGCCTCGACGTTGTTCGGCGCCTCGCGGTGGTGAAGCTCCGCATTGTCGTGACCAGCCTGGCTGAGCTTGCGCACGGCATCATTCATCGTCCCGAATCTCCCCGTCCTCTTTTGCGAAGGCCGATGGTTTGGGTTCTTTACCGTCGGGGGTCAAGCGCATCCGACTCATACCGACGTTTAAGCCCGGTCTTAGACTTTTCCACAGGCGGGCATGACACAGCAAGCCCGGATTCCTCCGGGACATCTGGCTTTCGGTTGACTCGCTACGCGAATCTTCACGCATTGCCAGCCGAGGCGGCACGCTGCGGCATCTGAAACAACGATCGAAAAGCTCTGGTGAGTGTTGCCCGGAGCGTCTCTAGAGCGATGCCTCCTGCGGGAACTGCCGCGGGCCGCGCTGCTCGCCTTTGGGATTGCCCTCATGCGCCTTGAGGCAATCCTCACCGCGGCCGATATAGTCGCGGGTCAGCGGCATGGCCTCCTGATCGTGCGCCAGCTGGAGCTGGAAGACGACGAGGTTCTGCCAGCGGAAGGCGCTTTCGGACGCCGCGAGATAGAACTCCCAGATACGGCAGAACTTCTCGTCGTAGAGCGCCTTGGCCTCGTCGCGCCGGGCCATGAAGCGCTCGCGCCAGTGGCGCAGGGTCTCGGCATAATGCAGACGCAGGATTTCCACATCCGTCACGACAAGCCCGCTTTTCTCCACAGCCTGCATCACCTCGGACAGGGCAGGGATGTAGCCCCCGGGAAAGATGTATTTCTCGATGAACGGATTGTTGGCCGTCGGCCGGTCGGTGCGGCCGATCGTGTGCAGCAGCATCACGCCGTCGCGCTTCAGAAGGGCTGCGCTCTTCTTGAAGAAGGTGAGGTAGTTCGGCCGCCCGACATGCTCGAACATGCCAACGGAGACGATGCGGTCGAACGGGCCGTCCGTGTTGCGGTAGTCCTGCAGCAGAAACGTCACCTCGTCGGCTAGCCCCGCCTCGTTCGCCCGTTTTACCGACAGCGCATGCTGCTCGTCGGAAAGGGTGACGCCCGTGACCTTCGCGCCGAGCTGGCGGGCAAGGTAGAGCGCCATGCCGCCCCAGCCGCTGCCGATGTCGAGCACGTTCTGGCCCGGCCTGTTGATGTTGAGTTTGGCGGCGATGTGCCGTTTCTTGGCAAGCTGCGCCTCGTCCAGCGACTGGTCCGGCCGTTCGAAATAGGCGCAGGAATATTGCCGGTCCTGATCGAGGAAGAGGTCGTAGAGCGCGCCGGTCAGGTCGTAGTGATGCTGCACGTTGCGGCGTGAGCGCACGACGCTGTTCTTCTCGCGCGCCCAGCGCAGCAGGTAGCGCAACCGCTCCAGCGTCCGGTTCCACCGTGTGTCGTAGTACTGAAAGTCGGGATTGCCGGTGAAGACGATCTTGAGCAGACCGTACATGTCACCCTCGACGATATCGATATCGCCGGTGCCGTAGTGATGGCCGAGATAGTAGGCCGGGTCGAGCGCAAGGCCCCAAAGCGCCTTGCGGCTGTTGATGCGCATGTGCACCGGATTGCCGGTTCCATCGCCGAAGGTCTGGCGGGATCCGTCCGGGTAGGTGACCGTCAGATTTCCAGTCTCGACGAGGCGGGAAACAAGAGCCTGTACTATGAATTTCATCAGCAAACTCCGTCGCGCTTGAAAAAATGGCGGAACGGGTCTGGTCGGAAACCGGCCTGAAGAGCGGCCCAACCGCCAATCCAGTCTAACGGCTTATAAATATTGCTGAGAAAGCGGGGATTTCAACCCGTGTTTTTTGACCTGCCAAAACGAAGACGGGCCGGCAATGCCGGCCCGTCCCGTAACCAACCGTAGGGGCTGGATATTATGCTTCGTCTTCGTCCATGCCGTCAGCTTCCGGGTCGAAGAAGTCGGCTGCCGTCAGCGCGTCTTCGTCAACGCCGTAGATGGCGTCGGCCGAGGTCAGGCTTTCGCCCTTGGCCTGGCGCTCGGCTTCATCGGCCGAACGGGCAACGTTAAGCTCGATGGAGATCGCGACTTCGGCATGCAGGTGCAGCACGACCTTGTGCAGGCCGATGGCCTTGATCGGCGTGTTGAGCTCGACCTGGTTGCGGCCGACGTTGAAGCCTTCGGCTTCCAGCGCTTCGATGATGTCGCGCGCAGCGACCGAACCGTAGAGCTGGCCGGTTTCGCCGGCGGAGCGGACGATCACGAAGGACTTGCCGTCGAGCTTTTCGGCAACAGACTCGGCTTCGGACTTGCGCTCCAGGTTACGGGCTTCGAGCGTCGCACGCTCGGCTTCGAAGCGCTTCTTGTTGGCTTCGTTGGCGCGCAGCGCCTTGCCCTGCGGCAGCAGGAAGTTGCGGGCAAAGCCGTCGCGAACCTTTACGGTTTCGCCCATCTGGCCGAGCTTGGCGATGCGTTCGAGAAGAATGACGTCCATTTTAGAGTTCCTTTCTTGAGTTCAGGTATTTGGGTTTTTCTGTTCAGCCGGGCCTGTGGGCGTCAGCGCGATGGTGCGCCTCGTGTCCATCAGGCCGAGAATGAGGATGAAGAAGACCGGTATCGTGAAGAGCAGTACCGAGATGTAGGTGAACCACAGCGCAAGCAGCCGCCATGGCTTGCCGCGGGTGCGGAAATGCAGGCTGGCGAAACCGGCGAGCACGAAGCCGGCGCCGAACGTGCCGCAGATCAAGGCGCCGATGATCGCCGGAACGCCGCCCACGAAGGTCAGCACGAGGCCGCCGAGGAAGGCGAAGATCGCATTGCGATGCATGCGCAGCGTCGCGGGCATGTCCTCGCGCGGGCGCAGCCCCTTGCCGGAAGCGCGCACGATGAAGGACGCGATGTAATAGGCCGCAAACAGCAGGAACACCCACAGCGCGCCCTGCACGAGCGGCAGCGCGATCGCAAACACCGACTTCAGCTGCGCGACGGCGGTGGCATCCGGGTTATAGAGCGGCTCCTGCGCCTTCAGGGCCTCGATGACCATGTCGACGAGCTTGCTCGCCATCTCGCTGTCATAGCCGACGATCGCGCCGACCGCGATCATGCCGAGCGTGACCATCACGGCGAGGTGGGCGAGGATGTTGGAAAGCGGATACCAGGCGAGCGCGTTGTCAGGACCGCCGAGCTCGGAAGCCGGGCGCGCGAGGTTCGCAAGATTGGAGAGCCAGCCCGCCGGGATCAGCGTGATGAGTACGATCAGCGCGGCGAAATGCGAGGAAACGAGCGCGGACGCCGTGACGCCACCGGCAATGACGGCGATGAAGGCGCTGGCATTGCCCCAGCCGAGGCCGGCAATCAGAATGGGCAGGGCGGACGCTGCGTAAAGCACGATGGCCAGCGACGACTGCGCATTCGCGCTCAGCGAAAGCAGAGCGGCGGTCACACCGGCAACGAGGCCGATCGCAATCGAGGTTGGCGTCAAGGTCTTCACGTTCGCTGTCCTGTCTCATCAGACAGTTAGAGGAGGTTCCTGATCGAAGGTTTCAGGACTGTCTCCCCAACATGGGGTTTTGGCTTCGAAAAGCCGGCGGCTCCGATCCGCGCCCAACGCGGAAGGGAAGCGGGGAAGGCGGAAAACCGTCTTCCCCTTGAGTCAGAGGCCCCGGCCTGACGCGGAGTCAGGCCGCAGCGTCAGCGTGCTTACGCTACGACGTAGGGCAGCAGGCCGAGGAAGCGGGCGCGCTTGATCGCCTTGGCGAGTTCGCGCTGCTTCTTCTGGGAAACGGCCGTGATGCGGGACGGAACGATCTTGCCGCGCTCGGAAATGTAGCGCGACAGAAGACGGACGTCCTTGTAGTCGATCTTCGGAGCGTTTGCGCCCGAGAAGGGGCAGGTCTTGCGGCGGCGGTGGAACGGACGGCGTGCCGGAGCGGAAGAAACATCAGCCATATCTATAATCTCCTTCTGCTTCGATTACGCGCGGTCTTCGCGGGCCGGACGGTCGCCACGCGGCGGGCGGTCGCCGAAATCGCGGCGCGGACGGTCGCCGAAGTCGCGGCGCGGGCCGCGGTCGTCGCCTTCGCGGCGCGGACGGTCGTCGCGGTCACGCTTCTGCATCATGGCCGACGGGCCTTCTTCGTGCGCTTCGACGGCGATGGTCATGTAACGAAGGATGTCTTCGTTGATGCGCATCTGGCGCTCGACTTCGTGGATCGCAGCTGCCGGAGCGTCGATGTCCATCAGCGCGTAATGCGCCTTGCGGTTCTTCTTGATGCGGTAGGTCAGGGACTTGAGGCCCCAGTTTTCGACCCGGCCGACCTTGCCGCCGAACGATTCGATAACGCCCTTGTACTGTTCGACGAGAGCGTCGACCTGCTGGGCGGACACATCCTGGCGGGCCAGGAAAACGTGTTCGTAAAGAGCCATGTGGCTTTGCCTTTCTTGCGTTTGCATATCACCCGAAACCGGCGCCAAGCCTCAACGACAGTTCTCAAGAGGCCGAAGCCCGAAGCAAGAAAAGCGTTAATCCAGACGGTCGAGAGCGGAGACACGGGAGGCTGGAGCCCTTGGCCCCAAACGGCATGTCACAAGGATATGCCGGCCCTCCGTTCAGCCACCAGCCGATTGACCGGGTGTTTTGAACAGCGCGCTTATACGGTTTTTTCCGCGAAACGCAAGGCCTGTCGCCAAAAGCCCTCGTTTCGTTCACCAACGCCTTGCGGAACCATCCCTGCATCCGGACGTTATCACCGCGATCCAACAACATGGAGTGAACGACATGCAAGACCCGAACCTTGTCAATCGTCCCCTGGAACACAACTCTCCGGATGGTCGCGTGGAGCGCCCGGTGCAGGACCGCGATCCCGTCGTCGTCAACAACACCCGGAGTGGTGGGACTGGCGGCTGGGCCGTCGCGGTGATCCTCGCCGTGCTGGTCGCCGTAGGTGCTTTCTACTTCGTCGGCAGCGGCACGCCCGATAATGTCGACCCGAACGCCAACACCTCGTCCGTCACGACGCCGGAAACCGCACCGGCCGCAGGCACGGCCACGGATGGCCAGACCGGCGGCGCCACGGGTACTCAGCAGCCGCTGAACACCCAGCCTGCAGAAGGCGGCGGCGCCACGACGACGACGCCATAAGAATTTCCGAAGCTCGGCCAAGGACAAACCCCAAGTCCGCGACTGAGTGTCGGGAGCGAGAAACCCGCCGGAGACGGCGGGTTTCTTATTATGTGCATATGACCGAATGCGGGTGTCAGATCGGTGCGGGATGCAGACGGTGGATGCGGGCGATGCCATCGAGCACCTCTTCCGACAACGTGACGTCCTTCGCCGCGATATTCGTCTTCAGCTGCTCCATCGAGGTCGCGCCGATGATGACGGATGCCATGAAGGGGCGCGTCAGGCAGAAGGCGAGTGCCATCTGGGCCGGGTCGAGCCCGTGCTTGTGGGCAAGGTCCACATAGGCGCGCACCGCCGGCTCCTGCAGCGGCTGATAGCGCCCGCCGAGATCGCCGTTCTTCGTCAACCGCGAACCCTCGGGCTTCGCGCCGTCGAGATATTTGCCGGTTAGCAGGCCGGCGGCGAGCGGCGAATAGGCGAGAAGACCGATGTCTTCGTGATGCGACAGCTCCGCGAGATCGAGATCGTAGGTCCGGTAGAGAAGGTTGTACTCATTCTGGATGGAAGCGACGCGCGGCAGACCCTTTTCCTGAGAGAGCGCGAGCATGCGCATCGTGCCCCAGGCCGTATCGTTGGAAAGCCCGAGCGCGCGGACCTTGCCGGCCTTGACGAGATCGCCCACGGTTTCAAGGATTTCCGAAAGTTCCTCGGCCACCTGATTGCGGTCCTGCTGCGAGGGATCGTAGCCCCAGGCATTGCGGAAGTGATAATGCCCGCGGTTGGGCCAGTGCAGCTGATAGAGATCGACATAATCGGTCTGGAGGCGTGACAGGCTGGCGTCGATGGCCGGAAGGATGCCCGCGCGGTTCATCGGTTCGCCGCCGCGGATATGCGGGCGACCGGGGCCGGCGACCTTTGAGGCAAGCACCACCTTGTCGCGGTTGCCACGCGCCTTCAGCCAGCTGCCGATGAAGCGCTCGGTGTCGCCATACGTCTCCGGCGAGAGCGGAGTGGTCGGGTAGAGTTCGGCGGTATCTATAAAATTGACGCCCTGGGCGAGAGCATAATCGAGCTGGTCATGGGCTTCCTGCTCGCTGTTCTGGGAGCCCCAGGTCATCGTGCCGAGGCAGATTTCCGACACATCGATGCCGGTCCTGCCGAGCGGATTGTATTTCATGGGAGGGAAAATCCTTTTGTGGGAACGGCGCGAATGTAGGCGGGCGTCTGCGAAGTGCAAGACATGAGGCCGCAATTCCCTGTGCAAGGCGCGCCAAACGGCGGTTCGGGCACGGTGCGGGGGCGCGCCACGCCTTGACTTGGCCGGCCGGAATGTGAATGGAAAGGAAAACAGAAGACGGGAGACCCCGAAAATGAGCGTAGCATTCACTTTCCCCGGCCAGGGCAGCCAGGCCGTCGGCATGGGCAAGGAACTCGCAGACACCTTCCCGGAAGCGCGCGCCGTTTTCCAGGAAGTCGATGACGCCCTGGACCAGAAGCTTTCCGCCATCATGTTCGACGGCCCCGAGGACACGTTGACGCTGACGGCGAACGCCCAGCCGGCGCTGATGGCCGTTTCCATGGCCGTCATGCGCGTTCTGGAAGCGCGCGGCCTGTCGCTGAAGGACAAGGTATCCTATGTCGCCGGCCATTCGCTCGGCGAATATTCCGCGCTCTGTGCCGCCGGCACCTTCTCGCTGGCCGACACCGCACGGCTCCTGCGCATCCGCGGCAATGCCATGCAGTCGGCCGTCCCGGTCGGCGAGGGCGCCATGGCCGCCATCATCGGCCTGGAGCAGGCGGATGTCGATGCCATCTGCCAGGAAGCGTCGAAGGGCGGCTCTTGCCAGATCGCCAATGACAATGGCGGCGGCCAGCTCGTCATCTCCGGTTCCAAGCCGGCGGTCGAGGTCGCAGCCCGGCTCGCGACGGACAAGGGCGCCAAGCGCGCGCTGATGCTTTCGGTCTCCGCCCCCTTCCATTCCGCCCTGATGGCGCCGGCCGCCGACGCCATGCGCGAGGCGCTTGCCGCCGTCGAGGCAAAGGCCCCGATCGTGCCGCTCATCGCCAATGTCCGCGCAGCACCCGTCAGCGATCCGCAGGAGATCGTCCGCCTGCTGGTGGAGCAGGTCACCGGCCAGGTCCGCTGGCGCGAAACGGTCGAGTGGTTCGGCGCAAACGGCATCACCACGCTTTACGAGGTCGGTTCCGGCAAGGTGCTGACCGGTCTGGCACGCCGCATCGACAAGTCCGTCACCGGCATTGCCATCAACACGCCTGCCGACATCGACAATGCGCTCGCGGAGCTCGGCTGAGGGATCAGGCGATAGGCAGCAGATACTAAGGGCGCAAAGCGCCCTGCATTCAAAACCCTGCTGCCTCATTCCGACTGGCCAATGCCTTACCGTCTTTCGCTCAAACCACAGGAGCAACCCATGTTTGACCTTTCCGGCCGCAAGGCTCTCGTTACCGGCGCTTCCGGCGGCATCGGCGAAGAGATCGCCCGCATCCTGCATGCCCAGGGCGCCATCGTCGGCCTGCACGGCACCCGCGTCGAGAAGCTCGAAGCGCTTGCCAACGATCTCGGCGAACGCGTTCATATATTCCCGGCCAACCTGTCCGACCGCGCCGAGGTCAAGGCGCTCGGCGAGAAGGCCGAAGCCGATCTCGGCGGCGTTGACATCCTCGTCAACAATGCCGGCATCACTAAGGACGGCCTGTTCGTGCGCATGAGTGACGTGGACTGGGATGCGGTTCTGGAAGTGAACCTCACCTCCGTTTTCCGCCTGACGCGCGAGCTGACCCATCCGATGATGCGCCGCCGCTACGGCCGCATCATCAACATCACGTCGATCGTCGGCGTTACCGGCAATCCGGGCCAGGCCAACTACTGCGCCTCCAAAGCCGGCATGATCGGCTTCACCAAGTCACTGGCGCAGGAGATCGCCACCCGCAACGTCACCGTCAACTGCGTTGCGCCTGGCTTCATCGAAAGCGCGATGACCGGCAAGCTGAACGACAAGCAGAAGGAAGCCATCATGGGTGCCATTCCCATGAAGCGCATGGGCACCGGCGCGGAAGTTGCGTCGGCCGTGGCCTACCTCGCGTCGTCGGAAGCCGCCTACATGACAGGGCAGACGCTGCACGTGAACGGCGGCATGGCCATGATCTGAATGGGCTGCGGGCACCCGGTCAACCGGCTGAAATTGCATGTTGACCGCTGGAGCGCCGGCCATTTTCGGACTTTGCGACAGACTTAAACCGTGTTAATCGGGCCATGACTGTCAGCAGTCGACCGGCAAAAGCCTGAGCGATCAGGCGGTGCGAATGAGTATCGCCGATGCCGTTTGCCGGTTGCAGGGATTGCCGGATGTGTTCTTGAGGCACATCGGGCGTGTTGAGTGTCCGGTGCCGTTAAAGGCGCCGATCAAAAACAAAGGTCGAGGAATCCGACATGAGCGATATCGCAGAACGCGTAAAGAAAATTGTCATTGATCATCTGGGCGTTGACGCCGAAAAGGTCAGCGAAGGCGCAAGCTTCATCGATGACCTTGGCGCGGACTCCCTCGACACCGTTGAGCTGGTCATGGCGTTCGAAGAAGAATTCGGCGTCGAGATCCCGGACGATGCCGCGGACTCGATCCTGACGGTCGGCGACGCTGTCAAGTTCATCGAGAAGGCCCAGGCCTGATCGAACCGATTTCCGGCGGGCCGCCTTCGGGTGGCCCGTCCCGGTCTCCGTCCGGGAGGCCGCTCCCCCCTCGTATCGAGGCAACAGAAATAACATTCTATAGGGTGGATCACGGACGATGAGGCGTGTCGTTATCACGGGTACCGGCATGGTATCTCCGCTTGGCTGTGGTACCGAAGTAACCTGGAACCGGCTTCTCGAAGGCCGCAGCGGTGCCGCAAGGGTCACTGCTTTCGAGGTTGAAGACCTTCCCGCAAAAATCGCCTGTTCCATTCCGCGCGGAGACGGCTCCGACGGCACCTATAATGCCGACCAGTGGATGGAGCCCAAGGAGCAGCGCAAGGTCGATCCCTTCATCGTCTATGCGATGGCGGCTGCCGACATGGCGCTTGCCGATGCCGGCTGGCATCCGCAGAACGACGAGGACCAGATCGCGACCGGCGTTCTCATCGGTTCGGGCATCGGCGGTCTCGACGGCATTGTCGAGGGCGGCTACACGCTGCGCGACAAGGGCCCCCGCCGCATTTCGCCCTTCTTCATTCCCGGCCGACTGATCAACCTGGCTTCCGGCCATGTCTCGATCAAGCACAAGCTGCGCGGCCCCAATCATTCCGTCGTCACCGCCTGCTCGACGGGCGCGCACGCCATCGGCGATGCCAGCCGCCTGATTGCGCTCGGCGACGCCGATGTCATGGTCGCCGGCGGCGCCGAATCGCCGATCTGCCGCATCGCGCTGGCCGGCTTTGCCGCCTGCAAGGCTCTGTCGACCGAGCGCAACGACGACCCGACCGCCGCTTCGCGTCCCTATGACCGCGACCGCGACGGCTTCGTCATGGGCGAGGGCGCCGGCATCGTCATCCTGGAAGAGCTGGAGCACGCCAAGGCGCGCGGCGCCAAGATCTATGCCGAAGTCGTCGGCTACGGCCTGTCCGGCGACGCTTACCACATTACCGCGCCGTCGGAAGACGGTGACGGCGCCTATCGCTGCATGCAGATGGCGCTGAAGCGCGCCGGCATTCCGGCAAGCGAAGTGGACTATATCAATTCGCACGGCACCTCGACCATGGCCGACACGATCGAACTCGGCGCGGTCGAGCGTCTGGTCGGCGATGCCGCGTCGCGGGTTTCGATGTCGTCGACCAAGTCTGCCATCGGCCACCTGCTGGGTGCCGCCGGTGCTGTCGAGGCCATCTTCTCGGCGCTGGCGATCCGCGACAACATCGCGCCGCCGACGCTCAACCTCGACAATCCCGCCGTCGAGACGGCGATCGACTTGGTGCCGCACAAGGCCCGCAAGCGCGAGATCAACGTGGCGGTCTCCAACTCGTTCGGCTTCGGTGGAACGAACGCCTCGCTGGTTCTCAAGCGTTACGCCTGACCCTTTACCGCCGGCAAGGCATCCTCATCCGCCTGCCGGCAGTCTCTCCCCGCCGGGGAGAGGCAGAGAACCGAGATATCGCATTCTCATGACCTTCGCGCACAAGGCGGGGAGGTGGCCCGTGGGCCGGATGAGGGGAGAACTCGGCTGATCGATAGAGACGCGGGGGATCATCCCTGCTTTTGCCGCATTGCTCTGCTGGAAGACGTCGAGCAATGCCCGAACATGAGGACAGTCCGTGAGCGACACGAACGAACCTGGTGAAACGCCCTTTGGCCGAGCGGAAACAACCGGCCAGCCGCGCATCATCCCCAAGTCCGCCAATGAGGCTCTCCGGCCCGAACAGGTGCCTGAACCGCCGAGCCGCCGCCGTTCGCGCAAGGCCCGCAGCCAGGTCGTCATCTTCCTGAATTTCGTGATGACACTGGTCGTCTTCGCCACGGTCATCGGCGTCGGCGTGTTCTATTACGGTGTCCGTAGCTACGACGAGGCCGGCCCGCTGGTCGCCAACACCAATTTCATCGTGCGCAATGGTGCCGGCACCAACGAGATCGCCGCCAATCTGGAGCGCAACAACATCATCACCGATGGCCGCGTGTTCCGGGTGCTCTCGCGCGTCTATCTCGACGGCGAGACGCTGAAGGCCGGCGAATACGAAATCAAGGCCGGCTCCTCGATGCGCGATATCGTCGAGCTCTTGAAGTCCGGCAAGTCGATCCTCTACAGCGTCTCCGTGCCCGAGGGGCTAACGGTCAAGCAGGTCTTCCAGCGCCTTGCGGACGATCCGGTGCTGGAGGGCGACCTGCCGCAGGAACTGCCGGTGGAAGGCACGCTGATGCCCGATACCTACAAGTTCTCCCGCGGCACCAAGCGTGCCGATATTCTCCAGCAGATGCTGAACGCCCAGAAGAACCTTGTGGACCAGATCTGGGCGCGCCGCGACGAAGGCCTTCCGGTCACTACCCGCGAGGATTTCGTGACGCTCGCCTCCATCGTGGAGAAGGAAACCGGCCGGGCGGATGAACGGCCGCGCGTTGCCTCCGTCTTCATCAACCGTCTCGAAAAGGGCATGCGCCTCCAGTCCGACCCGACGATCATCTATGGCATTTTCGGCGGCGACGGTAAGCCTTCGGACCGTCCGATCTATCAGTCGGACCTCGAAAAGCAGACGCCCTACAACACCTACATCATCCGCGGCCTGCCACCGACGCCCATCGCCAATCCCGGCCGTGCGGCGCTGGAGGCTGTGGCGAACCCGTCGCGCACGCCCGACCTCTACTTCGTGGCCGACGGCACGGGCGGCCACGTCTTTGCCGAAACGCTGGACGAGCACAATCAGAACGTCCGCCGCTGGCGCAAGCTGGAAGCCGAAAAGGCGGCCGCCGCCGCGAAGGAAGCCGAATCCGGCACTGCGCAGTGATGACAGGCTAATGATCAAGCGGCCCCGGAATGTCCGGGGCCGTTTTCTGTTGGAGGCAACACCCGTGCGGACGTCATCCCTGGGCTTGGCCCGAGGCTCTGTCCATTGCATTGGCGATGCCGTTTTGGATGCTCGGAAAAGCGTGAATAGGGCGGGCGCCATGTCGGAAGTTCCTGATCCGTACATCCGTTGCCCCGTACATTGTCACCTTTGGTGTGGATCGCGCACGCTTCCGCGCCCTTGGGCGTTTCCAAGCCCTTAAAATTGTTTCACTTTGGGAAATGGTTCCGCCTCACCGGCGCGTATCGGGCTGCCCCCTTTCCGGCGGGCGCCATTGGAGGATGACATGACATTGCAGTCGATGACCGGTTTCTCGCGCGTCGAAGGCACCAGCGGACGAACGCGCTGGGCCTGGGAGCTGCGCTCGGTCAACGGCAAGGGGCTGGACCTGCGTCTGCGCCTGCCGCCCGGCCTGGAGGCGCTGGAGGCAGATGTCCGCCGCCTCGCAGGTGAGGCCTTTTCGCGCGGCAACATGCAGATCGGGCTGACAACAAGCGTCAGCGAGGCGCAGGTCGAGGCCGTCGTGAACGAGGGCGCACTCGCTGCCGTGCTCGCACTGCGCGACCGGCTTGCCGGCACCATCGATCCCGCGCCGCTGAAGCTTGAGACGCTGCTGTCGGTTCGCGGCATCGTCGATTTCCGCGAAGCCGAGGAAAGCGAAACCGAGGCACAGACGCGCGATCGCGACATCCGCGCGGGCCTTGCCGAAGCGATCCGTCGTCTCGCCGACATGCGGCGCAAGGAGGGGGCGGCCCTTGCCGACGTGCTGCTCGGCCAGGTCGCGCGCATCGAGGCCCTGACGGCGGCTGTCGAGGCCGATCCGTCGCGCAGCGTTGCGGTCATTGCCGAACGGCTTGCCGTCCAGGTCGCGACGCTCATGCAGGGTGCGACCGCACTCGATCGCGACCGCCTGCATCAGGAAGTGGCGCTGCTGGCCACCAAGGCGGATCTGCGCGAGGAGATCGACCGGCTGAAATCCCATGTGCGCGCCGCGCGCGAGCTGATCGCCGAGGGCGGACCGATTGGCCGCAAGCTCGATTTTCTCGCACAGGAATTTAACAGGGAATCGAATACCATCTGTTCCAAGTCGAACGCTGCTGCTGTAACGGCTGCGGGTATAGAATTGAAGGTCGTCATCGACCAGTTCAGGGAACAGGTCCAGAATCTGGAGTAGGCCATGGCCGAGCAGACCAAGCAGATCCACATCGAGCGCCGCGGGCTAATGCTCGTCATCTCCTCGCCGTCAGGCGCGGGCAAATCGACCATCGCCCGCAATCTTCTCGAAGCCGACTCGGGCCTCAGCCTCTCGGTCAGCGTGACGACGCGTCAGCGCCGGGCCAGCGAGATCGCCGGCCGGCACTACCATTTCATCAACCACAAGGAATTCGAGCGCCTGCGCGACAGCGACGCCCTGCTGGAGTGGGCCGAGGTGCACGGCAATTTCTACGGCACCCCGCGCGAGCCGGTGGAGGAAGCGATGTCCGCCGGACGGGACATGCTGTTCGACATCGACTGGCAGGGGGCTCAACAGCTGCAGGAGAAGATGCCGGCCGACGTCGTCTCCATCTTCATCCTGCCGCCATCCATGACAGAGCTGCAATCGCGCCTGCACCGCCGAGCGGAGGATACCGAGGAGGTCATCCAGACGCGCCTCGCCAACTCCCGTGCGGAGATCGAGCATTGGCGGGAATATGACTATGTCATCCTGAACGACGACCTTTCCGTCGCCTTCGACGCCGTGCAGAGCATCGTCAAGGCCGAACGCCTCCGCCGCGACCGCCGCCACGGCCTGTTCGAATTCGTGACGGGGCTGGTGACGGAAAAACCTGTTCTTTAGGGCGACAGGGCGAATTCGCCCCTCAGCCTAACCCTCTCCCCGCAAGCGTGGAGAGGGAATTTGCCCCGTAAGGTTGCCTTTAGGTAAAACAGCGCAACGCGATTCCTTCGCCCCTCTGCGGGGAGAAGGTGGCCGGCAGGCCGGATGAGGGGCAATCTCTGCGGTCGTTACAGCGCGTTGGCCAGCCGCACGAATTCTTCCACGCTCAGCGTCTCCGCGCGCCGCTGCGGGTCGATCTGCGCCCGCGCCAGCAACGCCTCTCCACCGAGCGACTTCAGGCTCTGGCGCAGCATCTTGCGGCGCTGGCCGAAGGCGGCCTGGGTAACGCGTTCGAGGGACGAGACGTCACAGGGCAGGGGATTGGCGATCGGCTCCAGATGGACCACGGACGATGTCACCTTCGGCGGTGGCGTGAAGGCCTGCGGCGGCACGTCGAAGGCCATGTGCGCCCTCGTGCGCCAGCCGCAGAGCACGCCGAGACGGCCGTAGTGGTCGTCGTTGTCTTCGGCGACGATGCGCAGGCCCACCTCGCGCTGGAACATCAGCGTCAGGGATTCCCAGAAGGGTGGCCAGGTCTTCGGCAGCAGCCAGTTGACGAGCAACTGCGTGCCGACATTGTAGGGCAGGTTGGCAATGATGCGGACGGGCTCGCCGGGCGCCAGCGCCTCGAAATCCGTCTTCAGCGCGTCGCCTTCGATGACGGTCAGGCGCCCCGGATAATGCGCCGACACCTCCGCCAGCGCCGGAAGGCAGCGCGCGTCGCGTTCGATGGCGATCACGCGCTTGGCGCCGAGCGCGAGGATGGCGCGCGTCAGGCCACCCGGGCCCGGGCCGACCTCGATCACCGTATGGTTCTCGATGGGCCCGGCCGTGCGGGCGATCTTCTGCGTCAGGTTGAGATCGAGCAGGAAGTTCTGGCCGAGCGCCTTCTTGGCGTCCAGACCGTGACGCTGGATGACATCGCGCAGCGGCGGCAATCCGTCGAGGGCGGCCATCAGAGCGTTTCCTTCGATGCGCGCTCGTGCGCGGCGAGCGTGTGGGCGAGCCGCAGCGCCGCCAGCAGGCTGTCAGGCTTTGCGATACCTTTTCCGGCCAGCGCAAAGGCCGTGCCATGGTCGGGTGAGGTGCGGATGAAGGGCAGGCCGAGCGTGGCGTTGACGGAATCGTCGAAGCCGAGCGCCTTGGCCGGGATCAGCGCCTGATCGTGATACATGCACAGCGCCACGTCATAGGTGGCGCGCGCGGCGTCGTGGAACATCGTGTCGGCCGGAAGCGGCCCGACGGCATCGATGCCGGCCGCCCTGAGACGTGCGACAGCCGGCTGCACCACGGCATCATCCTCCAGCCCAAGAGCACCGCCTTCGCCGGCATGCGGGTTCAGCCCGGCAACGGCAAGCCTCGGTCGCGCAATGCCGAAACGCTGGCGCAGATCCCGCTCGGTGATAACGGCCGTTTCCACGATCAGGTCCTCGGTGAGCGCGCCTGGTACGTCCTTCAGCGGGATGTGGATCGTCACCGGCACGCTGCGCAGCTTCGGCCCGGCCAGAAGCATCACCGGAAGCAGGCTCTCGGCGCCGGTCGCCCTTGCTGCGAGGTCGGCGAGGAACTCCGTATGGCCGGGAAAGCCGAAGCCGGCTTCGTAAAGCACCGCCTTGGCGATCGGGTTCGTCACGACGGCCGACGTTCTGCCTGCCATTGTCAGGGCGACCGCCGTCTCGATTGCGCCGGTCACGGCCGCTGCGTTGCGGGGATCGGGCGTGCCCGGCACCGGCGCGACGGCGCATTCGACCGACAGCACCGGCAGAGCCGTGTCAAACAGCGCATTCCCCGTTTCAGGCGTTGCTGTGGCGACGGCAATGTCGAGACCGAGCACGGCCGCGCGTGCTGTCAGTACCTGTGCATCGCCGATGAAAAGGAAGGGGGGCAGCGAAAGGGATCTTCGGTCAGACCAGAGCGCAAGCGCGATATCCGGTCCAATGCCCGCGGGGTCGCCCATGGTGAGCGCCAGCGGCGGAACAGTCATTGTCGTCATGATACCCCGCAGCGGGTTTGAAAAAGCGAATGCCCCGCCGGAGCGGGGCATCGTGTCGCCGACTCCGCGCTCAGCGGTCGGTGATCGTGGCCTTCTTGCGAAGCTCGGCAAGAAGCTTCTTGCTGTTTTCATCGTTCTCGTTGCCCTTGGCTTTCGCCAGGTCCTCGGCACGGAAAACCATTTCGGCGGCGACGTCGTCATTGACATCGCGCTTCATGCAGATCGCGAGATATTCAACGCCGCGTTCGGTGACGCGCGTGCCGGTCGTCTGACCGGTCGCCTTTTCGACCAGCGGCTTCCAGTCTTCGGGCATCTGCGGCGCGAGCACCCGGCCGAGGTCGCGGATCGATACGTCGTGCATCGTCGCGGCAAAGGCCTTGGCCTGGTCGCAGCCGGGGAATTTCGAGCGCGAGGCCTCCGCTTCCGACTTGCGCTTGCCCAGGATGGCGTTGCGGCGCTTTTCCGGTACGACGAAGATCACCTGCTTGAGGAAATATTCCGTCGTGACGGGCTTCTTGCCGCCATTCTCCTGCATGCGCTCGACGAGCGATTTGCCGGTGTTGGAACCAGCGAAGCGCGCATTCACCACGCGCGGCCAGCTCATCTGCAGCGCAATAAACTGCTTGAAATGCTCCGATCCGACGCCAGCCTGGCTGAGGACCTTGCCCAGCTGCTCCGCCGACATCTTGTTGGAGGAGGCAAAGCGCGCATAAGCGGCATCGACTTCCGACTGGCTGACGGACGCACGCACGCGCAGGATTTCTTCGCGCTTGAGCGTGTCCTCGATCAGCTGTTCGCGTGCCATGCTGCGGAGGTTACCCTTCGCGCGTTGCAGCTTGAGGAAGTTCACACGCTTTTCCACGTCACCGGTGGTGATCGCCGTGTTGTTGACAACAGCGACAACGGAGCTTGCCGCCTGCGCCGTGCCGGCTGGCACAACGACCGCAACCGCCGCAGCCAGCGTCACTCCCATCATCACGGAGCGTAGCAGAGAGTGTCTCATCCCGTTCCCTTTCCCGTAGCCGTTCCGCATGGCTTCACCGTACAATGCCCTTTAGGCGTGCTGCCATCCGGAAGTTCTTTTCCCGGATGTGCATAGTACATGCGGCCAAACGATGACAAGTCGTACAGCTTTTGAGCGTCAATAGCTGTCAGTGCCAATCTGGATGTCGCCAATCGTGCGGAACATCAGGCGGGCCATGACCGACCAGTCGTTCGCGGTGGTGTTGCTCTTGTCACGCGTCTGTTCATAGGCGATCGAGAAGAGCGTATCGCGGTCATCATAGGCAAAGCCGACGCCGTTGCGCGCCACGACCTTGTTGCTGATATCATAGGTGACGGAGCCGAAGACCGACCAGTAGTCGCGGAACTTGAACGAGGTGCTGTTCTGCACTTCGCTTGTGGTTTCACTGGCGCCGTAGAGCGGCTGCGCGGCGACGCGGGTATAGGTCGTTGTCGTGCTGAAGCGATCGTTGGCGAAGCCCAGCGACACATCGGAGCGGCGCAGCGACAGGTCGTCCTTGTCGAGACGCGCACCCGTGGTGAAAGTGATGCCGATCGGAAGATCGATACCTGCCATGCCGACATAATCGGAGCTATCGGTTTCCAGGCCAGAATTCGCGCCTGCATTGACCAGATCGGGTGTGGCGAAGGAATTCACGCCGCCGAGATGGTAGGACTGGCCGACAATACTGCGCAGCCGCACGTCGTTGTCGAATGTCCCGGTATAGCGGATGCCGACATTGGCCCGGCTGCCACCTTCGATCCGGTCGAAGCCCGAAAACTTGTCGCGCTCGAACAGATTGGAGGCGTCGAAGACGAAGCTCTGCGCATCCTCGTTCGGCAGGCGGCCTGCGAGATCCTCATCCGGCCGCAGATAAAGCTGGGCCATCGGCTCGAAAAGGTGGCTCGACGAGTCGGTGGTAACGAGAATCGGGTAACGGGCTTCCAGCCCCGCCGTCAGCATCGAGCTCGTCGCGCTGCCGGCGGTCTCGAAATCGCCGCCATACCCGACCGGCGAGCGAACGTCGAGGCGATGAATATCGCCACGTGCGGCAAGCAGGGGCGTCAGCACAAGGCCACCCGGCACGATGAACTGGCGCTTCCATTCAACTTCGCTGGTAAAACGTGTCGAGCCGCCTTCGAGGCCGCCGAACCTTATGCCGCCGGGAACAAGTCGGCTGTCGGTCAGGTCGCGATCGATATTGGTGAAGTTGGTCGTCACGGAAAGCTCGCCGCCGAGAACCGACTCCGGGACAATATACTGGTGATCGAGAACCTGCGCGATCGCCTGCTTGCGCTCGGCGGTGTTGTCGATATCAGCGTCCTGGACGTCGAAGTAGAACGCGCGCAAATCAAAGCTATTACGCCGGCTCAAGCCCGTCAGGTAAGCCTGATTGACGTAGGTATCCGCCTTGAAACCTTTGATACTGTAGGTCCGCGAGAAGTTGTTGTCGCTCTGCAGCATGGCGTTCCAGCCGAACGCCCAGCGCGGATTGATCTGGAAGGCACCCGTCGTGCCGACCATGCCGCGATTCGTCTCAAGCTGGTCGCTCGTTCCAGCGGTGAAGCGATCCGGATCCGACTGGTTGATGCCGGCCGCATGCAGCGTCACCATGCCGTTATGGAAGCGCTTGCGGAACTCCGCTTCCATCAGGAAGCCCTGGCTGGTCAGGCCGGTGGGGGAGAGCGTCGCATCCATGTCCGGGGCGATCGCAATATAATAAGGTGTCGTGACGCCGAAGCCGAGCTTCTGATCGAAGCGGAACTGCGGGAAGAGGAAACCGGTTTTCCTCTTCACCGTATGATCCGGCACTTCAAGCACCGGGATATAGGCGACCGGCCGGCCGAACATTTCGAAGCGCGCATGCTCGAGGCGGATCGTCTTGGTGCGGCCGTTCTGCACAACGCGCTCGGCCTTGACCTCCCACACACCGCGATAGGTCGGATTGGTCGCGCAGGGCGTACAGGCGGTATAGACGGCGTGGTTGAGGATCATCTCCTCGTCATTCACGCGTTCGCCGCTCGTCGCCGCGAGCTTGGTCAGATCGGTCGTCTCGACGCGCACCGCATTGACGAAGCCGTTTGCGAAATCGTCCGACAGGTCCATTTCGTCGCCATAGAGGCGGTTGCCGGTCGGCTCGATCAGTTCGATATTGCCGTAGGCCTTCACCCGGCCGGTCTTCTGATCGTAGATCACTTCGCGGGCGACCAGCTTGTAGCCGGCATAGTTGATCTGCACCGCGCCGCGTGCGGTCACGGTCTCGTTGTCCTTGTTGTAGACAACCTCATTTGCCGCAAGAAGCAGCTTGCTGCCCTCAGGGACATTCGGCGCCATCGCATCGACGCGCGCGTTCTGGGAATATGCGGGGAATGCGGATGCGGACATGAGGGCGCACGCGGCCGCACCTGCAAGCAGGGCGGCTTTCAACCACCGATTCGTTTTGCGGGCGCCTGCCGCCACTAGCCGTCCTCCTGATGCAGAAGAATCGTTGCTCCCAGGGACATCGCGACGACCACTGGGAGCCAAGCCGCAACGAACGGAGGAACAACACCGCTGCTTCCGAATGCCTTCACAAGCACGGTGACGACATAAAGCATGAAGCCCGAAAGGATTCCACCCAGAATCACCGCACGCGATTGATTAAACCGGCTAAATTTCAATGATACACAGGCGGCGATCAGCGTCATCGCAACCAGGAGAAGCGGCAGCGCCAGCATCGTATGAAGCTGTGTTTCCATCGCATGCGTCGGGAAGCCGAAGGATTTTGCCGCTTCGATTTTCCGACCCAGATTGAAAAAGGCAATGGTTTCAGGCTTTTCGAGGCTCTCCTGAACGAATTCCTGTTTCAGGTTGGTACGAAGCTGTACCTCGTCGAGACGCACGGGCAATTCGCCGGTGCGCGTTTCGCGCACATTCTTAAGAAGCCAGTAACCATCTTCCAAAGTCGCCTGGTCTGCGTCCTGGCGAAGCGTGATGCGATTGTCGGTATCGAAGTGGATGACGGACACGTTCATCAGGCGCATTCCGCCGTCGAGAACGGCCTTGGCGCCGATGATCGCCTGGTCATTGCCGTAGATCTGGCGCAGCCACGGCACGGCGGTCTCGGAGCGCGCCGCGTTGGTCGCACCCCACGACGCTTCGAATTCCTGCGCCTTCTTGCTGCCCCAGGCCGCGAGCGGATTGATCGTCAGGATCGCGGCCACGCCGAACAGGAAGGCGCCGAGCAGGAAGGGGCGAAGGAACTGCCAGGCGGAAATGCCCGCGGCGCGTGTCACCACCAGTTCATAACGCCGATTGAGCGAGATCAGCGCCGCCATGCCGGCGAAGAGCGCGACGAAAGGCACCGTCTGCATCAGGATCATCGGGATGCGCAGCGCGGTGACCACGAGGCCCATGCCCAGCGTATAGCCGGGCAGGCCGCCGACGCGATTGGACATCTCGCTGAAGTCGATGATGAAGACGAGCGCGAAGATGCCCAGCAGGAACCAGATGGTGGTGACGATGTAGCGGCGAAAGAAATAGAGATCGAGCGTGCGGATCATGGCTGCTTGCCTCCGCCGGGCAGTGCGCGCCCCTTCGCAAAGCGCGACCGAAGTTTTTCCGTAAGCTCCGTCAAGCGCTCACCTGCCGAACTGGGGAGATCGAGGTTCTTGTTGCGTGCGAGATACCGGATCGCGATCGCCGCCGTGAGGAGGGGGATGATGTACATGACAGGAATGAAATAGGCGGATTTTTCGGCGCTGTTGGAGGCATAGAAACTTGCCCAGCGCACGAAGAGCGCGGTCAGCAGTGCCGTCACCATCGGATGCAGGCGCGCTTCGCGATGCGAGCGGGCGTCACCGCTCACCACGAGCGCGATGAGACCGAAGACCGCCGGAAACAGCCATTCGGTGAAGCGTCGGTGCAGTTCGGCGCTGAAAGCCAGCGGATTGTTCTTGTAGTGCGAATCCGCGGGGTCGGGATTGAGCAGATAGGCGAGATCCCGGTCCTTCGGGCGAATGTTGGCCGTGCCGGCGCTCTGCGTCAGGTCGGCGAGGTCGAAGGCGTAGGAATCGAACTTGATGATCGAGACGCTCCCGTCGGGAAGCTTGCGGTGCACCTCACCGTCCTTCATCACCAGCGCGGCACTGTTCTCGTCCACCGCGCCTTCGCGGGCATAATAGATCATCTCGAAGCGCGGATCGCGCGTATCGGCGACGAAGAGACCGTGCAGCACGCCGCCGTTGCGCCGCTCCGCCACCTGTACGTAGAGACCGTCCGTGACCTTGCGGAACGTATTTTCCTGCACGACCGAAGAAAGCATGTCCGCATTGGCGGTGGCGATCATCTGGCGCACGGCCATGCGCGAATAGGGCTCGACGAAATTGTCGACGGCAAAGGAGACGACGCTCGTCGCCATGGCGAGAATCATGATCGGCTTGATGATGGTCATGCGCGAACTGCCGGCGGCATTCAGCACCGTCAGTTCCGAATCGCCGTTCATCACGGTCAGCGTCTGCGCCACGCCGATGACCAGGGCGAAGGGCAGGATGATCGGAATGACCGAGGGGAGGATGAGCGTCGCGAGCCGCAGGAAGGCGAAGATCGACTGGCCGCTGTCGGTGACGAGATTGACGCTGGTCAGCGCCTGCGTGACCCAGACGATGCCCAGCAGCGGCAGAAGCGTTGCCGCGAACATGAGCGACGCCCGCCGCAGGATATAGCGCTCGATCAGTTTCATCATTCAGTCCGCGTGGTCCAAAGGCGGCTCCGGTCAGCGCCCCCTGGCGCCCCTCTGCGGAACTGCAATGGGCATATAAGCTTTCTTGAGGCTGACGCCATACCCCGAGAGTCTCTACCCGGATGGAAAATTTATGGCGAACAAGCGTGGTTAACGTTCTCTAAACAACCGAACGCATCTTGCCAAGCGCTGCAAAAGCGACAAGGAGTCGATGTTATCGCGGGCTTTGCCCGCCCCGCCGGCGGGTTCCGGCGTCACATGCGGAGTAAGTCATGGCATCCAGGTTCGACATCGGTTTCGCAAAGACGGCACGTGCTTCGGGCGGCGTCGCAATCCTCCTGCAGGCCGCCGGCCAGCCGGCCGCGGGGCTCGCGGATGTCGACCCGGGCAATGTCGTCGGTCGTGCGGCGGAGGTGGCGAAATTCACCGGCAAGGCGCTGAAGAGCCTGGATGTTCTGGCGCCCCACGGCGCGCCGGTGGATCGCATCCGCGTGCTCGGCCTCGGCGAGGCCGACAGGCTCGTCGCGCACGATTGGCTGAAGGCCGGCGGTGCTGCTGCAAAGATTGGCCAAGCCGAAAAGGTCACCATCTATCTCGATGCGCCCGGCGTCACCGTCAGCGCGCGCAATGCCGCCGATTTCGCGCTGGGTATGCAGCTCGGCGCCTATAGCTTCGATACCTACAAGACGAAGAAGGGCGATGAGGACGAGGCAAAGCCCGGCAAGCCGGTGAAGGTGACGCTCGTCACCGCTGCCGCCAGCGCCGCGAAGAAGGCGAACGAGGTGTCCGACGCGGTCGCCGAGGGCGTGATCCTCGCGCGTGACCTCGTCAACGAGCCGGCCAACGTGCTCGGCCCGGTCGAGTTTGCCGCCCGCGCCAAGGCGCTCGAAAAGCTCGGCGTCGAGGTCGACATTCTCACCGAGCGCGAGATGAAGAAGCTCGGTATGGCAGCGCTTCTCGGCGTCGCGCAGGGCTCTGTGCGCCCGCCGCGCCTTGCCGTCATGCACTGGAAGGGCGGCAAGGAGAAGGACCGTTCGATCGCCTTCATCGGCAAGGGTGTCGTCTTTGATACCGGCGGCATTTCCATCAAGCCCGCCGCCGGCATGGAGGACATGAAGGGCGACATGGGTGGCGCGGCGGCCGTCATCGGCCTTATGCACACGCTTGCCGCCCGCAAGGCGAAGGCCAATGTCATCGGCATCATCGGCCTTGTGGAAAACATGCCAGACGGTAATGCGCAGCGCCCCGGCGATATCGTGAAGTCCATGTCGGGCCAGACCATTGAGGTCATCAACACCGATGCCGAGGGCCGGCTCGTGCTGTGCGATGCGCTCTGGTACTGCAACGAGACCTTCAAGCCGCAGTTCATGGTCAATCTAGCCACGCTGACCGGCGCCATCATGGTCGCGCTCGGCAGCCATCATGCGGGCCTGTTTTCGAACGACGACACGCTCGCCACGCGCCTCACGGCGGCGGGTCTGACCACCAATGAGCGCCTGTGGCGCATGCCGCTCGGGCGCGAATACGACAAGATGATCGACAGCAGGTTCGCCGACATGAAGAATACCGGCGGCCGTTATGCCGGCTCGATCACCGCCGCGCAGTTCCTGCAGCGCTTCGTCAAGGATACGCCCTGGGCGCATCTCGACATCGCCGGCACGGCGATGGGCTCGCCCACGGACGAGATCAACCAGTCGTGGGCCTCGGGCTTCGGCGTACGGCTGCTCGACGAACTCGTGCGCGCCAATTACGAGGGATGAGGTGAGCGAGGTCCTCTTCTATCACCTGACCGAATCGAAGCTCGAGGATGCGCTGCCGCCGCTCCTCGACAAGAGCCTCGAACGCGGCTGGCGCGTCGTCGTGCAGACCGGCGATGCCGAACGGCGCGATGCCATCGACACGCACCTGTGGACGTTCCGGGAAGACAGCTTCCTGCCGCACGGCACCGACGAGCAGGCCTTCGCCGCCGACCAGCCTGTGCTGGTGACGGTAACGCCGGACAATGCCAATGCTGCAAATGTGCGCTTCATCGTCGCCGGTGCCGCCCCGCCGCCGCTCGATGCCTATGAGCGCGTCATCTTCATGTTCGACGGCTACGACCAGGCGGAGGTCGAGACCGCGCGCGAGCACTGGAAGCGCCTGAAAGGCGAGGGCCACCAGCTCACCTACTGGCAGCAGAACAACGACGGACGCTGGATGAAGAAGGCCTGACCGCGACACTGTCACCGCGCTCATCTTGCCAACGCGAATTCATGGGTATATACCCGCGAAATGAGCAAAGATCTCTGCCACTGCATTCTTCTGCGCAAGGCGTCGCGCAAGGTCTCGTCCTACTATGACGAGGCGCTGGCCCCGCTTGGCATAAACATCGCCCAGTTCAGCCTTCTCAGGAACATCAGGCGCATGGCGCCGGTATCGCTGACGGATCTGGCTGCACGCGTCGAACTCGACCGCTCGACGGTCGGCCGCAATGCCAAGGTGCTGGAGCGCATGGGATTGGTCGATATTCGCACCGGTAAGGATCAGCGCGAGGCGACGCTTCTGGTGACGGAGGCAGGCCAGGCGGTTCTGAAAGAAGGTGCCCCGCTCTGGGATC
Organism: Shinella sp. H4-D48; assembly: GCF_022637395.1. Lineage (GTDB taxonomy): Bacteria > Pseudomonadota > Alphaproteobacteria > Rhizobiales > Rhizobiaceae > Shinella > Shinella sedimenti. The sequence continues at coordinate 2,255,005 of NZ_CP093337.1, read as the reverse complement.
GCGTGCAGGCCGATATCGAATCCCGCCTGGGAGCCGATGGCATCGACCGGTTGCGGGACCTGCTCGCCGTTCTGTGAAATTTTTTGTCGTTAAATGGGTATATACCCGCAAATTCACCGCGACGTGGTGCTGACGAAAGGGACGTGAAGATGGTTTCGGCAAGTGTCGCCAGATGGATGGCCGGCAGGAATGTGCATTACGGCTGGGTGGTGGCCGCGACCACCTTCCTGACCATGCTGGCGACGGCCGGCGCCATGGGCTCGGCGGGCGTGATGATCCAGCCGCTGCATCAGGAGTTCGGCTGGGATATCGCCGACATTTCGTCGGCCATGGCCGTTCGGCTGGTGCTCTTCGGCCTGCTCGGCCCCTTCGCAGCCGCCTTCATGAACCATTTCGGCATCCGCCGGGTGGTGACTGCGGCCCTGTCGCTCATCATGGGCGGCATCGTGCTGTCCTTCTTCATGACGCAGGTCTGGCAGTTGCTGCTGCTCTGGGGCGTCGTCATCGGCGTCGGCACGGGCATGACGGCGCTGGTGCTCGGCGCCACCGTCGCCACCCGCTGGTTCTCCAAGCGCCGCGGCCTGGTCATCGGCCTGATGACGGCAAGCAATGCGACGGGCCAGCTCGTCTTCCTGCCGCTGCTTGCCGCCCTCACGGAAGCCTATGGCTGGCGCACGGCGCTCACGCTCTCCGTCGCCGTCATCGCCACCGCGATGGTGCTCGTCCTCCTTTTGATGCGCGATCACCCCTCCGATGTCGGGCTGCCGGCCTACGGTGAAACGGCTGTCGTCGCGCCGCCAAAGCAGGATCACAAGCTCGGGGCCACGTTGCTCGCACCGCTCGTCACGTTGAAAAGCGTCTCAGGCAATCCGGTTTTCTGGGTGCTGTTCGGGACGTTCTTCGTCTGCGGCCTCTCGACCAACGGCCTGATCCAGACCCACTGGATTTCGATCTGCGGTGATTTCGGCATGGCAGCCGTCACGGCGGCAGGCACGCTCGCCGTTATCGGCGTGTTCGATTTCTTCGGCACCGTCTTCGCCGGCTGGCTGGCCGATCGCTACGACAACCGCGTCCTGCTGTTCTGGTTCTATGGCCTGCGCGGACTGTCGCTGCTCTATCTGTCCATCTCGGGCTTCAGCTTCGTGGAACTGTCCGTCTTCGCCGTGTTCTACGGTCTCGACTGGGTCGCCACCGTGCCGCCGACGGTCAAGCTGGCGGCCGAAAATTTCGGGCGCGAGAAGGCCGGCCTGGTCTTCGGCTGGGTCTTCGCCGGCCATCAGCTCGGTGCCGCCACCGCCGCCTTCGGGGCGGGCTACCTCAAGAGCGACTTCGACACCTACATGCCGGCGCTGCAGATCGCGGGGCTGATGTGCATCCTCGCCGCGCTGTCGGTGATGCTGCTCAAGCGCCCGCAGCCAGGCCCGCTTGCCGCGCAGGCCTGAAAAGCAGAAGGCCCGCCGAAGCGGGCCTTTTCTCAATCGTAGAACATGTCCACGAACTTGCGTCGTCCCAGCATGAAGGCGTCGGCGACATGGCGCAGTGGCGCCAGATCGACATCCGACTGCCCCGCCTTGATGATCTCCGCAAACCGCTTGTAGAGCATCGGATATTCCTGCTCTGGCTCGTCATGCACGAGCTTGCCGTCGATGGAAAGCTTCGCGCCGCCTTCCGAGAGAACCATCTCGCCCGCCTCGGTCTGTGCCACGATGTCCCAGCTCTGCTTACCGGTCTGGCGCCAGTCGAACTCGGCCTTGAGGTCGAGACCCTTCGCGTCCGTGAAGGTGATGGCGGCGGCGATCGGCGCATCCCGGTTCTCCGGGAATTCCAGCGTTGCCTCGGTGATGAAGACCGGCCGCGGCAGGATATGGGTGACGATGGACAGCGCATTGATGCCGGGATCGAACACGCCAAGCCCGCCGGCCTGCCAGATCCAGTCCTGGTTCGGGTGCCAATGGCGCACGTCTTCCTTCCAGATCACCTGCATGGAACGCATCGTCGTGCCGGCCAGAAAGCTCTTCGCAGCCTCGACGGCCGGCGCATAGCGCGAATGCCAGCTGGCGAAGAGCGACAGGCCCTTGGAAGCGGCCAGCGCCTCGAGGTCGGCCACTTCCGAAAGCGTCGCGCCTGGCGGCTTTTCGAGGAAGACGTGCTTGCCGGCCGACAGCGCCTTTTCGGCGGCTTCGTAGCGGTATTGCGGCGGCATGCAGAGCGAAACCGCGTCGATGGCGGGCACGGCCGCAAGCATCTCGTCGATCGACTTGAAATTGTCGATGCCATCGACGACGCCATGCCGGCTTGCGGCGGCGATCAGCTTGTAATCGCCGTTCTTCGCGACGGCCGGAAGATGCTGGTCGCGCACGATCTTGCCGACGCCGACGATTGCGAGATTGATCGCTGCCATGTCTCCACCCTTATTTGTATGATGATTGCGCCGCTGTTTTAGCAGAACGCTTTGCGGCGGCAAGGCGTGTTCGCGCCGATAACTGCCTATTCCTTATGCAGTCGATATCCAGCCAGCCGCGCGGCATTCGTCTTTTGTCTAATAAGGCAGGTGCCGGTCCGGTTTCTGACTTGAAAGCCCCCGCGAAATTGGCACTCTGACCGGGCTGGGCACCATAGAAAAATACGCCACGCGGGGAGGACTATTTCATGAAGACACTGCTGGTTTTCAGCCGGCTGATCGATGCTGTCACGGAAGGTGTCGGCAAGGCGGTCGGCTGGCTCATCCTGATCGCCGTACTCGTCAGCGCCGGCAACGCCGTCGTCCGGAAGGCTTTCAACATCTCATCGAACGCTTGGCTCGAGGCGCAATGGTACCTGTTCGGTGGCGCCTTCATGCTGGCCGCCGCCTACACGCTGGCGCAGAACGAGCACATCCGCATCGACGTGGTCTACGGCAAGTTCTCCCGCCGGGTGCAGCACTGGATCGATCTTCTCGGCCATTGCCTGTTCCTCATGCCCTTCGTGCTTCTGATGATCTATTATCTCGTGCCCTATGTGCTGATGTCCTATCGCTCCGGCGAGGGCTCTTCGAGCGCCGGCGGCCTGATCGTCTGGCCCGCCAAGGCCATCCTTCTTGCGGGCTTCCTGCTTCTGGCCGCGCAGGGCGTGTCGGAGATCATCAAGAAAATCGCGATCATGCGCGGCGACATGGAGGATCCGAGCCCCTATGTGCCCACGCACGCGCCGCTCGATATGGCTGCAGGCGGGGAGAAGGGCGCATGATCGAGTTCATCGCTGAAAACCTCGCACCGATCATGTTCGTGTCGCTGATCGTGTTCCTGCTGCTTGGCTACCCGGTGGCCTTCTCGCTTGCGGCAAACGGTCTGCTCTTCTTCGTCATCGGTGTGGAGCTCGCGCCGCTGTCCGATTCCATCAACCTCTCCTGGCCTTTGCTCAATGCGATGCCTGAACGGCTGTGGGGGGTGATGTCGAACGACACATTGCTCGCCATTCCCTTCTTCACCTTCATGGGGATCGTGCTCGAACGGTCCGGCATGGCCGAGGACTTGCTCGACACGATAGGCCAGCTCTTCGGGCCGATCCGCGGCGGCCTGGCCTATGCGGTCATCTTCGTTGGTGCGCTGCTTGCGGCCACCACCGGCGTCGTCGCCGCCTCGGTCATCGCCATGGGCCTCATCTCGCTGCCCATCATGCTGCGCTATGGTTATGACCGGTCGATCGCGTCGGGCGTCATTGCCGCATCAGGCACGCTCGCCCAGATCATCCCGCCATCGCTCGTCCTGATCGTACTGGCCGACCAGCTCGGCCGCTCCGTCGGCGACATGTATGCCGGCGCGCTGATCCCCGGCCTGATCCTTACCGGGCTTTACATGGGCTACATCTTGCTCATGTCGTTCCTCAAGCGGGATTCCATGCCGGCGCTGCCGCTGGAGGCCCGTTCCCTCGGGTCGGGTGTCACGTCGCTGATCGTCGCGCTCGCGGTGGCTGCCAGCATTGCCTATGCCGCGCATGTCTATCTCTACCCGACGCATGGCGAGAATGCCGATATCCTCGGCGGTACGGTCGGGGTGATCTTCATCTACATCGTGGCGCTGGCCGACAAGGGCCTGAACATCAACATGATGTCGCGGCTCGCCCAGCAGGTCATCATCGTGCTGATCCCGCCCTTGGCGCTGATCTTCCTGGTGCTCGGCACCATCTTTCTCGGCATCGCCACGCCGACGGAGGGCGGTGCCATGGGCGCGGTCGGCGCGCTCGTCATGGCAGCGGCAAAGGGCCGGCTCAATCTGGACGTCATGCGCTCGGCGCTTGCCGCCACCACGCGCCTCTCGTCCTTCGTGCTGTTCATCCTCATCGGTGCGCGCGTCTTCTCGCTCACCTTCTATGGCGTGAACGGGCACCTGTGGGTCGAACACCTGCTGGTTTCCCTGCCGGGCGGCGAGACGGGCTTCCTGATCGCAGTGAACGTGCTGGTCTTCTTCCTGGCGTTCTTCCTCGATTTCTTCGAGCTTGCCTTCATCATCGTGCCGCTGCTCGCACCCGCCGCCGACAGGCTCGGCATCGATCTCATCTGGTTCGGCGTGCTGCTCGGCATCAACATGCAGACGAGCTTCATGCACCCGCCCTTCGGCTTCGCGCTCTTCTACCTGCGCTCGGTCGCCGCCAAGATACCCTATCTCGACAAGGTCACCGGCAAGCGGATGGAACCCGTCACCACCGGCCAGATCTATTGGGGTGCGGTGCCCTTCGTCGGCATCCAGATCCTGATGGTCAGTCTCACCATCATGTTCCCGGGCATGGTCATGCACTACAAGGGCGAGGGCAGCGGTGTCGATCCCGCCACGATCAAGATCGAGGTCCCCGGCTTCGGCGGTAGCGGCAGCGGCGGCGGCCTTGGTCTGCCGGATAATGGCGGCGGTCTTGGCCTCCCGGGCGGCCTGCAATTGCCCGCCGGCAACCCGCTGGACGGCGGCGGCGAGCAGAAGCCCGCCGAAGGCAACCCGCAGGGCAACGAACAGAAACCCGCCACTGACCTCTCCAGTCCGCCGTCGTTCAACTGACGGGGAGGGGCAGCCGGATGGGCACCGCAAAGCGCTGCCCTGTCCGGCGACACTCAAACAAACAGAAACCCCGGAGCGTCGCCGCTCCGGGGTTTTCCATGTCTCGTTCCGACGTGCTGGTTACAGCTTGTTGGCGCGCTGCTGGAGCATCATGAAGGTGTCGTAGTTGTATTCGGCGATCTGCAGGTTGAGATAATATTCCCCGCGGAAGGCCTTGATGGAGTCCCAGATCTTCTTGAAGGTCGGGTTGGAAGCTTCCATCTCGGCATAGACCTCGTTGGCGGCGTCGAAGCAGGCCGAGAGGATTTCCTGGCTGAACGGGCTGAGCTTTGCGCCGGCCGCAACGAGGCGCTTGATCGCTGGCGGGTTCAGCCAGTCGTATTTTTGCAGCATGTCGGCGTCCGTCGCCTGACAGGCCGTGCGCAGCAGCGACTGGTAGGCCTTCGGCAGGCCCTCGAAGGCCGCCTTGTTGAACAGTGCATGCACCGTCGGGCCGCCCTCCCAGAAGCCGGGATAGTAGTAATAAGGCGCTACCTTCACGAAGCCGAGCTTTTCGTCGTCATAGGGCGTCGTCCATTCGGCCGCATCGATCGTGCCCTTTTCCAGCGCCGGGTAGATGTCGCCGCCGGCGATCTGCTGCGGCACGACGCCAAGCTTCTCGACGACCTTGCCGGCGAAGCCGCCGATGCGCATCTTCAGACCCTTGAGGTCGTCGACGGTCTTGATTTCCTTGCGGAACCATCCGCCCATTTGCACGCCGGTATTGCCGCCCGGATAGCCGACCAGGCCCTGCGTGGCGAGGAATTCGTTGAACAGGTCGATGCCGCCGCCATGGTACTGCCAGGCGTTCATGCCGCGCGCGTTCAGCGCAAACGGCACGGCCGCACCCAGCGCCCAGACCGGGTCCTTGCCCCAGTAGTAGTAGGAAACGGTATGCGCGGCTTCCACGGTGCCGGCAGACGCGGCGTCGGCGGCCTGAAGGCCCGGCACGATCTCGCCGGCCGCGAAGACCTGGATCTGGAAATTGCCGTCCGTCGCTTCGGACACGTATCTCGACAGCACCTCCGCGCCGCCGTAAATCGTGTCCAGCGATTTCGGGAACGACGAGGCGAGACGCCAGTTGATCTTCGGGTTGCTTTGCGCGAGGGCCGGCGCAGCGAGTACGGCGGAGGCTGCGCCGCCCACACCTGCTACACCGGCTTTCTTGATGAACGAACGGCGATCCATGGTTTCCTCCCAGTGGCGGGCAGGGCTCCTCAACCCCACCCTTGTGTGACCGGGGAAAGCTAATCATGCCGGCATGTGGGTTTCAAGCGAAGATGGGGCCGGATAAATCCCGCCCGCTACGACTTTCGTCTTAGAGGATGGCGCGCGCGACGCGCTGGTTTCGCAGGCCTTGCGCCGGGCCGGCCGGGTTCGTTATCCGGCCATCGCCTCTTCGTATTCCGCCGAAAGCTCCAGCCACTGTTCCTCGGCCTCGTTGAGCTTGTCGGCGGCCAAGGCGCGCAGCTTGGCCTTCTCGGCGGCCTTGGCCGGGCTCTTCTCGTAGAGCGCGGGGTCCGCAAGTTCTGCGTCAAGCAGTTGAATCTGCTTGTTCAGTTTCGCCGTCAGGGATTCGATTTCATTGATCTTTTTCTTGAGCGGCGCGAATTGCGCACGCCTGTCGGCATTGGCCTTGCGCTGGTCGGCCTTGTTGGCCGTATCGCCGTTCGCCGCCGGCTTGTCCTTGTCGTCGCGCTTGCCGGACTGCACGATGAGGCCGCGATAATCCTCCATATCGCCTTCGAAGGTCTTCACCGTGCCGTTGTTGACCAGCCACAGCCTGTCGACGGTCGCCTCGATCAGGTGCCGGTCGTGCGAGATCAGGATGACGGCGCCCTCGTAATCGTTCAGCGCCTCGATCAGCGCGCGGCGGCTGTCGATGTCGAGATGGTTGGTCGGTTCGTCGAGAATGAGAAGGTTCGGCGCGTCGAAGGCGGCAAGGCCCATCAGCAGCCGCGCTTTTTCACCGCCCGACAGGTCCTTGGCGGGTGTGGACATCTTCTCCGTTGCAAGCCCCATCTGGGCGACGCGGGCGCGCACCTTGGCTTCCGGCGCCTCCGGCATCAGCCGGCGCACGTGCTCGACGGGTGACTGGTCGGGAATGAGGTCGTCCAACTGGTGCTGGGCGAAGAAGCCGATCTTCAGCCCCGGCGCGCGCTTGACCACACCCGATTCCGCTTCCAGCCGCCCCGAGATGAACTTGGCAAAGGTCGATTTGCCGTTGCCGTTCGAGCCGAGCAGCGCGATGCGGTCGTCATTGTCGATGCGCAGGTTGATCTGCTTGAGGATCGGCTTGCCGGGCGTATAGCCCACCGCGCCGCCCTCGATGGCGATGATCGGAGAGGCCGGCTGCCGTTCCGGCTCGGGAAAGGTGATCGGCTGCACCTGGGTCTCGATAACGGCGGAAACCGTGCCCATGCGCTCCAGCGCCTTGATGCGGCTTTGCGCCTGCCGTGCCTTCGTCGCCTTCGCGCGGAAGCGGTCGATGAAGCTTTGCAGGTGCTTGCGCGCGGCGTCGTTCTTGGCCTTCGCCTTCATCTGCAATTCGTCGTTCTCGGCCTTCTGCCGCTCGAACTGGTCGTAGGAGCCGCGATAGAAGGTCAGCTTCTGCTGGTCGAGATGCACGATGGCGTTGACCGCCGTGTTGAGCAGGTCGCGGTCGTGGCTGATGATGATGACGCTGTGCGGATAGCGCCGCACATAGTCTTCCAGCCACAGCGTGCCTTCGAGGTCGAGATAGTTCGTCGGCTCGTCGAGCAAAAGCAGGTCCGGCTCGGAAAACAGCACGGCCGCCAGCGCAACGCGCATGCGCCAGCCGCCGGAAAAGCTTTTCGCCGGCCGCTGCTGCGCCTCGTGGTCGAAGCCCAGGCCGGCAAGAATGCTGGCCGCGCGCGCCTCGGCCGAATGCGCGCCGATATCGGTGAGCCGCGTCTGGATTTCGGCGATGCGGTGCGGGTCGCTTGCCGTTTCCGCCTCTTTCAGCAGGGCGGCGCGTTCCTTGTCGGCGGCCAGCACGATCTCGATCAGCGCATCGTCCGTGCCGGGCGCTTCCTGCGCCACCTGGCCGATGCGCGCATTCTTCGGCAGCGTGATCGTGCCGGCCTCCGGCGAAAGCGCGCCGGTGATGATGCGAAACAGCGTGGACTTGCCGGTGCCGTTGCGCCCGACGAGACCCGCCTTCGTGCCTGAAGGCAGCGAAAGCGACGCGTTGTCGATGAGGAGACGCCCGGCGATGCGGGCGGTGAGGCCGGAAATCGTGATCATGGCGGGTCTATAACCAAATCCCGCGCAAGTGCGAAGCGGTTTTGCGCGCCAGACGCCGTCTCAGGCCGCGGCGCCGCCGCGATAGGTGCGGCCAGCCCGCTCGGCCACCTCCGCGGAGTAGATGCGCAGCGCAATTCCCGTCTCCGCTGCGTACGCCAGCGCCTGGTCGGCCTGTTCGTAGAGCGTGACGGGTGTCGTTGCCGAATCGGTCATTGAAACGCCGGCTGTCAGCGTCAGGAAGCCGGCCGGCAGTTCGCGGTCGAGGAAGGGAAACGGCATTTCCGCCACCTTGTCGGCCACCCTTCGGGCAATGCCGGCGGCGATCTCGCGCGTGACATCGCACAGCAGCAGGCAGAAGAGGTCTGGCCCGGTGCGCGCGACGAGGTCGTTCTTCTTCACCGACTGGCGAAAGATGGTCGCCAGTCGCTTGACCGTCTTCTCGTCAGATCCGCCGGCATGGCTTTCGGCGAATTTCCGAAGCTGCTCGACGCGGAAGACCAGCAGCGCGGAGGTGCCCGCCGCAGCCTTGTCGTCGAAGATACCGTTTAGATGGCTAAGCAGTGCGGCCTTGTTCGCAAGCCCCGTCACAGGATCGTGCGTCAGCGCGTCACGGCTTATGGCAAGGCCGGAGCGCAGGCTGTCGAGATGGCATTGCAGGTCGCCGATGCGGGCGGCAGCGGTCCGGTCGGCGCCGAGAATATCCTGCATGAGGGAAAGAAGCCGCGTCGCATCGCTGGCGAAGTCTGAAATGCCGAGCACCGGGTCGCGCTTCATGCGGGCGGCGATTTCCTCCAGTTCCTGCACGGCGACGGCGCGCTGGCGCTGGCTCTCCTCGGCGGTTTTGGCGATTTCGCAGAGCACGCGCACGGCGTCGTCGGCCGCCTTGCCGGCCGCCAGCGCATTGTGGCTGGGCAACGCATGCCGTAGCGCGATGGCGTCGAGCGAAAGCTGGTCGGGCGTCCTGCCCAGCGCCGCGATCTCCCGCGCCACCCCGGCATTGCCGTTCAGCGCTTCGAACAACAGCTCGTAATTGCGCGGAAGCGCTGCGATGCCGAGGTTCGCCATCAGCTGCGCGATGCGCGCCGCGATCGGCGGAACGACCTGTTGTATGTCCTTTGAAGCGGTGGACGCCTTGCTGTTCATGAAACGCCGTCGGTTCGGCGCGGGCCAGTGGGCCCACGCGCAGGAATTGTCGGCGTAACTATCGGATTGTGCGGTTAATTTTACGTTCGCTCACGAACGATGGGCCGTCTCCTGACGATTGCCGGGTCCAGCGGGTGTATCGCGGTGAAACACCCGGCTATGGACGCCGGCCGCTCCGTCAGGCGGTGCGTCGCGCCAGCGGCAGGGCCCGCATCACCTGGCCGATCACGTTCAGGCGTTGCTTCTTGGCGGTTCGCAGGGCGCGGTTCTGCTGCAGGTCGCGCAGCGCCGCCGCATAGCCTTCCGCGCGCGCATCCTTCAGCGCCACCTCGAAGGTCTGTTCAATGACCGGGTAGCACTCCTCCGGCAGGTAGGCATTCGGGGCGTCGGTGCCGTAGACACGCGCCATCTTGCAAAGCGTACTGCCGAGCAGGGCGGCCCACTCTTCGTTCGTTCTTGCCATAAGCTTTCCTCTCATCGGGCGAGGCACGCGCCATGAGCGTGGCCCCAACGGAAGCGACTATGCTGCCACCGATCGCCGCGTGGCTGTCACCTGGGTGACACGCACGCGGCAGCCCCCGAAATCGGTGTCGAGCGCTTCCATATTCCTCAACTGTATCACTACTATTGCAGGAGTCGACCCGTCGACGCACCTCAGATGTGCAGAAAAGCCTTTCCCTCGCTGCGGACGAAATAGACGAGGTCGAGTGGCACGCTCGGTCCGCCCAGTGCCGTCAGCATGGCATGGCATTGTCCGCGATGGTGGGTCTGGTGGTTGAAGACATGGGTAAGCGCAAGGCCGAGCGGGTGGGTTATGTTGCCCGGATTGCTGAGCGGGCTGTAGGTCACGTCGGCGGCAATCTGCGCTTCGCTCAGCGAATCGATGAAAGCGGCAATTCGTTCGTCCTCCGCCGTCCGTGCCGCATGAAGCCCTGCGAAATCCTCGTGCAGGATGGCGTCGAGACTGGTCGGCGCGTCGCCTGCGCCTGTGAAGCGCTTCAGCCAGATGCGGTCGGCGGCGAGCAGATGGTTGAGCGTTCCGTGTATCGAGCCGAAGAACGCGCCGAGATCGCGGCGATAGTCCGCGTCATCCAGCCTGGCGACGGCATCGTAGAGCCTGGCGTTCGCCCAGCTGTTATAGGCGCTGAACATGCGGTAGTGATCGTGCATCTGGTTCTCCTTGAAACGGCCAGTATAAAGCGCCGCGCATTCGGCGGATGAATGCAATGCATGAAATTATCTGATTTGAAGCCGCAAATTATCTGATTTGCAGCCGCGCCCGCCATGCGTTTCAATGCGCTGAACGGAGGCTTCCCATGACCCGACTGCTTTATGCCCTTGCCGGCGCCGACAAGGCCCGCCAATTCTCACCCCATGTGTGGAAGACGGTAATGTCGCTTGCCCACAAGGGGCTGGATTACCAGACTGTCTGCGTCGGTTTCACCGAAATACCGGCAATCGAAAACGGCGTGACCGCGACGGTGCCACTGCTGCGCGATGGCGACAGGCTCGTGCGCGACAGTTTCGATATCGCCCTTTATCTCGATGAAGCCTATCCGGATCGCCCCACGCTGTTCGGCGGCCAGGGCGGCAAGGCGATGGCGCGCTTCATAGAGGCATGGTCGCAGTCGACCCTGCATATGGCTATAACCCGCATCGCGATCCTGGATATTCACAACCTGCTCGGCCCCGTCGACCGGGATTATTTCCGCCGCAGCCGCGAGGAGCGCCTGGGCGCATCACTCGAAGATATCGCCGCGGCCGGAAAGCAGGAGATCGAAGGCTTCGCCAGGAAGCTCCAGCCGCTGCGCAACATGCTGAAGGTGCAGCCGTTCATCGGCGGCGATGGCCCGCTTTTTGCCGACTATATCGTCTTCGGCGCCCTGCAATGGCTGCGTACCACATCGGGCGCGAAGGTGCTGGAGGCCGAGGATCCGGTGGCCCTGTGGTTCGAGCGTTGCCTCGATCTGCACGGCAGTGCGGGACGGCGTGTGACGGCGGCATGAAAGTTTTGTGCTGAAAACGCCAAACACCGCCACCCCCTTGTTTTGCCGGGCATTGGCAGCTATTGAACCGCCACTTTCACCGGAAAACCAAGGGAAACCTAAAAATGGCGATTGAACGCACCTTTTCGATGATCAAGCCGGACGCGACGAAGCGCAACCTCACCGGCGCCATCACCAAGATGCTCGAAGACGCAGGCCTGCGCGTCGTGGCGTCCAAGCGCGTCTGGATGAGCAAGCGGGAAGCCGAAGGCTTCTACGCCGTGCACAAGGAACGTCCCTTCTTCGGCGAGCTCGTCGAAGGCATGACCTCCGGCCCGACGATCGTCCAGGTTCTCGAAGGCGAGAACGCGATCCTCAAGAACCGTGAAATCATGGGCGCCACCAACCCGGCCAACGCCGACGAAGGCACTATCCGCAAGACCCACGCTCTCTCCATCGGCGAGAACTCGGTCCACGGCTCGGACGCCCCGGAAACCGCTGCCCAGGAAATCAAGTACTGGTTCTCCGACACCGAAATCGTCGGCTGAATCAATTCCTCCGGCTCCGGTCGGAAAGCATTGAAATGATTCGAAAACCGGGACCGAAAGGCCCCGGTTTTTTATTGCGATGCGATATCTGCGTTGGCGTTATCCGGGGCGCGCACCATCAACGAAAATGGGCGCGAACCTTGGCGATCTTCGGTAATGTCGTCAGCACTGTGGAATAGTGGCCGGCAAAGCTCGCCATATTGTCGGTAAGTGACGAGGCCTTGCAGAAAGACGCCCAAGTGGTGCCTTCAAGTGCCCGGCGATAGAACGCCTTCATCCGCCGGTGCGTCCACGGCATCACGGCCTGCCATGGCTTCTTGCGTCCGGTAAAATGCACGATGGCCGGCTGTTCGATGAAGGGCAGGATACCGGTCTGAGCGTTGTAACGTGCATCGAGACGATGCCAGTTTCCATCATAGGCGATGTTCAGCACGTCCTGATCGTGCGACGGAAACCGCTCCGGCTCGCGTTCGAAGGTCTCACGTGCCTTCCGGATCAGGCCGTCCTCGACGCTTTTCTTCCAGTCGAACAACAGAACCCCGGCATTGAAATATCGCCCGCCGCTCTTCAGTCCGATCCTTTGCTGCCTGCGATCTATCTTCTCCGGAAAAGCCATGACGTAGTCGTCGACCGCACCGAGTGCCTTGCCGTCGAGGTCTGCCTGGAAAAGCTCATCCAGTGACGCCACGGCGACCGCATCCGCATCGATGTAGAGAAGCCGGTCGATATTACCGGGGACAATGAGATCCATGTAAAGCCGCGCGAGCGTCGCGCGCGACCAGCGGCCGAATGCGGGCTCATCCGTCCTCGGCGTCGGATCGGGCAGGACATCGATTGTGAGCGAATGCCGTTTTGCGAAGGCGGCGATTTCCTGGAGTTGCTTCTCTTCCGCGCCGAGTGCCAGCAGCAGAAGTTTCGCATTTATGGCCTTCAGGTTGTTGTGGATCGACAGCAAGGCACAGCAGGCGGCCGGCAGCATGTTGGCGTCGGCGCAAGCGATCGCACCATAATTCAGAGCGGGGGCTGGGGACATGAAGACGGCACTCCGACCGGGCAGGGCATGAAACGGGTGGTCGGTCGCGCGGGCAAACCGCCGGGAGCGTCAATATACGATGTCGCAACGGTTCGGAAGAGACAGCGTTGGAAACGCACCGATTGAATTGCGCATCGCGTTGTTCTTGCTGGGATTGCGGTGCTGCCGCATCCGCATTTTCTTCGGTCTCAGCCGGCACACGTCGCCGTCTCGAAATGCGCCGGTGCCTTGCCGTCCTTGAAGACCGCGGGGTTTTTCTCATAGGCGGGGCCGATGACGAGGGGTTTGGCGGGCAGGATGTCCTGGTCGAGGCTGGAGGTCACCTGCGTTTCCAACGATTGCAGTTGCTCTCCGTCCGGCCCCAGCACACGGATCGACACCCTGTAGGGATGGTTCTTTTTCACGCAGGTGACGTCAGGGCTTTCCAGCACGACGCGCGGCAGGCTGGCGAAGAGTTTGCGCTCCAGCGTCAGCGGTGCGCCGCCGGCCGGGTTCTCGAATTCGGCCCGCACGATCGATCCCTCGGCCAGAGGCTGCGTCTTCTCCAGCGTCACCAGATAGGTCGCATAGGCCAGCCTGTAGTTGAAGACGAACATCTTGCCCGTCAGCTTAAGCGGATCGGGGCCGGTTTCGCGCTGGCAGGCGGCGAGAAGCAGGGCGAGGGGGAGCAGCACAAGCAGAGCCCGTTTCATCGTCCCTGGTCTCCGCGCCGGCGGCGATAGTGGCGGCTCGCCTTCACCCGGTTGCCGCACACCGCCATGTCGCACCAGGCGCGCGAGCGGTTGCGGCTGCGGTCGATGAACAGCCAGCGGCAGTTCGGGCAGATCTTCAGCCGGTCGGGTTCCGACTGCGCCAGCAGCAGCAGCGCCGAGCGCGCTGTCGCGGTATCCAGCGCCTGCGGACGCGCGCCGGATCGGCGCAGCGTCGCGGCGATCGCCTCCAGCAGGTCCGAGAGCAGGTCCGGCGTTCCCGTACCTTCGATTTCGGCACGGAAATGCGCGTCGATCGCCTCGCGCAGCGCGACAAGCCCGTTGCGTGCATCCTCCCGCACCGGCGCCAGCGCGCCGAACAGATCGCGCTCGGCCCCGTAATTACTCGCTCCGGCGCAAAAGGCATCCATGGCGGCGGGATCGGCGAACCGGTCGATCCGCCGCGCCGGGTCGTCGCGCAGCACGACGGCGTTAGCGACATCGAGCGCCAGTGCGCCACCGGAAAAACGATGCGGGGTCCAGGAAAAGGTCATGCGATATTCTAACTGGTAAAAGCGATTTTGCCAGTTATAATTTCCGCGCATCGGGGAAGCGCCATGGCCTATTTTCTTCAGCAGATTGCCAATGCCGCGCCCGTATCGGCACTCTATGCGGTGCTCGCCTTTGGCTATTCCATCGCCTTCGCCGTGACCCGCCGCGCCGATATCGCCTACGGTGCGCTCTTCGCGTTCTCGGCCCAGCTCTTCGTGCTGTTTTCCGGTTACGGGTGGAACCAGCTCTGGCTCGTCCTGCCCGCCGCGCTCGGCTTCGGCGCGGTCTGCGCGCTGCTCTACAGCCTGGGCGCGGCCGTTCTGATCGGTCGCCACGTCATGCGTCCGCTCGCCTTTTCCTCCGACAATACGGTCGTGGTGGCCGCGCTGGGCGTGGTGCTCGTGCTCATGGAGACGGCACGGCTGGCATCGGATGCGCGCAGTCTTTGGCTGCCGCCGCTGCTCGCGACGCCGGTCGTCTTCTGGAGCGACGCCGCATTCCCCGTGGCGCTCACCGTGCTGCAACTGGCGAACACGCTTGCCATGCTTGCCATGATCGCGATCGGCGCGGTCTTCCTCGCCCATTCCCGCTGGGGCCGCCGCTGGCGCGCGGTCTCGCAGGACAGGCGAGCGGCGGAACTCTGCGGCATCGATTCGGCGGGCGTCTACCTTTCCGCCTATGCGCTGGCGGCGCTGTTCGCCAGTCTCACCGGCATGCTTGCCGTCTCCTATTACGGCAACATGGATTTCGGCGCAGGGTTGGTCTTCGGCGTGAAGGTGTTGTTCATCGCTGCACTCGGCGGGGCGGGAAACCCCTTGCGGTCGGCCCTCGGCGGCGCGGCCATCGGTCTTGCCGAAACGGTGTGGAGCGCCTATGGCGCCTTCCTCTGGCGCGACGTCGTCGTCATCGCCGCGCTGGTGCTGCTTCTGATTTTTTTCCGGCGCGAGCGGCCCGTCGTGTAAGCAACGTGCCGTGCAGCTACGACCACTTTTCCAGCGCGGTGTCGTCGCTGTCCTTCGCCTCCACCCAGCCGCCTTCGGAACCGTCGGCGAAGTGCTCCTTCTTCCAGAAGGGTGCGGAGGTCTTGAGATAATCCATCACGAAGGACGCGCCGTCGAAGGCGGCGTGACGATGCGGTGCGGCGGCAATCACAAGCACGATGTTTTGCCCTGGCGTGATCCGCCCCACCCGATGGATGGCGGCGATGCCCAAAAGCGAAAAGCGCGTGACGGCCGCAAGGCAGATGCGCTCTATCTCGGCCTCTGCCATGCCGGGATAGTGTTCCAGTTCCAGTGCGGAGAGACGGCCGCCTTCGTCGCGGCAAAGCCCGGTGAAGCTGACGATGGCGCCGGCCGAGGCGCCTCCCGCCACAAGACGCGCCGTTTCGGCCGCCACGTCGAAATCATCGCGCTGCACACGCACGATCACCGGGGCAGGGGCCGCGCCGGCCACCGTTCAGCCCCCCGTCATCGGCGGAAACAGCGCGATCTCGCGCGCGCCGGCAATCGGCTCGTCGTGCTCGACATGCTCCTGGTTGATGGCGATGCGGATGACGTTTTCATGCTCCAGCGCATGGGCATAGCCGTCGCCGAGCGTCTTGAGATGGGCGAGAAGGTCTGCCCCCGTCGTTACGTCGGCGGGCAGGTCGATGTCTTCCTCGCCCTTGCCGATCCGCTCGCGCACCCAGGCGAAATAGACGAGCCGCGTCATCTTACTCGTCCACGATGTGCTTCAGGCCGACGCGGAAATAGTCGTAGCCCGTATACATGGTGATCGCTGCGGCAATCCACAGCAGCGTAATGCCGATCTCGGTGGTGTAGGGCAGCACCTGGTCGCCGGCCGGGCCGGCCAGCAGGAAGGCGATGGCGAACATCTGGATCGCGGTCTTCCACTTGGCGATGCGCGTCACCGGCACGCTGACCTTGAGGTCGGCGAGATATTCGCGCAGGCCCGACACCAGGATCTCGCGGCACAGGATGATGATCGCCGCCCAGATCGTCCAGCCGGCAATGGTGCCGTCGGCGGCCATCAGCAGCAGAACGGAGGCGACCAGCAGCTTGTCGGCGATCGGGTCAAGCATGCGGCCGATATTGGAGGTCTGGTTCCAGATGCGCGCGAGATAGCCGTCCAGATAGTCCGTGATCGATGCCACGGCGAAGAGGACGAGCGCCGTCCACCGCGCGAAATCCGATGATTCGAGCCGCCCTTCGATGAAGAAGCACAGAACGATCAGCGGCACCGCGACAATGCGGGCGTAGGTCAGGAGGTTGGGTATGCTGTATGCGCGGGAAGCCATGGATTTTCAGTCTCTCGATTTCTGGCTAGAAGATGTGTTTGTAGGAGTGACGTCAACCTTTGTTTCGGGCAATTCTTGGCGAATTTACGGAGCAGGGCACAATGACGCGGCAAGAGGCCCCTGCAAGCCCGCAAAACGGGTGTCACATCGGCGGCGAACCGTCTGTCGTGAACGATGCGGAGAACGTGCCGCCCTCCGAAAACGTGCCCTCGCAGGCGATGGTCATCGGTCCCTTCATGGGATTGCCGAAGCCGCATGTCCCGCGCGCCGGGAAGACATCCGGCGCGTCCGGTCTGTCCTTGCGCGTCATCAGCACCTTGTCGAGGTGTATAACGTCCGTGTCGGGTGTCGGGTTCTCGCCGTCCATGCCGGAGAAGCTGACGACGGTGCCGTCCGACAGCAGGAAATAGAAGCTGACTCGCTCGTCCGGATAGGCGACGTTCACAACCTTGGTCGAGCAGGCGGCGGTCAGATCGCGTTCGCCCACGAGCAGCCGGCCGCAATGTCCCGTCACGCTGACCATCTGGGCATTGCCCAGCGTCGTCTGCGCGCCGGCGGCGGTGGCCAGCAGGGTCATGCCGGCGGCCAGGAGTGCTCTTGGGTGAAAGACAGTCATTGCGCCTCGCTGTCGGTTGGAGCGTGGGGTCATGTTGACCCGGCGGTGGGGCGTAACCGGCCTATCCCGCCGAATCGTCGTGGAAATGGTTGTAGACGATGCGCGCGACGCTCTCCGAAATGCCGGCGACGGCCATCAGATCGGACATGGCGGCGCGTGAAACGGCTTTCGCCGTGCCGAAATGCTGCAGCAGCGCGCGCTTGCGCGTCGGGCCGATGCCGCCGATCTCGTCGAGCGGGTTCTTGACCATTTCCTTCTTGCGTCGCGCCCGGTGCGAGCCGATGGCGAAGCGGTGCGCCTCGTCGCGCATGCGCTGCACGAAGTAGAGCACGGGATCGCGCGGCGGCAGGGAGAAATCGGGAATGCCGCGCATGAAGAAGCGCTCGCGCCCGGCCTCGCGGTCCGCGCCCTTGGCGACGCCGATGGCGATCACCTGGTCGGTGATGCCGAGCTCTTCGAGGATCGCCCTGACAGCCGTCATCTGGCCCTGGCCGCCGTCGATGAGGATGACATCGGGCCATGCGGGCAAGGGCAGGTCCGCGGCATCCGCGCCGGTATCGCGCGCGCTTCGGTCCGGCAGGCCCTCTTCCTTGATCAGGCGCGAGAAGCGGCGGGTCATCACTTCCTTCATCATGCCGAAGTCGTCGCCGGGCGTGATCTCCGTCGATTTGATGTTGAACTTGCGGTACTGCCCCTTCACGAAGCCTTCCGGCCCGGCCACCACCATGCCGCCCACGGCATTGGTGCCCATGATATGCGAGTTGTCGTAGATCTCGATGCGGCGCGGCACATAGGGCAGCTTGAAGGTCGCGGCAAAACCGTCGAGCAGCCGGCTCTGCGAAGCGGTCTCGGCCAGCTTGCGGCCATGCGCCTCGCGGGCATTCGCCGTCACATGGTCGACGAGGTCCTTCTTCTCGCCGCGCTGCGGCACCGAAATCGTCACCCTGTAGCTGGATCGCTCGGAAAGCGCCTGCGACAACAGTTCCATTTCCTCGACCGGCTCCGACAGCAGAACCTGCCGGGGACAGGGCTTGTCGTCATAGAACTGCGCGAGAAAGGCATTGAGAACCTCCGCGCCCGAGAGCTGCGGGTCCGCCTTGGGGAAATAGGCGCGGTTGCCCCAGTTCTGGCCCGTGCGGAAGAAGAACACCTGGATGCAGGAAATCCCGCCTTCGTGATGGATGGCGAAGACATCGGCCTCGTCCACACCGGCCGGGTTGATGCCCTGGTGGCTCTGGACGTGGGAAAGCGCCGCCAGCCGATCGCGGAAGACGGCGGCGCGCTCGAAGTCGAGATCTTCGGCAGCGGCGTTCATGGCCTCCGCCATATGCGCCTTCACCTTCTGGCTCTTGCCGGAAAGGAAGTCCTTCGCCTCCTGCACCAGTTCGGCATAGTCGGCGTCGCGGATCTCATGAGTGCAGGGCCCGGAACAGCGCTTGATCTGATAGAGTAGGCAGGGGCGCGTGCGGCTTTCGAAGACGCTGTCGGTGCAGGTGCGCAGAAGGAAGGCGCGTTGCAGCGAGTTGATCGTGCGCCCCACCGCGCCCGCCGAGGCAAAGGGGCCGAAATAGTCGCCCTTGCGCGAGCGTGCGCCGCGATGCTTGAAGATCGCCGGCGCCCGGCTGTCGCCGGTCAGCAGGATATAGGGAAACGACTTGTCGTCGCGCAGAAGCACGTTGAAGCGCGGGCGCAGGCGCTTGATCAGGTTGGCCTCGAGCAGCAGCGCCTCGGTCTCCGTGCGCGTCGTCACGAATTCCATGTTCGCCGTCTGGCGCACCATCTGCGCGAGGCGGTTGGAGTGCACGCGGCCCTGTGCATAGTTGCTCACGCGCTTTTTCAGGCTGCGCGCCTTGCCGACATAGAGCACGTCGCCGGCTGCGTTGAACATGCGGTAGACGCCGGGGCTGTTGGGCAGGCGCTTGACGAAATGCTGGATCAGGTCGGCGCCGGTCAGGCCTTCCGGGACGTCGCCACCCTCGTTCCAGTCCATGCCGCCGGTCGCGACGGCAGGCGCTTCCGTGGCCGGCGATGTGCCTTCCAGCAGTTCGTCGTCCTCGTCCGTCTCGTTTTCGTCATAGAGGATGCCGCCATCCTCCACCTTCCGGCCGTTCATTCCGCATTCTCCGCGACGTCGGGGGTTTCCCAGGCGAGATGCTGCCCGCCGTCGAGCGCTATCATTTGCCCCGTAATGGACGGCGTGTCGAACAAAAAGCGAACTGTCCGGCCGAATTCCCCCAGATCGGGCCCGCGGCGCAGGATCAGCCCGTCGATCTGCGTCCGGAACGCCTCGTCGGTCTGGCGCTCGTTCGGCAGGGAGGGGCCGGGGCCGATGGCGTTTACCCGCACCTGCGGCGCAAAGCTCTGCGCCATTGTGCGCGTCGCCATCCACAGCGCCGATTTGGAGAGCGTGTAGGAATAGTAGCGCGGCGTCGGGTTCCAGACACGCTGGTCGATAATGTTGACGATGGAGCCGGTCACCCCCTCCGGCAGCTGCCGCACGAAATCGCGCGCCAGAATGGACGGCGCCTTTACATGCACGGCGAAATGCCGGTCCCACAGCGCATCGTCGAAGGCCGCCACGGTGTCCGGCTTGAAGAGGGAGGCATTGTTGACGATGAGGTCGAGCGGGCCGAGGGCGGCGCAGGCCGCCGCGATCAGCCCGGCCGTCGCCGCGCCGTCCGCCAGGTCGCATTGCACCGCGCTTGCCATCTGGCCCCGCGCCCGGATTGTGGCAGCGAGCGCCTCTGCGTCATCGAGCGACGTGTTGGCGTGAATGGCGACCGCAAAGCCGTTGGCGGCGAGATCTTCGACGATGGCCTTGCCGATACGCTTGGCCCCGCCCGTCACCAGGGCCGTCTTCAAGGGTTTTTTCAAGAAATGTCCGTCCTGCCGATTCATTTGATTAACCGGCCAAAGATATAGACATCCGGGCGCAGGCTTAAACTCCCCCGGACAATTGGTTGCGGAAAAATTAACCGCGAAAGACACTTCGAAGTAATTTGAAGTATATTTTCATCGTTTTCTTCACAACTGAAATTATGGTTAATGAATTACCTGGTGCGGAAAAGTCACATCCAGATTTCGCCCTGCGTCTGCCACAATGAATTCACATTTTGGCTCTTTCATTTCCTCAATCTTTAGTCAATTTCACCTCAACCGGGCGGGACTGAATTGGATGACGGCGCCCGACAACCTCCCCAAGAGGGCGTCGTTTAGTAAAAGGAGAATAACATGCGTACACTTATCGCCACCCTCGTCGCTTCGACCGTTTCCATGGTCGCCTTCCAGACCGCTCACGCTGCAGATGCCATCGATGACATCCCGCAGGCTCCGGCCGCTGAATATTCCGAGCCGGTCGTAAAGAACTGGTCCGGCGCCTATGTCGGTGGTAACGCCACCTGGCAGAAGGGCAAGTTCAACGGCCAGGGCAGCGAGCGCGGTCACGCTCTCGGCGGCGGCCTCTACGGCGGCTACAACATGCAGAACGGCCAGCTGGTCTACGGTCCGGAAGTCGATCTGAACTACTCGGGCGTTGACCACACCAACAACGGCTTCACTGCCAAGCAGGGCGTCAACGGCTCGATCCGCGGCCGCGTCGGCGTCGATCTGAACCCGGTTCTGGTCTACGGTACGGCCGGTGTTGCCGCTTCGGGCGTCAAGGTGACCGACAACGGCACTGGCGCCAAGGATGATGCAACCCTACTCGGCTGGACGGCCGGTGCCGGTGTAGAAACCATGGTTACGGACAACATTACCGCACGCGTCGAATACCGCTACAGCGACTACGGCAAGAAGACCTTCAACGGTGCCAATGGCGTTCGCAGCGGCTTCGAAGACCACAGCGTTCGCGTCGGTATGGGCGTGAAGTTCTAAGCCTCGAAGGCTCTGGAATGAAAGAAGGCCGCGGAGCAATCCGCGGCCTTCTTGTTTTTGCATGATGTTCGACGGCGCGCGGAGGCCTCCGCCTCAGTCCTTGAACGTCGCGTAATCGGGGAACACAGCCTCGAAGCGGGCGAGGTAGCGCTTCAGCTTCGGCCGGCCGCGCTGCCATTTTCCGGCAAAGCGCAGCTCGATGTAGCGCAGCATGGCGGCGAGCGCGAAATGGCCGGCATTCGGCTTCTTGCCGAGCCGCGGCATGTTGGCCTCGAGATGGTCGAGCGCGCGTTCCACCTTCTGCCACTGCCGGTCGATCCACGGCTGGTACACCTTGTCCTCCGGGCGGGCACGGCGCTCGTAGACGATGGCAAGCAGGCAGTCGCAGATCCCGTCGGCGGTCGCCTCCAGCACGTCCACCTCCGTGCGCTTGACCGCATTGCGCGGATAGAGCGCGCCGCGCGACTGGCGGTCGATATAGTTCATGATCGCGCGGCTGTCGAAGACGGCAACGCCCTCGTCCGTCACGAGCGACGGGATCTTTCCGAGCGGATTTGCCGCAAGCAGGTCCGCCGGGTCGGCATTGGTGTCGACGGCGACCGCCTCGGCGGCAAGTCCGGCATACTGCGCGGCCATGCGCACCTTGGTGGAATAGGGCGAGGTGGAGGAATAGAAGATCTTCATGGCGGGTCCTGTGCTCGTTGAAGGAAGATAGGTTAGCGAACCGGCGGTTGTTCGATGCTCTTGGCGCGGCAGGCGGCGCGGTCGACCTGCGGGCATGTGCGGAAGGCGAGGTCCGCCGTCATGCAGATGCGCACTTCCTCCAGCCGTCCCGCCTCGCAGGTCACGGCGATGCCCTGACCGGAAAGCCCGGGATTGTCAGCGATGAAGGCCGCCTCCACCCCGTCGGGCGACAGGCGCTGTCCCTTGTCGGCATCGAGGCTTGCGGGAATGCGCACCCGCTCGAACGCCGCGCGCGTCACCGCGAAATAGTCCTTCTGCGAAAGCCCCGAACAGCTGCCGTGCTTGCGCCACTGGTGGCCGATCAGGCCCATCGAGGGAATGATGTCGAGCACGGTGCGGCCGAGGTTTTCGGGCACGCGATCCGATTCGCGCGTCGCGCAGTATTCCGGATAGCCGCGATCGTTCTGCGGCCAGAGCCCGTGCACGATAAAACCGTTGTTTTCGCCGCGCCGGCATTGCTGCGTACGGCCGCCCTCGTCATTGTCGGCGCACCAGGTCGGCGACCACGACAGCGACAGCACATAGAAGTCGAAACCCTTGCCGAGCGGCACGCGCGCCGGCGCGGCTGTTTCCTTGCGGCTCGTCTCAACCTTCGGTTTTTCGGCGGGCTTGTCCTCGCCGCAACCGGAAAGCAGGGCCATGCCTGACAGCAGCAGCGCCACGGTGCGGAGCGGGGTGGAGGAGGGCAGCCGGTCCGTCATGCGGCGGCGGCAGGCAAAGAGGGCATGATGGTCTCCCGGTTCGGCGCGCGATTGTTGTCGCCGCGCGCGAAAGGTCAAGAGGCCTTGTTCTCGCCCGCAAGCCAGAACGACCGCGAAGAAGCGAAGCGGTCCTGCGCCAACCGCGCCTTGAGGAAGGGGAGCAGCACGTCGAGTTCCGCCTTCAGCGTGAAGGGCGGGTTGACGACGATCAGGCCGGAGCCGGTCAGGCCCGTCGTCTCGCGGTCGCTCTTCACCGAAAGCTCCGCGCACAGCATCTTGGGGATATCCGACGCCTTCAGCGCGGCATGGAACTGCGCGATGGGCGCGCCCTTCTTCAGCGGATACCACAGGCAGTAGACGCCGCCCGGGAACCGTCGCACGGCCTTTTCCAGCCCGTCCACCAGCCGCTCGTATTCGCCCTCGATCTCGAAGGGCGGATCGACCAGCACGATGCCGCGCTTTTCCTTGGGCGGCAGATGCGCGCCGAGCGAAAGCCAGCCGTCGAGATGGGTGATGCGGCTCTGGAAGTCGCCGTCGAACAGCCGGTGCAGCGTCTCGTAATCGTCGGGATGCAGCTCCATGGCCGACAGCCGGTCCTGCGGGCGAAACAGCATGCGGGCCAGTTTTGGCGAGCCGGGATAATAGGTTAGCCCGCCTTGCGGATTCAATTCCTGAACGACCTTGAGATAGGGCGCCAGGATATCGGCCACATCCGCCGGCAGGTCGCCGTTAAGCAGCCGGCCGATGCCGTCGAGCCATTCGCCCGTTTTCTGCGCCTCGATGCCGGAGAGGTCGTAGAGCCCGATGCCGGCATGGGTGTCGAGCACGCGGAACGCCTTGTCCTTGCCCTGCATGTAGGTAACGAGGCGCGCAAGCACGGCATGCTTGAGCACATCCGCGAAATTGCCGGCATGGTAGACGTGACGATAGTTCATGGCGTTCCCGCGCGATCACGCGCTCTGATGCGACGATGAATTGTTGCGATGGTAGAATGATTTGCCTTTTGGCCGTTCGCGCCCTGCAATATACAAAAGCCATGAACGTTGCGACACCAAATCTCGGAAAACCGCGGACCGCCCATTCGGCCTGCCCGCACGACTGTCCCTCCACCTGCGCGCTCGATGTCGAGATCGGCGCGGATGGACGCATGGGCCGCATCAAGGGCAGCGCCGACAACAGCTACACGGCCGGCGTCATCTGCGCCAAGGTCGCCCGCTATGCCGAACGCCTCTATCATCCCGACAGGTTGATGAAGCCCCTCGTCCGCAAGGGCGAGAAGGGCAGCGGCGAATGGGGCGATATTTCCTGGGAAGCCGCACTCGACGCGATCGCCGAGAATTTCGTCAAGGCCGAGCAGGCGCATGGCGCTGAGGCCGTCTGGCCCTATTATTATGCCGGCACGATGGGCCTCGTGCAGCGCGATTCCATCGAGCGCCTGCGCCACGCCAAGCGCTATTCCGGCTTCTTCGATTCCATCTGCACGAACCCGGCCTGGACCGGCTTCACCATGGGCGCCGGCACCCTGCGCGGCCCCGATCCGCGCGAGATGGCGGCATCCGATTGCGTGGTGATATGGGGCACGAACGCGGTGGCCACGCAGGTCAATGTGATGACCCACGCGGTCAGGGCCCGCAAGGAGCGCGGCGCCAAGATCGTCGTCGTCGATATCTACGACAACCCCACGATGAAGCAGGCCGATCTGGCGCTCAAGCTGCGCCCCGGCACGGATGCGGCGCTCGCCTGCGCCGTCATGCATGTCGCCTTCCGCGATGGTTATGCCGACCGCGCCTATATGGCCAAATATGCCGACGACCCGGCCGGGCTGGAGGCGCATCTCGCCACCCGCACGCCGCAATGGGCAGCCGCCATCACCGGCCTCGATGTCGCTGATATCGAGGCCTTCGCCGCCTTGGTCGGGCAGACGAAGCGCAGCTTCTTCCGCCTCGGCTACGGCTTTACGCGCAGCCGCAACGGCGCGGTCTCCATGCATGCGGCGCTTTCCATCGCCACCGTACTGGGCTCCTGGCAATACGAAGGCGGCGGCGCCTTCCACAGCAATTCCGGCATCTTCCGCCTGCGCAAGTCGGAACTGATGGGCCTCTCCTATGCCGATCCCGATATCCGCGCGCTCGACCAGTCGCAGATCGGCCGCATCCTAACCGGCGATGCGGTTGCCCTGCGCCATGGCGGCCCCGTCACGGCGATGCTGATCCAGAACACCAATCCGGTGAATGTCGCGCCCGAACAGCGCCTCGTGAAGCAGGGCTTCCTGCGCGACGATCTCTTCGTCGCCGTGCACGAGCAGTTCATGACGGATACGGCGAAGCTTGCCGATATTGTGCTGCCCGCCACCATGTTCGTCGAGCACGACGATATCTACCGCGGCGGCGGCCAGCAGCATATCCTGCTCGGCCCCAAGCTGGTGGAGCCGCCAGCGACCGTGCGCACCAATCTCTTTGTGATCGAGGAACTGGCCAGGCGCCTGGGCGTCGCGGACAAGCCGGGCTTCGGCCTCACCGAGCAGGAGCACATCACCCGCATGCTGCCCGCCTACGACACGAATTTCGACGGACTGAAGGAAGAGAAGTGGATCGATTGCCAGCCGGATTTCGAGACGGCGCATTTCGTGAAAGGCTTCGGCTTCCCGGACGGCAAGTTCCGTTTCCGGCCGGACTGGACCGGAACACCCGCTCCGAACCGGCCGCCCAAGGCGCTGGGCGCCTTCGGGCCGCATGAGGCGCTGCCGGAATTCCCTGACCATGTCGAGATCATCGAGACGCCGGATGCCGAACATCCGTTCCGCCTCGCAACCTCGCCAGCGCGCACCTTCCTCAATTCCTCTTTCACGGAAATGAAGAGCTCGCGCGAGCGCGAAGGCCGCCCGGAGGTGATGATCCACCCCGAGGATGCTGTAGCGAACGGCATCGCGGAAGGGGATATCGTGAAGCTCGGCAATGGCCGCGGTGATATCCGCCTGCATGCGAAGGTCACCGATGCCGTCAAGCCCGGCGTGCTGATCGCCGAGGGCATCTGGCCGAATTCCGCCCATCTCGACGGCGAGGGCATCAATGTACTGACCGGCGCCGATCCCGTCGCGCCCTATGGCGGCGCCGCCTTCCACGACAACCGCGTCTGGCTGCGCAGGACGTGACCGCCCACACATTGCAAGGACTTCCCATGACGGCTTCCGCTTCGTCCGCTATCCGCATCGTCGACCAGCAGACGGTGTGGAAGCGCTTCATCCGCCTCAGCACCATCGTCGTCGAACAGACCCGCGCCGATGGCCGCGTCGAGCGGCTCGATCGCGAGGTGCACGATCACGGTGCGGCGGCTGCCATCCTGCTGGTCGATCCCGACCGCCGCTCGGTCGTGCTGGTGCGCCAGTTCCGCCCCGGCGCCTTCTTCGGCGGCCACCCGGACGGCTTCCTGCTGGAAGTGCCCGCCGGCCTGCTGGACGATGACAGCCCGCAAGACGCCATCGCCCGCGAGGCGATGGAGGAAACCGGCTATGCCGTCACCGACCTGCGCCATCTTTTCGAAATGTATTCCAGCCCCGGCACGCTAACGGAGCGTGTCTCCTGTTTTGCCGCGCGCATCGATGCCGGCAGACGCGACGGCAAGGGCGGCGGGGTCGATCACGAGGGCGAGGATATCGAGATCGTCGAAATGCCTGTCGATGAAGCTTTCGATCTCATCGCGATAGGCGGAATCGTGGATGCAAAGACGATCATGATGCTGCAATGGCTGATGCTGAACCGCAGCGATTTCAACATCTAAGCCCTTCGGCGACGAAAAACACCACCGCGAAACGTCCCCGCTCTTTGCACCCGTGCCCATAATGCGCGTGTCCCGCCGCGGATACACCGGAGCGCGTTGCCGGCGAGGCGGGACCGGTGCCCTTGTCTGTCGATACCGACGCATGTCGCAGGCAAGGGGCCCGGCAGAAAATGGTTTCCCTCCCGGCTCGATGCAGCAGGGGCGTGTCTGTGCGGCACACAAGGGAACCGGCGACTGGACGAAATGGTGTTGCCTTGCCGTCCTTTCGCACCGCCCCGGCATCTGCCGGTGAGCGGTCGCCCTGGAGAAGGCGCCGGTTCTTGCAGAGAAACCGCAGTTGCCGGGCAAAAGACACCGAACGGGGTGCCGGAAGGTGCCATTTAACACACTTACAGATGAGGCAGCTCCGGCGCCCCGTCCGATCCCGGCTGGACCGGGCCATTGAGAAGAGAGCAAAACCACGGACGCAACGCGTCGCGTGGCCACTGTTGCAGGAGCCGTCTTCATGACCGCATCGCAAACCCAAAGCCTTCCGGACACCGAAAGATATACGCTCGAACACGATACGCTCTGCCGGCTGGCGGCGCTTGCGGCGTCCTGCCCGCGCCACTGGTGCCGCCTGCGCCGCTGCCGGCGCGCCGGTATCTGCCTCGGGGCCCTTCGGCCTGTCGAGGGCGCGCCCGCGCTCTTCCTGCCGCCCTGCGTACCCAGTCTCGATGCGCCGCCCGCCGCCGCTTTCCGCGCCTCTGTGCGTTCCTGGGCCGACCGGTTGGCACGGTGCGGCATGTCGGCTTTCGATTCGCCGCCGCGTGACGGGTAAGCGGGGCCGGGCGCTGCCGTCACGCGTTGCCAGCCAGTGTCCGGCACGGCTGCAAGGCAGGCGCTCCAGCCCCTGCCGGGCCGTCGCAAGGCCCGCCAAGCCTTGACAAACGGGCCGGGTCATGCGCTTGTCCGCCCGATTTTTCTTGGGTGGCCGCGCCGGGATGTTTCCGCGTGGCCCGTCAGCATTTCAGGATACCACGATGCACCGTTACCGCAGCCACACCTGCGCCGCTCTCCGCAAGTCCGACGTCGGCCAGACTGTTCGTCTCTCCGGCTGGGTCCACCGCGTGCGAGATCATGGCGGCGTGCTTTTCATCGACCTGCGCGACCACTACGGCATCACCCAGGTGGTCGCCGACCCTGATAGCCCGGCCTTCAAGACGGCCGAAACGGTCCGCGGCGAATGGGTCATCCGCATCGACGGTCTCGTCAAGGCGCGCACGGACGACACCGTCAACAAGGGCATGCCGACCGGCGAGATCGAACTCTACGCGCAGGATATCGAGGTTCTCTCGGCCGCCAAGGAACTGCCGCTGCCGGTCTTCGGCGAACCGGAATACCCGGAAGACGTCCGCCTGAAATACCGCTTCATCGACCTGCGCCGCGAGACGCTGCACAAGAACATCGTGCGCCGCACGCAGATCATCTCGGCCATGCGCAAGGGCATGGGCGAGGCCGGCTTTGCCGAATACACCACGCCGATCCTGACGGCTTCCTCGCCGGAAGGTGCGCGCGACTTCCTCGTGCCGTCGCGCATCCACGAAGGCAAGTTCTTCGCGCTGCCGCAGGCTCCCCAGCAGTACAAGCAGCTCCTGATGGTCGCCGGTTTCGACCGCTACTTCCAGATCGCGCCGTGCTTCCGCGACGAAGACCCGCGCGCCGACCGCCTGCCGGGCGAGTTCTACCAGCTCGACGTCGAAATGAGCTTCGTCACCCAGGAAGACGTCTGGGAAACGATGGAGCCGATGATGACGGCCGTCTTCGAGGAGTTCGCCGAAGGCAAGCCGGTCACCAAG
This sequence comes from Shinella sp. H4-D48, assembly GCF_022637395.1. Classification (GTDB taxonomy): domain Bacteria; phylum Pseudomonadota; class Alphaproteobacteria; order Rhizobiales; family Rhizobiaceae; genus Shinella; species Shinella sedimenti. The sequence goes on along the minus strand of NZ_CP093337.1, from coordinate 2,226,880 downwards.
CAGTGGCCGCGCATCCCCTATGACGAAGCGATCCGCAAGTACGGCTCCGACAAGCCCGACCTGCGCAACCCGATCGTCATGGAAGCCGTCACCGACCATTTCGCCGGCTCCGGCTTCAAGGTCTTCGCCAACATGATCGCGTCCAACCCGAAGGTTCAGGTCTGGGCGATCCCGGCCAAGACCGGCGGATCGCGCGCCTTCTGCGACCGCATGAACGCATGGGCGCAGTCGACCGGCCAGCCTGGCCTCGGCTACATCTTCTGGCGCAAGGAAGCCGACAAGCTGGAAGGTGCGGGCCCGCTCGCCAAGAACATCGGCGAGGAGCGCACGGAAGCCATCCGCACGCAGCTCGGCCTCGATGACGGCGATGCCTGCTTCTTCGTCGCCGGCGATCCGGCCAAGTTCTACAAGTTTGCCGGCGAAGCCCGCACGCGCGCCGGCGAGGAACTGAACCTCGTCGATCGCGACCGTTTCGAAATGTGCTGGATCGTCGACTTCCCGTTCTACGAATACAACGAGGACGAAAAGAAGATCGACTTCGCGCACAACCCGTTCTCCATGCCGCAGGGTGGCCTGGAAGCCTTCGACAGCAAGGATCCGCTGGAACTGAAGGCCTACCAGTATGACGCGGTCTGCAACGGCTTCGAAATCGCTTCGGGCTCGATCCGTAACCAGTCGCCGGAACTGATGGTCAAGGCCTTCGAGAAGGTGGGCCTCAGCCAGCAGGACGTGGAAGAGCGCTTCGGCGGCCTCTACCGCGCCTTCCAGTACGGCGCGCCCCCGCACGGCGGCTGCGCCTTCGGCATCGACCGCGTCGTCATGCTGCTCGTCGGCGCCAAGAACCTGCGCGAAATCTCGCTGTTCCCGATGAACCAGCAGGCGCAGGACCTGCTGATGAACGCGCCAGCACCCGCTACGCCCACGCAGCTGCGCGAACTGGCGCTGCGCGTCGTGCCGTCGCAGAAGAAGGACTGATTTTCCAAGGGCGGGGCGCTTGGCGTCCCGCCCGAGGGAACCCTTCGGGCTCATGACCGTTCTTCTGCCATCGACAAAGGAGAACGAACATGACCAACAAGCTCATTCTCGCCGGCGCGGCTGCCTTTCTCTCGCTGTCCGCATCGGCTTATGCCCAGGATACGGTCATCATCCAGCAGACCGATCCGGTCATGACCGAATCGACGGTCGTGGTCCCCGGCGGTGTGCGCACCTACGTCCTGGAACAGCAGGTGCCGTCCGTGACCTATGAAGGCGATGTCCTGGAAGGCCGTGTCATTCCCGAGGCCGTGGAAATCTATCCCGTCGATGGCTATACCGATTACGGCTATACGGTGGTCAACGAGCGCCGCGTGATCGTCGATCCGCAGACCCGCACCGTGGTCCAGGTCCTCGAATAGGCTCATACCATTGGAAACCCGGCTCAAGCGCCGGGTTTCCGCCTTCCGTGACCGCAGCGCGACAATGCCGCGAATTCGCCGTCAGTCGATCCCAATTCCGCGAACAATCGGTCGAAATGCACCCCTAGCGTGAGCGCGCCTATAATGGCGAACAACGACTGGAGGGACTTCCATGACCGAACCGCATTCCGACGATCCTGCTTCCGCACCACCCCGGCCGCTGCCCTATCCGGAGCCGCGCGGCAATCTTTCCGCCTTCCTGCGCTCGCCCGGCGTCAAGTTCATCATGATCGGCGTCATTTCGGTGGCGCTTCTCGTGCCGTTGCTCCTCGTCTGGGGCCTCACCGAAGAACGCGCCGAACGCGCGAGGGAGGTCTCCAACCGCATTTCCCATGGCTGGGGCGGGGACCAGGCGGTCAACGGCCCCTATATCGCCGTGCCGTTCGAAGTCATGCGCAGCCGGGAGTTGGACGGCCGCACCCTGATTGAAAAGGTAACGGAATGGGCGCTCGTCATGCCCGAGATGCTGGATGTGACGGCTGACCTCAAGACGGAGGAGCGCCGCCTGTCGATCTACACGCTGCCAGTCTATAACGGCGCCCTCACGCTCAAGGGTCGCTTCGGCGCCGGCATCTTGCAGGATCTCGCCAGGTTCGACGGCACGCCGGATTTCAACCGTGCCATCCTCGTGCTCAACATCAACGACATCACCGGTATCCGCTCGGATGCGGGCGTAAAGATCGAAAACGGCCCGGTCCTTCCGTTCGATCCCGGCATGCGGCAGATTTCCGCCATGGGCGTGGCCGGCACGATGGACTACGGCAGGTCGCAGTCGAATGCCGGCGTCCACCGCCCGATCGACCGGGCGCTCATCGAAAAGGGCTTCACCTTCGACATCGTTTTGTCGCTGAACGGCTCGCGAAGCTTTGCCGTGGCGCCTGCCGGCCAGACGACCAGCTTCCAGGCGAAGGCGAACTGGCCGCATCCCGGTTTCGAGGGGCTTTTCCTGCCGGAGCAGAAAACCATCACCGCCAAGGACTTCACCGCGACGTGGACGATCCCCTATCTCGCCCGCGGCATCGACAAGGCCGTGTCGGGATCCATGCTCCCCTTGTCGGAGAGCATGATGAGCATCAACCTCGTGGAGCCCGTGCAGTTCTACCAGGTCGTCTCGCGCACGCTGAAATATTCCATCGGCTTCATCTCGCTCGTCTTCCTCGCCGTCTTCGTCGTGGAGCTAAAAGGCGGGCGCATGGTGCACTGGATCCAGTACGTGCTGACGGGTCTGGCGCTCATCGTCTTTTACGTGCTGTTGCTAGCACTGGCCGAGCATACCGGCTTCACGCTCGCCTATGGCATCGCCGCCATCGCGACGACGCTCCTCATCTCCGCATATCTCGGCAGCGCGACGGCGAGCCGTAGAAACGGCTTGGCCCTGGGTGCTGTCCTGCTGGCGGCCTACGGCATCATGTATCTGGTGCTGCGCGAGGATGAATATGCCCTGCTTGCCGGAGCGCTCATCTCCTTCATCGCGATTGCCGCAACCATGTATGCGACGCGCAAGGTTGATTGGTCCGGCACCGCGGTGCGCCCGGCGCAGGCAGAGTAGGTCACAGTGGCGGCTCGGTGCAGACCCACCGGGCCGCCATTCTTTCTGTGCACGGTTGCCTCGCCACACCATGCGCTTTATAGCGGTGTCATTCACCCCGGACCCGGTGAAAACCCGGGTGGCTCTTCTGGCCGCCGATCCGCCAGACAACGCAAAAGCATCAAACCAGCTCACATGCCGGACGCCGTCCGGTCTGGATGCACTACTCTTGCGGAATTCTCCATGTTCAATCTGACGACCTACAAGCGCGAATGGTTTTCGAACATTCGCGCCGATATTCTTTCCGGAATCGTTGTCGCGCTTGCTCTGATCCCCGAAGCCATCGGCTTCTCCGTCATTGCCGGTGTGGATCCGAAAGTCGGGCTCTTCGCCTCCTTCGCCATCGCCTGCGTTTCCGCCGTTCTCGGCGGCCGGCCGGGCATGATCTCGGCCGCGACCGCTGCCACGGCCGTCCTCATGGTCACACTGGTCAAGGAGCACGGCCTGGAATACCTGTTCGCGGCCACCCTCCTGATGGGCCTCATCCAGATCGGCGCAGGTCTGCTCAAGCTCGGCCGTGTGATGCGCTTCGTTTCGCGGTCGGTGATCACGGGCTTCGTCAACGCGCTCGCGATCCTGATCTTCATGGCCCAGCTGCCGGAACTCATCGGCGTTCCCGGCCTGACCTACGCGATGATCGCTGCAGGGCTCGCGATCATCTACCTGTTTCCCTATGTCACGAAGGCCATACCTTCGCCGCTCGTGGCCATACTCGCACTCACCGGCGTGGCGTGGTGGAGCGGCATGGACATTCGAACCGTCGGCGACCTCGGCGAACTGCCTTCGGCCTTTCCGGTTTTCGCTCTGCCGCACGTGCCGCTGACCTTCGAAACCCTTCAGATCATTTTCCCCTATTCCATCGCGCTTGCGGCGGTCGGTCTGCTGGAATCGTTGCTGACCGCCCAGATCGTCGATGACATGACGGATACAAGAAGCTCCAAGAGCCAGGAATGCATCGGGCAGGGGGCCAGCAACATCGCCTCCGGCCTGATCGGCGGCATGGGCGGCTGCGCCATGATCGGCCAGTCGGTGATTAACGTCACTTCCGGCGGACGCGGTCGCCTCTCGACCTTCGTGGCAGGGGCCTTCCTGCTGTTCCTGATCCTCGTGCTGGATGATCTCGTGCGGATCATCCCGATGGCCGCGCTCGTCGCCGTCATGATCATGGTGTCCGTCGGCACCTTTTCATGGCGTTCGGTCCTGGATATCCGCCGCAATCCGCTGTCGTCGTCCGTCGTGATGCTGGCCACGGTGGCGACTGTCGTCGGCACCCACGATCTGGCCAAGGGCGTGCTCGTCGGCGTCCTGTTGTCCGGTGTGTTCTTCGCCGGAAAGGTGGCCAGGCTTTTCCGCGTCCGCGCGGAGCTGAACGAGGACGGTACGGAGCGGACCTACCGTGTCGAGGGCCAGATCTTCTTCGCCTCGGCGGAAAGCTTCACGACGGCCTTCGATTTTGCCGAGCCGGTCGACAGGATCACGATCGATGTCTCGCAGGCGCATCTGTGGGATATCACCGCAGTCGATGCGCTCGATAAGGTGGTCCTGAAATACCGCAGGCAGGGCGTCGATGTTGCCGTCATCGGCGTCAACGAAGCGAGCGCGCATATGCTCGACCGCTTTGCGCTGCACGATAAGGACCACGCCGCGTTTTCCGCGACGGCCGGCCACTGAAACAGGAAAGGCCCGAAGCGATGCTTCGGGCCTTTCCTTCAAGACGAAAGCCGAGTCTTAGTCGTTGGCGGTGACGGTGACGCCGAGGACCTGCGGAATGGTCTGCGGGGCACCCATGGCGGCGCCCATGATCATCGGGAACGGCACCGGCTCCTTCGGCTCGGCGCTGATCTTGATGCTCTTCGGGTCGTCCAGATAGGTGTTTACGGCCGCCGAGATCTGGTTCTGCAGGTCGGGCATGTTGAGCTGCGCGATCATGATCGGAACCAGGCCCTTCAGCGACTGTGCCATCTGGTCGCCCGTGACACCCTGTTCGCTGCCGGCATAGTCGAGCAGCTTCTTGGTGATGGAGGCGTCTTCGAAGGAGATGGTGGCGCTGTTGAAGGTCAGCTGCTGGACGAGGCCCATCATGGCCATGCCCATGGCGGCGTTGGCTTCTTCCTTGTTCGGATTGGCCTCGGCGGTCTTGATTGCTTCCTGCATGTTCTTGATGAAGTCGAGCGTGTAGCCCGAGAAGGCGAGCTGCAGGTTCAGGCGGCCGATATCCTTGAAGTCGAAGGCATATTCGTCCACGGCGAGCTTGCCGCTGGCCAGTTCCCAATTGCCGGCCATCGAGACTTCTCCTTCGAGCGACTGGATGCCGAGCTTGTTGAGCGTATCCTTGGCCTTGGGGTCTTCGACGGTCGTCAGGTCAGCCTTGAGGTCGGAGAACTTGGCGTCGAACTCCAGGCCTGCATCGTTGTCCATGCGGGTGATGTTTGTCTCCATGCCGGACATGGAGAAGACTTCCTTGCCCTTGGAGGTGACGCTGATCGGGCCGGCGGTGGCGGATTCGTACATCAGCAGCGATTCCAGCGTGCCGGGAACGATCTTGCCGGGTACCGCGACGCCGTTGAGGGCGAGATCCTTCGCAGAGACGGTCGATTCGGCTTCGGTAACGTTGACGTCTTCGAAACCGATGGTCTCGATCGTGTAACCGCCGTCGCCGTCTTCCTCTACGCCTTCCATGGTAACGGTGCCGAGCTTGATCGGGGTTTCGGTGCCCGTGGCCTTCAGTTCAGTGCCTTCCAGCGTCACGGTGGAGCCGTCGACGGCAACATTCGAGTAACCGACCGAAACGCCGCTCGTGGCATAGGTGGCGTTCAGCTTGGTCATCAGGTCCGCGCCATCCAGCGCGAAAGCGGGGCTTGCCAGGGTGGCGAGCGCGGCGCCTGCAAGAAGGCTGCGGAAGTGGGAGGTGCGCATCATTGATTGGCTCTCTTTCTGGTTTTCTGAACGGCTGCCTTGCCGTACCGCCTCTAGACGAGCGGCGGGGCGACTATATTCGGCTGTTTGCAACTTTCCATGTATTTCTTGTCCCCCGGACCGATTTCGCCAACAGCCTTTACAAAGCGCTATCCACAGGCGGATCGCCCGGATCCTTGCCGCGAATCGGTATGAAGGCTAGTCAAGACCCATGGGACAAAACACTTTGCCGCCCGATGGCGGAGACGACCACATTCAACCTATCGACCTCAAGGCGGCGCTGGAAGAGCGCTACCTGGCCTATGCCCTTTCGACCATCACGCAGCGCGCGCTGCCAGATGTGCGCGACGGTCTCAAGCCGGTTCATCGCCGTATCATCCATGCCATGAGCGAGATGGGCCTCAGGTCCAATTCCTCCTTCAAGAAATGTGCGCGTATCGTCGGCGACGTCATCGGTAAGTTCCACCCGCACGGCGACCAGTCGGTCTACGATGCGCTCGTGCGTCTCGCGCAGGACTTCTCGCAACGCTATCCGATCGTCGACGGGCAGGGCAACTTCGGCAATATCGATGGCGACAATGCGGCCGCCTATCGATACACCGAAGCGCGCATGACCGAGGTCGCGACGCTGCTGCTCGAGGGCATCGATCAGGATGCCGTCGATTTCCGCAAGACCTACAACGAGGAAGACGACGAACCTGTTGTCCTGCCGGGCGCGTTCCCGAATCTGCTGGCGAACGGTTCGTCCGGCATCGCGGTCGGCATGGCGACGTCCATTCCCTCGCACAACGTGCACGAACTGTGCGACGCCGCGCTGCACCTCATCCGCAACCGTGACGCCGATGTCGAGAAGCTGGTCGAATTCGTCCAGGGGCCCGATCTGCCGACAGGCGGCATCATCATCGACAGCCGCGAGAGCATCATCGAGGCCTACAAGACCGGCCGCGGCGGTTTCCGCGTGCGTTCGAAGTGGGAGACCGAGGATCTGGGCCGCGGCGGCTACCAGATCGTCGTCACCGAAATTCCCTATCAGGTGCAGAAGTCGCGCCTGATCGAGAAGATCGCCGAACTGCTGATCGCCCGCAAGCTGCCGCTTCTGGAAGACATCCGCGACGAATCGGCGGAAGACGTGCGTATCGTGCTGGTGCCCAAGAGCCGCACCGTCGATCCGACGATCCTGATGGAATCGCTCTTCAAGCTGTCCGAGCTGGAAAACCGCATTCCGCTCAACATGAACGTGCTGTCGATGGGGCGCGTGCCCAAGGTCATGGGACTGAAGGACGTTCTCGTCGAATGGCTTGACCATCGCCGCGACGTGCTCCAGCGCCGTTCGCGCCACCGCCTGGCTGCCATCGATCGCCGGCTGGAAATCCTCGGCGGCTACCTGATCGCCTATCTCAACCTCGACGAGGTGATCCGCATCATCCGTGAGGAGGACGAGCCGAAGGTCTCCCTCATGGAGACGTTCTCGCTGACGGACGTCCAGGCAGAAGCGATCCTCAACATGCGCCTGCGCTCGCTGCGCAAGCTCGAGGAGTTCGAGATCCGCACCGAGTTCGACAATCTGTCGAAGGAGAAGGCGGAGATCGAGGCGCTGCTCGCCTCCGACGAGAAGCAGTGGCAGACCGTTGCCTGGGAGATCGGCGAGGTCCGCAAGAAGTTCGCCAAGGCGACCGAACTCGGCCGCCGCCGCACGCAGTTCGCAAGCGCCCCCGCCGCCGATATCGAGGCCATCCAGCAGGCCATGATCGAGAAGGAGCCGGTTACGGTCGTCATCTCCGAAAAGGGTTGGGTGCGCGCGCTGAAGGGGCATATCGCCGATACGTCCGGTCTTCAGTTCAAGGAAGGCGATGCGCTGAAGGTTGCCTTCCCGGCGCAGACCACGGACAAGGTTCTGATCGTGACGACGGGCGGCAAGGTCTTCACGCTCGGCGCCGACAAGCTGCCAGGCGGTCGTGGCCATGGCGAGCCGTTGCGCATCATGGTCGACATGGAAAACGATCAGGACGTGCTGACGGCCTTCGTGCACGATCCCGCGCGCAAGGTCATCGTCGCCTCGCAGGCCGGCAACGGCTTCGTCGTTTCGGAAACCGAGATGGTCGCCAACACCCGCAAGGGCAAGCAGGTGATGAATGTCGGCATGCCTGACGAGGCCAAGCTCGTCGTGCCAGTGCGCGGCGATCATGTGGCCGTCGTCGGCGAAAACCGCAAGATGCTGGTCTTCCCGCTGTCGCAGCTGCCCGAGATGTCGCGCGGCAAGGGCGTGCGCCTGCAGCGCTACAAGGACGGCGGCGTCTCCGACATCCGTTGCTTTGCGCTGGAGGAGGGCCTGTCCTGGGACGACAGCGCAGGCCGCAACTTCGTGCGCAACAAGGACGAGCTGGCCGAATGGCTGGCCGACCGCGCCACTGCGGGCCGCACCGTGCCGAAGGGGTTCCCCCGCAGCGGCAAGTTCAGCGGTTGATCATCAGGGATAGGGGACGCTGACGTCGCGCAAGAACCGCGTCGCGCCCTCTTCATCGATCTCACCCGCCGCGACGGCGAGGACGAATGTGATGACATCGGCTTGGGAGGCCTCGACCAGAAAGCCGTTCAGCAGCAGGAGCGTGAACGCGGCAAGGAAGCCCGTGCGCTTGTTGCCGTCGGAAAACGGGTGGTTGCGGACGAGACCATGGAGATACGCTGCAGCCAGTTCGAAGATGTCAGGCTGGCCATAAGCGGCCTTGTTGAGCGGGCGGGCGAGCGCGGCCTCCAGGGCATTGTCGTCCTTAAGGCCGGGAAATCCGCCATGCTCGCGCAATTGCTCTTCGTGCATGATCTCGACGGCCTGGCGAGAAAGCCATTTGATCGTGCTCATTTGGCAAGTTCGCGCAACGCAACACGGTATTTCTCCATGCCCATACGCGCCGCCTTGAGCTGCTCCGCTAGGTCTGCGTTCTGCGCGGCGAGTCTGATTTCACCGTCTTCTTCGAGCAGAACGATCTCATCTCCCGCCTTGACGCCCATGCGGTCGAGGACGTCCTTGGGGATGATGATGCCTTCCGAATTGCCGATCTTGCGGATGGTGATGTTCATGGCTCTGGCTCCGTTATAACCGAGTTATAACATGGGCGTCGACCGGTCTCAAGGATCAGTGCGTCAGGGGGAGCTCAGCGACTGCGGCACTTGCCCGCGCGGCACGGGATTTCGAGCGCATCTGCCACAGCGAATGGCCGAGCAGGGCGAGGATGAGAATTGCCCCGCCGATCAGCGTCTGCGTCGTGGGGGTTTCGGAGAAGGCGATCCACACCCACACCGGCGCCAGCACCGTTTCCACCAGATAGAACATGCCGACTTCCGGTGCCGACAGATAACGCGGGCCCGTGGCGAGACACCAGAAGGCCAGCGGCAGCAGGACGAGGCCGTTGAGAAGGATATAGTACGGCTCGGCAACGGTCAGGCCGCCGGGCGGCAGGAAAAACAGCCCGAGAATGCCCGGTAGCAGCGTGGCGACCAGCGGAACGAAGCCCATTTCCGCGCCGCTTTTCCGGCTGAGCGTCAGCGATGCCGCAAGCAGCATGGCGGAGCATGCGGCCATCACATCGCCGAAGACGTTGCCGCTCGAAAGTCCGTCATGCACGATCAGGAGAACGCCGCCAACCATGGCGGCCATGGTGATGAGCGTGGCATTGGACGGACGTTCGCCGAGGAAGATCCAAGATAGGATCGCCGCGAACATCGAGGTAAAGGCGAGGATGAAGACGACGTTGGCGGTCGTGGTGTTGAACACCGCCAGCATGAAGGTCAGGCCGTTGATGCCGTAGAGCAGCGCGATCAAAAGGCCGACTCGGCCGGGCACCAGCACCGTCCTGCGCCGCATCACGAAATTCAGGCCCGCCCACAGGACGAGCGCCATCACGAAGACGGCAACATTCCTCACGACGACCATCGACCAGAATTCGCCATGGGCAGCACGAATCAGCGGAATATCGAAGGAAAGCGCGAGACCGCCGAGGGCGGTTATCAGAAGACCCTTGCGGTGAAGGGCGGGATCATTCGTCTTGGACAAGGCGGGACCGAATATCGATTACGAGGCAGCACTATCTCCATCATAGCGCTCCCATCCACGCGGCATCAGGTGCTCCTGCGGCAAAAACTTTGTTTTATAATCCATTTTGCGCGATCCCTTCACCCAGTAGCCGAGATAGACGTGCGGCAGGCCGAGCGCCTTGGCACGCCTGATATGGTCGAGGATCATGAAGGTGCCGAGCGAACGCTCGGCCCGCTCGGTATCATAGAAGGAATAGACCATCGAAAGGCCATCGCCCATGCGGTCGGTGAGCGCCACGGCCAGCAGCTCGCCTTGCGGACGCTCCTTGAGGCCCGCGCCTTCCTCGCGCAGGCGATATTCGATGACGCGGGTGTTGACGTGGGTGTCCTCCACCATCATCGCGTAGTCGAGCACGGACATGTCGGACATGCCGCCCTTCTGGTGGCGGGCATCCAGATAGTCGCGGAACAGCGAATACTGCTCGCTGGAGGGCTCGGCGGGGTAATCGCGCGAGACGAGATCGGCATTGGCCGCCAGCACACGCCGCATGGTGCGGCGCGGCTCGAACTCGTTGACGAGGATGCGAACGGAAATGCAGGCGCGGCACGTTTCGCAGGCCGGGCGATAGGCTATGTTCTGCGATCGGCGGAAGCCGCCCTGGGTCAGCAGATCGTTCAGCTCCGGCGCGCGCTCGCCCACCAGATGGGTAAACACCTTCCTCTCCATCTCCTGCGGCAGATAGGGGCAAGCCGCCGGCGCGGTGAGATAGAACTGCGGAGAGGATGTTGCGTGCGTGTTCATCGGCCGTAAGGCGTACCCGTCGCTCTGTGACACTTCTATGCCAATACCATGGCCTAGTTCAGGAAAAGGTCAACTGGCGGATTTCGCCAGTGCGTTTTCGTCCCCTCAATAACGATCGCGGCGAACGACCACGGTACCGAGCAGAAGGTCGTGCAGCAGGCGGCCGCGATCGGTGAAGAGGCCGACAAGCACGATGAAGGGCGTCAGCACCACGTTGCCGATCCAGAACAGAACGAGATGTACGACGGCCGTCAGGAAATCGATCGGGCGACCATCGGTTCGCGCCAGCATGAGGCCCATCGCGTTCATGCCCGCACTCGCCTGGCTCGGGCCGCCCATCGTGAAGCCGAAATAGAGCAGCGCAACGATGGTGAACAGCGCAGGATACAGGAAGAAGCCGAGGCCGAGCGTCAGGATGCCGAGGAAGAAGACGACCACGGCAGCGGGCACCCAGAGCAGCGCGATGATCGCGTAGTCGATCAGAAAAGCGAAGACGCGCCGTGACAGCACGCCGCGATAGGCCTGCCAGTCCGTCGTCGGAACACGCGTTTCGTTGAAATCAGCGCTCATCTGCTTGTCTCCCGAATGGAACATGATCCTGATATGGGAATTTTCCTGCGGAAAACAACGGCGGCCGCTACGCGTTATGACCCCTTCTTGGCGAGGTGCCGTGCAACATCCATGGCGAAATAGCTGAGGATGCCGTCGCAGCCGGCGCGCTTGAAGGCGAGCAGGGTTTCCAGCATCACGCGCTCGCCGTCGATCCAGCCGTTCAGCGCGGCGGCCTTGATCTGGCTGTACTCGCCCGAGACCTGATAGGCGAAGACGGGCAGCCCGAAGGCTTCCTTTATGCGCCAACAGATATCGAGATAGGGCAGGCCGGGCTTGACCATGAGCGTATCGGCGCCTTCCTCGACATCGAGCGCGGCATCGCGGAGCGCCTCGGTACCGTTGGCCGGGTCGATGTAATAGGTCTTCTTGTCGCCCTTCAGCAGGCCGCCGGTGCCGATGGCATCGCGATACGGGCCGTAGAAGGCGGAGGCGAACTTGGTGGCATAGGCCATGATGCCGACATTCTGGTGCCCGGCCTCGTCCAGTGCCCGTCGGATCACGCCGATGCGGCCGTCCATCATTTCGGACGGCGCGATGATGTCGGAGCCGGCATCGGCCTGAATGACCGCCGCCTTGGCAACCAGCTCGACCGTCTCGTCGTTGACGATGACATCGCCGCGCAGCACGCCGTCGTGCCCGTGATTGGTGAAGGGATCGAGCGCGACGTCGGTGATGACGCCGATATTGGGCACGGCCTGCTTGATGGCGCGGGTCGCCTCGTTGATGAGGTTATTGGCGGCAAGACAGTGCGAGCCGGTTTCGTCGCGCAGCGACATGTCGATATTGGGGAAGGTGGCGATGGCCGGAATGCCGAGATCGGCCGCTTCCTTCGCCGCCTCGACCAGCTTGTCGACGCTCAGGCGATTGACGCCCGGCATGGCGGCGACGGGATCGACCACATTCGTGCCCGGCACGACAAAGGCGGGCCAGATGAGATCGTCGACCGTCAGACGGTTTTCCTGCACCAGCCGTCTCGTCCAGTCGGCCTTCCGGTTGCGCCGCATGCGGCGGTGCCCGGTGATCTCGTCGACGATGTTTCTGTTGCCGGTCATGGTGCCGCTTTCTTGCTGGATGTGTTTTTCGCTCCTTATCATGCCAGCCCCGTCAATCAAATCGCGAGCGCTCGGGAGGGCTGCGGCATATGGCCGTGCGCCGCGCAAAATGCCGGGGCGCTCTTTATGCGGACAAGCCTTGCCCTTACTGTCCGCTGCATGCTCGCTGATTCTGCCAAGGGCCTGAGGCCAAGCCTGACCGAAACGCTGTTCGTGCTGTTCCTGCGGCTCGTGGCGGTGACGTCTCTTTGGTTTGCGCTCCAGTACTGGGCCATGCTGACCGGCTTTTCTCTCGGTGGGGCAGGGCGGTTCGATCTCCTGCCGCCGGCATGGAAAGCGGCTGCCACCGCGCTGGCCGTGCTGTTTCCCGTCGCCGCTGTCGGCCTGTGGCTTCTCGTGTCCTGGGGACCGGTGATCTGGCTCATCGCGGCAGGCACCGAGATTGCCATGCACGAGGTATTTCCATCGGTCTTTGGCATCAACCGGCTGCTGGTCTTTGCGCATGTCGCGGTGGCCGCGACCTTCCTGCTTTTCAATGTCGTGCTATTCATCCAGCGCCGCCGTCAGGCCCGCACAGTAAGAACTGATTCACCGTGAGACAGCATTGCCTTCTGGTAAGGCGCTGTTAAGGCTGCGGTTTAAGTAGAATTTTAGATGCATTCGTTAGGTTCTCACTCAAGGCGGGAAAACAAACCACACCGCCAAACAAAACAGTGAGGCAGTAACAATGAACACCAAGATGAAGCCGCAGCAGGCCCCGGTCGTCGATCAGCAGGAAGATGCGATCCGCAACCTCTATCTGGAATCCCTCCACCTCGTCGAGCGTCTGCACCGCCGCCTGCTCGATGTGATCAAGGACGAGTTCGACCGTGCCGGTCGTTCGGATGTCAACGCCATCCAGGCGCTGCTACTCTTCAACATCGGCAATTCGGAACTGACCGCCGGCGAGCTGCGCTCGCGCGGTTACTATCTCGGCTCGAACGTTTCCTACAACGTCAAGAAGCTGGTCGATCTCGGCTTCATCAACCACCAGCGCTCGCGCATCGACCGTCGCTCGGTGCGCATCAGCCTGACGGAAAGCGGCCAGGAAATCGCTGAAACCGTCGCCAAGCTCTACGAGCGCCATATCGGCTCGATCCAGAAGGTCGGCGGCATCGGCGAAGGCGAGTTCAACCAGATGAACAAGCTGCTCCAGCGTCTCGACCGCTTCTGGAACGACTCGATCCTGTACCGCCTGTAAGCGCTCCAGCGTTTCGACCTCCTCCTCAAAAGCCGGCCGCGTTCCCTGCGCGTCCGGCTTTTCACGTTTTCGTGCAAGGCTCCGCGCGACCCTCCCAGACACGAATTGGCCATATTGCTATGACACCCGGACGCTGGGCTTAAGGTATGCGCGGGCGGCACGGCCGGTTTGCGTTTGTTAACCCTGTTCGTGATAGCTGCATCGGGTATGAACCGCGGTTCACGTGCCCAGGCGCGCCCGCCGCTTTGAACGGCGTCTCAGGAGATGGTAGGATAGATGTCTCGCAAAACCGAAACTGATGTGTTCTCGCGCCGCGCATTTTTGCGCTCCGCCGCAACCTTCGGCGCCGCCGCCGTTGCCGGCCCGGCTCTGGCACAGACGGCCCTTGACGACGTCCTGAACGCACCCCGCCGCGGCAACTGGGACGACCAGTTCGACGCACAGGCCTCGCGTGCATCCGCAGCCGTCCAGTCCAACAATCCTATCCTGGGCTCCGGTTCGGTTCCCAACATCCAGCAGGCGATTTCCGATTACCAGCAGATCGTGTCGAACGGCGGTTGGCCGCAGGTCAATTCGTCCCAGAAGCTGCAGATCGGCGTCGTCGATTCCGGCGTGCAGTCGCTTCGCCAGCGCCTGATCATCTCGGGCGACCTGCCGCGTGCAGCCGGTATTTCGGATTCCTTCGATTCCTACGTCGACGGTGCCGTCAAGCGTTTCCAGGCCCGTCACGGCCTGCCGCAGGACGGCGTGCTCGGCGAATACACGCTCAAGGCCATGAACGTGCCCGCCACGACGCGCCTTAGCCAGCTGAACACCAACCTCGTTCGCCTCCAGACGATGTCCGGCGATCTCGGCCAGCGTTACGTGATGGTGAACATCCCGGCCGCCTATATCGAAGCGGTGGAATCCGGTCGCGTGGCGTCGCGCCACGTCGCCGTCGTCGGCCGCATGAGCCGTCCGACTCACATCATCAATTCCAAGATCTATGAGGTCATCCTCAACCCGTACTGGACGGCGCCCCGCTCGATCATCGAGAAGGACATCGTGCCGCTGATGCGTCAGGACCCGACCTATCTGGCGCGCAACAACATCCGCCTCATCGACGGCAAGGGCCAGGAAGTGGCGCCGGAAACCGTGGACTGGAATGCCGCGAAGGCGCCGAACCTGATGTTCCGCCAGGACCCGGGCAAGATCAACGCCATGTCCTCGACGAAGATCAACTTTCACAATCCGAACAACGAATACATGCACGACACGCCCCAGCAGGGCCTGTTCAACAAGCTGATGCGCTTCGAATCTTCCGGCTGCGTGCGCGTGCAGAACGTGCGCGACCTGACGACCTGGCTGCTGCGCGACACGCCCGGCTGGTCGCGCGAGAAGATCGAGCAGGTCATCAACTCCCGCGTCAGCTCGCCGATCCGGCTGGCGACCGAGGTTCCGGTCTACTTCGTCTACATCTCGGCGTGGTCGGCCCGCGACCGCGTCGTGCAGTTCCGCGACGACATCTACCAGATGGACGGCGCCACCGAACTGGCACTCCAGACCGGCTATAACCAGGAAGGCGGCCAGTCCGTCGAGAGCAATCTCCTGCCGCAATAAGGCAATCGGCCCAAAACCGCCAAAAGCCCCGCATCCCAAGGGATCGCGGGGCTTTTGCGTTCGAAGTGTTCGCGCGCTGTCGTTTTTATTGCAGAAGATGCGTTGAAATGGCGCAAACCGTGGAGCGGATATTGCCCTTGCCATGCGAGGACGATAAACACCGTGCCACCACCCTTAAGGAGCCTCGAGGATGAGCCAGACTTCTGCCACCGACGTTTTCTTCACGCGTAACCTTGCC
This sequence comes from Shinella sp. H4-D48, assembly GCF_022637395.1. GTDB lineage: Bacteria > Pseudomonadota > Alphaproteobacteria > Rhizobiales > Rhizobiaceae > Shinella > Shinella sedimenti. The sequence goes on along the minus strand of NZ_CP093337.1, from coordinate 2,211,350 downwards.
GATACGGATCCGGATATTTTCGGCGCGATCCAGAAGGAACTCGGTCGCCAGCGTCATGAGATCGAGCTGATCGCCTCCGAGAACATCGTGTCGCGCGCCGTGCTCGAAGCCCAGGGCTCGATCATGACGAACAAGTATGCCGAAGGCTATCCGGGCAAGCGCTATTACGGCGGCTGCCAGTTCGTCGATATCGCGGAAGAGCTCGCCATCGATCGCGCCAAGAAGCTGTTTGGCGTCAACTTCGCCAACGTTCAGCCGAATTCCGGTTCGCAGATGAACCAGGCAGTCTTCCTCGCGCTGCTCCAGCCGGGCGACACCTTCATGGGTCTCGACCTGAACTCGGGGGGACACCTGACGCACGGTTCGCCGGTCAACATGTCGGGCAAGTGGTTCAACGTCGTGTCCTACGGCGTGCGCGAAGGCGACAACCTCCTCGACATGGACGACGTCGCCGAGAAGGCCCGCAAGAACAAGCCGAAGCTCATCATCGCCGGCGGCACCGCCTATTCCCGCATCTGGGACTGGAAGCGCTTCCGCGAGATCGCCGATGAAGTCGGCGCCTATCTCATGGTCGACATGGCCCACATTGCCGGCCTCGTGGCCGGTGGCCAGCATCCGTCGCCGTTCCCGCATTGCCACGTTGCCACGACCACCACGCACAAGTCGCTGCGCGGTCCGCGCGGTGGCGTCGTGTTGACGAACGACGAGGACATCGCCAAGAAGATCAATTCGGCCGTCTTCCCGGGCCTCCAGGGCGGCCCGCTGATGCACATCATCGCCGCCAAGGCCGTTGCCTTCGGCGAGGCGCTGCAGCCGGAATTCCAGGAATACGCGGCGCAGATCGTCAAGAACGCCAAGACGCTTGCCGACACGCTGAAGGCCGGCGGTCTCGACATCGTGTCCGGCGGCACCGACAACCACCTGATGCTCGTCGACCTGCGCAAGAAGAACGCGACTGGCAAGCGAGCGGAAGCCGCACTCGGCCGCGCCTACATCACCTGCAACAAGAACGGCATCCCGTTCGACCCCGAAAAGCCGTTCGTCACCTCGGGTGTCCGTCTCGGCACGCCGGCCGGCACGACCCGTGGCTTCAAGGAAGCCGAGTTCAAGGAAATCGGCAACCTGATCGTCGAGGTTCTCGATGGCCTGAAGGTCGCCAATTCGGACGAGGGCAATGCGGCTGTCGAAGGTGCGGTGCGGGAGAAGGTCGTCAAGCTGACCGAGCGCTTCCCCATGTATTCGTACATGTAAGCTGGCCATTTCAGGACAAGGTGTTGCGCGGTTTCCGTCGGGAACCGCGCAAAGCAAGGAGACCTCATGCGCTGCCCCTATTGCGGTTCGGAAGATACGCAGGTGAAGGATTCCCGTCCCGCAGAGGACGGGGCTGCCATTCGCCGCCGGCGCATCTGCCCGGATTGCGGCGGTCGGTTCACCACCTTCGAAAGGGTGCAGCTGCGTGACCTCATGGTGGTCAAAAAGACGGGCCGCAAGGCCCCCTTCGACCGCGACAAGCTTCTGAAATCCTTCGAGATCGCACTTCGCAAGCGGCCCGTCGACCGGGACCGTATCGAGCGCGCGGTCTCGGGCATCGTCCGCCGGCTGGAAAGCTCCGGCGAGACGGAAATCGCCTCTGAGGAAATCGGCCTCCAGGTGCTGGAGGCGCTGAAGGCGCTCGATGACGTGGGCTTCGTGCGTTACGCATCGGTCTATCGCGACTTCTCCCATGTCGATGACTTCGAGAAGATCCTCGCCGAGGTTGCCGCCAAGATCGCCCGTGATCCGGGCGTCGATGGCTAGATGTCCGGCGGCGCGCGCGACGACATCAGGTTCATGGCGGCGGCGCTTCGCCTCAGCCGCCGCAATCTCGGCCTGACGGCCACCAATCCCTCCGTTGCCTGCCTGATCGTCAAGGACGGCGTGGTTCTCGGCTCTGCCGTGACCGCGCCCGGCGGACGGCCGCATGCCGAGACCCAGGCGCTGGCCGAAGCCGGCGCGGCGGCGCGCGGCGCAACCGCCTATGTCACGCTCGAACCCTGCTCCCATCACGGCAAGACGCCGCCCTGCGCCGATGCGCTCATCGCGGCCGGTGTCGCCCGCGTCGTGGTATCCGTCACCGACCCCGATATCCGCGTGGCGGGCAGGGGACTGTCGATGTTGCAGGCGGCCGGCATCGCCGTGGAGGCGGGCGTGCTGGAGGCCGAAGGCCGCGCCGCACTCGCCGCCTACCTGACTCGGCAGACGAAGAAGCGGCCCTATGTGACTCTGAAACTTGCGGTTTCCAGCGACGGCATGCTCGGCCGTCTTGGGGCAGGGCAGGTGGCTATCACGGGCCCGGTGTCGCGCGGGCAGGTTCATGTGCTGCGCGCCGAGACGGACGCGATCCTTATCGGTATCGGAACCGCGCTTGCCGACGATCCAGAACTGACCTGCCGCTTGCCGGGACTGGAAGCCCGTTCGCCCGTCCGCGTCGTGCTCGACCCACGGCTGGAATTGCCGGTGACGTCGAAGCTCGCGCGCACGGCACGCGACGTGCCGGTGCTGCTGGTTACCGGCGATGACGGTGAGCCCGATCCGGCGTTCTCCGCCCGGCGGAAGGCACTTGAGGCCTTCGGCGTCGAGGTCGTGCAGTGTGACCCACGCCGGCTCGACACCCTGCTCGTCGCGCTCGCAACGCGTGGCATATCCTCGCTGCTCGTTGAGGGTGGCGCGCGGACGGCCCAATCCTTCCTCGATGCAGGCCTTGTCGACCGCATCCTGCTGTTTGGTGGTGCGACACCCCTTGGCAGCGATGGGGTTGCATCCCCATGTGTGCCGGGGCGCGTGCCTGCGGGCTTTTCGCTTCGCCACACGGCCCGCTACGGCGCCGATAGTCTGCAAGATTACGAAAGAGACGATTGATGTTTACCGGCATTGTCACGGATATTGGAACGGTGGAGAAGGTCGAGCCGATGAACGAGGGGGTTCGCCTGCGCGTGCGCACGACCTACGACCCGGCGACCATCGACATGGGCGCATCGATTGCCCATTCCGGCACCTGCCTGACCGTCACTGCTTTGCCGGAAGAAGGCTCGAATGCCCGCTGGTTCGAGGTGGAGGCCTGGGAAGAGGCGCTCCGCCTCACCACGATCGGCAGCTGGAGCGCCGGCACGCGCATCAATCTTGAGCGCTCACTGAAGATCGGTGACGAACTGGGCGGCCATATCGTTTCCGGACACGTCGATGGCAAGGCGGAGATCCTGTCCGTCGAGGCCGAGGGTGATGCCACCCGCTTCCGTATCCGTGCGCCCAAGGGGCTCGAGCGTTTCGTCGCGCCAAAAGGGTCCGTTGCGCTCGACGGCACATCGCTGACCGTCAACGCCGTGGACGGTGCGGTCTTCGACGTGCTTCTCATCCGGCACACGCTTGAGGTCACGACCTGGGGCGAACGCAAGGTGGGCGATTTCGTCAATTTCGAAGTCGATACCATGGCCCGCTATGCCGCGCGCCTCGCCGAGTTTCCGGCAAAGCCGTGACTCGCGCGTGACACCTGGCGCGAGCGGTGTGGATTGATGCGGGACACCGCAGAAATTTAACAAACCGGGTAAGACTCTGGATACTTCTGCGTCTTTAGGGTGGCGCATTGGACCGCTGGAGAACGCCCCCGCATGACGCCAGACTACAACACCCTGCTCCTTGCGATCGGGCTGTCCGGCTTTTGTCTTTCCGCCACGCTGTTCGCATCGTGGATGTCGGCCCGCCTCGAGCGTTTCCTTTTGTCCTGGGCCGTCGGCATCGGCATCATCGTGATGGCGGTGGGCGTCTACACTTTCTATGTCGAGAATGCGAGCATCGGCATCACCTGCCTCGCCTTCGTGCTCCAGTTCGGCGGTTTCGCCTTTATTTACGGCGCTGCCTACCGCTTCCGCACCAGCCGGCGCGGACGCTGGCGCATTGCCGCGGTGTTCTCGATATCGTCGGCTGTGAGCATTCCCTGGATTCTGTTCGGACTTGACGGCGTCGCGCTCATCGCGCTGAACCTCGTGATCGCCGCAACGCTTGTCGCGACGGCGTGGGAATACTGGCTTGGCCGTGCAGAGGCGCCCTTGCCGCTGACCGGTATCGTGGCGCTTTACGTGCTGGTGGCGATGTCCTTCCTGCTCTGTGCCGGCGTGCTTCTGGAGCAGCGCCAGTGGTCGATCGGCCATGCGCCCGACAACTGGGCCGAAAATCTCAATCTGATCGCGGCGATCCTCGGCATAACCGGCATTGGCGCCATGTCGCTCGCGCTCAACCAGTGGCGGATCGCCGGCGCACACCAGCGTACGGCGATGACCGATGCCCTGACCGGTCTTCTCAACCGCCGTGCGCTTTTCGACCGCTACGGCGACGAGACCGTCTCCGCCCACCGAGCGGCCATCGCCTTCGACCTCGACAGTTTCAAGGCCGTGAACGACCAGTATGGCCATGCCGCCGGGGATGCGGTGTTGAAGTGCTTTGCCGAAGTGCTTGTAGAGGCCTGCGAAAACGCCGCCTGCATTGCGCGCCTCGGCGGCGAGGAATTCGTCGTGGTGATGGATCGAGCGGTGCCGGACCGGGTGGCGCGTGTGGCCGAACGCATCCGGGCGGATTTCGCCGCGCGGCTCATCCCGACCGGCCGTGGATCGATCAACTGCACCGTCAGCGCCGGGATCGCCTTCGGCAGCGAGGCCGGGCTGAGTTTCGACGCTCTGCTGAGCAATGCCGACCGGGCCCTTTACATGTCCAAGCATAACGGTCGCAACCGCGTATCGCTTGCTGCCTGATATCCCCCTGAGCGGTGCTTCGGGAGCGCTGCACTGCCAGTCCCGGCGCCGAAAACGCCGCAGCAGGCGGAAATCGCTTGCCAAGCCTCGTTTGGCATGGTTTGACCGCCGCCTCTGCCCGCCATGCCGGGCCTGCTCCATTTTCAGGTGATTCATGGCCAACACCGATAATCCTCATCTTCTGATCGTCGAAGCCCGCTTCTACGACGACATGGCCGATGCGATGCTCGACGGCGCGAAACATGCGCTCGAGGCCGCCGGCGCCACCTTCGATGTCGTGACCGTTATGGGCGCGCTGGAAATTCCCGCCGCCGTCGCCATGGCGCTCGACGGTATGGACAATGGCGGCACCTGGTATGATGGTTTCGTCGCGCTCGGCATGGTCATCCGTGGCGAGACCTATCATTTTGATATCGTCGCCAACGAGTCCTGCCGCGCCCTGATGGACATCGCCGTCAGTGAGAGCCTGCCGATCGGCAACGGCATCCTGACCGTCGAGAACGACGAGCAGGCTTGGGCACGCGCCCGTCGTTCGGAAGGCGACAAGGGTGGCTTTGCTGCCCGCGCCGCGCTCATCATGATCGAGCTGAAAAAGAAACTGGGCGGCGAACAGTGACCAGCGAAAACAATTCCCACCCGGTCAAGCCAGCCAACCAGCGCGGTGCCGCGCGTCTTGCCGCCGTGCAGGCGCTCTACCAGATGGATGTCGGCGGTACCGGCGTTCTCGAGATCGTCGCCGAATACGAGACGCACAGGCTCGGACAGGAAATCGACGGCGACACCTATCTCAAGGCCGATGCGGGCTGGTTCCGCTCCATCGTGTCGGGTGTCGTGCGCGACCAGCGCCAGCTCGATCCGATGATCGGTGCGGCCCTTCAGGACGACTGGGCGCTGTCCCGTCTCGATTCGACCGTGCGCGCCATCCTGCGTGCCGGGACGTTCGAGCTCAAGGAGCGCAAGGACGTGCCGGTTGCGGTCATCGTCACCGAATATGTCGAGATCGCAAAGGCGTTCTTCGAGGAAGACGAACCCAAGCTGGTGAATGCCGTCCTCGACCGCATCGCCAAGCAGGTCCGGGTCGATCAACGCAAGTAAAGCGGTAGGCAGGCATGAGCGCGAATACGGTCGAAGGTCTTGAACGGGAGCTTTCGGCCGCGCGCCGCAACGTGTTCCTGCTGACGCTGGCGCAGGCGCTACTCGCGTCCGCCGGGCCGATCGTCTTTTCGGTCGGGGGCCTTGCCGGCTACAATCTTCTCGGACAGGACAAGTCGCTCGCGACCGCGCCGCTCACCGGCTTCAATATCGGCGTGGCGCTCGGCGCCGTGCTGGTCGCCATCGCCGCGCGCCTGCTGGGGCGTGCGCATGGCTTCATGGTCGGTTCGCTTGTCGGCGCCGGGGGAGGGCTCGTGGCGGCCATCGCGCTGTTCCGTAGCGATTTCTGGCTGTTTGCCCTGGGCTTCCTGCTGGTCGGCATTTCCAGCGGTTTTGCCCAGAAGATCCGCTTCGCCGCCGCCGATGCCTCGCCATCCTTCTACAAGCCGCGCGCTATCTCCTGGATCCTCGCGGGTGGCGTGCTGTCGGCGATGCTCGGTCCGCAGGTGGTGATCCTCACCAGGGACCTGTTCGCGCCGGTAATGTTCGCCGGCGCCTTCGTGGCGCTGGTGCCGCTGTGCGGCGCGGCCATCCTGCTGTTCTTCTTCCTGCGCCTTCCTGATCACAAGGCGGCGGGCGCGGCAAGCGGCGAACCGGCACGGCCGCTCGGCGAGATCGTGCTGACGCAGCGCTTCCTGACCGGCATGATCTGCGGCATCTCCACCTATGCGCTGATGACCTTCATGATGACCGGCGCACCGCTTGCCATGGTCATCGGCTGCGGCTTCTCGCCGGACCTCGCGACGCTTGGCATCCAGTGGCATGTGCTGGCCATGTTCGCGCCGAGCTTCGTGACGGGCATGCTGATCCAGCGCTTCGGCAGCGAGGTTGTCGTGGCCGCCGGCCTCGTCATCCTCATGGCGTGTGCTGGCATCGCCCATATGGGCATCGAGTTGTGGAACTTCTGGGGCGCCCTCATCCTGCTCGGCGTCGGCTGGAATTTCGGCTTCATCGGCTCGACTGCCATCGTCGCCTCGAGTTACCGCCCGCACGAGGCCGACAAGGTGCAGGGCTTCCACGACATCATCCTCTTCGGCACGGTGGCGCTTGCCTCCTTCTCCTCCGGCAAGGTGTTCACCGCCTATGGCTGGCAGGCCATCAACATGATGTTCTGGCCGGTCACCGGCGTCAGCCTCTTCCTCGTCCTGTTCCTCATGCTGCGCAACCGCCACAAGGCGGCCTGATCGTTTCGCATCCGCCCGGCGGGAAAATCCGCTCGCTCTAGGCTTGTGGCTAGATGCGGCGGCTTGACGCGGCCGATTCGCAAACGCACTCTGGCCTCGCGCCGGCACCCGGTTTGTGAGGAGGCAAACCGGGCGCGGGCGCATAGCGCTGCGGGAGAGGACCCGCGGCATCCAAGGAGGAAAGAGCGAAATGACCATATTGCTTGGCGTTATCGCATGCGGGTTGCTTTCGGTGGTCTATGCCATCTGGGCGACACGGTCGGTGCTGGCCGCCGACCAGGGGAATGCCCGCATGCAGGAAATTGCAGGTTATATCCGGGAAGGGGCGCAGGCCTATCTCACCCGGCAGTACAAGACCATTGCCCTGGTCGGTGTTGTCGTCTTCGTCGGCACCTGGCTGCTTCTTTCCGCAACGGCTGCCATCGGGTTCCTGATCGGTGCCGTGCTGTCGGGCGTTGCCGGCTTCATCGGCATGCATGTGTCCGTCCGCGCCAATGTGCGCACGGCGCAGGCCGCGTCCGTCAGCCTTTCCTCCGGCCTCGACATCGCCTTCAAGTCCGGCGCGATCACCGGCATGCTGGTGGCGGGCCTCGCTCTTCTCGGTGTGTCGATCTACTACTGGGTCCTCACCGGCGTCCTCGGGCAGGAGCCCGCCTCGCGCGAGGTCATCGATTCGCTCGTCGCGCTCGGCTTCGGCGCATCGCTGATCTCCATCTTCGCCCGCCTCGGCGGCGGCATCTTCACCAAGGGCGCCGACGTGGGCGGTGACCTCGTGGGCAAGGTGGAAGCCGGCATTCCCGAAGACGATCCGCGCAACCCTGCCACCATCGCCGACAATGTCGGCGACAATGTCGGCGATTGCGCCGGCATGGCGGCCGACCTCTTCGAGACCTACGCGGTGACGGTCGTCGCCACCATGGTGCTTGCAGCGATCTTCTTTGCCGGGACACCCGTTCTGGCGTCGGCGATGATCTATCCACTCGCAATCTGCGGTGCGTGCATCATCACGTCGATCGTCGGCTCGTTCTTCGTCAAGCTCGGCACGAACGGGTCGATCATGGGCGCCCTCTACAAGGGCCTCATCGTGACCGGCCTGCTGTCCATCCTCGGCCTGGCCGCCGCAACCTCGCTGACCGTCGGCTGGGGCGTGATCGGCACGGTGGCCGGCAAGGAGATCACGGGCGCGAACCTGTTCATCTGCGGTCTTCTCGGCCTCGTCGTGACCGCGCTGATCGTCGTGATCACCGAGTACTATACCGGCACCAACAAGCGCCCGGTCAACTCGATTGCCCAGGCATCCGTGACCGGTCACGGCACCAACGTCATCCAGGGGCTGGCGGTCTCGCTGGAATCGACGGCGCTGCCGGCCATCGTCATCGTCGGCGGCATCATCGCCACCTACCAGCTGGGCGGCCTCTTCGGCACGGGCATCGCTGTTACCGGCATGCTCGGCATTGCCGGCATGATCGTGGCGCTCGATGCCTTCGGCCCGGTGACCGACAATGCCGGCGGCATCGCCGAAATGGCGGGCCTCGACCCGGAAGTGCGCAAGTCCACCGACGCGCTCGACGCCGTCGGAAACACGACGAAGGCCGTGACCAAGGGCTATGCGATCGGCTCGGCCGGTCTCGGTGCGCTGGTGCTGTTTGCGGCCTATTCGAACGACCTTGCCTACTTCGCCGCCAATGGCGACAAGTATCCGTATTTCGCGGATATCGGCACGATCTCCTTCGACCTCTCCAACCCCTATGTCGTCGCCGGCCTGATCTTCGGCGGTCTCATCCCCTATCTCTTCGGCGGCATCGCGATGACGGCCGTGGGACGGGCGGCGGGCTCCATCGTCGAGGAAGTACGCCGGCAGTTCCGCGAAAAGCCCGGCATCATGGCGGGAACGGAACGGCCCGACTACGGTCGTGCCGTCGACTTGCTGACCAAGGCGGCGATCCGCGAGATGATCGTGCCGTCGCTGCTGCCGGTGCTGGCACCGCTCGTCGTCTATTTCGGCGTGCTGCTGATCTCGGGCTCGAAGGCGTCCGCCTTCGCCGCGCTCGGTGCATCGCTGCTCGGCGTGATCGTCAACGGCCTGTTCGTCGCCATCTCCATGACGTCGGGCGGCGGTGCCTGGGACAATGCGAAGAAGAGCTTCGAGGACGGTTTCGTCGACAAGGACGGCAACCGGCATATGAAGGGCTCGGAAGCGCATAAGGCCTCCGTCACCGGCGATACCGTGGGCGATCCCTACAAGGACACGGCGGGCCCGGCGGTCAACCCGGCCATCAAGATTACCAATATCGTGGCCCTGCTGCTGCTGGCCGTGCTGGCCTGAGCCAAAGACGCGCACAAACAAAAACCGCGGGGAGCGATCCCCGCGGTTTCCTTTTGTCCTTGCCGTGTGGGCTTAGTTGTTGCCGCCCAGCATGTTCTTCATCATCGCACCGGGGTTTGCGCCGCCGCGCAGCAGCTGGCCGAGGAACGTCGTCTCGGCGCCGCCCGTCGGCGTGACGCGCGCGATCATGTCGAAGACCTTGCCGTCCTGCAGCGTGTAGTGGGCGAGGCGCTCGACATTGCCGTCCTTGTTGAAATAGACGGCCAGAACGCTCTGCTCCACGATCTTCGGCTTCATGAAAGCCATCGGGCGCGTGCGCTTCTGCGAGATGTAGTAAAAGACTTCATTGTCGAAGGTCGCCGTCGAGGAGGGCGAGCCGAGCGAGAGCAGGACCTGTTCGCGCGACGAGCCGACCGGAGCAAGTGCAAGCGTTTCCTGGTCCACGACGTAGCCCTGGTGCATTACCTCGCCCATGCCCATGCCCTGGCAGCCTGCCAGAACAGAGGCGGAGAGGGTGGCGGCAATGGCGGCACTACGCAACAGCTTCATATTCACAGCATCTCTCTTAACACTATCCCCGGGACGATGATGGCCGCGCAGCCATTGCAATTCATGCATGCTTCGGTAAACCAGCTTCGACCGTCATGCAACATGACTTGCGACGGCACCATGGTTTGAATCAGGCAAAACTAGGCTTTATGATGATTTTTGGCCTGTTCGGCAAAAAAAACGGCAACCGGCGCATTGTCGAGAAGCAATATGCGACGCTTACAACGGCCGCGCGCCATCCCTATCTCTATGAAGCGCTTGATGTCCCCGACACCGTGATGGGCCGCTTCGAGATGCTCTCGGCGATATTGATCCTGTACTTCCGCCGCACCCGCGCAAGCGCTACATCGGGTCAGGAAATCGCCCAGGAGATCGTCGATGCCTTCTTCGAGGACGTCGATCATTCGATTCGCGAGCTCGGTGTGGGCGATGCAGGCGTGCCGAAGCGCATGAAGAAATTCGCCGGCATGTTCTATGGCCGGCTGGAATCCTATGCGGCGGCGTTCGATGCCGCCGACCGTGACGCGCTGGCAGCGGCGCTGCGACGTAATATCTATCCGGAAGGCGGCGAGGGCGCCCCTTCCATGAACGGCCTTGCTGCTTATCTCTTCGACGCAGAAACGGCCATGGCCGCCGTCGGCGAGGACGCGATTGCGGTCGGCGCGCTCACGGTTCTGGAACCGCGCGCGCCCGCACAGGCCGGCTGAGGCGAAAGGCAGGACGATGAAACACAATGACGAAACGCCGTTTTCCTACCCGGTCAAGGTGGGAAACATCTCCGCCAACCCGGTCGCGGTGACGATTTCGGCCGATGCGGAGGAACTGGCGGGCCTCGCGCGGCTCTGGTCCGTGCTGGAGGTGAAGGCGCTGACGGCGGCCTTCGAGGTCAAGCGCTGGAAGCGCGACGGCATTCGCGTCAAGGGCCGCGTAACGGCCGATATCGTGCAGGCCTGCGTGGTGTCGCTCGATCCGGTCGAAGCCCATATCGACGAGCCCGTCGAAGTGGTCTTCGTGCCCGAGGGCTCCAAGCTCGCGCGCATGCCGGTCGCCGTCGAGGGTGGCGAAATGGTGCTTGATCCCGAAGGGCCGGACGCGCCGGAAATCTTCACCGGCGACACGATCGATGCCGGCATGGTTGCCGCCGAGCACGTCGCGCTTGCCATCGATCCCTATCCGCGCAAGCCCGATATCGCCTTTGCAGGCCATATCGAGAGCACCGACAAGGACGACCGGAAACCGTCGCCTTTTGCTGTTCTCAAGGACTGGAAAAAAGACTGAACGCCCCAGGGGCGTCCGATAATTCAGTTGTGCCCCCGGCGAAAAGCGGTATTTTGGCCGAATTCCGCTGGGGCGGCTCTTCTGCCGTTGGAAACAAAACTAAGGCAATACACGCGTGGTCAGAATTTCCGTCGATGTCATGGGTGGCGATTTCGGCCCGTCCGTGGCCATCCCTGGTGCAGCCAAGGCTCTCGAGCGCCATCCCGAAACCCGCTTCGTGCTTTTTGGCAACGCCGCCGAATGCGAGCCTCTTCTGGCGCAACACCCGAAGCTGAAGGCGGCGAGCACGTTCCATCACTGCGAGGTTGCGGTTGCGATGGATGAGAAGCCGAGCCAGGCGCTGCGCCGCGGGCGAGGCAAGGCTTCCATGTGGCAGGCGATCGATGCTGTGGCCAAAGGCGAGGCCGACGTTGCCGTTTCCGCCGGCAACACCGGCGCGCTGATGGCGATGTCGAAGTTCTGCCTGCGCATGATGGCCAATATCGAGCGCCCCGCCATCGCCGGCATCTGGCCGACGCTCAAGGGCGAGAGCATCGTGCTCGACATCGGCGCCACGATCGGCGCGGACGCCAACCAACTGTTCGACTTTGCGCTTATGGGCGGCGCCATGGCGCGTGCGCTGTTCGAGATCGACAAGCCGTCGCTCGGCCTGCTCAATGTCGGTGTCGAGGAAATCAAGGGCCAGGAAGAGGTGAAGGCCGCCGGCCAGCTCATCCGCGAGGCCAATTTCGACACGATCGACTATTATGGCTTCGTGGAAGGCGACGATATCGGTCGCGGCACGGTGGATGTGGTGGTGACGGAAGGTTTTGCTGGCAATATTGCGCTGAAGGCGGCGGAAGGTACCGCACGCCAGATCGCGGAATATCTGCGCGCGGCCATGTCGCGCACCTGGCTCGCCAAGCTCGGTTACATTCTCGCCAAGAGCGCGTTTGACAGCGTGCGCGAGAAGATGGACCCCCGCAAGGTCAATGGCGGCGTGTTCCTCGGCCTGAACGGCATCGTCATCAAGAGCCATGGCGGCACGGATGCCGAGGGTTTCGCGGCCGCGGTGGATGTCGGATACGACATGGTCCGCAACGGCCTGAAAGACAAGATCGAAAAAGATTTGCAGAAATATCATGCCGGCCGCCCCGTCGAAGGCGCCCAGAGCGTGAGCGATGAGGTATTGAAATGATCCGTTCAGTTGTCCGTGGTTTCGGGACGGCGCTTCCCAAACGGGTTGTCACCAATGCCGAGCTGGAAAAGACGGTCGACACGTCCGACGAGTGGATCGTGCAGCGCACGGGCATCCGCCAGCGCTACATTGCGGGTGAGGGCGAAACGACCGCCTCGCTCGGCGAAGCGGCGGGGCGCGCAGCGCTCGAAAAGGCCGGCCTCACCGCCGCCGATATCGACGTGATCATCGTGGCGACCTCCACCCCCGACAACACCTTTCCGGCGACGGCGGTCAACATTCAGAACCGCCTCGGCATGCACCACGGCTTCGCCTTCGACGTGCAGGCAGTCTGTTCCGGCTTCGTCTATGCCGTGACCACGGCCGATGCCTATATCCGCGGCGGCTTGGCCAAGCGTGTTCTCGTCATCGGTGCAGAGACCTTCTCGCGCATTCTCGACTGGACCGACCGCACGACCTGCGTGCTGTTCGGCGACGGCGCGGGCGCCATCGTGCTCGAAGCGCAGGAAGGGGCGGGTACCACCGCCGACCGCGGCGTGCTGACCGCGCAGTTGCGATCCGACGGCGCGCATCGCGAAAAGCTCTATGTCGACGGCGGTCCCTCGACGACGGGCACGGTAGGCCACCTGCGCATGGAAGGCCGCGAGGTCTTCAAGCATGCCGTGGGTATGATCACCGATGTGATCGTCTCGGCCTTCGACGCGACCGGCTTCACGGCCGACGATGTCGACTGGCTGGTTCCGCACCAGGCCAACAAGCGCATCATCGACGGTTCGGCCAGGAAACTCGGCATTCCCGAGGAAAAGGTCGTGATCACCGTCGATCTGCACGGCAATACGTCGGCGGCGTCCATCCCGCTGGCGCTGGCCGCGGCCGCAGAGGACGGACGCATCAAGCAGGGCGACCTGGTTCTCCTGGAAGCGATGGGCGGCGGTTTCACCTGGGGAGCGGTGCTGCTACGTTGGTAGGATGGCCCCCGCCGCAGGTGCGGCTTGACCCGGGCGTGCAAGGACAATAGTCTTCCGCGACTAACCATACGCTTTCAATAGGAAATCGGTGAGGAACGATGAGCGGCAAGACGGTGACACGCGCAGATTTGGCCGAATCGGTTTTCCGGAAAGTCGGCCTTTCGAGGACTGAATCCGCAGAGCTCGTCGAAACCGTGATCGATGAGATCTGCAACGCCATCGTGCGGGGCGAAAGCGTCAAGCTTTCCTCCTTTGCCACCTTTCAGGTGCGCGACAAGAACGAGCGCATTGGCCGCAATCCCAAGACCGGCGAGGAAGTGCCGATCTCGCCGCGCCGCGTCATGACCTTCAAGGCCTCCAACGTGCTCAAGCAGCGTGTCCTGAAAGCCCATCTCGCGCGCAAGGCGAAACAGAAGCCGGCTTCGCCCGCGTCCTGAACGCTTTTCGGGGTGATAGACCCGCCGCCGGCAATTTGAAACTTGAATATCTCCGGGCAACTCGCTGAAATGAATACGATTCGGCTGCATATCGTGTATGCTGCCGCCGTAACCTTTCATCGAGGCTAGTATGGACAAGAGTCCGGACGCTTTCCGCACCATCAGCGAGGTCGCCGACGATCTCGATCTGCCGCAGCATGTCCTGCGCTTCTGGGAGACGCGGTTCACGCAGATCAAGCCGATGAAGCGCGGCGGCGGGCGACGTTATTACCGCCCCGAGGATGTCGATCTCCTCAAGGGCATCCGACACCTGCTCTACGATCACGGCTATACGATCAAGGGCGTGCAAAAGCTTCTGAAGCTCAACGGCAACAAGTTCGTCGCGGCCATTGCCAGCGGGGACCTCGCGACCGTGGAGGCGCTGGCCGCGGCCAGCCACGAGGAGCCGTCGCCGCCAAAGGCCGGGAGCGACGAGGATCAGATCGTCGGTCGCGCCAAGGCGCCGTCCAGCCGCCGGTTCTTCTCCTTTGTCGGGGGTGGGGACGAAACGCCGGAAATCTCGCTCGGCAAGACCAGCGTCGGCAAGGAAGACCGCGCCTTGTTGCAGGAGGCGCTCTACGATCTCCTGGAATGCAAGCGCCTGCTGGATCAGGTGCGATAGGGCACCCGCAGGCGGCCCGTCATCGCGGCCGCTGATCTTTCCGGTTACGCGGCCCGCAAGCCGCGTTTTCCTCCGTCTAGTCCCGTATAACCGACGGCTCCCAGCCGCGCGTGAAGCCGCGTCCCATCGCGGCACGCATCAGGTCGAACTGGCGTTGCAGATGGGCGCAGTCGGCAAGCAGGGTCTCGATGGTCGCACGCACATCACCGCCATGCCAGGCGAGGGCGGCATCCACGGGGTCGTCATCTGCCGCATCAAGAGTCGCCGCGTCGGTTACAGGCTCGCAAAGCGGCTGCATTTGATTCTCCTGACAATGAATTAGAGCGCCCAGGGGTTTGAATGAACGCCTCGGCGAGAGATGTTCCTATTATGTTCCGTATGCTCCGTGAGTCAAGGGCAGGGCGGAGGATGAATGCATATTGGGGAAAAAGCCCCGCACGAAGGCGGGGCAAGCAGGCGTCACGCTTGGCTCGCAGTGACGCGGGGAGTGCCCGCAAAGATCGGAGCGGGCAGAACGCTTCTACGACTTTCGTCTTATGTCGCGAAAGGTCGAAAGAGCCGAATCCGGTACGCCTGACCAAGAAAATCCGCGCCGGCTTCGCGAAAAGACTCCGCACGCCTTCGGTCGGGCCTTTTTCGCACGAAAAAGCCGCCTCTCCGGGGGAGAGACGGCTTTGAAAAAATCATGTTTCCGCTATCGCCGGATCGCTCTGGCCAATGCGATGAGGATGCAGGCACCGATGAAACCTGCGATAAGATAGCCGATCCAGCCGCCGAGCGACACACCGATCAGCCCGAGCAGAAGGTTTGCCACGGCCGCGCCGACGATGCCGAGGAGAACGTTCATCAGAACGCCCATGTCGCTCTTCATGAAACGCTCCGCGAGCCAGCCCGCAATACCGCCGATGATGATGGCCGCAATCCAACCGATACCTGCTTCTTCCATTCCGCTACCCTCTCGCTGCCGATGAAACCGGCAAAAAGAGCCGGCGGCATAAGAACGCGCGTGAAGAGCGAAAGTTCCGCAGGAAAGCATGGAGGGAGGAAGGAAATTGGTCGGAATGGCGGGATTCGAACCCACGACCCCTTGACCCCCAGTCAAGTGCGCTACCGGGCTGCGCTACATTCCGGACCGAGCAAACCCCTATAGTCTCGATCTTTTGGATGCAAGCCCAAAAATCGGCGTTGCAAACAAAAGTGGTGAGTTGTCGGAAAACGATGCGGCCGCCGCGCTCTTATCGGCATGATATGCGCCGTGCACCACACTTCTCATGCGACGAGGCTGCGATAGATCGCCTCGGTTTCGTCGATCATGCGTTCCAATGCGTAGTCGCCGCTGCGGGCCACGGCGGCGGCAGTGTAGCGCGCAAGGCGGTCGGGGCTGCCAAGATGCAGCATCGCGCCGGCCAGCCGTTCCGGGTTGTCGGTGTTTTCGATCAGCAGGCCGTTGTGTTTGTCTTTCAAGACCATAGAGGCGCCGCCGACATCGGTGAGGACAAGCGGCTTGCCGGCGGCGGCGGCCTCCAGCATCACATAGGACATGGCCTCGTAGCGGCTCGGCATGACGAGAACGTCGAACGCCGCCATCGCCTCGGCTCCGGCAAAGCGCGTCGTGAGATGCATGCGCCCGGCATGGCTGCTGGCCGCGATCCGGCTGCGCGTCGCCTCCTGCGCCTCGCCGGTGCCTATCATCAGAAGATGGGCGCGCGACAGGTGCCCGGCGAGCAGATCGAAGGCCGCGACAAGCCGTTCGGGCGCCTTCTGATGGCAGAGCCGACCGACGAAGCCGTAGAGCAGCGCATCCGCGGGTATGCCGAGCTCCTTGCGAACCCTCGCACGGGTATCGTCTGGCGGCGTTTCGACGCCGTTGACGACGATGGTGAGCTTTTCACGCGGCATGCCAAGGCTGCGGGCATGCGCATATTCGTCCTTGGACACGCATATCAACCGATCTGTCAGCATGTGTGCGAGCATCGTCTCGATCAGGCCGTAGATCCGCCGGCCGGACTCGCCCAGCCCCGGATCCATCGTGCGGAACGCGTGCGGCGTGTAGACCCGCGGCACATGCGGTCCCGGCAGGCGCAGGCGTGCGAGCGCGCCCGCCTTGGAGCTGTGGCCGTGAATGATGTCGAAGGGGCCAGCCTGGCGCATGACGCCATTCAGCTGACGCCAGGCGCCGAAATCGGCCGGACCCGGCGACCGTTTCATCGGCACGACATGGGTGCCGGCGAGATCGAGTGTGGTGAGTTCGGCGACGAACCGTTCCTCCGCCCTGACCGGGGAGTAGATGGCATGCACGCTGTGGCCGCGCGCCTGCATGCCCCGGCACAGATCGATGAAATGCCGGCCGGAGCCGCCACCGCTCGGTTCAAGCACCTGCAGGAGGCGCAGGGATCGTTGGCTGCGGGCCGCGGTGGCGTTCATCAGGCGGCGGCGCCTCTGACGGTGCGCAGGTTGTGGCGCCGCTCGAGCGCGAAGCAGCCCCAGAGGATGCCGAGCAGCAGGTAGAAGTGTCTCCAGTGATCGGTATCGATGACGAATCCGATCACGCTGTGGCCGACGATGGTGATGAGCGCGATCATCAGATAGGGCTGCCACGGTCGGTTGCGCAGCAGATATTTGAAACCGGCGCTGAGTGTCCAGGCGATGAGGGAGACGTAGCAGAGGAAGCCGAGCCAGCCGTAGCTGGTCAGCGATTTCAGCCAGATATTGTGCTCGTCTTCCGGAAAGATCTTGCTGAACACCATGGGGCCGATGCCGAGCGGATTTTCCATGGACATGAGGAAGCCGATGCGGTGGCGGTCGAAGCGGCCGAGATGCCCGCCGTCATAATCCTGCACGAGCTGGGTGCGGTTGGAGAAGAGGTCCGCGACCTTGTCGAACTGTAGCGCGACGAGCAGCGCGACCACCATGAGGCCGGCCGCCGAGATGCTGAGGATGAGGATCTTCAGCCGGAAGGCGCCGGTTCGCTCCTTCAGCAGCATGATGAAGACCAGCGCCACCACCGAGAACAGGTAGAGCGCCCAGGCCGCGCGCGAGAACGACAGGAAGACGCCGAGCGCCAGAATCAGCACGCCAACGATCTTCAGCGGTGCACCGAGAATGCGGCCGGAAAGCAGGCCGTGCATGAGATAGAGCGATGGCGCAACGAGATAGGGTCCGAAGACGTTCGGGTCCTGGAAGGCACCCTTGGCGCGGTCGTAGAGCGTGAAGGCTTCCGCCCCGGGAAAGGCATGGAAATAGCCGAGGATGCCGAGGATGGACGTGATGAGCGCGCCGGCGACCCAGGCACGGAAGATGAGCTCGAGCCGCGAATGGCGGGCCTCGACGATGGCCGCGAAGAAGACGCTGGAAAGCGCCAGGAACAGCGAGACGGCGACATACATCGGCCCGCCGGCCAGATCGTCCATCACGGTCAGCGAAAGCATGCCGCCGACATTGAAGGTCACGAGCAGAACGAGCAGGGGCGCCACGCCGCGCGAGATGCGCAGTCCGACGATGGCCCAGAGGCCGATGAGCCCCGCCATGAACAGCTCATAGGGGGCCGGCTCGCTCATGACGAAGCCGGACAGGAAGACACCGACCGCGACCAGCATCGAGCCGAACACGCCGATGGCCGCAAGCTGCGGCCGGAAGGGCGGGGCATAGGGGAGGGCCGCGTCGCTCAATAGGCGTTTTCCGTGTTGAGCAGCCGGAAGGGCGTTAGGAACAGGATCTTGAGATCCAGCCAGAGCGACCAGTTCTCGATGTAGTGGAGATCGAATTCCGTGCGGAAGCGGATCTTGTCGTCATGGTCGATCTCGCCGCGCCAGCCGTTGATCTGCGCCCAGCCGGTGACGCCGGGCTTGACGCGGTGGCGGGCGAAGTAGCCGTCGACCACATCGACATATTTGCGGTCGTGCGACTGCGCCTGCACGGCGTGCGGGCGCGGGCCGACCAGCGAAAGCTCTCCCTTCAGCACGTTGAACAGCTGCGGCAGTTCGTCGATCGAGGACTTGCGCAGGAAGCGGCCGATCGGGGTGACGCGCGGATCGCCTTTCGTGACGGCGGCGCGGGCCGAGGGGTCGGAGAGATGCGTGTACATCGAGCGGAACTTGTAGACGTCGATGATCTCGTTGTTGAAGCCGTGGCGCTTCTGCTTGAAGATGATCGGGCCCGGCGACGAGAGCTTGACGGCAATGGCCGCGCCCAGCATGACCGGCCAGAGCAGGACGAGCGCTAGGACGCTGAAGAACAGGTCGAAGATGCGCTTGGCGACGTTGTCCCAATCGGCGATGGGCTTGTCGAAGATGTCGAGCATCGGCATGCTGCCGACCTGCGAGTAGCTGCGCGGGCGGAAGCGCAGGCCCTTGGCATGCGCGGCAAGGCGAATGTCGACCGGCAGCACCCAGAGCTTCTTGAGCAGCGTCAGGATGCGCGCTTCCGCCGAGAGCGGCAGTGAGATGATCAGCATGTCGATGCGCGCGAGACGGGCGAATTCCACGAGTTCCGCGACGTTGCCGAGCTTGGGATAGCCGGCGATGACCGAAGGCGAACGGCGCTCGTCTCGGTCGTCGAAGATGCCACAGATACGGATGTCGTTTTCCGGCTGCAGTTCCAGCGTGCGGATAAGCTCCTTTGCGGGTTCACCGCCGCCGACGATGACGGCGCGCCGCTCCATGGTGCCGTTGCGCGCCCAGCGGCGGATCGCATAGGCGATGATGTGACGCTCGACGATGAGATAGACGGCGCCCACGGCGAACCAGGACACGAACCAGATTCGCGAGTAATGCTGCCCGGATTTGAAGAAGAACACCATCAGCGCCATGATGGCGAAGGCGGCGGCCCATGCGGCCAGGATTCGCGGAATCATGCGCAGCGGCGATCTGAGCGACGGAACCTGATACGTGTCGGCCAGCTGAAGCGTAAGCACGCCAACGGCCGCGCCGCCGAACATCACCAGCGCGTAGAATCCTGTCAGTCCGATGCCGACATAGAAGGCGTGGATGGCGTAGCCTATGACCAGCAGCATGACGAATTCACAAAGCCGGAGCAGGCCCGTGATCATGGAGGGGGAGAAGGTATCGACGCGGAACTGCTGGGCGATCTTGCGCGCGAGCGGATTGAGCTCGACCGTTTCCTCGTCGCCCGACTGCGGTTCCTGCGAAAGCGTACGGATTTCCGACACCTTGCGGCGCAGGGCATCCGGATCGAAGGAGTCGGGCGGCTGGATCTGGTTCATGGCTGTACCTCAGCAGGCTTTCAGCCTCAGATAGCATGAAGCCCCTAAGAAACGTTTACGGTTGACCGACGCGGGGCTCGCCGATCGGACGCATTCTGGCACTCTGAGTGCCGAGAATGTCCCGGTAAAGCGCAAGCAGGGCATCCGACATGGTTCTGGCGGAAAAGGTCTTCCTGAACGCGACGGGCTCCGGCATCGCCTTGCGGAGCCAGAGCGGATCGTTCATCGCCTTGGTCATCACCGTGGCGAGCGAGGCCGCATCGCCCGGTTCCGTCAGCACGGGACTGTCGCGGCCCAGCACTTCCGGAATGCCGCCGACGCGGCTGGCGATGACGGGCCGCCCGGCGGCGATCGCTTCCAGTACGATATAGGGGAGCGCTTCGGCACGGGAGGGTACGACCACGGTGCGGGCGAGCGCGAAGGCTTCCTGCGCCTTCATGGCCGGTAGCAGGCCGATGCGGCGCCCCAGCCCGCTCTCCACGATGCGCCGCTCGTATTTCGCCCTGTCCGGCCCGTCGCCTATGATCAGCGCCGAAAGCGGCCGACCGACGCGTCGCTCGGTCTGGGCGAAGGCATCGATGAAAACATCCGGACCCTTAAGATCGCGCAACATGCCGATATAGAGGAAATCGACGGCATCCTCGCGGGGATAGACGATGTCGAAGTCCCGGTCGTGAATACCGTTGTAGATGCGTTCGGCGCGCACGCGCGGCTTGCCGACACGGGCGATATAGGCGTCGCGCTCGTAGTCGCAGACGAAGGTGAGGGCGTCACCGCGCCGCTCCAGCAGCCGTTCGGCTGCGAGGATTGCCAGTCCCGCCACCGTGCGGCTGGTATAGTGCAGGCTGCCGCCATGCGGCGAATAGAGGCGGGCTACGCGATACCTGTTCACCCGCAGGGCTGAGCCGATGAGCCGGGCAATGGCGCCACCCTTGGCGCCGTGCCCGTGCAGGACATCCGGCTGCAAACCTTTTATTTCATGGTAGCTTTTCCGAAATGCGCCGATGTCGCGAAGGTCGACGGACCGGCTGATGGGCATGCGCACGAGGCCGAGCGAAAGATAGGGGCGGATTTCGTCGAAAAGCGCATCCTCGAATGAACCGCCCGTGAGGCTGTCGCAGATGATGCCGACGTCATGCCCGGCCTTCGTGTGAAATTCGGCAAGGTCACGCACATGACGGAAGATTCCACCGATGGGGGAACGGAAGCAGTGAATGATGCGCAGAGGCCCATCGTCCGCCATGATGCTCAGAACAGCCGTTCACGAACATAGATCGTGTCGCCGGCCAGGATAGGATCGGAGATGGAGACACGGCCCGTGACGATCTTGCCGTTGATCTTGCGCGTCACGTCCACGTCGCGCTGGTTGGCGCGCGGCGAAAACCCGCCGGCGACCGCGATGGCGTTCTGAATGGTCATGCCTGCGACATAGCTGTACTGCCCCGCCTGACCGACTTCGCCCATGATATAGATCGACCGGTAGCGATCGACCTCGATGGAGACATCAGGATCGCGCAGGTAGCCTTGGCGCAGCTTCGCGGCGATAATGCTTTCAAGTTCCTGAATGGTCTGGCCGCGTGCCGGCACCGCGCCGATGAGCGGGAAGGCGAGATAGCCGGCCTGGTCGATCGTATAGGTGTTGGACAGGCCCGCCTGTTCGAAGACGGTCACGCGCAGGCGATCACCGCTGTCGAGGCGGTAGGGCTGGATCGTTGCCTCATGGAAGGCCTTCGGGGCAGGACGATATCCGCTGCAACCGGCAACGGCCGGCACGATAAGCGCCAGCGCAAGCAGCAAGCCCTTGTTGATCGTTGCGAACGTCATTCGCTCAGTCCCGCAAATCAGAGTGTGGTCTCCGTTATCCATCCGTTAGGGTTAATGGCCGGTAAATATTCCCGCGATATCGCGCACCAAATCGCGCAAAAGTATATTTTCCCGTTTGCGCAACTCAGGATGGTTAACGCTTGGGTTACCATATTTGTTTACCGTGCGCGGAAATCGTCGGTTTGGAGTAGGGATATGTCGGGCGTTCACGGAAGCCAGCAGGATGTCGATATCGACCTTGGCGGCCTTTTCGGCGCGATCTGGCGGCACCGCATGCGCGTGCTGCTGGCGACGGTTGCTTGCGCCGGCGTGGCCTTCGCCGCCGCAAACCTCATCACACCGACCTATAAGAGTGAATCGCGCCTTCTCATCGAGACTCGCGAGCCGGCCTTCACGACGGGCCAGGACCGTTCGCAGGGCAGGGAGCAGCCGGCCTTCGATGAACTCGGCATCGCCAGCCAGGTGCAGATGCTGAAATCCGCCGACCTCATCAAGCAGGTCGCGCGCAACATGAAGCTCTACGAACTGGAGGAATTCGATCCGACCTCCAAGCCCTCGGCCGTTTCCGATTTGCTCGTGCTGCTCGGCCTGAAAAAGAACCCGCTCGATATGCCGCCGGAAGAGCGTGTGCTGAAGGAATTCAACGAAAAGCTCGTCGTCTATCAGGTGGAGAAGTCGCGCGTCATCGGCATCGAGTTCTCCTCGCGCGATCCGCGCCTTGCGGCTGCCATTCCCAACGAGATGGCGAAGGTCTACCTGTCGCTGCAAAGCGGCGCCAAGCTCGATACGAATTCCGAGGCCTCACGCTGGCTGGAGCCCGAAATCGTCAACCTGCGTGAAAAGGTGCGCGAGGCCGAGCAGAAGGTCGCCGAGTATCGCTCGCAATCGGACCTGTTGCCGACCGGCGAGAATTCGACCTTTGCAGTGCGCCAACTCAACGACATCTCGACCGAGCTTGCCCGCGTGCGCGGCGAACGTGCGACCGCCGAGGCGCGGTCCGAAAGCGTGCGCTCGGTGCTGCAGAATGGCGGAGCGCCGGATACGTTGACCGAAGTCGTCGGCTCTCAGATGATCCAGCGTCTCAAGGAGAGCGAGGCGCAGATCCAGGGGCAGATTTCCGATCTGTCGACGTCGTTGCTGGAAGGGCATCCAAGGCTGAAGGGCCTGCGCTCGCAGCTCGTCGGTATTCGCGCGCAGATCAAATCGGAAACCCAGAAGATCCTGTCGAGCCTCGAAAACGAGGCGAAGACGGCGCGTCTGCGCGAGACGCAGCTCGTCCAGCAACTCAATACGGTGAAGGCGGATACGGCGCGCGCCGGCGAGGACGAAGTCGGCCTCAAGGCGCTGGAGCGCGAGGCAGCAGCCCAGCGTGAACTGCTCGAAACCTATCTTGCGCGATATCGCGAGGCGACCTCGCGCACAGGCGATGGCGCCACACCCGCCGATGCCCGTGTGATCTCCGCCGCCGTCGAGCCGACGGAAGTTGCCTTCCCCAAGGTCGTTCCGATCACCATTGTCGGCGGCGTTGCCGGCTTCGCACTCAGCGCGATCGCCATTTTGCTCGCCGAACTGTTCAGCGGCCGCGCGCTGAAGCCGGTCGGCACGGTGGCAACACCCGTCCGCCGCCGCGAAGAGGAGGAGGAGGAGGACGACGCCGAGACCGATGTCGCGCTCGAGCGGCCGCCGTTCGCCCGCAGGGAACAGGCCGTCCGCGTCGACCACGCCGCCGTGCGGGACATGAATGTGCCCGCCCGGTCGCTGCTCGCCGACATCCGTCCCGTCGAGGAGGACGAGGAAGACGTGGAGCCGACGCTTGCGCCAGCTGCCGCCGAAACCTCTGCCGGTGAAGAGGATGAAGGCGATTTCTCGGTCAACGCCGTCGCCCGGCACATGATCGAGAACAACATTTCCGTGGCCATTTCCGTTTCGCCGTCGGGTGATCGCGGCTCGACCGCTGCCGTCATGCTGGCGCGCCGTATCGCGCAGAAGCACCGCCGCACGCTCATCATCGACCTGACCGGGTCGGCCTGCCCGACGCGCCTGATGGCGGAGTCCGTTCATCTTGCGGGGATTACCGACCTGCTGGTCGGCGAAGCCGCCTTCGGTGACATCATCCACGGCGACCGCCTTTCCCCTGCCCATGTCATCCCGCGCGGCAATGCGAATATCCGGCGCGCCATGCGCGGTATCGACCGGCTGGCCATGGTGATCGACGCGCTGTCGGACGCCTATGACACCGTGATCGTGGAATGCGGCCCGGCCGAAGTGGAGGGCGTGCGCCGCCTGACTCGCGATCGGGAGACGGATGTCATTCTCTCGCTGCCGGGTGCGGACGAGGACGAGGTCGTCAAACTCATTGGCGCCTTCGACGAGGCGGGTTACAGCGACATCCTGCTGATGACCGGCGAGACTGGGGAACCGCCCCACAATCCGGGCCGTCGCGTGGCCTGACGGTTCAGTCCGCGTCGTTACCGGCGCGGGCGGCCTGCCGCCCAGAGCGCCGGCGCTGAAGAAACGCATAGATCTGCGGATTGCGCTTGATGAAGCGCTTGGCGCCCGCCTTCACGCGGTGAAGCGTGGCCGCAAGGCTGCCGGCCGGCGTGGTCGCCCACAACAGATCGTATTGCGGAGTCTCGATCGTGCACCAGGAACGCTTGTAGAGCTGGTCGCCTATGCCGAAATCGAAGAGCGCCACGCCTTCTTCGCAAAGCTTGCGGATGGCGAGATGAAACAGGAACTCGCCGGGGCTGGCACCTGCCGCAACGCTTTCGTCGAGCGAACCGAACTGGCAGATCACATGATCGCCCTTGCGCGAAAGCCCGGCAATGGCCGCGATATGGCCCGCATGCGCGCCGGTGAGACGCAGCGCATGAAGCTGAAGCGGGTATTCGCTGTCCGATAATGATGTCGTCACGAGTGCGCGGAAAAAATCGCGAGTCCGCTCGTCGCGAAAGACATCGGGCAGGCCGAGTGCCTGGAAACGAACCGATTTTTGCCGGAAGAAGGTTTCGAGAAGGACAAGCGCCTCGTTTCCGGTGGGCGCGATGATGTGCTCGTAGCCGCCGAGCTCCATCAGCCGGCGTTCGGCGTTGCGGAACTTCTTGCGCCGGTTCTTGGCATTGATCTGGGCCAGCGTGCGCTCGAAATCGCCGAGCAGCGGCAGCTGGAAGGCGGCGTTCTGGTTCAGGATGGCCGGCAGGTCGCCAAAGGGATTGGCATCGCCGCGCCATTCGAGCGGCACCTTGTCGAGCAGCAGAAGGTCGAAATGACTGGCGAAGTCGCCGCGCGCCTGGCTCAGTGCATTGCGCAGCCGGGGCGGTGAGGCGAGCGCCCGGAACGCTCTCGTATAGAGGCCGGTGTTGAGGTTGCTGAAATCGGTGGCGAGCAGGCGGGCGACCCGCACCGGCCCGTGCCGCACAATTTCGAGCGGCAGGATGAGCTGCGTGCGGCCGCCGGACACGCCCTCGACGATCAACAGCTTTGTGCCCTGCGTGCGTGCCCAGGCGCGGCACCAGTCATAGCTCTGGTGAAGGGAGAGGTTATCGCAAGCCTCCATCGCCCGCCAGCGGGCCTCAAGCGGCTCTATCGTCTCGTGCAGGCGGATGGAGAGGGGGCCGAAGGCGAGCACACCATCACCTGCCGCTGCCGCATCGGCTGGCGCCGGCTCTGACGGCATGGCCTGGAAATGGAGTTGCATCGCGCCCAACCTCTGTGTCCCTTTCGCGCGCGGCACGCAGCCGCTGCCCGACCATAGCGGCCGAGATTGCGCAAATGGTTTAAGCACGAGCGGGGCCGGCGGCAGGGCAGAAGGAATCGGCCGGCGAGGTTAGCAATTGGATAACGCGGCGCGGGTTTGGGACGCCACGGCAGCGCGCAGGCCGGCTATTCGCTACGCGGCTTGCCGGGCTTTTCCATCCACTTGATGATCAGCATGGCCGGCAGAATCCACAGAAGCCCCGTGAGCGTGAAATAGAGAAGGTGGATATACCACGGCGATTCCCCCAGCGTCGCGACGGCAACCGTCGTTGCGACCAGCGCGTAGACGAGCACGAGGATGATGATCAGGATCGTGCCGATCAGTTTTCTCAGGCGAGGGGGCATTTCGGACCTTCGTTGGGCGGGGCTGCAGGGCGCGACGGCATGCCGCAAAGCTTCGGGCCTTGTTTTGCACGGCCCGGTCGGGCAAATCAACGTCGGAGCAGTTTGCGACGATGGGTGCAGGCCATTTTGTGCCCGCGACTGCATGGAAAAGCCTGAGGGGCGGGCGGATTGCCGCTCCGGGCAAAGGAGCCGATGAAATGAGCGCCACCAACGTAACAGCATATCGCAGCGTCGACGACGCGGGCCGCATCGAGCGCAATCGCCGGCAGGTGCGCATCTGGCTGGGTTTCGTTCTGTTCGTTCTGTTCGTGCTGGTTCTCGTGGGCGGCGCAACGCGCCTGACCGGCTCCGGCCTCTCCATTACGGAGTGGAAGCCCATCCACGGTGTCATCCCGCCGATCGGCGCGCAGGAGTGGCAGGAGGAGTTCGAGCTCTACAAGCGCATTCCGCAATATGAGCAGGTCAACAAGGGCATGACCGTCGACGAGTTCAAGACGATCTTCTGGTGGGAATGGGCACACCGGCTGATCGCGCGCTCCATCGGCTTCGTCTTCGCCGTGCCGCTCGTCTTCTTCTGGCTGACCGGGCGCATCGAGCGCAAGATGCGCTGGCCGCTCGTCGGGCTTCTTGCGCTTGGCGGCTTCCAGGGTTTCATCGGCTGGTGGATGGTGTCGTCCGGCCTCGCCGAGCGGGTTTCCGTCAGCCAGTACCGGCTTGCCACCCATCTCACCATCGCCTGTCTCATCTTTGCCGGGACCGTGTGGCTGATGCGCGCGCTTGCGCCGCACAGCGACGATGAGGCGCCGACGCCGGGTTCGCGCCGCATGGCCGGCATCATCGCCTGCATGGCGATCTTCCAGATCTATCTCGGTGCGCTCGTTGCCGGCCTGCATGCCGGCTTTACCTACAATACATGGCCGCTGATGGACGGCGCCGTCGTGCCTGGTGGCCTCTTCCTGCAGCAGCCCTGGTGGATCAATCTCTTCGAGAACCCGAAGACCGTGCAGTTCGTGCACCGCATCGGCGCCTACGTGCTCTTCGCGCTTGCGCTTGTGCACCTGATCTCCTCGCTGCGTGCCGCACCCGAAACCACCCATGCGCGCCGCGCACTGGTGCTCTTCGGCCTCGTCTGTCTTCAGGCGACAATCGGCATCCTGACGCTGATCTGGCAGGTGCCGCTCGGCTGGGCGCTGGCGCACCAGGGCGGCGCGCTGGTCGTGCTGAGCTTCGCCATCGCCCACTGGCGCGGCTTCTATGGGGAATACGAAAGAGACGACGTGCGGGCCTGATCCGGTCAGGCCTGCCTGAGAACGTTGCGGATCGCAGCGGCAACGGCAAGTTCGTTGTCGCGATCCTCCGAGTTGCCATCCTCGTCATGCCACGCGGCCGACAGGCAGCCATAGGCGAAGGCGTAGCGCAGGATGGTGCGGACATCGCGCGCGAGCGTCTTTGCGAAGACCTCCGCCATGTCGGCGATCCGCTCTTCGTCGCGCGTGAGATCGAAGCGGTCCAGCGGATTGGAGAACATGTTGGCGACGTCGAGCGCGGCATCGCCGATCAGCCCAACGGGATCGATGATGAGCCAGCCGCGCGGTCCGTGCATGATGTTTTCGTGGTGAAGGTCGCCGTGCAGCGGCCTGATGTCCCGCTGATCGGCCAAGAGCGCCTCGGCGATGGTCGCAGCTGCCGCATAGGGGCCGGCACGGCTGTCCCTGCGATCCCGTTCGGCCTTGGCGAAGAGGCTTGCGAAATAGCGTGAGAGCGGTTGCAGGCTTGCCGGCGGCGGGCTGTCCGACGGACGGTCATAATCAAGAAGAACGTTGGCAGCGATGCGCGTCGCGTCACGGTCGCCGTGCGATAAGAGGTGATCCCGAAGCGTCGTCTTGCCGGCATGCTCCATCAGCAGCATCGTGCCGGAGCGGGCGAGAAGCTTCACGCAGCCAACGCCATCCCGCCATGTCAGGAAATCTGCGCCGCGCAGGCTGTCTTCCAGCGCCTTCGGCTTCAGATGCTTGACGACGGCGTTTTCGCCGCCGGCAAGTGTCACGTCGTAAACCCTGCCGACAATCGTGTCTGCCAGGAGTGCGGCGCTTTCAATCTGCCATTCGCCGGGGAAGGGCAGCTGTTCTATCGTCATGCGCCCAGCATCAGGTCCATGTTCTGCACGGCGGCACCCGAGGCGCCCTTGCCGAGATTGTCGAGCAGGGCGACGAGGTTGACATGCGGCGCGCCTGCGGTGCCGAAGACATAGAGCTTCATGCGGTCGGTATCGGCCAGCTCCACGGCGTTGACGCGGGCAAGATTGGCGCTTTCCTTGAGATCGACCACCTCGACGATATCCTGGCCGGCATAGTGATCTGCCAGCGCTTCATGGATCGAGCCAAGCGACGCGTTGTCCTTGAGGTCGGCGAGGTGGAGCGGCACCTGCACGATCATGCCCTGCGCGAACTTGCCGACAGAGGGCGCAAACAGCGGCGAGCGGCCGAGCAGGCCGTGCACCTGCATTTCCGGCACATGCTTGTGCTTCAGCGTGAGGCCGTAGAGGAAATGCGGCGATGCGATGTGCTCGGCATGGCCTTCGTCTTCCATCTGCGCGATCATCTGCTTGCCGCCGCCGGTATAGCCCGAGACGGCATTGACCGTGATGGGATAATCCTCCGGCAGAAGGCCGGCGAGGCGCAGCGGCCGGATGAGACCGATGGCGCCGGTCGGGTAGCAGCCGGGATTGGCGACGTAGCGCGCCGCCGCGATCTTCTTCGGCTGGTTGCGATCCATTTCCGCAAAACCGTAGGCCCAATCCGGATTGACGCGATGGGCGGTCGAGGTGTCGATGATCCGCACGGAATTGTTGCCCGCGACCATGGCCACGGCCTCCTTGGCCGCATCATCGGGCAGGCAGAGGATAGCGATATCGGCGCTGTTGAGCAGGTCTTCGCGCAGCTGCGCGTTGCGGCGCTCGGCTTCCGGGATGGACAGAAGCTCGACATCGGCGCGGCCGGCCATGCGGGTGCGGATCTGCAGACCCGTCGTGCCGTGTTCGCCATCGATGAAGATCTTCGGTTTCATCTGCTGTCCCATCCTGTCAGTGTCTCGGGCAAATCCGGTCGCAGTGTTGTGCCGCTGCATCCGGACGTGCGGAAAAGAGAAGTCGCCGCCGATATAGCGGCTCGTTCTGTCGCATTCAATGGTGCTCAGCCGCGACGTTCGGCCAGCGCCTCGGCGTGAAGGCCGAGCATGTACATGGCGATGGTGGAGCCGGCGATTGCGGTGATATCGGCGTGGTCATAGGCGGGGGCCACCTCCACCACGTCGGAGCCGACGATGTTGAGCGCGCCGAGCTTGCGCAGCACCGACAGGATACGCGCGCTGGACGGCCCGCCCGAGACCGGCGTGCCCGTGCCCGGCGCATAGGCTGGGTCGAGGCAGTCGATGTCGAAGGTCAGATAGGTCGCGCGGTCGCCGACATGATGGATGATCGCATCGGCGATTTGGGCAGCACTCATCTCCTCCACGTCGTAGCCATAGAGGATGCGGATGCCGCAATCTTCGGGCGCATGGGTGCGGATGCCGATCTGGATCGACGTCTCGGCGTCGATCAACCCCTCACGGACGGCGGTGCCGACGAAAGAGCCATGGTCGATGCGGCCCTTCTCGTCCGCCCAGGTATCCTGATGCGCATCGAACTGGACGAGGGAGAGGGGCCCGTGTTTTTCGGCATGCGCGCGCAGCAGCGGCAGCGTGATGAAGTGATCGCCGCCGAGCGTCAGCATATAGGCGCCGGATTTCAGGATCTTCTTTGCCTCGCGCTCGATGGTACCGGGCGTCTTCTGGTGGTTGCCGTAGTCCAGCAGGCAATCGCCGTAGTCGATGACGGCCATGTCCTCGAACAGGTCGCGCTCGAAGGGATATTGCGGATCGTTGTCCATGATCGCCGACGCGCGGCGGATCGCCTGCGGCCCGAAGCGCGTGCCGGGGCGGTTGGAGGTCGCGGCATCGAAGGGAATGCCCCAGACGACGGCGTCGACATCCTTTAGCACCTTGGTATAGCGCCGGCGCATGAAGGACAGGATGCCCGCATGGGTCGGGTCCGACGCTGCGCTCTTCAGCGACTTGGCGGTGATGGCATGGTCGATCGTCTTGTTGGCCATAAAGTCCCCCCTCGGTCATTTCCGGTAAAAATGCGTGAAACAAGTTCGGCGGGACGTTCGCCAATCGCGGGGCTTTAGGCAAGGGGGTAAAATTGGGAGATGGGTGTGAGCGGGTCACTTTCGAGCGGAGGCGGTTCAGGGGCAATCCGTCCATCCCCAAAACGAAAAGGCCGGGGCGAACCCCGACCTTTCCTGAAGAAAAAGTCTTCCGAGCGATTAACGCTTGGAGAACTGGAACGAACGGCGGGCCTTGGCCTTGCCGTACTTCTTGCGTTCGACGACGCGCGAGTCGCGGGTCAGGAAGCCGCCCTTCTTCAGAACCGAGCGCAGGGCCGGTTCGAAGTAGGTCAGTGCCTTGGAGATGCCGTGACGAACGGCACCGGCCTGGCCGGAAAGGCCGCCGCCAGCAACGGTCGCGTCGATGTCGAACTGACCATCACGGGCAGCTGCGACGATCGGCTGCTGCAGGATCATCTGCAGGACCGGGCGTGCGAAGTAGGCTTCGAACGACTTGCCGTTGATGGTGATCTTGCCGGAGCCCGGCTTGACCCACACGCGGGCGACAGCGTCCTTGCGCTTGCCGGTGGCGTAGGAACGGCCCTGGGCGTCAACCTTCTTGACGTGAACCGGGGCGGAAGCGGCCGGAGCTGCAGCGGCGACGCCGAGGTCCTTGAGCGAGGAGAGGTCGGCCATTATCAGGCGCTCCTTGTGTTCTTGCTGTTCAGCTTGGCGACGTCGAGAACGACGGGCTGCTGGGCTTCGTGCGGATGGTTGGCGCCGGCGTAAACGCGCAGGTTCTTCATCTGGCGACGGCCGAGCGGGCCGCGCGGAACCATGCGTTCGACAGCCTTCTCGAGAACGCGCTCCGGGAAGCGGCCTTCGATGATCTGGCGAGCCGTACGCTCCTTGATGCCACCCGGGTAACCGGTGTGCCAGTAGTACTTCTTGTCGGAGTACTTCTTGCCGGTGAAGACGACCTTGTCGGCGTTGATAACGATGATGTTGTCACCGTCGTCGACGTGGGGCGTGAAAGTGGCCTTGTGCTTGCCGCGCAGGCGGTTCGCGATGAGGGTAGCGAGGCGACCGACAACGAGGCCTTCGGCGTCGATGAGGATCCACTTCTTCTCTACCTCGGCGGGCTTCTGTACGAAGGTACCCATGGGAGTAGCTCTTTCTGTAGGGTCCCGAAGCCTTGCGGCCTGGGGCGTTTCTTGTTGCTTGGTTTGGCCTCTTGCGAATGCCAAAAATCGAACGCGGCCCGAGGGGACCGCGATCTGGTGCGGCTTATAAGCGAGGGCGGGCAGGGCGTCAAGCGACGCAATCCGGAGGCCGCGAAAGATGGTCGTTTAAAAACAATGCGTTATGAGGGTGGTATTAAGATACCGCAAATTATCTTGGTGGAATCGAGTACGTCGCGGTGGCGTGGGCCACCAGATCCTCGCCGTCGGCATCGAAAATCGAGGCGTCCACGACGGCCAGCCGCTTGCCAAGCTTGAGGAGCCGGCAGGTGCAGGAGAGGGGCCCGGGCGCGGGCTTGCGCAGGAAATTGATGTTGAGGTTGGTGGTGACGGCAAGCGCCACCGGCCCGATATGAGCGAGTACCGCGCACCATGCGCCGACATCGGCGAGTGAGAAGAGCGTGGGGCCGGAAATCGTGCCGCCGGGGCGCAGGTGCCGATCGTTGGGCATGAGCCGCATGGTCACCGTTCCCGGGCCGACCGCCATCACCTCGAACACCTTGCCATCCTTGTGAAGCTGCGGAAAATCGGTTTCGAGGAAGCGGTTCAGCGCTTCCGGGTCCATGATCGGCGTCAGTTCCATCGCATGCGTCTCCTCTCCCCGCGTTTACAGACCGATTTGCCGCGCCCCGCAAGCCCGCTGAAAGTCTATCTTGCCGCGCTTGAAACGGGCGACGGCGCGGCGTAGGACCACACGACTATACGAGAAGGAGGTCACAATGGCGGATGTGGTGGAGTTCAGGAAAGAAGAGCAGGCAGGACTGGTGCGGATCGAGCGGCAGGCGCCGGTTTTGCGCATCACGCTGAACAATCCGCCGGCAAATGCGCTCTCCATCGCCACCATGCAGGCGCTTGCCGAGGCGCTCGATGCCGCTGCCGCGGATGACGCGATCCGCGTCGTCGTACTGGCCTCGACCGGCAAGGTCTTTTCCGCCGGCCACGATCTCAAGGAAATGACTGCGCATCGTGCGGATGCCGACGGCGGCCGTGCCTTCTTTGAGAAGACCATGCGCATGGGTGCAGACATCATGCTGAAGATCGCCGCGTTGCCGCAGCCCGTCGTGGCCGAGATCGACGGCCTGGCGACGGCCGCCGGCTGCCAGCTCGTCGCGAGCTGCGACCTTGCCATCTGCACGGACACCGCGACGTTCTGCACGCCGGGCGTCAATATCGGCCTGTTCTGCTCGACGCCGATGGTTGCCGTGACCCGCGCGGCACATCCCAAGCAGGCGATGGAGATGCTGCTGACCGGCGAGACCATCGACGCCTCCACCGCCAAGGATTTCGGCCTCGTCAACCGCATCGTGCCGCAGCAGTACCTGCGCCAGGTCGTCGACAAATACGCTGCCGTCATCGCATCCAAGTCGCCGCAGGCGCTGCGCGTCGGCAAGGCCGCGATCCGCGCCCAGGCCGGCCTGCCGGTCGCGGAAGCCTACACCATCGCCGTCACGACCATGGTCGAGAACATGCTGGCAGACGACGCAAAGGAAGGCATCGGAGCGTTTCTCGACAAGCGCATGCCGGAGTGGGATCGGACGTAAATTACGCCAGTTTCAGAATGAGCACGCCGCCGGCGATGACGGCGCCGGCGAGGTAGCGCCAGATGCTGGCCTTCTCCTTGAGGATGAAGACGGAGATGAGTAGGGCGAAGAGGATGGCGGTTTCGCGCAGCGCGGCGACCGTCGCCACCGGCGCCTTTGTCATGGCCCAGAGCGCCAGCCCGTAGGAGGCGATGGAGCCCGCGCCGCCGAACAGGCCGCGTGCCCAGTTGCGGCGGACATGGTTCCAGACCGGAGCGGTGCCGCGACGCGCGATGGCCCAGGTAAACAGCAGGACCGGCGGCAGGAGCGCCATCCACAGCGTGTAGGAGATCGCGTTGCCCGAAACGCGCGCGCCCGCGCCGTCCACAAAGGTATAGGTGGCGATGACGATCCCATTGGCGAGCGCCAACAGGATGGCATGGCGCCCGCCGCGACGCGATTCGAGCGCGAGTGTCAGCACGCCAGCCGAAATGACCAGCACGCCGGCCATAGCCGTCGGTGTCAGATGTTCGCCCAGCACGAGGCCGCTCGTCATGGCGACGATGAGGGGTGCCACGCCGCGCATCAGCGGATAGACAAGCCCGATATCGCCGGCCCGATAGGCTGCCGCAACCAGCTGGAAATAGGCGAATTGCAGGACGGCCGAGACGAGGATGAACGGCCAGGCCTCCGGCTTCGGCAACGGCACGAAGGGCAGGAAGAACAGCCCGACGGCCCCGGCGCCGAGCGCGACCATCGCCGCGTCGAGCGACTTGTCCGTGCCGGATTTGACCAGCGCATTCCACGTCGCGTGCAGGGCCGCGCCGAGAAGCACGAGAAGAAGAACGTCGAACGGCAAGCTGGGACCTCGGAAGGGGAAGGCGGCGGACGGGAAGGCGTCTCTTCATCCGCCCAAATCCGTGGATTTGCAATCGGGACCTGCCGCAACTTTTGTGATGAAACGGCCAGAATACGTGATGACTGCGCCGGATTGGCACAGATCGCGCTGCAAAGGCCGCGCCGGACCGCTCTTCTTGTTTAGGGTTTCGCGCTAGAATGGCGGACAGCAAGGCAAGGGAGAGACGTTCGCGACAGCCGGAGGAGGCAGCGATGAACCACGACCATTATCCCGACAGCTATATCCGCGATATCCTTTCCGGCGTGCATACGATCGCCGTCGTCGGCGCGTCACCGAACGATGCGCGCCCGAGTCACGGCGTGATGGGCTTCCTGCTCGGCAAGGGCTATCACGTCATTCCGGTCAATCCGGGGCATGCCGGCAAGACCATTCTCGGCCAGAGGGTGCATGCGCGCCTCGCCGATATTCCTGAAACGATCGACATGGTCGACGTTTTCCGCGCCGCCAGCCAGTTCGGCGTCGTCGTGGACGAGGTGCTGGCGCTGCGGCCGCTGCCAGGAGTCCTGTGGGGGCAGTTTACGGTGCGTGATGACGTGGCTGCCGCACGCGCGGAGGCGGCCGGTATCCGGGTCGTGATGGACCGGTGCCCGGTGACGGAATATCCTCTGCTCATGCGCAAGGCTTCCTGACATCCATCAATATTGACTTCACGTTGCGTTACCCCAATTCTTCTCGGAAACGGGAACGCGCCATGAACCACGATTTCTATCCGGACTACTATCTTGCCGATATCCTGCGCGCGACGAAGGTGATTGCCCTCGTCGGTGCTTCGCCAAACCCGGAGCGCCCCAGCCAGCGGGTCATGGCGTTCCTCCTGCGCAAGGGATACCGCGTGATCCCCGTCAATCCCGGCCAGGCCGGCAAGGAAATCCTCGGCCAGCGCGTCGTCGGCCGTCTGGCCGATATCGAAGAGCCGATCGATATGGTCGATGTCTTCCGTGCCGCCAATGCGCTTCCCGCCGTCGTGGACGAGGTGCTGGCGCTCTCGCCTCTGCCGAAAGTCATCTGGGGACAGCTGTCCGTGCGCCACGACGAGGCCGCGGCCAGAGCCGAGGCTGCCGGGATCAAGGTCGTGATGGATCGCTGCCCGGCAATCGAGTATCCGCGCCTCATCGGCTGACGAATGCCGCGTGTAGCGCTTTGCCGCATTCGCACGCACGCGGAAGACTCCCTTTGACCGGCCGCTATCTCTCTGAAATAGTGCCGGAACTTTAAAAGGGAGGTCATTCCATGACGAAGAACAAGCCGGGCTTTTCCACGCTCGCCATCCATGCAGGCGCTCAGCCGGACCCCACCACCGGCGCGCGCGTGACGCCGATCTACCAGACGGCCAGCTTCGTGTTCAACGACACGGACCATGCCGCCTCGCTCTTCGGCCTGCAGGCTTTCGGCAACATCTATACCCGCATCATGAACCCCACGCAGGCCGTGCTCGAAGAGCGCGTTGCCGCGCTCGAGGGCGGCACGGCGGCGCTTGCCGTGGCCTCCGGCCATGCCGCACAGCTCCTGGTGTTCCACACGATCATGCGCCCGGGCGACAACTTCATCGCCGCGCGCCGGCTCTATGGCGGTTCGATCAACCAGTTCGGCCATGCCTTCAAGAACTTCGACTGGCATGTGCGCTGGGCCGATACGGATGACATTTCCACCTTCGAAAGCCAGATCGACGAGAAGACCAAGGGCATCTTCATCGAAAGCCTCGCCAATCCGGGCGGCACCTTCGTCGACATCGCCGGCATTGCTGATATCGCGCACCGCCACGGCCTGCCGCTCATCGTCGACAACACCATGGCGACGCCCTATCTGCTGCGCCCGCTGGAGCATGGCGCCGATATCGTCGTGCATTCGCTGACCAAGTTCATGGGCGGTCACGGTAATTCCATGGGCGGCGTCATCGTGGACGGCGGCACGTTCGACTGGTCTGCTTCGGGCAAGTATCCCGCACTCTCAGAGCCGCGCCCGGAATACGCAGGCATGGTGCTGCATTCGACCTTCGGCAACTTTGCCTTCGCCATCGCATGCCGCGTTCTCGGGCTGCGCGATTTCGGCCCCGCCATCTCGCCGTTCAACGCCTTCCAGCTCCTGACCGGCATCGAGACGCTGCCACTGCGCATGCAGCGCCACTCCGACAACGCGCTTGCCGTCGCGACGTGGCTGAAGGGCCATGACAAGGTGGCCTGGGTCAACTATGCCGGCCTCGATGATCACCCCAACCACGCGCTGCAGCAGCGTTATTCACCGAAGGGCGCGGGCGCCGTCTTCACCATCGGCCTGAAGGGCGGCTATGAGGCGGGCAAGAAGTTCGTCGAGGGGCTGGAAATGCTTTCGCACCTCGCCAATATCGGCGACACGCGCTCGCTCGTCATCCACCCCGCATCGACGACCCACCGCCAGCTCTCCGAAGAGCAGCAGGTCGCGGCCGGCGCAGGCCCGGATGTGGTGCGCCTGTCCATCGGCATCGAGGACGCCGACGACATCATCGCAGACATCGAACAGGCCCTCGCCAAGGCCTGACGCCATGAGGGCGGCCGATCAGGCCGCCCGAACCCTCCCTGAAGCGGAAGACAGCATGAGCAAGGCACAACCCTTCGACATCTCCGGCGTCGAGCCGGAAACCGGCCGTCCCGCTGCCGACAGGCTGATCGCGGGTGATCCGGTCTTCACCAGCTGGAATATCGAGGAAGCCGACGGCGGCGTCTATTCCGGCATCTGGCAATCGACGCCGGGCAAATGGCGCATCCAGTATGACGAGTGGGAATATTTCCACATCCTCGAAGGCCACTCGATCGTCAGCTCCGATGACGGGGAGGTGTTCGAGCTCAAGGCGGGCGACCGCCTGATTCTCAGACCCGGCTTCAAGGGAAGCTGGGAAGTCATTGAAACGACTCGCAAGGACTATGTCATCCGGCTCTAGCGGATCGGTTGCGCCGCCCGGAACGCTTTGGCGAAATCCGGCGAGGAAACGAGCCCCAGCAGCGCGCGCATCTCCGCCGAGCGTTCGGCGCCGAAGGCGGCATCGAAGCGCGCCTGTGCATCGCGCCATAGGGTGAGCGCTTCGGCCTGCCTGGCGGCGCCGGTCGCCGTCAACCTGGCGCGCCGGACGCGTCCGTCCTTCTCGTCGGCGATCAGCTCGACCAGTCCGTCTCGTGTCAGCGGCTTCAACGTGTGGCCGAGGGCGGACAGGTCCATCACCATCGCTTCCGCCAGAGGCTTCAGGGGAATGCCGTCCCGCCCTGCAAGCGCGATCTGCGACATCAGCGAAAACTGCGTGCCCTTGAGGCCGCTCGGCGCAATCACATCGTCATAGAGCTGGCCAAGCTGCCGCGCCGCGCGGCGGATCGCGCTGTTGGTGCAGTGCTGCCAGACGCCTTCGGGTTCATTCATCTCTCAACTCCTCCAATCCTCGATAAAAATCGAAAGGCCCACTTGCAAGTGGAAACGCGCCTCTCCAATATAATGGTATATGCCACTAAATTCAAACCGGAGACCTGCCATGACCACTTCATCCCCGCTCGGAACCGCTCTCGTTACAGGCGCATCCGCCGGCATCGGTGCCACCTATGCCGACCGGCTCGCCCGCCGCGGCCACGATCTCATCCTTGTTGCCCGCGATACGGCGCGGCTCTCGGCGCTGGCGCAGACGCTGAAGGCGCAGTACGGCATCGCCGTCGACATCCTGCGCGCCGACCTCTCTGTGCCCACAGATCTGCGTCTCGTCGAAAAGCGCCTGCGTGAGGATGCGGCGATCACGCTCCTCGTCAACAATGCGGGTATTGGCCCGAAGGGCCCGCTACTTGCCGACGATGTCGACTATCTCGACACGATGATTGCGCTCAACGTGACGGCCGCAAACCGGCTTGCCGTTGCCGCCGCACAGGCCTTTTCCGCCCGGGGCAAGGGCACCATCGTCAACATCGCCTCGGCGGTCGCCATCGTGCCGGAACTCTTCAACGGTACCTACAGCGGCAGCAAGGCCTTCGTGCTGGCCTTTACGCAGGCGCTGGCGAAGGAACTCGACGGCACGGGCGTGCGCCTCCAGGCCGTTCTGCCGGGCCTGACGCGCACGGAACTGTTCGACCGGGCAGGGGGCTCCGTCGAGGCGCTGGACCCGAACCGCGTGATGGACGTCGCCGATCTCGTCGATGCCGCTCTTGCCGGCCTCGATCAGGGAGAGCTGGTCACCATCCCGTCGCTGCCCGAAAAGGCCGACTGGGAGAAGCTGGAAGCCGCCCGCTTCGTGCTGGCGCCGAATATCTCGCACAACAAGCCGGCCGCGCGCTACGCGACGGCCTGACCGTTCACCATTCCAGCTCCAGCGCCTCCAGCCCGTGGAAGTGATAGACGTCCTTGACCACGGGCGGCTTTGCGATGCGCAGGCCCGGCAGGCGCTGGAAGAGGATCGGCAGGGCGATGTTGAGCTCGAGCCGGGCCAGCGGCGCGCCGATGCAGAAATGGATGCCGGCGCCGAACGAGAGATTGGCGCCCTCATTGCGATCCGGCCGGAAAGACAGCGGATCGGAGAACTTCTGTGGATCGAGATTGGCGGCGGCGAGGATCATCGCGACCTTGTCGCCGCGGCGGAACTGGATGCCGTCGAGTTCCACATCCTCCAGCGCGAAACGGTCGAAGATGTGAACCGGCGCTGAGATGCGCAAGCATTCCTCCACCGTGCGCTCCGTCGCCTTCTCGTCGGCGAAGAGTACCGTGGGGTCGGCGCCGTCTTCCAGAATGGTGCGCACGGCATTGCCGATCTGGTGAACGGTCGCCTCGTGGCCGGCGTTCAGCAGCACGATGGTGGTGGAGACGAGTTCGTCATCGGTCAGAAGCTGGCCGCGATGTTCGGTGTGCACCATGTGCGAAAGCAGGTCGTCGCGCGGCTCGGCGCGGCGCTCGGCGATGACGCCGCGCACATAGTCCGAAAACGCCTGGGCGGCCTTGTCGGCAGCAAGCTCGTCGGCATGGGTGCGGCCGAACATGTACATGCGCACATAGGCATGCGACCATTTCAGGAGCTGCGGCCCCATTTCATCGGGAATGCCGATCATGCGGGCGATCATGGTGACCGGCAGGATATCGGCGAAGGCCGATAGGAGCTCGACCTTGCCGTCCTTCTCGAAGCGGTCGATCGCTTGATGGCAGAGATCGGTAATCTCCGGCGTCAGCTTCTCGATCATGCGCGAGACGAAGGCACGGTTGACGAGGGTGCGAAGCCGCGTGTGTTCCGGCGGCTCCAGTTCCAGCAGCGACCAGGCTTCAGCGGCATCGAAATGCGCGACATGCGGCTGCGGCTCGGGAAGGCCGAGTTCCTCGCGGCTTGCGACATGAAGAATCTGCCGGCCGAAGCGGCGGTCGCGCAGAAGGCTATTCACATGGTCGTAGCCCGTAAAATACCACTTCTTCTGCTCTTCCCACCAGAAGGTGGGACATTGCGCATGGAGCGCGGCATAGACCGGGTTCGGATCGCGGTAAAAGGCGGGATCGCGGCCATCGAGGGAGACACGTCGGTTGGCGGCATCGATGGTGAGGAAGGGGAAGGATGTCGTCGTCATACGGCATGACGTAGCGGATTTCATGCGCCCATGAAAGCGCGGCAAAACGCCTTCAACAGCCATCTCATGCGACCCCTTTCACCGGCCGACCGCGACGCCCTCGCGCCGCGGATCGGCCGCACCCTTCAAGCCGTCTGCGGTAAGCTCGATGGCGTGCAGGCCGGAATTCATTTCGCCGATCTTCACCTCGTAACCGAGGTCCTTCAGCGGTGCGGCGAGCTTTTCCGCATCGGTGCCGGCTTCGATGTCGTAGGGGCCGAACCGGTTGATGAGATGGGGCATTGCGACGATCTCGCCGACATCCATGTCCCAGTCGATATAGGCGATCAGCGCCTGCGCGACATAGCCGATGATCTGGCTGCCGCCGGGCGAGCCGATGGCAAGCAGCGGCCGGCCGTCCTTCAAGACGATGGTCGGCGACATGGAGGAGCGTGGCCGCTTGCCGGGCTCGACGCGGTTGGCGACGGGCATGCCATCGTCATGGGTCTTGAAGGAGAAGTCCGTCAGTTCGTTGTTGAGCAGGAAGCCATTGGTCATCAGCCGCGAGCCGAAGCCGTTCTCAATGGTCGTGGTCATGGACACGACATTGCCCTTGTCGTCGACAATGACGAAATGGCTGGTGGAAGGCAGTTCGATGGCGGCGTCGCGACCGAAATTGAAGGCGTGGTCCCATTCCGGCTTGCCGGCGCTCACGGCGTCCTCGCCAAGCGCTTTTTCGCCGTCGAGCAGCCTGGCGCGCTCCCCGAGATAGGCCTTTTCCGTCAGTCCCTTGATGGGCGCCGGTACGAAATCCGTGTCGGCGAGGTAACGCTCCCGGTCGGCGAAGGCGAGGCGCTGGGCATCCCCGATCAGCCGCCAGCTTTGCGGATTGTCCTTGCCAAGCGCCTTGAGGTCGAAGTTCTCCAGCATGCCGAGCATCTGGCCGACGGCAACAGCGCCCGAGGAGGGGGGCCCCATGCCGCAGATGTCGAGGGCGCGATAGGCGACGCAGACCGGCTGGCGCTCCTTGACCCGGTAGTTGGCGAGATCGGCGAGCGACAGCACGCCCGCATTCTTTCCCGCCATGCGCACCGTATCGACGATCGCTTCTGCGATCGGGCCCTCATAGAACGCCGCCGCGCCACCATTT
Organism: Shinella sp. H4-D48; assembly: GCF_022637395.1. Classification (GTDB taxonomy): domain Bacteria; phylum Pseudomonadota; class Alphaproteobacteria; order Rhizobiales; family Rhizobiaceae; genus Shinella; species Shinella sedimenti. The sequence continues at coordinate 2,171,188 of NZ_CP093337.1, read as the reverse complement.
GCAACGGCCGTGAGCGTCTCGGCATAGGCGGGGTTCTTGAGGATGGCGCCAGCCTTGAGAGGTGCCCCGTCGGGACCGAAGAAGTAGGATGCCGTCGGTTCGAAGGTCTTCAGCCGGTCGCCCTCGGCCGCGATAAGGCCGGCGAGGCGCGGCGAGACGGCGAAGCCATCGCTTGCCAACTTCTGCGCCGGCGCGAAGAGGTCCTTCCACGCCATGACGCCCCATCGGTTATGCGCCTCCTGCATCAGCATCACGGTGCCGGGCGTGCCGACGGAGCGCCCGCCGACGACGGCATCGAAAAACGCCAGCGGTTCGCCCTTGTTGTCGAGGAAAAGCTTCGGCGTCGCCTCCATCGGCGCGGTTTCGCGGCCATCGAGCGTGGTGATCCGTTTTGCCTGCGCATCGTAATAGACAAGGAAGGCGCCGCCGCCGAGGCCTGAGGATTGCGGTTCGACGAGGCCGAGCACGGTCTGTACGGCGATCATGGCATCGATGGCGCTGCCGCCCTGGCCAAGGATTTTCGCGCCCGCTTCGGCGGCGAGCGGGTGGGCGGCGGCGACCATGTGCTTTTCGGCGGTGACGATGCCAACGGCCGTTCGGCCCGTCGCGCGCTCGGGAGCGACGGCGTCGGACGCCTGCTGGGCGGCCGCGGTCGTGCTTGCAAGAGCCAGAGCGCCAAAGGCGATGAGGACGCGTTTCATGGTGATTGCCTCCGCTGGAGACCATATAGTGCAGCCGATCATGGGCATGAGGCAAGGCGGGCGAAAGAATTCATCTTTCCTTCACCCTGTCTGCGGATCGGTTGTGGAAATCCTGCCTGCGCATTGCGCCGATTAACCGCATTCTCGCATACAACGCCGCAAAACATGGCGCCGTCTTGAAGTCAGCTACCCTGACACTCTATGTAGGGAATACGAAACTTGCTGATTCCCAACGCTTGGGCGAGGGTTTCAGGGCACTTGAGATGAAGGATTGATATGAGAAATCCCGTAGATACCGCCATGGCTCTGGTGCCGATGGTCGTCGAGCAGACCAACCGCGGCGAGCGTTCCTACGACATCTATTCGCGTCTCCTCAAGGAGCGCATCATCTTCCTGACCGGTCCGGTGGAAGATCACATCGCCACGCTCGTGTGCGCGCAGCTTCTCTTCCTCGAGGCCGAAAACCCGAAAAAGGAAATCGCGCTCTACATCAATTCGCCGGGCGGCGTCGTCACCTCGGGCATGGCGATCTACGACACGATGCAGTTCATCAAGCCGGCCGTGTCGACGCTGTGCATCGGCCAGGCGGCCTCCATGGGCTCGCTGCTTCTGGCCGCCGGCCACAAGGACATGCGCTTCGCCACCCCGAATGCGCGCATCATGGTGCACCAGCCCTCCGGCGGCTTCTCCGGCCAGGCCTCGGATATCGAGCGCCACGCCAAGGACATCATCAAGATGAAGCGCAAGCTGAACGAAATCTACGTCAAGCATTGCGGCCGCACCTACGAGGAAGTGGAACAGACGCTCGACCGCGACCATTTCATGAGCGCCGACGAGGCGAAGGACTGGGGTCTGGTCGACCGCGTCATCACCAGCCGCGAGGCTATCGAGGGTGCTGACGGCGCATAATGTCATGGTTTTGCCGCCGATGAAGCTATTGTGACACATTTGTAAGGTTCACAGGGCTTTATCCCGGCGGCAAAGCCGCTAATATTGGCCGTTAATGCTATGTTGATTTGTGAGGACCTAGCATTCGGTATTTCGGTGGGGGATTCGTTGCCACCGGCCAGGGGTGTGTCGCCCCGTCCGGTTAGTACCCCCTAAGCCTTGACGGGCTGCGCTTCCCGAGCGTTCCGGAAAAGGCGGTTTGAGTGTCCGGCCATCTTGCGAGGGGTGGACGGCGTGCTGGAAGGAAAGTGATATGAGCAAGGTCAGCGGCAGCAACGGCGGCGACTCGAAGAATACCCTCTACTGCTCCTTCTGCGGCAAGAGCCAGCACGAGGTCCGCAAGCTTATTGCCGGACCGACCGTATTCATCTGCGATGAATGCGTCGAATTGTGCATGGACATCATCCGCGAGGAGAACAAGACCTCGATGGTGAAATCCCGCGACGGCGTTCCCACGCCCCAGGATATCATCAAGGTCCTCGACGAATATGTCATCGGCCAGCAGCAGGCCAAGCGCATCCTGTCGGTCGCGGTGCACAACCACTACAAGCGCCTGGCGCATGCCGCCAAGGGCTCGGACGTGGAACTGGCCAAGTCGAACATCATGCTGGTCGGCCCGACGGGTTGCGGCAAGACCTACCTTGCCCAGACGCTCGCACGTATCATCGACGTGCCCTTCACAATGGCCGACGCCACGACGCTGACCGAAGCCGGTTACGTCGGCGAGGACGTGGAGAACATCATCCTCAAGCTCCTGCAGGCGGCCGACTACAATGTCGAACGCGCGCAGCGCGGCATCGTCTATATCGACGAAGTCGACAAGATTTCGCGCAAGTCGGACAATCCGTCGATCACGCGTGACGTCTCGGGCGAGGGCGTGCAGCAGGCGCTTCTGAAGATCATGGAAGGCACGGTTGCCTCGGTTCCCCCGCAGGGCGGCCGCAAGCATCCGCAGCAGGAATTCCTCCAGGTCGACACGACGAACATCCTGTTCATCTGCGGCGGCGCCTTTGCCGGCCTCGACAAGATCATCTCCGCCCGTGGCGAGAAGACCTCGATCGGCTTCGGCGCGATGGTGCGTGCACCGGAAGATCGCCGCGTCGGCGAGGTTCTGCGCGAACTGGAGCCGGAAGACTTGGTCAAGTTCGGCCTCATCCCGGAATTCATCGGTCGTCTGCCGGTTCTGGCGACGCTCGAGGATCTCGATGAGGACGCGCTGATCCAGATCCTGTCGGAGCCGAAGAACGCGCTCGTCAAGCAGTACCAGCGCCTGTTCGAGATGGAAGACGTCGAACTGACCTTCCACGAGGATGCGCTGCGCGAGATTGCCCGCAAGGCCATCGTCCGCAAGACGGGCGCCCGTGGCCTGCGCTCGATCATGGAAAAGATCCTGCTCGACACGATGTTCGAACTGCCGGAACTGGAAGGCGTACGCGAAGTCGTCATCTCCGACGAAGTCGCCAAGGGCACCGCCCGGCCGCTCTACATCTACTCCGAGCGCGCAGACGAGAAGGCCAACGTTTCGGCCTGATCCGTCGCAGCATTTCAGACAGAAGACCCGCCCCGCAACGGGCGGGTCTTGTCATTTACGCCTCAGCGATCATAGGCCGCAATGGCGGCGGGCAGGGCGGCCGTGACGCCGTTACCGACCGCGGGCAGCCCCGTCAGGACGGCGCTGACGACTTCCTCGCGGCTTGCGCCGTTCGCCTTGGCTTCCGCCACATGGAAAGCAAGCCCGCTTTCCAGCCTGACGGCCGCAAGCACCGCGATATAGGCGAGCGACTGCGTCTTGGCGTCGAGCGCCGAGGCCGCGCCAAGCTTCGCCACGGCCTCCAGCCAGGCCTGACTGTGCGCCGGTGCGTCCTTCGTGAATGTCTGAAATGCGTTGCTGACGAGAGAAGTGTCGTTCACGGACGGTCCTTTCCTGATATAGTCGCCGAGATTATGGCACGTCATAAGCCCGCCGGTCTTGCGGCAGGTCAAGAAGCGCGGTTTTTCGGGTGTCCGCTGGGCGGCCGCGCGCTACATTTCGTGATTGGCCGCTTGCGCCCGGAAAGGGCATGATGCAAGGGAGCCGATGTTGCGAGAGACCGTTGCGAAACACCGCGCGGCAGGCGAATATGGAAGACCGCGAATCTGCTTGGCAAAATGCGTCGGCGGCGCCGTTGGTGGGAAGGCCGCAAGGTCCGCGACAGCGCGGAAGACTAGTGTTCCTGATGTTCGTTCGTCTGGCCGGCGGCTGGAAAGGGGCTCCCTGTCGCCGGGCTTGAAAAAGCGTTAACCGCACGCCACTTGTGGATGGAAAAGATCGCCGGCCCGGTGCCTTCAGGCGCCGATCGGTCCGGTTCCCGGAAACGGGACGTTTGAAAGGAAATGACATGACGAAGAAGACGTCTGCGCCGCACGAATCCACGGCCTTCCCGGTCCTGCCCCTGCGCGACATCGTGGTATTCCCGCACATGATCGTGCCGTTGTTCGTCGGTCGCGAAAAGTCGATCCGTGCGCTGGAAGAGGTCATGGGCACCGACAAGCAGATCATGCTTGCCACCCAGATTAATGCTTCCGACGACGATCCGGAAACCGACGCCATCTATCGCATCGGCACCGTGGCCAACGTTCTCCAGCTCCTGAAGCTGCCCGACGGCACCGTAAAGGTGCTGGTCGAAGGCCGCGCGCGTGCCGAGATCGACGGCTACACCGATCGCGAGGAATTCTACGAGGCAACCGCCCACGTTCTGGTGGAGCCGGAGGAGGACCCGGTCGAGATCGAGGCGCTGTCGCGCTCGGTCGTCTCCGAGTTCGAGAACTACGTCAAGCTCAACAAGAAGATCTCTCCCGAGGTCGTCGGTGCCGCGAGCCAGATCGAAGACTACTCGAAGCTCGCCGATACGGTCGCCTCGCACCTGTCCATCAAGATCGTCGAGAAGCAGGAAATGCTGGAGACGACGAGCGTCAAGCTGCGGCTTGAAAAGGCGCTCGGCTTCATGGAAGGCGAGATTTCCGTCCTGCAGGTCGAAAAGCGCATCCGCTCGCGCGTCAAGCGCCAGATGGAGAAGACCCAGCGCGAATACTATCTCAACGAACAGATGAAGGCGATCCAGAAGGAGCTCGGCGACGGCGAGGACGGCCGCGACGAGATGGCCGAACTGGAAGAGAAGATCGCCAAGGTCAAGCTCTCCAAGGAAGCCCGCGAAAAGGCGGATGCCGAACTGAAGAAGCTGCGCCAGATGAGCCCGATGTCGGCGGAAGCCACCGTCGTGCGCAACTATCTCGACTGGCTGACGGGTATTCCGTGGGGCAAGAAGTCGAAGATCAAGACCGACCTCAACGCGGCGGAAAAAATCCTCGACGAGGATCATTTCGGTCTCGACAAGGTCAAGGAGCGCATCGTCGAATATCTCGCCGTGCAGGCCCGTTCGACCAAGATCAAGGGCCCGATCCTGTGCCTCGTGGGTCCTCCGGGCGTCGGCAAGACCTCGCTCGCCAAGTCGATCGCCAAGGCGACCGGCCGTGAGTATATCCGCATGGCGCTCGGCGGCGTGCGCGACGAGGCCGAAATCCGCGGTCACCGCCGCACCTATATCGGCTCGATGCCCGGCAAGGTCATCCAGTCGATGAAGAAGGCGAAGAAGTCCAATCCGCTCTTCCTGCTCGACGAGATTGACAAGATGGGCATGGATTTCCGCGGCGATCCGTCTTCTGCCCTGCTCGAAGTGCTGGATCCGGAACAGAACTCGACCTTCATGGACCACTACTTGGAAGTCGAATACGACCTGTCCAACGTCATGTTCGTGACGACGGCGAACACGCTGAACATTCCAGCACCCCTGATGGACCGCATGGAAGTGATCCGCATCGCCGGCTACACGGAAGAAGAAAAGCTGGAAATCGCCAAGCGGCACCTGCTGCCGAAGGCGATCCGCGACCACGCGCTGCAGCCGAAGGAATTTTCGGTCACCGACGGCGCGCTGATGGCTGTCATCCAGCAGTACACCCGCGAAGCCGGTGTGCGTAACTTCGAGCGTGAACTGATGAAGCTCGCCCGCAAGGCGGTGACCGAGATCATCAAGGGCAAGGCACAGAAGGTCGAAGTCACGGCTGACAACATCCATGACTTCCTCGGCGTTCCGCGCTTCCGCCACGGCGAAGCCGAGCGCGAAGATCAGGTCGGCGTCGTGACGGGTCTTGCCTGGACGGAAGTCGGCGGCGAGCTGCTCACCATCGAAGGCGTCAGCCTGCCGGGTGGCAAGGGCCGCATGACGGTCACGGGCAACCTGAAGGACGTGATGAAGGAATCGATTTCGGCAGCGGCGTCCTATGTCCGCTCGCGCGCCGTCGATTTCGGCATCGAGCCGCCGCGCTTCGACAAGACCGACATCCACGTGCACGTGCCGGAAGGCGCAACGCCGAAGGACGGTCCGTCGGCCGGTATCGCCATGGCGACCGCCATCGTTTCCATCATGACCGGCATTCCGGTCTCGAAGGATATCGCGATGACGGGCGAAGTGACGCTACGCGGTCGGGTCCTGCCCATCGGTGGCCTGAAGGAAAAGCTGCTCGCGGCCCTTCGCGGCGGTATCAAGAAGGTTCTGATCCCGGAAGAGAATGCCAAGGATCTGGCTGACATTCCGGACAATGTGAAGAACAACATGGAGATCGTTCCGGTCTCGCGCATGGGCGAGGTCATCGAGCACGCCCTGCTGCGCAAGCCCGAGCCGATCGAATGGGATAGCGCTGCGGCCGAAGCGGCCAAGGTTCCGGCCGTCGAATCGTCGGAAGACAGCACCGGCGCCATCGCGCATTGAGCCCTTACGCCGGCTAAAGACCCCGGCTTTTGGACCCTGAACTTGAAAAGACCGGCCCTTTGGCCGGTCTTTTTCGTTGAAAATCGTGTGTAAAGCCCGGATTCTCAGGCGATTGCGACGAAATTTTCTTGCGGGGCGAAGGGTGATGCGTATTCTGCCCCCGACTTGTATGAGTCGTTTCAAACCGTATGAAAGGGGTGGAAACATGAACAAGAATGAACTCGTATCCGCGGTGGCTGAAAAGTCGGGCCTGTCGAAGACGGACGCAGCATCGGCTGTCGACGCCGTATTCGAGACCATCCAGGGCGAACTCAAGAACGGCGGCGACGTTCGTCTCGTCGGTTTCGGCAATTTCTCCGTATCGCGCCGTGAAGCTTCGAAGGGTCGTAACCTTTCGACGGGCGCCGAGATCGAGATCCCTGCACGCAACGTGCCGAAGTTCTCGGCCGGCAAGGGCCTGAAGGACGCCGTCAACGGCTGATCCTCAGTTCGGGCAGAGCGGTTATCCACTCCGCCGCAACACCTGACATTCAGGGTCGGGGTCCGGTTCGTCCGGGCCCCTTTTTATTTGCGGGACAAAGTCCGGGTTCGTTGCCGGCTGTCATGTCGCTGTAACACGAAAGCCGCAGAACCGCCGGGTTCCATTCAACCGGATTCCGGAGGATTCCATGAAAACCCGTTCGCTCACTGCCGCACTGGCAGCCGTGCTGGCTGCGTCCGCTGCGCCGGCCGCAAGCGCCGAGCCCGTCTTCAACCGCATCGCATCCTTTGCCGTTGCCGACAATCTGCCCGATGGCACCGAAAAGGCGACGCCGACCTCGGCCGAGATCATCGCCGCGACGGAAGACGGCAACACGCTGGTCTACTCCGACAGCCCGAACAAGGCGATCGGCTTCGTCGACATCACCGATGCGAAGGCGCCGAAGGCCGGCGGCTCCGTCAGGCTCGAAGGCGAGCCGACCTCGGTAACCGTGGCCGGCGCCAAGGTGCTGGTCGCCGTCAACACGCGTGAAAGCTTCACCAATCCCTCGGGCGTTCTGGCCCAGGTGGATCTCGCGTCGAAGGCGGTCGAGGCGACCTGCGATATCGGCGGCCAGCCGGACTCCATCGCGCTCAATAAGGACAAGACGATTGCCGCGATCGCCATCGAAAACGAGCGCGACGAGGACGTGAACGAAGGCGCTCTGCCGCAGATGCCGGCCGGCGACCTGGTGCTTCTCTCCGTCAAGGACGGCGTGGTGGATTGCGGCTCGCTCAAGCGCGTCGATCTGACCGGGCTTGCCGAAATCGGTGGCGAGGATCCGGAACCGGAATTCGTGTCCTTCAACAGTCTGGATGAAGTGGCCGTCACCCTTCAGGAGAACAACCACGTCGTCATCGTCGACGGCAAGACGGGCACAGTAAAGAGCCACTTCTTCGCCGGCAACGTCAGCCTGGAAGGCATCGACACCAAGAAGGACGGTGCGCTGAAGTTCACCGGCGAGATGAAGGATGTCGCGCGCGAGCCTGACGCCGTGAAGTGGTTGGACGACAACCGCCTTGTCGTCGCCAACGAGGGCGACTGGAAGGGTGGCGCAAGGGGCTTCACCATCTTCGACAAGCAGGGCAAGGTTCTCTACGAGAATGGCGCGGCCTTCGAGCGCGAGATCGTGAAGATCGGCCACTATCCCGACAAGCGAAACAAGAAGGGCGTCGAGCCGGAAGGCCTGGAAGCGGCGAAGTTCGGCGAGGAAAACCTGTTCTTCGTGCTGGCCGAGCGCGCCTCCATCGTCGGCGTTTACAAGGATACCGGCGGCGAGCCCGAGCTTCTCCAGCTTTTGCCCTCCGGCATCGCACCTGAAGGGGCCGTCGCCATTCCCGCCCGCAATCTTTTCGTGACGGCCAACGAGGCCGATCTGGTCGAGGATGGCGGCGCGCGCTCGCATGTCATGATCTATGAGCGTGCGGAAGGCGAGGCAGCCTATCCGCAGCTGGTCTCCACGGAAAAGGATGGCGAGCTGATCGGCTTCGGCGCTCTGTCCGGCCTTGCGCCGGTGCCGGAAAAGCCGGGCTTCGTCTACGCCGTGAACGATTCCTTCTACGCCTCGCAGCCGACAATCTTCACGATCGACGCCACGGCAAAGCCGGCGAAGATTGTCGATGCGTTGCGCATTACCCGCAACGGCGCGGCCGCCCAGAAGCTCGACATCGAGGGTATCACGCCGGATGGCGAGGGTGGCTTCTGGCTGGCCAACGAGGGCGACGCCGACAAGCTCTACAGCCATGCGATCATCAACGTAAACGCCAAGGGCGAGATCCAGATGGAGATCGCCATTCCCGCCGAACTGCGCGCGCATGAAAAGCGCTTCGGCTTCGAAGGCATCACCAGCGTCGGCGAAGGCGACGACAAGGTGCTGTGGATGGCTGTGCAGCGGGAATGGGGCGACGACGAGAAGGGTTTCGTCAAGCTCGTTTCCTACAAACCGTCGTCCAAGGAATGGGGTGCCGTGCGCTACCCGCTCGACAAGGCCGAAACCGGCTGGGTCGGCCTGTCGGAAATTACTGCCAATGGCGACTATGCCTATGTCATCGAGCGCGACAACCAGATCGGACAGGCTGCCAAGCTGAAGAAGCTCTTCCGCGTCGCTCTGGCTGACATGAAGCCGGCCAAGCTCGGTGGTGATCTGCCGGTCGTGAAGAAGGAAGAGGTCCGCGATCTCATTCCCGACCTCAAGGCCACCAACGGCTACGTCGTGGACAAGGTCGAAGGGTTCACCATCGATGCCGCCGGCAACGGCTTCGTCGTGACGGACAATGACGGTGTGGACGATTCCTCCGGCGAGACGCTGTTCTTCGGCATCGGGCCGATCAACACCATGTAAGCAGAGCGGCCCGGCGCCGGCCCCGTCAGGGGGAGGGCGCCGGCCAGCCGCGCCAGACATGAAAAGGCCGGCATCTTTCGATGCCGGCCTTTTCCGTTTTCATAATGTTCAAACTAGACGGCGTCTTGCAGGGAACGCTGGGGTGCGGCGTCGAATTCGCCGGCACGCTTGTCTCTTTCCCTTTGCAGCTCGTCGGTCTTCTCGCTGAGACAGCGGATGATTTCCTTCATGTGCTGCTTCTGCTCTTCGGTCAGTGCACTGAAGATGGCCTCGATCGTCTTGTGCTGCGGCTGCTGGGCGGCAGAAATGACCGTGCGGCCCATATCCGTAATCGAGACGATCTTGGCACGGCGGTCCTTCGGATCGGGTTCGCGCATGACCAGCTTGTCACGTTCGAGACCGTCGATCGCTTCCGTCACCGTCCTGGGTGCGAAACCAAGAGCGCAGGCGATATCCGTCGACCGCTGCGGGCCCTGACATTCCAGAAGAAGCAGGAACTTGCTGCGGGCGAGCGACACACCTTCGTCCATCATGCACTCGTTCACCAGGCGGCTGACCTGATGGTAGAGTTTGAACATGCCTTGGGAGATTTCTATCGTGCTACTCATGAGGGGAAATATAGGTATTATGAGGTACCATGTCAAATGATCACGAAGTTTTTCGGATAATTTGATCATATATATTGAACGATGACTGTAAATGCGAATGGTCAGCTGAAATGCCGCTTTTCAAGGATTTTCCCGGCTTGATCGTAACATGATGATTTCCGCTGCATAACGCTGCCGGCGCCTCCGCAGGCATTGACCCCGCTGGACGCGGAGGCGATTGTCCGGCCATGTCTTTCCGCTTCATCCACACCGCCGATCTGCATCTCGATTCGCCGCTGACATCGCTTGCGCTGCGCAATGCCGAGCTTGGCGATCTCGTGCGCGGCGCAACGCGCAAGGCGCTGGAACGCATTGTCGATCTGGCGCTGGGGGAGGCGGTCGATGCCGTGGTGATCGCCGGCGACCTTTATGACGGCTCGCAGACCTCCATGGCGACTGCGCTCTTTCTGATGGAGCAGATGCGACGGCTGGAGACGGCGGGCATTCGCGTCTTCGTCATTCGCGGCAATCACGATGCGCAATCGCAGATCACCCGCGAGCTGACCTTCCCGCCGAATGTTCATGTCTTCGATGGCCGCGGCCGGCCTGTGCTGGCAGGCACGCTGGCGAACGGCCGCGAGGTGCATGTGCATGGTGTCAGCTTCGCCAATCCGCACGCGCCAGCCTCGCTGCTGCCGACCTATCGCGCGCCCGTGGCGGACGCCATCAATATCGGCGTGATGCATACGAGCCTGGCCGGTGCCAGCCGTCATGACCCCTACGCGCCGGTCGGCATCGCTGATCTCTCCGGTCACGGTTTCGACTATTGGGCGCTCGGACATATTCACCAGCGGCGGGTGCATGCGCAAAAGCCCTGGATCGTCATGCCCGGCAATCCGCAGGGCCGCGATATCAACGAAGCCGGTCCGAAGGGCGTCACGCTCGTCGATATCGATGACGACGGCACGATCACTTGCGAGGAGCGCGCCGTCGCCGTTGCCGTGTTCGAGCGCATCGCCGTGGATCTCTCCGATATCGATGACTGGAGCGGCATGCTCGACCGGGTGGAGGCCGCACTTGGTACGGCACGCGCGGCCGCCGGTGGTGCGCATCTCGTCGCACGCCTGCTCCTGACGGGGGCGACGCCGCTCGCATGGCGCCTGCGCCGCGACGAGGACTTGCTTCTGGCCGAAGCGCAGAACCTCGCAGCCTCGCTTGGCGAATGCTGGATAGAAACCGTCGAACTTTCCGTGACGGTGCCGGCGGCAGCGACGGGCGGTGATGCCGGGCCGGTAAGCGAGCTTTCGCGGCTGATGCATGAAAATGTCGTGGAAAGCCACGCCTACCGCGAGGACCTGCGCGAAGCGCTGAGCGATCTCCTGCGACAGCTGCCGAAGGAGGCGCGTGGCCTGCTTGCTGCGGACGAGGCGGCCGAGGAAGCACTGCTGTCCGAACTGGCGCTGACGGGCGCCGATGCCGTGCTTGCCCGCCTCGGCGGCGAGGGCGGGAGGACATAGGATGCGTCTCGACCGTCTCGATCTCGTCCGCTACGGCAAGTTCACGGACCGCAGTCTCGACTTCGGCGCGGCGCGGCCGGGCAAGCCGGATTTCCATCTCGTGCACGGCCCCAACGAGGCCGGCAAGTCGACGCTCTTTTCCGCCTATCTCGACCTGCTCTTCGGTATCGAGAAATCCAGCGCCTACGGGTTCCTGCATCCCTATTCGCTGATGCGTGTCGGCGGTCTGCTCTCAATCGGCGCTTTGCAGCGGGAAGCCTATCGGCTCAAACGTAACCAGACGTCGCTCGTGACCGCCGACGACCGGCCCTTGCCGGACGGGCTCTTCGCCTCCGTGCTCGGCGGCATGGACCGCCACGCCTACCGCACGATGTTCTCGCTTGATGACGAAAGCATCGAAAAGGGTGGCGAGGACATTCTGAAAAGCGAGGGCGAACTTGGCGCGATGCTGTTTTCCGCCAGTTCCGGCCTGTCCGACATGGCCTCCGCGCTGGCGGGGCTGAAAGCGGAGGCGGATGAATTCTATCGTCCTTCCGGACGCAAGCACGGACTTTCCAATCTCAAGGCCGAGATCGAGGCGCTGGCGGCGGAGCGTAAGGCGCTCGACGTTGCCGCCCGCGACTACGGCGTGCTCATGCGCGAACGCGATGCAGCGGCCGGCCGGCTGGATGCCGCGACGGCGGCCCGCACCAGGCTACGCGGCGCGCTGGTCGAGGTGGAGCGCAGCCTTGGCGCGCTGCCGTCGCTGCGCCGCCTGCGGGCGCTGCGAGCCGAACTGGCTGCCTTCGACCTTGGCGATTCGCCGCCGCCGGGCTGGCGCGGCCTCCTGGGTGAACTGGCGCGGGAAGAAGCGGAGATCGCGGCTCGCATGGAGCATCTGGAGCGCGAGCGCCACAGGAGCGGCGACGAGCGCGACGCCCTGCCGGAGGATGACGCGATTCTGCATGCCGAGGCCGATATTCTCGCGCTGTCCGGTTCCGCGCTGGAAGCCCGTTTCCGCACCGCCGGAATGGACCTCGCTGCGCGCGAGGCCGATCGCGACCGGCTGGAGGCGACGATAGCCGATGCGCTCGTAGCACTCACGCTGGCGCCGAACACCGATCCGGCCGATCTTGTTCTGCCCGTCGGCCTCGCCGACCGGCTGATGAAACGTCTCTCGCGCCGGGCGACATTGGTGGAGCGCGCCGAGATGGCGAAGCGCGAGCATGCGGATGCGCAGAAGGCGTTGGATGCTTTCGGCGGGGACGCCGGGATGGTTGAGGGCGAAGCCGGTGGCGACGCTGCATTGCAGACCACGCTTTCCACCGCACTGCGTGCCGCCCGTGCCAACGACCTGTCGGGACGGCTGCGTGCTGCGCGGCGCCTTGCCGCCGTCGCCGCCCAGGAAGCGGATAATGCCATGGCGCATCTTCTGCCCTGGGACGGCACGCCGGACGCCTTGCGTCGGCTTGCCGTTCCCGCCGCCGGCGATGTCGATGCCCTTCGCAGGCGCAGCGAGGCTGCTGGCGAGGCACACCGCCGCCAGCACGAACAGATCGCCGCCGCCAGCCTTGACGTCGCCTCCGCCAAGGCGAAGCTCGATGCCCTGCTGGTGGTGACAGGCGCCGTGAGTGACGAGCAGACCGAGCGTCTGCGGATTGCCCGTGACGCTGCATGGCATGCCCATCGCGCGCGTCTCGACGCTTCGACGGCCGATGTCTTCGAGACGGCGATGCGCGATGACGACCGCGCGACGGAGCTGCGGCTGCGCAACGCCGACCGCCTGTCCGAAATCCGCCTGCACGAGCGCGCCGGTGCGGAAGCCGCCGCGCGCCTTGCCGTTCTCATGGAGGAGGCGGGGCGGCTGGAGCAGGGGCAGCGGGATGTCGAGGCCGATATTGCCGCGCTTGCAGGTGGGCTGGGTCTTGCGGAAAGCCTGTCGCCGTCCGAGGTGCTGGCATGGCTGGAGCGTCGGACGGCAGCGCTTGCGGCAGCCGACGATCTTGCCCGCTGCAAGGTCGAGGCTGATCTTGTCGGCGCTGAGGCACAGGCCCTTGCCGAACGGCTTGCCCCGGCACTCGGCGTCGACGTGGACGAGATGCCTTTCGACGAACTGCTCGTTCTGGCCGAGGATCGGTTGGAGGCGCTTCGCGCGTCCCACGCCGCGCGGCTGGCCGCCGCGGATGCCCTTACACGGGCGCAGGCGGACGTCGAGGCGCGGCGGCTGGCGGCGGACGAGGCGGCGGCCGACCTTTTGGCATGGCAGGACGCCTGGAATGCGGATGTTGCGGGCACCTGGCTTGCAAGCGATACGGCCGGCGACGAGCCCGACCGGCTGGCCGTGCTGCTGCCGGCCCTTCAGGCGCTTGCCCAGAATATCGAGCGCAGGGGCGAGCTCGATCACCGCATCGCCGCCATGCGCCGCGATCAGCAGGATTACGCGAACCGAGCCCACAGCCTTGCCGAACGGCTGAACGAACCCTTCGACGAGAACGATTGCCTTTCCGTCGTCGCCGGTCTTTCCCGTCGCCTTGGCGACGCCAGGAACATGCGCGAACGGCGGGAGGCCATCGACAAGACGCTGGCGCGGCTCACGGAAGAGGAGGGGGCGCTGGAGGAGCGGCGCGCCGCGCTCGTCGCCCACCTTTCGGAAATCTTCACCTTCCTCGGTTGCGACAATCTTGCGGAGGCAGCAAGCCTTCTCGAAGCCTACCGCCAGCGGGATGATGTGCTCTCCCATGTCACGGATGCCGCGCGCAGTCTCGTGGAGCAAATGCACACGGATACCGTCGATGAGGCGGAGGCGCTGCTGGCGGCGCTGGACGGCGACCAGCTTCAGGCGGAAAAGGCCGATCTCGCCGTGCAGTTCGATGCGCTCGACAGCGAGGTGCAGGAGCATCATCTGGCGCGTGTGCGGGCGGACGAAGCGCTCGCGAAGGTCGCCGGCAGCGACGAGGCGGCGGCGCTGGAGGAACGGCGCCGCACCACGCTGATCGAGCTTGCGGAAAAATCCCGCCGGTATCTGGCGACCCGCGCCGGAATCATGGCGGCAGAGCAGGCCTTGCGCCTGTACCGCGAACGTCACCGCAGCGCCATGATGCAGCGGGCTTCCGACACGTTCCGCGATATCACCGGCGGTGAATATGCCGGGCTGTCCACGGTGCTTGAAAAAGACGGCGAGTTTCTCGTGGTCAATGCCGCCGCCGGCGGCTCGAAACTCGCCAAGGATCTCTCCAAGGGCACACGCTTTCAGCTGTATCTGGCGCTGCGTGTCGCCGGCTATCACGAGATTGCCGCCAGCCGCGAGATCGTGCCCTTCATCGCCGACGACATCATGGAAACCTTCGACGACCGCCGGGCGCTGAACACGCTCAGGGTGATGGGTGATATGGCGATGGGCGGGCAGGTGATCTATCTCACCCATCACCAGCATCTGCGTGATCTTGCGCGCGAAGCCTGCCCGGATGTCACGATCCATGAATTGTGAGGGCTGAAACGTCGGATCGTCAAGGAAGCGTTAACGCCGCGAACTTGACTTGGCGGGCCGTAAATGGTTCTTGGCGCACCATCGGCGCCGCTGCGAAGCCTGCTTCGCGTCCGCAATGCGTGGAGAAAACGGACGGGCATGACGATCAGGACCGGGAAAGACTGGACGGCTTGGGAGCGGGGTTTTGCACCCGTCGGCTTTCTTGTGCTGGTTTTCACCCTGTTCCTGTCGCAGTTTTCCCTGCCTGAGAATACGCCCACCGCCGCACATCCGCAGCCGACAGCCGCCGAAGGCGGCGTCGCACCGTCGCCGCTATCCACCTCCGCTGACGACCTTTGGTTCCCCGCGAGCGGCCATGCCGAGCGGCGGGCCGCCAAGGCCAAGGCCGGTCTGCCTGAGGGCGATGCCGGCGGCAAGGCGTTGCTCTCGGCGAGCGGTGCGTGGCTCTATCCCTTTGAAACCGCTCTCGATGTGGTTTTTCACGCTGCTGACGATGTGGCGCCGGCTCGCTCCGGCCACAGCGCCTTCCGCAGTCGTGCGCCTCCGGCCCTTGTTGCCTGAGGCTCCGTGGCGCTGGCCGCGCCGCGCCATTCGATAAATACCGCTCCCACGGACGGCGCCGGCTTTCAGTCGCGCCTTTCCGGCAGTCGAACTGGAACAAACCCATGAAAACTTCCAAATGGGCACTGATCGTCTCGACCCTTCTCATCCTCTTCGGGATGCTTGCGGCCGTGCCGAACGTGCTGACGCCTGAACAGCAGGCGAAATACGGGCGCTACCTGCCCGCCAACCCCGTCACGCTCGGGCTTGACCTGAAGGGCGGCTCTCACCTCGTTCTGGAGGTGGATTCTGCGGCCCTGCGCAAGGCGCGCATGGATGCGCTGCTGAACGATACGCGCGCCATCCTGCGCACGGCCGGCGAACGCGCCTCCGCCGCGCGCCTGAACGGCACGACGCTGACCGTGACGCTGCCCGACCAGGCCGCCCTCGACAAAGTCCTGCCTGAAGTGCGCAAGCTCGCCACGCCGACATCCACGCTCGGCTTCGGCACCGGTTCCTCCGATATTGATGTGGCGACCAGCGGCCAGGTGATCAACGTCACGCTGACGGAAGCCGGTATCAACGAGCGCATGTCTGCCGCCGTTGAGCAGAGCCTGGAGATCATCCGCCGCCGCGTCGACCAGGTCGGCGTTGCTGAGCCGCTCATCCAGCGTGTCGGCGGCGACCGCATTCTCGTCCAGCTGCCCGGCCTCCAGGACCCGACGCGTCTTCGCCAGCTGCTCGGCTCGACCGCGCAGATGAGTTTCCACATGGTCGACCAGACCGTGGATCCGAACGGGGTCGCGCCGCGTGGCGTGATGATCCTGCCCGGCGCCAACGACAATAACAAATACGCCGTCGAAGAGCGTGTCGCTATTTCGGGCGACCGTCTGGCCGATGCCAAGGCCGGCTTTGACCAGCGTACGAGCGAGCCGATCGTTTCATTCAGCTTCGATTCCACCGGCGCACGCCAGTTCGCGGAAATCACGCAGGCCAATGTCGGCAAGCCTTTCGCCATCGTTCTCGATGGCAAGGTTCTGACCGCGCCCGTCATCCGCGAGCCGATCATCGGCGGCCAGGGCCAGATCTCGGGTAACTTCAACCCGCAGGAAGCTACCGTGCTTTCCGCGCTCCTGCGTTCGGGCGCGCTGCCCGCACCGCTCACCATCATCGAAGAGCGCACCGTCGGCCCGAACCTCGGTTCGGACTCGATCCGCATGGGTCTCTACACCGGCCTTGCCGGCCTTGCCGCCGTCGTGGTCATGATGCAGGTGCTCTACGGTTCGTGGGGTCTCATCGCCAATCTCGGTCTGGTGCTGCACACGATCCTGACGATCGGCCTGCTTGGCATTCTCGGCTCGACGCTCACGCTGCCGGGCATTGCCGGTATCATCCTCGGCATCGGCATGGCGGTGGACGCCAACATCCTCATCAACGCCCGTATCCGAGAAGAAACCGCGGGCGGGGCAGGCGCCATGAAGGCGCTCGATGTCGGCTTCAACAAGGCCTATGCGACCATCGTCGATGGCAACATGACGACCATGGTCGGCATGATCCTGCTCTTCATGTTCGGCTCGGGCCCGGTTCGCGGCTTCGCCATCACCATGATCATCGGTCTGGCGATCTCGATGTTCACTTCGATCACCTTCGTGCGCTTCCTGATGCGCGAGGCGGTGATCTGGCGCAAGATGAAGAAGATCGAGATTCATTCGATCTTCGGCAAGACCTGGAGCATGCCGACTTTCTCCTTCATGCGCGGCCGCTATATTGCGATTGCCATGTCGGCCTTCATCTCGACGAGTTCCATCATCCTGTTCTTCACGCCGGGCCTCAATTACGGCATCGACTTCGTCGGCGGTATCCAGGTTGAAGCAACGTCCAAGACGCCGATCGATCTGGGGCCGCTGCGTTCCAAGATGGAGGGCCTCAACCTGGGCGAAGTGGCGTTGCAGGAATTCGGCCAGGGCACGTCGGTTCTCGTGCGCGTCCAGCGTCAGCCGGGCGGCGAGGAGGTGCAGACTGCAGCCTTGCAGAAGATCCGCGACGGTGTCGCCGAAGTCATTCCGGATGCCAGCTTCGAGCGGACGGAAGTGGTGGGCCCGACGGTCAGTACCGAGCTCGCCCGCTCCGGCTTCCTCGCCGTGGGCCTCGGCATGGTGGCGATCCTGATCTACATCTGGTGGCGCTTCGAGTGGCACTTCGCGGTGGGCGCCATCGCGACGCTGATCCTCGATATCACCAAGATGATCGGCTTCTTCGCGCTGTTCCAGATCGACTTCAACCTGACGGCCATCGCGGCCGTGCTGACGCTGATCGGCTATTCGGTCAATGACAAGGTTGTCGTGTATGACCGCATGCGAGAGAACATGCGCAAGTACAAGACGATGCCCTTCTCGGACCTGATTGATCTGTCGATCAACCAGGTGGTCATGCGATGCATCTTCACCTCGGTTGCCGTTGCCGCCTCGCTGCTGCCTATGGCGATCTGGGGTGGCGACACGGTCAAGCCCTTCGCCTGGCCGATGCTGTTCGGCGTCATCGTGGCGACGACCTCGTCGATCTATATCGGCGGTCCGATCCTCCTCTTCCTCAACCGGTACTGGAAGGATCGCAGCGCAACCCGCACGGCCGGCACGCCCGGAACGCCGGCTGCGGAAGCCTGAGATACGAACGGGCGCCCTTGAGGCGCCCGTTTCGTTTCAGTGGAAGCGTCGGGGGCTGAACGTCCCGGCCCCTATACCCTCTCGCATGAGCGGTTCCGGTATGGGGTTTTCCGTCAGCAGCGCGGCGGCGAGGCTGCCGAGTGCCGGCGAGGTGAGGATGCCGTAGCCCCCCTGACCGGCGAGCCAGAAGAAACCGGGCTCGTCCTTGGCGTAACCAACGACCGGCAGATGGTCGGGCGCAAAGCTGCGCATGCCGGCCCAGCTCTTGAAGACGCGGCGCACGTCGAGCGTCGTCGCTTCCTCCACATAATGGGCGGCATAGGCGATATCGAGTTCTTCCGGCTGCACGTCGCCCGGCTCGCAGGGCGTGGCATCGGCGGGAGAGGCGAGCAGGCGGCCGCCTTCCGGCTTGAAGTAGAACGTATCCTCGATCTCGTTGATTTCCGGCAGCGCATTCGCGTCTGTCCCTGCCGGCAGATCGACCGTGATGGCGGTGCGCCGGTGGGGCACGATCCCCATCGGCGCCACGCCGGCGCGGCCGGCGACCGTGTCGGCCCAGCCGCCCGCCGCGTTGACCAGAACGTGGGCGCGGATCGTCTCCTCGTTCGTCTCGATCAGCCAGCTTTCCCCAGTTCGCTTGGCTGATGTCAGCTGTCGCTTCTCAAGGATCTGGGCACCGTTGCGGCGCGCGTGTCTTGCATAGGCCTGCAACAGTGCATCCACCTCGATGTCCCAATAGTCAGGGTCGAAATAGGCGGCGGCGACATAGGACGGGTCGAGGAGAGGTGCGCGCGCCAGCAGGGCGGCCTCGTCGAGCCATTCGACGGCAACGCCGAGCGCTCTGGCCTCCTCGAAACGCGCTTTGACCAGAGCTTCCTTGCCTTGCGTGCCGATCAGGATGCTGCCGCGAGGGATAAGGAGCGGAACCGCAGCGAAACTCTCCGGCGGCGCCATCATGAAGGCATGGCTGGCCCGGGCCAGCGCGTTGACCAAAGGCGGGTTGTCGCGCAGCGTGAATTCGGCGGCCGAGCGCCCGGTGCTGTGATAGCCGAGCGCTTCCTCCTGCTCTAGCACGACGACGGAGCGGTTCGGGCTGACGAAATGGGCAAGCGAAAGGCCGGCAATGCCGCCGCCGATGATCGCGATGTCGAAAGTCTGCATGCCGTCCTCCAGCGTTCGTGCACAGGAAGCCGTAAGCAAGCCGCCGGCATTCTTCAAATTTATAGATGTGAAGGTGGATATCAGTCGGATTGATGCGGTTCGCCCCAGTGCCACGCGGGCACATCTGCCATATGGGCGAGGAAGGCGCGTTCCGCCGGGTTGAGTGTCGAACCGGGATTGGTGATGCGGAACGTCTCGGCCACGGGAAGCGCATCATACGGCGGCAGTTGCCAGAGGTCGCCGGCAGCGACGGCTGGTCCCGTGAGGTGCAGCGGCAGCATGCCGATACCGGCATTGGCCACCACCAGACGCAGCACTTCCTCGACGTTGAAGGCGAGGGCACGCACCTGCTGGCCGAAAGAGCCGATGGCGCGCACGGCCGTCACCGGTCCCATATGCGGCCCGCCGAGCACATCGGCGAGGAAACTCACATAGGGTTCGCCGCGCAGGTCCTCCAGCCGGACATCCGGCACGCCGAACAGCCGATGGCCCCGGCCGCAAAAGAGCGCGTAGTGTTCGTAGCAGAACGGCGTCTTTTCAAGCTCCGGTGGAATGATCCCGTCGGACAGGCCGAGTGTCGCGACGCCGCGTTCCACCGAGCGGATGACATCCGTCGTCGTCTCCACGGTCACGCCCACGGTGACGCGCGGGTGCAGCCGGAAGAAATCGGCGATGGCCCGGTCCCAGCCGGGGTTCATGGCATGGCTGACGGAATGAATGGTGATGTGACCGGCAATGTCCTCGCCGGAGGTCTCCATCGCCTCGGGCAGGCGCACGATGGCGGTGAAGATGTCGTGGCAGAGATCGTGCAGCCGCTCGCCGGCCTCCGTCAGCTCGAAACGGCCGGGGCTGCGGTCGATGAGCCGGTGGCCGACGGACTGCTCCAGCCGCTTTAGCGCCATGCTGACGGCCGGCTGCTGCAGAAGAAGCCGGTTCGCCGCTCGCGTGATCGAGCCTTCCTCGACCACGACGACGAAGGTACGCAGCAGGTTCCAGTCGAGATTGTGGGCGAAGCGTTCGAGGCGGTTGATCGGCATGCCCCTAGCTAGGACGGTGGGCTGGAGAATGGCAAGCGGCTTTTGCGCCGAGATTGCCCTCATCCCGCTGCCGCGACCTTCTCCCCGCAAGCGGGGAGAAGGGGCCGATAGGCGGATGAGGGCTATAGCCTCCCGTACGTCACTTCATCGTATAGATGTCGATGGAGAAGTACTTGTCGTTGATCTTCTGGTAGGTGCCGTCCTCGCGGATGGCCTTGAGCGCGGCGTTGAGCTTCTCGCGAAGATCGTTGTCGTCCTGGCGCACGGCGATGCCGACGCCTTCGCCGACGAACTTCGGATCGGTGATCGGCTTGCCGATGAGTTCGCAGCAGGCCTTGCCGTCTTCGTTCTTGGTGACCCAGTCGAGAAGCGGGATCATGTCGCCGACCTGGAGGTCGAGACGCCCGTTCGCCATGTCGAGGTTTACCTCATCCTGTGTCGGATAGAGCTTGATATCCGCATCGGGATAGACCGCCGCGACATAGTCGCCCTGGGTCGTGCCGGACTGCGCGCCGATCGTCTTGCCCTTCATGCCCTCATTGGTGAAGTCGGTGATGCCGGCGCCCTTGGGCGCGGCATGGGTCATGGCGGCAAGATAATAGGGATCGCTGAAAGCGACCTGCTTCTTGCGCTCCTCGGTGATGAACATCGATGCGATGATCATGTCGTATTTCTTGGCGATGAGGCCCGGGATGATGCCGTCCCAGTCCTGCGCCACGACCTCGCATTCGACCTTCATCTTCTCGCAGAGCGCAAGGCCGATCTCGACATCGAAACCGCCGAGCTTGCCAGTGGAATCCTGGAAGTTGAAGGGCGGATAGGCGCCCTCGGTCCCGATCTTCAGCGTTTCGGCAAAAGCCTGTCCGTTGATCAAGGCGGCACCGGCGACAGCCAGCGCAAGCAGCGTTCTTTTCATGGTCGTTCCCCTGTTGTGTTATGACCTGGCGTGACGGTAGCGCGCGCTCGGGCATAAACGAAATAGATAGCCATGATATCAGCTATCATTTCAGCTTATGTGGATGACACGGCCGACGCCTATCAGGAAGGCGTGTGGGGAAGGATGCGGATATCGTAGAACGTGGTCTGATCGCCCGCCGGTATCACCTCGATCTGCATATTGACGTCGATCAGCAGCGCATCCAGTGCCTGGAGACCGACAAGGCCCTGGGGCGTGGCGACGCCGAGCGGATCAAGCGGCAGCAGCAGGCGCGTGCCAGGCGCGGCGGCAAGTGTGAACGACCCGTCTGCGGTATGGCGTGAGAGAGTATGCTCGAAGTGGCCACGCCGGGTCATCACGTTGAGGTCGGTGATAGGGCCGCCCGTAAGGCGGGCCGTCGTCGGCGCGTCGGCGGGGAAGGCCAGCGGTTCGGAGGACGGCGTCAGCAGCCTGTCGCCGAACCCGTCGATGGACAGCGCTATGCCGTCACCCGACAGGACCGCCAGCGTGCGGTCGATGCCGGGAAAAACGGAGAACGGCCCGTCGCTCGCGACGGTCGCCATGCTGACACGCCAACCGAAATCGGTAAGGCCCGCACCTTGCGGATGCACGAAGATCTCGACCGTCTCGCCGCCGCCGTTCTTCCACGGCATGCGGCGATGGTCTGCGTTGCGCAAGAGCGTTGCCATCAGTTGCCGAGAATGCCGGGCAGGCGCAGGCCCTTTTCCTTCGCGCAGTCGAGCGCGATGTCGTAGCCGGCATCGGCATGGCGCATG
Organism: Shinella sp. H4-D48; assembly: GCF_022637395.1. Taxonomy (GTDB): domain Bacteria; phylum Pseudomonadota; class Alphaproteobacteria; order Rhizobiales; family Rhizobiaceae; genus Shinella; species Shinella sedimenti. The sequence continues at coordinate 2,149,189 of NZ_CP093337.1, read as the reverse complement.
ACGCCGGTCGCCGGATCGTTCCACAGGACACGACCGATACGTTCGGCGGCGTCATCCGTGCCGTCGCAGCAGATCACGACGCCCGAATGCTGGGAGAAGCCCATGCCAACGCCGCCACCGTGATGAAGCGACACCCAGGTCGCGCCGGAGGCGGTGTTGAGAAGCGCGTTGAGCAGTGGCCAATCGGACACGGCGTCCGAGCCGTCCTTCATCGCTTCCGTCTCGCGGTTGGGCGAGGCGACGGAGCCCGAATCGAGATGGTCGCGGCCAATGACCACGGGTGCTTTCAACTCGCCGTTTCGGACCATCTCGTTGAAGGCGAGGCCGAGGCGGTGGCGGTCACCGAGCCCGACCCAGCAGATGCGCGCCGGCAGGCCCTGGAAGGAAATGCGCTCTTTCGCCATGTCCAGCCAGTTGTGCAGGTGCTTGTTGTCGGGCAGCAGTTCCTTCACCTTGGCGTCGGTCTTGTAGATGTCCTCTGGGTCGCCCGACAGCGCGGCCCAGCGGAACGGGCCGATGCCGCGGCAGAACAGCGGGCGGATATAGGCCGGCACGAAGCCCGGGAAGGCGAAGGCGTTTTCCAGACCTTCGTCCTTGGCGACCTGGCGGATGTTGTTGCCGTAGTCGAAGGTCGGGATCCCCATGTCCTGAAAGGCGATCATGGCTTCGACATGCTCGCGCATGGAGGCGCGGGCGGCCTTTTCGACGGCCTTCGGGTCGCTTTCGCGCTTTGCCTTCCACTCGGCCATCGTCCAGCCCTTCGGCAGGTAGCCGTTGATTGGGTCGTGGGCGGAGGTCTGGTCCGTCACCATGTCGGGGCGGATGCCGCGGCGAACCATTTCCGGCAGGATTTCGGCGGCATTGCCAAGCAGGCCAACGGACTTGGCCTCGCCGGCCTTCGTCCAGCGGTCTATCATGGCGAGCGCCTCGTCGAGCGTTTCGGCCTTCTCGTCGATATAACGGGTGCGTAGGCGGAATTCGATGGAATCGGGGTTGCACTCCACAGCAAGGCACGACGCGCCGGCCATGACGGCGGCGAGCGGCTGGGCGCCGCCCATGCCGCCGAGGCCGCCGGTCAACACCCACTTGCCCTTGAGATTGCCGCCATAATGCTGGCGGCCGGCTTCCACGAAGGTCTCGTAGGTGCCCTGCACGATGCCCTGGCTGCCGATGTAGATCCACGAGCCGGCCGTCATCTGGCCGTACATGGCAAGCCCCTTCTTATCCAGCTCGTTGAAATGGTCCCAGGTGGCCCAGTGCGGCACGAGGTTCGAGTTGGCAATAAGCACACGCGGCGCATCCTTGTGCGTGCGGAAGATGCCGACGGGCTTGCCGGACTGCACCAGGAGCGTCTCGTTGTCTTCGAGATCGCGCAGCGAGGCGACGATCCTGTCGAAATCCGCCCAGGTGCGGGCGGCGCGGCCGATGCCGCCATAAACGACCAGTTCGTGCGGGTTCTCCGCCACATCGGGGTCGAGATTGTTCATCAGCATGCGCAGCGGCGCTTCGGTCAGCCAGCTCTTGGCGGTGCGCTCGGTACCGGTGGCGGCACGGACCTCGCGGATATTGTGGCGGGGATTATCGGTCATGGCTGCGTCTCCCGGATCAGTGTGGAAGGGTGGCGGCAAGCGCCGCGATGCGGTGGAGGATGTCTTTGAGGTGGACCCGCAGCCGCACGGCCTTGTCTTCGTCATAGGCGAAGGGCGGGGCCTCGGTCGCAAGATGGCTGATTTGCGCCAGTTCCATCTGGATGGCGTGCACGCCCGTTTCCGGCCTGCCGTAATGGCGCGTCGTCCACCCGCCCTTGAAGCGGCCGTTGAGGACGCTCGTATAGCCCTCAGCATTGGCGCAGACCTCACAGGCCACCCTTTCGATTTCGCGAGCGCAAGTCCTTCCCATGTCGGTGCCGACGTTGAAATCCGGCAGCCTGCCTTCGAACAGGAAGGGAATAAGCGAACGGATCGAGTGGCAATCGTAGACGATTGCCACGCCGTGGATCGCCTTGATGCGCTCTATCTCGGCGGCAAGGGCTGCATGATACGGCGCGTGGAAACTGGCGAGCCGGTCTGCGATATCTGCCTCTGTCGGTGCCTGCCCGTCCTTCCAGATCGGCTTGCCATCGAAATCCGTTTCCGGAACAAGACCGGTCGTGTTCTGGCCGGGATAGAGGCTGACGCCGGCCGGATCACGATTGGCGTCAATGACATAGCGGTGGAATGTGGCGCGCAACGTCGTCACGTTCGGCAGCAGGCCGTCGTAGAGACGTTCGATGTGCCAGTCGGTATCGGCGAGGATGCGGCCGTTGTCGTTCAGGCGTTCCCATATGGCGGCGGGCACGTCGGTGCCCGTGTGCGGGAAGGCGAGGATGAGGGGCGAGGTGCCCTGGTGGGTCTCGAACACCGCCATGTCAGCCCCCCAGCACCGGCAGAATGCCCTTGGTGACGGAGGCGGCGAGCGCGCCGGACGACACGAAGGTGCCGGCGGCGCTGAGATCCGGCGCCATGTAGCGATCCTCTTCCAGTGTGGCGACGACGGTACGCAACGCGGCGACGACCTTCTGCAGCTCCGGGCTGGTGACGAGGGGCGTGCGGAATTCGACCCCCTGCGCGGCTGTCAGGGCTTCGATGCCGACGATTGCGGAAAGGTTTTCCGTCATGCGCAGCAGGCGACGGGCGCCGTGGCAGGCCATGGAGACGTGGTCTTCCTGATTGGCGGAGGTCGGCGTCGAGTCGACCGAGGCCGGGTGCGCCATCTGCTTGTTCTCGCTCATCAGGGCGGCAGAGGTCACTTCCGCGATCATCAGGCCCGAGTTGAGGCCCGGCTTTTTGGCGAGGAAGGCCGGCAGGCCGAAGGAGAGGGCAGGATCGACCAGAAGCGCAATACGGCGCTGGGCAATCGCGCCGATCTCGCAAACGGCGATCGCGATCTGGTCTGCGGCGAAGGCGACCGGTTCGGCGTGGAAGTTGCCGCCGGACACCACGCTGTTGTCGGAGAGCACCAGCGGATTGTCGGTGACCGCATTGGCTTCGATTTCAAGCGTGCGGGCGGCAGAACGCAGGAGATCGAGGCAGGCGCCGTCGACCTGCGGCTGGCAGCGGATGCAATAGGGGTCCTGCACGCGCTCGTCGCCGGTGATGTGGCTCTCGCGGATGACGGAGCCTGCGAGCAGCGCCCGCAATGCCGCCGCGGCATCGATCTGGCCCTGATGGCCGCGCAGCGTGTGGATATCGGGATGGAACGGTGCCGACGAACCCATCGCGGCGTCCGTCGAAAGCGCGCCGGTCACAAGGGCAGCCTGGGCGGCGCGGTGGGCGCGAAACAGGCCGGCAAGCGCCAACGCCGTCGAAACCTGCGTGCCGTTGATCAGCGCCAGGCCTTCCTTGGCGGCCAGCACGACCGGCTTGAGGCCGGCCTTTTCGAGGGCGCCGCCGCCGGGCAGGCGTTCGCCGGCATAATAGGCCTCACCTTCGCCGATCATCACGGCCGTCATATGGGCGAGGGGAGCGAGATCACCCGATGCGCCAACGGAGCCCTGTTCGGGAATGACGGGGATGACGCCCTTTTCCTGCATGGCTTCGATGAGGCGGACGATCTCGATGCGCACGCCCGAAGCGCCGCGGCCGAGCGAGATGAGCTTCAGCGCCATGATGAGACGCACGATGTTTTCGGCAAGCGGTTTGCCGACGCCGCAGCAATGCGAGAGAATGAGGTTGCGCTGGAGTGTGGCGACATCGGCCGGCGCGATCTTGATGGAGGCGAGTTTGCCGAAGCCGGTATTGATGCCGTAGACCGGCTCATCGCCCGCGGCAATGTCGGCAATTCGCGCGGCGGCTCTTGCGATACCAGCGTCGAAGGATGCATCGAGACGCGTGGCTTCGCCGGTCCAGTAAAGGGTCTCAAGGGTTTTCAGGGGCACGGAGCCCGGGTGAAGCGTGATCGTCATGGTTCATTCCCCGATGCAGCACTGTGCTGCGCAAAGAGCGATTATTGTCCGCTGCGAACGCGGGCATGCATGGGATTGAAGCCCATGCGGTAGACCAGTTCCGCCGGCCGGCTGATGTCCCAAAGGACGAAATCGGCCCATTTTCCGGTCTCCAGCGTTCCTACTTCATCGACCAGGCCGAGCGCGCGCGCGGCCTCGCGCGTCGTGCCGGCAAGGCACTCCTCGACGGTCATGCCGAACAGGGTCGCGGCCATGTTCATGGTGAGGAGAAGCGAGGTCAGCGGCGAGGTGCCCGGGTTGCTGTCGGTAGCGACGGCCATTTTCACGCCGTGCTTGCGGAAAAGCTCGACCGGCGGCTTCTTCGTTTCACGGATGAAATAGAAGGCGCCCGGCAGGATGACGGCGACGGTGCCGGCCTTCGCCATGGCCGCAGCACCGGCATCGTCGGTATATTCGAGATGATCGGCCGAAAGCGCGCCATAGCGGGCGGCAAGTTCGGCGCCATGCAGGTTGGAAAGCTGGTCGGCATGGAGCTTGACCGGCAGGCCATGAGCCGTTGCCGTGTCGAAGACCCGTGCCATGTCCTCGGGCGAGAAGGCGATGCCCTCGCAGAAGCCGTCGACGGCGTCCGCCAGTCCTTCGGCTGCGACGGCCGGCAGCATTTCGCCCACCACCTTGTCGATATAGGCCGTCCTGTCGCCGTTCATCTCGGTTGGAACAGCGTGTGCCCCGAGAAAGGTCGTGCGCACCGTGACATCACGCTCTTCGGCGATGCGGCGCGTGGCACGCAGCGACTTCAGCTCGTTTTCGGTATCGAGCCCATAGCCGGACTTGATCTCCACCGTCGTCACGCCCTCGGCGATCAGCGCATCGAGACGGGGCAGCGTCTGGCGCACCAGTTCGTCCTCGCTCGCCGCGCGAAGCGCCTTGACCGAGGAGACGATGCCGCCGCCGGCCCGCGCGATCTCTTCGTACGAGGCGCCGGCGAGGCGAAGCTCGAATTCCTGGGCACGGTCGCCAGCATGCACGAGGTGGGTGTGGCAGTCGATCAGACCCGGCGTGATCCAGCGGCCCTCGCAATCCACGGTCTCTGCGCCGGCGAATGCGGCGGGCAGCGCCGACTCAGGGCCGGCGAAGGCGATGCGGCCATCTTCAACGGCAATTGCGCCGTTCTCGATGATGCCGAGCCCGGGGAGGCGTTCATCAAGCGTGGCAAGATGCGCATGGCGCCAGACGCGGGGCTTGTCCTTTTCCGATGTTGTCATAGCGATTGCCTCTTCCCTGTGATGGTTATAATGTATATACATAATGATGAGGCGCGCAAGGGTCAATTTGACGCCGCGCACGAGAGGCAGCGAACGAGGGAACAATGTCCGTCATTCACGCAAGGCAGGCGCTGCTTACGGGCGGCTGGGTGAAGAACGTACGGCTGCACATCGCGGCGGGCCGTATCGAGGCGCTGGAGACGGGCAAGGCGCCTGAGGTCGCCGACGAACGGCACGACACGATCGTTGCCGGCATGCCAAACCTGCACAGCCACGCCTTCCAGCGCGGGATGGCCGGGCTTGCCGAAATGCGCGGACCAGGCAGCGATTCGTTCTGGAGCTGGCGCAGCGTCATGTACCGGTTCGCGCTCTCCATGACGCCTGACGACGTGGAGGCCGTTGCCGCTCAGCTCTATGTGGAAATGCTGGAAGCCGGCTTTACCCGCGTCGGCGAATTCCACTACCTGCACCACGACAAGGACGGTCGTCCCTATGCGGATATCGCCGAAATGGCTGCCCGCATCGTCGCGGCCGCGTCGGCAACCGGCATCGCGATGACCCTGCTGCCGGTGTTTTACGCCCATGCCGGCTTCGGCGGGACCGTGCCGGGCGAAGGGCAACGCCGGTTCATCAATGATCGCGATTCCTTCGCTCTGCTGCTGGAGCGATGCCGTGCGCTGACGGACACGATGCCGGCCGGCATCACCGGTGTCGCCCCCCACAGCCTGCGCGCGGTGACGCCGGACGAGCTTTCCGCCGTCGTCGCCATGGCGGGCGAGGCGCCGGTTCACATTCATATCGCCGAGCAGGTCAAGGAGGTCGAGGACTGCATCGCCTGGTCTGGACGTCGGCCGGTGGAATGGCTGGTCGACAACCAGCCTGTCGATGGCCATTGGTGTTTCATCCATGCCACGCACATGACGGAGACCGAAACCGCCGGCATGGCAAGGACCGGTGCCATTGCCGGCCTGTGCCCCGTCACCGAAGCCAATCTGGGGGACGGCACGTTCCAGGCGGCCGATTTCCTCGCTGCCGGTGGGCGGTTCGGCGTTGGCTCCGATTCGAACGTGCTGATCGGCCTGCCGGATGAATTGCGCCAGCTCGAATACTCGCAGCGTCTTGCTCATCGCGCCCGCAATGTGTTGGCGACGCCCGGCGGCTCGACAGGCCGCGCGCTGTTCGACGGCGCGCTGTCAGGCGGTGCCGGGGCACTCGGTGCCGCTTCCGGCATCGCAACCGGCCAAGCGGCGGATTTCGTCAGCCTGAAGGCACGCCATGGTCTCGATCTGGAGGGCGACGCGCTTCTCGATGGCTGGATCTTTGCCAATGCCGCGATGGTCGATTGTGTCTGGGTGAACGGCCGCAAACGCGTCGAAGCCGGATGCCACGCAGAACGTGAGGCGATCGGCCGACGCTTCGCGTCCGTCATGCGCGCGCTCGCCGCCGCATGAGCGCATATTGAAAGGCGGGACGGCCTTTTCTATGACATTGAAAGACCGGCGAATCTGCGTCCGGCAACGGAGATGCGCATGTCCACCGGCGAGGAAAGCCTGGCAGCCGAGGCCAAAACCCCCTCCCTGCATCGCCGCATCCTGGAGGATGTGGAGGGCAGGATTCTGTCGGGCGAGTGGCCGCCCGGCCATCGCATCCCCTTCGAGCATGAGCTGACCGAACAGTACGGGTGCTCGCGCATGACGGTGAACAAGGCGATCACCGAACTCGTGAAGCGCGGCCTGATCGAGCGCCGCCGCAAATCCGGCAGCTTCGTCACCCATCCCCACGCACAATCCGCAGTGCTGGAGATCCACGACATCCGCCTGGAGGTGGAGCAACTGGGGCTTCCCTATCGCTATGAGCAGCGCGCGCGCCTCGACCGTCCCGCAAGGGCCACTGACCGACGCCTGATGGATCTGCCGGAGGCGGCACGGGTGATCGAAGTCATGGCGCTGCATTTTGCAGGCGCCCAGCCATTCTGCCTGGAGGAGCGTCTCATCAATCACGCCGCGGTGCCGGAGGTTGCAAACGAGACCTTCGGCGACATCGCCCCGGGTGCATGGCTGATCAGCCGCGTGCCCTGGAGTGCTGCCGAGCATCGTATCCGCGCCGTTGGCGCTGATGGCCGTGTGGCCGGGCTTCTCGCTATCGCGCCGGGCACGCCGTGCCTTGTGGTCGAGCGCCGCACCTGGAGCGGCGGTCTCTACGTGACCCATGTGCGGCTCACCTATCCCGGTGAAAAGCATGAACTCGTTGCCGAATTCGCTCCGACGCATCCTAAGCTCGCCTGATAAGAAGCCGTGGGCACGCTACGGAATGGGTGGACGCACGGCGCCTGCTCTGTCAGAACAATTTCAGGAACGCGACTGCCGGTAGTTTTAGATCGGGGTCGGGCGACCGATTGACGTCACGTCGCTGCCGCGAGATCACGCAGGCCGTTCCTGCCGCAATTTCCTTCGATCACGCGAGCCGGAGCGCACGATCCGGCATCGCCTCCAGGACGAGCCGCCATGACCAATAAGCCCAAGCTGGAACATTCCGAGCTTTCCGGAGAATACACCGAAGACGATATAACGGTGCTCGTCGATATCTACCGCCCGGCCGGCACGCAGAACGACTGGAAGCTGGAAGTCGTCACCCAGAACGAAGATCTGTTCGAGTGGGACGAACCCTTCGCCACCGATCGCGAAGCCTTCGACGAGTTCCTCGCCACCATCGCCCGCGACGGCATTCATTCCTTCCTCGAGGAAGACGATATCCCAACGACACACTAGGCCGCATCCGCCGGGGAACATTTGCTCGGTCGCCGTATTATCTCCTGCATGCGGATTGGCCGCCAAACGAGGAGATAAAACATGTACTTGAAACTGGTAACCGTAGCGGCTGCAGCTGCATTCATGAGCGTTTCTGCCTATGCACAGTCATCCGGCGGCGAAGCCGACAACTCGGCTGTGAATCAGGCTGCCGGCGATAATCATCAGGTCTGGTCGGGTGCGACCGGCGAAGTCTTCTTTAGTGACTCCACGAACAAGACGATGCGCCCGCAGGCTGAATGGTCGGATCGCTGGACAAAACTGTCGGACGATCAGCGCGCGGAAGTGAAGCGCAAGTGCGACGCCGCTTCTCAGACCAACAAGGACGACGCGAACGCCGGTGCGATCTGCCAGTTCGTGAACGCAAAGTAATATACACATACGCCGCCGCCGTACTCCGGCGGCGGCGTATGCAATTTTTATGATGGTTTGTTTGTTGTCTTGCGTATGTGATGCAGGGTGATTGCTATTAGGTAACAGTATTTCGCTACTGCAGCGGGATGGCCCGCCCCTCTTATCCCATGGTCGGGATTACTGGCCATTTGATTCGGCCGCTGCATCGGTGACGATCTCAGCGTTCGCTCCCTGGCTTTTAAGCACCGCGAGGCTCAGAACCGAGCCTATGATGACAACGAAGGTGAGGATAAGCCCCAGGCCAGTCGGGCTGAATCGCATCTGCATCTTTTCTCCCGACGGTGGTTGTTTAGCGATGCTCGACAGGTTTGCCCATCGGATCGACATTGACCTCAACACGAGCCTTGTCGCTCGTGTGGTAGACGATTTCGTAGTAACCTTCATCTTCCCATGACATCTCGTCCAGGCGGGCGAAATCCGGCCGTTGCTCGATCATCGCCAGGATTTCCGAGGGCTTCTTGCCTGCTTCGGGTGTCGGTTTGTCGGCCTGCTGGGCGGCGGCGGGAAAGGCTGCGAGAAGGCCAATAAGGATGACGGCTCTTTTCATCGTTCACACTCCATTTCAATTGCAGACATGAAACGACCTGCGTGGGATGAAGTTCCACAAGGGGCGCGCAGAACGCAAATTCTGGCTGGCCCTGAACCTATCAAAGCGTTCCAGATCAGAGACGAAAGGATGCTCTGATGTTTCATATCGCCATGTTCTCGATCTTCGGCTGTGCCGCACTACTTGCGTCATCGTACGCCTCTGCACAGGGGTTAACTCCGGTGCCTGGCAGCATTACCTATAATGGCCAGCCTCATACGAAACTGACCAGGGCGCCGATCGGCAGTACCTTTATCCACAGTCTGACCGATGTGGTGACGGGGCAGCAATATGTCGAGATTTATCGAATTGCGCCTGACCGTTCGCTCGAGATTGTGAGCCGGCGCCTCTACGGTCCCGTCAGCAACTGACCCGTTTCAAAGCGGGCTGTTCACCACTCGCAATCTCGCCGTTTCCGGCGAGATCTCCGAGGAAGGTGTCGCACCAGGTGAACACGTTGTTTTCTCGCAGCGTCGTCATCATGCCTCTCCAGCGCGCCTGACGCTCTTCAAGAGGCATGGCGAGGCTGCGTGCGATGACATCTGCGGTTCCCTCGACATCGTAAGGATTGACCAGCACCGCTTCCTTCAGTTCATGGGCAGCGCCTGCGAAGCGTGAAAGAAGCAGAACGCCGGGATCATCCTCATCCTGCGCCGCGACGAATTCCTTGGCGACAAGGTTCATGCCGTCGCGAAGCGGAGTGACGAGCGCCACCTTGGCCATGCGGTACAGGCCCGCGAGAGCGGGCCGGCGCAGGGAGCGGTTGACATAGCGGATGGGCACCCAGTCCACCGTGCCGAGCGCCCCGTTCACGCGCCCTGCCTGTTCCGCGACCGTTTTCTGCATCGCCTCATATTCCGGTACCTCGGAGCGCGATTTCGGCGTGATCTGCAACAGGGTGACCTTGCGCTGATAATCAGGATGCCGCGTCAGAAACGTCTCGAAGGCATCGATGCGCTGGGTGATGCCCTTGGAATAATCAAGACGGTCGACGCCGATGATGAGTTCCTTGCCGTCGAGGCTCTGGCGCATGCGCTTGTGCAGCGTGGTGTTGGCCGCCTGGCGCGCCAGTTTTGCGAATTCGTCGGTCTCGATGCCGATCGGGTAGGGCCGTGCGATGAAGCTGCGACCTGCGGCGGTGAACGCCTCCTTGCCGTGCCGCTCACCGATATCCTGCCGCGACAGGCATTCCGCGAAATTTTCGCGATCCTGTCGGGTCTGGAAGCCGACGACATCATAGGCCGTCAGGCTCTTTAACAATTCGTCATGAACCGGCATCGCCAGGAAAACGTCCGGCGCCGGCCATGGTATGTGCAGGAAGAAGCCTATCCGGTTTTTCACGCCTTGTCGGCGAAGTTCCTCCGCAAGGGGAATGAGGTGGTAATCGTGGATCCAGATGACATCGTCCTTCTGGATCAGCGGAAGCAGGCGGCTGGCAAAGAACTGGTTGACGCGAAAGTATCCCGTCATCTCCCGGCGGCCATATTCGGCAAGGTCCAGCCGATAATGGCAGATCGGCCAAAGCACGCGATTGGCAAAACCCTGATAATATTCCTCGACGTCCAGATCCGTGAGATCGGTCAAGGCATATTCGATATTGCCGTCCTTGAGCATTGTCAGCGGCCCCACGGGCTCGTCACTGCATATCTTTCCCGACCAGCCGAGCCACAGCCCGCCGCGCGCGGCCAGAGCCGATTGAAGCGCGACCGCGAGGCCGCCGGCGGACGCTGCCCCGCTCTTTGAGGGAAGAGGGACGCGATTGGAAACGACGATGAGACGACTCATGAGCTTTTGAACCATGTCTGGGCTGGCCCATCGCTCGGCAGGAAAACCTCCGGAAGGCAATCCATGATGACGGCACGACCGCGCCAGGAGAGGCAAGGCCAGCAGATTTCATATTGCAATGCAGTATGAACACGCCGGTGCCGATTTGGTTCCGAAAAAGAAAGACCGGCGCTCGGTCCGCCAGCCACCCAGGACCAACGGCAAGTGCTGCGGGCAATGGAATCAGTAGCCCGCGCGGCGCCAGCCGGCAGCCTGTGCTTCGGCTTCCGTACAGAACCACCGCTCGCCCCTGCCGTAGCTGATTTTGGTGTTCTGATAATAATGCTGGCCGGGTACATGGTAGATCCGTGCGCCACCATTATAGGAGGTGTTGCCCTTGATATTGCAGGCGGGATCGTAGGCTTCGCGCGGAATGAGTGCGTGTCCGCCCGCAGCGCTGGCGATCGAGGCGCCGACAACGAGATAGGTGAAGTTGCTCATGCCGCCACGATAGCCGAGGGATGTTTCGCGGCGGTGTAATGATTACATAAAGTTGTAATCGCTGGGCAGTGCAATTCCATTCTGTGGAGTTGCGTGGATATATCGTCGCGTCGCCTCAGCTTTTGCACATTACAATGCAGGATATGGGCATGGACAGAACCGGCATCGCTTTCACCGCTCTCCTCATCGCCCTCGCGGCCCTCGTGGTGAGCGTTCTTCTCATCGAGGTTGACCCGCGATCTCCCGAGACCGGCGATGGCGCCATCGTACCGGCGCCGGCCGTCGGGCCGGTGGAATAATACTGATGAGTCTGCGGCCATATTGGGTGCGGGGCTCATGTGGTTCGCGAAAGCGCTGATCAGGTGGAGGTCCTTCCACCATCAGAACTTCCAGCGGGGAACCGTCCTTCAGGACGTCCGGTTTTCGTGCCTGGACTTTCCGTTCCGCCCCATCCACCATAGCCTCCATGACCACGTATCATGCTGGCAATTGCCCCGCGTGCCGCAATGGACGGCTGTTTCTCTTCCGCAAGACCGATACCGGTGACGTGTACGGTCATTACGAGGAGTGCGAACAAGGCTTTCGAAGCCCCGATGAAATCGACGCAAAAAGCGGCTTCCTGACCTTGCTCAACCCTTCTGACGCGCAATGGGCGACCGCCGCAGACATCGGCCGAAGCGTGTGGGCGAACTACGAGATTTTCCCAGCGCAGCCGTAGGCGCACGGCCATTCCGTCCAGGTGCCGACCATCCGCGGCCTCACGCTGGCTGGCACCGCATGACATGGAGCCAGAAACACAATAGGCGAGGTGGAAACCTCAAGATCGCGTCAGAGGAGATGAGGAGTTCCGAAACCCCAAAAAGCAAAAAGGCCCTGTAAACAGAGCCTTGCGCGAATGGATATGGTGGGCGATGAGAGACTCGAACTCCCGACATCCTCGGTGTAAACGAGGCGCTCTACCAACTGAGCTAATCGCCCGCCGCGTTGGTGGCTGTGATCTATGCGGAACCGGATCGAACCGCAAGAGGCAATTGCAAAGTTTTCTGCATTTTTTTGAAGGGCGCGCTGATGATGCAGGAGGGTGTGGAAACATTTCGTGCGGCGTCATTCTTTTGTCTTGAAACCTGCTTGACACCCAAAGGCGAACCCCGTAGTTAGCCGCTCATCGAACGGCCAAGGCCGCTCGGGACGGATGCCTTGTCATCCGGTCGCTTTCGAGGATGCGGGTGTAGCTCAGTCGGTTAGAGTGCCGGCCTGTCACGCCGGAGGTCGCGGGTTCGAGCCCCGTCACTCGCGCCACTCGAAAGGCCGGAACATCATCCGGGACTTAAGGTCCAAAAGATGCGCGGGTGTAGCTCAGTCGGTTAGAGTGCCGGCCTGTCACGCCGGAGGTCGCGGGTTCGAGCCCCGTCACTCGCGCCATTCTTCTTTTTCTTCCAGTTTCTTCCAGCTTTTTCTTCATGTTAAGAACGAGCTGCGATTCGGTTTGTTTTTCTCCCCTTAAGCTGAATGTTTGCGGGCCTCTCTCCGTCTGGATATAGCGACGCGTCAAAAACGAGAGAGGATTCGCATGCGAAACGTCACGATGATTCTGGCCGGGTGCGCTGCGCTTGTCGCGCTCAGCATTCTGTTCGGCTCCTGGTTCACCGTCGACCAGGGGGAGCGCGGGGTGATCCTGCGCTACGGCGCCATTTCCGGCACGGCCGAGCCCGGCCTCGGCTTCAAGCTGCCGCTCATCGATTCGATCGTGCGTGTGTCCGTGCAGTCCAAGGCCGTGGTCTATGAAAAGATGGAGGCCTACAGCCGTGACCAGCAGCCGGCCGAGATTCGTCTTTCCGTGAACTATCGCATCCCCGCGGACCGCGTGCAGGAAGTCTATGCCACCTATGGCGGGGAGGACGGTCTTCTGTCGCGTCTGATCGAGCGCAAGGTCTTCGAGGAGACGAAGACGGTGTTCGGCCGCTTCAATGCGGTCACGGCGATCCAGGAGCGCGGGCGGCTCAACGCGGAAATCGCGTCTGCCATCCAGCAGGGCGTCTCAGGTCCTGTCCTTATAGATAGCGTTCAGATCGAGAATATCGATTTTTCGGATGCCTATGAGGCGAGCATCGAGCAGCGCATGCTGGCCGAGGTGGAAGTGCAGCGCCTGCGGCAGAACGCCGAGCGTGAAAAGGTGCAGGCGGAAATCACCGTGACGCAGGCGCGCGCCCAGGCCGATGCGCGGCGTGCGGAGGCCCAGGCGCAGGCCGATGCCGTCAGGCTGGCGGCGCAGGCCGAATCGGAAGCGATCCGCCTGCGCGGTGAGGCCGAGGCCGAAGCGATCAAGGCGCGCGGCGATGCGCTGAAGGACAATCCGGGCCTCGTGGCGCTGACGCAGGCGGAAAAGTGGGATGGCCAGCTGCCGCGCACCATGCTGCCGGGCGGCGCCGTCCCCATGCTCAACCTCAATCCTAATTAAGAGCCGAACTGCGGCCCCCGTCTAGGGCAACAAACGCGCAGGCGCGGTTTTCAGGCCGCGCCTGCGGCGAAACGCCCCGAACGCCGCCCGTCATGAAATCGTAACGATTTAAACGGCTTCCCGCGGGCTTGTGTCACTCCTGTCTCAAAAGCGCAGATTGATTACGGCGAAAGCGGGACAAAGCCTTGCGCGGGGGCGCTCGCTGCGCTAACGACAGGGCGTTGCAACATACTTTATCGGCTTGCAGGTCTTGAACCAACAGGCGTCTCTCCGGCGCCGATCGCAGGCAGGATGGACGCCAATGACTGAACTTCTCGGTTCCTATATTCCGATCGCCATCTTCATCGGTATCGCGCTTGTGATCGGCCTTGCGCTGCTGGTCGCGCCGTTTGCCGTCGCATACAAGGCCCCTGATTCGGAAAAGCTTTCCGCTTACGAGTGCGGCTTCAACGCTTTTGACGATGCGCGCATGAAATTCGACATCCGCTTCTATCTGGTGTCGATCCTCTTCATCATCTTCGACCTCGAAGTGGCCTTCCTCTTCCCGTGGGCCGTCTCCTTCGGCGACATGGGCTGGTTCGGCTTCTGGTCGATGATGGTTTTCCTCGGTGTCCTGACCATCGGCTTCATCTACGAATGGAAGAAGGGAGCACTCGAATGGGAGTAGCATCCAGCACGCTCGTCGCGCCGCAGCCGAAGGGGATCATCGATCCCTCGACCGGCAAGCCCATTGGCAGCAACGATGCCTTCTTCGGCGAGATCAACAACGAACTCGCCGACAAGGGTTTTCTCGTCACCTCCACGGATGAACTCATCACCTGGGCCCGTACCGGCTCGCTGATGTGGATGACCTTCGGCCTGGCCTGTTGCGCCGTCGAGATGATGCAGCTTTCCATGCCGCGTTACGACGTCGAACGCTTCGGCTTTGCGCCGCGCGCCAGCCCGCGTCAGTCCGACGTGATGATCGTCGCCGGCACGCTGACCAACAAGATGGCGCCTGCGCTCCGCAAGGTCTATGACCAGATGCCGGAGCCGCGCTACGTCATCTCGATGGGCTCCTGCGCCAATGGCGGCGGCTACTATCACTATTCCTATTCGGTGGTGCGCGGCTGTGACCGCGTGGTGCCGGTCGACATTTATGTACCAGGCTGTCCTCCCACGGCGGAAGCGCTCCTTTACGGCGTGCTCCTGCTGCAGAAGAAGATTCGCCGGACCGGTACGATCGAGCGTTAAGGGCAGGGGACTTAGATATGAGCGAAGCTCTGCGGGAGCTCTCCTCCCACATCGGCGAAGTTGCCGGCGGTCTGGTTTCGTCCGCCGACATCGCCTATGGCGAACTCACCTTGAAGACCGACGGCACGCGCGTCATCGAGCTTCTGACGTTCCTGCGCGATGACGTGCAGTGCGGTTTTGTCAATCTTATCGATATCTGCGGCGTCGACTGGCCGGCGCGGGCCGAGCGCTTCGACATTGTCTATCATCTCCTGTCGCCGCGCCAGAACCTGCGCATCCGCATCAAGGTCGCGACCGGCGAGGACGTTCCAGTTCCTTCGGCCTGTTCCGTCTATGCGGGCGCGGACTGGTTCGAGCGCGAAGCCTACGACATGTACGGCATTCTCTTTACCGGCCATCCGGACCTGCGCCGCATCCTCACCGACTACGGTTTCGAGGGGCACCCGCTGCGCAAGGACTTCCCGACGACCGGTTTCGTGGAAGTGCGCTATGACGACGAGGTCAAGCGCGTCGTTTACGAGCCGGTCGAGCTGAAGCAGGAATTCCGTAACTTCGATTTCCTCTCCCCCTGGGAAGGCACGGACTACGTGCTTCCGGGCGATGAGAAGGCGAAGACGAACTGATTTTGGGTCACGTGGCCCGATAGGGCGCCGGCCTCTGGAGCAAGCGGTATGAACGAGCACAACGTTCGCAATTTCAACATCAACTTCGGCCCGCAGCACCCTGCGGCGCACGGGGTTCTTCGTCTGGTTCTCGAGCTGGACGGCGAAATCGTCGAGCGCGTCGATCCGCATATCGGCCTGCTGCACCGCGGCACCGAGAAGCTGATCGAGACGAAGACCTATCTTCAGGCGGTTCCCTATTTCGACCGCCTCGACTACGTGGCGCCGATGAACCAGGAGCACGCCTTCGCTCTGGCCGTCGAGAAGCTGACGGGTACGGAAGTTCCGATCCGCGGGCAGCTGATCCGTGTGCTCTATTCCGAAATCGGCCGCATCCTGTCGCATCTGCTCAACGTGACGACCCAGGCCATGGACGTCGGCGCGCTGACGCCGCCGCTCTGGGGCTTCGAAGAGCGTGAAAAGCTTATGGTGTTCTACGAGCGCGCCTGCGGCGCGCGCATGCACTCGGCCTATATCCGTCCGGGCGGCGTGCATCAGGACCTGCCGCACGAGCTGGTGGAAGACATCGGCAAGTGGATCGACCCGTTCCTCAAGACCGTCGACGATATCGACGCGCTTCTGACCGGCAACCGTATCTTCAAGCAGCGTAACGTCGATATCGGCGTCGTGAAGCTTGAAGACTGCTGGGCCTGGGGCTTCTCCGGCGTCATGGTGCGCGGTTCGGGTGCGGCCTGGGACCTGCGTCGTTCGCAGCCTTACGAGTGCTACTCTGACCTCGACTTCGACATTCCGATCGGCAAGAACGGCGACTGCTATGACCGCTACGTCATCCGCATGATCGAGATGCGCGAATCGGCCAAGATCATGCGCCAGTGCGTCGATCGCCTGCTCGGCGATGCCAAGGTCGGCCCGGTCTCCTCCATCGACGGTAAGATGGTTCCGCCGAAGCGCGGCCAGATGAAGCGCTCGATGGAAGCGCTCATCCACCACTTCAAGCTCTATACCGAAGGCTATCACGTGCCAGCCGGCGAGGTATATGCAGCCGTCGAAGCGCCGAAGGGCGAATTCGGCGTCTACCTCGTCGCAGACGGCACCAACAAGCCGTATCGCTGCAAGATCCGCGCCCCGGGCTATGCCCACCTGCAGGCGATGGATTTCATCTGTCGCGGCCATCAGCTCGCCGACGTCTCGGCGATCCTGGGTTCGCTGGATATCGTGTTCGGCGAGGTTGACCGCTGATGCCGAAAGCCGCCCTTGCCATCGTCGCCGCTGTCCTGGCCGCCACGCCTGCGCTTGCGCAGGAGGGCGGCGAAGGCAATGCGTCCACGACGATCGGCCAGCTGGCAGGTCAGGGCTATGAGATCAAGGCGGCGGCGCCGAATGGCAGCCGTTACGTCCTATTCATGCAGAAAGAGAAGTCTGTCTACGCCTGCGAATTCGTCAACACGACGAGAACGCAGTGCCGGCAGATTAACTGAGACAAGGCGTTACAGAATGTCCGTTCGTCGACTAGCCGATGATAATGTTCAGCCCGCCAGCTTCGCCTTCACCGAGGAGAATGCGGCCTGGGCCAAGGCGACCATCAACAAGTATCCGCAGGGTCGCCAGCAGTCGGCCGTGATCCCGCTGCTCATGCGGGCACAGGAACAGGATGGCTGGGTTACCAAGGCGGCAATCGAATCCGTCGCCGACATGCTCGACATGGCCTATATCCGTGTGCTCGAGGTCGCGACCTTCTACACGCAATTCCAGCTTCTGCCGGTCGGTACGCGTGCCCATATCCAGGTGTGCGGCACCACGCCCTGCATGCTGCGCGGCGCGGAAGATCTGATCAAAGTCTGCAAGAAGCGCATCCATCCGGAGCCCTTCCACCGCAACGAGAGCGGCACGCTCTCCTGGGAAGAGGTCGAGTGTCAGGGGGCCTGCGTCAACGCGCCGATGATCATGATCTTCAAGGACAGCTACGAAGATCTGACGCCCGATCAACTCGAGACCATTATCGATCGCTTCGATGCGGGCAAGGGCGCTGAAGTGTCGACCGGCCCACAGGTCGAGCGTGTCTTCTCCGCGCCTGCCGGTGGTCTCACCAGCCTCACGGCGCCGGACGCCGCCGTCGGCAAGACGACTGGCCGCAGCCGCAAGACGGCGGATGAAAGCGTAAGCGTTCCCCCGTCGAATGCCGCCAAGCCCAAGACGGATGCTGCCGAAACCGATCCGACGGTCAAGACGCCGCTGACTGCCAAGGCAGAAGCCGCCGCCAATGCCAAGGTGAAGGGTGAAACGCGCGCCGAAGGTGGCGACGCCGCCGACAAGCAGTCAACTGCTGCTGTTGCGAAGCGCTCGCTGGACGACAAGAACCGTCCGGCCGGCATCGAGCGTCCGGCAGCGGTCGACGACCTCAAGCTGATCTCCGGCGTCGGACCGAAGATCGAGGGTATCCTGCACGAACTCGGCATCTTCACCTTTGCGCAGGTCGCATCGTGGAAGAAGGGCGAGCGCGACTGGGTCGACGGCTATCTGAACTTCAAAGGCCGCATCGAGCGCGACGACTGGGTCAAGCAGGCCAAGGCGCTCGCAAAGGGTGGCGAAGCGGAATACATCCGCGTTTTCGGCAAGAAGCCGCGGTAAAGAGGTGAACCATGCTTAAAGATCAGGATCGCATCTTCACCAATATCTACGGCACCAAGGACAAGTCGCTGAAGGGCGCCATGGCGCGCGGCCATTGGGACGGCACCAAGCAGCTTCTCGAAAAGGGCCGTGACTGGATCATCAACGAGATCAAGGCATCCGGCCTTCGCGGCCGCGGCGGCGCCGGCTTCCCGACCGGTCTCAAGTGGTCTTTCATGCCGAAGGAATCGGACGGCCGTCCGCATTACCTCGTCGTGAATGCCGACGAATCCGAACCCGGCACGTGCAAGGACCGCGATATCCTGCGCCACGATCCGCATACGCTGATCGAGGGTTGCGTCGTGGCGTCCTTCGCCATGGGGGCTAACGCCGCCTACATCTATGTGCGCGGCGAGTTCATGCGCGAGCGCGAGGCGCTTCAGGCGGCCATTGACGAGTGCTATGACGCGGGCCTTCTCGGCAAGAACAACAAGCTCGGCTACGACATCGACGTCTTTGTCCACCATGGCGCCGGCGCCTATATCTGCGGCGAAGAGACCGCACTGCTCGAAAGCCTCGAGGGCAAGAAGGGCCAGCCGCGCCTGAAGCCGCCGTTCCCGGCCAATATGGGCCTCTACGGCTGCCCCACCACCGTCAACAACGTCGAATCGATCGCCGTTACCCCGACGATCCTGCGCCGCGGCGCTGGCTGGTTCTCGTCGTTCGGCCGTCCGAACAATGTCGGCACCAAGCTGTTCATGATGTCGGGCCACGTCAACACGCCCTGCACCGTTGAGGAAAGCATGGGCATCTCCTTCAAGGAGATGGTCGAAAAGCACGGCGGCGGCATTCGCGGCGGCTGGGACAACCTGCTTGCGGTCATTCCCGGCGGCGCATCCTGCCCGGTCGTCAAGGCCGAGGACATGATGAACGTCACGCTCGATTTCGACGGCCTGCGCGAGGTTAAGTCCTCGTTCGGCACCGGCGGCATGATCATCATGGATCGCTCGACCGATATCATCAAGGCGATCTGGCGTATCTCGGCCTTCTTCAAGCATGAGAGCTGCGGCCAGTGCACGCCGTGCCGTGAAGGCACGGGCTGGATGATGCGCGTCATGGAGCGCATGGTTCGCGGCAACGCGCAGAAGCGCGAGATCGACATGCTATTCGACGTCACCAAGCAGATCGAAGGTCACACGATCTGCGCGCTCGGCGACGCGGCCGCCTGGCCGATCCAGGGCCTCATCCGCAACTTCCGCCCCGAGATCGAGGCGCGGATCGACCAGTACACCGCCAATGCCATGGCGCATGGCGCGGTGCTGGAAGCAGCGGAGTAAGACGATGAAGACGCCGGCCGGACAGGATGCAAATGCCACCAATGTCCCGCCGGCCGAAGCAGCCGGCGACGATCCTTTCGGGATGGCGCAGTGGCTGAAGGAAGTGCCCGATGTGCCGCTGCATCCGCTGATGGCGCATCCGGTTGCGGCAATGGCGGCGACGGCGGCTATCGGTTTCGGACTAGCCGGCCAGATGGCCGGTGCGATGCTGGGGCTGATGCAGGGCGCGGCGGGGCAGGCCAAGGCGGTGCTGGACGAGGCGGCGGATCTCGCCGCCAAGGCCAGGACAGAGTCGGTCAGGGCAAAGCCGGTGCTGAGGGTTGTGCCGAAGGAACCGGCGGCGAAGGCGGAAACGCCTGCGGCCGAACTGAAGGCGAAGGTGGCGCGGGAAAAGACCGCGACGCCGAGCACGGTGGAAGCAAAGCCGGTGCGCAAGGTGCCGGTGAAGAAGACCGCCAAGGCCGATGACCTGAAGATGATTTCGGGCATCGGGCCGAAGCTGGAGCAGGTGCTGAACGGCATGGGCTTCACTCGCTACGCCGACATCGCAGCCCTTGGGGACGCGGATGTGGCAAGGATAGAGGCCGAACTTGGCGCCGGCGGGCGGATTGCCCGCGATGGCTGGGTGGAGCAGGCAAGAACGCTGGCGAAGGGCAGGGGAAAGACCCGCCCGGACCGGCAGTAGAAACGAAGGGCGGAGGCCTGGGGCATACGACCCGGGCCGAAGGCCGGAGAGAGAATGGCGCTGGTAAGACGCGGTTTCGCGTCAAAGCGGGATTGAGATATGGCAAAGCTGATCGTCGACGGAAAAGAAATCGAAGTCCCTGACCACTTCACGCTGCTTCAGGCGTGCGAGGAGGCGGGCGCCGAAGTTCCGCGCTTCTGTTTCCACGAGCGGCTTTCGGTCGCCGGCAACTGCCGCATGTGCCTCGTCGAGGTGAAGGGCGGCCCGCCGAAGCCGGCGGCCTCTTGCGCCATGAGCGTGCGCGACCTGCGCCCCGGCCCGAACGGCGAAGCGCCGGAAGTCTTCACGACCACGCCAATGGTCAAGAAGGCCCGCGAAGGCGTGATGGAGTTCCTGCTCATCAACCACCCGCTGGATTGCCCGATCTGCGACCAGGGCGGGGAATGCGACCTGCAGGACCAGGCGATGGCCTTCGGTATCGACTCGTCGCGCTACGCTGAAAACAAGCGCGCAGTCGAAGACAAGTATATCGGCCCGCTCGTCAAGACGATCATGAACCGCTGCATTCACTGCACGCGTTGCGTTCGCTTCACGACCGAGGTTGCCGGCATTACCGAACTCGGCCTCATCGGCCGCGGTGAAGATGCCGAGATAACCACCTATCTCGAGCAGGCAATGACCTCGGAGCTTCAGGGCAACGTGGTCGATCTTTGCCCGGTCGGCGCGCTGACCTCCAAGCCCTTCGCCTTTACGGCGCGGCCGTGGGAACTGAACAAGACCGAATCCATCGACGTGATGGATGCCGTCGGCTCGGCGATCCGCGTCGATACGCGCGGCCGCGAAGTCATGCGCATCCTGCCGCGCGTCAATGAAGAGATCAACGAAGAGTGGATCTCCGACAAGACCCGCTTCATCTGGGACGGCCTGAAGACCCAGCGTCTCGACCGCCCGTATGTTCGCAAGGACGGCCGTCTGCAGCCTGCCTCCTGGGCCGAGGCCTTCGGCGCCATCAAGGCTGCCGTTGCCGGCAAGCCGGGCGACCGCATCGGCGCCATCGCCGGCGATCTGGCCTCCGTCGAGGAAATCTACGCGCTGCGCGAACTGATGACGTCGCTCGGTTCGACGAACATCGATTGCCGCCAGGACGGGTCGGTGCTCGACCCGTCGCTCGGTCGCGCCAGCTACATCTTCAACCCGACCATCGAAGGTATCGAGCAGGCCGACGCGCTGCTCATCGTCGGCTCCAACCCGCGTCTCGAAGCCGCCGTGCTCAACGCCCGCATTCGCAAGCGTTGGCGCATGGACAACTTCCCGATCGGTGTGATCGGCGAGCAGGGTGAACTGCGCTACGGCTACGAATATCTCGGCGCCGGCACGGATACGCTGTCCGGCCTCGTCAACGGTTCGATCTCGTTTGCCGAAACGCTGAAGAAGGCCGAGCGTCCGATGATCATCGTCGGCCAGGGCGCACTGTCGCGCGCCGATGGTCTGGCCGTTCTCTCGGCCGTCTCTGCACTCGCCGACAAGGTCGGCGCGGTCACGGCCGACTGGAACGGTCTTGCCGTGCTTCACACCGCCGCTGCCCGCGTCGGTGCGCTCGACCTCGGTTTCGTGCCGGGCGAGGGCGGCAAGACGGCTGCCGAGATGCTGGACGGCACGGACGTGCTCTTCCTGCTCGGCGCCGACGAGATGGACTTCTCGAAGAAGTCCGCCTTCACGGTCTATATTGGCTCGCACGGCGACAACGCGGCGCATGTCGCCGACGTCATCCTGCCGGGCGCGACCTATACCGAAAAGTCGGGCACCTGGGTCAACACCGAAGGCCGCGTCCAGATGGGCAACCGCGCCGGCTTCGCACCGGGCGATGCCCGCGAGGACTGGGCGATCCTGCGTGCGCTTTCCGACGTGCTCGGCAAGAAGCTGCCGTTCGATTCGCTCGTCCAGCTGCGCGCAAAACTCTATGCCGCGCACCCGCATTTCGCCGCGATCGACGAGATCGCACCAAGCGAAATCGCCGATCTCTCGGCCCTTGCGAAAAAAGGCGGGACGATGGCGAATTCCGGGTTTGCGTCTCCGATCAAAGACTTCTATTTGACGAACCCGATAGCGCGCGCCTCCGCGGTCATGGCCGAATGCTCGGCGCTTGCCCGCAACAATTTCAAAGCCGCGGCGGAATGAGCGCGAAGGAATAAGACGTTATGGACGCTTTCATTTCGACCTATGTCTGGCCCGGTCTCATCATGGTGGCCCAGTCGCTTCTGCTGCTGGTGCTGCTTCTGGTGTCGATCGCCTTCATCCTTCTGGCAGACCGCAAGATCTGGGCGGCGGTACAGCTGCGCCGCGGCCCGAACGTCGTCGGCCCCTTCGGTCTTCTCCAGTCGTTTGCCGACCTTCTGAAGTTCGTCTTCAAGGAGCCGGTGATCCCGGCCACGGCCAACAAAGTCATCTTCCTGCTCGCTCCGCTGGTTTCCGTGACGCTGGCGCTGGCGACCTGGGCGGTGATCCCGGTCAATGACGGCTGGATGATCGCCAACATCAATGTCGGCATTCTCTACATCTTCGCGATCTCGTCGCTCGAAGTGTATGGCATCATCATGGGCGGCTGGGCTTCGAACTCGAAGTACCCGTTCCTTGGTGCGCTGCGTTCCGCGGCGCAGATGGTGTCCTACGAAGTGTCGATCGGCTTCGTCATTGTGACCGTGCTGCTCTGCGTCGGTTCGCTGAACCTGTCTGATATCGTCAACGCCCAGAGCGATGGTCTCGGCACCCGTCTCGGCCTGCCGCCGTCGTTCCTCGATTGGCATTGGCTGGCGCTGTTCCCGATGTTCGTGATCTTCTTCATCTCGGCGCTGGCCGAGACGAACCGCCCGCCTTTCGACCTTCCGGAAGCGGAATCCGAACTCGTCGCCGGCTTCATGGTCGAGTACGGCTCCACCCCGTACATGATGTTCATGCTCGGCGAATATGCCGCCATCTGCCTGATGTGCGCGCTGACCACGATCCTCTTCCTCGGAGGCTGGCTGCCTCCGGTCGACGTCTGGTTCCTGAACTGGGTTCCGGGCATCGTATGGTTCGTCCTGAAGGCGCTTCTCGTCTTCTTCATGTTCGCGATGGTGAAGGCCTTCGTGCCGCGCTACCGCTACGATCAGCTCATGCGTCTGGGCTGGAAGGTCTTCCTTCCGATCTCGCTTGCCATGGTCGTCATTACCGCATTCGTGCTGAAGCTCACGGGCTGGTCGCCATGATGACCGTCTCTCGCCTCAGCAGCATTGGAGCTTGAAATGGCTAGTCTTTCGCAAGCCGTAAATTCGCTGTTCCTCAAGGAATTCGTCGGCGCGTTCTTCCTGTCGATGCGTTACTTCTTCCGCCCGAAGGCAACGGTGAACTATCCCTTCGAAAAGGGCCCTGTCTCTCCGCGCTTCCGCGGCGAGCATGCGCTGCGCCGTTACCCGAACGGTGAAGAGCGCTGCATCGCCTGCAAGCTGTGCGAAGCGATCTGTCCTGCTCAGGCCATCACCATCGAGGCCGGCCCGCGCCGCAACGATGGCACCCGCCGCACGGTGCGTTACGATATCGACATGGTGAAGTGCATCTATTGCGGCTTCTGCCAGGAAGCCTGCCCGGTTGACGCCATCGTCGAAGGTCCGAACTTCGAGTTCTCGACCGAGACGCGCGAAGAGCTCTACTACGACAAGCAGAAGCTCCTCGAGAACGGCGATCGCTGGGAGCGGGAAATCGCCCGCAACATCGCGATGGACTCGCCTTACCGCTGATCGGCTGGGCGTATTGAATTTCAAGTGCCTGACGAGAGGGTCGTCAGGCTTCGACGGGGAAGGGGGACCTTCTCCGGGGAAGACGAAAAGGCACCAAAATGGGTCTGCAGGCTCTATTCTTCTATCTGTTCGCCTTCGTGGCGGTGGCGTCCGCCTTCATGGTGATCGCGTCGAGGAACCCGGTTTACTCCGTGCTGTTCCTGATCCTCACCTTCTTCAACGCGGCGGGCCTGTTCCTTTTGACGGGCGCCGAGTTCCTGGCGATGATCCTGCTGGTCGTCTATGTCGGCGCCGTCGCGGTTCTCTTCCTCTTCGTCGTCATGATGCTGGACATCGACTTCGCCGCCTTGCGCGCGGGCGTTCTTGAATATGCTCCGGTCGGCGCGCTGATCGGCGTTATCCTGGCCATCGAACTCGTCGTGGTCATCGGCGGTTCGACGCTTTCGCCGGAAATCGCCTCGAACGTGTCGATGCCGATCCCGCCGGTATCGGAACGCACCAACACGGCAGCGCTCGGTGACGTGCTCTATACGCACTACGCCTACTACTTCCAGATCGCCGGCCTCGTGCTGCTCGTCGCCATGATCGGCGCGATCGTGCTGACGCTGCGCCACAAGCCAAACATCAAGCGCCAGAACATCTCGCAGCAGGTTGCCCGCACGCCGGAAACCGCCGTCGAGGTGGTCAAGGTGAAGCCCGGACAGGGCATCTGAGGCCGCGCGGACAAGGAAAAGCATCATGGAAATCGGTATTTCCCACTATCTCACGGTCAGCGCCATCCTCTTCGTTCTCGGCGTCTTCGGCATCTTCCTCAACCGGAAGAACGTCATCGTCATCCTGATGTCGATCGAACTGATCCTGCTTGCGGTCAACATCAACATGATCGCGTTCTCGGCGTTCCTGAACGACATCGTCGGCCAGGTCTTCGCGCTGTTCATTCTGACCGTCGCGGCTGCGGAAGCGGCCATCGGTCTTGCAATTCTCGTCGTCTTCTATCGTAACCGCGGTTCGATCGCCGTCGAAGACGTCAACGTGATGAAGGGCTGATCGGGTCATGGATACCATCATCAAGGCAATCGTCTTTCTTCCGCTGATCGGCTTCCTGATCGCCGGCATCGGCGGCAACGCCATCGGCGCCAAGGCATCGGAATACGTCACCTCCGGCTTCATGATCATCGCCGCCGTGCTGTCGTGGATCGTCTTCTTCGACGTCGCCATGGGCGAGACGGAGATGATCAAGGTCAGCGTGCTGCGCTGGATCCAGTCGGGTAATCTCGATGTCGAATGGGCGTTCCGCGTCGACACGCTGACGGCCGTCATGTTCGTCGTGGTCAACACCGTTTCGACGCTCGTGCACATCTACTCGATCGGCTACATGCACCACGATCCGCATCGGCCGCGCTTCTTCGCCTATCTGTCGCTCTTCACCTTCGCCATGCTCATGCTGGTGACCGCCGACAACCTGCTGCAGATGTTCTTCGGCTGGGAAGGCGTGGGTCTGGCCTCCTACCTGCTGATCGGTTTCTGGTACAAGAAGCCGTCGGCCAGCGCGGCCGCCATGAAGGCGTTCATCGTCAACCGCGTCGGTGACTTCGGCTTCATTCTCGGCATTTCCTGCGTCTTCGTGCTGTTCGGCTCGATCAATTTCGAAACGATCTTCGCGACCGCCGCGACCTATCTGCCGGCCGAAGGGGCCGCGAATGCCGCTGAACCCGTCATCAACCTGTTCGGCATGTCGCTCGACAAGTCGCATGCGCTGACCGCCACCTGCCTGCTGCTCTTCATGGGCGCGATGGGCAAGTCGGCGCAGTTCCTGCTGCACACCTGGCTTCCGGACGCCATGGAAGGCCCGACCCCGGTTTCGGCGCTCATTCACGCCGCCACCATGGTCACCGCCGGCGTCTTCCTCGTCGCACGCATGTCGCCGGTCTTCGAACTGTCGCATGACGCCCTGATGGTCGTCACGCTCGTCGGCGCGATCACGGCCTTCTTCGCCGCGACGGTCGGCCTCGTGCAGAACGACATCAAGCGCGTCATCGCCTATTCGACCTGCTCGCAGCTCGGCTACATGTTCGTGGCGCTCGGCATCGGCGCCTATGGCGCGGCCGTCTTCCACCTGTTCACGCACGCCTTCTTCAAGGCTCTGCTGTTCCTTGGCGCGGGTTCCGTCATTCACGCCGTCGATGGCGAGCAGGACATGCGCTACATGGGTGGCCTGCGCAAGCACATCCCCATCACCTTCTGGATGATGACGATCGGCACGCTCGCGCTGACCGGCGTCGGCATCCCGGGCACCGTCATCGGCTTTGCCGGCTTCTTCTCGAAGGATGCGATCATCGAATCGACGTTTGCGTCGCACAGCCCGGTTGCCGGCTTCGCCTTCGTGCTGCTGGTCATTGCCGCGCTCTTCACGAGCTTCTACTCCTGGCGCCTGGCCTTCATGACGTTCTTCGGCAAGCCCCGCGCTTCGGCAGACGTCATGCACCATGTGCACGAGTCGCCGGCCGTCATGCTCATCCCGCTCTACATTCTCGGTGCGGGCGCGATTGGCGCGGGTGTGATCTTCGTGGAGTATTTCTACGGTCACCATTACGGCGAGTTCTGGCAGGGCGCTCTCTTCACGCTGCCGGGCAACGACCTGGTCAACGAGTACCACCACGTTCCGCTGTGGGTGAAGTGGAGCCCGTTCGCCGCCATGGCGCTTGGCTTCGTCACCGCCTGGTACATGTACATCCGTTCGCCGGAGACCCCGAAGTACCTCGCAGAGCAGCACCGCGGTCTCTACCAGTTCCTGCTCAACAAGTGGTACTTCGACGAACTGTACGATTTCCTCTTCGTTCGTTCGGCAAAGGCGCTGGGGAGGTTCCTCTGGAAGAAGGGTGACGGCGCCGTCATCGACGGTTTTGGCCCGAACGGTGTTGCCGCTCGCGTCGTCGACGTCACCGACCGTGTCGTACGTCTCCAGACCGGTTACCTCTATCACTACGCATTCGCGATGCTGCTGGGTATTGCAGCACTCGTCACCTGGATGATGCTCGGGAGTTCCCTCTGATGACCGATTGGCCCATTCTTTCAGCGGTCACCTTTCTCCCGCTCGTCGGCGTGGCGCTTCTGCTGCTGACGCGTGAGGACAGCCCGTATGGCCGCCGCAACATCCTGAATGTCGCGCTGCTGACGACGGTTTTCACCTTCGTGCTCTCGCTCTTCATCTGGATCGGGTTCGACTATTCGAACCCCGGCTTCCAGATGACCGAGAAGCATGAATGGCTCGGCACCGGCATCTCCTACCATCTGGGCGTCGACGGCATCTCCATGCTGTTCGTCATCCTCTCGACCTTCCTGATGCCCTTCTGCGTGCTTGCTAGCTGGAACACCATCGAGAAGCGCCTGAAGGCCTACATGATCGCCTTCCTGCTTCTGGAAGTGTTCATGGTCGGCGTCTTCGTTTCGCTCGACATCGTGCTGTTCTACGTGTTCTTCGAAGCGGGCCTCATTCCGATGTTCATCATCATCGGCGTGTGGGGCGGCAAGGATCGCGTCTACGCATCCTACAAGTTCTTCCTCTACACGCTGCTCGGCTCGGTGCTGATGCTGCTCGCCATCATGGCGATGTACTGGCAGGCCGGCACGACCGACATCACGGAACTGCTTGCCTACAACTTCCCGGCTCATATGCAGACGTGGCTGTGGCTCGCCTTCTTCGCGTCCTTCGCGGTGAAGATGCCGATGTGGCCGGTGCATACCTGGCTTCCCGACGCGCACGTTCAGGCGCCGACGGCGGGTTCGGTCATCCTGGCAGGCGTGCTCCTGAAGCTCGGCGGCTACGGTTTCATCCGCTTCTCGCTGGCCATGTTCCCGCTCGCCTCCGACTATTTCGCGCCCTTCGTCTTCACGCTGTCGGTCATCGCCATCATCTACACCTCGCTGGTCGCGATGATGCAGGACGACATCAAGAAGTTGATCGCCTATTCGTCGGTCGCCCATATGGGTTACGTCACCATGGGCATCTTCGCGGCGAATGCGCAGGGCCTGCAGGGCGCCATCTTCCAGATGCTGTCGCATGGTATCGTGTCCGGCGCGCTCTTCCTCTGCGTCGGCGTGGTCTATGACCGGCTGCATACCCGCGAGATCTCGGCTTATGGCGGTCTCGTCAACAACATGCCGAAATACGCCGTCGCCTTCATGCTGTTCACCATGGCGAATGTCGGCCTTCCCGGCACGTCGGGCTTCGTCGGCGAATTCATGACGTTGCTCGGCGTCTTCCGCGCCAACACCTGGGTTGCGCTTTTTGCGACCACGGGCGTCATCCTCTCTGCCGCCTATGCGCTCTGGCTCTATCGCCGGGTGATTTTCGGTGCACTTGAGAAGGAAAGCCTCAAGGCGCTGCTCGATCTCTCGGGCCGTGAAAAGCTTCTGCTGTATCCGCTCGGCATCCTGACCATCTTCTTCGGTGTCTATCCGGCACCGGTCTTCGATGTGACGGCGGCTTCGGTCGACGCCCTGCTCAACCAATATTCCGCGGCTCTGCAAGCGGCGCAGCAATCTGTTGCGCTTCTGGCGAACTGACGACGGGACCCTAGACATGACTGCTGATACAATCCTCGCCAGCCTGCAGCTCTCGATGCCGGAGATCATTCTGGCCGTTGGCGCCCTGGCCCTGCTGATGATCGGTGTCTTCTCGGGCGAACGCTCCGGGACGACGGTCACGGGGCTTGCCGTCGCGCTGCTCATCATCTCCGGCCTCTGGCTGGTGCTCGCCACCGGCGAGGGCCAGGCCTATGGCGGCGCCTTCGTCTCCGACCCGTTCGCGCGGTTCATGAAGGTGCTGGCGCTGATCGGCTCGATCACCGCCATGGTCATGACGGTCGGTCACGCCCGCTCCGACCAGCTCGACCGCTTCGAGTTCCCGGTGCTGATCGTGCTGTCGACGCTTGGCATGCTGCTGATGATCTCCGCCAACAGCCTGCTGTCGCTGTATCTGGCGCTGGAACTCCAGTCGCTCGCGCTTTATGTCGTCGCCGCGATCAACCGCGAAAGCCTGCGCTCGACGGAAGCCGGCCTGAAGTACTTCGTGCTCGGCGCGCTGTCCTCGGGCATGCTGCTTTACGGCATGTCGCTGGTCTACGGCTTCACCGGCCAGATCGGCTTCCAGGAAATCGCCTCCGCGCTCACCGCAGAGGGCCGCTCGCTCGGTCTCGTCTTCGGCCTGGTCTTCATTCTCGCCGGCCTTGCGTTCAAGATCTCGGCCGTGCCGTTCCACATGTGGACGCCGGACGTTTATGAAGGTGCTCCGACCCCGGTCACGGCCTTCTTCGCAGCCGCTCCGAAGGTCGCCGCCATGGCCATGCTCGTACGCATCGTCATCGATGCCTTCGAGCCCGTCGTTGCCGACTGGCAGCAGGTCATCGTCTTCATCTCGATCGCCTCGATGCTGCTCGGTTCGTTCGCTGCCATCGGCCAGAAGAACATAAAGCGCCTGATGGCCTATTCCTCCATCGGTCACATGGGCTATGCACTGGTCGGTCTTGCGGCCGGCTCCATGGCAGGTGTGCGCGGCGTTGCGCTCTATATGCTCATCTACATGGTCATGACGCTTGGCACCTTCGCCTGCATCCTGGCCATGCGCCGCAAGGAAGGCGGCAATGTCGAGGATATCAATGACCTCGCAGGCCTGTCCTCGACCAACCCCTTCATGGCGACCGTTCTGACCGTCCTCATGTTCTCGCTTGCCGGCATTCCGCCCATGGCTGGCTTCTTCGCCAAGTACTTCGTGTTCATGGCGGCGATCGAGGCGCATCTCTATGCGCTTGCCATCATCGGTGTCCTGTCGTCGGTCGTCGGCGCCTACTACTACCTGCGCGTCATCAAGGTGATGTGGTTCGATGAGCCGACCGGCGAATTCGCACGTACGTCGGGTGAGCTGAAGCTGGTATTCGGTCTCTCCGGCCTGTTCGTTCTCGGCTACATCCTGATCGGCGGGCCGATCGGCAACGCAGCCGAAGCGGCGGCGCGGACCTTCTTTTGAGCCGGTCCGATCATCCTCGCCTGATGTCGCTTGACGACTTCCGGCATGAGGCGCTCACGGATGTGAGTTCGACCAATACGGAATGCCTGGAGCGCGCCCGAAAGGGCGCGCTTTCCGGTCTCTGGGTGACCGCCGTGCGTCAGACCGGCGGTCGCGGGCGGCGCGGCCGCGCCTGGTTTTCCGAGCCTGGCAATCTCTACGCATCACTGATGCTGATCGATGCGGCACCGATGGACCGTCTCGGCTCCCTGCCGCTTGCCGTCGCCGTTGCCGTGCAGGACGCAATCAGCCGCGTCATGCCGCTCGACGCGCCCGATGTGCTGATCAAGTGGCCGAACGATATCCTCATCGAGCGCCTTAAGGTCTGCGGCATCCTTGTCGAAGGCGAGATGCTTCCCGACGGCCGGCATGCGCTGGTTATCGGCATAGGCATCAATGTGGCCGTGGCTCCGGAGGTCGGTCTCTATCCCGTGGCAACGCTGCGCGAATTCGGCGTGGCCGCTTCTCCCGAGGAGCTTTTCGCCCATCTGTTTCAGTCAATGGCCGAGACGCTGTCGCTATGGAACGGCGGGCAGGGCATTGCATTGATCATCGAACGCTGGAAGCAGGTTGCCGGCGGGATCGGTGAGAACATAACGGTCAATCTTCCGGACCGTTCGATTTCCGGGCGCTTTGCCGGAATTGATGATACAGGTCTCCTCAAGTTGGAGACGGATGACGGCGGCACGCGCTTGATAGCGGCCGGCGACGTATTTTTTGGATAGGATGTTTTGAACACGATGGCAAAAGAAGACGAACTGGTGTTCCTGCCGCTTGGCGGCGTCGGCGAAATCGGCATGAACCTGGCGCTTTACGGCTACGGCCCGAAAGCCGACCGCCAGTGGATCATGGTCGATTGCGGCGTCACCTTCCCGGGACCGGATTTGCCGGGCGTCGACCTCGTCCTCCCCGATATCCGCTTTCTGGCCAAGGAACGCGACCGGCTGAAGGGCATCATCATCACCCACGCGCACGAGGACCATTACGGCGCGCTGAACGATCTGTGGCCCAGCCTCAACGTACCGGTTTATGCCTCGCCCTTCACGGCCGGCATGCTGGAGGCCAAGCGTGATTACGAGCGCAGCCGCGTCGAAATCCCCGTGACGATCTTCAAGCAGGGCGACCGCATCAATGTCGGCCCCTTCGAGATCGAGGCGATCGGCGTGAACCACTCGATCCCTGAGCCGATGTCGCTGGCGATCAAGACACCGCTCGGCACGGTCGTCCATACCGGTGACTGGAAGATCGACCTTGAACCGTCTCTTGGTCCGCTGACAGACGAAACCCGTTTCCGCAAGCTTGGCGACGATGGTGTGCTGGCGCTGATCTGCGACAGCACCAACGCGTTGCGTGACGGCGTCTCGCCCTCCGAGCGCGAGGTCTCCGAAAGCCTGACCAAGATCATCGAGGCCTCCGAAGGCCGGGTGGGCATCACCACCTTCTCGTCGAATGTCGGGCGTATCCGCTCGATTGCGCGCGCCGCCGAGGCCGCCGGCCGCGAGGTGCTGCTGCTCGGCAGTTCTATGAAGCGCGTGACGGATGTGGCGCGCGACATCGGCCTGATGGAAGGCATCAAGACCTTCATCGCCGAGGACGAATTCGGCTACATTCCCCGAGACAAGGTCGTGGTGATCCTCACCGGCAGCCAGGGCGAGCCGCGCGCGGCGCTTGCCAAGATCGCCCGCGATGAGATGCGCAACGTCGCTTTCACCGCAGGCGATACGATCATCTTCTCCTCGCGCGCCATTCCCGGCAACGAGAAGGCGATCAACGATATCAAGAACGGCCTGATCGAGCAGGGCATCCACATCATCACCGATTCCGAGGCGCTGGTGCATGTGTCGGGCCATCCCCGTCGCCATGAGCTGCAGCAGATGTATGGCTGGGTGCGCCCCAAGATTGTGGTGCCCGTGCATGGCGAAGCCGCGCATCTGACGGCACATGCAGAGCTTGCGGAGCAGTCCGGCATCGGCAAGGTCCCGCGCGTGCGCAACGGTGATGTCCTGAAACTCGCCCCGGGCGAGCCCGAAGTCGTCGACCACGCCCCGTTCGGCCGCATCTTCAAGGATGGCAACCTGATCGGTGACTTCGAGGAGATGGGCATCGGCGAGCGGCGCAAGCTGGCCTTTGTCGGGCACGTCGCCGTCAGCGTTCTGCTCGACAGCCGCTACGATTTCATGGGCGATCCCGAAGTGGAACCGTTCGGCCTGCCGCAGTTCGACGACGAGGGCGAGGACATGGGCGATACGCTCTATGACGCCATTCTGGGTGCTGTCGAAAGCATTCCGCGCGCCCGCCGCAAGGATCTGGAAATGGTGCGGGAAGCCGTGCGCCGCGCCGTGCGCTCCACCGCAAACGAGATCTGGGGCAAAAAGCCCGTTGTGACGGTGTTCCTGACGAAAGTCTGATTGCCCGGCACGGGCAGGGGATGATAGCGGGCGAGAGATTGCCCGCCATCACGCCGTAGAATGGCATCCTCTTCGCCGAGAAGTAGTCGCGACATGGATGAGGCGGTCGCAGTCGTTCAACGCCGGGAGGATACCGTGCTCGGAAAAGTCAACCACATCGCCATTGCCGTGCCGGA
Source organism: Shinella sp. H4-D48 (assembly GCF_022637395.1). Taxonomy (GTDB): domain Bacteria; phylum Pseudomonadota; class Alphaproteobacteria; order Rhizobiales; family Rhizobiaceae; genus Shinella; species Shinella sedimenti. Next base: position 2,116,545 of record NZ_CP093337.1, on the reverse strand, counting down.
CCTCGCCGCCGCCACGGCGGTCTATCGTGACACGCTGGGTGCCAAGGTGTCGGAGGCGCAGGCGCTGCCCGAACATGGCGTGACGGTGGTGTTTGTCGAACTGCCGAACACCAAGGTAGAACTGCTCGAGCCGCTGGGCGAGGCATCGGCGATCGCCGCCTTCCTCGAAAAAGCGCCGGCGGGCGGTATGCACCACATCTGCTACGAGGTGGACGACATTCTCGCAGCGCGTGACAGGCTGGTTGCCGGTGGCGCGCGCGTGCTGGGCGACGGAAATCCCAGGATCGGCGCCCACGGCAAGCCGGTGCTTTTCCTGCATCCCAAGGATTTTCTAGGCACTTTGGTCGAGCTCGAACAGGTGTGACAGCGCGTCGCCTGTCTTCCATTTGAACTTCTCGTTTGCTCGGCGTAAAAGAGCGCTGTCGCACGAGGGTCGCCCATGCAGTTCGTTTCCTACTTTGCCGTTTATTTCATCGTCTGGTGGATGACGCTCTTCGCCGTTCTGCCGTTCGGGCTGCGCACGCAGGCCGAGGCGAACGAGGTGGTGCCGGGTTCCGTGGAAAGCGCACCGGCGCGCTTTCGCGGCGGTCGCGTGGTGCTGACCACGACCATTGTCTCGGCACTCATCTATGGCGGCTGGTATATTCTATCCGTGCGCTTCGGCTACGGCATCGATTCCCTTCCGCAGCTCTACCCGAACTTCGAATAGCCTCTGCCGCATGTGTTAACGGCCTGAAGAGCGGTGAAGCACGGCATTCCTGTTTGGCGGATATCCAGGAAAACGGTTCCTTTTGCGTCACGCGCATTGCCGCGTCGCGCACGTCTTGCAAACGGCGCGGGAGGGCGGGTTTTCGCAAATCTCCCGATGGGCGCGTCCAGATACATGTGTGAGGCTGAGTGTCGCAGCGTTAGCCGGTGCGCGCCAATGTCTCATGGACATCGACGAAAAACGCTGACGTAAAGGAAGGTGCCGTCAGGAAGTCAAAAAAAAACAAGGCGTAAAGCCTTGTTTTACAGGTATCGCGTGATCTCTATCCGTTTTGCGGTGGCAGCGTCTGCGCGCGCCAAAGATCTGATCCTCCCAAGACTTGACCGCGAATTTGGCTGGAATTTGTACTTCCTGCCTGTTTTGTGACCTGAAATTAGCCCAAAGCTTAGGCGTTGTCATCCGGTTTTTTTGCATTTCTGCTACAGTGGAATAAAATTTTTCCGTTGACAAGCTGCGCGCAATTTCTGTTATTGACCGCCCCATTTTTTCGCCACATTTGTCATGGCTGCCAAGAGCGGTGGACAGTGCTTCGCACCGTCGCGCCCATGAGGCCTTCCGGGTTCCCTTCCTTCCGCGAAGCGTTTATGAACGCGTGAAAATCAACGTCATTTTGCCCGATTCCCCCAATAGGGCGGTTCGGTCAGTTCGGAACCCTTGTCTTATGCGTCTTTCCCGCTTCTTCCTGCCCATCCTCAAGGAAAACCCCAAGGAGGCTGAAATCGTCTCCCACCGGCTGATGCTGCGTGCGGGTATGATCAAGCAGCAATCCCAGGGCATCTATACCTGGCTGCCGCTTGGCAAGCGCGTGCTGGACAAGGTGAACGCGATCATCCGCGAGGAGCAGAACCGTGCTGGCGCCGTCGAGCTTCTGATGCCGACGCTGCAGTCCGCCGAACTCTGGCAGGAAAGCGGCCGCTATGACGCCTATGGCAAGGAAATGCTGCGCATCAAGGACCGCCAGGAGCGGCCGATGCTCTACGGCCCGACCAACGAGGAAATGATCACGGACGTCTTCCGCTCGTTCGTGAAGTCCTACAAGGACCTGCCGCTCAATCTCTATCATATCCAGCTGAAGTTCCGCGATGAGATCCGCCCGCGTTTCGGCACCATGCGTTCGCGCGAATTCCTGATGAAGGACGCCTATTCCTTCGACCTGAACCGCGAGGGCGCGGTCCACGCCTATAACCGCATGTTCGCCGCCTATCTGCGCACCTTCACGCGCATGGGCCTGCGCGCCATTCCAATGCGTGCCGACACCGGCCCGATCGGTGGTGATCTCAGCCACGAATTCATCATCCTGGCCGATACGGGCGAGTCTGAAGTGTTCTGCCACAAGGACTTCCTGGACCTCGACATTCCGTCGGAAGACACCAACTTCGAGGATGCCGCAAGCCTGCAGGGCATCTTCGACAAGTGGACGTCGCGCTATGCGGCGACCTCCGAAATGCACGACGCCGCAGCCTTCGATGCCATCCCGGAAGGCGATCGCCTGTCCGCCCGCGGCATCGAGGTCGGCCATATCTTCTATTTCGGCACCAAGTATTCCGAAGCGATGGGCGCCAAGGTTCAGGGCCCCGACGGCAAGGAACATGCTGTGCATATGGGCTCCTACGGCATCGGCCCGACGCGCCTCGTGCCGGCGATCATCGAAGCCTCGCATGACGAGAACGGCATTATCTGGCCCAAGGCGATCGCGCCCTTCGAGGCCATCGTCATCAACATGAAGTCGGGTGACGCGGCCTGCGACGCGGCCTGCGAAACGATCTACAATGCGCTCCTGAAGGCCGGCATCGACGTTCTCTACGACGACAAGGACGAGCGGGCGGGTGCGAAATTCGCGACCGCCGACCTGATCGGCGCGCCGGTCCAGGTCATTGCCGGACCGCGCGGCGTGGCCAATGGCGAGGTCGAGATCAAGGATCGCAAGACCGGCGAACGCGAGACGCTGACCATCGAGGCGGCCATCAACCGCCTGACGTCCGGGAATTGATGCGGCGCACGAGCGCCGGGTGCAACGGGAGAGATCATGGCTGACGCAGCGAGCGGTGCATCTGCATCCGAGGCACAGGCCTTCAAGAAGAACCGCCCGTTTTCCGCTTTCGAGCGGATGGTCGCCTGGCGCTACCTGCGCTCCCGGCGCAAGGAAGCCTTCATCTCGGTCATCGCCGGGTTTTCCTTCATCGGCATCATGCTGGGCGTCGCGACGCTCATCATCGTCATGGCCGTCATGAATGGTTTCCGCACGGAGCTGATCTCCCGCATCCTCGGCATCAACGGCCATATGATCGTTCAGCCCATCGATACGCCGCTGACCAATTACGGCCAGCTGGCCGAGCGGCTTTCGAAAGTTGCTGGTGTCACCATGGCGATACCGCTCGTCGAGGGCCAGACACTGGCCTCGGGCACGGCAGGGGCCGGCACTGGCGCGCTGGTGCGCGGCGTGCGCCCCGAAGACCTGGCCAAGATGAAGGCGGTCTCCGATCATATCAAGGAAGGTGATCTCGTCGGCTTTGCCACCGGCGGCGTGGCGATCGGTGCGCGCATGGCCGAGCAGCTGGGCCTCAGCGCAGGCGGGCAGATCACGCTCGTCGCGCCGGAAGGGGACGTGACGCCGCTTGGCGTCAACCCGCGCGTGAAGACCTATACGGTCTCGGCCATCTTCGAGATCGGCATGTCGGAATACGATGCGTCGATCATCTACATGCCACTTGAAGAGGCGCAGCTCTATTTCAATGCCGAAGGCATCGTGCAGTCGATCGAGTTGTTCGTGTCCAACCCGGATGCGGTCGACGAGCTTCGTCAGCCGCTTGAGGCGGCGGCGGAGCGACAGATCTTCATCACAGACTGGCGCCAGCGCAACAAGACCTTCTTCTCGGCGCTCGAGGTCGAGCGAAACGTCATGTTCATGATCCTGACGCTCATCGTGCTTGTCGCGGCGCTCAACATCATTTCCGGCCTGATCATGCTGGTGAAGGACAAGGGGAGCGACATCGCGATCCTGCGCACCATGGGGGCGACATCGGGCGCGATCATGCGTATCTTCTTCATGACGGGCGCGGCCATCGGCACCGTCGGCACGTTCGCCGGCGTGCTGCTCGGCGTCATCGTCTGCCTGAACGTTGAATCCATCCGCCAGTTCTTCTCCTGGATATCGGGCACGACACTGTTCAATCCGGAACTCTACTTCCTGAGCCAGCTGCCGGCCGACATGAATGCCGGCGAAACGGTATCGGTGGTGGTCATGGCTCTGGCGCTGTCGTTCCTCGCGACGATCTTTCCCGCCTGGCGCGCCTCCAAGCTCGATCCCGTCCAGGCCCTTCGGTACGAATAGGAACAGAACGCATGAATGCGCGCGTCGCTTTGGAACTGAAGGGCATCGAACGGCACTATGGCCAGGGCGAAACCACGCTGTCGATCTTGCGCGGCGCCGATTTCACGCTGAGAAGCGGCGAGACGGTCGCGCTGGTCGCTCCGTCAGGAACCGGCAAATCGACGCTGCTGCACATAGCCGGCCTGCTGGAAAAGCCCGATGCGGGCGAGGTCCTCGTCAACGGCCATTCCTGCGCGACGCTCGGCGATGACGAACGCACGGCCATTCGTCGCGGCGAGATCGGCTTCGTCTACCAGTTCCACCACCTGCTGCCGGAATTCACGGCGCTCGAAAACATCATGATGCCGCAGCTGATCTCCGGCCTTACCAAGGCGGAAGCGCGCGAGCGCGCAGCACAGCTGCTCGATTACATGCGCATCGGCCACCGCGCCGACCATCGTCCCTCCGAGCTGTCGGGTGGCGAACAGCAGCGCGTGGCGATTGCCCGCGCCGTGGCCAATGCGCCGCTTCTGCTGCTTGCCGACGAGCCCACCGGCAATCTCGACCCGGAAACCGCAGGCTACGTCTTCGAGGCGCTGGAGGCCCTTGCCCGCCAGTCCGGCCTTGCGGCGATGATCGCCACGCACAACCATGAGCTTGCGGGCCTGATGGATCGTCGCGTGACGATCGAAGACGGCCTCGTGCGCGAACTCGCCTGAGGCTCATCTCCGGCGCGTGTGGCACGCTCCAAGATCAGTTGTCGAGACCGCAGATCGAGCGGCCGACATCGTCCTTCCAGTCCTTCAGCAGAACGAACTGCGCTTGGCCGGCGACCGGCCGCCCGCTGCTCTTTCCCTTGCCGGTCAGAACGTTCAGGTCGCATTCCTGCGCGCCGTCCGGGTTCAGCGTGTCGTAGGATGAGAAGGTGTAGCCCGCCACGATGAAATCGAAATTCCGATAGGCGATGGTGAGCGACTGGCGCCAGCGCTCGCGGCCGACGGCTTCATTCTTCGTCGTCAGCGTGAAGGAGCCGTTGGCGAGCGCGACAAGTTCGGGCTCCTGACCGAACAGGCTGAGGTTCCCCCAGACCGTGTTGGGCAGTGAAAGAGCGAGTTTCAGCCGGTTCTCGTTCGGTTTGGCGAGATAGACATAAAGTCCGTTGTCGTCGCCGTCGTTTTCCGGCGTCGCGATAACGGCAAGATCCGCAGTCCCGTCCTTGTCCCAATCACCGCTCGCCATGGCAATGATGCGCTCTGCCGGAAAGTCGGCGGCGATGGCGCCCGCGGGCAGAACGGTGGTGGAAAACAGCAGCGCGGCGGCAAACGATTTCATTTCAATTCTCCGTTGATCGGCCAGACCGTATTGCGCTTGGAAGCGACGGTCCAGAGGGGCTGTGGAAAACTGTTGACATGAGAACAAGAGTGGAACAAAATAAAAACATAAACGGAAAGGGAGACACCATGACCGACTTTCTTCGCGATCTCGCCGCATTCACCACCATGGCAATGTTCGTCGCCAGCTTCTCCGTCATTCTCTTCGGCATCTGACATTTTCGTCGCATCCCCCAACTGAATGCGCCTTGCCGCGTGGATATCGGGTGCAAGGGCAAGAACCGTCTGGACGAGGCTGGTGCGAATCCGCTTAAGCTTCCTGTCTGATTGAAAGGACGAAGCAGATGGCGGAAGCGGTACCGGGCTCAGACAATGCGAAGATCGCGGAAACGCCGGAATTCGTGCATCTGCGCGTGCATTCGGCTTTCTCGCTGCTCGAAGGGGCCCTACCGATCAAGAAGATCATCGGCAAGGCAACATCCGACCAGCAGCCGGCAATCGCGATCACGGATACGAACAACCTGTTTGCCGCGCTCGAGTTTTCGCAGAAGGCGGTCGGCGAGGGTATCCAGCCGCTGATCGGCTGCCAGTTGTCGATCGACATGGAGGACGAAGGCGACGGCGAGCGGCGGGGTTCTCAGGCCCAGCTCGTCAAGCTGCCGTCGATCGTTTTGCTGGCGGCAACCGACGCCGGTTATGTTCGTCTGGTGGAGCTTGTCAGTCGCGCCTATCTCGGTGGCGAGAGCGGCCAGTCGGTTCGCATCGCCAGGAGCTGGCTGGAGGAGGGCACGGAGGGGCTTATCGCGTTGACCGGTGCCCTCGGCGGCCCCGTAGACATGGCGTATCTGGCCGGCCAGCCAGCCGTTGCCAGGGCGCGGCTCAAGGCCCTGAAGGCGGCGTTCGGCGACCGGCTCTATATCGAATTGCAGCGCCATGGCCGCTACGACCGGCAGCACGAGCGTCGCATGGTCGAACTCGCCTATGCCGAGGATTTGCCGTTGGTCGCGACCAACGAGCCCTTCTTCCCGGCGCCGGACGATTACGACGCGCACGATGCGCTGATGGCCGTCGCGCACAATGCGATGGTTTCGGACGACAACCGGTTCCGCCTGTCGCCGGATCATTACCTCAAGGGCCGCAAGGATATGGCGACATTGTTCGCCGATCTGCCGGAGGCCCTGGAAAACACGGTCGAAATTGCCCGACGCTGCTCCTTCGTGCTGAAGACGCGCAGCCCCATCCTGCCGCGCTTCACCGGAGCCACCGACGATCCGGAGGAGGCCGAACGGGCCGAATCCGCAGAGCTGCGCCGTCAGTCTATCGAGGGCCTGGAGAGCCGCATGGCCCTTCTCGGGCTCTCGCCGGGTTACACCGAGCAGGATTACCGCGAGCGGCTGGATTTCGAACTCAGCGTCATTGAGCGCATGAAGTTCCCCGGCTACTTCCTCATCGTTGCCGACTTCATCAAATGGGCCAAGCATCACAACATACCTGTCGGGCCGGGCCGTGGTTCGGGTGCGGGCTCGCTGGTGGCCTATGCGCTCACCATCACCGACGTGGATCCGCTGCGATTCTCGCTGCTCTTCGAACGCTTCCTCAACCCGGAACGCGTCTCGATGCCGGACTTCGATATCGACTTCTGCCAGGACCGCCGCGAAGAGGTGATCCGCTACGTGCAGCAGAAATACGGTCGCGAGCAGGTGGCGCAGATCATCACCTTCGGTTCGCTGCAGGCGCGCGCCGCCCTGCGCGATGTCGGCCGCGTGCTGGAAATGCCCTATGGCCAGGTCGACAAGATCTGCAAGCTCGTGCCCAACAATCCGGCCAACCCGACGCCGCTCTACAAGGCGATCGAGGAGGAGCCCAAGCTGCAGGAAGAGGCTGAGAAGGAGCCGGTGGTCGCACGCCTGCTCGACATCGCCCAGAAGATCGAGGGCCTCTACCGGCACGCCTCCACGCACGCCGCCGGCATCGTGATCGGCGACCGTCCGCTGTCGCAGCTCGTGCCGATGTACCGCGATCCGCGCTCCGACATGCCGGTCACCCAGTTCAACATGAAATGGGTGGAGCAGGCTGGCCTCGTCAAGTTCGACTTCCTCGGCCTGAAGACGCTGACCGTCTTGAAGACGGCGGTCGATTTCATCCGCAAGCGCGGCATCGAAGTGAAGCTCGAAAGCCTGCCGCTCGATGACCAGCTGACCTATGAGATGCTCTCGCGCGGCGAGACGGTCGGCGTGTTCCAGGTGGAAAGTGCCGGCATGCGCAAGGCGCTGATCGGTATGCGGCCCGACTGCATTGAGGACATCATTGCGCTCGTGGCGCTCTATCGTCCGGGCCCGATGGAAAACATCCCGGTCTACAACGCCCGCAAGCATGGCGAGGAGGAGATCGAGTCGATCCATCCGATGATCGACCATCTGCTCAAGGAGACCCAGGGTGTCATCGTCTACCAGGAGCAGGTGATGCAGATCGCCCAGGTGCTCTCGGGCTATTCGCTCGGCGAAGCCGACCTGCTGCGCCGCGCCATGGGCAAGAAGATCAAGGAGGAGATGGACAAACAGCGCGCGCGTTTCGTCGAGGGCGCGGTCAAGAACGGCGTGTCCAAGCCGCAGTCCGACCTGATCTTCGACCTGCTCGCCAAGTTCGCCAATTACGGCTTCAACAAGTCGCATGCCGCCGCCTACGCCATCGTGTCCTACCAGACGGCCTATCTCAAGGCGCATTACCCGGTCGAATTCCTCGCCGCGTCGATGACCTACGATATGTCCAACACCGACAAGCTGAACGACTTCCGACAGGATGCCGCGCGTCTCGGCATCGCGGTCATTCCCCCGTCCGTCCAGACTTCCTTTGCGCATTTCGAAACCGGCGAAAGCCGCATCTACTACGCGCTCGCCGCCATCAAGGGCGTTGGCGAGGCCGCGGTGCAGCATATCGTGGAGGTGCGCGGCACGACGCCGTTCAAGAGCCTGGAGGATTTCTGCACCCGCATCGATCCGAAATTCGTCAACCGCCGCGTCTTCGAAAGCCTGATCATCGCCGGCGCCTTCGATTGCTTCGGCCATGACCGCGCGGCGATGATTGCCGGGCTGGACCGTCTGCTCGGAGCAGCACAGCGCGCCCAGGAGAACAAGACGAGCGGGCAGGGCGACATTTTCGGCATGGGGGCTGCGACCGGACCCGAGGTCATCACGCTGCCCTCCTACACGCCGTGGCTCGCCTCGGAAAAGCTGCACCGCGAGTTCCAGGTGCTCGGCTTCTATCTTTCGGCACATCCGCTCGATACCTATGCGCCGATCCTCTCGAAGATGCGCGTACAGACCTATGGGGACTTCTCCGTTGCGGTGAAGCGCGGTGCGACGGCCGGCCGCCTTGCCGGCACCGTCACCTCCAAGCAGGAGCGCAAGACGCGCACCGGCAACAAGATGGGCATTGTCGCCTTCTCTGATTCCTCCGGTCAGTTCGAGGCCGTGCTGTTTTCGGAAATGCTCAACCAGTACCGCGATCTTCTCGAGCCCGGCAAATCGCTGGTCATGACGGTTCAGGCGGAAGAGCGCCCGGAGGGCATCGGCCTGCGCATTCAGACATTGCGCTCGCTGGAGGAGGAGGCGTTGCAGACGCAGAAGGCGCTGCGCGTCTATGTGCGCGATTCCGGTCCGCTGCGCTCCATCGCCGCCCATCTCAACACCAAGGGCGACGGCCTCGTGTCCTTCATCGTCATCAAGGACAACGGCCAGCGCGAGATCGAGGTCGAACTGAACGAACGCTTCCGCATCTCTCCCGAAATCGCCGCGGCCCTGCGCTCGGCGCCGGGCGTTCTGGACGTGGAGCTGGTATAGGCGCGCGAGCCCGGCCGCTCATCACTCGCACCGCGCTAACGCCCCGCAGTCGGTCGAAAAAGATCGTCTGCGGTCTTGATCTTAATGGCTCCGTTTGCCAGTTCCTGAACCAGGATAATCAACAGGGAGCCGGAGGAAACGGATGCGATTTCGCGCTGCCATCGTGTACTGCCTCGTCGCCGTCCTGGCACTTCCGTCTATCGCCATGGCAGAACGCGAGACGATCATTATCGAAAAGCAGGGCGCACCTGCCAATGATGCGCAATTGCGCCAGCGCGTCACGCTGATGCGCAGCCGCATCGATGATGAAAACGTAGAGTTCAGCGGCACCGACGCGATGGAAGAGCTGAAGGTCTTGCGCGCCTATGTTGGCAAGCGGCAGGATCTGATCGACGAACGACGCGATATCCTGTCGATGATCGGTCTCGTCACGAGCCGCTCGTCTGTTGTTCCGTTTGAAGACGGAATCGACGCATTGGCAGAGCTGATGACGCTGGCGGACGATGACCGCCGCCCACTCAAGCGCCAGCTTGGCGATCGCTATCTCTACGCCGAACTGCTTGGCGGCTACGCGAAAATTCCCGGCAACAGCGCCAGGCACGCGCTGTCCGCCGAACAATACGGCAAGGCGGCGCTGATGGCCGACCGCTACGACGGCTACAGCGACGACCAGCGTGCCGGCGTGCGCCAGAAACAGGCCTACGAGTTGCATGAGGCAAAGCTCTACGAGCAGGCCTATACGCTCAATCTCGATGTGCTCGCCCGCGGCGAGAAGATCTTTGGCAAAAGCCACCCCAATCTCACGACAGTGCTGACAAACCTTGCCCAGAACCTTCACGCGATGGGCCGAAAGCCGGAGGCCGAGCCGTATTTGGAGCGTGTCCTGGCCATCGCCGAGGCGGACAACGACCTCGATACCGTGCAGGATCTGCTGTTCCAGCGCGGCGTACTCGCCTACGAGCTGGGGCGGAAGGAGGACGCCAAGGCCTTCATGCGGACCCGGATCGAGCGTCTGCGTGCTGCGGGTGAGGACGCCCGCTTGGCGACGGCACAGGAGGATTACGACGAGCTGCTGCGTCGCCTTGGCGAGTGAGACACGCAAAGAAAAGGCCACCCGAGGGGTGGCCTTAAGATAAAGTGTGTTTGCAACAGGTCAGTTGATGACCGTCACCGACGACTTCTTCTTTTTCGATTTCCTGCTGCCCTGTGTGACCGACACATCCGCCTTCTGCACCTTGCGTGTGACGGTGATGAAGTCCGTTCCGTCGCCGGTTTCCGGGCCAAGCCCCGTGTCTGAAATGGACAGCGACGCACCTTCGCTCATCAGGCCGGAAATACGGTTGCGCATGTCCTCAGGGATATCCAGCCGATCCAGCGTGCGGGCAAGCGCATCCGGCGCGCCCGCATCCGCCTCCGTGGTGATGCCGAGCCGCTTCAGGGTCGATTGCGGCAACTGGTTGTCCATGCTCACACCATACCATTCGGCGGTACCCTTGTCGGCATCGACCGCGCGCGCCAGCAGGAAATGCGTCCCCAGGGCCACCTCCGGCTCACGGATGGTGATCGCTTCCTCGACGAGCGGCTTGAACTTCTGGCGCACGAGGATCTGGCCGTTCGGCGGCGCGCCCTTTCCTGCCTTGGCATAGACGGCAGCAACGAGATCGGCTGTCATCATGCCGTCTTCCTTCAATCCCTCTGCCAGCTGGAAGGCGCGGATGGCCGTGATCGTCTGCTTGCCGTGGCGGCCATCCGGTACGCCGGCGTCGTAACCCAGCGTGTTGAGCAGCGTTTGCAGGTCCAGCAGCGCTTCGCGCTCGCCGCGGCGGGTGATCAGGATGCGGATCGGGTCCTGCTCGGTCTTGACGACGACGGGTTCGATGACCGACGGCTTGGGCTCGGTCATCGCGACCTCGACGCTCTTGTCGCCGGCCTCGATCAGCGCGGGCCGCAGGCCGGCATCGGAGAGCAGTGGCGTATCCGGAACGACGATGGAGGGCTTGAAGAGCGCGGCATGTACCACGCGCTGCGGCGCTACTTCGCGGTCGGAGATCAGGACATGCCCCCCGCGACGGGTGGCGGAGAAAAGCGTCTTGGCAAAATCGTTGGGCAGGCGCACACAACCGTGCGAGGCCGGGTAGGACGGCACGCTGTTGGAGGCGTGCAGCGCGATACCCGACCAGGTCAGCCGCTGCATGAAGGGCATCGGCGCGCTGTCATATATATTGGAGAAGTGCGTACGCTTCTTTTCGAGAATGGAGAAGATGCCTGTTGGCGTCGAGTGGCCGGCCTTGCCGGTCGAAACGCGCGAGGTCGCCACCACGACGCCGCCATCGTAGATCTTCAGTTCCTGGAGATCCTTGGAGACCACGATCTGCAGCGGCCCTTCGAGCGTGCCGCCGAGGGCGCTGGTGCAACTCAGCATCAGGCCCAGAATGCTCATGCCAGTGGCAAGACGAAACTTCATGTAACTCACCCGTACGCAATACAAACCGGGGAAAAATCTAACGCATCCGGTTTAAGGAACACTTGATGCATCGCGCCGACGTCCCCGCCCGTCTCATCCCGATACACAGGAAAACGCCGGTTTGCGGGGATTTATTCGCTTGGGTCTTCGAGTTTCCCGACGGCTTTCAGGCTCACTTTTCCGTGAGTGCGCTCAGGGCCGGAACGGCCGAACGTGTAGCCGGTCTCAACGCTTGCCTTGCCGAACTTGTCGCGCAGCGTGTTCATTGCCGCTTCGGCGGCGGCGCGGCGGCTGGCTGCGGGATCGACAAGATCGGGCGGGTCGGCGCGGCTGGAATCCGTGAGGTCGCTGACGCCGATGCCGATCAGCCGGTACTTCGTGCCGTCGGCTTCCTTGCGCAGAAGCTCGATGCCGGTGCGGAAAATCCGGTCGGCCAGCATGGTGGGGTCCTCGAGCTTGCGGTTGCGCGTCCGGCTCTTGAAATCGGCAGTCTTGAGCTTGAGCACCACGGTATGGCCGGCGATCTGTGATTTGCGCAGGCGGGTCGCGACCTTTTCGCTGAGCTGGCGCAGATGCGCGACAAGGTCGTCATAGCGTGAGATATCGTCGAAGAACGTGGTTTCGGCCGATACGCTCTTGGCCGCCTCATTGGCGTGGACTTCCCGGTCGTCCTGCCCGCGCGAGAGGTTGAACAGGCGTTTGCCCATAATGCCGTAGCGGCGCATCAGGTCGGTTTCCTCCATGGTCTGAAGCTGGCCGACCGTGCGGATACCGTCGCTTTCCAGCGTCTGCGCGAAAGCCTTGCCGACGCCCCATATGATGCGAACAGGCTTGTCCTTCAGGAAGGCGAGCGCTTCCGTCTGGCCGATGACGGAAAAGCCGCGCGGCTTGTTGAGGTCGGAGGCGACCTTGGCCAGAAACTTGCAATAGGACAGGCCGATGGAGATGGTAATGCCCACCTCCTTCTCGACCCGCTGCGCGAAGCGGGCAAGCACGCGGGCAGGGGTGTCGTGGTGCAGCCGCTCGGTGCCTTTGAGCTCCAGGAAGGCTTCGTCGATCGAAAGCGGTTGCACCAGCGGCGTCAGTTCCTGCATCATGGTGCGTATCTGCCGGCCGACGCGCACATACTTTTCCATGTCGGGCCGGATCACCACCGCGTCCGGGCAGGCTTCCAGCGCCTTGAACATCGGCATGGCCGATCGCACGCCATGAATGCGCGCGACGTAACAGGCCGTCGACACCACGCCGCGCTTGCCGCCACCGATAATGACGGGCCGATCCGCCAGTTCGGGATTATCGCGCTTTTCAATTGCCGCATAGAACGCGTCGCAGTCGATATGGGCGAGGGTCAGGTCATCGAGTTCAGTGTGGTAGACGAGGCGCGGGCTGCCGCAGGCACGACAACGGCGCAGGTCGGCGGTCTGCCCGGAGAGGCAGTCACGGCAAAAACCCGGTAATCGCGTGGCAGCGGAGTGCATGTCAGGAACAAAAGTTGAACATCGCGACATTACAGCGTAAGTTCATGAGTCTCAAGACGGACCACGCCCCGATTGCGCGCGGTGCACAGGCAAAGGCGGCGTTATTTGCCGTTCAGAAATCGATGTCACCGTGCGGTCCCGAAAGGACAGCATGGGCCGCCACAACGGTTTCCGGCTGCGTGCCGGTTGCCGCGCAAAAGGCGAGAAGGGTGGGCTCATGCGCCATCAGGAAATCGACGAGGCCGGCGCGAAAGCCGGGGTCGGCCATCGCATGACGCACGTCCGATGGCAGGACACCCGTCAGCGAGAGGAAACGCGAAAGAAGTTCGGGTTCACCGGCGAGCCAGCCGAGGATCGAGATGGCAGTCGCTTCGGCGTTCTCTACCGCCGCTGTCTCTTTCTGGCTCTTCATCGTTTTTCCTCGGGAAATTTACCTTTTAATCAACCAAGTGCCGCTAATGTGAATGCGGTACGGCTGGCTGAATTCGGTTCCGCCGCAACTTATCTATCTGCCCGACGGTTGCAAGGCCGGTCAGAGGAACAGGGACGCACGATGCCCAAACAGGTCATGATTGTCGAGGACAACGAGCTGAATATGAAGCTCTTCCGGGACCTTATCGAGGCATCCGGTTATGCGACCATTCAGACCCGGAACGGTATGGAAGCCCTTGAACTGGCTCGTAAACACCGCCCGGATCTGATCCTGATGGACATCCAGCTTCCGGAAGTGTCCGGGCTTGAAGTCACCAAGTGGCTGAAGGAAGATGACGAGCTTCACGTCATTCCCGTCATCGCCGTCACGGCATTCGCGATGAAGGGCGACGAGGAGCGAATCCGGCAGGGCGGGTGCGAGGCCTATGTCTCCAAACCCATTTCAGTGCCGAAGTTCATCGAAACCATCAAGACCTATCTCGGCGACGCCTGAGCGAGGGGACGCAGAATGACCGCACGCATCCTCGTCGTCGATGACATACCCGCAAACGTGAAGCTGCTCGAAGCGCGGCTGCTGGCGGAATACTTCGATGTCCTGACGGCCGAGAACGGTTACGATGCATTGGCGATCTGCGAGCGCACCCAGGTCGATCTGATCCTGCTCGACATCATGATGCCGGGCATCGATGGTTTCGAGGTCTGCGAGCGGCTGAAGGCCAATCCACGGACCGCGCATATTCCTGTCGTCATGGTTACGGCGCTCGACCAGCCGTCTGACCGCGTGCGTGGTCTCAAGGCCGGCGCGGATGATTTTCTGACCAAACCCGTCAACGACCTGCAACTCATGTCGCGGGTCAAGAGCCTCGTGCGCCTGAAGATGCTGACGGATGAGTTGCGCCTGCGCGCAGCGACCGCGCGCGCCATATCATTGGAAGACGGGTTGGAAACCGGGCTGGGCGATGAACCAGGCGACATCCTGCTCGTCGATGGGCGCGGCAGCTCGCAGGACCGCATCGCGCGCGCCCTGAAGCCGATTGCCGAGGTCACCTGCATGTCCGATCCGCAGGCAGCGGTGTTTCAGGCCGCAGAGAGCAATTTCGAACTCGTCATCGTCAATGCCAATTTCGAGGATTACGATCCGCTGCGCCTCTGCTCGCAGCTGCGCTCGCTGGAGCGCACGCGCTTCCTGCCGATTCTGCTGATCGCCGAGCAGGGCGATGACGATCTGATCGTACGCGCGCTCGATCTGGGGGTGACGGACTACGTCATGCGCCCGATCGATCCCAACGAGCTGATCGCGCGCAGCCTCACACAGATTCGCCGCAAGCGCTGCAACGATCGCCTGCGTGCCAGCGTGCGCCAGACGATTGAACTGGCGGTCACGGACGGCCTGACCGGGCTGCATAACCGTCGTTATCTCGACAACCATCTCAAGCTTCTGATCGATCGCGCGACTGCACGGGGCAGGGCGCTCTCCGTCTGCATCACCGATATCGATCGCTTCAAGCTGGTCAACGACACCTATGGCCACGATGCCGGCGATGTCGTGCTCCGGGAATTTGCAAGCCGCGTTCGCTCGGCCGTGCGTGGCGCGGATCTGGCCTGCCGCTATGGCGGGGAGGAATTCGTGCTGGTAATGCCGGATACGACACCGGAAATGGCTGCCGGCGTTGCCGAACGTCTGCGTGCGATCGTCGAGTCCGAGCCGTTCCAGATTCCGGGCAAGGATATCGCGCTTTCCGTGACGGCATCGCTGGGCATCGCTGCCATGTTGCCAGGCGGCGACACGCCGGACGCGCTGCTGAAACGAGCCGACACCGCGCTCTATGAGGCCAAGCGTTCGGGCCGCAATCGGGTCGTGGCCGCGGCGGCATGAGCGGCGCGCTTAGACTTGTCCACAGCCATCTCGAGATCTTAGATCGTGTGGATTTTTTCGCCGGTTGACGGAAATTAGGAAGCCGGCTCATGAGCCGTGAATATGTCGCTGGAGCGCGTGCCGCTGTAGCGAAATCTAGCCATGTCGCTACGATTTGATTTTGCCGAAACTTATCAAGGTCTTGCATATTCTGCAATCAGACCGTGCGCAGGCTTATGGCGTGTTCGGCTTTTGTGCTGATCGCCGGTCGGTTGCATTGCCTTTGCAAATTGTCTCGTTTTCGTGACAGAAAACCGGACAGCGATTAACTATGAGACAACGCGCCGGCCGCCGAGCGTTAAGAAATCGTTGATTTATTTTCGTTTCCGCGCAATGCTCAACTCATGGACGGGAAATGATCCCGTACAACCGGTTACCCCATGATGCTAGGTCCGCCGCATCTCCTGGGTCGTGGGGTCGGTCGGTCAGTAACGACAACTACGGAATCCTCGTGCCGTCGTCGTTCCTGACCGACCCCCAATTTAGCGCCGCTCTCCGAGAGGAGGGCGGCGTTTTCGATTCGCGCTACGGAAGAGTGCCGTAATTTCCCCCAAAGAAAAAGGCGCCGGGCGTTTCCGCCCCGCGCCTTTGCGAACCTGTCGGGTCCCAAGATTACTTGATCTTGGTTTCCTTGAATTCAACGTGCTTCTTTACGACGGGATCGTACTTCGTCTTGGACATCTTGTCCGTCATCGTACGGCTGTTCTTCTTGGTTACGTAGAAGAAACCGGTGTCGGCCGTCGACAGCAGCTTGATCTTGATGGTGGTAGCCTTGGCCATGGTCGTCCTGCCTTTATGAAAAACGAAGCCGCGGACAGCCAGTCTGCTCCACGGCTTTAAATCTGCGCGGAAACTACAAATAGCGCCCGAAAAGTCAACCCTGTTTTGGCCGGAAAACCATCCGACCAAGAGAAAGTATGAGGTAAAGCACGAAGAAGCCAACGATTGCCCAGGCAAAACCGTCATTGCCCGAGACGTCCATAGCCCCGCCGATGGCTTGCGGGCCGATCACCGTGCCAACCGCATAACAGAAGATGAAGGCCGCATTCGCCGCGGCAAGGTCCGCTCCGACGAGTCGCGAGCCAAGATGGCTGAGGCCAACCGTATAGAGCCCCGCAACGCAGCCGCCCCATACGAACAGCACGACCGCCATCAGCATCCAGTTCTGTGACACCAAGGGCAGCGACAGCGCACCAATCAGGCCGACGACGGCCATGATCGTGAGCAGGCCCCGGCGGTCGCGCATGCGGTCGGAGATCATGCCGAGGGGGATCTGGAACGCCATGTTGCCGATGCCCATGACGGTGAGAAGAAGGGCGGCCTGCGGCTCGCTGAAGCCCGCACGGGTGGCATAGATCGGGAACAGGGACAGTCCGCCCACCTCGACGGCGCCGAACACGAAGACGGCGGCCGTCGCCGTCGGCACGAGCAACACATAGCGCATGAAGTGGGCATCCGGCTTCTCGGTGATGATCGGGCTCTCCCGTCTCGCGATAAAGATCGGAACGGCTGCGACAAGGATGATCATGGCACCCACCGCAAACGGCAACACGCCCTGGCTGCCGAGCAGGGAGAAGAGCAGGGGGCCGGCGGCGAAACCGAGCGACAGCACCGTCGCATAGATGCCCAGCACCAACCCGCGCCGGCGGGGTGGCGCGGCGGCGTTGATCCAGAATTCTGAGAGGATGAACAGGGTGGTGATGGCCCCGTGGAAGACGAGGCGCAGCGGAAACCATAGCCAGAAATTCTCGATATAATAAAAGCCGAGCCCGCTGATGGCGGCCAGCACGATAGCCAGCAGCATCGTGTTAGACGTGCCCAGTCCATGCGCAAGGCGCGTGGTGAAGGGCGCGGCTACCATCGCCGCCACGCCCGCCATGGCGGAATTGATGCCGATGAGAGTCGGAGAGATGCCGCGCTTCTCCATAATGATCGACAGCAGCGGAAGCCCGAGGCCGATGGCCAGTCCCACGGCGGAGATCGCGGCGACGGCTGCAATAAGAGAACGCCAGTGAATGTGTTCCACCGGGCCGGATGTGCCGGATTGCGGCTGCGTCATATGTGGTCTGTCCTCAAAGCAGGTCCCTAAGGAAGCGCCCGTGCCGGGTGTGATACAGTGGCACGGCCCTTCCGAAAGGCAGAGATAGGTCTTCCTGAAGGCATTTTTGAAGCTCTTCAAGGATCAAGACGGTTATGTCGGGCATCTCAACGCATGTCTGATCAAAAATATTGACCCATCGCAGGTCCTCCAGCTCGTGACTGGCTGTCGCCGAGGCCGGATCGATGCCGGCTTCATCGGTGAAAAGCGTGAAGAAGCGCGTGTCGAACCGGCGAACCATGCCGGCGGGCGTGATGGCGCGGGCGAGGAATCGCAGCCGCGACAGGTCGGGCAGAAAGGGCAGGGCGTCGCCTGCGGGATTGGCGAGCGGCATGCCGACGCTGATGCCCGTCTCCTCGTAGAGTTCGCGGATAGCCGCGACGGCCAGCGCCCGCAGCCGCGAATCGGAGCACCGCGCGCCTGCGCGAATCGCCAGCCTCTCGGAGGCGAGCGCATGCAGCGGGCTGGCGATGGGTAAAAGCCGGTCGCGGGCATCGCGCCGGCCGCCCGGAAAGACATAGACATCCGGCATGAAGACATGCCTGCTGCTGCGCCGTCCCACGAGGACGCGAATGTTTCCGCCCGTCCGGTCGAGAAGCAGGATCGAGGCGGCGTCGACGGGCCGGATGGCCGTCATGCCACGCTGTCGCCGCGCGCCGGCGATTCCTCGTCATCGGTGGGCTTGTCACCGAAACCGTGCATCTTCAGCGCCCATTGCAGGCCGATGGTGCCGCCCTTGACGGGCTGGAGCAGGACGATCGCCATGATGATGGTGATCGGCACCCAGATCATAAGATGCTGCCATGTGTTCAGGGGCAGGATCAGATCCGTCGCCATGTAGCCGCCAACGACGATGTGGCCGACGATGGTGATAACGATATAAGGCGGCAGGTCGTCTGAGCGCTGGGGCGTGAAATCCTGGCCGCAGGCCGCGCAATGATCGGCAGGCTTGACGAAGGCACGGAACAGGCGGCCGGTGCCGCAGGCCGGGCAGCGGTTGAGCATGCCGCGCCGGATGGAGCGCCACACGGGTCTATCGTTCGGAACGGAATGTCCGCTCTCGCCGAAATGCTGCGTCGTTTCGCCGGTCTCTTCGGCCTGCATCTCACATGTCCTTCCCGCCGAAGGTCGCTCCGGCAAACCGCGCCCGCACAGGGGCGAACACGGATATTCTATCAGGCCTAGCGCTTACCGCGGGGCGGGCGCGTGCCCGGCTGGCGGCGTGGACCGGAACCCTTACGGCGGCCCGACTTGTGGAACGAACGCACGGCGGTCGGCATCTTGCGGCCTTCGCTGACCATGTCGAAGCGCAACGCGCCGGCAAGCGGCACGGCTTCGGCAAGCTTGACGCGCACCTCGTCGCCGAGGCGATAGCCGAGCCCGGTCTTCTCACCGGACAGCGCCTGATGGGCCTCGTCGTAGATGAAGTAATCCTGGCCGAGCATCGATATCGGTACGAAACCATCCGCGCCATATTCGGGCAGGGTGACAAAAAGTCCCGCCTTGGTGACGCCGGAAACGCGGCCGTCGAATTCCTCGCCGAGGCGCCCCGCGAGGTGATGGGCGATCAGCCGGTCCACCGTATCGCGCTCCGCCGCCATGGCACGGCGCTCGAAGGTCGAGATTTCGGCAGCGATGTCGTCCAGAACGGCTTCTTCGTCCGGCGTGATGCCGCCTTCGCCGAAGCCGAGCGAGCCCACCAGCGCGCGATGTACGATCAGGTCCGCATAGCGGCGGATCGGCGACGTGAAGTGGGCATACTTCATCAGGTTCAGGCCGAAATGGCCGATATTCTCCGGGCTGTAGATTGCCTGACTCTGTGAGCGCAGCACCATCTGGTTGACCATCTGCTCGAAGGGTGTCTCCTTCGCCTTGGCCAGCACGCCATTGAAATGGTTGGAGCGCATGTTGCCGCCCTTCACCAGCGAAATGTCGAGCGTCTGGAGGAATTCGCGCAGCGTTTCCTGCTTGGCAAGCGAGGGGGCGTCGTGCACGCGGTAGACGAGGACCTGCTTCTTTTTCTCCAGCGTTTCGGCGGCCGAAACGTTCGCCTGGATCATCATCTCTTCGATGAGCTTGTGCGCATCGAGGCGCGGCGGCACGAAGACCCGGTCGACCGTGCCATCGGGTTTCAGCAGGATCTTGCGTTCCGGCATGTCGAGTTCGAGCGGCTGCCTGCGGTTCCTGCCGATCGTCATGATGCGGTAGGCTTCCCAGAGCGGTTTCAGGATCGTCTCGAGGATCGGGCCGCTCTTGTCATCGGGTGCGCCGTTTATGGCGGCCTGCGCCTGCTGGTAGGACAGCTTCCCCGCGCTCTTCATCATGATACGGTGGAAGGTGTGGCCCGCCTTGCGGCCTTCCTTCGAAAACACCATACGCACGGCGAGGGCCGGGCGGTCGACGCCTTCCTTCAGCGAGCAGAGGTCGTTGGAAATGCGCTCCGGCAGCATCGGCACGACGCGGTCGGGGAAGTAGACCGAGTTGCCGCGCTTCAGCGCCTCGCGGTCGAGCGCGGATTTCGGGCGAACATAGTAGCTGACATCGGCGATGGCGACGGTGACGATCACGCCGCCGGGATTGTCCGGCGAGGTATCCGGCTCGGCGTGCACGGCATCGTCGTGGTCCTTTGCGTCAGCAGGATCGATGGTGATGAGGGGCAGGCTGCGCCAATCCTCGCGATGCGACATGGACGCCGGGCCTGCCGCTTCCGCCTCGCGGATGACCGCGTCGGGAAAGATGTACGGGATGCCGTGGGCATGGATGGCAATCATGGAGATCGCCTTCTCCGACGCCACGGAGCCGATCACGCCCTTGATCTGCGCGCGCGGCAGGCCAAACCGGCCGATGCGCACGACATCGATCTCAACGAGGTCACCGTCCTTGGCGCCGGCTGTGGATCCGGCATCGACGTCCATCTCCTCGCCGCGTCGGTCGATCGGCAGGATGCGCCCATTGCCGCCGGGCATGGAGCGGAAGACGCCCATGCCGGAGTTCTTCTTCTTGTCGAGAACCTTGATGACGCGACCGGTATAGGCCGGCCCGCCGCGTTCCTTGGCCGGAAAGATCTTCGCGAGAACCCGGTCGCCGAGGCCGGCGACGGGTGCCTTGTCCTTGCGCGGTCCGCCGGACTGGCGGATCAGCACGGCCGGCGCCACGCCCGCGTCGTCGAGCCATTCGGCAGGGCGCCCGATCAGTTCACCATCGACATCGCGGGTTGTTATGTCGAGCACGGCGACCGGGGGCAGGGCGCCAGGGCGCACCAGCGACTTGCGGCGCTTTTCCAGGAGACCGTCCTCCTCGAAGGACTTCAGCAGCGCCTTCAGTTCGACGCGCGCTTCGCCCTTCAAGCCGAAGGCCTTGGAGATTTCGCGCTTGGAGGCCTGCTCGGGATGATCGGCGATGAAGCGCAGGAGAACGTCGCGCGGCGGCACGACGCCGTGGATGATCGACGTATCGTCTGCCGCCGGGGCATCACGACCCGCGCGGCCGGGCCGCCTGGATTGTCCCGACCGGCTGCGTGGTTCTCTGGTCATTCGATCAGGCCTTCTTTGCCTTGGGAGCTGTCTTCGGCTTGGCGGCGGCTTTCGGCTTGGCGGCGGCCTTTGCCTTGGGCTTCGCCGTCTTCGTCTCGCCGGTCTTTGCCGTCTTCGTGGACTTCGCCGCCTTGGCCCTGCCGCCCTTGGCAGGCGTCTTGCCGGCCTTGTCGGCGATCAGCACGAGCGCTTCCTCCAGCGTGACGCTGTCGGCGGACTTGTCCTTCGGCAGGGTCGCGTTGACCTTGCCCCAGTTGACATAGGGTCCATACTTGCCGTCGCGTACCGTGATGGGGCCGCCGTCCGGGTGGTCGCCCAGCGTCTTCAGCGCGGCCGGTGTACCGCGGCCGCGGCCGCCCGGGCCCTTCGATGCCTTGTCCGCGATCACTGTTACGGCCCGGTTGAGACCGATCGAGAACACGTCTTCCACCGTTTCCAGATTGGCGTAGCCGCCGTCGTGCAGCAGGAACGGCCCGTAGCGGCCAAGCCCGGCCGAAATCATCTTGCCCGTTTCCGGATGCTGGCCGATATCGCGCGGCAACGAGAGCAGGGCGACCGCCTTCTCATGGTCGATGGTGGCCGGCGCCCAGCCCTTCGGCAAGCTCGACCGCTTGGCTTCCTTGCCGTCGCCGCGCTGCACATAAGGCCCGAAACGGCCGGAGCGCAGGGTGATTTCCTCGCCGGTATGGGGATCCTTGCCGAGGCTCTGCGGTTCGTTGGAGACGGACGCATCCGCATCGGAACCGCCGTCGGCGGAAAGCTGGCGAGTATAGTTGCATTCCGGATAGTTCGAGCAGCCGACGAAGGCGCCGAACTTGCCGAGCTTCAGCGAAAGCTTGCCAGTGCCGCAGACCTGGCAGATGCGCGGATCGCTGCCGTCTTCGCGCTTGGGGAAGACGAGCGGTGCCAGTTCCTCGTTCAGCGCGTCGAGAACATTGGTGACGCGCAGCTCCTTGGTTTCCTCGATCTGTGCGAAGAAATCCTTCCAGAAGTCCCGCAGAACCTGCTTCCAGTCGAGCTCGCCGGCTGAGATCTTGTCGAGCTTCTCTTCAAGATCGGCCGTGAAATCGTATTCGACATAGCGCGTGAAGAAGCTTTCGAGGAAAGCCGTGACGAGGCGGCCCTTGGTCTCGGGGATCAGCTTGCGCTTGTCGATGATGATGTATTCGCGGTCACGCAGCGTGGCGAGCGTCGCGGCATAGGTGGAGGGACGGCCGATGCCGAGCTCTTCCATTTTCTTGATGAGCGTTGCTTCGGAATAGCGCGGCGGCGGCTCGGTGAAGTGCTGCGTGGCGTTCACCTTCTGCTTGTCGAGCTTTTCCTGCGCGTTGATTTCCGGCAGGCGGCCATCCTCGTCGCCGTCGTCCGATTGCTCGCCGTCTTCCTTCTGGTCCGTATAGGCGGCGATGAAGCCGTCGAAGCGGATGACCGAGCCGGTGGCGCGCACACCGGCCTTGCGGCCGCCATTGTCAGCTTCGATCTCGACAGTCGTACGCTCGATTTCGGCGGAGGCCATCTGGCTTGCGATGCCGCGCTTCCAGACGAGATCGTAAAGCTTCAGCTGATCCGCATCGAGGAAACGGCGCACCTCGTCGGGCGTACGATCGAATGATGTCGGGCGAATGGCCTCGTGCGCTTCCTGGGCATTCTTCGCCTTGGTGGAATAGAGGCGCGGCTTTTCCGGCACATAACGCTCGCCGAACTGGCTTGCGACGGCCCGGCGGGCGGCGTCGATCGCCTCGGGCGCCATCTGCACGCCGTCGGTACGCATATAGGTGATGAGACCGACGGTCTCGCCGCCGATATCGATGCCTTCATAGAGCTTCTGTGCCACCTGCATGGTGCGTGATGCCGAGAAGCCGAGCTTGGAAGACGCGGCCTGCTGAAGGGTCGACGTGGTGAAAGGCGGGGCGGGATTGCGCTTGGTGGGCTTTGCCTCCACGCTTTCCACGCGATAGGCCGCGCCGTCGAGCAGGGTTTTCAGGCGGTTTGCCTCTTCGGCATTGCCGATGGCCTTCGGCGTCAGGCGCTTGCCCTCCGCAGACACGAGACGCGCCTCGAACTCGTCGCCGCGCGGCGTCTTCAGGGTGGTCGAGAGGTTCCAGTACTCTTCCGAGACGAAGCGCTCGATCTCGGATTCCCGGTCGCAGACGAGGCGAAGCGCCACCGACTGCACGCGCCCGGCGGAACGGGCGCCCGGCAGCTTGCGCCACAGCACCGGCGAAAGATTGAAGCCGACGAGATAGTCGAGCGCGCGGCGCGCCAGATAGGCATCGACAAGCGATATGTCGATGTCGCGCGGATGTTTCATCGCATCCAGCACGGCCGACTTGGTGATGGCGTTGAAAACCACGCGCTTCACCGGCTTGTCGCCGATCACCTTCTTCTTGTTGAGCACATCGAGGACGTGCCAGGAGATCGCTTCACCTTCGCGATCCGGGTCGGTCGCGAGGATAAGGCCATCGGAGGACTTCATCGCGTCGGCGATATCCTTGATGCGTTTTGCGGAGGCCGTGTCGACTTCCCAGGACATCTCGAAGTCCTCGTCCGGCCGCACGGAACCGTCCTTGGCCGGCAGGTCGCGGACATGGCCGAAGGAGGCGAGCACCGTGTAACCAGGCCCGAGATACTTGTTGATCGTCTTGGCCTTGGAAGGCGATTCCACAACTACAACATTCATCGTCATTTCTCTGATACCAGGTGCCGCGGCTTGACCGCGCGGCAAAAAAGAAGGCGTCCCGCGCCGCAAAGTGTGTTTCGACATGAACAGGGAAAGCGTTCCGGTCAAGAGGTAGGGTTGAAATAAGTCGGTTACAACGCAATACAACCAGTGGTCGACTAATAATTTATTGCAATTATAAATAATCGTATTATCGTTTGAGTGGTACAGGAATTGCAACCTGAAGTGATGATTCGTCACGGATGCAACGGGGGTGCCATGAACCCGAAAACAGCCACGCCAAGCATGCCGCCGCGCACTGCGGAGGACAACATAGCTTATATACGCCAGATGCTCGGCGAATTGCGCAGCATCGCAAACAATGACGGCGCGGACATGCTGCGCTACCTGATCGAGATGGCCTATGTCGAAGCCGGAGACATCCAGTCCGGCGTGAGGCCGCTCTCAGTCCGCGGTCATCGAGACGCGCCCATCGACATGGCGTTCCAATCGCCCCGCAAGGTCAAGTTCTAGCAGAATGAGATAGGCGGCAGACGGGGTGATGCCGGTGTACCGAATGATCTCATCGATCTCGGTCGGGACAGGGCTCAAAGCCTCCGTCAGCCGTTCACGGTCGCTTTCGCTCGGCGGCAGCCGCTCGGCGGATGCGATGTCCTCGTCCGGTTCGTCGGCTCCGCTGTGCGGCTGGAAGAGATCGGGCTCGCACAAAGGTCGCAGGCCGTCCAGCACGTCCTGTGCCGTCGTGGTGATCGTCGCGCCATCCTTCAAAAGGCCGTTGGTTCCTTCACAACGCGGATCGAGGGGCGAGCCGGGCACGCCGAAGACCAGCCGTCCGAAATCGCCTGCATTGCGTGCTGTGATCAGCGAGCCGGAGCGCATCGCGGCTTCCACCACGACGAGGCCAAGCGACATGCCGGCGATAAGGCGGTTGCGGCGCGGAAAGTCGCGTGCGCGCGGCTCCCATCCGAAGGGCATCTCGCTGACCGCAACGCCGTCCCGCGCCGTCAGCTCGTCGAGCAGTCCGATATTTTCGGGCGGGTAGGGCTTGTCGAGCCCGCCAGCCATGGCCGCGATGGTGCCGGTCTCGATGCTGGCGCGATGAGCAGCGGTGTCGATGCCGCGGGCAAGACCGGATACGATGGCATAGCCCGCCCGGCCGATGTCCCGCGCCAGCAGGCCGGCGAGCTTCATGCCTGAAATGGAGGCATTGCGGGCGCCGACAATGCCGACGGCCGGCGCCGTCATGACCCTGCGATTGCCCTTGACGGCCAGCAGCGGCGGTGCGCCGTCGATCTGGCGCAGAAGGGGCGGATAGTCGGGTTCGCCGATGCCGACGAAGCTTGCGCCATGGCGCTCGGCCATCTCCATTTCGCGTTCCGCATCCGCCCGGCTGGCGACACGGATGCTGCGCGATGCACCACCGCGCCGGGAGAGCTCCGGTAACATTTCCAGCGCGGTCTCGGCGCTGCCGAAGTGGTTGATCAGGTCGCGGAAGGTGACTGGTCCGACATTGTCGCTACGGATGAGCCGCAGCCAGGCGATCCTCTGTCGTTCCGTCAGCGCAATTCCCGTGGTCCTTGCGCTGCGGTCGTCCATGGCTATCCCTTGCTGCCGATCTTGCTTTCCGTGCCGCTCATGAGGCGGCTGATATTCGCGCTGTGCTTCCACCAGGTGATGAGCGTCAGCACCAGGAAAAGCAGCGCCACTTTCTCATACCCGAGAAACCACAATACAACCGGAGATACGGCAGTTGCAACCAGGGCCGAGAGCGACGAGTAGCGGGTGATATAGGCGCAGGCGATCCAGACGGCGGCGAACACCGCGACCATGACGGGCACCAGCCCGAGCAGAACGCCGACATAGGTCGCAACGCCCTTTCCGCCCTTGAAGCCGAGCCAGACCGGAAAGAGGTGGCCGAGGAAGGCGGCGAAGCCCGCGGCAATGCCGGCCTCGATCCCCCAGCGCGAGGCGATGGCGGCCGCGGCCGTGCCCTTCAAAGCATCGAGAAGCAGTGTCGCGGCGGCAAGTTTCTTGTTTCCCGTGCGCAGCACGTTGGTCGCGCCGATATTGCCGGAGCCGATCTTTCGCACGTCGCCCAGCCCCGCCATGCGGGTGAGGACCAGCCCGAAGGGTATCGACCCCAGCAGATAGCCGAAGGCGAGGGCGGCAAGGGTCGGCAATGCACCGAGCGGCCAGCTGAAAATGTCGGACACGATTGTTCCCCCGTTTTGTTCAGAGCATTCGGGGCTTAATCTCCCGAGCGGCCGATGTCCCTTCAGCCCAGCGAATGCACCCGTTTGCCGGCAACATAGGTGCTAACCGCGCGTCCCGTAAAGCGGGCATCTTCGAACGGCGTGTTCTTCGATCGCGAGACGAACGTCTCTTTCGTGGCAAGCCACGGCTCGTCCGGGTCGATCAGCACGATATCGGCCTTCGCGCCCGGCGCGAGCGTGCCGGCGTCGAGGCCAAAGATCTTTGCCGGCCGCGTCGACAGCGCATCGATGAGCCGCATGAGTGGGACTTCGCCGCTGTGATGCAACCGGAGTGCGGCCGCCAGCATGGTTTCGAGCCCGATTGCGCCATCCGCCGCGTCGGCGAAGGGCAGGCGCTTGGTGTCGACATCCTGCGGATCGTGCGAGGAGACGATGATGTCGATGTCGCCCCTTGCGAGCGCGTCGACCATGGCCTTGCGATCGTCTTCGCCGCGCAGCGGCGGCGACAGCTTGAAGAACGTGCGGTACTCGCCGATGTCGTTCTCGTTGAGTGTCAGATGGTTGATCGAAATCCCGCAGGTGACGTTGGCCCCGCGCTGGCGGGCGGTCTTCACCGCCTCGGCGGATTCCGGCACGGAAATCTGCGCGGCGTGGTATTTGCCGCGGGTGAGGCCGGCGATGCGCAGGTCACGCTCGAGCGGGATCAGCTCGGCTTCGCGCGGGCTGCCGGACAGGCCGAGCCAGCTCGCCAGCAGTCCCTCGTTCATCACGCCGCCGGCGCCGAGATACTTGTCGCGCGTTTCGAGCGCGATGACGCTGCCGAATTCGCGTGCATAGGTCATGGCGCGGCGCAGCACCTGAGCATTGTGCATGGGGTTGCGGCCATTGGTGAAGGCCACCGCGCCGGCATCTTTGAGCAGGCCGAACTCCGTCATCTCCTCGCCGGCAAGCCCCTTGGTCAACGCGGCGGCCGGATGAATGTTGACGATCGCCTTGTCGCGCGCGTTCTTCAGCACGAATTCGACCAGCGCGATGTCGTCGATGACGGGGTCGGTGTCCGGCATGGTGATGAACGTCGTGACGCCGCCTGCTGCTGCGGCGCGCGAGGCCGATTCGATGGTCTCGCGATGTTCCGCGCCGGGCTCGCCGACGAAGACCCTGGCATCGACGAGACCGGGCGCGGCGATCACGCCACGGCCGTCTACAATCTCGGCGCCCTCAGGAGCGCCCTGGTTGTGCGCGCCACTGCCGATAGCGGCGATCCGCCCGTTCTCGATGACGATCGAGCCGTTTTCATCAAGGTTGCTGGACGGGTCGAGGATGCGGAGGTTTTTCAGGACGGTGGTGCGGGTCATGCGCGGACATCCTGGTTCTGTGAGAGGAGGAGCGTCTGCATGACGGCCATGCGCACGGCGACACCCATCTCGACCTGCTGTTCGATCACGCTCTGCGGGCCGTCGGCGATTTCGGAGGCGATTTCCACGCCGCGGTTCATGGGGCCGGGATGCATGACAAGCGCATCCTCCTTCGCCGCCTTCAGCTTTTCGGCATCGAGGCCGTAATAGTGGAAGTATTCGCGCACCGAGGGTACGAAGGCGCCGGACATGCGCTCGCGCTGCAGCCGCAGCATCATGACGACGTCGGCATCCTTCAGGCCCTCCGCCATGGAGTGATAGACCTCGGCCCCCATCTCCGCGATGCCGGATGGCAGCAGCGTTGCCGGCGCCACCACGCGCACCCGCGCGCCCATGGCGTTGAGCAGAAGGATATTCGAGCGGGCGACACGCGAATGCAGCACGTCGCCGCAGATGGCGACGATGATGCGCGAAAGCTTGCCCCGGGCGCGGCGAATGGTCAGCGCGTCGAGCAGCGCCTGGGTCGGATGCTCGTGCTGGCCGTCGCCGGCATTGATGACGGCGCAGGAGACCTTTTGCGCCAGAAGGGCCGCGGCACCGGCGGAAGAATGGCGCACCACCAGCACGTCCGGATGCATGGCGTTCAGCGTCATCGCGGTATCGATCAGGGTTTCGCCCTTCTTCACCGAGGAATTGCCGACCGACATGTTCATCACATCCGCGCCGAGCCGCTTGCCGGCCAGTTCGAAGGAGGATTGCGTGCGGGTGGAGGCTTCGAAGAAGAGATTGATCTGCGTCAGCCCTCGGAGCGCCGACGTTTTCTTCTCCCGCTGGCGGGAGATTTTCACTGCCTCGTCGGCGCGGTCGAGCAGGAACGTGATGTCGTGCTCCGTCAGACCCTTAATACCGAGAAGGTGGCGATGCGGAAAGAAGTCCATGGGGCTCCGCCTCAACTGTCGTGGATACGCGCGGTCTATAAAGTGTCGGTTTCCGCGCGGCAAGGCGGCGTGGACCGCTCGGCGTGCATTCCCACGCTTTTGTGCGCTGAAGCGCATCTGCGGCATCACGGCCCCGTTTCGCCCCGTCGCGACTTGCGATAGAACCCGCTCATGACTCGCGACACCGAACAGAAACTTGCCGATCTCAACCAGCCGCCGCTGTGGTCGGGCATCAATGCCTACCGTTCCGATCCGTTGCTGGTCGACGCCACGGACGCCATGCCCAAGAGCCTTCGCGACGAGTTCGACGCGATCGGCCGCTATGTGACCTCGCCGGAGGCGCAGGAGCTTGCGCGCATGGCAAACGAGGGCGTTCCGCAACTGCGCACGCACGGGCCGCGCGGCGAGCGCATCGATGTCGTGGACTATCACCCCGCCTGGCATGCGCTGATGCGCCGGTCCATGGCGACCGGCCTGCATTCTTCGCTCTGGGAAAACGTTCCGGACGAGAATGGCATCGCGCACAAGGCGCGCGCCGCCCGCTTCTTTCTGACCGCGCAACTCGAATGCGGGCATCTCTGCCCGCTGACCATGACGAGCGCCTCCGTCGCGGCGCTGTCGGCCTCGCCGCAGGTCCAGCGCGAATGGGGCCGCAAGATCCTGTCGCGCAAATATGACAGCGCCAACAAGCCCGCCATGCAGAAGAGCGCCATTACCATCGGCATGGGCATGACGGAAAAGCAGGGCGGCACGGATGTGCGCGCCAACACCTCGACCGCCGAGCGTGTCGGCGAGGGCATTTACCGGCTGAACGGCCACAAGTGGTTCATGTCGGCACCCATGAGCGACGGCTTTGTGATGCTGGCCCAGACCCGCGAGGGTGTCGGCTGCTTCCTCGTGCCGCGCCTGCTCGAGGACGGGTCCGGCAACGGCCTTCGCTTCCAGCGCCTCAAGGACAAGATCGGTAACCGCTCCAATGCCTCGTCGGAGGTGGAGTTCTCCGACACATTCGGCTTCCTGCTCGGCAAGCCGGATGCGGGCATTGGTACCATTCTCGACATGGTCACGCTGACGCGGCTGGATTGCGCGCTGGCCTCCGCCGGCATCATGCGCGCGTCCCTCGCCGAAGCCGTGCATCATACCCGCGGCCGAATGGTCTTCGGCAAGCCCCTCGTTGCGCAGCCGATCATGACGCGGGTGCTGGCCGATATGGCGCTCGACGTCGCCGGTGCAACCGCGCTCTCCTTCCGCCTCGCCGATGCATTCGACAAGGCGCGCGACAGCGCGAGCGACGCCGCCTATGCCCGCATCATGACGCCGGTCACGAAATACTGGTGCTGCAAGATCGCGCCCGCGCTCATCTACGAGGCGATGGAATGCATCGGCGGTAGCGGTTATGTGGAGGAGCGCCCGATTGCCCGCCACTATCGCGAGGCTCCGGTCAACGCGATCTGGGAAGGCTCCGGTAACGTCATGGCGCTCGACCTGATGCGGGTCATAAGCCGTGGCAGGGACCTGTTCGAACTGCTCTTCGCCGGCTTTGCCCGTGATCTCGGCCCCGCCGGCAAGAAGACGGTGGAGGTTCTGCGTGCCGCCCTGTCGCTCTGCGAGCGGGATGAGGGTGCTGCCCGCATGCTGGTGGAGCAGCTCGCCCTGGCTGCGGCCGCTGCCGAACTCTACCGTGCCGGTGCCGGCCGCATTGCCGATGCCTTCCTGGAAACGCGTCTGGCCTCTGGCTGGCGCGCGACCTACGGCATGCTCGATTCGCGCTTCGATTCGGCCTACATCGTTGATCTGCTCTATCCGCCGGCCAGATAGGCCGCCGTGGCCAGTACGATCGGGATGGTGAAGAAAGACGCGACGGTCTGAAGCGTTGCGACGGCCGCATAGAGCGGCGCATCCCCACCCATCTGCTTGGCCAGAACATAACCGTTCATGGCGGTGGGTACGCTCGCCCCCATGGTTATCGTCATCAAGTGCTCGCCGCGCATGCCCAGCGCATAGGCCGCCGCGGTCATCACGAGTGGCATGAAGATGAGTTTCAGGAACAGCGGCAGCAAAGCCAGCGGACGTGGTCTCAAGGCGTCCGCCAGTTTCAGTCCGGCACCGACCATGATGAGACCGAGGCTCAGCGACGAGCTCGCCACCAGCTCGGCTGCCTGCATTACCGGCTGATAGAGCGGGATTTCCAAGAGATTGATGGTCACGCCCAGCGCCGACCCGATGATCATCGGGTTGGTGAGCACCTTCCACAGGAAGGTCTTCAGGCTCCGGCTGCCGCCGCCGAACCAGATCAGCATCGCGATATTGTAGAAATTGAGGGGAATGATGATCAGTGTGGCCACGAGCGCGACAAGCGCGAGGCTTTGTTGCCCGTAGAGCTTTTCGCCGATGGCCAGCGCGATGAAGGCATTCCACCGGGTCGAGGTCTGGAAGACGGACGTGAAGGATGAACCCGACACGCCGGCTGCGCGAAACAGCGGCCAGGACAAGACGATCAGCAGCGCGATGAGCGTCACCGAGCCGATGGAGCCGATGGCGACGCTGCCGGCAGCAATTCCCGAAAACTCGGCCTTGGCGAGCGTGGTGAAGAGCAGGCACGGAAACAGCACGTAGAAGCCGAGCTGTTCCAGCCCGTTCCACATGTCGCCGTCGATGGCACGCCACCGTCTGAGCAGCACGCCGAGCACGACGAGCAGGAAGATGGGCAGGATGCTTTCGAAGATGAGGAGCATGGAACCGGAGGGCCTGGAGACGATTATCCGCTCATGCCCTGTCGCGATGGTGGTGGCAAGGGCGGCCGCAACCGCCGCCCGTGTGGAAATTAACCTTAATCGCAGGTTTGCGTTGCGCGAAGAGGGTTAACCGGCAAAGCTGCCATTAACCTGCTGTTAACCATGTAGCGAGTGATGAGTATGGCCATGGCGGCCCGGATATCGGTCATGACGACCCTGTTTTCCTTCGTGGCGGTGGATATCGTGCTTCCGCTCATCGTTCTTGTCGCGGTCGTGGCGATCAGCGAAACGCTGTTTGCCGCCACGGACCTTCTCGCAACGCGGAGGAGGGCGGCATGAAATGGTTCCTCATTCTCTGGGCGGGGCCGATCGCGCTGCTGGGCAGCTGGTATGGGCTTTCCTACTACGACATGAATTTCGGCATCTTCATGCTGACACGCGATGCCCACGATCTGGTGTTCCGCATCTACGGGCACATTCTGGGCATTCCACCGGAGAGCATTCCGCCGCTCGTCCTACGCGCCATCATCCTCGACAGCTTCCTGGTGCTCGGCATCATTGCCTTCCGCCGCCGCAAGAAGATTGCGGCCTGGTGGCAGGCGCGCCGTCAGTCGGCGCCGGCCGTCCTGGCCAGGGATGAAAGCCTGTCCAGCGCGCCCTGAAGGATGAAGGAGGCGGCCGCCGAGTCGATGCGCTCGGCCCGCTTCTTGCGCGAGACATCCATTTCGATCAGCGTACGTTCCGCCGCGACCGTCGAAAGCCGTTCGTCCCAGAAGACGAAGGGAATATCTGTTTTTTCCGACATGGAACGGACGAAGGCGCGGGTGGCCTGCACGCGCGGTCCGGCGCTGCCATCCATGTTCACCGGCAGGCCGATGACAAAGGCGGCGATCTTCTCCTTTGCCGCAAAGGCCAGCAGCAACTCGGCGTCCTGCGTGAATTTCACGCGCTTCAGCACCGGCCGGGGCGTCGCGAGCCGCCGGCCGATATCGGAAACCGAGAGACCGATGGTCTTGGTGCCGAGGTCGAGGCCGGCGACGGGCTGCCCGGGGGCGAGGATCTGCGACAGTTCTTCCAGCGTCAGCGTCGCCATGGGGCAGCCTCTCAGCGTTTGCGGACGAATTCGGTGCGCAGCACCAGGCCGCGGATGCTTTCATGCCGGCAGTCTATTTCTTCCGGGTTGTCCGTGAGGCGGATCGAGCGGATCACCGTTCCCTGCTTCAGCGTCTGGCCCGCACCCTTGACCTTCAGGTCCTTGATGAGCACGACCGAATCGCCATCCGCCAGTACATTGCCGGCGGCGTCATGCACGGCATTCTGCGCAACCTTTTCAGCCGCGACCTCGGAAGCCGGGCGCCATTCGCCGGTCGCTTCATCATAGATGTAATCATCGTCGCTCATGGCGAACTCCTTCTTCAATCATGAGCGCCACGCTTATAACGATCCGGCGGCGGATGGAAACGCCCTTCATGCCGACTATATTGCCTGGCGAATCCAAACCGGAGACTGTTCATGAAAATCACCTGGCTCGGCCACTCGGCTTTCCGCATCGAAACGGCGAAGGCAAAAATCCTCATCGACCCGTTCTTTACCGGCAATCCGGCCTTTGACGATTCGACGCGCAAGGACGCCGTTTCCGGCCTTACCCATATCCTGCTCACCCACGGCCATGGCGACCACGTCGGCGACACGATCGGGATCGCCAAGGAAACCGGCGCAACCGTACTCGCCAATGCCGATCTCGCCGCCTGGCTCGGCGCCAAGGGCGTGGAGAATGTCGATATGGGCAATACCGGCGGCACCGTACATTTCGACGGCTTTTCGACCACCTTCGTCAATGCGCTCCATTCGTCCGCGCAGATCACCGAGGACGGCACGTCCCATTCGCTTGGCAGCGCCAATGGTCTGGTCCTGCATTTCGAGGATGAGCCGACGCTTTACCACATGGGCGATACGGACATCTTTTCCGACATGGCGCTGATCAACGAGCTGCACCAGCCGGACATCGGCCTGGTGCCGATCGGCGACCGGTTCACCATGGGCGGTGCCGTGGCAGCACTCGCCTGCCAGCGCTTCTTCAAGTTCGGTACCGTCATTCCCTGCCACTACGGTTCCTTCGGGATCATCGACCAGACGGCGGACCTTTTCGTGCAAGCCATGGATGGTGCGTCCGCTCGCATCGAGGTGCCTGAGGTCGGCGGTGTCGTCACGCGCTGAACGGCGGGAAATCGGGCGAGGGGGCGTGGAACCGGCCATTCCCCCGTTGCGCCCCTTGGGCTTGGTCATTATAGCGAAGGGGAAATTTCCCATCGGAGACCGCCATGTCCGTAGATCTAGCCACCGTGAAGCGCGTCGCGCGCCTTGCCCGCATCGCCGTCAGCGAGGAAGAGGCAAACCGTATGACCGGCGAACTCAACGGTATCCTCGGCTTCGTCGAGCAGCTGTCCGAGGTCAATGTCGAGGGTGTCGAGCCAATGACCTCCGTCATGCCGATGGAGATGCGCAAGCGCCAGGACATCGTCAATGACGGCAACAAGGCCGATGCGATCGTCGCCAACGCCCCGGCCACTGACCGCAACTTCTTCCAGGTTCCGAAGGTTGTGGAGTAATCCTTGACCGTCACCATCGACGTCGAAAGCCCGCTCACGGATGAGGTTCGCACGCTGATCGCAGAGCTGGACACGGCGCTGCTTGCGCTGTCGCCGCCGGAGGCGTGCTATCACCTCACTGTCGAGGAGATGGCTGACCCGACTGTGACGGTCTGGATCGCACGCGACGGCGACACCGCTATCGGCTGCGGCGCGCTGAAGCGCCACTCCGACACGATTGGCGAGGTGAAACGCATGTTCACCCGGCCGGCCTGGCAGGGGCAAGGCGTCGGTCGGCGTATGCTCGAAAAGATCCTGGAAACCGCCGAACGGGAAGGACTGAAGACGCTCGTTCTCGAAACGGGGGACCAGCATCCGGCGGCATGGGCGATCTACGAAAAGGCGGGCTTCACCCGCTGCGGACCCGTGCTCGACTACCCGGATTCACCCTATTCCATATTCTATCAAAAGCAGCTTTCTGCTGCCTGACCTGAAGTGACCGCACCCATGACCGACCTGACCCGCCTGACCATTGCCGAAGCCCGCGAAAAGCTCTCCGCCAAGGAGATCAAGGCGGTCGAGCTGACGGACGCGTATCTTTCCGCGATCGAGGCGGCCAATCCGGCAATCAATGCCTATGTCGCCGTGACGCCGGAAAGGGCGCGCGAGATGGCGAAGGCTTCCGATGCCCGCATTGCCGAAGGCAAGGCCGGGGCGCTTGAAGGCATCCCCCTCGGCATCAAGGACCTGTTTGCCACCGAAGGCGTGCACACGCAGGCCTGCAGCCACATCCTTGACGGCTTCAAGCCGCAATACGAATCGACCGTCACCCAGAACCTCTGGAACGACGGCGCCGTCATGCTCGGCAAGCTCAACATGGATGAGTTTGCCATGGGCTCGTCCAACGAAAGCTCCTATTACGGTGCCGTGAAGAACCCGTGGCGCGCTAACGGCTCCAACGCCGATCTGGTGCCGGGCGGTTCGTCCGGCGGTTCGGCCGCAGCTGTCGCCGCGTTCCTTTGCGGAGGTGCGACCGCGACAGATACCGGCGGCTCGATCCGCCAGCCGGCAGCCTTCACCGGCACCGTCGGCATCAAGCCGACCTATGGCCGTTGCTCGCGCTGGGGCATCGTCGCCTTCGCCTCGTCGCTCGATCAGGCCGGCCCGATCGCACGCGATGTTCGCGACGCTGCGATCCTGATGAAGTCCATGGCGAGCGTCGATGCCAAGGACACGACCTCCGTCGACCGGCCGGTGCCGGACTACGAAGCGTCTCTCGGCCAGTCGCTGAAGGGCATGCGTATCGGGATCCCGCGCGAATACCGCGTCGATGGTATGCCGGATGAGATCGAGGCGCTCTGGCAGCAGGGCATCGCCTGGCTGAAGGACGCCGGCGCTGAAATCGTCGACATCTCGCTGCCGCACACGAAATATGCCCTGCCGGCCTATTACATCGTCGCGCCGGCGGAAGCCTCGTCGAACCTCGCCCGCTATGACGGCGTGCGCTACGGTCTGCGCGTTGACGGAAAGGACATCGTCGACATGTACGAGAAGACGCGCGCCGCCGGCTTCGGCACGGAAGTGAAGCGTCGCATCATGATCGGCACCTATGTGCTGTCGGCCGGCTATTACGACGCCTACTACCTGCAGGCCCAGAAGGTGCGCACGCTGATCAAGCGCGATTTCGAGCTGGTATTCAATGCCGGCGTCGACGCCATCCTGACCCCCGCGACCCCGTCGTCGGCCTTCGGCATCGCCGACGAGGAACTCGCGTCCGATCCGGTCAAGATGTACCTTCAGGACATTTTCACGGTGACGGTGAACATGGCTGGCCTGCCGGGCCTGTCGGTTCCCGCCGGGCTTGATCACAAGGGCCTGCCGCTCGGCCTCCAGCTCATCGGCAAGCCTTTCGACGAGGAAAGCCTCTTCCGGACGGCCCATGTCATCGAGCAGGCCGCCGGCCGCTTCACGCCGGCCAAATGGTGGTAGGGGCTCTTCCCTCGACACGCCAAGCATCCGAAAAGTTGTCCCGTAACGGCAATAGTTGCCGTTACGGCAGCCGCTTTGCGCCGTTTTCCGCTTGAACCACATCCCAACGCTAACAAACGCGCCCTCCCGGTCGTTCAGCCGGTGCGGATGGCAACGGATGGACGACCTCCTCCAGCTTTGCGACAGGTAGGGGATCGCCCGGCCGAGTGCCGAACGGTCTCGTTTCGGGATGCATCATCTCCGTGGATAGCCCTGCCGGTCTATCGCCGACTCACGCCGATGGTGCTTTCATCGTACCGAAGAGGTCTGGCGCATGATCATTGTTCGCAATGCCCGTGAAGGCGATGTCGCAACGCTTGTCGAAATCGGCACGAGGGCGTGGGAACAGGCCGTGGTCGGGGTTGCCGATCTCCAGGTCCGGCGCGACCATGCCCGCAACGCCTTCGAGCAGTTCCTGCCCGGCCATTGGCTGCATGTCAGCGTGGCCGAGGCCGACGGTATGCCTGCGGGCTGGGCGGCGCGCGAGGCTCTCGACGACGAGATCAGCGACCTCTGGATCGATCCCCTTCAGCAGAAGAAGGGATTGGGAACCGCTCTGCTGGCAGCCATGGAGGCGGAAATCATCGCTGCGGGCTTCGAAGCATCCCGGCTCCAGACCCACGCGCGCAACATTGCCGCCGTCGCCTTCTTCCAGAAGCACGGCTATTCGGTGAACTGGCTTTCCGTCGACTACTCGCCGCGTCTCGATCGCAATGTCGAATCGATCGGCCTGCGCCGCCAGCTCGTCGCCGATCTGCCGATTGGCTACGGGCCGGGCGGGTTTTGAAGGAGGCGCAGCCTTCGCCGCGCCTCCGCCCGCTCACTGGTTGTCGAGTTGCGATCGCACCAGTTCAAGTCCGCGTTGCGTGATGCGATAGG
The DNA here is from genome assembly GCF_022637395.1 of Shinella sp. H4-D48. Lineage (GTDB taxonomy): Bacteria > Pseudomonadota > Alphaproteobacteria > Rhizobiales > Rhizobiaceae > Shinella > Shinella sedimenti. The sequence goes on along the minus strand of NZ_CP093337.1, from coordinate 2,079,960 downwards.
GCCTGCCGCCGGTCGAGGCGATGCAGCGCCGGCGCTTCAGCTTGCGAAAGAGCACTATGTCGAGCCCGCCCGCCCGCCATCCGTCGCGCGTGATGCAGGCGACGGCGGTGATCTTGCGGTTCTCGTCTTTTTCGATGTCGATCCTGCCGCCCTGAGCGAGCAGGTGCAGAATGCGCTGTTCTGCGCGGTAAATGTCCATTGTCGTGGGAATCCGTCTGGCGTTCGAACGAACGCGAAAAAACGTTCCGCCACCGGTCGGTGGCAGGGTTCAGCGTTTTTTCCGACCCTGTGCGCAAAAGCTGCGTACAGGGTCTCTAGCGGGACTCAGACGAGTTGGACATCAAGACTCCATTTGCGGATATCCCTTAGATAAATCCGACATCCTGCATCGTCAATGTGACGGCCAGATCAGCGAGTGATGCAGGAAGACGGCGGTCTTCACGCCATTGGCCGAAGCAAGCGCGATGTTGGCGGGGCCAAGCGCAATGTCGCCGGCGGCATAGAGGCCGGGCAGGGACGTCTGCCCCATATCGTCGGTCTGGAGGATGTTGCCGATCGGCGTGGCCTTCAGTTCCAGGCCGCGATCCCGCGGTATGTCGCTGCGCACTCGGGCTTCCGGGCTGACGAACAGCGCCTTGACCAGCGTGGGAATACCGGGACCTGTCTCGACAGCAAGCATCCCGCCAGGCCCGTCCGTGACAGCCGTTACGCGGCCAGGCCGCAGCTTCACATTGCGCGCCTCAAGCACCGCCAGATCCTTCTCGTCCGGCTCCGGCACCGCATTGGTGAAGAGCGTGACATCGCCCCAGTCGGCAACGACGGCGGCAAAGCGCGCGGCCTCGGACGTGCGCGCCAGGACGCCGACCGGCCCGCCGCCCACTTCATATCCATGGCAGTACGGGCAATGCAGCACCGTCTTGCCCCAGCGTTCGGGAAGGCCGGGAATATCAGGCAACTGGTCCTCGAAGCCGGTGGAGAGTAGAACGCGGCGCGCGTCGATCTGCCCGCCATCGCCGGTGACGACGGTAAAGGCATCCCGTTCTCCGTTCAGGGTTTCGGCCGATGTCGTCCGGAACGTGACGGTTTCGTAGGCGGCAAGCTGGCGGCGGGCATCCGCGAGGATATCCGCACCCGGCCGGCCGTCCTGGGCGAGAAAGCCGTGCGAGTGCGCAGAGAAGCGGTTGCGCGGCAGGCCCGTGTCAAGAATTGTGACGCGGCGCCGGGCGCGGGCAAGCTGCATGGCGGCGGACAGGCCGGCAAAGCCCCCGCCGATGATGATGGCATCTTCGGTCATGATCGGTCCTTTCATGTGAGCGTGCGGCATCCTTCGCCCGGCACATGCCGGTCGTTTGATGAGGATGCGGGGAGTGCTGCCTTAGCCTGTATCGGCCCGGCAGTGTTTCGCCGCCGCGCGGAAGTCGGCGGCGAGATCGGCCAGCGTCGAGCCGGCAAAGCGCGCCATCAGGATGGCTTCCGCATCCTTCAGGGCGTCGCCGATCACCCGGTTGACGGATTGCTCGACAACGCAGCCCGGCATCTCCGTCGCCGGGCCGATCTGGAAGACGATCGGTTCGCCAAGCGCATTGTAGATGTCGAGCAGAGAGATTTCGGCGAGCGGTCGGGCAAAGTGCCAGCCGCCGCCATGGCCGCGGCCGGACTGCACGATCCCGGCGTCACGAAGTCCGGCCATGGTGCGCCGGACGACGACGGCGTTGGTGTCGAGGCAGCGCGCAAGATCGTCCGACGTCATCGGCTCCTTGCGTTCGGCCATATGCATGAGTGCATGAAGCACGGCGGAAAGGCGGCTGTTTCTTTTCATGTAACAATAATAGTTACGAATAATGATGGATGTCAATAAGCGGCGGGATATGATGTCAGCCGGCAAGCAACAGTCGTTGGAGGTCGGGGCCGAAGATCAGCGCTGCGGGAACCAGGGCGGCATGCAGAATAAGGATCGCCAGGAGTAGCGTGCGAAAGGGCTCCTTGCGGGTTTTGTGCCGCAACAGGCGTTGCGCGGCAAAGGCACCGAGGCTGCCGCCGAAGAAGGCGAGTTGCAGCAGGCGCGCTTCGGAAACGCGCCAATGACCGTCGCGCGCCGCTTCCTTGTCCCACCAGTAGACGCAGAACGTCACGACGTTGAAGAGGAGGAAGATGATCAGAAGCGTTGCCGGCGTGCCCATGACACCCTTTTAGCCGCACAACCTTGCCGGCTTGCTAATGAAGGCCGGTGGCATCAGCTGAAATCCTTGCGCCGCCTGTCCATATGTTCTACCGAGACAACACCGAAGACACCACAGCAAGAGCCTAAAAATGACCCTCGTCGACGTCCGCACTCCCGATCCGAAACGCTTGATCCCCGGCGCCACAGGCGACTGGGAAGTCATCATCGGCATGGAGGTGCACGCACAGGTCCTTTCGAGTTCGAAGCTGTTTTCCGGCGCTTCCACGCAGTTTGGCAAGGCGCCGAATGCCAATGTCTCGCTCGTCGATGCCGCCATGCCCGGCATGCTGCCCGTCATCAACGAGGAATGCGTCAGGCAGGCCGTGCGCACCGGTCTTGGCCTGAAGGCGCAGATCAATCACCGCTCGATCTTCGACCGCAAGAACTACTTCTATCCGGACCTGCCGCAGGGGTACCAGATCTCGCAGTTCAAGGACCCGATCGTCGGCGAGGGCAAGATCGTCATTTCGCTCGGCCCTGATCGTCACGGCAATTTCGAGGATATCGAGATCGGCATCGAGCGCCTTCACCTGGAGCAGGACGCCGGCAAGTCGATGCACGACCAGCATCCGACCATGTCCTATGTGGATCTCAACCGCTCCGGCGTGGCGCTGATGGAGATCGTCTCCAAGCCAGACATGCGATCGTCGGACGAGGCAAAGGCCTATATGACGAAACTGCGCTCCATCGTGCGCTATCTGGGCACCTGCGACGGCAATATGGACGAGGGCTCCATGCGCGCCGACGTCAACGTTTCCGTGCGCCGCCCCGGTGAGGCCTTCGGCACGCGCTGCGAAATCAAGAACGTCAACTCCATCCGCTTTATCGGCCAGGCGATCGAGTATGAAGCCCGTCGCCAGATCGGCATTCTCGAGGATGGCGGTTCCATCGACCAGGAAACGCGTCTGTTCGATCCCGGCAAGGGCGAGACGCGCTCCATGCGCTCGAAGGAAGACGCGCACGATTATCGCTATTTCCCCGATCCGGACCTGCTGCCGCTGGAGTTCGACAATGAATTCGTCGGTAAGCTGCTCGCCGACCTGCCGGAACTGCCCGACGACAAGAAGATCCGTTTCGTCAAGGATCTCGGTCTTTCGGTCTACGACGCCTCGGTGCTCGTCTCCGAAAAGGCGATCGCCGATTATTTCGAGGCGGTGGCCGCCGGCCGCGACGGCAAGATTGCCGCGAACTGGGTGATCAACGACCTGCTGGGTGCCTTGAACAAAGCCGGCAAAGACATTGAAGAGACTCCGGTTTCCCCCGATCAGCTCGGCGGTATCATCGATCTGATCAAGGATGGCACGATCTCGGGCAAGCTCGCCAAGGATCTCTTCGAAATCGTCTGGAACGAGGGTGGCAACCCTGTCGAGATCGTCGAGGTGCGCGGTATGAAGCAGGTGACGGATACCGGGGCCATCGAAAAGGCGGTCGACGAGATCATCGCCGCCAACCCCGATCAGGTTGCCAAGGTCCTGGCCAAGCCCACGCTTGCCGGCTGGTTCGTCGGCCAGGTCATGAAGGCGACGGGTGGCAAGGCCAACCCGCAAGCCGTTCAGGCCCTGGTCAAAACCAAGCTCGGTATCGAGGAATAATGGTGTTCTTCGTTCGCACCGCGTCGGAGCGCGACCTGGCAAAAGTCAGCGAGCTGCTGTCGGAGACGTGGCACGCGACCTATGACGCGCTCTACGGTGCCGACAAGGTGAGCGAGATCACGGCGCGCTGGCATTCCGTGCCGGCGCTGAAGGCCCGGCTGGAGCGCAAGGACAGCGAGTTCGTCGTCGCCGACGACGGCAAGGCGTTTGCCGGCATGGGCTATGCCGGCATGGCGAAGGACCGGCCGAAGACGGCCATTCTTCACCAGCTCTATGTCCTGCCGCGCTATCAGCGCCAGGGCATCGGACGTGACATGTTCGCGGAGCTCGAAACCTGCTTTCCCGATGCGAACGCCATGTTGGTTGAGGTCGACCCACGCAGCGATGCGGCCGTGGCCTTCTATGCCGCACACGGTTTCGTCAAGGTTGGCGAGACAAAGCACACCGCAGACGATGTTTCCGGCGTGCCGCTTCATGTCTACGAGAAGCCGCTCGGCGGCTGATCCGCGGCGAAAAGCCGTGGGCGAAGGCGCGGGAATCGCTGGACATTCACACCCTGTCGCGCCATAAGCAGAGAAAATATCAGTCTCGGGCCGTGTTTCGGCATGGCCCTGCCAAGGACGCCAGCCATGAGCCTTCTCACGCAGATCTTCACTTGGTGGAACGGTCAGACGATCGGAACCCGCTTTCATACCTGGCGCTTCGGCACGAAGGTCGGGCAGGACGAGTTCGGCAACGTCTATTATCAGGGTGGCAAGGACTCCGAAGGCCGCACGCGCCGCTGGGTGATCTACAATGGCTATGCCGACGCCTCCGCCATTCCGGCCGGCTGGCACGGCTGGATGCATCACCGCACCGACGTTTCGCCCGCCGACGAGGACTACAAGCCGCGCGAATGGCAAAAGACGCATCGCGCCAATCCGACCGGTACGTCCGAAGCCTACCGTCCGCCGGGGTCGCTTGCCGCAACCGGCGAGCGTCCGCGCGTCACGGGTGATTATGACGCCTGGACGCCGGGTAACTGATACCGATTTGGCCACATTTCGCCGGTAGCCCGAAGCGGCCGGCGAATGCCGGCACAGATCGCAGGAGACGGCTTTCATGACATCAGGGTTTTCGCGGACAGGCGCCGGCAGGCGGTTCCTTTCGGTCATGCTGGCGACGGTGGCTGTCGGATCTGCCCTTGCGCCGGTCACGGCCGAGGCGGCCCGTATCGAGAACCCGGTTGCCGTCTTCTCCGGCATCGACAAGATTACCGGGCGCATTACCAGCTTCGATGTCTATATCGGCGAGACCGTCCAGTTCGGCGCCCTCCAGGTGACCCCGAAGGTCTGCTACAGCCGCGACGATACAGAAGCGCAGAAGATCACCTCTTTCGTCGAAGTCGACGAAATCACGCTCGACCGCAAGATTCGCCGCATCTTTACCGGCTGGATGTTCGCTGACAGCCCCGGCCTCAACGCCGTAGAGCACCCCGTCTATGACGTCTGGCTCACCGAATGCAAGGCCAAGTCCGATGTGCCGCCGCCAGACGATTCCGAAGCGAAGGTGCAGTAAAGGCCCCGTTCGCGGCGGTGGATCCTAAGCTAAGTGCAAGGATAACGGAGGGGAGGGAGTGTGGCCCGCCTCCGTCAAACGGCGTGGCATGCGGTGCCGTTTCTATGTTTGTCGCTTATCTTCTGGCGTCATCCTCGGACTTGAGCCGAGAATTCATGCCCTCACCGCAAAACTCATCGTCTCAGAACGGCAGGTGTGGCGAGGCGAGAGCGTTCGCCAGCATGTCCTCATAGTCGATTTTCGGCACGTCGATCGCTCCGAACGTCTTCAGGTGATCGGTGGTAAACTGCGTGTCGAGCAGGCGAAAGCTGTTCGCCTTCAGGCGCTCGACGAGATGGACGAGGCAGATTTTGGAGGCGTTTGTCCGGCGCGAGAACATGCTCTCGCCGAAGAAGGCGGCGCCGAGCGACACGCCGTAGAGCCCGCCGACGAGCTGGTCACCTTCCCATGCCTCGACCGAATGGGCGTGGCCCATGCGATGCAACGTGCCGTACAGCGACTTGATCTTTGCGTTGATCCAGGTTGACGGCCGATCCGGCGCGGCCTGTGCGCAAGCTGCGACCACGGCGTCGAAGGCGGTGTCGAAACGAATGTCGAAGGGCTTCTGGCGGATAACCTTGGCGAGGCTGCGCGAGACGTGGAACCCGTCAAGCGGGATGACTCCCCGCACATCCGGCTCGACCCAGAAGAGCTCCGGGTCATCGGCCGAATCGGCCATCGGGAAGAGCCCGATGGAATAGGCGCGCAGCAGAAGTTCCGGCGTTATTTCCGGGTTGCTGCCGCGACGCCTTGCCATTGCCCAACGCCTCTCAGGCGTCGGTCGTGCTGGCCAGATAGTTTTCCAGCCAGTGGATGTCATAGTCGCCGTTGGCTATGTCCTGGTTGCCGATGAGGTCCTGGAACAGCGGCAGCGTCGTCTTGATCCCGTCGATGACAAACTCGTCGAGCACGCGGCGCAGGCGCATCATGCATTCGACACGCGTGCGACCGTGCACGATGAGCTTGCCGATCAGGCTGTCGTAGTAGGGCGGAATCTTGTAGCCCTGATAAGCACCCGAATCGACGCGCACGCCAAGACCGCCGGGCGCATGGAAATGCGTAATCGTGCCCGGGGAGGGAACAAAGGTGCGCGGGTCCTCGGCATTGATTCGGCACTCGATGGCATGGCCTGAGAAGACGATGTCTTCCTGTGTGACGGACAGGCCGGCGCCGGAAGCGACGCGGATCTGTTCATGCACGAGATCGATGCCGGTGATCGCTTCCGTGATCGGGTGTTCCACCTGGAGGCGCGTGTTCATTTCGATGAAATAGAACTCGCCGTTCTCGTAGAGGAATTCGACCGTGCCGGCACCGCGATACTTCAGCTTCTTCATGGCGTCTGCGCAGACCTGGCCGATCTTCATGCGCTGTTCGACATTGAGTGCCGGGGAATTGGCTTCTTCCCAGACCTTCTGGTGGCGCCGCTGCAGCGAGCAGTCACGCTCTCCGAGATGCACCGCATTGCCCATGCCGTCGCCGACCACCTGGATTTCGATGTGGCGCGGCTTGCCGAGATACTTTTCCATGTAGACGGCGTCGTTGCCGAAGGCGGCGAGCGCCTCCGAACGTGCCGTGGAGACGGCTTCCTCGAGATCGGCCTCGGTCTTGGCGACCTTCATGCCGCGACCGCCGCCGCCGGCGGTGGCCTTGATGAGCACGGGAAAGCCGATCTTGCGGGCAACTTCCAGCGCGTTCTCCGGCTTCACCTCGCCGTCGGAACCAGGAACGACGGGAATGCCGAGTTCCTGCGCCGTCTGCTTGGCGGTGATTTTGTCACCCATAATGCGGATATGTTCAGCCGTCGGGCCGATGAAGGTAATGCCGTGTGCGTCCAGAATCTCGGCGAACTTGGCGTTCTCCGACAGGAAGCCGTAGCCCGGATGCACGGCGTCGGCGCCGGTGATTTCGCAGGCGGCGACGATCTGGTGGATGTTGAGGTAGCTTTCGCGCGACGGCGGCGGGCCGATGCACACGCTTTCGTCGGCGAGGCGCACATGCATGGCATCGGCGTCAGCCGTGGAATGCACGGCGACCGTCGCAATGCCGAGCTCCTTGCAGGCCCGAAGGACCCGGAGGGCGATTTCGCCGCGGTTGGCAATGAGGACTTTGGAGATCATGGGACCCGCCTTACTCGATGACGATCAGCGGTTCGCCATATTCTACCGGGCTTGCATCCTGAACGAGGATTTCGGTGATCTTGCCCGAACGCGGCGCCGGAATCTGGTTCATCGTCTTCATCGCTTCGATGATGAGAATGGTCTGGCCTTCCTTGACCGTCGCGCCGACTTCGATGAAGGGGCGGGCGCCCGGGGCGGGAGAGAGGTAAGCCGTGCCGACCATCGGCGCCGTGACGGCGTTCTTGTTGTTGCGCGCGTCGACCGCGGGGGCGACGGCGGCGCTCACAGCCGGGGCGGCAACGGGAGCCGGAGCGGCCATCGGCGCCTGGACATATTGCGGCGTTCCGGCGCGCGAGACGCGGATGCGCAGTTCATCCTGCTCCACTTCGATCTCGGTCAGGTCCGTCTCGTTGAGGATATTGGCGAGATCGCGGATCAGGGCCTGATCGATGCCGTTTTTCTTGTCAGCCATGGGAATGAGCCTCTGGTTCTTCTTATTTCGTGATGGATGAAAGCGCATGGAGCGCCAGGACGTAGCTCTGCGCACCGAAACCGCAGATCACGCCCTTCACGGCGGGTGCGATCATCGATTTGTGGCGGAAGTCTTCGCGGGCATGCACATTGGAAAGGTGCAGCTCGACCACCGGTGTCTTCACGGCGCGGATCGCATCGTGAAGCGCAATCGAGGTATGCGTGTAGGCGCCGGCATTGATCGCGACGCCGGCGGCGACATCGCCGGCCTCGTGAATCCAGTCGACAAGGTCGCCTTCATGGTTGGACTGGCGGAAATCGACGGCAAAGCCCAGCTTCTCGCCTTCGGCCCTGCACAGCGCCTCGATATCGGCAAGCGTCTGGCCGCCATAAATGCCGGGCTCGCGTTTGCCGAGTGCGTTCAGGTTGGGGCCGTTGAGCACGAAAAGTATTGAAGCCATTCGAAATTCCGCATTCTGGATGGAGGATTACCTATAGACCGGCGGTCTGCGCAGGGAAAGCCCCAAGGCGCGGGCTTTCCCGGTCGAAGGGACGTGTCCACAAGCGGTTAGGCTCCAACACGGCCAGAAGATGGCGGCTGTCAGCAGCTCGCCTTTCCGCAGGCGCGGACATTGGCGATCTTTTCGCGCAGGTCGTCCGATCCGACGGCGCCGAAGACCATTTCCTCGCCCACGACATAGGAGGGGGTGCCGGTAATGCCGAGATCGTTGGCCAGCGAATAGGCCTGACGCACCGCATCGTCATGCGGCTTCTCGGTCATCGTCTTGCGGACATCTGCTTCGGAAATGCCGAGGCTGGCGGCGAGCGCTATGGCGCTTTCCTCCGTCGCGCGGCCTTCGCCGCCGAGCAGCGTGCGGTGGAACTCGCCATACTTTTCCGGTGCAAGATCGCGCACGGCGGCGCTGACCTTGTGGGCGGCCAGCGAATCGGGACCGAGAATCGGAAGTTCCTTCAGGACGAAGCGGACATTCTTGTCGTCCTTCAGGATATCTTCCATGTCGGAGAGGGCGCGCTTGCAGTAGCCGCAATTGTAATCGAAGAACTCGACGATCGTCACATCGCCCTTGGGATTGCCGAGCGCGATATCGTAGGGCGAGTTATAGATCGCCTTCGTATTGTCTGTGATCGCGGACTGGGCCTTTGCCTGCTGCTGCGCTTCCTGCTTCTTCTGCAGGGCTTCCTGCGCTTCGAGGAGGACTTCGGGGTTTTCGACCAGGTACTCCTTGATGAAGTCGCCGATTTCCTTCTTTTGCGCATCGTCGAGGGCAAGCGCCGGAAGGGGGGCCGCGACCGCAAGTGTAAGGGCTACGGTGGCCGCGAGCTTCGTCTTGAAAGTCATGTCTGTCCTGTCCTCGTCGTGATGCGCAGCAGAAGTGCCATTGGCCGCACCGGCGCGTCAATGCGCGCGCGGCCACTTTCAACGACCTTATGGGCGCGGTGAAGCAAACGACAGGTAAAAAGCGGCGGATTTTCGGCCCTCGCGGGATTGTGAATGTCGGCGTCTTGCGGCAGGAAAGCCGCAGTCAGGAAGCAAAAGGCAACCTCATGAAGCTCTCCGCACGCGGCGCCGTCGAACCATTCCATGCCATGGACGTCCTTGCCGAGGCGACAAAGCGGCGCGCCGCCGGCCGGCCCGTCATTTCCATGGCGGTCGGCCAGCCCGTCCACCCTGCGCCGCACGCCGCGCGAGAGGCCGCGCGCCGCGCTCTCGACGTGGGCCGCATCGGCTATACGGACGCGCTTGGCCTTCTGTCTCTGCGCAGCGCCATTGCGGATTTCTATCAGCGCCGCCACGGCGTGACGGTCGATCCCGCCCGCATCGCCATCACCACGGGCTCCTCCGCCGGTTTCAACCTGGCCTTCCTTGCGCTGTTCGATGCCGGTGATCGCGTCGCCATCGCACGCCCTGGCTATCCGGCCTACCGCAACATTCTCGCAGCACTCGGTATCGAGACGGTGGAGATCGAGGTAAATGCGGAGAACGGCTTCACCCTGACGCCGGAAGCGCTGGAGGCCGCGGCTTCCCTTCACGGGCGCATCGACGGCGTGCTCCTGGCAAGCCCGGCGAACCCCACCGGCACGGTGACGGGCAGGGCCAATCTCGCCGCCCTTTCCGCGTACTGCCGCGACAATGGCATCGCCTTCATCTCAGACGAGATTTATCACGGGCTGACGTTTGTGGGTGAGGAGGCGACAGCGCTGCAGTTCGGCGAGGATGCGGTCATCATCAACTCGTTCTCGAAATATTACTGCATGACCGGCTGGCGCATCGGCTGGATGGTGCTGCCCACGGCGCTGGCGCGCCCCGTCGAGCGTATTGCGCAAAGTCTCTATATCTCGGCGCCGGAACTGTCGCAGATCGCGGCGGAAGCAGCGCTGGGGGCTGAGGCCGAGCTGAATGTCTATCGCGATGCCTACCGTGTGAACCGAGATTTCCTGGTGAAGCGCCTGCCCGAGATCGGCTTTTCCATCGCGTCACCCATGGACGGCGCATTCTACGCCTATGTGGATGTGAGTCGCTTTACCAATGACAGCATGGCTTTCGCACGCCGCATGCTGGCCGAAACCGATGTGGCCGCCACGCCCGGCATCGACTTCGATCCACGGGACGGCGACCACACCATGCGCTTCTCCTATGCCGGTGCATTCGAGGAGATGAGCGAGGCGGTCGACCGCCTCGCGCGTTGGCTGGCCTGATGGGGTAAAGCGATTCTGCTTCAGGGACTTGCTGTGATCCGCGGACTCTATCTCTCAAGCACCTGAATCGTTTTCTCAGATGCGGTTGATCGACACGCCGCCGTCCACCAGCATTGCCGTACCGGTCATGAAGCTGGCCGCATCCGAGCACAGGAAGAGTGCGGCTTCGGCAATTTCTTCCGGAGCGGCAATGCGCTTGAAGACATTGAGCCCAGCCACGAAATCCAACGCCTCCGGCGTATTGGCGACGTGGCGCCCCATCGGCGTATCGGTCGCGCCGGGCAGGAGTGCGTTCACACGAATGCCCTTTAGCCCATATTCCGAAGCGAGAACCTGGGTGAGGCCGATGAGGCCCGATTTCGACGCGGCATAGGCAGCTAATCCGGGAAAGCCAGCCGTATATCCGACGAATGTCGAGGTGAACACAATGGAGCCGCCGCCGCGCGCTTCCATCGCGGGCAACTGATGCTTCGCCGCAAGAAAACCGCTGGTGAGATTGACGTTGACGACGGCCTGCCATTCGGCAAGCGAAAGCGTGGGAAGCGCGCCGACAGGCCCTGTTGTGCCGGCATTGTTGAAAGCGATATCGAGGCCGCCGAACTCTGCCTGCGCCGCAGCGACGAGAGCTCCGTGGTGCGCCTCCTCGCCTACGTCACCGGATATCGCGATCGCCGTGCCACCCTGCGCGCGGATGTCCTGCGCGACGGCCTCAAGCCGGTCTAGGCCGCGCGCGGACAGGATGAGGGTGGCACCCTCTCGGGCGAAAAGCTGGGCGGCGGCGCGGCCGATGCCCGAACTGGCACCGGTGATGATGGCGACCTTGCCGGAAAGGCTTGTCATGGAATGTCTCCTTGCTGTGTCTGACGCGCATGCAGTCGCAGACGAGGAGCCCGGCAACCACCCGATTCCGGCGTGGGAGCCATCCAGACGAAAAAGGCCCGGTCGAAACCGGGCCTTTTGAAATCAGAATTGCTCGGGTTCTCAGAAGAACCCGCGGCGCTGCCACCAGCCACCCTTCTTGGGCTTATCGGCTTCGGCGTCCGAAGGCGTCTCCTTGGCAGTGGACGACTTCACGACGGGCTCCGAGGCGATCTTGGTGATATCGCGGTTGGCACGGGTCGGCTTGGCCGGAGCATCGAGGTCTTCGGAAGCCTCTTCGACCTCGGGCTCTGCCGGGGCTGCGGCCTCTTCCACGACAGCCACAGGCTGCGCTTCGATTTCGCTGCGGGCAACCTCGTCGGTCACGGCCTCTTCCTTGGCCTTGGCGCGGCTGCGGCGTGCACGCTTGGGCTTTGCCGGTGCCTCTTCCTCTACTGCAGCCTCGACTGGAGTTTCCTCGGCAGGGGCGGCGACTTCGGTGATGGCGACCTCGACGGCTGCGACCTCTTCGGTCTCGCCTTCGCTGTCATCGCCATCCTCATCGGAATCATCGGCCGAAGCTTCGACGCTGCCATCTTCCGGACGGTTGCGACGACCACCGCGCTTGCCGCGGCGACGCCGCTTGCGGCGATCCGAGCCGTCTTCCGAAGACTGGTCGGCCTTGGCCGCATCCACGCCCTCATGGCCCTCGGCATCGCCTTCCTCGTCGTCATCCAGTGCATCTTCGTCACCGGCCTGTTCGCCGCCGAAGGAGGCGGTATCGGCGCCGTCGCCGTTTTCACGACCACGACCGCGACGACGGCGGCGACGCTTGCGCTTGCGGCCGTTTTCATCGGATGCCGAAGACTGCGGCGCTGCCGCGGCTGCTGCCGGGCGTGCTGCTTCTTCCTCTTCCTCGTCGATCTCGTCCTCGATCACGACGTCATCGTCTTCGGGTTCAGGCTCGAAATGCAGAATCTGCTCGATTTTGACCGGGTTCTCGACAGGCTCGCCACGGTCGATTGCGAAATGCTGCGCGCCGACATGGGCATCCGCATCGATGAGAATGGCGACGCCGAAGCGGCCTTCATAATCGATGATCGTGCCGCGCTTGTGGTTGAGCAGGTAGAGCGCGATATCGGGCGTCGTGCGGACGGCGATGTTGTGCGTCGTGTTCTTGAGGAGATATTCCTCGATGCCGCGCAGAACGTGCAGCGCAACGGATGACTGCGAGCGGATATGGCCCGTGCCGTTGCAGTGCGGGCAGGTCTGCATCGTGGATTCGAGGACCGAAGCGCGGATGCGCTGGCGCGACATTTCGAGCAGGCCGAAATGCGAGATGCGGCCGACCTGGATGCGTGCGCGGTCGTTCTTGAGGTGATCCTTCAGGCGCTTCTCGACGGCCCGGTTGTTGCGCTTCTCCTCCATGTCGATGAAGTCGATGACGACGAGGCCGGCAAGGTCGCGCAGGCGCAGCTGACGTGCCACTTCTTCCGCTGCTTCCAGGTTCGTCTGGAGCGCGGTCTCCTCGATGGAGTGCTCGCGAGTCGAGCGGCCGGAGTTGACGTCGATCGAAACGAGCGCTTCGGTCTGGTTGATGATGATGTAGCCGCCGGACTTCAGTGTGACCTGCGGCTGCAGCATGCGGTCGAGCTGCGCTTCGATGCCCGAGCGCGAGAAGATCGGATGCACATCGCGATAAGGCTGAACGACCTTCGCGTGGCTCGGCATCAGCATCTTCATGAAGGCTTTCGCTTCGCGGTAGCCTTCTTCGCCGGCAACGACGATCTCGCTGATATCCTTGTTGTAGAGGTCGCGGATCGAGCGCTTGATCAGCGAGCCTTCCTCATAGACGAGGCAGGGCGCCGTGGAGGCGAGCGTCAGCGTGCGGACGTTTTCCCAAAGGCGCATCAGATATTCGAAGTCGCGCTTGACCTCGACGCGGGTGCGGTTGGCACCGGCCGTGCGCAGGATGACGCCCATGCCCTGCGGAACTTCGAGGTCGCGGGCGATTTCCTTCAGGCGCTTGCGATCCTGCAGGTTGGTGATCTTGCGGGAAATGCCGCCGCCGCGCGCCGTGTTCGGCATCAGCACCGAGTAACGGCCTGCGAGCGACAGGTAGGTGGTGAGAGCCGCGCCCTTGTTGCCGCGCTCTTCCTTGGCGACCTGCACGAGCAGAATCTGGCGGCGCTTGATGACTTCCTGGATGCGGTACTGCTTGCGCGGCTTGCGGCTCACGCGGTCCGGAACCTCTTCCATGGCGTCTTCGGCGCCGACGGATTCGATGACTTCCTTCTCTTCGCCGTTGTGATCGTCGTCATCGTCGTCATCTTCACGATGGCGGCGGCCGCGCTTGCGCTCGGCAGGCTCGGATACTTCGTCCGTATCGACCGCCATGGCCATGGCGCCGCCCGGGGTCTCGTCGTCGCTGCCTTCGGACGGCGCGGCTTCCTCGGCGGCCGGAGCCTCTTCGGCCTTCGCCTTGGCCTTGCGGGGACGGCGCGCCTTCTTCGGCTTTTCGGCGGGAACTTCGGGCTCTGCGGCGAGATCGGCCGATGCCTCGACAACTTCCGGCTCGGCGGCGGGCTCGGCCTGGACTTCCTCGACGGCTTCTACCGCTTCGGCTTCCACAGCTTCGATGGTATCGGCAACCGAGTCATTGTCGCTGGCGCCGGAAGTGCGCGGGGCGGTCTCGACCGGCTCGATGTCGTCATCGCGGCGGTGATCTTCTGCTTCGGCCCTCAGCAGCGCCTGACGGTCGGCGAGCGGGATCTGGTAGTAGTCGGGGTGGATTTCGGCGAAAGCCAGGAAGCCGTGGCGGTTGCCGCCGTAGTCGACGAAAGCGGCCTGGAGCGAGGGCTCCACGCGCGTCACCTTGGCAAGGTAGATATTGCCGCGGATCTGTTTCTTGTGTTCGGATTCGAAGTCGAACTCTTCTATGCGGTTCCCGCGTACAACGACAACCCGCGTCTCCTCGGAGTGAGACGCGTCGATAAGCATTTTCTCTGCCATTTAAATTGTGCTCCTCGGCGCAGCCGCAATCCTGGCGGCGAGCTTTTCCCTGATGGGAACGAGCCGGGGGAGGAGAGGGATGCGCCGGATAAGTAAAGTCTCGTCGGGCCCCGGTGAGGGGTAAGCGGACGAGGGGAGGCCGGCACGCGAGCGTCCCGTTGCCTGTTACCCTCTGAATGAATCCGCCGTGACAACATCAACGTCCAACGAGAATGCCAGTGCCATAGACCTGTTCGGTCCGATGAAATGCCCTTTGGTAAGGGCGAGCGGTGGATACCCACCTTGACTGTTCCGGCCACCGCCGGTTTACGCGATCTAATCGGCCGGGAAAAAGGTTTGCGACGGCGGATGAAGGCCCGGTTCGGCGCCAAGTTCCGATGGATTGGCTGCCTGCTCTAAGCGATTCTATCCCGTCTGTTCTTTCTCCCTGATTTTGCTTTTATGGCGGATATGTCACAATGGCAAGGGAAAAGCCCTGTTGTCATAATCTTGATGAAATTGCCGGTCTGTGTGCGCGCTTGCAGCGTATGCCCGGGATGGCAAGGTTTGATTAACCATATGATAGCATCTATAGGCCTCGTCCTGCACCGCGCCGCGCGGTTTTCACGCGTTTGAACGGACTGCCAGTGGTGATGCCAAGCTCCCTGAACGACAGATTTTTCCGCTTTGCCTGCCGCCTGCTTCTGGCCGTGCTGCTGCTTTGCGCGCCTGCAACGGCATTTGCGGATACATCACCGCTCCTCGCCTTTGCCGCCCGCATTGCCGGTGATGACGCACGCACCCGCCTGATCATCGATTTCGACCGCAAGCCCGATTTCGAGGTGCACTACGTCGCCAATCCCTACCGTATCCTCATCGACCTGCCGCAGACGGATTTCGGCATCAAGGCGGAGGAGCTGGAGGCGCGCGGCATCTTCACGGATATCCGCTACGGTGCGATGGCCGCGGGCCGCTCCCGCATCGTTTTGACGGCCACCCGCCCGGTCGGCGTCGCGCTGGCGGAGGTCCAGCCAGAGGAGGGGGCATCCAGCCACCGGCTGGTCATCGACGCGGCCATCGTCACCGAGACGGTCTTTCAGGCGCAGATGGAAAAGCAGAGCTGGAAGGAAGTGTCCGTGCCGGCCGGCGGCGACGTGCCGGTCCAGCTGCCCGGTAGCAAGTCCGACGGCCCTTTCGTCATCGCGGTCGACGCCGGTCACGGCGGCATCGATAACGGCGCTCGCGGCGGCGTCACCAAGATGGAGGAGAAGCATGTCACGCTCGCTTTCGCCAGGCAGCTGGCGGAAGCGCTGAACGCGCTGCCCGATACGCGTGCCATCCTGACGAGGGACAAGGATGAGTTCCTTTCGCTCTCGCAGCGCGTGCAGCTTGCGCGCAGTGAAGGCGCAAACCTCCTCATCTCCATCCACGCCGATACGCTGCGACAGAAGGATATCCGCGGCGCCACGGTCTATACGATCTCCGACAAGGCCTCCGACAGCCTTGCGGCAAGTCTTGCAGAGCGCGAAAACCTGTCCGACCAGATTGCCGGCATCGCCTTCGTCGATGAACCCGCCGAGGTTGCCGACATTCTACTCGACCTAACGCGGCGCGAGACGCAGGCCTTCTCCATCAGCCTCGCGCAGAGTGTCGTCGGCAAGTTCAAGGACCAGGTCCTGCTCATCAACAACCCGCACCGGCACGCCGGTTTTCGCGTGCTGACGGCGCCGGACGTGCCGTCGATCCTGCTCGAACTCGGCTTCATGTCGAACAAGGAGGACGAGCAGCTTCTGACCGATCCGGCATGGCAGAAGAAGGTCGCCGGCCTCATCGCAGAGGCTGTCAAGGATTATCGCACCACCGTCGCTTCCAACGGCGGTTAAGCCTTTCGTGCGATAGTCGAGGCGCGGCCATTCGCAATATGCTAGTCTGCCCGCTGTGCCGGAAAAGTGACAACGGTCGCCAATGTGCGGTGGCGAAGCGGTCGAGCATGCTGTAAAGCCCTATTTTCCTCACATTCCGATCGCTAGACGGGTTCGAGAAAATTGGGGCGTGACTCGTCTTCAGAGTACCGGCGTGACGCATATCGTCATGTCGGTTGAGAACCGGGCGGCAGGTCCGCGCGATGAAATTATAAAGATATAAGGCATCGGTAACTGGCTCATGATCAGACTGATTGGATATTTCTTCGGGATTGGCGCCGTCTTCTTCCTCGTCGTGGCAGGCGCGGTCGCCCTTTATCTCGGAAGTGTCACCAAGGATCTTCCCGATTATGAGGTCTTGAACAGCTACGCACCGCCGGTGACGACGCGTGTTCACGCCGGCAATGGCGCGCTGATGGCCGAATATGCCCGCGAACGCCGTCTCTACCTGCCCATCCAGGCCATTCCCGACCGGGTGAAGGCTGCTTTCCTGTCTGCGGAAGACAAGAATTTCTATCAGCATCCGGGCGTCGACGTGACCGGCCTGTTCCGCGCCATCGTCGTCAACCTCCAGAACATGGGCTCGGGCCGCCGTCCTGTCGGTGCATCGACGATCACGCAGCAGGTCGCCAAGAACTTCCTGCTCTCGTCCGACCAGACGATAGACCGCAAGGTCAAGGAAGCCATCCTCTCGTTCCGCATCGAGCAGGCCTATTCCAAGGACCGTATTCTCGAGCTCTATCTCAACGAAATCTTCTTCGGCCTGAATTCCTACGGCATCGCCGGCGCCGCACTCACCTATTTCGACAAGTCCGTCACGGAGTTGACGATCGCCGAGACCGCCTATCTCGCCGCGCTGCCCAAGGGCCCGTCCAATTACCATCCGTTCCGCAGGACCGAGGCCGCGCTTGAGCGCCGCAACTGGGTCATCGACCGCATGGTTGAGAATGGCTACATTACCCAGACCGACGGCGCCGACGCCAAGACCCAGCCGCTCGGCGTAACGCCGCGCCACCGCGGTACCTATCTCTTTGCCTCCGACTACTTCTCCGAAGAGGTCCGCCGCCAGATCATCGAGCGTTACGGCGACAATGCGCTGTACGAAGGCGGTCTATCGGTACGCACATCGCTGGATCCGCGCATCCAGGTCGCTGCGCGCAAGGCGCTGCAGCACGGCCTGATCAGCTATGACGAACGTCGCGGTTTCCACGGCCCGATCAAGACCATCCAGATCGGTGGTGACTGGGGCGTGGAGCTCGCCAAGGTCGATGCCTTCTCCGATGTACCGGAATGGAAGCTCGCCGTCGTGCTGTCTGCTGACGATAGCGGCGCCGATATCGGCCTCCAGCCGGGCAAGGACGCATCCGGCAAGGTCGTCGAGCAGCGTGTGACCGGCCGCATTGCAGCCAAGAGCATGACCTGGGCCTATCGCTCCGCAAAGGGAGACCGCAAGACGGCGAAATCGCCGGCGGGCGTGCTTGAGGTTGGTGATGTCGTCTATGTCGAGCCGACCGACGATGGCGGCTACCGCCTGCGTCAGCCGCCCAAGGTGCAGGGCGGCCTCGTCGCCATGGATCCGCATACGGGCCGCGTGCTCGCCATGGTCGGTGGCTTCTCCTACGGTCAGTCGGAATTCAACCGCGCCACCCAGGCGATGCGCCAGCCCGGCTCCTCCTTCAAGCCGTTCGTCTACGCTGCCGCGCTCGACAATGGTTATACGCCGGCGTCGGTGATCATGGATGCGCCGTTCGAGATGGTCGCCGGCGGTCAGGTCTGGCGTCCGCAGAACTACGGCGGCGGCTCGGCCGGCCCGTCGACGCTGCGCCTTGGCATTGAGCGCTCGCGCAACCTGATGACCGTTCGCCTTGCCAACGACATGGGCATGAATCTCGTCGCCGAATATGCCGAGCGCTTCGGCATCTACGACAAGATGCTGCCGGTTCTGGCCATGTCGCTTGGCTCCGGCGAGACGACGGTTCTGCGCATGGTCTCGGCCTATGCGGTGCTGGCGAATGGCGGCAAGCAGATCAAGCCGTCGCTGATTGACCGTATTCAGGACCGCTACGGCAAGACGATCTTCCGCCACGAAGAGCGCACCTGCGAAAACTGCAACGCCAATGACTGGGAAAACCAGGCCGAGCCCGAGCTTGTCGACAATCGCGAGCAGGTTCTCGACCCGATGACCGCCTACCAGATCACCTCGATGATGGAAGGCGTCATCACGCGCGGCACCGCCGCCGGCAAGATCAAGCTCGACCGTCCGGTCGCCGGCAAGACCGGCACGACCAACGACGAGAAGGATGCCTGGTTCGTCGGCTATACGCCGGATTTGGTGGCCGGCCTCTATATCGGTTTCGACAGCCCGGCGCCCATGGGCCGCGGCGCAACCGGCGGCTCGCTGTCTTCGCCGATCTTCAACGAGTTCATGCAGGCCGCGATCGAAGGTACGCGTCCCACGAAGTTCATCGTGCCCGAGGGCATGCAGTTCATCGCCGTCAACCGAAAGACCGGCATGCAGGCCTATGAAGGCGAGCCCGACACCATCATGGAGGCCTTCAAGCCCGGCACGGGGCCGGCCGATGTGTTCTCCGTCATCGGCGGCGACGAGTATGCGACGCCGGAGGAAATCCTGAAGAGCTCGCCGCAGGCGAACCAGGCCGTGACAGGCGGCAGCGGCGGCTTGTTCTGATCCATATCGCATCCCTATGAGGGCGGGCGCGGGGGTTTACATCCGCGCCCGCCCTCTCTATTTCGGGGCCACCGAAACACGAGCATTGAAGAAACGGACATGCGCGCGGAAATCGAGAATATTGTCGACGAAATCAAGCAGGCCATAAGCCTGCTGAGGAGGCATCTTTGACTGGGATCAGGCGGTAAGACGACTGGACTGGTTGAATAACAAGGCAGAGGATCCCAACCTCTGGAACGACGCCCAGGAAGCCCAGAAGCTGATGCGCGAACGCCAGCAGCTGGACGAGAGCATCAACGCCGTGAGGGCCATCGAGCAGCAGCTTCGTGACAATATCGAGCTGATCGAGCTCGGCGAGGAAGAGGGCGATGCCTCCATCGTCAGCGAAGCCGAGGAGGCATTGAAGGCTGTCAAGGTCGAGGCCGCGCGCAAGCAGGTCGAGGCCATGCTTTCGGGCGAGGCCGACACGAACGACACCTATCTCGAAGTGCATTCGGGCGCAGGCGGCACGGAAAGCCAGGATTGGGCGAACATGCTTCTGCGCATGTACACGCGCTGGGCGGAACGTTCGGGCTACAAGGTCGAGCTTCTGGAAATCCATGACGGCGAAGAGGCCGGCATCAAGTCCGCCACGCTGCTCGTCAAGGGGCACAACGCCTATGGCTGGCTGAAGACGGAATCGGGCGTGCATCGCCTCGTGCGCATCTCGCCCTACGACAGCAATGCACGGCGTCACACCTCGTTCTCCTCGATCTGGGTCTATCCGGTCGTGGACGACTCGATCAACATCGAGGTCAACGAAAGCGACTGCCGGATCGATACCTACCGTTCGTCCGGCGCCGGCGGCCAGCACGTCAACACCACCGATTCGGCCGTGCGCATCACGCACATTCCGACCGGCATCGTGGTGGCCTGCCAGCAGGAGCGTTCGCAGCACAAGAACCGCGCCAAGGCGTGGGACATGCTGCGCGCACGCCTGTACGAGGCCGAGTTGAAGAAGCGCGAGGACGCCGCCAATGCCGAGGCCGCTTCCAAGACGGATATCGGCTGGGGGCACCAGATCCGCTCCTATGTCCTCCAACCTTACCAGCTGGTGAAGGATCTCAGGACCGGCGTCGAAAGCACGGCACCGTCCGATGTGCTCGACGGCGAACTCGATGAGTTCATGGAGGCCGCGCTGGCACACCGTGTGAACGGCGGCAGTGACGCCGTGGTCGACGACCTGAACTGATACATACAGACCTGTTAGCGATTGCAGACGGGCGCCTCGGCGCCCGTTTCAGTTTGTGGCGCGCTCAATCTTGATCTCGCCGAGATCGTCGATCAGCACCGTCCAGCTTTCCGGTTCGCTCGCCTTGGGGTCCGTCTTAAGGGAGACCGTCGCGAAGAAGCCCGGCTGCGTGGTGATGCCGGACGAATTCTCTGGTCGGATATCCGTCACATAGGGCTTCATCGCGGAGAATTCCTCCAGCGCGGCGGAGGACACGATTTTTGGTCCCTCTGCCGTCGCCTCGATCTGCTGGAGATGCACCTCGGCTGTTCCATCCGCCTGACGCACGGCGATCAGTTTGTAGTAGCCACGCCGGGTCTGCGCTCCGGCCGTATCCGTATCGGCTTCCTCCGCCGGTTCCTCCCAGAAACCTGTACTGACCACGAAGGTGACCGTTTCCGCAACGGGCGGTGAGTCGCCTGCGGCATAGGCGGGCACGCAGGCGAGGGCGAACAGGGTGAGGGCGGCGGCAGGCGTCAACCGTTTCACGGACGCATTCATGGCATACTCCTTCCCGGCAGTGTCGTTCGATCAGTAATCGAACTGTTCGGCAAGAATCCGGTCGGACCAGGAATGATCCGGATCGGAGAGAATGCGCGCCGACGGGCCGACCGATTCGGCGATGCGCACCGACGTCACGGACTTCACCTCGGTATTGTCGGCGACAGCGTTGACCGGGCGCTTCTCGGCTTCCAGCACCTCGATCTCTACCGTGACCTTGTTGGGAAGGAGCGCGCCACGCCAGCGGCGCGGCCGGAACGCGCTGACCGGCGTCAGCGCGAGCAGAGGCGCTTCCAGCGGCAGGATGGGGCCATGCGCGGAAAGGTTATAGGCCGTGGAGCCGGCAGGCGTCGCCAGAAGCACGCCGTCACAGATCAGCTCCTCCAGCCGTACACGGCCATCCACGCTGACGCGCAGCTTTGCCGCCTGGTAGGACTGACGAAACAGATAGACTTCGTTGATGGCGAGAGCCCGGCGCTCAAGGCCGCTGGCGTCGCTCGTCACCATTTCCAGCGGCCGGAAAGCGTTCTCCACCGCACGCTCGACACGGGCCGGAAGATCTTTCGCATCGTAGCGGTTCATCAGGAAACCGATGGAGCCGCGGTTCATGCCGTAGACGCATTTGCCGGTGTTCATCGTCGTGTGCAGCGTCTGCAGCATGAAGCCGTCGCCGCCGAGGGCGACGATAACGTCTGCCTCTTCCGGGTCGGTATTGCCATAGACGGCGATCAGTTCCGCGCGCGCCTCTTGTGCTTCGGCGGCCTGTGAGGCGACGAAGGAGAAGGTGTTGAACTGGCGCGCCATCTGCTGTCCGTCTCCTCTCGGGCCGTGCCGGCCAGAATGCCTTTGCCCGACTTCACTCATGCTATCGGGAGGACGTTACGATCAATCCAGCGACAACCACGGCCTCTTCCCGAAATCGCCGGCGCGCAACACGCCCGGGCGGCCTTTGTTGCACGCCTTTATGCGATATGCATCTGAAAAATATGACAGACCGGGCGAGTCTCGGATCTGCCGCGCGGGCGCTCAGGTCGTCAGACCTTCCTGCCCGGCGTGCGGGCTTCAAGGCTCTTGAGTGCAGCCTGTCCGGCGGCGGCGGCCTGGAGTGGATTGGTAAAAGGTCCCGTAACGGGATAGGTCACGCCTCGAAAGGTTAGGGCAAAGAAATAATGGCCCTTACGGTCCTTTTCGACCGTGACCTTCGAAACCGGTTCCTTGTCTGCCACGTCCGTTCCTCCAGGCAAGTGCTGGTCACGATGCAAGATCGCATCGTCCCGTCGAACGCCTATAGGACAGTCAGCCTTCCGCGGCAATGTGCGACCGTGTCTATGCCACGCCTGTGGGCGCGGCGGCGTTGGGCTCTGTTCACTGCAGCGGCAGTTCCAGTTGCGCCTTGTGCTTGAGCACATAGAGCGGTTTCGCGACTGCAGCGGCCTTGCGCTGTAGTTCCAGGCGATTCTGGACCTGTCGCTCCCGAAGCAACCGGCAGGCCTCGATGGTGGCAACAGCGCGATCTAGTGTGTCGTTCTGCATGTCTACATCTCCATTTGTTCTCTATATGTTCTATTTTGAAGCGAGAATCAAGATCGCGTTGCGAATGGCTTGGGTAGGTCATGTTCTGCCGTGGACACGATGAGATATGGCCGCGGCCAGGAAGTGGCTCTACGCGGCCGATCGCCGTGCGTCTGGAACCTCGGCACGGCGGCGCCGTTTCCCTCATCAACGAAGGAGACCGTAATGACCCATGCATCAGATATAGCGAAAGAATATCAACGGCTGGGCGGCAAGCGCCTGGCCAAGATCGACGACAACATGATCTCGACCCGCACATGGGAGGACGAACCCGCGGAAGCCGCCGCCTTCTGGAAGGAGAATGTGGAAGTCCTGAGCGAAAAGGAACAGGCGGAAGTCGTCACCAATTTAAAGACGATCACCACCGAGCAATAAGGGTTATTGTCTCAGGCGCGTGCGGTACAAGCGCGAAGCCCGATGGGGCTGGTAATCGAAGTCAACTGATTCGACGATTCAAAGGTCAGGCTGGGCGTCATGTATGATCTCATGCGTAAGCCGGGTTTTCCGGCTCTCGCCCCATGTGCTATCACGACTTGGAAAGAAATGGTGCCCCCACCAGGACTCGAACCCGGGACCCCCTGATTACAAATCAGGTGCTCTACCAACTGAGCTATAAGGGCACTGCGTGCAGGGAGTTACCATATTCTCCGCCGCTGTAAAGCAAAAATGGGTCGTTCAGATTGACCATGTGCCGCGCGACCTCTCACCAGGGGTGATTTCCTGGCAGCGCTCCAGCGAGCGCGGCAGGTTTTCGGCGAGGTGGTCTATGAGCGCACGCACGGCAGGCAGCATGCCATGCCTTGACGTGAACACTGCGTGGACGGCGGCTTCGGCACCCGACCAGTCGGGCAGCACATGCGTGAGCAAGCCCGTGCGAAAGCCGCGTTCGGCAATCATGTCCGGCAGCAGGCCGAGGCCGATGCCCTCCAGCGTTGCGCGCTCCAGCACGGCGAAATCGGAGCAGGACAATACCGGTGAATGCGAGATATCGCGCACGCCGCCGCTGGCATTGTGCAGCGTCCAGATGGCGCGCGGTGTGTTCTCCTGCATTGACACGGTGGGGACGAGGGCGATGGTGTCGAAATCGATCGGACCGTGGCGCGCCAGGAAGGCCGGGCTCGCGGCCAGATAACGCCGGGTACTGGCGAACCGCCGGACGACGAGGGACTGGTCGGTGTCATAGGTATCGCGCACGCGTAATGCGACGTCGATGCGCTCTTCGATCAGGTCGACCGGCCGCCCCGTGGTGATGATTGACAGCCGAACCAGCGGATAGCGCTTCATGAAGCCGGGAAGCACCTCTGCGATCATGGGCGCGAAGCCCGGAGGCATCGACATGCGTACCATACCCGCCGGCTCCGCCTTTGCGACCGCCACGACCGCTTCGGCAGCCTCCACGCCCGACAGAACCGCCTCGCACCGGTCATAGAAGGATTTGCCGATATCGGTGACACTCAGCTTGCGTGTGGACCGCTCGATCAGCCGCACGCCCAGCTGCTCCTCGAGCGCGGCGATGCGCTTGCTGATCTTCGATTTGGGGACGCCGAGCGCGTTGGCGGCGGCGGTAAAGCCCTTGTGCCGCACCACGGCGGCGTAGAGGGCGAGATCGTTGAGGTCCTGCATGGCATTCGTCTCCAAGGTCACTCGGATTTATTGTTTCCTTGGGGAAACGGTCAATTGGATTTTTGCCGTCTAATCATCGCATTGTTTTCAGAACATATCTCTGGCACCCAATTCAACCAAGGTGCTGAACCATGAACATCCTCCATATTGACTCCGGCATTCTCGGAGAGCACTCCGTTTCACGCCGCCTGACCGCCGCTGTCGTAGCGCAGATCAAGGCCGAACAGCCTGCTGCCTCCGTGACCTACCGCGACCTCGTATCCAACCCGCTGCCGCACCTCTCCGGTGCCCATCTCATGGCTGCCAACGTCAATCCCGCTGACGTCGATGCTCAGGTTGCAGCCGATGTCGCCGAAAGCGCGGTCGTGCTCGAGGAATTCCTCGCCGCCGACACGGTCGTGCTGGGCGTGCCGATGTACAACTTCTCCCTGCCGAGCCAACTAAAGGCCTGGATCGACCGCGTCGCCGTCGCGGGCAAGACGTTCCGCTACACGGCCGAAGGCCCCGAAGGGTTGGCCACCGGCAAGAAGGTCATCGTGATCTCCACACGCGGCGGACACTATAGCGCCGGTCCCGCTGCCGTGATGGACCACCAGGAAAGCTATCTGCTCGCCGTTCTCGGTTTCTTCGGTATCACCGACATCGAGATCGTTCGCGCCGAAGGCCTGAACCTGAGCGCCGACTCGAAGATCGAGGCGATTTCGGAAGCCGAACGCAGCATATCCACCCGCGCGAGCCTCAAGGTCGCAAGCTGATCCTGCCATCTTTCATGCAAAAGCCCGCCGGTGAAAACCGGCGGGCTTTTTTACGTTCGTATCGTGTAATCAGCCGAACAGGTGACGATGCGTGGCGTAAAGTGCGATGGCCGCAGCGTTCGAAACATTCAGCGACTTGATCGCGCCAGGCATGTCGAGGCGGGCGAGCGCCTTGCAGGTGGCGCGCGTCTTCTGCCGCAGGCCCTTGCCCTCGGAG
The DNA here is from genome assembly GCF_022637395.1 of Shinella sp. H4-D48. Lineage (GTDB taxonomy): Bacteria > Pseudomonadota > Alphaproteobacteria > Rhizobiales > Rhizobiaceae > Shinella > Shinella sedimenti. The sequence goes on along the minus strand of NZ_CP093337.1, from coordinate 2,054,847 downwards.
CCCATGACGAGCGCGACCCGTTGGCCGGACAGCGTACCCTCAAGCGGTTCCGGGCCCTCCGAATCAAGGCCGATCGTCAGGAAGCCAAGCTGGTGCAACTCTTCCAGCGCATCCGAGAGATTGGTGATCTGGATATAGGGGATGAGTTCCAGTGCGCCCGAGGCCGTCTTGGCGAGCACGCCCGATTCGGTGGGCGAATGGCGCTGCGTGGTGATGACGGCGCCGGCATTGAAGGCAACGGCAGAGCGCATGATGGCGCCGACATTGTGGGGATCCGTCACCTGGTCCAGCACGAGCAGCAGCGGGCTGTCCTTCAGCGCCTCCAGCCGGCGCACGGGCAGGGGGCGGGTTTCGAGCATGACGCCCTGGTGAATCGCTTCCGGGCCGAGCACCTTGTCGAGGTCGGAAGGCAGGACGGTCTCGACCGGGTAGGGCAGGGTCGCGATATCGGGCAGTTCGAGGCGCTGGGCCGCGTTCTGGCTCACCGAAAGCTTGATGATCTGCCGCTCGGGATTGTCGAGGGCGGCGCGCACCGTGTGCAGGCCGTAGAGATAGACCTGGTCGGGCGCAAGGGCCGGCGCCTTCCAGCCCTCCGCCGGCTCGCGGCGGCGGTCGTCCTTCGGTGTGGGGATCTCACCGCGCTCGCGCCTCTGGTCGCGATGCGCCCGGCGCAGCTTGGCATAATGGGTGTCTTTTGCGGACTTGCCGCCGGTATCGTCTTTGCTCATGGGGGCCTTATAAAGCATGTCCCGGCAAAGTGTGCAGGGGTTTTGCGGGAAGGGCTGAGGAAAATTCCGGCGCTCGCCGCTGGCCCGTCCACAGGCTTCTGCCGTCGAGTGGAGATGCTGGCGTTTTTCGCAATTTTTTCCGTGGCGTCGTGTTGACAGGATGAATTGTGCCCGTCATATACGCCGCCAGATCGAAGGCGCCGCTGCGAAGCACAGCCAAGATCGATACCGGTCGCTTGATCCCGACAGAATATGGAGGGATGCCCGAGTGGTTAAAGGGGACGGACTGTAAATCCGTTGGCTCAGCCTACGTTGGTTCAAATCCAACTCCCTCCACCATTCTGTCAGACGGATCAAGACCCCCGCGGGTATAGCTCAATGGTAGAGCAGCAGCCTTCCAAGCTGAATACGCGGGTTCGATTCCCGCTACCCGCTCCACTTGTCGTGTTAAAAAGAAGAATCAAGCATTCGCTGTAAAGCCCTGCCTTGAAAAAGCGATTCGTTATCACGATATTGGAGAAATCCGGCACAGCCCGGCCTCTTCCCGGTCCCTTTTCCCGTGCATTTAAGGCTTGCGCATTCGTTGCGAAACCCTTAAACGCCTGCCAAACCGGACGGGCCGGTTAGCCCAACTTTCGTTCAGTAGGAAATAAGAGATGGCAAAGAGCAAGTTTGAGCGCAACAAGCCTCACGTAAACATCGGCACGATCGGGCACGTTGACCACGGCAAGACGTCGACGACGGCAGCGATCACGAAGTACTTCGGCGAGTTCAAGGCGTACGACCAGATCGACGCTGCTCCGGAAGAAAAGGCGCGCGGCATCACCATCTCGACGGCACACGTCGAATACGAGACGGCCAACCGTCACTACGCCCACGTTGACTGCCCCGGCCACGCCGACTACGTCAAGAACATGATCACCGGTGCTGCCCAGATGGACGGCGCGATCCTGGTTGTTTCGGCTGCCGACGGCCCGATGCCGCAGACGCGCGAACACATCCTGCTGGCTCGCCAGGTCGGCGTTCCCGCGATCGTCGTGTTCCTCAACAAGGTCGACCAGGTTGACGACGCCGAGCTTCTCGAGCTCGTCGAGCTGGAAGTTCGCGAACTGCTGTCGTCCTACGAATTCCCGGGCGACGACATTCCGATCGTCAAGGGTTCGGCTCTGGCCGCTCTGGAAGATTCGAACAAGGAAATCGGTGAAGACGCGATCCGCGCCCTGATGGCCGCTGTCGACGACTACATCCCGACGCCCGAGCGTCCGATCGACCAGCCCTTCCTGATGCCGATCGAAGACGTGTTCTCGATCTCGGGCCGTGGTACGGTTGTGACCGGCCGCGTCGAGCGTGGCATCGTCAAGGTCGGTGAGGAAATCGAAATCGTCGGCATCCGTCCGACGACGAAGACGACCTGCACGGGCGTTGAAATGTTCCGCAAGCTGCTCGACCAGGGCCAGGCCGGCGACAACATCGGTGCGCTTCTGCGCGGCGTCACGCGTGACGGCGTCGAGCGTGGCCAGATCCTGTGCAAGCCGGGTTCGGTCAAGCCGCACAAGAAGTTCATGGCAGAAGCCTACATCCTGACGAAGGAAGAAGGCGGTCGTCATACGCCGTTCTTCACGAACTACCGTCCGCAGTTCTACTTCCGCACGACGGACGTGACGGGCATCGTGTCGCTGCCGGAAGGTACGGAAATGGTCATGCCGGGCGACAACGTCACCGTTGAAGTCGAGCTGATCGTTCCGATCGCGATGGAAGAAAAGCTCCGCTTCGCTATCCGCGAAGGTGGCCGTACCGTCGGCGCAGGCATCGTTGCCTCCATCGTCGAGTAATCTTTAGGGATTACGACAGGTCTTGAAGCCCCCGCTGGTCACCAGCGGGGGCTTTTCGTTTGCGTTATCTTCTGCCGTTATACTTTAGCCATTGCCGAAAACTGGCCAATTCTGGGGATGGAGGCAGTGGGCGGGGATGTGTAGGGTCATCACGTCGCTTCGTGCGACAGGCCCGGGCATGCGCCATGGGTCCGGCGCCTTGGACCGATGGGTTTTCTCTTGTGTAAAGGCGCCCGTGCGCGTGGCAGGCATGAGGCCGTGCCGCGCGTAACAACGCTCACACGAGACGGATCCGTTTTTCAAATGACGCTATTCTTCCGTGCGGCGCGCGCAGCGTTCGCCCTTTCAATGGCTTCTGTGAGTCTTCAGGCTGGCCCCGCCCGTGCAGAGGGCTCCCTGTTGATCTGGTCGCCGAGCAAGATTTCCGGCAATGCCTACCGGCTGCGCCTGGGCGCGAAGGCGCCGCCGGGCAGTGATGCGCGTGCCGGTGTCGATCTTTCCGTCACGACGTCCTCGACGGGCGGCATCCGACGCACCCGTGACAATGCGCGGCTGTGGGCGGAGATGCGGGGCAAGGGCGCGTCCGGCGCCGAAGGCAACGTGGCAGCCGGATATAACCCTGCAACGGGACGGGCGACGGCAAGCGCCGGCGTTTCACATCGCTGGATGGCAACGCCCTCCATCGACATTCTCATCAATCCGTCCGTATGGGCCGATTCGGATATGCGGCACGGCCATACCGGGTCCGTACGCGTCACGCAGAAAGCGCAGCTTCAGTCCATCGGGACGGGCACGTCGCTTATCGCGTCCGGCACGGCCGTCACCGGTCAGCCGCATGTGAGGGCGGAGTTCCGCGTCGAGCAGAATGTCGTGCGCGGCCTCAACGTCGCCGCGACCCTGCAAAGGCAGGATGCAGAACTGGTCGGCGCCATCCGCGCACGGTTCCGCGTGGAGTGGTGATCCACCGGGGAGGGGTGTTTGGCTTGCTAAGCTGTGAAAAAAACACGCATTCGCCCTTGCCAAGTGCGGCTGCGCGCCGTAAAGACGCCATGCCTTGCCGGCAAGCGGTGTTTCACCCGGATACGGCAGGCGTGAAGGGGTATAGCTCAGTTGGTAGAGCGGCGGTCTCCAAAACCGCAGGTCGGGGGTTCGAGCCCCTCTGCCCCTGCCATTTTCGCCTGATGGCGCGGACCACCAGCAGCGACGGCGGAACATGGCACCGACGGCGAGAGCCGTCTAAATTCGTGAAAAGTCCGGTTACCTCTTGTGAAAAAGGGAATCGGGCTTTATGTAGGGCAAAACAGACACGCGGTGCGTGGGGCTGATAATTCAGCTTTACGCGCCGTAATGGCGTGGATATTCAATGGCATCGAAAACGAATCCGATTGCGTTTCTGCAGCAGGTACGCTCCGAAACGGCAAAAGTGACTTGGCCCTCGCGGCGCGAGACGATGATCTCGACCGCAATGGTGTTCGTGATGGTCTTCCTTGCCGCGGTGTTCTTTTTCGCTGCGGACCAGTTGCTGGCCTGGCTGATCGCGCTCGTCCTTAACGCTGGCGCTTGATTGGTTGGAGGTGAACATGGCTTCGCGTTGGTACATCGTCCACGCCTATTCGAATTTTGAGAAGAAGGTCGCCGAGGACATCGAGAACAAGGCCCGTCAGAAGGGTCTTGACCATCTCTTTGAAAAAATCCTCGTTCCGACCGAAAAGGTTGTTGAGGTGCGTCGCGGCCGCAAGGTCGATTCCGAACGCAAGTTCTTCCCCGGCTATGTGCTGGTGCGGGCGAACCTGACGGACGAGGCGTATCACCTCATTAAAAACACGCCGAAGGTCACGGGCTTCCTCGGTTCCGACAATAAGCCGGTTCCGATTCCCGACAGCGAGGCGGAGCGTATCCTGTCTCAGGTGCAGGACGGTGTCGATCGTCCGAAGCCCTCGGTCTCGTTCGAGATCGGCGAGCAGGTCCGCGTTTCCGACGGTCCCTTCGCGTCGTTCAACGGCACGGTGCAGGATGTCGACGAGGAGCGTTCGCGCCTCAAGGTGGAAGTGTCGATCTTCGGTCGCGCTACCCCGGTCGAGCTGGAATATGCCCAGGTCGAGAAAATCTGATTTCGATGGCTCCCGGTTTTGCGACCGAGGGGCCGTCCATATGAGATCCGGTCCTCTTCGCAGGATCGGCGGCGGAAGTTTCCGCCAATCGCGTGGAAGGGAAGGTGGCCTGTAGCCGGGCGCTGAAAACCGCACCACGCAACCGCAGCCGCCGATCCTCGGATCGGCATCAAGGGCCGGGCAACCGGCCGCATTCTGAAAGGCAGAGAAAATGGCTAAGAAAGTTGCAGGCCAGCTCAAGCTTCAGGTCAAGGCAGGATCGGCAAACCCGTCCCCGCCGATCGGCCCGGCGCTTGGTCAGCGTGGCATTAACATCATGGAATTCTGCAAGTCGTTCAACGCAGCGACGCAGGAAATGGAAAAGGGTATGCCGATCCCGGTCGTCATCACCTATTACCAGGACAAGTCCTTCACGTTCGTGATGAAGCAGCCGCCGGTGACCTACTTCCTCAAGAAGGAAGCCAAGATCACGTCCGGCTCGAAGACCCCGGGCAAGGGCGCGACGGTCGGCAAGCTCACCAAGGCTCAGATCAAATCGATCGCTGAAGCCAAGATGAAGGATCTCAACGCCGCCGATATCGAAGGCGCGATGGCAATGGTTGAGGGCTCCGCCCGCGCCATGGGCCTGGAAGTGGTAGGTTAAGACCATGGCCAAGATTGCAAAGCGTCTCCAGAAGATCCGTGAAGGCATCGACCCCACAAAGCTGGTCGCCCTTTCGGATGCCATCGCTCTCGTCAAGGAGCGTGCCGTCGCCAAGTTCGACGAAACCGTCGAAATCGCCATGAACCTCGGCGTCGATCCGCGTCACGCAGACCAGATGGTCCGCGGCGTGGTCAACCTGCCGAACGGTACGGGCCGTGACGTTCGCGTCGCCGTCTTCGCACGTGGCGCCAAGGCTGATGAAGCCAAGGCTGCCGGCGCAGATATCGTCGGCGCCGAAGACCTGCTCGAAATCGTTCAGGGCGGCAAGATCGACTTCGATCGCTGCATCGCCACCCCGGACATGATGCCGCTCGTCGGCCGTCTCGGTAAGGTCCTCGGCCCGCGCGGCATGATGCCGAACCCGAAGGTCGGCACCGTCACCATGGACGTCACGGGCGCCGTCAAGGCGTCCAAGGGCGGTGCTGTCGAGTTCCGCGTCGAGAAGGCTGGTATCATCCATGCCGGCATCGGCAAGGCTTCCTTCGATGCCAAGGCTCTGGAAGAAAACATCAAAGCGTTCGCCGACGCCGTCGTCAAGGCGAAGCCGGCTGGCGCGAAGGGCAACTACGTCAAGCGCGTTGCCATCTCGTCGACCATGGGCCCGGGCGTCAAGATCGACCCGGCGACCGTCGCCTGATAAGACACGGGTCCGGCTCCGGCCGGACCCAGCAGAATTCCCGGCCTTGTCTGGCCGGGAATTTCCGGGGTCAAACCCGGAACTCCTGTCCGAGATTGCAGGTGGTTAGACCTTAATCACTTTGCCTGCATGAGACGGGGTGAGACCTGGATTTCATCTCAGCGTCGGATGACGCCGGAATTCGGTTCGAACCTACCTTACCTTGTGCCGCGGTCCGATAGGGCCGAGCGCGGGGGGACAGGATCCTCGAGCGTCGCTCGGGGTCCATTTCAAAGTGGACCTCTGGCGGCAAAGGTAAACCCGGCAGGTCCCGTGAGAACTCACGGTCCTGTCAACTGGAGATAGGCACAGTGGAAAGAGCGGAAAAACGCGAATTCGTCACGGAGCTGAACGAAGTCTTCAAGGCTTCCGGTTCGGTTGTCGTGGCCCGCTACGCCGGTATCACCGTCGCGCAGATGAACGATCTTCGTACGAAGATGCGTGCTGCCGGCGGCACCGTCAAGGTCGCGAAGAACCGCCTGGCCAAAATTGCCCTTCAGGGTACGGAGTCGGAAGGGATGTCTGATCTCTTCCAGGGTCAGACGCTCATTGCTTACGCAAATGATCCGATGATTGCTCCCAAGGTAGCCATGGATTTCGCCAAGACCAACGACAAGCTCGTTGTTCTCGGTGGTGCCATGGGTGCGACCACACTCGATGCTGAAGCAGTCAAGTCGCTCGCGACCCTGCCTTCGCTCGACGAGCTTCGTGCAAAGCTTCTGGGCCTGCTTGCAGCCCCGGCAACGCGCGTCGCCACGGTCGTTGCAGCACCGGCAAGCCAGCTTGCCCGCGTGTTCGCAGCCTACGCCAAGAAGGACGAAGCCGCTTGAGGCGGTTTTTCGCTGTAAATCAAACTAACCAGTTCGAACCGAATATAAGGAACTACTACAATGGCTGATCTCGCAAAGATCGTTGAAGACCTGTCTGCTCTGACCGTTCTGGAAGCTGCTGAGCTTTCCAAGCTGCTCGAAGAGAAGTGGGGCGTTTCTGCTGCTGCTCCGGTAGCTGTTGCTGCTGCTGGCGGCGGCGCTGCTCCGGCTGCTGCTGAAGAAGAAAAGACCGAATTTGACGTTATCCTCGTTGACGCTGGCGCCAACAAGATCAACGTCATCAAGGAAGTCCGCGGCATCACCGGCCTCGGCCTCAAGGAAGCCAAGGACCTGGTCGAAGGCGCTCCGAAGCCGGTCAAGGAAGCCGTCTCCAAGGCTGAAGCCGCTGACCTCAAGAAGAAGCTTGAGGATGCCGGCGCCAAGGTCGACGTCAAGTAATATCGGAATGCGATGGGGGAGGGTTTCGGCCCTCTCCCATTGATGATTCCTCCGGACTGATTACCCAAAAGCCGCAAAAACGGCTTTTGGGTAATGGGTTCTTCAAGAGGATGGTCTTTCTCCGCAAGTCAGGGCAATCCGGCCCGGTGCGCGGCAGGCGAGACGAGTTTGAACCAACCCATTGGTCGACGGGATCGACTGGCCAGCGAACCCCGTCCGTTGCAGGCCCGGATGCTTAATTTGAAGGAGCGACGATGGCTCAGACCCTTTCGTTCAACGGTCGTAGGCGCGTACGCAAGTTTTTTGGAAAAATCCCCGAAGTCGCAGAAATGCCGAACCTCATCGAGGTTCAGAAGGCATCCTACGACCAGTTTCTGATGGTTGAAGAGCCGGCCGGCGGTCGTCCGGACGAGGGCCTTCAGTCGGTTTTCAAGTCGGTCTTCCCGATCACCGATTTCTCCGGCGCTTCCATGCTTGAGTTCGTGTCCTACGAATTCGAACAGCCGAAGTTCGACGTCGAGGAATGCCGCCAGCGTGATCTGACCTATGCGGCGCCGCTCAAGGTGACGCTGCGCCTCATCGTGTTCGATATCGACGAGGATACCGGCGCGAAGTCCATCAAGGACATCAAGGAACAGAACGTCTACATGGGCGACATGCCGCTCATGACCGACAACGGTACGTTCATCGTCAACGGTACCGAGCGCGTCATCGTCTCCCAGATGCACCGTTCGCCGGGCGTGTTCTTCGACCATGACAAGGGCAAGAGCCATTCGTCCGGCAAGCTGCTCTTCGCAGCCCGCGTGATCCCGTATCGCGGTTCCTGGCTCGATATCGAGTTCGACGCCAAGGACATCGTGCATGCGCGCATCGACCGCCGCCGCAAGATCCCCGTCACCTCGCTCCTCATGGCGTTGGGCATGGACGGCGAAGACATCCTGTCGACCTTCTACACGAAGTCGCTCTACCAGCGCGACGGCGAAGGCTGGCGCATTCCGTTCAATCCCGACGTGCTGAAGGGCCAGAAGGCCGTCGCGGACATGATCGATGCCGATACCGGCGAAGTGGTTGTCGAAGTCGGCAAGAAGCTCACGCCGCGCCTGCTCCGTCAGCTCTCCGACAAGGGCCTCAAGGCTCTCAAGGCGACCGACGAGGATCTTTACGGCAACTACCTCGCCGAAGACGTCGTCAACTACGGCACGGGTGAAATCTACCTCGAAGCCGGCGATGAAATCGACGAGAAGACCCTACCGGTCATTCTGTCGGCCGGTTTCGACGAGATCCCGGTTCTCGACATCGACCATATCAATGTCGGTGCCTACATCCGCTCGACGCTCGCAGCCGACAAGAACGAGAACCGCCAGGACGCTCTGTTCGACATTTACCGCGTCATGCGTCCGGGCGAGCCGCCGACCATGGATTCGGCCGAAGCCATGTTCAACACGCTGTTCTTCGATGCGGAGCGTTACGACCTCTCCGCCGTCGGCCGCGTGAAGATGAACATGCGCCTTGACCTCGACGTCGAGGACACGGTCCGCACGCTGCGCAAGGACGACATCCTGGCCGTGGTCAAGATGCTCGTCGAACTGCGCGACGGCAAGGGCGAGATCGACGACATCGACAACCTCGGCAACCGCCGCGTGCGTTCGGTCGGCGAGCTCATGGAGAACCAGTACCGTCTGGGTCTGCTCCGCATGGAGCGCGCGATCAAGGAACGCATGTCCTCGATCGAGATCGACACGGTCATGCCGCAGGACCTGATCAACGCGAAGCCGGCGGCTGCCGCCGTTCGCGAGTTCTTCGGTTCCTCGCAGCTGTCGCAGTTCATGGACCAGGTGAACCCGCTGTCGGAAATCACCCACAAGCGCCGTCTTTCGGCTCTTGGCCCGGGTGGTCTGACCCGCGAGCGCGCCGGCTTCGAAGTCCGCGACGTTCACCCGACCCACTACGGCCGTATTTGCCCGATCGAAACGCCGGAAGGCCCGAACATCGGTCTGATCAACTCGCTCGCCACTTTCGCCCGCGTCAACAAGTACGGCTTCATCGAAAGCCCATACCGCAAGATCGTGGACGGCAAGGTGACGACGGACGTGGTCTACCTCTCCGCCATGGAAGAGGCCAAGTACCACGTTGCCCAGGCCAACTCGGTGCTGGAAGCGGACAACTCCTTCGCTGAAGAGTTCGTCGTCTGCCGTCACTCCGGCGAAGTCATGCTCGCCCCGCGCGACCAGATCAACCTGATGGACGTTTCGCCGAAGCAGCTCGTTTCGGTCGCGGCGGCGCTCATCCCGTTCCTCGAGAACGACGACGCCAACCGCGCGCTCATGGGTTCGAACATGCAGCGTCAGGCCGTTCCGCTTCTGCGGGCGGAGGCTCCGTTCGTCGGCACGGGCATGGAGCCGATCGTGGCCCGTGACTCTGGCGCGGCCATCGCGGCTCGCCGCGGCGGTGTCGTCGACCAGGTCGACGCGACCCGTATCGTTATCCGCGCCACCGAAGACCTCGATCCGTCGAAGTCGGGCGTCGATATCTATCGTCTGCAGAAGTTCCAGCGCTCCAACCAGAACACCTGCGTCAACCAGCGTCCGCTGGTCACCGTCGGCGACGTTCTCAACAAGGGCGACATCATCGCGGACGGTCCGTCGACCGACCTCGGTGACTTGGCACTCGGCCGCAACGCGCTCGTCGCGTTCATGCCGTGGAACGGCTACAACTACGAAGACTCGATCCTGATGTCCGAACGCATCGTCTCCGACGACGTGTTCACCTCGATCCATATCGAGGAATTCGAAGTCATGGCCCGCGACACGAAGCTCGGCCCGGAAGAAATCACGCGTGACATTCCGAACGTTTCGGAAGAAGCGCTGAAGAACCTCGATGAAGCCGGTATCGTCTATATCGGTGCAGAGGTTCAGCCGGGCGACATCCTGGTCGGCAAGATCACCCCGAAGGGCGAAAGCCCGATGACGCCGGAAGAAAAGCTCCTGCGCGCCATCTTCGGTGAAAAGGCCTCCGACGTTCGCGACACCTCCATGCGCATGCCGCCCGGTACCTTCGGTACGGTCGTCGAAGTTCGCGTCTTCAACCGCCACGGCGTTGAAAAGGACGAACGCGCGATGGCGATCGAGCGTGAAGAGATCGAGCGTCTGGCCAAGGACCGTGACGACGAGCAAGCGATCCTCGACCGTAACGTCTACGGTCGTCTGATCGACATGCTGCGCGGCCACGTCGCCGTCGCCGGCCCGAAGTCCTTCAAGAAGGGCACCGAGCTGTCGAACGCCGTCATCTCCGAATATCCCCGCTCGCAGTGGTGGATGTTCGCCGTCGAAGACGAAAAGGTCCAGGGTGAGATCGAAGCTCTGCGTGGTCAGTACGACGAATCCAAGTCGCGCCTTGAACAGCGCTTCATGGACAAGGTCGAAAAGGTCCAGCGCGGCGACGAAATGCCTCCGGGCGTCATGAAGATGGTCAAGGTCTTCGTCGCTGTGAAGCGCAAGATCCAGCCGGGCGACAAGATGGCCGGCCGTCACGGCAACAAGGGCGTTGTTTCGCGCATCCTGCCGATCGAGGACATGCCGTTCCTCGAAGATGGCACGCATGTCGACATCTGCTTGAACCCGCTGGGCGTGCCTTCGCGCATGAACGTCGGCCAGATCCTCGAAACCCACCTTGCCTGGGCTTGCGCCGGCATGGGCAAGAAGATCGGCGATCTGCTCGACGAGTATCGCAAGACCATGGACATCTCGGACCTGAAGCGCGAGCTGACGGAAGTCTACGAGAGCGAGGCCAAGGACGAAGTCGCTCACTTCGATGACGACGCCCTGGTCAAGCTGGCCGAGCAGTCCCGCAAGGGTGTCTCTATCGCAACGCCGGTCTTCGACGGTGCGCATGAGCCCGACGTTGCCAGCATGCTCGAGCGTGCAGGTCTCAACGCGTCCGGTCAGTCGGTTCTGTACGACGGCCGTACGGGTGAAGCCTTCGACCGCAAGGTCACCGTCGGCTACATGTACATGATCAAGCTGAACCACCTCGTGGATGACAAGATCCACGCCCGTTCGATTGGTCCGTACTCGCTCGTTACCCAGCAGCCGCTGGGCGGCAAGGCGCAGTTCGGCGGCCAGCGCTTCGGGGAAATGGAAGTCTGGGCTCTCGAAGCTTACGGCGCCGCCTACACGCTGCAGGAAATGCTGACCGTGAAGTCGGACGACGTCGCGGGCCGCACCAAGGTGTACGAGGCGATCGTTCGCGGCGACGATACGTTCGAGGCGGGCATTCCGGAGAGCTTCAACGTTCTCGTCAAGGAAATGCGCTCGCTCGGTCTGTCGGTCGAACTCGAGAACTCCAAGATCGATCCGAACGCGGAAGCCGGCCAGCTTCCCGACGCGGCGGAATAAGCCTGATCAGGTGCGCGCCCTCAGGCGCGCACCGTTTCCGCCTCCCGCCTGTTCGGCAGGGGGCGGCTCATCCGTTTAGGGCAGCGTTGCGGCACCCGGGTATCGCCGCAATTGCTTGCTAAGCAGAGGGCCCAAGGCCCACTAAGGAGATAGGCATGAACCAAGAGGTCATGAACCTTTTCAACCCGCAGGTGCCTGCGCAGACGTTCGATTCCATCCGGATTTCGATCGCGTCGCCGGAAAAGATCCTGTCCTGGTCTTACGGCGAGATCAAGAAGCCGGAAACCATCAACTACCGCACGTTCAAGCCGGAACGCGACGGTCTGTTCTGCGCGCGCATCTTTGGCCCGATCAAGGACTACGAGTGCCTGTGCGGCAAGTACAAGCGCATGAAGTACAAGGGCATCATCTGCGAAAAGTGCGGCGTCGAAGTCACGCTGTCGCGCGTTCGCCGCGAGCGCATGGGCCATATCGAGCTCGCTGCGCCCGTTGCCCATATCTGGTTCCTCAAGTCGCTGCCGTCGCGCATCGCGACGCTGCTCGACATGACGCTGAAGGATGTCGAGCGCGTTCTCTACTTCGAGAACTACATCGTGACCGAGCCGGGTCTCACCGCGCTCAAGGAAAACCAGCTTCTTTCCGAAGAAGAGTACATGATCGCCGTCGATGAATATGGTGAAGACCAGTTCACGGCGATGATCGGCGCCGAGGCCATCTACGAGATGCTCGCCTCGATGAACCTCGAGAAGATTGCAGGCGATCTGCGCTCGGATCTGGCGGACACCACGTCGGAACTGAAGCAGAAGAAGCTGATGAAGCGCCTGAAGATTGTCGAGAACTTCATGGAATCCGGCAACCGTCCGGAATGGATGATCATGAAGGTCGTTCCGGTGATCCCGCCGGACCTGCGTCCGCTCGTCCCGCTGGACGGCGGTCGTTTCGCGACGTCGGACCTCAACGATCTCTACCGCCGCGTCATCAACCGTAACAACCGTCTGAAGCGTCTCATCGAGCTGCGCGCACCGGGCATCATCATCCGTAACGAGAAGCGCATGCTTCAGGAATCGGTTGACGCCCTGTTCGACAACGGCCGCCGTGGCCGCGTCATCACCGGTGCCAACAAGCGTCCGCTGAAGTCGCTGTCCGACATGCTCAAGGGCAAACAGGGCCGCTTCCGCCAGAACCTGCTCGGCAAGCGCGTCGACTATTCCGGCCGTTCGGTCATCGTGACCGGCCCGGAACTCAAGCTGCACCAGTGCGGCCTGCCGAAGAAGATGGCGCTCGAACTGTTCAAGCCGTTCATCTACGCCCGCCTCGACGCGAAGGGTTTCTCCTCGACCGTCAAGCAGGCCAAGAAGCTCGTCGAAAAGGAAAAGCCGGAAGTCTGGGATATCCTCGACGAGGTCATCCGCGAGCATCCGGTTCTCCTGAACCGCGCACCGACGCTGCACCGCCTGGGCATCCAGGCCTTCGAACCGATCTTGGTCGAAGGCAAGGCGATCCAGCTGCACCCGCTCGTCTGCACGGCTTTCAACGCCGACTTCGACGGTGACCAGATGGCTGTTCACGTGCCACTCTCGCTGGAAGCCCAGCTGGAAGCGCGCGTGCTCATGATGTCGACCAACAACATCCTGCATCCGGCGAACGGCGCACCGATCATCGTTCCCTCGCAGGACATGGTTCTCGGCCTCTACTATCTGGCAATCATGAACCAGAACGAGCCGGGTGAGGGCATGGCCTTCTCCGACATGGGCGAACTGCACCATGCGCTGGAAAACAAGGTTGTCACGCTGCATGCCAAGATCAAGGGCCGCTTCAAGACCATGGATGCCGACGGCAACCTGGTTTCGAAGATCTACGAAACGACCCCTGGCCGCATGATCATCGGCGAACTTCTGCCGAAGAATGTCAACGTGCCGTTCGAGACCTGCAACCAGGAAATGACCAAGAAGAACATCTCCAAGATGATCGACACGGTCTACCGTCACTGCGGCCAGAAGGACACGGTCATCTTCTGCGACCGCATCATGCAGCTCGGCTTTGCCCATGCCTGCCGCGCCGGCATTTCGTTCGGCAAGGACGACATGATCATTCCGGAAACCAAGGCGAAGATCGTCGGTGACACCGAAACCCTCGTCAAGGAATACGAGCAGCAGTATAACGACGGCCTGATCACCCAGGGCGAAAAGTACAACAAGGTCGTCGACGCCTGGGGCAAGGCGACTGAAAAGGTTGCCGAAGACATGATGGCCCGCATTAAGGCCGTCGAATTCGACCCGGAAACCGGTCGTCAGAAGCCGATGAACGCCATCTACATGATGTCCCACTCGGGCGCCCGTGGTTCTCCGAACCAGATGCGCCAGCTGGGCGGCATGCGTGGCCTCATGGCCAAGCCGTCGGGCGAGATCATCGAAACGCCGATCATCTCGAACTTCAAGGAAGGCCTGACCGTGAACGAGTACTTCAACTCGACTCACGGCGCCCGCAAGGGTCTGGCAGACACCGCCTTGAAGACTGCGAACTCCGGTTACCTGACCCGTCGTCTCGTCGACGTCGCGCAGGATTGCATCGTCACGCACGTGGATTGCGGTACCGACAAGGGCCTCACCATGACGGCGATCGTCGATGCCGGCCAGGTCGTGGCTTCGATTGGTACCCGCGTTCTCGGCCGTACCGCACTCGACGACATCGATCATCCGGTCACGGGTGAGCGCATCGTCGATGCCGGCAGGATGATCCTCGAGGCCGATGTCGTCGAGATCGAGAAGGCTGGCATCCAGTCGATCCGCATCCGTTCGGCGCTGACCTGCGAAATCCAGACCGGCGTCTGCGGCGTCTGCTATGGTCGCGACCTCGCACGCGGCACGCCCGTCAACATGGGCGAAGCCGTTGGCGTCATCGCGGCACAGTCGATCGGCGAGCCGGGCACCCAGCTCACCATGCGTACCTTCCACTTGGGCGGCACGGCGACCGTGGTCGACCAGTCGTTCCTGGAAGCATCGTATGAGGGCACGGTGCAGATGAAGAACCGCAACATGCTGCGCAACTCCGAAGGCGCACTCGTCGCGATGGGCCGCAACATGGCGATCACCATCCTGGACGAGCGTGGCGTGGAGCGTTCCTCGCAGCGCGTCGCTTACGGTTCGAAGATTTTCGTCGACGATGGCGACAAGGTGAAGCGCGGCCAGCGTCTCGCCGAGTGGGATCCTTACACCCGTCCGATGATGACGGAAGTGGAGGGTACCGTTCACTTCGAAGACGTGGTCGACGGCATCTCGGTTCTGGAAACGACGGACGAGTCCACCGGCATCACCAAGCGTTCGGTCATCGACTGGCGTTCGACGCCGCGCGGTTCGGACCTGAAGCCGGCGATCATCATCAAGGACAAGAATGGCGCTGTTGCCAAGCTGTCCCGCGGTGGCGAAGCCCGCTTCATGCTCTCGGTCGACGCGATCCTCTCGGTCGAACCGGGTCAGAAAGTCTCCCAGGGTGACGTTCTTGCCCGCTCGCCGCTGGAAAGCGCCAAGACCAAGGACATCACCGGTGGTCTGCCGCGCGTTGCCGAACTGTTCGAAGCCCGTCGTCCGAAGGACCACGCCATCATCGCTGAGATCGATGGTACGGTTCGCCTCGGCCGCGACTACAAGAACAAGCGTCGCGTGATGATCGAGCCGGCGGAAGACGGTGTCGAACCGGTCGAGTACCTGATCCCGAAGGGCAAGCCCTTCCACCTTCAGGACGGCGACTTCATCGAAAAGGGTGACTACATCCTCGACGGTAACCCGGCGCCGCACGACATCCTGGCGATCAAGGGCGTGGAAGCACTCGCTTCCTACCTCGTGAACGAAATCCAGGAAGTCTACCGACTGCAGGGCGTCGTGATCAACGACAAGCACATCGAGGTGATCGTTCGCCAGATGTTGCAGAAGGTCGAGATCACGGATGCCGGCGACTCGACCTACATCGTTGGCGACAATGTCGACCGTATCGAGCTGGAAGACGTCAACGACGGCCTGATCGAGGAAGGCAAGAAGCCGGCATACGGCGATCCTGTCCTTCTCGGCATCACCAAGGCGTCGCTGCAGACCCCGTCGTTCATCTCGGCCGCTTCGTTCCAGGAGACCACCAAGGTTCTCACGGAAGCTGCGATCGCCGGCAAGACCGACGGCCTGCAGGGCCTCAAGGAAAACGTTATCGTCGGCCGCCTTATCCCGGCCGGTACCGGTGGAACCATGACCCAGATCCGCCGTATTGCGACGGCTCGCGACGAGATGATCCTCGACGAGCGCCGCAAATCGACGGGTGCGGGCGTCGCCACACCGATGCTGGCGGAACTCGCCGGCGGCGAAGGTGCCGCAGCCGAATAAGGCTGGATCCCATGACTGTGAAGACGCCGGGCCTCGTGCCTGGCGTTTTCGTTTCCGGCAGCTTCGGGCAGAAACAAAAAAGCCGCCCGGCGGACCGGGCGGCTTTTGCATGTCGGACTGTTGGAAGCGGTCAGGCGAAGCGGATGATCGCTACTTCGCCTTCAAGGGCGCCCTTGTAGGCGGAAGCGTGCGGCTCTTCCTCCGGCTCGCCCGTCAGAGTGCCGATCTGGTCGAGGTCGGCCTCGATGAAGCCTTCCTCCGAAAGCGCGTTCAGGGCCTCGCGTACGGCGCTGTCGTCATCGGGCGCGCGCAGCATGACGTGGATGTCCAGGCCATCGTCGCCCTCCCGCTCATAAGCCTTGCCGATGATGATGAAGACCATCGGTTCGTCGAGCGTATTGTTGTCGTTGTCGGCGCTGGACGCCATGGCGGGCTCCTTTCGGGATCGAGTTCTGGACATTCTATAAAGGGTAGGGCGGCGAGACCCAAAGGCAAAATGCGGCGCTGGGTCAGCCGGACGAGAGAATCAGTGGATGCAGATGGTGCGTGGTGACTCTTCCCGGTTGATTCCGTTTTCATGCTTTCTTAATATTCATTCGTGATGGATTGATGGCTCGCCCGATACCCGCCGAGGGCAGGGGGCGATGCCGAAAGCCCTGCATTTCAGGCATGTCCGCCGCCGCGGCCCGGGATTCTTTTGCCGCGCCCCTTGACCTTTTGCCCTTAAGTCAGTATTCCGCACGCCATCAGAGCCTATGTGAGGCTGGCTGGTTCGGAACGACTCGTTCTGGAGTTCGCCTCAAACAGGGCTCGACGCACGTTGAGAACATGAATGCTGCACGCATGACGCGGTTATAACGCGTCCTCTGCCTATTGGGGTCATCCGCTTATGTGGATCGGCCTTTTATTGCGCATGAACACGCGTGTGGCCATGTATCCGCCCGCAAGGGTAACGAGACTAGATTTGCAAGGGATGGTTCTATGCCTACCGTAAACCAGCTGATCCGCAAGCCGCGCCAGGCGCAGGTAAAGCGTAACAAGGTTCCTGCTCTGCAGGAAAACCCCCAGAAGCGTGGTGTTTGCACCCGCGTTTATACCACGACCCCGAAGAAGCCGAACTCGGCTCTGCGTAAGGTCGCCAAGATCCGCCTTACCAATGGCTTTGAAGTCATCGGCTACATTCCGGGCGAAGGTCACAACCTGCAGGAACACTCTGTCGTCATGATCCGTGGCGGCCGCGTGAAGGACCTTCCGGGTGTGCGTTACCACATCATCCGTGGCGTTCTCGACACCCAGGGCGTCAAGAACCGCAAGCAGCGCCGCTCCAAGTACGGCGCGAAGCGTCCGAAATAATACAGTAACCGGCGCCATTTCGCTGGTCGGAACCTTTTGAAGAAAGACGAAAAGTATGTCCCGTCGCCATAGAGCAGAAAAGCGCGAGATCAACCCGGACCCGAAGTTCGGCGATCTCGTTGTCACCAAGTTCATGAATGCCATCATGCTGGACGGCAAGAAGTCCGTCGCCGAAACGATCGTTTACGGCGCCTTCGACGTCGTGCAGGGTAAGGCCAAGGCCGACCCGCTGAGCGTGTTCCATTCGGCTCTCGACAACGTTGCGCCGCACGTCGAAGTGCGTTCGCGCCGCGTTGGTGGTGCGACCTACCAGGTTCCGGTCGATGTTCGTCCGGAGCGTCGTCAGGCTCTGGCCATCCGCTGGCTGATCTCGGCTGCCCGCAAGCGTAACGAAACGACCATGGTCGAGCGCCTTTCCGGCGAACTCATGGACGCATCGAACAATCGCGGCAGCGCGGTCAAGAAGCGCGAAGACACGCACAAGATGGCTGACGCCAACCGTGCCTTCTCGCACTACCGCTGGTAACCGAAACTAGACGTCTCGAAAGGAGCTCCAATGGCTCGCGAATACAAAATCGAAGACTACCGAAATTTCGGTATCATGGCGCATATCGACGCTGGCAAGACCACGACGACCGAGCGCATCCTGTACTACACCGGCAAGTCCCACAAGATCGGCGAAGTCCATGACGGCGCCGCCACGATGGACTGGATGGAGCAGGAGCAGGAACGCGGGATCACCATCACGTCCGCTGCTACCACGACCTTCTGGAAGGGCCGCGACGGCAAGACCCGCCGCTTCAACATCATCGACACTCCCGGCCACGTTGACTTCACCATCGAAGTCGAGCGTTCGCTGCGCGTTCTCGACGGTGCGATTGCCCTTCTCGATGCCAACGCCGGCGTCGAGCCGCAGACGGAAACCGTCTGGCGTCAGGCTGAGAAGTACAACGTTCCGCGCATGATCTTCTGTAACAAGATGGACAAGACCGGCGCGGATTTCTACCGCTCGGTTTCCATGATCAAGTCGCGTCTCGGTGCCACGGCTGTTGTCATGCAGCTGCCGATCGGCGCTGAAAGCGATTTCAAGGGCGTTGTCGATCTGATCGAGATGAATGCTCTCGTGTGGCGCGACGAGTCGCTCGGCGCGCAGTGGGATGTCGTCGAGATCCCGGAAGACATGAAGGAAAAGGCCGAAGAGTACCGCGAGAAGCTCATCGAGACCGTCGTCGAAATCGACGAGGCCGCGATGGAGGCTTACCTCGAAGGTAACTATCCGGACAACGACAAGATTCGCGAACTCGTTCGCCGCGGCACCATCGACGTGAAGTTCCACCCGATGTTCTGCGGTACCGCTTTCAAGAACAAGGGCGTTCAGCCGCTGCTCGACGCTGTTGTCGATTACCTGCCGTCGCCTGCGGATATCCCGGCGATCAAGGGCATCGACGTCAAGACCGAGACCGACACGGAGCGTCATGCGGACGACGCCGAGCCGCTCTCCATGCTCGCATTCAAGATCATGAACGACCCCTTCGTCGGTTCGCTCACCTTCGCCCGCATCTATTCCGGCAAGCTCGAAAAGGGCACGTCGGTCATGAACACGGTCAAGGAAAAGCGCGAGCGCGTCGGCCGTATGCTGCAGATGCATTCCAACTCGCGTGAAGACATCGAAGAAGCCTTCGCAGGCGACATCGTTGCTCTGGCCGGTCTCAAGGACACGACCACGGGCGACACGCTCTGCGATCCGCTGAAGCCGGTCATTCTCGAGCGCATGGAATTCCCGGAGCCGGTTATCCAGATCGCCATCGAGCCGAAGACGAAGAACGACCAGGAAAAGATGGGCCTCGCGCTCAACCGCCTGGCTGCAGAAGATCCGTCCTTCCGCGTCAAGACCGACGAAGAATCCGGCCAGACGATCATCGCCGGCATGGGTGAACTTCACCTCGACATTCTCGTCGACCGCATGCGTCGCGAGTTTAAGGTTGAGGCAAACGTCGGTGCTCCGCAGGTTGCTTACCGTGAGACGATCACGCGCAAGACCGAGAAGGACTACACGCACAAGAAGCAGACCGGTGGTACCGGCCAGTTCGCCCGCGTGAAGCTCGTATTCGAACCGAACCCGGATGGCGAAGATTTCCTCTTCGAATCCAAGATCGTCGGCGGTGCTGTTCCCAAGGAATACATCCCGGGCGTTCAGAAGGGTATCGAAAGCGTTCTGTCTTCCGGTCCGCTGGCAGGCTTCCCGATGCTGGGCGTCAAGGCGACCCTCATCGACGGCGCTTACCACGACGTCGACTCCTCGGTCCTCGCCTTCGAAATCGCATCGCGTGCCTGCTTCCGTGAAGCATCCCGTGAAGCTGGCGCACAGCTGCTCGAGCCGATGATGAAGGTCGAAGTCGTAACGCCGGAAGACTATGTCGGCGACGTGATCGGCGACCTGAACTCCCGTCGTGGCCAGATCCAGGGCCAGGAGAGCCGCGGCGTTGCCGTCGTCATCTCCGCCAACGTACCGCTGGCCAACATGTTCAAGTACGTGGATAACCTGCGCTCCATGTCGCAGGGCCGCGCCCAGTACTCGATGGTCTTCGACCACTATGCGCCGGTTCCGTCGAACGTCGCACAGGAAATCCAGGCAAAGTACTCCGGTCAGAAGTGACCGGGGTACGTCCCACCCAATTTGTATGAATTTCCCTTTGCGGGATCACGAACGGAGAGCCGGAAATGGCAAAGAGCAAGTTTGAGCGCAACAAGCCTCACGTAAACATCGGCACGATCGGGCACGTTGACCACGGCAAGACGTCGACGACGGCAGCGATCACGAAGTACTTCGGCGAGTTCAAGGCGTACGACCAGATCGACGCTGCTCCGGAAGAAAAGGCGCGCGGCATCACCATCTCGACGGCACACGTCGAATACGAGACGGCCAACCGTCACTACGCCCACGTTGACTGCCCCGGCCACGCCGACTACGTCAAGAACATGATCACCGGTGCTGCCCAGATGGACGGCGCGATCCTGGTTGTTTCGGCTGCCGACGGCCCGATGCCGCAGACGCGCGAACACATCCTGCTGGCTCGCCAGGTCGGCGTTCCCGCGATCGTCGTGTTCCTCAACAAGGTCGACCAGGTTGACGACGCCGAGCTTCTCGAGCTCGTCGAGCTGGAAGTTCGCGAACTGCTGTCGTCCTACGAATTCCCGGGCGACGACATTCCGATCGTCAAGGGTTCGGCTCTGGCCGCTCTGGAAGATTCGAACAAGGAAATCGGTGAAGACGCGATCCGCGCCCTGATGGCCGCTGTCGACGACTACATCCCGACGCCCGAGCGTCCGATCGACCAGCCCTTCCTGATGCCGATCGAAGACGTGTTCTCGATCTCGGGCCGTGGTACGGTTGTGACCGGCCGCGTCGAGCGTGGCATCGTCAAGGTCGGTGAGGAAATCGAAATCGTCGGCATCCGTCCGACGACGAAGACGACCTGCACGGGCGTTGAAATGTTCCGCAAGCTGCTCGACCAGGGCCAGGCCGGCGACAACATCGGTGCGCTTCTGCGCGGCGTCACGCGTGACGGCGTCGAGCGTGGCCAGATCCTGTGCAAGCCGGGTTCGGTCAAGCCGCACAAGAAGTTCATGGCAGAAGCCTACATCCTGACGAAGGAAGAAGGCGGCCGTCATACGCCGTTCTTCACGAACTACCGTCCGCAGTTCTACTTCCGCACGACGGACGTGACGGGCATCGTGTCGCTGCCGGAAGGCACGGAAATGGTCATGCCGGGCGACAACGTCACCGTTGAAGTCGAGCTGATCGTTCCGATCGCGATGGAAGAAAAGCTGCGCTTCGCTATCCGCGAAGGCGGCCGTACCGTCGGCGCAGGCATCGTTGCCTCCATCGTCGAGTAAGACTTAAGGCTTCAGGCCGCTGAAATAGGAAGGGCAGGAGACAATCCTGCCCCTCCGGTCTTTGAAAATTTAGCGGACTGGCCTTTCGGCAATTGTATTTTCGTGCGCGTTCCTTTATGGAACCGCCAGAATCAAAAACGCGGATTCCCCAAGAGAATCGCGCGAATAACGAACTAAGGAAAAGTCGTATGAACGGCCAGAACATCCGCATCCGCCTCAAGGCGTTTGACCACCGGATCCTTGATGCCTCCACGCGTGAGATCGTGTCGACGGCAAAGCGCACCGGCGCAAGCGTCCGCGGCCCCGTTCCGCTCCCGACCCGTATTGAAAAGTTCACTGTCAACCGTTCGCCCCACGTGGACAAGAAGAGCCGTGAACAGTTCGAGATGCGCACGCACAAGCGCCTGCTCGACATCGTAGATCCGACGCCGCAGACGGTCGATGCTCTCATGAAGCTCGACCTTGCGGCCGGTGTAGACGTAGAGATCAAGCTCTAAGTCCGGCGTAAGCCGAATAACAAGGAAGGTACGTGGCATTAAGCCGACGTCTTCTGAAAACGGGAAACCCGACGGCCTTTGAGGCCTGAGTGGAATCCTTAAACCAAGAGGCATGAAGGGGCTCCCTCTCGAGGGGTTGCCCCGACAGGACTTCTAAGAGGATTGAACCATGCGTTCAGGTGTGATTGCACAGAAAGTAGGGATGACTCGCGTCTATAACGACGCAGGTGAGCACATTCCCGTAACAGTATTGCGACTGGATAACGTCCAGGTCGTTGCTCAGCGTACGCAGGACAAGAATGGCTACACGGCCGTTCAGCTCGGCGCCGGCTCTTCCAAGGTGAAGAATACGGCAAAGGCGCTGCGCGGTCAGTTCGCCGCTGCAAGCGTCGAGCCGAAGGCCAAGCTCGTCGAATTCCGCGTGTCGGAAGACAACCTCATCGAAATCGGCGCGGAACTGACCGCCAGCCATTTCGTCGCCGGCCAGCTGGTCGACGTTACCGGCACCACGATCGGTAAGGGCTTTGCCGGCGCCATGAAGCGCCACAACTTCGGCGGTCTTCGTGCAACGCACGGCGTTTCCGTTTCGCACCGTTCGCACGGTTCGACGGGTAACAACCAGGACCCGGGCAAGGTCTGGAAGGGCAAGCGCATGGCTGGTCACATGGGCCAGACGCGCGTCACCACCCAGAACCTCGAAGTCGTCTCCACGGACGAAGAGCGCGGTCTCATCCTCGTCAAGGGCGCGGTCCCGGGCTCCAAGGGCGCCTGGATCGTTGTTCGCGACGCCGTCAAGTCCGGCACCCCGTCCGACGCTCCGCGTCCGGCCGCCGTGCGCGCCGCAGCTAAGTAAGGGAGCCTGATCATGGATCTCAAAGTCACGACCCTCGCAGGGAAGGACGCCGGCAAGGTTTCCGTTTCCGACGCGATCTTCGGCCTCGAGCCGCGCGAAGACATCATTGCCCGCGTCGTTCGCTGGCAGCTCGCGAAGAAGCAGCAGGGCACGCACCAGTCGCTGACCCGCGGCGAAGTTTCGCGTACCGGCTCCAAGATGTACAAGCAGAAGGGTACGGGCCGCGCTCGTCACCATTCGGCTCGCGCTCCGCAGTTCCGCGGCGGTGCCAAGGCTCACGGCCCGGTATCCCGTAGCCACGCTCACGACCTGCCCAAGCAGGTCCGCGCGCTCGGCCTGCGTCACGCTCTCTCGGCCAAGCTCAAGGCTGACGACGTCATCATCATCGACGACCTCGTCGCCGCAGAAGCAAAGACGAAGGCTCTGGCCGGCGTATTCGCTTCCCTCGGCCTCACCAATGCTCTCTTCATCGGCGGCGCTGAACTTGACGGCAACTTCAAGCTCGCAGCTCGCAACATCCCGAACGTGGATGTACTGCCGATCCAGGGCATCAACGTTTACGATATCCTGCGCCGCGGCAAGCTCGTGCTCTCCAAGGCTGCTGTAGAAGCCCTCGAGGAGCGGTTCAAATGACGGATCTTCGCCACTACGATGTGATCGTATCTCCTTCGATCACCGAAAAGTCGACGCTGGTATCCGAAAACAACCAGATCGTCTTCAACGTCGCCAAGCGCGCTTCCAAGCCTGAAATCAAGGCTGCCGTGGAAGCTCTCTTCGGCGTCAAGGTCACGGCTGTGAACACGCTCGTCCGCAAGGGCAAGGTAAAGCGTTTCCGCGGCTTCGCCGGCCGGCAGGGAGATGTCAAGAAGGCTATCGTCACGCTTGCTGACGGTCAGTCCATCGACGTCTCCACCGGGCTCTAATCGAGCAGTCGGCTAAAGAGGAAACAAGAAAATGGCATTGAAAAGCTACAACCCGACCACTCCGAGCCAGCGCCAGCTGGTCATCGTCGACCGGTCGGGCCTTTACAAGGGCAAGCCCGTAAAGGCTCTCACCGAGGGTCTCTCCAAGAGCGGTGGCCGTAACAACGCAGGTCGCATCACTGCCCGCTTCATCGGCGGCGGTCACAAGCGTACCTACCGTCTCGTCGACTTCAAGCGTCGCAAGTTCGACGTCGAAGGTACGGTCGAGCGTCTGGAATACGACCCGAACCGCACGGCGTTCATCGCTCTGGTGAACTATGCTGACGGCGAGCAGGCTTACATCCTGGCGCCGCAGCGCCTGGCTGTCGGCGACAAGGTCATCGCGTCTGAGAAGGCCGTTGACGTGAAGCCCGGCAACACCATGCCGCTGCAGTACATGCCGGTTGGTTCGATCGTCCACAACGTCGAAATGAAGCCCGGCAAGGGCGGTCAGATCGCACGTTCGGCTGGTACCTTCGTACAGCTGGTCGGTCGCGACCAGGGCATGGCGATCCTTCGCCTCAACTCTGGCGAACAGCGCCTGGTTCATTCGTCCTGCCTAGCAACCATCGGCGCCGTCTCCAACCCGGAACACGGCAACATCAATGATGGTAAGGCTGGCCGTACGCGCTGGCGCGGCAAGACCCCGCACAACCGCGGTGTCGTCATGAACCCCGTCGACCACCCGCATGGTGGTGGTGAAGGCCGCACCTCCGGTGGTCGTCACCCGGTTTCCCCGTGGGGTAAGCCCACCAAGGGCAAGCGGACCCGTTCGAACAAGTCGACCGACAAGTTCATCATGCGCTCGCGCCACTTGAAGAAGAAGTAAGAGAGGTTAGTCAGAAATGGCTCGTTCAGTATGGAAAGGCCCGTTTGTTGACGGCTATCTTCTCAAGAAGGCTGAGAAGGTTCGTGAAGGCGGTCGCAGCGAAGTTATCAAGATCTGGAGCCGTCGCTCCACGATCCTGCCGCAGTTCGTTGGATTGACCTTCGGTGTCTACAACGGCTCGAAGCACATCCCGGTGGCCGTCAATGAAGACATGGTCGGCCACAAGTTTGGTGAATTCGCTCCGACGCGGACCTATTACGGTCACGGCGCGGACAAGAAGGCGAAGAGGAAGTAACGATGGGTAAGGCTAAAGCCGAACGTCGGCTGAAGGATAACGAGGCGCAGGCCGTTGCGCGCACGATCCGCGTCAGCCCCCAGAAGCTCAACCTGCTTGCTGCGCTCATCCGCGGCAAGAAGGTCGATCGCGCCCTTGCAGAACTTGAATTCTCGCGCAAGCGTAGCGCCGAGACCGTCAAGAAGACGCTCGAATCCGCGATCGCAAACGCAGAAAACAACCACGACCTCGACGTCGACAGCCTTGTCGTCGCCGAAGCCTATGTCGGCAAGTCGATTGTCATGAAGCGTTTCCACGCTCGTGGCCGCGGCCGTGCATCGCGGATCGAGAAGCCTTTCTCGCATCTCACGATCGTCGTCCGTGAAGTCGAAGCCAAAGGGGAGGCCGCATAATGGGCCAGAAGATTAATCCGATCGGTTTCCGCCTCGGCATCAACCGTACCTGGGACAGCCGCTGGTTCGCCGACAACGCCGAATACAGCCAGCTGCTTCACGAAGACCTGAAGATCCGCAAGTTCGTTCAGGATGAACTGAAGCAGGCCGGTATCGCCAAGGTCGTCATCGAGCGTCCGCACAAGAAGTGCCGTGTCACGATCCACTCGGCTCGCCCGGGTCTGATCATCGGCAAGAAGGGTGCAGACATCGAAAAGCTTCGCAAGAAGCTTTCCGAGATGACGAACTCCGAAACGCACCTCAACATCGTTGAAGTGCGCAAGCCGGAAGTCGACGCGACCCTCGTTGCACAGTCGATCGCCCAGCAGCTCGAGCGCCGCGTGGCTTTCCGCCGTGCGATGAAGCGCGCTGTGCAGTCGGCCATGCGTCTTGGCGCCGAAGGCATCAAGATCACCTGCGGCGGCCGTCTCGGCGGTGCGGAAATCGCGCGTACCGAATGGTACCGCGAAGGTCGCGTTCCGCTCCACACGCTGCGTGCGGACATCGACTACGGTACGGCTGAAGCCGAAACCGCATTCGGTATCTGCGGCATCAAGGTCTGGATCTTCAAGGGCGAAATCCTTGAGCACGATCCGATGGCCTCTGAGCGTCGCGCGAGCGAAAGTGACAGCCAGGGTCCCGCAAGCCGCGAACGCGGTGATCGCGGCGACCGTCGTCGTGAAAACGCGTAACAGTCGCGTTTGGCAGCCAATATCGGAGAAGTAAAAAAATGTTGCAGCCAAAGCGTACCAAGTACCGCAAGCAGTTCAAGGGCCGCATCAAGGGTGTCGCCAAGGGCGGCTCCGAGCTCGCTTTCGGCGAGTTCGGCTTGAAGGCTCAGGAACCGAACCGCGTGAACGCTCGCGAGATCGAAGCGGCCCGCCGCGCGATCACCCGTTACATGAAGCGTGCCGGCCGTGTGTGGATCCGCGTGTTCCCCGACGTTCCGGTCACCGCCAAGCCCACGGAAGTCCGTATGGGTAAGGGTAAGGGTTCGGTCGAATACTGGGCAGCCAAGGTCAAGCCCGGTCGTATGATGTTCGAGATCGACGGTGTCTCCGAGGAGATCGCCCGCGAGGCGCTTCGTCTCGGCTCGGCCAAGCTCTCGGTCAAGACGCGCTTCGTACAGCGCATTGCAGAGTAAGGAGCGAGCGCCATGAAAGCCGCAGACGTCAAGGCGCTCAGCGCCGATCAGCTCAACGAAGAGCTTGCCAAGCTGAAGAAGGAGCAGTTCAACCTGCGCTTCCAGAAGGCCACCGGCCAGCTTGAGAAGACCTCGCGCATCAACGAAGTCCGCAAGGACATCGCACGCGTCAAGACCATTGCCCGCCAGAAGGCGGCAGAAGCCAAGGCCTAAGGACCAAAAAATATGCCGAAACGCATTCTGCAGGGCACTGTTGTCAGCGACAAGAACGACAAGACTGTTGTCGTGCGCGTCGAACGCCGTTTTGCCCATCCCCTGCTTCAGAAGACCGTTCGCCGGTCGAAGAAGTACAAGGCGCATGACGAAACCAACCAGTACAAGGTCGGCGACGTCGTTTCCATCCAGGAATGCGCCCCGATTTCGAAGGACAAGCGCTGGACCGTCGTAGCGGCCCAGGCTTAAAAACAGCAGATTTCGCGTCGGGCCTTGCGTCTGGCGCGAAAACCTGTATGAAGCAGCGCAAGGACGCTCGGAATCACGAGCGTCTTTTGCTTTGAGCGCACGGAAGGTCCGTCGGTTCGCCGAAGGGAAACCACCCTGGCAACACATCTTCCCGCGCGAAGACATGAATTTCCATATGCTGGAACAGGGGGCCTTTCCTTGATCGGGATTGGCCCAACCGGTCTGGTAAAACAAGAAGGCGACCTGACATGATTCAGATGCAGACTAACCTCGACGTCGCGGATAATTCCGGCGCACGTCGTGTCATGTGCATCAAGGTGCTGGGCGGCTCCAAGCGCAAGTACGCTTCCGTTGGCGACGTTATCGTCGTCTCGATCAAGGAAGCTATTCCGCGCGGCCGCGTGAAGAAGGGTGATGTGATGAAGGCGGTTGTCGTTCGCACCGCCAAGGACATCCGTCGCGCCGACGGCAGCGTCATTCGTTTCGACAGCAACGCCGCTGTCCTGATCGACAACAAGAAAGAGCCTATCGGCACCCGTATCTTCGGACCGGTTCCGCGCGAGCTTCGCGCCAAGAACCACATGAAGATCATCTCGCTGGCTCCCGAAGTACTCTAAGGAGCGATGGCTATGCAAAAGATTCGCAAGGGCGACAAGGTCGTCGTACTCACCGGCAAGGACAAGGGCCGTACCGGTGAAGTTGTGCAGGTGCTGCCGAAGGAAGATCGTGCGGTCGTCAAGGGTATCAACCTGGTGAAGCGTCACCAGCGCCAGTCCCAGACCCAGGAAGCCGGCATCATCACCAAGGAAGCTTCGATCCATCTGTCGAACATTGCCATTGCCGATCCCAAGGACGGCAAGCCGACCCGCGTTGGCTTCAAGGTTGAGGGCGACAAGAAGGTTCGTGTTGCAAAGCGTTCGGGAGTGTCGATCGATGGCTGACACCAAGTATGAGCCGCGGCTCAAGAAGGAATATGTCGAGCGTATCCGCAAGGCGCTTATGGAGCAGTTCTCCTACGCCAACGAGATGCAGATCCCGCGCCTCGACAAGATCGTGATCAACATGGGCGTGGGCGAAGCCACGGGCGACTCGAAGAAGCCTTCGGTTGCCGCCGCTGACCTCGCAGCGATTGCCGGCCAGAAGCCGGTCATCACGCGCGCCCGCAACTCCATCGCCGGCTTCAAGCTGCGCGAAGGCATGCCGATCGGCGCGAAGGTTACCCTTCGTGGCGCCCGCATGTTCGAATTTCTGGATCGCCTCGTGAACATCGCGCTGCCCCGCGTACGCGACTTCCGTGGTCTGAACCCGAAGTCCTTCGATGGCCGTGGCAACTTCGCCATGGGTATCAAGGAGCACATTGTGTTCCCTGAGATCAACTACGACAAGGTTGATCAGATGTGGGGCATGGACATCATCGTTTGCACGACGGCCCCGACGGACGACGAAGCGCGCGCTCTTCTGAAAGAGTTCAGCTTCCCGTTCCGCGCCTGACCGTAACGACAAGCGTAAAGAAGGATTACTGTTATGGCTAAAACCAGCGCAGTCGAGAAGAACAAGCGCCGCCGCAAACTGGTCGCAAACCAGGCTGCAAAGCGCGCCGCCCTCAAGGCGATCATCCAGAACCAGGCTCTTCCGATCGAAGACCGCTTCAAGGCAACCTTGAAGCTTGCCGAAATGCCGCGCAATGGTTCCAAGACCCGCATCCGCAACCGTTGCGAAGTCACCGGCCGTCCTCGTGCGTTTTATCGCAAACTTGGTATGTCGCGTATTGCGCTTCGTGAACTGGGCAATTCCGGCAAGGTGCCGGGCATTGTCAAGTCGAGCTGGTAAGGAGACGGGTACATGGCAATGACTGATCCCCTGGGCGATATGCTCACCCGTATCCGCAACGGTGCTGCTCGCCGCAAGTCCAGCGTTTCCACGCCGGCTTCCAAGCTGCGCGCACGCGTTCTGGATGTCCTTCAGGCTGAAGGCTACATCCGCGGATACTCCGAAGTCGAATTCGGCAACGGCAAGTCCGAGCTGAGCATCGAACTCAAGTACTACGAAGGCGCGTCCGTGATCCGCAAGATCGACCGCGTCTCCAAGCCGGGCCGCCGGGTCTATGTCTCGGTCAAGTCCATTCCGCAGGTCGCGAACGGCCTCGGCATCACCATCCTTTCGACTCCGAAGGGCGTGATGGCCGATCACCAGGCACGCGAACAGAACGTTGGTGGCGAGGTTCTTTGCTCGATCTTCTAAGATCGGGCATGGATCTCCATAACGAACAGACAGGATAAAACAATGTCTCGTATCGGTAAGAAGCCCGTTCCGGTTCCCGCTGGTGTTACCGCGACCGTCGATGGTCAGAAGGTCACCGCGAAGGGCCCGAAGGGTGAACTGTTCTTCGTTGCAAACGACGAAGTTTCGGTGAAGCTCGAAGACAACGCCGTTGTCGTCGAGCCGAACAGCCAGTCGAAGGATGCTCGTTCCAAGTGGGGCATGTCCCGCACGATGGTCGAGAACATCTTCAAGGGCGTCAAGGACGGCTACGAGCGCAAGCTCGAAATCAACGGCGTCGGTTACCGCGCGTCTCTGCAGGGCAAGAACCTGCAGCTGGCACTCGGCTTCAGCCATGACGTCGTCTACCAGACGCCGGAAGGCATCACGATCGCTGTTCCGAAGCCGACCGAAATCATCGTGTCCGGCATCAGCAAACAGCAGGTCGGCCAGGTCGCTGCGGAAATCCGCGAGTACCGTGGCCCCGAGCCCTACAAGGGCAAGGGCGTCAAGTACGCGGAAGAGCGCATCGTCCGCAAGGAAGGCAAGAAGAAGTAAGGATCACGCGAAATGGCTAGCACTAAAGAAGCTCTCGTGCGCCGCGCCAACCGCGTGCGCCGTTCCCTCAAGGCGGTGGCCAATGGCCGTCCGCGCCTGTCGGTTCATCGCTCGTCGAAGAACATCTACGTACAGGTTATCGACGACGTGGCCGGCAAGACGCTTGCGTCCGCCTCCACGCTCGACACCGATCTGCGTTCGTCGCTGAAGACGGGCGCCGACACGGCAGCAGCTGCTGCCGTCGGCAAGCTCATTGCCGAGCGCGCAGTCAAGGCCGGCGTCAAGGACGTCGTCTTCGACCGTGGCGCCTTCCTCTACCACGGCCGCGTCAAGGCTCTTGCCGACGCTGCTCGTGAAGGTGGCCTGAACTTCTGATCATTCGGCCGGGCGCTTCGGCGCCCCGCCGATCTCAGTAGGGTATCTGTCGCTTCCATTTTTTTAGGATGGGGGCGACTTTCGTCAATCTGCCGATTGCACCCGGAAAAGAAAAAGGAAAAGGACAATGGCACAGGAAAAGCGCGGTCGCGATGACCGCCAGAACCGCGAAGAGCGCGACAGCGAGTTTGTCGACAAGCTCGTCGCGATCAACCGCGTCGCAAAGGTCGTCAAGGGCGGCCGTCGTTTCGGTTTTGCAGCTCTCGTCGTCGTGGGCGACCAGAAGGGCCGCGTCGGCTTCGGCCATGGCAAGGCTCGTGAAGTTCCGGAAGCAATCCGGAAGGCCACGGAAGCCGCCAAGCGCGACCTTATCTTCGTTCCGCTGCGCTCGGGCCGCACGCTGCACCACGACGTGCACGGCCGTCACGGCGCCGGCAAGGTTCTGCTTCGTTCGGCCAAGGCTGGTACCGGTATCATCGCCGGTGGTCCGATGCGCGCGGTCTTCGAAACGCTCGGCGTTCATGACGTCGTCGCAAAGTCGACCGGTTCGTCGAACCCCTACAACATGATTCGTGCGACGTTCGACGCTCTCAAGAGCCAGATGCACCCGAAGGACATCGCAGCACAGCGCGGCCTCAAATACGCCACGCTGCAGGCTCGCCGCCAGTCCGCCGGCGTCGCTGCTGAAGAATAAGGAGCCCTGATCCATGGCTAAGAAAGAAACCGCCAAGAAGACGGTGACTGTCGAGCAGATCGGCAGCCCCATCCGCCGTCCGGCTGTTCAGCGCGCCACGCTGGTCGGCCTGGGCCTTAACAAGATGCACCGGGTCCGTACGCTGGAAGACACGCCGTCTGTCCGCGGCATGATCCGCGCCGTCCAGCACCTCGTCCGCGTCGTCGACGAGAAGTGAGGGAGACAAGATCATGAAACTTAATGAAATCAAGGACAACGAAGGCTCTTCGAAGAACCGTAAGCGCCTCGGTCGCGGTATCGGTTCCGGCAAGGGCAAGACCGGTGGTCGCGGTGTCAAGGGTCAGAAGGCTCGTTCGGGCGTTGCCATCAACGGCTTCGAAGGCGGTCAGATGCCCATCTACCGTCGCCTGCCCAAGCGCGGCTTCACGAACATCTTCTCGTCCGACTTCAACGTCGTTTCGCTGGAGCGCGTTCAGAAGGCCATCGACGCCGGCAAGCTCGACGGCAAGGCAACGGTTGATGCTGCAGCCCTCAAGGCTGCCGGTGTCATCCGCCGCATCAAGGACGGCGTTCGCATCCTCGCTGACGGCGAACTGAAGGCCAAGGTCGCTTTCGAAGTGGCTGGCGCTTCCAAGCCGGCGGTGGAGAAGATCGAAAAGGCCGGCGGCTCGATCAAGCTGCTGATCGCAGCCCCCGAAGCTGCCGAATAATTCCACGAAATAATCGCCCGGTGTGCTTCACACCGGGCGATTTTGCTCCCATATGTGAGCCTCACAACGACGGCCGGGAATTGTCTCTCCGCTGTTGTCCGGAAGAAAAACCAGGGTGAGGCCGGGATTGCTTGACAATCCGCGTTTCAACCGGTTTAGGCTCCATCCGTCCGATTTGCCGCAACGGCAAAAGGGCACGACCAATTTCAGCATATGCGCATTGCCCGGGGAGGGCAGGGCGCGAATGCCAACGGATAAGCCATTTCGGACCTGGCCGGGCGTCGCCGCCGCCGGATTGGCTACGCGGAGAAATGCATGGCTTCGGCAGCGGAACAACTTGCCTCTAATTTGAACTTCTCGACTTTCGCCAAGGCGGAAGACCTGAAGAAGCGTCTCTGGTTCACGCTGGGCGCGCTGCTCGTATATCGTCTCGGCACCTACATTCCGTTGCCGGGCCTCAACCCCGATGCTTTCGCGCAGGCCTTCCGCGGCCAGTCCGGCGGTATTCTCGGTCTCTTCAACATGTTCTCCGGTGGCGCCGTCGAGCGCATGGCGATCTTCGCGCTCGGCATCATGCCGTACATTTCCGCGTCGATCATCGTGCAGCTGATGACATCGGTTGTTCCTTCGCTCGAGCAGCTGAAGAAGGAAGGCGAGCAAGGCCGCAAGATCATCAACCAGTACACCCGCTACGGCACGGTGCTGCTCGGCACGCTGCAGGCCTATGGCATTGCGGTGGGCCTCGAAAGCGGGGCAGGGCTTGTCAACGATCCGGGCTGGTTCTTCCGCATTTCCACGGTCATTTCGCTGCTCGGCGGTACCATGTTCCTGATGTGGCTGGGTGAGCAGATCACCTCGCGCGGTATCGGCAACGGCATTTCGCTGATCATCTTCGCCGGCATCGTCGCCGCGCTGCCCGGCGCGCTGGCCGGCACGCTGGAACTCAGCCGCACAGGCGCGCTGTCGATCGGCGTCGTCATCGCCGTCGTCGTCATGGCTGTCGGCGTCATCGCGCTCATCGTCTTTGTCGAGCGTGCCCAGCGCCGCCTGCTGATCCAGTATCCGAAGCGACAGGTCGGCAACCGCATGTTCCAGGGCGACACCTCGCATCTGCCGCTGAAGCTGAACACCGCTGGCGTTATCCCGGCCATTTTCGCCTCCTCGTTGCTGCTTCTGCCGGCAACGCTTGCTGGCTTCTCCAACACGTCGGAATTGCCCGCCTGGGCGACGTCGATCATCGCCTCGCTCGGCCATGGCCGCCCACTCTACATGGCGCTCTATGCCGCCATGATCGCCTTCTTCGCCTTCTTCTACACGGCCATCGTCTTCAACCCGAAGGACACGGCCGATAACCTGAAGAAGCACGGCGGCTTCATCCCGGGCATCCGCCCCGGCGAGCGCACCGCTGAATATATCGATTACGTGCTGACCCGTATTACGGTCATCGGCGCTGCCTACCTGATGTTCGTCTGTATTCTTCCTGAAATTCTCATCGCTCAGACAGGTGTGCCCTTCTACCTTGGTGGTACATCGCTTTTGATTGTTGTCAGCGTGACCTTGGATACGGTAGCACAGATACAGGGCCACCTGATCGCCCAGCAGTATGAAGGGCTGATCAAGAAGTCGAAGTTGCGTGGAGGTAAGAGGGGACGATGAGACTGATTTTTCTGGGCCCGCCGGGTGCCGGCAAGGGGACGCAGGCCAAGCTGCTGACCGAGAAGTACGGCATCCCGCAGCTTTCCACGGGGGACATGCTCCGCGCGGCCGTTGCCGCCGGGACGGATGTCGGCAAGCGCGCCAAGGCCGTCATGGATGCCGGCCAGCTGGTTTCGGATGCGATCGTCAACGAGATCGTGTCCGACCGAATCGCCGAGCCGGACTGCGCGAAGGGGTTCATCCTCGACGGCTATCCGCGCACGGTTCCGCAGGCCGAAGCCCTCGATGGGATCCTGGCCGGCAAGGGTATCGCACTTGATGCGGTCATCGAGCTGAAGGTCGATGAGGATGCGCTGGTCAAGCGCATGGAGAATCGCGTCGCCGAAACCATCGCTGCGGGCGGCACCGTCCGCTCCGACGATAATGCCGAATCTTTCAAGCGCCGGCTGACCGAATACCGTGAGAAGACCGCGCCGCTGTCGAACTATTATGCCTCGACCGGCAAGCTTCAGACCGTCGATGGCATGGCCAATGTCGACAAGGTGACCGCCGAGATCGACGGAATCCTCGAGAGTGCCTGATATCAGGCAAAAAGGAACGGCCGGGGAGTTGACTTTTTCGGCCGATTCCCCTTAAGACAGCGCCAACTCGCGACATGCCATTGCGATCGGCGCGGATTTCCAGATGAGAAGTCCGGGTGCGGTCCTTTTGGTGCGTACCGAACATCGATTGAGCGTTGCGGCTTTCGAAGCCGTTTCAAATGAAGAAGACCACTTGCCGGATGGCAACTGGAAGCAAGGAGAACAGGCGTGGCACGTATCGCTGGCGTCAACATCCCGACTGCAAAGCGCGTAGTCATCGCGCTGACCTATATCCACGGGATCGGCCCGAAGTTTGCAAAGGAAATCATCGAGAAGGTCGGTATCCCGGCTGATCGTCGCGTTCACCAGCTGACGGACGCAGAAGTCCTGCAGATCCGTGAAGCAATCGATCGTGACTATCAGGTCGAAGGTGACCTGCGTCGCGAAACCTCGATGAATATCAAGCGTCTCATGGACCTCGGTTGCTACCGTGGCCTGCGTCACCGCCGCAGCCTTCCGGTTCGCGGTCAGCGCACGCACACGAACGCCCGTACCCGCAAGGGCCCGGCCAAGGCCATCGCAGGCAAGAAGAAGTAATTTCCCGGAAACGGGGAACGGGAGGCTGGCGCTTCGCGCCGGCCTCTTTTGAGTTTCGAGCAGGGGCTTGCCTGATGTCAGGGTCCTGGTCGGTGGAGCTGCTGGTGTTACGGCAGTGACGATATCGCCGCACGCTTTGCCTGATGGCTGCGTGCAATTGTTATTCAGGGAAGGGGTGCTGCCCCGACCCGGTGGAGCCGCTGGCATTACGGCGGTGTCGAGATCAACGAAAGGACTACCCATGGCCAAGGAAGCCGCACGCGTCCGCCGTCGCGAACGCAAGAACATCACCTCGGGTGTTGCTCACGTCAATTCTTCGTTCAACAACACGATGATCACCATCACGGACGCACAGGGCAACGCCATTGCCTGGTCGTCGGCCGGCGCCAAGGGCTTCAAGGGCTCGCGTAAGTCGACCCCGTTCGCTGCCCAGATCGCTGCCGAAGACTGCGCCAAGAAGGCCCAGGAACACGGCATGAAGTCGCTGGAAGTCGAAGTCTGCGGTCCGGGTTCGGGTCGCGAATCGGCTCTGCGCGCCCTCCAGGCTGCCGGCTTCATGATCACGTCCATCCGCGACGTGACCCCGATCCCGCACAACGGTTGCCGCCCGCGCAAGAAGCGTCGCGTCTGATCATCGCATTCGAACTGCTGGAAAAGCCGGTCGGCTTTTCCAGAACTTCAGGGCTCGGTCGCCACGATTGGATGGTGGCGGCGAACGGAAGGCAAAACATATGATCCAGAAAAACTGGCAGGAACTGATCAAGCCGAACAAGGTGGAGTTCACCTCCTCCGGCCGCACCAAGGCAAGCCTTGTTGCCGAGCCGCTGGAGCGTGGCTTCGGCCTGACGCTCGGCAACGCGCTGCGGCGCGTTCTCCTGTCGTCGCTGCGCGGTGCGGCTGTCACCGCCGTGCAGATCGACGGCGTCCTGCACGAGTTCTCCTCCATCCCGGGCGTCCGGGAAGATGTGACGGACATCGTGCTGAACATCAAGGAAATCGCCATCAAGATGGATGGCGATGACGCGAAGCGTATGGTCGTGCGCAAGCAGGGTCCGGGCGTCGTTACGGCTGGTGATATCCAGACGGTCGGCGACATCGAGATCCTGAACCCCGAGCATGTCATCTGCACCCTCGACGAGGGCGCGGAGATCCGTATGGAGTTCACGGTCAACAACGGCAAGGGCTATGTCCCGGCTGACCGCAACCGTTCCGAAGACGCACCGATCGGCCTCATCCCGGTCGACAGCCTCTACTCGCCGGTCAAGAAAGTGTCCTACAAGGTGGAAAACACCCGTGAAGGCCAGGTTCTCGACTACGACAAGCTGACGATGACCATCGAAACCGACGGTTCCGTCACGGGCGAGGATGCAATTGCGTTCGCGGCCCGCATTCTTCAGGACCAGCTCTCGGTCTTCGTCAACTTCGACGAGCCGCAGAAGGAAGCCGAGGAAGAATCGGTCACGGAACTGGCGTTCAATCCGGCGCTCCTCAAGAAGGTCGACGAACTGGAACTGTCCGTCCGTTCGGCGAACTGCCTGAAGAACGACAACATCGTCTATATCGGCGATCTCATTCAGAAGACCGAAGCCGAAATGCTTCGCACTCCGAATTTTGGTCGCAAGTCGCTTAACGAGATCAAGGAAGTTCTCGCTTCTATGGGCCTGCACCTCGGCATGGAAGTGCCTGCATGGCCGCCCGAGAACATCGAAGATCTCGCCAAGCGTTACGAAGACCAGTACTGAGGCCGCACGCGCCCCTTCCGGGGCGCGCAAGGCTGGCCTCAGCAAGATCAACGCGTATGGACATGGTCTCGCGGCACGCGAGATGGACATGCGCCCCGTCAAACGGCAGGCAACTGCCTGCATGTGAAGGAGAACCGAGATGCGCCACCAGAATTCCGGTCGCAAACTCAACCGTACCGCCAGCCACCGCAAGGCGATGTTCGCCAACATGGCTGCTTCGCTCATCCAGCATGAGCAGATCGTCACCACGCTGCCGAAGGCGAAGGAAATTCGTCCGATCGTCGAGAAGCTCGTCACCCTCGGCAAGCGCGGCGACCTGCACGCTCGTCGTCAGGCGATCTCGCAGATCCGTGACGTTGCCGTCGTTTCGAAGCTGTTCGACGCGATCGCAACCCGTTACGCCAACCGCAACGGCGGTTATCTGCGTATCATGAAGGCCGGCTACCGCCATGGCGACAACGCTCCGCTGGCTGTCATCGAATTCGTCGAGCGCGACGTCGATGCCAAGGGCGCAGCCGACAAGGCCCGCGTCGCTGCTGAAGCCGAAGCTGCCGAAGCCGCATGATCTGATCCGTTCCAAGGAACGATCCGAAGCCGGACGCGCGAGCGTCCGGCTTTTTGTATTTCAGGGATTTTGCGTATCAGTAGCATTTCGTAAACCATGTCCTTAGGCAGTGTTTTCAGTCCTGTCGGCTAGGCTGCGCGCGAAAATTCAATCGAGTTCGGGTGATGGACGAGAACTTCGCTTTCCTGCTGCCAGTGGTCCTCAGCCTGTTTGGCGTCGCGTTCCTCGTCGTTGCCCGTTACGGCAACCGTGCGGCTCTCTTCTGGGGCGGCGGTTATCTCTGCGCTGCCCTTGGCTTCCTCGCGCCGCTGCTTCTTGCTGTCCTGCCCGTGGCGGCGGTTGCCTTGGCGGCGGATGCGCTTTTTGTCTGTGCGTTCCTTTTCTACAGCCACGCTCTTATCTGCCACTTCAACGCACCGCGGATGTTTGCACTGCGGGGTGCCATCGCCATGCTCGGTTACGCCGGCATGGCCGTGGCGGTTCTTGGTGTCGATAGCCTTCGCTACGAACTTTTCCTGAGCGATATCACTTGCGGCCTTCTGCTGGTCGTGGCGATGGTAGCCGTACGCTTGCGCTTGCGTGCTCCGGTGGAAAAGGCACTGTTCGCCGCCGCCATCTTCGTGGTACTCGAGACGGTCGTCCGGACGCTGGTGTTCTTCTACATGGCCGGTTCGCCCGCCATCGATGCCTTCGTCGGCTCGTCCTATGCGTATGTGATGCAGATCACATCCACCATCGGGGCGCTGCTTCTGGCACTCACCGCGCTCGCTTCCGTCGCGTTGCGTGTCCTAGATGGTCACAGGAGGGATGCTGAGGAGGATCCGCTGACAGGCCTGCTCAACCGGCGCGGTTTCGAACAGTTCATCGGCGAAGGTGGCCGGTCGGCGAAGAACGACGCGGCAATCATCGTCGCCGATATCGACTGGTTCAAGTCGATCAACGATCACTTCGGCCATGCTGCTGGCGATGAGGCGATCCGCGAGGTCGCGCGTCTCCTGCGGGCGGTGTCGTGGCCCGGCCTCGCCGTTGCCCGCTTCGGCGGGGAGGAGTTCATCGCTTACTTGCCGAATTGCCGCCTTCCGGACGCGCATATGCTCGCCAACACCGTCCGCATCGCGCTGGGGGAACGCGACTTGAGCGGCATCGGCATCGACCGGCCGATCACGGCAAGCTTCGGCATATCGGTCACGGCGGCGGGAGACCACACGATCCACGAAGCGATCAGCCGCGCAGACCGGTTGCTTTATCTGGCGAAGAGCAGCGGCCGCAACCGGGTTGTCAGCAACGCCGCGGACGGCGGCCAGCCAGCGGCAGGCCCGCGGCTTTTCGTCGTGCGCGATGAAATGAGCGGCTGATCAGGCCGATCGCTCACGCCCCGGCAGGGTGGCGTTTGTCCGTCTGCCGCGAGTTCGGTTCCGCAGGATCGGACGCAGAAAACGGTACAGCAGCAGCAGCGCAACGAGCGCGATATAGGTCCAAGGCTCCAGCCCCACGACCTTGACCGACATGGCGAAGTGAAGAACACCGGCGGCGGCAATGACATAGACGAGCCTGTGAAGTTTGACCCAGCGTGGCCCCAGCCGTCGGATCGACCAGTTGTTCGACGTCAACGCCAAGGGAATGAGCATCACGAATGCGGCCATGCCGATGGTGATGAAGGGGCGCCGGACGATGTCGTCGATAATCGCCGCGAAGTTCAGATACTGGTCCAGCACCATATAGGTAAGGAAGTGCATCAGCACGTACCAGAAGGCCAACAGGCCCAGAGCGCGGCGATAACGGATCCAGTTGATGCCGAACAGGTCTCGCAGCGGCGTGATGGCGAGCGTCGCCACGAGGAAGCGCAGCGCCCAGAGGCCAAGAAGGTGCTCGAACTCCTTGACCGGGTTTCCAGGGAGCCCGCCGGTGGCGCCAAGCCAGAAGCCCCATGCCGCCGGCAGGAGGCCGACGGCGTAGAGCAGCCAGATCGAGGCCGCATGGTATTTTCGAGGCAGCGCGGGGATGGCGGCGGGCATCAGAAGTTCGCCCGCAGGTCCATGCCGGAATACAGGCTCGCCACCTCTTCCGCATAGCCGTTGAACGGCAGAGTCGGGCGGCGGTTGGCGCCGAAAAAGCCGCCTTCGCCGATGCGGTTTTCAGTCGCCTGGCTCCAGCGCGGATGATCCACCTTCGGATTGACGTTGGCATAGAAGCCGTATTCGTTCGGCGCGGAAATATTCCAGGTGGATGGCGGCTGCTTGTCGGTCAGCGTGATCTTGACGATCGACTTGATGCCCTTGAAACCATATTTCCAGGGAACGACGAGCCGGATGGGCGCTCCGTTCTGGTTGGGCAGCGTCTTGCCGTAGACGCCGACCGAAAGCAGCGTCAGCGGATTGCGGGCCTCATCGAGCCGCAGGCCTTCGACATATGGCCAGGGCAGCGACTGGAAGTAGCCCGCTTGTCCCGGCATCTGTTCCGGCCGCACGACCGTTTCGAAGGCGACATATTTCGCGTCGCCGAGCGGCTCCACCTTGTCGAGCAGGGCTGCGAGCGGAAAGCCGACCCAGGGAATGACCATCGACCAGGCCTCGACGCAGCGCATCCGGTAGACGCGATCCTCGAGCGGCATGGCGAGCAGCTCCTCCAGACCGAATTCCTTGGGCTTGCCGACGAGGCCGTCTACCTTCACGGTCCAGGGGGTGGGCTTGAAGTTTGCGGAGTTCGCCGCTGGATCGCCTTTGCCGAGGCCGAACTCGTAGAAATTGTTGTAGGTCGTCACGTCCTTTTCGGGCGTCAGCTTCTCATCGACCGTGTAGCGGCTCTCCGACGCCTTCAACGCCGAGGCAAAGGCGGGTGCGGCAGTCGCTGCCAGCATGCCACCGGCCGCCGTGGCGATGAAGGCGCGGCGGTTAAGAAAACAGTTCTCGGGCGTAATCTCCGAGGCGGGAATGCGGGGAGGGCGATAGACTGACATGGGGACTCGATCCGTTCGATTGTATTCCCTGATACCTACGTAACGGCGGACAAAGTTGTTTCAATGGCGGTGATTTTTTCTGCAACCACATTTACGTGCGCGGCCCGTGAGAGGCCGTGAGCGCAGTACCAAGCCCGGTTTGCCTTTTTTCCCCCGAAATCCTATCTGAACCTGACGCGCAAACGAAGGAGACTCGCCCATGTCGAAAGCCAGAATGCTGTTTGCCGCCCCGCTTTTCGTGGCGCTGGCGCTTGTCACGCCAGCCACGGCAGAGGAGCGCACCGTCCCGCAGTCGAGGACGGAGATGCAGCTGTCTTTCGCACCGCTCGTCAAGAAGGTCGAAAACGCGGTCGTCAACGTCTATGCCGAACGGTCGGTCGAACGCCGCTCCATCTTCGAAGGCGATCCCTTCTTCGAGGAGTTCTTCGGCCAGCGCATGCCCAACCGCAGTGAAAAGCAGTCCTCGCTCGGCTCGGGCGTGATCGTCGGCGCCAACGGCATCGTGGTGACCAACAATCACGTCATCGAAGGGGCCAGCGACATCAAGGTCGCGCTGGCGGATGGCCGGGAATTCGAAAGCACGGTCGTCCTCAAGGACGAGCGGATCGACCTCGCGGTGCTGAAGATCAAGGGCGATGCGAAATTCTCCACGCTGCCGCTCGGCGACAGCGATGTGGTTCAGGTGGGCGATCTGGTTCTTGCCATCGGCAACCCATTCGGCGTCGGCCAGACGGTGACGAGCGGTATCGTGTCGGCGCTGGCCCGCAACCAGGTTCGCTCCGGCGACTTCGGCTTCTTCATCCAGACGGACGCGGCGATCAACCCTGGCAATTCCGGTGGCGGTCTCGTCAACATGAATGGGGAACTGATCGGCATCAACACCGCCATCTTCTCGCGTGGCGGTGGCTCCAATGGCGTGGGCTTCGCCATTCCCGCCAATCTGGTGAAGACTTTCGTGGCAAGCGCTGAACATGGAAACGCTACCTTCGACCGCCCGTTCATCGGTGCAACCTTCGATGCAGTGACATCGGAGGTCGCCGAGGCGCTCGGCCTGGACCGCGCGCGGGGCGCGCTCATTTCGCGCGTTCAGGCTGGAAGCCCCGCAGAGAAGGCCGGAATGAAGCCGGGGCAGGTCGTCACCGCCGTCAACGGCATTGCCGTCGAGCACCCTGATGCCTTGGGTTACCGTCTGACGACGGTCGGTATCGGCGGTACGGCGAAAATCACCGTCATCGCCAATGGCAAGCAGGAGGAACTGACACTTGCCCTCGACCGCGCACCCGAAACAACCCCGCGTGACGAGCGCCTGATCGAGGGACGCAATCCCTTCTCGGGCGCCGTGATCGCCAATCTCTCCCCGCGCGTGGCGGATGAGCTTCGCATGCCGACAAACCAGACCACGACAGGCGTCGTCGTCACGCAAGTCAATCGCGGCTCTCCCGCCGCCCGCATCGGCCTCCAGCCGCGCGATATCGTTATCGAGCTGAACGGCACGGCCGTGTCGACGACGGAGACGCTGGAAGCGCTCGTCAAGGAAAACCCCTCCTTCTGGCGCGTCGAGATCGAGCGTGACGGCCAGCGCATTCGTCAGTTCTTCCGATGAGCGATCTCTTCGCCCCGCGTGAACCCGAGGACATGGCGGCAAAACGGCCTCTGGCCGACCGCCTGCGTCCGCGCACGCTGGGCGAAGTCTCCGGCCAGGCGCATCTGACCGGGCCGGACGGCGTGCTTTCGCGCATGATCGAGGCTGGCTCACTTGGCTCCATGATCTTCTGGGGGCCACCCGGCACCGGAAAGACAACGGTCGCACGACTGCTATCCGGGGAGACGGGGCTCGCCTTCGAGCAGATCTCCGCGATCTTCTCCGGTGTGGCTGACCTCAAGAAGGTCTTCGAAGCGGCGCGAGCGCGTCGTATGGGCGGCCGCCAGACCTTGCTCTTCGTCGACGAGATCCATCGCTTCAACCGTGCCCAGCAGGACAGTTTCCTGCCTGTCATGGAAGACGGCACCATCGTGCTTGTCGGTGCGACGACCGAGAACCCGTCCTTCGAGCTGAATGCGGCGCTTCTGTCGCGGGCACGCGTACTGACCTTCAAGCCCCATGACGAGCAAAGTCTCGAAGAGCTTCTGAAACGGGCGGAGACGGTAGAGGAAAAGCCGCTTCCGCTCGATGAGGAGGCGCGTGCGTCGCTCCTGCGCATGGCGGACGGCGATGGCCGCGCCGTGCTGACGCTGGCCGAAGAGGTGTGGCGCGCCGCGCGCGCCGGCGAGACCTTCGGGCAGGACGATCTCTTTCGCATCGTGCAGCGCCGCGCGCCCGTCTACGACAAGTCGCAGGACGGCCACTACAATCTTATTTCAGCGCTGCATAAGGCGGTGCGCGGCTCCGACCCGGATGCATCGCTCTACTATCTCTCCCGCATGCTGGATGCCGGCGAGGATCCGCTGTTCCTGTGCCGGCGCATGGTGCGCATGGCCGTCGAGGATATCGGCCTTGCCGATCCGCAGGCGCTCGTCGTGTGCAATGCAGCCAAGGACGCCTATGATTTCCTGGGCTCGCCGGAGGGCGAACTGGCGCTGGCGCAGGCCTGCGTCTATCTCGCCACTGCGCCGAAATCGAATGCCGTCTACACCGCCTACAAATCCGCAATGCGCGCGGCGAAGGAGAACGGTTCGCTGCTGCCGCCCAAGCACATCCTCAACGCGCCGACCAAGCTGATGAAGGGGGAGGGCTATAGCGACGGCTACCTCTACGACCATGACCAGCCGGATGCCTTTTCCGGCCAGGATTATTTCCCGGAGAAGATGGGCCGCAGGACCTTCTACAATCCGCCGGAGCGCGGTTTCGAGCGCGAGCTTCGCAAGCGGCTGGAATGGTGGGCGAAGCTGCGCCACGAGCGCGGCTGCAGCTAGGCGGCGTTGAAGCGTTGCGCGGGCTTTTCCGGGCCTTTCGGCACGATCTTGATCGAGGATTGCGCCTTGCCCGGATGCCCTTCCATATCCACCACGATATGCCAGTGCCCGCTCTGCGGGATTTTCAGCCGGATCGGCGATTGCTTGGCCACGCCGCCGAGAAACTTGTGCTGACGGGCATTTTTGAACAGGTCGAAATTGCCATGGCTCATCAGGCGCACATTGGCGACGGCTGACAGCGTGATCTCTATGACCGTTCCGCTGCGCTGCATGTCGAGGTCGTAGTGCGTATAAGCAAAGCTGTGCGTCATGGCTTGCCCGACTTTGGGGGATGGAACCAACATTCTGGCACAGCCCGGTTAATGTTCCCTTTTTCGAAAATGGATAGCGTTTCAAAGCCTTGCATGGAAAAGCGGATTCAATTCGTCAAACCGTTGAATCAGTCCCTCAGCTTTATTTGGCCGGGTGTCGGAGGGTCTCGGTCCACTCTTTTACCGTCCTTGCCATCGTGGCGAGATGGTCGGCGGCGGAGAAACCGGAAATAGACTTGCGCGGCTTCAGGTCATGATCGCCGTCTTCGAGCCGCAAGAGGCGGATGCTTTCGGGCAGGCCATAGGTCGAAACCTCTTCCTTCGTGCCGAAGGGATCGCGCGTGCCCTGGCAGATGAGCGTCGGCGTCTTCAACGTCATCAGGTGGGCGGTGCGCAACTGCGTCGGCTTTTCCGGCGGGTGGAACGGATAGCCGAGACAGAGCAGACCTGCGACGATGCCGGCGGCATGGAGATCGTCCGCCACCATGCTGGCGACGCGCCCACCCATCGACTTGCCGCCGATGACCAGCGGGCCGTTCGCGCCGAGCGCCAAAACGGCCGCGCGGAACTCCGGGTTCAGTGTCTCTGCCTTGGGCGGCGGCCGACGGCTGCCGTTGGTGCGCCGCGCCGCCATGTAGGAGAATTCGAACCGCGCGATACGCAGGCCCTGCGCCGCCAGCGCCTCGGCAGCCGCATTCATGGCCGGCGAGTCCATCGGTGCTCCGCTGCCATGGGCCAGGAGCAGTGTCACCGGCGCGTCGTCCGGGCCGGTGAAGAGAAAACTGCCGTTCACGCCGCGGCTCCACTCACTTGGCGTGATCCTTCACATCACCGGGCGCGATCGGGTCGCTCGCCGGAAAGGTCTCTTCCAGCGCTTCCTCCAGATAGTCGTCCTGCTCGGCCTTCGGGCTCTTTTCCTTCTGCCGGGCACGTTCCTGTTCGAGCGAGGTTTTCGGGCTGTCCTTCTTGGTCGTCATCGTCGTCTCCTCGTTTCGGCTACCCTGACAAGATAGCGTATTTTTTCGGCGCGACGAGGTCTCAGGTCTGCGGCAGCGTCAGTTCTGCGATGACTGGCCGGTGGTTCGAGCCGAAGGCCGGACCGACACGGTGCTTGCGCAGGAAGATGTCCGGTGAAACGGCGATGTGGTCGATGGTGGCGCCGACATAGGCGAAGGCCTCGAGCTTCATGGTAAAGCG
Source organism: Shinella sp. H4-D48 (assembly GCF_022637395.1). Lineage (GTDB taxonomy): Bacteria > Pseudomonadota > Alphaproteobacteria > Rhizobiales > Rhizobiaceae > Shinella > Shinella sedimenti. The sequence continues at coordinate 2,010,931 of NZ_CP093337.1, read as the reverse complement.
CGTGACTGGCTGCAGCCAACCATCCGCCGTGGAAGCCAGACCTGATTGCTGGAGGAAGGTGCGGAAGAAGGGCGACCAGGTTGGTGTGTTCCAGTCGCCGGCCACAATCACCGGCGCCCGTTCCAGATCGCCTTTCACCGCATCGGCGGCGGCCGAGAGATAGGCATTGCGGTCGCGCCACTGCCAGAGCCGGCGCGGCGTTTCCGGATGGAAGGCATAGAGAAAAAGCGGCTTGCCGGCGAGATCGAGCTCGAGCCGCAGTGGCTGCTTGTAGGCCTGAGGCTCGGTGACGGCGCGCTTCAGTTCCGTTTCAGCGCGGATGGGCAGGGTCGAATAGACTTTCAGCGCGTCCCGCAGCATCGCTTCGGTGCTGCTCTCATAGGGATAAAGGCCGGATGACGAAATGAGCCGCTCCCAGGCGGGACTGGTCTCTTCGAGAACGACGACGTCGGGCCGCTCCTGCTTCAACAGGGCAAGGAAGGCGGCGCGATCCTTGATATTGTCGCCGAAGATGTTCGCCGTCATCACCTTGATGCCGCCTTGCGCGGAGGAGGCACGGGCGGTCGGCACGTCCGCGGCCGGCAGGAGCGCGACCGCAAGGCCGATCACCGCCATGGCGATAGCCTTGACGCGGCGTGTCAGCAAGGCCGCGACAGTCAGCAGCACGCCGACGGCGACAACGTAGGGCCAGGCGAAGGTGACAAGATCGACCAGCCAGAAGCGGTCGGCGGCAAGCACGACGGTACTGACGGCGAAAAGATAGACAATGACGCCCGGCAGGACGAAAACACGGTAGGCGAGGGCGATCGCTCCCTTGCGCGGTGCTGTGGGCATCGGCGGTTCCTTCTGCATCACGGGATTCGCCATAAGGCGATTCCCCGTAACGGGACGTTCGCATGTAGCCCGTGCAATCCTGCACCGCAATGACAACCTAGTCGGCTACCGCGCCGCGAAGCTTTCAGAGATGTCGTTCCAGCCGGGATTGGATGCCTCGATGAAACCGATCTTCCTCTGCCGCGACCATTTCCGCATCTCCTTCAGACGGTTCATGGCGCTTTCCTTACTGTCATGCCATTCGCACCACACCAGTACCTTCGCGTGCTTGGCGGCGGAGCCGTTCTTCGCCTTGTTTACGTGCGGCTCCAGCGTGTTTTCCGCCTCTAACAGCAACAGATCGCTTGCGCCTGACGACAGTATGTAAACATACCATGTCTCTTCTTCACCGACGCCGTGACGCTCGGCTGACGATTCGCTACCCTCAGCGAATCCGGCGGAGAAGGCCTGTTGTTTCATGGCAAACCAACTGCGGAAGGCATGAAGATCATTACGGCGATCGCGCTCTTCTTCGTGTGTGAGGTCCTTCTCCCGCTCAATGAAAGGCCGTTTCGCCCTGCTATGCGCAAGCGCGTTTTCATAGCAGGCTTGTTTTGTTGGAAACGACATGATGGACCGACCGATCCAATTGCCGTTCTCGTCAAACAATTCCCAATGCCACCCGTTCGTCGTCAGTATGAAATGCCACCCCGTATGAGCCGTCTTCTTTCCCGTCATTAGCGCGCTCCCCATTGCCTATTCAGGGTAGCATTGGGTTGAGTGCGTGTACATGGCCAGGTAGTGGTTGCGCGCCAAGCGAAAGTGCTAGTCGACCGATTTTACGTAACCGGTGATCCACCTCTCCTAGTCGGTCGAAATCTCATCCAACTTTGTTGGCGGGTATCAGCGATGCTTCGGCTATGAAGACATACGACATGAAAAGAAAGCCCCCGGTAACGGGGGCGAGGTGTTGGGGACGGCTGTTGTTGGGGAGGTGTCAGTCGACGTCGGGCGGTACTTCCTGACCGTTCTCGTCGTATTGGCGCTGTGCCTCGGCGACCGTTACCTGGGGGCGCAGGTCCGGCGCGGTGAGGAGGGCGAGCGCAAGCGCCGGGGGCTGGATGACGTTGAGGACCGCGAGCACGCGGGCATCGCCGCGCACCTTCGCATCCTCGCTCCAGTGATGGATGCGTTCCTCGAAGAGCGTATGGCTCCGCGTTGTGGTTTTCATGCCGAGAGAGGCATAGGCGGCGGTTGCCGGAGAGACTGTCACGATCTGGGTCATGGCATTTCAACGGTTGGTCGGATGATCGACTCTAGCATTCGGGAATTTCGCTGCAGTGAATTATGATGCTTGTATTTTCATCGAATTTTAACCGATGTCGGCTGTTTCCGGCGGTCTTGCCTTTGCGGTGACAATTCCGTCATAAGGAATGCGTAATGCCGCCGGAGTCGCGCGGCTCGAGCATGCCGCCGATGGCACGGGAGGACCGATGAAGCCGATTTTCGTGCAACTGCAATGCGCCCCGGGCAAGACCTATGAGGTGGCCGATGCGCTTTACGCAACCGAACTCATTTCGGAGCTCTATTCGACGAGCGGCGAGTTCGACCTGCTGCTCAAGATATATGTCGAAAGCGAAGAGGATATCGGCAAGTTCATCAACGATCATGTCGCGTCCATTCCCGGCATCGTGCGTTCGCTGACGACACTGACCTTCCGCGCCTTCTAATTCCTTCGTTCTTGCGCTAAGAGCGGCGCAACGAAAGAAGGCTGACATGGCAGGCATCGAACACAAGCAGGTGGATAACGACGAGGCGGGCATGCGTCTCGACCGTTGGTTCAAGGTCCACTATCCGGGGCTCGGCTTTGGCCAGCTTCAAAAATTGCTGCGCTCCGGGCAGGTCCGCATCGACGGCGGGCGTGCGAAAAGCGACACGCGCATACAGCCCGGACAGATTATCCGCATCCCGCCCATGGATGTCGATCCGAAAGCTGCGAAGTCCGGCCCCATTGCCAGCCGTGATCTCAAGCACTCCCCTGACGGCGAACTCCTGTCGCGCATGCTGCTGCATGAGGATGACAAGGTGTTCGTGCTCAACAAGCCGGCCGGCATCGCCGTGCAGGGCGGTTCGGGCGTCACGCGCCATATCGACCAGATGCTGGAAGCCTGGACGAGCCAGAAGGGCGAGAAGCCGCGCCTCGTGCATCGCCTCGACCGCGACACGTCGGGCGTTCTTGTCATCGCCCGCACGCGCGGTGCCGCGCAGAAGCTCACGGCGGCGTTTCGCGAGCGCGACACCAAGAAGACCTACTGGTCGCTGGTCAAGGGCGTGCCGAAGAAGCGCGAGGACAAGATTTCCACCTGGCTCGTCAAGGAGCAGACGCCGGATGGCGATCGCATGCGTATCGCCAAGCACGGCGAGGATGGCGCAGACCACGCCGTCTCCTTCTACCGCGTCGTCGAGCAGGCGGGGCAGAACTTCGCGTGGCTAGAGATGGAACCCTACACCGGGCGTACCCATCAGCTGCGCGTCCATGCCCTGCATATCGGCCATCCCATTCTCGGCGACCCCAAGTATTTCGATTCGGATGTGAACTGGAATTTCCCCGGCGGGGTCCAGAACCGGCTCCATCTGCATGCGCGTCACATCGATATTCCGCATCCGAATGGCGGGCGCCTGCGTGTGACCGCGCCCCTGCCGCCGCACATGGTGCAAACATGGAACCTCTTCGGTTTCGACCAGAACACCGCGGATGAGGAAGAGTGATGCGGCTTGTGCTTTTCGATTGCGACGGAACACTGGTGGACAGCGTCAAGCTGATCCACGAGGTCATGGCCCGCACCTTCGTCGATTTCGGGTATGCCCGGCCGGATGTGGCCGAGACCAAGGCGATCATCGGGCTTACCCTCGATATCGCGATAGCCCGCATGCAGGACAAGCCCCATGTCGACGACGAGGCGCTGGCGATGACGGCGCATTACAAGGCCATCTTTACCGACGTGCGTGCCGAGCCCGGTTTCCAGGAACCACTTTTCGACGGCATCGCGCCGATGATGGCGCGGCTGGAGGGCGAAAACGACCTGATCCTCGGTGCGGTCACCGGAAAGTCCCGCCGCGGGCTCGATCTCATTCGTGCCTCCCATGGCTTCGACAAGACTTTCTTCGTATCCCGCACCGCCGACGACTGCCCCTCCAAGCCGCATCCGGCCATGGTCATGGAATGTTGCAGCGAGGCGGGTATCGATGCGGCCCGCACGGTTGTGATCGGCGATGCCGTCTATGACATGCAGATGGCCAAGGCAGCCGGTGCCAAGGCCATCGGCGTTTCCTGGGGATATGCAAGTGTTCCCGAACTGGTTGATGCGGGCGCAGACCATATCCTGCGCACGCCGGCCGACCTTCTCGAATGGCTGGAGATTTCCGATGCGTGATATCCGAAGCGATCTTTCCGATGCGATGAGCGATCCCGATCCGGTACGCCGCGCGCAAATCCAGATGAAGCGGCCGCTGCCGAAGCGGTTCTACACGGACGTGACGACCGAGCAGTCGGATGAGGGATTCCGCATTCTTCTCGACGGCAGGCCGGTGCGCACGCCGGGCAAGAACATTCTGGCGGTGCCGTCCCGGGCGATTGCCGATCGCCTGCGCGAAGAATGGGACGGGCAGGGCGAGGAGATCGATCCCGCGAAGATGCCCGTTACCCGCCTCGCCAACACGGCAATCGACGGCGTCGCCGCCAATTTCGATGCGGTGGCCGACGAGATCGTGCGTTTCGCCGGCACCGACATGCTGTGCTACCGCGCCGATTCTCCCGAGGGTCTGGTCAACCGCCAGCGCGACAGTTGGGGTCCGATCCTGCGCTGGGCGGCTGAGGCCAAGGGTGCTCGGTTTATCCTTGTAGAAGGCGTTATGCACCAGGAGCAGCCGGCACCGGCAATCGACGCCTTTGCCGCAGCACTCTCTGCGCATACCGATCCGCTGGCGCTGGCCTGCCTGCACACCGTCACGACGCTGACGGGCTCGGCGCTGCTGGCACTGGCGCTTGCGGAGGGCGTTGTCGATGCCGAGACGGCCTGGTCTCTCGCTCATGTGGACGAGGACTGGCAGATCGAGCATTGGGGCACCGATGAGGAAGCCTTCCGGCGTCGGGAGCTGCGGCGCGAGGAGATGGATGTCGCCGCCTCCGTTCTCGCCGGCATTCCACGCTGACCTAAGACCATCGATCTAGGCAAATCCTCTTCAAGCCCCCGGTTCCCCATGCTAAGCCGTTGTCTGAACGGGAGGAACCGAGGGATCATGAAGGAAATTCTCCACGAGCTCGAAGTCCGGCGCGAGCGCGCCCGCATGGGCGGCGGACAGGCGCGCATCGATGCGCAACACAAGCGCGGCAAGCTGACGGCGCGCGAGCGCATCGATGTTTTCCTCGACGAGGGCTCGTTCGAGGAGTTCGACATGTTCGTCGAACACCGCTCCACGGATTTCGGCATGGAGAAGACGAAAATCGCCGGCGATGGCGTCGTCACCGGCTGGGGCACCGTCAATGGCCGCACCGTCTTCGTCTTCGCCAAGGATTTCACGGTCTTCGGCGGTTCGCTTTCCGAGACCCATGCCCAGAAGATCATGAAGGTCCAGGACATGGCGCTCAAGAACAGGGCACCCATCATCGGGCTTTACGATGCCGGCGGTGCCCGTATCCAGGAGGGTGTCGCGGCACTTGGCGGCTATGCCGAGGTTTTCCAGCGCAACGTGCTGGCCTCGGGCGTCATTCCGCAGATTTCCGTCATCATGGGGCCATGCGCGGGCGGCGACGTCTATTCCCCTGCTATGACCGATTTCATCTTCATGGTCCGCGACACGTCCTACATGTTCGTGACGGGGCCGGATGTGGTGAAGACCGTGACGAACGAGACCGTGACTGCCGAGGAACTCGGCGGCGCCTCCGTTCACACCACGAAATCCTCGATTGCCGACGGTGCCTACGACAACGATGTCGACGCGCTTCTTCAGGTTCGCCGCCTCGTGGATTTCCTGCCGCAGTCGAATACTTCGCCCGTGCCGGAGATCGAATGCTTCCAGTCCGTGGAGGCGGTCGATGCCTCGCTCGATACGCTGGTGCCGGCGAACGCCAACAAGCCCTATGACATCAAGGAGCTGATCCTCAAGACCGTCGACGAAGGCGATTTCTTCGAGATACAGGAAAGCTTTGCCCGGAACATCGTCTGCGGCTTCGGCCGTATCGAGGGCACATCGGTCGGCTTCGTCGCCAACCAGCCTATGGTGCTGGCGGGTGTTCTCGATTCGGATGCCAGTCGCAAGGCCGCGCGTTTCGTGCGATTCTGCGACTGTTTCAACATTCCCGTCGTGACTTTCGTCGATGTTCCGGGCTTCCTGCCGGGCACGGCGCAGGAATATGGCGGCCTCATCAAGCACGGCGCCAAGCTGCTCTTCGCCTTTGCCGAGGCAACGGTGCCGAAGGTCACGCTCATCACCCGCAAGGCCTATGGCGGTGCCTATGACGTCATGGCCTCGAAACACCTTCGCGGCGATATCAACTATGCCTGGCCGACGGCGCAGATCGCCGTGATGGGTGCCAAGGGCGCGGTCGAGATCATCTTCCGCAAGGATATCGACAATCCCGAAAAGATCGCCGAGCACACGAAGATGTACGAGGACCGGTTCCTGTCGCCCTTCGTGGCGGCTGAGCGCGGCTATATCGACGAGGTGATCATGCCGCATTCGACGCGCAAGCGCATTGCCCGCGCGCTGCGCCTGCTGCGCAACAAGGATCTGGAAAATCCCTGGAAGAAGCACGACAACATTCCGCTGTAAAACAACGGATGTCGTGGGTTTCCATCTGGAGGCGTTGCCGGGAGCTCTTGCCCCCGGCCGTACCAGTTATGTCTACGCGACGAACTTCAGGCCGAGAATGCCCGTGACGATCAGGGTGATACAGCCTATCCGCATGGCCGTGACCGGCTCTGCGAAAAGGACGATACCGAGAATGACGGTGCCGACGGTGCCGATTCCGGTCCAGATCGCATAGGCCGTGCCCATGGGCAGCGTCTTCACGGCAAGGCCGAGAAGCACAATGCTGACCAGCATGGAACCGGCGGTGAGGACGGTCGGCACGAGCTTTGTGAAACCATCGGTATATTTGAGACCGACAGCCCAGCCGATTTCGAAGAGACCTGCAAGGGTAAGAAGAATCCAGGGCATTTTGCCTACTCCGTTTGAAAGGAGCGAGGCCGTCCCCGCGATCGTGACCGGATGTCCCGGCGGTAGCCGTCTACCGTGAAGAAATATTGCGCATCGTGAGGCCGATCGCAAGAGCAGGGGCGGCATGTCAGCCATGCGCCCCCGCCATGGGAAATCGTCGTGTCAGCCGAGGCGTTCGGCGTGCCACTTCAGATGGTCGTCCATGAAGGTCGAGATGAAGTAATAGGAGTGGTCGTAGCGCTCATGCATGCGCAGCGTGAGCTTGATGTCCGTATCCTTGATCGCCTCTTCGAACAGCCAGGGACGCAGGCCGTTGTCGAGGAAGCCATCCGCCTTGCCCTGGTCGATAAGGAACTCCGGGAAACGCGCGCCATCTGCCACCAAGGCACAAGCATCGTATTGGCGCCATGCCGCCTTGTCGGCACCGAGATATTTTTCGAAAGCGGGCGCGGACCAGTCGGCGGTCGACGGTTCGACGATCGGCGCGAAGGCCGAGCAGCTCTTGAACCGGTCGGGATGCTTCAGCGCGATGGTCATGGCGCCGTGCCCGCCCATGGAATGACCGAAGATGCCCTGGCGATCCATGTCCATGCGGAAATGCTGGCTGAGGAAATTCGGCAGTTCTTCCGTCACATAGCTGTACATCTGGTAGTTTTCCGCCCACGGCGCCTCGGTGGCGTCGAGATAGAAGCCGGCGCCCTTGCCCATCTGCCAGTTGGTGATTTCGTCCGGCACGTCATTGCCGCGCGGGCTGGTATCGGGGCAGACGACGATCAGGCCGAGCTCCGCTGCCATGCGGCGGTATTCGCCTTTTTCCATGACATTGGCATGGGTGCAGGTGAGGCCGGACAGATACCACAGCACCGGGCGCGGCTCCTTTATGGCCTGCGGCGGCACGAAGACGGCGAAGGTCATCTCGGCCTTGCAGGCCTCGGAATCGTGGGCGAACACGCCCTGCATGCCGCCGAAGGCGGTGTTCTGGGATAGCACTTTCATTGGGAAGCTCCTGATGTCAGGTGGCGAGCGACACGGCCGCGTTCACCGCGGCTGCGACCAGCACCGTGTTGAAGAAGAAGGATGCGATGGCGTGCAGCAGGTTGACCTTGCGCATCGCCGTCGAGGTGATCGCGACGTCAGATGTCTGCGCCGTCATGCCGATCACGAAGGCGAAATACAGGAAGTCGAACGCGCCCGGCTTTGTGTCGCCGGGGAAGGAAAGGCTGCGGCCTGCGCCGCGTCCCGTCTCCGTGTTCGATGGCCGCCAGTAGACATGGGCGTAATGCAGTGCCGCCATGGTGTGGATGGTAAACCAGCCCAGCGCGACCGAGGCGAAGGCGAGGGCGAGTTCGATGCCCGAGGCCCCCTTGCGATTGAGCACGACGAACAGCGAGCCTATGGACACGGCGGCGGTCGCGAAGGTGACCGTGAAGATGATCCACACCGGTTCGTCGGCGTCGGTGGCATGATGTTCGAGATAGCCCGCCGTCAGATAGGGCAGGCGAATGATCGTCATTCCCAGGTAGCAGGAGAAGAACACCACGACGGCAATATCGATTGCGAAATCCGGTTTCATCAAGATCGCCGGCACGCCGCATAAGACGGCTGCGGCGATGCCTGCATAGAAAGGCAGGTGCCGACCGTAGATCTTGCGTGCCGGTGCTGCCGTCATGATCCTGCCCGCGCGTTCTTCGCCCGGCGGCAAAGCCGGTCCAGGGTTTCCAGGAAGGCGGAACGGTCGCGCGGCGAGAAGGCGGCATTGTAGCCCTTGCTTTCGCCGGTCTCGCGCAGATGTGCACCGAGATCGCGCATCGCGCTGGCCATGCCGATATTGGTCTGGTCGAACAGTCGCCCGGTCGGACCGGTCACATGCGCCCCCTTGGCGACGGTTCTGCCGGCAAGTGGCACATCCGCGGTGATGACGATGTCGCCTTCGCGCACGTTCTCGACGATCCAGTTGTCGGCCGCATCGAAGGCGCCGGAGACGATGACGTTGCGGATCATCGGGTCACGCGATGGACGCAGCCCCGAATTGGCGACGAACGTCACCGGCAGGCCGTGCCGCTCGGCAACCTTGAGGACCTCCGGCTTTACCGGGCAGGCATCCGCATCGACAAAGATGGTGGGCTGGTCTTCGTTCATGCGATCGGTCTTTTCAGTTCGCCTGTGCCTGGCTTTCGGCCGGCCGCGCCATATCGAGATGGGGAATGCCATCTTCGACATATTCCGCCGAAGTCGGGATAAAGCCAAGGGACCGATAGAAGGGTTCGAGATGGCTCTGCGCCGAAAGCGAGATCGGTTGACCGGGGAAATGCGCTTCGCAGGCCTCTATCGCGGCGCGCATCAGCGCCCCGCCGAGGCCGCTGCCGCGATGTGCCGGTGCCACGATGACACGCCCGATGCGCGGGCCGCCGTTTTCCGGCTTCCACAACCGCGCATAGGCTGCGGTCTCACCATCGATGATCAGGCGCAGATGCAGCGCATCGGCATCCTTGCCATCCAGTTCCGGATAGGCGCAGGCCTGCTCGACGACGAAGACATCGACGCGCAGTTTCAGCAGGGCATAAAGCTCGACCGCGGAGAATGCTTCCATTCTCCGCACATCGACCAGGTAGGCGGCTGCCGTCATCAGTAGACGACGACGCTGCGGATGGACTTGCCCTCATGCATCAGGTCGAAGCCCTTGTTGATGTCTTCGAGCGGCATGGTGTGGGTGATCATCGGATCGATCTGGATCTTGCCCTCCATGTACCAATCGACAATCTTGGGAACGTCGGTACGGCCACGCGCACCGCCGAAGGCCGTGCCCATCCAGTTGCGGCCCGTGACCAGCTGGAACGGACGAGTGGAGATTTCCTGGCCCGCGCCGGCAACGCCGATGACGACCGACTTGCCCCAGCCGCGATGGGACGATTCCAGCGCCTGGCGCATCACCTTGGTGTTGCCCGTGCAGTCGAAGGTGTAGTCCGCGCCACCGATCGTGTCGCCATTACGCTTCGTCATGTTGACGAGATAGGGCACGATGTCGTCGCCGACTTCCTTCGGATTGACGAAATGCGTCATGCCGAACTTTTCGCCCCAGGGCTTGCGGTCGTTGTTGATGTCGACGCCGATGATCATGTCAGCGCCGGCAAGGCGCAGGCCCTGCAGCACGTTGAGGCCGATGCCGCCGAGGCCGAAGACGATGGCCGTCGAGCCCACTTCCACCTTAGCCGTATTGATGACCGCGCCGATGCCGGTCGTCACGCCGCAGCCGATATAGCAGATCTTGTCGAAGGGGGCGTCGGGGTTGACCTTGGCGAGCGCGATTTCCGGCAGAACCGTGTAGTTCGCGAAGGTCGAGCAGCCCATGTAGTGGAAGATCTTGTCCTTGCCGATCGAGAAGCGCGAGGTGCCGTCGGGCATCACGCCCTGACCCTGCGTGGTGCGAATGGCCGTGCACAGGTTGGTCTTGCGCGACAGGCAGGAATAACACTCGCGGCATTCCGGCGTGTAGAGCGGAATGACATGATCGCCCTTCTTCAGCGATGTGACGCCCGGGCCCACATCGACGACGATGCCTGCGCCCTCGTGGCCGAGAATGGCCGGGAAAAGGCCTTCCGGATCAGCACCCGACAGGGTGAATTCGTCCGTATGGCAGATGCCGGTCGCCTTCACTTCGATGAGCACCTCGCCGGCGCGTGGGCCTTCGAGCTGCACGGTCATCACTTCCAGCGGTTTTCCTGCCTGAACGGCAACGGCGGCACGTACATCCATAGTCGTCTCCCTATGCGGATTCTCTTGCGACCAGACCATTGCAGAGCCGGGCCGCTGTCTCAAGTCTTGGGGTGAAAATCAGGCCTGATCTTTTTGTATCAGCCTGGCGACCTCGGCCTCGAGCGCGGCGATCGCCTTGCCTGTCCGCTCATGCAGCTGGTGCACCTCGCGGAGCTGTCGAAGCAGGGGGTGGAGGTGCTCGTCGCCGGCGGGATCGCCCGGCGCCTCGCCGATGCCGGCGATCAGCCAGGACGGCGAGACCGACAGAACGCCTGCCAGCATGAAGAGCGCCTTGGTGTCCGGCTCGGCGCGGTCGCTTTCCCAGCCGCCGATCGTGTCTTCCGGCAGGCCGAGCCGTGCCGCAAGGTCTTCCAGCGAAACGCCGATGGCATCGCGCGCGCGCCAGATGCGGCCGCCCAGCGTGTCACCGTCGGTACGGATGGCAGGAAAGGGAATGGTGTTGTTTTCGCCGGCAATGGTCATCGCGGCCTCCAATGTGTTTCCGGCAAGTTTACAGCCAGAGAAGGCCTCGTTTCTACCTCAAATGCGCCGCTTCGCGCCGCCTCTGCGGGGCCGAAAATCCGTCATTGCCAGTTGAGTGAAAAGGTCTAAGGAGAAAGTAACGAGGAGACGCATCATGAATGCAGGCGCAGGCCCAGTCGGCCAGTCCGGCGCAAACACCATGCAGGGCGTGGCGCTCATGGCCATCGCCATGCTGCTTCTGCCCTGCATGGATGCCATCGCCAAATACATGGCCAATTTCGCCGGCATGTCGCCCGGGCAGGTTACGTTCTACCGCTTCTTCTTCCAGTTGGTCTGCACCGTGCCGCTGATCTTCACGGCTGCCGGCGCCGCGACGCTGCGCCCGAAGCGTCCATGGCTCAACCTCCTGCGCGGGGCAATCCACGGCGCGGCAAGCCTGCTCTTCTTCGCTGCCGTCAAGTACATGCCGCTGGCGGATGTCTTTGCGATCTACTTCGTGGAACCCTTCATACTGACGGCGATGTCTGCTGCCTTTCTCGGCGACAAGGTCGGCTGGCGGCGCTGGCTCGCCATCATTGTTGGCTTTGGTGGTGCGCTCATCGTCATCCAGCCGAGTTTCGTGCTGTTCGGCTGGACGGCGCTGCTGCCGGTTGGCTGTGCCTTCCTCTATTCCATCTATCTCTTCATGAACCGCGCCATCGGTGATGCCGATTCGCCGCTTACCATGCAAACGATCGCCGGGTTCGGCGGAACGCTGTTCATGGGCGCCGCACTCATGATCGGCAACAATGCCGGCATTGGCGACTTTGAGCTGTCGCTGCCGCCGTCGCTCTTCACACTCATCCTGCTGCTCATTCTGGGGGCGCTGTCGGGTTATGCGCATATGCTGGTGGTGCGCGCCTTCCGCATGGCGCCGCTGTCGCTACTGGCTCCGTTCCAGTATTTCGAGATCATCTCTGCAACCGTGCTCGGCTACGCGATCTTCGGCGATTTTCCCACGCCGTCGAAATGGCTCGGTATCGCAATCATCGTCGCCTCTGGCCTTTTCATCATCTGGCGCGAACAAAAGAGCCGAAAGGCGAGGGCGGATATTGCCTTCGACTAAAGTGCCCGTGCGCTGCCGTTGAATGGCCGGGGCTTTTGTGGCTACAACTCCTGCACAAGACTGCCGGGAGGAAAGCATGTTCAAGAAGATCCTGATTGCCAATCGCGGCGAGATCGCCTGCCGCGTGATCAAGACGGCACGCAGGATGGGCATCGCCACCGTTGCGGTCTATTCCGATGCCGACCGCGACGCGCTGCATGTCGAAATGGCAGACGAAGCCATCCATATCGGTCCCGCGCCGGCGGCCGAAAGCTATCTGGTCGCAGACAAGATCATTGCTGCCTGTAAGGAGACCGGCGCAGAGGCGGTCCATCCCGGCTACGGCTTCCTTTCCGAGCGCGCCAGCTTTTGTGAGGCGCTGGAGGCCGAAGGCATTATTTTTATCGGCCCCAAGCCCAAGGCGATCCGTGCCATGGGCGACAAGATCGAATCGAAGAAATTCGCCAATGCCGCAAACGTCTCGACGGTGCCGGGTTTCCTCGGTGTGATCGAGGACGCCGCCCACGCGGAGCGCATTGCCGGCGAAATCGGCTATCCCGTGATGATCAAGGCCTCCGCTGGCGGCGGCGGCAAGGGCATGCGCATCGCGTGGAATAAGGACGAGGTGCGCGACGGTTTCGACCGCGCCCGCTCGGAGGCGAAAAGCGCGTTTGGCGACGACCGCGTCTTCATCGAGAAATATATCGTCGACCCGCGCCATATCGAGATCCAGGTGCTCGCGGATGCGCATGGCACGACGCTCTATCTCGGCGAGCGAGAATGCTCCATCCAGCGCCGAAACCAGAAGGTCGTCGAGGAGGCGCCATCGCCGTTTCTCGATGCGGCGACACGGCGTGCCATGGGCGAGCAGTCGGTGGCGCTCGCCAAAGCGGTCGATTACCAGAGCGCCGGCACGGTGGAGTTCATCGTCGACCGCGACCGAAACTTCTATTTCCTCGAGATGAACACCCGCCTGCAGGTCGAGCATCCGGTGACGGAACTCGTCACGGGCATCGATCTCGTTGAACAGATGATCCGCATTGCCGCCGGCGAAAAGCTGGCGCTGACGCAGAACGATATCCGCCTTGATGGCTGGGCTGTCGAAAGCCGTCTCTATGCCGAGGACCCATATCGCAGCTTCCTGCCGTCCATCGGTCGGCTCACCCGCTATCGCCCGCCCGCGGAAGGGAAATCCGGTTCAACGATCGTGCGCAACGATACCGGCGTCTACGAGGGCGCCGAAATCTCGATGTATTACGATCCCATGGTCGCCAAGCTTTGCACCTGGGCGCCGAGTCGCCTGGAGGCGATCGATGCCATGAGCGACGCACTCGATGGCTTCAGCGTCGATGGCATCGAGCACAATGTTCCCTTCCTCGCCGCGCTGATGCGGCATCCTCGCTGGCGGGAGGGGCGGCTTTCGACCGGTTTCATCGCCGAAGAATATCCCGACGGCTTCGCGCCAATGACACCGAACGCAGGTGAGGCGCAGGTGCTGGCCCGTGTCGCGCTCTCCGCGCACCTGACCGACGCCGCGCGCCGCGCGAAACACCTCGACCGCCTGCGTCCAGCGCAAGGGCTACGGTCAGACTGGGTGGTGAAGATCGGCGATGATTACCACGCGCTCGCGACGACGGATGCGGTCGAAAGCGAGTGGCGTCCGGGCGATGCCGTATGGCGCGGCGCGGTTGACGGAAAATCGGTGACGGCGCAGTTGCGGCCGTTGCGAAACGGCATGCGCATCGACTGGCAGGGGCTGTCCGTACGGACCCGCGTCTTCGCGCCGCGCCTTGCCGAACTCGATGCGCTGATGCCGGTCAAGCTGCCGCCCGATACCTCGAAAATGTTGCTTTGCCCCATGCCAGGCCTGGTCGTGTCGATTTCCGTTCAGGAAGGTCAGGAGGTGAAAGCGGGCGAGACCCTTGCCGTGGTGGAAGCCATGAAGATGGAGAACGTCCTGCGCGCCGAGCGTGACCTGACCGTCGGCCCGATCCGTGCGCGACCCGGCGAAAGCCTGGCAGTTGACGCCGTCATCATGGAATTCGCCTGAAACTCCTGATTTGTTAGGAAATCGCCGCTAGCCTGAAATCTCCGGTCCATGACGACCGGGGAGGATGCAATGTCGACTTCGGTTTCGGTTGTCTTGCTGCTGGCAATCAATCTCGGCCTGATCTGGCTGTTAATCGCAGCGCCGGTCGGCCGCCGCACCCTGCGGCTCAGCCGGGTTCTAAAGGCATCACCGGCGCGTCTTGCCGGGCTGGTCAGCCCGCTTGGCAGCGAAGCCGACTGGCATCCCTCCGTCTTGTCAAGCGAGCCTCTTTCCTCGGATCGTGCCCGGCAAACCTTCCGCTACCCAGATCGGCGAGGTGAACCGATTACCCGAACAGTGTCGGTGCGCGAAGCGCGCGATGGCGATGGTATCGCCTGCGAGACTCGCGTCATCGAAGACAGCGCGCTCGATTCTTCCTTCTGGGAGGATTATGTGGATCGGCGTTTCCTGCGTCCGGTGCCGGGCGGAACGCTGATGACGGTCGAACAGACGGATCGTTATCGCGGCATCGCCTTCCTGCTTTTCCGCTATGTGCAGCTGCGCCGTGAAATGAAGGCGCTCGATCAGTGGCTCGCCACGGGACAAGGCGAGGTGAGGGGCATTTTGGAGCGGCCGGCGACGCAGATGGTGCTCGCCATCCTGTCGACAGTGCTGCTCTGGCCGTTTTTCGGGCTCAACGTGCGCGGTCTGCTGCTGTCTTCTTTTCTCACGGCGGTGATCGTTCTGCATGAATTCGGGCACATGGCCGCTTACCGGGCCTTCGGTCACAAGCGCGTGCGCATGATCTTCGTGCCGCTGCTCGGCGGCATCGCCGTCGGTGGGCGGCCTTACAATTCACGCTTCGAGGTGGCGGTCTGCGCGCTGATGGGCGCTGGCATGTCGGCTTTCCTTGTGCCGCCGCTGATCGCGCTGCACGATGCCGGCTCGCGCGCGGCAGGTGCTGCCGTGCTGGTCTTCCTGCTGATCCTCGGCGCGTTCAACCTGCTCAACCTCCTGCCGATGCACCGTTTCGATGGCGGGCAGGTGTTGCGTCAGGTTTTCGAGAGTCGAGCCGGCCTTCTTTCCGCGAGCTTTCTGGTGACGCTGGCCATCGTATTCGTCGGCTGGCGTATCGGCCTGCCGTTCACGCTTCTCATCGCTGGCCTTGCCGTCTTCACGCTCCTGAGCCTGATCGGTGCCGGTGGCGTGAAACCGCGTCGCGCGCTGGAGCCCATGACGCCGCCGCAGATGCTGCTCGCGGGCTTCGGTTTCTACGCTGCCCTTGCCCTGCACGGCTACGCGATCGTCTATGCCTGCGATGCGCTAATCGCCTGAAAGTCCGTGTCGGGGATGGTTTCGCCAAAGACCCGCTCGAACGAGTTGCGGATCTGGATATCGACGTCGCTCATCATGACCGGCAGGCCGAGGTCGACGAGGCTGGTCACGCCGTAACCGCGGATGCCGCAAGGCACGATGCCGCTGAAATGTTCGAGGTCCGGATCGACATTGAGGGAAAAGCCGTGAAAGCTCACCCACCGGCGCAGGCGGATGCCGATGGCGGCGATCTTGTCTTCTGCAGGTGACCCATCGGGCAGCGGTGGGCGCTCGGGCCGGCGTACCCAGACTCCGACACGATCTTCGCGCCGCTCGCCGCGGATGTTCATGGAATCGAGCGCATCGATCACGACGGCCTCGAGTGCTGCCACGAAGGCACGCACATCCTGCCGCCGGCGCTTGAGATCCAGCATGACATAGACAACACGCTGGCCGGGGCCGTGATAGGTATATTCACCGCCGCGTCCCGTGGAGAACACCGGAAAGCGATCGGGAGCCACCAGGTCATCGGGCACCGCGCTGGTGCCAGCGGTGTAAAGAGGCGGATGCTCGACCAGCCAGACCAGTTCGTCGGCTTCTCCGCGCGCAATGGCGGCCGCCTCGCGCTCCATCGTTTCGACTGCCTCGTCATAGGCGACAAGTCCTGGCGCGACGCGCCAGCGCACCGGCGGGGAGCCGGGAATCGCTAGAAGGGATGTCTCGATGTCCTGGCGCTGCATGACGGCTTTCCTTTCGGGTTCCTTGTGCCAGATATAGGAGCGATCCTGCAAGGATTTCAGGGGTTTCCGGGGCCTTGCGAAGGGACTGTTGAAATTGTTTCGCTTTCTCTCATTTTTCTTGTCGCGCGGCCTTGTGCACCCCAAATCCTTTTGCTACATGCACCCCCGTCGCCGCAAGACGACACCTACCACGATGCGGTCGTGGCGGAATTGGTAGACGCGCAGCGTTGAGGTCGCTGTGGGGCAACCCGTGGAAGTTCGAGTCTTCTCGACCGCACCAAGAACCCGGCCTAGTGCCGGGTTTTCTCGTTTCTGGGCTTCTGTTTTCCTGCTTTTCGCGCAGCCTGTCCCGCAGCTTTCGCGCGGCGCTCATCGGGCGCGCCTAAATGGTGCTCAAATCATCTGCGACAATCGTTATAGTTAATGTTTCCTTATTGTTGGGCGCTTGCAGTGGGGAAATCACAGTGTTGCTGAAAATTCTGTGACAGAATCGCAACACATTTTTTTCCAGAGTTTGCTACACCCTCTGGCAAGCGACGAAATGTCCATTTCCCGCCACAAACGGGGCGCAGCGATAAGGGCATGCAGATGCGGGCGACCGCGCTCAAGGGATATGATGAGCCAAACGATGTCATTGCCGCGGGAACTGTCGGAAAAGCGTACGAAAACCGTACGTTCCCGGTTTCTTGGCGATAGATCGGCCGGCCGCGGAATAGTTGAAGTGATACCCAGGTCTGAGTTGATGCCGATGAAAGTACTTGTAATGGGTCTCTGCCTTTCGCTCTCCTGCGGGATGGCGTCGACGGCTCTGGCATTCGATCCCGATGCGGGCATTACCAAGGAAAGCGGGCCTTTCGATCTCTTCAAGTTCGGTTTCTTCTCCTACAAGGAAGGTCGCAAGGGCGATGCCGTCGAGGCCTATCGCTATGCCGCGGAAAAGGGACATACGGGTTCGCGCTGGGCGCTCGCCAACATGTATGCCGACGGCGACGGCGTACCGGAGAACGACCTGGAAGCCTTCAAGATCTATAGCGAGATCGCCCGTGCCGGCGTCGAGCCGGGGTCGGAAGATACGGGTTATTTCGCCAGCGCCCTGATTTCACTCGCCAGCTACTATCGCCGCGGTATCCCAGACAGTCCGGTCCGGATCGATCTGACGCAGGCGCGTCAGCTCTATTTCCAGGCCGCGTCCACCTTCGGCATTCCCGAAGCGCAGTTCCAGCTTGGCCGCATGATGCTGCGCGGCGAGGGTGGCAATGTGTCCGTGCACCAAGCCAAGAAATGGCTGAACCGCGCGCGCAACAAGGGCCATGCCGGTGCGATGGGCTTGTTCGGTAACATTCTTTTCCAGGAAGGGGACACGGCCCGTGGTCTCGCCTTCATGACGGCGGCGCTGGACCATTGCCCGCCCAAGGACTGTGGCTGGCTTCAGGCGACGCAGGAGGAGGCGTTCTCCGTCGCCACCGAGGAGGACCGCCGCAAGGGCGTCGCACTCGCGCAGAGCATTCGTTTCAATCCCAACGAATAGACTGATCGAAGAGAGATCTCGCGCGCATCACGCGGCGTAGTCGAGCACAGCCACTACTGGCACATGGTCCGATGGCTTTTCCCAGTTGCGCACATGCTTCTCGACGGCTGTCGAGACCAGCCGGTCCGATGCCTCGGCCGACAGCATGAGATGGTCGATGCGGATACCGTAGTTCTTCGGCCAGCACCCGCCCTGATAATCCCAGAACGTATAAAGCGGCGCGGCATCCGACGAGGCGCGCACCGCATCGGTGAGACCGAGGTTTTCAAGACGTCTGAAGGCCTGCCGTGTCGGCGGCAGATAGAGCGCGTCCCGCTCCCAGACCTTGACGTCCCAGCAGTCGTGCGGCTCGGGGATGACATTATAGTCGCCGGCAAGCACGAGGGGTTCTTCCAGCGCCAGGCGATCCTGCGCGAAGGCGAAGAGGCGCTCCATCCATGAAAGCTTGTAGGGGTATTTGACCGGATCATCGGCGGGGTTGCCGTTCGGCAGGTAGATCGAGCAGACGCGGATTGCGCCGCCCTCAACGGAAAAGACGCCCTCGATGAAGCGCGCCTGTTCGTCGGCCTCGTCGCCCGGAAGGCCGCGGTTCACCTCGTCGGGGCGGATCTTCGACAGAAGCGCGACACCGTTGAAGCCCTTCTGCCCGTGTGTCTCCACATGATAGCCGAGCGCTTCGATCTCCAGGCGCGGAAATGTCTCATCGACCGTCTTGATTTCCTGCAACGCGACGATGTCGGGGTTCGATTCCTTCAGCCACGCGACGAGGTTTTCGATGCGGGCCCGCACGCCGTTGATGTTCCAGGTGGCAATCTTGATCGGCATGCGGTTTCCGTTTCGCGTGTTCTTCCGGCCAATCTCTGTTGGCCGGGTATGAAATGACGTCAGATCGAGAAGCTGGTGCCGCAGCCGCAATTGGCGACGGCGTTCGGATTCTTGATCTGGAAAGACTGGCCAAGAAGGTTGTCGACGAAATCGATCTCCGAGCCGTCCATGTAGACGAGCGAAAGCTGGTCGATCAGCACGCGTGCATCGTTCTTCTCCAGAACGAGATCATCGTCCTGCTGGTCTTCGACAAGATCGAACTTGTAGGAAAAGCCGGAACAGCCGCCGCCTTCGACAGACACGCGAAGCGCCTGCTTTTCGGGCGAGGAGCCGAGAATGGTCGCAATGCGCCGGGCGGCGGCATCGGAAAGGGTTACGGGTTGGTTGCTCATGTCTGCCTCCTGCCGGGGTCAAGATCCGGAGAGAATCGTTTGTTCGCATTGGCCGGCGCGGCTGCGCCGTGAAGCCCGACTAAACGCGGAACCGTCGGCAGATCATTGAAAATGCTGATCTTTCAGACGGAGCTTGCGGCCGGACTTGCTGCTATGCACACTATAGGTATGAAGGCATTGAGGCCGCGTCAATGGGCGGCGTGAATGCAGGTGACGAATGACACTCGACAGACATGCGCTGGGTTTCGGCGCCGGACAGCGCGCCATCTATGCTTCCGATCCCTGGACAAGCCGTGGGAGGCTCTTTCCCGAAAGCGAAAGCCCCACGCGATCGGATTTCCAGCGCGACCGCGACCGCATTGTGCACACGACGGCCTTCCGTCGTCTCAAGCACAAGACGCAGGTGTTCATCGCAGCTGACGGCGACCATTACCGCACGCGGCTGACCCATACTATCGAGGTGGCGCAGATCGCCCGGGCGCTGGCGCGGGCACTGAAGCTCGACGAGGATCTCGCCGAAGGCGTGGCGCTGGTGCACGATTTCGGTCACACCCCCTTCGGGCATACCGGGGAAGACGCGTTGCAGGAGGTTCTGGAGCCATTCGGCGGCTTCGATCACAACGCCCAGTCCCTGCGCATCGTCACCAAGCTCGAACGACGCTATGCCGAGTTCGATGGGCTGAACCTGACATGGGAAAGCCTGGAGGGTCTGGTCAAGCACAACGGCCCGCTGATCGGTCCCAACGGAGAATGCACGCATGGCAAGGAGGTGCCGCGGCCCATCCTTGAATATTGCGCGATGCATGATCTTGAAATTGGCAGTTTCGCGAGCTTGGAGGCGCAGGTCGCCGCCATCGCCGATGATATCGCCTATAACACCCATGACATCGATGACGGCCTGCGCTCCGGCTTCCTGACCTTCGACATGCTGGAGGAGGTGCCCTTCCTGGCAAGGCTGATGCGGGAGGTTCACGATCGCTATCCGGGTCTCGAAGCATCGCGCTTCACCCACGAGATCATGCGCCGGCAGATCACGGCGATGGTGGAGGATGTCATCGGCTACGCGCAGCACGCGCTGCTGGAGGTTCGTCCCGAGAGTGCCGACGATGTGCGCAAGGCGCGCCGGTGCATGGCGACCTTTTCCGAAGGCATGGGGCAGACCGACAGGGAGATCAAGAAACTCCTGTTCTCAAGGATCTACCGGCACCCGGAAGTCATGCGCGTGCGCGCCAACGCGGCATCGATCCTGACCGATCTCTATCATGCTTACATGGATGATCCCCAGCTCATGCAGGGACACTATTGGGTCGACCGCATCGCCACCATGCCCGAATCGGCGCGTGCCCGCCACGTCGCCGATTATCTGGCGGGTATGACCGACAATTACGCGATCAACACCCATCGCCGGCTGTTTGACCATACCCCTGAATTGCGATAGTCAGCCGGCACCCCGAATTTCTTCGCAGGAATACAGCCCGATGCGGTTCTCTGCGCGCGGATGGATGAGATGAACCTTTTTACAGACTTCGACAGCAGAATCAAAAACGTACTCGAAGGACTTCAAATCGTCCGTGAGAAGCGCGCCGAACTCGATTTCGGCCGTATCAGCGTCGAGCCGCCGCGTGATCAGAGCCATGGCGATGTCGCCACCAATGCTGCGATGGTTCTGGCCAAGCCGCTCGGTCTCAATCCGCGCGCGCTTGCCGATCTCATCGTGGCCGAGCTGAAGAACGATCCGGAAGTCGCCGATGTCGGCGTGGCCGGGCCGGGCTTCATCAATGTGCGCCTGTCCGTCGCCTATTGGCAGAAGCTTTTGGCTGCCGTCGTGGCTGCGGGCTCCGATTATGGTCGCAGCACGACGGGCGCCGGCCGAAAGGTCAACGTGGAATATGTGTCGGCCAATCCGACCGGCCCCATGCATGTCGGCCATTGCCGCGGTGCCGTGGTCGGCGATGCGCTCGCCAATCTTCTCGCCTTTGCCGGTTACGCCGTCACGAAGGAATATTACATCAACGATGCCGGTTCGCAGATCGACGTGTTGGCGCGTTCCGCCTTCCTTCGCTATCGGCAGGCGCTGGGCGAGACGATCGGTGAAATCCCGTCGGGTCTCTATCCCGGCGACTACCTGATCCCTGTTGGGGAGGCGCTCGTGGCCGAACACGGCACGTCGCTGCGTGCGATGTCGGAGGTGCAGTGGCTGCCGATCGTCAAGGAAAAGGCCATCGACATGATGATGGCGATGATCCGCGAGGACCTGGCCGCCCTCAACGTCGAGCATGACGTCTTCTTCTCGGAACGTTCGCTTCATGCCGGAAACGGCGCGCCTATCCGCACCGCGATCAATGACCTGACCTTCAAGGGCTATGTCTACAAGGGCGTTCTGCCCCCGCCGAAGGGTCAACTGCCGGAAGACTGGGAAGACCGCGAGCAGACCCTGTTCCGCTCGACGGAGGTGGGTGACGATATCGACCGCCCGCTGATCAAGTCCGACGGGTCCTATACTTACTTCGCCGCAGACGTCGCCTACTTCAAGGACAAGTTCGATCGCGGCTTCGACGAGATGATCTATGTGCTCGGCGCCGACCATGGCGGTTACGTCAAGCGCCTTGAGGCGGTCGCCAAGGCGGTTTCCGATGGAAACTCGAAGCTGACCGTCCTGCTGTGCCAGCTCGTCAAGCTCTACCGCGATGGCGAGCCGGTGAAGATGTCCAAGCGCTCCGGCGATTTCGTGACCCTGCGCGATGTCGTCGAGGAGGTCGGCCGCGATCCCGTCCGCTTCATGATGCTCTATCGCAAGAGCAGCGAGCCGCTCGACTTCGACTTTGCGAAGGTGACCGAGCAGTCCAAGGACAATCCGGTCTTCTATGTGCAGTATGCTCATGCACGTTGCATGTCGGTCTTCCGTCAGGCGGCCGAGGCACTGCCGGGTCTCGATGTAGGTGCGCTCGATCTTGCCAGTGCGATCGCCGGAAATATCGCGGATCCGAGCGAGTTGCAGCTTCTGGCAAAACTGGCAGAATATCCCCGTGTCATCGAAGGTGCGGCAGCGGCGCAGGAGCCGCATCGCATTGCATTTTATCTCTATGAACTTGCCAGCGCATTCCACGGACACTGGAACAAGGGTAAAGAACAACCGGAATTACGGTTTGTTAACGATAAAAATAGAGAATTGACCATCGCCAGACTTGGGCTGGTGCACGCTGTCGCTTCCGTTATCAAGTCGGGTCTGTCCATTACAGGTACCGCAGCACCGGATGAAATGCGATAACGTCACCATTTACCCATAATAAGCTGGCAATGCGTCTTTGTAGCTTATGAGTGGGAAGCAGTATGGCTGACAAGAACTTCGCGCGAAGCGGAACCGGTGATGCGGGCCTCTTGGCGGATGATGATCCGCTGAGCGAGCTTGCCCGTCTCGTGAACTTCGATCCGCGCCCGGTGCAGGGCGTGACGCAATCCTTCTCCGAAAGCGCGCAGCCTGCGCCCCGGCGCGAGAATGCTGTTCTCGCGCTCGAGGACGAGCTGATGCGAGCCTTCGAGCAGTACGATGCCCCCGCAAGCCGCGTTTCGGCGCAGCCGCTTGTGGAGCCGGCTGCCGAACGCCACGGCGAGCCTGTCTTCGATGTGCCGTCGCCGGTTGTCGAGGACCGCGCCGCGATCATCGACGAGATTCCTGCGCGAGACACGTTCGTAGACACCCCCCGTCATCAGGAGCCGTCATTCGCCGAACCCACGTTCGAGGCGCCGGTCGAAACATATCAGGCCCAAGTTGATGCCGAGCCCGTCTTCGAGCCGCAAGTGGATGCGTTCGTCGCCAGTCCCGTCGAGGATTTCGTCGCTCATGACGTTTATGTCGACGAAGCTCGCGATTGGGAGCCAGCGTTCGAAGAAACGCCGGCGACCGTCGAAGCTTCGGTGTTTCAGGCCGATGTCCCTGCTGATTCCGCGCTTCTGCTCGCTGATGAGCTTGAAGGCACCGTTCAGGACGTGCCGCCGGTTTCCGTCGAGGCGGAGGCCCATGCAGGCTTGCAGTTCGCTGAACGCTTCGAGCCGCATTTCGAAGCCCCGCCGCAGATTTCGACTGTCCCGGAACCCGAAACTTATGCGGCGCCCGAGCCCACATTCCTCGGCCTGCAGCCGGTGGAAGGCGACACGGTTTCCGATCTCGGGGTGGATCTCGAGCGCGAGCTTGAACTTTCTCTCGGCGATACCTTCACGGATGTGGCTCACGCGCAGGATACGAGCGCTGAAGCCGCGTTCGTCCAGCCGTTGCCGGTTGCCGAAACGGTGATCGAAAGCGCTGTCGAGCCCGTTGCAGGCAGCTGGATGCCGGCCGATTCGGGCGTCGAGCATGCCGAGCCATTCCATGCCGAGACAGCCTATTATGCCGGCGAGCAGCCGCATTTCGTTTCCGAGATGCCCATCGACACGGCAGAAGATCATGCACGCGCCGTCGCCGAAGCCCAGCAGTCCTGGCAGGCGGAGCCTGTGCATGAGGCTGCTCCGGATTACCAGGTGCAGTCCGTCCAGAAGGGGCGGGGCTACGGTCACGATTCCCTGCTGGCCGAAGTCGAGCTTTATCCTGTGCCGGAAGCAGGTTCGCCCTTTTCCGCCTCCACCGCTGCTGCGGCCACGACGGCGGGGGTTACAGCCGCCGCTGCACAGCGCAACTCTTTTGCGAATGTCGCAGCCATTTTCGGACGTGCAACACCGACCGGCCGCCGCGAGACCGTAGCGGAAAAGGCGGTAACGTCTGCCGTCCCGACTTTCACCGAACCTGCGTTTACAGCGCCGGCACCGATCATCGAAACCCGTAAGGAGCCGGTTTCCGCTACGACGCCCGCCGCCGAGCCGGACATCCATTTCGACAATCTGGACTTTGATCTCTCTGACATCGATCTCGATCTGTCCGATTTTTCGCTGGATGAAACTCCGGCCGTTACGAAACCCGTGGCCCGCGCAGAGGTGGCTCCGGTAGAAACGGCTCGCGCTGTCGAAGCAGAACGCCCCGTGCGCCGTGAGCCGGCCGTTGCCGTACCCGTATCGACCTATACGGCGCCGCAGCCGATCGTTTCGGAAATGGCGGATGGCTCGCTGCCTTTCGATCCGACCATGATCGCCGATACCGATGTTGGTGTCGCGCCGGTCACGGAACTGGACGTGCCGCAGCTTCCCGTTGTCGAGAAGGAAAAGCCGCAGGCCTACCAGCCCGATTTCGATTTCGACCTCGATGCGGAGATGGCCCAGCTCTTTACCGAGCCGGCTGCTCCGGCGCGCGCGGAAGATTTGTCGCGCGGCGCTGCCACGGGTGCAGCCGCGGTCGGCCAGCCGGCAGCGCAGATCAACGATGTCGATGATTTCGAACGGGCGCTCGAAGAGGATTTCCGCCGTTCGCTGCACCAGCCGGAGCGCATGGCCATCCCCGTCGATCCCGGCCAGGCCAACACGCTTTACGCCGGCGATGGCTATGATGACGAACAGTCGCGCCCGCGCCGCGGCATGCTGATTGCGGCCTCCGTCGCCGCCCTGCTGCTTGTCGGCGGCGGTGGCGTCTATGCATGGTCGTCGTTTACGGGCGGCGGCACGGCGAGTTCCGGTGAGCCACGCGTCATTCTCGCTGACAAGGAACCGATCAAGGTCGTGCCCGAGGAGCGTGGCGGCAAGACCGTGCCCAATCAGGACAAGGCCGTCTACGATCGCGTGGCAGGCGACGGCGCTAATACGCCGCAGCAGGAGCAACTCGTCACCTCGTCGGAGGAGCCGATCGATGTGGTACAGCGCACGCTAACGCCGGACACCCTGCCGTTCGATGATGCGGATGACGGGCAGGAGACAGCTGGCGCCGACGATGGAAGCCGCCTGCTTCCGGGCGTGGATGAGCCTGAAAAGGCGACCGCCGACGCCGGCAAGCCTGTCGTGTCGCCCCGCAAGGTGCGCACCATGATCGTCAAACCCGACGGCACGCTGGTTGCCCGGGAGGATACGCCGGCGACGCAGGAAACCGCCCAGTTCGACGCGAAGGCGACGGCGACCACCGGCCGCACGGCAGGCGAAGCCACAACGGCAAATGCCGAGGTCGATCCCAATGCCTCGCTGCGTGCCGAACAGGCTGCCACCGGCACTCAGCCGCGCTCCGCGCTTGCCGAAGTGGCGAATGCCCAGGTCGATGACACCGCGCCTGTCCGTACCGTAAAAACCACGACCTTCGGTGCGGACGCCGCGACGACGGCCGGCAACAACACGCCGACGCCGGAAAGCCGTCCGGTCGACCAGCCGGTCAACGTTGTCGGAACTGTTACCGAAAACGGCAATGTCCGTGGCCAGCAGACCGCGGCTGCGACGAGCCAGGCCGCGGAGACCACCCAGGTCGCCGCCGTGACGCCCGGCAGCTACGTCATCCAGATCGCCTCGCTGCCGTCTGAGGCGGAAGCGCAGAAGACCTACAATTCGCTGTCCGCCAAGTTCGGCAGCGTGATCGGCGGTCGCGGCGTGGACATCAAGCAGGTGGCGATCCCCAACAAGGGCACGTTCTATCGTGTGCGTATTCCGGCTGGTTCGCGTGAAGAGGCCAACAGCCTGTGCAACCGCTACAAGGGCGCCGGCGGCAGCTGCCTCGTCACCCGCTGAGGCATGCAGTCAGCATTTGAGGGGCGCGGATCTTGTCCGCGCCCTTTCGATTCCATCTCGGGGCGCATCGCGGATAGCCCGCAGATCAGGGCCTCGTCTTTCTTTCCCGAACCAATAAGATTGCCGATATGAGCGAATCGAAATCCTTCATTTCGGGCTGCAAGGGCCTGAGCCTCACCGCCGACGAAAAAGCCTTCTTCCGCAATGAGCGGCCCTGGGGTTTTATCCTGTTCGGTCGCAATATCGGTGAACCGGCGCAGGTCGCCGATCTCACTGCCGAAATGCGCGATTGCATCGGCGGCGATGCCGATATTCCCGTGCTGATCGATCAGGAAGGCGGGCGTGTGCAGCGCATCAAGCCGCCCCATGTCCAGCAATATCCGAACGCCGCAGCGCTCGGTGCCATCTACCGTTCCGATGCGGAAAAGGGCCTGCGGGCAAGCTGGCTGATGTCGCGCCTGCATGCCTTCGATCTGCTGCGTCTCGGCATCAACGTGGATTGCCTGCCGGTGCTGGATGTCGCCGTTCCCGGCGTGCATGACGTGATCGGTAACCGGGCCTATGGCCAGGAGCCGGAAATCGTGTCCGCCATGGGCAAGGCCGCCGCGGAAGGCCTGAAGGCCGGCGGCATGCTGCCAATCATGAAGCACATGCCCGGTCACGGCCGCACCATGGTCGATTCCCACCACGATTTGCCCGTGGTGCAGGCAAGTCTGGAAGAGCTCGATGCCTGCGACTTCGTGCCGTTCCGGCGCATGAACGATGAATTGATGGCGATGTCGGCGCACATCGTCTTCACGGCCATAGACCCCGACAACCCGGCCACCACGTCGCCAAAGGTCGTGCGCGAAATTATCCGCGAGAAGATAGGCTTCGACGGGCTCCTGATGTCCGATGACGTCTCGATGAACGCCTTGCGGGGCGATATTGCCGAAAGAACACGGGGAATCATCGCCGCGGGTCTCGACATGGTGTTGCATTGCCATGGCATCATGGACGAAATGCTGGCAGTGACCGAAAACGCCCCGCCGCTTGCCGGCGACAGCCTGCGGCGGGCGAAGGCGGTCCGTGCAGGTTTCCAGGCGCCTGACGACGCGGACGAGCAGGCGCTGCGAGAAGAATTCAATGCCATGATCGCGGTGGCCTGATCCACAGCGTCGCGGCGTGCGTCGGGAACTGCGTTCGAACACGAGAGGCGCGACGTGCAGGCAACAGGCGGCAAGCCACCGAGGAAGGGACGCGGCGCGGATGCGCCGATGGACGACCTGTGGCAGGATGACGCCTCGGGGCGGGGATTGCACGAGGAAAGCCTCGTCGTCGATCTCGCCGGCTTCGAAGGGCCGCTCGATCTGCTCCTTCACCTCGCCCGGACGCAGAAGGTCGACCTGACACGTATCTCCGTTCTGGCGCTGGCCGAGCAATACCTCGTCTTCATCGACCGGGCGCGCAAGATCCGCATCGAGCTTGCAGCAGATTACCTCGTCATGGCGGCCTGGCTTGCCTATCTCAAGTCACGCCTCCTCATTCCCAAGCAGGCGAAGGACGACGGGCCTTCGGGTGAGGAGATGGCGGCGAGTCTTGCCTTCCGCCTCAAGCGGCTGGAAGCGATGCGCGATGCGGCCACGAAGCTGGTCAACCGCAACCGCCTCGGCCGCGATGTGTTTGCGCGCGGCATGCCCGAGCATATTCCCACCGAGCGCCGCTCGGCTTTCGAGGCGTCTCTCTACGATCTGCTGACCGCCTATGCGTCGCTGCGCCAGCGTCATGCAATCACCCAGGTCACTATCGAGAAGCGCAGCGTCTGGTCGCTGGCCGACGCGCGCGAACTCCTGCAGCTCCTCGTTGGCGATTTCGATGACAACTGGACGGCGCTCGATCATTTCATGCTGCGTTACCTGAGCGATCCGGCTGAACGGACCACGGCGATTGCCAGCGCATTTGCCGCAACGCTGGAACTTGTCCGGGAAGGGCGGCTGGAACTGCGTCAGGACGGTGTCTTCCAGCCCATCTATCTGCGCCGGGGCCAGAAGGCGGGCGAAGGCGAGGGAAGTGGGGGCGAAGAGGGTGGCTGAAGATGTGGGCGCCAGCGACGAAAACGCGACTGTTGTCGATCCGCGGCGGCTCTATGAAGCCACGCGCATTGCCGAGGCGCTGGTTTTCGCCTCCGCCGGCCCGGTTTCGTCGGCCTATATCGCCGAGCGCCTGCCGCGCGGTGTCGATGTCCTGCATGTCATGCGCGAGCTGAAGGCGTTCTATGCGGGACGCGGCGTCAATCTCCTGCAGATCGAGGATAGCTGGGCGTTCCGCACGGCACCCGACATGTCCTTCGTCATTCGCACCGAGGAAACGGAGGTGCGCAAAGTCTCGCGCGCCGCGCTCGAGGTGCTTTCGATCATCGCCTATCACCAGCCGGTAACGCGTGCGGAAATAGAGGATATCCGTGGCGTGCAGACATCCAAAGGCACGCTCGACGTCCTCATGGAGGCCGGATGGGTGCGCCTGCGCGGCCGCCGGCGCTCGCCCGGCCGTCCTGTGACATTCGGCACCACGCGGGATTTCCTCGATCATTTCGGGCTGGAAGAACTGCGCGACCTGCCGGGCCTCGACGAGTTGAAGGGAACAGGCCTGCTGTCCGGCCGTATTCCGTCCAATTTCCAGATCCCCATGCCGCTTGGCGAGGATGAGCTCGCGGAGGACGAGGATCCGCTGACACAACTCGACCTCGAGGAACTCGGACTCTTGACACCGGGCGGAAAAGCGGACGAATAGACGAAGGTTTATGCAAGACTGCATCGTCGACCTCCGCGCCGGCGACAGGGAAAGACTTCTGCAATGGCTTCGGACCCGTCAGGTTCCAACGGCATCGAGGCGAGACGAGCTTCGGCGGTGACCTTCGCGTCGCGCCTCGTCTTCGATGACATTCACCACAGCTATCACAACAAGGACACCATTCGTGGCCTCTCGCTGACGGCGGAACCGGGCGAGGTGTTGTGCCTGCTCGGGCCTTCAGGCTCCGGCAAGACGACGCTTCTGCGCATCGCCGCCGGCATCGAGGCGCAGACACGCGGCCGCGTTCTGCTTGATGATCGCGAGATCGCCGGCCCGGATGTCTTCCTGCCGCCGGAACGACGCGGCGTCGGGCTGATGTTTCAGGATTTTGCGCTGTTCCCGCATATGTCCGTGCTCGACAATGTACGCTTCGGTCTGACGGCGCTTCCGCGCGCCGAAGCGGAGGCTGAGGCGAACGTGGCGCTGGACCGCGTCGGTCTGTCGCACTACGCGGCAAAATTCCCGCATATGCTGTCCGGCGGCGAGCAGCAGCGCGTGGCGCTTGCGCGGGCTTTGGCCCCCCGGCCGAGCGTTCTCCTGATGGACGAGCCATTCTCCGGCCTGGATTCGCGGCTCAAGGATTCCATCCGGGCCGATACGCTCGCCATCCTGCGAAAATCCCGCGCCAGCGCCATCGTCGTCACGCATGATGCCGAGGAGGCGATGCGCATGGGGGACCGCATTGCACTTCTCAAGGACGGCAAGCTTGTCCAGGTGGGTACCGCCGAAGACCTGTATCTCAAGCCGAACGACATGTTTGCTGCGGCGTTCTTCTCGGAGATCAACGAATTTCCGGGCCATGTGCGTGGCGGCGTCGTGGAAACGCCGCTCGGCAATGTCGATGGCAAAGATTTTATCGACGGCCAGAAAGTTCACGTCGCGGTGCGTTTGACGGGCATTCGCGTACAGGAAACCGGCGGCGACACGCCGGCGCGCATCCTTTCGCGGCGTTTCCTTGGCGTGGTCGAGCTTCTGGAGCTCGCCGTCGACGGAACCGACCGTCCCGTTCGGGCGCGGGTGAGGGCCGATCAACTGCCTGCCGGATTGCGCGACGTCACGCTTTCGGCTAACCAGCGCGACATACTAGTGTTTGAAAAAGACGGCTGAACGTCTTACATCGGGATCAGAGTTCAAAAGGGAGTCAAGCGAATGGGTTCTTTCAGCATCTGGCATTGGCTGATTGTTCTGGTGGTAGTGCTGCTGCTGTTCGGCCGTGGCAAGATTCCGGAACTGATGGGCGATGTCGCCAAGGGCATCAAGAACTTCAAGAAGGGTATGACGGACGAAGAAGCCAGCGCCGAGCAGGCGAAGACCGTCGACCACAAGGCCGACGAGGTCAAGTAACCGGCATTCGGCCGCGGACGGTGGTGCGCGGCTTCTGAGGACAGTACCCAATGCTTGATGTCGGCTGGACAGAGATAC
Source organism: Shinella sp. H4-D48 (assembly GCF_022637395.1). Classification (GTDB taxonomy): domain Bacteria; phylum Pseudomonadota; class Alphaproteobacteria; order Rhizobiales; family Rhizobiaceae; genus Shinella; species Shinella sedimenti. Next base: position 1,980,873 of record NZ_CP093337.1, on the reverse strand, counting down.
TGGTTATCGCCGTCGTCCTGATTTTGGTGGTAGGCCCGAAGGACCTGCCGCCGATGCTCAGGACATTCGGCCGCATGGTAACGAAGATGCGCGGCATGGCGAGCGATTTCCGCCAGCAGTTCGACGAGGCGCTGCGCGAGGCTGATCTTGACGATGTTCGCAAGACCATCGGCGATGCGCAGAAGCTTAACCCGCTGAACACCATACGCGAGGCGGTCAATCCGCTGCGCCAGGTGGGAGACGAGATCAAGTCGGACCTCCAGAAGTCGGTCGGATCCCCGTCCTCATCCATTTCGACGCCGGTCTCGGCCGTTTCCGCCGTGCCGTCGGAAGCGAACAAGCCCGCATCTACAGAGCCTGTCGCCGCCGAACCCTTGAAGAAGGGGCCGACGCGCAAGACCGCGGCAAAGAAGACCGACCCTGTGATCGCAGAGACGCAAAAGGCTGCGCGCAAGCCGGCCGCCAAGGCGAAGGCCGAGCCAAAGGCTGCCGCCGAGCCGGTCGCAAAAGTCTCGACCGCCAAGAAGACAGTTGCCGCCAAGGCCAAGACTGCAAAGACCCGGAAGGACGAGGCATGAGCGGCGATATCGAAGACAAGCCCCAGCCGCTCCTCGAGCATCTGATCGAACTGCGCCAACGCCTGATGTGGGCCGTCGGTGCGTTCTTCGTCGCGTTCCTGGTCTGCTTCTACTTCGCCAAACACCTTTTCAACATCCTGGTGCTGCCGTTCAAGTGGTCCGTCGAATGGGCCGGCCTGACGCATCGCAATGTCGAATTGATCTATACCGCGCCGCAGGAATTTTTCTTCACGCAGATCAAGGTCGCCATGTTCAGCGCTCTGGTCATCGCCTTTCCGGTGATTGCCCAGCAGGTCTACAAGTTCGTGGCGCCCGGCCTCTACAAGAACGAGCGTTCTGCCTTCCTGCCGTTCCTCATCGCATCGCCGATCCTGTTCCTGATTGGCGCCGCACTCGTTTATTTCTTCTTCACGCCCATGGTCATGTGGTTCTTCCTCTCCATGGAGCAGGGCGGCGGCGAAGGCCAGGTTTCCATTCAGCTTCTGCCAAAGGTTTCGGAGTATCTCAGCCTCATCATGTCGCTGATCTTCGCCTTTGGTTTGGTGTTCCAGTTGCCGGTTATCTCATCGCTTCTGGTGCGCGCCGGCTTCATCACGTCGCAGACGCTTGCGGAAAAGCGCAAATACGCAATCGTCATCGCCTTCGTCGTGGCGGCCGTGCTGACGCCGCCCGATCCGGTGTCCCAGATCGGCCTTGCACTGCCGGCCATCCTTCTCTACGAGATTTCCATCTATACGGCCCGACTCATCGAACGGCAGCGGGCGAGCGCCTCGAACGCGCAGGATGCGGAAAACGAGGTCGCTGCAACGCATGGCGAGGCTGAATAAGCCTTCGCCTGCGGGTCGCTGCCGGGCGTGGATGGGCCTTCATCCACGGAAGAGCCTGGAACGACAATGCTTGATATCAAATGGATCCGCGACAACCCGACCGCCCTTGACGCCGCTTTGGCCAAGCGCGGTGCAAGCGCGCTTGCGCAGACCCTGATCGACCTCGACGAGAAGCGCCGCAGCGTCATCCAGACCGCGCAGGACATGCAGTCGCGCCGCAATGCCGCCTCCAAGGAAATCGGCGCGGCCATGGCCGCCAAGAATACCGATCTTGCCGACAAGCTGAAGGCGGAAGTCTCCGCCATCAAGGACCGCCTTCCGGCAGCAGAGGAAGAAGAGCGACAGGTCACCGCTGAGCTCAACGACGCGCTGGCACGCCTGCCGAACATTCCATTCGACGACGTGCCTGTCGGAGAAGACGAAGCGGGCAATGTCGAGAAGCACCGTTGGGGCAGCAGGCCCGCCTGGAACCATAAGGCGCTGGAGCACTACGAGATCGGCGAAGCCCTCGGCTACATGGATTTCGAGGCGGCGGCGAAGATCGCAGGTTCGCGCTTCACCGTTCTCAAGGGCCAGCTTGCCCGCCTGGAAAGGGCGCTCGGCCAGTTCATGATCGACGTGCACACCCAGGAGCACGGCTATACGGAGGTGCATGCGCCGCTTCTGGTGCGTGACGACGCCATGTTCGGCACGGGTCAGCTGCCGAAGTTCTCCGAAGACCTGTTTCGCACCACCGATGGCCGCTGGCTGATCCCGACGGCGGAAGTCTCGCTCACCAATCTGGTGCGCGAGGAAATCCTTGAACAGGAAAAGCTTCCACTGCGTTTCACGGCGCTGACGCCGTGTTTCCGCTCGGAGGCGGGTTCGGCAGGGCGCGATACGCGTGGCATGCTGCGCCAGCACCAGTTCATGAAGTGCGAACTTGTCTCGATCACGGATGCCGAAAGCGCTGTGGACGAGCATGAGCGTATGACAGCCTGCGCGGAAACGATCCTTCAGCGCCTCGGCCTGCATTACCGCGTCATGACGCTCTGCACCGGCGACATGGGCTTCGGCGCCCGTAAAACCTACGACCTTGAGGTCTGGCTGCCCGGCCAGGACACCTTCCGGGAGATCTCGTCCTGCTCGGTGTGTGGCGATTTCCAGGGGCGCCGGATGAATGCCCGCTACCGCGGCAAGGACGACAAGGCGACGAAGTTCGTGCACACGCTGAACGGCTCGGGTACGGCCGTCGGCCGCGCGCTCATCGCCGTCATGGAAAATTACCTCAATGACGATGGCACCGTGACTGTGCCTGAGGCGCTGCTGCCCTATATGGGCGGGCTGACGAAGATCGAGAAGGCCGCCTGAGGCGGGACGGGGCATGCGCATTCTTCTGACGAACGATGATGGTATCCACGCAGAAGGCCTTGCGGCCCTCGAACGCATCGCGCGTGAACTCACGGATGACGTGTGGGTCGTCGCCCCGGAGACCGACCAGAGCGGCCTTGCCCACTCCCTGACGCTTTCCGAGCCGTTGCGGCTCAGGAAGATCGATGAGAAGCGTTTCGCGTTGCGCGGCACGCCGACTGACTGCGTCATCATGGGCGTGCGCGAGGTTCTCGACAAAAAGCCGGATCTCGTTCTGTCCGGCGTGAATGCCGGCGCCAACATGGCTGACGACGTCACCTATTCCGGCACCATCGCCGGCGCCATCGAGGGTACGCTTCAGGGCATCAAGTCCATGGCGCTCAGCCAGGCGTACAATCATGCCCATGGCCGTGTCGTGCCGTGGGAACTTGCCGAGACCTTCGCGCCCAATCTCATTCGCCAGCTGATGGATGTCGAGCTGCCGGACTGGACGTTCTTCAACCTCAATTTCCCGAATTGCGCGCCGAAGGAGCTCCAGGGCGTCGAAGTAACGAGCCAGGGCAAGCTCGATTTCGGCCTGACCATCGACGAACGTGCCGACGGCCGCGGTTTTCCCTATTACTGGCTACGCTTCGGCGAGCGGAAGGGCGATTTCCGCGCTGGCACCGATATTCATGCAGTGAAGAACCACAAGATCTCCGTCACGCCGCTCAAGCTCGACCTGACGGACTACACGGTGCTGGATCGCGTTAAGCGCGCCCTGATCGGTGAGGATGCGGATTGAGCACGGGGCGGGTGATCGAGAAGGAGGGATTTGCCGCGTTGGCGCTGCGTCTGCGCGGCGAGGGCATAAACAATCTCGAACTCCTCACGGCGGTGGAGCAGACGCCCCGCACGCTCTTCGTTCCCCCGCAATTTGCTGGCGACGCCTATTCGAGCAGGCTGCTCCCGCTGGAATGCGGCTCTTTTGCCGAAGGCATCGATCTTGCCGTGCGCCTGCTGCATATCCTGAATCTCAAGGCTGGCCAGCGCGTGCTGGAAGTCGGTACGGGCAGCGGCTTCACCGCTGCCGTCATGGGGCGCCTGACGGAGCGCGTGCTGACCATCGACCGCTATCGCACGCTGGTCACGAACGCCCAGCAAGCCATCGAAAAGGCCGGCACCCGCAACGTCATCGTCCGGCAGGCCGATGGCAGCAACGGCATGCCGGGTGAGGGCACCTTCGACCGCATCCTCGTCACCGCCGCCTTTCCGGCGCTGCCGCGCTTCTTTGCCGAGCAGCTCGTTTCCGGTGGTGTTCTCATCGCGCCCGCCATGGTCAGCGAAACCGAGTGTCGCATGCTGAAGCTGACCAAGACCGGCAGCCGCTTCGATCGCGAGGATCTTTTTGCGGTGCCCTATCTGCCCATCGTTCCGATGATGGCCCAGGCGCTCTGAGCGCCCGAACGTTTTACCCTGCCTTCCCAATTGCGCTGCCGGCTGAGTCGTTTCGCCGGTTTTCCGCGTGATCCGTGCGCTTTGCCGTGCGCCAATCCTCCAGTCGGCCGAGAAAGTGTAGCGTTAACCTTTTGTTAACCGACGCAAGCCTCGCGCAAGCTTCGGCGCGTAGGCCCGTAGCGAAGCAGCAGTTTCCACGCAGGATGCCGGGTTTTCAACCTTCCGGCGATTCCGATGGAGAGGGAAATGTACGTCTCGAACAGGATAGCCAGCGGCTCGACCCATGAGGGGCTCGCCTATCTCGCGACCAAGGCGGCCGGCAAGGCCAACGAGGACGTGGCGGAGGCTGTTTCATCAGCGAACCTCGCCGGCGGCACGAGCGATCCCTCATCCCATGTCGGCCTTTCGGTCGATGCGCTTCTCGTTCTCAGCGTCGCCAAGGAAGAGGCAGTTCACAGCCAGCCGGCCTTGACGGATGCCGAACGCAACAACCTGGATACGGCCGCACTCGAAGCCCGTGAATATGGCGCCTTTGGTCATTTCTTGGAGGCCGGTGATCGCAAGGCCTACTACCGCGCCTATATCGAATATTTCGACAGCATGCCGCCGCAGGATCAGCGCAGTGCCCGCTATCTCGGGACGCGTGAGACGGCCGTTTCTGCTCTGCGTGCCATCGCGTACAACGAAAGCGCGCTCGACATGAGCGAACCCGAATCGGTCATTGAAGGTGTGGCCCGGCGGGCGACGCCGATTTCCGCGATCCTGCAGCCGGGGCAGGGCAATATGGAAAATAACGCCCATATCGGCGCACGCATCTCCCGCGCCGACAGCATGTACGCGGCCGGCTTCTGACGCTGCCGGCGATGGCCGCCTTGCGCATGGTTATCAATTTATCAAAAAACCTTTGCGGATAGGCCAGCCTTAACCGGGCAGTAACTCTAACGCGCTTTAATCGGTTCACTTCAAGTAGCGTACCGATTGGGTAGTCTTATGCGTAAGAGTGTATCGCCGAGTTTTGGCAGGACCGCGACCCGCCTTATTGCTGCGGCCCTGCTGGCCAGTGTCGCAACCGGGTGCAGCTCGGATGTTTCCCGTTTTGGCGGCCTGTTTTCCAGCTCCGGGCAGGACAACATGACGACCAGCTCGGTTCCGCGCCGCACGCTGTTCGGCAGCAATAGCATCGTTCCCCGCGCAACGGTTGGAAACGAGCAGCAGCAGTTTGCATCCGCAAATCAGATGGGAAGTCGGGATCAGGCGCTCAATCAGCCTTTCCCGGATCAGGGCGGCGTTTCCTACGATCCGATCAACACCTCGACGACGAGTGGCTCCGGTTCGCGTCTTGCGACCACGCCGATGACCGTTCAGCGTGGCGCGCTTAACGATCCCACAGCCGGCGCTGCACGTTCGGCAGAGCGCGAAGCCGTCGGTCAGCAGCGTCAGGCGAAAGCGATCGCCGACAATGCGGATACGCTCTCGACGGGAACCATCCAGAAGCCCAAGGCCGGTTGGTCGACGAACAATGCTCCTGTTGTCATGCTGCGGCAGGGCGAAAGCGTAAAGACGCTCGCTAACCGCTACGGCGTGCCGGAGAAGGAAATTCTCGCCGCAAACGGCCTGACGCGTTCGACCGACGCCGAACCTGGCCAGCGTATCATCATTCCGACCTTCAGCACGACCGCAAGCGCGGCCAAGGCTGCGACGGACCATACGCTCAAAGTCGATAACAAGCTGCCGACGCCTGAGCGCAAGACGGAACAGAACGTTGCCATCCTGCCCGGCACGTCGAAGCGCGACAAGGTAAAGTCGGATACCGATCAGGCCAACACCAATCTCGCCAATGCCGGTGAAGGCGCTGGCGGCTACGAGGTCAAGCCGGGCGATTCGCTCGCCAAGATCGCCCGCAGCAACGGTGTGTCGGTCGACGCCTTGAAGAAGGCGAACGGCATCCAGACCGCCTCGATCCGCATCGGCCAGAAGCTCGTGATCCCGGCGGGCGGGGCGGCTGTGGATACGACGACGGACAAGACGACCACGGCCTCCGTTCCGGTAAAGGAAAAAAAGGTCGAGACAGCGGAAAAGAAGCCGGAATCCTATAAGGCACCGGTCAAAACCGTCTCGGTCGCCGAGGTGACGCAGAAATCCGATGTGACCGACGAAGCGCCCGAATCGACGGGCATCGGCAAGTATCGCTGGCCGGTCCGCGGCGCGGTCATTGCCGGCTATGGCTCCAACGTCAACGGCAGCCGCAACGACGGCATCGACATTTCCGTACCCGAGGGCACGCCCATCAAGGCGGCTGAGAATGGCGTCGTCATCTATGCCGGCAGCAGCCTGAAGGAACTCGGCAACGCGGTTCTCGTCCGCCATGACGATGGCACGGTTACGGTTTATGGCCACGCCGGCGACCTCAACGTGCAGCGTGGCCAGAAGATCCAGCGCGGCCAGACCGTCGCAACGTCGGGCATGAGCGGCAGCGCCACCCGTCCGAAGGTTCACTTCGAGGTGCGCAAGAACGCGACCCCGGTCAACCCGATGACGTTCCTAGAATAGGTTCGTCTGCATTCATGAATGACAAAAGGGCGGTTCCTGCGGGACCGCCCTTTTGTCATTCGGGTGTTTCTAGCGATGGAGCGGCTTTCCAAGGCGTCCGGCAAGATCCTGCACATATTGCCAGGCGACGCGTCCGGAGCGGGAGCCACGCGTCGTTGCCCATTCCAACGCCTCGGCGTGAAGCTGTTCGACCGGGATATCGAGCGCATAGTGGCTCGCATAGCCGTCGATCATCTCAAGATATTCTGCCTGACTGCATTTGTAGAAGCCGAGCCACAGCCCGAAGCGGTCGGAAAGGGAGACCTTTTCCTCGACGGCTTCCGACGGGTTGATGGCCGTGGATTGCTCGTTTTCCATCATGTCGCGGGGCAGGAGGTGGCGACGGTTGGAGGTGGCATAGAGTAGTACATTGTCCGGCCGTCCCTCGACGCCGCCATCCAGCGCCGCCTTCAGCGACTTGTAGGAGGTGTCGTCGTGGTCGAAGGAAAGGTCGTCGCAGAAGATGATGACGGGATAGGGCACTTCCTTGAGGATATCCATCAGTGCGGGCAGGGTGGCGATATCCTCGCGATGAACCTCGATGAGCTTCAGGTTGCTGCCGGTTTCGCTCGCCGCGAGCGCATGCACCGACTTGACCAGTGAGGACTTGCCCATACCGCGGGCGCCCCACAAGAGCACATTGTTGGCCGGCAGACCGCGCGCGAAGCGCACCGTGTTATCGACGAGAATGTCACGAACATGATCGACGCCGCGGATAAGGTCGATGTCGATGCGGTTCGGGCGCTTCACCGCTTGCACCTGCAGGCGCGCGGGCGACCAGACGAAGACGTCTGCCGCGTCCCAGTCGTTGATGGCGGGCGCGGGGCCGGCGAGGCGCTCCAGCGTTGCGTTGATGCGGCCGATTTCGGCCAGCAGAAGCTTGACGTGATCTTCCTGCACTGTGTCTCTCCTCATACTTCATGCCGGGTAGCATGGCGGGAAGGGGGGCGAAAAGGGGGAAAACACTTGAAAAACGAGAGCTTCTCAGTCTCGTGTGTTGCATTGGATGTGTGCTTGCCTATATTCCGGCATCCGAAATGGGCCTTCAGGCCTTACAAATTCAAGTTTTCAAGGAGTAGCTGATGTTCATTACCGAGGCCTTCGCCCAGACGGCGGCACCCGGCGGTTCAGCAGGCGGTGCAGACATCCTGATGTCTATCCTCCCGTTCCTGCTGATTTTCGTGGTGATGTATTTCCTCATCATCCGCCCGCAGCGCGCTTCCATGAAGCGTCGCGAAGAGCTTCTGAAGAACATCCGCCGCGGCGATCAGGTCGTCACGGGTGGTGGTATCGTCGGCAAGGTGACCAAGGTCGTCGACGACAGCGAGCTTGAAGTCGAAATCGCAGAAGGCATCAAGGTGCGCGTCGTGCGCAGCGGTGTGAGCGAAGTCCGCGTCAAGGGCGAACCCGTCAAGGAATGACTTGGCTTGCCGTTCGGCCGAGGGTAACCTCGGCCTGCGGCCCGACTGGTTTTCAGCGGCGCTGGCGCCGTTTTTGTCGAGATCGCAATGCAGCAATCCGCCCGCTGGAAAACGTTTCTTCTCTGGTCCGCGTTCCTGGCCAGTCTTCTCGTCCTGTTGCCAAGCCTTATTCCGGCACGCATGGCAGCCGGCCTTCCCGAGTGGATCGCCGCACATCGGCTGAAACCGGGCCTGGATCTCACCGGCGGCTCGCGCCTTGTTCTCGATATCTCCCGTGACGATATCATCGATGCGCGCCTGCGAGGCGCCGTCGAAACGATCGGCAATGCCCTGCGGGCAGCGCAGATCCCTTATGGCAATCTCAACGGCGCGGACGACCAGGTCGATGTGACGATATCGTCGACCAGTGATGTCGAAGCAGCCAGCAAGACGCTCGATGCCCTTGGGCTCGGCACGCTGACCACAGGCGAAAACGGCGCCTTCAGCATCGTGCTGTCCGATGCCGCCATCGACGAAGCCGTGGCGGCAGCATCGCTCGGCGCCGTCGATGCCGTGCGTCGTCGTGTGGAGAGTCTCGGAATTCCCGCTCTGACTGTCGGGCGGGGCGACCGCGGCCGCATCGTCGTTTCCATGCCGGGTCTCACCGATCCGCAGCGCGTGAAGGACATGCTGGCGACCGTGGGCAAGCTTTCCGCCCGCCTGATCGACAACAGCGTGCCGGTCAACACGGCCATTGAGAGCGGCGCGCCTGCCGGTTCCGAAGTGCTATACTCAGCCGACGAGCCGCCGACCGGTTATCTCGTACGCCAGGATGACCTCTTCACTGCGGCGGATGTCGCGTCGGCGCGGGCATCGGCCGATGGCGAACCCTTCATCGAATTCGTGTTGCGCAAGGAGGCCGCCGAGAAGCTCGCTGCCTTTACCCGCGACAATGCCGGCCGAACCATCGCGATTCTGCTCGATGGGCAAGTTATCTCGACATCGCAGATCCAGGGCGCCATCAGCGATGGCATCGGCCGGCTTTCCGGCGATTTCGACGCCGAAGGGGCGGCTAACCTCGCCCGAGTCGTTGCCAGCGGCCCGCTACCGGCAGCTCTCACGATCCTGGAGGAGCGGTCGATCGAGCCGGTGCTTGGCGCCACGTCGATCGGCTCCGTCGCGCTGGCGCTCGCGGTTGCCGTCGTCGCTGTCGTCGCCTTCATAACATTTTTCTATGGTGTGCTCGGGATCATCGCTTCGCTGGCGCTGTTCTTCAACGTGCTGCTGACCTTCGCCGCTCTCGCGCTGATCGGTGCGCCGCTCTCGCTTTCGATGATCGCGGGGGTCGTGCTGACCATGGGGCTTGCCGTCGATGCGAGCGTTCTGATCTTCGAACGTATCCGCGAGGAGGTGAAGGCCGGGCGACCGTTGTCGCAAGCCGTCTCGGTCGGTTTCGGCCGCGCCCGCACGACCGTGGTGGATGCATCCGTCACGATGCTGATTGCCGTTGCCGTCCTGTTCCTGCTTTCCGCGGCACCGGTTCGTGGCTTCGCGCTTGCGGTCGGCGTCGGCATGGTGGCGACCCTGTTCACGACATTCGGGCTGACACACCGGCTTGTCCGGATCTGGCTCGGCCGGAGCCATGCGACGCGCCTCCCCAAAGGCGTGCGCAGCGGGTTCTTCGACAGCCTGAACCTGCGCTTCATGGCGGTGCGCAACGCGGTTTTCCTGGCGACGGCCGCGCTTTCGCTGGTCATCGCGGGCATGCTTGCGATGGGTGAACTGCGGCTCGGGATCGATTTCACGGGCGGTGCGGCGGTCGAGGTTCAGGCGAAATCCGGAAAGGCCGATGCGTTCGATATTTCCGCGCGCCTCGCCGATGCCGGCGTGGCCGTTCAGACCGTGGATACGCGGGTGGACGAACGGCGGGCGATCGTCCGGCTGACCTCGCAGGGCGATGGCGAAAACGCTGAGCAGACCTCGGTCCTCGTCGCGCGTGGCGAGCTCGAGGACGATTACGATTTCCGCCGCGTCGAGGTTGTCGGTCCGTCCATATCAGGTGAGTTGATCGATACGGCGACGCTTGGCTTCGTGGCCGGGCTTCTCGCGCTGATCGCCTATATCTGGGTACGCTTCGAATGGCATTTTGCCATCGGCGCGGTGATTGCGCTGGCCCATGACGTATTCTTCACGCTCGGGTTCCTGGCCGTCGCCAATATCGAGTTCAACATCAGCGCTGTTGCCGCGTTGCTGACGGTCGTCGGCTACTCGCTGAACGACACGATGGTTGTCTACGACCGGATCCGCGAGAATCTGCGGCACTTCAAGCAGATGCCGCTGCCGATCCTGATCGACGATGCGATCAATCGCACATTGTCGCGCACGGTCCTTACCTCCGCGACCACGCTGATCGCGCTTGCCGCCCTCGCACTCTTCGGCGGCGAGGCAATCCGAACATTCGCGCTGACGCTGTTCTTCGGGGTCGCCGTCGGCACCATATCATCCATCTACATTGCCGGGCCTATCCTCATTCTGTTCCGTCTCCGGCCGGAGCGCTACCGCCCCGGCAAGGGCGGCGCGGTGACGGCCCCGGAAGCGACGGGAGCCAATGGCCAAGGGAATTGAAATCCGGGAGGCGCACTTCCCCGGACGCGCGCCGATCGACGCATACGGCAATGGCGGCTTCCGCTTTGCGGATATGTCGCATCGCGGCTCCATCCTCTGCCTGCCCTCGGGCATTCATGGCTGGGACAAAGAGGATGGCAGCCCGCTGACGCTGGTCGATCTGGAGCGCGTTCTGGACGAGGCGGGCGATATCGAGGTTCTGCTCGTTGGCACCGGCAAGGAGATCCGCCCGCTCGCGCCGGAGATCAAAGCGGCCCTGCGTGAACGCAAAATCAGTTCCGATCCAATGAGCACAGGCGCGGCCGTGCGTACGTTCAATGTCATGCTGGCGGAAAGCCGCGCGGTAGCCGCGGCGCTTATCGCCGTGTGACGGGCGAGGCGGTTTTTCGACGTGAGCGATAACGATACTCATTATGCGCACTGCCTGACGGTGCTTCGCGACACCGATCGCGACCGCTATCTCGCCTGCCTTCTGGCGCCCGCTGAAAAGCGCGGCGCGCTTGCCGCCCTCTATGCCTTTAATGCCGAGCTCGCCCGGGTGCGCGATGTCGTGCGCGAGGCGCTGCCCGGAGAAATCCGCCTGCAATGGTGGCGGGATCTGCTGGAGGGTGAGGCGGATGGCGATGCGTCGGCGAATCCGCTGGCGGCCGGCCTTCTGGCCTGCGTACGGGAACATCATCTGCCGGTCGGCGTGCTGACCGATATGATCGAGGCCCGCATCTTCGATGTCTACAACGACCCGATGGAGAGCCGCTCCGCTTTTGAAGGTTATGCGGGCGAAACGGCCTCGGCACTCATCCAGCTTGCAAGCCTGGTGCTCGATCCGGCAAACGCGCCGAAGTCTGCCGACGCTGCAGGCCATGCCGGCGTGGCGCAGACAGTGGCCGGTGCTCTGCTGATGCTGCCGATTCATCGCCGGCGCGGACAGGTCTATCTGCCGGCGGATCTGCTTGCGGCGACCGGCCTGTCGCCGGAGGCGTTGCTTGCAGGTGACGACAAAGCCGCCGCCAGGCGCGCGATCGAGGCATTTGCGGGCCTCGGCCGGGAACATCTGGCCAAGGCGCGTGCGGCAAACGGTGTGTCAGTGGGCAACCGTCCGGCATTTCTGCCCATTGCGCTCGTGCCGCATATTCTCGATGCCGCCGAAAAGGCCGGCGCGGATGTACTCGAAGGCTCGCTCCAACCGGCGCAATGGCGACGGCAATGGTGGATGTGGCGGGCGCTGCGGCGTTGTCCTTTGTGACAAGTCCGGCCGGAACCGTCTGGCGCCCGCTGCCGTTTCATTTGACGAGACGCACAACTGGCGCAAGCCTCGTTCGTTAGAGAAGGCGAATGTTATCGGCGCGGGGGAGTTCACGCCATGCTCTGGACCATCACGATCGTCTGCCTGTTTCTGGCGGGGCTGATTTTTCGTCACGCGTTTCATCGCGATGAACGTGAAAAAGCCGAGAACGATTCCGGGCTGGCGATCTTGGAGTTCGGCCGGGCTTTTCCCGATGAGGCGATCCGCGATGTCGTGACCACGGCAAATGGCGGGACCGTGTTCCTGCGCCTGCACGATGGGAAGGCCGGATGCATGAACGCACACGGCCTGCACTACACTTGCCATCTCATCGAGCCCGGCACGGTGCGTGTCGAAAGCGCCGGCCCACGGCGGCTTTCCGTGACATTCGCCAACGCTGCCTTCGAGGGCGGCACATTCGAGTTCCGCAATGAGCTGCAGGCCGCGGAGGTCTCGCTTTGGCTGCTGGGAAGCTTCAGACCGATGGCTGCCGCCACCGGCGAGCGGGTGCAGCAACAGCCGATCTGACCCTTAAATCAGCCTTTCAGCCAGCGGGCGCAATCGTCCAGCGCGCGTGCGGCGGTCGCATGCTTCTTGGCGATTGCCTTGTCCTTGCCACGGAAACGCTTCATGGCCTCGGGCTTTGTCACCGTTCCCGGCTCCAGCGGCGGGAACAGGCCGAAATTGATGTTCATGGGCTGGAAGGAACGTTTGCCCGGCTCATCATCCGACACGATATGCCCGCCGGTGATGTGGTTAAGCAGCGCGCCGAAGGCCGTGGTTTCCGGCGGAAGGGCAGGAGCGTGGCCTTGGCGCTCGGCGGCGGCGAAGCGGCCGGCAAGCAGCCCGATGCTCGCGCTTTCCACATAACCCTCGCAGCCGGTGATCTGGCCGGCAAAGCGAAGCCCCGGACGGCCCTTCAGCGTCAGCGACCGGTCGAGCAGCGTGGGGGAGTTGATATAGGTATTGCGGTGCAGCCCGCCGAGGCGCGCAAATTCCGCGTTCTCGAGGCCCGGGATCAGCCGGAAGATTTCCGCCTGCGCACCATATTTCAGCTTCGTCTGGAAACCGACCATGTTGTAGAGCGTGCCAAGCGCATTATCCTGGCGCAGCTGAACGACCGCATAAGGTTTTACCGTCGGGTTATGCGCATTGGTCAGCCCCATCGGCTTCATCGGGCCGTGGCGTAGCGTCTCACGGCCACGTTCCGCCATCACCTCGATCGGCAGGCACCCGTCGAAATAAGGTGTGCCCTCCCATTCCTTGAAGCCGGTCGTGTCGCCGGCGATCAGAGCGTCGATGAACGCGTTGTACTGCGCCTCATCCATCGGGCAGTTGATATAGTCCTTGCCCGTGCCGCCGGGTCCGACCTTGTCATAGCGCGACTGATACCAGCAGATATCCATGTCGATGCTCGCCGTATGCACGATCGGCGCGATGGCGTCGAAGAAGGCGAGCGAATCGGCACCGGTCCGCGCCTGGATGGCTTCGGCCAGCGAAGGGGCAGTGAGCGGGCCGGTCGCGATAATGGCCTGATCCCATTCCTCGGGCGGAAGCCCTGTCACTTCCTCGCGTGTGATGGTGATGAGCGGGTGGCTTTCGAGTGCAGCCGTCACGGCGTTGGAGAAGCCGTCGCGATCGACCGCCAGCGCACCGCCGGCCGGGACCTGATTGGCATCAGCCGAGCGCATGATGAGCGAACCGGCCAGCCGCATTTCCGCATGCAGCACGCCGACGGCATTGCTCGTCGCGTCATCCGAGCGGAAGGAGTTCGAACAGACGAGTTCCGCCAGGCCGTCGGTCTTGTGCGCATCCGTGCCGCGAACGCCGCGCATTTCATGCAGGATGACGGGGATGCCGCTTTCGGCAATCTGCCAGGCGGCTTCCGAGCCAGCAAGGCCGCCACCGATGACATGGATGGGAGTGTGGGAAGAGGTCTTGGTCATGGCCGGTTCGTTACCATGGGCGACGGCGCAATTCCAAGGAAAAGCATGGAAATGAGGCATCATGCCCCCGGAATCAAAAACGGCACCCTGTGGTGCCGTTTGAAGCGTTCTCCGCGCGTCGCCGTTTCCGGCCGCAGCGGTGGAAACCGGCTATGAATTAGCGGAAGGAACGGGAAGCGATGTCACGAATGTCGTAACGGGTCAGGCCGATGTCCGAGAGCGTGTGGTTCGACAGGTTGCCGAGTTCGTTCAGGGTGCGGCGGTAGGAAATCCAGTTCTTTGCGATGCGGATCGGGTTCATGGTCGTGTCCTTGACGGGTTGTCCGGAGGCTTTCCCCCGGCGTTGGCGTTCATATACGCGACATCCCTGTTAATGTGCAGTGCAAAGAAAATGCAGCTGCTATGCATTTGTGCAATAAGACGATGAAGGATAGGGCAGTTGCCGCTGTTGCATGCGGAAGAGGCAGATAACGGCGCCATATCAGGCAGATACCACGATGTGACTGCGCTCGTGGGCTATGCGCGCCATGTCGTAGCCTATGATTTGCGACATTGTGCGACGCAAAAAGACGGACAAACAAAAACGCCCTCCGGCGAGAGCCGAAGGGCGTTCAATTTGCGACCCGATGGGTCCGCTCGGCTTAGATCGAAGCCTTGCGTGCGATATAGGGGATATCGCTGCGGCCGATGCCGAGGTCACGAAGTTCGCGGTCGGACATGCGGCCGAGTTCGTTGACGGTCTGACGATACTTGCGCCAGTTGTTGAAAGAGCGTGCCAGGTTCATTTTCATACCCCTTTCTTGGGCTTCGTACTGAGCGGCCGCTCGTCGTTGGCGCCGCCCTGATCTGTTGAGCCGGACTATACGCGGCGGCGGCGAAATGAACAGCGCTCGATTGACACAGCACCCATGCGATTATTGCATGTCAAGTGGAAATTTTGACAAAATTCTGGCCAAAAAAGGCCCTATCGCCACACTGGTAAACACTCGCTATGCGAATCCGGTAGGAGTTCGCCTCAACCGAAAGGGCGATGCATGCGTCGGTGACGCGCAGGTGCGGGCCTGCTGGGAAGCCACACGATCTGGGTGTCTGACGTATCAAAAGGGGGGGGGTAAAATAATAACGCCCGCTGGGGGAGGAGATCCAGCGGGCGTCATTGATATTGATTGGCAACTGGGAGGAGGAGTGTTGCCAATCGATCGAAGGGGCGCTGGGAGGAGGAGTGCGCCACTTCGAATTCCATCGATCGCCGTTTCCGGCAACCTGATCTTTCGGCATCATGCCGGGCCTGATCATCTGGCCTTTCCGCGCCTGTCGCCTGCTGTGGCGCCTCGGTTGCGGCCCGGATCAATACCGATCCGATGTTTGCAATATAACCGCCTCATTCGGTTTTGTGCAGTGCAATATGATCATGGATGATATGCACTATCTGCATGGCAAAAAAACCGGGCTAAGTCGTCGCCTTAAGGCCAAATCTGCCATGGTTTTCTTTATGTTTCGTTAATCTTGCGCGCCAGTTCGAAAGGATTTCTGCAGTTTCGCGGTCGCTTTGATGGATTTGTTTACTTTTGCCGTGACCGGACATTTTTGCGCAGCCTATAGTGCTGCGATTGACAGGGCGGGAATCACGGCCGCGCGGGCTGATTGTCGAAAGGAACGGCAGGGAATGTACAGGAGTTGGTTGGAGCGCGACCTGAAAGCGTGGACTGGGCAAGGCCTGATCGATACGCAGACGGCAATGTTGCTCTTGAAAGAGTACGATTCCCGTCCGAGCTCTTTTAGTGCCGGTCGTGTGCTGATGGTCGTCGCGGCGCTTCTCTTCGCGGCAGCCGTCCTCCTGCTTCTCGCGGCCAACTGGGACGTCATCCCGCGGCTGGCAAGGCTGGCCGCCATCCTCGGCATCATCTGGGGAGCCTATCTCGGCGGTGCTGCGCTTATGGCGCGCGGTGCAGAGCGTCTTGCAGCAGCTTTTCTCGTGCTGGGTTCGCTATCCTTCGGCGGCGCCATCGCACTGGTAGGGCAGATGTATCACCTCTCGGGTGATGCGCTCCACGCAGCGCTGGTTTGGTTCGGCGGTACGGTGGTGGCCGCCGTGCTTTTCCGTTCGGGCGCCGTGACCGTCGTCGCCGGCTTTCTCGCCTTCGGCGTGGCCGGAACCGACTGGACGCAGTCCTATTCCGCCGACCAGATGTTGCTGCTCTGGCTCATGCCGCTCATGGCCGTGATCGTCATAGCCCTCGCGCGCTACACCGACGCCGGCCGCGCACGCCATCTCGGCTATCTGCTGCTGGTCGCCTGGCTCGCCTTTATCTATAGCGAATATTCCACCGCTACGACGGCTATTGCCATCGTCGTCTTCGGCGCCGTTGCCTATCTCACCGCCGCTCTGCCGCCATCACCACTGCACGCGATTGCCCGCAGCGCCGGTGCGGCGCCCGCTTTCTACGCCTATCTCGTGCTGATGCTCAGCCTGGTGGTCCTGCATGTCGAGTTTGATGCGGAGGGCGAACGTCTGGCCGTCGGCATCGTTACACTCGGCGCAGCGATCGCAGGCATCGCGCTTTCCGGCAAGGAAAACGGTGCGGTCCGTTACCTCGGATACGTGGCCTTTGCGGTGGAAACACTCTATCTCGCTTCAGAGACGATCGGCTCGATCATCGGTACTTCCGGCTTCTTCCTCGTGTCCGGACTTGTGGTCGCCGTCATCGCCTGGGCGGTGATCGCGCTGGAGCGTCGCCTTGCGTCAACCGAAGACAAGGCGGAGGCCTGACATGACCCTGTCCCGTTCCTTCCGCCTTTCGCCGTTGGTTGCCGGTATCATCGTTGCCGTGCTCCAGACGGGCGTGATCGGCTACATGGTCGAAAGCCGGGCTGCCATCCTGCGCAACGGTGCAGATATCCGCTTGAAAACGAGCCCGGTCGATCCGCGCGACCTGCTGCGCGGCGACTATGTCATCCTGTCCTATCCGATCTCCACCATTTCGAAATCTATCGTCACGGGCGATATTGCGCCGGATGGCACTCGCACCCGGCTTTCCGTGCGCCTGAAACCCGATGCCAGTGGGCTATGGAATGCGACGGAAGCGCGCTTTGCTGACATGGCGCCTGAGGATGGCTCGGTCATCCTGCGCACGCTGCCCATCGTTTTCAATACCTACGGCGCCGGCGAGATGCCCGATACGCTCTTTGTACAATACGGTCTCGAACGCTACTATGTGCCCGAAGGCGAGGGCAGGGCGCTGGAAAATGCCCGCAACGCGGAGGAGCTGGAAGTGGAGGCGCGGGTTTCGCACGATGGTACGCCGCAGATCGCGCGGCTGCTGTTGCGAGGAGAGCCCGTCTATGACGAACCGCTCTATTGAGCCGAAGCGCCGGAAGAACGGTCATTTATGTGTCATTTTTCCTTTGATCCCTGCAAAACGGATGATATAGAGACGCCGCGCTCGGAAGGCGCCACTGGAGCGGCCCGGCCGCCTGTGGACAGCGGTTTCTGAGACGCGGGTATGGTGAAATTGGTAGACACGCCAGATTTAGGTTCTGGTGCCGCAAGGCGTGGGAGTTCAAGTCTCTCTACCCGCACCAGAACCACCAAACGTGGAAACCGGACGGTTCCGCGGGGTGTGGAATATTAGAGCGCGCCATTTTGCTTGCCAAAAGGCCACCGAATTCAGTAAAGCCACTGCCGGCAAATGGACCGGCGGGGTGTTCGCCATAACCGGCAGCCCGGTTTGAACACCGCCAACTCGAAATGAAGGTTTGAACATGCAGGTTATCGAAACGCTCGCTGAAGGGCTGAAGCGCGAAATCAAGGTCGTCATTCCGGCCAAGGACATGGAAGCTCAGATGAACGAGCGTCTTGAGGACGTGAAGGGCCGTGTCCGCATCAACGGCTTCCGTCCGGGCAAGGTGCCGTTCGCACACCTCAAGAAGATGTACGGCAAGTCTGTCATGGCTGAGCTGGTCAACGAGATCGTTCGCGACCGTCCGTCCGCCATTCTTTCCGAGCGCGGCGAGAAGTCTGCAACCCAGCCGGAAGTCGCGATGACCGAAGACCAGGCCGAAGCCGAGAAGATTCTCGCCGGCCAGGCCGATTTTGAGTTCACGCTTTCCTACGAAGTCATCCCGGCCATCGAGCTGAAGGACAATTCCGGCATCGCCGTAACGCGCGAAGTCGTGGAAATCGACGCCAAGGAAGTCGACGACCAGATCCTGCAGATCGCCGAAAGCGCACGTTCCTACGAAACCAAGAAGGGCAAGGCCGCCGACGGCGACCGCGTCACCATCGATTACCTCGGCAAGGTCGACGGCGAGGCCTTCGACGGCGGCAAGGACGAAGACGCGGAACTGGTTCTCGGCTCCAACCGCTTCATCCCGGGCTTCGAAGAGCAGCTCGTTGGCCTCAAGGCTGGCGACGAGAAGGTCATCACCGTGACCTTCCCGGCTGAGTATCCGGCTGCAAACCTTGCTGGCAAGGAAGCCACCTTCGACATCAAGGTCAAGGAAGTCGCTGCCGCCGCCGACATCGAGATCAACGACGACCTCGCCACGAAGCTCGGCCTCGAATCGGCTGACAAGCTGCGCGAAATCGTTCGCGGCCAGATCGAAAGCCAGTACGGCTCGGTCACGCGCCAGAAGGTCAAGCGCCAGATTCTCGACCAGCTCGACGAGATGTACAAGTTCGACACGCCCGAGCGCCTGGTTGACGCCGAGTTCGAAAACATCTGGCGCCAGATCAACACGGACCTCCAGCAGTCCGGCAAGACCTTCGCTGACGAAGACACCACGGAAGAAGCCGCTCGCGAAGAATACCGCAAGCTGGCCGAGCGCCGCGTCCGCCTCGGCCTCGTGCTCTCGGAAATCGGCGAGAAGGCCGGCGTCCAGGTTTCGGACGAGGAAATGCAGCAGTCGCTCTATCAGCAGCTGCGCCAGTTCCCCGGCCAGGAAAAGCAGATCCTCGAATATTTCCAGAAGACCCCGGGTGCCGCCGCTTCGCTGCGCGCGCCGATCTTCGAAGAAAAGGTCGTCGATCACCTGCTCGGCGAAATCAAGGTGACGGACAAGACCGTCTCCAAGGACGAGCTGATGGCTGACGACGAGGAAGGTTCCGAAAAAGACGCCAAGAAGGCTGCGCCGAAGAAGAAGGCTGCTGCCAAAACTGAAGCTGCCGAAGGCGAAGAAGCCGCTCCGAAGAAGAAGGCGCCGGCCAAGAAGAAGGCCGCTGAAGGCGACGCGGAATAATCATCCGGCGAAGGGTTTTGACCCTTCACAATGCCCAATAGAATGCAAAACGCCCGCGATATCATCGCGGGCGTTTTTTATTGGATCAAGGCCTGACGTTTAGCGCGAATAGGGCGAGACGCAGCTTTTGCGCGGACCGTTGTTCGGCTGGAACGTATTGTCATAGGCACGGTACGAACGGTAGCGGTTCGAGCACCAGTTGACGTGGGAGCCGCTCACATCGCGGTCACGGGACACCGCACCGCCGATTGCCGCGCCCAGGCCGAAGGCAGCCAGCGGGTACCACCAGCCATCGGAGTGGCGACGATAGCCGGGGCGGCGGTCGCGATAACCGCGGTGGCCATGCCAGCGTCGCTCTGCCCTGTCTCGACGGTGCATGCGTTCACGACGCTCGTAGCGATACTGCACCTGTTCGACGGTGGACGCCGACGGAACTGGAACGTTCGGGAACGTAATCGCCTGCGCCGGCACGAAGGAGGTAAGCGCCACGGCGATGGAGAGGGCG
This sequence comes from Shinella sp. H4-D48, assembly GCF_022637395.1. Classification (GTDB taxonomy): domain Bacteria; phylum Pseudomonadota; class Alphaproteobacteria; order Rhizobiales; family Rhizobiaceae; genus Shinella; species Shinella sedimenti. The sequence continues at coordinate 1,961,096 of NZ_CP093337.1, read as the reverse complement.
CCTGTGGCGAAAATGGACCTGAGTTTGTGCATGATGAAACCTTTCCTGCTTGGTTGCGGTGTCAACGCGCAAGGCAGGTGTAGGTTCCGCATCCGCAACCTTGTGTCCTTGGTCGACACCGGGAGAGCACGCAAAAAAAACGGGCTGGTCCGCCGTGAGGCTCGCCAACCCGTTCCGATAAAACGCGGATCAGGGTTCGGGGTACAGGGGCTGTCGCCATGATCCGGCTGCATCTCCGGATCACCTGTGAGATGGATCATGCCGGATTGCGGTTTTCTCGATTGACATAATGCGTGTGTTTTTTGACAATTTCCGCATGATCAAAGAATTGCCGCAACCTGGACCGCTCGACGTCACCATCGTTCTCCTGCCGGAATCGTCGATCATGTCGCTCGCTTCGGTGCTGGATCCCATGCGCGCGGCCAACCGCGTGGTGCCGGAACCCGTGTTCCGCTGGACAATTCTTTCGCCGGAGGGGCAGCCGGTGCTGCTGACCTGTGGGGTGGAAGTGCGGGTCGACGGCGCATTCGCCGATGTGACGAGCGGCGATGCCTTACTCCTGATCGCAGGCTTCAACCAGGATCGCCATGCCGGACGGTCTTTCGTTGCGCGGCTAAAGAAAGTGGCGCGGCGCTTCGGGATTGTCGCGGGCATCGAGTCCGGTTGCTGGCTGCTGGCGCGATCCGGCCTTTTGGATGGACGGGACGCAACGGCGCACTGGGAGGAACTGGAGGATTTTGCCGCCGCTTTTCCGGCGCTCAACGTTCGGGCTGACCGCTTCGTCACGGACGGTCCGCTGTGGACGTCAGGTGGTGCTTCTCCGACCTTCGACATGATGTTGCATCTCGTGCGCGAGCGGTTCGGTTCCGCGGTCGCACTGGATGTGGCCAGTGTGTTCGTCTACGACGAGACCCATGCGGCCACCGATGCCCAGCCGCTCGTATCATTGGGCCGCCTCGGCGAGCACAGGCCCGAACTTGCGGCCGCGATCCGTCTGATGGAGCGGACGATCGACCGGCCGCTGACGATCGCCGCGTTGGCGCGCCGCCTCGGGTTTTCCACGCGAAAACTCGAGACGCTGTTCGTTGGCGGGCTAGGTGCGGCGCCAGGAAAATATTATCTGCGCCTGCGGTTGACGGCAGCACAGCGCCTGGTGCGCGATACGCCGCTCTCCATGCAGGAGGTCGCGTTGCGCAGCGGCTTCGACAGCCTCTCCGCCTTCTCGCGCGCCTTCCGCAATCATTTCGGCGCAAGCCCGCTGAAGTTCCGGATGGGACTTCGCACGAAATGAAGCGTAGCGGGCAAGAAAAAAGGCGGGCATTCAGCCCGCCTTCTTCGGAATCGGATAGAGATCCGCTTAGTGGAGGATCTGGCTGAGGAACAGCTTGGTGCGCTCGTGCTGCGGATTGTCGAAGAATTCCGCAGGTGCGTTCTCCTCGACGATCTGGCCCTGGTCCATGAAGATCACGCGGTTGGCGACCTGGCGGGCAAAGCCCATTTCATGGGTCACGCACAGCATGGTCATGCCTTCTTCCGCCAGCGACACCATTGTGTCGAGCACTTCCTTGACCATTTCCGGATCGAGCGCCGAGGTCGGCTCGTCGAACAGCATGATCTTCGGCTTCATGCACAGCGAGCGGGCGATTGCCACGCGCTGCTGCTGGCCACCAGAAAGCTGGCCCGGATATTTGTTCGCCTGTTCGGGGATCTTGACGCGCGTGAGATAGTGCATCGCGATTTCCTCCGCTTCCTTCTTCGGCATCTTGCGCACCCAGATCGGCGCGAGCGTGCAGTTCTCGAGGATGGTCAGGTGCGGGAAGAGGTTGAAGTGCTGGAACACCATGCCGACTTCGCGACGGACCTCATCGATTTTCTTGAGGTCGTTCGTCAGCTCGATGCCGTCGACGATGATCTGGCCCTTCTGGTGCTCTTCCAGACGGTTGATGCAGCGGATCATCGTCGACTTGCCGGAACCCGACGGTCCCGCGATAACGATGCGCTCGCCCTTCATCACCTTGAGATTGATGTCGCGCAGCACATGGAAATCGCCGTACCACTTGTTCATGTTGATGATCTCGACGGCGGCATCCGTAGCCGAAACAGTCATCTTTTGTGCATTGGCTTGGTTGGCCATTGGTGTTTCCTCTCAGTTATCTCTTATGGCCCTTGTCGAGCCGGCGTTCCACGAAAGCCGAATAGCGCGACATGCCGAAGCAGAAAATCCAGAATACGAAGCCGGCGAAGATCAGGCCCGTGAGCGGCGTGACAGGAGTGATCCAGCCCGAATCGCCGAAGCTCGCCTTCACGATGCCGAGCAGATCGTACATCGAGATGATGGTGACGAGCGAGGTATCCTTGAACATGCCGATGAAGGTGTTCACGATCCCCGGGATAACGAGCTTGATGGCCTGCGGAAGCACGATGAAGGTCATCTTGTGAAAGTAGTTTAGACCAAGCGCATCGGCTGCTTCATACTGCCCTTTCGGAATGGCTTGAAGACCGCCGCGGATAACCTCCGCCATATAGGCGGACGCGAAGATCGAGACACCGATCAGTGCACGCAGGAACTTGTCGATATTGTTGCCCGGCTCCAGGAACAGCGGCAGAAGCACGCTGGCCATGAACAGGACGGTGATCAGCGGAACGCCGCGGATCAGCTCGATGAAGCCGATGCAGACCATCTTCAGGATCGGCATGGACGACCGGCGTCCGAGCGCCAGCAGAATGCCGATCGGCAGCGACATGACGATGCCGACGAAGGAGATGATGAGCGTCACCATCAGCCCGCCCCACAGCGACGTTTCGACGTAACGCAGGCCGAAGGAACCGCCGAGAAGCAGGAAATAAGCAACGATCGGCAGGGCGACGAGCAGCAGGAGCGCGTTGAGCCCCTTGCGCGGCACCTTCGGGATGAGGAAGGGCACGAGCAGCGCGACGAACATGCCGGCGACGAGAAGCGGTCGCCACAGCTGATCGCGCGGGTAAGAGCCGAACATGAACTGCACGAAACGGTCGTTCACATAGGCCCAGCAGGCCCCGCTCCAGCCCGCCGGCAGCTGGCCGCCCTGGTCGGTCGTCAGGCAGGCGGTTCTGTCGGCCCCCGTCCAGACCGCCGAGACGAACAGCCAGTCGATGGCCTTCGGCAGGTAGTAGACGAGCACTGCAAGAGCAATCACCGTCAGAAGGCTGTCCTTCCAGGAAGCGAAGAGGTTGTGACGGATCCAGGCAAGCACGGACGAATCCGAGCTCGGCGGCTTTTCCGCCTCGATGAACCCCTCGCGGACATAGGTAATGCTTTGGGACATCTTAGCGCTCCACCAGGGCCATCTTGGCGTTGAACCAGTTCATGAACAGCGAGGTGATGAGGCTGATCGATACATAGACCAGCATCCAGATCGCGATGATCTCGATGGACTTGCCCGACTGGTTGAGGATGGTACCGCCGACCGCGACAAGGTCGGCATACCCGACGGCGACGGCGAGCGACGAGTTCTTGATGAGGTTGAGATATTGCGAGGTAAGCGGCGGGATGATGATGCGCAAGGCCTGCGGCAGCACGACGAGGCGTGTCGTATGGCCGGCCCGCAGTCCGAGTGCGAAGGCAGCCTCGGACTGGCCCTTGGACACGCCACGGATGCCCGCCCGCACGATCTCGGCGATGAACGAGGCCGTGTAGAGAGAGAGCGCGAGATAAAGCGCCAGGAACTCAGGCCCGATCGACATGCCGCCACGCATGTTGAACGACCCCGGAACGGCGTAATCCAGCGACAACGGGCTGCCCATCACGAGGAAGACGACGATTGGGAACAGCACGATCAGGCCGAGATTGACCCACAGGACCGGCGGACGCTTGCCCGTGGCCCGCTGGCGGGCATTGGCCCAGATCGTGAAGGCGATCGCTGCGATGATGCCGAGGATGAACGCCCCGACCACCATGCCGAACCCTTCACCGAAGACAGGGGCTGGCATGTAGATCCCGCGGTTGGAGATGAAGAAGATGGCGTCCGGATTTTCCTCCAGGTGCTGGAAGATCGACCGGATCGACGGCAGCAAGGCCAGAACGCCGAGATACCAGAAGAAGATGACCAGAAGCGGCGGAATGTTGCGGAAGATTTCCACATAAACCGTGCAGAGCCGCGCGATCAGCCAGTTGTTCGACAGGCGCCCGACGCCAATGAGAAGGCCAACGATTGTCGCGGTGACGATACCGGCAGCGGCAACCACTAGCGTGTTGAGCAGCCCGACTTGCAACGCGCGAAAATAGGTCGAGTCACTGGTATAGGCGATCAGCGTCTGTGCGATGTCGAAACCCGCGCGGCTGTTCAGAAAGCCGAAACCGGCTGACATGTTGGCGCGGGCGAGGTTCTGAACGACGTTGTTCCAAGCGTACCAGACCGCCGCGACGATCACGACAAGTGTAACGACCTGATAGAGCACGCTTCGCAGCGCAGGATTGTAGAGAAGCGAAACCTTCGGCGGTTCGCTGGACCCGTTTCGGGCGTCCGCAAGAGCCATGCAAGTCCCCTGACATTGTGTTCGCCCTGTTTTCCGGGCGTTGTTTTAAAAAGGGAGGGCAATGGCTTGCCCTCCCGAAGCGGTGTCGTCCGGTGTTAGCGGATCGGCGGGGCGTACTGCAGTCCACCCTTCGTCCACTGGGCGTTCAGGCCACGTGCGATCTTGAGCGGGGAGCCTTCGCCGACATTGCGCTCGAAGGATTCGCCATAGTTGCCGACGGCCTTGATGATCTGCACGGCCCAGTCCTTCGGCACGCCGAGGTCTGCACCGATGGTCGAATCGGCTTCTTCACCGAGGAAGCGCTTGATGTCCGGATTCGCGGAAGTCTTCATTTCCTCGACATTCGCCTGCGTGATGCCGAACTCCTCGGCAGCCACCATCGCGTAGTGCGACCAGCTGACGATGTCGAGCCACTTGGAATCGTTCTGGCGAACGGCCGGGCCGAGCGGCTCCTTGGAGATGATTTCCGGCAGAACCATATGGTCGTCCGGGTTGGCCATCTTCAGGCGGATCGAGTAAAGGCCGGAGGCGTCCGTCGTGTAGGCGTCGCAACGGCCGGCATTGTAGGCAGCGTCGGCTTCATCCTGGGCTTCGAAAACGACAGGCTTGAAGTCCATGTTGTTCGAGCGGAAGTAGTCGGCGAGGTTCAGTTCGGTCGTGGTGCCGGACTGGACGCAAACGGAAGCGCCTGACAGTTCCAGAGCAGACTTAACGCCGAGCTCCTTCTTCACCATGAAGCCCTGGCCGTCATAGTAGTTCACGGCGCGGAAATCGAAACCGAGCTGCGTGTCGCGGCTGATGCTCCACGTGGTGTTGCGCGCGAGAAGATCGATTTCGCCCGACTGAAGTGCGGGGAAGCGGTCCTTGGCCGAAAGAGGGGTGTACTTTACCTTGGTGGCGTCGCCGAAGACGGCAGCCGCCACGGCCTTGCAGAGATCCACGTCGAGGCCGGTCCAGTTGCCCTGAGAATCCTGCGCGCCGAAGCCGGCGAGGTTCGAGCCGTTGACGCCGCACTGGACGAAGCCCTTTGCCTTTACGTCAGACAGTGTGTCGGCCTGAGATGCTGTAGCGCCAAACCCCAGTACGGCGGCACCAACGAGCGCCGTCACAATTTTTTTTGCCATTTTTTACGACCTTTTTCTGTTGTCTTTGTCTTATCCGCAGGTCACGTGGTCCGGACGGACACGTATGCGGAACTCGCCACCCTCCCGGCGCGAGGTCGCTTATCTCATGCTCAAAATTTCGCAGGGTCAAGTGACACGGCCCATTTTCCATTCACTTCTCGAAATTTAAGGAAAATTGGCGCGGTTTTGGGCAAGGAAATGGGAATAGGTGCAGTCTCACGCCCAAAAAAGCTGCTTGCCGCAAATTTCAAGCGCTTTGGATTTCGCCTTCTTCGTCATCACGGGGTTGACCTCTAGGGGCTGCTGGCGAAAAGTCCGCCGGAGATAAACCTATTTGCATCGTTCGGATTGATCCATGAAAAACAAAGACGAAATCTTCGCCGGCGCCGGCGTGAATACCCGCCTTGCCCACGCCGGCAACAACCCGGCCGACTATTACGGTTTCGTCAATCCGCCGGTCGTGCATGCCTCCACGGTCCTCTTTCCCAATGCTGCCACCATGGAAAGCAGAGCGCAGAAATACACCTATGGCACGCGCGGAACGCCGACCACGGATGCGCTTTGTGCGGCGATCAACGAGCTGGAAGGTTCCGCCGGCACCATTCTCGTGCCCTCGGGGCTGGCGGCCGTGACCGTACCGTTCCTTGCCTATCTGTCGGCAGGCGACCACGCGCTGATCGTCGATTCCGTCTACAACCCCACACGCCGGTTCTGCGACACAATGCTGAAGCGGCTCGGCGTGACCGTGGAATATTACGATCCCTTGATCGGCGCTGACATCGAGACCCTGATCCGCCCCAACACCAGGCTCGTGCATACGGAAGCCCCCGGCTCCAATACCTTCGAAATGCAGGATATTCCGGCTATCGCCGCCGTTGCGCACCGGCATGGCGCGGTTGTCACCATGGACAATACCTGGGCGACGCCGCTCTACTTCAAGCCGCTCGATTTCGGTGTCGACGTTTCCATTCATGCGGCCACGAAATATCCGGCCGGTCATTCCGATGTGCTGTTCGGCACGGTGTCGGCCAATGCCGCCCATTGGGAGCAACTGCACGAAACGCAGATCACGCTGGGCACCTGCGCCTCGCCGGATGATTCCTACCAGGTGCTGCGCGGACTGCGTACCATGGGCGTGCGGCTGGAACGCCATCAGGAGAGTGCGCTGGAGCTGGCGCGCTGGCTGGAGGGCGTCGACGACGTTGCGCGCGTTCTTCATCCCGCGCTTTCGAGCTTCCCGGGACACGATCTTTGGAAACGCGACTTCAAGGGTTCGAGCGGCATCTTCTCGATCGTGCTGAACGGTGGCTCACCGGATCGCTACAAGGGCAAGGCCCATGCGTTTCTCGATGCGCTCGGCATTTTCGGGCTGGGTTACTCCTGGGGCGGTTTCGAATGCCTCGCGGTGCATGTGAACCTCGACGATCGCCGTATCGCCAAGGCACCGGAAGGAGGCCCCGTGCTGCGCCTGCAGATCGGTCTTGAAGACGTGAAGGATATCAAGGCCGATATCGAACGCGGCCTCGCCGCCGCCCGGGCCGTTTGACCGTTTCACGCATCTCATATCGTCACTTGCCGGCGTCTTTGCCGGCAGGTGACGTGTAGGATGCCGGATATCAGTCCGGCGTGCGGTAGCCGTAGAGCCAGTCGAAATCGCCGGCAAGGCTTTCGGGCTTTCGCAACGACAGCACCAGATTGCGCGCGAGCGCGACGGGGCCGCGTGCGTGATAGGCAAAGCGATTGAAGGCGCCGCGGTTGCGGACTTTTGCGACCCGTTCCCGGCGGTCGCTCTCAAAGCGGTGAAGGGCTTGGCGAAGGTCCGTCGTCCCGGCAAGCCGGTTTGCCAGCAGCGCAGCATCCTCGATGGCCATGGCGGCGCCTTGTGCCGCAAAGGGTGTCATAGCGTGGGCAGCATCTCCGATCAGCACCGTCTTGCGGCCGTCCGTCCATGAACCATCGGCGCAGCCGAACAGCGGCCAGACCAACGGATCGTTTGCAGCCGCAATCAGCCGTCTTAGGTCGGTGTGCCAGCTGGAGAAGGCGTCGAGCAGGCGCTTGCGGGCTGTGGCATCGCCCGTGCGGGACCAACCCTCCGGCGGTGCGTCAACCTGCTGGTGGATTGCAACGATGTTGAAAGCCCGCGTTTCCGACAATGGGTAGGCGACGAGATGGGCGTGCGGGCCGAGAAAGGCTGTAACCGTGCGTGGATTGAGCAAGGCCGGTGCGCCATCGTAGGGCACCAGGAACCTCCAGGCGACATTGCCCGAATAGCGCGCGGGCAGGGCGCCCGGGACTGATCCGCGCAACCGGGACCACACACCGTCTGCCGCAATCACCAGATCGGTGTTCGCGACGGCGGCGGCCTCTTCGGCCGTTTCGATTCTCCGGCCGGTGACGAGCGTGCATAAGGGTTCGCGGCTGACCGCGCCGAGAAGAACGGCCTGAAGCGAGGCGCGGTGGAGGACACCGTAGGGCGCTCCCCACCGAGCACGGGCGGCGCTGCCGGCGGGAACCGAAGCGAGCGGCGCGAGCGTGTGTCCCGAGGACAGCAGGATGTGGTCCGGCTCGCTCCAGCGTTGTTCAAGGTCTTTCAGAAGGCCGAGATCTGCCAGAATGCGCGACGCATTGGGCGAAAGCTGTAAGCCGGCGCCGACTTCCGCCAGCGTTGAAGCCTGTTCGACGATTTGCGACGCAATACCCTTGCGGGCGAGCGCAAGGGCCGCCGTCAGGCCGGCAATGCCGGCTCCGACGATTGTGACAGATTTTACCGGGGACATGATCGTGTCGGCCTTCTGGCCGTCACGCCGCCACCACGTTGGTGAAGGTGCAGCCTACCGGATTGGTCTGCGTGGCCTTCAGCGCGGGATTGTAGCGGTAGAGCGTCGAGCAATAGGGACAGACCTTCTCGTTGTCGTCGCCCATGTCGAGGAAGACGTGCGGATGGTCGTAAGGAATGGACGCGCCGACGCACATGAATTCCTTTACGCCGATCTCGATTGCGCTGTGGCCGCCGTCGTTCTGGAAATGGGGAATGCTGTGCCCAGCCATGTCATGCTCCGTGCAGGTCTGTTTTGTCGGCCGGACCATAATCATCTTCCGCGGGAATGTGTAGATGCAAAACCGTCGCGGAGAGGCAATGATCGTACCGCTGCGCTGGTTTTTCGTGCCGGACGCTCATGCGTGAACGTATTGGAGCTGGAAGTTTTCCGCTCCGGGCGTTTTCTCCGCGCGCAAACGGCGGTAAGAGCGGTTCGAGAAAACGAAAGACGGTCTCGCGATGAATATTGATCCTCCGCCCTTTTCCCGGTTCACCCACGAAGGTCTCGAACTGGCCTTTTTCGATGAGGGCGATCCCTCCGGCGATCCCGTGCTGCTGATTCACGGCTTCGCCTCCAGCGCCAATGTCAACTGGGTGTTTCCCGGCTGGCTGAAGACGTTGGGGGATGCTGGCTACCGCGTTATCGCGCTCGATAATCGCGGACACGGTGCCAGCGCCAAGCCGCACGAGCCCGCACTCTATACGCCGCCGCTGATGGCTGGCGATGCTGCGGCACTGCTCGATCATCTTGCGATCCCCGAAGCGCATGTTTTCGGCTATTCGATGGGTGCGCGCATCACGGCCTTCATGGCACTGGCCCATCCGCATCGGGTGCGATCCGTCGTCTTCGGTGGGCTCGGCATCGGCATGGTCGAAGGCGTGGGCGAGTGGGACCCGATCGCAGACGCGCTGCTGGCGCCATCGCTTGACGACGTGACTCATGCTCGCGGTCGCATGTTCAGGGCCTTCGCCGACCAGACGAAATCCGACCGGCAGGCGCTTGCTGCCTGTATCATGACATCGCGCGACCTGCTGACGGAAGCCGATATGGCCCGTATCGACATGCCGGCCTTGATCGGGGTCGGCACGAAAGACGACATTGCCGGTGCGCCGCAGGCCCTGGCGGCCCTGATGCCGGATGCGCGGGCGCTCGATATTCCCGGGCGCGACCACATGCTCGCGGTCGGCGACAAGGTGTTCAAGCGCGCGGTGCTGGATTTCTATGCGGAGATCGAAGGACGCTGAGGCGGCCTTCATGACAATGACGACCGGGGCATTTCGCTCGCCCTCGGTTTGTTCTATATATGGACGAGAATGACGACAAGGAGTGCGGCGATGGTCGCGACGAACGAACTGCGGGCTGCCGAGCGGCTCAAGGCTATGGATCCGATCTGGGACAGCCTGCGCGAGGAAGCACGTGTTGCCGCCCAGGCCGAGCCTCTGCTGGCTGCCTTCCTCTATTCGACAGTGCTGAACCACCACTCGCTTGAGGAAAGCGTCATCCATCGGGTCTGCGAGCGTCTCGATCATCCGGACCTGCAGGCCAATCTGCTGCACCAGATCTTCGACGAGATGCTGGAAGACTGGCCGGAGTGGGGCGGTATCCTGCGCGTCGATATTCAGGCGGTCTACGACCGTGATCCCGCATGCCTGCGGTTCCTCGATGCCGTGCTCTATTTCAAGGGGTTCCACGCCATCCAGACGCACCGTGTCGCCCACTGGCTCTACAACAACGGCCGGCGTGACCTCGCGCTTTACCTGCAAAGCCGCTCCTCCAGCGTCTTCCAGACGGATATCAATCCGGCCGCGCGCATCGGCAAGGGCATCTTCCTCGACCATGCGACGGGTCTGGTCGTGGGCGAGACGGCATCCATCGGGGACAACGTTTCGATCCTCCACAACGTAACCCTCGGTGGCACCGGAAAGGAAGGCGGCGACCGCCATCCCAAGATCGGTGACGGTGTCATGATCGGTGCCGGCGCGAAAATCCTCGGCAATATCCATATCGGCCATTGCTCGCGCATCGCTGCCGGTTCCGTCGTTCTCAAGCCCGTTCCGCCGAAATCGACCGTGGCGGGTGTGCCGGCGCGCGTGGTGGGCGAGGCGGGTTGCAACGAGCCGTCGCGTGCGATGGACCAGCTACTTGCGGCCTTCGATTACGATCTCTAGCCGCGCCGGCGAGGCGCCGCCTTGAACGCCTGAGCGCGGGAAAAGTCGGCTCGCACCTGCATTGAAGGGTTTACACGCCAGGGAGCAGGTGCGAGAAGCGCGGCACATCAAATCGTTGACGGAGACGTATCGTGACGCCGGAAGAAATCAGGAAGCTCGAGGCCTACTTCAAGCGCAATATCAACAAGGAGATTGTCGTGAAGGCCCGCCCGCGTAAAGATGAATCCGCCGAAGTCTATCTCGCCGACGAGTTCCTCGGCGTCATCTTCCGCGACGACGAAGACGGCGAACTGTCCTACAACTTCTCCATGGCGATCCTCGACATCGATCTCTGATCTCAAGGATTTCCCAAAAACAAGGCCCGGCTGCCCTTGGCGCCGGGCCTTTTGTTATTGTTTTTTGGCAAATTGGCTTTTGTCAGCGCCAATAATCATACCTATCGTCCAACGTCTTGCTTTGGTTATGGAATATTGCATTGCAGCATATACATTGACTTTTTTGTGCGCTGCATATATATTTCAACCAAGTCACAAGGGACCAAAGGAGACTTCGATGTTCAATTTCGACGAGGCAAGCAAGAAGAACAAGGAAGCCATGGATACGTTCGTGAAGAGCTATACCAATCTCGCGCAGGGCTGGCAGGCGATCGCCACGGAAACCGCCGACTATTCCAAGAAGTCCTTCGAAAACAGCCTTGCCCATTTTGAAAAACTCTCGGGCGTAAAGAGCATCGAGACGGCCGTCGAACTGCAATCCGCATTCGTGAAGTCTTCCTATGAAGGCTTCGTCGCGGAAGCCACCAAGATCGGCGAGCTCTATGCCGATCTCGCCAAGGGCGCTTACAAGCCTTACGAAGCGCCGGTTGCCAAGGCCACGGCAGCAGCGAAGGCTGCAGTCGCCGCCTGAGGCCGACACGCCTTAATACGCGCATGACGTTCAACGACCGGCCGCGGGCAACCGCAGCCGGTCGTTTTCCGTTTCGGGGATTGTGCGAGGCTGGCGTGCTGGCGGCAAATTTCGCTATTTCCTTCGGATGGTCCGCGATTATGATTGCAGTGCGAAGCGAGGGTCTTACAATCGTGTGTCGAGACATTAGATAACACGTCGAGAGGCGACCTCGAGACGGACTACGCAGTCAGGGAATGAACAGGAAATGGAAGTGAGACGGGTCCGAATGCAGGATGGCGAAGACGGCGGCGATACTCCCGGCCGCAGCACGTCCGTCATTACCCGCACGAAGCCGAAGACCAAGAAGCCGAGTCTTTATCGCGTCCTGCTTCTGAATGACGACTACACGCCCATGGAGTTCGTGATCCACATTCTGGAGCGTTTCTTCCAGAAGGACCGGGAAGCGGCCACGCGGATCATGCTTCATGTGCACAATCATGGCGTGGGCGAATGTGGTGTGTTCACCTACGAGGTTGCCGAAACCAAAGTGACACAGGTGATGGATTTCTCCCGCCAGCACCAGCACCCGCTGCAATGTGTCATGGAAAAGAAATGAGGAACCAACGTGCCAACATTTTCTGCAAGCCTTGAAAAGGCGCTCCATCAGGCACTGACTTTCGCGAACGAGCGTCACCACGAATATGCGACGCTGGAGCATCTGCTTCTGGCGTTGATCGACGATTCCGATGCGGCGGCCGTGATGGGCGCGTGCAATGTGAACCTCGATGCGCTGCGCAAGACCGTTACCGACTATGTCGATCACGACCTCGCCAACCTTGTGACCGGATATGAGGAAGACTCCAAGCCGACCTCCGGCTTCCAGCGTGTCATCCAGCGCGCGGTCATCCATGTCCAGTCTTCCGGCCGCGAGGAAGTGACGGGCGCCAACGTGCTCGTGGCGATTTTCGCTGAGCGCGAGAGCCACGCCGCCTACTTCCTGCAGGAGCAGGAAATGACGCGCTACGACGCCGTCAATTTCATCTCGCATGGCATCGGTAAGCGGCCGGGCGCCTCCGAGCAACGGCCTGTGCGCGGCTCGGACGAGACAGAAGGCGAGCCGAAGCAGCAGCGCAACGGCAGCAACGAGCAGGAAGAACCAGCCAAGAAGCAGGATGCTCTGACCGCCTATTGCGTCAATCTCAACGAGAAGGCCAAGGGCGGCAAGATCGATCCCCTGATCGGCCGTCACGCCGAGGTGAACCGTACCATCCAAGTTCTGTGCCGCCGTTCCAAGAACAATCCGCTCTATGTGGGTGATCCCGGCGTCGGCAAGACGGCCATCGCCGAGGGCCTTGCCAAGCGCATCGTCGAAGGCAAGGTTCCGGAAGCGCTGGCGGACGCCACGATCTTCTCGCTCGACATGGGTACGCTGCTTGCCGGCACCCGCTATCGCGGTGACTTCGAAGAGCGTCTGAAGCAGGTCGTAAAGGAACTGGAAGAGTATCCGGGCGCCGTGCTGTTCATCGACGAGATCCATACGGTCATCGGCGCCGGTGCAACATCCGGCGGGGCGATGGATGCGTCCAATCTTTTGAAGCCGGCGCTCTCCTCGGGTGCTATCCGCTGCATCGGCTCGACCACCTACAAGGAATACCGCCAGTTCTTCGAGAAGGACAGGGCGCTCGTGCGCCGCTTCCAGAAGATCGACGTGAACGAGCCGACCATCGATGACACGATCGAGATCATGAAGGGCCTCAAGCCCTACTTTGAAGAGTATCACAAGCTGAGATACTCGAACGAGGCGATCAAGACTGCCGTCGAGCTTTCGGCACGGTACATCAACGACCGCAAGTTGCCGGACAAGGCGATCGACGTGATCGATGAGACCGGTGCCGCCCAGATGCTCCTGCCGGCCGGCAAGCGCCGCAAGATGATCACCGAAAAGGAGATCGAGGCGACGATCGCGACCATGGCCCGCATTCCGCCGAAGACGGTTTCCAAGGATGACGAGCAGGTGCTCGCCAATCTGGACAAGGAACTGCGTTCGGTCGTTTACGGTCAGGATCTGGCCATCGAGGCGCTGGCTTCGGCAATCAAGCTGTCCCGTGCGGGCCTGCGCGAGCCGAACAAGCCGATCGGCAGCTATCTGTTCTCCGGCCCAACGGGCGTCGGCAAGACGGAAGTCGCCAAGCAGCTTGCAGCCTCGCTCGGTGTGGAACTGCTGCGCTTCGACATGTCGGAATACATGGAGCGGCACACGGTCTCGCGTCTGCTCGGTGCACCTCCCGGCTATGTCGGCTTCGACCAGGGCGGTCTGCTGACCGATGGCGTCGACCAGCATCCACACAGCGTTCTGCTGCTCGACGAAATCGAGAAGGCGCATCCGGACCTCTACAACATTCTGTTGCAGGTCATGGATCACGGCTCGCTGACCGACCATAACGGCAAGAAGATCGACTTCCGCAACGTCATCCTGATCATGACGACCAATGCGGGCGCGTCTGACATGGCCAAGGCCGCCATCGGCTTCGGCTCGTCCAAGCGCGAAGGCGAGGACATGGAGGCGATCAACCGCCTGTTCACGCCGGAGTTCCGCAACCGTCTCGATGCGATTATCCCGTTCGGCTCGCTGCCGACGCCGGTTATCCATCAGGTCGTTCAGAAGTTCGTCATGCAGCTGGAAACCCAGCTGGCCGAGCGCAACGTCACCTTCGATCTTCAGCAGGACGCAATCGCCTGGCTGGCCGAGAAGGGCTACGACGAAAAGATGGGTGCCCGCCCGCTGGCGCGTGTCATCCAGGAAAACATCAAGAAGAAGCTTGCCGACGAGATCCTCTTCGGCAAGCTCAAGAAGGGCGGCGTCGTTCGCGTTTCTGTCGGCACCAAGGAAGACGGCTCGAAGGGCCTGATCCTCGACGCCGTGCCGGAGACCGCACCGATCAAGCCGAAGGCCGAAGTGGAAGAGGCTGCCGCTAAGAAGGCAAAGCCGCGCAAGGCCAAGGAAACGGTTGCCGCCGAGGCAGCCCCAGCCAAGGCGAAGTCGTCGAAGAAGGCGGCCGAAACCAAGGCCGCGGAGCCAAAGGACGAGCCGCCGCGGAAGTCTTCCAGCGCCGTTCCGAAGGTGCCGCGCAAGAAATAACGGCTTTACAAACGATACAGGCCGGGCAGGAAACTGCCCGGCTTTCTTTTTGCACGAGATTCCTGATGACGGTTGACACGGCGCCAGACACCCAATCCCAGATCCACTGGTTCCTCATCGGCATGCGCGGTCTTTTTAGCTTGCCGGCCATCATCCTGATGCTGTCTTTCGTGGGCTTTGCGGCCTTTACGGCGGAGGCGAACATTCCCGTCGATCAGGTGATGTTCATGACCGGCATGGTCTGGGCGCTTCCGGCCAAGGTCATCCTCGTCGGCTCCATGCTGTCAGGCGCGCATGTCGCGACCGCCTTCATCGCCGTGACGCTTTCTTCCGTGCGCATGATGCCGATGGTTGCAGCGCTCATTCCGGAAATTCGTGATCGTCGCACGCCGACCTGGCTGCTGCTCATCATCTCTCACTTCGTCGCGATCACCGCGTGGGTCTTTGCCATGGAGAAGGTTCGCGACGTGCCGCGCTACGGCCGCGTGGCGTTTTTTGCCGGTTTCGGCATCACGCTGACGGTGACGAACATCATCCTAGTCGGCCTCGTCTACGGCGCGGTTTCAAGCTTTCCGCCTATCGTGTCCGGTTGCCTCTTCTTCCTGACGCCGGTGTATTTCCTCACCTCGATCTGGATTTCGGCGCGTCATCGCGTGATCTACTGGGCGCTCGGCATCGGCCTTGCTCTCGGCTACCTCTTTGCCGTCATCGCACCGGAATACGATATCCTGCTGGCCGGCATAATCGGCGGCACGCTGGCATGGTGGGGAGAGAAACGGTTGCGGCAGAAGGAGGCCGGGCAATGAGCTTCGACGGTGTCTGGCCGTATATCTACATCGCCATCGCTGGCTGGCTGGCAACGGATATCTGGCGCTGGGCCGGTGTGATTGCCGGCAAGCGGATCGACGAGAATTACGAAACGCTGAACTGGGTGAGGGCGGTCGCCACGGCGCTGGTGGCTGCGGTCATCGCCAAGCTCATCTTCTTCCCGACAGGCGCTCTTGAGAACTCGCCTCTGTGGCTGCGGCTTGGGTCGATCCTGTTCGGCGCCCTTTGCTTTTTCATCGGCGGGCGTTTCCGCCAGCCTCTCGGCATCGCCGCGGCCATCGCATTCCTGGCCGCGGGACTTGCGCTCATCGGCCTTTGAGCAGTCTCAGCCGGCCAGTGCCTTGCGAAGCTTCTCCGCATTTGCAGAAAGCACGCTCTGATCTTCCATCGTCCCGGAATGCGGCCTGAGGGCTGCACCTTCGACGCGCGGGATGACATGGAAATGCAGGTGATAGACGGTCTGACCGGCGGCCGGTTCGTTGAACTGCATGACAGCCACGCCATCCGCGTCGAAAGCCTCCTTTGCCGCCTTCGCAACCTTTTGCACGACGGGCAGCAGGCGCGACAGCGTTTCGGGATCCGCATCCAGGATATTGCGGGAATTGGCTTTCGGAATGACGAGGGTATGCCCGTTTGCTTGAGGCATCACATCCATGAAGGCAACCGTATGCTCGTCCTCATAGACGCGGTGCGACGGGATTTCGCCGCGCAGGATCTTTGCGAAGATGTTGTTGGTGTCGTAGCTCATGCCCGTCTCCCGGTCTCACTCAGTCTCGTTATTGTCGCCGCCGCGTCGGAAAGGTCCGTGTTCGGCCAGGTACTCGCCTGCCATTTCTACATCGCGTCGCTCGCGCTCCAGGTATTCGGCGACGGCCCGACGGAGCCCCGGATGGATGATGTAATGCGCGGAATGGGTAGTAACCGGCAGGTAGCCGCGCGCCAGCTTGTGCTCGCCCTGCGCACCGGCTTCGACGCGCGTGAGGCCCTTGGCGATCGCGAAGTCGATGGCCTGATGGTAGCAGACCTCGAAATGCAGGAACGGATGATCCTCGACGCAACCCCAGTGTCGGCCGAAAAGCGTATCGCTGCCGATGAAATTGATCGCGCCCGCGATATAGTGGCCGTCGCGCTTGGCCATGACCAGCAGGATATCCTCGGCCATGCGCTCGCCGATCAGGCTGTAGAATTCCCGGTTCAGATAGGGACGGCCCCATTTGCGGCTGCCGGTATCCAGGTAGAAGGCAAAGAACTGGTCCCAGATGGATTCGGTGAGATCCGCGCCTGTCAGCCAGTCGATCTCGATGCCGTTTTCAAGCGCTGCGCGGCGCTCCTTCTTCAGCGCCTTGCGCTTGCGCGACGCCAGCGTTTCGAGAAAATCATCATGTGAGCCGTAGCCCTCATTGATGAAGTGAAACTGCTGGTCGGTGCGGTGCAGATAGCCGGTAGCCTCGAAGACTGGCATTTCGTCCTGCGGCGCAAAGGTGACATGCGCCGATGAGACCCCATGCCGTTTCGCCAGTTCTTTCAGTCCCTCGGCAAGAGCCGTCTGTGTCGGAAGGACGGGTTGGCCGACGCGGGAGAGTAGGCGCGGGCCGGTGGCCGGCGTGAAGGGGATGGAGGCCTGAAGCTTGGGATAATAGCGCCCGCCGGCGCGCTCGAAAGCGTCCGCCCAGCCATGATCGAAAACATATTCGCCCTGGCTGTGATTTTTCAGATAGGCGGGCAGGGCACCGAGCAGCGCCCCGTCGTCGCCCTCCAGAAGCAGGTGCTGGCCGAGCCAGCCGGTTTCGGCGACCGCGCATCCCGATTCCTCGAGTGAAGACAGGAAGGCATGGCTGATAAAGGGATTATAGGGCGTTTGCGCATCCGCCCGGGAGGCGCCGGAAAGGCGGTCCCAGTCGTCCGCCGCGATATCGGCGAAAGTCGTTTCGACTCGGATGTGCACCGTTTCCGTCATCCTATGCTGTCAGAGGCTCGCGCGGATCGAAGCCCTCGAAGGTCATCTGGTCCGCGTTGAGTGCCGTGATCGTGCGCGCTTCGTCGTCGCGAACGGTCCAGGTGATGATCTGCTTGCCGAGGTCGCGCTGGCGGCTGATGAAGGCGTTGGGCAGGTGGCCGTAGTGGTAGGAGATGAAGTCGAGCCCATACTGCATGGCTTCCTCGTGCACGGCGAAGTTCTCCGGACGCGCACCCTCGGCCGTCAACCCGACGGGTCGGTCGGTACCGATCGCCGTCAGGTCCTTGAGAAGCCAGTGATCGAAGCTCATCAGCGCGACCGGTCCATCGTAGCCTTCAAGTGCGTCGAGAACCGCCATTGCGAAACCCTCGTCATCGCCGTTTCGGCCCTTGAGTTCCAGAATCAGCGGCACGCGGCCTTTCACGAGATCGAGAAGCTGTCTCAGTGTCGGGATGCGGTCGCCCGTACCGCCGATCGGCAGCAGCCCGAGTTCGCCGGCCGTGCGCTGGCGCACATCGCCCTCGATGCCGCACAAGCGCTTCAGATCATCGTCATGGAAGACGACCGGAATGGCATCTGCCGCATATTGCAGGTCGCACTCGATAGAGAAGCCGGCCTCGACCGCGCGGCAGAACGCCGAGAGCGTGTTCTCCCAGACGGCGCGGTTGAGATCGTGGTAGCCGCGATGCGCAATCGGGCGCTCGGTCAGCCAGTTGAATTTGTGCATCAAGCAATTTCCATGATGGCGTCGATCTCGACCGCAGCATTAAAGGGCAGGGCAGCCATGCCGACGGCAGCACGCGCATGCTTGCCGGCATCGCCCAGCGCGCCGACGAGGAAGTTCGAGGCGCCGTTGATGACGAGGTGCTGTTCGACGAAATCGGGCGTGGAGGCGACGAAACCGTTGATCTTGATGACGCGCTTGATGCGCGACAGGTCGCCAAGTGCCGCCTTGGCCTGGGCGAGCAGGCCCAGCGCGCAGAGTTCCGCGGCCTTCTGGGCGCCCGTCACGTCGACATCCTTGCCCACATGGCCGGTCACCGCGATCTTGCCGTCGAGCATCGGCAGCTGGCCGGAGATGTGGAGGACATTGCCGCTGATGACGAAGGGAACGTAATTGGCTGCAGGGGCTGCGGCGACCGGGATATCGTAACCCAGGTCCTTGACGCGTTTTTCGATTTCAGCGGACATTGCGGTCTCCGTAGTGTGATCACCACCCTAGATAGGGTCGGCGCGGTTCGACTGTCAGGGGCATTGCGGCAAGGCAGATCGCACTGTTGCAAATGAATATGTCATCGCACGGATATTGCCTCGCTTTTGCCGGAAGAGTTCATATAACATCGCCGCTGGATTCAACAGGAGGAAACGGATGTTTCGTTCATCCTTTGTCACGGCACTCGCGGCCGGGGCATGTGTCGCGAGCAGCGGCGTGACCAGCGCTTACGCCAACCCGGCGAGCGGGCTTGCGCCGCATCGCGCCGTCTATGACCTCCAGCTCAAGGATGCGAGCGAGCGTTCCGGCATCGCCGGCATGTATGGCCGCATGGTCTATGAATTCAACGGCAGCCCTTGCGATGGCTACACCGTGAGTTTCCGCTTCGTCACGCAGGTCAACACGGGCGAGGAAACGCGCCTCACCGACCAGCAGACCACGACCTACGAGGACCTGAAGAACGGCAGCTTCCGCTTCCTGACCCGCTCCTTCACGGACGAGAAGCTGGACAAGGAAGTGCGCGGCACTGCGCGAGAGGAAAAGTCCGGCGTCAGTGTCGATCTGACCGCGCCGGATACCAAGCAGGTGGAACTGGCCGCCAGCCGTTTTCCGACCGAACACATGCTCGAGGTGATCGACCACGCCAAGAAGGGTGAGCGGTTCTTCGAATCGCGCATCTTCGACGGCTCCGATTCGGGCGACAAGACGTTGATGACGACCGCCGTCGTCGGCAAGAAGGAGCAGCCCAAGGCAGGCGATCCGGATGCCGACAAGGCGGGGACCTTCTCCAAGCAGGCATTCTGGCCGGTTTCCGTTGCCTACTACAACGACACCAGTGACGGCGACGCTTTGCCGGTCTACCGCATGTCCTTCAAGCTCTATGAGAACGGCATCACCCGTGATCTCACGATGGATTACGGTGAGTTCGTGCTGAGCGGAAAGCTCGCCAAGCTCGAGATGCTCAAGCAGCAGGACTGCAAGTAGGCTGTCTGCCGCTTGGACGCGGACATGCCTTTGCCTGTGTGATGACGTCGGCCAAAGAGCGTCCGTAGGTGCTTTTTTACCCGGCTGCCCTTGATTTACCGGGAAACTGGGGGTATGGGGCAACCATTCCACACGTGAGACATGGGATTGTTCGGGAGAAATCCGGACTGTTCCGACCGGTGGCGCTTCCGAAGGAAGGGCTGTTCGTCTCGCGGAGGTTCAACCGGAAAAGGATAACTAGGCATGGCATTGCCCGATTTCTCTATGCGCCAGCTTCTTGAAGCCGGCATCCACTTCGGCCACCAGACGCACCGCTGGAACCCGAAGATGAAGCCGTACATCTTTGGCGATCGCAACAACGTTCACATCATCGACCTGGCACAGACCGTTCCAATGCTGTCGCGCGCCCTTCAGGTCGTCAGCGACACCGTTGCAGGTGGCGGCCGCGTTCTCTTCGTCGGCACGAAGCGCCAGGCTTCCGACATCATCGCTGACGCTGCCAAGCGCTCGGCCCAGTACTACGTCAACGCCCGCTGGCTCGGCGGCATGCTGACGAACTGGAAGACAATCTCCAACTCGATCCAGCGTCTGCGCAAGCTCGACGAGATCCTGGCCTCGGAAGGCTCGGGCTACTCGAAGAAGGAACGCCTGAACCTCGAGCGCGAACGCGAGAAGCTTGAAAAGGCTCTCGGCGGTATCCGCGACATGGGCGGCACCCCGGACCTGATGTTCATCATCGACACCAACAAGGAATCGATCGCGATCCAGGAAGCCAAGCGTCTTGGCATTCCGGTCGTCGCCGTTATCGACTCCAACTGCGACCCGGATCCGATCGATTTCCCGATCCCCGGCAACGACGACGCCTCGCGCGCCATCGCTCTGTATTGCGACCTGATCGCCCGCGCCGCCATTGACGGCATCGCGCGCCAGCAGGGCGCCTCGGGTCGTGACCTCGGCGCCTCTGCCGAAGTTCCGGTCGAGCCGGCTCTCGAAGCCGAAGCGTAAGGCCCAGGCAGGAGCGATCCGCTCCAGCTTCCTGATCAAACCGAGGCCAGAGAGACGATCCCTGGCCTCGGCTTGTTTGAAGGCCCTGCTGCCGGCAATCCAAGCGGTTGCATCAGAGGCAACGGGCCGGAGGTGATCTTCATCACCCTGTCATATTTCCGGGTACATTCGTTCCCAAAACCTTGAGTTCGCCGAGGTTTTCCGGCGGCACGCAACAACCGACAAGAGGCTCACAATGGCTGAAATCACCGCTGCACTGGTGAAGGAACTGCGCGAAAAGTCCGGCGCAGGCATGATGGACTGCAAGAAGGCGCTGGCTGAAAACAACGGCGACATCGAAGCGGCAATCGACTGGCTGCGCGCCAAGGGCATCGCCAAGGCCGACAAGAAGTCGGGCCGTACGGCTGCCGAAGGTCTCATCGGCGTCGCTTCTTCCGGCACCAAGGCCGTTGTCGTCGAAGTCAACTCCGAAACCGACTTCGTTGCTCGCAACGATGCCTTCCAGGCCATGGTTCGCGGCATTGCCGACGTAGCGCTCACCACCGATGGCACCGTCGAAGCCGTTGGCGCCGTAACCTACCCGGCAACCGGCAAGTCGGTCACCGACACGATCAAGGACGCCGTCGCCACCATCGGCGAGAACATGAACCTGCGCCGCTCGGCCGCTCTCTCGGTCGAGGATGGCGTTGTCGCGACCTATATCCACAACGCCGCCGCCGACCGTCTCGGCAAGCTCGGCGTTCTCGTCGCGCTCAAGTCGACCGGCGACAAGGAAGCCCTGAACGCCATCGGCCGCCAGGTTGCCATGCACATTGCAGCAACCGCGCCGCTCGCGATCCGCGCCGAAGAAGTCGATGCTGCCGTCGCCGAGCGCGAACGCAACGTCTTCATCGAGCAGTCGCGCGCTTCCGGCAAGCCGGACGCCATCATTGAGAAGATGGTCGAAGGCCGTATGCGCAAGTTCTTCGAAGAAGTTGCTCTGCTGTCGCAGGCCTTCGTCATGAACCCCGACCTGACTGTCGGCGCTGCCGTCAAGGAAGCTGAAAAGACCGTCGGCGCGCCGATCGAAGTCGTCGGCATGGCCCGCCTCCTGCTCGGCGAAGGCGTCGAGAAGGAAGAGTCGGACTTCGCCGCCGAGGTCGCAGCCGCTGCAAAGGGCTGATTTCACTTCTCCCGCAAGGGAAAAGTAATCTCGGTTTGGAAAAGAGGAGGGCGCCGCGTGACAACGCGGCGCCCTTCGTGTATCCGGCTTGCCGAAATGCCTGCCCCGAAATTTCTCTGCGGCCAGGACTGCCTTGTGCGGAGCCGACCCGGTACCCGCCCGGCGGCCGAACGGGTGAGCAGGCACACGAGTTCAGGAGCGACGATGACCGCCACGCCAATCTACAAACGTGTTCTGCTGAAAGCCTCTGGTGAGGCGCTGATGGGCTCGCAGGGCTTCGGCATCGATGTCGCCGTTGCCGACCGCATCGCCTCCGATATTGCCGAAGCGCGCGCGCTGGGCGTCGAAGTCGGTGTCGTCGTGGGCGGAGGCAATATCTTCCGCGGCGTCGCCGTTGCGTCGAAGGGGGGCGATCGCGTTACCGGCGACCACATGGGTATGCTGGCGACTGTCATCAATGCACTGGCGCTCGCGACCTCGCTGCGCAAGCTCGACATCGATACCGTCGTGCTGTCGGCCATCGCGATGCCGGAAATCTGCGAGAGCTTCTCGCAACGCGCCACACTCTACCACCTCTCGCTCGGCCGCGTCGTCATCTTTGCCGGTGGCACGGGCAATCCGTTCTTCACGACGGATTCGGCCGCCGCACTGCGCGCCGCCGAGATGGGCGCCGAGGCGATCTTCAAGGGAACTCAAGTCGATGGCATCTACTCGGCAGACCCGAAGAAGGACCCGACCGCCACGCGCTTCGACCAGTTGACGCATAGCGAGGTTCTGGAGAAGGGCCTGGCCGTCATGGATGTCGCCGCCGTTGCGCTGGCGCGCGAGAATTCGATCCCGATCATCGTGTTCTCGATCCACGAAAAGGGTGGATTTGCCGAAATATTGACCGGTGGCGGCCGCGGAACCATCGTAACCGACAACTGATTCTGGATCGGCTGTACGCTCATCGCGTGCAGTCGTCCTGCGACAATGGGAGTATTCCGATGAGTGAAGGTATCGACCTCAAAGAATTGAAGCGCCGCATGGATGGCGCAATCAACGCGTTCAAGAACGACATCGCCTCGTTGCGTACTGGCCGTGCCTCGGCCAACGTGCTCGATCCTGTCCAGGTCGAGGCCTATGGTTCGCGCGTGCCGCTCAATCAGGTCGCCAACATCTCCGTTCCCGAGCCGCGCATGCTGTCGGTCTCCGTCTGGGACAAGGGTATGGTCGGCGCGGTCGAACGTGGCATTCGCGAATCGAATCTCGGCCTCAACCCGATCATCGACGGCCAGAACCTGCGTATTCCGCTGCCGGAACTCAATGAAGAGCGTCGCAAGTCGCTCGTGAAGGTTGCGCATGATTATGCAGAAAAGGCAAAGGTGGCGATCCGCCACGTGCGCCGCGATGGCATGGACGACCTCAAGAAAGCCGAAAAGGATGGCGATATCGGTCAGGATCTGAGCCGTGCGCAGTCTGAAAAGGTGCAGAAGATGACCGACGAGACGATTTTGGACGTCGATCGCTTGCTTGCAGACAAGGAAAAGGAAATCATGCAGGTTTAAAGCAAAGGCTCGCCTGCTTTTCTTCTTTCTCGGATTGTCCATGAACCAGCTTTCGCCCAGTACCGTTCCGGCCCACGTCGCCATCATCATGGATGGCAACGGCCGCTGGGCGAATGCGCGCGGCCTGCCGCGCGCCATGGGGCACCGCAAGGGTGTCGAAGCCGTGCGCGAGGCCGTGAAGACGGCCGCCGAGTGCGGCATCTCCTATCTCACGCTGTTCGCCTTTTCGTCTGAAAACTGGAGCCGCCCGGAAAGCGAGGTCTCGGACCTCATGGGCCTCCTGAAGGCGTTTATCCGGCGTGACCTTGCGGTTCTTCACAAGCAGAACGTGCGCATCCGCATTATCGGCGACAAGACGAATCTGTCTGGCGATATCCTCCCGCTCCTGTTGGAAGCCGAGGAGACCACGCGCGCGAATACCGGTATCACGCTCGTCATCGCGTTCAACTACGGCGCGCGTGACGAGATTGCACGAGCGGCAAGGCAGCTTGCTGCGGAAGTTGCAGCTGGTCGCCTGGAGGCATCCGCCATCACGTCGGAACGGATCGGCGCGGCACTCGATACTGCGGGAATCCCGGACCCTGATCTCGTCATCCGCACGAGCGGTGAGGAGCGGCTGTCCAATTTTTTGCTTTGGCAGGCCGCCTATGCCGAGCTGATGTTCATACCCGAATTCTGGCCTGACTTTTCGCGCGACACTTTCGTCGCCGCGCTCTCGCGCTATGCCATGCGGGAGAGGCGGTTTGGCGGGTTGCAACCCGCCACCACGCTTGCAACGGGTTCCTGATGCAGACTGAACTGCGCCTGCGCATCATCTCCGGCATCGTGCTGGCTATCGCCGTTCTTGCCGCAACCTGGTTCGGTGGTTTTGCCTTTCGTGTTCTCGCGGCCGGTATCGGCGTCCTGATCTACTATGAGTGGTCGACGATTACCCGACTTGCCGAATCGGACTTCCGCGGTAACGCGTTTGGCTGGTTATCCGTCGCGCTTGTTGCCGCGCTCGTGCTTTTCGATTTCGATGAGCTGGCGCTGCCGACACTTCTGGCGGCGACGGTCATCGGTATCGTCTACGTGCTGGTCGCCAAGGCAAGCCGCTGGCTGCCGGGAGGTATCGTCTATGCGGGCCTGACGGTGATCTCGCTTGCGGCGATCCGTGGTGACACTGCGCATGGCTTTGCTGCGATGCTGTTCATCTTCGGCGTTGTCTGGGCAACGGATATCCTTGCCTACTTCATCGGACGGGCCATCGGCGGCCCCAAACTTGCGCCGTCGATCTCGCCGGGCAAGACTTGGTCGGGCGCCATTGGCGGAGCCGTTTCCGCCGTGATTGCGGGCACGCTGATCCATATGGCGTTCTTTTCCCTGAACGGTCTTTGGGTGCCGGCCATCGCGCTGATCCTGTCCATCTTCAGCCAGATCGGCGACCTCTTCGAATCCTTCATCAAGCGCCGTTTCGGCGTGAAGGATTCAAGCCGTCTCATTCCGGGGCATGGCGGGGTCATGGACCGCGTCGACGGCCTTGTTTTTGCCTGCTTCGCCGCGTTCCTCATTGCATTGGGCGACGCGATCATGAAGGGCACCGTCAACACGCCTGCCGGCGTGTTCCTTTTCGGCCCGTGACCGCGAAAGACTGGGGACTGGACATATGGAAATGCTTGCAGGCTCTCTCGGTTTCGTGACGGGCTATATCGTTCCCTTTCTGATCGTGCTGACGCTCATCGTCTTCGTGCACGAAATGGGCCATTATCTGGCGGGTCGCTGGTCCGGCATCGGCGTGACCGCGTTCTCTGTCGGCTTCGGCCCGGAACTCCTCGGCTTCACGGACAAGCACGGGACACGGTGGAAACTTTCCGCAATTCCACTGGGCGGATACGTGAAGTTTCTGGGCGATGACGACCCTGCCTCGACGCCTGACTACGATGCCGTCGCCGCGTTGCCGGAAAGCGAGCGCAACCGCACCTTCCTCGGTGCGGCCCTGTGGAAAAGGGCCGTGACGGTCGCCGCAGGCCCTATTGCCAACTTCATTCTCGCCATCGCCATCTTCGCGGTGATGTTTTCCATCTACGGCCGCCAGATCGCCGACCCGATCGTTGCGGAAGTGCGGCCGGACAGCGCCGCGCAGGAGGCGGGCGTTCTGCCCGGCGACCTGCTGGTGGCGCTCGACGGTCATGCCGTCACGACCTTTGACGACGTCCGCCGCTATGTGAGCGTGCGCCCGGAACTGCCGATTACCGTGACCGTGCGCCGCGGCGGGGCCGATCTCAATCTTCCCATGGTGCCGAAGCGCACGGAGATTACCGATCAGTTCGGCAACAAGGTGGAGCTCGGCCTGATCGGCATCGTCACCAATCAGGAGACGGGCAACTTCCGTGTCGTGGAATACGGGCCGCTTGAAGCCGTGGGGCAGGGCGTTGTCCAGAGCTGGCATATCGTCACCGGGACGTTCGATTATCTGTCCAACCTCGTGACCGGCCGCATGAAGGCCGACCAGCTTGGCGGGCCCATCCGTGTGGCGCAGGCGTCCGGCCAGATGGCCACGCTGGGTGTTGCCGCATTGCTGCAACTCGCCGCCGTTCTCTCTGTTTCCATTGGACTTTTGAATCTGATGCCGGTTCCGGTACTTGATGGCGGCCACCTGATGTTCTATGCGGTAGAGGCTGTCCGGGGCAGGCCTGTCGGGCCCGGGGCGCAGGACCTCGCATTTCGCATCGGCATGGCGCTGGTGCTCATGCTGATGGTCTTCGCGACCTGGAACGACATATCCATGCTTCTTGGCTGAAGGCCGCCGGTGTCGCCGGGGCACATTATTAAGGGGAGCCGCAGTCTGGGCGGGGTGCGCTAACGCTCTGTTTACCGTGATGAAAAGCAATTAGTGGCGTTGAGGCCACTGTTGCAATCGAAGTAAACAGAAATTAACGCGTGGCCTTGCTTGTATGGCAAAAGCGGTTAAAACGGCATCGTGTCCGGAATCGGGCATGCCTGCCGGACGTAAAACGAAGGTAAGTTGTGAAGATGAAAGCTGGTTCGAACTTTTTGAACGCCGTGTCTGCCGTAGCATTGTCGGCAAGTATGGTCGTTACGGGCGGCTCTGTTGCCACGCTTGTCTCCGCAACCGTTGCAGAGGCGGCCGTCATTCGCAGCATTCAGGTGCGTGGCGCCGATCGCGTGAGCGCCAACACGGTCAAGGCCAACTTGTCGATCAAGCCTGGTGAAAACTTCACCAGCGCGGACATCGATGAGTCTGTTCGTCGCCTTTACGCGACCGGCTATTTCTCTGACGTCAAGGTCTCCGTTTCCGGCGGCACGCTCCTCGTGACCGTCAACGAAAACCAGTTGCTCAACGAAGTCGTCATCAACGGCAACCGCAAGATCAAGGACGACAAGCTGCAGGCGGTGCTTCGCTCTCGCTCGCAGGGTCCTTACAGCGAAGCAACGATCGAAGCCGACAAGCAGGCTATTCGTGACGCCTATGCCGCCATCGGCCGCAGCGACGCGCAGGTGACCACGCAGACCTACCCGCTGGGCAATGGTCGTGTGAACCTCGCCTTCGTCGTCGATGAAGGTGATCGCACGAAGATTTCTCAGATCAACTTCGTCGGTAACCAAGCTTACAGCAATGGTCGCCTGCGTTCGGTCATTCTGACCAAGAAGTCGAACTTCCTGTCGTTCCTGACCCGCAAGGACGTCTACAGCCCGGAAAAGCTGCGCGCCGATGAAGAGGCGCTGCGCCAGTTCTATTTCAACAACGGTTATGCCGACTTCCGCGTCATCTCCTCGGATGCCGTTCTGGATGAAGCATCGAACGAATATGTCGTCACTTTCACGGTGGACGAAGGTCAACGCTACAACTTCGGCGACGTGAATGTCGAATCGACGGTTGAAGGCATCGATCCCGGCGAGCTGAAGGGCCTCGTCGAGACGAAGGCCGGCAAGACCTACCGTGCCAAGGATGTGCAGGACACGATGTCTGCGATTTCGCAGCGCGTCGCGGCAAACGGCTATCCGTTCGCCCGTGTGACGCCGCGCGGCAACCGCGACCTCGGCAATGGCACCATCGCCGTCGATTATCTCGTCGACCAGGGCGAGCGCGCCTATGTCGAGCGCATCGAAATCCGCGGTAACACCCGCACGCGTGACTACGTCATTCGTCGCGAGTTTGATATCGGCGAAGGCGATGCCTTCAATCAGGAAGTCATCACGCGCGCCAAGCGTCGCCTTGAAGCGCTGGGCTACTTCTCTTCCGTGGAGATCACGACTGCGCCGGGCAGTGAATCCGATCGCGTGGTTCTCGTTGTCGATGTTCAGGACCAGTCGACCGGTTCGTTCGGCATCGGCGCGGGTTACGAGACAGGCAATGATGGTGGCTTCAAGCTCGAAGCGTCGATCGAAGAAAAGAACTTCCTTGGTCGCGGCCAGTATATTCGCGTGGCTGCCGGTGGTGGTGCTGACTCCCGCAACTACAGCCTGAATTTCACCGAGCCCTATTTCCTGGGTTATCGTCTGGCTGCCGGTTTCGACATCTTCAAGAACGAAGACAAGAGCGAAGACTATTACAATGTCGACACGCAGGGCTTCACGCTCCGTGTGACCGCACCGATCACCGAAGACCTGTCGACGACGTTCCGGTACAATTACACCAAGCTCGACTACAAGTCGTCGCTGCCGGTTAACGATCCGCGCCTGTCGACGCCGTATTGGGACGTGGTCAACAACGGTCCCTGGGTTCGTTCGTCGATCTCGCACAGCCTGACCTTCGATACGATCGACGACCGCACGCTGCCGCGTGAGGGCATCTTTGCGCAGGTTACGCAGGAATTCGCTGGTCTCGGCGGCGACTCCGACTACTACAAGATCTCCGGCAAGGCGCGTTACTTCCACACGCTGCTGGAAGATGCTGATGTCATCGGCTCTCTGTCCGTCAGCGGCGGTCACATGTGGGGTACGGGCGACACGACCCGCGTCTACGATCAGTTCACGCTCTCGGCAAGCGAACTGCGTGGCTTTGAGTCGGCTGGTATCGGTCCGCGTGCCACGTCGACTGGCGATGCGCTCGGTGGCACGACCTACTTCACGGCTTCGGCCGAAGCGTCGTTCCCGCTGCCGGCAATCCCGCGTGACTCCGGTTTCCGTGGCGCCGTCTTCATCGATGCCGGTACGCTTTACGGCAACAAGGTTGCCTACGCTGACAGTGACAAGGTGCGGGGCACGGACATGAGCCTGCGTGCGTCCGTCGGTGCCTCGATCATCTGGGCGTCTCCGTTCGGCCCGCTGCGCTTCGACTATGCTGTTCCGATCAAGAAGGAAGAGTTTGACGAGACCCAGCGCTTCAAGTTCGGTATCGCAACTCAGTTCTGATGCAGCGCGTCCAGAACCGCGAGTATTTGGACGTTCTGGAGTCTTGCGATGGAACATAACTGGTTCTTTCCGCCCCACGAAGGCATTCGTCTGGGAGACCTAGCGGTAGCGCTTGGGGCGGAGCTGGCTGATACGGCACATGCCGACCGCATCGTGCGCAACGTGTCGCCGGTCAGTCGTGCGAAAGAGGGCGACCTCTGTTACATCCTTTCTCGGAAGATGCGTGGTGAGCTCGAAACGAGCGAGGCGACGGCGATCCTGTGCGATGCCGCGCTGGTGTCGCTTATTCCCTCTCATATCGCTGTGCTGCTTTCGAAACGTCCTCATACTGCGTTTGCAATCGCTGGCGCCATGCTGCATCCCGCGGCCATGCGTCCTGGCGTGACGACTTCCGATTCCACCGGCATTTCTCCCGCCGCCTTCGTCGATCCCGGCGCGCGCCTCGAAACGGGCGTGGTCGTCGAGCCCATGGCCGTGATCGGCAAAGGGGCTGAGATCGGGGAGGGAAGCCGTATCGGACCCGGTGTCGTCATCGGAGCTGATGTGCGAATCGGCCGCAACTGTACGATTGGCACGGGTGCGACGCTGCAATGCGCGCTGGTCGGCAACGACGTCATCATTCATCCCGGCGCCCGTATCGGCCAGGACGGTTTCGGCTATGCGCCCGGTCTCAAGCCCGGCATGATCAAGATCGTGCAGATTGGCCGTGTGATCATTCAGGATCACGTTGAGATCGGCTCCAACACGACGATCGACCGCGGCACGATGGATGACACGGTGATCGGCGAGGGCACGAAGATCGACAATCAGGTGCAGGTCGGCCACAACGTGCGCATCGGCCGCCACTGCGGCATCGTCAGCGGCGTCGGCATCGCCGGCAGCACGCGCATCGGCGACGGCGTGATGATCGGCGGTGCATCGGGTATCAACGGCCATATAACCATCGGCGACGGCGTGCAGATTGCCGCGATGAGCGGTGTGGTCGGCGACATCCCGCCCGGTGAACGATATGGCGGCATTCCCGCACGCCCGATGCGCGACTTCTTGCGTGACGTGGCGGAAATGGCGATGCGCTCCAGCGCGCGAGACAAGAAGAAGGGCAGCAAGGATGACTGAAGAGACGACGAAGGCCACTCTGGGCGTAGCCGATCTGCGTGAAATCCTGACGCTGCTGCCGCACCGCTATCCGTTTCTGCTGGTCGACAAGATCATCGAGATCGATGGCGACAATTCGGCCATCGGCATCAAGAATGTGACGGTGAATGAGCCCCACTTCATGGGCCATTTTCCCGATCATCCCATCATGCCCGGCGTTCTGCTGGTCGAGGGTATGGCGCAGACCGCTGGCGCCATCTGCGCGCGCAAGGCCGCGACGGGCTCGAACCTTGTCTACTTCATGACCATCGACAATGCGCGTTTCCGCAAGCCGGTCGTACCGGGCGACCGCGTGGAGTTCCATGTCACGAAGCAGAAGCAGCGCGGCAATATCTGGAAGTTTCACTGCGATGCAAAAGTTGATGGGCATCTTGTCGCCGAAGCTGATATCGGCGCCATGATTGTGAAAAAGGAAGATGCCTGAAAATGATTGCCGCCAGTGCAAGGGTCCATCCGCTCGCCGTTGTTGAGGACGGGGCGGTCATCGGAGAGAACGTTGTCGTTGGCCCGTTCTCCTATGTTGGTCCCAAGGTCGTTCTTCACGATGATGTGGAACTGCTGCAGCATGCGGTTGTCACAGGGCGCACGGTGATCGGCCGTGGCTGCCGTTTCTTCCCGAACTCCGTCGTCGGCGGCGATCCGCAGAGCCTGCATCACGATGGGGCCGAAACGACCCTGACCGTCGGCGAGAAGTGCACCTTCCGCGAAGGCGTCACCGTCAACACGGGCACCACCGAAGGCGGCGGCAAGACGGTTATCGGCAACAACAATCTGTTCCTGGCCAATTCCCACGTCGCACATGATTGCATCCTGGGTGACCACATCGTCATGTCGAACAATGTGATGCTGGCTGGCCATGTGATCGTCGAGGACCGGGTCATCCTGGGCGGTGGCTCTGCGGTACACCAGTTCACCCGCATCGGCCGACAGGCGTTTATCGGTGGCCTTTCCGCCGTGTCTTACGATGTCATCCCCTACGGCATGCTGAACGGCAATCCCGGCCTGCTGAGCGGCCTCAATGTCGTGGGCATGGCGCGTGCAGGTATCGAGAAGGCGACGATCCACGAGGTCCGGCGCGCCTACAAGCAGATTTTCGATGGCGAGGGCTCGATCCGCGCCAACGCCGCCGCTATTCGCGACGATTACGCAGGCAGCGTGCCGGTCATGCAGATCCTCGACTTCATTGCCGCCGAGAGCGACCGTGCTCTCTCTTCCCCGCATCGGGGCAGCAAGGGCTGACCGGCATGGCAGAAAGCCGGCCCGATATCCGTGACCGGCTCGCCATCATCGCAGGTGGCGGTCTTCTGCCCCGTTACGTTGCCGAGGCGGCGCGTGCACGGGGCGAAACGCCCTACATCCTCGCCTTGCGCAACGAGGCCGGCGACGACTGGTCGGATTTCGATCACGAGATCATTTCCATCGGGAATTATGCCGGCATCGGGGCGGCCTTTCGCCGGCACGGAATCGGGCGGGCGGTGCTGTCGGGCTGGGTGCGCCGCAGGCCGGAATGGCGCGACATCCATGCGCCTTTGCGTATGCTGCTGGCCGTTCCCTCCGTCGTGCGGACTCTCCTGAAGGGGGGCGATGACGCTGTTCTACGTATGGTGATACGTCTGATCGAGGCGGAGGGCGTACGCGTTGTCGGCGCGCATGAAATCGTGCCCGATCTCCTCGGCTGTGAAGGACCGCTGGGAAAAGTTGCGCCCGACCGAGACGCTGAGGCCGATATTGCCGCCGCGACGGCCGCCGCACAGGCGCTGGGCCGTCTGGACGTGGGGCAGGGTGCTGTCGCCGTCGGCGGCCGGGTGGTGGCGCTGGAGGGAGCCGAAGGCACCGACGGCATGCTGGAGCGCGTCGCCGCGCTGCGCGCCGCCGGACGTATCTCGCAACGCCGCAAGGGGGTTTTGGTCAAGCTCTGCAAGCCGGGCCAGGATATGCGCGCCGATCTTCCCGCCATCGGTGTGGAAACGCTGTCGCGTGCGCGCGCCGCGGGCCTTGCCGGCATCGCGGTGGAAGCCGGCCGTTCTCTGGTTCTGGAGCGTGACGCCATCATCGCCGAAGCGGACGCACACGGTCTCTTCGTGACGGGTATCGTGCCGGACACAATGGAGAAGACACCATGACGAAAGGAGCACTGAAGATCGCTGTCGTCGCGGGTGAGGTCTCGGGCGATCTGTTGGGCGGCGATCTTGTTGCCGCCCTGCGCTCTGCCTATCCAGATGATATCGACATCATTGGTGTCGGTGGTCCGGCGCTGGAGCGGCAGGGGCTGAAATCCCTGTTCGACTTTTCCGAACTCTCCATCATGGGTATTTCTCAGGTGCTGAAGCGCTTGCCGCTGCTGCTGCGCCGTATCCGCCAGACGGCGGATGCCATCGTCGCGGCAGAGCCCGATGTGCTTTTGATCATCGACAGCCCTGATTTCACCCATCGCGTTGCCAAGCGGGTGCGCAAGGCAAGGCCGGATCTTCCCGTCGTCAATTATGTCTGCCCCAGTGTCTGGGCCTGGAAGGAACAGCGCGCGCCGCGCATGCGCGGCTATGTCGATCATGTCCTTGCGCTGTTGCCGTTCGAGCCGGAAGTCATGGAGCGGCTGGGCGGCCCGATGACGACCTATGTCGGCCACCGCCTTGTGAGTGACCCCGACATAGGCCGGATACGTGCGCAACGGCTTGCGCGGCCGGAAACACCGCCGGGTGAGCGCCGATGCCTTCTTTTGCCGGGTTCACGCAGCACCGAAATCACACGTCTTCTGCCAGTCTTCGGAGAAACGGCAAGGATACTGGCCGAGCGCAATCCCGGTATCGGTTTCCTTCTGCCCACCGTTCCACGGCAGGAAGCGCTGGTGCGCCGGCTGATGTCAGACTGGCCGGTAAAGCCCGTGATCACCGTGACGCCGGAAGAGAAGTGGCAGGCCTTTGTCAAGGCTGACGCTGCCATTGCCGCCTCCGGAACCGTTATTCTGGAGCTCGCGCTGGCCCGGGTGCCGGTGCTCTCCACCTATCGTTTCGACTGGCTGGCCAATTTCTTCGTGGGTCGGCTCAAGATCTGGACGGCGGCCATACCGAACATGATCGCCGACTACGGCATCGTGCCCGAATTTCTCAACGAGCAGGTACGTCCCGGCACGCTTGCCCGCGGCTTCGAACGGCTAGCCGCCGCCACGACCGAGCGTCAGGCGATGCTGGAAGGCTACGATCTCGTTCTGGAGCGTATGCAGACCGTTCGCCCGCCGGGAGAGACCGGCGCAGCCGTCATTCTGGATCTTCTCGCAACAAAAAAGCCCGGTCACTTCTGACCGGGCTTTTTTAATTTTGTCTTTTAGGGATCAGCGCTTGGAGACCGGAGTGTAATCCCGCTTCGGTGCACCGATATAGAGCTGGCGCGGACGGCCGATGCGCTGCTCGGGATCCTCGATCATCTCGTTCCACTGGGCGATCCAGCCCACGGTGCGGGCGAGCGCGAAGAGAACGGTAAACATGGTCGTGGGGAAGCCCAGCGCCTTCAGGGTGATGCCCGAATAGAAGTCGATGTTCGGATAGAGCTTCTTCTCGATGAAGTACTCGTCCGTCAAGGCGATGCGCTCCAGCTCCATCGCGACTTCCAGCATCGGGTCGTCCTTTATGCCGAGTTCGCCGAGAACCTCGTGCGTCGTCTTCTGCATGATGCGCGCGCGCGGATCGTAGTTCTTGTAGACGCGGTGGCCGAAACCCATCAGGCGGAACGGATCGTTCTTGTCCTTGGCCCTCGCAACATATTCCGGAATGCGATCGACGGAGCCGATCTCGGCCAGCATGTTGAGCGCTGCTTCGTTTGCGCCGCCATGGGCGGGGCCCCACAGGCAGGCGATGCCGGCCGCAATGCAGGCGAACGGATTGGCGCCCGAGGAGCCGGCAAGACGAACCGTCGACGTAGACGCATTCTGCTCGTGGTCGGCATGAAGGATGAAGATGCGGTCCATCGCGCGCGACAGGACCGGATTGACCACATAGTCCTCGCAGGGAACCGCAAAACACATGCGCAGGAAGTTCGATGCGTAGTCGAGGTCGTTCTTCGGGTAAACGAAGGGCTGGCCGATATGGTACTTGTAGGCCATTGCCGCGATCGTCGGCATCTTCGCAATCATGCGCAGCGAGGCGACCATGCGCTGATGCGGATCCGTGATATCCGTCGAGTCGTGATAGAAGGCCGACAGCGCGCCCACGCAGCCGCACATTACGGCCATGGGGTGGGCATCACGGCGGAAGCCGGTGAAAAAGCGGCTCATCTGCTCGTGCACCATCGTGTGATGCGTGACGCGATGATCGAAATCATCCTTCTGCGCCTTGGTCGGCAGGTCGCCGTAGAGAAGAAGATAGCAGACTTCGAGGAAGTCGCCGTGTTCTGCCAACTGCTCGATCGGGTAACCGCGGTGCAGAAGCACGCCTTCATCGCCGTCGATATAGGTGATCTTCGATTCGCACGAGGCCGTGGAGGTGAAGCCGGGATCGTAGGTGAAGGTACCCGTGTTCTTGTAGAGTGTGCCGATGTCGATCACATCGGGGCCGATCGTCCCGGATCGCGTCGGCAGCTCGATTGTCTTGCCACCGACCGATACGTCCGCGCCTTTTCCTGTCATAACGATCCTCCGTTGTTTCGAATGGCGGCATCCGGTTGTACCGGCGCCACGAGCATGCCCGTTTTGCTAGCCCATTTGCGATGTCCTGCCAAGCGATACGAAAGGCAAATTGTGCATTGCGGTAACAGGCTTTCCGGCAACGCAATATCTACCCTTTGAGCGAAGTTGCAAGCAACTATTGAGGGTGGTTTGAAAATTGCGGAGGGCGCATCCTTTCTGTCTGCCTTATCATCCCGGTCAGCTACTTTCGATTGAACATTGCTCCGATCGATTGCATGATGGTCTGGGACAGCGAGGCCGGGGCGCATGGCCGGGACGGAGATCGCAGAGCGGAAGAGGGCCGCAAAGGCCTATCGGTGGGATGTCCGGCCGCGTGATGGCGCGGTGCCCGCGGAGTTCGACGTGGCGCCTGCGCCGGTTGAGAGGGCCGCGCGGTGGTACGGAAGGGCTGTGGGCTGGCTGCGACCGCGCCGCGCAATCCGTGAAAGCCTGTCGGAGGCCTTTGCCGAAGAGCGCACGCACGGGCACTTCTTTCTGTTCGTGCCGGTCTTGCTTGGAATAGGCGCGGCTCTCTGGTTCGCTGCCGAGGTCGATCCGCCGATCTATGCCATGGTTCTGTTGGCCATTGCCGCCATGATGCCCGCCTGGCGGCTTCGCCATCGCGAAAATTTGAGCGCGATCCTGGCGGGCGGCGCATTTCTCGTTCCGATCGGAATGCTGCTCGCGACGCTGGAAAGCGCAAGGCTCGGTACCGTCATTCTCGATACGTCCGTGACGACCATGATCGAGGGACGTGTGCTTTCGCGCGAAAGCGGGGCGGGCAACACGATCCGTTACCGCATCGCGCTGGAGAAGACGCGAGAGCCAACCCTGAAACGCGCGCCGCGGATCGTAACGCTACTGGCGCGAAGCCGCCATGATCCGATTGCCATCGGCCACGGCATATCCGGCCGCGCGCGTCTCGGGCCCCCCTCGGGACCCGCCTTGTCCGGCCTCAACGACTTCGCTTTCGACGCCTATTTTGCCGGCACGGGCGCGGTCGGATACTTTTATAGCGCGCCGGTCGCAATCGAGACGGGGTCCGGCGGGTGGAGCGACCACATAGCGCAGCGGATTGCGATATGGCGAAACAACCTGACCGAGCATATCCGCGGCCGCATCGGCGGCGATGCCGGGGCGATTGCCGCGGCTCTGGTTACGGCGGAACAGCGGGCTATCAGCGACGAGACGGTGGAAGCGCTCCGGCAGGCGGGGCTTGCTCATGTCCTTGCCATTTCCGGCCTCAACATGGTGCTTGCGGCCGGCACATTTCTTGTCGGCGCACGTATGCTGATGGCGCTCATACCCGGCTTTGCCGAACGCTTCCCAACCCGCAAGATTGCCGCGGGCGGCGCGCTCATAATGGTCACACTCTACATTCTCGTGTCGGGCGGCGCGATTTCGGCTGTCCGCTCATGGATCATGATCTGCGTGATGCTGATCGCCGTGCTTTTCGGCCGCTCCGCCATCAGTCTGCGCAATGTAGCGCTGTCGGCCATCATCATCCTTGCCGTCACGCCCTCCGCCGTCACCAATCCCGGTTTCCAGATGTCTTACGCCGCAACGCTCGGTCTCGTCGCCGGTTACGCGGCGTGGCGCGAGCGGCCCGTGCGCAAGGAGGGCAAAGGCGGCGCGCTGCGTTTGACCGGCGGTGCGGCCGGGCGCTTCTTCGGCGGACTTCTGCTTTCATCGGCAATCGGAAGCCTGTCCACGCTGATCTACTCCATCGGCCACTTTCACCGTGTGCCCGCCTATGGGCTCGCCGGCAACCTGCTCGCCATGCCGGCAATCAGCGCAATCGTCATGCCCTTCGGTCTCATCGCGGTTCTGCTCATGCCTTTCGGACTTGATGCGATCCCCTTTGCCATCATGGGAAAAGGGATCGAATGGATGATCGCGCTGGCCGAATGGGTTTCGCGCTGGAAGGGTGGGGATGTCGTCACCGGTCGTATACCCATGTCCGCTTTCGTGCTGATCGGTGTTGGTGGCGGACTGCTCTGCATCCTGCGCACGCGGCTTCGGCACGCCGGGACGGTTCTTATTGTCGTCGGTGCGCTGATGGCCGTATGGCCTCCCACACGCGGGAAACCGGAGTTGCTGATTTCCGAAGACGGGCGACTTGTTGCGATCCTGCGCGACGATGCGGTCGCAACGAACCGCGCCAAGCCGCCGGGCTTCATCTACGACCAGTGGCGCCGTGCCTTGCGGCTCGGCGACCTTGCCAGACCGGACATGCGAAAGACCGCCGATATGCTGCTGGCGGAAACGGCGACGGAGGCGGCTGCTGCCGAGACCGAACGGAAACGGCCGCGTCGCAAGGCGGACAGGGAGAAGGCGAAAGAAGCCATGATGTCGGCTTTGGTCGCCGCGCGGCAGACGCAAACGTTTATCTGCGAGGCGAAGGCTTTCTGCGCCGCCGTCTCGCCCAGCGGCTGGAAGATCGTGACCCTTGAGGATACGGCCTTTCTGGGCACGGCTTGCGATAGGGCTGATCTCGTTGTCGTGCCCTTCGCTTTGCGGCTCGACAGTTGCCGTTCTGGCGCCAAGCTCCTGACCGCGCGGCATCTGCGCCGAACGGGCGCCCTGGAAATTACGCCATCGACCGATGATGCCGGAGCAAGCCTTACCGATGCGATTTACACGTCGGCCGTGGAAACTGTCGCGCGCGCCTGGTCGCGACATCGCACCTATGACTGGCGCAGCGATACCTTCGAGACGCCAGCTGCAGCACCGCTGGCAGAGCCTGAGATCAAGGAGACCGATCCCTCACCTTTGCCACTCCCATGACGTCCAGGAAGCGGCCGAGCTTATCGGATGGGAGGGCGTTACAGAGATAGCGATCTGGCAGTACTCCACACCAAGCAGCAGAGCACTTGCAAAGAGGCAGAGCAACTCGGCCCCGTGCGCTCCATCAACAAGACTGTCAGAGCCAGCCTTATTGGCTACCGCGTCTCAGTGATACCGGCGGATGAGCCCGACAAGCTTGCCCTGGATCTTGACCCGGTCGGGGCCAAAGATGCGGGTCTCATAGGCAGGATTTGCCGCTTCCAGCGCGATGGATGCGCCTTTGCGGCGGAACCGCTTCAGCGTCGCCTCTTCGTCATCGACGAGGGCAACGATGATTTCGCCCGGATTGGCAGTACTGGCGTTACGAATGATGACCGTGTCGCCATCGAGAATGCCGGCCTCGATCATCGAATCGCCTTTGACCTCGAGCGCATAGTGATCGCCGTTGCCGATCATCTCAGCCGGGACGGTGATCTCGTGCGTGTTGTTCTGGATGGCGGAGATCGGCACACCCGCGGCGATACGGCCCATGACCGGCACGGAAACGGACGACGACATATTCTGCGGCGGCGTTACAGGCCTGGATGGCGTCACGGCTGCGGGCTGCTTGCCGAGGCTGCCTTCGATGACCGATGGCGAAAATCCCCGGCGCGGCTGGAGGCTCGGCGAATAGGCCTCCGGAAGCTTGATGACCTCGAGCGCACGAGCCCGGTTCGGCAGGCGGCGGATGAAGCCGCGCTCCTCCAGCGCCGTGATCAGGCGGTGAATCCCGGATTTCGAAGCGAGATCCAGCGCATCCTTCATCTCGTCGAAAGACGGAGGAATGCCTGACTCCTTCATACGCTCGTGAATGAACAGGAGCAGTTCCTGTTGTTTGCGCGTCAGCATGGCATCTCCAGCGAGAATCGTGAAACAAATCCAGAACAGACACTATCCGTTCCACATGTGTTCTGCAAGTGGCTGCCAGGACAATAATGCCGCTCAGGCGGCGGGATCCCTGAGAACGAGCACATCGCAGAGGGCGCCGGCATCCTCTGCAGGTGCATGCGGCGGACGGATCAGGAGGCCGTCCGATTCTGCGAAGATCTTCATCATCGACGAATCCTGCTTCTCGAATGGCGTGACGAGAAGCGCGTCGTCGGGCGCGCGTGCAAGGCCTGCGCGAATGTAATCCTGCCGGCGGTCGTTCTGTTTGAGCGGCACGGCGGCGACGGCCCGGCTTACCCGGTTCTTTGCAGGCAAGCGGGCGAGTTTTCGGAGCAATGGTTCCAGGAACAGATAGGAGCAGACAAGGCTGGAGACGGGATTGCCGGGCAGGCCGACCACCTGGATATCACCAAGACGTCCGACCATCAGCGGCTTGCCGGGTCGCATGGCGATGCGCCAGAAGTCGAGTTCCATGCCGGCCTCGCCGAGCACAGGCTGAACAAGGTCGAAATCGCCCACGGACGCGCCGCCGAGTGTCACGAGCACGTCGAT
Source organism: Shinella sp. H4-D48 (assembly GCF_022637395.1). Lineage (GTDB taxonomy): Bacteria > Pseudomonadota > Alphaproteobacteria > Rhizobiales > Rhizobiaceae > Shinella > Shinella sedimenti. Next base: position 1,922,314 of record NZ_CP093337.1, on the reverse strand, counting down.
GTCCATCTGCAGCGCCTGGCGCACGGCATCCAGAATGGCCTGCTTGTCGTCTCTCACGATGTCGAGGTCTACGATCTCCGCACCGGCCTGCCGGGCTATGGCGGCGACGCCGTAGCTGTTGGACGCGATGATCTGGCTTGCGCCGGGCGTCTCTCCGGGCGGCACGAGTTCGTCGCCCGTCGCGAGGATCGCGACCCGCGGGCGGGCATAGACGGGCAGCTGCGGGTGGTTCATCGCTGCTGCAACGGTCAATCGGCCAGCATCCAGCATCTGGCCGGCCTTCAGAACGACCTCGCCTTTGGTGAAATCCTGCCCGCGCGGGCGAATATGGCGGCCCTTGGGCGTGAGGAAGGTGGTGCGAATTCGACCGTCCTCAAGGGGCTCCGTGTCTTCCTGGAGGATGACTGTATCGGCAAAGGCCGGGAGCGGGGCGCCGGTGAAGATGCGCACCGCTTCACCCGGACCGGCCGTACCCTCGAACGCATGACCGGCTGAGGATACGCCGGCGACGCTGAGGACGGATCCGATCCCGGCGATATCGGCATGGCGAACGGCATAACCGTCCATTGCGGAATTGTCGAAGGGCGGCTGGGTAAGGCGGGCGGCGACATCTTCGGCCAGCACCCGTCCTGCCGCGTCGTGGAGCTGGACGCGATCCGTCCGCTGCACCGGCTTGGCCGCGGACAACAGGCGGTCGAGGGCGTCGGCAACGGGCAGAAGGGACATCAGCTCTCTCTGCGCTTGTAGTCGCCTGAACGGCCGCCGGACTTTTCGACGAGGCGGACACCGCCGATCTCCATCTCGCGATCGGCCGCCTTCGCCATGTCGTAGATGGTGAGGCACGCGACGCTGACGGCCGTCAGCGCCTCCATCTCCACGCCGGTGCGGCCGGTGAGCTTGGCCATGGCCTCGACGCGCAGGCCGGGCAGGGCGCGGTCCTCACGGATCTCCACGGAGACCTTGGTGAGCATCAGCGGATGGCAGAGCGGAATGAGGTTTGAGGTCTGCTTGGCGGCCATGATGCCGGCGAGGCGCGCAGTCCCGATGACATCGCCCTTTTTCGAATCGCCCTTGAGAATGAGGTCGAGCGTCGTGGTTTTCATGCGCACGAAGCCTTCGGCCACGGCGATCCGCACGGTCTCCGCCTTGTCGCCGACGTCGACCATATGGGCTTCGCCGGAGGCGTCGATATGCGTGAGCGTGCGGGCGTCGTCGCCCATCATTCCGCTGCCAGCATGCCAGCGGAGCCGGTCAGCAATTCGTGCGTGGCCGCTGTTACATCGTCCTTGCGCATCAGGCTTTCGCCGACGAGGAAGGTGGAGATGGCGACCTTGGCGAGGCGCTGGCAATCGGCGTGGGTAAAGACGCCGCTTTCGCTCACGAGCAGTCGGTCCTCCGGCACCATGCCGGCCAGTTTTTCGGAGACGGCGAGATCGACCTCGAAGGTGCGCAGGTTGCGATTGTTGATGCCGACGAGCTTGGATTTCAGCTTGAGCGCCCGCTCCATTTCCGCTGCGTCATGCACCTCGATCAGGACATCCATGCCAAGCGAAAAGGCGGAGTCTTCCAGCATTTTCGCCGTTTCGTCCGTTAGAGAGGCCATGATGAGAAGAATGCAGTCGGCACCCCAGGCGCGGGCTTCCAGCACCTGATAGCTGTCGAACATGAAGTCCTTGCGCAGTGCCGGCAGCGCGCAGGCGTCGCGCGCCGCAGTGAGAAATTCCGGCGCGCCCTGAAAACTCGGCGTGTCCGTCAGGACGGAAAGGCAGGCCGCACCGCCGGCTTCATAGGCCTTGGCAAGCGCAGGTGGATCGAAATCCGGGCGGATGAGACCCTTGGAAGGGCTGGCCTTCTTGATCTCGGCGATCAGGCCGAACTGGCCTTGTGCCTTCTTGTTCTTGAGGCTGGCGAAGAAACCGCGCGGCGGCTCCTGGTCGCGGATGCGGGCGCGAAGCTCGGCTGGAGCGACGCGCGTCTTGGCGGCCGCGATTTCTTCCAGCTTGTAGGCTTCGATCTTCTTGAGGATATCGGTCATGATCAATCCTAACCCGCCGCGGCTTCGTTGGAAACCGTGACGAGGCGTTCCAAGGCGGTGCGTGCGCGGCCGCTTTCGAGAGATTCGGTCGCAAGCCTCATGCCATCCGCCAGCGTTTCGGCCTTGCCGGCAACGACGAGCGAGGCGGCGGCGTTGGCGAGCGAGATGTCGCGATAGGGCATATGCGCGCCGCCGAGCACCGACAGAAGCGCCGCGGCATTGTGCACGCCGTCGCCACCTTTGAGATCGTCGAGCGTCACCTGTGGCAGGCCGAAATCGGCGGGTGTCAGCTCGAAGGTACGAATCTTCCCATCCTCCAGAGCCGCGACCTGCGTCGTGCCTGTTGTCGTGATCTCGTCGAGCCCTTCGCCGTGCACGACCCACAGGCTTTCCGAACCGAGATCGCGCATCACTTCGGCCAGCGGCAATAGCCACTGTGGAGAGAAGACGCCGAGCAGCTGGCGCTTGACGCCGCCGGGATTGGAAAGCGGGCCGAGCAGGTTGAAGATCGTGCGCGTGCCCAGTTCGACGCGGGACGGGCCGACATGCTTCATTGCCGGATGGTGCAACTGCGCGAACATGAAGCCGAGGCCGGCATCGTGCACGCAGCGCGCAATGTCGTTCGGGCCGATATCGAGCTTTACCCCAAGGCAGGAGAGCGCGTCCGCCGTGCCTGACTTGGAGCTGAGTGCGCGGTTGCCGTGCTTGGCGACGGGCACGCCTGCGCCGGCCACGATGATCGCCGCAAGCGTTGAGATGTTGTAAGTGCCGGCGCCATCGCCGCCCGTACCCACGATGTCGATGGCGTCTGCCGGCACGTCCACCGGCAGCATGCGCGCACGCATCGACCCGACTGCGCCGTAGATCTCGTCGACGGTCTCGCCACGCACGCGCAGCGCCATGAGGAAACCGCCGATCTGCGATGGCGTTGCTGCGCCCGACATGATGATCTCGAACGCGCCGCGCGCCTCCTCCCGGTCAAGGGAGGCGCCGGCGGCGACCTTGGCGATATAGGGTTTCAGGTCGGACATGCGGCTGCGTCTCCCTCAGCGCGTGATGCTCTGTTCGGCGAGCGTCCGGTTGATGGAGACGCCATAGGACGTCTGGAGCGCGCTGACCATCTGGTCGAGGATGTCGTCGCCGCTGACACGGGCAACAGCCTCGATCTGCTGTGCGTCATTGGACAGCGCGTCCGTGGTGGCATCGGTGTTCACCTCTGTGACCTTCATAAGGATCTGGCCTTCACCATCGACGCCGGGCGTGTTGGCGACGTGGCCAACCGGACCGCCGAAAGCTGCCGCAACGGCGGCCGGGCTCAGGACGGCATCCTGCGCGCCGCGATGCAGGCCCGCCTTCGTTTCAACGACCATGCCGAGTTCGGCCGCGATTGCGGCGAGATCACCGCCCTTGCGCACGCGCTCGGCAAGTTCTTCGGCCTTCTTGCCGAGAGCCTGGCGCTGCTGTTCTGCCGTCCAGTCGGCGACGGCGCGGTCGCGGACCTCGTCGAGCGTACGGTCGCGCTCCGGCACGATATCGAGCACTTCGTACCAGGCGTAGCCTTCGCGGCCGATATTGACCGGCGACGTCTCCATGCCGACGTCGGTCTTGAAGACCTCGCCGATCAGGGCCGCCTTTTCGGGAATGCCGGTGATCTCTTCGCCCTTGGCATCGTTGCCCTGCGCATCGGCGGCCTCGACCGTCACAGCCTTGAGGTTGTTCTTGGCGGCGGCTTCCGCGAGCGTCATGCCATCGGCGCGGCTGTCCTCGATGCGGTCGTGGACAGCGAGGATGCCCTGGGCTGCCTCGTTGAGCGCCAGTTCGTTGCGAAGCTCGTCCTTGACCTCGTCGAAGCTCTTGACGGTTTCCGGACGAATATTCGTGATGCGCAGGATGATCGGGCCGAACGTGCCGTCGATCACCGGGGTCGTGCCGCCGTCTGCGGTTACGGCGAAGGCGGGGGCGGCGAGCTTCTGGTCGGGTACATTGGCTTGCGTGAAGTCGCCAAGCAGCACGTCTGCGGCCGTCTTGCCTTCTTCCGCGATGAGGGCGTCGAAGGTCGTGCCGGCTGCCAGCTTTGCGGCCGCGGCGTCGGCGGCTGCGCGGTCGGAGAAGCTGAGCTGCTCGATCGTGCGCGTGGCCGGCGTGCGATATTTGTCGACGTTCTTGTCGTAATCAGCCTTCACCGCCTCGTCGGTGATGGCTGCCGTGTCCATGATGTCTTTCGGCTCAAGCGAGACATAGACGAACTTGCGGTATTCAGGCGCGCGATACTTTGCCTTGTTCTGCTCGAACCATGGCGCCAGCACGTCGTCACCGGGTGCCTTTACCGGATCGATATTGGCATTGGTAAGGATGAGGTAATCGATCGAGCGGGCCTCGCCGCGGTACTGGCGAAGCGCTTCGAGAAGCGTTTCAGGCGCTTTGTAACCATCCGAGACCGCCTCGACGACCTGGGTGCGGATCGCGACCTGGCTGCGGTTGTTGATATAGTCGTTTTCGCGCAAGCCCGCATTGCGCAGGATGGCGGAGAAGGCCGTGCGGTCGAACTGGCCGTTGACGCCGCGGAAGGCCGGGTCGTCAGCGATCAGCTGCGCAAGGCGGCCCTCGGACAGGCCGAGATTCATGTCGCGCGACAGTTGGTCGAGCGCAGCGCCAGCAACGAGTTCGGCAAAGACCTGGTTCTCGACGCCGAAGGCGCGGGCCTGCTCTGCGTTGAGCCGCATGCCGAAGCGCTGCGACATGGTGGCGACCTGCCGCTCATAGGCAAGGCGGAAATCGGTCGGCGAAACCTTGACGTCGCCCACGGTGACGACGGCATTGGACGCGCCTGTGACGATCGAGCTCGAAACGCCCCAAATCGCAAAGGAACCGACCAGAACGATCAGCAGGGCTTTTGCCACCCAGGTCTGGGCGGCGCGTCTCAGGGCTTCGAGCATCGTCTACATTTCCTCATCTCGGCGGCCATGCGGCCGGAGATCGTCTCATAACGGAAAGTTCTCGGGAAATGAAGTCCGCGGACTTCCGCAATTTCCGCCAAAATCGAGCGATGGCGCAAATCGGCGCGACGCTGTCGATATTCTTCGCCGGCAAAATAAAATTTCCTGAAATTATTAGCGGATTCCGATCGCCTGGCGCTGTCATAATCGAAAGATTCGTGTTCGGATGAACGATCAGCCCGATGAGTCCCATGATAGGCGGGGTGCAAGGAGATTGAAGACGTGGAATCCACGATCGTCATGATCAACCTTTTTGGCGCCGTCGCGCTGCTGCTCTTCGGCCTCGCGCTGGTCAAGGATGGCATGACGCGTGCGTTCGGCGTCAAGCTGCGCTCGGGCCTGGCACTCGGCACGCGTGGGCCTTTCCGTTCGTTTTTCGCCGGTTTCGTGGCGACCGTCGCGCTGCAGAGTTCGACGGCGACGGCACTCATGATCGCCTCTTTCGTGGAAAAAAACCTTGTTCGGGCGCGCATGGCGCAGATCGTGCTGCTCGGAGCCAATGTCGGCACCGCCGTCACCGCCTGGCTTGTTGCGACGGGAATCGAGTCGATCTCGCCGCTGATCATTCTCGTCGGTGTCGTGTTCTACAAGTCCACGGGATCGACGGCGCGTCAGGGCCTGGGCTCGGCACTGGTCGGTATCGGCCTCATGCTGCTGTCGCTTCATCTTCTCAGCCTTGCGACGGAGCCGATGCGCCAGTCGCCGGCGCTCGCCGCCTTCCTGACGCTACTGGATGGTGCATGGCCGGCGGCGCTGGCTTTTTCCACCGTGCTTGCCATCGTGTCTTCGTCGAGTCTGGCGGTCGTCGTGCTCGTCCTGTCGCTTTCGGCCATGGGCATCCTGTCGCCGGCGCTGACGGTGATCCTCGTGCTCGGCGCCAATCTCGGCGGCGCCGTTCCACCGGTCATCGCAACGCTCCGTGCTGCTGCCTCCGCGCGACGCGTGACGCTCGGGAACCTGCTGGTGCGTGGCGCGGGCTGCCTTGTCGTTCTGCCGTTCGCCGGACAGGTGGCCGACCTGCTTGCGCTCCTGCCCGTGCCGGCGGCGAAGCTGCCGGTTGACGTTCATCTCGCCTTCAACCTCGTCGTGGCGCTTGTGCTCTGGCCTTTGTCCGGGCCGCTCTCGCGGCTAATGGAGAAGCTGGTGCCCGATGACAAGCCGGAGGAAACCGGGCCGAAATATCTGGAGGATTCCGCGCTCTCCAGCCCGGTCGTCGCGCTCTCCGGTGCAACCCGCGAAGTACTGCGTGTCGGCGACCTGATCGAGGCCATGCTGATCCGCACCATGCGTGCCTTCAACGACAACAATCTGACGCCGCTCAAGGATATCGGCGACCTGGAGCAGCAGGTCGACGGGCTTCAGCAGGAGGTGAAGATATACCTTTCGCGGCTCGGGCGGCAGGGCGTGGACGGCGAGTGCGCGGCGCGGTCGATCGTCATCATCGACTACGCGATCAACCTCGAGCATGTCGGCGACATCATCGAGAAGGGCTTGCAGGAGCAGGTCCGCAAGAAGGTCGTCAACGGCCTGAAATTTTCCGAGGACGGCTACAAGGAGCTGGCCAATCTCTTCAACCTGACCATCGAGAATCTGCGCATCGCCCAGACCATCTTCGTCACGCGCGATTCTGCGCTGGCGCGCCAGCTTGTAGAGGTCAAGGTCGATGTGCGCCGCATGGAGAAGCAGTCCTCAGAGCGCCATCTGGAACGGTTGCGCGATGGCCGTCTCGACAGCCTCCAGACCAGTTCGCTGCATCTCGACATGCTGCGCGACCTCAAGCGCGTCAACGCGCACCTCGTCTCCGTCGCTTATCCGATCCTGGACGAAAGCGGATTGCTGACGGAAAGCCGCCTGCGCAGCACCAGCTGATCGTGCGAAATCCTTTTGTGTCTTCTCATCGCTTTTTGCTAAGGAACGCCATCGAAGACGCCTGAACGAGGGATTCCCATGACCGCAGACCGGACGAAGCGCACTTGCCTGGCCGTTATCCTGGCCGCCGGTGAAAGCACGAGGATGAAGTCCTCGAAGTCCAAGGTGCTGCATCCGGTCGCAAACCGCCCGATGATCGCCCATGTGGTCGACGCGCTGGCGCGGGCCGGTATTGCCGATATCGCGCTGGTGCTGGGCCGCGATGCGGAGAAGGTCGAGGCCGCGGCAAAGAACGCCGCGGTGGAAAGCACCGTGCATATCCAGACTGAGCGCCTCGGCACGGCGCATGCCGTGCTGGCCGCTCGCGAGGCCATCGCCCGCGGTTATGATGACCTGCTCATTGTTTTCGGCGATACGCCGCTCATTACCGAAGCGCCGCTGATTGCGGCGCGCGAAGGGTTGGCTGACGGGGCGGATGTCGTCGTCATTGGTTTCGAGACCGCCGATCCAACTGGCTACGGCCGCCTTATCGTGGAAAACGGTGAACTGCTGGCCATCCGCGAGCATAAGGACGCCACCGATACCGAGCGCGCCGTCACCTATTGCAATGGTGGCCTGATGGCGGTCAACGGCCGCAAGGCGCTCAAGCTGATCGGCCTAATCGGCAATGAAAACGCCAAGGGCGAATACTACCTGACCGATATCGTAGAGGTCGCGCGTGCCTCCGGCGGCCGTGCCATCGCGGTCGCGGCGCCCGAGGAGGAATTGACCGGCTGCAACACGCGCGCCGAGCTTGCCGTGATCGAGCGGCTTTGGCAGCAGCGCCGCCGTCACGCCATGATGATCGAGGGCGTCTCGATGGTCGCGCCCGAAACGGTGTTCCTGTCCTATGACACAGAGATCGGTCCCGATGCGACGATAGAACCGAACGTCGTCTTCGGTCCGGGCGTGACGGTCGAGAGCGGTGCGGTCATCCATTCGTTCTCGCACCTCGAAGGCGCGCATGTCGGCGCGGATGCCGAGATCGGCCCCTATGCCCGCCTGCGGCCCGGCGCCAAGCTGGGAACGGGCTCCAAGGTCGGTAACTTCACCGAGATCAAGAAGGCGGAGGTCGGCGCGGGGGCCAAGGTCAATCATCTCAGCTATATCGGTGATGCCTTCATCGGCGCGCACACCAATGTCGGCGCCGGCACCATCACTTGTAACTATGACGGTATCAACAAGCACATCACGCGCATCGGTGCCGATGCCTTCATAGGCTCCAACACGTCGCTCGTCGCACCCGTGACGGTGGGCAACGGCGCCTATATCGCATCTGGCAGTGTCATCACGGTCGATGTGCCCGACGACGCCGTCGCCTTCGGCCGCGCGCGCCAGGAAAACAAGGAGGGCAGGGCCGTCCTGATCCGCGAGCGAAACCAGGCGATCAAGGACGCGAAGAAGAAGGGCGACCGATGACTTGCATGTGGGCGCGCCCACATTAACGATTGCAATCGAAAGTGAGTGTGCATCTGTTGCGCCGTGACGAAAAAACTCTACGACAGAGCGCAATCGAAGCATCTCTAGAACGCGGAGCGGGCCATGTGCGGAATTGTCGGTATCGTCGGAAATCAGCCTGTCGCGGGCCGGCTGGTCGATGCCTTGAAGCGCCTTGAATACCGAGGTTACGATTCCGCCGGCGTTGCGACCATCGTCGATGGCGTGCTCGCCCGTCGCCGGGCCGAGGGAAAGCTGTTCAACCTGGAGAAGCGCCTTGCCGAGGAGCCGCTCGCCGGTACGATCGGAATCGCACATACGCGCTGGGCCACGCATGGCGCGCCGACCGAAGGCAATGCCCATCCGCATTTCGTCGATAGCGTCGCGGTCGTCCACAACGGGATTATCGAGAACTTCTCGGAACTCAAGGACGAGCTGATCGCTGATGGCGCGACTTTCTCCACGCAGACGGATACAGAGGTTGTTGCCCAACTGCTCGCGAAATATCGCCGCGATGGCCTCGGCCGCCGCGAGGCGATGCATGCAATGCTGCGCCGGGTGACCGGCGCCTATGCGCTTGCCGTGATTTTCGCGGACGATCCGTCCACCATCATGGCGGCCCGCAGCGGCCCGCCGCTGGCGATCGGCCATGGCCATGGAGAGATGTTTCTGGGCTCCGACGCGATCGCGCTTGCACCGTTCACCAACGAGATCAGCTATCTCGTCGATGGCGATTGGGCCATTCTCGGCCGCGACGGCGCCCATATTTTCGATATGGACGGCAACCGCGTCGAGCGCCCGAAGCAGATTTCTTCGGCGGCGGCCTATCTCATCGACAAGGGCAACCACCGTCACTTCATGGAAAAGGAAATCCATGAGCAGCCGGAGGCGATATCCCACGCGCTCGGCCACTATGTCGATTTCCTGGAGCATACGGTTCGCCCTGTCGCCGGCAGCATCGACTTCGCCAAGATCCCGAGCCTTGCCATTTCTGCCTGCGGCACCGCCTATCTCGCCGGTCTTGTCGGCAAATACTGGTTCGAGCGTTATGCGCGCCTGCCGGTCGAAATCGACGTCGCCTCGGAATTCCGCTATCGCGAAATCCCGCTGAATCCGGCATCCGCCGCGCTTTTTATTTCGCAGTCCGGCGAGACCGCCGATACGCTCGCCTCGCTACGGTACTGCAAGGAGCACGGTCTGAAGATCGGCGCCGTGGTGAATACGAGAGAATCGAGCATCGCACGCGAATCGGACGCCGTCTTTCCGATCCTCGCAGGCCCGGAGATCGGCGTCGCCTCGACCAAGGCCTTTACCTGCCAGCTGACGGTGCTCGCTGCACTCGCCATCGGCGCCGGCAAGGCGCGCGGAACGCTGACGGAGGCGGAGGAGAAGGCTCTCGTGCGTAACCTCGCCGAGATGCCGCGGATCATGGCCGGCGTGCTCAACACCATTCAGCCGTCCATCGAACAGCTGGCGCGCGATCTCTCCAAGTGCAAGGACGTGCTCTATCTCGGCCGCGGCACCAGCTATCCGCTGGCCATGGAAGGGGCGTTGAAGCTCAAGGAAATCTCCTACATCCACGCCGAAGGCTACGCCGCCGGCGAGCTGAAGCATGGGCCGATCGCGCTGATCGACGAGAATATGCCCGTCATCGTCATTGCCCCGCATGACCGCTTCTTCGAGAAGACGGTGTCCAACATGCAGGAAGTGGCCGCGCGCGGCGGGCGGATCATCTTCATCACCGATGCGAAGGGGGCTGCGGCCTCCAAGCTGGAAACAATGGCGACCATCGTGCTTCCCGATGTCGATGAGGTGATCGCGCCCATGATCTATTCGCTGCCAATCCAGCTGCTGGCCTACCACACGGCCGTCTTCATGGGCACGGACGTTGACCAGCCGCGCAACCTCGCCAAGTCAGTGACGGTGGAATGACCGTCAGGCCGGAGCGGCCCGCCGATGTGGGCTTCGTTGCGGATCCCGCCCTTCGGGTCGATGGCGTGCCGCCCGAGTATTTCCTGCGCCTGGCGTTTTCACAGGTTTACGGCGGCGGAACGGTTTCCTATCATCCGGCATTCTATGGCTGAGCGGCCTCCCGCGCTCGCCACACGCTGGATATTCGATGACCGAACCCCTCCCGAGACCGTCGCTGCCCACGCGGCTGCGCAACAATTTCCTGACCGGCCTGGTCATATGCGCGCCGATCGCCATCACCATATGGCTGACCTGGACGTTCATTCATTGGGCGGATAGCTGGGTCAAACCCTATATTCCCGCACGCTATAATCCCGAGAGTTATCTTCAGTTCGCCATTCCCGGCTTCGGTCTCCTGATCGCGCTGGTGCTGATCACGCTGATCGGCTTTCTCGGCAAGAACCTTATCGGCCGCTCGATCGTCGAGTTCGGCGACGGGCTTTTCAATCGCACGCCGCTCGTGCGCACGGTTCATAAGAGCCTCAAGCAGATCTTCGAGACCGTTCTGAAGGACAAGGGAACGTCCTTCAACAAGGCTGCCATGATCGAGTATCCAAGCGCGGGCCTCTGGTCGATCGTCTTCGTGGCCACCGATGCGCGCGGCGAGATCGCCACCAAGTTCCGCTCCATGGGCAAGGACATGGTGGCCTGCTTCCTGCCGCCAACGCCGTTCCCGACCGCCGGCTGGCTTGTCTATATTCCAAGAGAAAAGATTGTGCCGCTCGACATGAGCGCGGAGGACGCCGCCAAACTCGTCATCTCCGTCGGGCTCGTAACGCCGCCGGAAGGAGCGTCGCTTCCGGCCGTGAAGCCGGAGAGCAAGGCGAAATCAAAGGATCGCAAGAAAAGCTGACATAACCGGCACTTGACGTCAGTCGTTAATCCACAACATGAACGTCATATGATCAAGCTGATGATCGTGCCGGATGGATGACACCAGCCGAACACCGTGGTCGTCAAAGCTGACCTATAGAGCCTATTCCGCGGCTGCCGCATCCTTGCGGTCATCCAAACGGATCGTATCGGCATCTGCCGGGAGGCGGGATTGCTTTTCCGTCGTGACGACGCTGGCGGTGGTGATCGTCTTGTCGACATCCGCCGCGGCGGTGGTCTTGTTGTGCCAGGCGCAATCCGCGAAGGCGGCGGATGCCGAAAGCCCGAATACTGCTGCGACTGCGAGAACTGTCTTCATGGCATTTCTCCTTTTTCGCTTGTGCGGGAGAAGTATGCCCTGACGGGCTTTATCGGCGAAATCACGATTTTGTGGTCAGCCGGCCCTGAGGAAGCGGATCGCCTCGTCACGGCGGTAGAGATAGAGCAGGGTGCGGATCGCTTCTCCGCGTTCGCTCGTCAGTTCCGGATCGCGCTCCAGGATATAGGCGGCGTCCTTGCGGGCGATCTCCAGAAGGTCGCCATGCGCCTCAAGGCTTGCGACGATAAAGCCCGGCGTGCCGGACTGTCGCGTCCCCAGAAGCTCGCCTTCGCCGCGCAGCTTCAGGTCCTCCTCCGCGATGCGGAACCCGTCTTCCGTCTCGCGCAGGATGGAAAGTCTTGACCGGCCATTCTCGCTGAGCGGGCCCTTGTAGAGCAGGATGCAGCTCGATGCTTCCTCGCCGCGACCCACGCGCCCGCGCAGTTGGTGGAGCTGGGCGAGGCCGAAGCGCTCGGCGTGCTCGATGACCATGATGGAGGCATCGGGCACGTCGACACCGACTTCCACGACCGTTGTCGCCACGAGAAGACGTGTCTCGCCGCTCTTGAAGGCGAGCATGGCGGCGTCCTTTTCCGGTCCGCTCATGCGGCCATGGACAAGCCCGGCGTCGTTACCGAAGATGCTGGCAAGCGTCGCATGCCGCTCCTCGACGGACATGAGGTCGCTTTCTTCCGATTCCTCGACGAGCGGGCAGATCCAGTAAGCCTTCTTGCCTTCGGCAAGGGCGGCCCGCAGACGATCCACGATCTCCCCGACGCGCTCCTGCGCGACGACGACGGTCTGGATCGGCTTTCGCCCGGCGGGCTTTTCCGTCAGCTTCGACACATCCATGTCGCCGAACGCCGCCAGAACCAGTGTTCTGGGGATCGGCGTGGCCGTCATGACCAGCATATGCGGCGAAATGCCCTTGGCTGTCAGGCGCAGGCGCTGGTGCACGCCGAAGCGGTGCTGCTCGTCCACCACGGCCAGCACGAGGTCCTTATAGGCGACATTGTCCTGGAAGAGGGCGTGCGTGCCTATGACGATCTGCGTTTCGCCCGAGGCGATGCGTTCCAGGATGGCGTCGCGCTCGCGACCCTTGGTGCGGCCCGTCAGCACATCTATGGACAAGCCGGCCGGGGCAGCCATTTTGGACAGTGTCGCAAAATGCTGCCGCGCCAGTATTTCGGTTGGGGCCATCAGCACGGCCTGCCCGCCGGATTCGACGGCAGCGAGCATCGCCATCAGCGCCACTGCTGTCTTGCCGGCGCCGACATCGCCTTGCAGGAGCCGCAGCATGCGCTGCTCGCCGGCCATATCCTTGAGCACCTCCCCAATCGCCACCTGTTGGCTGTTGGTCAGCGAGAAGGGTAGGGCGTCGATGACGGGGCGGCTGAGAGCACCGGTCGCGATGACCGGCCGCCCTGCGACCTTGCGCAGCTTCTGGCGAACCAGCGCGAGCGAAATCTGGCCCGCCAGAAATTCGTCATAGGCAAGCCGGCGTCGGGCTGGCGACTGGGGGTCGAGGTCCGTTTCGTCGCGCGGATCGTGCAGCCGGTGGATGGCATCGAAGGCCGTCGGAAAATCCTGCCGCTGCGCGAGCGCCGGATCGATCCATTCCGGCAGGTGCGGCACGCGGGCCACCGCCGCTTCCACCGCCTTGCGCAAAACGCGGGAGGTGAGGCCGGCGGTGAGGCCATGTACCGGTTCGACAAGCGGCACGTTGTCGGCGTCGCTGAGCCGCGCCATATAGTCGGGATGCACCATGGAGGCGCGGCCGTTGAACCAGTCGACCTTGCCGCTGACCACGACGGTTTCATCGATCGGCAGCGATTTTTCCAGCCAGTTGCCCTTGGCGCGGAAGAAGGTGAGTGCCAGTTCACCGGTCTCGTCGTGAAGAAAGACACGGTAGGGCATGCTCGATTTGCCCGGTGGCGGCGGCTGATGGCGATCCACGCGGCCGGTGATCGTGACGATGACGCCGTCATGCGCATTGGCGATGCCAGGCTGGTTGCGCCGGTCGACGATGGAATGCGGAAAATGGAAAACGAGATCCACAACCCGGCAGTCCTCGATGCTTTCCTGGCCGAGAAGGCGCGCGAAGAGTTCCCCCAGCTTCGGGCCGATGCCGGGAAGCGTGGAGAGCGGTGCGAAGAGTGGATCGAGCAGGGCGGGTCTCATGGGGCGCCAAAATCGCCGGAGATGGTGTCTTTGGCAAGGCTGACAAGCGGCTTTTGCCGGTCTATAGAAGCGCAAAATTCTTTGCGATACCAGAAAGGCGAGGACGATCATGACGGGAACGACACGCTCGAGTGCCGATATCGACCCGCGCCGCAAGCGCATCCTCTTCCGCTGCTGGCATCGCGGTATCCGCGAGATGGATCTGGTGCTCGGCGCCTTTGCTGACGCGGAGATCGAGACGCTGTCCGATACCGAGCTGGATGAGCTGGAGCGCATCATGGCCGAAGAGGATAACGACCTCATCAAGTGGGTGACGGGGGAAAAGCCCGTGCCTGACGATTTCCGTGACGGTCTCTTTCCGCGCATCGCCGCCTACCGCCCCGATTTTTCCCCGCTCTTTAAAGACGACCGCGCATGATTCCCGGTTTTTCTCCTGAACGCATCGCCGCCGCCGACAGGCCGCTGACCATCGGCGCGGTGCCATCGGGCGTCGAGCCGTTGATCCTGGCCGACCTGGCGCGCAAGTCCGGTCCTGTTGCCTATGTGCTGTCCGATGGCCAGCGCATTTCCGATCTGGAGCAGATGCTGGGGTTCGTGGCGCCCGACATTCCAGTGTTGACGCTGCCCGGCTGGGACTGCCTGCCCTATGACCGCGTCTCCCCCAGTGCGGATGTCTCCGCCCGCCGCCTTTCGGCGCTTTCGGCGCTGATTGCGCATCAGAAGAAGCCGCATGCGGCGATCGTGCTCGTCACCGTCAATGCGATGTTGCAGAAGACGGCACCGCGCACGACCATCGAAAGCCTCGCCTTCTCCGCCAAGCCCGGCAACCAGGTGCGCATGGACGACATCGCCGCGCGGCTGGAACGCAATGGTTTCGACCGTGTCGCGACCGTGCGCGAGGTGGGCGAATTTGCCGTTCGCGGTGGCATCCTCGATGTTTTCGTACCTGGCAGTCTCGAGCCCGTGCGCCTCGACTTCTTCGGCGATACGCTCGAAAGCATCCGCTCCTTCGATCCCGCCAGCCAGCGCACGACGGGGCAGGCCCGCTCGCTCGATCTCAATCCCATGAGCGAAGTGACGCTGACGCCGGAAACCATCTCGCATTTCCGCAAGCAATATCTGTCGTCTTTTGGTGCCGCCACGCGCGACGATGCGCTCTACCAGGCCGTCTCCGAGGGCCGGCGCTATGCGGGCATGGAACACTGGCTGCCGCTGTTTTATGGCGAGCTGGAAACCACCTTCGACTATCTCGCCGGCTTCCGTATCGTCACGGACCACACCGTACGTGAGGCCGCGGTCGAGCGTTCTCGGCTCGTGCGCGACTATTACGACGCGCGCCTCGCTTCCGCCACGCCCGGCAAGGGGCAAGTGGCGCAGGCGACACCCTACAAGCCGGTGCCGCCGGGCCAGCTCTATCTCGACGCGGAACGCTTTGCCCGCGAACTCGACGAGCGCTCTGCCATTCGCCTGTCTCCCTTCAACGAACATGAAGGCGAGGCGCGACAGGTCGTGACCATAGAGGCTCGCCCTGGCCAGCGCTGGGCAAAGCCCGCCGGCAGCGAGGACGCCGACGGCGGTCGCGTCAACGTCTTCGATCAGGCAGTCAAACACATCGCCGACAAACGCGCGTCGGGCGCCAAGGTTCTCGTCACAGGCTGGTCGGAAGGTTCGCTCGACCGCCTTCTGCAGGTCCTGGCCGAGCACGGTCTCGGCAATGTCGTGGCGGTGGAGAAGTTTTCCGATCTGCGCAAGCTGAAGCCGGGTGAGGCAGGGTCTGCCGTGCTCAGCCTGGAAAGCGGCTTCGAAGCGGGCGACATCGTCGTTATCGGCGAACAGGATATTCTTGGCGACCGCATGGTGCGGCGTGCCAAGCGGCGCAAGCGCGGCGCGGATTTCCTCACGGAGGTCGCCGGACTCGACGAGGGCTCCATCGTCGTGCATGCAGAGCATGGCATCGGCCGCTTCGTGGGACTTCGCACCATCGAGGCCGCCGGCGCGCCGCATGCCTGTCTCGAACTGGTCTACGCCGACGAGGCGAAACTCTTCCTGCCTGTCGAAAACATCGATCTCCTGACGCGCTATGGCGGTGAGGGCACGGATGCGTTGCTCGACAAGCTGGGCGGCGTCGCCTGGCAGGCGCGCAAGGCCAAGCTCAAGAAGCGCCTGCTCGACATGGCCGGCGGTCTTATCCAGATCGCCGCCGCGCGCCTTGTGCGCCATGCGCCGGTGCTCAGCACGCCGGAAGGCGTCTATGACGAGTTCGCCGCGCGCTTTCCCTACGACGAGACGGACGATCAAGCGAATGCCATCGATGCCGTGCGCGACGATCTCGGTGCCGGTCGTCCTATGGACCGCCTCGTCTGCGGCGACGTCGGCTTCGGCAAGACGGAAGTGGCGCTGCGCGCCGCCTTCATCGCCGCCATGAACGGTGTGCAGGTCGCCGTCGTCGTGCCGACGACACTGCTCGCCCGTCAGCATTTCAAGACTTTTGCGGACCGCTTCCGCGGCCTGCCCATCCGCGTGCAGCAGGCTTCGCGCCTCGTGGGCTCAAAGGAGCTGGCGCTGACGAAGAAGGAACTGTCCGAGGGCAAGACGGATATCGTCGTTGGCACTCATGCGCTGCTGGGCTCGTCGATCAAGTTTGCCAATCTCGGCCTGCTCATCATCGACGAGGAGCAGCATTTTGGCGTGAAGCACAAGGAGCGGCTGAAAGAGCTGAAGAGCGACGTGCATGTGCTGACGCTTTCGGCAACGCCGATCCCACGCACCCTGCAACTTGCAATGACCGGCGTGCGCGAGCTCTCGCTCATCACCACGCCGCCGGTCGACCGTATGGCAGTGCGCACCTTCATTTCGCCCTTCGATCCGCTCGTGATCCGCGAGACGCTGATGCGCGAGCACTACCGCGGCGGCCAGAGCTTCTATGTGTGCCCGCGCTTGAGCGACCTTTCGGAAATCCATGACTTCCTGCGCCAGGACGTGCCGGAACTGAAGGTTGCCGTCGCCCATGGCCAAATGCCGGCTACCGAGCTCGAAGACATCATGAACGCCTTCTACGAAGGCCGCTACGATGTGTTGCTCTCGACGACCATCGTCGAGTCGGGTCTCGACGTGCCGACGGCAAACACGATGATCATCCATCGCGCCGACATGTTCGGCCTTGCTCAGCTTTACCAGCTGCGCGGCCGCGTCGGACGCTCCAAGGTTCGTGCCTTCGCTCTACTCACGCTGCCGGTCAATCGCACGCTGACGGGTACGGCGGAGCGCCGTCTCAAGGTGCTGCAATCGCTCGATACGCTGGGTGCTGGCTTCCAGCTCGCCAGCCACGACCTCGATATCCGAGGCGCCGGAAACCTGCTCGGCGAAGAGCAGTCCGGCCACATCAAGGAAGTCGGTTTCGAGTTGTATCAGCAGATGCTGGAAGAGGCTGTCGCCGAGATCAAGGGCGATGAGGAGGTTGCCGACAGCGGCTGGTCGCCGCAGATCTCCGTCGGCACGCCCGTCATGATCCCGGACGATTACGTGCCTGACCTTCATCTGCGCCTCGGCCTGTACCGTCGCCTCGGCGAGATCACGGAACTGGCCGATATCGATGCCTTCGGCGCGGAAATGATCGACCGTTTCGGTCCGTTGCCCATCGAGGTTCAGCACCTTTTGAAGATCGTCTACATCAAGTCGCTGTGCCGCGTTGCGAATGTCGAGAAGCTGGATGCCGGTCCGAAGGGCGTCGTCGTCCAGTTCCGCAACAAGGAATTCCCGAACCCGGCAGCGCTTGTCGGCTATATCGCCAAGCAAGGCACGCTGGCGAAGATCAGGCCGGACCAGAGCCTCTTCCTGTCCCGTGATTATCCGACCCCGGAACGTCGCCTGACCGGAGCCGCACAGGTCATGACGCAACTGGCAGGCCTCGCAAAACAGGGTGCGGCCTGACAAACAGGATCAAACGGTCGCGGAGGGCGTGATGTCCGATATCGGCAAGAGGGTCGTCGTGTACGGCGCTAGCTACAGCGTGTATGTGCGGATCGTGCGCATCGTGCTGGCCGAGAAGGGCGTCGCCTATGATCTCGTGCCGGTCGATGTCTTCGCGCAGGAAGGTCTGCCGGCGGGTTACATTGTCCGCCACCCCTTCGGCCGCATCCCTGCCTTTGCGCATGGCAGTTTCGATCTCTACGAGACCACCGCCATCACTCGCTATATCGATGAGAGCTTCGACGGACCTGTGCTTCAGCCGCAAGCACCCCGCGAACGTGCTCGCATGAACCAGATCGTCGCCATGCTGGACAACTATGCCTACGGGCCGATGGTCTGGGACGTCTATGTGCAGCGCGTGGAGCCGCCGGAAGGTCAGCGCCCTGATGAGGCAAGAATCGCCGACGGGCTGGAGAAAGCCCGTCGCGTTCTTACCGCGCTATCAGATCTCGTCGGAGACCGGCCCTGGCTCGCCAGCGAAACGCCCTCTCTCGCCGATTTCCACGCCGCACCGATCTTCGATCTGTTTCAACGGGCCCCGGACGGGGCTGCGATGCTGGCTCAATTCCCCAGCCTGTTCGCCTGGTGGGAAACGATCAGCGCCCGACCGTCCGTGGTTGCTGCGCTGACATAGCCTGGATTTCAGTTCTTCCCAATGCGCTCCTGCGCCTTCATGGCTGCGATTTCGCGGAAGGCATTGGTCAGTACATCGACGGACTGCGCGCCCATGACGGCATATTTATTGTCGATGATGAAGCAGGGCACGCCGGAGACGCCCATGTCACGCGCCATGCCGATCTCCTCAGTGACGGAATCGACGTCGGCGCCGGCGGAAAACAGGGCTTTCACCACGGCGCGGTCCATCCCCGCTGCTTCCGCCACGTCGAGCAGAACGGCCCGGTCACCGACATTACGGCCTTCCTCGAAATAGGCCTTGAAGAGGCCGAGAGCCGCGCGGTTCTGTACCTCCGGCCCCTCGATCATCGCCCAGCGCAGAAGGCGGTGCGCATCAAGCGTGTTCGGGCTGATCTTCACGGCCGGAAAATCGAAGGCGATGCCGTCCTGCCGGCCAAGCTCGGTCAAGGTATCATGCGCCCGTTCCACTGCATCGGTGCCGCCGAGTTTTTCCGCAAGATGCGCCTTGTGATCGACGCCTTCCGGCGGCAGGTCAGGATTGAGCTGATAGGGGCGGAACGTCACCGCGACACCAAGCTCGTCCCTGACATTCTCGATTGCCTGGTCGAGCCGCTTCTTGCCGAGATAGCACCACGGGCACACGACATCCGAAACGACATCGATTGTAATGGCTTCCATCCGGTTTTCCTTTCGAGACGCAGTAACGATCCGGTCATGCGCCGAGATAGGCTCGTGCGCCGCTTGTTTCAACAGGTTACCTTGAGGGAACCCTAATTCTGGGGATCACCCCTTTACTGTGCGCGTGCGTCCCACCATACGGGGAACTGGAAACCGTAGAGCGGGGTCTTTTCCGGACGCTGGATGCGTTTGGCATGCGCCACCCACTGTTCGCCGAGATGGTAGAGCGGCACGACATAGTAGCCCGAAAGCAGCATCCTGTCGTGCAGGCGCACGGCCGATCGGAAATCCTCGGCGGAACGAGCGTTCAGCATCGCATCGATGAAGCGGTCGACATCCAGATCGGCCACGCCCGCAAAGTTCGAGCTTCCGGGAAAGTCACTCGTCGTTGAACTCCAGTAGCTGATTTGGTCACGCCCGGGCGAAAGCGAGGAGGGGAAGGACTTGATGATGACGTCATAGTCAAAGGTCTGGCTGCGGCTCTGATACTGCGAATCATCCACCGTTCGGATACCGGCCTTCACGCCGAGCGCCGCAAGAAAACGCTGGTAGGCGAGTGCGAGCTTCTCCTGATCGGCGTTCTGCGTCATGATTTCGAAGGTGAGCGGCGTCCCGTTCGCGTCGACCATCTGGCCGCCCTTGATGGCGTAGCCGGCCTCGATGAACGAATCCATCGCCAGACGCAGCACCTTGCGGTCCCGCCCCGAGCCATCCGTGGTCGGCAGGAGATGCGTGCCGGCAAGGATATCCGGTTCTATCTTCTCGAGCGCCGCTCCCGCCACCGCCCGCTCACGGTCATCGGCGGGCACGCCCATCGAGCTGAGATCGGAATTCTGCCAGAAGCTCTGCGTGCGCTTGTAAGCGTTCTCGAAAAGGCTGCGATTCACCCATTCGAAATCGAAGACCAGTGTCAGGGCCTTGCGCAATTCCTTATTCTGGAAGACGGGTCGGCGCGTATTGAAAACGAAGCCGAACATGCCGGATGGCGTCTTCGGGCTCACCGCGTCCTTTACAATGTCACCGGATGCGATGGCGGGAAAATTGTAGTTGCGCACCCATTTCGTCGGGCTCCCCTCCTGGTAGAGGTCGATTTCGCCCTTCTTGAAGGCCTCGAACAGAGAATTGTCCTGCAGGAAGTATTCAACCGAAATCTCGTCGTAATTGTCGAAACCCACTTTGGACGGGAGATCCTTGGCCCAATAGTCGGGATTGCGCTCGTACACGATCCTCTCGCCGGGCCTGACCGCCTTCACCTTGTAGGGACCGGAGCCAACCGGAAGCGAAAGCGATGTGCGGTCGAAGGTCTCGACGTCGATGGCATGCTTCGGCAGGATTGGCGAATAGCCGGCGATCAGCAGCGGCGTCTCGCGGTCGGCCTTGTCGTTGAAGGTGAAGCGCACGCTGTTTTCACCGACCTTCTCCATTTTCTCGACGCCGTCGAGCCGGCGGTTGAAGGGCGTGCGGCCCTTGTCGCGGAGCAGTTCGAAGCTGAAGATCACGTCGTCGGCGGTCACCTTCTCGCCATCCGCCCAATGCGCCTTTGGGTTGAGGTTGAACTGGATGAAGGTCCGATCGTCATCCATCACGACGGTTTCGGCGAGCAGGCCATACATGGTGAAGGCTTCGTCGCGAGAGCGCTGCATGAGCGATTCGTAGACGAGGTTGCCGAATTCGGGATCCCACATGCCGCGCGCCGTCGTGCGCATGCTCTTCAGAATGAACGGATTGAGATTGTCGAAAGTGCCGACGACGCCATAGGCGATGCGCCCGCCTTTCTTGACGGCCGGATTGACGTAAGGAAAGTGCGTATAGTCCGCCGGCAGGGCAGGCTCGCCATGCATCGCGATGCCGTGCACGGGCGCGGCCTCCACCGAAGCGGCGGCAAGGCCGATCGTGCAGGCGGCGAGGGCGGTTAGGATCAGGCGCACGTGTGACTCCCGTGACTTCAGGATGATTCTCCCTATTATACTGCCTGCATGCGCGGCAGCAGCATGGCGGCGGTGGGAAATGGCGTGTGCGCCGGATTTTCGCAAGGAAAGACTGGATATCCGGCGCGACGCGATGTAACAGGGTTCACCGAAGCGGGTCATGCAAATGCCTCATTTCGCCGACAGGAGAGCGCACGGCTGACCGAATGCCCGAGAGGGGCTTGCGGGAGGAGCGCAGTCGCTCCGGCACCGGATTTTCAGGAGACCGAAATCGTATGATCTTCACATCGAATCTCATCAAGCGGACCGTCCTTTCTGCCTTCGCCGCGTCCGTTGCGATGGCTGCTGCTCCGTCCGCGTCGCAGGCTCAGCAGGCCGCCCCGCCGAAGGGCTGGTTCAAGGTCTGCACCAAGCAGGAAGACAATGACGTATGCATCGTACAGAACCTGCTGACCGCCAGCAGCGGCCAGCTCATCACGGCTGTCGGCCTCATCACCGTTGCAGGTAAGGCCAACCGCAAGATCATGCAGGTCTCGGTTCCGAGCGCGCGTCTGATCCCGGTCGGCGTTCAGATGCAGATCGATGGCGGCAAGGCCCAGAAGCTCGACTATGCGATCTGCATGCCCGACAAGTGCGTTGCAGAAGTCCCGCTCACCGATCAGGTTCTGGCCAGCCTCAAGAAGGGCGGCGAACTCGTTCTGACCTCGGTCAACTTCCAGCGCGCGCCGAACCCGATCAAGATCTCGCTTGAAGGCTTCACGGGCGTGTTCGACGGCGAGCCGATCGAACAATCCCAGCTCGAAGAGCGTCAGCGCCTGCTGCAGGAAGAAATGCAGAAGAAGGCCGAGGAAGCCCGCAAGAAGCTGGAAGATGCCCAGAAGGCTGCCAAGAGCCAGTAAGCCTCCGGCACCAGCATATCCCATTCAGAAAACCCGGCGTCTCGCCGGGTTTTTTGTTGATGCTGCGGGTGCGCGATCAGGCTTTGCGGAATCGGTGCGGCGTTCTATACCAGCGGGATGTTTCGCAGCGGATGACGTGTGCGAGACGGAGGAGGGGACATTTGCAAAAGGGTTTGCTTGAAGCCGCCATATCGGGGATGAACACGCGCACCAGCCATGCGCAGGTCGTCAACGAACTCGGGCGGGCCATCATTGCCGGCGAGTATCCGGTCGGCAGCACCCTTCCGGGCGACGTGGAGCTGGCCGCGCGCTTCAAGGTTTCGCGAACAGTGCTGCGTGAAGCGATGAAGACGTTGGCCGCAAAGGGCCTTGTCGTGCCGCGCGCGAGGATCGGTACACGCGTGACGCCGAATACCCAGTGGAATCTTTTCGATGGCGATATCCTCACCTGGTATTTCGCCGTGGGCATCGATGAGGAGTTTCTGACCCACCTCTCAGAGGTACGTCTTGGTTTCGAGCCTCACGCAGCGGCCCTTGCGGCGCGTAACGCCACGGAGGCCGATATCAGCCAGATGATGCGGCTTGCCGTCGCCATGGGCGACCCGGAGCATACCGCTGGCTCTATGGCTATGGCGGACCTGAAATTTCATCTGTCTGTACTGGAAGCGTCGGGTAATCCGTTCCTGCGCACGCTGGGCAGC
The DNA here is from genome assembly GCF_022637395.1 of Shinella sp. H4-D48. Taxonomy (GTDB): domain Bacteria; phylum Pseudomonadota; class Alphaproteobacteria; order Rhizobiales; family Rhizobiaceae; genus Shinella; species Shinella sedimenti. Next base: position 1,899,783 of record NZ_CP093337.1, on the reverse strand, counting down.
CTTATTGAAGCCGGCCTCGTCGGCGCCTTCACGCTCAGCTCGCCGGCGGAAGATCGCAGCAAGATCAACGATGTCGCTGCCAACCACATCCGTATTGTCGAGGAGATCCACAGGCGGGACGAGGAGGGCGCACGCAGCGCCATGGAGAATGTCATTCGCCTCGGTCGCGAGCGGGTCGTTCAGGCCCTGCGCGACGTGACTTGACCTGACCGAGCCGGCACTGGGCCTCGCACCCGAAGCGCGAGCCTCATTTACGAAGTTTGATCAGTCGTCGTTGCTGGCATTGAGTTCCTCGGGCCGCTTGCCTTCGTCCGTGTTGCGGCTCGTCAGCTGCGCAGCGCCCATGGACTGGTACAGATTGAACAACGCTTCACTCGCGCGCGCGGCCAGGCGGAACCATTCCGGATTTCCCGCAATGGCGGGATGATGCAACAGCTGTTCGTCCACGAGATCAAGCACGATAGAGGTGGTGTGTACCGCCTCATGAAAACCGAAGGAACCCGGTTGGTAATGGGCCATCAGTTCGGACCCCGTAAGACTACGTTCGGAAGCGAGAATATCGAGCTGCTTCAGGCGCTCGTCTTCCAGTTCGATGTCCGAGCTTTCCAGCATGGCATTCTCCCGTTGTCCGTCCATTAGAATACCTCGACGCGTACATAACGCCGCACGATCGACAGCGATCGGTCTGGTTCGATTCGATACGTCTCGAACACCTCGCGGCCACGACGGTCGATGAATTGATGTTCGAACGTGCTGCCAACAGGGGCCTTGGTGAGCTTGGTGCGCGGCTGTGCATGGTAGGTGATGCTTCCCGGGATCGGTTCCAGCGGCATACCGCCAGTCGTGCAACCGGCCAGAACCAGAATAGCAAGCAGGGGAAGGGCAAAACGCTTCATGACAGCACCTCTAGTGCTTCATTCTAACAGATGGCGCGAAGGAAGAAACGGGCAACCGGTGTTGCCCGTTTCTATCGTAAGGTTTTATCAGCCCTGCGGCGTCAAAGTGACGGAGGTGCCGGTCGCGGCGAGGTTGAGACCAAGCTGGCCACTTACGCTGATCGTCTGCAGTTGGATCGAGCCCGACGTTCCTCCAACGAGGATATTTGTGCCGATACCCACGCCAACCGTCGCCTCAGCCGTTGCGCCCTGATACAGGCCACCGAGCGAACCCTGATGGTAGCCGGCCGTCGGCGCGAAAACCGCCCAGATGATTCGGCCCTGGGTGGTGAAGCCAAGATCGACGCCCATCTTGCGGATCACGCCGGAATAAACGTCCTGTTCGCCGTTGCTCGCGCTGAAAACGCAATCGACGCTCTTCGCAGACCCGATCACGTAGCCGACACCGCCGCCGACATCGCAGGTCAGCATGCCGATCTTCACGCCGTCACGCGCGCCACGATCGACGTAGACCGGCGCGTTGTCGCGGCCGACCATGTCGGCTGCACCAGCGCTGGTCGCGATGGCCTGCGCCAGCGTCAATGCGAGAACCGTTCCAAGCTTCTTGTTCATTTGTGCACTCCTTCTATCTGGCACGATAATGGCGAGCCCGGCGCATTGGTTCCCGGTCGCATCGCATCTCATGGCGAAGATCATGGCGGAGTGTGGGCGCGCGGCCTTCCGCACACAGGAAGCGGCGTGGCATGTCACGCATTCACTTGTTTCGATCGGGTCAGACGGGAAAAACAAAAAAGGCCGGGGCGAAATAGCACCGACCTTCCTCATCATCGCCTGTTTCGCCAGTGCCAGTACATCCGTGGTCAAAAGCATCAGGCGATGGCGGCATTGCGAGCGGCAGAAGCTTTCCAGCGCTCATCAGCAATGCCGATGGAAGAGATATAGGAGGCTATTGTGGCCAAAACAAGGGGTCGCCGCCAGTTCGATCCTGCCGAAGATCGGAGTGCCGAGTTCTGGTGAGAATGCTCATTGAACACAGGGAGTGCTGCGCCCGACGAGGATGAGCACGACGACTACGCTATAGCGGTCTACCGCCGCACAAGGCGACAATCCGAACCAGATATTGCATCGCGATTCGCGGTGCGCCCCATGCACAGCGCTGACCCAGCAGCGCCTACGAGCTGGGCGATGCCAGCCCACGACAGCCCGACTGCTCCAGCGGTTTGAATCGGCGCGACGTACGAAAATTGGGAGGGGCGCATAGCTATGGCCAAAGAGTATCGCTTTATAGCGCAGAATCGGCTTGTGGCGGATGGGGTGGGATTCGAACCCACGGTACGGTCTCCCGCACGCCGGTTTTCAAGACCGGTGCCTTAAACCGCTCGGCCACCCATCCGTGCCCCGGGACGTGTCCCGTTCAAGCGATGCGGCTTTGTAGCAGCTTTGCCCAGCCCGTCAACGGGAGGTGGATGCGTACGCCGCAGCCAGCGCGGCATTCACGAAAAAATACGTTTGTATCACTTCAGTTTGCTGCGGTGAAAATCCCGTAGAGCACTGTGAAAGTGTAGAGCGCAAAGGCTGCGACGCCGATGCCGCAGATCACCATGACGGCACCTCGGCCTATCTGCAGTTTGCGCTTCTTTTCCCTCGGCGAATCCGCTGACGGTGCAAGGCCAACAGGGGTCTCATTCTTTTCCATGTTGTCCTCACTCGGATTGATTGATTGCGTTCGGCGAAGGCTGGCGCTCCGCTGCGCCGGGCATCCAGAACACAATGTAGGACCCTGCAAGAAGCAAGGCGATCCCGGAGAGGATGATGACGAACCGGTACATCCCGGCCTTGGCTTTGCGTTCGGTGTCTTTCATGCGAGCCGAACGGCCAAGATTCACGAATGTTCCAGCCATCAAGTCTGAGCGTCCCGCGGTTTTCTGCGCTACCGCAGGATTTCACCCCATGAGGGATTCCATTTCACGCCCTCGACAAGCTCGACATATATCGGCGCTTCGCCCTCGCTGTGAGATTCGGCGACCTGGAATGCCTTGGCCGGCTCCATCTCTTCGCCTGGGAATATTGTATCGTTCTCGGCGGGATCGGCGATCTTGCGCACATAACCTCTGATCTTGTCGCCCGACGTGTAGAGCTTGACGACGATCGCGTCGGGAACGGATGTGTTCGGGTCGAAAGTTTTGTAATTCATCTGTGTTCTCCCTTTTTCGGGAAATACGCTGATGTCGGAGAAGTTCCCGCCAGGTCAGCCAGCAGAAAATAGGGGCATTCACGGTTATGTCAGTCAAAGTGAGCCTGATTGGCGAAACCAATCCGTCGGCCCTTGATTTGATCCAGGTGACTGGATGAAAGGAGACCGATGTGAGCAATTCTCGACAGCTGGAAGCGCGTTTTCTCGACAACAGCGAGAAGCAACTGGTGGACTCGTCGCATCACCCCGATGTCGGCGATCTGTCCGACCGGGAACTGGCGGATCTGAGGCGAAATCTTCGCGAAAGACGCAACCGTGCCCGGGACATTGCAAATCGCCAGCGGCGTGAAATACGCGGCAAGGGCGCACCCAGAGGCGAGTCCCGTGTCTCAGAAGATGCCGGCAGCCGCGAAAAGCTGAGCGTGCTGTCTTCGGCCCTTCAGCGCGTCAACAATGAGACGTCGCGTCGAGAGCGCTTTTGCTCGCGGCAGGCATTGAAGAACAATGCGGAGCGCGCACTGGAAATGCGTCGCGCGGCCAGCCGACCGAGGCGTCCAAAGTCACGTCGTGCCGATAAGGGTATGCACGCAGTGCCAAACGAGCGCGCCCCCGATCTGGTGAACCGGATGGAGGTCGGTCGTGTATCGCAGTTTGTGAAGGACAGCCAGGCTCGGAAAGATAATCGTCAGGGCTGAGCCTGGCCGTTGAGTCAAAAAAACGCCCGTCACAGTTTTCTGCCGTGCGGGCGTCTTGGCACACAATATAAATGGCGACCCCTGCAGGGCTCGAACCTGCGACATTCTGCTTAGAAGGCAGATGCTCTATCCAGCTGAGCTAAGGGGCCGTCGGGACCTCAATGGGTCCAAGGCTGCATGCGGTTGAAGCGGAAATTGTCCGGATAGGCCACGCGCTTGCGCGTCGCTTCCTTCGGCTCGATCACGCGGTATTCGATGCCGTTGCGCTCGGCATACGCGACCGCTTCCTCGCTGGTTTCGAAGGTCAGCTTGACCTGCTGGTACATGTCGCCGGAACTCGTATACCCCATAATGGGGTCGATCGTCCGCGGCTTCTCGGCATCGAATTCCAGAACCCAGAGGTTGGTCTTGGCCTTGCCCGACTGCATCGCGGTCTTGGCGGGACGATAGATCTTTGCGGTCATCGACGTGGCTCCAGAATTCGCGCATCGCGGCGCGACGATCCGCCGGCGAGCATGAGGAAATGCATAATCCGGTTTGCTTGAGGGAACAATGACCGGAACAACAGACTGCGCCTAAAGGCGAACCGCAGACAGGCCGAGCGGAACGATTCGAAACCGAACATGTCGTTTGTTTTCCACGACAATCTCCTCTCGATCCCATGCCCGCGCGGTTGCCATTCAGGCGCAATTTGCAAGCGTTGATATAGCCGCGAATATATGGGCTGACAACCTCGTCGATACCCAATCTTCAGCGCAATTCCGGGCGATTCGTGACGGCATCCGCCCGGTGTTTCGATGCAAGGGCGTCAGCCTGCCTGCGACAGGTCCCCCATGCGGTTCCATGCATCCAGGCCGGCGATCTTGTAGGCTTCGGCGAGCGTGGGGTAATTGAAGGTGTTCTCGACGAAATACTCGACGGTGCCCTTCAGGTTCAGCACGGCCTGGCCGATATGAACCAGTTCGGTCGCCCCTTCGCCGACAATGTGCACGCCGAGAAGGCGGCGGGTCTTCAGGGAGAAGATCATTTTCAGCAGGCCGGAGTTGAGGCCCATGATGTGGCCGCGCGAGGTCTCGCGGAAGCGCGCCATGCCGCATTCATAGGGAATACCGCGCTCCTTCACCTCTTCCTCGGTCAGTCCGCAGGTGGAGATTTCCGGCACGGCATAGATGCCGTAGGGGAAGTATTTCGGTGGTTCCTTCGCGATGGCCCCGACGGCGACGCGGGCGGCGATGCGGCCCTGCTCCATCGAGGTCGAGGCAAGTGCGGGAAAGCCAACCACGTCGCCGGCGGCGTAGATGTGCGGCACGTCGGTCTGGAAGGTTTCCGGGTTGACGCTGAGGCGGCCGCGCGAGTCGGCTGTGAGACCGGCAGCGGCGAGGTTCAGGCTATCTGTGGCGCCGACGCGGCCGGCGGCATAAAGCACCATGTCGCAGGTGACATGGCGCCCGTTGTCCAGCGTGATCTCGCACTTGCCGTTGGACAGCTTCTCAACCTTCTCGGCCTTCTGGCCAAGGATCAGCTTCATGTTGCGGTCACGCAGATCATGGACGAACTCCTCGATGATCTCCTTGTCGATGAAATCGAGGATGGTCGCCTTGGGATCGATGACAGTGACCTGCGTGTCGAGCGCAGAAAAGATCGTGGCATATTCGATGCCGATGACGCCCGCACCGATCACGGCCATCGAGCGCGGCAGTTCCTGGATGTCGAGCAGTTCATCGCTGTCGAGCACACTCACGCCGTCAAACGGAATGCTTTCCGGGCGGTAGGGCTTCGTGCCGACGGCCAGCATGATGCTTTTCGCCTGGACATGGATGGTCTCGCCGTCATCCTTGGCGATCTCCATCGTATCCGGTGTCACGAACGTCGCCTTGCCGCGAATGTGCTGCACGCGGTTGCGGGCGAACTGGTGCTCCAGAACCTCCACCTCGTGATCGAGCGTGATGAGCAGGCGGCGGCGCAGGTCGTCCGCACTGATCTCCTGCTTTACGCGATAGGCGCGGCCGTAAAAGCCGCGCTCGCGCCAACCCGAGAGGTTCAGTGCGGTCTCACGAAGGGTTTTGGAGGGGATGGTGCCGGTGTGCACGGAAACGCCGCCGACGCGTTTGCCCTGTTCGATGACGAGAACCTTTCGTCCGAGCTTGGCTGCCTGGATGGCGCCACGGCGGCCTGCCGGCCCGCTGCCCACGACGACGAGATCGAATTCCTGCATGAAAGATAGCCCCAGTCCTGTGCGGGAAGAATCATATTGCATTGCAGCAATTCTCTTCGCCTAGTCAGTTTCGTCAACCGAATGTGGCAGCAAACCGTTTCAATCGGATGAAAGCTTGATTATCCGATTTCGGAATTCATATAAGTCTCAAGCCCTTGAGACTGACATGTCCATCCTTGCCGATGATGATGTGATCATGCACCGTGATACCAAGCGGTCGGGCCGTTTCCACAATCGTCTTCGTCATGTCAATGTCCGCTCGCGAGGGTGTCGGGTCGCCCGAAGGATGATTGTGCACAAGGATAATGGCTGTAGCCGAGAGTTCGAGCGCGCGGCGCACCACCTCGCGCGGATAAACCGGGGTGTGATCCACAGTGCCGCGGCCCTGCACCTCGTCGGCGATCAGCGTGTTGCGCTTGTCCAGGAAGAGGATCCGAAATTGTTCGCGCGGCTCATGCGCCATGGCGGCATGGCAGTACTGGATGACCGAGGACCAGGAGGCGAGCACCGTCTTGTCGCGGATCTCGCTCTTCAGCGTGCGCTGGGCAACGGCGGCGATGAGCTTGATATCGAGCGCGACCGTTTCTCCGATGCCGCTGACTTCCTGGAGCAGGGCGGGCGTCGCGCCGAAGACGCCGGAAAGAGTACCGAACCTGCTGAGCAGCGCTTTGGCAACCGGTTTGGTGTCGCGGCGGGGAATGAGGCGAAAGAGGAGGAGTTCGAGGATTTCGTAGTCGGCGAGCGCGGTGTCGCCGCTTTCACGAAAACGAAGACGCAGACGGTCACGGTGCCCGTGGTAGTGCTTCTCTTCAGGTTCGGCCGTGGCAGCGGGCACTGCGGTCCGCGCCGGTCGCTCCGAAAAATATCCTCGCTCGTCAGTGTCGTCGAAAAGATCGCCGGCAGGGCACGCTTTGTCCTCCTTGCTGGCGGAGGGGGGCTGGTCGATACGGCCGCGCGATCCCTTCATGGCGATCCTTAAGTGGGCAGACCCGGGCGGTCGAGGCCGCCGGGCGACAGTGTAAATATCTCGCATCCGTCAGCGGTGACACCGACAGTATGCTCGTACTGTGCCGACAGCGAGCGGTCGCGCGTCACGGCGGTCCAGCCGTCGGAGAGCACCTTCACATGCGGGCGGCCAAGGTTGATCATCGGTTCGATCGTAAAGATCATGCCTTCGCGAATTTCCGGACCTTCGTTCGCCCGCCCGTAATGCAGGATGTTCGGCGCGTCGTGAAACAGCCGGCCGACGCCATGGCCGCAGAAATCCCGCACGACCGAGCAGCGCTCGGCCTCGGCGTGAGCCTGGATCGCTTCGCCGATCGCGCCTGTGCGGGCGCCCGGCTTCACGGCGGCGATGCCGCGCATCAGGCATTCGTGGGTGACTTCGAGCAGCCGCTCGGCCGCCCGCTTGATCTCGCCGACGGGATACATGCGGCTGGAATCGCCGTGCCAGCCATCGAGAATGTAGGTGACGTCGATGTTCACCACATCGCCTTCGCGCATCGGCTTGTCGTTGGGAATGCCGTGGCAGACCACGTGGTTGATCGAGGTGCAGGTCGATTTCGTATAGCCGCGATAATTGAGCGTGGCAGGCAGCGCTCCATTGTCCATGCCGAACTCGAAGACGAAGCGGTCGATCACGTCGGTCGCGACGCCGGGCTTCACCAGCGGATAGAGTTCGTCGAGGCAGCGCGCCGTCAACTGACAGGCCATGCGCATGCCCTCGAAGGCCTCCGCATCGTAAAGACGGATGACGCCCGTGTTCTTCAACGGCGCCGCCGACGCTTCAATATAAGTCACCATGGTGCAGCTTTCTTCATTCTCCAGCGACCGTCATAAAACAGCGGCACCGGGTTCGTCCATGGTGATCGATGCCACAGGCCGGATTTGCGAGGGTGTAACCGCACATTTGACCGCATAGGCCTCCACGCCACGGGACATGGCACGCTGGAAACCGGTCGCGTAGAAGGGGTCGAGGTCGGCGCAGATGCGAAAGCGGTCGCAATCCTCGCGCTGAACGAGATAGAGCATGATCGCGCGAAAGCCGGCTTCGGCCATGTCCCCAAGCTCTTCCAGATGCTTCGCGCCACGCGTCGTCACCGTATCGGGAAATTCGGCAAGCCCCGCAGCACGGCGGAAATGCACGTTCTTGACTTCGACATAGGCTGGCGACCGCGTGTCGCCCGACAGCAGGATATCGATGCGCGAGTTGCGGCCGTACTTCTTCTCTCGTTCGATCAGCGGATAGGTGGCGAGGTCGGAAACGAGACCGGCATGGATCGCCTCTTCCGCAAGACGGTTCGGCAGGCCGGTATTGATGCCCACGACGGTGTCATCCGCCTCCACCAGTTCCAACCGGTGGCGATGTTTTCGCGTCGGACTGTCGCTTGTCGACATCCATATACGCGATCCCGGCGCGGTGAGGCCGCGCATCGAGCCGGTATTCGGGCAAGAGCCGGTGATCGCCGACCCGTCATCGAGGATGGCGTCGAACAGGAAGCGTTTGTAACGCTGCACGAGGGTGCCGGGGATGAGCGGCGGATCGAATTTCATTGCTGGATGAGTTCGTCAGGCACGCACACGCACATAGGAGCCGGGCGCTTCCTCGATGGAGTTCATGCTGCCGCCTGTCTTGCGGGCCGGTACCATGCGGTCGTCCTCGTCTTTGATCCATGCATCCCAGTGTGTCCACCACGAGCCGGGGGTTTCCTTCGCCTTCTTGACCCAGGTATCGAAGTCGCCTTTTGCCGGTCCGCCCGTCCAGTACTGATACTTGTTCTTGTCGGGCGGGTTGACGACGCCGGCGATGTGGCCGGAGCCTGCCATGACATAGGTTACCTTGCCGCCGAACAACTGGCTGCCGACGAAAACCGATTTCGCTGGCGCGATGTGGTCTTCCTTCGTGGCGAGATTATAGATCGGGATCTTTACGTCCTTCAGCGAAAGCGCCTTGCCGGCAAGCACCATCTCGCCCTTGCTCAGCGTATTGTTGAGATAGCAATTTCGAAGATAAAACGAGTGGTTGGCGGCAGGCATTCGTGTGGAATCTGAATTCCAGTACAGCAGGTCGAAGGGCATGGGATCCTGGCCCTTCAGGTAGTTGTTCACAAAATAGGGCCAGATCAGTTCGGAGGCGCGCAACATGTTGAAGGCCGTCGCCATCTTGGAGCCTTCGAGATAGCCCGTGGCCTGCATGCCGCGCTCGATGAGGTCGATCTGCTCTTCGTCCGCGAAGACCTTGAGGTCACCGGCGTAGGTGAAGTCGACCTGCGTGGTGAACAGCGTCGCACTGCGGATGCGCTTGTCGCCCTCCTTGGCATGCAGCGCCAGCGTCGCCGCCAGCAACGTGCCGCCCACGCAATAGCCGATGGCGTTGACCTCATCTTCGCCGGTGGCCTGCTTGATCGTATCGAGCGCGAAGCCGATGCCCTCGCGGGCATAGGCCTCCCAATCCTTGCCGGCATGCCGTTCGTCCGGGTTCACCCACGAAATAACGAAAACCGTATGGCCCTGGTCGACCGCCCATTTGATGAAGGATTTCGCGGGATTAAGGTCGAGAATGTAAAACTTGTTGATCCACGGCGGGCAGATGAGGAGAGGGCGCTTCAGGACCTCCTTCGTCGATGCGTCGTACTGGATGACCTGACAGACGTCGCTCTGCGCCAGAACCTTGCCTGGCGTCAGCGCCATGTTCTCGCCAATGGCGAACTTGCTGGTATCGGTCTGGCGCATCTTCAGGTCGCCGCGACCCGCCGCTATGTCTTCCGCGAGCATCTTCATGCCGCGCACGAGGTTCGCGCCGCTCGAGGCGACGGTTTCACGATAGAGTTGCGGATTGGTGGTCACGAAATTCGAGGGCGAAACGGCGCTCGCGATCTGCTTCACGTAGAAGGCCGCCTTGTGACGCGTGTGCTCGTCCAGGCCCTCGGCGTCGGTCACGAGTTTCTCCGCCCAGTCCGATGTCACGAAATAGGCCTGCCGCAGGAAGTCGAAGAAGGGGTTCTTCACCCAATCCTCGTCGGCGAAACGTTTGTCCTTGGCGTGGAGATCGGGCCCGGCCGCGGCATCTTCCCCGCCCATCCGGCTGAGCGTGCGCGACCAGATGTTAAAGTAGCTGCCCAGCAGCATGGTCTGCGCTTCCAGCGTCCGGCGCGGGTCGGCCATCCAGTATTCGGAGACCTTTGAGAGGGTCTTGACCATGTCGACCATCGGTTCGGAGACGGTATCGACCTTCGCACCGCTTTCGCGCGGTGCAAGCCAGGCGGAGGCGGCCTTGCCGAGTTGCTCGACCATGCGGGCGAGATTGACCGTCAGCGCCTCGGGGTCCTTGAGGACATAAGGTTCGATCGTTGCGGGATCGAAAGGCTGAAAACCGGGCTTTTCGCCGGCGGCATCGCGTTCACCCGCTTTGCTGTCCTGCGCCATGCTTTCCTCCCGGTTTTATTGTGTCGTTTTGCATTTTTACATTCTCTGCGAAACAGATTACAAGGGCCTGACAGCCTTTCGCGGCACGATACGGAACCCGTCGTTTCGACAGGAGCATACAGCCATATGGCGTTCGAATTCAGGCGCTTGAGCGTCGTCCTTCTCATGGCCGCCCTTCCGGTGGCTTTTGGCTCCTGCAGCTCGACAGCGCGGGATCCCTCGGTCAATGCCGGTGCCAACCGCGCGGACGTCTATCCGGACATCACGGCCATCGTCAGCGCCGAGACGCAGCAGATGACCGACGAGGAGGCCGCCACGAACAGCGAGAGCCTGACGGCGCTTGCGAAACGGCGCAGCGCCGGCCAGATTTCTGATGCCGAATACCGTCGCCAGCTCGCCGAGCTGCAGGCACTGCGCGACAACCACGGCAAGGCAACGCTGTCCGAGATCGAAGGCACGAATTAACGCTTGCGTTTCTTGCCGTTTGGCAGCAAAGCGAAAGGCGGCCCAAGGGCCGCCGGCGCGGGCGAAGCGTGTTCAATTCGAACGTTTTCGCCGCTGCATGATTCCTTGAATCGCGCACGATCCAAGGACAAAATTATGCGGCAATTGAAATGCTACTGCACCGTCTGCGCGCCAATTGTGGCGCGCAGACGGTGCAGTAGCGCCGGTTGATCGAATCGCGCGGGGTTTGCTCAGGCCAAGCCGGAGAAGGGCGCCGCGCCCAACGGGGTTGAAGATGGAAGAGTTTCACAAGGTCCGGCGTCTGCCGCCATATGTTTTCGAACAGGTCAACCGTTTGAAAGCAAGCGCGCGAGCGGGTGGTGCCGACATCATTGACCTTGGCATGGGCAACCCCGATCTGCCGACGCCCAAGGCGATCGTCGACAAGCTTTGCGAAGTCGTCCAGGATCCGCGCACGCATCGCTACTCATCTTCCAAGGGCATTCCGGGCCTTCGCCGTGCGCAAGCCGCCTACTACGCCCGCCGCTTCGGCGTGAAGCTGAACCCGGAGACGCAGGTCGTCGCCACGCTCGGCTCCAAGGAAGGCTTTGCGAACATGGCGCAGGCGATCACCGCGCCCGGCGACGTGATTCTTTGCCCGAACCCGACCTATCCGATCCACGCCTTCGGCTTCCTGATGGCGGGCGGTGTCATCCGCTCCATGTCCGTCGAGCCCGACGAGAGCTTTTTTCCGCCGCTCGAGCGCGCTGTGCGCCATTCGATCCCGAAGCCGCTGGCGCTGATCATCAACTACCCGTCGAACCCGACGGCACATGTGGCCACGCTCGATTTCTACAAGGACGTCATCGCGTTTGCGCGCAAGCACGACATCATCGTGCTGTCGGACCTTGCCTATTCGGAAATCTACTTTGACGACAACGCGGCGCCGCCGTCCGTTTTGGAAGTGCCCGGTGCCATGGACGTGACGGTGGAGTTCACCTCCATGTCCAAGACCTTCTCCATGCCGGGCTGGCGCATGGGTTTTGCCGTCGGCAATGAACGGCTGATTGCCGCGCTGACGCGCGTGAAGTCCTATCTCGACTACGGCGCCTTCACGCCGATCCAGGTTGCGGCCACACATGCGCTGAACGGCGACGGCTCCGACATTGCGGAAGTGCGCAACGTCTACAAGCGTCGCCGCGACGTAATGGTCGACACCTTCGGCAAGGCCGGCTTCGAGGTTCCGCCGCCGGCGGCCACCATGTTCGCCTGGGCGAAGATCCCGGAAAAGTTCCGCCATCTCGGTTCGCTGGAATTCTCCAAGCTGCTCGTCGAAAAGGCGGATGTGGCAGTTGCGCCTGGCGTCGGCTTCGGCGAGATGGGCGATGATTATGTGCGCCTCGCGCTCGTCGAGAACGAGCACCGCATCCGCCAGGCGGCGCGCAATATCAAGAAGTTCCTGTCGACGGCCGACGAGACGATGCACAACGTTATCTCGCTCAACGCCCATCGCTGAAATCCACCCTCCGCGGTCTGCGGAGGGTCTCTTCCAAAACGTTAGGACATGACCATGGCTGATGCCCTGAAGATCGGCATTGCGGGCTTGGGAACCGTTGGTGCCTCGCTCGCGAAGATTCTCGTCGAACGCAGGGACATGCTCACCACGACGTGCGGTCGCCCGATCGAGATCGTCGCGGTGACGGCCCGCACCAAGGGACGTGACCGTGGCATCGATCTTTCCGTAGCTGAATGGTTCGACGATCCGGCCGCCCTGGCGCGCGATGCGAAGATCGACGTCTTCGTAGAGCTGATGGGCGGGGCAGGCGACCCGGCGCTCGCGGCGGTAAAAGCCGCGCTGTCACGCGGCGTCCATGTCGTCACCGCCAATAAGGCGCTGCTCGCCGCCCATGGCGTCGAGCTTGCAGGCATCGCCGAGAAGAACGGCTGCATTCTGAATTACGAGGCGGCGGTCGCGGGCGGCATCCCGGTCATCAAGGCTTTGCGGGAATCGCTGACTGGCAACACGATCTCGCGCGTCTACGGCATCATGAACGGCACCTGCAACTACATCCTTACCAAGATGGAGAAGGAGGGCCTATCCTTCGAGGCGTGCCTCAAGGAAGCCCAGCGCCTGGGTTACGCCGAAGCCGATCCGGCCTTCGACATCGAGGGCAACGACACCGCCCACAAGCTCTCGATCCTGACGACGCTGGCCTTCGGTACGAAGATCGCGGCTGATGACATCTATCTCGAAGGCATCACCAACATCTCCATAGACGACATCCGCGCGGCGGCCGATCTCGGCTATCGCATCAAGCTCCTGGGCGTTGCACAAAAGACTGATACGGGCGTAGAGCAGCGTGTTCATCCGACCATGGTGCCGCTCGACAGCGTCATTGCGCAGGTGGATGGTGTGACGAATGCCGTCGCGATCGAATCGGACATCCTCGGCGAACTGCTGATGGTCGGTCCTGGTGCCGGCGGCAACGCCACGGCTTCCGCTGTGCTGGGCGACATTGCCGATATCGCAAAGAGCCGTCCCGGCGCGCAGACCGTTCCGGCACTCGGACGCCCGGCCGCCGCACTTTCCCCCTACAAGCGCGCGCAGATCCGCAAGCATCACGGCGGCTACTTCATCCGCCTTTCGGTCGAGGATCGCACCGGCGTCTTCGCCAGCATCGCCAAGCATATGGCGGAGAACGGCATCTCGCTCGAATCCATCGTGCAGCGTGCGCAGTCCACGGCCGAATCGACGGATCCGAAGACCATCATCCTCGTCACCCATGCGACGATGGAGGATTCCGTCCGCAAGGCCGTGGCATCGGTCAAGGCCGAGGGTTATCTGGTCGGCGAGCCGCAGGTGATTCGAATCGAGCGCCCGAAGACGGCCTGATTATCGCTGACCGCATTTCGGGACGGACTGGCTCGTCACTATAACCTTCTTCCGGCAACGAACGAGGGATTTGCCCCACGTTCTGTTTGGGGGCTTGGGGAAATTGGCGCGGTACTCTTCCTTCTTCCCTCTTACGGGGAGAAGGTGGTCGGCAGGCCGGGTGAGTGAGTGCAGGCCTTCAGATGCAGGGGCGTAAAACGACCGGAGCCGCGATGAGCATGTTGGAAAACGCCGATCCCGTCACCCGCGCCTTTCTCGGTGTCGAGCGCTCTGCGACCGGGCAGCGCTGGATGGCGCGGCTCGATCAGGCGGGAGAAAACCGCGCACTGGCGATGAGCCAGACCCACGGCCTGCCGGACCTGATCAGCCGGGTGCTGGCTGGTCGCGGCGTACCGTTTGAAAACGCGCTCGAATTTCTGGACCCGACATTGCGCCGGCTGATGCCGGAACCCTATAGCCTGTTGGACTGTGAAGCGGCCACCGAGCGGCTGGCGCGCGCCATTGCCAATCGGGAGCGTGTGGCGATCTTCGGCGATTACGATGTCGATGGGGCATCCTCGTCCGCACTGCTTTACCGTTTCCTCGTGCATTTCGGCATCGAGGCCGAAATCTACATTCCCGACCGCATTTTCGAAGGTTATGGCCCCAATCCGACGGCGATCGACCAGTTGATCGAACGCGGCGCACAACTGATCGTGACAGTCGATTGTGGCTCAACCAGCCACGAGTCGCTTGCCGTGGCGCGCGAACGCGGCGTGGATGTCGTGGTGATCGACCACCATCAGGTGGGCGTGGACCTGCCGCCCGCGCTTGCCCTGGTCAATCCGAACCGTGAAGACGATCTATCGGGGCAGGGGCACCTGTCGGCCGCCGGCGTCGTCTTCCTCGTGCTGGTCGCCCTGCAGCGGCTTCTGCGAGGGCGTGGCGATGCCCGCGCGGGGACGTTCGATCTTTTGTCCATGCTCGATATCGTAGCGCTGTCGACGGTTTGCGATGTCGTACCGCTCAAGGGCCTGAACCGTGCCTATGTCGTAAAGGGCCTCGTCGCCGCCCGTCATCTTGGCAACGCGGGATTGACTGCGTTGCTCAAGCAGGCCGGCATCGGCGGGCCCGTGACACCCTATCATCTCGGCTTCCTCGTCGGCCCCCGCATCAATGCTGGTGGGCGCATCGGGGACGCGGCGCTCGGTAGCCGGCTCCTCACCATCGATGAGCCCGGCGAGGCCGAGCGCATCGCCCGCCAACTGGACGAACTCAACCGCGAGCGTCAGGCGATGGAGGCGGCCATGCTGGCGGAGGCGGAGGCAGAGGCGCAGGCGGAATACGGCACAGGAGAGAACGCTTCCGTGATCATCACAGCCCGCGAGGGGTGGCATCCCGGCGTCGTTGGCCTACTTGCCTCCCGTCTCAAGGACCGGTTCCGGCGGCCGGCCTTCGCCATCGCCTTCGATCCATCCGGCAAGGGTACGGGCTCAGGCCGCTCGGTCAGCGGGTTCGATCTTGGGCGCATGGTGCGTGCGGCAGTGGATGAGGGCATTCTTGTCAAGGGCGGTGGGCATGCCATGGCGGCAGGCCTCACCGTGGAGCGCGCCAACCTTGGCCGGCTGCGCAGTTTCTTCGAGGAGCGTGCCGAGCGTGTCGTGCGCGATCTCGTGGCGGTGGAAACGCTGAAGATCGACGGCGCGCTCAGCGCCAGCGGCGCGACGCTCGCGCTTGCCGATCAGCTGGAACAGGCGGGGCCTTACGGGTCCGGACATCCGCAACCGATCTTCGCCTTGCCGGCGCATCGGATCCGCGATGTGCGACCCGTCGGCGTCAATCACTTGCGCGTCAGCCTGGAAGGCCCTGATGGTGGTCGTCTCGACGCCATGGCGTTTCGCGCAGCGGAAGCCGATCTCGGTCTTTTCCTGACGAAGGAACGCGGGCAGGCGGTGCATTTCGCCGGCACGCTTTCAGCCGACAGCTGGCAGGGCAACCGCCGCATACAGTTTCGTATTCTGGATGCCGCAAAGGTATTCTGAGCGCAGCTGTTTGTGGAAATATGGGAGAGGACCGTGGCACGCCCTAGGGGAGTCGAACCCCTCTTTTCAGAATGAAAATCTGACGTCCTAACCGATAGACGAAGGGCGCGTGCGGTGGGCGTCTTCTAATCAGGACAGCGGATTCGTGCAAGCCCTAAATGCAGGATTTTTCTATTTTTCTTGCCCTCAAACAAAGGCCGCAGAGCAAGCTCGAACAAGGAACGAAAAGTTTCTGAGGGAAGAACCGTGGCACGCCCTAGGGGAGTCGAACCCCTCTTTTCAGAATGAAAATCTGACGTCCTAACCGATAGACGAAGGGCGCGTGCGGTGGGCGTCTTCTAATCAGGACCGGCCGGATGCGCAAGACGAAAAATGCCGTAAGTCGCAACTTTTTCAATGCCGAACGCACGGCTCCGGATGATGGCGCGATACAAATATGGGACGGGAGAGAAGAGCCGTGGCACGCCCTAGGGGAGTCGAACCCCTCTTTTCAGAATGAAAATCTGACGTCCTAACCGATAGACGAAGGGCGCGTGCGGTGGGCGTCTTATAGAAGGGCGTTTTCGGTTCCGCAAGCGGGAAAAAGCCGTTGTGACAAAAAAATGAAAGGCCACCTCAACGGCGGCCTCCATGTCTTGAAAGCTGAGCGATCTCAGCTGTTTACGGCGGCGATGGCGCTACTTGCGCCGGCAGCGCCAGTTCCAGTCGCGCTCGGGGCCAATGTCGATATGAACAGACTCCGTATGGCAGTAGGTGCCCACACCGCCGCGGCCGGGCATGCTGCGCAGATATTCGGCGAGTTCCCATTTGCTTACACCGGCAATCTGGATATCGGCCGCCTCGCACCGCGTGTGCAGCGATTGCTTTGCACGGTTGACCTTCACATCGCGCAAGCCGGATGTGACGATGATGGGCTTGTCGTAATGGTGCTCGATCTTCTTGAGAACCTGCAGCAGTTCAGGCTTGAAACAGCCGGTCTTGACCTTCTCGGTCTGCAGCCACAGGCCGTTCGGCGCCAGGCGGGCAAGACCGGCCAGCGAGGCCACTTCCTTGAACTGCGGCGCGTCATCTTCGACTTCGTCGGATTCCGAATGGTTCGTCGAGAACATCGCGTTGGCGGTGGAAACGCCAGGCAGGGTTCCCAGTGACGCCTTCTGAGTCGTGCCGGCGGTGTCGCGGTTCAGCACCCGACGCTGTTGCGTGGCGAAGCGCTCGCCGTTGAATTCCTCCTTCGCCGCATCCCGCTTGTTAGCAAAGAGTGAGGCGAGGGTGACCTGCTTGCGCTTTCCGGTCTGCGTTTCCGGCACGCTGCCCACAGTGGCGGCAAGATTGTTCGTGCCTTCTTCGGCGGCAATCGCCATTTCGGCAGCGTTGAGGTTCTGCGGTTCCGCGACGAGCGCCGTGCGCGCTGTCTTCGGGATCGGACCGGTCTCCGGCAAGACAAGCGCCTGCTCGCCATCAGCCAATGGCTGCGCGTATGCGCCGACCTGCGGCATGTCCTCGACCGGCAGGCGCCCGCCCACCTCGGTCGCCTGCGCGGCGCCCGCGGCGTAGAGGCTCGTCGTTGCCGGATTGGTGCCGGTCCTCTCAGCTCCATAGGCGGTTCCCGACGGCGTCACCTGGCCACCATTGGAATAGATGCTGGCCCTGTTCGCATCGAGCGAAGCGGGCTGCATGACGAGGCCCGCCATCTCGGCCTTCTCCGCCTGTTGACCGGTCGCGGCCGGATCGGCCGCAGCCTCGGCAGACGCCGCTGCGGCGACGACAGGCGTGGTCGTTTCCTCGCCGCTCGCGGCGACGGTGTCGTCTTTTTCCCGGGCGGTCACGTTGTCCGCACGCAAATCTGTAGAGACTGCGGAAACGCAGCCCGAGAGTGTGGCGACCGAGACGGCCAGCAGCAATCCATACCGCAGCGTCTTGAGGCCGGGCCACTTTCCTTGCATGTCCTGCAAAGGCTTTCCCCCGCTTTCGACGTTCGGGCCTCCGATCTTGCCGCCGGAAAGGCCAATTCTTCAAACAGTCGCAACCGCAGTCGAGAAAGCCTTTTGGCCAAGCTGCGGTTGCCGCGATGTTAGCGCTTCAGCCGGTGGTGTAAAGGCTGGAGCGTCAGGTGCCGTGAGCGCAAATGGGCGCAATCCGGCCGAACAAAGGCCCGAATCGCCGCGTTACGCTTGAAGAACGGCCGGAAGGACAAGAAATCCCGGCCGAATACGGCGAAACGATGGTCTGACGGTGTTACCCTTAAGGCCCGGGGTTTGCCCGGGGCTTGCGCTTGGTGCGAATTACCAGTTGCCGGTATTCTGCATCGACGCCCAGGGTTCGGCCGGCGCAAGGTTTTCGCCCTTCTGCAGAATCTCGATGGAGATGCCGTCCGGCGAGCGCACGAACGCCATATGGCCATCACGCGGCGGGCGGTTGATGACGACTCCATTGTCCATCAGCTTCTGGCAGATGGCATAGATATCATCGACCTCATAGGCGAGGTGGCCGAAATTGCGCCCGCCGGCGTAATCCTCGCTGTCCCAGTTATAAGTGAGTTCAAGGCAAGGCGCAGCGTTCGCGCGCGCCGCCTCGACATCCGCGGGGGCGGCGAGGAAGATGAGAGTGAAGCGGCCCTTCTCGTTTTCGTACCGGCGAACTTCCTCAAGCCCGAAGAGCGTGCAGTAGAAGTGGAGGGACTGGTCGATGTCTTTGACGCGAACCATCGTGTGAAGATAACGCATGAAAATGTCCTCTGAACCCGGGATCAAGCGGAAGGTTATGGTTTTGTCAGCCTCAGGCAAGCCTTGAAGGCTACCAATGCAGCCGGCAAAAGTTTCAAGGGGGCTTGCGCAGTCGCATCGGGACAATGTTATTCTTATTCTCAAGAATCAGTTAACCGTAACTCATGTGACGCGTAAACGAGGGGCTGGCAGATCATGGCAGACAGGGTGTCTTCAAAGGAAATCACGGAGCGTGATGACCAGAGCAATGACGCCGTTGATCTGATCGAGATCACCGGGGTCATCAAGTGGTTCGACGTCGCCAAGGGGTTTGGCTTCATCGTGCCCGACAACGGCATGCAGGACATTCTCCTGCACGTGACTTGCCTGCGCCGTGACGGCTATCAGACCGTTCTGGAAGGTACGCGCGTCGTCGCGCTCGTCCAGAAGCGTGAGCGTGGACACCAGGCCTTCCGCATCCTGTCCATGGACCAGTCGACGGCCGTGCATCCCTCGCAGATGCCACCGGTGCGCACCCATGTGCAGGTCACGCCATCGAGCGGGCTCGAGCGCGTGCTGGTAAAATGGTTCAACCGTACCAAGGGCTTCGGCTTCCTGACGCGCGGCGAGGGCACCGAAGACATCTTCATTCATATGGAGACCCTGCGCCGCTTCGGCCTGACGGAACTACGGCCGGGCCAGGTCGTGCTGGTACGCTTCGGCGATGGTGAGAAGGGCCTGATGGCGGCTGAAATCCACCCGGATCTCCCGGTTGCGGGCAACAGGCCGCATTGATGGCTGTCGGCGCGCGAATGGCAGGCCTTTCACGTCTGGCCGGGTTTTTCGCGGCATTCTTTCTCCTGATTTCCTTTAGCGTTTCGGCTGCGGAAACGTTCGATACCCAGCCGCTGACCATCGTCACGCGCGACGGCCGCAGTCATGCCTTCACGGTTGAGTTGGCCGTAACGCCACGCCAGCGAGAGCAGGGCCTGATGCACCGCCACGAGATGGGGTCGGACCACGGCATGCTCTTCGCCTTTGGCGAGACGCGGCAGGTCTTCATGTGGATGAAGAACACCTATATCCCGCTCGACATGCTGTTCATCGCGAAGGACGGCAAGATCACCGCGATCAAGGAAAACGCCGAGCCCCATTCCGAATCGATCATCGATTCCAGGGGGCCGATCGACTATGTGCTGGAACTCAACGGCGGCACGGTCAAGCGCCTCGGCATCCGCACGGGCAATCGCATCCAGAACGAACTCGTGGACTCCATGCGCAAGGCGAAATAGCGCTAGGCAAAGCAGTTCTGGAGAATTCATCCACAAGCGCACGAAAACAACCGTTTGCTGTTGCGGCAGAGTTCAGATGCGTGTATCTCCCCATCGCCGGGACGGACGGAGTGTAGCGCAGTCTGGTAGCGCATCTGGTTTGGGACCAGAGGGTCGGGAGTTCGAATCTCTCCACTCCGACCACCGGCGAAATCTTCAGAACATTGTTCTCCGTGATCTCTGCAAGCGACTTTACCGGCAGTTCGCGGTGCCGTGTCGCAGCGCATTCACGCGCATCGACCGCATCAATATTAACCACGCATAAACCATAATTCGCGGAAGCCGCGCCGCAGTTTGGCGTTCGCTCGCAATTTCGCCACGTTGCTGGCATGATTAACGCACTGTTATTTACTGAGTGGCATTGACGGTCGACTTTGCAGGGGCAGGGTTAGGCTGGCACACCGTCGGGGACAATAGCGGCGTGGGACATAAAGACATCAAGAACACCGTGAACCGATTTGGCACGGCCCTCCGGTTCATCGCGATTCCGCTTGTATGCGCGGGCCTTGCAGCCTGCGCGACAACGACTGCGCCGACCAAGAAGAAACCCCGCAGCAAGGAATTCTTTGCCGAATCCGAATATGGCGTGAAGGCAAGTCCGCGCGTCGTCGAGGAGGGGCAGGCCGTTCCCAAGGGCGGTGGCCGCTATCAGGTGGGCAAGGCCTACCAGGTGCGCGGCAAGTGGTACCAGCCCAAGGAAGAGATGGGCTACAACAAGACGGGGCTCGCTTCCTGGTATGGTTCCGCCTTCCATGGCCGCCGTACGGCCAATGGCGAGGTCTACGACAAGTACCATCTGTCCGCTGCGCATCCGACATTTCCGCTGCCCAGCTATGCGCGCGTCACGAACATGGAAAACGGTACGTCCGTCGTCGTGCGCGTCAACGACCGCGGCCCGTTCCATGAAGGGCGTGTGATCGACGTCTCCTCCAAGACGGCCGACCTGCTCGACATGAAACGCACCGGCACGGCGAAGGTCCGGGTGCAATATGTCGGCAAGGCGCCGCTCGAGGGCAACGATATGCCCTATCTCATGGCATCCTATGTCACGAAGGGCTCGCGGGTTCCCGCTGCCGATCCCGGCGGCCAGATTGCAACGGGCGTGATGGTGGCGTCCGCCGACAGCCGTTCGCTGCCGAGCGACGGTTCCGGCACGCTTTCTGCTCCCACGGGCAGTGCGATGACGGCGCTTGCCAACACCGCAGCCCAGGAAAGCACGCCGTTCCAGGTGATGGAGCAGTTCGTTTCGCTGCCCGATATCGGGCCGATGCCGATGGAGCGTCCGAATTTCGTGCCCCAGCTATCCGCAGATCCGAGCTACGCAGCGGCTTATGCGGACGAGCGCGTGCGTGATGCCTCCGGCGCTTTCGACGCGATCCTCACCATCGACGGCAAACTGACGCCGCTTTCCGCACTCGCCGATAACGCCGGCTGATCGTAGCGGTTATCAAAGCCGTTTGCGATTGCCGCGTGCCTATGGGAATGTGACGGCATCCGGAGTCGTCATGCATCATCGTCTGTTCATTCTTCTCGCTTTCCTCGTCTTGATGCCGGGCTTCGCGCTGGCTCAGTCTGCAGCGCCGCAGGCCGGTTTCGACGTAAAGGCGAAGCAGGTCTACCTGATCGAGGCGGAGACCGGCACAGTGCTTTTCGCACGGGCTGAAGACGAGCCGGTGCCCGCCGCCTCGCTTGCCAAGCTGATGACCATGGCGACGGTCTTCAAGGCTCTGGCGGCCGGCGAAACCACGCTGGAAACGCAATATCCCGTCAGCGAATATGCCTGGCGCACGGGCGGCGCGCCGTCGCGCACCTCGACGATGTTTGCCGCGCTGAAATCGAATATCCGCGTCGAGGACCTCATTCGCGGCATTGCGGTGCAGTTCGCCAACGATGCCTGCATCATCCTCGCCGAGGGGCTGGCCGGTTCGGAAAGTGCCTTTGCCGAGCGCATGACGAGGGAGGCGAGGGCGCTCGGGCTGGAACGCTCGGTCTTTGCCAATGCCACCGGCCTGCCGAACCCTGATAACAAGGTGACGATGCGCGAGATGGTGGCTCTCGCCCGCCACCTCCAGACGACCTATCCAGACCGGATGGGTTACTTTGTCGAGCCGGAATTTGAGTGGAACAGGATCGCGCAGCGCAACCGCAATCCGCTTCTGGCGCTGAACATCGGCGTGACCGGCTTTGTTACGGGGTTCTCCGAAGAGGGTGGCTATTCCATCGTCGCTGCGGTCAACCGCGACGGCAAGCACCTGCTGCTGGCCATGAGCGGGCTTGAGAACGACAAGGTCCGCATCGACGAATCGCGCCGGATCATCGAATGGGCACTGTCGTCCTTCGAGCGGCGTACGCTCTTCCGCGAAGGCGAGACGATTGCCGATGCGAGCGTCTATGGCGGGGCAAGCGGCAAGGTGCCGCTGGTGGCTGGCGAGCAGGTCGATGTCTTCCTGCCGAAGGACAATTCGCAGCGCCTGGTCGCCCGCGTGGTCTACACCTGGCCGCTGCGGGCGCCTGTCCAGCCGGGGCAGGCCGTCGGCACGCTCCGGATATCCAACGAGAAACAGCTGCTGCGCGAGGTTCCGGTGAAGACTGCGGGAACGGTCGCTGTCGGCCCCCTTCGCTCGCGGGCGCTGGATGCGCTGCTGGAACTCTTCTTCTTCTGGATCTGAACGGTCAGGACGGGGCGAAAAGCGTTTCGCCTACCGGAAACATGGGGTAGTAGTGGTCCGATTCATCTCGGCCCTGCCGGATTTCGACTGAAGACGCCGCGTTGCGGCCAAAGCAACGGAAACAGGATTTGTCTGCCGCACCCGGTTTGTTTGTCACGTTCGAAGGCGGCGAGGGCGCCGGAAAGTCGACGCAGATCCAGCTTCTCGCACAGGCCTTGCGCGCGCGCGGCATGACAGTGCTCACGACGCGCGAACCCGGCGGCTCGAAAGGCGCGGAAGCCGTGCGTCACGTTCTCCTTTCCGGCGCCGCGGAACCGTACGGCATCCGCATGGAGGCGATCCTGTTTGCCGCCGCGCGCAGCGATCATGTCGAACAGGTCATCCGTCCGGCCCTTGCGGCGGGCAGCGTCGTGCTCTGTGATCGCTTCATGGATTCTTCGCGCGTTTATCAGGGCATTACCGGCAATCTTGAGCAGCCCTTCATCGAGGCGTTGGAGCGGGTCGCAGTCAATGGCGTCATGCCGGACTGTACGGTGATTTTTGACCTGCCGGCCGCCATCGGCCTCGAGCGTGCCCGCAAGCGCGCGACCGGACCGAACGAGCAACCCGACCGTTTCGAAAAGGAAGAGTTGCAGACCCACGAGAAGCGGCGCGAGGCCTTCCTCGATATCGCGGAACGCGAACCGCTGCGCTGCCGGGTCATCGATGCGACGAGGACGCAGGAGACGATTGCGGCGGACGTTCTCGCCATCATCGAGCCACTGCTGCCCATCACTGCCGCGCGTCGGCCGGACCCGGAGCACGTTTCGTGAGCGACGAGCGGCCGGGCATTCTGGATGGGGCGGTCCATCCCGCCGAGCAGACGAAACTCTTCGGCCATGCCGAGGCGGAAGATTTCCTGGCGCGCTCCTATCGCTCGGGCAAGGGCCACCACGCCGTCCTCATGGAGGGGCAGGAGGGCATTGGCAAAGCGACGCTCGCCTTTCGCTTTGCCAACCATGTGCTGCATCACCCCGAGCCGTCGTTAGCACCGGAGAGCCTTGTCGCGCCTTCGCTCGCCTCGCCGATCACCCGCCAGCTGGCGGCCGGCTCCTCGCACAATCTGCTGCACCTCACCCGCCCGGTTGACGAGAAAAGCGGCAAGGTGAAATCAGCCATCACCGTGGATGAGGTGCGCAAGGCCGGAAAATTCCTGGCACAGACATCAGGCACGGGCAACTGGCGCATCGTCATCATCGATCCCGCGGACGATCTCAATCGGAACGCTGCCAACGCCATTCTGAAAATCCTGGAGGAGCCGCCAAAGCGCGCGCTCTTCCTCGTGCTGACCCATGCGCCGGGCAAGCTGTTGCCGACCATCCGCTCGCGCTGCATGCCGCTGGCGCTGGCGCCATTGTCTGATGCCGATCTCGTTTCCGCCCTCGATAGCCTCTCCGTCGCACCGTCTGGTGAGCGGGCAGGGGCGCTGATCGCCGCCGCTCATGGCAGTGTTTCTGAGGCACTGAAGCTGGTGAATTACGGCGGCTTCGATATCGTGGAGGCTTTCCGTGCCATCGTCGGCGGGCCTGCGGAGCCACCGCGTCGAGACGTGCACAAGCTCGCCGACGTGCTCTCCGCGAAAGATAGCGACACCGTCTTTTCCTTCTTCTGCCAGCACGCGGCGGATTTCGTGACGGACAGCGCCCGCGCGGCGGCCCTCGCCGGCGACATCACCCGCGCCGACCGCCTCGCCCAGCTTTCCTCGCAGCTCAGCGAGCGGATCGCCATCGCGCAGGGCTACAATCTCGATCGCAAGCAGACGATCATCACCGTACTCGACGACATCAGGGCGGCGCTTTAAGCAACTTGCTGTTTCCCTCTGCGGCGGCATGGTCTAATACCTTGCGGCAACGCACAACCGAAAACAGAACGTAGCCTTCATGACCGACACGTCCCGCTTCTACATCACGACCGCTATTTCCTATCCCAACGGCAAGCCGCATATCGGCCATGCCTATGAGCTGATCGCCACCGATGCCATGGCGCGCTACCAGCGGCTGGACGGACGCGATGTGTTCTTTCTGACGGGCACGGACGAGCACGGCCAGAAGATGCAGCAGACCGCACGGAAGGAAGGTATCACGCCGCGGGAGTTGGCGGATCGGAATTCAAAAGAATTCAAGGATATGGCCGCTCTTCTTAACGCATCGAACGATGATTTCATTCGCACCACCGAGCAGCGGCATTACGAAGCCTGCGCCGAGATCTGGCGCCGGATGGAAGCCAGTGGCGATATCTACAAGGGCGGCTATGCAGGATGGTATTCCGTCCGGGACGAAGCCTATTACCAGGAGAGCGAGACCGAGAAGCGTGACGACGGCGTACGCTACGGCCCGCAGGGCACACCCGTCGAATGGGTCGAGGAGGAGAGCTACTTCTTCAAGCTTTCGGCCTATCAGGATCGCCTTCTGAAGCACTACGAGGACAACCCCGACTTCATCGGTCCGGCCGAGCGCCGCAACGAGGTCATCTCGTTCGTCAAGTCCGGCCTCAAGGATCTGTCGGTGTCGCGCACGACCTTCGATTGGGGTATTCCGGTTCCCGGCGACCCGGATCATGTGATGTATGTCTGGGTGGATGCGCTGACCAACTACATCACCGCCACCGGTTACCTGACCGATCCCGAGGGACCGCGTGCGAAGTACTGGCCGGCGAACATCCACATCATCGGCAAGGACATCATCCGCTTCCACGCCGTCTACTGGCCGGCTTTCCTGATGTCGGCCGGCGTGCCGTTGCCGGAGCGGGTCTTCGCCCACGGCTTCCTGCTCAACAAGGGCGAGAAGATGTCGAAGTCGTTGGGCAATGTGGTTGACCCGGTCAACCTCGTCAGCCATTTCGGCCTCGATCCCATCCGCTACTTCTTCCTGCGCGAAGTCTCCTTCGGCCAGGACGGAAGCTATAGCGAGGAAGGTATTGCGACCCGTATCAATTCGGATCTCGCCAATGGCATCGGCAATCTGGCGAGCCGCTCGCTGTCGATGATCGTCAAGAACTGCGACGGCAAGGTGCCGGAATGCGGTGAACTGACGGACGCCGACCGCGGGATGCTCGCCTCCGTCGACGCCCTGCATGCCCTTACGCGTGAGGACATGGGCAAGCAGCAGATTCACAAGGCGCTGGCTGCTATCATCGCCGTCGTCTCGGAGGCCGACCGTTACTTCGCGGGCGAGGCGCCTTGGGCACTCAAAAAGACCGATTCCGTGCGTATGGGCACCGTGCTCTATGTGACGGCGGAAGTGGTGCGGCAGATCGCAATCCTGCTGCAGCCCTTCATGCCTGAATCGGGCGGGAAACTGCTGGATCTGGTCGGAGCTCCCGCCGACAAGCGCGATTTTGCGGCACTTGGCGCGGCCGGCCGGCTGGTCAGCGGCAAGCCGTTGGAAGCACCGGCCCCGGTCTTCCCGCGCTACGTGGCGCCCGAGGCGTAAGGCTACCATGTTGATCGACACCCACTGCCATCTGGACTTTCCGGACTTTGCGGCGGAGCGCGACGATATCGTCGCGCGTGCGCACGCGGCCGGTGTGAAGCAGATGATCACCATCTCGACGCGGGTGCGGAAATTTCCAGAAATACTGGCGATCGCCGAGACCTATCCGAGCGTGTTCTGCTCGGTCGGCACACATCCGCACAATGCGGATGAGGAACTCGATATTACCGTGGCGGAGCTTGTAGCGTTGTCCCGGCATCCGCGCGTTGTAGCGATCGGGGAGGCGGGTCTCGATTATTTCTACGACAACGCGCCGCGTGATGCGCAGGCGACCGGCCTGCGCAATCACATTGCCGCTGCCCGGGAAACCGGTCTGCCGCTCGTCATCCACAGCCGCTCCGCGGACGACGACATGGCGGCCCTCCTGACGGAGGAAACGGGGAAGGGCGCTTTCCCGTTCCTGCTGCATTGCTTCTCGTCCGGTCCGGACCTCGCCCGCGTCGGTGTGGAGCTGGGCGGTTATGTCTCCTTCTCGGGCATCCTGACCTTCCCAAAGTCGGAAGAAATCCGCGAAATCGCCAAGACCGTGCCGCCGGAGCGCATGCTGGTCGAGACCGACGCTCCCTACCTTGCGCCAAAACCGTTCCGCGGCAAGCGCAACGAGCCCGCCTATGTCGCGCACACGGCAGCGGTGCTGGCCGAGACTATTGGCGTGAGCACCGATGACATCGCGCGCATAACGACCGAGAACGCCTTCCGTATCTTCTCGAAGATGCCACGGGTGTAGCCGTGGTCTATCGTCGGCGCTTCACCATTCTCGGCTGCGGCTCGTCGCCCGGCGTGCCGCGCATCACCGGCGATTGGGGCGCCTGCGATCCGCAAAATCCGAAGAACCGGCGGACGCGCGCGTCCTTCCTGGTGGAGCAGTTCGGGCCGCATGGCGTGACGACCGTCGTCATCGATACGGGGCCTGACTTCCGCACGCAGATGATCGCAGCCGGCGTCGCCGAGATTGATGCCGTTCTCTATACGCATCCCCACGCCGATCATATTCATGGCATCGATGACATCAGGGGATTCGTGCTCCAGAACCACCGCCAGGTGCCGATCTGGGCCGATGAGCCGACCATGGAGCGCATTCGCGAGGGCTTCGGCTATTGCCTGAAAACGCCCGCCGGCAGCATGTATCCGCCGATCATCACGGAGAACCTGATAGAGCCGAAGGACGCGCCGGTGACCATCGATGGGCGAGGGGGTGCCATAACCTTCCGGCCTCACCTCCAGGTGCACGGCCAGATCCATTCGCTGGGCTTTCGAATCGGTGATGTCGCCTACTGCTCCGACGTCAGCGATTTTTCCGAGGAAACCGTGTCGCGTCTGCAGAACCTCGATATGCTGATCATCGACGCGCTGCAGTACCGCTATCACTCCAGCCACCTGTCACTCAGCCAGGCGCTGGAATGGATCGATCGGTTGAAGCCGTCCCGCGCGATCCTGACACACATGCATGTGCCGCTCGATTACGACACCGTGCAACGGGAAACGCCCGATCACGTCGAGCCGGCCTACGACGGCCTGAGCTTTGAAATCACGCTGACTGACGATCAGGTGAAGTAAGGCGCCAGATTCTTACGGATGCGGTCGAGAACCGTGTTATCGGAAAGGTCGGGTACGAACGTGTTTCCAGTAATCTGTTCAAAGGCCTGGATATAAACCTTGGATGTCTGCTCGACCAGTTCGCGCGGAATTTCCGGTATTGCGTCCTTGTAGGGATCACAGCGTTCGGTGACCCAGGCGCGCACGAAATCCTTGTCGAAGCTCGCCGGGCGGCCGCCTGAGGCGAAACTCTTCTCGTAACTGTCGGCAATCCAGTAGCGGCTGGAATCGGGCGTATGGATTTCGTCGGCCAGCACGATACGGCCGTCCTTGTCCGTGCCGAACTCATATTTGGTATCGACGAGGATCAGTCCTCGTTCGGCAGCTCGCGCCTGTCCGCGTGCAAAGAGCGCCAGCGCATAGCGCGATACCGTTTCCCACTGGTCCGGCGTCAGCAGGCCTTGGGCGAGGATTTCCGCGCCCGACAGCGGCTCATCATGGCCGCCATCGAAGGCCTTGCTGGTGGGCGTGATGATCGGTTCCGGAAGTTTCTCATTGTCGCGAAGGCCATCCGGCAGCGTGATGCCGTACATCTCGCGCTCGCCCTTGCGATACTTGGTCAGGATCGACGTGCTGGTCGTTCCGGCGAGATAGCCACGCACAACGATCTCGACCGGCAGGATGTCGAGCCGCGTGCCGATCACGACATTCGGGTCCGGATAGGACTGGACGTGGTTCGGGCAGATATCGGCGGTTTCCTCGAACCAGTAGCGCGCTGTCTGCGTCAGGACCTGGCCCTTGAACGGAATGGCCGTCAGGATGACGTCGAATGCGCTGAGCCTGTCCGTCGCGATAATGATACGGCTGCCATCCGGCAGATCGTAATTCTCGCGAACCTTGCCATTGTAGCGGTTCGGCAATTCCGGAATGTAGGCGTCGGAGAGAATGCGCAAATCGCTCATGGATGAAGGCTTTCGCTGTTGGTTCCGTCTGCCGTTTCGCTTAAGGCTGGGAGAGGTTCCGGGTCAAGGCGGAAACCGATTTTCCAGCGCCTTTGGCGTATTTCGTCGAGACATTAGTTCCATAATCTATATTATGTGATTTTCGTATGGACTGAACCGAACCCACCGATTTGCCTTACTCGTCCTCGAAACGCCCCTCGTTATCCCTGTCACGTTCGTAGTGTTTCTTCACAGGAAATGGCGGTAACCAGGACTCGCGGCGGATGGTCCAGAGTTCGTAGCTCGGTGCGAACTGGTCCGGTGCGTCAAGTGAGCCCAGGTTCACTTCGATCTCGTCTTCGCTGCGTGAGAAGACGGACGAACCGCAACGCGGACAGAAGAAGCGGCCCTGATAGTCCTGTGTCTCGCCCTGCACCGTCACCGCCTCCTCGTCAAAGATCGCCGACGCATGGAACAGCGCGCCATGGTGCTTGCGGCAGTCCATGCAATGACACAGGCCGACGCGATACGGCTGTCCCACCGCCTCGATACGGACGGCACCGCAAAGACAACCCCCCGTGAGCCGCTGCATGTTTCGACCTCCACTCCCGTCGTTATACCCCGGCAGCTTAGGCCAATTCACCCGGCGTCGCATGGACTATTTCCCTTGCAAGAGCCGGCATAGGGGCGGTCATCTTCGTAGGCTAAAATTCATCTGTTTACATCGCGGGGAATGAGATAATTAGATTAAAATTATCTCATAATATATTGAAATATAAAATAAAAACTAGCATATCAGCATCAGTGAAATTTTCGGTTTTCTTTTCAGATTTTTGTGAGGAAACAGGGTATTCTGCCTCAAGATCGGAGTGAGGAGCGTGCCATGAGGTGTCCTGCCGCCATATTCCTGTGTCTCTATTCGCCCTTGCTCTTGCCGTCAGCTGCGGTGGCAGCCGAGCCGCTGGATACAGTCCAGAGTACCATCGAAAGCCAGATCGCAGCGTTCCTGAACGACGATGCGGCAACCGCATACGCATTCGCCTCGCCGGCCATCCGCGAAAAATTCGCAACCGAGGACGCCTTCTTCGACATGGTCAGGAAAAGCTATGCACCCGTTTATCGCGCCGGCAACTTTGCGTTCGGTCGATCGAAGATCGTTGGCGACATGGTGGTGCAGGAGGTGTTGATATCAGGGCCTGACGGCAAGGACTGGACGGCACTCTACCAGCTCCTGCGACAACCGGACGGCAGTTATAGAATTAACGGCGTGCATATCGTGCGCGCGGCGCCGGGTCCTGAAATCTGAAAGCGCGGGCAGTCAGAGCGGGGCGACATCGCCCCTCGCCCAGTTCTCCTGCGTCTCGGCCATGAAGTCGGCGAAACGGCTCTCCTCGATCGCCTTTCGCATGCCGGCCATCAAGTCCTGATAATAAGAGAGATTATTCCACGTCAGCAGCATGCCGCCGAGGGATTCGTTGGCGCGAATGAGGTGGTGCAGATAGGCGCGCGAATAATCGCGGGCCGCTGGGCAGTTCGATTCTTCGTCCAGCGGACGCGTGTCCTCGGCATGGCGGGCGTTGCGCAGGTTGATGCGGCCGCGTCGGGTGAAGGCCAGGCCATGGCGGCCCGAGCGGGTTGGCATAACGCAGTCGAACATGTCGATGCCGCGTGCGACGGATTTCAGCATATCGTCGGGTGTGCCCACGCCCATCAGGTAACGCGGCTTTTCGAAGGGCATGTGTGGAATGGTCGTGTCGATCATGTCGAGCATGACGTCCTGCGGCTCGCCCACCGCAAGGCCGCCGATTGCATAGCCCTTGAGATCCAGCCCCGCGAGCGCCTGGGCGGAGCGCACGCGCAGATGCGGGATATCGCCACCCTGCACGATGCCGAACATCGCCTTGCCGGGCTGGTCGCCGAAGGCCACCTTGCAGCGCTCGGCCCAGCGCAGCGACATTTCCATGGCGCGTTCGATTTCCGTGGGCGATGCCGGCAGCGCCACGCATTCGTCGAGCTGCATCTGGATATCGCTGTCGAGCAGGCCCTGGATTTCGATGGAGCGTTCCGGCGACATGTGGTGCAGCGCACCGTCCACATGGCTCTTGAACGTCACACCCTGCTCGTCGAGCTTGCGCAGGCCCGAGAGCGACATGACCTGGAATCCGCCCGAATCCGTCAGGATCGGATACGGCCAGCGGATGAGGTCGTGCAGGCCGCCCAGGCGCGCGACGCGCTCCGGGCCGGGCCGCAGCATCAGGTGATAGGTGTTGCCGAGAATGATGTCGGCGCCAAGCTCTCGGACCTGGTCAAGATACATCGCCTTGACCGTGCCGACCGTGCCGACCGGCATGAAGGCGGGGGTGCGAATGGTGCCGCGCGGCATCAAAACCTCACCGCGACGGGCCTTGCCATCCGTGGCGAGAAGCTTGAACTGGAAGGTTTCGGTCATGCGTCGTCCCGGAAAAGCAGGCTGGAATCGCCGTAGGAATAAAAACGGTAGCCGGTCGAAATGGCATGCGCATAGGCGCCGCGCATCGTCTCCAGACCGGAAAAGGCCGAAACGAGCATGAACAGCGTCGATTTCGGCAGATGGAAGTTCGTCATCAGGATATCGGCCGTGCGGAAGCGGTAGCCCGGCGTGATGAAAATACCCGTCGCACCGGACCATGGCTTGATCGTGCCGTCTTCGTCGGCAGCACTTTCCAGCAGGCGAAGCGACGTCGTGCCCACGGAGACGATGCGGCCGCCCCTCGCCTTCACGGCATTCAGCGCTGCGGCGGTCTCCTCGGAGACGTGACCGATTTCTTCATGCATGACATGCTCGGTCGTGTCGTCGGCCTTAACCGGCAGGAAGGTGCCGGCCCCGACATGCAGCGTCACAAAATGCCTGTCGACGCCGAGCGCATCGAGCTTTTCGAACAGCGCGTCGGTGAAGTGCAAGCCGGCAGTCGGCGCGGCCACGGCGCCCTCCTCGCGGGCGTAGATTGTCTGGTAATCCTTCCGGTCCGCCTCGTCTTCGGCGCGCTTGGAGGCAATGTAGGGCGGTAGAGGAATATGGCCGACGGTCGCGATGGCGCGGTCGAGTTCAGGGCCGGTCGCATCGAAATGCAGCGTGACCTCGCCGCCCTCGCCCTTGTTTTCCACGGTCGCCCAGAGCGTGCCGAAGGCGATGCGGTCGCCCGGCTTGATGCGTTTGCCGGGCTTGGCAAATGCCTTCCAGCGGTCGCCGGCGATGCGCATGTGAAGGGTGGTCGACACAGCCTGTCGGCCAGCGCCCTCCCGATGGCGGATGCCTTCCAGCTGGGCGGGGATGACGCGCGTATCGTTGAAAACAAGCGCATCCCCTGCCCTGAGCAGCGACGGCAGATCGCCGACGGTGAAATCGTCGTAGGGCGACTGCGCGCCAGGACGCACCACAAGCAGCTTTGCCGCCTCGCGTGGCGTGACCGGGCGCAACGCGATGTTTTCTTCCGGCAGATCGAAATCGAAAAGGTCGACGCGCATGGCTTTCTCAGAGGAAGCGGATCATCAGGGCGCCCGCAACGAGCAGAACGGCGCCGCTGATGCGCCCCACCGAGACTTCGCGCACGGCCATGCCGAGGAAACCGATACGATCAAGCAGGATGCCGGCAAGAAGCTGGCCGGACACGGCAAAAGCCATGACGGCCGCCGCGCCGATACGCGGTGTGAGAAAGATCGCCGTTGTGACATAGACCGTGCCCAACGCGCCGCCGGCGATGTAGAGCCAGAGGTCCGGGCCGCGCCAATCCGGTGAACGTGCTTCAAATGCGGACGTTAGCAGAACGACAAGCGCGAGGATGGCAGCGCCCGACAGGAAGGAAACGCAGGCGGCTGCGACCGGCATGCCGAGGCCACGTCCAAGCATGGCATTGATCGGCGCCTGAATTGCAATGCATGCGCCGGCCGCGATGCCGAGCAGCGCCCAGAGGAAAGCAGCCATATCGCCGATCCTTGAAAAGCGAACAAACAAAACCGCGCCCGCCAGGGCGGGCGCGGTCGAAAACGATCGGTTTCTATCAGGCCGCTACGTCGGCGGCAACCTTCATCGAAACGATGGTATCGGGATCGCGCACCGGCTCGCCGCGCTTGATCTTGTCAATATTGTCCATGCCCTCGATGACTTGGCCCCAGACGGAGTACTGCTTGTTAAGCCAGGGAGCATCGGTGAAGCAGATGAAGAACTGCGAGTTGGCGGAGTTCGGCATCTGCGAGCGGGCCATGGAGCAGGTGCCGCGGACATGGCTCATGTTGGAAAACTCGGCCTTGAGGTCCGGCTTTTCGGAGCCGCCCATGCCGGCGCGCGATGGATTGAAGTCCTTGCCGCCCGTCTTTCCGTACTGCACGTCGCCTGTCTGGGCCATGAAGTCCTCGATCACGCGGTGGAAGACGACGCCGTCATAGGCGCCTTCGCGCGTCAGTTCCTTGACGCGTGCCACGTGGCCCGGTGCAAGGTCCGGAAGCAGCTGGATGACCACCTTGCCCTTCGTGGTTTCCATGATGATGGTGTTTTCCGGATCCTTGATCTCGGCCATGGTCTCTCTCCTTCAAAAGCCTGCCCCAAAGGTGTGTCCTACCTTCGGGATTACAACAGGCACCAAATCAAAAAATGCCTTTACTTGCCGACGGTGACCTTGATCATGCGGTCAGGGTCGGTGACGGAACCGTTATTGGCATCGTCGCCGCGCTTGATCTTGTCGACATTCTCCATGCCCGAAACGACCTTGCCGACGACCGTATACTGGCCGTTCAGGAAGTCGCCGGGGGCGAACATGATGAAGAACTGCGAGTTGGCGGAATTCGGATCCTGCGCGCGCGCCATACCGACCGTGCCGCGCTCGAACGGGATATCCGAGAACTCGGCCGGCAGGTCCGGCTGGCTGGAACCGCCCGTACCGGCTGCCTGGGGCTGGAAGCCGTTCTCCATATCGCCGTACTGCACGTCACCCGTCTGGGCCATGAAGCCGTCGATCACGCGATGGAAGGCGACGTTGTCGTACTCGCCGGCGGCAGCCAGCGCCTTGATGCGCTCGGCGTGCTTCGGCGCCTTGTCGTTCAGTTCGATGACGACGGGCCCGTCCTTGAGCTGGATCGTGATGAAGTCGGCGGCCTGGGCCACGAAGGCGCCGGTCGCTGTCGCCAGGAACAGGGCGCCTGCAAAGGCGGTGCGGAGAATGTTCATGATAGCTCCCTTGATGGGTTCAGGATAATGGGGCTCAGCCCTTGTGGCGGGCCTTGAGGGCCGCAAAGACGGGCGCCGGAACGAAAGCACTGACATCGCCGCCCATGGCCGCGATCTGGCGGACCAATGTGGCGGTAATGGGCCGCGAGGCGACGCCGGCGGGCAGAAACACCGTCTGCACATCGGGCGCCATTTGCCGGTTCATGCCGGCCATCTGCATTTCATAATCGAGATCCGTTCCGTCCCGCAGGCCGCGGATCAGCAACCGCGCGCCATGCGACCGTGCGGCATCCACAACCAGATTGGAAAATGAAACAACACTGACATCCCCTGCCCGCGCCGGCAGCGCATCGGCGATCGATCGCTGAATAAGGTCGGCGCGCTCCTCGAAGGAAAAAAGCGGCGTCTTGCCGGGGTGTACGCCGATCGCAACGACAAGTTTGGATGCGACGTTCAGCGCCTGCACGAGTACGTCGATGTGGCCGTTTGTGAACGGATCGAAAGAGCCAGGATAAAAGGCGACTGTCATCGGCGAGGTCCCGTTTGCCCGCCTTTTGTCACGGACAGCGGTGATCCGCAAGGGTGCGGCCTGACGCACCCGCACCTATCCCCTGCCGAGATCATGAACAGCACATGAATGGCCCGTTCAAGGTCATTTCAGGCACGCCATGTCTAAATGACAGCATAGGGTCGGGAACAAAAGTCGTCGCGGGGCATTTTACCGACCGAATGAAGTGAATGAAGCATTGCGTTTCCTTAAACGGAAAGGAACACCAAGATGGCACTCGCTCTACTTTGCATGACCATGTTCATCGCCCTCAGCGTTGCGGCTTTCCACGCCCTTCGCGAAGAGGATCGCCCGGCAGCTGCCGAAGGTGCGGGCCGCGGCAAGTGGCTGCGTTGAGCGGGGATATGGCAATGGCGTTGCTGACGATTTTCGCTACGCTCTTCATCAGTGTGGTGTTCACATTCGACTTTTCTCGCACGATCCTCGACCTGAAGCGGGACCGTGCAGAGCTGAAGGCCGCAAGGCTGAAAACAGAAGCAGGCGGCTTCGGCGTGTAGCGCCCCTTTGCCGCCGTTAGTGCGGGTGGCTTTCCTCCAGGCCGCCCGCCAACATTGAAAAGCCGGACGGTCGTTCCCTGCCCGTCCGGCTTTTTCACGTTTTCTTGGCTGTATTGGGGAGGCTTATGCCTCGCCCTCGCCACCAGCTTCGATCTCGACATCCACGACAGCGGCTTCGCCGTCGATTTCAACCTCGTCGTCACCTTCCGGCTCGCTGATGCGTTCCACGGAGACAACCTTCTCGTCCTTGGCCGTAGAGAAGATCGTGACGCCCTTCGTGGCGCGGCTGGCGATACGGATACCGTTGACCGGCACACGGATCAGCTGGCCACCGTCGGAGACGAGCATCAGCTGGTTCGTTTCCTCGACCGGGAAGGCGGCGACGAGTTCGCCGATCTCGTTGGTCTTGGAGGTGTCCGTGGCACGAATACCCTTGCCACCGCGGCCTGACGTGCGGAAGTCATAGGAAGACGACCGCTTGCCGAAGCCCTTCTGCGAAACGGTAAGGATGAACTGCTCGCGAGCCTTGAGTTCCTGATACTTATCTTCAGTGAGGTCACCGATTTCGCCGACCTCCTCGCCGACCAGCGCAATATCCTCCTCATCGACGCCACTCGCGCGGCGTTCTGCTGCGGAACGCTTGAGATAGGCGGCACGTTGCCACGGCTCGGCATCGACATGGTTGACGATCGTCATCGAGATGATGCGGTCGCCAGCACCCAGATTGATCCCGCGCACGCCGACCGAATTGCGGCCTGCGAAGACGCGCACGTCATCAACCGGGAAGCGGATGCACTGACCGAGCGCGGTCGTCAGCAACACGTCGTCGCGGTCGGTGCAGGTCTCGACATTGAGGATCTCGTCGCCCTCTTCCTCGAGCTTCATCGCGATCTTGCCGTTGCGGTTGACCTGGACGAAATCGCTGAGCTTGTTGCGGCGCACCGTTCCGCGTGTCGTCGAGAACATGACGTCGAGGTTTTCCCACGTCGTCTCGTCTTCCGGCAGCGGCATGATGGTGGTGATGCGCTCGCCGGGCTCGATCGGCAGCATGTTGATGAGCGCCTTGCCCTTGGACTGCGGCGTGCCGATCGGCAGGCGCCAGACCTTCTCCTTGTAGACGATGCCATGCGAGGAGAAGAACAGGACGGGCGTGTGCGTATTGGCGACGAACAGACGGGTTGCGAAATCCTCGTCCTTCATGGCCATGCCGGAGCGGCCCTTGCCGCCGCGGCGCTGCGCGCGATAGGTCGCCAGCGGCACGCGCTTGACGTAACCGGCATGCGAGACGGTGACCACCATGTCCTCGCGGGCGATCAGGTCCTCGTCGTCCATGTCGGGACCACCTTCGGTGATCTCCGTGCGGCGCGGCGTGCCGAACTCGTCCCTGATGGCGCCGAGTTCGTCCTTGACGATCGTCATGATGCGCACGCGCGACGACAGGATATCGAGGTAATCCTTGATCTCCTCGCCGATCTTGTTGAGTTCCTCGTCGATTTCGTCGCGGCCGAGCGCCGTCAGGCGGGCAAGACGCAGTTCGAGGATGGCGCGGGCCTGCTCCTCCGAGAGATTGTAGGTCAGGTCCTCGTTGATGCGGTGGCGCGGGTCGTCGATGAGCTTGATCAGCACATCGACGTCCTTCGCCGGCCAGCGGCGCTGCATCAACTGCTCGCGCGCCGTCTGCGGATCGGGCGCGCGGCGGATGAGGGCGATCACCTCGTCGATATTGGCAACCGCGATGGCAAGTCCGACCAAGACATGGGCGCGGTCGCGCGCCTTGCGCAGCAGGTACTTCGTGCGGCGGCTGACGACTTCCTCACGGAAAGCGACGAAGGCACGCAGCATGTCCAGCAGCGTCATCTGCTCCGGCTTGCCGCCGTTGAGCGCCACCATGTTGCAGCCGAAGGAGGTCTGCAGTGGCGTGTAGCGGTAAAGCTGGTTGAGAATGACGTCGGCATTGGCATCACGCTTCAGCTCGATGACGACGCGGTAGCCGTCGCGGTCTGACTCGTCGCGAAGATCTGAAATGCCCTCGATACGCTTGTCGCGCACCAGCTCGGCCATCTTCTCGATCATCGTCGCCTTGTTCACCTGGAAGGGAACTTCGGTGATGATGATCTGCTCGCGATCGCCGCGCATCGGCTCGATGGTGGCGCGGCCACGCATCACGACGGAACCGCGGCCGGTCTCATAGGCCTGCCGGATGCCGGAACGACCGAGGATCAGCGCGCCGGTCGGGAAATCCGGGCCCGGAATGTGCTGCATCAGCTCGATGAGATCGATCGCCGGGTTGTCGATCAGCGCGATACAGCCGTTGATGACTTCCGCAAGGTTGTGCGGCGGGATGTTCGTCGCCATGCCCACGGCAATGCCGCCCGCGCCGTTGACCAGAAGGTTCGGGAACTTGGCGGGAACGACAACCGGCTCGCTCATCGTGCCGTCGTAGTTGTCGCGGAAGTTGACGGTCTCCTTGTCGAGATCGTCGAGCAGCGAGTGGGCGGCCTTTTCCAGGCGGCATTCCGTATAGCGCTGGGCTGCCGGCGGGTCGCCATCGATGGAACCGAAATTCCCCTGGCCGTCGATCAGCGGCAGGCGGAGCGACCAGTCCTGTGCCATACGCGCCAAGGCGTCGTAGATCGCCGAGTCGCCGTGCGGATGGTATTTACCCATCACGTCACCGGTGACGCGTGCCGACTTCACGTACTTCTTGTTCCAGTCGACGCCCATCTCGCTCATCGAGTAGAGGATGCGCCGGTGCACGGGCTTGAGACCATCGCGCACATCCGGCAGCGCACGGGACACGATCACGCTCATAGCGTAATCGAGATAGGACCGCTGCATTTCCTCGATGATGGAAATCGGCTCAATGCCGGGAGGGTTCTTGCCGCCGGGTGTCGTTTGTTCTGTCAATTTCGGTCACGATCGTTGTTCAGAATCAGATGCAATTTTATAGCCTACCGGCGGCATAAGCGCCAATTTTGCGAAGGGTTGTGAACAGCCTTTTCCCAGGAAATCCGCGAATTTGCGCATTTTCATGGTCGCGCGGGCGCCGCTTTGCGCGCGCCCTTCCCTTATGCGGCGCCCTCGCCTAACAATGTCTCTATAAGGCTTCGTGAAACGGCCGCGCAACGGCGAGGGGAATGACCGGATGCTCACCACAGACACGGTGATCAACGCGATCACGACGCTGCTCGTCACCATCGATCCGCCCGGCCTTGCGCCGATTTTTCTCGGGCTCACCGTCGGCATGACGCGCGCACAGCGCAAGCAGGTGGCGCTGCGCGGCTCGCTGATCGCCTTCTGCATCCTGGCCGTCTTCGCCGTCACCGGATCGAGCGTGCTCTCGCTGCTCGGCATCTCCATCGGCGCCTTCCGCATCGCCGGCGGCCTGCTGCTCTTCTGGATCGCTTTCGAGATGATCTTCGAACGCCGCAACGAGCGGAAGGAAAAGACCAGCGAGGTGGCAATCACCCGCGACCATATCCATAACATCGCCGTCTTCCCGCTTGCCTTGCCACTGATTGCCGGCCCCGGCGCCATTTCCGCGACGATCCTGCTGTCCGGCTCGTTTCCGTCGGCGCTGGAGCGTACCGCCCTTATCGGCGTTCTGGCGCTTTGCATCGCCATTCTCTTCCTCGCCCTCGTCATCGCCGACCGCATCGATCGCTTCCTCGGTAACACCGGCCGCGCCATCCTCACCCGCTTGCTTGGCGTGATCCTTGCTGCACTGGCCGTGCAGTTCGTGGTCGATGGTGTGAAATCGGTGTTTATTCTCTGAGAGGGACAGTCAGCGCTATCGCGCGCCGAATGTTTTCTCGAAAAGGTCAGGGATGTCGTGTTGTGAGAAAAGCTTTACACCCGTCATCATAGCCAATGCGTTGGCGCTAGGCGTGAAGCTGGCGTTGGTGAGGACTCCCGCGGCATCAACACCGTAATAGACCATGCCTGCATGGGCCTCCTGCACCGCCTTGTTGCCGACAGGGCTTCCATAAAGCTTGCATTGCAAACCGAGACGCCTGCCCGCTTTCTCGGCTATGACGTCCAGTCCCTGGTCGCCGGAGCCGCGTGTCACCTCAGCCTTCCAACCGAACCGGGTGAGTGAATGGGCTACCCACTGTTCGAAGTTGTGCCCGTCCCTTGGAAGAGTGTCGGCGTCGAATCCTGTGGCCGCTTGTGCACGCCTGCGGATGTTGAGCTGTTCAAAAACCAGCGCTTTTGCTTCCTCGAAAGAAAACAGCGCACTGTCGAGCGCAACGCTGGCAAAAAACTCGACGAGCGCCTCGTCGGTCGTGTCCTTGACGACAGCGCCGTAATCGTTGGTCCTGATGGCGAGCGCGAGATTGCGGTTCAGGGCACTGAAGTGCCTGTCCACCGCGTCGATCAACCTTTGGTGTTCGATGGATCGCCGCCGCAGAAGGTTCTGCTGGTATTCCTGCTCTTGCGCGAGCGCGGCCATGCGCATCGACGCGTCTCGTGCCTTCGCTATGCTGCGTCGCCGCCACATCCAGGTCGCGGCGAGAAAAGGGCTGAGCAAAATGATGATCGCGCCAATAATGCCCAAGGCGGTCAGTCCGGGCGTCCCACCGGCCGGCACGTCCATGGCCGCGATCAGGCTTCCGAAAAGACCGATCGCGAGTGTCAGCAATACAAAACGTACTGCACCTTTAAGAAGACTCAAAACGGCGCCCTCCTCTCACGAATGGGCGCCGTCAACCTTGACGTCAGACCGCAGCCCCCACGTAATCCCCGGGAGCCAAGGTAATTTGCTTAGAATGGGATGTCATCATCCATGTCGCGAGAAAGCGAACCGCCACCCGAACGGCTGCTGCTTCCGCCGCCACCGCCAGCCGCGCCGCCGGATGCCGGACGCGAACCGTAGTCGTCATAGCCCTGGCCGCCGCTGGCGCCGCCGAAATTGCTGCTGCCGCCGAAATCGCCGCCGCGGCTTGCACCACCGCCTTCGCCACGGCCGTCCAGCATGGTCAGGGTGGAGCCGAAGCCCTGCAGCACCACTTCCGTCGAGTAGCGGTCATTACCCGTCTGGTCCTGCCACTTGCGTGTCTGCAGCGCGCCTTCGATATAGAGCTTCGCACCCTTCTTCACATACTGCTCGACGACCTTGCACAGGCCTTCGTTGAATACGACGACATTGTGCCACTCCGTCTTCTCGCGGCGCTCGCCGCTGTTGCGGTCGCGCCAGGTTTCGGACGTGGCGATGCGCAGGTTGGCGATCGGCCGACCATCCTGCGTGCGCCGGATTTCCGGGTCCGCACCGACGTTCCCGATCAAGATAACCTTGTTGACGCTTCCAGCCATACCCGTATTTCCCGTTGTCGCGCCGGGCGAAGGGCACCCGGCATTTGTCACTAGATCGACGATACCTTATCGACTGGAGCGCGCCAGCGCGCCCCACGCAAGCGACAATCCACAGATTGCGCATTTTTGTTCTTTTTTTGTTCTATTAATTCCCTACACTCTTGTCAACCGAATCGGAAACGGGCACGGAATCTTCTCGAGGGCGCATGGACACGCGGCTGCCAATCCCTACATAGAAGCCGACCTTTCCTGAATGCGCAACGATTTCTGACGCTGGATACCATGAGCGAACTCAAGACCATTTCCATACGCGGCGCGCGCGAGCACAATCTCAAGGGCGTCGATCTCGATCTGCCGCGCAACAAGCTGATCGTCATGACCGGGCTTTCCGGCTCGGGCAAGTCGTCGCTCGCCTTCGACACGATCTATGCCGAGGGCCAACGCCGCTATGTCGAGAGCCTCTCGGCCTATGCGCGCCAGTTCCTTGAGATGATGCAGAAGCCTGACGTCGACCAGATCGACGGCCTTTCCCCGGCCATCTCCATCGAGCAGAAGACGACCTCGAAGAACCCGCGCTCGACCGTCGGCACGGTCACCGAAATCTACGACTACATGCGTCTGCTCTTCGCGCGTGTCGGCGTGCCCTATTCCCCGGCCACCGGCCTGCCGATCGAAAGCCAGACGGTCAGCCAGATGGTCGACCGGGTTATCGATTTCGGCGAGGGCACCCGCCTTTATATCCTCGCGCCCATCGTGCGCGGCCGCAAGGGCGAATATAAGAAGGAACTCGCCGAGCTCATGAAGAAGGGCTTCCAGCGCGTCAAGGTGGACGGCCAGTTCTACGAGATCGCCGAGGTGCCGGCTCTCGACAAGAAGTACAAGCATGACATCGATGTCGTTGTCGACCGCGTTGTCGTGCGCCCTGATCTCGCCTCGCGCCTCGCCGACAGCCTTGAGACGTGCCTGAAGCTCGCCGATGGCCTTGCCATCGCGGAATTCGCCGACAAGCCGCTGCCGCCTGAGGAAACCTCGGCCGGCGGCTCGGCCAACAAGTCACTCAACGACACGCATGAGCGTGTGCTGTTTTCGGAAAAGTTCGCCTGCCCGGTCTCCGGCTTCACCATTCCGGAAATCGAGCCACGGCTCTTTTCGTTCAACAACCCCTTCGGCGCCTGCCCGACCTGCGACGGTCTTGGCAGCCAGCAGAAGATCGATCCGGATCTTATCGTGCCGGAAACGGAGCGAACGCTGAAAGACGGTGCAATTGCGCCCTGGGCCAAGTCCTCGTCACCCTATTATAACCAGACGCTGGAAGCGCTCGGCACAGCCTATGGCTTCAAGCTGTCCAACCGCTGGTCGGAACTGTCACAAGAAGCGCAGAACGCCATCCTGCACGGCACGGATGAGAAGATAGAGTTCAACTACAAGGACGGTGCGCGCTCCTACAAGACCGTGAAGACCTTTGAAGGCATCGTGCCGAACCTCGAGCGTCGCTGGAAGGAAACGGATTCCGCCTGGTCACGCGAAGAGATCGAACGCTACATGTCGGCCGCGCCCTGCCCGGCCTGCAATGGTTTCCGCCTCAAACCAGAGGCACTGGCGGTCAAGATCAACAAGCTGCATATCGGCGAGACGACGGCCATGTCGATCCGCGTGGCGCGCGACTGGTTCGAGGCGCTACCGGAGCATCTGAACACCAAGCAGAACGAAATCGCGGTCCGCATCCTGAAGGAAATCCGCGAGCGGCTACGCTTCCTCAACGATGTCGGCTTGGAATATCTGTCGCTGTCGCGCAATTCCGGCACGCTGTCGGGCGGCGAAAGCCAGCGCATCCGGCTTGCCTCGCAGATCGGCTCCGGCCTGACGGGCGTGCTCTACGTGCTGGACGAACCGTCCATCGGCCTGCACCAGCGCGACAACGCGCGCCTGCTGGATACGCTCCGGCACCTGCGCGACATCGGCAACACCGTCATCGTCGTCGAGCATGACGAGGATGCGATCCTGACGGCTGACTATGTCGTCGATATCGGTCCCGCCGCCGGCATCCATGGCGGCCAGGTCATTGCACAGGGCACGCCGGAGGAGGTCATCGCCAATCCGGCCTCGCTGACCGGCAAGTATCTTTCTGGCGAGCTGTCGGTCGCCGTTCCAAGCGAACGCCGCAAGCCGAAGAAGAAAAAGGAAATCAAGGTCGTCGGCGCCAAGGCCAACAATCTGAAGAATGTCACGGCTTCCATTCCGCTCGGCGTCTTCACGGCTGTCACGGGCGTGTCCGGTGGCGGCAAGTCGACCTTCCTGATCGAGACGCTCTACAAGTCCGCCGCCCGTCGTATCATGGGCGCACGCGAAATTCCCGCTGAACACGAGCGTATCGACGGCTTCGAATTTATAGACAAGGTCATCGATATCGACCAGTCGCCGATCGGCCGCACGCCGCGCTCCAACCCGGCGACCTATACCGGCGCCTTCACGCCGATCCGTGATTGGTTCGCGGGGCTTCCGGAAGCGAAAGCGCGCGGCTATCAGCCGGGTCGTTTCTCCTTCAACGTCAAGGGCGGGCGCTGCGAGGCCTGCCAGGGCGACGGCGTCATCAAGATCGAGATGCACTTCCTGCCGGATGTCTACGTCACCTGCGACGTCTGCCACGGCAAGCGCTATAACCGCGAGACGCTTGATGTCACCTTCAAGGGCAAGTCCATCGCCGATGTGCTCGACATGACGGTGGAGGAAGGCGTCGAGTTCTTCGCCGCCGTACCGGCCGTGCGTGACAAGCTGGTGACGCTCAACCAGGTCGGTCTGGGCTATATCAAGGTCGGCCAGCAGGCGAACACGCTGTCGGGCGGCGAGGCGCAACGCGTCAAGCTCGCCAAGGAACTGTCCAAGCGCTCCACCGGCCGCACGCTCTACATTCTCGACGAGCCGACAACAGGCCTTCATTTCCATGACGTGGCAAAACTGCTGGAAGTGCTGCACGAGCTGGTCAACCAGGGCAATTCCGTCGTCGTCATCGAGCACAATCTGGAGGTCATCAAGACCGCCGACTGGATCATCGATTTCGGCCCGGAGGGCGGCGATGGTGGTGGTGAAGTGATCGCCGAGGGTACGCCGGAGGATGTCGTGAAGGTCGAGCGGTCCTATACCGGACAGTTCCTGAAAGAGTTGCTGGAAAGGCGTCCGATCAAGCGGATCGCGGCGGAATGAGTGACAAGGGAGGACGATGATGAGTACATCCGGCGCGATAAGAACCGGCATCGGCGGCTGGACCTTCGAGCCTTGGGAGGGAACGTTCTACCCGGAAAAACTGGTGAAGAAGCGCCAGCTTGAATTCGCAAGCCGCGAACTGACGACGATCGAGGTCAACGGCACCTATTACGGCTCGCAGAAACCGGAAACCTTCGCCAAATGGGCGTCGGAAGTGCCTGACGGTTTCATCTTCTCGCTCAAGGCCAGCCGGTTCACCACCAACCGCAAGGTTCTGGCCGATGGTGGCGAATCCGTCGAAAAGTTCCTGACGCAGGGCCTGACGGAGCTTGGCGAGCATCTCGGCCCGATCCTCTGGCAGTTCGCGCCGACCAAGAAGTTCGAACCGGAGGATTTCGAGGGTTTTCTCAAGCTCCTGCCGGAAAAGCAGGACGGGCTTGCGCTGAAACATGCGCTAGAAGTGCGCAACGAGAGCTTCATGAACCCGGAATTTGCTGCCTTGGCGCGCAAGTACAACGCTGCCATCGTCTATGCGCAGCATGCGGACTATCCTGAAATCGCAGACGTGACGGCCGATTTTGTCTATGCGCGCCTGCAGAAGGGATCCGACGATGTCGAAACCTGCTATCCGCCAAAGGCACTGGACGAGTGGGCGGAGCGGTTGAAGGATTGGTCAGCAGGCGGCGAGCCGTCCGACCTGCCGAAGATCGATCCAGACACGAAGCCAGCCAAGAAACCGCGCGACGTCTTCGCCTTCTTTATCACGTCGGGCAAGGTCAATGCGCCGAACGGCGCGCGCGAATTGCAAAAACGTACGCAGCCGCGCTCATAATCTATATCATTGGGGCCGAGCGCTCGGCAGCCGGGCGGCCATGCCCTGCGAACGCTCATTTGAACTGATCGACGCCGCCCAGAGCGTCGATCAACGTTTCGGCCGTCAGTCCCTCGCCGGCCGTGCGTCCCGCCTCTCCATGGCGCCAGACCGCGCTGGCGGCCGCCTCGAACGCCGGCATGCCTTGTGCAAGATGCGCGCCGACGAGACCGGCCAACACGTCGCCGGACCCGGCGGTCGCAAGCCATGGTGGCGCGTTTTCATTGACGAGTGCCCGGCCGTCCGGTGCGGCGATTACCGTATCCGCGCCCTTGAGGATAACCACGCCATTGCTGCGCGCCGCGGCCTTTTGGCCCCTCTCGATCTTCGAAAGCGTGCTGTCTTCGGCAAGATCGGGAAACAGCCGGGCGAATTCGCCGTCATGCGGTGTCAGGACCAGCCGCGGCTCTCCTTCGGCAAAGAGGTCGAAAAGCATCTGCGGGTCGTTGCGAAAAGCCGTGATGCCGTCGGCATCGAGAACCAGCCTTCGTTCGCCCGAGGCGATAAGATCGGCATA
Organism: Shinella sp. H4-D48; assembly: GCF_022637395.1. Lineage (GTDB taxonomy): Bacteria > Pseudomonadota > Alphaproteobacteria > Rhizobiales > Rhizobiaceae > Shinella > Shinella sedimenti. The sequence continues at coordinate 1,855,124 of NZ_CP093337.1, read as the reverse complement.
GCGCCGCGCTCGTTCTCCATCCCCGAAGCCAGGCCCAAGCACGAAGGTCTTGAGGCGGACATCCTCCAGCAAGGCCGAGAGGTCGCCGTCCCCATCGACCGGCTTCAGCATGACCGCGGTGAGATGAGCGGCATTGGAGGATAATGCTGCGGTCGGCGATAACAGCGTGACGAGCCCGGCGCCGGCACGGAGCCCGGCCATTGCAGAGAGCCGACACGCCCCCGTTGCCGTGGCAGGCCCGGAGAAGACGGCGAGATGACCCCGCACATATTTATGTCCCGCCCCCGTCTTCACCGGCAGAAGATGGCGCCACGCCGCTGGTGCATTCACCCCGATCTTTCCGCCATGGGAGAGCAGGATGCGCTCGGGTATGCCGATGTCGAAGATTTCCAAGTCACCTGCCATCATTCGGCCCGGCAGGAGAAGATGCCCTGGCTTGCGGCACATGAAGGTGACGGTCGCAGTGGCCTGGAAGGCTGCCCCCCGCACTGCGCCGGTTCTTCCGTCGATACCTGAGGGCAGATCAACCGCAAGCACGGGAACAGCGCTTTCGTTGATGGCCTCGATGGTCGTGATCACGTCGGCCGCGAGGTTCCGTGCCAGCCCAGCCCCGAACAGGGCATCCACCACGACGTCGCCGCTCTGGGGATGATAAGACGCAAGCGGCGCGACGGAGCCGGTAAAGTGCGCGTAAGCGGTTGCCGCATCGCCGCGCAGAGCCGCCGGCTCGCCCAAAACATGAACGGCGATCTCCGCGCCGGCCGCAAGCAACGCGCGCGCCGCGACATACCCGTCTCCGCCGTTATTTCCGGGGCCGCAAAGGATGACGAAGCGCAACGCGCCGGGAAAGCGGCGCAGCGCGCAGGCGGCGACCGCCTGCCCCGCCCGCTCCATAAGACCGTAGCTGGAAAGACCGGATGCCGCGGCGGCGTGATCCACCTGCTCCATCTGTTCGGGTTTAAGAAGCAATGTGTCATTATGGCTTTGCATGCCCCACCATGCCCGCAAAATCGCCTTCCCGACAAGAGTGGTGTCCCAATCCACCAACAAGGCTATTATTTATGCACTTGCTCATAATGAATGCTCAAATTTGCAGCTTTTAAAGCCATGGCGCTCAGTGGCGCCGTCTTGCATCCCTCTCACCCATGGAAAGTGATAAATTTTAGGCAGATTTCACTAGCCCTTTTGCCTGCAAAGCCGCATCATCCGGGATGTGAGGACGAGCCGGGTCTTCGGGAAACGGGATTTTTCGGATTAGGCACCCATCCTGCCTCAAGTTGGCATGCTACATGCATCAGATGTTTGCAGCGGGCGCAAACCGCGCGCAAACGGGAGAAGCGGAGAGACATTTTCTCATGAAAAAGATCGAAGCGATCATCAAGCCCTTCAAGCTCGATGAGGTGAAGGAAGCCCTTCAGGAAGTTGGCCTGCAGGGTATCACCGTCACCGAGGCGAAGGGCTTTGGACGCCAGAAGGGGCACACGGAGCTTTACCGTGGTGCCGAATATGTTGTCGACTTTCTGCCCAAGGTGAAGGTCGAGGTCGTTCTGGCCGACGAGAATGCGGAGGCCGTCATCGAGGCTATCCGCAATGCCGCTCAGACCGGCCGCATCGGCGACGGCAAGATCTTCGTCTCCAATGTCGAAGAAGTCATCCGCATCCGCACCGGCGAGACCGGTGTCGACGCCATCTAATCCCGCCTGGCCGTCCGGCCCGGGCTTTCATAACCTCGTCATCTCACACAGGGACTACACACATGACGACTGCCAATGACATCCTCAAGCAAATCAAGGACAACGACGTCAAGTTCGTCGACCTGCGCTTCACCGACCCGCGCGGCAAGCTGCATCACGTCACGATGGACATCGACTGCGTCGACGAAGACATGTTCGCCGACGGCGTCATGTTCGACGGTTCCTCGATCGGCGGCTGGAAGGCCATCAACGAGTCCGACATGGTGCTGATGCCCGATCCCGCAACGGTTCACATCGACCCGTTCTTCGCGCAGTCCACCCTCGTCGTGATGTGCGACATTCTCGATCCGGTCTCGGGCGAATCCTATAACCGCGACCCGCGCGGCACGGCCAAGAAGGCCGAAGCCTACCTCAAGGCATCGGGCATCGGCGACACCATCTATGCCGGTCCGGAACCTGAATTCTTCGTCTTCGACGACGTCAAGTACAAGGCCGACCCGTACAACACCGGCTTCAAGCTGGATTCGTCGGAGCTTCCCTCCAACGACGACACCGACTACGAGACCGGTAACCTCGGCCATCGTCCGCGCGTCAAGGGCGGCTACTTCCCGGTTCCGCCGGTCGACAGCTGCCAGGACATGCGTTCCGAAATGCTGACCGTCCTCAAGGAAATGGGCGTCACCGTCGAAAAGCAGCACCACGAAGTGGCTGCCGCCCAGCACGAGCTCGGCGTGAAGTTCGACACGCTCGTCCGCAGTGCCGACAAGGTGCAGATCTACAAGTATGTCGTGCACCAGGTCGCTAATGCCTATGGCAAGACGGCAACCTTCATGCCGAAGCCGATCTTCGGTGACAACGGCTCGGGCATGCACGTCCACCTGTCGATCTGGAAGGACGCCAAGCCGCAGTTCGCTGGCGACGAATATGCCGGCCTGTCGGAAACCTGCCTGTACTTCATCGGCGGCATCATCAAGCATGCCAAGGCGATCAACGCCTTCACCAACCCGACGACGAACTCCTACAAGCGTCTTGTCCCGGGTTATGAAGCACCGGTTCTGCTTGCCTACTCGGCACGCAACCGCTCGGCATCGTGCCGCATTCCGTTCGGCACGGGTCCGAAGTCCAAGCGCGTTGAAATCCGCTTCCCCGATCCGCTCGGCAACCCCTACCTCGGCTTCGCTTCCATGCTGATGGCTGGTCTCGACGGCATCAAGAACAAGATCCATCCCGGCAAGGCCATGGACAAGGACCTCTACGACCTGCCGCCGAAGGAACTGAAGAAGATCCCGACGGTCTGCGGCTCGCTGCGCGAAGCTCTGGAAAGCCTCGACAAGGACCGCAAGTTCCTCACGGCCGGCGGCGTCTTCGACGACGACCAGATCGACGCCTATATCGAACTGAAGATGGCGGAAGTCATGCGCTTCGAAATGACGCCGCACCCGGTCGAGTTCGACATGTACTACTCCGCCTGATCGTCGCTGTTCCTCCCGCCTTCGGGCGGGAGGCCTCCCAAGACGAAAAACCCGGCCATTGGCCGGGTTTTTTGTTGGTCTGCGATCCGGTCAGGGCTTCAGCCGCTGCTTGAGGAGGTTGAGATACTCCTCGTTCGAATCGTCCGTGGCGCCGGTTGCCGTGCCGGCTTGCGGCTTGCAGGCCGGCTTGTAGTCCAGCGCCATGCCGGCCTTGACGCAGACCCCGACCTGCCAGCCCGGCGGCAGCGCGGTCAGGTCGACGGTCTTCCATTTCGGGTGTCCGGTCGCCTTCAGCTTGTCGAGACCACCGACGATCAGGCTCGAGAAGTCGGCGACGGTCTTGCAGCTGTCGCGATGATAGGCGTTGCGCTTGACGTCGTAGTCATACGTCATCATCACGGCCTTCACCGCGACGAGATCAACAGGTTGATCCTGAAACGAATAGGTTCCAGCCTCTATGCGCGAGGGCGTATAGGTCGCAAGCAGCGGCGCCTCGGTGATCGGCAGAAGGTGGAATTTCGCCTTGTCGATCGTGTTGCCGGAAAACAGCGCTGCCGGCGCGCCGGCGACATAGAAGAACGCGTCGATCTCGCCGGAAAGCAGCTTCGGCAGCGCCTCGTCCGGGTTGATATCGACCCGCTCGCCCGCCTTCACCTGAAGAATATCCATCACCAGCGTCGCAGTCAGGAAGGTTCCGGAATCCTTCTTGCCGACGGCGACCTTCTTGCCGGCGAGATCCTTCACGCCGGCAATGTCCTTGCGCGCCAGCACGTGGATCTCCTCGTTGTAGAGCGGGAACATGATGCGCACGCCCTTCACCGCCTTCTGCACCTCGGGATCGTTCGCCTCGAAGGTCTTCAGATATTCGAGCACGTCGCTCTGTACGATGCCGAACTGCGTGTTGCGGCGGTTGCGCACACCGACGAAATTCTCAAGCGACCCGGCGCTCTCCACGACGTTCAGCTTCAGTCCGCACTCGGCGCCGAGTGCGGCAATGTCGCGGCCGATCTTGATATAGGTGCCCTGCGGCCCCCCGGTCATGATGCTACGCTCGAACTCCTGGGCAGATGCCGTTCCCGTCGATAGGGCAAGGCCGAGCGCGGCCGCCAGAACTGATCGCTTCATGCAAATCTCCTTCCGTGAGCGGGCATTTCCCCCGCAGGTCAGGCTTTTCCTGAGGACGAAAAACGCCTCATAGAGTTTTCTTCACGACCTGCGAAAGCGAAACCATATCCACCTTCGCCGGAAAGGCCTAGCAATCGCTGTCGAGGTCGCGCATCAGGCCGCGAAGCGCCAGAATGGGCACACGGTTCAGCACGCTGCCAAGCGCATTGGTGACGCATTCTCCGGAAACGAGTGTCTGTTCCAGTTGCGTGCGTTGCGCGCCCGTCAGCCGGTCTAGCCCCGGCGTTCTCTCGATGACCTGTGCCACCAGTGCGGCGTTGCGGGGGCTGCGGCCGTCGGCCGGCTTGGCGTTATCACGCGCGCCATTGCTATCTGACTGTTGCGGGCTCTTCGGCTCGGTGGCCGTTTCCAGTGCGGCAATCCTCTCCGCAAGGGCGGCGTTGTTGGCCGTCAGCGTCGCGATCTCCTGGTTCTTGCGGGCGATTTCAGCCACCAGGTCGGGCAGTTCGCGGGTGCGGAGCCTTTTGGCGGCCTGCTCGGCCTCAGCAAGTTCTCCGCGCAGCGTTTCTGCCTCAGCTTCCAGGCGTTCGACCTCGTCATTCTGGCTTGTCGTTTGTGCGCTACGTGCCTCGGCAAGCACCTTTTCAAGCTGTGAGATTTGACCGGCCCGCGCTTTAAGCTGCCGGGCGCGGTCGGCTGCAGCCGCTTCGGCCTCTCGCTGCAGTCGTTCGGCTTCGGCGAGTTTCTGTTCCGTGTGCTGCAGTTCGCGTCTCAGACGGGGAACCACCTCTTGCGACAGTCGTGCGTTTTCCGCGACCGCCGCGGCGTCGGATTGGCCGGAATTGGCGCGCACGGCGTCAAGCTGGCGCTGGAGGGCATCGTTCTCGTCGGCCAAGGCTTTTGCCTTGCGGCTGTCTTCCTCGATCTGCGCCACACGCGCATCGAGTTCACCGGCCAGATCGGCGATGCGACGGTCACGTTCTTCCAGGGTTTTGTCGGAGGCTGAGCCGGACATGGCGCGGAACGCGCCGTAACCAGCAGCGCCGCCGAGCGCCAGGCAGATGACCGATGCGAACAGAATGCCACCAATGCCGCTACCGCCTCCGGTCGCTCCGCCGCTGCTTCTGCCCCATTGATTGTTCATGCATTACGATCCGCTTGACGCTGTCTTTTGGAGGTACGCCGAAACCGGAGCAGGCGCAAGCAGCACTGCCTTGTTCCGAACGCGCATCGCATTCGACTGGAACTATTGATGTTTTAGCACAATTACCCAAATATAAGGAGAAAGGTAGGTACGCCATGAAGATGCGTCATGCAAAATTTGCCATCGGCGACGTTGTCCGCCACCGGGTTTTCCCGTTCCGTGGCGTGGTCTTCGACGTTGACCCCGAATTCGCCAATACGGACGAGTGGTGGAACGCCATTCCTGCGGAAATCCGCCCGCCCAAGGATCAGCCGTTCTACCATCTCTTCGCGGAAAACGACGAGTCGGAATATGTCGCCTATGTCTCCGAACAGAATCTGGTCGCGGACGACAGCGGCAAGCCGGTGCGCCATCCGCAGGTCCGCGCGCTGATGGATGTCGATGAAGGCCACTACAGGTGGAAGGAACAGAGTGGTATCTTCCACTAGCCGTTCCGGCAGGCTGCGAGGCCGAACGTGACGTTCCGAAAGGTATGTCACGGTAGCTTCAAACGAAAAAAGGCGCTCCACCGGAGCGCCTTTCTGTTTTTGAGGTGATCGATACGATCACTTCGGCAGCTGGTCGTCCACGCCGGCGATGTAGAAGTTCATGCCGAGAAGCGTGCCGTCGTCCGAAACAGCACCGTCAGCCAGCCAGTCCGAGCCGTCCTGCTTCTTGATCGGGCCGGTGAAGGGGTGCAGTTCGCCGGAGCGGATTTTCGCTTCGGTCTCTTCCGCCAGCTTCTTCACGTCGTCAGGCATGTTCGTGTAGGGCGCCATGGTGAGGATACCGTCCTTCAGGCCGTCCCACATCTGTTCGGACTTCCACGTGCCGTCGAGAACGGCCTGGGTGCGCTTGATGTAGTAGGCGCCCCAGGTGTCGACGATGGCGGTCAGCTGCGTTTCCGGGCCGGCCTTGATCATGTCGGAAGCCTGGCCGAAGGCCTTGATGCCACGCTCGGAGGCAACCTGCATCGGCGCGGTCGTGTCGGTATGCTGCGTCAGGATATCGACGCCCTGGTCGACGAGCGCCTTGGCGGCATCGGCTTCTTTGCCCGGGTCGAACCAGGTGTTGGCCCAGATGACCTTGACCTTGAACTCCGGGTTCACGGACTGGGCGCCGTGGACGAACGAGTTGATGCCCATTACGACTTCCGGGATCGGGAAGGACGCGATGTAGCCGGCGAGGCCCTTCTGCGACAGCTTGGCGGCAATCACGCCCTGGATGTAGCGGCCTTCATAGAAACGCGCATTGTAGGTCGCGACGTTGGCGGCCGACTTGAAGCCGGTTGCATGCTCGAACTTCACGTCCGGGAATTTTTCTGCAACCTTGATGGTCGCGTCCATGAAGCCGAACGACGTGGTGAAGACGAGAGCGCAGCCAGAGCGGGCCATGCGCTCGATCGCGCGCTCGGCATCCGGGCCTTCCGGCACGTTTTCAAGGAAAGGCGTCTCGATCTTGTCGCCGAAGTGATCCTGCAGCGCCTGGCGGCCGATGTCGTGCGCCTGTGTCCAGCCGCCGTCGGTCTTGGAGCCGACATAGATGAAGCAGATCTTCGTCTTGTCCTGGGCGCTGGCGGCAGCGGCGAAGCCGAGAACGGCGGCCGATGTTGTGAGAGCGAGAATGATTTTCTTCATTTTATCCTCTGTAGGTGGGTTGGATTGGTTGTGTCCCGTCTTCTTGTTCTTCGTCACCGATCGGGCACGAATGGCTTGCCGAGGCAGGCGGGCGTGTTGATCAGCGTCATGCGCCGGTTATGCGATATCAGGATTAGTACGATAACAGTGGCGGCATAGGGAAGAGCCGACAGGAATTGCGAGGGAATGCCGAGGCCGAGCGCCTGGGCGTGCAGCTGGCTGATGGAGACGGCGCCGAACAGATAGCCGCCGGCCAGCAGCCGCCACGGCCGCCAGGAGGCGAAGACGACAAGCGCCAGCGCGATCCAGCCGCGCCCGGCCGACATGTTCTCCACCCATTGCGGCGTGTAGACGAGCGATAGCTGCGCGCCGGCGAGACCCGCGCATGCGCCGCCGAACATGACCGCCAGATAGCGCGTGCGGATGACATGGATGCCGAGCGCGTGCGCCGAGGCATGGTTGTCGCCGATCGCCCGGATCTTGAGCCCTGCCCGGCTGCGGAAAAGGAACCAGTTCACGCCGAAAACGAGCGCAATGGACAGGTAGAAGATCAGGTCCTGCTTGAAAAGCACCGCTCCGATGAACGGGATATCGGACAGGAGCGGAATGGCGATAGGCTGGAGCTTGATGCCGGACATGCCGACATAAGGCTCACCGATCTGTCCGGATATACCAAGGCCGAGAATGGTCAGCGCAAGGCCGGTCGCCACCTGATTGGCAACGAGCGTCAGTGTCAGAAAGCCGAAAAGCAGCGAAAACAGCGCGCCGCAGGCAATGCCCGCGAGAATGCCGACATAGGGCGAACCTGTGGCCTGCGTAGCGGCAAAGGCGAGCACCGCCCCCATCACCATCATGCCTTCAACGCCGAGATTGAGCACGCCCGCCCGCTCCGACACGAGCTCGCCGAGCGAGGCGAGCACCAGCGGCGTGGCGGCGGTGACGACCGTCAGGAGGATGGCTTCGACGATACCCATCAGTGCGCTCCCCCTTCGGTGGTCTGGCGGAACCGGGAGAACACCAGCCGGATCTTGTACTGGATCAGCGTATCGCAGGAGAGCACGAAGAACAGGAGCAGGCCCTGGAAAACACGCGTGACCTTGTCGGAGACACCGAGCGTCAGCTGCACGGCCTCGCCGCCGACATAGGTTAATGCCAGGAACAGGCCGGCGGCGATGATGCCGAGCGGATTGAGGCGACCAAGGAAGGCAACGATAATGGCGGTGAAGCCGTAGCCGGGCGAGATAACGGGTTGGAGCTTGCCGATGACGCCGCTGACTTCGGAAATCCCGGCAAGTCCGGCAAACGCGCCGGAAAGCAGCATGGAGAACCAGATCATGCGCCTGGAGGAAAAGCCGGCGAAGCGGCCTGCCCGTTCGGATTGGCCAAGCACGGTAATCTCGAAGCCCTTCAGCGTATAGCGCATCATGATCCACAGGCCGACGGCAGCGACGACGGCGAAGACGAAACCGAGATTGGCGCGCCCGGAGGACACGAGTTCAGGCAGGATTGCCTCCGGCGCAAAATCGCGGCTAACCGGGAAATTGTAGGCATCCGGGCTGCGCCAGGGACCGCGCACCAGCCAGTCGAGGAAGAGCTGGGCGATATAGACCAGCATCAGGCTCGTCAGGATTTCGTTGGTGTTCATATGCGCCTTGAGGAAGGCGGGTATGGCCGCATAGAGCGCACCACCGATCATGCCGAAAATCAGCATTAGCGGCAGAACCAGCGACGAATGCCAGTCGTGGAAGACGACCGGCACGATGGCGCCCGCAATCGCGCCGGCAATGAACTGCCCCTCGGCGCCGATGTTCCAGTTGTTGGAGCGATAGCACACCGAAAGACCCGCGCCGATCAGGATGAGGGGCGCAGCCTTGATGGCGATTTCGTGCAGCGACCAGATGTCGAGTAGTGGCTCGATGAAGAAGCTGTAGAGTGCAGAAACCGGGTCCTTGCCAAGCAGCGCGAACATGATGCCGCCCGCAAACACCGTCAGCGCCAACGCCAGAAACGGGGAAATCACGGAAAACAGCAGGGACGGGTTGGCGCGTCGTTCGAGTTCAATGCGCATGGGCAACCTCTTCGCCTTCCGTCTTGCCGTACATTCCACCCATCAGAAGGCCGATCGTTTCGCGCGTCAGCGCGTGCGCCGGATAGACATCCGACAGGCGTCCCTCGCTGATCACGGCGATCTCGGTCGCAACCTCGAAAATCTCGTCCAGATCCTGGCTGATGACGAGCACGGCCGAGCCGGATTTTGCGAGATCGACGAGCGCCTGGCGGATGCGGCTTGCCGCTCCCGCATCGACGCCCCAAGTCGGCTGATTGACGATCAGAACGGCGGGCTGGCGGTCGAGTTCGCGGCCGACAATGTACTTCTGGAGATTGCCCCCCGACAGCGAGCCGGCCGCCGGATCGTCACCGCTCTTGCGTACGTCCATCGTCTCGGAAATGCGCCGCGATGCGAGGCGCACGACCGCGTGCTTGATGATACCGAGCACGCCACCGCCGAGGAAGGTCCGCCGGTCGGACTGGCTGCGCGCCAAAACAAGGTTGTCCGATAGCGGCAGCGACGGCACGGCCGCATGGCCGTGGCGTTCCTCCGGCACGAAGCCCGCCCCCATCAGGCGGCGCGCCGTAATGCCGAGATTGCCGGCCGGCTTGTTGCGGATGAAAACGGCGGAGGCGTCCGCCGCGGGATATTCACCGGAAAGCGCGTCGAAAAGCTCGCCCTGCCCGTTACCGGCAACACCGGCGATAGCCAGCACTTCGCCACCGCGGACCTTGAGACAGACATTCTTGAGCGCGACTGCAAAGGGGGTGCGCGCGGGTACGCTCAGATGGCGCGCCTCCAGCAGCACGTCACCCTTGGTGTTCGTGCCGGCGGTGCTCACCGAGGCGACATCGCTGCCAACCATCATGCGCGCGAGCGAAGCCGGCGTTTCCTTGCGGGGGTCGCAGGCGCCCGTCACTTTGCCATGGCGCAGCACGGTCGCACGGTCGCAGATACGCTGCACCTCTTCCAGCCGGTGGCTGATATAGAGAACGGAACGCCCTTCAGCCTTCAGCTTGTCGAGTGTCTCAAACAGCCTGTCAGCCTCCTGCGGCGTCAGGACGGACGTGGGCTCGTCGAGAATGATCAGTTCGGGGTTTTGCAGCAGGGCGCGCACGATTTCGATGCGCTGGCGCTCCCCAACCGAGAGATCCGCAACATGCGCCTTTGGATCGAGCGGCAGGCCGTAAAGATGCGAAAGGCGCGATGCTTCCTCGGCGACCTTCGACAGCGATATGCCGGGGCTCAGCGATAGCGCGATGTTTTCGGCGACCGTCAGCGCCTCGAACAGGGAAAAATGCTGGAACACCATGCCGATGCCAAGACGGCGGGCGGCGCCGGGGCTCGGGATTCGCACGGAATCGCCCTTCCAGACGATCTCGCCGCTGGTCGGTGCCAGAACGCCGAAAAGCATCTTCACGAGCGTCGATTTTCCCGCACCGTTCTCGCCCAGCAGGGCATGGATCTCACCGGGCTGGATTTCGAGGTCGATGCCGTTGCAGGCGGCAAACGAACCGAACAATTTTGTCAGGCTGCGAACGGCCAATAAAGGTCCGCCCGCGGATGATCCAACGGCTGGCACTTTGCCCCTCTTTCCTGCGATCCCAGCCTTTATGCCCGTCCGGGCGGTCAGGGAATGAGCAGTGTCGTTCCACTCGTTTTTCTTGTTTCCAGATCCGTGTGCGCGCGCCCCGCGTCCGCCAACGGATAAGTCTGATTAATATTGATACGCACTTTGTTGCTTTGCACAATATCAAACAGCGAGTTTGCACATGCATCGAGTGCGTCGCGCGTGGCGATATAGGCAAACAATGTCGGGCGCGTCGCGAAGAGCGAGCCCTTCTGGGCGAGCAACCCCATGTTGAAGGCTTCGACCGGGCCGGAGGAATTGCCGAAGCTCACGAACATGCCGCGCGGTTTGAGGCAATCCAGCGATTTCGGAAAGGTGTCCTTGCCGACGGAATCGTAGACCACGTCGACACCCTTGCCGTCCGTCAACTCCCGCACGCGCTCGGCGAAATCTTCCTTGCCGTAATCGATGACATGGTCGTAGCCATGAGCCAGTGCGAGATCGATCTTGGTCTGCGAACCTGCCGTGCCGATCACGGTCGCGCCCAGTGCCTTTGCCCATTGCCCCGCGATCAGGCCGACGCCGCCTGCCGCAGCATGGAAGAGGATCACGGTGCCAGGCTTCACCTGATACGTCTGGAGAAGCAGATATTGCGCGGTCATGCCCTTCAGCATCATGGCTGCCGCCGTTTCCAGCGAAATGCCGTCCGGCACCCGCACGAGATGTCGCGTCGCGACATTGCGTTCTGCGGCATAGGCGCCGTCGGACGATCCGTAGGCTACGCGGTCACCAACGGCGAACTCCGTCACGCCCTCGCCCAGCGCCGTGACGATGCCCGCTCCCTCCTTGCCGGGAATGAATGGCAGGTCCGTCTTGTAGAGGCCTGTGCGGAAATAGACGTCGATGAAGTTGAGGCCCACGGCCGCCTGCCGGATCTGCACTTCGCCCGGACCGGGTGCCTCAAGCGCGACATCCTCGAGCTTCAGCACCTCCGGTCCACCCAGGCTGCGTATGACGATCGCCTTGGTCATGGCATGCTTCCTTGCTTTCTAGCGACGGCCGAGACGGGGGAATACCTGCATCACGGCGCCGATGACATAGAGATAGAGTCCTGTCGCGACCACGCCCCACACCACCCAGGTGGGCGATGCGAAATGCAGGAGCAGCGCATAGCCGCTCAGCAGTGCCCAGAGGAAGAAAACAGCGAGATTGACGTTGCGCAGCCGCTCCACCCGCACCGGGTGCAGGAAGTTGATCGGCATGAAAGTCAGCAGGACGGAAACGAAGACGATGATCGACGCGGTCAGTTCGCTCGCCTGTATGACGAACAGCGTGAAAACCACCATATTCCAGACCACGGGGAAGCCGGAGAAGAAATACTCGTCGGTCTTCATGCCCATGTCGGCGTAATAGATGGCGCTGGACACCACGATGGCGCCAGCCGCCACAAAGGACCACGGCTCGCCGATCATGCCGCTCTGGTAGAGCGCGAAGGCCGGCAGCAGCACATAGGTCACATAGTCGATAACATTGTCCAGCGTATCGCCGGACCAGTTCGGCAGCACTTCCTTGACGCGCACCTTGCGGGCGATCGGGCCGTCGATGCCGTCGACAAGGAGTGCGAGGCCCAACCACCAGAACATGTCGACGAAGCGGTGCTCCGCTGCGGCGACAACGCCGAGAAAGGCCAGGAAGGAACCGGATGCCGTCAGGATGTGAACGGAAAAGGCGCGGATTTCCGCGTAAGGCACGCGCTTGTAGTTGAAAAACTTCATTGCCGGTCGCAGTCCATCCTGGGGCTTTATCACGCGTTCGTCTTGTGCCGAACGCGCCCTCCTGTGCGGTCACGTCAGGTAATATGCATTGATTGCCCGCCATCGCCAGTGAAAATCCCGGCCTTTGCGCGCCGTTTGCGGCCTGCGCGGATTCATCCCATGGAAATTGCCTCTTTGCCGGCCTAGTCTTGCGGGATAGAAGCCCAGCAAAATCTGTGGGTAATCACGTCGCGCTGCGGAGGCCGGTCATGAGACAATTCGATATCGCCATCGTCGGGGCCGGTCTTGCCGGCAATCTCGCCGCTTTGGCGCTCGCCGACTCGGGCCGCAGCGTTGCGCTGGTGGCACCGCCCGCCCGCAAGCCGGATGGGCGCACGACCGCCCTCATGGACCAGTCCATCGCTTTCCTGAAGACGCTCGGCCTGTGGGAGGATATCGCCCCACACGCAGCGGCGCTGGAAACCATGCAGATCCTTGACGGGACCACGCGTCTGTTGCGCGCCTCGCCCGTTGCATTCCGCGCCGGTGAAGTCGGCCTTCCCGCCTTCGGCTACAACATCCCGAACTTGCCGTTCCTTGCGGTACTCGACCGCAAGATTTCCGAGAGCGCCGGCATCGCCCGCATAGAGAATGGCGTGACGGCGGCCAACAGATTCGAAACCGGCGTCGAACTGGTGCTGGATGACGGCGAGCGTGCCATGGCCTCGCTGGTCGTCGGCGCCGACGGTCGGCAATCGCTTGTCCGCCAGAGCGCGGGCATCGACGTGCGCGCCTGGTCCTATCCGCAATCCGCACTCGTGCTCAATTTTGCCCATGACCGCCCGCACGGCAACATCTCTACGGAGTTCCACACGGAGAGCGGTCCCTTCACCCAGGTTCCCCTGCCCGGCGATCGCTCCAGCCTTGTCTGGGTGCTGCCGCCGAAGGAAGCGGCAAGGCTCGCCGCCCTCCCCGTCGCAGACCTGAGCGTCGCCGTCGAGCAGCGCATGCAGTCCATGCTGGGCAAGGTTTCGGTGGAGGCAGGCGCCCAGAGTTTCCCGCTGTCCGGCATGACCGCCGACCATTTCGGCAAGGATCGTATCGTGCTGATCGGCGAAGCCGCCCATGCCTTCCCGCCGATCGGCGCGCAGGGCCTCAATCTCAGCCTGCGCGATATCATGGCCCTCAAGGACCTGCTGAAGACTTCAGAGACGGCGAACGATGCCGCGATCGGTATACGTTTCGACCGCAAGCGCCAGGCGGATGTGCGTTCGCGTACGCTCAGCGTCGATCTCCTCAATCGTTCGCTGCTGTCGGATTTCCTGCCTGTGCAGTTTCTCCGCTCGGCCGGCCTTCACCTGCTCTCGACCATCGGCCCACTCCGCAGCGTTGTCATGCGCGAGGGCATCGAGCCGCTCGGTTCGCTCAAGGCGTTTCGCGACACCTTACGGGAACGGGTCGGGCTGAAGCAGGCCTGATTTGATGAGGTAGAGAAGCGCCGTGACCGTCGCGACGGACAGCACCGTCGTCACGAGAATGGTCGCGGATGCCCGCTCCTGCCACACGCCGTATTGCTGGCCGATGACGAAGACGTTGGTCGCGGTCGGAAGGGCGGCAAGCAGCACCGCCGTATAGACCCAGACCGGATCGAAACTGCCGGCAAGCCCGAGCATGAGATACATAGTCACCGGCAGCAGGACTAGCTTCGCCGGCACGATGTAGCCGATCTCGACCGGCACCCGCTTCAAGGGCCGCAGCGCCAAGGTGACGCCCATAGCAAAAAGCGCGCAGGGCGCGGCGGCCTGCGCCAGATAGTCGATCAGGCGCTGCAGCGGTGCCGGCGCTTCGAAACCGGTGAAGGCGGCAAGAAAGCCGGCCGCCGTTGCGATGATGAAGGGATGGGTGACGATCCGGCGCGCAACGCCCGCCGCGAGCCTGTGCGCCGGCTGCTTTTCCCCGCCACCGAGCGCCATCAGGGCCGGCGCAATCGAGAAATGCAGCATGTTTTCAAAGCAGAAGACGAGCGCCACGGGAACGGCGGCCGGTTCCCCGAAGGCCAGCAGCGCCAGTCCCGGCCCCATATAACCGATATTGCCATAGGCGGCCGCAAGGCCCTGGATCGTCGCCTCCCCCGTCGTTGCGCGACGCAACAGCAGGCCGGCGGCGAAGATGAGCGCGAAAACCAGATAGGTGGCGCTGACATTGGCGAGGATGAAATCGATCCGCGTCAGCTGCTCGATAGGCGTCTTCGCCACGAGCTTGAAGAACAGCGCCGGCAGTGCGATGTAGATGATGAAAGTGTTGAGCCAGCCCAACGCCTCGATCGGCTGGCGCGTGATCCTTGCGACGACATAGCCCAGGAAAATCATGCCGAAGAACGGCAAAACCAGTCCGATAATGTCCGCCATGGCTGTCGCCCAATCCCGCGTGCTGAGGCTGATGCCCCGAACTAGCCGATTTGCGAGAGAATGGGAAACGTTTGCTGGAACCAGATGGCAACGGCGCTGATATAGCCGAAGATGAAGGCCAGTCCGGTGAGGATGAGCAGGATACCCATGACCTTCTCCACCGTGCCGAGGTGACGGCGGAACCGCACGAGAAAGCGCATGAAGGCGCCGGAGAAGCTGGCCGCGATCCAGAACGGAATTGCGAGCCCCAGCGAGTAGACGGCAAGCAGCGCCGCACCGTCCCCGACCGTTTCGCGTGCGGCCGCCACGCCGAGAATGGCGCCCAGCACCGGCCCAATACAGGGTGTCCAGCCGAAGGCGAAGGCAAGGCCCATCAGATACGCGCCCGATGCCGTCGCCGGCTTGCCGCCGCCCTGGAAGCGCGCCTCACGGGCAAAGAGCCCGATGCGCAGCACGCCGAGGAAATGAAGGCCCATCAGGATGATGATCACGCCGCCGACCTGGGCGAGGATGTCGAGATGCCGGCGCAGCACCATGCCGATGGTCGAGGCACCGGCCCCGAGCGCCACGAAGACCGTGGCGAAGCCGAGCGTGAAGAAGAAGGCGGCGAGCAGCACCGCTCCGCGCGTATCGTGCCTCACGGCAACCGCATCCCCGCCCTTGAACTGCTCCACGGAGATGCCGGCCATGTAGCAGAGATAGGGTGGCACCAGCGGCAGAACGCAGGGCGAGAGGAACGACAGCGCTCCGGCCAGCAGTGCGCTCAGAAGGGAAATATCGGCAATCGACACGGGCTACTCCGCAAGGCCGGGGCAAGACGGCCAAGCCGCGCAAAACCCCTCAAGCCTCCAAACATGCCTCCTGATAGCCGCCGCACCCCCGCCCTGCCAATCACCTTTTGGAGAACGCGGCGAAATGTCTTGCGCGAAGTCGAACAGGTTCAGAAAACTGGTGCGGGCGGCGGGGATCGAACCCGCACAGCCAAGGCCGAGGGATTTTAAGTCTTAAAATCAATGACATATGGGGATATGCCGAGCCGTTTCATGGCTTACGCCCCCTGAGTTTCGCGACATCATCATCGTGTAGGGCCGTGTCGGACCTGGTCTCGTACCGGGCCTGACTTCGGGTCCGGGCTCGAAGATGAGGATCACGAAACATGGGTACCAAGCTAACACAGGGAACGGTCAACAAGATAGCCGAGGAGCACGAGGCGGGACAGCAGGTCTACGACGCCGACGTGTCCGGCCTGCGCATTGTCGTGGGCAGCAAGTCATCCAGCTTCAAGCTGGTGGGGAGGATTAACGATGGGAGCAACCGCTATGTCTCCATCATCATCGGCCGCACCGACGAGGTGAGCCTCAAGACAGCCCGCGAAAAAGCCGCGGAACTGAAGCTGGCACTCCGGCGTGGCGAGGACCCACGGATAGCGAAGCGGACGGTCCCGAGCCTTCGGACGGCTTGGGAACGGTATAAGGAGACCAGAGGCGTCGAGCTCCAGCCTAGCACCGTGGCGTGGTACGAGGAGAAGGTCGTCGGCGTTTTGAGGTCCATCCTCGATATTCCGCTGGACAAGCTCGACCGCGAGACGGTCCGCGCCCTCCACGAGAGGATCACCAAGAAGAATGGACCCTACGGAGCGAACGGTGCCATGCGCGCCCTCAAGGCCGTCTACAACGATGCAGCCCGCACCCAGGACCTACCGCCGAACCCGGTCAGCCGCGCGGTGAGGATGAACAAGGAGGCTCCGCGCAAGTGGGCGCTGGACGCCGCGGGCCTTGCCGAAGCATGGCGCTGCCTTGACGCCATGGAAGATCACAACAGGGCTGCGTGCTGGACGGTCATGCTGCTGACCGGCCTGCGGTCGCACGATGCACGGTCGATGCGGTGGGAGCATCTGGACGCTGATGGCGTGCTCACGGTCCCGTCTCCCAAGGGTGGAGCCGACAGGGCGTTCCGGCTGCCGCTGCCCCGCCACCTGCTTCAGGTCCTTGAAAGGGTCAGGCAGGAGACCGCTCCGCTAGAAAGCCCATTCGTCTTCCCGTCGATTACCAGCAAGTCCGGCCACATCGAGGAAATGCGCCGCACCGACGAATTTCCCCACGCACCACACCAGATGCGGCACACCTACAGGACGTGGTCGCTTGAGGCAGGCGTGGATATGCAGACGGTCACGCTCCTGATGAACCATCGGCCTGCCGGTGTGACATGGGGATACGTAACCCGCGCTCATCTTCTCGGCCATATGCGTGAAGCGCAGGAGAAGGTTTGCGCCGCCTTGGTCAAGCACCGGGGCGGCTGAAAACGCCCTCCACACGGTCCGGCATGAAGTGTTGGTATGTCATGACCTGCCGCCTCGGTAGCCTTTCCCGATCGGACACAGATCGGAAAGGAGCCGAACATGGAACACCTTGTCAGAGAGGCGCTGATGCGCCTCGATCGCATCGAAGCGGGTCTTAGGACGCTGCACAAGGAATACCTCGATACAGAGGACGCAGCCGTCTTCACCAGCATCTCGGCGGTTCAGCTTGCCGAGTGGCGCTCGCGCGGCGGTGGCCCGCGATACATCAAGATGGGCCGGAAGGTCCTGTATGCCGTGCGCGACCTGCGGGAGTTCGTGGAGTCGTTCGGCAGGGAGGCGCTGTCATGAGCCCGCTCGAAACGAAGAGCGGGCGCGCCGCTGTCATCGACGCGCCCGCGAGCCGGCTTCTGGAGAAGGACGGAGCGGAGTTCAAGCGCGACGTCGGTTTCAAGGATGCCGCGCCCTCGGTAGCGGCGACGCCATTGCTCCTCGACCTCATCCCGCTCCACCGCCGCGACGCCGTCGATGCCAAGGGCCGCCCCATCGGCAAGGCCCCGCTGCATAGCGGCTGGCGCCGTGAAACGCCGCTGACCGAAACAGAGGCGGCGGCCCATGTCGCGAGGGGGATGAACCTTGGCGCCCGCCTCAAGGACGACCAGCTCGTAATTGACGCCGACCCGAGGAACTACCCGCCCGGTGACAATCCGCTCGCGCGGTTGATCGCAGATATGGGATTGCCTCATGGGCCAACGGTAGAGACAGGCGGCGGTGGATTTCACCTGTACATGCGCAAGCCTGCGGATATGCGGGTGCGCGACGCGTTGCCGGAACTCTATCCCGGCATTGAGTTCAAGACTGTCGGCCGTCAGGTCGTCGTTCCGCCTTCTGTGCATCCGAACGGCCGGCGCTACGATTGGGATCCTCTGTTCGGTGCCGATATGGCGGTGCCGAACGCACCGGATGCGCTTCTGAACCTTCTGCGGAGGTCGCCGAGGCCTTCGGCGACCGTAGACGGCGCGATGACCTCCGAACAGCTTTCGAAGCTCCTGGAAGGCCTGGATGCACGCGACTTCGGCAGCAACGACTTGTGGCTTCCAATCGCCATGGCCTGCCATCATGCGACCGGCGGGGATGGTATCGACGCCTTCCTCGACTGGTGCGCGACAGACCCGGACTATTCCGACAGGCTGAACACGGCGCGTGCAAGGTGGGAGTCTTTCGGCAGGGATCGCCCTGAGTCGGTGACGCGCCTTACCCTTTACAAGGCGCTGCACGAGGCAGGTCGCGGTGATCTGGTCGAGGCCGCAGAACGGTCTGACCCGCTGGACGATTTCCCGGTGGAAGAAACGGACGCACCTGAACCTCGGGAGCGTGACCTCATCGAACAGATGAACGAGCGCTTCTGCGTCGTCCTCAATGGCGGCAAGTTCGCGGTGTTCATGGAAGACGAGGACGGCATCTTCGATCCGCCGCGTCGTGTTTGGACAAAGATGTCTCGCGCCGATTTCCTCCACTTTCATGAGGATGAGCGCGTGAAGGCGATGGGCAGCAGGCGTGAGGTGAGCGTTGCCGAACTCTGGCTGGCAAGCCCTCGTCGGCGCAAGTATCCCGGCATCGTGCTTGATCCTGAGGGACGTGACCGTGGCAAGCTCAACCTCTGGCGTGGCTGGGCGGTCGAGCCGAAGCCAGGCAATTGGTCTATAATGCGCGAACTGATCGAGCAGGTGCTGTGCTCGGGAGACCGCGCATCCTCGGACTATGTCCTGCGCTGGATGGCCTTAATGTTCCAGCGCCCCGGCACTTCTCCTGAGGCGGCCATTACCTTTCGAGGCCGGGAAGGAACCGGCAAGGGTACGCTCGGCCGCGCACTCATGCAGATCACGGGGACGCACGGCCTCACGGTTTCGTCGCCTGCTCAGTTTGCTGGTCGCTTCAACGCCCACCTGCGCACCGTTGCCTTCCTGTTCGCCGACGAGGCGTTCTGGCCGGGGCATAAGGAGGCGGAAGGAGTGTTGAAACAGCTCGTGACGGAGCCGGTCATAGCGTTCGAGGGCAAGGGCGCTGACATCGTCCCCGGCCGCAATCTCATCCACCTGATGATGGCGAGCAACAACGAGTGGGTCATTCCCGCAGGGCTCGATGCTCGAAGGTTTGCGGTCTTCGACGTGTCGGATGCACGCCGCAACGACAAGGCTTTCTTCGGAGCGCTCAACGCCCAGATGGCGGCTGGCGGTCTTGCCGCGATGCTCCACGACCTGCTGGCGATGGACATCGAAGGTTGGCACCCTTCTCGGGGCATCCCGAAGACGCAGGCGCTTGCCGAGCAGAAGGCGTTGAGCCTTGATCCTGCTTCGAAGTGGTGGATGGGGTTGCTGGATCGAGGATCGTTGCCGGTCACGGAGCTTATCGCTTGGGACCACGGACCTGCGGAACTCGATCCGGTTTCGAAGGGGGAACTTCTGGAAGACTACGACCGCTTCCTGAAGACGAACAGGGTCTTCAGCGCCAAGGCCAGCCATCGTGCTCTGGCGACGGCTGGGAGGTCGCTCGGCCTTCAGACCGGCAAGACGAAGACCGGCGAGAGGGCCTGGACCGTTCCACCGCTGGCCGAGGCTCGACGGCTCTTTGAGGAGCGGCTTGGCGCCTCCGGCATGTTCGACTGACCGGCGATGCCCTCCCTTCACCACCGAGGGAGGGCCCCGGTCCCATCCGATGCACGGGATGCACGGGACCGGACGCTTAGAGACGCTTACAATTTTCAAAGCGTCCGAGGAAAAGGCCTTATATATCTTATATTTAGACACTAAGGACACTTTAGAAAGTATATAAATTGGTTCTATGAAAATTCAGCTTCGGATCAAGGGTCGGACTTAGGGGCATGTGAACCAGCGCGACGATAAAGTCCGGTACGCAGAAGTCGAAAACGAAGCGTCAGTGGTCTAAAGCGTCATTTTGCTTACGGATCATGCACTTAGAGCGGACGCATAGCTTTTTCATAACGACCGAAGCGTCTTCCAGGCATTCGGGCCTGTAACCCATATGGGGCCTCTCCCTGGTAGATAGGGAGTGCCGCCGCCTTGGCTTCGTCCTTCAGGCATGGCGCTTACTTCGGTGCTCTTCTCCAAGCCTTGACGGCCTCTCGATGGCCGCCCGCATTCCGTATGTCCTTGCGCGCGAGGATGGAGGCCTCCCAGCCATACCATCCCCGCGAGTGCCGCAGGCGACGCCCACGCTAGCACCAGCGTAGCCAGCCCGGCCGAGAGGGTAAGGCCGGGGTCGGCACGGTCGCATGGGTGCCAGCGCCAGAGCAGCGAAGCGGCGGCCTGGAGCGCAGACACAAGGGATCGTCTGTCCTACGTCCCTCCGGGAGGCCGAAAAGGCCAAGCATTGCAAGCGCTTGGAGGGAGCCTTTTTCCCGGCCCGGCCCCAAGTCCGACGAGAAGGGCAAACAACCTACTTCCCCGGAGGAACAGGCCGGCGTCCTGGGGTCTCCGTATGCTCCGTAGGCTCTCCTGGAACGGGGTGTCCCAGCATAGCGGTTCCAAAATTTTGAAAAGTGCTGGCGTGCAGGCGAGTCCACGGAGCGCACGGTGCACGGGAAATAACGCACGGAGGCATGACATGGCGAAGGATCGATCCGAGGAGGCTGCCCTCCGATTTGCCGATGGGCGCAGACGGCCTGAGTTGGATCGTCGGTGGTCGCCAGAGGTGGAGGACGCGGTCCTGGAAATCATCGGCCGCACGGGGAGCCCCAAGCGCGCCGCCGAAGAGGTCGGCCTCAGTACATCCACCATCCACGATCACCGCCGCCGTGACCACGAATTTCGGGCGCGGTACGCCGTGGCCATGGACGACGCATTCACCGCCGTCCTTGGCCACGCCTTCACGCGCTCCTTCGACGAGGTGCGACCCTCGGACCGGCTGACTGAGGTATTGCTGCGGCTGCGGTGGCCCGAACGGCTTGGTTCGTTCCTACAGGTTGCAGGGGAAGCCTCTGGCTCCGGCGCACTCGACCCGATGGTGATCGCCCGCATGCCATCCGAGGACAGGGCTTCGCTCATTGCCCTGCTGGAAAAGTATCAACAGGTGCAAGGCGACCTCGCACTCGCGGAGGGGCCCGATGGCGTCGCGCTCCTGGTCTGACACGCTACGCGACTTGCGCGAGGTCGAGCGGCTGGCCCGTTCGCTAGAGGGAACGGCCCCCGGCATTGTCGCGCTAGAGGGCGGCGGCGATGAGCTCGTGAGGCTGTATGGCCGACCGACCGGCGCTCAGTTTTGGCGGCTTAACCCGTTCCCCGAGGCGCTGTGGGAGGCCATGGCATCCGAGCACGCCGAGGGGACGCGGGCGTCATCCGTCGATTAGTCGATGAACGACCAGCCGGGCTCTCCTCTAGCGATGCGCTCCGCAACAGCCGACTGTCGGCAGTGCTCACCCTTCGCCGCCGCCCTTATGCTCCGGTAGACTACGTCCCCGACCCGCACGCGCCGCCCGTTTGGGTACCGGTCAAGCTTCCCATGCATATAGAGCCGGCGTAGGGCCTCGTATATCTGGCAGGACTGGCCGGTGTAGCCGCGTCCAAGGCTGTCCAGCATCTCCCGAATAAGTGCATACGTCGGTCTCACGCCCTGGTCGTTCAGGTGCAGCGCGTATGCACGGATCATCACCCATTCGTTGGAATATTGTCTGTCGCCGGGTCGTAACTGGCGCTGCTTCTCAATAATATCGGAGGTCCAACGTATCTCTCTCATGGGATGCAGTTTGTACTATCAAATGCCTTTCATATCAATATCTTAGTTTCGAACTTTGAGCCGTTCTGTCATTCTCCCTCCGCGCCCAAAACACATAGGGCTGAAACAGGAGGGTGAAAAAATGAACATGATCGTAGAAGGCCGACGCCCTATTTCGTCGGGGCGAACGCGCGTCTTCGCGTGCGACCTCGTCGCCATGGCGCGAATTCAACAGGTGATCACCGGCTTCATCAAGGATGTAGACCTTGAGCCGAAGCAGGTGGCGGCTTTGGCGGAGTTCGCCATTGAGGCGGGCGAATTGGCCAGGAGCGGCGTGCCTACAGATTGGATGCTCACCGCGATAGCAATTGGCGCTGAGGCCGACGACGTGTCTGGCGGGATTGAATATTGCGGCCTCTATGCGCTCGATCTGGAAAGGCACGCGATGACGCAGGCGCGCTCGATTTGGCGGGATCGAGCGCCGTGCGGCCAGGCTCCAGAAACTCTAGCTACTTCGAACGACAGCGCAGTCGTGCCGTTCCCGAAGCGGGCGATCGAGTAGACAGATTGACCTAAGTGCTGGTCCGATCCGGCGCGGCAATGAACCATGCTGAGAACGTCTACGGATCGGCCGATGGGCCGATCCGGTCACCTCAATGGAGGTGGACGCTCCTGCGGGCTGCGACCCGCGCCAAGGTCCTCCGGCCTGGTTGAGCGTGACGCTCAACGACGAAGGAGAAGACCAGATGGCAATTAAGAAGGCTCCACCCACCCTGACGAAGCCGTGGGTCGACGTGACGTCGATCAAGGCCTCGCTCACGCGGGCACGCGAGCTCCACTCGGAGAACGCAAAGCGCATTTCCGAGATGAACGTACGGGTTGCAAAGCGCCGGGAAGAGCTCGAAGCCACCCTGTACGACCTCACACCCTCCCAGCGATCACAGGTCGTCGGTCGTGCCCTCGGCGGGTTACGGGCGGACCTGAAGCGTTCCAGCCTCGACGCCCGAACGACCCGGTTGCGTGAAATTGAAGCCCTTCGGCGCTCGGTCGAGGACGCAGGGACGCACTACAATTCCAGCATCCAGATGCTGATGCGCGACAGCCTCGGCAGCGAGCGTCGGAGCCGGCTGATCCAGCAGCTCGAACATGCGGGCAAGGTCGAGCTCGCGAGCCTTGCGGCTCTCGCGGTATCCACGAAGGACCGCGAGCTCGGCGCCGTGCTCGCCTCACAGGTCGGCCGGATGCCGCATAGCGAACGTCCGTTCTCGCCGCACGAACTCGCCGATCGCTTGGTCGGAGACGATTACCGGGCCGTGCAGGCTGCCATCATGGAAGTGAGCGAACTAGCCCAGCGGGCGGTCCTAGACGACCGCGCCTTTGAGGCTGGCCGTGCATCTGCCGAGGGCAACATCGGCATCGCCCTCCGCGCCCGAGACCGGGCTGCACTCAATGCCCCAGAAATTCGAGATGACAACGAGGAGAACTGACCATGGCCACCTTTGCTTTCTTTCCCACCCGCGAGGAACACCGTCGCGCTGATGGGCTCAATTTCGCGCTAGCGGTCGGCGCATCGGCATCGGCTGCGCGCGTCGCAGCCGAAATTCTGCTTGGCGAGCCGAACGCGCTCGTCGGCTGGACGAGTGTAGACCTGACCTCCGCGCCCGCAGCCTTCGTGGGTGGCATGCCGGTTGGCGCAAGGGGACAGTCCGTGTGGCCAAGCCTCGACCGGGGGGGCTCCTACATGAGGGGAGCCTGACCATGGCCCGATCCCGCGACCCGGCGATGATCGAGCTAGCCCGCCGCAGCAAGGCGCACCGTGCCCGAATGATGGGCTGCCTCGCCGGATGCCCCGTGGTGCAGGTCAAGGACCTCTGGGTAGAGGCAGGAATCGACGCCGACCACGTCTACATGCAGGTCCACCACGCCGAGAGGCTTCTCAACCTTGGCTACCGGCCGTTGGTCATCCCTGCGATGTCGGGGGCGGCAAACGTCCTGATATTCGTCCGGGAACCCTGGGCACTGGATGCGCATGCAGGTGCGGTCCACCCACGCCTCCGGCCCTACCTCGAAGACGGCGACCCGCTTATGGCGCTGCTCGTCTACAGGGTGCAGCGCGACAGCATGCCGAAGGAGCTTCACTGATGGAAGGTGACGCCATCCTACCGCCGGACCCCGGCTCCGTGTGTGATTGAAAGGAAATCGGCCATGGCCGGACTTGATGACTTGGCAAAAAGGCTCGACCGCATCGCCGTACGGGTCGAAGGAAACGTTGAGCGGGCAATAAAGGACTGCGCCCAAGTCGTGCTCCGCTCCGTTGTCGAGGGGACGCCGGTCGATACGGGCACGGCCCGCTCAAACTGGACGCCGGAGTTGGATCGCGCCTTTGAGGGTCTGTTTCCTGCCCGCGTTCCCGGCACGATGGGCTCGACTGGCGACGCGAACTCCGTCGCGACGATCGAGGCCGGCGCGCCGATCATCGAGGCGTTCGAAATTGGCACGAACCGAGAAATCCACATCACGAACAACGCCGGACATATCCAGGCGCTCAACGACGGCCACTCGAAGCAGGCGCCTGCCGACTTCGTGCGCATCGCGGTGCTGGAAGGGCTCGCCACGGTGCGCGGCGGTAAGATCTTGGACGACTAGCGGAGATGCCGGATCAGCACGCGTATATCAAACCGCGATAGACGGCCCAGCCGTAGATGAATTCGCGGATCTCTTGGACGCGGCCGATAGGGTTTACCTTTCCCGAGCGAACCGCCAGTGCCGAGGGAGCGTCCAATATTCGATTGACCAGCCCTAGCCGGTCCCAGTTCTCACCCGGATCGTTATAGCCCGGATTGAGCCAGTGGACATAAAGGTCGAACCCTTTTTCCTTCACATACTCAAGAGTCTTTGTGACCTCTTCGGTGTATTGCATTGAGCACAGCACGATCCTGCTAGCTTGTTCTTCCAGCACATCGCCGGCGTACAGCTTGCGCTCCTCAAATGAACCGCTCACCAGAAATACCTCAACGCACTCGCCAGGTCTGAGCGTCAGAGACCGCGAATGCTTGCCGGTCTTAACCGTGCCGCCGAACAGAGTGTTCCAAGTTGTAGATTTCCCGGAATTGCGGTTCCCAAGCACCGCGACAAACAGCCTGTCTACCATGCTACTTCCCCGTCTGCTCTTGCGTCATGGGCGACAATAGCGCCGCTGGTGTCGTCTTCAGCCTTTCGGCAAGCTTGGCGATCATGGTCAGCGATGGGTTCCGTCTGCCCCGCTCAATCCCGCTAACATAGGTGCGATCAATGGCTGCCTCTAGCGCGAGGGCCTCCTGCGACAGATCGAGAGCCTTTCTCGCCGCCTTCACGTTCTCTGCCAGGACTCGTCTGTAATCCAACATGCCGACATAGCGCCGGCATGTAGACGGATCGTCCACGGACTTATCGTCACATTTCTGCTTACTTTCTGGAAATGTGGACTATATTCAACATCCATGGATAGCTTCGGAACGATCTTCGCGTGGGTCTATAAGGCGCTCGCTACATGGTATGTGGCGGCGATCGTCGGCGGCCTCCTGATGTTTGCTGCCGAGCGGCGCGACAGGCGGCGCGATCCGACCGATGACGAGGTTCGACACGCTGCAGCTTTGTATCGAGACTATTACGGAGCCGACGCACACAAAATCATCGGCGACCACATGCTAGCAGCGTCCTTTGCACCAGACGGCTGCCATAGACGCTTTCTGAAAAGGGTATCAGCCCACCTTATCACTCAACTGGTGAGCGATGAGGACCGTGAAAGAGCGATCGATCACCAGATTCCGTTTCGATGAATCGACGAAGCTTCCGCAGCCTAGTGGGCCGCTCCGTCAACGTCATCTAACTGTGCTTTGCCCATAATTGGATCGCGTCGTCTAGTAGCGCTCGACTATCCTCGCTTTCGAACATTACGAAGCGTAAGGAGCTCGACTCTTATTGAGCGTCCGCCTGCTCAACGATCAATTCCGCATACCACGTCATCATAGCCACTGACATCCACTACTAGCCGGCGATCCAGGTGCTCAGAGCGCCATGCTGCCGGGCCCGCGGCGCCCCCGAATCTGCCGCAGGCGCGTCCGGCAGCTCGGAAGCGTGGTCGATACCGGTGGAAACCTCACATGACTTTCGTGCGCCGCTGGATGGAGACGTCCATCCGCGGCCGGTCGATCTCAGACCAGACGAGTTCCGCCATCGGCGGGCTGCGGCTAGGCACCGACTCGCCGCCTGCACTGCACCTGCCCGGCGACGGTCTACCTCCTCCTCAGCAGCAACCCACGGCTCTATGACGATTTCCGCTAGGCCATTTTGCAGGCACGGGCTTGGCTCGCAAACGTGAGCCGCCGAACCGGCTGAACCCAATCGTGCTGTTCAATCGCTGCCCCAAACTTCGGCCGACTGCTATGGCGCGCAGTGCCTCCGACTTAAAACACAATCAAACATTGCAAGTACTTGATTTCCGAAACTTTCGGTGCGATCTTTCAGCGACATCTGGGAGTAAATCGTGCGTCGGCATGCAAAGCAAGATCGGGAAGATAAGTACGCAAGCAGAAGGGACTATCAGCAGGTTCATGAAAGCTTCGGCAGCAGATTAAGCAAAGACCGTCCAATAGATTCGATTAAGTTCGTTGCCGAGCTTAAATTGCCGGTCGAGCCCTGTAGGGGTGGCATAGGAGGCTTTATTTTTACCCCGACCAGCACGGCTGCGGTTTTACGAACCCGCTTAGCGGGGGTCCTCCATGAACGGGAATTTCAGAGCGGGCCAGCTTGGTCGCGTTTCGGTCTTGGCTTTTCTGTAAGCGAAAGCACAACGGTAGTCGCCGAACTGATCTTCCAATCTCCGCAGGACTACGTTGACTTATGGGGCCTGGCGATTGGCCTTTCACATTTTCCGCAACACGGTAGTGATGAAGTACCAGCTTTAGCAGAGTTGAACGTTGCTCATCTCGCGCCCGAGACCTTCTATCTCGATCATGAGGCCGACAACATCACTATGCTTGATGATGTCGTTACACGGCAAACCCAGGGCTCCCCTATAGAGCTGAAAAAATGCTCGTACTGTGGGCGATTACTTCCGATAGGTCCCGGGCAACCTGGGAGGCTTAGTTTTCATAAGCACAATGCAAAGCCGAGCGGTCATCAGAACGAGTGTCGAGCATGTAAAAAATGGAGAATTAACAACTCTTTTAATCCCTTGCGGACTGCTGATCAACACAATGAAAGCGGCCTAATTACTCGGGAACGTCGTCTACTGTTACGCGAACCAGAGATCTTGCAATCCATCAAGGACCGACAGGGGCGAGGATTGAAGAGTATCACATGGGATCGCTTTCAGCGGCGATGCTTTTACTGTGAGAAGCCATTAACGTTGAAACAAGTACAGTTAGATCACACTCGGCCTTTAGCCTACCTTTGGCCAATCGATGAGCACGCCACTTGTTTATGTGCCGAGCATAATAACCATAAGAAGGACAAGTTTCCCGCCGATTTTTACACTCCCGCACAACTAGAGCGTTTATCACAGATAACTGGTCTCCCACTGGCGGACCTTCAAACACGGGATGTCTGCGAGCCGCAGCTGCAGCGAATCCGGGCGGATATCGCCGGCTTTGCCAGGGAGGCTGATGCGCGAGCGTTTAATGCCATCGCAAGGAAAGTACGGGAGATTAGGCCTAACGTGGATCTTTGGGATGAGCTGCGAGCAGCGGATATCGACATATATGCCCAGGTTCGAGACGCTGCAGACCGACGGCCAACAGACGATATTCCTGAGCTAGTCGACCCAGAAATCGACGAGCAATTAGCGGCGCTCGAATACTAGCAGTATGTGTTCGCTCGTGGTTCCTTTATCCTTAATTCCATGCTTTTCAACGTTCTCTACGTTCTCAATTATCGTTGAGCAGTGATGTAAGTAACGACTTCCAATCGCAGTCAATTTCTCTGTCATATCATAGGCTTTGGATCCACCGACGTGAAGGATGACCGGACTTCCGATGGTCGATACGTCCCGGCATACTTGAAAGAATTCGCTGTAGACTTCAAAGGTGCGGCCTTGCTGCCGCTCCAGAAATCCACGGCTAGTTTCGTGGAAATCGTTTTCCATCCAGCCGCAGAACCACATTCGCAGCCAATTTGGGCGATCAAATCTCATTCCAGGGAACGGAGGGGAGCAGATAATTGCGTTTACCGGCTCTGATAATAGATTTGGAATTTCCCGAAAATCTGAATGCCAGGATGTTCCCGGCACAAACTCCTCGGGCCATTGCAAGGACATCAAACGCTCGCATCGCGTGCGTAGCCGTTCCATGAGCGATCGATACTCGAATGGGCCAGTTGGACTAAACGGTGTGATCGGGTGCGACACTCGCGATAGCGCGTATGGCCTATTTCCGTGAAGGATATGAAGGAGGCACGCCTTAATGAAATTGCGCGGCCGCGAATGGTCTGAGCCGAGCAGGATCCGCCGAGCCTTCAAAACTTCCGCGAGTGTTTCTTCGTGGAAGTAGTCACGGACTCGTGCGTTCAATCCGAACTCTGCCGCGGCGTAATCGCTTTCCCTTAAGCTTATGCTCGCTAAATCTTCGGCAAAGGCATCCAGCTCGTGCATCAGCTCACTGCACCTAGGCGGATCTAGTTTGGCACGCGCTACCGCTGAAGCGAATGGACTTAGGTCGCAACTAAAGGCGGTCCTACCAAGAAGAGACGCCTCGAAGGCTACGGTCCCGACCCCACCCAAGGGATCTAAAACCCTATCGCCCGGGTCGGTGAAATGCCGGACTAGCCAATGCGCAAGAGAAGGTTTTAACTTCCCTTGGTATGAAGACAACGAGTGGAGCCCGTGCCCCCATGCTCGGCTTCGATAAGGTGGCTCGGTGTGAGGGAGCGTAGATCTAAAGCTGGAAGCTGTATGTTCTAGTGTCGATTCGGCATCAGGCAGCATGAGTAAATGTCAACTCCACCTGCTTAAGAGGCGTCTTATCGCGTGAGTGCCGCCGGGCAAGCAGTCTCTCCTCTTTCAAGCGAAGTCCAGCGCTTCTTGCTACCTCTACCAACAGAAGATCTGTTGGTACGTGAACACCGTAAAACTGAGAATCGCCAATATCCAGGATCAGACGACCATCGTCTCGCAAGTATCTGGCACAGTTCTGGAGTATCGGATACATGTCCGAGCAGTAGCCTCGAACGAGTGCAGGGATACGCAAATCCGGGCTAACATTGTCCAATTCGGCGGCAATAGTCTCGACGTAATCAAAACGATATTCAGCTGGCCGGTTTTTGACTACATTATTGATGCCACATACCATACATGTCTTATTTAGTGCCACGAGTTCACGCTCGGAACTGATAAAGCCCATCAGCCACAACTCTAACTTTGTATTCCGAATATAGCTTGTTCCATTCAAGTAGGGCGGTGAAGTTAGAATTAGTTCAACTTCGCCAGACAAGCTCTCTACGGGTTCACGGCAATCTGCCGAAGCAAAAAAAGCAGGAGCATGGCGGGCAGGAGCTGTGCCTATATCGCGCTGCATTGAAGTTAGTTTCTCGATGACCGCACTGCGAACATTTACTATTCGCGTTTTGTACTCGTCATCGCGGCGTCTACGAAGATCGGCACGACGCGTCATATGAGAGCAAGCAACGGTGACAGATGCTACCGCAAGTAAAAGGATGTCCCTAAATTCAGGAGCTTCCGCGCCGAGGACCAGCGCAGCATCTCTAAGAGCCTGAAGCTCGCGAATATCTTTGTCGGCGAAGAAATCTTTTCCTGCAAAGGCATGCAGATACGAGGTTAGATCTTGCTCGCGCGACGATCGTTCAAAATTGGGGCTGTATGCCCAATCTTTAAACCTCGCAACGCAACGCTCGAATTCGGAAAACCGTAGACGTGCGCTATTGCGGGCGTTCACTTTCGTTTCTGCAACGAAACGCATGAACGGATTGGCCTCTGAAAATGCACTCGGCACTCCCATCATGGACGCGACTAGGTTTACGGTGCCACTTCCCCCGAACGGGTCATACACCGTGGAACCACGGCTGTAGTTCCTCACAAGATCCTCGATATAGCCGGCCGAAAAACCTTCCACATAGGGGTACCAACCGTGAACCGGCAATTTCTTAGAGTCTCGAAATGTCAGACCCAAGATTTGAGAATCCTGACTGTCTTCGCTAGACACCAGTTGAGTTTCGTCTGACAACAGCGATGGCGCTTCAAACAAGTCTAATGATTCAGCAGACATACGCCGCATGCTTCAGTTTTCCCCTGCAGATGGATGAGCCTTGGAAGCCAAGCGAATCGTACCGCCAGGTTTCTAGCACGGTCACCATACCGATCGTCTCACGACAAGGACACTCACTATCGCAGTTTCAACAGCGATGGAGCGCCCAATATGTATCGGTGCGACATGAAAGTTGCGTTGGTGGCCGCTGTGGGAATCGAACCCACACGGGCGTAGCCCGAGGCATTTTAAGTGCCTTCCGTCTACCAATTTCGGCAAGCGGCCTTCTATTCCAACGCGTCCAAACTCATAGCAGGAACACGCTCATCGGGCCTATATCAGGCCTTCATCGGCTCGAAAAGGCTTAAACTCATGATCCGGTTGCGTTTTTATGCGGACACGTCGGGATTTTAAGTCCCTTGCGTCTACCAGTTTCGCCACGCCCGCATTGCGCTTCCAATACCATGCCGGGGCGACATTGGAAGCTCCGCTCGGCGCGAATATCTGCAAATTTCGTTTCCCGTTGCCATTCGGCAAAGAGGCATTGCCCCGTTACGGGAAAACAAAAAGGATGCGGCCGCTGACGCTGGCCGCACCCTCTTGTTCAGCGATGTTTCAGGAGAACATCAGGCCGAAAGCTTGGCCGCAAGCTTCGCGACATGGGCGCCCTGGAAGCGGGCGGCATCCAGTTCGACCTGCGAAGGCTGGCGCGAACCGTCGCCGTCGGTGATGGTAGAGGCACCGTAGGGCGAGCCGCCCTTGATTTCGTCGACGCCCATCTGGCCCTGGAAGGCATAGGGAAGGCCGGCGACGACCAGACCGTGGTGGAGAAGGGTCGGGATGAAGCCGAGGATCGTCGATTCCTGGCCGCCGTGCTGCGTGGCCGACGAGGTGAAGACCGATCCGACCTTGCCGACGAGCTTGCCGGCAGCCCACAGGGCACCCGTCTGGTCCCAGAAGTTGCGCATCTGCGAAGCAACCGTGCCGAAGCGCGTGCCGGCGCCGACAATGATGGCATCGTAATCAGCGAGTTCGTTGACCGTGGCGATCTCGGCCTTCTGGTCGAGCTTGTAGTAGGATGCCTTGGCGACTTCTTCGGAAACCAGTTCCGGAACGCGCTTGACGGTCACGTCGGCGCCGGCCGACTTTGCGCCTTCCGCCACGGCATACGCCATCGCTTCGATATGTCCGTAGGCCGAATAATAAAGAACCAGTACTTTCGCCATTGTCGTCTCCTGTTCGAAAAGGGCTTTCCGCTTGATCGCGGTGTCGTCTTGGATGTAGCACTTCGATGTGACAGCGTCACAACCCGCAGGGTCGACAGACTGTTCACCCAGTGTTGACAATACCCTCCGCCCGGTCGGGTTTCCATCCGAAATTCAGGACATCACCATGAGTTCCACGTCTGTCGCCACCGCCGCCATGCTCGCTATTGGTGACGAACTGCTGTCAGGCCGCACCAAGGACAAGAATATCGGCCAGCTCGCCGACGTACTGTTCCTCGCCGGCATCGACCTCAAGGAGGTGCGCATCGTCGGCGACGACGAGGATGCCATCGTCGAGGCGCTTAATGCGCTGCGCGCGCGCTATACCTATGTCTTCACCTCCGGCGGCATCGGTCCGACGCATGACGACATTACGGCAGACGCGATATCGAAGGCCTTCGGCGTACCGTGCCTGCATGATCTGCTCGCCATGCAGCTTCTGGGCGCGATGTACGAACGGCGCGGCGTGGAGTTCAACGAGGCCCGCCAGCGCATGGCGCGCATGCCGCAAGGGGCGGTCCACATCGAGAACGCAGTCTCGACTGCGCCTGGCTTCAATATCGGCAATGTCTATGTCATGGCCGGCGTTCCCCAGGTCTTCACCGCCATGCTCGGAACGGTCATTCCCAAGCTGGAAGGGGGCGTTCCCATGCTGTCGCGCTCCGTCGCATCGCCCTTTGGCGAGGGCGATATCGGCAGCGCGCTCGCGGCCATCCAGAAGAACCATCCAGAGACCAGCATCGGTTCCTATCCGCGCTTTTCCGAAAACCGGTTCTCGACGGAAATCGTCATTCGCAGCCGAGAAGAGGCCCCCGCCGAGGCCGCCGAACGTGATATAATGGCGATGATCGCCGAAATCGCTGCCGGCAAGGCAGCTTCTTGATCCTGATCAAGGTTCTGGCTGTATTGCGGGCGCAGATTTCGAGCGAACCAGACAGGAGGCCGAAATGACCTATAAGACCATTGTCGCGGTGCTGAGCACCGCAGAAGACGCCGGCAAGGTGACGGATCATGCCCTTGCGCTTGCGCGTCGCACGGGCGGCCACGTCATCGGCATTCACGCGGAAGCGCCCGTCATCGTGACGCTGATCGCACCGATGGAATATCCCGATCCGAATGCCGTCCTGCAATTGCAGGAAAGGGCACAGCAACAGTCCCGCGCGGTGGAGGAAGCCTTCCGTTCCCGTTGCGAGCGTGATGACATTTCCTATGAATGGCGGCTGTTTACCGGTTCGGCCGGATACGCCTCCGCGGGTGTCATCGACAGCGCGCGCAGTGCCGACATCGTGCTTGCCGCGCAGTTCGACCCGGACATGGATGGCCCGGCCCGGGAAGATATCGAGGACCTGCTCTATGAAAGCGGCCGCCCGCTTTATCTTGTCTCCAACGCGCCGGCAGGCCCCGTCCCGATCGAGCGTGTGCTCGTGGCCTGGAACGGCTCGCGTGAAGTGACCCGCGCCGTATTCGATGCCCTGCCCTTCCTCACCGCCGCCAAGGAGGTCGAGATTTTCGCCATCGATCCGCCGGAGACCTCGATGCAGTCGCGCGATTTCTGCGGCGCCGAACTCGCCTCCACCCTGGCGCGCCATGGTGTTAGGGCGACGGTATCCTCCGGTGCTTCCGAGGGGCGATCGGTGGCCGATGTGCTCAATCATCGCGCCACTGAAATCGACGCCGGCCTCATCGTCATGGGTGCCTACAGTCACTCGCGGCTGCGTCAGCGTCTGTTCGGCGGTGTCACCAGCGCGCTGATGCGTGATGCCCGCGTGCCGACGCTGATGTCGCGCTGACCGGTTGAATGCGATGACTTGCCTGTGGATCGGCGGCTGACGAGGGTCTGCCGCCGATTTTCTTGGGGTCAGGTTTGCAGTAGAGAGGTGGAATCTTCTTTTTCCGCCGTTCAGGAGCCCGTCATGTCGCTGCCCGACAAAGCCTTTCCCGTTTCC
The DNA here is from genome assembly GCF_022637395.1 of Shinella sp. H4-D48. Taxonomy (GTDB): domain Bacteria; phylum Pseudomonadota; class Alphaproteobacteria; order Rhizobiales; family Rhizobiaceae; genus Shinella; species Shinella sedimenti. Next base: position 1,821,756 of record NZ_CP093337.1, on the reverse strand, counting down.
TGGGACCAGTTTCACCGCGACGCGCGCGCCCTCGCCTGGCGCCTGGCCGACGGCGACCGAGAATGGAAGGCGATCGTCTGTATTACGCGCGGCGGCCTCGTGCCGGCTGCGGTCATTTCGCGCGAGCTCAACATCCGCCTCATTGAGACGGTGTGCGTCGCCTCCTACCACGACTATGTCTCGCAAGGGGAAATGCACGTTCTGAAGGGAATTTCACCAGAGCTCACCCAACAGGGCGGCGAAGGCATCCTCATCGTTGATGACCTCACAGACACCGGCAAGACCGCCGCACAGGTTCGCGCCATGCTGCCGAAGGCGCATTTCGCAGCCGTCTACGCCAAGCCGAAAGGCCGTCCGCTCGTGGATACCTTTGTGACCGAGGTCAGCCAGGACACCTGGATCTATTTTCCCTGGGATATGGGTTTCACGTACCAGGAACCGATTGCCAAGGGCTCGCGCGGCTGACACGTCGCCGCCCTTGAGCCGCGCCATGCGCGGCGCACCAGCCTTTCCAAGCCGGCGCATATGTCTTATGCCGCCGGCTTTTCCTTGCCGGCGGACGGCTGGAAGGGCGGCAGACAGAATCACTTTCTCCACGGATCACAAAGCGGCCGGGATGACCATTCCCAAAAGTCCGAACCGGGATAATGCCCCGTGTTTTTACCCCTCATTTTTTCTCGTTTTCCACAGCGGTGTATGGGCTGCCCTGCCCGTTTGGCCGGAACCGCCTGAGTTATCAGGCGTTGAGCTCTGTCCCCATTTTCCACAGCCGCATGGCACAAGATATAGGGTTCAAACTTCGTTCACAAACCAGCCCTTGACGAGAATCAGGCAGATGGGGTTAATGAGAACCAAGGTTGCGGCGGCGCCTGAACCGTAAGTCACGAGGTCGGTTCTCATCACGAAATCGCGTTGGATGCACATGTGGCCGGGCGGAAGGTCCGCTCGCCACAAGGGTATTTTCGCGTCCTTTTTCTGGTGCGCCAAAGTTCCCTGAAGCACTGGCATAAAGAAACTGTTAATACTATATTTAGCGTTTGCAGCCAGAATAAGCACAAGATACAGGAATACCCGAGATCAAATCGGGTTTCCCATACGGACTGGAAGATCAGGGCTGGCTGCAGGGATATTGCGGCCTGGCGGGGTTATTTTTGCCCTGTTTTGCGACAGGATGCGGCACAGAGGACAACGGACAATGCGTATAGAACGTCGTTTCACCAAACCGGGCCAATCGGCCTATGCGGACATCGAGTTCCGCAAGGCCACCAGCGAGATCAAGAACCCGGATGGATCCATCGTCTTCCGGCTGGCCGATATCGATGTGCCCCAGCAGTTCAGCCAGGTCGCAGCCGACATCCTCGCCCAGAAGTACTTCCGCAAGGCTGGCGTGCCCGCGCGCCTGAAGAAGGTCGAGGAAAACGACGTACCGTCGTTCCTGTGGCGCTCCGTGCCGGACGCCGAAGCCTTGAAGGCGCTCCCCGAGGGTGAGCGCTTCGGCTCGGAAACCGATGCGCGCCAGGTCTTCGACCGTCTCGCCGGCACCTGGACCTACTGGGGCTGGAAGGGTAAGTACTTCGCAACCGAGGAAGACGCCGCCGCCTTCAAGGACGAACTGGCCTATATGCTCGCCACCCAGCGCGTCGCACCGAACTCGCCGCAGTGGTTCAACACCGGCCTGCACTGGGCCTATGGCATCGACGGCCCCGGTCAGGGCCATTTCTATGTCGACCCCTTCACCGGCAAGCTGACCAAGTCCAAGTCGGCTTACGAGCATCCCCAGCCGCATGCCTGCTTCATCCAGTCCGTCGAGGACGATCTCGTCAACGAGAACGGCATCATGGACCTGTGGGTGCGTGAAGCCCGCCTCTTCAAATACGGCTCGGGCACCGGCTCGAACTTCTCGCATCTGCGCGGCGAAGGCGAAAAGCTGTCGGGCGGCGGCCGTTCCTCCGGCCTGATGAGCTTCCTGAAGATCGGCGACCGGGCAGCCGGCGCTATCAAGTCGGGCGGCACGACGCGTCGTGCGGCCAAGATGGTCGTGGTCGACATCGACCATCCGGATATCGAGGCCTACATCAACTGGAAGGTCAAGGAAGAGCAGAAGGTCGCGGCCCTCGTCACCGGCTCCAAGATCGTCGCCGGTCATCTGAAGGCCATCATGAAGGCCTGTGTCAACTGCTCGGCCGAAGGCGACCGTTGCTATGACCCGGCGGAAAACCCGGCGCTGAAGCGCGAAATCCGCGCCGCCAAGAAGAGCCAGGTACCGGAAAACTACATCAAGCGCGTTATCCAGTTCGCCAAGCAGGGCTACAAGGACCTTGAGTTCAAGACCTACGACACGGACTGGGATTCGGAAGCCTACCTCACGGTCTCCGGCCAGAACTCCAACAACTCCGTCTCGCTCAAGGACGACTTCCTGCGCGCCGTCGAAAACGATGGCGACTGGAACCTGACCGCCCGCAAGGACGGCAAGGTCATGAAGACGCTGAAGGCCCGCGACCTCTGGGAGCAGATCTCCTACGCCGCCTGGGCGTCCGCCGATCCGGGCCTGCACTTCAACACGACGATGAACGACTGGCACACCTCGCCGGCCGCGGGCCCGATCCGCGCCTCGAACCCGTGCTCGGAATACATGTTCCTCGACGATACCGCCTGCAACCTCGCCTCGCTGAACCTGCTTCAGTTCAAGGATGCGGTTACCAAGAACATCAACATTGCCGATTACGAACACGCCGTGCGCCTCTGGACCATCGTGCTGGAAGTCTCGGTCATGATGGCGCAGTTCCCCTCGCGCCAGATCGCGGAACGCTCCTACGAGTACCGCACGCTCGGCCTCGGCTACGCCAATATCGGCGGCCTGCTGATGTCCTCCGGCATTCCGTATGACTCGACGGAAGGCCGCGCCATCGCCGGTGCACTGACCGCCATCATGACGGGCGTCTCTTATGCGACCTCCGCCGAGATGGCGAGCGAGCTCGGTCCGTTCCCGAATTTCGGGCCGAACCGCGAAAACATGCTGCGCGTCATGCGCAACCACCGCCGCGCCGCCTATGGCGAGACCACCGGTTATGAGGCTCTCTCCGTCAACCCGGTCGCCCTCATCCATGACGAGTGCCCGGACCAGACGCTGATCGTTCATGCCAAGGCTGCCTGGGACAAGGCCGTCGCGCTCGGTGAAAAGCACGGCTACCGCAATGCCCAGACGACCGTTATCGCGCCGACCGGCACGATCGGCCTCGTCATGGACTGCGACACGACCGGCATCGAGCCCGACTTCGCGCTGGTGAAGTTCAAGAAGCTGGCCGGCGGCGGTTACTTCAAGATCATCAACCGCGCCGTTCCCGAAGCGCTGCGCACGCTCGGCTACTCCGAAAGCCAGATCGCCGAGATCGAGGCCTATGCCGTCGGCCACGGCAACCTCAATCAGGCGCCGGCCGTCAACCCCGGCTCGCTGAAGGCAAAGGGCTTTACCGACGAGAAGATCGAAGCGGTCAGCGCCGGCCTCAAGGCGGCCTTCGACATCAAGTTCGCCTTCAACCAGTGGACGCTTGGCGCCGACTTCCTCAAGGAAACCCTCAGGGTTACCGACGAACAGCTGTCCGACATGTCCTTCAACCTTCTGGAGCATATCGGCTTCTCGAAGAAGGAGATCGAGGCCGCCAACATCCACGTCTGCGGTGCCATGACGCTGGAAGGCGCGCCGTTCCTCAAGGCCGAGCATCTCGCCGTCTTCGATTGCGCCAACCCCTGCGGCAAGATCGGCAAGCGCTACCTTTCGGTCGAAAGCCACATCCGCATGATGGCGGCCGCCCAGCCGTTCATCTCGGGCGCGATTTCCAAGACGATCAACATGCCGAACGAGGCGACCGTCGAGGATTGCAAGAACGCCTACATGCTTTCTTGGAAGCTTGCGCTGAAGGCCAACGCCCTCTACCGCGACGGCTCCAAGCTCTCCCAGCCGCTCAACGCCTCGCTGATCGAGGATGAAGAGGACGAGGACGACGCGATCGAGGCGCTGGTTGCAGCCCCCGCTGCCGCACAGGCCGTCACGGTCACGGAAAAGATCGTCGAGCGCATCATCGAGCGTGTTGTCCGCGACCGCGAAAAGCTGCCGAACCGTCGCCAGGGCTACACCCAGAAGGCCGTCGTCGGCGGGCACAAGGTATATCTGCGCACCGGCGAGTTCGGTGACGGCCGCCTTGGCGAGATCTTCATCGATATGCACAAGGAAGGCGCGGCCTTCCGGGCGATGATGAACAACTTCGCCATCGCCATCTCGCTGGGTCTTCAGTACGGTGTGCCGCTGGAGGAATATGTGGAAGCCTTCACCTTCACAAAGTTCGAGCCGGCCGGCATGGTCCAGGGCAACGACGCGATCAAGAACGCGACGTCGATCCTCGACTACGTGTTCCGCGAACTCGCCGTGTCCTATCTCGGCCGCCATGACCTCGCGCATGTCGACCAGTCGGACTTCTCTAACACGGCGCTCGGCAAGGGCATTCAGGAAGGCAAGACCAACCCGTTCTCGACCGGCTGGACGCGCGGCCATAAGCCGACCCTCATTCAGGGCGGCCAGTCGGGCGAGCGCCAGCTCGGCGAACCGAAGGGTGCGGCGACTGCCGCTCCGGCAAAGGCAGCCGCGACCGGCAACGTGACGGCTTTCGCCGGCAGCGCCGCGCGCAAGATCGAGCCGACCGTGGCGATCTCCACCAACGAAATCGTCGCCTTCAAGCGCGATTACGAGGAGCGCGCGGCCGACCTGGCCGAGGAGATCGCGGAAGAGGTCGCCGGAGAAGCCGAACAGAGCGTAACCGCCCTCTTCTCCGACAAGGCCGCAGCCGAAGCGGCATCTGCGAAGGCCGATGCCAAGAAGCTCGAAGCCGAACGCCGCATGCGCTCGATTGCTCAAGGCTACACCGGCAACATGTGCTCCGAGTGCCAGAACTTCACCATGGTGCGCAACGGCACCTGCGAGAAGTGCGACACCTGCGGCGCAACAAGCGGCTGCTCCTGATCCATCGGGGTAACGCGGGAACAGAGGACCGGGGCGGCTATGCCGCCCCGGTCCTTCTTCTTTTGGTGAGGCTGACTTGCAGAACAAAAAAGGCCCGGCGCATGACGCCGGGCCTTTTGTCTTGCAGTTCTCGCTTAGATCAGAACTTGACCTTGAGGGAGGTCGAGATGGCGGAAACCAGGTCGTTGTCGAAATCGTAGGATGCGCGCTGGCCGTAAGGCCGGCCGTCTTTGACGATTTGACGGGAAGAACCGCTGGTCAGAACCCCGAGGGCGCCGCTAAGGCGAAGCTCGATATTCTCCGTCGGGGTATAGGAAACGCCCGCGCCGAGCGTCCAGGTATCCGTATGCGTGCCAATTCCGGTGCTGACACCGCGATCCCATGTCAGGCTGGCCGCACCGCTCCACTGCTCATTGAACTTGTGTCCAACACCACCCGAAATCGTCCAGCCGTCACGGTACATGAGATCAAGCGAGGTGAGTTCATTCGAAGGGTTGGTTGGAGTTCTGGTGGAGCATCCAGCGCTACGAAGCGCCGTTGGGCAGAACGGGAGGCTCTGCAGCTGACTCCAGTCCGTCCACTTGACAGAGCCGAAGACCAGCCAACCTGGAGCGACGCCGGTCTGGAACTTGAGTTCAAGCGAGTCAGGCATGCTCGCGGAGCCGAAGACCGAATGCGTTAAACCTGTAATCCCGGGGCTCACGCCCCCTGGAACCTGGGTCAGGTCGAGCGTGCCGGTGATGTTATCGAGATCAACGGCACTATTATAGACTAAGCTGGTACGCAGGGCGTATTCTTCGATTTCATAAGCGATGCCAGCGCGCCAACCCCAGCCATCGCCTTTCAGCCCGAGATGACCGACACCACTGATCGATGCCCCTGTCGGCATCTCGAATACAAGACGATCCTGAAAGCCGGAGACCTCCTGATAGAAGCCACCACCAATGATGCGCAACTGGCCGGGTCCGACATCGAAAGAGTACGAGCACGTCGTCGCATAATTGTTGCTTTTGATCTTCGTCTCGATGTTTTCATTCGCACCGACCCAGTTTCGACCCTGATTAAGGTGCGCGCCCCAAGGCTGCGAATAGTCGAACATGCAGTCTACTGCCTCACCAAGGCCGGCCTTGAACCCGATCCGTGGAACCCAATATCCTTCCGTGGCGCGGATGCCATTGCTTGGACGACCGGTGTCTATACCGTCGGCGGATTCCGTATCCTGCACATTGTTCAGCTTGCGCTGCGGATTGACGTAGGTCACGGACGAATCGATGACGTAGTCCGAAGGATCGAACAGGAGGTCGATATTGTAGCCGCCCCGTTCAAGGCCGCCTGCCTGTGCGGATGTGGCCGCCAAAAGCGTGGCGGCTGTCATGGCCCCGAGACCGAAATTCTTCTTACGCATGCGCTCCTCCCCTGCGAATAGCGACGTGCCGAAAGTGCCCCTCGCACACGCCTGTCCATCAAGACTATCGAAGACGACATCCGACTTGGCAAACCCCAGTTTTTCGCGGTGTTTTCCAGCGCAGGTCGCAAAATTACGTAAGTTTTTTCTGAAGCCCCTCAACATACGAGGCCCGCGGAAAATCTTTCCAAGAATCACTTAATAATTCCTGAAATTGAGATGGCGGTTTCCATTGAGAGGCGCGATGTCACATTTTTGATACAGCGGGGCTTTTGTGCCCCGCCCTCAAATACAAAACCGCGCCGAAAGGTTTCGGCGCGGTTTCGCAGGTTAGGCAATCGGGAATCAGCCGGCTTCGCTGACCCGCGAAAGCGCCAAGGCAAGGCTGGCGAGTTGCTGCTCGAGTTCCGCAAAGCGCTCCCGCTCCGCTTCCACGAGTTCCGGCTTGGCATTCGCGACGAACTTTTCGTTCGAAAGCTTGCTTTCGATACGTGTGGCCTCTGCCTTCGCCTTGTCGATTGCTTTTTCGAGGCGGGCTTTTTCCACTGCGAGATCGATCAGGCTGCCGAGCGGCAGGCAGGCCGTGGCCTCGCCGACGACGATCTGGGCCGCACCCTTCGGAGCCGTATCCTCGAGCCGGATTTCTGAAACGCGTGCGAGACGGCGGATGGCCGAATCGTGCGTGACCAGCCGGCCCTTCGTCTGCGCACTGGTGCCGACCATGACGAGCGGCGCCGTCGCACTCGGCGGCACGTTCATTTCTGCCCGCACCGAACGGATACCGGAAACGAGATCCACCAGCCAGTTGATCTCGTCGGCAGCGGATTCGTCGGCATAGGCGGGAGCCGGCCAGTCCGCATGGCAGATGAGACCGTCGCGGCTCTTACCCTCGCCGGCGGTGTGCGCCCATAGTTCCTCCGTCATGAACGGCATGAACGGATGGAGCAGTTTGTAGATCTCCTCCAGAACATAGGCGGCGCAGGCCTGGGATTCGGCCTTGGCCGCCGCGTCCTCGCCACCGAAGACGGGCTTCAGCAGTTCGAGATACCAGTCGCAGAACTGGTTCCAGACAAAGCGATAAAGCGAACTTGCCGCATCGTTGAAGCGGTAGGTCTCGATCGCCTCGGTGACATCCCGCGCCGTGCGGGCGAGCTCCGTCAGAATCCAGCGGTTGATGGTGAGCGATGCGGTCTCCGGCACGAACTTCGGGTCGCTCGCCACGCCGTTCATCTCGGCGAAGCGCGTGGCGTTCCAGAGCTTGGTGCCGAAATTGCGGTAGCCGGCGATCCGGGCCGGGTCGAGCTTCACATCGCGCCCCTGCGCCGCCATGATGGCAAGCGTGAAGCGCAGCGCATCCGCACCGTATTCATCGATCAGTTCGAGCGGGTCGATGACGTTGCCTTTCGACTTCGACATCTTCTGCCCGTTCTTGTCGCGCACGAGGGCGTGAACATAGACCGTGTGGAACGGCTCGACCGGGTTGCCGGCCCCGTCCTTCATGAAATGCAGGCCCATCATCATCATGCGGGCAACCCAGAAGAAGATGATGTCGAAACCAGTGACGAGAACATCGGTCTGGTAGTACTTTTCCAGTTCCTTCGTCTGTTCCGGCCAGCCGAGCGTCGAAAACGGCCAGAGCGCGGAAGAGAACCAGGTGTCTAGCACATCCTCGTCCCGCGTCAGGATCTCGCCCGGCGCGAAATTCTCCAGCTTTTCCTCGACCCACGCCTTCCACGGCCCTTCATGGGCAATGTAGTGCTGGATGGCAGCGTGAAGCGCCTCTTCTTCGGTCTTTTCGACGAAGACCTGGCCGTCCGGGCCGTACCAGGCCGGGATCTGGTGACCCCACCAGAGCTGGCGCGAAATGCACCACGGCTCGATGTTTTCCATCCAGTCGAAATAGGTCTTTTCCCAATTCTTTGGAACGAAGTTGGTGCGCCCCTCGCGGACGGACGCAATGGCCGGCTCCGCCAGCGTCTTGGCGTCGGCGAACCACTGGTCTGTCAGCATCGGCTCGATGACGACGCCGGAGCGGTCGCCGAAGGGCTGCATGATCTTCTTGTTCTCGACATAGGGAATGTCGTTGCCTTCGGCATCCTTCACGGTGACCGCAAGCCCCTCGGCATTGATCGCATCGACGATGCGCTTGCGCGCTTCGTAGCGGTCCAGGCCGCGATACTCGTCGGGAACGAGGTTGATGTCATCAACCTCGGCCTCGGTGGGAACCGCACCCGTGCGCGCAATGTCCAGCGCCTGCGCCGCATAGACGGCATAGGGTTCGCCATCGGCGCGCATGTCCGCGCGGGTATCCATCAGGCGATACAGCGGAATGTTGTTGCGGCGGGCAACCTGATAGTCATTGAAGTCGTGCGCGCCGGTGATCTTGACCGCACCCGAGCCGAAATCCTTTTCCGGATATTCGTCCGTGATGATGGGTATCAGACGGCGATGTTCCTTCGGACCGACCGGGATCTCGCAGAGCTTGCCGACGATCGGCGCATAGCGTTCATCCGTCGGATGAACCGCGACGGCGCCGTCACCCAGCATGGTTTCGGGGCGCGTCGTGGCAATGGAGATATAGTCGCGCTGTTCCTGGAAGACGACGTTACCATCGGCGTCCTTCTCGACATAGGTATAGGTCGCCCCGTCGGCCAGCGGGTACTTGAAGTGCCACATATGCCCGTCGACTTCCTTGTTCTCGACCTCAAGGTCGGAAATCGCCGTCTCGAACTTGGGATCCCAGTTGACCAGACGCTTGCCGCGATAGATCAGGCCTTCCTTGTAAAGCGAAACGAAGACCTCGCGAACGGCTTCCGACAGGCCCTCATCCATGGTGAAGCGCTCACGCGACCAGTCGCAGGAGGCGCCGAGGCGCTTCAACTGGTTGAAGATCAGCCCGCCGGATTCCGCCTTCCATTCCCAGACCTTCTCAATGAAGGCCTCGCGGCCCATCTCGCGACGGCCCGGCAGCTTTTCGGCGGCGAGCTTGCGCTCGACAACCATCTGGGTCGCGATACCGGCATGGTCCATGCCCGGCTGCCACAACACGTCCTTGCCGCGCATACGCTCGAAGCGGACCATGATGTCCTGGAGCGTGTTGTTCAGCGCATGGCCCATATGCAGTGAGCCCGTCACGTTCGGCGGCGGGATAACGATGGTGAAGGTCTCGGCGCCGGGCTCGGCGCCCTCACCGGCGCGGAAGGCATCCGCGTCTTCCCATGCCTTGGCAATGCGCGGCTCGACCGCTGCGGAATCGTAATTTTTCTCAAGCATTTTCGTGCGTGGCCTGCTGTTTATCGGTGAAGTTTGTAAACCGGATGGCCGGCATGAAGTCAACAATATCAGAAGAAAAGCCGCCCCGGGGGTCCGGTGCGGCTCAAATCGTATCCTGTTTCGGAAGCGGCGTCTTCGATCAGCGGCGAGAGCCGCGCGCCACCCGCTCGATTTCCTCGCGCACGAGACGCTCCACCAGCGTCGGCAGGTTGTCATCCAGCCATTCCTGGAGCATCGGGCGCAGCATGTCCTCGGCAATCTCGTCGAAGGAGCGGCGCGGGCCGGCATCGACGGCCTGCGCAAGAGCGCCGAAGGACAGCGCCACACGTTCGCCGACAGCCGGCGACACCAGCGCTGCAATGTCCCTGTTGACCTCGGTCGGGGCGGCCTCTTCCTGCTGGACCGGCTGCACGTCAGGGGTCTCGATCGGAGCCGGCTGAGGGTCGGATACCAGCGCGAGTGCCGGTTCAACGACGGGCTCCATGCGGGCAACAGGCTCTTCGGCGGACGGAAGCCGGCCGGCGCCTGCGGACATGCGGCTCGTGACCAGCGGGTTCTCCTCACGGGAGACAGGCGACGGAACGACCGGTTCGCTTTCGACTGGCTCGCGGTGCGCAGCGACGTGACGCTCGGAGGCGGCACGAACACGGGCGGCGACGTCGGCCAGAGAAAGCGCCGGCTGTGCAGGTTCGCTGTGACGAATCACGGGCTCGACCGGAGCCGGCCGCGGCTCTTCCATCCTGAAGCGCTCGATCATGGCGGGATGTTCCGGCAGCGCGGAATGGCTTTCCGTCGTGATGTCGAAACCGTCGTCCTGTGCATCGGGAGCGAGATCCGGCTGGGCCTCGTTGTTCTCGATGATCTTGCGGATGGACGCCAGGATTTCATCCATGGACGGTTCACGCGCTACATTTGGCTGAGCCATTTTTTTCCCCGTTCTCTCGCGGCGGGCGCGACGCACAAGACGTGGCATGCCGGACCTGCTGAAGACCCTAGGCGAGTTCACAGACGAACTAAATCGCCGCGAATCATGTGTCACCAGTGATGCACAGATTTGTTTACCCTGCCAAGGCCGTGGCCCGCGCAATGCCTTGCGGCCCGGCAAAAGAAAGAGCCCGCGGCGGTTGCTGCGGGCTCCTCGAATCTTGTTCCGGAAAGGGTCTCGTCAGAAAACGAAATCCTTGGCCTTGCGGAAGCCGGGCAGCGGCTTGACTGCCGTATTGAAGGCATAGCGTTCGGAAACGCGACCGCCTTCCTTGATATAGAGGCGAGCTTGCGAAGCATTACCATAGCCTTCCACGACGACGAGGCGGCCACCGTCGCGCAACTGCGCGAAAAGCGCTTCCGGCACGAATTCGACAGCGCCGTGCACGAAGATCACGTCATAGGGTGCTTCAGCCGCATGGCCGGCCTCGAGATCGCCGGCAACGACGGCGACATTGTCATAGCCGAGACGCGCGAGCGTTTCCGTCGCGGTCGCGGCAAGTTCCGCATCGCTTTCGAGGGCCACGACGGAGCTGCCAAGCAGCGACAGGATCGCCGAGGCGTAACCCGTGCCGCAGCCCACTTCCAGCACCACATCGCTTGCCGCGATCTCGGCGAGCTGAATAAGCTTGGCGAGAGGCGACGGCTCCATCAGATAGCGGCCGGCCGTCAGCTGAATGTCGTTGTCGATATAGGCGAGCGGCTTTGCAGCCGCGGGCACGAACTCCTCGCGCGCAACGGTCAGGAAGGCGTCAAGCACTTCGTGCGACGTCACATCCGTCGTACGGATCTGGTTGTCCACCATCTTCGTGCGCGCTGCTTTGTAGTCAATCATCTCTAGCCCTTGAAGTGAGACGGCGTGAACCGGCGCAAAGGCCCGGTCCGGTGCCGGATGCATCGCAGTTCTCTTAGTGCGCTTTCGGGCCGGGTGTCCAGTGGCGCAAGGAGATTGCGCGCAAAAACCGCGACGTTTCCCGAGTGCACCCTCAGGGTTTGGATTGCGGCGGGTTATCATGAACAAAACAGTCAACATATTATTGCTTCAAGCACCGGAAATGTCGTATTGGACACTCATGTTTTACGGCGCCTGCGCCGTGCCCTCGCCCTTCCCGGGCTCTTGAACTTGAAGACGCAAGAGGAATACGCCGTGCTGAAACGGTCTCGACTGCTATTCGCGATCATCCTGATGGCGATCACCGCCCCGCATATCGTTCTGGCGCAGGCACAGACCCCGACGGTCCAGACGGAAGGCCAGCCGGAGGCCGGCCAGAGCGAAGGCTCCACGCCGGCGGTTACAACGCAAACCACCTCACAACCGGCGACAACAGATAATTCGGTCGAGGCCGCCACCGAACTCGACGCGCTCGATGCAGACGAGGCGGCGGATGACGAGCGACAGGCCGGCCTGCCGCACGATCTGTCGCCCTGGGGCATGTTCATGGCGGCGGATATCGTGGTGAAGGGCGTGATGCTCGGCCTTGCCTTCGCCTCCGTCGTCACCTGGACTGTGCTGCTTGTGAAACTGGCCGAACTCGGTGCAGCTCAGCGCTCGGCAAGCCTTGCCGTTCGCGAACTTGTCGCCGCACGTGGCCTCGTTGATGGCGAAGCGGCCGTCGGGCGCGGCATCGTCGGCCGCATGACGCAGGCGGCACGCGCGGAAATGAGCGCGTCGGAAGGCGTTCTCGACCATGTCTCCGACGGCGGCGTGAAGGAGCGCATCGCGTCGCGTCTCTCCCGCATGGAAATCCATGCCGGCCGCAGCATCGCCAAGGGAACGGGCCTGCTTGCGACCATCGGTTCGACGGCCCCCTTCGTCGGCCTGTTCGGCACGGTCTGGGGCATCATGAACTCCTTCATCGGAATCTCGAAGGCGCAGACCACGAACCTCGCCATCGTAGCGCCCGGCATTGCCGAGGCACTGCTGGCGACCGCCATCGGCCTTGTCGCCGCTATCCCGGCCGTTGTGATCTACAACTTCCTCGCCCGCGCCATCACCGGCTATCGCCAGAAGCTGGGCGACGCCTCGGCCGCGATCGAACGGCTTGCCAGCCGCGATCTCGATGTGCGCCGCGCCCACCGCCAGCACGCCCAGCGCGCCGCAGGCACCATCGCGAAGGTCGGGTAACGTCATGGCCAGCAAGATCAAGGAAGGCGGCGGCGACGACCTCGAGGAGAACAGCGAAATCAACGTGACGCCATTCATCGACGTCATGCTCGTGCTGCTCATCATCTTCATGGTCGCGGCCCCGCTGGCCACCGTCGATATCAATGTCGACCTGCCCTCCTCCGTCGCCCAGCCGACACCGCGGGAAGACAAGCCGGTCTTCATGACACTGAAGAAGGACCTCACGGTCTCCATCGGCAACGGCGAGATCGCGCGGGATAATTTCGGTCCCGAACTCGATGCGGTGACCGAAGCCAACAAGGATACGCGCATCCTGCTGCGCGCCGACAAGAGCGTAGACTATGGCAGCGTCATGGATGTGATGAACCTGCTGCGCGCGGCGGGCTACGGCAAGATCGCCCTAGTCGGCCTGGAAGGCGCTGCGGCGCAGTAAACGCATGAGAGGCACGCCCAGCGGCGTGCCTCTCATAAATACTACCTTGATCTACCACTTAACCGTTCAGGCGGCCTTGGCTTTTGCCGTCGTCTTGTTGATGGCGGTGACGGCAAGGTTGGTGAGCTTGTTGTTCGTCGCTTTTTCCTGGTCGAGGATTTCGCTCAGGATCTTGTGCGCCTCGTCATGGCCGAGGTCCTTGGCCCATTCCCTCAGCGACCCGTACCGGGCGATCTCGTAATGCTCCACGGCTTGGCACGCGGCCAGCAGTCCGGCATCGAGCGCGGTGCCCTTGGCGTCCTTCATGAGACCGTCGGCCTCCTTGATCAGCCCTTCGATGGCATCACACTTCTCGCCGGATGCCGTCTTGCCGATCGATTTGAAGACCTGCTCCAGCTTCTTGATCTGCTCCTTGGTTTCCGCAAGATGGTCCTCGGCGGCCTTGCGAAGCTCCGCGCTTCCCGCGGCCTTGGCCACCTTTGGCAAAGCCTTGGTGATGGCATTCTCAGCGTAGTAGACGTCCTGCAGCGTATGTTCGAAAATGTCGGACAGCGATTTCATGGGGTCTCTCCTTTGAGGTAATGACCCGAAGAAAATCCATCGACCGGGGAAACGTTCCGGCCCGTCGGCAAAATAGGTCGCACGACGACCGTCACCTATCGATACATTTGGGGAAGAGAGTGGAGGCCTCGCCCGGAATCGAACCGGGGTGCAAGGATTTGCAGTCCTCTGCGTAACCACTCCGCCACGAGGCCGTCCGTTTGCTATAAAGCGAGTGGTGCCGGGCGTTTAGAACGAATTGAGAGTGCGCGCAAGGGGCTTCGCTGCGATTGTCTTGCTTTTTTCATTGAGACGGCTCCTGGAGCCGTCGCGGCAGGACGTGGCTGCCCTGCCCGGCTTGACGCTGCCAATGTAGCGAATGAAAAAGACCAATCTAATATATTGTTTTCCTTACAGGAATGTAATGTTTGCATTCAGTTTTCGTTCATCCTGTCCGCAATAGGGTCTCCTCATCAACAACGAGGAAACGTTCACATGAAGCTCTTCACCCGCACTCTTCTCGCCGCCGTCGCCCTGTCCTTCGCGGCCGCACCGATGGCGCAGGCGCAGCAGCATGGCCATGATCGCAAGCCGGGCTATTCCTCCTCCTGGAAGAAGAACGACTACAAGAAGAAGCGGCACCACTGGAGCAAGGGCCAGCGCTATTCCGACTGGAAGCGCCGTCCTCCCGTGCGTGACTACCACCGCCACGGTCTGCGCAAGCCCGGTCGCGGCCAGCAGTGGGTGAAGGTCGACAACACCTATCTTCTGCTGAGCGTCGCATCAGGCCTGATTCTCGGCGTCGCCGCAGCCCGGTAAGAGTAATAAGACAAAACGCCACCGTAGCCCTCGGCCGCGGTGGCGTTTTGACGTTTCAGCGCAAAAACAGCGCCGTTGTATAAAGCCCCAGTCCGAAGACCGTATGGGCGAGCAGGTTGAAGATCCGCACCGTGTTGGCATTCGGCAGCCTCGAAGCGGCAACGCCGATGCCGAGGCCCGGCTGCAATAGGAACCACCCCGCAGCCACCGTGACGACGCCCCAGATCCACGCCGGCAGGAACGTCGGCGCGGCAAGCCAAGTCGGCCCGACAATCAGCACGAGCATCACGCCGTAAAGGATACCGACGGCATAATGGCCGATCCATCCCAGTGCCAGCTCGTGTTCATAAGGCGCAGATCGACCTATATCGTCGTGAAAGACGGTTCCGTTCTTCAGATGCCAGAACCAGCGCCCGACGGGCGTCCAATTGGGCCGCGGCTGGCGAAAGACCTTCCACAGCAGGATCGCCCATATATCCATCAGGAGCGTGGCGCCCGTCCCGATCAGGACACCCTTCAAAAGCAATTCCATCATTTCCCCCATCACGAACCAGCTTCGCGTTTAGAGCAGGTTCGTATGGGAGAGGCAATCAAGGCTGCCGGCGGCCGTCACGTCGCATCTTTCGTGTCGCCCACCACACGGCGAGGCGGCGGCGCTGCCGGCGCACGAAATGGGAATCATGGGAAAGCACGAGCAGGCCGAGCGGCAGCATCCAGAATCCGAGCACCGGCAGGAAGCCCAGCAGGCCGCCAATCATCAAAAGCACACCGATAAGCGTGCGTAGCCAGCGTGATTCCGGCAATTTGATCCTGAGCGAACCGATGACGATCTGCCGTGTCCTGGGATCGATCCCGAAATGCATGTTGGATTTTCGCACGGACATTCACGGCTCATTTTCTTGTAAAGCCCGGAATATCAGGGCTCTTCCTCACCCCAGTTGGAGACTTCTCCACAATCAATCAAGCCCATTGCATTTTTTTGTCAAAAAGCGCTTGGCAAATCGATCAGGCGTTTGTATTACGCGCTCACTCCGCAGCGAGCGGATGATCCCTGGTAGCTCAGCGGTAGAGCATTCGACTGTTAATCGACAGGTCGCCGGTTCGAATCCGGCCCGGGGAGCCAGATTGAAAAGTAAGCGCCCGTTATCGTTGAGAAATCCGATAACGGGCGTTTCTTTCCCCACAAATCCTCCCCACTTTTGAAATCAAGCAGGGTTGATAGTGGAGTCGAACCTCAGTGAGGGTTAACGGCCGCGGCCAGGCCAACTACCTCTGTTTTGTCCTCGGCAACAGATTCGTCCGCCTCTTCATCGATTTCCCGCTCAGCCTGAAGCCAGTGACCGAGACTGCGGCCATCGAGCGACCCTTCTTTCTGCCAGAGCTCAAATGCCCTCGCTTTGATCCGGCGTTCTCTCTCATCGATCATGGCGATCACCTGAGGCCGAAGAAGGACAGAATAGCGACCACGATGACGACAAGCCCGACGATGTAGATAATCTGGTTCATGGTGAGTCTCCTGTTAGGGAGACGCAACGCTGGCGCCCTGAAGATGTTCCTGGCAAAACCGCCCGCCCGGTGTCCGGATGGGTAGAGCCGTGTTCCGAGACGTAGTCGTGCAGGCGCTTCTCGAAGAACCGAGCGGTTAGCTCGATACGCGTGGCAATAGAAGTTGCGTGGCCAAGTCCTCCGAGGCGATAAGCAGATGTTCCGCGTGTCGGCGACAGCGGACTTGAAGGTTCGCGGATAGCGAGATAATTTGTTGGCCGCAATAAACTTCAGGAGGTATGTATGGGGTACTTCTCTTCCAAAACCGCCTTCGAACCAGATGAGCTTGGAGCGCTGAAGCAAGTTTTTGACGAGATCACATCTCAGCCATGGTTCGACGCCTCTGAGGAAAACAAGCAAAGCTTTGCGCGGTATCTTTTCGAGACTTTCCCCGCCGGGCATTTGAATCCGGATAAGCACAGGTCGATTATCGAAGCGTCGGCTCGGATGTTTTACACACGCGACGAAGCGCCTTGAGTTTAAACAGGTAGTCGAGGCGACGGCGGGCAGACGCGGCTGGCCTGTCCCGATATGGAAGCGGCGTTGCGGATGGTAGGGTAACGTGTCCCCAAAACTGGGGACACCCCATAACTGGATTTTCAGTTCTTCTTAAAAATCAGCCGAATGATTTCAGGCGGTTGGGGCAGCAGTCCGCGCAGATGCCGCAAAGGAAGAACCGCCCGCTCCGTGGTATGAAGCGAGCGGCGTTGGGTGATCGGCCGCAATGGGCAATGAAATGGCCAGCGGGCAACGCATGTCTAGGCGTTGTTATCCGGGTGGTGCGGCGGATATGCCCCGCTGGCCTTCTGGTGACTTGGAGCCCCTGGCGAGATTCGAACTCGCATCATCCGTTACCGCTATCGGGCTAGAAGTCCCGCGCGGGTACAGGGGCGAAGGATCAGAAGCTCCCGTCTATGTATCGAACGGGACGAGAGTTATGGCGCTGCTCGGCAGGCGCCGAGCGCTTCGGCGGTTCTGCCGGAAAGCGGATGCTCTCGACGTTATCCTTGAGCCACTGCTCGCTGACCGTAAGGAGCCGCCTGCCATCGTCCATCAGATCGACGCCGGGAAGCTCAGGCCAGAACTTGCCGGCCGTGAAGGTCGTCCCGTTCTTCAGGCGGACGATCGTGCCGGGCTCGTACAGGTCGAGGTAGGTCATAGGGGTCGGGGTCATTGCACTGTGTCTCCCCAGAGATTGCCGAATCCCTGCTCGATAAGACCGTCGTAGTCGGCGATCCCCCTCTCAGCGGGGTCGTCTTCACGCTCGTCGTCGCCTTCGGCGTCGTTGCTGCCGTAAGGATTATAGCCCAGCGAGGGCTCAAGGTCCGGATCGCCGTCAGCGGCATCCAGGAGGGCGATCAGCACGTCGATGGCCTTCTCGATTTTGTGGCGCTGAATGTTCATGCCGCCACCTCGCCCTCAATGTCCAGACCGACCAGCGCGCGGTACATGTCGACGGCCTCGCAACCGCATTCCTCAATCCGGATGACGCGCAGCGCATTGAGGTCGGCCATTGTCAGGCGAACCAGATGCGGGTTGCCATCATAACAGACGACGTCGAAATCATTGCCGCGGATATCGAGGATCAGCAGCGGCCAGTTCTGATCGTCCAT
The DNA here is from genome assembly GCF_022637395.1 of Shinella sp. H4-D48. GTDB lineage: Bacteria > Pseudomonadota > Alphaproteobacteria > Rhizobiales > Rhizobiaceae > Shinella > Shinella sedimenti. The sequence continues at coordinate 1,804,005 of NZ_CP093337.1, read as the reverse complement.
CTTCACAAAAGTCACGTTGTCGCCGACGCGGAAGCGCGCCGGATTCGGGCCGCGAACGTGCGCCAGATAGCGGGCGATGGTCTTCGGGTTGTTTCCGTTCTTTAACGAACTGTTAGGTACGTTCTGCTTCGGCATGGCGGCCTCCGTTGCGTCTGTTCTGAAATCGGTATACCGTACTGATATCCGAACATTATCGGTACGTCAACAGGAAATCGGTACGGTGTCACGATGAATGCAGTTCAGTGCAAAATGGCGCGCGCCGCGCTGGGTCTCGGCGTGAGAGAATTAGCAAAGCTCGCTGAAGTGTCCGTCGATACCGTGTCCCGCCTCGAGCGCGGCGAGGAGCTTATGCCCCGCACCATCACCGCCATCCAGGCTGCCCTTACCGAGGCCGGCGTGATCTTCATCGACCAGAACGGCAACGGTCCTGGCGTGCGCCTCAGGGATCGGCAGCCTTAACGGAACTATGGCCAGCAATGCGCATTATCTCCCCGCCATTCGACACCGAGGAGATCATCATGAAAAATCTGGCTGATATTTTCGAGCACACACTGCAGGACGTCTACTATGCGGAGAACGCGATCACCAAGGCGCTACCGAAGGTCGCCAAGGCAGCGAAGAGCGCCGAGTTGAAGAAGGCGGCCGAAGAGCACCTTGCGGAGACCAAGGACCAGATCAAAAAGTTGGAACAGGTCTTCAAATCGATCGGCAAGAAGGCTTCCGGCGAGAAGTGCGATGCCATCGAGGGCCTGATCAAAGAAGCCGACGGCCTCATGGAAGAGGCTGAGGGAACCGCTCTTGATGCCGGCCTTCTCGCAGCTTGTCAGGCTGTCGAGCACTACGAGATTGCGCGCTATGGCTCGCTTCGTGAATGGGCGAAGGATCTCGGCCACGACGAGGCGCACAAGCTCCTCAGCGAGATCCTCGACCAGGAGAAGGCGACGAACAACAAGCTGACGAACCTCGCCGTGACGGCGATCAACAAAACGACGGCCGCTAAGAAGGCTGCCTGACATTTCCGTCTCTGGAATCAGTAAAGCCGGCCAATAGGCCGGCTTTTTTTAATCCGCGCTTGAAGGTGGTTGACTAGGGCCGGCAGCGATTTATCCTCCAACTGCGGCCTCACTACCCGCATTACCACGAAGAGGAGACCTGACAACGCGGTCGGCATCCGTGCCGGCGGCAAGCCTCCTAACGTGGATTTGGTGACGATATGGATGAAGCACCCACCTTACTCGATCAAGTTATTACCCCGACTGAGGCAGCGCGGAGAATTCAAGCCTCAAGTGGTGTCGCGGTTTCGGCTCGAACTATCTGGGAGAAGGCGCGGCGGATCGGAATAGCCAAGAAGCTCGGCAGGGATTGCTTCCTGCTTATTTCGGACCTCCCGAAGCTTATGGAGCCAGAGAGCGCTCCGAGAGGTAAAAGACGCGGACGTATCGACAGCACCGCCGCTGTCATTCGCTTACTGCGGTCGAAGAAATGACCGATAATCCCCGTCTCATCAGCCGCGCAGAGGCGGCCGCATACTGCGGCATCACGCCGACATGCTTTTCGATGTGGGTGGCCAGTCATATAATGCCACCGTCAATCCCAGGCATGCGGAAGTGGGAGAAGCGAGCGATCGACGCTAAGCTCGACGAGATCAGCGGGTTGGGCGCGAATGACAACGAAGACCCATATGAGAAGTGGATGAAGGAAAATGCGGGCTCCTCTTAAGGGCCTGATGAAGGTCAAAAAGACCTTAGCCAGCGGCAAGACCATCTACTACTGCTACGCGTGGCGAAAAGGGCCGCTTTTAAAGAACAAGAAGGGCGAGCCGATGCAGCCGGGTGACGTCGGCCTGCAAGCAGCGTTCGACGCAGCGCACGACAGACTACGCTACCCGAACCCCGAGACGCTCCACGGGCTGATCACTAGCTATCTCCGTTCGTCGGAGTTCCGATCTAAACGGCCTCAGACAAGGCGCCATTACACGGGGTATCTGGACATAATCCGCGACGAATTCGGTTCTCTGACGTTCGGCGACCTGGAGGCCATGCAAACTCGCGGACGATTTAAGTCCTGGCGCGATACCATGGCCGACACCCCACGAAAGGCGGACTTCGCCTGGAGCGTCCTTTCGCGCGTTCTCTCCTTCGGAAAGGACCGCGGGATGCTTTCCCGCAATATTGCAGAACGCGGTGGCCGTCTCTACCGGGCCGATCGGCGAGAGAGCATTTGGACAGACGCCGATATCGCGGCTTTCAATGCCGTCGCCGGACAAGAACTTCGCTTAGCCCTTCTGCTCGCCTTGTGGACTGGCCAGCGCAAGGGCGATCTATTGGCGCTGAAGTGGGCAGCCTATGACGGCGCCAGCTTCCGATTAAAACAGAGCAAGACCGGCAGGCGGGTCGCAATACCCGCCTCGAGTGCTGTCCGCGCTGCGCTGGAGACGATCCCCCGGCCGTGCCCGGCTGTGCTCTGCAACTCAAGGGGAAAGCCTTGGACGGAGGCCGGATTCAACACCAGCTGGCGCAAGGCAATCACGGCCTCTGGTGTAGAAGGACTGACATTCCATGACCTCAGGGGGACGACCGTGACCCGTCTGGCGCTCGCTGGGTGTTCGATCGCGGAAATCGGCGCGATCACTGGTCATTCTCCGAAAGACATCGACGCCATCCTTCACGCCCACTACCTCGGCGGCCAGCGGGAGTTGGCGGCGCAGGCGATGAACAAGTGGGAACATCGATGACCGACCTACTCTCGAAGCTCCCGCTTTTCGCCACTGACCGGGAGATCGCCGTAGCGGTCGTCGGAAAGGAGCGCGCTGCGATGTATGTGAAGGTGGTCATCCCCATGCTCGAGCGGCAGGGCTTCCCTAGAATCGACCCGCTACACGATGGCAGACCAACACTGTTAGTTCGCCGGTTCTACGACGGCTATCTCGGAATCACGGCCGGTTTTCAGGTGGCCGCTCCGGATGGCGAGGACAAACTCAGCGAATGGAAGGGGCGGCAGCAGCGTCGAAATGAACGCAGACCCCAACTGGGCCTGAACGCTCGATGCCTCGGCGCGCTTCGTTACATGGTGGAACATCCCGACGTCCGGACGAGTGTCGAAGTACCACGCGCAACGGATTTCACGATGAAGGAGCTGGCCGGAAAAGGCGCGCTCAAGGAAGGCAGCAAGGACCCCCATGGCGATCGGACATGGACCGTAACGGACGCCGGCCGGGAAGAGATGGCGCGTGTCAATGACTGGCACGGTGGGAGGCGTCGGTTGTAGGCGCCGAGCACCACCTCACATGCCGTCTGATTTCCCCCAGCCCAACTCACGGCACAGCGCTTCCCCGGCGCTCACCGCCTGTTTCTGGGTCTTGAAAGGGCCCGGAAAATAATGTGGTTGCCCGCGGAATTCAACCAAGATGCCCTTATTTAGAACGTCATAAACAATTTGCATCCCAGTTTCATACTTCATGAGATCACCTCTATCCCTCAATTCGGCCGGCAGCGTGATAGCACCAAAGCAATCAGCCCGTTAACCCAAAGAATTGACGATATTCAAGCAACCGGTGTCGGCGCAGGCCGCAACCTCCTTGACACCGGCACATCCGAATGAGAACATATAGAGAACACAACGGAGGTCGTCATGCAAACAGATGCCATCGAGAAGGCTCTCGAAACCATCGCTGCCAGCCGCGCGCTGCGTGAGCGCCAACTGGCGAACCGCGCTGAGCTCCAGCGAAAGGCAGCGGCGTCGGCGAAACCCCTGTACGTCCTCAGGTCCAAGCGCCAGCTGGAGCTCCGACTTCAGTGAAGCCCGAACTGCGCAACGACAAGGATGAGGCTTTTCAGGTGCTTGCCCTGCACGAATGGGACGCGCTGGAGGCCATTCGCACTGTGCTCGCTGAGCGGGATGCAATCGAAGAGCGCCTGCGCATTGCCACCATCGCTATGGGGCGCGGGTGGCCGCAGGTGCGAAGCGGAAGTTGACGACCGACCTGGGTCGTGCCACCGTTGAGTTGCAAAGGGAGAACCGGATGAGCAATGATTATGTTAGGATCGGCATCAACAACGTTTTGCAGTCAGAGGTGCGCGATATCAAGAAGGCATTGAGTGATGGTGACATCGCCAAGGCCGCGAAGAAGGTGGATGAGCTTGAGAAGAAACTGCGTAGTTTAACAGCGTTCCTCTAGGGACAGTAATCTGTGAGCGTTCATTTTCGGACCCGTTGAGGAGCTCAAATGCCGGTGGAGACGAAGGGTGACGGTTTCCCGATCACATTGAAGGCACCTTCCCAAAGGTTTTCCAAGCGGTTCAACTCAGAAGAAGAAGTGCGTCGATGGTTGCAATCCGAGATCGCTTGGTGGGAAGAGCGAGGGGCTCAAACACTTAATCCCTACTTCCCCGACGCGCGGCATCAGTTGCAGTTCCTCCCGTTACTCACGACCAATATCTTACAGGAGGCGATGAGGGAGACACCGGGCCGTTCCGCCTTGGAATTCGTTGAGTCACGCGGTGTTGTAATCTCGCAGGGCCGGCAGGGCATTTTGCTGTCGAAAATCTATGACGAGCAGCCGCAGTTGTATCCAGGTGCACTTATGTGCCTTTCTGCGTCAGTGTTGAATTTGAAGGTCGGTAATCTGGCCGCGCATCTCATCAATTTACACATCCCTTCGTCCGTTCTCATGTCTGGTTTGGGAGCCGTGTTGACTGCGGTCGCAGAGGATCGGACCAGCACTGCCGAAAGGAAGATGTTCGACGAACTAGTGGCTCGGACGCAGATGGCAGCAGAAGAGAGCGAAAGCCAACGTATTCAGATCGATGAGCTTTACGAGTTCTCCAAGAACCGGTTCGATTTGGAGCACGATGCGCAAATACAGGTAGGTGAGAAGACGGCAGACCATTTTCGTGCCATGTTGCAGTCGGAGCTTGATTTCTCCAAGGCGCGAGTTGCCGAACTCGAAGAGCAGGTCCGTGACCGCCTAGTGCTTGAAGCGCCCACAAAGTACTGGACAGAGAAAGCTAAATCCCATCGCACCACCGCTATTTGGTTTGGTGTAATCTTCGTCCTCGCGCTTGCGGGCGGCGTGTACTGGCTGACTCACTGGGGCGTCGGCCTCGTCAGCGAAGCCTACCAGACCATAGTCGGCGAGCGTGAGAACCCCGGTCTACTGGCGCTTGTGCCACTGGCCTTCATAACGCTCCCGACACTTGCCTTCGCTTGGCTCCTTCGCCACGTCAGTCGCATCATTGTACAGAACCTGTCCCTGCAAGCCGATGCTCAGCTGCGTGGGACCATTGCCACCACCTATAGCGCCCTGGTCCACGAACAGAGTGGCACAACGCCGGAGTTGGCGATCGCATTGAATGCCCTCTTCCGGCCGGTAGACGGTAGCGGTCATGCTGAGATCGCACCGCCTAACGTGAAAGACATCATTGAGATGGGTAAGTCTGGCTAAAGCCATTGACAGCCGCCCGAAGCGGAACATAATAGGAACATAAGCCTAAGAAACCCGCCAGACCGGTTGGAAATGCCTGCTGTGGCATAGACACAGGAGAACGACGACGTGCGCCCACTCGAAACGCGACCTGAAACTATGAGCGCCATTGATGAAGCCCTCGCCTGGCACAACGGCGATGCCCGCGCAGCAATCGCTTTCCTTATTGCGGACTGCGCCTATCTCCGCTGGCAGCTCGATCTCGCTGGCCGGGCCATGGGCGCCGGCTTCACCCGGGGCTGGCGGCCGCGGGCGGATCGCGACTGACCTTCGGCCGCTCCGATGCGCTACAAGAAGACACCTCCGCCCAGAGATACGAGCCCAACGAATGGAAAGCTAGGCGGCCCGAAGACGACGGATGGCCTTCCCGACGAGGACAACTATGAAATCCAGGTATGGGAGAGCGAGAACGGGAAGTTCCTGGGATACGCCGTGAAGACGGCCATCAGCGGCGTGGTTGTAGATGCTTGGAAGCAGGCGATCGAGAAGTATCCGGGCAAGTACCTCGCCCAGACGAACGGCAATTATCTCATTCGTGATGTCGTCGCCCCGAGCGGGATACCCGATAAATCGGGGTGGGCCAGCGCCCAGCAAGTGACGCTTGCAGAACTACCACAATGGTACGGGCTGATCGCCCGCTGTTCTTGCGGGTATCGGGCGGAGGTCGATCGCTATGATCAGAAGCTGAAAAAGTGGTTTGGACACCCACTTCAGACCGTCGCGGAAAAGCTTTCATGCCGGGCATGCAGGCAGGCCGGAAGAACTGGCATGAAGATCGAAATCGGCATTTTCAAGCTGGCGAGGTGACCCGGTGTCTAGACTCGCATACACCGCCGACATGGCTACAGAGCACACAGACACTCACCCGCACGCTCCCGATGAGCATTACTGCGAGCACACCGGCTGCGATGAGTGGGGCGGCTACGGCATGGCCCGCTCCAGAGGCGAGCCCGTCCGCTGGTGGTGCTGGCCGCACTACCCGTACAAAGAGCCGGGTTCGGTCCGCACCGGTGGAGCCTTGCCGAACGCCTGAGCCGCCCTATCTCCTCGATCGGAGGCGGCCATGGACATTCGGGGACCTAGCTCAAGCGAGCGTGATGAAGACCGTTTCCTGCTCTGCGAGCAGGCATTGGAAACGGCATTTCAGGAATTGGTTTGGCGTGCAATTCGAGCGGGATGGGATGAGGGCGAGACCTGCGTGGCTCTTGCTTCCTTGGCGGACCATCATATCCTGTCGATGCGGTATAACGAGGAGGTGGCTGCCTCCATCCACAAGCTCAAGCTCTAGGCCGAGGGAACATGTGCGGTCGCTTCACGCAAATGCTGCCATGGCGCGAACTGGTCGCGCTCTACCGCCTCACTGAGAACATCAAGTCGAGAAACACCGAGGCGCGCTTCAATGTAGCGCCGACCCAAACCGTGCCGTTCGTCCGCCTGGACGATGAGGGCAATCAGACCGTTGACGACGGCCGGTGGTGGCTGGTGCCACACTGGGCCAAGGATATGCCGAAAGCGGCTATGTTCAATGCGCGCATCGAGACGGTCGATTCCTCGCCGGCTTTTCGCGAGGCCTTCAAGACGAAACGCTGCCTCATCCCGGCCGACGGCTTCTATGAATGGACGAAAGCTCTCGACGGCGGCAAGGATCCTTGGCTGATCCAGATGCCCGGCGGTGCCCCATACGCATTTGCTGGCCTGTGGGCGCACAACACCAGGATGGAGGCACCGGTCACCAGCTGCACGATCATAACGGCGCCGGCCGTGTCACCCATCAGCCAGATCCATGACCGGATGCCGATCATTCTGGCGCCAGACGAGTTCGATGCCTGGCTAAATCCGGCCACGCCAGTCAATGACCTCAAGGGCATTTTGGCGCACCATCTCGATGGCCAGATGCAGATGCATCGCGTCAGCCGCGACATCAACCGTTCGAAGTTCACCGACCGGCCGGCGCCGATTGTGAACTCTCTATGAGCCTGGCCTATGCCGTTTCTGCCGTGGGTATCGTCGTCGCCATCCTTGCCTGGAAGACACAGGCCATGTGGGCAATGTTCGCAGCAGCGGCGATCAATGCTGCGGCGTTCCTCATTATACTCTTGACCTACTTTGCGGCCTGAGCCGCCGCGATCGGACGATGCACCTGGTGCGCAGTTGCCGGAACAACCCAACGGCGGCGTCGTTGAGGACGCGAAATTACAGTTCAACCCTGCTTTGTTTCGCGTGAGGTGCAGGATGGAAACGGGTCGATGGGAAGAGCCGGTGACATTTGAGACCGGCAAGCTTGGCCAATACAGGACGATATCAAGCACGGCTGAAGCGGCGCATGTCCTGATCTCGCAATGGCCATACAAGGGCGGAAAAGCATATGCGAAAGCTCAGGAGACTTGCCTGGCTGTTCTCGAGGGCCGTAGGAAGGCAAGTGCCGCTCGAAAGGCGTTTTTGAAGGCCGCAGGGGAAGCGAACGTTTTCGTTCGGCAATGAGCAGACCGGCAAGCGCGCGATCGGCACTGTGGACAAAGATATTGGGTCCGCCCCAACGTCCTAGTACTCCACCGGTCGATTGGACCAAAGCCCTATCGACAACCTCAGAGCGATCTGCTTTCATTGCGTCGCAATTCTGGGGGCTAACATGAAATTCAGATATCTCGCCGTCGCGCTGGCCGCGGCGTCTATCACGTCGTGCGCCAAGCGTCCCGACGCAATCGTGCCTGCCGATATACCGATGGCGGCTTACACTGGGCAGAGCTGCGCTTCGCTGGGCACCGAGCTAGCCAAGGAGAAAGCTGCTCTGCACGCAGTCTCTAAGCAACAGAACGATGCCGCGAGCGGCGACGCGTTTGGCGTTTTCCTAATAGGCGTACCCATGTCCAGCACCTTTGGAGGGGACAAGGAAGGACAGGTTGCTGTTGCCAAGGGTAAGGTCCAGGCGATCGAAAATGCTATGAAGAGTAAGGGCTGCGGAAATAAATAGATATCGTCCGCATTGCTAATTAAAACAATAAATAGTGGGGTAATCATGAGTGAGAGTTTAGAGTACCCAATTTTTAGTAATGTTCAGCGTCGAGAATGGGTACAAGATTTGCAGCAAATTCTATCTCAACAAGAGACATTATTGCAGGCCTATCGAAATTACCTAATAGTCCTTCATTCGTTAATGGCAGCTGGGGCGGCAACTCTTTTGGTATCTCTTCATACAGAGTTTGCGACTTGGACAGGTGTCATCTACCAATTTGCCAATATCGGCACACATGGTGTTCGGGCGCTATCAAGCGCCATACAATATGGCCTCTTGATCGTGTTCGTTTGTTACGCTTGGACGTCCTTAAACGACCTGTACAGTCTGATAAAAAACCGCGCTAGAAATGTAACTCTGATGCAGCGCTTGCTCGCAAACATACAGGTAGGGAAATTGCGTAAGGTGTTTCCTCCTCTAACCAGGGATGAAGCGAGTAATCTTAGCGTGTATGTCGCGTTCAAGATGGTTGAAGGGACAGAGCCTAACGCCGAAGCCTTCGGTATCGATGACCAGGCGCATTTGTCCACTAGGGACTTGTGGTACGGGTTGAAAATGAGCAGCGATGGACATCGAGTAGGCGGCACCAGACGTAAGATTGACCATACCATTGTGACATTGTTCAGGATCGTCTGGGTCGCGATGGCGGCATTCATTTTGGTCGTAACGGTAAATGCCGCGAGCGCGCTGCCAAGCGCAACGTTGAACGCTCTAAGTAAGTAGCGCCTTAGAGAACCGATGAGCACTCTACGCCAGATCTTACCGATGCCGTTCTCGCTGGGCTACGTATCTGGCAGGGTATCCCTTGAGCACTAGTTTCTGCGCCGCACTCACTCTAGGTCGTTGCACCCGAGGCCAGCAAAAAAATAGCCCCCTCCGCCGTCAAAGCAGAGGGGGCTATGCCTAGGAAACGAATGATGGCACTTTAACTACGCTGTGTCGCGCGAAACTGGCGCGACCAGAGTATCAGTGTCGGTTTCACCTTTAACGTCTTGGAGTGAAACAGTCTTGGTATCAGTCACGAGTAACTCTGGCTGCGCAAAAATCTTTAGAGCGTCAATCACATCTCTGGCGGGAAACTCCCTACGCTCCTCTAGAATTCGGCAAATTTCTCGGTCGACCGGTCGCGGCAGTACGGCCTCTTTTGGGACCTTTGCATCTGCAGCCAGAAATGCCTGCACAATGCGCCACCCTTCATAGAAGACCTGCATAAAGTCCGCGTCATGATGTAAGGGACATATAACCAGTCCGCGCCCCTCATCCAGCCGTACGCGATCGCTTTTCCCCTGTTTTGTAGGAACGATACCAATTCTGAGGCCCGCCGCTCCTTCGAGATGCGCCGGATTAATTTTAACGCTGGTACCCACCCATTGCTGGCTCTCAACTGAACCCAAAAACAAGTCAGCCTTCCACAAACCTCTTATGGAATATGGCAGAGCAACCCTTGTGGTCGGCTTTCGAAAAGCGGCTGCAAGAACATTTAATCGCCTAAGAAGCTTTGGGGGCTGGCCGACACTTCCTGTCAGGCTGCGGGAATCGTCCGTCAGTATGTCGCGCGCTGTGCTAATCAGCTGGACAGCCCCTGATTTTTCAATACCGAAGAGGATTGATTTGGGGTCGCCTCTATTGATTCTGCATAGCCTAATCGCATCTTGAACGCGCTCTACAACTCTTGGGTCTTCATTGTTCATTGCTTCATGAACGGCATACTCAAAGCAAATTCCAACATCCCCGTCGCCCGGGCGATACAATCTTGGAAGCATCTTTAATTTGACGTTCTCAATCCCGCCGGCCTCATGCACAACGTCCGCCTTGAGAGCGTGGAGCACCCCTGTGAGGATCGGCCTTACAATCGCGGTTAGAGCAAGAACCTCGTCTCCAACCGCATTCAACTGCTTCTCTTTTCGAATTTCCATCAGCGCCCCATTAGTTTGTCGTGCTGGGGCTTCCGTTAACAGATCGCGTTTCGATCGTAAATTGCGCGAGGCGTGATTTTCAGCCATAGGTCACCCTTGTGCGTTACTATCTTACGCTGCGTTCTACTTTATGCTCAAATACCCTATCTAAGCGATCAGTTATGGCATCGATCCGGTTACCGACGCTTTCGATCGACCGCAGGATTTGCGACGTCTGCTCCTGCATCCCGGCCTTGGTCACATAGGTCTCTGAGACATGCAGCTTGTGCTCCGCGAGTTCCTGGCGGGCGAGCATGGCAAGCGCATTGGCGGAAGAGGCCAGCGTGGACGCATCAACCTTAGCCTTCTCTACCCTGCCCTCGATGCGCCACCAGACGCCCCAGAGCGTACCGGATAGCATGACGAAGAAGCCGACGACGGCCATGATCTCAGAGCCGCTCATTTCTTGCCTCCAATCGCTTTCGCGATCAACTGGGCACCGGCAACACCACCACCCACATAGAAGATGTTTGCAAACACGATGTCCGCATACTCCTTGAGCTGCGGCGGCAGTTCCGAAACGTCCGGGAGCGTACCGTTGAACAGCGAGTCCGTCATGCCCCAGCCGAACCACGCCGCAGTCGGCACGGCAGCTATGAGCCAAGGAATCCAGAACGCCTTATGCTGCATGCCCTCGCGCACGACCGCTGCGTTGGCAGCCTGCGCCGCCATCTGGGCCTCGATCGCCTTGATGGACACGTCCGCCTTGATGCGGTCGGCGTCATTCGCGGCGTTCAGCTTGAGCTCGTAGGCGCGCGTCAGGGCGGTGGCGAGATCGCCACCGAGCCATTTCAGGATAAGCTTGATCACGTTGCCCAGCCAAGTTTCTTGGCGGTTGCGTAGGCCATCTCGACAGCCAGAGCGACACCCGCGCCAACGAGGACGAGCAAATCGGGGTCTGCGCCGATCTGGCTAGCTATATCAGCATCGACAAGGCCAAGCGCTACAAGAGCGCCAGCGCCATAGCGCAGGAGGATTCGTGCGATAATTGCGATCATTTCGAGCGTCCTTGAAAAATTGCAACAGCCAGGGCGACCAGCACCTCCAGCCAACTAGCCTTTTTGGTCGGCGTGGCGCTGGGCGGCATTTCCGGCTTGGGCGTGGTGGGAGCGGGTGCCGGTGCGGCGGATGGAACGGATAGGTTGAGCTTCATGGCCCGACCGCGCGCGTCCTTTACCTCGGCGAGGCCAAGGCTGCCTCCGTTCCACCGTTTGCGAATGGCAGTGGTCTGGCCGGCGTCGGCCATTTCGTTAAGGCCCCACTTCTGCCAGAGGATAAGGGCCGCCTTCATCCCGCTATCCGCCTGGCGAAGAAGGTCTGGGTTGGCAACGACAGGAAGGCCGCTTTCCTTCTCGACCTTGGCGAAGTTGGCGCGACCAGTCACCTGTCCGGGGCCGGAGCCGCGATAGTCCCAGCCGTCGTTCGGCTGAGTGTTGCCGAGGTTGGTGCGACCCCAGTCGCCGCCGTAGACCTTGTTGGCGATTGCCTTCTGGTCAGCCGCACGCTTGCCGGAACGCCCGAGCCGGTTGGCGTCAGCGGTGCTGATGCGATGGCGTCCGAATGTTTTGAGTAGGCCGTCGACCGAGTAGTTCAGGTTCTCGGCGAGTTTCGTAAAGCCGCCCGTCTCGTGCGAGACGTTCGCCAGAAACTCGGCAATTCGCTTCTGGTTGCTCACGCCGTAGCTGGCGGCATACTTGTTGAACGCGGCCGCGAGGTCGTCGTGCATCTGCACGCGCTTCGTCGTTCCCGCGATCGCTCGCAGGTCGTTTGCGGTTATCATGTTGTGGTCCTTCAGATTGTGCCGGCGCGCCACGCCGCCCTAGACAACCCTGCATCGCGGTGCGAGGATGGCGCACCTAGAGGGAGGGCGCGGAATGGACTGGGGGATCGTAGCCGCGCTAGCTGCGATGGTGAGTGCTGGCGCAGCGATATATGCTGCGGTATACGCCAAGCAGACGCTGCGGCTTGAACACGTTGCTAGAATTCCCCCGCCATCTGTGAAGCTTGGCCCCGAAAACCGCTACGAAATTTCCATGCCGAAAGATGGAGAGTTTCGTATTTCGGAGATTTCCATGGGCCGCACGCTGGGATCGCTTCATAAATCCCGGTACCTATCGTTTGACGATCAAACCGGGGAGTCTTTGTTCGAGGACTCGCCGCGAGCCTGTCGCGCGCTGAAGGTTATTCCACCATCAACTTCGGTCTGGTTGAAGATCGATACTTCAGACCCTTGCCCGACCTTGGAAACGAAAATCACCTCTGACCGCTTTAGCAGCGAAACAATCTCCGTCACGTTGTACACAAAATAGGCGCCCCAGATCGTCACGCACAACCAAGTTGCCGCAGCAAGCGCGGCAAACATCGCTCCAACTTCCATCATCATATCCCCGCCTTCTCTAGCGATTCGTTCTATTTTCGCGGTCACTCCGCTTCTCCTTAATTCGCGTCCGTTAGCCCGTTACGCTGATACTGCGCCCAGCCATCAGGGGTCGCAGGCGTGCCGGACGGGGAGTCCTTCGCGACAGTCCCGGTCTCGCCAACGGTCTTCGTGCCCCCGCTCGTCGCGCCGTCCTGCGCGGGAGCCTTGCCACCTTTGCCTGACTTGCCGTCGTATAGCTTGGCGCTGATCGCGGTCGTGTAGCCGCCCGACTTGTCGTACTTGTGGGTCGCCGTGTCGATGACATAGGGCACGCCGTCCAGACCGGGGCGCACGCCGCTGAACAGCAGCGCTGAGCCTGCGGTTATGGCGGTGTCGCCGATGACCGTGACACTGGCGGAGCCCTCGCCGCGCTTGAGCTCCCGCGCCTTCGCCTGAGCAGCCTTGTCGGCCTCTTCCAGCGATGAATACGGCTCAGGGATGCGGTAAACGCTGTCCCCGTCCTCGTCACCCTCCGCCTCGATCTCGACCCGCTCGGCTTTGTCTTTGTCTTGGTGGTAGGCGACGACCTTGCTGTACTTCGTGCGGTCGTTGGCCTCAAACGAGCACGAGCCCTGCACGATCAAGTTGGGCGTGACGACGACCGTGCCAGCAAAGGTCCCTGTCGAAGACAGGCCAGAGCCTCGCTTGGCGAAGACCATCTTGCCGTCTTTGATGGCGAACAGCGCATTGTGTCGACGCTCGAGGCGCCGCATGAATTCAAGGTTGGATTCGTCCTGCTGGCCGATCCACTCGTATTCGAAGTCTCCGATTTCAGAATCGACGGATGCGGACAGCCCGCTTTCTCCAGCGATCTCGGACACAACGTCCTTGAGTTTCTTCTTGTCCCAGTGCCGCTCCTGCTTCTCCTTGAGCTTGCCGTTTCGCAGGTCGGCGGACTTGCCACCGATCGTCATGGAGTACGGCAGGCATTTCGGCGTCACCTTGTCGACGGTGAAGCGGCCGAGTGACCGTGTGGTGCCGTAGCCAATGCGGATGTCGACGATCGCCCCCTTGCGCGGAATGGCGAGGAACTGCGGCGGGCCGTCGTTCAACTCCATGTCAAAAGTATCAGCCTTCACACCTTCTTTGTCGGTGACGGTGACGGATATCAGCCGCTCATAGAAGGCGCCGGCAACCGGCTGGCCGTCGATCGTGATTTCAATTCTGGGCTTCATTGCTTACTCCCAGAGCTTCACCAGTTCGCGCGCCACCGGCCGCGTATCGATGTCAGGCATGATGAGCGCGGTCCCGATCGGCAAAACCGGGCCAAGTGCAGCGATGCCGGGGTTTGCGTCTAGGACGATTTCAGTTGTCGACCGGGTGCGGCCGTAGAAATCCAAGCAGACCAGATCGACGGTCTGGCCGGATTTTGTGATGTATGTCGATGGCATTTGACTCCCCTCGCACCTCCGAAGAATATGGCGCGACTGCTATTGGAGGTAGATCGTGACCCTTAGTATCCCGCACAACTTCGTTGCCGCTATCGGCGTAGCGCTAGGATACAAAGCAGTGGCGGACGAATTGCTGCGCAGGTTGTCTGCCACGTCACCGCAACCTGTAGACGTCGCCGAACTGCGAGATTGCATCGTCCAGGAGTTCAAATCCCTACCAGTTGAGGGCCTTTCCTATGAGAAAGACCACATGGCGATAAAGGCGGGCGTGGACGCGATCATCGACTATTTCGATAGCTCCCCTAGATGAGCCGCTGTCAATGAGTACGTGACCTCGTGTGAAGACAATTCTCATGTGCGCACCTAACCGAACAGATTGAGGATCGGAGCGAACAGGCCGCCGCCCGCAGCCGATTGGCCGTAGCGCATGAGCGTGATCGAGTAGCTGTTCTTTCGCGCGGCGCCGGCAGCGTTGTGGTAGCTGCGGTCCTCATCGATGCCGTGCACCGTGAACATCCCGTGGATCACGCCTTCGTAGTCGTCGCCCGAAACCAGCATCATGGGCGTGCCTGCCTGCGCGGCGGCGATGATTCCGTCGAGCGACGCCTGGCCGCCGTATTCCTGCGGGAACAGTACGCCGCGGATCGTCACCTCCTCAGAAGTCGGGCCGGTCCACTGCTGCTGATCCATCGTCTGCGCGACCTTGATCTCAGCCCACGGCGTCTGCACCTTGCGTTGCACGCCTTCGTAGCCAAGCCTGTCGCGCGCTTCGAAGGCAAAGCCTCCGAGCATCATAGAAACGGTCATGGGGGCTCCTTGCGAGGTAAACCTGAAATAGTTCTTGCGCGACCTTAATCTTCGCCCCTAGATTGAGGGCAGACAGGGAGGTTCAATTGGTCAGAATATTGGGCGTGTGCGCGGCCGGCTGCTTCGGAACACTCGTTTTCGGCTATGGAGCCTGTAACGCCGATGACGCGTCATTCTCTGACGTGGCGCACCAACTCGGCAACGTCATCGCGTCCGAGCAGCCGTGCGGGCTTTCTTACAATCAGGACGCCATAGCCAAGTACATCGAGGACAATGTATCGGACGAGGCGATGGGCTTCGCATCGATGCTAGACCTGATGACGCGGGGAGCCGCCGCCAGCATTGAAGAGCTAACGAATTCAGGAAAAACAGCCCACTGCGCGCAAACGCGCCGCGTTGCGAAAAGGTACGGTTTCATAAAATGAAGTTTTTCATAGCCTGCCTTGCCTACGTGCTCACCTCAAACACTTCTGCACTCGCTCAAATGACCTTCTGTCAAAACGACGTGTGCGTAGAAGAACATGACGGCGTTAAGCGAACGCTGTCAAAAGAGGAGGTAGGCAAGCTCCAACGCGGAAATTCTCGAACTGCGATCGGCAATATCCAGTGCAAATTCTCCACAGACCAATCTACATGCGAGAAGAAAGTCGGTGAGATTTTCGCGCTTTTTCCGTACTAACAGCTCGCCTTCCGTTTAGCCCGTCGCGCCCTCGCCTCACATGGCAGATCAAACGCGCCCCGCCATATGCCGCGCTTGGCTCGGCTAGCTTCCTCCTGTGCGTCTGCGAACCTGCCGCCGCTATACCGCACCCAGTCAACCGCCCATCCGCTTCGAACGAGCCACTCCCCTACAGAGGCACCATCGGCACGGAAGCAGTTACCAACCATCCGTCCATAACGATCGCGCTCCACGAACTCACAGCGAGTTGGCCGTGACGCGGCAAGCCAGTCGTCAAGCGCGAATGCTGCATCTTTGCCGCAGCGGTACTCCTTGCCGCCCTCGTCAGCGCAACGCTGCCAGCTTTCAGGCGCGTCAACGCCGTTGAGCCTGATCCGTTCGCCGCTGATCTCGATGGTGTCGCCATCAATCACTGAAGCTCGGCCATCCATCGTCTGTGCTATGGCCGGTGTGGTGAAGATAAGGATGAGTGCGGCAAGCAAACGAGTCATTGCGATCTTGTATTGCATTGCCGCGCCCTTCTCAACTTAGAAGCCACCGCCGCCACTGAAGCTCGACTCCAGCGCCGACTTCGCCGCCTGGCCAAGTCGCGAGGCGGCAGCCTCAACAGCGTCCTGGGGCGAAGAGATGTTGCTAATGGTGACAGGTGCGTGAACGGTTATGTTTGGCCGCGTCAGATTCGTCACCGCCACCTGCTGAACGCCAGACGGCTGTGTCATTGCGGCGATGCTGCTGGAGTCGATGATGACCGGGCTGCGGCTGTTGTCGACCGCCTGTTGCAGGGGGTTGATCTGCGTGCCGCGTTGAGCCGCCAGCTGGGCGTCGACGTTTTCGGGCGAGACGGTAGGCTTGTCGAGGCCAAGCATGTTCTTGAGCCAGCGGATATTCTGCGCGGACTTTTCGTTGTCACGAGCCTGTCGGGCAGGGTCGTCCCTGAGGCGCTGCGCACCCTTGTCCATAAGCCAAGCAAAACCAAGGAGGCCAGCGGCGGCAAGGCCAGCGCCACGTCCTGCCGTTCCTGCGGCACCAGCTGCTGCACCCGCAGCAGTTCGGCCGCCGGCTCCAGCAGCCGCTCCGGCGGCCGCGCCCCCACCGAGGCCGCCGAGAATGCTGCCCACCTTACCGAAGGATTTGAAGATGCCTATGGCCGTCGTGATCCCCGTCAGGAAGGCGATCGCCCTCGCGAGTTTCATAATCGAGCTAGCGACAAGGCCAATCCCAACGGCCGCAAGCATCAGCTTGAAGCCGTCCGCCCCTAGCTCACCGAGGAACTGGGCGATCGGATTGTTGCGGATCGCATCGGACAGTTCGCGGACGGACGCGCCATATTCCTTGAACTTGGCGAATATCCGGCCAAGTTGGTCGGCCGAAGCAGAGCCATCCGCCTTGCCAAACAGCAAGTCGCCGATGCTCTCGACGGTCTCGCGAATGCCGCTGTCTACGCCGAAACCCTGCAGAAAGGCCTTCATTGCGGCGCCCATCTTGTCGAAGATGGTGGCGCGTTGGCCCATGGTGTCTAGGATATGCCCGACGCCGAGCGCCGCCTGCTTGATGCCGGGCAGCATGTCGTCGCCCATGCTGCGGAAGAAGTCGGCGAACTTGTTTTTCAATATCTGCAGCACGTTTCCGACCGTGCTGGCGCGTACAGTGTACTCCTTGAAAGCGCTGCCCGCGTAGTTGGCTTCATCGCCCACGAGACCAAGCTGGCGCCGCAACTCCGTGGCATTGTTGATTACTGGCATCAGCGCACGCGCTTCGTCGCCGAACAGTGCCGAGGCGATCGATATCCGCTCCCACTCAGGAAGCGCCTGGATGCGGTCGATGACATCAAGGGTCGTCTTCAGCGCGTTCTTCTGCATCGACTTCGCGGTCTTAACCGCATCGAGGCCGAGCCGCTTGAAGGCTGTGTTGTGTGTTTTCGTCGCGCGTGTACCGATCGTGAGCGCGCGGCCCATGTTACGGAACGACGTCGCTGCGACTTCCGCTTCGCCGCCGGATGAGATCATGGCGCCGCCGAACGCCAGCGTCTCCTGCGCAGAGAAGCCAAACATCTCGCCGGTTGCCGCAACGTGCTTGGTATATTCCAGAAGCCGCGGCGCATTGGCTGCCGTGTTGTTCGACAGGTGGTTGAGGCTGTCGGCGAAAAGCCCGACCTCGTTCACGCCGAGGTTCAGCTGGTTCTTGATCTCCGCGAGCGCCTGCCCGGTTTCGGCAACGGGCACGTCCCACGCCGTCGACACCTTGGCGACCATCTCGCTGAACTTGGTGATTTCCGCCAGCGGGATGTTCGACTGACCAGCCGCGGCGTAGATCTCGGCAATGCCGCTTGCCGCAATCGGCAGTTCCTTAGACATGGCGATGATCGAGCGGCGAACGTTCGCCATCTGCTCTTCATTCGCATCCAGCACCTTGCGGACGTCCGCGAAGGCGGACTCGAACTCCAGCGCTGCCCCGACCGTCCCGCCGATCCCCTGCGTGACGCCCACATAGGCGCCACCAAAAGCGGCGAGCCGACCGGCCATACCAAGGAAGGAGGCATGTCCGCGCTGGAGGCTTCCGAGCGCGCTGTTGATGCCCTTCGCCCGGCCTGACACATTGTCGATGAGCGAGAGGATAAGGCTTGATTTCAAGACGGCCATGCTGCCCTCGCGCTACATGCCGCCGCCGAACAGGCGACGGATTTCCATTGCTTTTTCGAAGTAGGCCATGGCCTTGGCGGGCGGCCACTTTTCGAGCCGGTCCACGTCCTGCTTGAGTTCGCGAGCGATAACGCTCACGATCAGGCGCCAGTCGTGACCGGCGGCTCCTCCCCCAAGAGGTCTTTGGTGGCGGCCATGATGGCGTTGAGGTCGCGAGACTTGACCTTGCGGAAGGCGGGAAGCGGTACGTCGGCCATCGATGCCAGGACGGCGATGATCTTGGACATCTCGCCCTTCACGGCGTCGGCAAGCATCAGGTCGCCGACTTCGGCTTCGCGGAAGGTGAACTCGTCGTAAATCTTGCCGTTGTGCTCAACGGGCTTCGAAAGCTTGACAGTCGTCATGCTGGTCTCCTCATCAGGAAAGAAAAAGCCCGCATTCGCGCGGGCTGAGTTTGCGGCGTGGAGTGCTAGAGAAGCAGCGAGTTCCGCATGCCGCTATGCTGGCTGATGCCCCCGATTTTCACGTCGAAGTCATCCATTTCGATCAGCTCGTCGCCGTCGACTTCCAGCTTGTAGTAGTTGACCGAGACCGAATAGTCGTTCTCCGCCATGTCACCCGGCTTCCAGTTGCCGGGATCGGCCTGCTTGAGGAAGCCGCGGATCGTCATCACCGCCGAATGCTCGACGCCGTCCTCGTCCACCAGCGCGCCAGTGATGAGGAACAGGTTTTCCGTACCAGCCTTGAGGCCGAAAAGCTTGAGGATCTGCGGGTCGAAGCCGGGCATCTTGAAGCTGAATTCCAGCTTCTCGTAACCCATATGGACCTCGCGCGGCTTGATCATGCCTGCGTTGCGAAGTTCCTCGAGCTTGGCCTGCGGGACCGGGGGCGTGATGTCCCCGATCTGGCCAAGCTTGGATTCGCGATCGGCCCACAGCATGCAGTTGCGCAGGAGGTAGCGCGGAAGATTGCTCATCGTGTATTCCTTGTGATTAGACGGCGAGCGTCAGGGGGCCGTTCTCGATCGCGCCGCGCACCTCATCCAGCAGCAGCTGGTAGTAGAGAATGTTGCGGTGTGTCGTGATGTTGATCTGTTCCATGATGCCGACCGGCTCGAACTCGACGTTCAGGAACACCTTGCCGTTGGCATTTACCGTCGGCTCGTTCAGGTCGGACAGCCAGACGCGGCCACCGAGGATGTCGTCGTTCTTCTGGAAGACGCGAAGCGCGGCGTTGCCGTCTTCGATCATCATCTTCAGGTTGGCCTTGGTCAGCTTGCGGTCGACATAGACGAAGTACAGGTCTTCCAGCGCTTCGTTGATCATGTCAGCCGTGGCGCGAACGCTGTCGAACTGCCAGATGTCCACGTCGGTCGCTAGGCGCGAACCCCAGGTGCGCAGTCCACCACGCTCATCGATGACGGTCGAAACCTGCCGCTCGTTGAGGTAGTTGCTGTCGACCGGGTACTGGATCGTGCGCGCAACGCCGTCGAGCGTGCGGATGATCTTGTTCGATACCGAGCCGGACACGCCTTCCGGAGATGCTACGACGCGAGCGCGAACACCTGCAAAGACCGGAGCGATCGGAACCGTAACGGGCGTACCGTTGACGTTCTTGATGCCCTTGGGGTCGATGATCAGGATGCGGTCGCTGTTGACCGTGTTGCGGAAGCGAACGGCCTCTGCATTGGTCGAGTTCGGGCCGTGGATGTAGGCACGCGCACGTATCTGTGGGCAGATGGTCGCGAGGGCCGAAACAAACGGGCTGGTGACGTCGCCAAGGTTGGCAATGGCCGCAGCACTGGAACCGCCACCACCGGAGAAGCTGACCGTCGGCGCGGAGATGTAGCCTTCACCAGGCTCCGAGACGGTAACGCCCGTCACCGGGCCGCCGAGGACAGCCGTCAGGATAGCGCCGGAGCCGCCGCCGCCGGAGATCGTGACCGCAGGGGCGTCGACATAGCCGGAGCCCTTGTTAGTCATCGTGATGGCAGTGATTTCGCCGTCCGCAACGGTTGCGGTAGCCGTCGCCTGAACGCCTCCGGCCGGGGGCGCTGCAATCGCGATCGTGGGCGCGCTGGTGTAGTCCGCGCCAGGATTCGTGATCGTCAGCGACACGACCTTGTGCTTGTTGACGGTGGCTGTGGCCGCAGCGTCGCCGCCACCGGAGAATGCCACGGTGGGCGCAGAGGTGTAATCCGCGCCGCCATCCGTCACGGTGACAGACAGCACGCCATCCTCGACGTAGGCGCCAGTGTCGCCGGCCGTCACAATGACGCGCGGCTGGACTCCCAGGAGCGACTTGGCGCGCAACGCGGCATAGAGGCCGGTGCGAGCAGCAGCGTCGCCGATCAGGTTGGCCTGCACGACTTCGGGGTCTTCGTCGTCCTCAACGCGGTTGACGATGACGGTCGAACCACCCTCCCCCATCACAGTCAAAACGTCCGCAAGCAGCGTGCCGGCGGAGCCAAGCAGAGCGGCGGCAGCCTGAGACGTGACGAGCGTCGGGGTATTGATCGGGAAAGCCGCAGCATCCGCGTCGGGAGCCGTGCCGTTGACGAACGTCACACCGAAATTCTGGACGCGCAGAAGCGATGGCGTGTCGGGGCTTTCCCCAAGGTTCACGCCATGGAAATACGATAGGTCAGCCAATGCGGCCTCCTTTAGGATGTGGTTGGGTGATGGGTGGTTGGGCGCTAGGGCCAGATGATTGCAGGCAGTTCCATCAGGAAGTCATCGACCGTCGGCTGTTCGCGCTGGCCGGCCTGCACCTTGGCAAGCTCGGTGTAAGAATAGGCCCAAACAGCATCGCGCCAAGCGACGAACGCAGCAGCTTCGGACGCCCACTGCGGGTTGGTGGATGCCGTGTAGGAGGCAAGCGTTACGCCGTCTCGGAACTGGCGAGAGCGGGCCGAATCGTCAACATGGGCTTGAATTGCGTCTTCGTAGTCGGAAATAATCGGCGGCAATGCGCCCCACTCCTGCCCTACGAAATCCCACACCTGACGCGCATCGTTAGGCGGGGTTGGGACGGCTATGGCGTTTGCAGGCGGGTTAGCGTCCCACGCGCCGAGGTACGACCCTTGAGAGTCAACGTAATGAAAAACAGCGCTCATGCCCAAGCCCTCACGACTGCCTGTATGTTCGCGTTCGGTATCGTTGATGGTGCTCCTGATGTATCGTTCGCCACAACGAATGACCCTCCGGCATTATTGCCAAATCGCCCGCTTATCTGCGCAGTTCCTACTTTTCTAATGAAGTAGCCGGTATTTCCCGTCCCCCATTGGCCAGCGGCGCTTAACCCCATGTGCAGTTTGTCGCCCGCGGCGTAACCGTTCACTGCTGATGTGACCACCAACTCCAATGCAATGAATTTTGGCTCGACACCTAGAGTGTGGGTGAGCGAGAACGACCCGCCCGAGACTACGGCAAACGGATCGCTTACGTAATATTTAGGCAGTGGGATGAACGATAATATCCAAGCCTTCAAGTTTGCGAACGTCATCTTCTTCGGGACGTTTGACGTCGCGCTGTCTGAAATTAACACCGCGTCAGCATCGACCGGCATCGTTTTCGCCGTCTGACCGAAGACGAAATCAGCAGCGGCCTTGACAGCCGTCAGAAAGCCGTCTGCCATCTTCGCGCGCCCTGCCGTGTCGGCGGAGAGCGCTCCGTTTGCAAGCTTGTCGGTGTTTACAAAGCCATCAGCCATCTTGGCGCGGCCCGGACTGTCTGCCGTAAGCGCGCCAACGTCCATCTTCGTCCCGATCAGCGCCGTCATCGTGGCGGCGAAATTCGGATCATCACCAAGCGCCGCGGCTAGCTCGTTCAGCGTATCCAGCGCACCAGGGGCGCTATCCACCAACGCCGCCAAGGCGGCTTTCACGAACGCCGTCGTCGCCAGCTGACCGCTATCGGTGCCAGGTGCCGCGGTTGGCGCGGTCGGAGTGCCAGTGAACGCAGGGCTATTAAGCCCAGCCTTGATGACGATAGCCGCAAAGGCGGAGGCCATGTCCGTATCGATAGCGCGCAGGGCTGCAATCAGCCGCCCTACATCCACCTCAAGCGTATTCCCGACCTCGGGCTCTTGATACCCGCGGTTCGGGGTAGTGTTTTCAGTCACCATTTCGGGATATCCTTACGAAGTGAATGCCCGCAGGTCAGCGACCGAAGGCCGCGCCGCTGGCGTGCCGGTCAGGGTCAGCCGCAGACGGCCACCAGTCGGAGCCACGACGCTCGTGTCCCTGTAGGACCGTTCGATAAAACCGAGATCGATAGGTGATGCCGATATCTGCGGCACGGAGCCCCAGTTATCGTCCTTGGCGTCGCACTCGACCGTGAACGTTGAGCCGACCGGAAGTTTCGTGGAAGCGATGACGTCAAGCTGCACATCTGCGCCGAACGTAAACGCACGGCTCACATACACACCGTTAGCCTGCATCGTTCCGAGAACAGCCAGGATATCCCGCCCAACAACTGGCGTGACCAAAGGCCCGCCCGTTAGGATGGCTCTGATGGTCAGGTTTCCGGTGAAGAACGATGTACGCTCCCAGACCTGATCGGGGAGCACCCGAACCGGCGTTTCCGTTCCAAAGACCAGTTCGAAGACAACGGAGGTTGCCTCGGTGGGCAGGAAGACGTTGCCGCGGACGATGATATCAGACACGTCTGTAACCGCGTACGTGCCAAGATCTACGGTGCGCTGCGTAGGATTAAACCTGGCGCAGTTGATCTTGAACGTGATGTCCGAATCCTGGTGGATCGTCCAGCTGACCGCGTTACTAGAACTGAACCGCGTTCCGACCGTGTAGGGCTGGGCCGCGATCCACTGCTGATTCACGGCGTCAAAGGCGCCGCGGTCAGCAACGCTGATGCTGTGATCCGGGTCGTTGGTCTTGACCACAAACGCGAACATCTGGTCCGGCGGCAGGTAGAACGGCACAGGAAACGCAAAGTTCGTCCATGTGCCGGTCAGCACCGACTGCATGTCCACTTCGGTCTGGGCAATGACTTCCGTCGTCGGGAAGCCGTTGTCGACCGTCACAAACTCCAGGATCACTGGCTGCGTGCGGTCGCCGATCGCGCAGAACTTGATGTCGACGCTGCTGACGTGCCGCCCCTGCGTGAAGCTGAAGCTTTGCGCCTGCGGGTCGAGGCCGCGCGAGCCGTCCGCGCCGCTGCCACGGCCGCCGCCGCCGCTCACGCCACCTGTCTGGAAGCGCTGCACGGTCGTGTTGCGCTGGAGTTCAATCGTCTCCAGACGCCCCTCGCCCGTGAAGGTCGCGGAACAAACCGTGCCAGAACCTCCAACCGCCCGAACACTCTTCGCGCCGGACGTGACGCCCGCAGGGATTGTGAACGTATCCGCGATGACGCCGCTACCATTGGCAACAAGGCCGCCTGGATTGACATCGACGCCATCGAACGTCAGCTCGTCGAGTGTTTCGCCTGGCCCGAACTGACTGATGGTGAAATCAATGTCGATCTCACGCAGGAAGCGGATCGGCTGGGTACGGACGCTTTGCAGCACCTCGGTGCTCGTCACGCGCTCACTGTTGCCGGTTCCAAAAATCTGCGTCTGCTCGGAAAGCCAGACCGTCTGCGTCTCGGTCCAGAAGTCTTCCGACGGAATGATCCGCAGGATTGCAGGTAGCGGAGCGAATGACTGGTAGGGGTTGATTTTCACGCAGCCGGAAACGAGTTCCTGGCTAACAACAGTATCCTCGCCGAAAGGCAGGAAGAGCGGTGTGCCCGCATCGATCTGTTGAAATGCCGCAGTGATCGGGATCTGGAGCGATCCATTGAAGACCGCGCCGTTCTGCGTTTCGCCAGCATCACGGAAGTCGTCGTTCAATAGCGGATCGCTGAAAATGCCAGTGGTTTCTGCTGGCGCGCGCGAGTTGATATCGATCTTCTGCTTTTGAAGCGACACCTGATTGAACAGGTCCAGCACGTTGTTATACATGCGGTCAATCGCGGAGAAAGGATAGGCGCGGATCGAGTCATTGACGACAGTCGGCGTGCCGAACCAGTCATTGTAAATCGTTGCCAGCGACAGCAGGGTCTTGGGGACCTGCGGAGGCTGTGGTTGCGTCGGCGCGGAAAGACCCTTGAGGTAGACGACATTGCCGTCCGCATCGAGGCAGATTCTGTCCGTGCGGGGCAGCTTGTTGGTGTACCCAAGAAAGACCGGCTGGCCGGTCACTCCGCCCGCAACCGATATGGTTGTCGACGTCACCGCCGTGGGCGTCACTGCGTCCAGGTAGCGGTAGGTCACGTTGTAGGAAGACGACGTAGCGGGCTCGATGCCGCCAGATAGCCAGTCAACTGAATCGCCGCTGCGCTGGTAATCTACGCCCTGCGTGTACGTGGTTCCACCCTGCACCACCGAGATGATCGAGGTGACGCCGTCGTCAGGGAGCAGGTCGGCTCCGTCGGTTACGCCCTTGGTGAGCGTTACGGTACGCTGCTTCGTGACAATGGCCGATGTGACGGAAGACACCGGAGGGCGGCGAACGGTGATTACCGCAGTGCCAGTTCCACCGTCATCGAAATTGTGGGGCTCAGCGTCGATCGTGCCGGTATCCGGCTCCTCGGTTTCAGAGAAGCGCGATGCCGTTGGGCGGTTGCGCTTGAAACCCATGATATTGGCGCGGCCCTCGGAAATGGCGAAGACCTGCTTTCCGGCCTCCAGCCCAAGTGGCGACACGCTGCAGCCGCGCACGACATAGTTTTCGTGCGCATCATAGTCGTAGGTTGCAATCTGCTGCTGGACGCCAGAGAGCGTCGGCGGAGCGTCCTGCGAGATGATCACGCCGTCGCGCAACACAAGGTACGGATAAAACTGGCCAGTACCGCCGTCGCCTTCGAATGCCCACGAGAAACTGACGACAGTACGCACTGCGCCCGGCTCGCCGTAGCTTTCCTCCGCCTCCGGCACGAGGCCGAGGTAGATATCGTCGTCCTCTGCCGTCACGATGGTCGTGGTCGATCGAACGCCAATCTTCACGTCGCCCGTCATAGGGACGTCTACCAGCGCGCCTTCCGGCACCTTCCGGCGCGAGCCGTCGATGTAGAGTTCACCGGCCGTAATGGTTACGGTTTCATCTTCTACGTTGACGAGAACATCGGCCCCGTCGATGCGGTCGCCGTCGCGGGCGATCAGGTCGCCAATACCCTTGCGCTTGCGCGCCTCGATCGAGAAGGCCTCGTTCAGATCAGCACCCTGCGAAAGGTCACCCTCTCCGAGGTAGACACGATCATTGTTCGGACGTTCGGAAATTCGGTCGCGAATCTTCGAAAGATCCGGCCTTTCGACCGGATCAAAGACTAGAGTTGTCATAATGCCCTCAGATGGTGAGATTGATGACAATGCGCTCGCGCACTGTTTCCAAGAACGTGAAGGAAATCGGCGACTCCCCCACGCGAACCTCGCCATCGGGAAAGTCGATCTGGTCTGGATCGAGCCATGTTTTGAAAGGCGCCACGCCCTGCGCTACGCCGCCGAACACGACAGCAGCGAAAGCAACGTCGCCTGTCGCTACGCTAAAACCGACCGTTGCGTCGTAAGTGAGGACCACTGTGTCGTTGGCGTCGCCGTAGTCGGTGATATCCTGAACCGCGCGAACAACGCGCGCATATCCAATCGGATCGCCGTCGGCGTCATACAGGCCGATATGCGCGCTCTTCTGGAGCATAAGCCAGGACTTGAGAACGCGCGCGTCAGTGACGCCGCCCCACGTCAGCCCAGGCGCCCCCCAGGTGAGCGAGCCAAGCCATGTGACGTCATCACCGTCAGCGAAATCCACGCCCAGTTCGGCAGCCACTCCGGCCTCTGCTGTGGCGTCGAGCTCATGGGTCCGCCCGTGCGACCACTTCACCTTTCCGCCCGCAATGCGAACGCCGGAGCTATCGCCCCATATGGACCGGCCCCAACGCGACCGTCCGTAAACATGGCCACGCACGTCGTATCCGAAATAGCCGCGCCAGAAGAACGAGCGCGCCGGATCGGATAAGCCGGCCAGGTATTCTGCGTTGGTCAGCCGCTGGATTTCGTCGACGCCCGGAAGCTCGCCCATCTGGATCTGGTAAAGATGCCAGCGCCTGCGGCCGCGAACCTGGTCCTGGATGTCGATGTCATCGTAGTCGACCCATGACAGTGACGTCGTGATGGCCTGTGGCGTGCCTCGGAGGCGCTGCCACACCCTGCCCTCATCGATCAGGTCTTCTACCGTGTCGAAGAAGTCAGAAATCGGGCCGAGGCCGTATTCATTCACCAGCCACGGCGCGACCGTGATGTTGAGCGGCCGCGCGTATTTCAGGCCGTGGATCGCGTCGATAGCGGGACCGATCTCGCTTGCGATGTCGGTCGCCTCTTCCAGCGCCAACTCAAAAGCGGTGCTGTTGGATGGCAGAAGAGAAACAACCATTACCGAAGCCTCCCCATGTAGGACAGGTTCACCGTCCCGAACGCCGCCGCGCTGAACTTGTCCATGACGACGTCCTCCACCGGGGCAGTCAGCGTCACTTTCGCGGCTCCCGCTGCCATCAGGCGCGAGATGATCCACGAGGTATTGACGTCGAAGCCAATGCCGCCCTCATTGTCGAGTGCGTCACGGAGCGTCTGCTCGAGTCCATCGAAGACCGACATGGGTGCCTCCGGCAGAAGCCAGATGCTTGCCGTCACGTTGACTATGGTCTTGACTGCCGGCACCACAGAAATCACGTCGTTGACGGATCGCACGGCGGGGGCACTCAAGGCCTCTAGCACAGAGCCCAGCAGCGGTGCGCCGGGCGTCCCGCCATTGCTCGTTGTCAGGATGGCGACTTCGATCTCCGGGCCCGTTCCTGGCCGGTAGACCGCCACATCGCGGACATCAGCATCGACCGACCGCGCGTGGAACTTGTACCATTCCTCCGGCCCGGCTGTTGATCTGCCCTGGTCGGCAAGCACGATGCGCTCGCGCAACGCCTTGTCGGATTCGTTCGGCAGGCGGGTTACGTTGTGGTCTGCCGCCAGTTGGTCCAGATCGCCCTTGGTGGAATACCCAAGCAGGTTGGCCCGTGCGGCATCGTTGATGCGCGCCCGCTCCAGCATCTCGCGGTAGGCGTTTTCCTGGATGATGATCATCGCCGGGTCGGTTTCGAGCATTTCGACGTCGTAGTCCGGAAGGCCCGCGTCAGGATTGGCAAGGCGCACAGCCTCCCACAAGTCCTGAAACGTCTGCTTCTGGCGAGCGACGATCGTCTCGTAATCCAGCTCCTCAATGACCTGCGGAGTAGGCAACGTCGATAGGTCGACCATGTCGCCCTCCATAGTGCTAAATCGTTAGTGCGACGCGCGCGACCTTGTCCTCAGCGACGCTGTAGTCGCCCAGATGTCCGCGCGGGAAATAGGTGCCGGAAATCACGAGGCCGACCTTGCCGTCAGCGCCGACAGACCGCACGGCGCCGGCCCTCATGCGAAACCGCGGCTCCCATGCGTCGATAGCCGCAGCTGCAGCCGAATAGACGGCCAGAATGTTCTTCCGGATGGTCTTGCTGTCGACGAGATCTGGCAGATCAGAACCGAATGTACGGCGCATGACGCGCGAACCGATGGCCGTCTGGATGATCTTGCCGATCGACTGGTCTGTGTGCTCCCAATCAGTGAGCGGCCTTCCGGTTACGGCGCTTATTCCTGCCGAGTCTCGCATGGGGCTTTTCCTTGATGTCAGCAGGGACATACGGCGCGACAACGCGTCCGCGCGGAGGCGTCAGTTCGGCAGCCTGCTCGTCGGTCAGCGCAAAAGGCTCCCCGGCTGTGCGCCAGTGACCAGCAACCTCGCAGTCGTGCTTTGTCGTGTAGAGTTTCATGAGATCTCCTGAGGTCACTCGCATTCCCACCGCGACGCGCCGGAAATAAGGGAAGCCCCGCATGCGGTAGAGTCCCCATGCCGCGCTATGTCAGCGCCTTCGCACTTCCAGCGGCCAGAGCCTTCGGTGATTGCGTTTACTCCGTGGATTGGGCAGGCGTAGAGATCACCCTTCCTGGCGATCAGCTTGCCTTCGCATTTCCACTTTGATGCCGAAGTGATGACGGAGCCGCCGTGCGAACCGGCGTCTCCAAGACGCACGATCCGCGGCATCAGGCCAGATGCCCGTTGGACGCGGTCAGGGTCATGGTGGCACCATTCATGGAGATAGCCTCCCCGCTCGCCCCGATTACCGTGTCGCCAATCTTGATGTGGAAAGGCACGTCTGCGTTCTCGCGAGCGTTCTCTTCGCTGTAGGTCGAGAGGTCGATGGTCGCGTCCGCCAGATCTCCACTCTCGGAGTGAACGTCGACCTGTTCCCCAGCCGACAGGATGACGTCGATCTTGACGCCTCCGGCGCCGAGCGTTCTGGGCCGTATCCACGGAGTCAGGTATGGCTTTCCGCCTTGCTCCCCGAGTTTCACGCGGTATTTTCCAGCGTTGTCGCCAGTCCCGACTTCAGCCACCTTTCCGGTTCGCTTTCGGTTCCGCCCTCGTCGCTCGATCTCAGCCAGGCGCCCGTAGATATTCGCGATCTGGTCAGGAAGGTTGTCCGGTATCATGCGGCCCCCTACGAGACAGGCACAACTGGAGCGGCGCCGACCTCAACAATGGCGATATCGCCCTCGACGCCGTCAGGCGGCACGATCAGAAGGTTCTCGCCCTCTGTCATCGTGATGCCGTAGCGGCGGAGTTCCGTCTGCCAATCCGTCTCCAAGCCGGCAAGCTGCGCCTGCATCAGCGCCACCTGTGCATTCAGCACAGGGTCACTGACGGTAGCAGCCTTGGCGAAGAACAGCGCCATCGGGCTTTCGGGCTTCAGGGCCCTGCCGCGAACCGGGTCAGGCATCAGCATGACGGTAAGCTTGATCTGCTGGGCAGCCAGCCGGACGCCGGACCCGTCGCTACTCGTGCGGGCCCGTTCGATCAGACCGTTGCCCATGTGGAACTTGCGGAAAATCTCCGCCCATTCATTCTCAGGGTCGGACAGCGTGTCGCCGATCTGGCGCGCAACCACGTCCAACAGAAATTCAAACGCGGCGTCTGTCGCCGGGATTCCAACGCCTACCAGCGTCGTTTCGCCGGTTTCTTCGTTGAGTTCGGTATGCGCCGCCGTCACGCCCATTTCGAACAGAAAGTCCGTCGCGCCGTTGTCAGTCCACGAACGGAGCATATTCTCCTCGGACTTCGCCGCGTCGGCATACACCGAAATGAACGGCTTCTCCTCGTCCGTCCGCAACTCGCCGTCAGCCGTGATATCAAGTGCGCCGATCTGGCTGTCCAGAACGTTGTCGCCGACCAGCGTCTTTCCGCGCAGCGCATAGACCGCGGCCAGGCGCGCAGCAATTCGTGTCAGGGACATGGGGTGGTCCTTGCGTGTGGGCTACGCTTCATTCAAGTTCAGAACGATCCGTGTATGGCTGCGGTCGTCGACGTCAGCCACTTCAAACCAAGGCTCACCCCATCGTGACAGGGCCTTCACCTTGTCGCCCTGCTTTGGCTGGGGCCCCGCGTAGGTCGTGCGATCGATATGCAACTGCGCCTTATCGGCGACGATCCGCGTTCTCCATCCCGCATCCCGACTACCGGCCACGGAAGTATTCTTCCCCTCGCCGACCCGCAGGACGGCTTCAATCTCTATGGCCGGCCTCGTCGGGTCGACGGGGCCACCGGCTTTCGTCAGAAACGACAAACGCACCGGCTCCGCGAACTTATCGTCCACGGCAGCCAGCACCTTGTCGCGCAGTTCGTGAAAGCGGGCAGAAACTGGCATATTATCAATCTCCGCCCGTTTTCTAGTTAGGTGTTCTTGGCGCGCAGCAGGGCGGCAGGACGCGTGCAGATATGCAGTGCGTTTGTCTGGGTCTCGCCGTAGACGCCCTTGTCCATCGGCAGCGCTTCTTGCTTGGCGTAGTACTTCTTCCCGAGGGTATTGACCGTCTCCATATACGGAGCCGGGGCATAGTACGACTTGAACATGCCGCGGGCGCCAACTGGGAAGAACTTCGCCTTGGTCGACTCGACGCCCAGCTTCGTGCCGTCGCCTTCCGCGGCAACCGCACCGTAGTTCTCGAACACAATGCCTCCGAACGTGAAGATCGGGTTCTCGGCGCGGCTCGGCCCCACGTAGCTATCGCGAAGAATCTGAGCTTCCGACCAGCCCTTGTAAGTTTCGCGAACTTCCGCGTGAGAAATCAGCTGGTCAAAGAAGGTGTCGCCGACGAACGCGTGAACATAACTAAAGGGAGAGCCGCCCATATTGGTGCGAGTAGCGCGGATAATGCCCGTGCATGCCTTGCGAAGGATACCTTCTGCCGGATTGGCGTTGTCCAGGTCGAAGTCAACCTCAGCAGCCTGCGTCACGCCGAACTCGGTAAAGAGGTTCAGGCTAGTCGCGTCAGCGTAAGTGACAACGCCCTGCACGGCGCCGAGGCGGCTGTATTCGTTGGTAACTTCAAGGTCGGACATGTTGTCCATGACCTTGTCGAGAACGACAGACATGACCGTCTCGAGTTCCGACTCGGAGCCGAATTTGCGGACGTTCTGGATTTCGTCGGCAATGACCGACCATTCGCGCAGGAAGTGCGGAACCGTGAGGTTCTTCATACTGCGCTTCTGGTTGTCCTTCACGTCACCCTTACCGCCACGGGGCGTCGGGGGGACGAGCTGAAGGGCGTCACCAATTCGCTCGATCGACACGGAGGTGGTAGAAACCGACTTC
Organism: Shinella sp. H4-D48; assembly: GCF_022637395.1. Taxonomy (GTDB): domain Bacteria; phylum Pseudomonadota; class Alphaproteobacteria; order Rhizobiales; family Rhizobiaceae; genus Shinella; species Shinella sedimenti. Next base: position 1,772,886 of record NZ_CP093337.1, on the reverse strand, counting down.
TCTTCGAACAGGCCAAGAGCCTCAATTCGGCTCGGGCGGTATTCGATTTCATTGATGGCGTCGGTAAGGGAGGTGACGCCGAACGCGTCATCCTTGAATACATTGAGAATGGTCATAGGATGCTCCTAAGAAAAAGGCCGCTCTCAGGCGGCCTATTGTTGATTTTGGCTAGAAGCGTCCGTTAGCGGACGATGATGCCCACTGCGGCAAGCTGGGTATGCTTGGTAGCAATCTTCGTGCCGTCGTTGACCGACGCGTCGTAGGAGAGAGCGTCGCCCTTAACCTGCGCGGCGCGAGATACGACCGCGGCCTTGACGTCAGCCGACGTGGCGTCAACGGCGTTGACGAGAACGGCGATCGCCGTCTGCGCGCCAGCCGTCTCGGTAACGGACGCGTTGGTCGACGGCCAGAACTTGCCGCTTGCCGTGATTTTTCCCAGCACAGTGCCGGGCTTGAGGATGCCCGCGCCGGATGCAATCACGACATTGTCGCGTGCTCGGCCGGCCTCAGCTTCGGAGAGAATGAATTCGCCGTTGTGGCGGCCTTCAGTGAGAATAGTCATATCAGACCGTCCTTTCGGTTACTTCTTGGAGAGCTTGTTTGCGCGTGCGACGGCCTTGGCCCACACTGGCTGCGCGTCACCGCCCTGCTTGCCGCCATTGAGCGTCGCGCCGGCAAGTCGATTGGCTTCGTAGGCTGCAGCCGCGTCATCAGCGCTTTCGGCAGCCACGGGCGCAACAGCCAGGAGCGCCTTTGCCTTCTCGGCGTCTGCGCCATCAGCAAACAGTGCCTCAGCGAGCGCCTCGCGACCCTTGGCCTCATCGAGCGACATAATAGCGGCGCGGCGTTCGCGGTCCGCCTTCAGGGCATCGGCGACGGCCTTGGCCTTATCGGCGTCGAGTTCCGCGAGCTTGGCCTCAGCGGCGGCCTTCTCGGCCTTCATCGTGGCGAGTTCGGCAGCAAGCGCGTCCGCACGTTCTTTCTCAGACATGTCAGTATCCTTGTGATGAGCAGCGGACGACGCTGCGTCGTTGATTTTCGCCATTGACCAGCCCTTGGCCTTCGCCTGGGCGGCGAAACGCTTTGGGGCGTTTGCATAGGCGCGATAGTCATAGGCAGCGACAGGCTTGGCCTTCTGCTCGCCCGTATCGTCAGCGAAGCCCGCCGCGACAGCTTCGTCGCCGTCGTACCAAGTTTCCGCCTTCATGATGTCGCGACATTCCGCAGCGGTCTTTCCGCTGCGACGCGCGTAAAGCTTGGCATAGGCGGTGGCGTACGCCTCGAGTTCCTCGATGGTCTTCGCGTGATCCGCCGAATTGCCGTACGTCACATTAAGCGGGTCGTGGATCATCATCACGGCTCCGTCGGCTACCGTGATCCGGTCTCCCGCCATCGCGATGAGGCTGGCTGCGCTGGCAGCGATACCCTCCACGATAATGTGGACGCTGCCATCATATGTCGCCAGAGCGGCGTGGATGGCCGCTCCGTCAGCTGCGATGCCGCCACCGCTATTAAGCCGAACGGTGATGTCGCCATCCAGTCCGGCCAGGGCGGTCACGACCTCGGCATGGGTGAAGCCGTCGTCAAACCAATCGACGCCGACCGTGCCAGAAAGCGTGACTTCCTGACCTTTGACTTGAACAGTCATTTTGTTTTCCTTATCGGCTAGTAGCGTCGGAATCCGCCGCGCACCGCGAAGCGCTTACGCTTCCCAGCGCAAAGCCCTTCATGGTAGGCGATGAGGCGCTTCAACTCGCTCTTGTCAGCTTGGAAGTAGCGGATCTCGTCCTCACCGAAGCGAGCCTGCTGGACGCCATCACCAGAAACGATGGCTGTGTAAAGCGTCCTAAGCCGTTCGGCTTCCGCGCAATGGTCAATCGGCATCCACGTCCTCCGCGCCTCGCGCAACCCGACCTGTTGACGGCATTGCCGCACCCAACGGGCCGCCACCACCGACACTCCGACCGTAAGGGATCGGAATCCCCTTTTCGTTCATGTCCGCGATCTCTGCGGCTATCTTCTCTCGCGTGACAGCAGCGTCGCGACCCATAAGTGCCGCCTCGTCTTCCGTCGATGATAAGCCGAGCTCGATGCGCTTGGCCGAAGCCATGGTGGCCTTGTAGTCATCCGCCACCGGCTGGGCTGGGCCAGGCCACTCGGCATTGCAGACAAGCTCACGGTTGGCCGCGAATGCCGCGTATCCACCTTTGAACGGTATCTGATCCATACCGATCTTCTCGTCGAGCCAGGACTCGTAGATGGCTTGGCAGAACGGAGCCGCCACACGCTCACGACGGCGCGTGACGATCGGCCATACCGACGACATAGCCATGCGCACCGACGAGTAGTTCGCGTTAGAGTGGTCCATCGCGAAAGCCTCAAAGGTGATGCCAAGGCGGCGGGCCATCTCTCGCTGGAGGTTCTGCGAAAATGGGATGTATTGAGAGCCAGGCGTTGCCGCCGTGTGCATGTGGAATTCTTCGCCTGGGCCAAGGTGGTTGATCCGACCGTGGTCCGACATCGAGATGCCGTTTTCCTTCAGCGCGTCGATCCGGTTGCCCCATACGTCCATAAGGTCCGCGGCAAGATCCGGGTCATCATCCTCAAGCGTCCTGATTGCCTCGAAAGCAGACTCGGAAGGCTCCGGCGACTTGATCGTGGCGGCAAAAGCCGTCTGCAGTAGCGCCGTTGTAAGAGTGGCGTCGGCCAACTGGTCGTACTGTGCCGCGACTTTCAGGATCGGGGCCAGGACAGAGATGCCGCGAACGCTGTCGGGGTTCTCCCCACGGTCCATAACGTGGATCACGCGACGCAGCGGGCCGTTCCACGCGGGCACATCGAAGTCAAAATCCTGCCCGTTCTCGCGTCCAATCAACCTGAACTTGGTTGGAGATCCGCGTTCTGGATCAAGAAAGATGCCCTGATCAAGGCCGATGAACTCATTTGTCTCGCGTTTCAGACGATGAGGTGCCACCAGCGACACTTTCGTGCCCGTTTTGATACCGTGCCGCCTGCGCATGCCCTTTGGCATGAAGTCGATGAGGCCGATGGCCTCTCCGCTAGCGAGATAGTACCTGATAACTCCGTCGAGATGCTCGGCGAGCGTCGTCGTACCGTTAAGGCTGTACTCTTGCGGCCGCCAGACGTGCAGATACCATTCATCCTCGACCAGCCTTGACCACGCGGTGATTTCCGCCGGCGTCCAGCCAAGTTTTGCCAGCTTCGGCCTTGCTGACAGCTTGAGTTCATCTCCAATCGTGTCGGTGATGATCTGGTCGACTGCACCAGCTATCCATCCGCTATTGTGGATGAAATCCCAGGCTAGGGCGGAGGCGCGCTCTGCCGACTCTCGGACACTAACCGCGCCATCACGGGTGACGGCGCGGCGCATTGTCAGGATGCCTGAGCTATTGTCGCGCAGGTACTGTGCGCGGGCACGCTTCACCGTAGGAGCGGCAATCTTGACGCCGGGGGCTTTCACCCGAACCCGTGGCTTGTCGCTCATCGGTATGCCCCCCATCGTTCCCGCTTGCGGCGAGGCGCGCGCTCCTTCTGCTTCCCGTCCCCGGAATCATCGGTAGCGCTCTCTTTGCTTGGCGAATTGTCGTTCGCCGGCTTCTCATCTGCCTTGCTGGATCGTCTGCGCGGCGCCTTATCAAGTTTGTTAGGTAGAGACATTCGTGCCGCCAGTGCCAGTACCAAGCAGTCCCACGCCTCATTTCGGGCGCCGGCCGTCTTGGTTTCCCATTTTCGAGTCGTTCTGCCGCCCACGGTCTTGGTGACTGCGTGCTCTGACGTCAGCTGCGTGAAGTAGTCCGAACTCAGCCCAACGGCCGGAAAGTGAATAGCCCGCGGCGTCGGATCGTTCTCGTTCGGAACGATTGCCAGACGAGACAAGATATCGTCTTTCGCCGTATCGACGCCAATGATGTATGGCTTGTCGCCGCTATTCTTTGTCCGGCTAGCCGTCTTTGGCCAAATCATGCGCGGGGCCTTCGGATCGCGATTTCCGCGACCGATGCACGCATATATCCGTCGACGCTTGCGGTCTCGAGCGAACTTGTAGACCATTTCCGATCGATGGCCCGCGCTGTCGATGCAGACCGCTTGCGCGAAGAGTTTTCGCCCGTCGTCTGTCTCGCACGGCTCTCGGATCAGTCTGTCGAACTCGTCCCATATGGCCAACTTCGACGTGTCACCGTTGATCACCTCGTGACGAGCGACCCAGCTTTCTCCGTTGGCGCCCCAGGCAACAAACGTCGCCTCGATGCGGTCATCCTGAGTATCCGCCCCGACCGTCACCATAACGGCGCCGTCCGGTAGCGTTTCCCAGTTGTACGGCTCGCATCGGCTTTTCAGGACGTCTGGATCGGCAACGTTAACGACTTCCTTGTGCGGCAGGCCAAGCACGAGGTTGACGAACGTCTTCTTGCGCAGCGGGTCCTTGTAAGCAGCTAGCCACTCAATTGCCAAGGCGGACCATGACGCATTGGGAAACAGGCTATAAGCTGCCCAGATATGGAAGCCGGCATGCCCAACGGACGGCTTGTCTGCAATCCACTCCCCGCCATTGATCATGGCGAGTTTGTCGTGCTCCTCGATGCGGCAACCTTTGGCTTCGCAGCGGAAGTGTGCGGTTTCCGTCAGATGGTTGCCGTTCGCATCTTTATCCCACCTGAAGTTTTCCCACTTCAGGCGCTGTTTCGCACCGCAATGCGGGCAAGGAACGTGGTAGTGGCGCTGGTCGCTTTCCTCAAATGACTTTTCGATGCGGCTGATGCCCTGAACCGTTGGCGTGCTGCCAAGGATGATCTTTCGATTCCAGAACGTTTCGGTTCGCTTGGTGCCGAGCGAAATCTGATCGCCCTCATCGCCCGCGCCGTCGGCTGGATAGCCGTCGACCTCGTCAAACGCGACGATGCGCACCGTGATGCGACGGAAGCCAGCCGGGCTGTTCGCCCCAACAAAGGATACCGACGCGCCATTGCGGAATATCCGCTTGTCGACCTTCTGGTTTGCCGCCTTAGAGTTCAGGTCGCCTGCAATCTCCGCCAGAACCGGCGTATCACGCAGCATCGGCGCGATTTCGGTCTGGCTGTAATCTCGAGCGTCACTCTCTTTCGGCTGAACAATGAGGATCGGAGCCGGGTCCTGGTGGATATAATACCCAACCATGTGGTCCAGCATCTTCGTATAGCCGACGCGGGCGCTTTTCATGACCGTGATCTGGCGGACAGTCGGATCGGTCACGGCGTCGAGCATGCCGTCCTGGTAACGGAAGGACTTAAATCTGCCGGTGTCTGCGCTGGTTTCGCGAGACAGATATGCGTATGTGTTGGCCCACTGACTAAGTGTGAGCTTGGGTGGCGGCTTTAGCGCTTCGCTACGGGCTCGGCGCAACCTCGTCAGCAGACGGGCCGAACCTGTGCTGTAGCGACTTGCGGAGGTCTCCGAAGTCTCTTTGCCCATCATCAATCGCCAACTCGTTCAATGCGGCAATCACTTCCTCGTCGATGATGGCCTTGATCTCTTCGGCCGACTTCAAAACGGCAGCCGAAGGCGCCACTTTCGAGCCGATACCCAGAAGCCTGTTTCTGACAACCGCGTACTCGCTGGCCACCGCCACGATTACGTCCTCAATTTCAACGACAGCGCCGCTTTCGCGCTCGAATTCGAGTTGGCGCAGAAGTGCAGCGTAGTTCTCTTTGATGCGCTCAGCTTCAGCCTTCGACCACTTGGCACCGCCTGGTGCGGACACCAACTCTTCAGCGGCTGCTTCAAGGCTCGATGTGTCCGCAAATGCGTCCGCACCTTGCTCCACCGCGGACACGGGATGCTCCCCGCTCCGCCAGTCCAGATCAAGATAACGAGGGTCAATGGTTCCGTCGGCCAAAAGCCTGATATGCTCGGACTTCACCTTCCGGCGGACGACCTTATCATCGCATCCGGCTCGGCGGGCAAACTCCCGAATTGAGATCCCAAGAGCCATGCCCGCGGACACCTTTTCAAACTATCCGATGTGGCGAAGTCGAGGCGTTCGCGCCCGCTGTGCTATTTATGCAACACACGGTCCCTATGGTAGGGGTGTGTTGCAGATGCGCAACATTCCATTCTATCACAGATGCCTCGACCCATCAAGTCACAATCGACATAAATCGAATGAAAATCAACATTTAGATGATTTTTCTCGCGCATCGCATCATGTGTTGCTCTAGAGCAACACTCAACTCAAAGCCCCACCAGCCAGCCTGCGCAAGTAGTGCGTGACGCGCACATCGAGCGCGTCCTTACCCCTATCGAAGGTTGCAGCGGTGTTGCCCGTGGTCGCTTCGGTCGGCAGGACGACATCGGACTTGACCACCTGAAACTTGTTGCCCACCCGCCGGAAGACCTGACCGTTCCAGTTGCCCTTGACCACGCGCTTGGGCCACCAACCGGCTTTCATGAACGTACCGGAAAACACCTGCCGTTGATTGCGAGGCGCTGCGCTCACACCCTTGCGGGTCTCGCGCGCCTTGAAATACTTGAGCCTGATCTCTCCACCCTTGACGGGGATTTCGTAGGCCAGCGTGACAGGAGTGGATCGTATGCGCTTCTTGACCGCCTTGGCGCCCACGCGCTTGGCCAGGCCAGACTGGTCAGCCAGCGCCCTGCCCGTGGCAGTGGCAGCCTTGGCGCCTGTGTCGTTGATTGCGCGGCTGTAGACGCTGCGAGCCCTGCCGTCGCCAAGTTCACGAGCAAGTTGTGTGAAGCGGCGTACGCCGTCGCCTGTGATAGATACGACTAGCATGCGGCAATAGTCGCGCGCTGAACATCTAGGCTGGCAAGCCGCGCCAACGCACGGATCATATAGCCATACGTCATGACAGGATACATCTCGCCCCGCGCCTCATCCATTAGCCAGTGCCTTGCCTCGCCGTCGACGACAATGGTCACGAGCCGATCGTCCTCCATCGGGCGGAAGTCGTCTTCGTAGCTAGTCAGCGTTGCCATGAGCATGACAGCCCTCGCGAGGAAGCGCACCACGAACACCCGGTGCCGGGAGAGCGCATGTAGCGCTGAGATAGCGATGGCAACGGGGGACCGCTCAGAATGCGGGTATCTGAGATGGCAGTGGCATAAAGAAACTGGCAATAGTATATTTAGCGTTTGCAGCCAGAACGCAAAGCAATCATACATTGGTATCGGCAGCAGCCTAATGGACTAGAAGAGCCGGAAAGCATCGCGGGATGCCGGAAGGCGCCGTTGGCTGTGGGGTCGCCCTCATCAAGCGACAATCCAAACCCCGCCGTAGAGGAAAGGAGGCCTATGAGCATTGAAGCAGTAATTCTGATCCTGTCTATACCTGTAACGGTTGTAGCAGTTCTTCAGATCATTGACCGCTATAAGGGTCATTAAATGACATGGCCGGAGTGTCGCCCTGCGAGGCGCTCCGGTTCCACGCACAAAAAAACTCGCTAGGTCATCACCCCTGCGAGTTTTTCTGTATTCATCCAAGATAGAGGCCTTAGACAGAGCCTTGAAGCACGATGAATGTATGTCTGATGTATGCCGGTGTCAACACTTGGGCACCCTACGATGGCAGAGTGTATGCAGGTACCGCCCCTACTACACACCATAGCAAGGTACATGGTGTCTACCACAACTACATACAACACCTGTAGAGAACCATAGCACCGGGGAGCATGCTCGACCCACCAAGCCAATGGTTAGCGGGGTCATGCTCAACCCGGTGCGATCACCATGTCGCGAGAGGAGGCGCGCCACGGCAATGGGGTGACGGGAGCGCATAGCCGAGGCCAGTGGGGCAACCCGTCGGATAAATGACAAGAGGCGCCGTTGCTACGCCGTTGGGGCGAGACTGCCACGTTGGTCCTCTTGTCGAGAGCGGTGCAAACGACGAAAAATTGCGTAGACAATAGATCGCAACCCATGCAGGAATACTGCAAACTGGGGTCTCTCATGCGTACTACACTTTTCGCCGTATTTATCTCTATCGTGGTGCCATCCTTGGCGCATTCCTACTGCTCTGAACCGTCGGCGCCAAGCTGCGCGACACGATTTGGGGCGTTTGACGACGAATGGGAGTTTGATCGTTGCAAGCGCGACATGGAGTCATACAAATCGGAGGTGGAGAGCTACATGTCGTGTCGCAACGACGAGGCGCAACAAGCGATCAACGAAGCCAACCGAGATAACGAGCGCGCAGGCGCGTCGTACAGCGACGCGGTCAGCAGCTTCAATCGGCGAGCCCGCGGTTACTGATTTCGTCTGTGGGTTTCGGAGCAGTCCTGGCGATCTCGCGAGTTTGCACGTCCGCGTTTCGGCAGCGCCCCAAATTGGAAGAGGCCGCGCAGAGGCGGCCTCCGAGATATCTATCCCTTCATTTAAATACGGGGCGACGACCACCCCGACCCGACATCAAGCCGCGATTTTCTTTTCCTCCATCACCGCCAAGCGGGCGGTCTCGTCGACGGCGATCAGTGCGTCAATAGCAGCATCGATCAGCCACGGGCCTGCCTTCTCGGCGTAGGCGGGCGCCTTCCCCATCACTATCCCAATCTCCCTTGCGGTCGCATCGGAAATGGCCAAATCAAGGACCTTCGCGTGATCCCCTAGGAGGCGACGGAGGTGGTCGACGTAATCGCCTGTCTCGACCCGCCGCGCGAGCTCGCACTCCCGACCCGCCGCCTGGGAAATCTCGCCTAGAGGCTTTGGTTTTTTTACTCCGCCGACCCACTGCGGACCCGGCACGAGTGTGTCTTGGCACTGCGCCGCGGGGACCGGGAGATCTGCGAACGCCACCGAGCCGTCCACGCCGTGCTCCTTAAGAAGTGCGCGAGCCTCCTCGACGCCGAACCGGCCGTGTCGGTCTTTCGTGCTGGGTTCCTCCCGCGGAAGCGGATCGTACATGTTCACGATAACTGGCGTTCCCGAGAATGGGCGGCGAAGCGACGTAGCAGCAAACGGTGAAGGAGCGCCTGGCCGGATACGGATGTATGACCAAATGGCTGCCTCTGTCCTTCCCGGCGCCTCTCCGCCCTTTACGCCGCGAGCGCGTTCAACGGGACGGAGCGCCCTGCCTTTTCTGGTGCGGCCCCATTCCACCATCTCGCCATCGCGGAAGACGAGATCGCCGAGCTTGATGTCGACAGTGCCGTTTCGGTGGCGCTTGACCTCTGTCGGCAGATCGGCCCGTTCATAGGTCTTCACGATACGGCCTGTGTGCTCCCATCGCTCGGACCCTGTCACCGTCCAATCAACCGCGCGAAGAAGCTCGGCCTCGGACGGGCGTGTCTCTACCTGTACCTCGTCAGTTTCGTCGTCGGTTGGCTGCGGTGGGATGTAGCCGGATCCGGGATAATTGAGGTTTTTCCAGTGCCTGAGAGCGTACACACGAACCTCGTCGCCACGATGCGCGAGACGCTCAAGAGTTGGCCAGGACAGAACGTCGGGCGCCTTGTTGTCGTTGGCGGGGACGGGCTTGGATTTTTTCGACTTGGTCGGCGCGGGCGTGTGAGAAGCGACCGCCAAGAGGGCCGAGAGTTGACTAAGATCACGATTGCTGGGCGAGTCGCTCATCGAGTTGCTCCTGTGTGCAGAATTTTGGCTTCGGGTTTGGAATGCAGTCGATCGCGTAGGAGAGCGCCGTCGGGATGCCGTCTTTCTCTTCGACGATCTCCGCAGCGCGATACCGCATACCAGCCGCCGCTAGTTGTCTTGCCTCCTCGGCTACCGTGCGAGGCACGCAGAGTGATAGCCGGTAGTCGCAGTCTCGTTTCAGCCGTTCCAGCGAGTCCTCGAGTTCCGTAATCCTAAGCCGGAACGCTTCGATGATCGTGTGAGCTTCCGCGAGGCACGAGCGATAATGCCGGCCTTGGTACTTGGGGTTGGTGGGCGCCATCTGGTCCGCCATCTCGAGCGAAAGCTGGCCGGGTCCGGTGCGGCGCTTCATACCGTGACCCATTCGCTGCCACGGCGACGGTATCTCGTTTCGTCACGGCCGCCGGCTATTGTGGCGATCGTGTTCACCTCCGGATCGATACGCTGGAACAGGGCGATTGCTCCTGCCATGTCGGCGCAGTGGTCCTCCGCCATAACCAGGATGCCGGTTCTGGCTGTGAAATCGTACGAAAGGCCATGGACGGCGCAGGCGAGTTCAGGTTGGTAGACGGGTTGGGCCATGTGAACCTTCTAAATCGTGCGGTCGTGCGTGCTATAGAAAAAGTTCCGCACGCACGATGATGGGGATTTTAATCCCCCCATCGTTCAGAGTGTGATTTGAGTTTTATATCGTGCGGGCGCACGATATTGATTTCGTTCAATTTTCGCGAGGTTTTCCAGTTTTCGTGCGGGCTTTTCGTGCGGCGCACGAACTACGCACGAATGGCTCATTCTTCTTCAGGTTCGTGCGCCCCCCCATGGACGGTTCCGCACGGCAGATTTCTCGTGCATTCGCGTCGCGAACTCGCCTGCCTGTTGCTCTCGATGGCGCTCTGCGCGTATGTCGCCGAGAACATCGAAGCCTGCGGGCGTGATCTTCCAGCGCCGCCCCTCGTACGTGACGAGCTTATCTCGACGCAGCTTATCCGTCGCTCGCCGGGCGCGGTCTTTATGGAACGAGCCATCCTCCCGCTTCCAGCCCAGTGCTTCAGCGATGGCGACGAGCGAAGCCTTGGTATCTCGATCGATGTGGAGAAGAACATCGTCCTCGTCGCGACGTGAAGCCGCGGCCAATCCTTTGACGTCGCTCGCTGACAGCGCTTGCGCCATTACAGTAGGAATGGGGCGCCCCTTGCTATCGGTCAGCCCTGGCGCGGTGATGGTCTTAAGTTCAAGCGTGATCGGATCGAAATCTGGTCCGCGGTGCTTGCCCTGCCAATAGAGCTTGATCGATCCATCTGACTTAGCGAGGGTAAGGTTGCCATCGACCTCAGCAATGAAGGCGCCGCCGCCGCGAGGGAGTAGGTTGTCAGACGTGGCGTTCTTCGTTGGGTGGCATGCAACCATGACGCAGGGGCGCCCTGGCAAAGTCGTCAACATGCGCAGGTCGCGAGCATGCTTGCCGAGTTCCGTATTGCCGTTTTCGTCGGTCCCCTGGAAGAATGCAGCAGAAGTGTCGACAACAATGAGGTCGGCCCCACCGAGAGCCTCGACCTGGGAGTGAATTGCGACCAGCGCTTCCGGCACGCTGAAGCGGTCCCGGATAAAATGAACATCAATTGCATCGAGGTTGAAGCCCGTCTCATACGCCATCCCGATCCACCGCATAGTCACGTCGTCGGGATTCTCGCCTGCGAAATATACGACCCTGCCCTTCTCGATCCCGCGCCCAGCGAGTTCTCCTCCCTCAGCTGCAAGTCGGGCGATTAGGAGCAGGACGGCTGTCTTCCCTGTCCCGGTGGCGCCCGTCATCGAGTAGATAAACCCCTTCTGCGCGACGCCGTCGATGAAGTAGTCGGGCGGGACGAACCCGCTGACGAGTTCCGCGCTCGAGATAATCGTAGGCGTCGGCTTGTTGTCGTTCGCCGCGATCGGGGCGGCCGCCAGCGACAACGCTTCCAGCTCGTCGGTCGAGTGCCCCGCATCAAGCCAATTGGACACGTCACCCTTCGGCGGTAAGCCTGGCAAGTCCACGCGCTTCACGATGGCCATCCCCTGCAGGCGCTCGACTGCCGCCCTTGCCTTCTTGTCCCCCGCATCGTCGTTATCGGCGAGTACAAAGACCTTACGTCCGGCAATAACTGAAACGTCCTCGGGCCACGAGCCGTTTGGGACGGTCGTGGCAAGGTATCCGAGCGAAGCTAGCCGGTCTGCGTCCTTCTCACCTTCGGTGACGAATATGGGATCTTCAACATTTGCCGCTAGGTCGTGCAGCCGATATAGAATCGGCTCACCACGACCAGAAAGCCAGCCGCCATGCCCGTCCGGCTGCCGCTGGAGGAATGACTTAGGCTCAGTGGGGTGGTCGTAGCGCAACACCTGGAACAGAACTTCGCCGTCCGGCGTGGTGTAGTCGTACTCAGCCGTGCAGGAGTAGCCCCGCCGGATGAGATGGGCGTCATAGAACGGCTTGGGGGCATCCTTCGATTTCAAGAGGGCCATGTGCGCGGTCGGATCGTCTGACCGCTGGCCTGGAGAGAAAGCGGGCTCGCCGCAGCGCTCGAGAACCCAGTCTTTCATTGCGACGGGGTCCTCACCGCTGAAGCAGTTCACGAGGATACCGCGAGGCGCGGACGGGTCGACAGTGATGGAGATTTCAGGAGCGCCTTTTTTATGGCCGGGGGCATGCGCGACGACGCGATTTCCGCGGACGACCTTCCCGCCGATGGCGCGCGCGACGGACTGAGGGGTTAGGGTGCTAGTGCTTGGCATTACGGGCAACATCCCCCACGAGTTCAATGAGTTTGTCGGCGATTTCAGGCGCGAACGTAGCGGCAGCGCCGCCACCAATGGCTGGACCAAAAACTCTGTAGCCGCGGTCGCCCCGGATCAGCTTTAAGTCAAACAGCCTGACGCCGGGGAGTACTTCAATGTCGAAACGGGCCAAGGTCTTTCCGCCGTTTGGCTGCGGCCGAATGGCTAGAACCCGCATCAGGACGGCCACCGCTTGTAAACGCGGCTCTCCCCAGCACCTGAGAATGTCCCCGTCCGGCCTATCAAAAGGTCGCTATCGGCGATTTCGGTCAGGCCGAGCGCATCGATGAACCGACCGAATTTGGCTTGGCCGTCGCGCTGCACGCGCTCGTCAGGCGCTTCAAGGGTGAACGAAACAGTATCGACAGAGCCGGTTTGCATGTTGGCAATGCCGACATAGAGAAACAGGTAACGCTGACGCCGAGAAAGGTTAGCTAAGACGACGCGAAACGCATTTACGGCATCGCGTTCTCGGCCGAACTTTTCGTTGAGCGCCTGCCGAACGAGACCAGCTGTCGTTGGATCGGCGCAAAAAATATCGCCAAACTGCCGAATCACGTGATTTCCCTCACGGAAACGTATTCGGCGGCCCCTCGTCGTGCGCTCGGCGGACGCGGGAACCAGGACGGGAGACCCGTCCAAGAAGCCGCAAGCTTCGCAGTCGTCTTGATCACGGTATAGCGTCAAACCGTACCCGCGCACTGGTGTAGATTCTGAGCGCAAAATTCCTCCTCTACCGGCGACGAGGCCGGTCGTGTTGATGATGGTGATGTCTGGTGTTGCGGTTAGGCGGCGAGCTCGGACGCCCTCGCCGAGATCTTTGCCTTGACCCAGTCGGCAACTTCAGACCGGACGAAGGCCACGCGTCTGTCTCCGAGTTCCACGGCAATCGGAAAGCGCCCTTCCGCGCGATATCGGTTCAGCATGCTTCTGGACATCGAGGTCATCCGGCAGGCGTCGTTCAGGCTTATGAGTGTGGGCAAGTTATCGTTGGCATGAATCATGTTCTCTCCTCTCATAAAATGCAGAAGCATCGCGCCCCCATAACTGCAAGATATGCATTAATGCCAAAAAAGTCAATACCGTCTTGCGCACATTATTGATTTATGCGATGTAAGATCACTAACACGTGGAGGCAACGCATTGGCAACGCAGAAAGAATTGATCGCTGTCGTAGCCGAAAATATGGGTGTGCCTATAGAGACAGTGACGGTGATTGATCGATATCTGGCAGAAGCTGGGCTCCGCACCAGGGCCTTACGGGGGCGAGGAACCACGCCCATGACATATGCTGACGCCGCGAACATGATCATCGCGACAGCCTGGGACGCGAACCCGAAGGACGCGGTTAAACTAGTAAAGGACTTTCGTGACCTGCCGGCGAACCGAGTAAGGGAGACGGTTTATGTGGCTAAAGACGCGCTAGGCTCGACGTTCGGCGAAGCCCTATCGAACATGATCGAATCAATTCCAGAGGAGCGTGCGGCCTTCAGCGCGCCTGATGATGCACCGGGGCATATGTCCGTACGGGTAATTATGTATGGGCCGGATCCGAGGGCGGATGTTATCTTTGTAAAAGACGGCGAGGCGAACACGTTTGAATTCGGCCCGATGTTCAGCCGCCCCATCGATCTACGTAGGACTGTGGAGTTTTCTCAGATCACGCTCGGATTCGTCGGCGAAGCAATAGCTGACGGTTTCCCCAAATAGTCCGCCCATGCCTGCATCAGTGCCCTCCTCCGCTCTAGCGCATCGGAGCGAGCATACGATCGCTCAACAGCGTCACCGACGGCATGCCCGAGCGCTGCTTCGGCGATCTCGCGAGGTGCGTGCGCGACTTCAGTTGTCCAGTCCCTGAATGACGACCTGAAGCCATGAGTTGTAAACCCATCGCCTTCGGCCGCCTTACGCGCAGCACCTAGTGTTGCATCGGTGAGCATCTTGCCGTCGCGGACGCTGGGAAAGACGAAATCGTTGACCGATTCCTTCACCATTTTCTTAAGTAGCTTCACCGCTTGATCGGACAGTGGGACCCGATGCTCTTTGCCTTGCTTCGTCCTGATAGCCGGTATGGTCCAAAGCTTTTTCTGCAGATCCATCTCGGACCAGAGGGCGCCCCTCACCTCACCACTTCTTGTGGCCGTCAATACAGCAAGCTCCAAGGCACGCGCCTCGACACCTTTCACTTCCCGAAGCCGTCCCATGAACGCAGCGACGTCGGCGTGAGGCATGGCTGCGTGATGCCTTTTCTTCACCAGGGAATTAGGCTTGTGAAGTACGTGTTCGAGCTGACCACGCCAAGTGGCGGGATTCTCCCCGCTTCGGTGTCCCTCAACTTTCGCAGCATCAAGGACCCGCTCTATCGCTTCCCGTGTCTTCTCGGCGGTTTCCTGCCTGACACCCCAGATTGGGCGCAAAACCTCCAGGACCTCTGCCACAGTGATCGAGTTAATCGCCTTCGGACGCAGAACGGCGGCATGGTTCGTCAGAATGTTACGCCACCTGGCCTCGGTTTTCGCGCCTCGCCAGCGGCCCGCCTTAACCGCCGCATCCACGAACACATCTGCATACTCGCCGAAGGTCATCGGCTTCCTCTCGACCGCCTTGCGCTGCTCTATTGGGTCCACCCCGGCCCGGACTAACTTACGGGCCTCCTCAGCCTTCGCTCGGGCCTCGGCCAGGCCAACGCTGAGCAAAGGTCCGAGGCCGAGTTGGCGACGCTTTCCGTTGTGGGTATAGTCGTATATCCAGTATCGAGCTTCGCCCTTTGTCACCAGCCAAAGGCCGCCGCCGTCGCGCAGCTTCTTCGCGGAGCTGGCCGCAATTGCTTTGACGGTGAGCACATTTCGAGTATGGCTCCCCATTTTCCTTCCCCGCAATTTTCCCCACTTTTGGGGTCGTTGCTAGTAGTAGACACAATGGTCACAATGGGCAAGGAAATCCCGAAACATCAGCATATCAATGTGTTGGAGAGATCAGTATGGTCGCCATGGATGGCTCAACCTTTCCGGCCCGGGGAGCCAAATTCTGAAAGGGGCCGCGTTGTATAGCGAGGCCCCTTTTCAGTTTCCGGACGATCCACCAAAACTTTTCTTCACAGAAGACACCGTGAAGCACGTCATGCAGACGTGCCCGTCCGGTTACATTTCCGATTACCGCAGATTTTCAGGCTGACGCTTGATGTTCATCTGGAGTTCATGGCGGCTGGCGAAGCGGCCGAGGAGCTGCAGCAGCTTGCGCTCCTGCGCTTTGTCGACACCGTTCTTCTGGCAATGAGCCGCGACGTCGATGACGGCGCGGCTCTGCGTTTTTCCGAGCTGGCGATTGTTGATATGTTCGGTCATGGCGGGCCTCCTCGTAAATCACGGGAGAAATCGGCCGGGCCGCACTTTGTTCCCGACCGTTCTTTATATTAGGCAACCATTCCGGCGCCGGTCTGGCCTGCCGTGCGCACAGCGCCATAGTCGCGCTCGTGACGACGGCGGAACGCCTGGCTGCGCTCGCGGGAACCGGCGGAAGGATCGCTGCGCATGACCTCGATCATGCCATCGGCGTAGGTGCCGGTGGCGATATCGTCGTCCGTGTCTGTGCTGGCCTGAAAGAATCCGAAAAGCATGGAGCTCCTCCCTTCATGATCGAACTTGACATGCAACGGACGAAAACGAAATTGGTTTCAGCCGATCGTCCGATAGACGCAAAATTAACCATCTTTGCTAACAGGCCGTTAAAGGTCGGCGCTTTTCGCACAGCCGCCTCATATGCCGCTGATCCACTTCAGCACGATTTTCGTATTGGTGTTTCGCCACATTGGCATTAGCCTTCCTCGACATCGGGTTGGCAGAGGGGCAATCGATGACGAGTGAAGACGTTGCAGACATAGCATTTTCCGGCCACGAGCGGCTGACGCGGGAGACGTTTGCGGAGCGCACGAAGGCGTTGCCCTTGCGCGCGCGCCTCGTGCTGAAGGGACTTCTGGACATCGAGGCGGGCACGCTGGCCATGACGCTGCCTGAAGGACAAGTCTTCGTGATCGAAGGCGAAAGACCGGGACCGGCCGCCGCCGTGACACTCAATAACTGGAACCTCGTTCACCGCGCCGTCACCGGCGGCACGATCGGGGTCGCGGAAAGCTATATGGACGGCGATTGGGAAAGCCCCGATGCCGGTGCCTTTCTCGAACTTGTCCTCATCAATCCGCAGGTCGGGCGTAATTACGCCAACGGCCCCCGCGGCCTCTTTCTTCTCGTCGAGAAATTCCGTCATTGGCTGAACACCAACACGCGCCGTGGCGCGCAGCGCAACATCTCGGCGCATTACGACCTCGGCAACCAGTTCTACTCCCAGTGGCTCGACCCGACGATGACCTATTCGTCGGCGCTTTACACGCGCGGCGCAAACGACCTCACATCGGCGCAGGTCGCGAAGTACCGCGCACTGGCGGAAGCGACCGGCATCGGCCCGAAAGACCATGTTCTGGAGATCGGCTGCGGCTGGGGCGGCTTCGCCGAATTCGCAGCCGGCGAGATCGGTTGCACGGTCACCGGGCTGACGATCAGCCGAGAGCAGCTTGCCTTCGCTCGCGAGCGCATCGCCAAGGCGGGCCTTTCCGACCGGGTGGAGTTGAAGTTCCAGGATTACCGCGACGAGAAGGGCACCTATGACCGCATCGTCTCCATCGAGATGTTCGAGGCGGTGGGAGAAAAGTATTGGCCAGCCTATTTCTCCAAGCTGCATGAATGCCTGAAGCCCGGCGGGCGCGCCGGCCTGCAGATCATCACAATCCTGCAGGAAGCCTATGCGGATTACCGCGCCAACCCGGATTTCATCCAGAAATATGTCTTCCCCGGCGGCATGCTTCCGACGCGGGAGCACCTCGCCACGCTCGGCCGCCAATCCGGCCTGTTCACCGCCTCCGACATGGGGTTCGGCCACGATTATGCCCGCACGCTCGCCGAATGGCGGCACCGCTTCTGGGCCGCGTGGGAGCGCATCGTCCCGCTCGGCTTCGACGAACGCTTCCGCAAGCTGTGGGAGTTCTATTTCTATTACTGCGAGGCAGGGTTCAGGGCGAAAAACATCGATGTTCGGCAGGTGGTCTATACCCGCCCCCTCGCCTGACCCGCCTAGTGGAAAAAATCCCTCAGGATGAACGCTTCGCAGGAACAAGATTTCTTGCAAACAGGCGCCTGCCGGCCGAAAAGACGTTTCCCACCAAGGCAAACCACATGCGAGGCTCGTCTGCCATGTCCATTCTTCCGTCTGTTCTGGATGCCATCGGCAACACGCCGCTGATCCGCCTCAAGGGGCCGTCCGAGGCGACGGGATGCGAGATCCTTGGCAAGGCGGAATTTCTCAATCCCGGCCAGTCCGTGAAGGACCGCGCGGCGCTTTCGATCATCCGCAAGGCGGAAGCGGCCGGAAAGCTACGTCCCGGCGGCGTCATCGTCGAGGGCACGGCCGGCAACACTGGCATCGGGCTGGCTCTGGTCGCCCGTGCGCTCGGCTACCGCGCGGTGATCGTCATTCCGGAAACCCAGAGCCAGGAAAAGAAGGATGCCATTCGCGGGCTCGGCGCCGAACTCGTCGAAGTGCCGGCCGTCGCCTACAAGAACCCGAACAATTACGTGAAGCTCTCCGGCCGTCTCGCCGAACAGCTGGCGAAGACGGAACCGAACGGCGCGATCTGGGCCAACCAGTTCGACAATGTTGCCAACCGCGCGGCCCATGTCGAAACGACCGCACCCGAGATCTGGCGCGACACCGATGGCAAGGTGGACGGCTTCGTCTGCGCCGTCGGCTCTGGCGGTACATTGGCCGGCGTGGCGGAAGGCCTGCGCGCGAAGAACCCGAATATAAAGATCGCCCTCGCCGACCCGAATGGTGCTGCCCTCTATAACTATTACGCCCATGGCGAACTGAAGTCTGAGGGCAGCTCGATCACCGAGGGCATCGGTCAGGGCCGCATCACCGCGAACCTCGACGGCTTCACGCCTGACTATTCCTACCAGATCCCGGATGCGGAGGCCGTTCCGCTGATCTTCGACCTGATCGAGAACGAAGGCATCGCTGTCGGCGGTTCGTCGGGCATCAACATTGCCGGCGCCATCCGTCTGGCAAAGGATCTCGGTCCCGGCCATACGATCGTGACGATCCTGTGCGACTATGCTAACCGCTATCAGTCGAAACTCTTCAACCCGGACTTCCTTGATTCGAAGGGCCTGCCCGTCCCGGGATGGCTGAAGGCGAAATCGGGGATCAAGGTCCCTTACCAGCCGGTCGAATAGGTCTCATGTCCATAGCCACCACTGCCCTGTTTCGCGACGATTTCTATCTTTCGACAAACGAGGCGGTGGTGACGGCGGTGCATGCGGACGGCGGCATCGAGCTGGACCAGACCTGCTTCTATGCCACATCCGGCGGACAGCCCGGCGATACCGGCTTCCTCGAACGGTCGGACGGCAGCAGAATAGCGCTTGGTCCTGCCGTGACCGGCGCGACCAAGGAAATCATCATTCATCGCCCGCTTGCCGACGAGACCCTGCCCATCGTGGGCGAAACGCTTGTCGCACATATCGACTGGGCGCGGCGCTACAAGCTGATGCGCATGCATACGGCCTGCCACCTGCTTTCCGTCGTCTGCCCCTATCCCATCACCGGCGCTGCCGTCGGTGAGGACGAAAGCCGCGTCGATTTCGACATGGCTGACACCATCGACAAGGCCGAGGTGACGGAAAAGCTGATGCGGCTTGTCGGCGAAAACCACCCGATCTTCGTACAATGGATCACGGATGCGGAACTGGCGGCCAATCCCGGCATTGTGAAATCGAAGAATGTGCGCCCGCCGACCGGACTTGGACGGGTGAGTCTGGTCTGCATCGGTGAAAATTCGTCAGTCGACAGCCAGCCCTGCGGCGGCACGCATGTTTCCGAAACGCAGGAAGTCGGCGCCATTCACATCGCGAAGATAGACAAGAAGGGCAAGGAGAACCGTCGGTTCCGCATCCGTTTCGGTGCGCCCGGTTCGGATGCCTGAGAGGAGGACCTGATGTCCAAGGATAAAAGCAAATTCGTCGTTTCGGCGGATTGGGTTGAAAAGCAGCTGGGCGCACCGGAATTCCGTATCGTGGATGCCGCCTGGTATCTGCCCGCGCAAAATCGCAACGGTGCTGCCGAATATGCGAGCGGTCACATTCCCGGCGCCGTCTTCTTCGACCAGGATGTCATTGCCGACCATTCGAGCGGCCTGCCCCATACCGTGCCCTCCCCGGAGTTCTTCGCGTCCGAAGTCGGCAAGCTCGGCATTGCCGATACGGATACGATCGTCGTCTACGACGGGCCCGGCATATTCACCGCCCCGCGCGTCTGGTGGCTGTTCCGCGTGATGGGCGCCAAAAACGTCTTTGTCATGGATGGCGGGCTGGACGGATGGAAGAAGGAGGGCCGGCCGCTCCAGACGGATCTGCCGGAACCCGCACCCGCCTTCTTCCGAACCAATTTCAACCCCTATGCCGTCACCTCTTTCGAGGAAATGCGCGGGATCGTGACGACACGCGCGCGTCAAGTCGCAGACGCCCGTGGTCCCGGTCGCTTTACCGGCGAGGAAGCCGAACCCCGCGCCGGCATGCGCTCGGGCCATATGCCGGGTGCGAAGAACATGCCGTCGGGCACGTTCTCGGTCGATGGCCATTTCAAGGATCTCAATGAACTGCGCGGCCTTTTCGAGGAGGCCGGGATCGATCTGTCCAAGCCTGTCGTCACCAGCTGCGGTTCGGGCGTGACGGCCGCGATCATCACGCTGGCGCTGCATTCGCTCGGGCACGAGGACAACACGCTGTATGACGGTTCCTGGTCGCAATGGGGCGGGCGCGATGATACGCCGGTCGTGACGGGGAAAGACTGAGCATGGCAAGGAAAGTCACACCCGCCCCGATCGCGGTTCATATCACCGCGCTTGAAATGACCGCTCCGCCGAAGCAGAGCCTGCCGGTGCCCGTCAATGTCCACACGGCGATCCTGAACGCGCCGGACATTCCGCTCCCCTTCTACCGCTTTCTCTATCGGCAGGTCGGCAGCCGCTGGCACTGGGTCGATCGCCTGCGTATGGATGATGAAACGCTCGCCGCGACGCTGCATGACAAGCGCAACAACATAACCGTGCTTTACGTGAACGGTGCACCGGCAGGCTTCTTCGAACTGCTCCAGCTCGATGGCGATGTCGTCGAACTCACCCATTTCGGCTTGTTCGAGCATGCGCTCGGGCTTGGCATCGGCAAATGGTTCCTGCTCCAGACACTCTATGCCGCCTGGAACCTCGGACCGAAGCGCGTCAGCGTCACGACGAACAATCTCGACCATCCGCGCGCGCTCCAGCTTTACCAGATGTTCGGCTTTTCGCCTGTGGGTACGCAGGATGCGCAGCTGGTCCCGCTTTCTGATGCCGAGTTGCTGG
Source organism: Shinella sp. H4-D48 (assembly GCF_022637395.1). Lineage (GTDB taxonomy): Bacteria > Pseudomonadota > Alphaproteobacteria > Rhizobiales > Rhizobiaceae > Shinella > Shinella sedimenti. The sequence continues at coordinate 1,752,020 of NZ_CP093337.1, read as the reverse complement.
AGCTGGCCAAACGTGACTGTCTCGCCCCCGCCTGAGGTCGAGCACAACCTCTGGCGGGAACCGGATGCTTCTCCACTCGGCGTTAAACAATCTGAACGGGAGATAAAGGCAGGGTTCAGGTCTGCTTCAGATCGCAGATGGCATCTTCACGCCAACAGATGATCAAGAGATAGGAGACAAGCATGCAACGCCGCGCCTTTCTAACCGCGCTTTCCGCCGCCTTCGCCGCTCCGGCCCTTTCGAGCCTCGCCTTTGCCCAGGAAACGCCGTCGGCAGACGTCATCCTGCGCCGGCTCGACGCCGCCCCGACCCGGCGCATGCGCGAACAGGACCGCGTGACGATCCGTGAGTTCAAGCGCCGGCCGGACCTGCGTGGCGCCGCCCCCTCCATCAATATCCAGTCGATTAACTTCGCTTTCGGCTCGGCGGAAATCCCGCATTCGGAGTATCGCAAGGTGCGCCAGATCGCGCGCGCCATGGAACAGCTGCTACGCCGCCGGCGTCATGCCGTGTTCCTCATCGAAGGCCATACCGATGCGGTCGGCTCCTTCGAATCCAACCAGATCCTGTCGGAACGTCGCGCCGAATCGCTGAAGCGCGTCCTGGTTCGTGAATTCCTCATCCCCGCCCGCGCGCTCGAAACGGTCGGTTACGGCGAGGAATATCTACTGGTTCAGACCCAGCTTGAGGAATGGCGCAATCGCCGCGTCACGCTGCGCCGCATCGACGAGTTCGTGCGCTGATCGCACCACATATGCAGAACGTGAGAGGCCCGGAGCGATCCGGGCCTTTTCGTTTCCGTCTTGCCGCTTAAGCGACGTTGAGAACCGCCTCCGGTGCGACCGATTCGTAACCCAGCGCATCGGCGACAGGCCCGTTCGTCACACGCCCCCTGTGCACGTTGAGGCCGGCGCGAAGGTGCCTGTCCTCGGCAATGGCCTTCAGGCCCTTGTCGGCCAATTGCAGGCCGTAGTGCAGCGTTGCGTTGTTGAGTGCATGTGCCGAGGTGACCGGAACCGCGCCCGGCATGTTGGCGACGCAATAATGCACCACGCCGTCGACCTCGAAGGTCGGCTCGGAATGGGTGGTAGCATGAGATGTCTCGAAGCAGCCGCCCTGGTCGATCGCGACATCGACGATAACAGCACCCTTCTTCATACCCGACAGCATTTCGCGCGTGACAAGCTTCGGCGCGGCAGCACCGGGGATGAGCACCGCACCGATGACGAGATCGGCGGCGAAAACCTCCTCCTCCAGCGCATCGATCGTCGAATAGCGCGTATGGATGCAGCCGCCGAAGAGATCGTCAAGCTGGCGCAGGCGGGGAATGGAACGGTCGAGGATCGCGACATCGGCGCCGAGCCCCGCCGCCATCTTGGCAGCATGAAGGCCCACCACACCGCCACCGATAATGGCGACCTTGGCCGGCAACACGCCCGGCACACCGCCGAGCAGAATGCCACGACCACCATTTGCCTTCTGGAGTGCGGTGGCGCCGGCCTGGATGGAAAGGCGCCCGGCGACCTCGGACATCGGCGCCAGCAGCGGCAGGCCGCCGCGGTCGTCGGTCACCGTTTCGTAGGCGATGGCCGTCACGCCCGACGCCAGCAGGCCGCGGGTCTGTTCGGGATCCGGCGCAAGATGGAGATAGGTGTAGAGAATCTGACCGTCGCGAAGCTGCGCCCATTCGCTTGGCTGCGGCTCCTTGACCTTCACAACCATGTCGGACTTCTGGAAGATATCCGACGCTGCGGCGACGATCCGTGCTCCGGCGGCGCGGTAGGCATCGTCATCGGCGCCGATGCCGGCGCCCGCCCCCGTCTCGACGATGACCTCATGGCCATGAGCGACGTACTCACGGACCGCACCGGGCGTCAGGCCGACCCGATATTCATGATTCTTGATTTCCTTCGGACAACCGACACGCATGCGCGTTCCTTCCCAGTCTGCTTCCGTTGCTCCTCCCGCCGCGTAGGCGGACATCAATGGAAGCAGAGGATGCGCGCAATGTCCTTGCAAAGCGGCTTTACGCAGGTGGCCCATATCGAATAATATTCGAAAAAGGGCAGAAATTCCGAAGGAAATTCGAATGTCTCAACTCGATGCTATCGATACTGCGATACTGAAAGTCATTCAGCAGCACGGCCGCATCTCAAACGCGGAGCTTGCCGAGCGCATCGGGCTCTCGCCCTCGGCCTGTTCGCGCCGCCTCGACATTCTCGAGAAATCCGGCGTCGTGACGGGCTATCATGCCCGCGTGTCCGCCAAGGCGCTCGATTACAAAATGATCGCCATCGTGCACATCTCGCTGTCCGGGCAGTTCGCCAAAACACTCACGGAGTTCGAGGCGGCCGTGAAACTCTGCCCCAATGTGCTGGTCTGCTACCTGATGTCGGGGGAATACGACTACATCCTGCGCGTCGCGGCGAAGGATCTGGAGGACTACGAGCGCATCCACCGAGACTGGCTTTCCGCCCTGCCCCATGTCGTGAAGATCAATTCGAGCTTTGCCCTTCGCGAGGTCATCGACCGGCCGAATGTCGGGATCTAGCACGCCACAACGCGGTTGCGGCCCGCACTCTTGGCGGCGTAGAGACGGGTATCGGCTGCCGACAGCAGCGCATTCAGCGTCGTGCCATCCGTGTAGCTGTTGGCAACGCCGATACTGACCGTCACGGCTATGTCGTCCGGTCGGCGAATTTCGGCTTCCACCAACGCGCGAAGCGCCTCGGCATGCGCTCGCCCGGCCTCCGGCTCAAGATCCTCGCAGATCACCACGAACTCCTCGCCTCCGAAGCGGAAGACGCGGTCGCCGCTGCGCACCGACGCCTGCAGCCGGCCCGCGAGGTCCTTGAGAACACTGTCGCCGGCGAGATGGCCGAAATGATCGTTGATGTCCTTGAAATGATCGGCATCGACGATCATCAGCGCCATGGGTTTGCCCGCGGCCATCATGGATGACAGCATGCGCGGCGCTTCGAACTCCAGCCGGCTGCGATCATAGACACCCGTCAGCGCATCCCGACCCGAGCGGTCCAGCAGATCCTCGTAGCGTTCACGGAACGTGAGATCGGCGAAGATATCGGCAATCGGCCGCGGCGAAACCGGAATGGCCGAGATACGCGAATAATAGAGATAGATCGAAATCAGCACTGCATAGGCGCAGGCCGCCATCATCTTGGCGATCCAGCCACCCCAGAAAACGGCGATCGGCGCACCGTTGAGGAAATTCAGCGCCGCGTAGAAACCGATCTGGTCGAAGGTGAGGACTGCGATGCCAGCGACGAAGAAACGCATGGTCGTGCTCTTCTTGAAGACGCGGCCGAGGCGCTCATAGAGCAGGATAATGGCGAGCGAATCCACATAGAGCAGCATCGTGCCCCACAGCATCAGCCAGCCCATCTCGTCGATGAAGGCAAGGTCCGCGACGCGCCCGGGCACCGCGCCGATGGTCTGATGGTGGCGCAGAAAGAAACTCAATCCCACCGTCAGGAAATTGCCGGCGAGAAGTCCGTAGATGGGCGCGCGGACGACAGCCGCATCCTCCTTCACATAAAGGAGCAGGATCATCATCAACTTGCCGGAAAACAGCACGGACGAGCCGGGTGAGATCACGCCAAACGGCAATTCGATATAGAAGACGGCGGCGAGATAGGTCTCGAGAAAATGCATCACGCCGAGTGCGGCGACGAAGACACCGATGCCAAGCTGGTGGCGCAGATGCAGGATCGCCACCATGAACACGAAATAGAATCCGGCCTCGATGAGAAGCAAGATCAGATTTTCAGTTCCCATGTCCGGCCCGTCGCGTCATCGACCGCCTTTCGGCCGCCTCATTCAGTGATGTTTCAGCCGATACAGGCAAACACGCCGGTTCTCCAGCGCCCTAAAGCAACGGTTGCCATTTTTTCGAATAATGGTTTCGATCGCCTGGACGTCAGACCTGCCGGCTTTCCACGCCATCGGCAAAAAGCGATGCGCCATGCTGGTCGGCGATCTGCTTGGCCTTGCGGAAAGCCGTGGCCACCGTATCGTCGCGCGAGGTGAATATATCCGCGCGGATGAAGCTGCGGACCAGAACCCTGTCGCCGTCGTGCTTTTCGATTCGCCCGGCAAGACGGTACTGGCTGCCCTCCTGGATCGGGGCTGCGACGAGAAGAAGGTCGTTATAGGCCTCGGTTTCCTCGACAACCTTTGCCGGAGATGCCGAGCCGCCGCCGCGACCGAAGAGTTTTGAGAAGAAAGAAGCCATGTGCGTTTGCTACCACAGGCCATGGCGCCCTCCAAGTGCAGAGCGCCATGCTGACGGTTCTCCTAGATGATGAGGTTGGCGAGAATCTCGTTTTCGGTGATGTCCTGATAGCCGAGCCCTGCCGCATTGAAAGCCGCCCTCAGCGCCGTGAAGTTCTCCGGCGCCTTCGTCTCGATGCCGATCAGGATGGAGCCGAAGTTGCGGGCTGATTTCTTCAGATACTCGAAGCGGGCGATATCGTCGTCGGGGCCGAGCATGTTGAGGAAGTCGCGCAGCGCGCCGGGACGCTGGGCCAGGCGCAGGATGAAGTATTTCTTGAGGCCCGCGTGGCGCATCGCGCGTTCCTTGACATCAGGCAGGCGCTCGAAATCGAAGTTCCCGCCGGAGACGACCACAACCACCGTCTTGCCTTCAAGCGCCTCACGCCCAAGCGCCTCCAGCGCCGTCAGAGACAGCGCCCCTGCCGGCTCGAGCACGACACCTTCCACATTGAGCATATCGACCATCGTGACACAGATCGCATTCTCGGACAGGAGCATCACCTGGTCGGACGAAAAGCGCTTGAGGGCGTCGAAGTTGAGCGCACCGATCTGCGCGACGGCCGCGCCGTCGACGAAGTTGTCCACCTTGTCGAGCGTCACGACCGCGCCGCTCTCGAGACTGCGCTTGAGGCTCGGCGCGCCTTCCGGCTCGCAGAACAGGAAACCCGTGGGATCGATGACATCCTTGAAGTAACCCGTTACGCCGGAGGCCAGCCCCCCGCCGCCAACCGGCAGCACCACGAGATCTGGCAGCCTGCCCTCTCCGAGCTGTGCGGCGATCTCGGCCGCGACCGTCGCCTGCCCCTCGATGATGTCGACGTGGTCGAAGGGCGGAACCATCAGCGCGCCGGTGGCCTCGGCATGGTCGCGGGCCGCCTTGTAGCACTGGTCGAAAAAGTCGCCAACGAGCCGGATCGTGACGAACTCGCCGCCGAACATGCGGGTCTTGTCGATCTTCTGCTGCGGCGTTGTCACCGGCATGAAGACGACGCCCGGCACGCCGAAATGGCGGCAGACAAAGGCGAAGCCCTGTGCGTGGTTGCCGGCGGACGCGCAAACGAAGCTGCGTGCGCCCTGTGGATCGGCCAGCACCTTGCGCAGAAAGTTGAACGCCCCCCTGATCTTGTAGGAGCGCACAGGCGAGAGATCCTCGCGCTTGAGGTAGACCTCCGCGCCATAGCGGGCGGAGAGATGTTCGTTGAGCTGGAGCGGCGTTTCGGGAAAAAGCCCGCGCAAGGCCTCCAGGGCTGCGTCGACGTCGGATGTCATGCTGTGGTCCGTCTTCGGTTGGGATGCGGTTCGGTAGGCTGCATGTCGTGCCTTCGGCAAGGACAGAGACAGACAAAGACGATCATTCTTCCGACCCTTATGCGATCCCGTGGCTCGCCCATGCGTGGCAGGGCGCAGCCAATCCCATCACCCCGGGGCGTCCTTGAGTTTGGACGTCGCAGAGGCTATGGCATATCGACGCGACGGTTTCCACCCGCCCTGGCCGAGATGGCCTCATTGAGACCAACCTTGAACGCCACGATCTTCCGTTCCGCCATCAATATCGCCGCCATCGTCGGCATGTACATGTCCGTGGCGATGCTCGTCCCGGCCTTTATCGACGTCTATTACGGCCATCCCGATTCGGAAGTCTTCTTCTTGTCCGCCTTCTTCACCGGCGGCCTTTCGCTTGCCACGGCCGCGGCCACCCGTTCCGGCCCACCGCCCTTCAACAAGCGCATGGGCTTTCTCGTCGTGAACATGCTGTGGCTTTCGGCCAGCATCATCGGCTCCATCCCGCTGTGGCTGTCCTCGATGAAGCTCAGCTACGCGCAGGCCTTCTTCGAATCGGTCTCCGCGATCAGCACGACCGGATCCACCGTCATCGTCGGACTGGATCACGCGCCACCCGGAATCCTGATGTGGCGGTCATTGCTGCACTGGCTCGGCGGCGTCGGGATCCTCGCGCTCGGCCTTTTCATCATGCCCTACCTGCGCGTCGGCGGGATGTCCTTTTTCAAGCTGGAATCGTCTGATACCGCCGACAAGCCGTTCGCCCGCATAGCGAGCTATACACGCGCGTTCCTCGCAATCTATGTGTCGATCACCCTCATTTGCGCCGTCACCTATGCGGCCCTGGGCATGACCCGATTCGATGCGTTGAACCACGCCATGTCGACGGTCGCGACCGGCGGTCTTTCGACGCATGATGCCTCCTTCGGCTACTTCAAGAGCTTGCCGCTCCTGTGGGCCGCCACCTTCTTCATGACGCTTTCCAGCCTGCCGTTCTCGGTCCTCATCCTGTTCGTGGTGCGTGGCCGGATCGATGCCTGGCGAGACCCGCAGATCCGCGTCTTTCTCGGCTATCTCGTGCTGTTCGCCATCGCTGCCAGCATTTTTCAGCGGCTGCAGAACGGCGTGAGCTTCCACGAGGCGCTGGCGCATTCCTTCTTCACCGTCTCCTCGATCCTGTCCACGACAGGCTTCGTCAGCGATGACTATACGAAGTGGGGCCATTTCATCGTGGCACTCGCCTTCGTAGCAACCTTCATGGGCGGCTGTTCGGGCTCCACCGCGGGCGGCCTCAAGGCCTACCGGCTGATCATCCTGTTCAATTTCATGCGCACCGGCCTCTACCGCCTGATCTATCCCGATGGCATTCATGCCGTGCGCTACGGGACCATGACGGTGGATGTCGATTTCCAGCGCACGGTCTTCCTGTTTTTCCTCACCTATGTGAGCATATCTGCGATCGGCGCCATCCTGCTCGGCCTCATGGGCTATGACGTTCTGACGGCCGTCTCGGCCGCTGCCACCTCCCTCTCCAACGTTGGCCCGGGCGTCACGGAGGCCATCGGCCCGTCGGGTTCGTTCGCGATTTTTCACGATGCCGCACTCTACCTTCTCTCGTTCCTCATGCTGCTCGGTCGTCTGGAAATCCTCACCGTGCTTGTCATTCTGACGCCGCTGTTCTGGAAAAGCTGACCGGGTACAGCCCGTCGGGCGTTCTTGACTGTTGTCACGCTTCTTCGCATCTTGCCGAAATCGGCTGGAGGAAGACGGAATGTTCGTTTCGAAGTCACTGTTGCCCCTGTTTCTTGCCGCGTCGCTGGCACCGCCGGCGCTTGCCGGACCGCTTGTCGATGCCGCAAGGAAGGCCGAGGAACAGGCCGTGGCCGGTGATCCCGTGGGGGCACACAACACCATCCGCGACGCCTTCGGCGCCTTCTCCGCCACGCTCCCCTTCACGATCGGCAAGGCTGTGTTCGTCGCCGCGCCTCCCGAGGGATACGGCATGTACGCAACGCGTCACACGTCGGAGTTCAAATCCGGAGAAGCCTTGATTTCCTATGTTGAGCCCGTCGGCCTCACCTGGCGGGCGGTCGATGGCGGCAATCTGGAATCGCATTTCACCGTCGATCTCGAACTGCTCGATCCAAAGGGCGCTAAATTGGCCGAACAGAAGGCATTCGGCTCTTTTGATTTCAAGGGGACCGTGCGCAACCAGGAAGTCTTCGCCAAGCTGACGCTCAATCTCAGCGGCCCGCCCGCCGGCGATTACGTGCTGCGCTACCGTTTTCGCGACACGGCGAGCGGTGCCGTCGCCATCAGCGAACAACCCTTCAAGATCGTGCAATAAGCCGGCTACCGAAGTTTTCCACAGGCTTTGAGAGAATTGTGACAAGGCCGAATCCGTGCTTTCCAGCGCATGGGCGCTGAATTATGACAGCGACATGACAACCCCAGCCATGTAAGGGGCACCCATGCTCTCGCTGTTTCGCAAACTCATGCCGCGTGAAGACCGATTCTTCGACCTCTTCGAGCGCCATTCCCGCACCGTCGTCGGCGCTGCCGAAGCGCTCCAGGCCGTCCTGGCCGGCGGCCCGGACATGGAAAAACACTGCGACCGCATCGTCGCGCTGGAAGACGAGGCGGACGCGATTACGGCCGAGGTGCTGCTTGCCGTGCGCCGCAGCTTCATCACGCCTTTCGACCGCGGCGACATCAAGGACCTGATCCAGTCGATGGATGACGCCATCGACATGATGCACAAGATGGTCAAGACCATCCGCCTCTACGAGCAGACGAGCTTCCAGCCCGGTATGCAGGAAATGGGCGCGGCCGTCGTCAAGGCCGCCCATCTCATCGCCGAAGCCATTCCTCTGCTCGACAAGGTGGGCGTGCACGCCGATCGCCTCAGCACGATTGCCCAGGAAGTGACCCGTGTCGAAGGACGCTCCGACGAACTGCACGATCAGGGCGTGAAAGAACTCTTCAAGACCTACGGCAAGACCGACCCGATGGCCTATATCATCGGCAGCGAGATCTACAGCGAACTGGAGAAGGTCGTCGACCGCTTCGAGGACGTGGCAGACGAAATCAGCGGCATCGTGATCGAGAACGTCTGATGGACGCCACCCTCGCCCTGCCGCTGCTCATCGCCCTCGTGGGCATCGCGCTGCTCTTTGACTTCCTGAACGGCCTGCACGACGCGGCGAACTCCATCGCCACCATCGTCTCCACGCGTGTTCTTCGCCCGCAATATGCCGTCATGTGGGCGGCGTTCTTCAATTTCATTGCCTTCCTGTTCTTCGGCCTGCATGTGGCCGAAACGCTCGGCAAGGGCATCATCGACCCCTCTATCGTCAGCCCGCTCGTGATCTTCTCTGCCCTTATGGGAGCGATCATCTGGAACGTGGTGACCTGGATCTTCGGCATTCCCTCGAGCTCCTCGCATGCGCTGATCGGTGGCCTGGTGGGCGCAGGCCTTGCCAAGACGGGCTTCGACGCCGTCGTCTGGAGCGGCCTGATCAAGACGGCGAGCGCCATCTTCCTGTCGCCCGCCATCGGCTTCTTCCTCGCCCTGATCCTGGTCCTCACCGTGTCCTGGATCTTCGTGCGCCAGACACCGTTTGCCGTCGATCGCACCTTTCGCGTGATGCAGTTCATCTCGGCCTCGCTCTATTCGCTCGGCCATGGCGGCAACGACGCCCAGAAGACGATGGGCATCATCGCGGTGCTTCTCTATTCGCAGGGCTATCTCGGCGGAGAATTCTACGTGCCCTTCTGGGTGGTCATCACCTGCCAGGCCGCCATGGCGCTCGGCACGCTGATGGGCGGCTGGCGCATCGTCCACACGATGGGCTCGAAGATCACCCGTCTCAACCCGATGCAGGGCTTCTGCGCGGAAACCGGCGGGGCAATAACCCTCTTTGCCGCCACCTGGCTCGGTATTCCCGTCTCGACAACGCACACCATCACCGGCGCCATCATCGGTGTCGGCGCGGCCCGTCGCGTCACGGCCGTCCGCTGGGGCCTTGCCGGCAACATCGTCTGGGCATGGATCATCACCCTGCCCTCGGCCGCGGCCATCTCGGCCTTGTTCTACCTGGTGTTTGCCGCCATTTCGGGCTGATCAAAAAACGGAAAAGCCCGGTGACAGCAACATCACCGGGCTTGCGTCGTATCAAACGGCGACAACTGGCACCATCACGGCCGCCCGGATACCTCAGAAGCCGGACTCTTCGCTCTCCAGATCGCTTCCCTCGCAGGCAGATACATTGGCGACCTCATAGGTCGTCTTGCCCACGCCAGCCGGCGGAACGGGCGTCAGCGTGACGATGACGTAGCATTCGGAGTTCTGCACCCGCCATTCGATCTGCCCATTGTCGCGCGTGCGAACCTGCTCCAGCGTATCGAACGGTCTCTCGCCCATGGCCGACGAAACCTTGTTACTGCCAATGACCGCCTGAACCTGCTCGGCCGCATCGTAGAACCCGGAAAGTGCCGCCGATGCCGGCATTGCGAGGCCGAGCAGTACGAAAGGTGCGAAAAACGCGTATCTCATGAAGTCCTATTCCCTACCGTAAAAATGAATTGCCGCCATTGTGCACCAATCCCGCCCGACGCAAACCGCATCGGCACCGGATTACGCGGTAAAAACAAAACAATGAAAGACACCCGGCCCGGCCGGATTTCCCCGCCCCCGATCTAGCACCAGCGCCGCGCTTGTCAAACGCCAGAAGAGAACCTGACGCATGAAGGCGCCGTCAGCGGATCTAGCGACCTCGACAAGTCGAAATTCCCGGGCGAACATCTGACGGTTTTAAAGAAATTCTCTGTTGAAGAGATCAAGGTGGTGAGCGCGCAGGGATTCGAACCCTGGACCTACTGATTAAAAGTCAGTTGCTCTACCGGCTGAGCTACGCGCTCCCAGGCGGTGCGAAGCGCCCCGCGGAAGTGGGCGGAACATATGCAGGAGGTTGTGCATGGTCAACCCGGAAAATGCACGGGAAAACAGCTTTTGCAACGGACTGTGGATCGCCTCGCCCTCGCGGGAAGCCGCCGCGGCCGGTTGGCTCAGTGGACGGTGTATTTCATGAGGCCGAGCGACCAGTTGACGCTGCGATTCTCCACATCGCGCGTCCAGGTCTGCTTGAGCGTGCCGGCGATGTCGGCGATGGTGGTGCGCGCATCCAGTTCCTTGGTCAGTCCGTAACCGTTCGGAGCCACGCCTGTGAGATCGACGTCGTCGGCAACGACGATGGCGACCAGCACATTCTCGCTGGGGCCCTCGGCCTCGAAATCGAAGCCGTAATAATCGTCGGGAATGGTGATCGGCGTGCCGGGCGCCAATCGCGTGATCTTCTGCGCCGCTTCATTCGGAAATATCTGCGTCGCCTTGCCGTCCGTGTCGACGTCGTAAAGGATGAGATGGCCGCCCGTGCGGCTTGTCACGGAAATGCGGAAACTGTCGCCGTTCTTGAGATGATCCGAGGACAGCGCGACCGCGACATCGCCGCTCTCGGCCTTGCCGAGGATGTCGCCGATGGCATCGACCGGGTCGGCTGCCACATACGCGGTCTGCGCCGTGTCCTCGACCTTGACCTCTTCGATTTTGCCGTAATCCGGCGTTTGCTGTTGTGTGTCGGTGGCGGAAACCGTTGGGCTTGAGGCGCTGGCGCCAAGCAGGGCATAGTTCACCTCGAGCTGCGGATCGAGGCCCTGGCACTGGCTTTGCGCCGCGCAATAGGCCTGTGACTGCTTCTTGACGTATTCGAGCAGTTCCGCATTCGAGACGATACCATTACCGTTGCTGTCGGCGGCCGAAATCTCGTGGCCGTTGACATAGGATAGCGTGAAGACGCCGTGACGCTCCTCCGGCGGCAGGCGCGTATCGTCCCAGGCGACCTGGTAGGAGGAGGCCGCACTCCACGCTTCCACCCCGCTCTCCTTGGCGACGACGGGCTTCACCAGGGCGACATCGACGCGCAGGCCGCGCGTTTTCACGGCGTCGGCCGGTTTGGCATGGGGTCGCGGCAGGAAGCGGGCGCTTTCCATGGCGTCGCCGACTTCCGTCGACAGGGACCGCGAGATGGTGCCGGAATGGCAGGCATCGATGACGATGGTGACGGCGCGGTCCTTGAGCCTGGCGAGCATGGCGTCGATCTCGTCGTCGAGGATCACGTTCGACCAGTCCCCGTCGCCGGCCACGATGTCATAGGTCGACAGCGCCTCGTCCAGACCATCCTCCTCGTCGCCGCTCACATCCTTCACCTGCAGGCCGTGGCCGGAAAAGTAGAGGTAGACGCGGTCGCCCGGCTGCGTGCCATTGACGAGCCATTCGTCGATGCTGGAGAGGATGGCGGCCCGCGTCGCCTGCGCGTCACGCAGAACGCGAACGGCGTCCGCCCCGTAGCCGAGCTTTTCCTTCAGCAGTTTTTCGATGAGCGGAACATCGTTCTTCGGGCCTTCCAGGAACATCTTTTCCGGCAGGTTCGCATAGGTGCCAATGCCGATCACCAGCGCGCGGTCCGCAGCGGCGGCGACGGCGGGCAACGACAGCGAAAGCAGAAGGGCAGCGGCATAACGGATCATCAGAGCGTTTCCCGCGTATAGAGGGGCTGGATGGCGACACTGGCCTCCTTGCCGTCGAGACGCGTGACGAGCGCCTGCAGCAGGGTTTGCGGTGTTACCTTCGGATCGGCAAGCACGGCGCCAATGGCATCGACCGGCTCCGCCGTCCAGATGGTGATCAGATGGTCTGCACCATAGGGTTTCACCACCTCGACATCCGTCAGCTTGAACTGCCCGCTTTCGGTGCCCGCCGCCTGCATGTCAAGGAACTGCACCTCGCCCGTATTGGCGAGATTGAAGACGAGCATATTGGGAAAGCGGCCGGGCGGTGCATCAAAGCGCAGGCGATCGCCGGCGGCGTAGATATCGCGGGCAGGCTTGAGCGAGACCGATCCCGGATTCTGGCTCGCCATGGCTTTCAGAAAATCCAGCAGCACGAACTTGTCGACGACCGACTGGATTCGGTCCGCCCCGATATTCTCGCCCGCAACATCGCCATTCGGCGTGTAGAACACGCCGCTATCCACATCCCAGCGAAACGGCGTGCCGGTGCCTTCGGCATTGCTCGGCCGCTCGGCGGCTCCGGTGATCTCCAGAGCGATCTGGCCCGTCCAGCCAAGATCCTTAGCCGGCTTCATGACTTTGTGTGCCGCGCCTGTTGCAGCGCCTTCGGCCGTATCGACCGGAAGACCGCGCGTCAGCCGCACCACGACCTCGCTTTCCGAGCGCGCCACCTGCGGCATGAAATTGGGCACCTGCAGGGCTTCAGAACGGTTCTTCACGTTGCTGAAGATATAGTCCTCCAGCTCGATGCGGGTGATCACGCCGTCGCCGTCGCGATCCGCGCTGCCCTCGACGGCGCGGGCAAAGCTCCAGCTCAAGGCGCCGCGGGGCTCTCCGTCGATAATGACCTCCGGCGTCGGCTGGCTTTCGAGCGAAGCGGCGAGCACCGTCACCTGCTTGAAGTCGATTTCCTTGACCTTCGCGCCCTCGATCGCCTCCTGCGACGGGGCTGCGAGCTTCACCGTCACCGCCGGCGCAAGGCGTGTCTTGCCTGTGATCGATCGGCTCATGCCACCGGAAAAGCAGCTGTCGGACACGAAGAGCACATGCACACCCTTGCTCTCGGCCTCACCGAACCAGGCATTCATCTCGTTGTCGACGATGATCTCGTTGAAGGTCTCGTTGGCGCGGTTGCGGTCGAAGCCGGGCAGCTGGAGAAATTCATCCAGCCCATCGGCCTCGTCGCCCGGAATGAGTTCGGGCATTTGCGCGCCGTGGCCGGCATAAGTGAAGATGATCGTATCGCCCGCGGCAGCTTTCGCTACAAGGTCCGTCCAGGCCTTGCGGATATCGTCCTTGCGCGCCTGTTCGTTCGTGAATTTGACGACATCGAACCCTGCGGACGACATCGCGCGATAGACATCCTCGGCATCACGCACCGCGCCGTCCAGGCTCACGTCGTTGGGATATTTATCGACGCCGACCACGAGCCCGTAAGTCTGTGCGGCAAGCACCGGGGCGGGAAGCGCCAAGGCAATCGAAAACGCGAGCAGGCGGTAGAGGGGTCTGCGCATCCTCATTCCACGTCCACTTCCACGCGACGGTGCAACTGGTTCAGTGTTTCCGTGTCATAGGCGCTGGCATCGTCCGGCTTGAAAGGCTCGTCCTCGCCCTTCCCGACCGTGGCGATCGTGCCGGGATAGCCGGCATCGTGCAGATAGGCCTTCAGCGTCTCGGCGCGGGCGAGCGAAAGCTTGTAGTTCGCGGCCGCGGAACCGACTGGATCCGTATGGCCGATCAGCGTGATGGCGGTCGGCTTCACCGCCTTAAGGCATTCGGAAAGATCCTTGGCCGCCTCAACGCCATCAGGCGTGAAATCCGCCGTCCCGAAGACATAACGCACGGGCGTCGACTTCTTCTTGATCTTCACGCCGCGGAAGGAGACCTTGCAGCCACCGCGCATGGCCAATTGTACCGGTCGTGGCGCGGCAAGGCGCATCTCGCTGGCCAGCTTGTCGAGCCGCAGGATGTATTGCTCGTCGGGCGCCATCCATTCCGGCGTCAGCGTCTCGTTCGATCCGTCCTCCAGCGCCATCTGATAGAAGCGGGCGGCGGCCTCGTAGTCCTTGCGCTCGCGCGCGAGATCGCCCAGCGCGTCGAACACCTGCCAAGGGCCGCCATATGCCTTCTGGAGGTTCTCCAGTTCAACCCGGTGCGCGTCGAGCCTGTCACCGCCGGAGACCGCCGTCGAAATGCGGTTGAAGGCGGTGAGGCCGGCGATGCGGCCGACCAGCGTGCGCTCGTTGGCGCTGCAATTGGCAGTACCGGCCGTCTCCGCGATTGAATGCGCCTTCTGCGCGTCGCCGGCGTTGAATGCCTCGACAACCCCCTTGAAGGCGTCGCAGGTAGCGGCGGCCGGCGCAGCACCGGCCAGCACGAAGAATGTCGCCGCAAGGGAACGCATCAGCATTGTCGGTTCAGCCCTCATATTCTCGAATCGTCAGGCAGGGGTGCGGTCACCCCTGCCCCACTGTCACTTGATCTCGAATGTCACCATCTGGAGACCGCTCGCACCATTGTCCTGCTCGGCCTGCTTTGCAAGGTTGATTGCAAGCCCGCGGGTCAATGGCAGCTTCGACTTCGCCGCCAGCTGCCGGGCCTTTTCGGGCGTCAGCTTCTGGTCGCCCAGCCCGCCGATACGGCAGAAGGCAATCAGGGTTTCGCCGTCCGACGGCATATCGAAGGTGAGATTGCCGGTACCCGCCTGCGGGATGAGACGGCGTTCGCCCGGATTGAGCGTGGTATTGCCGATCATCACATCCGGGATGATTTCCACCTTGCCCGTATCCTCGACATACACGACCTGCAATTCGCAGGCATGGTTGGTGGAAAGCTCGAAGCTCAGGTAATCGCCCACCTTCGCGCTTGTCGAAGCCACATGCACGGCAAGCTTCACCTTGTCGGCCTGCGCCTTGTCGTCCTGCTTGTAGGCAGGAACGGCATAGGCCGTCTGGGCGTTGTCGGTGGTCGGCTGGGTATGAGCGGTGTTGATGGCCACGGTCTCATGATTGACACCGCGCTTCAGCGGCTGGAGCTGCTGCAATGGCTCCAGCATGAGGGCGAATTGCTCCTCCACCTCGACGCGCGGGATGGTGGAGCCCGCCTCGAGCGTCGCGACCCAGTCGAGCCCGATGCGCAACGCATTGACGTCGTTGACGCGGCGGATATCGGAGGCGAACTCCTCCGGCGTCATGTCGAATTCGGCAGCCAGCTGCTCGAAATTCAGTTCGTCCTCATACTTGTCGGCGAAGTAGGTGAAGATTTCCGCCCCGCCCGGCGCCTTCAGACTGGTCTTGCCGCCGCCAGCCGTTGCTTCGGTAATGCCGAGACGGTCGAGCGCGCTGACGAAACGTTCGGTGTCGCGCTTGTACGCCTCGTTCAGCTTTTCCTGCGGCACATAGACGGCGAGCAGTTCGTCCTGCTGGTCCTTGGAGAACAGCGTGGAGGTCTGAATATGCTCGCGCAGCTGGTCGCGCTTCGACAGAATGCCGTCGAAATGGCAGTCGAAGCAGGACCGGGCATTGACGATCTCCACCCCCTTGCCGATCGGCCGCTTGCGGAAGGATACGATGGCCGTCGGGCCGATATCGAGCTGATCGCCCTTGTTGGTTGAGAGGTAATAGCCCTGCATGCCGTTGGGAAGCGAGAAAATCATCTCGCCGCCATCGTGCTCGAAGGGTTCGAGCCCCGCCTTCAGCCGCACGCCTTCCGGCCCGGCCGGGAAGCGCTTCAGCACCTGACGGCCAACATCGCCGGCAAAGTCGTAGGACTTCCAGTAATAGCCGCCGAACGGCATGTCGTGCCGTTCCAGCATGCGGTTGTGATCCGAAACCCCAGACGAGCCGTCCGCGAAACCGGCGCGCACGATGCGGCGGCGCTCGATATTCTGCTCGACATTCACCCCGAAGCGCTTTTCCAGCTCGATGATGTTGGTCGGCAGCTTCATCAGGCGGTTATAGACCTTCGGCCGCGCGCCGTTGCTCATGAACCAATCGACGCGCATGATCGGCAACTGCGTATGCGTGGCCTTGGCGAGCGCATGCAGCTGCGAATTGCTGGCCGGATCGACGCCGTAGAAATACTCGTTGATCAGGAAGTCGTAGTCGTCCTCGCTCCATTGGAGGTCGCGAAGGTCGATGCGCACAAGCAGGCCGTCAGAGCCTTCGACTTCCTCCGGAATGACAAGCTCCGGTCCGTAGGACAGCGAATTGACGAGCTTCTTGAAGCCGCCCGCCAGCACCTTCATGCGCTTGAGGAAGGTCTCGTGCGTCTCACAGCTCATCATGCCGTTATACTGGTCGCGATAGCTGAAATAGCGCATGAACGGCTGGTCGTGTTCGTCCACCTTGGAGATGTCACGTAGCGCAAGGTCCACGAAATCGAGATATTTCAGCATCGGCCGCGAGCGCTGCGTCTGGCTCGCGGAAACCGCCGTCGGAATTGAAGCCTTGTTCAACGAGTTGATCCAGTTGGCAAGGCTCTGCACCTCCGCATCGTCGGGCCGCTTGCCGAGCGGCATGCGGCCGCTGGTAACGCTGGTGTAAAGCAGCGACTTGGATGCGTCGCCGGGCGTCACGAACGCCGGATTGGCGGCAATCGAGGCAAGGTCGCCCGAAGGGAACGAGCCCTGCGAGCTTTCACCCGGACCATGGCAGTTGCGGCAATATTTTCCGATGAACGCATCGGCAGCGGATGCGAATTCCGCACTGCCACCGCCGGCCGTCAGCGCCGTCTCGGCCGTGGCCTCGCTGCACACGGGTGTCGCGCTGGTTTCCACCGGCGTCACCTTGACCTCGCGGTCCGCAAGGAAGGCATACATGGCCTGGCGGTCTTCGTCGGAAAGCGCCGAAAGCCCCTTCGCGATGTGGCGCATCACGGGATCGGCCAGCGGCGAACCGGAGAGCTTCTTGCCCTCCTCGATCAGCCCCTTGGTAAAGACCTCATGCGAGGCAAGGCCACCCATGCGCGCCTTGGTGATATCGGGCGCAACCGCGCCGGTCAGCCCTTTCTCGCCCTCATAAGCGCGTGCAAGGTCGAGGCCGTAGGTGGCGGTGCGCGGCGTATGGCAATCGCCGCAACCGCCGACATTCTCCACGAGGTAGCGGCCGCGCTCCATCTGGGTCTCTTCACGCGACTGGTACGCCGGCACGGTGAAATGGCTGCGCTTCCACAACGTGATCGTCGTCTGCCGGCTGAAAGGAAATGCGATCTCGTGCTCCTTCGAGGCCGCGTCCGATTGCGGCAGCGTCTCGATATAGGCCTTGATATCGAGCACGTCCTCCGGCTTCATGCCGCCATAGGACGTGTAAGGCATGACCGGGTAGAGATTATCCCCCTCCTTGTCGAGGCCGGCCATCACGGCATTCAGGAAGTCGGCATTCGACCAGCCGCCGATGCCGTTCGGATGCGCCGAGATGTTCGGTGCGAAGAATTTTCCGATGGCAGTCTGCATCTCCATACCGCCGGAAAGCAGTTCTGTATTGTCGCCGGAGCCATGGCAGGCACCGCAGCCGGCGGCGCCGAACAGCACCTTGCCGTTCTCGGCATTCGCCTGGTAGGTGCCGTAGGCATCCGGCGTGAACGGATCGATGGCGAATGCCCCGGTCGGACAGAACGCCATCATCGCCAGGCCGAGAAGCGCGCCAAGGCGCGGCATCGGGCAGAAAAGTGCCATATTGAACGCGCGCATGGCTTGTCCCTCACTCCAAAAAGCCGGATGCCCGGCTGGAAATCTGATCTCTCCGACAATTCCGCATACAAAACCGCCGCGCAGTTTCCGCGGGAACTGCCCTAGCGAAATTCGAAACGTTCGAACTCGACGCGGCGCGGTGGCTTGCCGAGTTCCCTCAATCCCTTTTCGATAGCCAGCCGGAGCGGTGGCGGCCCGCAGAACCACAGGTCGGCTTCTGCGGGATCCATCGCCGTTCCGGACACGAGCTTTGCCGCGTCGAGCCGCCCGTCGGTCGCGGAATTATGCAGGACGAAGCTGAAATTGCCGAGCTTTTCGGCCTGCGCGCGGAACGTCTCGACACCGATCGCCTCCGCACCATCGCGCACGCAGTACACCATGTGGATGTCTTGGCCCTCGTCGCCCGTCAGCCGGCTCGCCATGGCGAGGAACGGCGTCACACCAATGCCGCCGGCAAGCCAGATCTGCTTCTTGCCACCGCGTTTGTGGTTGAAATGACCGTATCCGCCCTCCAGCGTCAGCGCATCGCCAACAGCCACCGTTTCCCGCAATGCTTTCGTATAGTCGCCGAGCGGCTTGATGGCGAAGCGCACCGTGCCGTCCTCATCGATACCCGCGATGGTGAAGGGATGCGGCTCGCGCAGCCCGGCCTTGTTGACGCGGAAAAAGCCGAATTGGCCGGGCAACGCCTTCAGCTTGCTGCGGATGGGCTTTGCCGTGATGATCGTTGCGCCCTCGTGGCGCTCGACATCCACAACCTGGTATTTTCGCGTGCGAATCCAGGGCAGAAGCTGCGTATAGGCATAGCTGACGATGCCGAGCAGCGCGAAGAGGTTGAGATAGACCGCCAGCAGCGCCGTGCTGTCATAGGGGCGCTTGATGAACATCTGGTGGAAGGCGACCAGCACGAAAAGCAGGCCGATGAACCGATGGGTGAAGCGCCAGTACTGATAGGGGATCTGGAAGCGCGTCTTCGGAATGACCTTCACGATGCTGAGGACAAGCAGGAAGACGAAGCCGTAGAAGGCCCATTCGCCGGCCGTCTTGGCGAGCCTGTTGAGATCGCCCGTGAGCGAAAGCCCCTGGAAATCGGGCGCCACGAAATAGTGCACGAGGATAAGACAGAGCACCGCGATGCCGATCTTGCGGTGGAAATGATAGATGCGGTCGAGCCCGCCGAACAGCCGTTCCACCAGCGGCGGCCGCGTGGCCATGAACTGCGCGATCGCCATCGCGACGAAGGCCATCGAGGAGGCCATCAGGGACAGGGTCGTTCCGCCATTGGTATGGCTGACCGCCGGAACGGCAAGCACGCCGGCGATCACGATCAGCAGAGTCGCGACGATGGAACCCGCGGTCAATCTATCCCCCAAGATGGAACTGAACGGTCCTGAATGCCGGCATGCTTGCAAGGACGCATGACATTCGTCAACCGCAATCCTCCTATCGACGGGTGGTCACGCGGCTTTATTCGCCGCCTTTTGGCGCACAGTCCAAAAAGCTGCAAACCGTGAGAATGGGCCGAGCCAGATCGCGACGAGCCTCCACCCGTCAGTCGAATCGACAGGTAAAGGACAAATCCGCCCCGAAGCCTCTTTGTGAACGGCTCGTAATGCAGCAATCAGGCATCTGATATATCAGCGCCCTTGCTATCCGCTTTGCGACATGCCACCAAGTGATATATCAACGGAGTATCCGCATGACGGTATCAGCGGCCTCGCAGGCCCACCTCGCCTATCTCGCCCTCGAGGGTCTGATCGTCACCCTGAAGCTGAAACCCGGGGCGCTCGTGACCGAAAAGCAGCTGATCGAGCTTTCGGGTCACGGCCGCACGCCGGTGCGCGAGGCGATCCAGAAGCTGGAATGGCAGGGGCTTATCGTGGTGCGGCCGCGCGCCGGCCTGCAGATCGCGGCAATCCGTCCGGATGATCACGCCGACGTCATGACCACGCGCCGCCAGCTGGAGCCGCTGGCTGCCGCACTGGTCGCCCGCCATGCCAGCGACGCGCAACGCGAACGGCTGGTCGCCTGCGCACAGGCCATGACCGCCTGTTCTATCAACTCGGATATCGAAGGCTTCCTCGCCGCCGACAAGACCTTCGACGAGATCCTGGAGGAGGCCTGCCCCAACCGGTTCCTCATTGCCGCCCTCGCCTCGCTGCAAACCCATGCACGACGCCTGTGGTTCACCCGCGCCGATAGCCGCCGCATGGATCGCTCCGTCGACCTGCATGTTAAGGTCATCCGCGCCATCCGCAACGGCGATCCCGCCGCCGCATCGGCCGCAATGACGGACCTATTGGAAGAACTGTCCGGCTGAAACGAAAACGGCGGCCCGAAGGCCGCCGCTTTGTGAAATGGATCGCCGTCGTTCAGTCGACGAAGGCGCGCTCGATGACGAACTCGGCGGGCTTGCTGTTGGCGCCCTCCGTGAGGCCGGCCTGCTCAAGCAGCGCCTTGGTCTCCTTGAGCATCGCCGAAGAGCCGCAGATCATGCCGCGGTCGACGGCCGGATCGAAGCGCGGCAATCCGAGATCGGCAAACATCTTGCCGTTGGAGATGAGGTCCGTGATACGGCCCTTGAACGGAAAGTCCTCACGGGTCACGGTCGCGTAATGGCGCAGCTTGTCGCCAACGACTTCGGCAAGAAATTCGTGATTGCGGATTTCCTCGACCAGATCGAAACCGTATTTCAGTTCAGCCACTTCGCGGCATGTATGAGTCAGGATGACCTCGTCAAACTTCTCATAGGTTTCCGGGTCGCGGATGAGGCTTGCGAAAGGCGCAATGCCCGTGCCGGTCGAGAACATGTAAAGCCGCTTGCCGGGCGTCAGTGCGTCGAGAACGAGCGTGCCGGTCGGCTTCTTGCGCATCAGTACAGTATCGCCCGGCTTGATCTGCTGGAGATGCGAGGTCAGCGGCCCATCCGGCACCTTGATCGAGAAGAATTCCAGCTCCTCGTCCCAGGACGGGCTTGCGATCGAATAGGCGCGGTAGATCGGCTTGTCACCGACCATGAGGCCGATCATGGCGAACTCGCCCGAACGGAAGCGGAAGCTTTCGGGGCGCGTCATGCGGAAGCGGAACAGGTGATCCGTATAATGCTGCACGCTCGTCACCGTCTCGGCGAAAACGCCGGCGGGAATGGTTGCCACAAAGTCTTCGGTCTTGGCCGGTGCGTTCATGTCTGGATCGGTCCTGTCTGCGTCGGAAAATCTTGACGATAGGCAGATATTACATGTTGAGCAGCAAAGGAAGGTATTCCGTTCCAATGCGCCGAATGGCCGCGCAATAGTTTGCCGGCCACTCGATATCGCCTGCGCCCTGCCAAGCGTCCTTGATCTGGCTCAAGTCTACCACAGGATTGCGGCCGTAGCCGGTCGCTGTGATCAACCGGCCGGGAAATCAGGCCCGGCGGCGCCAGCTATACGAGCCAGCATCCTGGGAAGGACGGGCAGTCGGCTGGTAGTGGTTTTCGATGCCGGGAAGACGGTTTTCGGATAGGCGCTTCAGCGCCGTCTCGTTGCTGACCGCAAAGCTGTCGATGCCACAGCGCAGCATCAGCGGGATCTGGTCGATCAGCACATCGCCGACAGCGCGGATCTCGCCGGCATAGGTAAGGCGCGAGCGCAACAGCGAAGCATGGCTGAAGGCGCGGCCGTCGTTGAACGCAGGAAACGCCACCGCGACCAGCGCAATGCGGTCCAGATGCCCCTCCAGCCTGCGCACGTCGTCCGCCGGGTTGATCAGCACGCCGAGGCCGGTCTCATCGCCCTCGGTGACCTTCGCCAGAAAGTCGTCGAGCCCGAGGATCGCCTTTTCGTTCGAGCCCGCCTTGGCGTCTTCGGTTTCGATTACCCAGGGATCATCGGTCACAAAACCGGCTTCGTTCCAGATTTTTGTCATGACCGTTCTCCTCAGGCCGCCGCCGCCGTCTTGTCGCCGTAGAGCGCATCCTTGAAGGGCTGCGGTCCGACGCGACGATAGGCATCGAGGAAGACTTCAGACGGGTCAAGGCGCAGGCCGAGATAGGTGTTCACGATAACCTCCACGGCATCCGTCACCTTTTCCGGCTCGAAACCGCGCCCGATGATCTCGCCGATCGAGGTGTTTTCGTCGCCGGAGCCGCCGAGCGTAATCTGGTAGAGCTCCTCGCCCTTCTTCTCCACGCCCAGAAGACCGATATGGCCGACATGGTGGTGGCCGCAGGCATTAATGCAGCCGGAAATCTTGATCTTCAGCTCACCGATTTCCGCCTGCCGCTCGGGCGAGCCGAAACGGGTCGACAGTTCCTGCGCGACCGGGATCGAACGGGCATTGGCCAGCGCGCAGTAGTCGAGCCCGGGACAGGCGATGATGTCGGTGATCAGGCCGGCATTGGCCGTCGCAAGACCCGCAGCGACCAGACCCCGGTAGACCGGCTCCAGGTCGGCCAGCGCGACATGCGGCAGGATGAGGTTCTGCTCGTGGCTGACGCGGATTTCGTCGAAGGCATATTCCTCGGCGATATCGGCGACGGCCTCCATCTGCGTGTCGGTCGCGTCACCGGGAATGCCGCCGATCGGCTTCAGCGAGATCGTGACCATGCCGTAATCGGGGTGCTTGTGCGGCTGCACGTTGTTCTGCACCCAGCGTGCAAATTCCGGGTCCGCCTTCTTCCACTGCGCGAGGTTCGCCCAGCCTTCGGCACGGGAGCCAAGCTCCGGCGGCGCGAAGTAGGCGGAAATCGCCGCAACATCGCGCTCGGGAAGCTTCAGCTCGGTGTCGCGCAGCTCGGCGAACTCGGCCTCCACCTGGCGCGAAAGTTCCTCCACGCCGGTCTCGTGCACGAGAATCTTGATACGCGCCTTGTACTTGTTGTCGCGGCGGCCGTGCAGGTTGTACACGCGCATGATCGCAGTGGTGTAGGACAGGAGGTCCTGTTTCGGCAGGAAGTCGCGGATCTTCTTGGCGATCATTGGCGTGCGGCCCTGCCCGCCGCCGACATAGACGGCAAAGCCGATTTCGCCCTTTTCGTTCTTCTTCAGGTGCAGGCCGATGTCGTGCACCTGGATGGCGGCGCGGTCGCGCTCGGCACCCGTCACAGCAATCTTGAACTTGCGCGGCAGGAAGGAGAATTCCGGGTGGACGGACGACCACTGGCGCAGGATTTCCGCGTAAGGCCGGGGATCAGCAACCTCATCGGCGGCAGCACCGGCAAAATGGTCGGCCGTGACATTGCGGATGCAATTGCCCGACGTCTGGATAGCATGCATCTCGACGGTCGCGAGATCGGCCAGCGCATCCGGCAGTTCCGAGAGTTTCGGCCAGTTGTACTGGATGTTCTGACGTGTGGTGAAATGTCCGTAGCCGCGGTCGTACTTGCGCGCGACATAGGCCAGCTTGCGCATCTGGCGGCCGCTCAGCGTGCCATAGGGAATGGCGACGCGCAGCATATAGGCGTGCAGCTGCAGATAGACGCCGTTCATCAGGCGCAGCGGCTTGAAGGCATCCTCGGCCAGTTCACCGGACAGGCGGCGCGCGACCTGATCGCGGAACTGCTCCACACGGTCAGAGACAAAGGCGTGGTCGAATTCGTCGTAGCGGTACATTGAAACGTCCTCAGGCGGCCGGCGCGGCCGTCGCAGTCAGGCCGGAATAACCGGCGGCATAGGCAATGGATGGTCCTTCGGCACGGATGCGCTCGCGCATGCGCAAAGGCCGCAGCACGCCGTCGATTTCTTCAACGTCCACGACGTTCACGTCAACCACCTTGTTGTCGGCGAAGGCCTGCTTGCCGGTGGCTTCAAGCGCGTCGACGGCCTCTTTGTGGCGCGCCACGAAGGCGTCCTGGAGATGTTCATTCCAGTTGCCGGCGGCATCGAGCCAGACGGAAATGCCGTCGGAAAGGCGGTTGGCTGTCAGAACCTTGTCGGCCATGTCATGCTCCCAGTGCAGCTGTCGTGCGAACCGGCTCGCGCACGAGCGGCTCGGAATGTTCGAAATTGGCGCCGGCGACGGCATCGCCGATAATCACCATGACCGGGCCGGAAAGCTCGTCACGGTGCTCCAGATCCGGCAGATCCTTGAGCGTTCCGTGCAGCAGACGCTTGTCGCGCCGGCTGGCATTCTCCACCACGGCGACGGTGGTCTCGGCGGGCAGGCCGGCCTCCATCAGCCGTGCGGCAACGGAAGCTGCGACCGTGCGGCCCATATAGACGGCAACGGTGGCGCCCGAAATCGCCAGACGCGCCCAATCCGGCAGAACCGATCCCGTCAGGTCGTGGCCCGTCGTGAAGACGAGCGAGGAGGCAACGCCACGCAGCGTCAGCGGCAGCTCGAAATCGGCCGCCGCGGCAAAGGCGGAGGTGATGCCCGGCACGATCTCATACGTCACGCCGGCCTGCCGGAGTGCTGCCATTTCTTCGCCGGCACGGCCGTAGACAAGCGGATCGCCGGATTTCAGCCGCACGACACGCTTGCCGGCCTTGCCGAGTTCCACCAAGAGATCGTTGATCTCTTCCTGCGATTTGGAGTGGCAGCCCTTGCGCTTGCCGACGGACAGGCGCTCGGCGTCGCGGCGTCCCATATCGACGATCGCCTGCGGCACCAGCGCATCGAAAACGATGACATCGGCTTCCATCATCACGCGCTGCGCACGCAGCGTCAGCAGGTCTTCCGCGCCCGGACCGGCGCCGACGAGCCAGACATGACCCGCTGCCCTGCCCTGTGAATTCAAAAGCGTGTTGGCCGTGCGGCGCGCCAGTTCGATATCCCCGTTGTTGACGGCATCGGCAACCGCACCCTGGAAGAACCGCCGCCAGAAGACGCGGCGCGTCACACCGCGCGGCAGAATGCGATCGACGGCCTCACGGTAGCTGCTGGCAAGGCTCGCGAGACGCCCCAGCGAGGGCGAAAGGATCTGATCGACCTGGGCGCGGATCATCTGCGCCAACACCGGGCCTGCGCCTTCGGTTCCGATCGCCACTGCCAAGGGCGCGCGATTGACGAGCGCCGGCGTGAAGAAATCGCAATAATCCGGCTGATCCACCGCATTGACGGGGATGTGAAGCGCGCGGGCGGCGGTGGAAATGGCGCGATCCGCGGCGCCGTCGCCGGTCGCGGCAAAAACCAGGGTTGCGCCTTCGATGAGCGCACTGGAGAAGGGTGCGCGGATCAGGACAAGCCCCTTCTCCTCGATGAAGCGGGAAAAATCGGCTTCCGGTGCTTCGGCGACAACAACGATGCGGGCGTCCGTGTTGAACAGCAGGCGCGCCTTGGCAAAGGCCTCGTCGCCCTCGCCCACGACAACGACGGTCCTGCCGCTGACGCGGAAGAACGCGGGAAATGTCGAAAGCTTGCTCTGCGCCTCAGTCATGATCCGATCCGGTTGGAGTGTGCGCACTATCGCCAAAAATCGCCAGGAACAAAAGAAACATAAATTCCAATGCCCAAGGCGGGGCGTATTGTTTTGCTCTGCACCCTCGCATTTTGAGCATAAGTCACCGGCTGCCCTTGCCTGCCCGCCGCCGCGCCCGCTAAGGATGGCCATCAAGTCAAAGGGAATTCCCACATGGACCAGGCCACCCTTGCCAAGCGGCTTCTCGACGTCATCCAGTCCGATATCCTGCCCCTGACAAAAGCCGGCGTCGCCGCCGGCAACAAGGTCTTCGGCGCGGCGATCCTGCGCAAGTCCGACCTGTCGCTCGTGCTTGCCGAAACCAACAACGAGACTGAAAATCCGCTGTGGCACGGTGAGGTGCATACGCTGAAGCGCCTCTATGAGCGCGTGGAGAAGCCCGACACCAGGGACTATGTTTTCCTGTCGACGCATGAGCCCTGCTCCATGTGCCTGTCGGCCATCACCTGGGCGGGCTTCGACAATTTCTACTATTTCTTCAGCCATGAGGATTCGCGCGACAGCTTCGCCATTCCGCACGATCTGCGCATCCTCAAGGAAGTCTTCCGGCTGGAGCCGGGCGGCTATGCGAAGACGAACGCCTTCTGGCGCTCGGCCGCCATCGCCGATCTCATCGCGACCGCCGATGACGAGGCAAAGGCGGCGCTGAAGGCACAGGATGCCGAGATCCGCGCGGCCTATGACGCGCTTTCCGCAAGCTATCAATCCGGCAAGGCCGGCAATGCCATCCCGCTGAATTGAGACCCGCCATGCAGCCGAGCCGCGACATAGACCGCCTGATCGAGATCATGCAGGCCCTGCGCCAGCCGGAAACCGGCTGCCCCTGGGATATCGTCCAGACCTTCGAGACCATCAAGCCCTATACGATCGAGGAAGCCTACGAAGTCGCCGACGCGATCGAGCGCAACGACATGGACGACCTCTGCGACGAGTTGGGCGACCTGCTGCTCCAGGTCGTCTTCCATGCGCGGATCGCCGAGGAGCGCGGCGCTTTCGATTTCGGCAACGTTGTTGAGGCCGTCACCCGCAAGATGATCCGCCGTCACCCGCATGTCTTCGAGCGCTCGGATGCGCAGACCCCGGAAGCCGTCAAGCTGCAATGGGATGCGATCAAGCAGGCGGAGAAGCGTGAGCGCAAGGAGCGCCGCGCCCTTCGCGGATTGCCCGACGACCCGCTGCGGGGCCATCTCGGTTCCGTTCAGCGCTCCTTCCCCGCCCTCGTCGAGGCGCTGAAGCTCCAGGAGCGCGCCGCCAAGGTCGGCTTCGACTGGTCGGAACCGGACCCGATCCTCGACAAGATCGAGGAAGAGATCGGTGAACTGCGCTCAGCCCTCGCCGCCGGTGAGCAGAAAGCCGTCGTTGACGAACTTGGCGACCTGATTTTCGCGCTGGTCAATATCGGCCGCCATGTCGGCGCTGATCCCGAAATGGCGCTGCGCGGCACGAACACGAAGTTCCGCAACCGCTTTTCCCATATCGAGGACAGCCTGGCTGCCAATGGTGAAAACCTTGAGGATGCGACATTGGAGCGAATGGAAGCGCTCTGGCAGGCGGCCAAGCAGATCGAGCGAAGCCTCAAGTAACGCAACGTCAATAGAATGACGTTGCGTTATCGTTCCCAGTCCTCGCGCGCCGGCTTGCTGCCGATGCCGAGGCGTCGGTCGAGTTCGGCGGCTTCGGTCTCCGTCAGCCGCAGTTCCAGCCGCACATTTCCGTCTTCCAGGTCCTCGCGCGCATCGACGATCGAGTGATCATAGATCCACGGCAGAAGCTGCAGCTGCATCACGGGTACGATCACGTCGCGGTGGACCAGGACGCCGGAAAGCCGGCGGTTGATCTCGTCAAGCAGAGCGTCCACCCCATCGCCGGAAATGGCGGATACGGCGATGACGTTCGGCTGTGTGGTGGCCTTGTGCACCAACGCTTCGCGCGCCTCGGGCTCAAGCCGGTCGATCTTGTTCCAGACCTCGAGGATGCGCTCGGCGCCGTCCTTCTCATCGATGCCGAGATCGGCAAGGATACGCAGAACGTCGGAGGATTGCGCGCCATTATCCGGGTCGGACATGTCGCGCACATGCAGAATGAGATCCGCCTCCAGCACCTCTTCCAGCGTCGCCCGGAAAGCCGCGACGAGATGCGTCGGCAGGTCGGAGATGAAGCCCACCGTGTCGGAAAGAATGACGGTGCGGCCCTGCGGCAGCTTCATGCGGCGCAGCGTCGGGTCGAGCGTCGCAAACAGCATGTCCTCGGCCAGAACGCCTGCGCCGGTAATGCGGTTGAACAGCGTAGACTTGCCGGCGTTGGTATAGCCGACGAGCGCAACGATGGGATGCGGCACCTTCTTGCGCTTCGAGCGGTGCAGCTGGCGGGTGCGGCGCACCTGCTCCAGTTCGCGCTCCAGCTTGACGATCTTGTCCTGAAGAAGCCGGCGGTCGGCCTCGATCTGCGTTTCACCGGGACCGCCCATGAAGCCCGCGCCACCGCGCTGGCGCTCAAGGTGCGTCCAGCTGCGCACGAGACGGCCGCGCTGGTAGTTGAGATGCGCCAGCTCGACTTGCAGCGTGCCTTCCTTGGTGGAGGCCCGGCGGCCGAAGATTTCGAGGATCAGGCCCGTGCGGTCGATGACCTTGGCGTTCCATTCCTTCTCGAGATTGCGCTGCTGGACCGGTGTCAGCGGATGGTCGACTATGACGAGACCGGCATTGTGCTCGTCGAGCGCCGCCTTGATCTCCTCGATCTTGCCTGTGCCGAGCAGCGTGCCCGGCTTCGGCTGGGCGACCGGCACGAGCGCCGAATGCACGATGGTCAGGTCGATGGCGCGCGCGAGGCCGACGGCCTCTTCCAGCCGCGCTTCGTCGGACCGCGTGATAACGGTCGGATCGGCTTTCCCGCGCGTCTTCAGGACCGGTGCGATGACCACGGCGCGCATGTCGTCCCGGTGCTTTTCAACGTCCGGGACGAGGGAATCCTTGGAAATATCGGATTTGCTAATCTTCGTTGGTCCTGTCAGGAGCCGTTTTCCTCGGTCTCGAACATCTGCAGCGGCTGGCCGGGCATGATAGTCGAGATCGCGTGCTTGTACACGAGCTGCGAATGACCGTCGCGACGGAGCAGGACGCAGAAATTGTCGAAGGAGGTGACAACTCCGGTCAGCTTGACCCCGTTAATGAGAAAGATCGTCAAAGAAATCTTTTGCTTGCGAACGGTATTGAGAAAAAGATCCTGCAGGTTCTGAGAACGTTCCGCCATCGCGCCGCTTCTTTCTGATTGCCGGCCCTTGAGACCGGTTGACTGATAATAAAATGTCCCCGTGGCCGGGAATGAATTTCCGGACCGCCGAGTTTGGTATCAAATCGCGGTCTTCTCCGCAACGTCGAAAAAGGCATCGCGAATTTTCTGCGCGACGATCCCGGGATGGCCGTTGGCGATCGTCCGGCCGTCGATGGAAACGATCGGAAGGCAGATCGTCGTGGCGCCGGTAATGAAAACCTCACGTGCTTCCAGCATCTCGGCGACGGAGAAGCGGCGTTCCTCGACCGGCAGCCCGAGCGTGCCCGCCACATCGATCAGCGTGGTGCGGGTAATGCCGCGCAAAATGCCGCGATCGGCCGGCCGCGTGACGAGCGTGCCCGCCTTGTCGACGATCCAGAGATTCGTGGCCGCCCCCTCCGTCACATTGCCCTCGGCATCGACGAAGATCGCCTCATACCCGCCCGCCTCTTTCGCCTGCTGGCGCGCCAGCACGTTCGGCAGCAGGCCGACGGTCTTGATGTCCACCCTGCCCCAGCGATTGTCCGGCACGGTGAAGGCACTGACGCCTGCCGCGTGTTTTGCTGCAATCGTCGCCTGGTTGAGCGACTTGGCCGTCACGATGAGCGAGGCACGCACGTCGGGCGACGGAAAGACATGGTCGCGGCGCGCCACACCGCGCGAAACCTGCACATAGACCAGGCCATTCACCACGCGGTTGCGCCTGAGCACTTCGCGCATGATGCCGACGAGGGCCCCGCGCGGCATCGGCGGATGGATGCGGATCTCGGAAAGCGAGCGGTCGAGCCGGTCCAGGTGCCGGGTCATGTCCACCAGAAAGCCCTTCATGACCTGGCAGACCTCGTAGACCGCATCGCCAAACATCAGGCCGCGATCCTCGATATGCACCGTCGCATCGGCGTGGCGCACGTAGCGACCGTTCACATAGGCAAAGCGAAGCATGGGCGTTCCTGTTCCGGCGCGAGCGGGAAACGTTCCGTGCGCCTGCGGCTGTCTAGAAATACTGGATACTGACGCGGAAGAGCTGTTCGACGTGGCGCACCGACGCGGCCGCCGCAAACAGCACGACCCGGTCCTTGGCCTTGATCTTGGTGTTGCCGTCCGGCCGGATGACCGTGCCTTCGCGGTAGATGGCGCCGATGCGAATGCCCGCCGGCAGCTCGATTTCGCGCAGCGGCTTCCCGACGAGCATTGAGGTCTCCAGCGCCTCCGCCTCGATGATCTCGGCTGCGCCCTTCTGCACGGCATAGACCGAGCGGATGCGCCCCTTGCGGACATGCTGGAGAATGCCGGAGATCGTGACCGCGCGCGGATTGATATGCGAGTCGATGCCGAGCGTCTTGGTAAAGTCCTCGTAGCTTGGGTCGTTGATCAGCACGAGGTTCTGCTTGCAGCCGAGGCGCTTGGCCATCACGCTGCCGAGAATGTTGATCTGGTCGTTGTTGGTGAGCGCCACAATAAGGTCTGCGTCCTGAATATCGGCCTGGAGCAGCATCTTCTGGTCAAGCGCCGAGCCATGCAGGACGACCGCGCTGCGCAGCTTGTCGGCCACGGCCACGGCCCGCTCGCGGTCGCTTTCGATGATCTTCAGCCGGGTCTTAGGCTGATAGTCCTCGATGGCGCGGGCGACGAAATAGCCGATATTGCCCCCGCCGGCGATGACGATGCGCGCCGCCTCCTGCTCCTCGTGGCCGAACAGGGCGAGCGTGCGCCGCACATGCCCCTTGTCGCACACGACATAGGCAAGATCGCCCGAATGCAGCTGATCGGACGAGTTCGGCACGACCAGCTTTCCATTGGAGACAATGCCCGTCACCGTGGCGCTCAGGTCGGGAAACAGCTCGCTCAGCTGCTTCAGCGGCGTCTCGACGACGGGGCAGTCCTCCATGCACTCGATGGCGACCATGACGATTCGGTCGTCGGCGAAGCGCACGACATCGGTCGCACCGGGAAACGAGATGCGCCGCAGCACCATCTTGCCCACCTCCACCTCCGGCGAGATGGTCACGTCGATGGGCATGTTCTCGCGCGAGAAGAGGTCGGAATATTCCGGCGCAAGATAGCTCTGAGAGCGGATGCGGGCGATCTTGGTCGGCACGTTAAACAGAGAATGCGCCACCTGGCAGGCGACCATGTTGATCTCGTCGTACAGCGTGACGGCGATGATCATGTCGGCCTGGTCGGCGCCGGCCTTGGCCAGCACCTCCGGATGCGCGCCGTGTCCCACGACACCGCTGACATCGAGCGTCTCGGTGATGGCGGAGATCAGCGAGGCCTTGTTGTCAATGACCGAGACATCGTTGCCCTCCTGCGAGAGGCGTTCCGCGATACCGTAGCCGACGCGTCCGGCGCCGCAGATGATGACCTTCATGCCCTGAACCCCAGAATCGCCTTAAGGCCTTATACGCCAAGCGATTTCAGTTTGCGATGGAGCGCCGAGCGCTCCATGCCGACGAATTCAGCCGTGCGGGAGATGTTGCCGCCGAAGCGGTTGATCTGGGCGATTAGGTAATCGCGCTCGAACATTTCGCGGGCCTCGCGTAGCGGCAGCGTCATGATGTGCTGGTCGCCCTGCGTGGAAATCTTCGGCAGCATGTCGCCCACTTCGGTTGGCAGCATGTCGGCCGAAATCGGGGTATCCGGGCCGTCGCTGCGGGCGAGAATCATCAGACGCTCGATATTGTTACGCAGCTGGCGGATGTTGCCCGGCCAGTCATGCGCCTGGAGCACCGCCAGCGCATCGTCACCGATCTTGCGCGCGCGGATACCGGCCTGCTCGCTGACCTGGCGCATGAACATGTCGACGAGGAAGGGAATATCCTCGCGCCGCTCGGCAAGCGGCGGCACGCGCAGCGGCACCACGGCAAGCCGGTGGTAGAGGTCCTCGCGGAAACCACCTTCGGCGATCAGACTTTCGAGATTGTAAGCGGTGGATGAGATGATGCGCACATCCACCTTGACCCGCTTGGAGCCGCCGACGCGCTCGAATTGCTGATCGACAAGCACGCGCAGGATCTTGTTCTGCGTCTCGCGCGGCATTTCGCCAATCTCGTCGAGATAAAGGATACCGCCATGCGCCTCTTCGAGCACACCGGTCCGTCGCGGTTGGCCGGGCGTTCCCTCGGTCCCGAACAGCGCGATCTCCATGCGCTCCGGCGTGATCGCCGCTGCATTCAGTACGACGAAGGGCCCGTTTGCGCGGCTCGACTTGCGGTGGATCATGCGCGCCACCAGTTCCTTGCCGGAACCGGAGGGGCCAAGGATCATGATGCGGCTGTTGGTCGGCGAAACCTTCTCGATGTTCTGGCGCAGCTGCGAGACGGCGACAGACGTGCCGATCAACTCGACGGGGTCACCCGACCGCTTCTTCAGCTCCGTCACCTCGCGGCGCAGCTTGGAATTTTCGAGCGCGCGCTCCGCGATCAGGATCAGCCGGTCCGCCTTGAACGGCTTTTCGATGAAATCATAAGCGCCGCGCCTGATGGCGGAGACGGCGGTCTCGATATTGCCGTGGCCGGAAATCATCACGACCGGCAGGTCGGGGTGGCGGCTCTTGATCTCGTCGAGAAGCGCAAGACCGTCGAGCTTGCTGCCCTGCATCCAGATGTCGAGGAAGACGAGGCGCGGCACGCGGTCGCTGATGGCGGCAAGCGCGCTGTCGCTGTCGAAGGCGGTGCGTGTCTCGTGCCCCTCGTCCGAAAGGATGCCGGAAACGATTTCGCGGATGTCCTCTTCATCGTCCACTACGAGAATATCAGACGCCATGGCTTACTTCCTTGCTCTTATTCTTGTCCGCATCGATGGCCACCGTTTCCTCGTAGGGCAGGATCACGCGGATCATCGCCCCATGGCCTTGATCGAAATCCGAGGGGGCATCGTGCAATTCCAGCTGCCCCCCATGGTCTTCGATGATCTTCTTCACGATGGCGAGGCCCAGGCCCGTGCCCTTCTCGCGCATCGTCATATAGGGCTCGAGAATCCGATGCCGGTTTTCGGTCGGCAGGCCCTTGCCGTTATCGATCACGTCGACGACGAAACGCCGGCCCGGATCGTCTGCGATCGCACGAACGAACACCTTCGGCTGCGCACGTCCGGCATCCGGCGGCACGGCCTCGATGGCCTCGACGGCGTTCTTGATGAGGTTGCCGAAGGCCTGTCCGAGCATGCGCTGATCGAAGAGCCCCGTGAGCGGCACCTCGCCAAAATCCTTCTCGAAAGAGACATGGTTGTTACCCATCTCGCGCAGGAATACGGCGTCCTTGAGGATGGTGCGCAGGTCCGAGCGCTCCTTGGTCGGCTTGGGCATGCGCGCAAAGGACGAGAATTCGTCCACCATGCGCCCGATATCCTCGACCTGCCGCACGATGGTATCCGTACACTGATCGAACACCGCGCGGTCTTCCTGGTCGATCTGCTTGCCGTAACGGCGGCGGATGCGCTCGGCCGAAAGCTGGATCGGCGTCAGCGGGTTCTTGATTTCGTGCGCGATGCGGCGCGCCACATCCGCCCAGGCAGTCGAGCGCTGAGCGATGACGAGATCGGTGATGTCGTCGATGGTGACGACGTGCGAGTCCTGCGCGTCCTTGGTTTCCTCGCGCGTCACTTGAACGTTCAGCGTCCGCTCCTTGCCGCCATGCATGATGTTGATCTGCCGCCGGTGGTCGTTGCGATAGCGCGTGGCGCCCTCGGCCAGCACCGCCGCGATTTCCGGCGCCACCTCCGACAGCGGCTTGCCGATGAGGTCGGCCGCGTCCCGTCCGAGCAGGATTTCGGCCGACGTGTTGACGATGGTCACCCGGCCGTCGCCCTCCACGCCGATGACCGCCGCCGTCACGCCCGACAGCACGGCCTCGATGAAGCGGCGGCGGTCGTCGACCTCGTCCTTCGCATCGAGAATCTGCTCCTGCTGGATGCGGATTTCCGAAATCATCTTGTTGAAGGTGCGCGAGAGATTACCGACGTCGCCGTCGGCCGTGCGGACCGGAACGGACACGTCGAGATTGCCCGAGGCAACGCTGTCGGCCGCGCCGATAAGCTGGCGGATGGGTCGAACGATACGGTCGGCAATCGCGATGGCGGTCCAGATCGCGGCGAGCAGCACGATCAGCGCGAAGCCGAGATAGAGCAGCCCGAAGGCGACCTGAAGCGGTGTGCGGCCGGATTCCAGTGCGCGGTACTCCGCGGTGTTCTCCTCCATCAGCCGCATGGAGCGCATCACCTCGGGGTCGACGGTGCGGATCGTATAGAGAAACGCATCCGAGATGTTTTCCAGCTTGATGATCGCGCCGACCAGATTGGTCATGCCCGGCGGGATCAGCGTCGGCTGGCCGGCGGCAGACGCGCGCAGCGCATCTGAGGGAACCGGCGGAAGCTCGCCCTCCACCTGGATATTGGCCTGCAGGATCGGGGAGCCATCGGCCCTGAGCAGAAAGGCGCCCAGCATGCCGCGCCCCCGCGCCTGCCGCGTCATGAGTTCGATGAAGCCGGAGCGGTCTAGGCTGTAGAGCTGGCGATTGCGGTCGAGGTCGTTCGCCATCGAGACGGTCTGGCCCTGCAGATAGCTGGCATTTTCCAGCATATACGCCTGCGCCACATTGAGCGAGGAACTGACGATCGACTGCGTGCGGATGGAGAACCAGCGGTCGAGGCCGACATCCAGCGTGATCGAGGCGAAGATCGCGACCAGCACAGCCGGCGTGATCGCCACGATGGAGAACAGCGCGACGATGCGCACATGCAGGCGCGCCGCCGCGCGGCCACGCCGGCGTGCGCGCAACAGGCGGGCGATTTCCCGGCCGATCAGGAACATCAGGCCGACGATGAAGATGGCATTGATCGCCGCCGAGGCGATGACGACGTTTGGTTCCGGCCGGATCGGCGTCAGGCCGAGCAGAATGAAGAGCGAGATCGTGGCGGCAACGAGTGCGCCGCCTGCAAGCAGAAGCCCCGGCAGCGCGAACGAAGCCCGGCGATCCGCGATGACCGTTCCGGTCTCGCCCTGCGAAAGCACGTCAACGTCTTCCGTCATCTGCCGCATCGCTTCCCCGGCCACGCGCCTGTTCGGCGCGACGGCTTTATCTCGTGTTTTCCGGGATGTACCGACCGCATGTCAGGCGCCCGCCCGCGCCCGTGTCATGACGGGCGGGCGCGCGAGCCTGTTCGACCGCCTCCCTCTGTTACCCTCAAGCAACAGATTGTGGCCAAAATGCAACGCCTTCGTCAGACAAGTCAAGCCGAGCGGGAGCTTCTGTAGACGGAAACACCGAGTTCGCGGATTTTCTTGCGCAAGGTATTGCGATTGAGGCCGAGCAGGTCGGCGGCCTTGATCTGGTTGCCGCGGGTCGCGGTCAATGCGGCGAGAATCAGCGGATACTCCACCTCGGCCAGCACGCGGTCGTAAAGGCCCGATGGCGGCAGGCCGTCGCCGAAACTCGCAAAATACTGCCGCATGTTCTCCTCGACCGCCTGCGAAATCGACAGCGGGCCGGAGCGCACAACAGCCTTTTCCATGGGGCTGTCGGGAATATCGGCCCTGAGCTCCGTCTCGATGATCTCACGCGTTATCACGTCCTGCGGATAGAGCGCGGTCAGCCGGCGCACGACGTTTTCCAGCTCGCGCACGTTGCCGGGCCAGGGATGCGCCTTCATCAGCTCCAGCGCCTCCTGGTCGAAGCGCTTGGCGTCGAGCCCTTCCTTCTCGGCCTGCTGCACGAAATGGCGAACGAGATCGGGAATGTCCTCCGCCCGGTCGCGCAGCGGCGGCAGGCGCAGCGGCACGACATTGAGACGATAATAGAGGTCCTCGCGGAACAGGCCCTGGTTGATGGACTGTTTCAGATCCTTGTTGGTCGCCGCAACGATGCGTACATCGGTGCGGATCGGTGTCCGGCCGCCGACGGTGGTGTATTCGCCCTGCTGGAGCACGCGCAGGAGGCGCGTCTGCGCATCCATCGGCATGTCGCCGATCTCGTCGAGGAACAGCGTGCCGCCCTCGGCCTGCTCGAAGCGGCCGGTCGAGCGGTTCTGCGCACCGGTAAAGGCACCCTTCTCGTGGCCGAAGAGTTCGGATTCGATAAGGTCACGCGGGATCGCCGCCATGTTGATGGCGACGAAGGGGCCGTTGCGGCGTTTGCCGTAGTCATGCAGCGCGCGGGCGACCAGTTCCTTGCCGGTGCCCGACTCGCCGGTGATCATCAGCGTCAGGTCCGTCTGCATGAGGCGAGCAAGTACGCGGTAGATTTCCTGCATGGCCGCCGAACGGCCTACAAGCGGCATACCGTCCTGCGTATCGTCGTCGAGCCGCGCGGGCTTGCGCTTCGGTTCGGCCAGCGCCCGGCCGATGATGGCGATGAGCTCGGTCAGATCGAACGGCTTCGGCAGATAGTCGTAAGCACCCTTCTCCGAGGCCTTGATGGCCGTCATGAACGTGTTCTGCGCGCTCATCACGAGCACCGGAAGATCGGGCCTTGCCTTCTTGATGCGCGGCAGGAGGTCGAAGGCGTTCTCGTCCGGCATCACGACATCGGTCACGACGATGTCGCCCTCGCCGGCGGCGACCCAGCGCCACAGCGTTGCCGCATTGGAGGTGATGCGCACGTCGTAGCCGGCGCGGCTCAGCGCCTGGTTGAGCACGGTGCGGATTGCGGCATCGTCATCGGCAACGAGGACTGTGGCGCCTGTCATCAATCATGTCCTTTGGTCTTGGAAAAGTCGTCGTCTTCGCTGACGCCGCGCGAGGCGGGCATCAGCACGCGAAAGGTGGTGCGGTTGGCCTGGCTGTCGCATTCCACGATGCCGCCATGCCCCCCGATGATCTTGGCGACCAGCGCAAGGCCCAGGCCTGATCCGTTGGTCTTGGTGGTGATGAAGGGATCGAACAGGTGCGGCAGCAGGTCCGCCGGTACGCCGGGCCCGTTGTCGTGCACGCAGAATTCCAGCGGCAGCGAAATCTTTTCGCGTGTTCCCGCGACAGAAAGGCGGATGCCCGGCCGGTACGCGGTCGTTAGCTGGATTTCGCCGTCGCCCCGGTCGCCTACGGCCTCGGACGCGTTCTTGATGAGGTTCAGGAACACCTGCACCAGCTGGTCGCGATTGGCAAAGACCGGCGGCAGCGACGGGTCGTAGAGTTCCGTGATCTTGATGTTACGCGCAAAGCCAGCCTTGGCGACAGCCTTCACATGGTCGAGCACGGAATGGATGTTGATCGGCAAGCGATCGACCGGCCGCTCGTCCGAAAACACCTCCATGCGGTCGACCAGCGAGACGATGCGGTCCGTCTCGTCACAGATCAGCCGTGTCAGAGCGCGATCCTCATCGATGACGGAGGTTTCCAGCAGCTGTGCGGCGCCGCGGATGCCCGACAGCGGGTTCTTGATTTCATGCGCCAGCATCGAGGCAAGGCCGGTCACGGAGCGCGCGGCAGCGCGGTGCGTCAGCTGGCGGTCGATCTTGTCCGCCATCGAGCGCTCCTGGATCACCACGACCACGGAGCCCGGATCGGTCGTGACGGGCGCAACATAGAGGTCGACGAGCTTGTCGGCGCCCAGCCGTGGTGAACTGAGGTCCACACGGTATTCACTGACTGGCGCCCGGCGTTCGCGCACCTGGTCGATCAGCGTCAGCAGGGGGCTGCCGAAGGGAATGACGCTCGCCACATTGTGACGGGCGAGATAACCTGCACTTGCCCCAAAAAAGGATTCCGCCTCCCAGTTGGCGAAGGCGATGAGCCCGGCGCCATCGACCATTATCACCGGGTTCTGGATGGCGTTCAGCACGGCAAGTGCCAGGTCCGGCGCATTCGGGTTTGCGGCCTTCTCCGTCATGCGGCCTCTCCGAGTTTGACCACGGGACCGTTCAGGATAGCCGACGCCAGCCTGTCGGCAACGAAAGAGCTATCACGCGCGGTCATGATCGCTGCCTTGTCCGCACCGGCGAGACCCGGTGCAAAGCGCTCCAGATACCAGCCGACATGCTTGCGCGCATGGCGCAGGCCCGCCTCGACGCCGTAGAAATCCAGCATCATGCGATAATGCTCGACCGCAACAGACGCGCATTCTTCCACGCCCGGATGCGGGCATGCGCCAGCCAGCACCGCAGGATGCCATGGGCGACCCTGTGCGGAACGGCCGACCATGACGGCGTCTGCGCCGGAACGCCGCAGGATTTCCCGCGCATCATCCGTTGTATCGACATCGCCATTGGCAACGAGCGGGATGGAAAGCACGTCACGCACGGCGCGGATGGCGTCCCAGTCGGCGCGTCCTTCGTAGAATTGCATGCGCGTGCGGCCATGCACGGTGATCATCGCGACACCGGCGGCCTCGGCGCGCGAGGCGATATGCGGCGCATTCAGCGAATCGTGGTCCCAGCCGAGCCGCATCTTCACCGTCACCGGCACCTTCACGGCGTTGACGGTCGCCTCGATGAGGGCCAGCGCATGATCGGGATCGCGCATCAGCGCAGAGCCGGAATAGCCGCCGATCACCTTCTTGGCGGGGCAGCCCATATTGATGTCGATGATGTCGGCGCCCTCGCCTTCGGCGATCTTCGCCGCTTCCGCCATCCAGTGCGCCTCGCGCCCGGCAAGCTGCACCATATGCGGGCGGATACCGCAATTGCGGATGCGCGACCAGCTTTCGCGCGCGTTCAGCGCCAGTTCGCGGCTTGCCACCATCTCCGTCACGACCAGCCCGGCCCCGAAACGCCAGGCAAGATCGCGGAACGGTAAATCCGTCACGCCGGACATCGGCGCAAGGACAACCCGGTTCCTCAGGGTCTGGCCACCGACCGCAAGCGGCGCTGACAGGGCTGGAAGTACCAAATGCTCATCTTTCAAGCAGGTCATATCTCTGCATCATTTTTAGCCATTATTGTCGTTCTTGCCAAGCCGCAATCACGGTCGGCGGCATTTTTCCTGTCAGCGCTGGAATTGCGGCATCCTTCCGGCTAAACCACCCCAAAACGCTTTGAAACGGGAGGCAAGGAGCCGAATGCAGGCGGAAAATACCCTATCCTGCGGTGTGGTGATCGTTGCCGCCGGTCGCGGCGAGCGGGCCGGCAGCCATGCCGAAGGCCCCAAGCAGTACCG
Organism: Shinella sp. H4-D48; assembly: GCF_022637395.1. Lineage (GTDB taxonomy): Bacteria > Pseudomonadota > Alphaproteobacteria > Rhizobiales > Rhizobiaceae > Shinella > Shinella sedimenti. The sequence continues at coordinate 1,713,374 of NZ_CP093337.1, read as the reverse complement.
TCGCATCGGCGGAAGGCCGGTGATCTCCCACACGCTCGATCTGTTTGTCAATTGGCAGCCCGCCAAGCATATAGTGGTCGTGATACATCCCGATGACGCAGCACTCTTCGAGATGGCGCGCGCGGCGGCATCGCCGGCCGGCAGCCGGCTGAGTGTTGTTCACGGCGGCGCCACGCGCCAGCAGTCGGTGTTGGCCGGGCTTGATGTCCTGGCAGACCACGCCGTCAGCCATGTTCTCATCCAGGATGCCGTGCGCCCCTTCGTCGAGCCCGCCATCCTGGACCGCACGCTCACCGCCTTCAGCCATGGCGCGCGCGCCGTTCTGCCCGCCGTCGCGGTCGCCGACACGTTGAAGCGGGCCGATGCTAACGGCAATGTCGCCGAGACGGTCTCCCGCTCGGGCCTGTTTGCCGCCCAGACACCGCAGTCCTTCCATTTCGAAACGATCCTGGAGGCGCATCGCCGCGCGGCCGCATCGGGACGCACCGATTTCACCGACGATGCCTCGATTGCCGAATGGGCCGGGGTCCGGGTGCACCTCGTCGAAGGCAGCGCCGGTAACGTCAAGCTTACATTGCAGAAGGATATCGCCATGGCCGACCAGCGCCTTTCACACGCTCTACCGGACGTGCGCACCGGAAACGGCTACGACGTGCACCAGCTCGTCGAGGGCGACGGCGTGACGCTGTGCGGCCTGTTCATCCCGCACGACCAGACGCTGTCGGGCCATTCCGATGCCGACGTCGCGCTGCACGCGCTGACCGACGCCCTGCTCGCCACCTGCGGCGCCGGCGATATCGGCGATCATTTCCCGCCATCGGATCCGCAGTGGAAGGGAGCTGCCTCGCGCATCTTCCTCGAACACGCCGCTGAAATCGTGCGCAAGGCCGGCGGCACCATCATGAATGCCGATGTCTCGCTGATCGCCGAAGCGCCCAAGGTCGGCCCCCATCGCGATGCGATGCGCCGCAATCTCTCGGAATTCCTCGGCATTTCCCTGGAGCGCTGCTCGGTGAAGGCGACGACCAACGAAAAGATCGGCTTCATCGGCCGCCGCGAGGGCATCGCCGCCATCGCCACCGCAACGGTCGTCTACAGTGGAAGCGAAGCATGAGAATCTGGCCTCAGGACATCGAAGACGCCGCCCGCGCCATCGTCGCGGATTTCGGGCCGAAGAACCTGCTCATCGCCACGGCCGAATCCTGCACCGCCGGCCTGATCGCCGGCGCCATCACCGAGATCGCGGGCTCCTCCACGGTCTTCGACCGCGGCTTCGTCACCTATTCGAATGAAGCCAAGCGCGAGATGATCGGCGTCGCCAACGCCACGCTCAAGGCGCATGGCGCGGTGTCGCGCGAGACGGCGCTGGAGATGGCCGAAGGCGCCATCGGCAATTCCGGCGCCAACATCTCGGTCGCCGTGACGGGCATAGCCGGCCCGGGCGGCGGCTCGGATGAAAAACCCGTCGGCCTTGTGCATCTCGCCGCCGCCCGCACCGGCCGCAAGACGCTGCACCGCGAGATGCGTTACGGCGATATCGGCCGCAGCGCCGTCAGGCTCGCCACGGTGCGCACCGCACTCGAAATGCTGGTGGAAATCTCAGCCGACTGAGGAGGCGCCGCCATAGATGGTCGCGGCGCGTTTTTCGAAGGCGTCCGTGAACATGCGGAAGGCCCGGTCGAACATCGAGCCCATCAGCGCGCCGAGAATGCGACTTTTGAACTCGTAGTCGATGTAGAAATGCACCGAGCAGCCGCCTTCCGGCAGTGCATCGAAGCGCCAGCGGTTGTCGAGATAGCGGAACGGCCCGTCGATATATTTGACGTCGATCGCCCGTTCGGCCGCATTCAGCAGCACCTGTGTGGTGAACGTCTCGCGGATCGCCTTGTAGCCTACCGTCATGTCCGCCACGAGCAGTTCCTTGCCGTCGCGCTCCTTGCGCGAGCGCACCGAAAGGGCTTCGCAAAGCGGCAGGAATTCCGGATAGCGCTCGACATCGGCGACGAGCGCATACATCTCTTCAGGCGTGTGAGGAACCGGGCGACGGGTTTCGAACTGAGGCATGGCCGAGAGCTAATGAACCCCGCGAACTCTTGCAAGTAGGCGGTCATTCTCGCGCCGCGATTTCAACACGCAAACAGGCACGTCGCGGCCATAAGCCGCAAGGTTCTCTTCGATCTCCGGGCTCTCGGTCTTCTCGAAATTCCAGATGTAGCGAAGGAAATCCGCATCGATCCGCTCGGGGCAACCGTCGGCCATCTCGGGCCGCGACCGACCGCGGTAGCGTAGCCAGCGCGAGATCACGCCGTAGAGCGAAACGAGCCGCGGCGGACGCAACCAAAGAACGAGCTGCGTGCGCGGCAGCCGCAGCGGCAGCGTACCGGGGCTGGTGCCGTCCATGATCCAGCGCTCCTTCGCCACGAACGCCTTGAGCCTGTCCAGCGCTTCGGCCCGCGGCCGCTGCTGCCAGCCGGGCATCCAGAAGATTTCCCGGTCCATGGGAATATGCGGCAGCGAAAGATGATCCGAAAGCTGCCGCGCCAGCGTGCTCTTGCCGCTGCCCGAGCAGCCGATGACCAGCACGCGCTCCGCGGTTTTCAGCCGTCCGGCCGCCTCTTCCAGCGCAATCGTCATCTCAGCCTCCTGAAACCAAAAACCCCGCCGTCGAGCAGGACGGCGGGGCTTAAAGCATGGAGGCGGAAAAGTCTATTCGGCTGCGGCCAGCAGCTTCTTCTCCCGCGCGGCGCGCAGGCGGGCGAAATCGTCTCCGGCATGGTGCGAGGAGCGCGTCAGCGGGCTCGAGGAGACCATCAGGAAGCCCTTGGAATAGGCTACCGTCTCATAGGACTTGAACTCGTCGGGCGTTACGAAACTCATGACGGCATGATGCTTGCGGGTCGGCTGGAGATACTGCCCGATGGTCAGGAAGTCGACATCGGCCGTGCGCAGGTCGTCCATCAGCTGGAGCACTTCGTTGCGCTCCTCGCCGAGCCCCACCATGATGCCCGACTTGGTGAACATGGTCGGGTCCAGCTCCTTCACGCGCTGCAAAAGCCGCACGGAGTGGAAGTAGCGCGCGCCCGGACGCACCGTCAGATAGTTGCCCGGCACGGTCTCCATATTGTGGTTGAACACATCGGGCTTGGCAGCGACGACACGCTCCAGCGCGCCCGGCTTCTTGAGAAAGTCGGGGGTGAGGATCTCGATGGTCGTTGCGGGGGAAGCCGCGCGAATGGCCCAGATCACCTTCTCGAAATGCTCGGCGCCACCGTCGTCCAGATCATCGCGGTCGACCGAGGTGATGACGACGTGGGAAAGCCCCATCTGGCGCACGGCCTTGGCGACATTCTCCGGCTCGGCCATGTCGAGCGCGTTCGGCTTGCCGGTCGCGACATTGCAGAAGGCGCAGGCGCGGGTGCAGATCTCGCCCATGATCATGAAGGTGGCGTGTTTCTTGTCCCAGCACTCGCCGATATTCGGGCAGCCGGCTTCCTCGCACACCGTCACCAGCTTGTGGGAGCGCACCAGCTCGCGCGTCTCCTGGTAGCCCTTGGAGACCGGCGCCTTGACGCGGATCCATTCCGGCTTGCGCAGCACTTCCGTATCCGGCTTGTGAGCCTTTTCCGGATGGCGCACGCGCGGCGCGTTCGGATCGAGATTGGTGCGGTCGAGAATGGTGACCATGTCTTTTCCACTTTCCTGGCCGGCGTCCGTGCCTGCCCTTGAGCTCGAAAAGGTGAGCCCGCCTCATGTGGAGGCGGGCTTTAGCACGTTCAAGCGTTCAGCGCACGCCCATAGGCATCCAGAACGCTTTCCTTCAAAGTTTCGGAAATCGTCGGGTGCGGGAAGATGGTGTGCATCAACTCTTCCTCGGTCGTTTCGAGGTTCATGGCGATGACGAAGCCCTGGATCAGTTCCGTCACTTCCGCACCGACGAGATGGGCGCCCAGGAGTTCGCCGGTCTTCTTGTCGAAGATCGTCTTGACGAGACCCTGGTCTTCACCCAGCGCAATGGCCTTGCCGTTGGCGACGAAGGGGAACCGACCGACGCGGATGTCGCGGCCCTGTTCCTTGGCTTTCGCTTCCGTCAGACCGACGGAGGCCACCTGCGGGTGGCAATAGGTGCAGCCCGGGATCTTGGCCTTGTCCATGGGGTGGACGTTCGGCAGGCCGGCGATCTTCTCGATGCAGATGACGGCCTCGTGCTCCGCCTTGTGGGCGAGCATCGGCGGGCCGGCCACGTCGCCGATGGCGTAGATGCCGGGCACGTTGGTCTTGCCGTAGCCATCGATTGCGATGAAGCCGCGGTCGGTCTTCACGCCCAGCGCCTCAAGACCGATATTCTCGATATTGGCCTGCACGCCGACGGCGGAGATCATGCGGTCGGCGGTGATCTTCTCGACCTTGCCGTCCTTCATCTCGACATGCGCGGTGATCGAATTAGCACCCTTCTCCACCTTGGCGACCTTGGCCTCCAGATGGATCTTCATGCCCTGCTTTTCGAACTGCTTCTTGGCGAGCGCGGAGATTTCCGCGTCCTCGACCGGCATCACCGTCTTCATTACCTCGACAACAGTCACATCGACGCCGAGCGTGCGATAGAAGGAGGCGAATTCGATGCCGATGGCGCCCGAGCCCATGACGAGCAGCGACTTGGGCATTTCCGCAGGCTTCATTGCTTCAAAGTACGTCCAGATCAGCTTGCCGTCCGGCTCGATGCCGGGCAGCGCGCGCGGGCGTGCACCGGTGGCGATGACGATGTGCTTGGCGGTATAGGTGCCTTCGGGCAGCACGTTCTTCGGCACAGGCGCCTGCGGCTGCTGGATCGCCTTGGTCGTCGTGGACACCACGATCTCGCCCGGCTTGGTGAGCTTGGCCTCGCCCCAGATGATGTCGACCTTGTTCTTCTTCATCAGGAAGCCGACGCCGCCATTCATGCGCTGGGCGATGCCGCGCGAGCGCGCGACGATGGCCGGAAGGTCCGGCGTCACCGTACCCTCGATCTTCACGCCATAGTCACCCGGATGCTGGGCATAGTGGAAAATTTCGGCAGAGCGCAGCAGCGCCTTGGTCGGGATGCAGCCCCAGTTGGAGCAGATGCCGGCGAGATGCTCGCGCTCCACGATGGCCGTCTTCAGGCCGAGCTGGGCGGCACGGATAGCGGCAATGTAGCCACCCGGACCCGACCCGATAACGATGACGTCGTAAGCATTCGACATGAGCGCTTCCACTCCTCTGTTGTTCTTCTGCGCCGCGCGGTTTTTCCGCTGCGGCATGACGAGAAGCGGAAGCAACCGCTCCTCAGGGATTGTCCGCCACCTTTTCCGGCCGCGTCAGCATCCCGTAGATTTCATCCTTGAGCCGCATCCGCTCCTTGCGCATGTCGATCATGCTGAGGTCGGCGACGGGCTCGATATCCGTTTCTGCGCGATGAATGGCGAGATTCACCGCCTGATAGTCTTCGCAGATCCGGTGAAAGTGACCGTCGACCTCGCGCAGGTGGCGAATCTTGGCCAGATGCTCCGGAAATTCCTCTGCAAGCTGGTGCGGGGTGTTCGACATGTCCATCTCCTTTTCGGTTGATGGTGTCAGCCTAGCCTGCCCGCCCCTTCACTCCTTGATCCCTGTCAAACCCGCCGCGATACTGTCAAAGCCCGAGCATCATACGCACGACCGGCTCGAGGCCTTTGCCGATCGCCCGGGTGTTTTCGGCATCGAGATGCACGCCGTCGAGCGGTGTCGTTTCGGCGACAGAGCCCGCATCGAAGAAACCGCAGCCACGCTCGTCGGCGAGGTCTGCATAAAGCGTCGCCAGCATGGCCGATTGCTCGACCCCGCCGGCGAACATCGCCGCAAACGCGGTGTTCGCTGTCTCGCAGAGCGGCGGCGGCGAAACGATCAGCACATCCGGCCCCTCGTCGGTCTCGAAGGACCAGGCGTGATGCCGCACCAGCTCCACCAGCCGCTCCATGCCCTGCACGGCGCCGAAGGCCGTGCCGCAGATCGCCGGCTTCATGTCGTTGGCGCCGAGGAACAGGATGACGAGGTCGATCGGGTCGTGACTGTGCAGGATGGTCGGCAGGATGCGCGCGCCGTTGCGATCGCAATCCGCCAGATGATCGTCATAGGCGGTGGTGCGGCCGTTGAGACCCTCCGCGATCACGTTGACATCGGGCCCCAGCGCCTTGGCTAGCACGCTCGGCCAGCGATCCCCGAAGGCATGCCGGTCGAGCGTTTCCGCGTTGTAACCCCAGGTCAGGCTGTCGCCGTAGCAGAGAACCGTCTTCATGGCCGCACCCCGCTTGTCAGACGAGCATCCCCATCGGGTTCTCGATATAGCGCTTGAAGGCACCGAGCAGTTCGGCGCCGAGCGCGCCGTCCACGCAGCGATGATCGGTGGAAAGCGTGACCGTCATCGCATTGACGATGACCATCTGCTTGTTCTTCACCACCACGCGCTCCTCGCCTGCGCCGACCGCAAGGATCGTCGCATGCGGCGGGTTGACGACGGCGGCGAAGTTCTTGACGCCCATCATACCCATGTTGGAGACCGCAGTCGTGCCGCCCTGGTACTCCTCGGGCTTCAGCTTGCGTTCCTTGGCGCGCTTGCCGAGGTCCTTCATCTCGTTGGAGATGGTCGACAGGCTCTTGGTTTCCGCCTTGCGGATGATCGGCGTGATCAGCCCGCCCGGGATGGAAACGGCGACGCCGACATCCGCGTGCTTGTGCTTGACCATGTTCGTTTCCGTCCAGGAAACGTTGGCATCCGGCACATCACGCAGCGCGAGCGCCAGAGCCTTGATCACCATGTCGTTGACCGAGAGCTTGTAGGCCGGACGGTCGTCCTTGCGCGGCGCGCTGTCGTTGATCTGCGCACGCAGCGCCAGAAGCGCGTCGAGCTCGACATCGACGGAGACATAGAAATGCGGAATCGTCTGCTTGGATTCCTGCAGGCGCTTGGCGATGGTCTTGCGCATGCCGTCATGCTGCACAAGCTCGTAGGAGCCTTCGTCGAAGAGCTTGAGCACGGCATCGTCGGACATGCCCTTGGGCGCAGCGGACGCGGCGGCAGCCGGTGCAGCGGCCGCAGGCTTCGCACCACCGGTCGCAACGGCCTTTTCGACGTCGCTTTTGACGACACGGCCATGTGGCCCGGAACCGGAAACGGCGGAAATGTCGATACCGGCTTCCTTGGCGATACGGCGGGCCAGCGGCGATGAAAACACGCGGTTGCCGTCGCGGGCAGGTACTGGACCAGCCGATGCGGTGGCAGCAGGTGCCGGAGCGGCCGCGGCGGCAGCCGGCTTTTCGGCTTCCTTCGGCGCCTCAGCCTTCGCTTCGGAAGGCTTGCTTTCGGCCGGCTTGGCGTCTGCCTTCGGGGCGGAGCCGGCGGCGGCAGCCGCAACATCCTCGCCATCAGCGGCGAGAATGGCGATCAGGCTGTTGACCTTCACGCCTTCCGTACCGGCCGCCACGACGATCTTGGCGACAACGCCCTCGTCGACGGCTTCGACCTCCATCGTCGCCTTATCGGTCTCGATCTCGGCGATCACGTCACCGGATTTCACGGTGTCGCCTTCCTTCACCAGCCACTTGGCGAGGTTGCCCTCTTCCATGGTGGGGGAAAGGGCGGGCATCGTAATGTTGATCGGCATTTCGCGCCCTCCCGTTACTTGTAGCAGACGGCCTTCACCGCCTCGACGACTTCACCCACATTCGGCAGCGCCAGCTTTTCGAGATTGGCGGCGTAGGGCATGGGAACGTCCTTGCCGGCAATCGTGACGACAGGCGCATCGAGATAGTCGAAGGCTTCGCGCTGGATGCGGTTGGCGATGTAATCGCCGACCGACGACTGCGGGAAACCTTCCTCGACAGTCACGAGGCGGCCGGTCTTCTTGACCGATTCGATGACGGTCGGCAGGTCCATCGGACGAATGGTCCTGAGGTCGATCAGCTCGACGTCGATGCCCTGCTTCTCCAGTTCCGCCACGGCCTTGACCGCATAGGTCATGCCGATGCCGAAGGACACCAGCGTCACATCCTTGCCCTGGCGGTGGATGCGCGCCTTGCCGATCGGCAGCACGAAATCGTCGAGCTTGGGAACCTCGAAGCTGTGGCCGTACAAGATCTCGTTCTCGAGGAAGATGACCGGGTTCGGATCGCGGATCGCCGCTTTCAGCAGGCCCTTCGCGTCGGCTGCCGTATAGGGCATGACGACCTTGAGGCCCGGAATATGGCTGTACCACGCCGCGTAGCACTGCGAGTGCTGGGCGCCAACGCGCGCCGCAGCGCCGCTCGGGCCGCGGAAGACGATCGGCGCGCCCATCTGGCCGCCGGACATGTAAAGCGTCTTGGCGGCCGAGTTGACGATATGGTCGATCGCCTGCATGGCGAAGTTGAACGTCATGAACTCGACGATGGGCTTAAGGCCGGACATGGCCGCGCCGACGCCGATGCCGGTAAAGCCGTGCTCGGTAATGGGCGTGTCGATCACGCGCTTGTCGCCGAATTCCTGCAGAAGGCCCTGGGTGATCTTGTAGGCGCCCTGATATTCGGCGACTTCCTCACCCATGATGAAAACGTCTCCATCGCGGCGCATTTCTTCCGCCATGGCGTCACGCAGCGCTTCACGCACCGTCATGCTCACCATCTCGGTGCCTTCAGGGACATCGGGATCGGCAGCCACTTCCGTCTTCGGTGCGGCCGGGACCGGCGCGGAGGCGGAACCCTGTTCCGTTGGCTTCTCGGCTTCCTCGACCTTCGGTGCGGCCGCTTCCGGCTTGTCGGCCGCCTTGGGCGCGGACATCGCATCGGCGCTTTCGCCATCCTGCAGCAGAACGGCGATGACGGAGTTGACCTTGACGCCTTCCGAGCCGGCCGGAACGACGATCTTGCCGATCACGCCCTCGTCGACGGCTTCGACTTCCATCGTCGCCTTGTCGGTCTCGATCTCGGCGATCACGTCACCGGACTTCACGGTGTCGCCTTCGTTCTTGATCCACTTGGAAAGCGTACCCTCTTCCATCGTCGGAGAGAGCGCGGGCATAAGAATATCTACGGGCATATAAGTCTCCCCCGGATCAAAGCAGAATGTCGGTGTAGAGCTCGGATACATCCGGCTCTGCATCGTTCTGGGCGAATTCGGCGCTGTCGGCGACGATGTCGCGGACGTCCTTGTCGATCTGCTTCAGATCGTCCTCGCTTGCCCAGCCCTGCTCGAGAAGACGGGCCTTCACCTGCTCCAGCGGGTCGTGCTCGGAGCGCATCTTCTGCACTTCGTCCTTGGAGCGATACTTCGCCGGGTCCGACATGGAGTGACCGCGATAGCGATAGGTCAGCATTTCAAGGATGTAGGGGCCCTTGCCGGCGCGGCAATGGGCGATGGCCTCGTCGGCTGCGGCCTTGACCGCGCGCACATCCATGCCGTCGACCTGCACGCCGGGAATGCCGAAGCCTTCGCCGCGCTTGGAGAAATTCGACTGCGCGGTGGAGCGCACCGTCGAAGTGCCCATCGCATAGCGGTTGTTTTCGATGATGTAGACGACCGGCAGCTTCCAGAGCGCGGCCATGTTGAAGCTCTCGTAGACCTGGCCCTGGTTGGCCGCGCCGTCACCGAAATAGGTGACCGACACCTGGTCGTTGCCGCGATACTTGTTGGCGAAGGCGAGACCCGTGCCGAGCGACACCTGGCCGCCGACGATGCCGTGGCCGCCGTAGAAGCCCTTCTCCTTGGAGAACATGTGCATCGAGCCGCCCTTGCCCTTCGACAGGCCGCCGCGACGGCCAGTCAGCTCGGCCATGACGCCGCGCGCGCTCATGCCGAGCGCGATCATGTGGCCGTGATCGCGGTAGGAGGTGATGACCTGATCGCCATCCTTCTGGGCCATCTGCATTCCGACGACGACCGCTTCCTGACCGATATAGAGATGACAGAAGCCGCCGATGACGCCCATGCCGTAAAGCTGGCCGGCCTTTTCCTCGAAGCGACGGATCATGAGCATCTCGCGATAGGCGTGAAGCTCTTCTTCCTTGGTGAATGTCAGACTGTTGGAACCAATTGAGTCGTTCCGTGCAGGCTTTGCCGTCGTTTTGCGGCTGGACGTGGACGCGGTCTTACGCGGAGCCATTCGATCCTCCCTATGTTTGCCTTTTGCCGAAAACATAGGGGAGAAAGGCCGCGTCAGCAATGCCATAATTGCATGGCTTATATTCCTTACAAGCTACTGACAAGTAAGCAATATTTACGATTAACCAGATTTCGGTTAATCGCATTTCTCAGTGGAAAATCACGATCTCGTCGGCACGCGACATGTTGAGGTAGGAGCGCGCCTTCTCGTCGAGCATGTCGCGCTCGAGCGAGCCGTCGCTCATCAGGGCCACTTCTTTTTCCAGGATCTGGCGCTGCCGCACGAGCACGTCCAGACGCGCCTGCCGTTCCATTCGTTGCCGCTCGAAATCCTCCATTCCGCGCAGACCGAAGTCGCCATGGACGGAATGATAACCGAAATAGGAAAGGAAAGCGACCGTAATCACCGGCAGAGCCAGCCGGCCGAATTTCCGCTTCTTATGATGCTTGGTCCACATGCAGGTGCCCCGATACGCAGTACAGCCAGACACTATCGGGAAGCGGTTAACCGACCATTGACCATGACCGATGGGCCAAGAAAAAACCCGCATCTTGCGATGCGGGTTTCATTATTCTGGAAAACTGTCTTTCCCGGCTCAGCCGCGCAGGATGCCGCGGCCGGCATATTTCGCCGCCGCACCCAGCTGCTCCTCGATGCGGATGAGCTGGTTGTACTTGGCGGTACGGTCGGAGCGGGCCAGCGAGCCGGTCTTGATCTGGCCGCAGTTGGTGGCGACCGCGAGATCGGCGATGGTGGAATCTTCCGTCTCGCCCGAGCGGTGCGACATGACGGCCGTATAGCTCGCCTTGTGTGCGGTCTCGACGGCGTCGAGCGTTTCGGAGAGCGAACCGATCTGGTTGACCTTGACGAGGATCGAGTTGGCGACGCCCATCTTGATGCCGTCGCGCAGGCGGGCCGAGTTGGTGACGAACAGGTCGTCGCCGACGAGCTGCACCGACTTGCCGATCTTGTCGGTCAGCGCCTTCCAGCCATCCCAGTCGTCTTCGGCCATGCCGTCCTCGATCGAGAAGATCGGGTACTTGGCGGCCAGTTCTGCAAGGTAATCGGCCATGGCGCCGGGCTCGAGCGTGCGGCCCTCGCCTTCCAGCACGTACTTGCCGTCCTTGAAGAATTCCGTCGAGGCGCAGTCGAGCGCGATATACATGTCTTCGCCCGGACGGTAGCCAGCCTTCTCGATCGACTTCATGATGAAGTCGAGCGCGGCGGGCGCCGAGGCGAGGCCCGGCGCAAAGCCGCCTTCGTCACCGACATTGGTGTTGTGGCCGTCGGCGGCTAGCTGCTTCTTCAGCGTGTGGAACACTTCCGAGCCCATGCGCACGGCATCGCGGATGTTGTCGGCGCCGACGGGAACGATCATGAACTCCTGGAAGTCGATCGGGTTGTCGGCATGCGCGCCGCCATTGATGATGTTCATCATCGGCACCGGCAGGATGCGGGCGTTCGGGCCTCCGACATAGCGGTAAAGCGGCAGGTTTGCGGCTTCGGCGGCAGCCTTGGCGACGGCCAGCGAAACGCCGAGGATGGCATTGGCGCCGAGGCGCGCCTTGTTCGGCGTGCCGTCCAGTTCGATCATCGTCTGGTCGACGGCGATCTGGTCTTCCGCGTCGAGGCCGCCAATGGCTTCGAAGATTTCACCGTTCACGGCAGCAACGGCGTTTTCCACGCCCTTGCCGAGGTAGCGGGTGCCACCGTCGCGCAGTTCGACGGCTTCATGCGCGCCCGTCGAGGCGCCCGACGGGACCGCGGCGCGGCCGAAACTGCCATCCTCGAGATAGACGTCCACTTCAACGGTGGGATTGCCGCGGCTGTCGAGGATCTCGCGGCCGATGATGTCGATGATAGCAGTCATGATATCGTCCTGGTTCGGGTTTATTAATCGATTAAAATCCACTTTTAATCGACCATGCGGAAATTACAATGGCGCTCTGCGCCGGAAGAACGGATGGCACATCTTCGTGTCATCCGTTTGATGGCGCTTACGCCTTGGCGATGTCGTCGAAGGCCAGAAGCTTTTCAAGAAGCCGCGGCATGTCCTTCAGGTAAACCATGTTCGGGCCGTCGGACGGCGCGTTGTCGGGGTCTTCATGCGTCTCTACGAACAGGCCGGCGACACCGACGGCAAGCGCTGCCCGCGCCAGGGTCTCGACGAATTCGCGCTGGCCGCCGGAGGAACCGCCCTGCCCGCCCGGCTGCTGCACCGAATGGGTTGCGTCAAAGACGACGGGCGCGCCAAGCGAGGCCATGATCGGCAGCGAGCGCATGTCGGAAACGAGCGTGTTGTAGCCGAAGGAGGCACCGCGCTCGCACAGAAGCACGTTCGGATTGCCGCTCTCGGTGAACTTCGCGAGCACGTTCTTCATGTCCCAGGGTGCAAGAAACTGGCCCTTCTTGACATTGATCGTGCGCCCTGTCTTCGCGGCGGCGACCAGAAGGTCGGTCTGGCGCGACAGGAAAGCCGGGATCTGCAGGATATCGACCGTCTCGGCGACAACCGCACACTGCTCTTCCGTGTGAATGTCGGTCAGTACGGGAAAGCCGAAATCCTTCTTCAGGTCGGCGAAGATTTCCATGGCGCTGTCCAGCCCGATGCCGCGCTTGCCGGAAATCGAGGTGCGGTTGGCCTTGTCGAAGGACGACTTGTAGACGAGACCGATGCCCAGCTTGTCGGTCAGTTCGACGAGCGTTCCGGCGATCATGTAGGCGTGGTCGCGGCTTTCCATCTGGCAGGGGCCGGCAATCAGCGAGAAGCGCTTGTCCTGCGCGAAGGTAACCTTTTTGGCGCCTTCGCCGACGACGACGGTGGAATTCGTTTTCATGTCATTCTCCAAAGACGAAGAGAGCACCCTGGCCCGGCGCCGGCGGCACCATGAGCCGGCCATCGCGCTCCGTAAAGACGACGCCCCGCTCGGTCAGCAGTTGGCGGCAGTCCGACAGGCTGGCAACCGTGAAGACGACCGCGCGGCCCTTCAGCCCACGATCCGTGCCGGCTTCGGGCGCGATCCCGTAAAACCCCTCCAGCCCGGCATCGTTGAGCACGGTAATGCGGCCGCGCGGTGTCGAGACCGACATGCCGAAGGACAGGGCCTCGATCTCACGCTCATCGGCGGCTTCCTGCACCAGATACTGGAAGTCTGTGGGATTCTGTTCGGACAGCACCACCTCGGAAAGCGCGGTTACGCCGTTCGCGTGCGCCTCGAGCGCCTTGCGGTCGGCGGGCAGCGGCAGGATGCGCTGCGAGGCGAGGAAGAGGAAGTCGGGGCTGCGCAGATCGGCCGCGAAAGCCAGCCGGAAGCTGCCGGTCGCGGACGTCCCGTCGGGCAGAACCATTTCGCGGGAGAATTCCAGCATAGCGCCGCCGGAAAGGCCGGCCGCGGAGTAGCGCCGGTCGTCGTCGCGCGCGTCGCTGGTCGCCATGGCAATGCCGGAAAAGCCATCCAGCCCGCGGCGGAAGCGGAAAGTCTGATCGCGCGCGACGAAGGCATTGCCCTCGCGCGCCGCTTCTTCGCATTCCTCGCGATTGGCAATGCCGAGCGGTTCCAGATAGCTGCCGTCCGACAGGAACACGCAACAGTTTTCGGTGCCGAAGGGGTGGCGCGCATCCTGGGCCACGGTAAATCCCAGCGCCGTCAGTCTTTCGCGGGCAATTGCGAGTTCGGACACCGGCAGCACCAGATGGTCGATCGGGCGGGGCGTTCTCGAACTCACGGTCATGGGCAGATAATCCGGTCGTGTTTCAGGCGCCCCGTGCTTTGCATGCTTTCGGCCCGCAATGCAAGCGCCGGCACAAGCGCGGCGCCGCATCGGGAACTTTTCCGCCACACCGACATTCCAACCGCGCATTTCAGCATCGGAGCCCGTCATTTCCAGTTCCCGCGACATTACCCAACAGCGCCAGCTGCACGAATCCCGGCCGCTCTGGGCCGACACGCCGCGCATCGGCATTCGCGCCGCACACACCCCGTCGAAGAGCGAGTATGACGTGATCGTGGTCGGCGCCGGCATTTCCGGTGCGCTCGCCGCACATGCGCTCACGGACGGGAGGCGTTCGGTTCTGGTCGTGGATCGCCGCACACCCGTTCGCGGCAGCACGCTTGCCAGCACGGCCATGATCCAGCACGAGATCGACATCCCCCTGCACAAGCTTGCCGGCATGATCGGCGTGGAGAAGGCCAATCGTGCCTGGCGCCGGTCGGCCCGCGCCGTCGAGCAATTGACGCGCATCGTCGCCGATCTTGGCATTTCCTGCGCCTTCGAGCGCAAGAAGACGCTGTTCCTGGCGGGCGACGAATATGGCAGCCGCGCGCTGCGCAGCGAGGTGGAGGCGCGGCATGTGGCAGGCATCGAAGCCGATTTCGTCGACGCCGCCGCGCTCGGCCAGCAATTCGGGCTCGACCGCACCGGCGCTATCCTCAGCGACATCTCCGCATCCGCGAACCCGGCCCAGATGGCCGCGGGCATTCTGCGCGCTGCGGTCGCACGCGGTGCCGAGCTGGTGAGCCCGCTCGAGATAACCGATCTGCGAACCACCGGCGACAGCGTCTTTCTCGCGACGGCGGAGGGCAAGATCCTGTCTGCCGGCCACGTCGTCTTCTGTTCGGGCTACGAATTTCTCAAATCGCTCGCTCAGGAGGACCATTCCGTCGTGTCCACCTGGGCGCTCGCCACTCCGCCCGGCACGGATGCGCCCGGCTGGCTGAAGGACTGCATCGTCTGGGAAGGTGCCGACCCCTATCTCTATCTTCGCAGTTCACGCGACGGTCGCCTGATCGTCGGCGGCGAGGACGAGGAGAGCGAAACCGCCTACGCGTCGCCCCAAAAGCTCGCGAGCAAGGCAAAGGTCATCCGCCGAAAGGCAGAAGCCATGCTCGGCACGGCCCTGCCCGATCCCGAATTCGTCTGGGCCGCCCCCTTCGGCACCACCCGCACGGGCCTGCCGCTCATCGGCGCCGTGCCCGGTCTCGACCGGGTCTTCGCCGTCATGGGCTTCGGCGGCAACGGCATCACCTTCAGCCAGATAGCCGCCGAAATCGTCTCCTCTGCCATCAGCGGCCACGGCGATACCGACGCCGACCTTTTCGCTTTCGGAAACGGCGCGCGCTGAAGAGCGATTCGCTGCAGTAGGTTGCCGGCAGGCAAGAGCCTGCACCAACCTACGCGCAACGCTGAGCGGCCTGTGATTTTCAGCGGATGACGGCCGGGAGATAGAACCGTCATTCCCGTGTCATGTGACAGTGATGTTTCTTCACGCGTAACCAACCCGGCGTCCGCCAGCCAGTGCGGCGCTCACAGGAGTTTGCGTGAATGGACATGGCTCAGGCCTTCGCCCTTGCCTCGGGCGCCCTCGTTGCGACCAATCTTGCCAGCATTCTCATCGCCGGCAGGCGGCTCAAGGCGACAGGCTTCCCACCACCGGACCTGCGCAAGAAACCGTCCGTCTCCATCGTCATTCCCGTTCGCGGCATCGAGAACTTCACGTCCGAGACGCTGTCGCGCGCCTTTCGCCTGAACTGGCCGAATTACGAGCTCCTCTTCTGCGTCGCCCACGGCAATGACCCGGTCATTGCCGAAATCGAGAAGACGGCAGCGGATTACCCGGCCGTTGCCGCGCGCATCCTCATCGGCGACGACCGCATCAGCGCCAATCCCAAACTCAACAATTGCGTGAAGGGCTGGCAGGCGGCGCGGCACGACTGGGTGATTCTTGCCGATTCCAACGTGCTCATGCCGGAGGATTACGTGCAGCACCTGATGGGCGGCTGGCGCAGCGATTCGGGCCTTGTCTGCTCGACGCCGCTCGGCTCGCGGGCGGATGGCTTCTGGGCGGAGGTGGAATGCACCTTCCTCAACACCCAGCAGGCCCGCTGGCAATATGCCGGCGAAGCGCTCGGGCTCGGCTTCGCACAGGGCAAGAGCATGCTGTGGTACAAGCCGATGCTGGATGCGAATGGCGGCATCCACGCGCTCAATGCCGAGATCGCCGAGGACGCCGCCTCCACCAAGCTGGTCAACCGCCTCGGCCTCAAGGTGCATCTGGTGTCCTCGCCTTTCGAACAGCCGCTCGGCCGCCGCACGGGCCACGACATCTGGTCGCGCCAGTGCCGCTGGTCACGCCTGCGCCGCGTCACCTTCCCCGGCTTTTTCGCACCGGAAATCCTGCTCGGCGTCCTGCCGCCGCTCTCTCTCGCCCTGATCGCCGTGGCGCTGGGCTACGGCACCCTGCCCTCTGCGATGCTGCTGGTGCTTGCGGGCATTTACCTGCCAGAACTCGCGCTCGCCTTCGCCAAGGGCTGGCGCCTGTCGCGCTGGTCGGTGCCGGCCATGATCGTTCGCGACGTCATGCTGCCGGCCATCTGGCTGCGCGCCTGGCTTGGCGGTTCCATCGACTGGCGCGGCAACACCATGACCATCGGCACCACTGCCTGCGAACTGGAGGAAGCGCCCGCAAGCCCTTGAGCGGGGTCACCCCTTGCCGGCGCGCAGTCCATCCAGCACCGTTCTGAACGCGTCGACGGCTTGCCGCGACGTCTCCTCGGGTGTCTGCGAATTGGCGATCCAAAGGGCGGCGTGACTGCTTGCGCCATTGATCAGCCGCGCCGCCGCTTCCGTATCGATCCCCACCATAAGGCCATCGGCCTTCAATTGCTCGATGCTGGAACTGAGCGCGGCAATGCAGCCGTTGCTGGTCGGCCACTGCGAGATGTCGCCCAGCACCGCCGGACCGTCGCGGAACATGATGCGCTGGATTTCCGGCTCCAGCGCCATTTCGATATAGGCGACGCATTCGTCCACGAAGCCTTGCCAGCGGTTCGGCGCGGCGGCGGAGATGCGGTTGAGGCGCGCCGTCATCTCCGCGTCGATCTGCCGGATGACAGCCTGGAGAAGCCCCTTCTTATCGCCGAAATGGTGGTACAGCGCGCCCCGTGTCAGGCCCGCCGCCGCCGTGAAGTCATCCATGGACGCGCCCGCATAGCCGACCGTCCCGAAGGCGTGGCGGCCGGCGGCGACGAGCTTTGCCCGTGTTTCCGCGATCATTTCCTCGCGCGGCTTGCGCATGGCATCTCCCTTCCACATACGCCTCGTATTTTATTTGACATACGTGGCGTATGCAATTACCCATTCACATACGCCTCGTATGTAGGTAATAATCATCAATAGGCAGGAGCAGGCCATGGCCAACCCCTACAAAGAAATTTTCAGCGTGCCCGGCACCAAAGGTTTTTCCGCAGCAGGCTTTTTCGCGCGTCTTCCCATCGCCATGGCGCCGATCGGCATCGTCGCCATGCTGTCGCAGGCGCATGGCGAATATTGGCTTGCCGGCGCCGTGTCGGCCACCTTCGCGCTCACCAATGCGCTGATCGCCCCGCAAGTCTCCCGGCTTGTCGATCGCTACGGACAGTCTGCGGTACTCACGCCCGCAACGGCCATCTCCGTGCTCGCCTTCCTGACGCTGATTGCAGCCACCAACCAGGGCTGGCCGGTCTGGACGCTCTTCGCCTCCGCATTTTTCGCTGCAACCATGCCCAGCATGCCGGCCATGCTGCGCGCGCGCTGGACCGGGCTTTTCCGCGACCGGCCGGAGATGAACACCGCTTTCGCCTTCGAATCGGCGGCCGATGAACTGGTCTATATCGCCGGCGCCTCGCTTTCGGTCGGTCTCGCCGTTGCGCTCTTTCCGGAAGCCGGCATGCTGGTCAGCACCGTGTGCCTCGCGCTCGGCACCCTCGCCTTCGTCCTGCAACGCGCGACGGAGCCTGCGATCCGCACGGCAAGTGGCAGCAGCCCGCAGACGTCGGCGATCCGCCTGCCCGCGGTACAGATCATCACGCTCGCGCTGGTCTTTGTCGGCGCCACCTTTGCCACGGCCGAGGTGAGTGCGGTGGCGATCACCAAGGATCTCGGGCAGCCCAACGCCGCCAGCCTCGTCATCGGCGTCTATGGCGTCGGCTCCTTCATCGTCGGCCTCCTGCTCGGCGCGATCAACCCGTCCATGCCGTTGCAAAAGCAGATGATGATTGCCGTGACAGTGCTCGGCCTCACCGCCCTGCCGCTGCCCTTTGCCGGTACGGTACCGGTGCTGGCAATCGCGTTGTTCATCAGCGGCATCGCGATTTCGCCCACCTTCATAACCGCCTTCGGGCTGGTTGAGCGCCGCGTGCCGGCAGCGATGCTGACGGAAGGTGTCACATGGGTCACGACGGGTATCGGCATCGGCATGGCGCTGGGCGCCTTCGTGGCCGGCTGGGCCGTCGATACGTTCGGCCCGCAAAACGGATTCTGGGTGTCCATCGCCGCCTGCGTCGGTGCCGTGCTGACGGTCGCACTCGGCCAGCGCACGCTCGCCGGAGGGGATTGTAACGATGGTGCCTGCCCGCTGCCGCAAGCAGCAGAATGACAAAAAGCCCGGCAGAAATGCCGGGCTTTTTTTTGAAATCCTACCTCAGACGAGGCGGCTCTGTTCCAGGGCCGCTTCGATGAAGCTGGCAAACAGCGGATGCGGATCGAGCGGGCGGCTCTTCAATTCCGGGTGGTACTGAACGCCGATGAACCACGGATGATCGGGGTATTCCACCGTTTCCGGCAGCACGCCATCTGGCGACATGCCGGAGAACACGAGGCCGCAGCTCTCCAGCTTGTCCTTGTAGTCGACATTCACCTCGTAGCGGTGACGGTGACGCTCGGAAATATCCGTCGAGCCGTAGATATCGGCAATCTTGGTGCCGCCCTTCAGCGATGCGCGATAGGCGCCAAGCCGCATCGTGCCGCCGAGGTCGCCCGACGCCGAACGCTTCTCAAGCTCGTTGCCCTTCACCCATTCCGTCATCAGGCCGACGACCGGCTCCGCCGTCTTGCCGAATTCGGTCGAGGAGGCCTTCTCGATGCCGGCGAGGTTGCGCGCGGCTTCCACGACGGCCATCTGCATGCCGAAGCAGATGCCGAAATACGGCACCTTGCGCTCGCGGGCGAAGCGCGCCGCGTTGATCTTGCCTTCCGAGCCGCGCTCGCCAAAGCCGCCGGGCACGAGAATGCCGTGCACCTTCTCCAGATACGGCGCCGGATCTTCCTTCTCGAAGACCTCCGACTCGATCCATTCGAGCTTGACCTTGATGTGGTTGGCGATGCCGCCGTGATAAAGCGCCTCGATCAGCGATTTATAGGCGTCCTTCAGGCCGGTATACTTGCCGACGATGGCGATCGTCACTTCGCCTTCCGGCGTGCTGATGCGGTCGGAAACGGTCTGCCAGGCTTCCAGGCGCGGCTTCGGTGCCGGCTCGATGCCGAAAGCGGCCAGAACCTCGTCGTCGAGGCCTTCCTTGTGATAGGCAAGCGGCACGTCGTAGATCGAGGCCACGTCGAGCGCCTGGATGACGGCGGTCGGACGCACATTGCAGAACAAAGAGAGCTTGCGACGCTCGGCTTCCGGAATTTCGCGGTCGGCACGCACCAGCAGGATATCGGGATGGATGCCCATGGCCTGCAATTCCTTGACGGAATGCTGTGTCGGCTTGGTCTTCAGCTCGCCGGCGGCCGGGATATAGGGCATCAGCGTCAGGTGAACATAAACGGCCGTGCCGCGCGGCAGGTCGTTGCCGAGCTGGCGGATCGCCTCCATGAAGGGCATCGCCTCGATATCGCCCACCGTGCCGCCGATCTCGCAAAGCACGAAGTCGT
Organism: Shinella sp. H4-D48; assembly: GCF_022637395.1. GTDB lineage: Bacteria > Pseudomonadota > Alphaproteobacteria > Rhizobiales > Rhizobiaceae > Shinella > Shinella sedimenti. Next base: position 1,693,557 of record NZ_CP093337.1, on the reverse strand, counting down.
AATCGTCATTGCCTTCGGTGACGAAGTTCTTGATCTCGTTGGTGACGTGCGGGATGACCTGCACGGTCGCGCCGAGATAGTCGCCGCGGCGTTCCTTGTCGATGATGTTCTTGTAGATGCGACCGGTGGTGATGTTGTCGGTCTTGGTGGCCGAGCGGCCGGTGAAGCGCTCGTAGTGGCCGAGGTCGAGGTCGGTTTCCGCACCGTCGTCGGTGACGAACACCTCGCCGTGCTGCGTCGGGCTCATGGTGCCCGGGTCAACGTTGAGATAGGGGTCAAGCTTCCGAAGGCGAACGCGGTAACCGCGGGCCTGAAGGAGAGCTCCCAGTGCTGCTGCAGCGATGCCTTTTCCGAGGGAAGAAACCACGCCGCCTGTGATGAATACATATCGCGCCATGGGAGTCACCGGATACCTTTTCAAAATCGATTCCGCCACCGAAAAATCACCTTGGGTGTGATTTCGGAAGTCGCAATCGGCGTTTTACACAGAAGAAGGCCGGTTGGTTTTGCCAACCGGCCGGATTGTTTTTGCTTGCTTCGGCTTACTGGCCGCTCGGGACGCCGGTGTTGCCGCCGGTCTCCGCTGCGCCGCCCGTCGTGGCGGGCGTTTCGCCCGCGCCGGTGGTGGCGTTGCCGCCTTCGGTCGGAACGGCGTCGGTGCCGGTCGTTGCGGGCGTCTGGTTGGTGGTGTTGCCCGTGCCCTGGCCCTGAGTGCCCTGGTTCTGAGTGCCCTGGTTCTGCTGGGCGCCGCCGTCCTGCTGGCTCTGGCCGCCACCGAGCGCGTCGAGGACGCCGCCGGTGCCCGTCGTGCCGGGAATACGATCGAGAATGTCGGTCGGGCGCGTCTCGTAACGGGAGTAGATGCCCATGCCGAGCGCCAGAACGAAGAACAGCGTCGCGAGGATCGCCGTCGTGCGCGTCAGGGCATTGGCCGTGCCGCGCGCCGACATGAAGCCGGAGCCGCCGCCAATGCCGAGGCCGCCGCCTTCCGAGCGCTGGATCAGCACGACGCCGATCAGCGCGACGACGACCATGAGATAAATGACGAGCAAGATGGTCTGCATGTTTAGCTATCCCGGCCAAGCGGCCAAATTTCAGGTTTGCGGCTCAATATACCAAGCCGTGCGCCATTCCAAGCCCCAGCGGTCAATCCGCCTGCCCTTTTGCAGGCAGACGGAAGAGGCTGCAAAAGGGCTTATGCCGTCAGCGCTTCATAGGCGCGGTAGATGGCAAGGAAATCGTCCGATTTCAAGCTCGCCCCGCCGATCAGCGCGCCGTCGACATTGGCGACGCCCATCAATTCCCCAGCATTGCCCGGCTTGACGGAACCGCCATAGAGAATGCGCATCTTGGCGCCTTCGCCGGCAAAGCGTGTCGAAAGTTCCGCACGCATGAAGGCATGCGCCTCTTCCACGTCCCGTGCCGTCGGCGTCAGTCCCGTGCCGATCGCCCAGACCGGCTCGTAGGCGATCACGGTGTTTTCGGCCGTCGCCCCGTCCGGCACCGAGGCTGCCAGCTGGCTTTTCAGCACGTCCAGCGTCTTGCCCGCCTTGCGCTCGTCGCCCGTCTCGCCGATGCAGATGATGGCGACGAGGTCGTTGGCATGAGCGATTTCCGCCTTGGCGCGCACCAGCGCATCGCTTTCCTTGTGGTCGGTGCGGCGCTCGGAATGGCCGACGATCACATGGGTGCCGAAGCAGTCTGCGATCATTTCGGCGGAAATATCGCCGGTATGCGCACCGGATGCCTTTTCATGGCAATCCTGCGCGCCGATCAGCAGCGGGCTGTCGTCGCAAAGCGCCGTCGCCACATAAAGCAGCGTCGCCGGCGGGCAGATCAGCGTTTCCACCTTCTCGGAAAGCGGCCCCTTCACGCCTTCGGCCATCGCCTTGATCTGGTCGAGCGATGCGCGCGTGCCGTTCATCTTCCAGTTCCCGGCGACGAGCGGTGTTACATCCGGTGTCATGAGGCCTCCCTGTCCTTGAATTCTCGGGTCGCATGGGGCGTAGCAAATCGGCGTGGCCAAGGAAAGGCATGGCGCGAGCCTTCGCCCCCTATCCCGATTCAGCGTGCCAGCAGGAAATTCAGCGTTTCGCGCCAGTCGGTCATGCGCACCGGCGTGCCGTGGCCGCCGGTCTGGAACAGCACGAAGCGTGTCGGAATGCCGGCCTTGCGCAGCTTGCGGAACACCGCGATCTGGTCGTTGGCCGCATAGACCTTGTCGCTGTCGCCATGGGTGAAATAGACCGGCAGCTTGGCCTTGAAGGCCGGCGTCTTGGCATAGTCGCCATCCGCCGCCCCGCCCATCAGCACCATGCCGGACAGGCTTTTCACCGCCGTGGCGTCGCGCACCACACGCGCGCAGATGAAACTGCCCATGGAGGCGCAGGCGAGAATGACGGGCGCATCGGGCGAGAGCGCCTTGGCCCGCAGGATAAGGCCGGAAATGCGCGCCGCTCCGGCATCGTCGAACGACGGCACGCTCGGCGCGTAATAGACGCCACCGTTCTGCACCGCGAGGTTCTTCAGGCGGTTGAAGTTGCCGCCGAAGGTCCAGTCGTTGTTGCCGAGCCGCCGGTCGCCGCCGCGGCCGTGGATGAAGATCACGGTGAAGGCCGCCCCCTCGCCCTTGCCGGTCATGGCGACATCGAGCTTGCCGACCGGCGTATCGACCGTCACCGCCTGCGTCGCCTTCTTCACCGCCGTCGAGACATAGGCGGATTTCACGCGCCGCTCCGGCACCTGGTCGCGCCCGTTGATGTCGCGCATTTCCTGATAATCGACGACGCGCAGCGCCCCGTCATCGGCCGTTTCCACCACAGTGCCGTAGCCGAACAGCTCGTCCTTCCAAGGCTTGAGCGTGAGTGCCGACGCCTGATGGGCCGCCAGCCCGGTGAAAACGGCGGCCAGAACGAACCGACGAAGGCAATCAACTGTGGACTGAGCCATGAACACGCACTCCCTTGGGGTGGCGATACTTGCCATTCGCCCGGATGCAAAGCAATCCTCGTGGCGCGGACGGTGCAGCCCGAGTTCGCGAAAACCCGCAGAATCTGGCAGAGTCGCAAGTGATTCGCCGCCCACCTCACTCCGCCACGCCTCGCTCCGCAGGGATCGACGGCTGAAAGCGGCAGACGGAACAAACTCTGAACGGCCCATGCAAGACGACAGCAACGACCTTTTCGCCAGCCTGCCATCCCAGCCCGCCCCGGAACCCGTGGCGCGGGAGGAAAAGCCCATGCCGCGCGCCGTCGCGGTACCAGTGCCGGCCCCGCCGGCTGTCGGCGGCGATTACGACGCCTCGGCGATCCGCGTGCTGGAAGGGCTGGAGCCGGTGCGCATGCGTCCCGGCATGTATATCGGCGGCACGGACGAGAAGGCGCTGCACCACCTCTTCGCCGAAGTCATCGACAACTCGATGGACGAGGCCGTCGCCGGCCACGCCAATTTCATCGAGGTCCATCTCGATGCCGAGGGCTTCCTGACCGTCACCGACAACGGCCGCGGCATCCCGGTCGAGAACCATCCGCAGATGCCGGGCAAGTCGACGCTCGAGGTCATCCTCACCGTGCTGCATGCCGGCGGCAAGTTCGACGGCAAGGCCTATGAGACATCCGGCGGCCTGCACGGCGTCGGCGTGTCCGTCGTCAACGCGCTGTCGGATCAGCTCGAGGTCGAGGTCGCCCGCAACAAGAAGCTCTATCGCCAGCGCTTTTCGCGCGGCAAGCCGGTCGGCGGGCTGGAAGAGCTCGGCGACGTGCACAACCGCCGTGGCACGAAGGTTCGCTTCCACCCGGATCCGGAGATTTTCGGCGCGCATGCCCGCTTCGATCCCGGCCGTGTCTTCCGCATGGCACGCTCCAAGGCCTATCTCTTCGGCGGCGTCGAAATCCGCTGGAGCTGCGATCCCGCGCTCCTGCCCGAGGGATCCGAGACGCCCGAAAAGGCGGTCTTCCACTTCCCCGGCGGCCTGAAGGATTATCTGCAGGCCACGCTTGGCAAGGACTACACCGTCACGCGCGAAATCTTCGCCGGCAAGAGCGAGAAGTCGGGCGGCCACGGCTCGCTGGAATGGGCCGTCACCTGGTACGGTGGCGATTCGCTCATCCACTCCTATTGCAACACCATCCCCACGGCCGATGGCGGCACGCACGAGGCGGGCTTGCGCATCGCGCTCACCAAGGGCCTCAAGAACTACGCCGAGCTGACCCAGAACAAACGCGCCAAGGACGTCACCACCGACGATGTGATGATTTCGGCGGTCGGCATGCTCTCCGTCTTCATCCGTGAGCCGGAATTCGTCGGCCAGACCAAGGACAAGCTGGCTACCGTCGAGGCCCAGCGCATTGTCGAGAACGCGCTGCGCGACCCGTTCGACCACTATCTTGCCGATAACCCGGCCGAAGCCGCCAAGCTACTCGAATGGGTGATCGAGCGCGCCGAAGAGCGCATGCGCCGCCGCAAGGAAAAGGAAGTTTCGCGCAAGACCGCCGTGCGCAAGCTGCGCCTGCCCGGCAAGCTCGCCGACTGCTCGCAGAGCTCCGCCGAGGGTGCGGAACTCTTCATCGTCGAGGGCGATTCGGCCGGCGGCTCCGCCAAGCAGGCGCGCAACCGCGCCAACCAGGCCATCCTGCCGTTGCGCGGAAAAATCCTCAACGTCGCCAGCGCCGGCCGCGAAAAGCTCGGTGCCAACCAGCAGATTTCCGATCTGGTTCAGGCGCTCGGCTGCGGTACGCGCTCGAAATACCGCGACGAGGACCTGCGTTACGACCGCGTCATCGTCATGACCGATGCCGATGTCGACGGCGCGCATATCGCCTCGCTGCTCATCACTTTCTTCTATCAGGAGATGCCGGATCTGATCCGTGGCGGCCACCTCTACCTTGCGGTCCCGCCGCTCTACCGCCTCACACAAGGCGGCAAGACGCTCTATGCCCGCGACGATGCGCACCGCGAGGAGCTAATGCGCACCGAGTTCAACGGACGCGGCAAGGTCGAGATCGGACGCTTCAAGGGTCTGGGTGAAATGCTGCCGGCCCAGCTCAAGGAAACGACGATGGATCCGAAGAAGCGCACGCTTCTCAAGGTCGCCATCGATGACGTCGATTTCGAGGGCACCCGCACCGCCGTTGACGACCTGATGGGCACGAAGCCCGAGGCACGTTTCCGCTTCATCCAGGAGCGTGCGGTCTTTGCCGACAACCTCGATATCTGAGTCGGAAATGCCTTACTTTTGCGCGATTGCCGGCCTCTAACCGGCAGCACCGATCCCGGAGAAACGGCCATGAAAGCTGCGCTCATCGTCATGACGCTCATGGGCTGCGACGACAGCGCAACCCAGTGCCATTATATCGATACGGTCGACCGTTCCTGGCAGAGCGTGGCGCTCTGCGATGCGCAGGCGGAAACCTATATCAACCGCCATCAGGACAAGAACTATCCGGTCATCGTGGCAGTGTGTGAAACCGCCAGCGACCGCATGACGGCGGAAGTCACGCCGACACCCGATCCCACGCCCGCCGACACGACCGTCCAGACCCCGCTGCCAGTGCCGGCAGAAACGGTCGAGGCTCGTCAGGGCCTTGCGGCACGCACGCTGAGTTTCCTGAAGAAGGCCATTCCCGATCGCCAGTCCCTGAAGGCTGCCGTCACCACGCCGATACGCTATGCCGAGGACGGCTATTCCTGGGTCGCCAAACGCTTCGCCGACTGATTGCCTAAAAAACGATGTGCTGACGGCTGGATCGGACGAATCCTGTCGTCAGGCAGCCTCTCGCGTGGCGATCAGCGCATAGCTGCGCGCCGTCTGGCGCTGTTCGGCAATGGCAAGGCGCTCGACCAGTTCGAGCATCGCCTGGCAGGCGGCATTGCCCATGGCGCGGCTGCGCACCAAAAGCATCTCTGAAACGGAATGCAGCCCGTCCCCGCCCTTGGCCTCGCGCCGCCAGAGCATTGTCGCCTCGGCAAAGAGCGCGCTGACATCGGCGCCGAGCCCGGTGGTTTCGTAGAGCGCCCGCACGGCCGCCTCTCGGCCATCGGACAGGATGGAGCGAACCCGTCGTTCCTCCTGGCCGGACAGGTTGGCAATGGCGGCAACGAAGAATTCCGCACGGCCGGTGCACAGCGCATGCATCAGGAAAACCGGCGTCAGCCGGCCCGTGACGCGAAGATGTTCGACCAGCGCCGGCATTTCCGCGGCAGCAACTTCGGCCACTATGCCGATCGTCGCAACATCGCACGCTTCACGCGTGATACGCTCGACCCGGCCCGTTCCCACCGCCGCCTGGATGAGACCGAAGCCCGCAAGCGCCGTGCCGACCTTCTCGACAAGCCCATGTCGTGCATCGCTCGGCAGGTCATCGCGGTCGAGCAGCAGCGCGCGGATATCCGCGTCATGACCCAGCCGCTCGGCAATGCGCGTCAGGCTGCGACGCGATAGCATGGCGCCTTCGTTTTCCAGAAGCGCCAGCACGTCCTCGACGCCCCCCACCTCGGCAAGGGCGGCGGAGACCGCCCGCGAGACATGGCTGCGATTGGCGATCAGCATGCGCGTCACGTCGCTGCCCTTGGCGGCAAGATCGACCAGATCGGCATCCGTCAGCAGGCACGAACACAGAATGATATGGGCCGCGATCTCGGGCTGGTCCTCGGCAAGCGGCAGGATCACGGCACGCGGCGCGTCGGCGCAGGACGCAAGTGCCTCGGCCAACGCCAGCCGCACCTTGGGCGCGGGATCGTCGAGCAGGAAGATCATCGCCATCTCGGCGGCGCGCCGGTCACCGGGTGCAATGCGCGCCTTCGCATAGGCCCGCGCCAGAACGCTGGCAGCCTTGGCCCTGTCGGCTGCCCGCGCGGTCTCGATCCAACGGAGGAATGCATGAACGATCAATGGACGCCCCAAACGCCTGCGACTTCTAGTAAAATGACCCTATCGGCAAAGTGTTTAAGATTGGTTCACCATATCCGTTAACGCCCCGGTCATTGCCAGACAGAGGTCCCGCCCCTTAAGAAGAGGCATGAAAACGCTGCCCCGCGCCCTCTTCTTCATGCCCCTCGCCGCGCGCGCGGCAACGGCCAGCCGTGACCCCGGCCCAATAGAGACCGGGCACACCTTTCCCATCGTGGATAGCGAATCGACCGTGGAAGACCTGCGCACGATCCTTGCCGCCGGCACGCCGATGATCGGTCTTGCCGGCTGCCGGAATGGGGCCGACATCCAGCGCGTCGCAACCCTGCTTTCGGTGGCAGAAGCGCAACTGGAGCATGCGGATGGCACCACGCTCATCCTCGCCCTGACGAACGGAATCCTGCCTGCCCCGATAGCCCCCGACAGCCTCTCCGGAAAGTCGACACGGCTGGCCGCGCTGGTCTGGGATCGTTTCGCGCTGGAAAACGCACTCCCAACTGCAACGCCGCACACTGAAAACGGCGAGTGGACAGTTGCCTTCGCAGCGGCGCGCGGGGGAGTATTGCTCGCCGCAGCGGCCGCCGGCGTTCCCGCCTATGACGGCGCTATCGATCTCGAAGGCGGCGCCCTTCAGCGGAACTGTGAAATCTCGCAGGACGAGGGCTTCTACGGCCGGGTCGCACACAACGCAGCCCAGGCCGCCATTATCGAAGCGACCTATCACCGCGGCTGACGCGCCATCAGTCCGCCTTGGGGCGAACCATGGCGAAAACGCCCGTGCCGCCATCGGTGTAATCCATATAGCCCATGCGCCCGAGCGGCCGCGCCACGGCCATGTCGACCATGCCGTCGCGCAGGATTTCCGCGCTGATATGGATACCCACCACCTGGCCGAACACGACCCAGTTGTCCGTCTCGCGCCCCTCGAGATCGAGCGGCCGCAGGATCTGCGTCATGCGGCATTCGAGTGCCGCATAGGCCTCACCCACATGGGGGGCATCGACGAGCCGCGCGCTGACCGGCGTCAGCCCCGCGATCTCGAATTCGTCGACCCCGCGCGGCACGGCGATCGAGCTTGCATTCATCTCCTTCGCCAGATGATGGCTGGCGAGCGAGCAGGTGAAGACGCCCGTCTCTTCGATATTCGTCACGCTGTCCTTGTGGCCGCTGGAGGAGAACATCACCAGCTTTGGCCGGTCGGCCACCGCATTGAAGAACGAATAGGGCGAAAGATTCACCCGTCCGTCCGCGGCCTTGGTGCCGATCCAGCCGATCGGGCGCGGCGCGACGATCGCCTTGAAGGGATCGTGCCGCAGCCCGTGCGCGTTTTGCGCCGCCTCGTAGAACAGCGCGTCAGGCGTCATCGCCCACCCATGTCACGATATCCGAAAGCTCGGGACGCGGCCGCTCCGTCGGCGGCACGGTCGCCGTGCCGATATGGATGAAACCGGCGACCTTTTCACCTTCGTTGATGCCGAGGATCGGATAGGCGCGGGCGTCGAAGGCGTACCATTCGGTCAGCCAGTTGGAAGCATAACCGTGTGCGTTAGCCGCCATGACGAGGTTGAGGCAGACCGCGCCGGCAGACATGACCTGCTCCCATTCCGGGATCTTGAAATGCGGCGCGGCACGGCTGACGACGGCAACCACGACGGGCGCCCGGGTCAGCCGCGTCTTCTCCACCTTCACCATCTCCTCCGAGAGATCGGGCTTGTCGCCCATCGCGATCGTCGCCAGCGCCTCGCTGATGCGCTTGCGCTCCGCACCACGGTAGACGATGAAACGCCATGGCGCGAGCTTGCCGTGGTCGGGCACGCGCGAAGCAAGCGTCAGCATCGCCTCGACCTCCTCTTTGGAGGGGCCGGGCTCGCCCATCTGGAAGGCGGGAATGGACCGGCGGGTCGAAAGGTAGTCGATCAGCTTGATTTCGGTTTTCATCGGGAGAGAGTTCCAATACCTTGGCGCGCGAAAGCGGCCTTGAAAATGCCATTCGGGACTGTTTGGAAATGCGTCAGGGTCCGGCGAAATTGGGGATGCCGAGCATCGGAGCGAAGCGTACGAAAGTCCGCCCGCACCGGAAGCGCGGAAATCGCCATTTGCAGCCCGTCATCAAGCATTCACAACAGTCCCTGTGCCGGCTCCTCAAGTGGAGCCTTACAGTCAGGAAGTCAACCAGTCCATGCGCATGCCTCTCCATCCTGTCGCTGTCGTAAGTCTCGCCCTTGCGAGCCTTGCCTCCTCCCTCGCGCCGGTTTACGCGCAGGACACGGTCGAGAGCTTTTCCCAGATTTCCAAGCCCGCCGTGAAGGGTGGCAAGCTCACTTCCTTCAACCCCATCGTGACGGGAGAAGCGACGCCGAACAATCTGCGTGACGTCACCTGCGAGGCGCTGCTGACCAAGGACGGCCAGCCGATGCGCAGCGGCCTGACCTGGCGCGTCTTCTCGCCCATTCCGGCGGCCGACGGCAAATTGCCGCTGCTCGCGACCTCCGAAGGCGGCACGGCGGCTTTCCAACTCGTGCCGGGCGAATATTTCGTCAACGTCGCCTTCGGCCGCGCCGGCGCCACCAAGAAGCTTGTCGTTCCCGATCAGGGCAAGGTCGACAAGCAGGTGATGGTGCTCGATGCCGGCGGCATCATGCTGAATGCCGTCTCCGGCTCGGACGTCCGCATACCGCCGAAGGAACTGAGCTTTTCCGTCTATTCGTCGGAGGTCCGCGAGGATGGCGAACGCAACCTCGTCGTCGCCGATGTGAAGCCGAATTCCGTCGTGCGGCTCAACGCCGGCACCTACCATGTCGTCTCCGATTACGGCACGGTCAACGCGGTCATCCGCGCCGATATCCAGGTGGAGGCCGGCAAGCTGACGCGCGCCACCATCCAGCACCGCGCCGCCAAGCTGACGCTCAAGCTCGTCGCCGAGCCGGGCGGCGAGGCGATCGCGGATACCGCCTGGTCGATCCTCACCTCCTCGGGCGACACCGTGTCGGAAAGCGTCGGCGCCTTCCCGACGCTCGTTCTGGCGGAAGGCAGCTATATCGCCGTCGCCCGCAACAAGAATCACATCTACCAGCGCGATTTCAACGTGCAGGCCGGCGTCAACACGGATGTCGAGGTGCTGCTCGACGAGAAGGACAACGACCAGAAGGCCGCCGCCCAGGACGTCGTCGACTGATCAGCCGGCCCGCCTCAGGAACGACCGGCGCGCCGGCGCCATGACAAAGACCGCATCGTGCAGCCGCGCCATGATGCCCTTGCGGTCGCCTGCCGCAAGCGCGGCCCAGGGAATGGTCGCACCGATGCGCGCCGTGATCGTCGACCCGGATAGCCTGCGGAACTCACGGATCAACAGCGACAATCTCAGCGTCATCGATACCTTGCTGGCGAGATGGAAGAGCGGCCCGTTCTGCCCCTCGAAATAGACCGGAATGACATTGGCCTCTGCCGCCTGCACCAGCTTGGCCGGAAACATCTTCCACGGCAGGTCCTGCGCGCGGCCGAACACGTTTTTCGCCGTCGCCACGCCGCCCGCCGGAAACACCACGACCGTGGTGCCGGCCTTCAGCAGCCGCACCGCCTCGGTGCGTGTCGCCATGTTGAGCGCCAGCGCCGCTTTTGTCTCCTCGAAGGAGACCGGCAGCGCATAGGGCTGCATTTCCGGCACCTTGAGCAGATCGTTGTGGATCATCACACGGAAGGGACGGCCGAGCTGTTCGGCAAGCGCCAGCACCGCGATGCCGTCACCGATGCCGAAGGGATGGTTGGCGACGATTACCAGCGGCCCTTCCGGCAGGTCGACCGGCGGCCAGACACCGCGCACGGCCAGCCGCACGTCGATGAGGTCGAGCATGTCGCCGAAGACGCGTGCGCTGGTGCCGACGATGGATGTGCGCCAGATGTCGTAGAGCCGCGCATAGCGGTCGCGCCCGGCGAGCCCCTCCATGGAGCGGATGAACCAACGCTTGAGCCGCGGATCGTTCTCGTTGGCGTAGGACAGCTGCCTGAAACGCACGGGCATTCCCCAAAAAAATGATCCCGCACCACTAGCACGGGATCATGAAGGTTTTCAGACAGATGGCCGGGCGCTCACGCCCTGTCGCGCTTGCGCTTGAGATCCGGCGGCATCGCCTCGTCGGCAAGCGAGGCAATCGCCTCGTCGAGCGTCATCGACGTCTGGTTCTGCGAGCCGAGGCGGCGGATGTTGACCGTGCGCTCTTCCGCCTCCCGCTTGCCGCAGACGACGATAACTGGAACCTTGGTCACGGAATGCTCGCGGACCTTGTAGTTGATCTTCTCGTTGCGGAAGTCGGTCTCGACCGTCAGCCCTGCCTCGCGCAGCGCCTCGGCCACCTCGCGGCCGTAGTCGTCGGCCTCGGAGGTGATGGTCGCGACCACCACCTGCTGCGGGGCGATCCACAGCGGCATGTGGCCGGCAAAGTTCTCGATCAGGATGCCGAGGAAGCGTTCCATCGAGCCGCAGATGGCGCGGTGGATCATCACCGGCTGCTTCTTGTCGGAGTTCTGGTCGATATAGAAGGCACCGAAGCGTTCCGGCAGGTTGAAATCGACCTGCGTGGTCCCGCACTGCCATTCGCGGCCGATGGCGTCCTTCAGCGTATATTCGAACTTCGGTCCGTAGAACGCGCCCTCGCCCGGCAGGATGCCGGTCTTGATGCGTCCGCCGGACTGCGCCTCGATCTGCTTCAAGACATCCATCATGACGCTTTCGGCCCGGTCCCACAGTTCGTCGGAACCGACGCGCTTTTCCGGACGGGTGGACAGTTTCACCACGACCTCGTCGAAGCCGAAGTCCTTGTAGACCGAGAGGATCAGATCGTTGATGCGCAGGCATTCCGCCGCCATCTGCTCGTCGGTGCAGAAGACATGCGCATCGTCCTGCGTGAAGCCGCGCACGCGCATCAGCCCGTGCAGCGCGCCCGAAGGCTCGTAACGATGCACGTTTCCGAATTCTGCAAGGCGTACAGGCAGTTCGCGGTAAGACTTCAAGCCATGCTTGAAGATCTGCACATGGCCCGGGCAGTTCATCGGCTTCAGCGCAAAGACGCGCTCGTCGTCGGTCTCGTCGCCGGCGACGGTCACCTTGAACATGTTGTCGCGATACCAGCCCCAGTGGCCGGAGGTTTCCCACAGCGACTTGTCGAGCACCTGCGGCGCGTTCACCTCTTCATAGGTGCCCGCCAGACGCCGACGCATATAGGCGACGAGCGTCTGGAACATGCGCCAGCCCTTGCCGTGCCAGAACACGACGCCCGGCCCTTCCTCCTGGAAATGGAACAGGTCCATTTCGCGGCCGAGGCGACGGTGGTCGCGCTTTTCGGCTTCGGCGAGGATGTTGAGATAGGTGTCGAGCTCCTCCTGCGTGCGCCAGGCGGTGCCGTAGATGCGGGTCAGCATCGGGTTGTTGCTGTCGCCGCGCCAGTAGGCGCCGGCCACCTTCATCAGCTTGAAGGCCGTGCCGATCTGGCCGGTGGCGGCCATGTGCGGGCCGCGGCACAGATCGAACCAGTCGCCCTGGTAATAGATCTTGAGGTCCTGCCCCGCCGGGATCGCATCGACCAGCTCGACCTTGTAGGCCTCGCCCTTGTCGGCAAACACCTGACGCGCCTTCTCGCGCGACCACACTTCCTTGGTGAAAGGCTTGTTGCGCTGGATGATCTCCTTCATGCGCTTCTCGATCTTGGGCAGATCGTCCGGCGTAAAGGGCTCGTTCTTGGCGAAGTCGTAATAGAAGCCGTTGTCGATGACCGGGCCGATGGTCACCTGCGTGCCGGGCCAGAGCTCCTGCACGGCCTCGGCCATGACGTGCGCGGCATCGTGACGGATCAGCTCCAGCGCGCGGTCGTCCTCGCGGGTGACGATCTCGATCCGCCCGTTCGAAACGGGATCGGAGAGATCGCGCAACTCGCCGTCGAGCGCAATGGCAACCGCCTTCTTGGCCAGCGACTTGGAAATCGCCTCCGCCACATCACGCCCCGTCGAGCCCGCGGGATATTCGCGAACGGAGCCATCGGGAAATGTCAGGGAAACAGGTGCAGACATGAAATTCTCCTATCCAGTCCCGCCAACGAATGCGGGTGGTATGCGAAGGGAAATAGCCGGATGCCCCGGCGCGTGCGTCGCGCGGTATACGGGGATTTTAGCGGGATTGGAAGGTGGATACGCTGTCAAATTACCTTCAGCCCTGCCGTTAAAAAATCCGGTTATTTAAGTATGTTCTGTTTATGCTCGATATATGTGGCCTCTCGCGTGATCAAAATAAAGTCGCAATACCTATTTTCGACAACCTTATTTATACAGTCACGACAACGGGCGATCCGCTGATCAGCAGAGAATACATATTTAGTAGGCTTCTCGTATATCAGGGCGAATATATGTGGATCATCACATGCACCTTCATCCTGCCAATTTTTTAGTGAGGTCAACTTCTCGACGTGAACATCAGAACTCTCGGCAGAGACGTTATCTGTCCGGCCTTGGTCACTTAATCTTTTCATTAAGAGACCGAACCTCTTTGCATTTTCGTGCTCCTCGGCCAGTTTTCCGAATTTCGAATACGTAAAGCGTACAGCTCTGTTCTGAACAAGCTCAGTTAGAACTCGAGCTTTAAACCAGTCTTGAGACACAATCGAAACATCGACAAACACTCTCGCCATATCAGAACATTGTCCTCAATATCTCGTTCACGAAAAACTGGTTGTAGTTTTCCGGCGGATCGACCAACGTTCCATCGCGAGCAATATCTATAGAAGAGGCATGATTTCCAATTTTATCGCTGTAACAGTAAACAATACTCGCCTCATGCTCGCCAGAGTTTTCACGAATCCTAGCTCTATATCGATCTATCAGAAAATCACTATGAGTTTCTACAATAGAAACCAGACCACCAAGGCGCATCTCAAACAAAAAATCACCTACAGCTGCCTGCGCCACAGGGTGCAAATGCAACTCCGGCTGCTGAAGAAGCATTATAGGCTTATTTTTCTCGAAAGAGCCAAATATGCATTCTACAAGAATTGGAACAACTTGAGATACGCCAACACCCACCTGATTAAGAGAAAAATCTTTTCCGTTTCTTTTAACAATGACAGTTAGTGGAGATTCTTGGATTTTTTTAGATATAGGCGTGACATCTATGTCATCAAACAATCCGCTTGCTTTACCGAATTTTTGAATTGATTTATTAAGGTCAGAGGAATGATCAGCCTTCAAATCATGCCACATAGAAGCAAAATGCGTACCACTAGCCTTGTACTTGCGTTCAAAGCTATAATATCTCTCGGGCTGCGCACGAAGAGGTGCGCAATGCCTGGAAGTTTGATAATCAGAGGCAAATAGAGCGCGGTTTATATTATGATTTTTGCCGATTTCCGGATCAATTTGCATTATTGCCATGTAAGCAGTAACGGGAAAATTTACTGACTGATCGGGAAAATCAACGACCTCAAATCGAGTAAATCCTTTATCATCGCCAAATATTTCTTTTATATCATCTATACTATATTTTTTATTATTATTTCTTATTTTGCAGAAAAAGTATTGACCAGATTTCTTAAGAACAACACATAGACCCTCGTGGCAGAATAGAGCTCTCTTCACGTCCGGAGCTCCCTTTTTATCACGATGAAGTTCTACGAGTCGGGACGTAGTCTCGCCATCCTTGTTCGTGCTGCTAAAACCGATAGTGACCGGAGCGTAATTAAAATAAGGAGAAAAAAAGTCGTAAGGTCCAATCCCCATACTATCATCGAGAGTTGGGATACCATACAATCTTGATCCCATGACGTAATTAACCAAGTGCAGTATAGAGCTCTTACCTGAGCTATTATCACCTACCAAAAAAGTAGTTGCGCTTACGTCAATCTCGATTGACGGAAACCCCCGGTAGTTTGTCGCAAATATTGTTGTTGGCATTTCTCGCCCCAATTGATTTACAATTTTCTATTGCGATTCCAGGTTGAGGTCAACGAAATCGGCAAGGTCACACACACACCGGTTTGAGCTCAGAAAACCCCATCACAAATTCCAGGCACGTCGGGCGTGTGTGTATCTCCAATATGACGTGGTAGGTATGGCAAAATTGGCATCATCGCTACCAAACCCGGGGACGCCGTCACCGGAAAAACCCAATCATTCCAGTCCCAGCCGCCCTTTTCATCCGTAAATCATCCCCGCTCCCAACACCGCGCCTATCCTGAACCTCCTTCCGCCGCCGGACGGATCGCGTAACGTGTCGATGCGGGCGGGAGGAGGCGCTTTCGTTGTCTGCCGTAACGTGCGGCAGGGGCGAGAGAGGTTTGGAGCGACGAAGGGGTGACGCCCGTCGTCGTGCGGGGCTTCCCCCTTCCCCGGGTCACGGGGTCGGTTTGGGTCCGCCATGCAGGCAGAGTGGCAGCGCATATCCCCGAAAAGTGCGGAACGCGGTTTTCGGAAAAGGCATATGCGCCAACAAACTGCGCAGCGAAGCCCTGCCATGCCTGAAGGAGGACAAGACCGCCTCCGAAGAACGCCTGGGCCGCGCGAAAGCGAAGCCACCCATATCACCCATTCCCGAGGCAACGCTTTCGCGCGGTTCTCCGGTCCAGACATTTTTCAACCCGATGGGAAACCTGCGGGCCGTTCCGGCTGCCCGCAATCCGCCAGAGACCCCAGGAGAGAGACCCCAGGAGAGATCGATGACACCAGACAGGAATAGCGCCACCGCACCGCCCGAGGGCGACGATGCCGAAACGCTGGTCATCCGTCAGTTCGGGGCGACCGAGGCCGGCTTCTTCCGCACCTGCCGCCTGCCGCGTTGCCGGCGGGCGCGGCGCTGCGCCGGCAGCCCGCGGCCGGTCGGTGAAGCGGCCGATTTGCCAGACAGCACAACACTTCCGCCCTGCATCGTCACCGACGCGGATATCCGGCGCCTGATCGACGGCATCATGGACGTCCATCGCATATACCGCGAGGCCTGGGGGCTGGTTCCGGGCGAAGAAGACGACGATGTGGAAGACGATGCAGCGGCGGATGGTGCAGGCGATGGAGAACCCCTCGCCTTTCCGCCACCCGAAGGCCTGCCGCGCGCCCGCAAGCCGGGCCGGCACAATGGCCGGCGTGCCCGGCGCGGCCGGGCGAAGGCTCAGGAGACGTACAACGCTCAGGAGACGCGTTGCGCTCAGGAGACGCCGAGCGCTCAGGAGACGCCGAGCGCTTCGGCAGAAATCCAGAACACGGCGTCCTGCGACTCGGCCGTTTCCAGCCAGACGAAATCGAGATGCGGGAATTCCTCTTCCAGGATTTCCCGACCCGAGCCGATCTCGCAGATCATGCCGCCCTCGGGGTTGAGATAAACAGGCGCGTCGGCAAGGATGCGGCGCACCAGATCCAGCCCGTCCACGCCGCCGTCATGGGCCATTTCCGGCTCGGCGCGGAATTCCGGCGGGTAGCCCTCCAGAGCCTCATGGTCGACATAGGGCGGATTGGTGATGATGAGATCGTAGGTGCGGCCTTCGAGCGGTTCGAACAGATCGCCCTCGAAAAGCGTCACCTGATCCTCGACATCGTGTTCATCGAGATTGATCTTCGCCACCTCCAGCGCGTCAGCAGAGAGATCGACGGCATCGACCGTGGCATGCGGGAAGAATTTTGCCGCCAGCACCGCAAGGCAGCCCGAGCCGGTGCAGATGTCGACGGCGCTCGTCACCGTCATCGGATCGGGCAGGAAGGCCGAGCCGTTTTCGCCGAGATATTCGGCAAACAGGATCTCGCCGATATGCGAACGCGGCACGATCACCCGTTCGTCGACATGAAAGCGCACGCCCTGAATATAGGCGCGGCCGGTAATGTAGGACGAGGGCTTGCGCGTCGTCACCCGCGTCTCGATGCGCTCGGCGAGCAGCCGGCGCTCGTCGGGCAGCAGGCGGGCGTCGAGGAAGGGATCGAGCGCGTCGATCGGCAGTTCCAGACTGTCCAGCAGCAGATAGGCCGCATCGTCGCTCGCCGTCGTCGTGCCGTGGCCGTAGCTGAGATCGGCGGCGTTGAAGCGGGAGATCGCGTAGCGCCAATAGTCGCGCAGCGTCGTGAGTTCGCTCGTGATATCGTCCTTCGTCAACGGCAGCCTCGCTTGGCACTAGAATAAACTGGACGGATTGGGCTTTAGAATGGCAAGGGCTGGACGGTCAACCGACGTTCACCCGTTTTGAGGCAAGCATGGCGAAGGACACGCGCAAACGGCCAGCAAAGGCGCCCGCCCGCCGGGCCTCCGCCGCGCCGCGCCCGGCCGCGAAGGCGAAGCCCCAGCCGGCGGTGAAGTCCGCGCCGAAGCCTGGCGCCGATGGCAAACGCGTCACCCTGCCCCGCGCGCTTTCCAAGCTCGGCTTCTGCTCGCGCACGCAGGCGCAAGCCCTGATCGCCGAAGGCCGCGTGACGGTGGCCGGCCGCGTCGTCACCGATCCCGAGACATGGATCGACCTTGCGGAAACGGCGCTCGCCGTCGACGGCCGGCCGGTGGTCGCCGAGGCGCCGGTCTATCTCATGCTCAACAAGCCGCGCGGCCTCGTCACCACCCGCCACGATCCGGAGGGGCGCCCGACGGTCTACGATTGCCTCTCGGCGTTTGAGCACGCCCATCTCTCGCCCGTCGGCCGCCTCGACAAGGCAAGCGAGGGCCTGCTGCTCTTCACAAACGACACGCAGTTTGCCAACGCCCTGCTTGATCCCGAAACCCATGTCGCCAAGACCTATCACGTCCAGATCGACCGTCAGGCCGATGCCGCATTGCTCGAGGCGATGACGCGCGGCGTTATCCATGACGGCGACGTCCTCAAGGCCCGCCGGGTGCGGCAGCTGAGGGCGGGCGAAAAGAATGCCTGGCTGGAAATCGAGCTCGACGAGGGCCGCAACCGTCATATCCGCCGCATGCTGGAAACGCTCGGCGTGGAATGCCTGCGCCTCGTGCGCGTCTCCATCGGCGGCCTGCCGCTCGGCGATCTCGAAAAGGGCGCCGCGCGCCCGCTGAGCGAGACGGAAGTGCGCAACCTGCGCAGCCTCACCCGCCGCCGCTGACCAACGCGACCAACTTGGCGAGACCGTTGACGGTGTTGGCATTGCGCAGGGTGCCGATGCCGAGCTTGCGGGTCGTCAGATGCGAGAGCAGCCTCGTCTCGGAAGGCTTGCCGCCGAAGTTGACCCACAGGTCGCCGTTGACGATCTGCATGCGAACCTGCGGCCCGGCGAAGGCCTCCAGCATGGACAGGGCCTCGGGACCAAGCGGCCGGCGCATGATGCGAACGCCGACATCCTGGCCATTGCCGTCGTCAAAGGGATTTTGCGCCGCGACCTTCCTCCACGCCTGCGCCGTGCGCAGGATGATATCGACATGCTTGCCGAACCGCGCCTGAAACGCCGCCTCCAGGCGGGCCTCGATATCCGCAAGCGACGCGTCATCGGCCTCAAAGACGAGATTGCCGGTGGCGACGTAGGTTCGCGGCGCGTTAAAGCCGAGATCCCCGGCCATGGCCTTGAGATCCGCCATCACAAGCCGCCGGCCCGGCGCGAGCACGATGGAATGCAGCAGCGCGACATAGGTCGTCACGGCTCAGCCCCTGCCGGCGCGCGACACGCGCCAAAGCCGCCACGGCGCCCACCAGGCGAACCGGCGCTCCAGCGCCTCAGGCACAGGATCGAAGCCGTGCGTGCCCCCCGGGCCGCAGCGCGCGACGCGAAACAGCGTCATGAAACCGCCCCGCCACAGGCCGTGGCGTGCGATGGACTCATAGCCGTATTCCGAGCAGGTCGGCAGATGCCGGCAGGAATTGCCGATGAAGCCGGAAAGCGTCAGCTGGTAGAAGCGGATAAGGCCCATGCCGAAAAGCCGGCCCGGTGTCTTGCGGAACGGTCCCGACCAGTTGCGGCCCCTGGAAACAGAAGCCGGCGCGGCATGCCGGCACTCCGGGCCATCGCACATCGCCTCTCACCCGGCCGTTTCGAGCCGCTTCGCCTCGATCTGGCCGATGGCGTCCACCACCGCATCGAAGGTCAGCATGGTAGAGGCGTGACGTGCCTTGTAGTCCTTGACGGGCTTGAGGAAGCGCATTTCCTCGAAACGTCCGCTCGGGCCGTCGCCGTCCGCCTTCAGCATGGCAAGCATGTCCTCGCGCGCCCGGCGAATGTCCTCAACGGTCGTGCCGATAACATGGCGCGCCATGATGGAGGACGACGCCTGTCCCAGCGCGCAGGCCTTCACCTCATGCGCGAAATCACTGACGCGGTCGCCGTCGAGCTTGAGATAGACCTTCACGCGCGAGCCGCAGAGCTTGGAATGGGCGCCCGCCTCGGCATCCGCGTCGTCAAGCGTTCCGATCCGCGGAATGTTGCCGGCAAATTCGAGAATACGGCTGTTATAGATATCGTCCATCATGACCCTGCTTTTCGCACTTTTTGCGAAATCTTCAATGATCCGGGGATATTATTCCGGTCGGGTCGGGAAAAAAGCACGACGTGTCGCCTCACGCCTCTTTCGCGACCAGTGATCCATACTATATGATAGCTCGTATTGGGGTGAGTGTTTTGCAAGAAGCGAATTGGCGGAAAGCGGACACCACCTGTTGTTTGGGAAACCGTGCCGGACGGTCAGCGCACTGTTAAGCGAAGACCTGAAAGCCCCGGAGCCCGCCAACGGAACCCAAGCCTGCAGGGTTAGGCGAATGGCCAGTGGCGAGTCCGAATACACGTCAGATAACCTGCAGAAAGGTCTCCACGACCATGGACGCCATCGTAACGAATTTTCCGCGCTCCGAAGACCAGACGGATCGCCCCTCCCAGAAAGAAGCGGAGGATGCCGTTCGCGTCCTGCTTCGCTGGGCCGGTGACGACCCGGAACGCGAAGGCCTGCTGGACACGCCCAAGCGCGTGGCCAAGGCGTATCGCGAACTCTTCTCCGGTTACGAACTCGCCGCAGAGGACGTGCTGGGCCGCACCTTTGAAGAAGTCGCCGGCTACAACGACATGGTGCTGGTGCGCGACATCCCGTTCTTCTCGCATTGCGAACACCATATGGTGCCGATCATCGGCAAGGCGCATGTCGCCTATCTGCCGAACGGCCGGGTGCTTGGCCTCTCCAAGATCGCCCGTGTGGTGGAAATCTACGGCCGCCGCCTGCAGACGCAGGAAACCATGACGGCGCAGATTGCCAGATCGATCGACGAGACGCTCAATCCGCGCGGCGTGGCCGTGATGATCGAAGCCGAGCATATGTGCATGGCGATGCGAGGCATCCAGAAACAGGGCTCGACAACGCTGACCACCACCTTTACCGGTGCCTTCAAGACCGAACCGACCGAACAGGTCCGGTTCATGACCATGATACGAAGCTAGGCGAAACGGCCGGCTTCGCGAGACGGAGCCGCCGCCATGCCGATCACCTTCGACGCCCCCTCGAAAGACAAGGCCGAACTCGAGACCGGAGCCGCGTTTACACCGCGTTTCGACGAAAGCGGGCTTGTCACCGCCGTGGTGACGGATGCGAAGGACGGTGAGCTGCTGATGGTGGCGCACATGAACGCCCAGGCGCTGGCGTTGACCATCGAAACCGGCATCGCCCACTACTGGAGCCGCTCGCGCAACGCGCTCTGGAAGAAGGGCGAGACCTCGGGCAATCTCCAGACGGTGGTGGAACTGCGCACGGATTGCGATCAGGACGCCGTGTGGCTGAAAGTGTCGGTAGCCGGCCATGATGCCACCTGCCACACCGGCCGCCGCTCCTGCTTCTACCGCACGGTCTCGAACGGCCCGGACGGCGCTGTGCTGACCATCACCGGCGGTGAACCGCAGTTCGACCCGGCTGCCGTCTACAGCAAAAATTAAGCATCTGCGCGATTTTCGTTCAGCTTCGGGACGGATTCACCAATTGGAAACCGTTCGAACTGCCTAATGGATCACATGGCGGCTTTTGCCCCCGCCATGCGGATCATGAGATGGAAGCGCATCGCACTCTTGCGTCAAGACCGGTCTTAAGCGCCACTCCGTGGACGGCGGCATCCCTGCGGCGCCAGGCAAGCCCCCTTAAAATCGCGCATTCGCATCTTTTTTTCACGTTGAAAGTTCCCCGCGATACGCATCGCTCTTATCCTGCCCTATATCCTGTTGTTGCAGGTGTCGAAGCGGCGGAACCGTTTGCCTCACCGCGAATTCCTATAGGGAATGGAGGTCCGGAATGCTGAACTGGAGTTTCAACCGCAGCCTGATGCCATCGGACGCATCCAATCCCGGCGGCCCCTCCCTCGACACGCTCCCGCCCATGCCCGCACCGACCCCGCCGCGCAAGTCCAAGATCGCACTCGCGCTCGGCGGCGGTGCTGCACGTGGCTGGGCCCATATCGGCGTCCTGCGGGCGCTGGAAGAAGAAGGCATTGAAGTGGGCATGATCGCCGGCACCTCGATCGGCGCCCTAGTCGGCGGCTGCTACCTCGCCGGCAAGCTCGATGAGCTTGAAAGTTTCGCACGCTCGCTCACCATGCGCCGTATCGCCAGCCTGCTGGATTTCACCATTCGCGGCTCCGGCCTGTTCGGCGGCATGCGGCTGACCAAGCGCATGCAGGAACATCTCGAAAACCTCGCGATCGAAGATCTCGACCGTCCCTTCGTCGCGGTGGCGACGGAGGTCAATAGCGGCCATGAGGTGTGGATCAACGGCGGCTCGCTGATAACCGCCCTGCGCGCGTCCTACGCCCTGCCCGGCATTTTCGAACCGATCAAATGCAACAACCGCACGCTGGTCGATGGCGCCCTCGTCAATCCCGTCCCCGTCTCGGTCTGCCGCGCCTATGAGGAGCCGCTCGTCGTTGCGGTCAATCTCAACTACGATCTCTATGGCCGCTCGGCGGTGATCAAGCACAGCGCAAGCCAACAGAAGATCGACGAAAACAGGCAGGAGGACAGCGCCGCGCGGCTCGGCCTGACCGGCGTGATGGTACAATCGTTCAACATCATTCAGGACCGCATTTCCCGCGCGCGCCTTGCCGGCGACCCTCCGGATCTTGCACTGCATCCCAAGCTTTCCGATATCGGCCTTTCGGAATTTCACCGGGCCGGCGAAGCCATCGACCGGGGCTACCAGGAAGCCAAGGCGCGCATTGCCGAAATCCAGCGCATGCAGGAGGTGGCGCTCGCGGTGCGGTGAAGCCATGCGTTACGCGAGAAAGCTCAAGAGGATAAAGGCGGGCGGAACGGCTAGGATCGTTCCGCCCGAAATCGTCTCAAGGGCCGCGACCGGTTCGCGAGCGGGTCAGCTCGCGATATAGGCCTTGATCGCCTCGGCCTCGTGCTTGATCGCGCGCATATGGGCTTTCACCACGTCGCCGATGGAGATGATGCCGACCAGCCGCCCGTCCTTTTCGACAGGGATATGTCGCGCGCGCAACTTGCTCATCATTTCCATGATGTCTTCGACGGATTGCGCCTCACCGCAGCGGTGAACGTTACCCCACATGATGGAGGAAATCGGCTTTTCCAGGCATTCCGCCCCGTTCCGAGCCACGGCGGCCACGATGTCGCGCTCGGTCAGAATGCCGGCGATGCGGTCGTTCCGATCCACGATGACGATGGCACCAATGTGATTTTCATGAAGGTAGACGGCAGCCTGCCTGACGGTGAGCTGCGGACCGCCGGTCACGACGTTGCGGCCTTTTTCGTCCAGTATCGACTTTACATACATGCGTACCTCCCGTGTGCGTCATGACAGAGAGGCGGGGCACCCGTGCAGGAATGCCCTGCCAGTATGGTCAGACAGGCATCGCTTTCCTCCGTGCGTGTGCCAGTCCCTTCCGGTCTGCATGTGCGAACCGGAACTGTCTTATGGTGCGCCACGAAAACGGCGAATGCAAGACCGCGAATGCGGCCGCATCAATCCCGCCGATCCTCGCCGTCCAGCCGGTCGAAGATCGGGAAGAACAGGAACCCGAAAAGGAAGCCGCCGATATGAGCTTCCCAGGCAATGGCCCCGCCGCCGACCGAGCCGAAGACCTGACCGACGCCGACAAGGAAATTGGTGAGGAACCAGATGCCCGAGAAGACGAGCACCGAACGGTTCGACAGCGCCTCAGGGATCGAAAGGCGCCTGTTGAGATGGGCGAACTGCCGGCTGATGCGGCCGCTCGGCGAGAAGACGAAACGCGCCGCGGCCCCCATCAGGCCGGACACGACACCGGAAGCACCGACGACGAGGATCATCTCGCCCCAATGCAGCGCCGTGTGAAAGGCGACCGCCGCCACGGCGGAGAGGCACCAGAACATGAAAAAGCGCACCACGCCGATACGCCGTACGACCGGCGCGCCGAAGGCGACCATCCAGAAGCCGTTGAACAGCAGATGCTCCCAGCTGCCGTGCAGCAACGAATAGGTGATCGGGCTCCACAGCCAGCTCAGGTCCTGATCGGCCAGCGGAACGGCGTAGCGCGCAGGAATGAAGGCGAAGCGCAGCAGCACGCTCTCGTCGGCGGGCACCGACAGCACATAGGTGCGCACGGCGTGGATGAGCGTCAGCAGGCCGAGCACGAAGACGAGACTTCCGGGAAGGTTGAAGGCGGGCTCGTGCCTGCGCACGCCATTCTCCTCATCACGCATTTCAACGCCGTCGTCACGCATTGCCGAACCACCAACTCATACAAAGGGAATCGCGCTTATACAGATAAAAGAAAGGCCGTGCAGCTTTCGCCGACGGCCCGCGCCCCCAATCCCCGGGGCTTGAAAGATGTGCACTTAAACCACCCCTCGTAGAGGGATGTCCGGACTTTCCCCGAAGCCGGCCGGCCGCGCAATCGAAACCATTTATTAACCTTAATCGCGCGGTGGCACGAAACTCGCTCCTCTCACCTCAGACGCCCCGTCAGCCCCGGAATCCGATCCGGAACGGGACAGAACTGATTGGATGACGTGCATGCAGACCAAGGCCGCGACAACACTCTACGATTACTGGACGCGCCAGCGCGGCCGGCAGGCCTTGCCCCTGCGCAGCGCAATCGAACCGGCCGATATCGCCGGCATCCTGCCCGACGTCTTCATCCTGGAGCATGCCGAGGCGCAGGCCCCGCTGTTCCGGCTTGCGGGAACGCGCATCTGCGCGCAGTTCGCCCGCGAACTGAAAGGCACCGGCTTCGACCGGCTCTTCGCGCCGGACCTGCGCGACCGCGTCGCCCGGATCGCCGAGAATGTCATGGCCCAGACCGCTCCCGCCATCCTGCGCATCCAGCTCGTCGACGGTGCGCTGGAGACAACGCAGGCCGAGATCGTTCTGCTGCCGCTCGCCACCCAGGGCAGGACGGCCGACCGGATCATCGGCGCCTTCGCGCCCCTGCCCGGCCAGCGCCAGCCGCTTTCGGCCTTTCGCTACGCGACGATCGATACGCTCACGGTCATCGAACCCGACCGCACAGACACGCTCGCCGCCCCGCGCCCGTCGATTCCCGTGCCGACATCGATCATGACGATGCGGCCAGCCGGGATCGGCCAGGCGATGAGCCGCGTCATGCATCTGCGCATCTTCGAAGGCGGGCGCAAGACAGAGTGATGAAGGGCTGCGCGGGCAATACAACCTGAGACGCCCATAAGTTGTCGAAACACCTAACGAATACGAGATTTCCGGGGCGCGGCAAACCTTCTGTTAACCCAGAAAGATTAAACGTTGGAAAGAGATAGGATCATCAGGCACCCGCGCTCATGTACTCTTTCCAACAGGCATCGCCTGCCGCCCGGCAGCCCCAGAGCGACCAGCGCAACTTCCAGCGCGTCTCGGTCAACCTGTCCGGCCGGCTGATGACCGCCAATCACGACGAGTATGAATGCACGGTGCTCGACATGTCGCCGGGCGACGCGCATTTTACATGCGCGGCACGACCGCGCATGGGCGAGCGCATCATCGCCTATATCGATCATCTCGGCCGCATCGAAGGCAATGTCGCACTGCTCAACGACAGCGGCTTTGCCATCCAGCTGACCGCAACCGACAGGAAGCGCGAGAAACTGGCGGCACAGCTGACCTGGATCGCCAACAAGCACGAGCTCGGCCTGCCGGAAGACCGGCGCCATGATCGCCTGACGCCACGCAACACCCGCACGGAACTGACCCTCGACGATGGCCGGCGCTACCCCTGCCGGATCATCGACCTGTCGCTGTCGGGCGCTGCGGTGGATATCGAAGTGCGCCCTGCCCTCGGCACGCCGGTGCAGCTCGGCAGCATGAAGGGCCGTGTGGTCCGTCACTTCCAGGAGGGCGTCGCCATCGAGTTTTCCTCGGTGCAATCGAAGGAAGCGCTCACGTCGTTCCTGTAGCATTCCGCGACACCACACGACATAGACTGTACGAAAAAGGGCCCATCGGGCCCTTTTCTGTTTCAGAACGATGCACCTCTTCACAAGAAAAAACGCAAAAAAATTTTGGGCGGATGTCGGCGCAAAGTGCAAGTCGACGCCGCGCACCACGGCCGCGAGTGAAAATCCGGCGGCCGAAGCCTGGCATGAAGTGACCCATCGGATGGCGTAATGACCGGCTTGCCGAACCATTTCCGTTGAAAACAGCCCGGAAAATTCGAATGAAATCAGATAATTATTGCGGAATAGCCGGAAGCCGGCGAGCGCCGGATTCGTTACAATTTTAATCAAATTCGCCTCAAATACAGATAAAACAAAGCTCAAATTTTGTTTTCATTTTATACTTATGCAATCTTGATTTGAACTAACTTATACTTCGAGTTTTCGCGCAAGATCAAAACATGCCTGTCATTGTGACCCCATCAAACGGGGACGACACAATGACAAGAACACTCAAGACAGGGACATTTGCATTCCTCTTCTCGCTGGCCGCTGCGCAGGTCGCACTGGCCTTGCCGGCCAACATTCCGCTGGCCGGCGCCACCAACCAGCCGATCGGCCATTACGAGTTCTGCAAGCAGTACAGCAATGAATGCGGCCCGACCGGCAGGGACGCCGGCCCGCTGAAGCTGACGCCGGAGAACTGGAAGACGATCCTCAACGTCAACTACACGGCCAACACCGAATTCGTGCCGATGACCGACATGGAGATCTATGGTGTCGAAGAGCGGTGGGCCTATCCTGAAGCTGCGGCGGATTGCGAAGACTATGTGCTGATCAAGCGCAAGCGCCTGATGGAAGCCGGCATCGCGCCCTCCAACCTGCTCATCACCGTCGTTCTCCAGCCAAACGGCGAAGGCCATGCGGTACTGACCGTGCGTACCGACCGCGGCGACTTCGTGCTCGACAACATGCGCAACAAGGTCATGCTCTGGTCCGAAACCGAATACCGCTTCCTCAAGCGCCAGTCGTCGGTCCATGCCGGCAAGTGGGTCAAGCTGCAGGACGGCCGCGCCGAGGCTGTCGGTAGCGTCAAGTAACGCCGCCGGCGCCGGAAACGGCACGGCATGATAACAAGCTTGGCAATTCTGCCGGGCGCAGGAAAGGGCCCGGTCCGTCCCCCAATCCCCGTCACGACCATGGCCCTGCGGCCGGTTCCGTTGTCCCCGGAACCGGCCGCTTTCTTTTCACGACCAGAGTAAACGCCATCAACCAAAAATTAACCCTGTTCGCAGACGCTCCCGGAAGGTTCGACCCGATGAATCGCGAGGGAAAGATGGCTGCGGCAACGACCGGCGAGGAAACGCATGCGCCGCTGATTTCCAATCGCCTGCTGACGCGCCTTACCATCGGCGTTGCAGCGCTTGCGGCACTGACGGTCGCGATCAGCCTGGGCGGTCGCCTGATGGGCGAACGCATCGCACTGGCTGGCCACACCGAAAACACCGAAGTCCTTGATATCATCGTCGGCCAAGACCACGTTCGCCTGCCCGCGAACACCATCCGCTTCGAGGAACAGCGCAGGATCGGCCGCGCCGAGCGGATAGACCTTTACCTGACCTGGCCGGAAATGGCCGGTTATTCGAATACTGAGCGGCTTCGTTTCAACGATGCCAGCCGGCCGGAAGGTCTGGTCTTCCTCAACCTGTCGCAAAGCACGATGTCGAAGGACATGTCGGGGCGGCTCGGCCCGATCTACAGCCAGCTTTTCGATGAGCGCGCGGAGCCAGGCCCCGCCGGCCTCCTGCTGCGCCGCCTCAAGGGCGATTCCGCCTACGGCGACGAGGTTTTCTTTACAGGCACCCTGCCCGACGGCGCGGACTACGCGGTGCGCTGCATGATGCCGACGGACGAAAAGCAGTCGACCAGCGCCGATTGCCAGCGCGATATCCACATCGGCCGCGATCTTTCTGTGCTTTATCGCTTCTCGAGCAGACTTTTGCCGCAGTGGCAGGCCATCGAGGCCCGCATGCGCGATTATCTCGGCCGCGCCCTCGTCGAGGACGGTCGCGTCACCACCACCGCCAAAGCCCGATAAAAAAGTACAGGCATCAGCAACCAATGATTCATCATAAACCGATTGGTAACGCTGTGCCGCTACTGTGCCGGGATCAGTCGTCCGGAAACCTCCCATCCGGGCCACATGTGCAATCCGAGAATGAAGAGTAGCCTAGTGTCCCCTACCGTGTTCCTCGATTTTCTGCCTCGCTCTGTCCAGGCAATTGCCAATGCGGCGAAAAGTCTGGTGATGGTCGGAATAGTCGCCGCCACTGCGACCGTCGCTACGCCCGCTCAGGCCAATCCGAAATATGCCGGCATCGTCATCGACGCCAAGACGGGCAAGGTGCTCTACAGCGACAGCGCGGACGAACTGCGCTTTCCCGCGTCTCTCACCAAGATGATGACGCTGTACCTGACCTTCGAAGCCCTCGAAGCCGGCAAGATCAAGCTTAACACCCGCGTTCCGTTCTCCAAGAACGCCGCAAGCGAGCCGCCGACCAAGCTCGGCGTCGGCGTCGGCAACTCCATCACGGTCGAACAGGCCATGCTCGGCCTCATCACCCGCTCCGCCAACGATGCCTCCACGGCACTGGCCGAGATGCTGGGCGGTTCGGAAGAGCGCTTCGCACGCATGATGACACAGAAGGCTCGCGCGCTCGGCATGACGCGGACCGTCTACCGCAATGCCAACGGCCTTCCGAATTCGGCGCAGGTGACCACCGCCCGCGACCAGGCACGCCTCGGCATCGCACTGCGTCAGCACTTCCCGCAGTATTACGACTATTTCTCGGTCCGCAGCTTTCGCTTCGGAAAGCAGACCATCAATGGCCATAACCGCCTGCTCGGCAGCGTGCGTGGCGTCGACGGCATCAAGACCGGCTATACCCGCGCTTCCGGCTACAACCTCGTCACGTCCGCTCAGGCCGACGGCCGCAGCGTCGTCGGCGTGGTGATCGGTGGCCGTTCGGGCGCTGCCCGCGACCAGCAGATGCGTAAGCTCATCGCCACCTACATGCCGCAGGCCTCCCGTCGCGGCAATGGCGAGCTGATCGCCCAGACCAAGGCCGCGCCGACACTGACCGCGGAAGTGGCCTCCACCGCTGCAACGGCGTCCGTCGCGGGTGGCCTGGATCTGCCGGAAAACGGCCCCGTGCCGTCATACCGCTACCAGGAAAGCCGCATCGAGACGGCCTATGCCGCCACGACGGAGAGCAGTGCTGAAGTCGTCGGAAAGCGCGCACTGGCTGCCACGTTGAAGGTCCAGCGCGACGCCGTGTTGCCGCCTGAAGACCTGACCGAACAGGGCGGCGGCGTCGACCAGCTGACGACCTCGGCCGTCGCCAAGGCGACGCAGGCGCTGCCCGCAGGCTGGGTCATCCAGATCGGCGCCACGCCGGACCAGGACCAGGCCCAGAAGCTTCTGGCGAAGGCCAAGGACCAGGGCGGTCGCGCACTCTCTGCTGCAACCCCGTTCACGGTGGCCGTCAACAGCGGCAGCGCACAGCTCTACCGCGCACGCTTCGGCGGCTTCGACAATCAGGACCGTGCGGCAGCCGCCTGCAAGGCCTTGAAAAGGAAGGGCTTCGCCTGCTGGGCAAGCCAACAGTAACGAACAGGGGCCGCATCCCCGCGATGCGACCCACGAATAAAGCATTCATGCCGCACCAGCCCCGGACAGGTATTGCGTACCGGTGGCTGCGGATGAAGGCAGGTCGAAGCCGCGTACCGGCCCGGCCATCCTCGATAGGTATTGCGTACGAGGCAGATCATGGCGATGAACGAAAACCTCTTCGATGTCCCCTCCGCAGCGCGTGACGGAAAGCGCCGGCCGCTGAAGGGCACGCTCCACCCGCTGCACGAGGCAGCGATGCGGATCGCGGATATCGGGCTCGGCCGTTCCCGCAACAAGACGAAGGACCTGGTCGGGATGCTGCTGGCGCATGGTGCGCGGGCCTGGCGCTCCGGCCAGCCCTCCGCCGGCATCCACCTGCATGTCGGCGTCAACGAGCGACGTCATCCGGTGCGCCTGCGGCTTCGCTGATCCTTGGCGTCCCACCCCTCGGTCCACCCTAGAGGCGGGCCGAAATCTCCGTGCAGACTATGCCTGCCATTCCCCTTCCCTTCGTCATCGCGCTTCTGCTTGCCGTTCTTCTGATGCGGCTCGTGCTCACGCGCGAAACGGGGTTGCGCCCGGCCATCGGCTTCGTGACGGCCTGCATGATCGTCGCCGTCGCGGTCGGTCTGCGATGGACAGTGGACCTGCCGGTCGTGCGCTTCCTCCAGCCGGTTCTCGCCGCGATGCCGCCGCCGATCGCCTGGCTTTGCTTCACGCGAAGCCGGTCCCCGCTTCGCGCGGCCCGGTGGCGGCATTTCCTGCCGGTCGCAGTCGTCTTCGCGCTCTCCGCGGGCTGGCGCGTCTGGCAGTCGCCTCTCGATCTCGTTCTTGCCGGTCTCTATGTCGGCTATGGCATCGCGCTGCTTCGGCTTGCGCGCAGCGGACCGGATGGCTTTGCCGCAACGCGGCTGAGCGACGCGCCCGCAGCACGGATGGCGACGCTCGCCGCCGGTGCCATGCTGATCGTATCCGCAGTCGTGGACCTTTCGATCGCGGTCGACTTCGGCCTCTTCAGCGGCGGCCACGCCGCAGCCATCGTCACCATTGGCAACATCCTTCTGCTGCCGGTTCTGGCTTACGCCGTCGCGGTGATCGGCGGCAGCGTGCCTGGCGAAGACGCCCCCGAAGCCGCAGGGGCCGAACCGGCCAGGGCGGCGAACGAGGACGACGGGCGCATCGTCGCGGCGGTCGACCGGGTAGTGCGCGAGAGGATGCTGTTTCGCGATCCCGACCTCACCCTCATCAGGCTCGCACGGCGCGCGGGCATCCCCGCACGCCAGATTTCCAGCGCCGTCAACCGGCAACAGGGATGCAACGTTTCGCAGTTCATCAATGTCTACCGGCTCGAAGAGGCCAGGCGGCTTCTGGCGGAGACGGACATGCCCGTCACCTCGGTCATGTTTGAGGCCGGTTTCCAGACGAAGTCCAACTTCAATCGCGAATTCCTGAAAGCTACCGGCCTCACGCCGTCGGATTATCGCCGCTCCGTCACGGCAGGGCCTTCCCGAGAAAACTGACGACGCGGTCCGTCACCTCGCTGTGGATTTCCGCCCGCGTTCTTTTTCCGTGATCCTCGCAGACGATACCGTCTCCCGGCGTGTCGGCTTCAATCGGCGCCGCAGCACCCGGCTTGCAGATCTGCAGGAAACTGAAATGCATGGCGTCGGGAATGAGAACATAGTCGCTGCTGGCCTTGGGCAGGCCACGGGCCAGTGTGCCCGATTCAAGATCGGCCGGCATGTCACCGATATCGATGCCCGCGGCAATGACGAGGACGGGAGAATGAAGCGCCGCAAGACTTTCCGGCGTGAAGCTGCGTGCGAGGCCGAGATCGAGGGACACGACAGCGCTGATGCGCGGATCGTGAAGATCGCCTTCGATCCGGTCACGCTCCGCACTCGTTGGATCAAGGCCAAGCTCACCCGAGAGTTCGCAGGCGCGCGGGCTCGTGTTCACCTTGCAGTCTGCGGCGAAGCGTTCCGTATCGACACGAGCGCCGGCAAGCGCCATCACCGTCCAGCCACCCAGCGAATGACCGATGGCTGCGATGCGCCCGGTATCGATGCCGGCACCGACCTCCCTGTCGGCCACCAGCGCGTCGATAAGACGGCTGAGATCGTGCGGACGCTCGGAAAGCCGCGCAGCCTGCGCGGAGCTATGATCGAAGGTCGTGGTGCCGGGATGGTCTACCGCGGCGACGACGTAGCCGCGCGCAGCCAGTTCGCCCGCGAGCCAGCCGAGATTGCGCCAGTTTCCGCGATAACCGTGCGACAGCACGACCAGAGGATGGCGCTTGCCGTCCAGTGCAGCATTACGAACGGCCGACGTGCCGAGAAAGACGACATTTTCGCCGACAGATTCTCCCTTCCCGTCATCGTTGGTCGGATACCAGAGCACGGCGGAAAGTGGTCGGTCGGTGCCGGGCACCGCGATCTCACGGAAGCCGGTCGCGCCGGCATGAGAGGCTGTCGTCGCGGCCGAAAACAATGCGGCCGTCAAAAGAAGCGTCTTGAGCATGATATCCTCGTTGTTGAACGGGATCGTCATGCCGCAACGCGCCGGCTGCCGAGACCTGAAACGCGATCGAGGACGTGCGGTTCGGCGATTTCAGAGGAGGCCGAGTTCGGCGAGTTCGCGCCGCAGCTCCATCGGCAGGTCGGCGGTGCCTTCGCCCATGTTCCCGAGATCGCGCGGGGCGTCTTCGGCGGTCAGGTAGCGCCAGCCCTGAAAGGCGCGGCGCGGCTGAAACTCGGTCTCGATCACTTCGGAACCCAGCACCAGCTCACAGCGCGAGATACCGTCGACATCGGTGAAGGTCTTGATGTCGAGGAGGCGCTGGCGCGCCTGGACCTGTCCCTTGATGACCCAGTAGAGCGAGCCGCCGTCGAGCAGCTCCTGGTCCCGCTTTGGGATCATGCGGGTTATGTGGCTGGAATGAGCCTCCATGCCCGCCGCCATCGCGATCAGCGAGCGTTCGGACACCCATTCGCGCAGGTCGTCGATCGTATCGGCACCGACACAGAGTTTTATGAGATGAAGCGCCATGATGTCTTGAACGCCCTTGCGGCGGCCGGGTCAAGGGGCCGCCGTGTCGCATTCCACAGGCAAAGGTGGAGGCTCAGCACTCCACGACATTGACGGCAAGACCGCCGGTCGAGGTTTCCTTGTACTTCTCGTTCATGTCGACGCCGGTCTGGCGCATCGTCTCGATACAGGCGTCGAGCGGCACGAAATGCGTACCGTCGCCCTTGATGGCGAGCGATGCGGCCGTCACGGCCTTGACAGCACCAAGCGCGTTGCGCTCGATGCACGGCACCTGCACAAGGCCGCCAATCGGATCGCAGGTCATGCCCAGATGATGCTCGAGCGCGATCTCCGCGGCATTCTCGACCTGCTCGGGCGTGCCGCCCATGACGGCGGCGAGGCCTGCGGCGGCCATGGCGGACGCGGAGCCCACCTCGCCCTGACAGCCGACTTCGGCGCCCGAGATCGAGGCATTGTGCTTGATGATGCCGCCGATGGCGGCGGCCGTCAGCAGATAATCGCGAATGCCGTCCTGATCGGCATCCTCATGGAAATGCAGGTAATAGCGGATGGTGGCTGGCACGACGCCGGCAGCACCGTTCGTCGGCGAGGTGACGACGCGGCCGCCGGCGGCGTTCTCCTCGTTGACGGCCATGGCGTAGACGGACAGCCAGTCATTGGCCAGAAGCGGGTTCACCTTGTTGGAGCGCCACTCCTCCTGCAGCTTGTCATGGATCGAGCGCGCGCGACGGCGGACCTTGAGCCCGCCCGGCATGATACCCTCGTTCTTCAAGCCGCGGTCGATGCAGTTCTTCATCGCCTCCCAGATGCGGTCGAGGCCGGCATTCAGCTCCTCGCGCGACATCGCGGTTTCCTCGTTCGCGCGTTTCATCTGCGCGATCGTCATGTTGGCGCGTTCAGCCATTTCGAGCATTTGCTTTGCGGACGCGAAGGGGAACGGCACCTTCCTGTCGCTGGAGCGCGCCTTGCTGGCGCGCATCTGCTCCAGTTCCGTATCCGTCACGACGAAGCCGCCGCCAACGGAATAATAGACCCGCTTGAGAAGCAGCCGGTCGTCGCGGTCATAGGCTGAAAAGGTCATGCCGTTGGCGTGGCCCGGTAGCGGGTTCTTCTTGTCGAAGACCAGGTCGGTCTTCGGCTGGAAAGCGTAACCGGGATGGCCGGGCGGAGTCACGCGGCCGGTGCGCTCGACCTCTTCCACGATGGCATCCATACGGTCGGGATCGACCGTGTCAGGCTTTTCGCCCATCAGCCCCAGAATGACCGCGCGGTCAGAACCGTGGCCG
The DNA here is from genome assembly GCF_022637395.1 of Shinella sp. H4-D48. GTDB lineage: Bacteria > Pseudomonadota > Alphaproteobacteria > Rhizobiales > Rhizobiaceae > Shinella > Shinella sedimenti. Next base: position 1,660,340 of record NZ_CP093337.1, on the reverse strand, counting down.
ACGCCGGTATAGGCGAGCGAGCCGTGCAGGCTCATGCGGACAGCCGCGACCTGCGCGCCGGACGGGCGCGGCCAGTCGCTGGAGAGAAGCAGATCCAGAAAACGGTTCGCCGCGGACATCGGCCCCATCGTGTGGGAGCTCGACGGACCGATACCGATCTTGAAGACATCAAAAACCGAAAGGAACATTCCCGGACTTCTCCTTGCCGCGGCAGGCTATGCTGTGACCGCCGAAGCTACGTTATCACGCGTTGCGTTCATGGCGATCGCCCGACATTGGGTTTTACGGGTGCGACATGCCCCAAAACAAAAGCAGCGCGTCTTGGAAGAGCGCGCTGCTTTATATAGGGGCTGTGGCCCGGTCTTTTCAGATGCCGCCAAACAGATGGGCGATGACCAGAATGATGCCAAAACCGAGAACTGCACGGACGGTGATGCCCCAGCAGGACTTCTGAACGGTACTTTCCATGATTTCCCCAAGTGGAAGATGTCGAGCGGCAGCCGTCATCGGCGCCGACGGGGTGCTTTTTAATGAAGATTTGATGAAGACGCAATCGGCAAAGATGGCCAAAGCAAGGCGCGATGAGCATAAGAGACCCGCGCCAGACGCATGACCTGTCGCAAAATCAGACGCTTGAGTGCGACGGGGCACATTATGCATCCGCCTCAATCCCGCCCCAGGTCTGAACGGCGCAAACGCGGCTTTCGCAGCCGCTTGCAAAATGCAAAAACCGTGGCACAACGCTTTAACATGAACACCCCGGATCTCGTCGCCCTCGCCATCTTCATCGTCCTGTGGATCGGGTATTCCTCGATCACCGACCGAAAGCGTCTGTTCAACCGCGTAAGCCTCACCCGCGCGATGAGTTCGCAGCGTGCGCGCTGGATCCGCAACGCCATGCAGCGCGACCTGCGCATGATCGATACGCAGATCATGGCGGGGCTTCAGAACGGCACGGCCTTCTTCGCGTCGACGTCGCTGCTGGCGCTCGGCAGCTGCTTTGCGTTGCTCGGTGCCACCGAACAGGTCTTTGCGATCTTCAACGACCTGCCTGGCGTGTTCCGCGCCAGCCGGGCCGGCTTCGAGATGAAGGTCGGCGGGCTCGCCGTGATCTTCGGTTACGCCTTCTTCAAATTCGGCTGGTCCTACCGGCTGTTCAACTACTGCACCATCCTCCTGGGCGCCATTCCGATGAGCGGCGAGATCCACAAGGATCCGGCCGGCGCCGATCTCGCCGCCGACCGCGTCATCCGCATGAACATCCTCGCGGCCAAGCACTTCAACATGGGGCTTCGGGCGATTTTTCTGTCAATCGGATATCTCGGCTGGTTCGTCAGCCCCTACCTCTTCATCGCGACGACCATCGGCATCATCATCGTGCTCGTGCGCCGGCAGTTCTATTCGGAAGCCCGCCTGGCTGTCCTTGAAAGTCTCGACTGAGGCTTTGTCATCTCCCGATTTGCCACCTTTCGGCCATCCGCCCGGCGCAAGCTTGGCGTGACATTCTATAATGGATCCATGCAATGCGGCGACCCCGACCCATGACGACGACGGTGATTGACGGAGATGCGCAGGAAACAGGCACGGCAAGCCGGCCGCTGCCGCGCATACCACTAATCGACCAGGCGCGCGGCGTCGCGCTGATCGCCATGGCGATCTACCATTTCACCTGGGACCTCGGCTATTTCGGCTATATCGACGCGGAAACGGCAACGACGGGCGGCTGGCGCATCTTCGCGCGCCTCATTGCCGGTAGCTTCCTCTTCCTGGTCGGCTTCAGCCTGGTACTTGGCCACGCCCGAGGGTTCCGGCCGAGGCCGTATTTCATCCGCCTTGGCAAAATCGCCCTTGCCGCAGCCGCCATCAGCGTGGCGACGTGGTTCGCCTTCCCGGACACCTTCATCTTCTTCGGTATCCTGCACGCCATCGTGGCAGCGAGCCTGATCGGCCTTGTCTTCGTGCGGCTGCCGGTCGTCGTGACGCTGCTGGCGGCGGCGGCCGCCGTGGTCGCACCGCTTTACCTGCGCGCGCCGCTGTTCGACCATCCCGCGCTATGGTGGGTCGGGCTCTCGATCGATATTCCGCGCTCGAACGACTATGTGCCGCTCCTGCCATGGATCGCGCCCGTGCTGCTCGGCATCGCGCTCGCCAGACTGTTCGTTGCAAGCGCGCTTCCCGCGCGTCTTGCCGGTTTCGGCCACACCACAAAACGCTGGTGGAAAACCCTTCTGGAGCAGGCCGGCCGCCACAGTCTCGCCATCTACCTTGTGCATCAGCCCCTGCTGATCGCGCTCGTCTATGGTGCCTTTCTCGTCATTCCGCCTGTTGCGGCGAATCCGATGGAAGCGTATACCAAGAGTTGCACGAAAACCTGCGAAAGCGAGCGCAGCCCCGGCTTCTGCCAGAGCTTCTGCAGCTGCACGCTGGACAGTCTTGTAAATGAGAACCTGTTCGCCGACCTCAACCGGGGCGCGATCAACGTGGCGACGGACGAGCGGATCACCCGCATGTCATCGCAGTGCACGGCGGCTGCAGAGGCGACGACCGACCTGAAGGAGTAGGATCATGAATGCCTATCGCATGAAACCGCTCGCCTTTCCCTGGCCGCCCTTCATCTATGGCGCGGCCATTGCGGCAGCCTTCCTGCTTCAGGCCTATTTCCCGCTGTCGGTGGCGGAAACCAATATCTGGATCGCGCGGGCGGCCGGCGGCGTGCTGATCGCCACGGCAGTCATTCTCGATGTCTGGGCGATGCGCACGCTGGTCGACTGCCACACGACGATCCTGCCGAACCGCTGCTCCACCCACCTCGTGACGTCAGGCCCCTATCGATTCACCCGCAATCCGATCTATCTCGGCTATACGCTGGCGACGGCCGGCATCGGTCTTGCGATGCTCAATCCCTGGTGCATCATGACGGCCATGGCCGCCGCGGCCCTGACCAGCCTCGTCGCCATCAAGCGCGAGGAACTGCACCTGCTCTCCCGCTTCGGCGTGGATTTCGAGCGCTACTGCCACCATACGACGCGCTGGATCTGAGCCGCGCGGTAAGCCGGCGACCGGTTTATAATCGTCGTCGTGAAGGCAAAGATTACGTGCCTACGCCGATCTCGGCGAGGCGCGTGAGACAGGCTTCCTCGACATTGTCGAGTTCGGCCAGTGTTTCCTCGATGTCGCGCCGCTTCTGGCGCAGCTCTTCCCGCTTTTCGCTGACCTTCGTCATCAGCAACTCGAGCTGCCCGATCTCGCCCGGCGGATCCTTGTAGACGCGAATGATGTCGCGGATTTCGGCGATCGTGAAGCCGATGCGCCGGCCGCGCAGGATTTCCTGAATGAGGCGGCGGTCAGCGGGGCGGAAAAGACGGGTCCGACCACGACGCTCGGGATTGATCAGCCCCTCGTCCTCGTAGAAGCGCAAGGTCCGGGTGGAGACGCCGAATTCACGCGTCAACTCGGTTATGGTATAGTATTTGTCCACGCCTGCTCCGATCCTCTATGGACCGGCATTCTATTGACTTTTACGTATAAGTCAATTTTTCCGTCTTCCCAACACCTTCGCGTCCCTTAGCGGACGGCAAACCACCAGGTCGCCAGCCCCAGAAAGGCGAGGAAGCCCACAATGTCGGTAACGGCGGTCACGAAGACGCTTGAGGAGACCGCGGGGTCGGCACCCGCGCGGTCGAGAAGCATGGGGATCATGATACCGGCAAGGGCGGCCGCGCACATATTGATCAGCATGGCGGCGGCGATCACGCCGCCGATATTCAGATCGTGGAACCAGAAGGCCGCGACCGAGCCGATGGCAAGTCCGAACGCCAGGCCGTGCAGGACGCCGACGCCCGCCTCACGCCGCACGACGCGCCAGGCGTTGTGAATGTCGAGGTCGCGCGTGGCGAGCGCCCGCACCGTGACCGTCATTGTCTGGGAAGCCGCATTGCCACCCATGCCGGCGACGATCGGCATCAGCACGGCAAGTGCCACAATCTCCTCGATGGTCGCCTCGAACATGGAAATGACGGAAGCGGCAAGGAAGGCAGTGAGCAGGTTGACCAGAAGCCAGGGTGCGCGCGACCGGACAGTGTCGATGGTGGTATCCGACAGCTCCTCGTCGCCGACACCGCCGAGGCGCATGAGGTCTTCCTCGGCCTCTTCCTGAATAACGTCCACCACGTCGTCGATGGTCAGAACGCCGACAAGGCGGCCGTTTTCGTCCACAACGGCGGCGGAGAGAAGGTCATACTGTTCGAAAAGCTGTGCTGCCTCTTCCTGGTCCATGTCGGCAGGGATGGGGTGGTTCGTCTCGCGCATGACCGTTTCGATCTTCGCGCTGCGCGCCGTGCGCAGAATGCGGTCGAGATCGATGGCGCCGAGCAGGCGGAAGGTCGGATCGATGACGAATATCTGCGAGAAGCTCTCCGGCAAGTCGGCATCTTCGCGCAGGTAATCGATGGTCTGGCCGATTGTCCAGAACGGCGGCACGGCGACGAATTCCGTCTGCATGCGCCGGCCCGCGGTGCTCTCCGGGTAATCCAGCGAGCGGCGCAGGCGGATGCGCTCGGTAAACGGCAGCTTGGACAGGATTTCGTCCTGATCGGCCTCGTCGAGGTCTTCCAGAATGTAGACGGCGTCGTCCGAATCCATCTCGCCGATGGCCGCGGCGATCTGCTCGTTGGGCATGTGCTCGACGATGTCGAGACGGATCGCCTCATCGACCTCCGTCAGCGCGGACAGGTCGAAATCGTCGCCCAGAAGCGAAACGAGCTGGTGACGCTGCTCCGGCTGGATGGCCTCGAGAAGGTCGCCCAGTTCCGATTCATGCAGCCGCAGCACATGTCGGCGCAGGAACAGGAGGTCTCGGTCGGCAATCGCCGCACCGACATGCATGAGGAAATCCGAGCGGATCGAGCCGTCCTCGGCATAGATATCCTCGGCCGGAAAATTGGCCTGCTCGGCCTGCCCATCGCGGATACGGTCGTCGTCACCGGTGTTTTCCATCGGGGCGCTCCTTGTATCGGCTCGTCCCGCGCGGCACTTCGGCGAAGCGGGAACGATTGGGATTGCTGGGCAGGGCTCGGCGCGAAGCCCCGGTCGGAAGAGCCTTGCTTTCCATCGTGCTAAAGCAAAGCGCCCGGCCGGTCCATTGCCGAACAAGGCAAATGGTAGGGCGGCAAAAGAATTTAACAAGCTGTTGCAAATCAACGCTATTCGCGTCGCATCGGCCGTCGGCGAGCGGCGCGCATTCCCCACATGGCGCAAACACGCTAGGAACGCGCCAGCAACACACGAGCGGAGCAATCATGGCGATCCTGCCCATCCTTCGTTTTCCTGATCCGGGCCTGCGTATTGCCTGCCGGCCTGTCACAGTCTTCGATAGCCGCCTGGCCACACTTGCCGGCGATCTTGCCGACACGATGCGCGCGGCACCCGGCATCGGGATCACCGCCGCCCATGTCGGCATTTACGAACGCCTCACGGTCATCGAGCTCGACGGCCCGGCCTCGCAACGGGTCTATGTCAACCCGCAGGTAACATGGTCATCGCCGGGCATGCAGCGCCACACGGAGGGAAGCGTCTCCATGCCCGGCGTGACCGACGAGGTGGAGCGCCCTGCCCGCATCCGCGTTTCCTGGCAGGATCTCCAGGGCCGAAGCCATGAGGAGGAAGCGGATGGCCTTCTGGCCGTGTGCCTGCAGCACGAGATCGACCAGCTCGACGGCATCTTCTGGATCGACCGCCTCTCTCGGCTGAAGCGGGAGCGCATCGTCAGGAAGTTCAGGAAGACCGGCGCCTAAAGCGCAAAAAGGTCGGAACCACGCGCGGGGCAACACGTTTCTGCTCTATCAATCCCCGTGAAAAGGAGAAGACCGATGGTCACTGCAAATCAGATTCGCGAACACATGGAAGTCAAGGCTGCCGATGGCCGCCATGTCGGCACGGTCGACCATATGGAAGGCGACAGCCGCATCAAGCTGACCCGCAACGATTCCGACGACGGCCAGCACCACCTCATTCCGCTCGACTGGGTCGATCACGTCGATTCCCATGTGCATCTCAACAAGGACGCCGAGGATGTGAAGCGCGAATGGTCGTCGATGAACTGACCACGCAGCTCGCAAAAGACCAGGGAAGCCCGCCGCAAGGCGGGTTTTCCGTATGTGGATGACGGAACGATCCTCGCCCGCATTGCCGCCGCTTCCCCTCAACGACAAAAAATTGCTCGACAGCGACGTGGCGCTCTTGCCAAAACACAGGCAAGGCCGTTATCTGGGATCGACCTCGCTGGGAGAAACCGGCTGCCTCGATGAAGGGTAGCGCCGGTGCCGAAGGAGCAACCGCCCCGGAAACTCTCAGGCAAAAGGACCAGCAAGGTGCCGTCGAAACTCTGGAGAGAAGCGCGTGAGCGCTCGCCGAAGGGATAACAATCTCAGGCGAAGGGACAGAGGGGGCTCAGGAGAACGGCGCAGCTGCGCCTGAATTGTGAGCCGGCGCCTGGAGGATCAGGCGCCCAACGACTGGAGGGCGCCTTTGGACGGATCGTCTGAACTCAAGAAAACCCCGCTTCACGCGCTGAACGTTTCGCTCGGCGGTCGTATGGTGCCGTTTGCCGGCTATGACATGCCGGTACAGTACCCCGCCGGCGTGATGAAGGAACATCTGCACACCCGCGCCGCGGCCGGCCTGTTCGACGTGTCCCATATGGGCCAGGTCACGGTACGCGCCCGCTCAGGCGATAATACGGATGCGGCCCGCGCGCTGGAAACGCTGGTGCCGGTCGATATTGTCGGCCTTGCCGAAGGCCGCCAGCGCTATGCACTCTTCACCAATGACGAAGGCGGCATCCGCGACGACCTGATGATCGCCAACCGCGGCGACCACTTTTACGTGGTCGTCAACGCCGCCTGCAAGGACGCCGACTTCGCCTATATGCAGGAGAAGATCGGCGACATTTGCGAACTCACGCTGCACGACGACCGCGCGCTGGTCGCATTGCAGGGACCGCATGCGGAGGCGGTGCTGGCGGAACTGTGGGGCGACGTGTCGGCCATGCGGTTCATGGACGTGCGCGCCTGCGACCTGCACGACGCCCACTGCATCGTCTCGCGTTCGGGCTATACCGGCGAAGACGGTTTCGAAATCTCCATTCCCGCCGATCTCGCCGAGACCGTTTGTCGGCGCCTGCTCGATCATCCCGACGTGCTGCCCATCGGGCTCGGTGCGCGTGATTCACTGCGTCTCGAAGCCGGCCTGTGCCTCTACGGCAACGACATCGACACCGTCACGACGCCCGTCGAAGCCGGGCTGGAATGGGCGATACAGAAGGTCCGCCGCACAGGCGGGGAGCGTGCCGGTGGCTTTCCGGGCGCCGGTGTCATTCTCGACCAACTCGAAAATGGCGCTGCGCGCCGCCGCGTCGGCCTGCGCGCCGAGGGCCGTGCACCGGTTCGCGCCGACGCGGTGCTTGCGACCGACCCGGAGGGGCAGGATATCGTGGGTACCGTCACATCAGGCGGCTTCGGCCCCACAATCGATGGTCCGGTCGCCATGGGATACGTCGCCGGCAAGGCAACGGCGCCCGGAACCCATCTCTATGCCGGCGTGCGCGGCAAATTCCTGCCCGTCACCGTTGTCGCCATGCCCTTCGTCAAGAACACCTTCAAGCGCTGAACGGCGCACACCATCCCCATTCGAGAGAGGAACAAACATGCTGAAATTCACCGAAGAACATGAATGGCTGAAGATCGAGAACGGTGTCGCCACCGTCGGCATCACGACGCATGCCGCCGAACAGCTCGGCGACCTCGTCTTCGTCGAACTGCCGGAAGTGGGCGCGACTTTCTCCAAGGGCGGCGATGCGGCGACAGTCGAATCCGTGAAGGCGGCTTCCGACGTCTATTGTCCGCTCGATGGAGAGATCGTCGAAATCAACGAAGCGATCACCGCCGACCCCTCGCTCGTCAACAGCGACCCACAGGGTGCCGGCTGGTTCTTCAAGCTGAAGCTTGCCAATGCCGCCGACGCCGAGAGCCTGATGGACGAAGCCGCCTACAAGGAGCTTGTCGGCTGATGAACCTTCCCAAGGATTTTGCCTTTACCGATTACCAGCCCTACGACTTCGCCAACCGTCGCCACATCGGCCCCTCACCGACGGAGATGGAAGCGATGCTGAAGGTGATCGGCTATGACAGCCTCGATGCGCTGATCGACGACACCGTGCCCAAATCGATCCGCCAGACGAAGGCGCTCGAATGGGGCGCGCCGATGACCGAGCGCGAGGCGCTCGACAAGCTGCGCGAGACCGCCAACCGCAACAGGAAATTCGTCTCGCTGATCGGCCAAGGCTATTACGGCACCATCACGCCGCCGGTCATCCAGCGCAACATCCTGGAAAACCCGGCCTGGTACACCGCGTATACGCCCTACCAGCCGGAAATCAGCCAGGGCCGCCTCGAGGCGCTCCTGAACTACCAGACCATGGTCTGCGACCTGACCGGCCTCGATGTGGCGAATGCCTCGCTGCTCGACGAGGCGACGGCGGCGGCCGAAGCCATGGCGATGGCGCAGCGCGTGGCGAAATCCAAGGCGACCGCCTTCTTCGTGGACGAGAACTGCCATCCGCAGACGATCGCGCTGCTCAAGACGCGTTCCGAGCCGCTCGGCTGGCAGATCATCGTCGGCGACCCCTTCACCGATCTCGATCCGGTCGATGTCTTTGGCGCGATCTTCCAGTATCCCGGCACCTATGGCCATGTGCGCGACTTCACCGGCCTGAATGCGCGGCTGCACCAGACTGGTGCCATCGCCATCATGGCGGCCGATCCACTGGCACTGGCGCTGCTCAAGTCGCCCGGCGACATGGATGCAGACATCGCCATCGGCTGCACCCAGCGCTTTGGCGTGCCGGTCGGCTATGGTGGACCGCATGCCGCCTACATGGCCGTCAAGGATGCCTACAAGCGCTCCATGCCGGGCCGCCTCGTCGGCGTCTCCATCGACGCACGCGGCAACCGTGCCTACCGCCTCTCCCTCCAGACCCGCGAACAGCATATCCGCCGCGAAAAGGCGACATCGAACATCTGCACCGCGCAGGTGCTGCTCGCCGTCATGGCCTCGATGTATGCTGTCTTCCATGGTCCGCAGGGCCTCAAGGCGATTGCCCAGAGCATTCACCAGAAGACAGTGCGCCTCGCCAAGGGCCTCGAAAAACTCGGCTTCACGGTCGAGCCGGACGTGTTTTTTGACACGATAACCTTCCATGTCGGCAAGCTGCAGGGCATCATCCTCAAGACCGCTGTCGCGGAAGAGGTGAACCTGCGGAAGATCGGCAACGACCGCATCGGCATCAGCCTCGACGAGCGCTCACGCCCCGTCACGCTGGAGGCCGTCTGGCGTGCCTTCGGCGGCGACTTCGAGGTCTCGGAGTTCGAGCCGGATTACCGCCTGCCGGGCGATCTGTTGCGCACCAGTGAATACCTGACGCATCCGATCTTCCACATGAACCGCGCAGAAACCGAGATGACGCGCTATATCCGTCGTCTGTCCGACCGCGACCTCGCGCTCGACCGGGCAATGATCCCGCTCGGCTCCTGCACGATGAAGCTCAATGCGACGGCGGAAATGCTGCCGATCACATGGCCGGAATTCGCCGAGATCCACCCCTTCGTGCCGGCCGACCAGGCGCAGGGCTACCGGCATCTCATCGAAGACCTGTCGCAGAAGCTCTGCGATATCACCGGCTATGACGCCGTCTCCATGCAGCCGAATTCCGGCGCGCAGGGCGAATATGCCGGACTGCTGACGATCCGCGCCTATCACCTCGCCAATGGAGACACGCATCGCGACGTCTGCCTCATCCCGACCTCCGCGCATGGCACCAACCCGGCTTCCGCCCAGATGGCCGGCATGAAGGTCGTCGTCGTGAAAGTGTCCGAGAACGGCGACATCGACATGGAGGATTTCCGAGCGAAAGCAGAGCAGTACGCGGAAAACCTCTCGTGCTGCATGATCACCTACCCGTCGACGCATGGCGTATTCGAGGAGAATGTGCGCGAGATCTGCGAAATCGTGCACAGCCATGGCGGCCAGGTCTATATCGACGGCGCCAACATGAACGCCATGGTGGGCCTTGCCCGCCCGGGCGATATCGGCGGTGACGTTTCCCATCTCAACCTGCACAAGACCTTCTGCATTCCGCATGGCGGCGGCGGCCCGGGCATGGGACCGATCGGCGTGAAGGCGCATCTGGCGCCCCACCTTCCGGAAAGCCCGCTGACGGGCGAGGCTGGCGCGGTTTCGGCAGCGCCTTTCGGCTCGGCCTCCATCCTGCCGATCTCCTGGAGCTACTGCCTCATGATGGGCGGAGCAGGCCTGACGCAGGCGACGAAGGTCGCGATCCTCAATGCGAACTACATCGCCGCCCGCCTGAAGGGCGCCTATGATGTGCTCTACAAGTCCGCCAAGGGCCGTGTGGCGCATGAATGCATCATCGACACGCGCCCCCTGGTCGACAGCGCCGGCGTGACCGTCGACGACATCGCAAAGCGCCTGATCGACTGCGGCTTCCACGCACCGACCATGAGCTGGCCGGTCGCAGGCACGCTGATGATCGAACCGACAGAATCGGAGACCAAGGCGGAGATCGACCGTTTCTGCGATGCGATGCTGGCAATCCGCGAGGAGGCTCGCGCCATCGAGGAGGGCCGGATGGACCGGGCCAACAACCCGCTGAAGAACGCGCCGCACACGGTGGAAGACCTCGTCGGCGAATGGGATCGCCCCTATTCGCGCGAGCAGGCCTGCTATCCACCGGGCGCCTTCCGCGTCGACAAGTACTGGTCACCGGTCAACCGTGTCGACAACGTTTATGGCGACCGCAACCTCGTATGCTCCTGCCCGCCGCTGGAGGACTACGCGGACGCGGCGGAATAGACTGCGACAAGCATTCGAACCCCGGCCGATCGATCGGCCGGGGTTTTTCCATTTCGGGCAGGGAAAGGTCAGGGCGAGACGGCGACGTCCACCCAGAAACGCGTGAAGCCCTCCGCGAATTCGCGGTAGCCGCTCAACGTCGAAGGTTTCACGGCATAGGCATTGGCGCCGCTCTCATAGGCGCGGTTGATATCGTTCATACTCGACGAAGAGGACAACATGATGACGGGCGTCACCGCCGTGCGCGGCTGGCTGCGCAGCCGCTTCAGGAGATCCACACCGCTGATGCCTGGCATGTTGATGTCGAGAAGGATGTAATCGAAGACCTCGGCGTCGAGGCGGTCGCTTGCGGCTTTCGCATCGGCGACATGGGTGATGTCGAGCGTGCTGCCGGCATCGCTGAAGGCGCGCAGGACGAAACGCACATCCACGGGATCGTCATCAACGACGATCAGTTTCCTCGCCAGACTTCCCACGATCGTTCCCCCTTGGCTTCGCAGTTTGCGGAAACGTCACGACGAAGCGTGCGCCCGGACCATAGCTCGTGTCAAGGGTGATCAAGCCATTGTGGCTCTCCGCGATCCGGCGTGCCAGAGCGAGGCCGATGCCCGTGCCCTGATAGACGGTTTCGTTGCGGTGCAACCGCTGGAACACTTCGAAGATGCGATCGACATGCTGCGGATCGATGCCGATGCCCTCGTCCTCCACGACGAAATCGAGCCCCGCCTCGTTTTCCCGGCAGTAGACACGCACGACCGGCGCGCATTCGGGGCGGCGGTATTTCAATGCATTGCCGATGAGGTTCTGCGCGAGGCGCTTCAGGAGTTCGCGGTCACCCATGACCGCGGGCATGGCGGCGACCTCGACGGTTCCGCCGCTTTCCTGCACGTGGCTTTCGAGCAGCGCCAGCGCATCGTGCACCACGCCGGACAGGTCCACCGGCTTGGGCGCGGCGATGCGGTAGGCGATCTGCGAATATTCCAGCAGGCTGTCGATGATGCGCCGCATGCGCGCCGCGCTCTTGCGCACATGATCGGCATAATTGGGCAGTTCGGCGAATTCCCCACGATGCAGGTCCTCCGAAATCATCTCGGCGAACATGGAGAGATGCCGCAGCGGCGCCTTGAGGTCGTGTGAGACGGTGGCGGTGAACTGGTCGAGCGCTTCATTCTTGCGGCGCAGCTCGTCGGCCTGCGCCTCCACACGGGCCTGTTGCCGCTTCGTCTCGGTAATGTCGCGGCCGATCGCCACCACCTCGCAGACGCCATCGTCATCGAAGGTCGCCACTGCCGTCCAGAGCATCCAGTCCTGCTCGCCATCCGCGCCCTGCGTAGAGATTTCCCGCGTCTTGACCGGCCGCTCCGGCGTGTAACCCGCGATATCGATCAAGGCGGCCGTCTGCTCGGGCGCACAGGCGACATCGCGCAGGCAGACCCCGATCAGCGCATCGGCGGTCGAGCCGACATGGTGTGCGTAGCTGTCATTGGCGAACAGGATGGAAAGGTTGCGGTCGAACCGCACGATCATGTCGGGCAGGATTTGCAGCAGCGAGAAGTACTCGCGCCGCTTCTCCTCCAGCGCCGCCTCGGTGCGCTTGAGCTCCGTTACATCGATGCGCAGCGCCACGATATCGCCGGTCTCGGCCACATGGCTTTCGGCGCGAAGCCAGCGGTCGTCACCGAAGCTGAAGACATCGCCGCCGCTGCCTGCGGTGCGATGGCTGGCCAGACGCGCACGCACGATGGCCTCGGCCTCCGACGTGCCCTCGCGAATGTCCGGAAACATGCCTGCGCGGATATTGGCGCGCACGATGCTCTCGAAGGTCGCACCGACACGCACCGCGTCCCGCGCCCTGCCACAGCGCTCGCGATAGGAGCGATTGAACAGGACGAGCCGCTCGTTCCGGTCGAAAATGGCAAAACCCTCTTCCATCGTGTCGAGGGCGGAGGCGATGCGCTGGCCGAGCAGGATCTGCTCGCCATGGCTGCCGCCACTGAGAAGGCTGCGCAGGAGAAGCGCGTAACGCGGCCCGTCCGCCTCGCCGGGCAGTGCGATGACATGAGCCGTGGCCTCGAGCCCGGCATTCGGGCCGACCTTGAAGAGGAAGGGATGGGCATTCTCCCGCCCGCCGGCGGCATGACGTGCGAAGATATCGGCAATTGCGGGGTCGTCGATGACGGGCGAGCCCGGTGCGCTTGCATCGCCCGCAACCCGGCCGAAGACGCGGGCGGCCGCGTCGTTGCAGGAGAGGATGCACGCCTGCGCATCAACGATCAGAACGGGAAACGGCAGATCCTGGTAAAGTGCGGCGGTAAAACCTGTCATTGCCCGCCCTCCTTCGCGCTCAAGCCGGCATCAAGCCCTTCGCCGGCTGCGGGAGCCTAGGCAAAACGGCTGGCGAAGGAAAGATGCCGGAAAGGCTTTTCGCAGCTCAGGCGCGCACGGTCGGCTGACCGGCAGCAGCCAGCGCGGCAAGGTCGGCAGGCTTCAGCTCGACCGATTCGCCGCATCCGCAGGCGGAAGTCTGGTTGGGATTGTGGAAAGTGAAGCCGGAGCGCAGCGTCGTCACCTCGAAATCCATCTCTGTGCCGAGCAGGTAAAGCACGGCTTCCGGCGCCACCCAGACACGGGCCCCGTTCTTTTCGATCAGGTCGTCCTTGGCATTGGCTTCGGTCACGAGGTCGATGGAATACTCCATGCCCGCGCAACCGCCCTTCTTGATGCCGACGCGGATGCCCGACGCGCCATCGCCGGCATTGTCGACGATGGCCTTTACCCGGTCCGCCGCCGCATCCGTGAGCTTCATAACTGCAAAGGCCATGGTCATTTCTCCTTCGCCGACCGGGTTCAAGGCCCGATGGTTCCGACTCTGAATCTAGTGCCGCCGGGTGCCGCGATCAATAGCGTAACGCCGCCGGGCGTTCGGCCTCAGTACCAGCCGACGGCGACCTGCGCCTCTTCCGACATGCGGTCGGGCGTCCACGGCGGATCGAAGGTCATGGAAACCTCCACGCCCGATACGCCTTCGACGGCGCCCACGGCGTTTTCCACCCAACCCGGCATTTCGCCGGCGACGGGGCAGCCCGGCGCCGTCAGCGTCATGTCGATCTTGACCATGCGGTCGTCTTCGATGTCGATCTTGTAGATCAGGCCGAGTTCGAAGATATCGGCCGGGATTTCCGGGTCATAGACCGTCTTGAGGGCGGCGATGACATCATCTGAAAGACGCGCCAGCTCGTCGGCCGGAATGGCCGAACGCACGATGCCTTCACGGACGTCGATCTTGTCTTCGGTTGTGTCGAGGGACATGTTCCACCTCCTCAGGCGAAGAATTTGCGAGCATGGTCGAGCGCGTCGGCCAGGGCATCGACTTCGGCGCGCGTGTTGTAAAGGCCGAACGATGCCCGGCATGTGGAGGTCACGCCGAAGCGTTTCAAGAGCGGCTGCGCACAATGGGTGCCGGCGCGCACCGCAACCCCTGCCCGATCGATGACCATCGAGACGTCATGGGCATGGATGCCTTCCAGTTCAAAGGAAAAGATCGAGCCCTTGCCGGGCGCCGTGCCGAAGATCTTCAACGAATTGATCGCCGACAGACGCTCATGGGCATAGTCACGCAGATCGGCTTCATGGGCCGAAATCGCCGCACGGCCGATGTTTTCCATATAGTCGAGCGCATAGCCAAGGCCGATCGCCTGCACGATGGGCGGCGTGCCGGCCTCGAACCGGTGCGGCGGGTCGTTGTAGGTGACGATGTCCTCGGTAACGTCGACGATCATCTCGCCACCGCCCTGGAAGGGACGCATCTCCTTCAGCCGATCCATCTTTCCGTAGAGCACGCCGATGCCCGAGGGGCCGTAGAGCTTGTGGCCGGTCATGACATACCAGTCGCAGTCAATGTCGCGCACATCCACCGGCATGTGCACCGCGCCCTGCGAGCCGTCCACCAGAACCGGAATGCCGCGCTCGCGGGCGATGCGGCAGATTTCCTTCACGGGAACGATGGTGCCGAGCGCATTCGACATATGCGTGATGGCAATGAGCTTGGTGCGCTCGCTGAGGCACTTCTCGAATTCTTCGATATGGAAGGCGCCCGCCTCGTCCACCGGCGCCCAGACGAGCTTGGCGCCCTGCCGCTCGCGGATAAAGTGCCACGGCACGATGTTGGAGTGATGCTCCATGATCGACAGCACGATCTCGTCGCCCTCGCCGATCTTCGGCATGCCGTAGCCATAGGCGACCGTGTTGATCGCCTCGGTCGAGGACTTCGTGAAGACGATCTCATCGACCGAAGAGGCGTTCAGGAAACGGCGCACCTTCTCGCGCGCCGCCTCATAGGCATCGGTCGCCGCATTCGACAGGAAGTGAAGGCCGCGATGCACATTGGCATATTCGTTCGAATAGGCGTGCGAGATCGCGTCGATTACCGACTGCGGCTTCTGTGCTGAGGCACCGTTGTCGAGATAGACCAGCGGCTTGCCATAGACTGTCTTCGACAGGATCGGGAAATCCTTGCGGATCGCCTCGACATCATAGGTCTTTGCCGGAACGTGTTCCATCTCGATGGTCCTTGCTTGCGCAATCCCGCAGGCAAGGGAGGGCCTGCCTGCCGGGATTGCTCAGGGTTACGCGTGCTTCTCGAGCCAGTCGGCGATCACGCCTTCCAGTGCTTCGACCAGCGGCTCGTCTTCCAGCTCCTCGACGATCTCGGCGACGAAGGCATTGACAAGCATGGCGCGTGCCTTGTTTTCCGGAATGCCGCGCGCCATCAGGTAATAGAGCTGCGTGTGGTCGATGTCGATCACGGTCGCGCCGTGGCCGCACTGCACATCATCGGCGAAGATTTCCAGTTCCGGCTTGGCGGAGAAGTCTGCCTCGTCGGAGAGCAGCAGCGTGTTGCACGACATCTTCGCGTCGGTCTTCTGGGCGTCTGGGGCCACACGGATCTGGCCCTGGAAGACGCCGCGAGCGCGATCGAAGATCACGTTGCGGATGACTTCCGTAGACGTCGTGTTCGGCACGTTGTGGCCGACGGTGAAGGTCACGTCGTTGTGCGTCTCGCCGCCGAGCAGGTTGATACCGCGCAGCACGAGATCAGAGCCCTCGCCCGACACCACGACGTGAATTTCCTGCCGCACGAGCTTGCCGCCCGCATTGATGACGTAGAGACGAAGCTTCGCATCGGTGCCCAGCGTGATGCGGATCTGGCCGAGATGCGTATCGGCACCGCCCTGCGCCTGGAAGATGATCCAGGTGATTTCTGCGCCATCGGACAGCGTGATGTCGCTGACGGTCGTGACGAAAGCGGCGTTCTCGCCGGTCGACACATGGCGCTCGATGACGGTTGCCTTCGACTGTGCGCCGAAGGTCGCCGGGAAACGCGTATGCGTCTGGCCGGCATTCTGCGTCGTCTGGATTTCAACGGGCGTCGTGAGTTCCGTGCCGGCGGGAATGTCGAGCACGAATCCATCGCGCACGAAGGCGCCGTTGAGGCGTCCGATCGTATCGTCAGCGTCGCGGGCAACGAGGCCCGCGGCTGCTGTGCCGTCCAGCAGCGCATCCGCAAAGCGGGTCACCGTCACGCCGTCGGCGGACGCCCGCTTGTCGGCAACGCCGTTGACGACCGACAGCACGCTTGCACCCTCGACGAGCGGCTCGATCCTGTCGGCGGAAGCCGCCGGATCGAAGGCCGGAACGGCGCGCAAAAGAGCCTTGAGATCGGTATAATGCCACGCCTCGACGCGACGTGTCGGAAGGCCAGCTTCCTTGAAATCGCTGATCAGCACATCGCGCGCCGCCAGCACGGCGCCATCGCCCGGCAATTCGCCGATGGCCTGGTCATAGGCGTCGCACAGCGCCGTTTCGGCGACAGAAAGCGTCTTGCCTGTCTGCATGTTCATGAGATCACTCCTTCGCGATGCTTCAGGCAGCAGCCCCGATGATGTCGGCATAGCCGTTTGCTTCCAGCTCATGTGCCAGCGTCTTGTCGCCGGACTTGATGACCTGGCCCTTGTAGAGAACGTGGACCGTATCGGGCACGATATAGTCGAGCAGGCGCTGGTAGTGGGTGATGACGATGACCGCACGGTCGGGCGAACGCAGCGCGTTGACACCATCGGCCACGATCTTCAGCGCATCGATGTCGAGACCGGAATCGGTTTCGTCGAGAACGCACAGCTTCGGCTCAAGCAGGGACATCTGCAGGATTTCGGCACGCTTCTTCTCACCGCCGGAGAAGCCGACATTGAGCGGACGGCGCAGCATTTCCGGCGCGATCTTGAGTTCGGCGGCCGCTTCCTTGACGCGGCGCATGAAGTCCGGCGTCGTCAGCTCGCCCTCGCCGCGCGCCTTGCGCTGCTCATTCATCGCGACCTTGAGGAACTGCATGGTGGCAACGCCGGGGATTTCGACCGGATACTGGAAGGCGAGGAAGATGCCCTTGGAGGCACGCTCGGCCGGGTCCAGTTCCAGGATGCTCTCGCCGTTATAGAGAATGTCGCCTTCGGTGACTTCGTAGTCTTCGCGGCCGGACAGGATGTAGGAGAGCGTCGACTTGCCGGAGCCGTTCGGGCCCATGATGGCGGCGACTTCGCCGGCCTTCACGGTGAGGTTCAGGCCGCGGATGATCTCGGTGCCGTCTTCGGCGATGCGGGCGTGCAGGTTCTTGATTTCAAGCATGGACATATCCTTCTCGGACGAATTCGTGGTGTGGCGCGCGGATTTTCGCGCGCCTGAACTTCAATGAATGGAGGTCAGCCGACCGAGCCTTCCAGCGAGATGCCGATGAGCTTCTGCGCCTCGACGGCGAATTCCATCGGCAGTTCCTGGATGACTTCCTTGACGAAGCCGTTGACGATGAGGGCAATGGCCGCTTCCGTCGGAATACCGCGCTGCAGGCAGTAGAACAGCTGGTCCTCGGAGATCTTCGAGGTGGTCGCTTCGTGCTCGAACTGGGCCGTCGCGTTCTTCGCCTCGATATAGGGCACGGTATGCGCGCCGCACTTGTCACCGATCAGAAGCGAGTCGCACTGGGTGAAGTTGCGCGCGTTCTCCGCCTTGCGGTGGGCCGAGACCTGGCCGCGATAGGTGTTGTTGGAGAAACCGGCGGAAATGCCCTTCGAGACGATACGGCTCGACGTGTTCTTGCCGAGATGGATCATCTTGGTGCCGCTGTCGATCTGCTGATGACCGTTGGAAACGGCAATCGAGTAGAACTCGCCGCGCGAACCATCGCCGCGCAGGATGCAGGACGGATACTTCCAGGTGATCGCGGAGCCGGTCTCGACCTGCGTCCACGAGATCTTGGAATTCTTGCCCCGGCAATCGCCGCGCTTGGTGACGAAGTTGTAGATGCCGCCCTTGCCTTCCTTGTCGCCCGGATACCAGTTCTGGACGGTGGAATACTTGATTTCGGCATCATCGAGCGCAACCAGCTCGACGACGGCGGCGTGCAACTGGTTTTCGTCGCGTTGCGGCGCGGTGCAGCCTTCGAGATAGGACACGTAGGCGCCCTCTTCCGCAATGATCAGCGTGCGCTCGAACTGGCCGGTGTTTTTCTCGTTGATACGGAAGTAGGTCGACAGTTCCATCGGGCAACGAACGCCCTTCGGCACGAAAACGAAGGAACCGTCCGTGAAGACGGCCGAGTTCAGCGTCGCGTAGAAGTTGTCGGTCGTCGGAACGACGGTGCCGAGATACTTCTTCACGAGGTCGGGATACTCGCGGATGGCTTCTGAGATCGACATGAAGATCACGCCGGCCTTTTTCAGCTCTTCCTTGAAGGTCGTGACGACCGAAACCGAATCGAACACCGCATCGACAGCGATCTTCGAGGTCTGCACGCCAGCAAGGATTTCCTGCTCGCGCAGCGGGATGCCAAGCTTCTCGTACATCTTCAGAAGCTCGGGATCGACTTCGTCGATGGACTTCGGGCCGCTCTGGTTCTTCGGCGCTGCATAGTAATAGAGATCGTTGAAGTCGACCTTCGGATACTCGACGCGCGCCCAGGTGGGCTCTTCCAGCGTCAGCCAGCGGCGATAGGCCTCAAGACGCCATTCGAGCATCCACTCGGGCTCGTCCTTCTTGGCCGAGATGAAACGGATGATCTCCTCGGAAAGACCCTTCGGGGCCTTCTCCATTTCGATGTTCGTTTCGAAACCGTATTTGTACTGGTCGACGTCAATCTGACGGACCTGATCGATCGTTTCCTGCACCGCAGGCATATCGTTCTCCAATCTTGCCGGATCCAAGGTCCGGCAGTTTGTCAACGTGTGGCGGTCTACCGCCGGTTATGTAAGGGCCAAAGGGCGCTTTTCACACCTTTTGGCAAGCAAAAACTTGCGTTCCCGCAAGTTTTGCATCAGGCGGCACGCCGGCGCGATACGACGCGCGAGAATGCAGCCAGAAAGCGTTCCACATCCGCCTCCGTCGAACCCGGTCCGAGCGAGACGCGAAGCCCGCCGAGCGCGGCATCGAAGCCCATCGCCGTCAGCACGTGGCTCTGCCCGACCTTGCCGGACGAGCAGGCCGAACCGGCCGAAAGCGCGATACCCTCCAGATCAAAGGCGATCTGGCCGGTCTCGGACTTCAGGCCCGGCAGGCTGAAGAACGAGGTGTTGGCGACACGCTCGACCTCGGCGCCATGAATGACCACGTCGTTGGTTGCCGCGCGCATGCCCTTTTCAAGCGCATCGCGAAGACCGGCAATGCGACTGTTGCGCGCGGCCGGCTCCTCGGTCGCACTTCGGGCGGCAGCGCCGAAGCCGGCGAGTGCTGCCGGGTTTTCCGTGCCGGAACGATGCCCCTTCTCCTGCCCGCCGCCGCGGATCAGCGGCACCGGCATCAGCACTTCGCCGCGCGAGACGAGCGCGCCAGCCCCCTTGGGGCCGCCGAGCTTGTGCGACGTCAGGATCAGGAAATCGGCGTCAAGCGCCTCGATGTCGACCGGTACGCGGCCGACAGCCTGAACCGCGTCAACGACGAGAAGGCCACCGTGGCGCCGCACGATCTCGGCCACCGCCTTCACAGGCTGGACGATGCCGGTCTCGTTGTTGGCAAGCATGACGGCGACCATCGGCAGGCCGGTCGCCTCGTCGTGGTTGTGCAGCAAGGTCTCGAGCGCGTCGAAGTCAACGACACCGGCACGCGTGACCGGAATGGTCGTCACGTTCTCGCGGGCAAAGCGGCCACCTTCGCGGATGGCCGGATGCTCGATTTCGCTGGCGTAGAGGTGCCCGATCGCGAGCGGCGTGCGTCCCATGCGATAATTTGGCGTGAGAACGAGGTTCGCTGCCTCGGTCGCACCGCTGGTGAAAATGACATTGGCGGGCGCGGCATTGACGAGCACAGCCACATCACGGCGCGCGGCCTCCACCAGCATGCGCAATGCACGGCCCTCGCCATGCACCGAAGACGGATTACCCACCATGTCGAGCGCCGCGACAAAGGCGTCACGCGCCGCCGGCAGCAAGGGCGCCGTCGCGTTCCAGTCCAGATATGTGCGCTCGGTTTTGGTCATTCTTTATCCGTGCCCGGCCGATCGAGATCGATGCGCGTGCATTTTTCTTGAAATTTCCGTCGGGCTTGCCTTATGACACCAAACTCACGGCGCCAACCTGGCGCCTCACAGTTTCGAATGGTTCTAAACTAGGTTCTAGAAAAGCTGACTGCTTTCGTCAAGACTTCAGTTGACAAGAATCCGTTTTCGGACCCGAGCTTGCCGGAGTAAGAATGCCCGAAATCATCTTCAACGGACCCGCCGGTCGCCTTGAAGGCCGTTACCAGCCGTCCAAGCAGAAGAACGCCCCGATCGCCATCGTGCTGCACCCACATCCGCAGTTCGGCGGCACGATGAACAACCAGATCGTCTACCAGCTCTTCTACATGTTCCAGAAGCGCGGTTTCACGACACTGCGCTTCAATTTCCGCGGCATCGGCCGCAGCCAGGGCGAGTTCGACCACGGTGCGGGCGAACTGTCGGACGCGGCCTCCGCGCTCGACTGGGTGCAGAGCCTGCATCCCGATTCCAAGAGCTGCTGGGTCGCCGGCTATTCCTTCGGTGCGTGGATCGGTATGCAGCTCCTGATGCGCCGCCCGGAGATCGAAGGCTTCATGTCGATCGCCCCGCAGCCGAACACCTATGACTTCTCGTTCCTCGCGCCCTGCCCTTCGTCCGGCCTCATCATCAACGGTGAAGCAGACAAGGTTGCGCCTGAAAAGGACGTCAACGGCCTCGTCGAAAAGCTGAAGACGCAGAAGGGCATCCTCATCACGCACAAGACCGTGCCGGGCGCCAACCACTTCTTCAACGGCCAGACGGAAACGCTGATGGCCGAGTGCGAGGATTACCTCGACCGCCGCCTCGCCGGTGAACTCACGCCGGAACCGGCCGCCAAGCGCATTCGCTAAGCGCCCGAAAGCATAAGAGAACAAAAAGCCCGATGGTTTTGCCATCGGGCTTTTTGTTTGCTGTCAGCTCGCCTGCTTGACGGCATGCAGCACCACAGCCGGCGGCTCAGCCTCGCGCACGCAGTCGCGCCCGGCATTCTTGGCGGCGTAGAGCGCGTCATCGGCGCGACGCATGGCAAAACGCAACGGCTCGTTCTGGCCGATTTCCGCCACGCCGAAGCTAGCGGTGACGCGAACGCCCTGCGGCAGGCCGGGCACCGGCGATACGGCCCGCGTCGCGCGCAATGCATGAGCAAACAACAGGGCCGCCTCCTTGCCGGTGCGCGGCAGGAAGAGCACGAACTCCTCGCCGCCAATGCGGGCGACGAGCGCACCTTCGGGAGAAGCGGCCTTCAGCATCTCGCCAAAGGCGCGGATCGCGGCGTCGCCACCCTCGTGGCCGTACGTATCGTTGACCGATTTAAAGCGATCCAGATCGCAGATCACGATGCTGTGCGGCCCCGATTGCGCCATCAGCGCATCGACGCGATTGTCGAAACCGCGACGGTTACACAAGCCGGAAAGCAGATCCACCTCGGCGTTCACCTTCTCGTCGGCAACGATTTCCAAGACGAGCACGCACAGCAGCATCAACCCGACGGCGACGATGAGAACAGCGCCCGTGCTCTGGGAGACGAGTGCAAACGGGCTGCTAAGATAGTCTTTCGCAGTCGCGCCCGCACCGGCAAACACGGCGGCAAAGCCTTTCAGGATAAAATGCAGGCTGGTGGCGACCAGCAACACGACAAGCGCCCGATCCACAAAGGATTTCACCGGTGCCCGCCATGCGGCCCAGGCACTCATGCCAAGCGCCACGGCAAAGGGCGCCTGATAGGGCAGCGCATGCTGAAGGGTGCCACGCGGCAGGTCATAGATCAAAGAACCAAGCGCCACGAAGCACAGATAGATCCCGGCGAGCGCGGTACGACTGGTCTTCAGATTGTAGAGATGGCCAATACCGATGCGCAACATGAACATGCCGGCGAGCATCGACGCGAAGGCAAGGAGCGCCCAAAGCCTCACCGGCGGGACATAGGCGATGAGGAATTCGAAGATTGCAGACAGCGAGGCGACCGCAAAGCTGCCAGCGAACCAGCGGGCGGCCACGCGATTGCGACTCCGGGCGGAGACCGCCAGGAAGAACATGAAGAAACATTGCGCGATGAGGAAATTCACCGCCAGCAGGAAGCCCGCGCCACTCATTGGCCACCTTACGCATTACACAGGAACCATTCCGTACATCGTACCCGGAATGACGGTTGACCATGCTAGGGACCGGCAGGAAAAATTGCGTTAACCGGAATTATCAGATTTCCGTAGCAGCCCGCCCGTCACCGGTGAATTGACGCCGGTGGTTCCCGGAAAGGTGAGTGGCAGGCCGGCGATCGATCGCACAGCCAGATAAGCCCAGGCCTCCGCCTCCATGCTGTCTCCGTCGAACCCCAGCGCCTCGGCGGTGACGACTTCGGCCTCTTCCCGTTCGGCAAGTGCGGCAAGATCCTCCATGATGACCGTATTCAGCCGGCCACCGCCGCAGATCACGTAGAGCGCGGGGCGTTCCGGCAGATGCCGGGCGGAACGCAGGATCGCGGCCGCCGTGACATGGGCGAGCGTGCGCGCACCATCCTCGAGGTTTGCGTCCGCTTGTGCCGGCGGGCGAAAATCGTTGCGGTCGAGCGAGCGGCGAACCGGATCGGTGAAGAAGGGAAGGTCGAGATAGCGTGCCGCCAGCGCGGGATCGATACGGCCCCTTGCCGCGATCCTGCCGCCTTCATCGAAGGCAATGCCTGCCCGTGCTTCGACCCATTGGTCGATCAACGTATTTCCCGGTCCCGTATCGTAGGCGACGATTTCTCCGCCGCTGCCGATGAAGGTGATGTTGGAGATGCCGCCGATATTGACGAAGACGACCGCCTTGCCGCGCGCATTGGCGTGGCTGGCCGCAAGCGCGGCGTGATAGGCCGGAACCAGTGGCGCGCCCTGCCCGCCATGCACCATGTCGTTGGCGCGCATGTCATAGACGACTGCAATGCCGGTCTCGGCGGCCAGCAGTCCGCCGTCACCGAGCTGTACGGTCAGCCCGTCATCCGGCCGGTGCAGCACGGTCTGGCCATGAAAGCCGATGACGTCGATATCGGCTGGAGACAGATTGTTCTGTGCGAGAAAGGCGTTGACGGCCTCGGCATGGCGCATCGTCAGCTCCCGCTCTATGGCGGCGAGATCGCCCGGCCGCTCGCTGCGGTCACGGATCGTCCTGGCGGTTTCCAGCGCGTCTTGCAGGCGCAGACGAAACGCAGCGTCATACGCCTGCGCCATGGCCGGACCACGTTCAACGCGCCCCTCACCATCTGTGCGCAGCAGAGCAACGTCTATGCCGTCGAGGCTCGTTCCGCTCATGAGGCCGATGGCCGTTTTCACTGCTGTCATGCGACATCTCCAGACTCACTTTTAAAGTGATTATGCCCGCAAACGATGTTAAACGCCCCGCTGTCCACCGGAAAACCATCTCCGGCCATCACGATTCCACCAGAGAGACAGGCCATGTCCGAATTCAAATCCGACTTCCTTCGCACGCTGAAAGAGCGCGGCTTCATTCATCAGATCTCCGATGAAACCGGCCTCGACGACCTTCTTGCCAAGGAAACCGTGACGGCCTATATCGGCTTCGATCCAACGGCGCCCAGTCTCCATGCCGGCGGACTCATCCAGATCATGATGCTGCACTGGTTCCAGAAGACCGGCCACCGTCCGGTTTCGCTGATGGGCGGTGGCACCGGCATGGTCGGCGATCCGTCCTTCAAGGACGAAGCGCGCCAGCTGATGACCCCGCAGACCATCAACGATAACATCGCCAGCATTAAAAAGGTCTTCTCGAACTACCTCACCTACGGGGACGGTCCGAAAGACGCATTGATGATCAACAATGCCGACTGGCTGCTGGGCATCAACTACCTCGAATTCCTGCGCGATGTCGGCCGGCATTTCTCGGTCAACCGCATGCTGGCCTTCGACAGCGTGAAGATGCGCCTGGAGCGCGAGCAGTCGCTGTCCTTCCTCGAATTCAACTACATGATCCTGCAGGCCTACGATTTCGTCGAGCTGAACAAGCGCTGCGACGTGCGCCTCCAGATGGGCGGTTCCGACCAGTGGGGCAACATCATCAACGGCATCGACCTCGGCCACCGCATGGGCTCGCCGCAGTTCTACGCGCTGACCTCGCCGCTTCTGACCACCGCATCGGGTGCCAAGATGGGCAAGTCGCTTTCGGGCGCCGTGTGGCTGAACCCGGACATGCTGTCGGCCTATGATTTCTGGCAGTACTGGCGCAACACGGAAGACGCCGACGTCTCGCGCTTCCTGAAGCTCTACACGACCCTGCCGATGGACGAGATTGCCCGCCTTTCGGCGCTTGGCGGTTCGGAAATCAACGAGGTCAAGAAGATCCTCGCCACCGAAGTCACGGCCATGCTGCATGGCCGCGAGAATGCCGAGCAGGCGGCCGAGACGGCGCGCAAGACCTTTGAGGAAGGCGCAATCGCCGAGAATCTGCCGTCCATCGACGTTGCCACGGGCGAACTCGAAGCCGGCATCGGCCTGCTCGCGCTGATCGTCAAGGCTGGCCTTGCCGCCTCCAACGGCGAGGCACGCCGTCACGTTCAGGGCGGCGCGGTGCGCATCAACGACACCGCGGTCTCCGACGAACGCCGCCTCGTCGGAACCGCGGATGTTTCGGCCGACGGCGTCATCAAGCTGTCGCTTGGCAAGAAGAAGCATATCCTCGTGCGCCCCGCCTAACGGCGCAACGATGGATCGCCGGGCAGACCTTTTCTTCGTCGCCTCGGCTACGAGGGCGTTCCTGAAACCCGCATGGGTTCGCTGGCAGCACGCGCGCGGCGAACCCATCGCGGAGGTGCTCTCGTCCAACACCTGCGGACGAAGCAGCCTGTTTCTGCGCAATGTGCTTCGCGCGGAGGGTTTTGCGGCGGAATGGGCGAATGGAACGCCCCGTTTGTCGGAAGACGGGCCGGACATCGGCCCCTTCGGTTTCTTTACCGGGCATCGCTGGGAGAGCCATGCCTGGGTGGTGAGCGGCGACCTTATTCTGGACATTACCGCAGACCAGTTCGGAGCGCCGCCCGTCATTGTCACCTCCGCTTCCGACGAACGCTATCGAACCGGGAGCGGAGACACCGCGCCGCCAAGCGCCATCGAGGCACGACGGGTGGCTGTGGAGACATTGTGGCCTGACTGGCTGTCTCATCGAGCGCAGCTCCAGCTCGGCCGGCTCGAAGATTGACCTTCAGACCCGCGTTCGTGATCTCAGCACCCGCTAATCGGTCCTACTGGAATTCGAAGATATTACGAAACACGCCCGGCGCGATGATCGAGAGCGGGTTGATGGTGAGATTGGGCTGTTCGACCGGCCCAGCAAGCTTGAAGGTGATGCCGATCAGACCGCGGTCGTTGCCGTTGCCGAGGATGATACCGATCAGCGGCAATTCGGCGAACAGCCGGTTGAGGCCATAGGCCGGCATGAAGGTGCCCGTCATGTCGATATTGCCATTGGCGTCGCGCACGATGCCCTGGAATGTCGCGCCCACGGTCTCGCCCCGCACGACGCCATTCGCCACACTGAGTGCGCCGCCGGCAGCGCGCACCTGGGCAAAGCCGCGGGAGAACTTCACAGCACTGACATCGATTTCCCGGCGGACCGCCTGGTTCAGGCTGCGGCCGTTTTCCCCGGCCGGTGTCGAGACGAGCGAACGCAGCCGCTCCTCGCCCACCAGCGCGAAATTGCGGACATCGACCGACCCCAGCCAGCCGTTCGCGCCCGTGTCACGCAGGCGGACATTGAGGAGCCCGCCCCTCATGTGACGGTAGACATCGGCAAAGCGTACGACGGCACCCGCATCGCCGCTGGTCAACTGGATCACGTCGACACCGTCGGTCTTTACAACCTGAGCCACGACAGGCGCGCCACCGGACGTGACGCCGGACAGGTTCAGCCCCGAAATGCGGCCGCCGGCCGTATCGTAGCGGAACTGAACGTTGGAAAGGCTCTCGCCGTTGAAACCCAACGCGCGCGACAGGCTCGCATCGACACTCACTGACTGCTTGTCGCCGCCACTGCCCCCGGTGGCGTTCTTGAGCCGGGCAAGCACCTGGCGTACATCCGCCGCTTCGCCATTGGCCGCCACCCGGTAGCCGGACTTGGAACGGTCGACCTTGATGCGGAAACTGTCATCGGCGGACAGGCGAACGGTTGATAAATTCGCCGAATCGAGCGAGGCACCGCGGAAATTCAGTGCGCCGGCGACATTGAAGCCGTCACCGACAAAACGGAAATCGGAAATCTTCGTCACACCATCGGCCGTATTGGCTGTGAGCGTCACCTTGCCGCCGATGCCTGCGCCCTTTGTCCAGCCAAGCCAAGGCACCGACACCGCCGCCTTGCCCATGTCGGCCTCTACGCTGCTTGGTCCGTTGCCCTCCTGCTCGACGCGTATGTCGACAGGCCCCTCGATGATCTCGTCCAGTCCAGGCAGCAGCGCGCGGCGATCCTTGTTGCCGATGGTCCCTGAAAGGGTCGTCTTGCGTTTGGCGCCGGTGGATTTGTCGACGGGTTCGAGCAACGCGATGTTGAGGCCTACGCCATCGATATCGGCTTTGGCATCGAGAGCAGCCAGCCGCGGATCGATCGCCAGCACGCCGCGCAAGTCCGTCACCTTGCGACCGGCGACCGGCTTGCGCACGTCCACGCCCTCTAGCGTCAGCGCCGCGTTCCATTCGGGCGGCGGCGGGCTATGCGCGGCGATCACGCCGAAATGCGCCTTGACCTTGGCCTTCACCGGCCCGGAGAAATCCTCGGGCACAAAGCCCGTCGCAGGCAAGGCGCGGATGGGGCGATAGGTGACGAGTTCGGCAATGGCGTCCGCGTCGCCCGAAACGTTGATATCCATGTCGGCCATCAGCGGCTTGGTATAGTTATCCGGGAGGATGAAGGTACCGCCGCTCAGGGCGACGGAACGGCCCGACGGGAAATAGGCCGTGCCGCCCTTGATGGAAATTTCGGTGCGCGGCCCGCGCAGGCGGAATTGGCCGGATGTATCGCGCAGTGGCGGGATTTCTCCTGCAACGTTCATGCGCGCGCCCTCGATATCGAAGTCGATTTTCAATTCGTCTTCGGTGAGGCGCATCGGCACGCCGGGCGTGCGTTCGCGTCCTTCGGCCAGGTAGAATTCAATGCGACCGTTCGTGACGGTACCGCCGAAGATGTTCTTGATCACCCAGCTTCGCGCGGTCTTGGCCATCCAGAACGGCCAAAACTGCTTGACCGCAGCCGATTCCAGTTCGCTGGCGATCATCACGAAGCTGACTTCCGGCTCCCGGTCGCCGAAGCGCATGGCAAGCGAACCCGCCACGTTGCCCTTGTCGCTCGACACCGCCATCTCGTCGAATTGCAGCTTCTTCGTCTTCGTCAGGAAGTAGCCGCTCGCCTTCGCATCGAAACGGATCGGCGCCTCGGTGGAATCGACCGGACGGCTGATCGCATTGCTGAAAACGAGATCAATGGCAAAGCCCTTGTCGGGCTTGTCGGACACGCGGTCGAGGTCGATGAGGCCTCCCGTAAAGGGGAAGTGCGACTGGCCGACGCTCGCATCCCTGGAGATGAGTTCGATGGAGCCCTTGTCGAAGTTGTAGCTTGCCTTGATCGTCGACGGGCGCAGCTCGGCCGGCACGCCGTCACCATAGACAGTACCGGCGGCGAGGCCGATATCCACCGTCAGCCTGGGCTTTGCGGTTTCGCCCTCGCGTCCGGCGCTGACGGTCACATCCATGGTGGTGGCCACACCCGCATGAACGTCGCCGTCCGGTGTGTGTGTCAGCAGGAGATTGCCGAAGGCGACGTTGCGGATGACGCCGTCGATCGTTCGTACCGATCCGCCTTCCGTCGCCGCGGTCAGGTCGATCTCGCCATCCTTCCCGTTCAGCAGGAACCGGCCGTCGATGGACATGGTGCCGCCGGCATCGCGCGAGAACTGGAGGTCGGCAATGGACAGCACGACGGGGCGTCCGCCCGGCCCCTGGAACGTCGCGCCGAAATCCGACAGATTGACGGCCTGCATGCCGCTCGAATCAAGCAGGCGGTCCATGCCGTCGAGCCGCTCAAACGCCGTTTCGAGATAATCGGGCACATCGGAAATGCGCAGATCGTCGAGATCGAGCGGCTTGCTTTCAGGCAGCAGCGCCGCATTGATCATGACGCCATCCACATCGAGCCGCGAAATGGCGACGCGTCCGACGACAAGGGCTGTGGGATCGAGCACCAGGCCGACAGCCTCGGTCGTCGCCATTTCCTTCTGCGAGTGCACATCGACGATGCGCACATTCTCTGCCTTCAGGACAAAGCCGCGCAGGCCGGCGACACGCAGCACCGTATGATCCACCGAGGCGCGGTATCGCGGTCCCAGGGCATCGTTGAGGGCGACGACGGCGCGCGCGTTCAGGGTGCTGTCGAAGACGCCCGCTTCCACAAGCGCGATAATGCCCGCGCCGATGAACAGGACGATGGCAACGACGACCGCAAGAATGCGGCACAAAAAGCCGGTTCGGCTGGTTTCCACGGCGTGCAGGACGATCGGCTCATGCGCCCGCGCAGACGGCAGTTCGTGCAGCGGAACGATATCCTGCTTGCGGAACACAACTTTCTCGCCGCGGATTTCTCCCATGAAGCGTTTGCTTTCCCCTGCCCTGGTCCGCCGTGCTATCCCGTGGAAAGGTAGCGTGCCGTCCGCTCTGCGCTGGACGATTCTGCCCGTCACTATATATGCGGAAAGCCCGGTCCCTGACTCAAAAAGCCGGCCAAAGAAAGGAAATCCCATGGCAGAACTGGCCCCAAGCATGAAAGCACCCGATTTCACGCTGCCGCGCGATGGTGGCGGCACCGTTTCCCTGCAGGATTTTCGCGGCAAGCCCGTCGTCCTGTTCTTCTATCCGAAGGACGACACGAGCGGTTGCACGACGGAGGCAAAGGACTTCACCGCCGCCCGGCCCGATTTCGACGCAGCCGGCGTCGCGCTGATCGGCATGTCGCCCGACCCGGTCAAGAAGCATGATTCGTTCGTCAAGAAGCACGGCCTCGACGTGCCGCTCGCCTCCGACGCAGGACTGGAGACCTTGCAGGCCTATGGCGTATGGAAGGAAAAGAGCATGTACGGCCGCGCCTATATGGGTGTGGAGCGCACCACTGTGCTCATCAATGCCGAGGGCAAGATTGCCGAGATCTGGAACAAGGTGAAGGTCCCGGGCCATGTCGCCGCCGTGCTGGACGCCGCCAAGAAGCTTTAAGCGACGCGATCAAGGCCCCGGAATGACTCATATTCCCCACATCGAAAGCCTGCGCGGCGGCGCTACCGCCGCCATCGCCTCCGCCGACCTCGATATGAAGGCGGATCTCGCGCAGGAAACCGCGCGCCGCTGGTTCGCCCGCACGCTCTCGATACGCTCGCCGCGCGATCCGGCCCTGCCCGCGCGGCCGGGTCGGCCGGACAAGCCGGATCTCGTGCCGCCGAGAAACATGGAGAAGCGTTCGCTGCACACCGAGAAGGGACGCATCGCGCTCCTGCATGCGCTCGCCCATATCGAACTCAACGCCATCGATCTCGCGCTCGACATCGTGGCGCGCTTCACGACCGAGCGGGTACCGCATTCCTTCTTCGACGGCTGGATGCAGGTGGCCTTCGAGGAGGCCAAGCATTTCCGGCTGATCCGCGACCGGTTGCGCGAACTCGGCGCCGACTACGGCGACCTGCCCGCCCATGACGGCCTGTGGCAGGCCGCGCACGACACACGCAACGACCTGACCGCGCGCCTCGCCGTCGTGCCGCTCATTCTGGAGGCGCGCGGCCTCGACGTGACGCCCACATTGCAGATGAAGATGCGCGAGACCGGCGACCACGCCAGCGCCGACATTCTCGACATCATCTACAACGACGAGAAAGGCCATGTCGCCGTCGGCGCGAAGTGGTTCCGCTTCCTCTGCGCGCGGGAAAAGAAGGACCCGTCGGCCACCTTCCAGGAGCTGGTGCGCACCAATTTCCGCAGTCCGCTCAAGGCGCCGTTCAACGATGTCGCACGCGCCGAAGCAGGTCTGACGCCGTCCTTCTACCGCTCCCTCGTTTCCGTGAGTCAGAGCTGATATTTCAGGCCGAAGCGGCCGCCGCGAAAGGCTTTATTAACCCTAACAGAGTGTAATCCCCGCCAAGAGTACAGCACCGCGAGTCACGGGTTGGCGCGATGGTGGCATGGCTGAAACGTCTGGGGGTCATCTGTGGCGGAGCGTCCTGAAAACCGCGTCTTCGGAAAACGCGCGCAGCAGCATGTCGTTATCCTGGCGAGCGGCGACAAGATCCGCCACATGACCATCCGTCCCTGGATGGCCGCCGTCACCTTCTGCTTTGCCGGCATGTTCACCGTCGGCTATCTCGCCGCCACTTCCTACCTCGTCCTGCGCGACGACCTGATCGGCGCCACGATGGCGCGGCAGGCGCGCATGCAGCACGACTACGAAGACCGCATTTCCGCGCTGCGCGCCCAGGTCGACCGTGTGACCAGCCGCCAGCTTCTCGATCAGCAGGTCGTGGAAGAGAAGGTCGAAAAGCTGATGCAGCAGCAGTTGGCGCTTTCCGCGCGCCACGGCAAGCTCGATGCCCTGCTCAATCGCGCCGAAACTGTTCCCCTGCCCGAAGAGAAGCCGGTGACGGACGGCCGCCGCGCCGATGCGGTCGGCGCGATCAACGCCATCATGGGCAACGTGGCCCCACAGAAGACAACGCAGCTCGCCTATGCCTCGACCGGCGAATCGGTCGCCGATCGGGCCGATCGCCTCTTTTCGCGCGTCACGCTGTCGCTGAAGGACCTCGAACACGACCAGCTGAACCGGATCCAGTCTCTGACGGCCGGCGCATCGGAAACCGCCGACGCCATCCAGACCATCCTGCGCCGCACCGGCTTCGATGTCACCGAGACGGCCGCCGCCGACGATCAGGCTGCCCAAGAGGGCGCGCAGACGGCCATCGGCGGTCCCTTCGTTGAGCCCGAGACCTTTTCCAATCCCTTCGAGGAATCCATCAACGACCTCGACGACGCGCTCGATCGTCTCGATGCAGCCCGCCGCACGGCGCGCAAGCTGCCTTTCGGCAACCCCTCGCCGGGCAGCAACATCACCAGCCGCTTCGGCAACCGCACAGATCCATTCCTCGGCAGGTTGGCGCTGCATGCCGGAATCGATTTCCGCGCGAGCACCGGCACGCAGATCCGATCCAGCGGCGCCGGCACCGTCACCGTTGCCGGCCGCAACGGCGGCTACGGCAACATGGTGGAAATCGATCACGGCGACGGCCTGACCACGCGCTACGCCCATCTTTCCCGCGTTCTCGTCAAGGTCGGCGATCACGTCGAGGCGTCCGATCCGGTGGGCCTGTCAGGCACCACGGGGCGTTCCACCGGCCCGCACCTGCACTACGAAGTGCGCCGTAACGGCAAGGCGATCGACCCGATGCGCTTCCTCACGGCGGGCATGAAGCTGACCACCTACATGGATTGACGAACGCCAGATCCGTTCCCCTTCGTATGACAAATTTGTCGTTCGGCAGCAGCAAATAGCCCGCCGGTTTTGTAGAAAAGCTGATTTCCTTGACTTTCCGGCACTTTCGGCATAAGTGCGCTGCATCCTAGCGGCGCATCGACCGCTACAACTCATTGTGTTCGCGAGAACCGGAACGGAAACTGTTTTTCCTTTGACCACTTTTGCTGATCTTGGCCTGAGCCAGAAAGTCCTGTCCGCCGTCACCGATTCGGGCTACACGATCCCGACCCCGATCCAGGCCGGCGCCATCCCGCCGGCGCTTGCGCGGCGCGACATTCTCGGCATTGCCCAGACAGGCACCGGCAAGACGGCCTCCTTCGTGCTGCCGATGCTGACGCTCCTCGAAAAGGGCCGTGCCCGCGCCCGCATGCCGCGCACGCTGATCCTCGAGCCGACACGCGAACTGGCGGCACAGGTTGCCGAGAACTTCGAAAAGTACGGCAAGAACCACAAGCTGAACGTGGCGCTTCTCATCGGCGGCGTCTCCTTCGATGAGCAGGACCGCAAGCTGGAGCGCGGCGCCGACGTGCTGATCTGCACACCCGGCCGTCTTCTCGACCATTGCGAACGCGGCAAGCTGTTGATGACCGGCGTCGAAATCCTCGTCATCGACGAGGCCGACCGCATGCTCGACATGGGCTTCATCCCTGATATCGAGCGCATCGCCAAGCTCATTCCGTTCACGCGCCAGACCCTGTTCTTCTCAGCCACCATGCCGCCGGAAATCCAGAAGCTGGCCGACCGCTTCCTGCAGAACCCCGAGCGCATCGAGGTGGCTCCGCCTTCCTCCACCGCCAAGACGGTGACGCAGCGCTTCGTCGCCACCCAAAGCAAGGATTACGAGAAGCGCGCCGTGCTGCGCGACCTCATCCGCGCCCAGGACGATCTCAAGAACGCGATCATCTTCTGCAACCGCAAGGTTGACGTCGCCGATCTCTTCCGCTCGCTCGATCGCCACGGCTTCTCCGTCGGCGCGCTGCATGGCGACATGGACCAGCGGTCCCGCACGACGATGCTGGCGAATTTCAAGGAAAACAAGCTCACGCTGCTCGTGGCCTCCGATGTCGCTGCCCGCGGCCTCGACATTCCCGATGTGAGCCACGTCTTCAACTTCGACGTCCCGATCCATGCCGAGGACTATGTCCACCGCATCGGCCGCACCGGCCGTGCCGGCCGCTCGGGCGCCGCCTTCACCCTCGTCTCCAAGCGCGACGGCAAGTTCGTCGACGCTATCGAAAAGCTGATCGATCAGAAGATCGAATGGCTGAACGGCTCGCTCGACGACCTGCCGCAGCAGGCCGAAAGCGAAGAGCGCGAACGCCCCCGCAACGGCCGCGATCGCGGCGGACGTGACCGCTCGCGTGGCCGTGGCAAGAGTGAAGCCCGTGCCCCGGAGCCCCGGGTCGAGGCAGTCGAGACCGAAGAAAAGGTGGACGTCGTGAAAGCTGAACGCAAGGCGGACGTACGGCCGCAGAATCCCGCACGCAATCCCCGCGCCGCAAACCATGCCGCGCCCCGCCCGGCCAACGATGACAGCCGTGACCGCCGCAACCGGTACCGCCGCGACGACGATGACGGCCCGACGCCGCTCGGCTTCGGCGACGAGGTGCCGGCGTTCATGCTGATTGCCGGCAAGGCCTGATCGAGCTGGTTTTGCGCAGACCCGCGCCAAACCATACTTGCTGGGATTCCTGAATGCCAATTCCTGGAATAGACGTGCCGGGCCTCGGTTGCGGCCTGGCTCTTTTGCGTGATGGAAAGCTGCTGCTCTATCGCCGCGCCAAAGCGCCGGAAGCAGGCTGCTGGAGCATCGTGGGCGGCAAGGTCGACCACATGGAGCACGCCATCGACGCCGCCCGCCGCGAGGCGGAGGAAGAGTCCGGCATCACCACGGACACCATCGACTTTCTCTGCATTTCCGAGCAGATCATCGCGCAGGAGCGCCAGCACTGGCTGTCGCTCATCTATGTGACCGATGATTTTTCCGGTGAGCCGCGCGTCATGGAGCCGGAAAAGCTGCCGGAATTCGGCTGGTTCGCGCTCGATGCGCTTCCGAGCCCGCTCTCGCGCTTTGCCGCGGATGCGGTTGAAGCGCTCATCCGCCGTCAGGCGGCGCGCAACGCAGCCTCATAGGCTCGCCGCACCCATATCGCCATCTCGTCGGGGTCGTCGAAGGCCGCCTCCGGCACCGACCAGTAAGGCATCTTCACCGGCGTGCCCTTCTTTCCTTCATACGTCCATTGCCGGCACCCGGCCGCCTCGAAATCGGGCGCGCTCACCGAATCGGCCTTGAGCAGGATCTCGTCGCGGAAATCGAGCGCCAGGATGCGGCCTTGATGGTAGATTCCCTTGCCGCCGAACATGCGCCGGATCGTCACCGGCCCGAGCACCTGGAACATTTCTTCAATCCCGTCGCGATCCAAGCTCCGCTCCTTTTTTCCCGTCCAGCACGCCCTACAGCGTGTGATAGCCCCGGTCCTTGTATATGAGCGCCGGGCGGTGTTCGCCGAAGGAGACGCCCATCACCTCGCCGATCAGCACCATATGGGTGGCCATTACCTGGAGTTCGACGAGCCGGCAATCGAACGCGGCCAGAGCATTCCTCAGCACCGGAGCCCCTGTTGCCAGCTCCTGCCAGTCGCCGAGAGCAAAACGCTGCTCCGACGTCATCAAGGGGTCTCGGCCCGAAAACGCGTTGGCGAGATCGATCTGGTCCGCCGACAACGCATTCAATGCAAAATGGCCGCTCTTTTCGAAGATCGCGTTCTTGGGGTTGGCAGCATTGACGCAGGCAAGCACCATGGCCGGGCTATCGGAAACCGAGCAGGCAGCGGTGATCGTAACACCGCGTTTCTCACCGTCATGCGCCGTCGTGACGATCTGAACATGGCCGGCATAACGGCTCATGGCATCGCGATATAGCGATGGATCCAGCATCGATCTGTCCAACACGGCATTCTCCTATGACACTGGAGATACATGGCGAAAATGAACGCAAATGTAACCCCCAAATGCCGAATTTTCCTGTCTCTTTCAGGACAAAGGCCAGGCTCGGGACTTTTCCCTTTGACGCCCGAAGCCCGATCCTTACAAAGGAAGCGATCGCGATCCATGGGTTGAAGATGAAGAGCGCCGTCCTTGCCAGCCTGTTTGCCGCCATCGGGGCCGTCCCCTCGCCTGCCCTTGCGGCCGGCCTGACTTTCGCCGTCGTGGCCCCGACGGAAGGACCGCTCGCCATTCTCGGCCAGCAGGTGCGCGATGGCGCGCGCTTTGCCGCCGCAGCCAATGGCGACACGGTGGTCGAGATTGCAGAGGCCTGCGACGAGACCGATGGCGAAGGCATCGCCGGGCAGATCATAGCCGCGGATGCGCGCTCCGCCATCGGGTTCCTCTGCACCGAGGGACTGGCCGCCGCCCTGCCGGCCCTTGCCGAAGCGAAGATCCCGTCCGTGACGCTCTCCGTGCGCTCCGGGATTCTGATGGAAGACGCGCTGAAGAAGGAATGGCCGCTGTTCCGGCTGGCACCCGGCCCGAAGGCGGAAGCGGACAAAGCGGTCGAGGTCATCACGCGCGACTGGAAATCGGAACCCTTCGCGCTCATCGACGACGGCACGATCCATGCGCGCGAACTGGTGGAGGCCGTGCGTCTCCAACTTGAGGAAGTCGGTATGAAGGCCGCCTTCGTCGACACGTTCCGCCCCGCCCAGGAACAGCAGCTGACCCTGGTTCGACGCCTTGCCAAGACCGGCGTCACCCGTGTCTTCGTCGGCGGCGACCGCACCGATATCGCCGTGATCGCACGCGACGCGAAGGCGGAGAAGGTCTCGCTCGCCCTGCTGGGCGGCGAAGCGCTCCTGGGCGCCGACCCGACCGTGCCGATGACGGACGGTGTGCAGGCGATCGCCCTGCCCGATTATCAGACCCTGCCGGATGGCAGCGCCGTGGCTGCAGCCATGCAGGCCAAGGGCATCGTGGCGGAAGGCTATGTGCTGCCGGCCCATGCCGCCGTGACCGCGGTGGCCGCTGCCGCGGCCGCAGGCGGCGACCTTATCGAAAAACTCTCCACCGGCACTTTCGCGACAGCGGTCGGCCCTGTCGCCTTTGGCAGCGACCATGAATTGCAGGACAATCCCTATCGACTGCTGGTGTGGCGCGGCGGCACCTTCATGCCGGCCGACACCGCACAGGAAGGCGAATAGATGCGCCCCGGCCTCAAGAACCGCATGACGGACGTGGCGGGCCTCACGGTTGGACATGCGACGGACCATGTCCTGCGCTCGGGCGTGACGGTCGTGCTGTGCGAGGAACCGACAATCGCTGCCGTCCAGGTGCTGGGCGGCGCGCCGGGCACGCGCGAAACGGACCTGCTTGAGCCGCACAACACGGTACAGACCGTCGATGCGGTAGTGCTTTCGGGCGGCTCGGCCTTCGGACTCGATGCCGCGTCCGGGGTACAGGCCGGACTGCGCGAGGCCGGACGCGGCTTTGCCGTCGGTCCGCACCGCATTCCCATCGTGCCGGCCGCCATATTGTTCGATCTCATGAACGGCGGCAACAAGGACTGGGGCCGCTACCCGCCCTATCGCGAGCTGGGTTATGCAGCGCTTGCGGCTGCGGCAGAAGATTTCGAGACGGGCAGCGTGGGAGCGGGAACGGGCGCGCTCACCGCGACCTTCAAGGGCGGACTCGGCTCCGCATCCAGCGTGCTCGATTCGGGGTTCACGGTCGGGGCGCTCGTCGCGGTGAATGCGCTCGGTTCGGCGACGGTCGGCGATAGCAGGCATTTCTGGGCGGCCCCGTTCGAGGAGGACGGCGAATTCGGTGGTCTCGGCCTGCCCGCTCCCTTGCCCTCGCAAGCACGGCTGCCGCGCACGAAAATGTCGCACCGCCCGACCGGCACGGAAAACACGACCATCGCCGTCATCGCCACCGACGCCGTCCTGACCAAGGCAGAGGCAAAGCGCCTTGCGATTGCCGCCCATGACGGCTTTGCCCGCGCACTGTGGCCTGCGCATACGCCTTACGACGGCGACCTCGTCTTCGCGCTTGCCACCGGCCGCAGCGGGCGCACGCCGGCACCGGAGGATTTCATCGAACTGGGCGCGGCCGCCGCGTCCACCATGGCACGCGCCATCGCGCGCGGCGTGAATGACGCCACGCCAATGGCGGGCGACATCATGCCGAGCTGGGCGACGGGCTAATTCGCCCGTTGTTCCCCCCTGCCGGGAATGATATGGCCACGCCGATATCCTGCCCCATCCTGTTCCGAGGAGCCTAA
This sequence comes from Shinella sp. H4-D48, assembly GCF_022637395.1. Classification (GTDB taxonomy): domain Bacteria; phylum Pseudomonadota; class Alphaproteobacteria; order Rhizobiales; family Rhizobiaceae; genus Shinella; species Shinella sedimenti. The sequence goes on along the minus strand of NZ_CP093337.1, from coordinate 1,623,042 downwards.
CATGACCCTTCCCATCCGGATCGCGCCCTCCATTCTCGCCGCCGACTACGCCAAGCTCGGCGAGGAAGTGCGCGACGTCGTCGCCGCCGGCGCCGACTGGGTCCATCTCGACATCATGGATGGTCATTTCGTACCAAACATCTCTTTTGGCCCCGATGTCATCAAGGCGCTGCGTCCGCACACCGACGCATTCTTCGACTGCCACCTGATGATTTCACCGGCCGACCCGTATCTGGAGGCCTTCGCCAAGGCAGGCTGCGACAGCATCACCGTGCATGCCGAGGCCGGCCCGCATCTCGACCGCTCGCTGCAGGCGATCCGCGCGCTTGGCAAGCGCGCCGGCGTATCGATCAACCCGGCCACCTCCGAAAGCGTGCTCGACTACCTCCTGGACAAGATCGACCTCATCCTCGTCATGACGGTCAATCCCGGCTTCGGCGGCCAGAAGTTCATTCCGGCGATGCAGGAAAAGCTGCGCCGCGTGCGCAAAATGGTTGGCGAGCGGCCGATCGACATCCAGGTGGATGGCGGCATCGCCATCGACACCATCGCCATGCCCGCCGCGGCCGGCGCGAACGTCTTCGTTGCGGGCTCGGCCATCTTCGGCGGCGGCAACATTGACGCCTATCGCAAAACCATCGACACTCTGCGCGCCAATGCGGAGGGAGCCCGCGCTTGAGGATATTGCGGAACGCGGTGACGGCGCTTGCCGCCTGTCTTATGACGGCGACAGGCGCCACGGCCGGGGATTTCTCTACCTTCCAGTCCATCGGCTTCTCGCCCGACGGCAAGGTTTATGCCTTCGAGGAGTTCGGCGTTCAGGACGGCTCCGGCTTTCCCTATTCCACCATCTATTTCATCGACACGGAAAAGGACGCCTATCTGCCCGGCACGCCGGTGCGCGTGCGCATCGATGACGAACAGGCAGGACTTTCCAAGGCGCGAGCGGATGCGATGGCCAAGGCCGCGCCGATGATCGAAAAGAACAGGCTTCTCAACAATCCGGGCATCCTCGCCGCGTTCAATCCGATGGGCCAGCTCGGCGTAGACCGCAACCGCATCGATTATTACCCCTTCGCCATCGAGCCCATGCCGGGCGGAAGCTATGCGCTGGCGCTCGACGAGATCGCGCTGCCGCTGCCGGAAAAATGCCGGGCCATCACACCCTATGGCGGCAAGGGCTTCCGCCTGCGCCTCGTGCAGGATGATGGAAAGCCGGTGGACCGCATGGTCTATGAGGACAGAGAGGTTCCCGACAGCCGCAACTGCCCGCTCACCTATCAGCTTTCCGGGGCGCTCACCTTCCCCGTGCAGAATGGTGCGCGGGTTCATGTGGCGCTTGTGCTGGTCCGCAGCGTCGGTTTCGAGGGCGACAATGGCCGGTGGATCGCCGTGCCGTTCCGGCCCTGACATGAAGCAGGCGGCATCCGTGACGGGTTGGAACGATACAGGGCCCGACCATCCATTGCCGCCAGTTTTTCCATCGCTGGCACTCTGTCTTGGTGGCGCGCTCTGCTGGGGCGTCACGATGGCGTTGTGTGCCTATATCTCGCTGCTCACGCATGACCGGCTGCCGTCCTTTCACCTTCGGCAGCTTCTCTTGATCTATTTCGCCGGTGGCACCGTCGCCTGGCCGATCCTGCTTCCGATGGCACGCTTCCTGTCGCGCCGGCGCGGGATCGAGGCCCGCTTCGCAGCCCATTTCGCGCTGCTGAGCGTGGGAACCGTCGCAATCACGGCGCTCGCCTTCGCTCTGGATTACCGCCTGTTCTATGCCCAGTGGCACGAACCCTTCGGGACTGTCGTCTGGGCTTTCCAGTTCGCTTTCACCACGGCGGGCGCGGTCTACCAGTTCCTCGTCATGGGTCTCGGGCTTTATCTTCCGGTCGGCCTGCCGGTTCTTGCCGGTGCCAGCCTGTGGCTTGCCCGGTCCATGTCGCCCTCCATGCGTTGAGCTTGCCGCCCATCTTTGCTAAAGCGGCGGCAATTCCCACCTTCCCAAGGAAAGTCTAGAGCCGATGATCCCTCGCTATTCCCGACCGGACATGGTCGCCATCTGGTCGCCCGAAACGAAGTTCCGCATCTGGTTCGAGATCGAAGCCCATGCCTGCGATGCGCTGGCAGAACTCGGCGTCATCCCGAAATCGGCTGCCGAAACGATCTGGGAGAAGGGTGGCAAGGCCGAATTCGACGTCGCCCGCATCGACGAGATCGAGGCCGTCACCAAGCATGACGTCATCGCCTTCCTCACGCACCTTGCCGAATTCGTCGGTCCCGACAGCCGCTTCGTGCATCAGGGCATGACGTCCTCGGACGTGCTGGACACCACCTTCAACATCCAGCTCGTGCGCGCTGCCGATATCCTTCTGGCCGGCATGGACCGCGTTCTCGCGGCGCTGAAGGCCCGCGCCTTCGAGCACAAGGACACGATCCGCATCGGCCGCAGCCACGGCATCCACGCCGAGCCGACCACGATGGGCCTGACGCTCGCCCGCTTCTATGCCGAAATGGACCGCAACCGCGCCCGTCTCGTAGCGGCCCGCGCGGAAATCGCGACCGGCGCGATCTCCGGCGCCGTCGGCACCTTCGCCAATATCGACCCGCGCGTCGAGGAACATGTCTGCGCCAAGCTCGGCCTGGTGCCGGAGCCGGTCTCCACGCAGGTCATCCCGCGCGACCGCCATGCCATGTTCTTCGCTACGCTGGGCGTCATCGCCTCCTCCATCGAGAACGTCGCGATTGAAATCCGCCACATGCAACGCACGGAAGTCCTGGAAGCCGAAGAGTTCTTCTCGCCCGGCCAGAAGGGTTCCTCCGCCATGCCGCACAAGCGCAACCCGGTCCTGACGGAAAACCTGACGGGTCTCGCCCGCCTCGTGCGCATGGCCGTGACGCCCGCCATGGAGAACGTGGCGCTGTGGCATGAGCGCGACATCTCGCATTCCAGTGTCGAACGCGGCATCGGCCCGGACACGACCATCACCCTCGACTTCGCTCTGAACCGTCTGGCGGGCGTCATTGAGAAGCTGGTGATCTATCCGGACAACATGCTCAAGAATCTCAATAAGTTCCGCGGCCTTGTTCATTCGCAGCGCGTCCTGCTTGCCCTTACGCAAGCCGGAACCTCGCGCGAGGATGCCTATCGCCTCGTGCAGCGCAACGCCATGAAGGTCTGGGAACAGGGCAAGGACTTTCTCGAGGAGCTTCTGGCCGACGCGGAAGTGCGCGCAGCACTTTCCGAGGAGGACATCCGCGAGAAGTTCGACCTCGGCTATCACACCAAGCACGTCGATACGATCTTCCGTCGCGTTTTCGGCGCGGTCTGATCGATCCCGACAGATATGAAAAGGCGATGGCGCCGCACGTGCCATCGCCGCCCCCTTGAATTTCGCACGCACCGACAGCACATCCGCGCCCATGAAAGTTTCGGAAGCAGAAATACTCATCGTCCCCGGCTATACCAATTCGGGCCCCGACCACTGGCAGAGCCGCTGGGAGAACAAGCTCTCGACGGCGCGCCGTGTCGAACAGGCGGAGTGGGCAAAGCCGGTGCGCGAGGACTGGGTTCAGCGTGTGGTGGAAGAAGTTGCCGTGGCAACCAAACCCGTCGTGCTCGTTGGTCACTCGCTCGGCGTGACGGCAGCCGTCCATGCCGCGCCGCATTTCAAGAACAAGGTCGCTGGCGCGTTCTTTGTCGCACCGCCGGATGTCGCCAATCCCGATATCCGCCCCAAGCACTTCATGACGTTCGGGCCCTACCCGCGCGATCCGCTGCCATTTCCCTCCATCGTCGTGGCAAGCCGCAACGATCCCTTCGGCACCTATGAACACGCCGACGACATCGCCGCCGCCTGGGGATCCCTAGTCCTCGATGCCGGCGAAGCGGGACACATCAACGCACAGTCCGGCCACGGTCCCTGGCCGGAGGGAACGATGGTCTTCGCGCAGTTCCTGAGCAAGCTGAAAGCTTAGCAAGCCCTCATTAAGAGGAAATTCATAGAAATCCGCCAAGCTTGCGCCCTTGAGTTGAAAACAGGCGCATTTTATGGCCAAACCATCCGGTTCGCCCCACGAGGCCGTGCGAAAAACGGATCACATTCCGTTTTATCGCCGGCTTTTCGCGCGTTCCAGTTTCGCATTTGCCGCGCTCGACACAGAGCGGCGTGTCATCGACGCCAATGACGCTCTGCTGCGTGCCTTCGGTATATCGTCCATTGAAGAACTGCCGGCCTTCGATGTCTGCATCTCCCCAGCCCACCGCGCCATCCTGCCCTTCGCCACACGCCAGGAACTGACCGAGCAGGCACCGTGGGAAATCCGCCTGCAACGCCCTGGCGGCGATGAGTTCTGGGTACTTGCCTCCTTCATCGAGCCGCCCGCCCTTCCCGAAGACGATCTTGCGCCTGACATGATCGTGCAGTTCCTCGATGTGGATGAGCGCAAGCGCAATGCGCTGGAGCTCGCCGAGCGCGAGAGCCGCTGGAACCACGCGCTCGAATCCGCCGGCCAGGGCGTTTGGGATCACGATTTTGCGCGCGACCAGCGCTTCTACTCCCGACAATGGTGCACGATACGCGGCCGGCAGCCGCACGAGACCTACGATTCCGCGCTCGACGAATGGATCGGCAACGTGCATCCCGACGATCGAGAGCATGTGCTTGCGGCCATCGCCCGACAGGAAAGCGGCGAGGCGTCATTCAGCGTCTTCTGCTACCGCGAACGGCACAAACATGGTCACTGGGTCTGGATAGAAAGCCGCGGTGCCGTGGTGGAATATGGACCGGACGGCAAGCCGAGCCGCATCGCCGGCACCGACACCGACATCACCGATCGCAAGGAAGCAGAAGAGCGGCTGTCGCAAATGTCGCGCCGCCTGGAATTGGCACTCGACGTCTCGCGCGTTGGCGTGTTCGAGGTCAATCTCAGGAGCAATGAGGTGAACTGGGACGACCGCATGATCGAGATGTACGATCTGCGGGAGAAACCGGATATCGGCAGCTGGGAGCGATCACTGCATCCGGACGACAGGCATCTGGCGGAAAAGAAGGTCGCTGACGGGCTAGCGAACAATGCGGATTTCGCCAATGCATTCCGCATCATCAGGGGCGACGGGGAGATCCGGCATCTGCGCGGCCGCGCCGCCCCTTACACGGACATGGCCGGCGTGCCGCGGCTCATCGGCGCGAACTGGGATGTGACCGAGGATGTCCAGCTTCAGGAGGAACTGAAACACGCGAAAGACCTTGCGGAGGCGCGCAACGAGGCGCTGGAGGTCGCACGCGCACGTATAGAATACACGTCCCTGCATGACCACCTGACGGGACTGCCGAACCGGCGGTATCTCGATAGGGAGATTGAGGAGGCGGCCCGTCGCGCGGAACAGAACGGCAGTCGTCTGGCTGTCCTTCACATCGATCTGGACCGCTTCAAGGAGATCAATGACACGCTCGGCCACGACGCCGGCGACAGGATGCTGGTTCACGCCGCCAGCGTACTGGCCGAGCTCAAATCCGCCACGGACTTCGTCGCCCGCATCGGCGGGGACGAATTCGTCTTCCTTTCGGCGGGGCCGGCCGGACGCAACCTCGCGTCACTCGCCGAGGCGATCGTCACGGCCATGCGCAAGCCCGTCACCTTCAACGGGCATATCTGCCGGTTCGGCGCCAGTGTGGGCATTGCAAGCCAATCGGGCACGGCGATCGATGCGCGCCAATTGCTTATCAATGCCGACCTCGCGCTCTACCGGGCGAAGAACCGCGGCAGAAGCCGGCACGAATTCTTCACCAGCGATTTTCAGGCGCAGATCATCACCAACAAGCAGACGGCCGACGACATTCTCTCGAGTGTCGAACAGGGTCGCTTCCTGCCCTATTACCAGCCGAAATTCTGCGCCCGCACGCTCGACATTGTCGGCGTGGAAACGCTGGCGCGCTGGAACCACCCGACGCGTGGTATCCTGGCCCCGGACACCTTCCTGAAGATCGCGGAAGATCTGGACTGCGTGGCGATGATCGATCGTATCGTACTGGAAAAGTCCCTTGCCGACTTCGCGGAATGGCGGCGGCTCGGCATCAGTATCGACCAGATCTCGGTCAATGTGTCGTCCAAGCGTCTGCACGATCCCGAGCTCGGAAGGTCGCTTCGCACGCTGGATATTGCGCCGAAATCGCTGTCCTTCGAGTTGCTTGAATCGATCTTCCTGGATGATTGCGACCATGTCGTTCTGGAAAATCTCGCGGAAATCCGCAATCTCGGCATCGATATCGAAATCGACGATTTCGGCACGGGCCATGCCTCCATCGTCAGCCTGATGAAGCTGAGGCCGCGCCGTCTCAAGATCGACCGGCAGCTCGTCAAACCCGTCAGCCGATCGCCCGCGCAGCGCAAGCTTGTTGGCACGATCATCGAGATCGGCCGCTCGCTGGATATCGAGGTGATTGCGGAGGGTGTCGAAACACCTGCCCATGTCGCCATCATGCGCGATCTCGGCTGCGACAGTCTGCAAGGTTATGCGCTGGCGCGCCCCATGCCGGCTGAAGCGATCCCCGACTTCGTCCAGCAGCAGGAATGGCGCAAGGTGCCGGGCGGCATCCGCGACCCTCAGGACAGCAACCGTCGCACGACCATCAGCTAGGCCACAAAAAAGCCGCCGGGCGAAAGGCACGACGGCTTTCGAATACTCTTTGCAGTGTGTGTCGCTCAGCCGGCTTCGATCTGAGACACGGCGACGGCGAGAAGCTCGACCATCTGAAGGCGGATGTCGTCTTCGGTGCGAGCAACGCCGGCGGCGTCGAAATCGGCCTTTACCTTGCGCACGACATCCTCGTGGCCGGCTTCTTCGAAGTCCGCAGCCACCACTTCCTTGGCATAGGCGTCGGCCGCCTCGCCGCTCTTGCCCAGCAGGCCGGCAGCCCAGAGGCCGAGCAGCTTGTTGCGGCGTGCTTCCGCCTTGAAGCGAAGCTCCTCATCCAGCGCAAACTTGGCTTCGAAGGCCTTTTCCCGATCGTTGATGCTGGCCATAGATTACTCCCGTCGATTCTTTTGCCCCGTTTGGGCTTCCAAGCCCATAAATCAAAACGCCGGGAAAAGTGCAATGCGAACTTTTGTCCCGCCGTAACTTCACCGAAACGCCGGAAATCGGGGGATCGGGCGGAACGCCGATTGTTAAACTGCGGCATTTCGTTTATGGGAGCGCAAACGAACGACACCCGCGCAGCCCAAGAGCGCCAACAACCGAGATAAAAACCATGAACCGTCGCCGCCGTATCTACGAGGGCAAGGGCAAGATTCTTTATGAGGGTCCCGAGCCGGGCACACTGATCCAGTTTTTCAAGGACGACGCCACCGCCTTCAACAAGAAGAAGCATGACGTCATCGACGGCAAGGGCGTACTGAACAACCGGATCTGCGAATATCTCTTCACGCAGCTGAACAAGATGGGCATTCCGACCCATTTCATCCGCCGCCTCAACATGCGCGAGCAGCTGATCAAGGAAGTCGAGATCATCCCGCTCGAGGTTGTCGTGCGCAACGTCGCCGCCGGATCGCTGTCCAAGCGCCTCGGCATCGAGGAAGGCACCGTGCTGCCGCGCTCGATCATCGAATTCTATTTCAAGGCCGACGCGCTCGAAGATCCGATGGTCTCCGAGGAACACATCACGGCCTTCGGCTGGGCGAGCCCGCAGGAACTCGACGACATCATGGCGCTCGCCATCCGCGTCAACGACTTCCTGTCCGGTCTTTTCCTCGGCGTCGGCATCCAGCTCGTCGATTTCAAGATCGAATGCGGCCGTCTCTACGAAGGCGACATGATGCGCATAATCATCGCCGACGAGATTTCGCCCGACAGCTGCCGTCTCTGGGACATCGCGACCCAGGAAAAGATGGACAAGGACCGTTTTCGCCGCGACATGGGCGGACTTCTGGAAGCTTACCAGGAAGTTGCCCGCCGCCTCGGCGTCATCAATGAGAACGAACCCGTGCGCGGCACCGGCCCCGTTCTGGTGAAATAACACGCTCCCAAGGATGGAACGATAGACATGATCAAGGCACGCGTAACGGTTACGCTGAAGAACGGTGTTCTCGACCCGCAGGGCAAGGCGATTGAAGGCGCCCTCGGCAGCCTCGGTTTCGACGGCGTCGGCCAGGTCCGCCAGGGCAAGGTCTTCGACCTCGAGCTTGAGACCGCCGACCGCGCGAAGGCTGAGGCCGATCTCAAGGCCATGTGCGAGAAGCTGCTGGCCAACACGGTAATCGAGAACTATACTATCGCCCTCGCCTGACGGTTGAAGGGACGAAGCAATGACGGATATTTCGCAGGAGTTAATGTTCGAGCTCATGAAGCGTATCCAGTCTGACCTTACCACGCTTAAGGACGGACAGCGGGATATGCGGCAGGATATCGTGAGCCTGCGAAATCACATGCATGTCATGCAAGGGGACGTCAACAACCTACACAGCAGCATGGCTCAGGTGTTGACACGTCTCGACCGTATCGAAAACCGCCTCGAATTGCGTGAACTCGCCGAGGCCCAGGCAAGGTTTGAACCACACCCATGAAGTCCGCCGTCGTCCAGCTCCCCGGCCTTAACCGTGACCGCGACATGATCGCGGCGCTGACCAAGATTTCGGGCGTCGCGCCCGTCACCGTCTGGCAGACCGAAACGGACCTGCCGGATGTCGACCTGATCGTCATCCCCGGCGGCTTCTCCTATGGTGATTACCTGCGCTGCGGTGCCATTGCCGCGCGCATGCCCGTCATGCAGGCAATCAAGGCAAAGGCCGAGGCCGGCGTAAAGGTTCTCGGCGTCTGCAACGGCTTCCAGATCCTGCTCGAAGCGGGCCTCCTGCCGGGCGCGCTGATGCGCAATGCCTCGCTGAAATTCGTCTGCCGCGAGGTGAAGCTGGAAGTGGTGAATGCCGAAACGGATTTCACCCGCGCCTATGACAAGGGCCAGATCATACGCTGCCCGGTCGCTCACCATGACGGCAACTATTTCGCCGATGCCGAGACGCTCTCGACCATCGAAGGCAACGGCCAGGTCGTCTTCCGCTATGCAGACGGTACCAATCCGAACGGCTCCATCAACGACATTGCCGGCGTGATGAATGCCAAGGGCAACGTGCTCGGTTTGATGCCGCATCCGGAGAACCTCATCGAGGCCGCCCATGGCGGCTCGGACGGTCGCGCACTCTTCGCATCGGTCCTCGACGTAATCGCTGCTTAACCGGTCCTTGCTATCAAAGGCGCATGTTCGCTTCCGAAAGGCATCCCATGCGCCCTGTTCCGTCCGCAAAGCTCATCCTGCCGCTCGCCCTCGCTGCGGCTCTGGCCGGATGCCAGACGAAGACGCCGGCGCCGAAGCCGAACGGCGCGGCCCTGCCGACGATGGAGCGCGTCGCGCTCGGCGCCAATGCCTGCTGGTTCAAATCGGGTGATCCGGCCTTCAAGGCCTATAGCCTTGCGCCCGAACTGAATTCCTTCTCTGGCCGGCCGCGCATTCTTGTCGTCCACCGCAATTCGCCGGAATCGCGTCCACTGCTCGTCGTGCAGGCTGAAGGCAATCCCGCGAAGCTCGACGCATTCGGTCCGCTGATGAGCGAGCCGGTTGGCGCCCGCATTGCAACCGACGTCAGGCGTTGGGCGGCCGGCGGCAAGGGCTGCTGAGCCCCTCAGTTCCAGTAGAACGATTTTGCGACTTCCCGCCGCGCCTCGCTGCGCGAGATGCCGATATCCTCGAGCTGTGTATCCGTGAGTTCGAGGAGCGCATAGCGCGTGCGGCGCTTCATGGCCCAGTTCCGCAAGGCAAGCGATATCCGCACCAATAACGAGCGCACCGGGAACTCAGGCACCGTGGCGGCTTCCGATTGAATTGCATCGATTGTCATCGTCTAATCTCCTGAAATTCTCACAAGGAATGTGACAATTGGCGCATTCAGGAAATAATTGACTCCATCAGTGGTGCAACATATGAATTGGCACCATGACAAATTGGCTGCCCAATCTCCAGGCCACCGATGGCCCGCTCTATGTCCGCATTGCCGACCAGATCGAACAGGCGATCGGCATCGGTGCCCTTCCCGCCGGCAGCAAGCTGCCGCCGCAGCGCAATCTCGCCTATGACATCGGCGTCACCATCGGCACCGTCAGCCGCGCCTATGCGATGGTGCGCGAACGCGGTCTCGTCAGCGGCGAGGTTGGACGCGGAACCTATGTGCTAGGGTCGGGCGACAACGACAGCCCGGCCGTGGTCGATACGGTCAGCGCGCGCCTCAACGGCACTCGCGCGTCCAGCGCACCACCCGGCAAGCTGCGCTTCGACACGACGGCGGCGACCAATGTCGGTCAGTCCCTGGCGATCACGGATATCGTTGCAGCGATCTGCCGGGATCAGCCGAGCGAGATCGCGAGCTATACACGCAGTTTCCCGGCCGACTGGCTGGAGGCGGGGCGGCGCTGGTTGCAGCGCGGCGACTGGCAACCGGGCCATGACAGCATCGTTCCCACGCTTGGCGCCCACGCCGCCGTCATCGCTGCCGTTTCGGTCATCACCGCACCGGGGGACCGCATCGTCTTCGAACACGTCACCTATTCGCAGGTGAGCCGCGGCACGGCGCTGATCGGCCGTCAGAGCGTGCTGGTGGATTCCGATGCCGACGGCGTGCTCCCCGATGACTTCGAACGGGTCTGCGTCCAGCAGCATCCCAAGCTCGCCTTTCTCATGTCGTCGGCGCAGAACCCGACGCTCGCCACCATGCCGGAAGACCGGCGGCGAGCGATTGCCGCCATTGCCAAGCGGCACAATGTCTTTCTCGTGGAGGACAATCTCTATGGCGGGTCGACCGAAAACGGCCTGCCCCTTATCGCCGAGCTTGCGCCGGATCGCACGTTCCTCGTTGGCGGACTTTCAAAGAGCGTCGCCGCAGGTGTGCGCGGCGGTTGGATCGCCTGCCCGCCGCATCTCGCCCAGCGCGTGCGCATCGCCCACAAGATGGTGAGCGGCGGCCTGCCGTTCCTGCTCGCCGAACTTGCCGCACGGCTGGTGCTATCAGGCACCGCGGAAGCCATCCGCACGCAGGTTTCCGACGAGGTGATGGCGCGCGAGGCACTGGTCCGCGAGATTTTCGCCGGCCTCGAATTCAACTCGCATCCGCGCGTGCCTTTTGTCTGGCTCAAGCTGCCAGATCCCTGGCTTTCAGGCACCTTCCGGCAGGCTGCCTTCGCCGAGGACGTGCTCATCGACGACGAGGACGAGTTCAAGGCGGGTCGCTCCGAAAAGACCTTCCACCGTGTGCGGATCGGCATTTCCTCGCCGGAAAACCGGCAGGATGTGGTTGCCGGCCTCACAAGGCTGCGCAGACTCATCACTTCGGGACCAAGCGGCTATGACAGCCCGGCCTGAAAGCCGCGCCCGCCTGTGATTCCCGGTCATTTTCCTGTCGCGCTGCACGGCGGCATGCGGTAAAGAGACCGCAATCCTGCCCTCCACGACAAGACGAGCGACGATGACCATTTCGAACACCCGCCCGATCACTCCGGAGCTGATTGCCGCCCACGGGCTGAAGCCGGACGAATACGACCGCATCCTTTCGCTGATCGGCCGCGAACCCACCTTCACCGAGCTCGGCATCTTCTCCGCCATGTGGAACGAGCACTGCTCGTACAAATCCTCCAAGCGCTGGCTGCGCACGCTGCCGACCAAGGGTCCGCGTGTCCTGCAGGGCCCCGGCGAGAATGCGGGCGTGGTCGACATCGATGACGGCGACTGCGTCGTCTTCAAGATGGAGAGCCACAACCACCCGTCCTATATCGAGCCCTATCAGGGTGCGGCGACCGGCGTCGGCGGCATCCTGCGCGACGTCTTCACCATGGGTGCGCGACCGATCGCGGCCATGAACGCGCTGCGTTTCGGCGAGCCGGATCACCCGAAGACTCGCCACCTGGTTTCCGGCGTCGTCGCCGGTGTGGGCGGTTACGGCAATTCCTTCGGCGTGCCGACCGTCGGCGGCGAGGTCGAATTCGACCCGCGCTATAACGGCAACATCCTCGTCAACGCCTTTGCCGCCGGCCTTGCCAAGTCCAACGCCATCTTCCTGTCGGAAGCCAAGGGCGTCGGCCTGCCGGTCGTCTATCTCGGTGCCAAGACGGGCCGTGACGGCGTGGGCGGCGCGACCATGGCATCGGCCGAATTCGACGAAACGATCGAAGAGAAGCGCCCGACCGTGCAGGTCGGCGACCCCTTCACCGAAAAGTGCCTGCTGGAAGCCTGCCTCGAACTGATGCAGACCGGCGCCGTCATCGCCATTCAGGACATGGGTGCGGCCGGCCTTACCTGCTCGGCCGTGGAAATGGGCGCCAAGGGCGACCTCGGTATCGAGCTGAACCTCGATCTGGTTCCGGTCCGCGAAGAGCAGATGACCGCCTACGAGATGATGCTCTCGGAAAGCCAGGAGCGCATGCTCATGGTCCTGGAGCCCGCAAAGGAAGAGGTCGCCAAGGCGATCTTCGTCAAGTGGGGTCTGGCCTTCGCCATCGTCGGCCACACGACCGACGACCTGCGCTTCCGCATCCTGCACCAGGGCGAGGAAGTCGCAAACCTGCCGATCAAGGACCTCGGCGACCAGGCCCCGGAATACGACCGCCCGTGGCGCGAGCCGGGCAAGCCCGCACCGCTGCCGGCAAACCTCGTCGCTGAACCGGAAAACTACGGCGAGGCTGTGCTCAAGCTGGTCGGCTCGCCCAACCAGTCGAGCCGCCGCTGGGTCTACGAGCAGTACGACACGCTCATCCAGGGCAATTCGCTGCAGATCCCCGGCGGCGACGCCGGCGTGGTGCGCGTCGAAGGCCACGCCAGCAAGGCGCTCGCCTTCTCCTCAGACGTCACCCCGCGCTACGTCGAGGCCGATCCGTTCGAAGGCGGCAAGCAGGCCGTCGCCGAATGCTGGCGCAACATCACGGCGACCGGCGCCGAGCCGCTCGCCTCCACCGACAATCTGAATTTCGGCAACCCGGAAAAGCCGGAGATCATGGGCCAGTTCGTCAAGGCCATCGAAGGCATCGGCGAGGCCTGCCGCGCGCTCGACTTCCCGATCGTTTCCGGCAACGTCTCGCTTTACAACGAAACGAACGGCATCGCGATCCTGCCGACCCCCACCATTGCCGGCGTCGGCCTGCTGCCCGACTGGTCGGTCATGGCCAAGATCGGCGGCGCTAAGGACGGCGACCAGCTGATTCTCATCGGCACGGACGGCAGCCATCTCGGCCAGTCCGTCTATCTGCGCGATGTCGTCGGCCGGATCGACGGCCCGCCCCCCGAAGTGGACCTGCACGCCGAACGCCGCAACGGCGATTTCGTGCGCTCGGCCATCCGCAACGGCCAGGTCACCGCCTGCCACGACATTTCCTCCGGCGGCCTCGTCATCGCGCTTGCCGAAATGGTCATGGCCTCCGGCAAGGGCGCCAAGGTGGAAATTTCGGGTGCCAATGCCCCCGCACACGCCGTTCTGTTCGGCGAAGACCAGGCCCGATACGTGATCGCGGTTCCTGCCGACCTCGCAAACTTCATCTGCGCCAGCGCGGAAGGCGCAGGCATCCCGTTCCGCCGCCTCGGCACCGTGGGTGGCGATGCGCTTGCCGTGGATGGTCTGCTGTCGCTGTCGATTGAGCAATTGCGCAACACCCATGAATCGTGGTTCCCTGACTTCATGGATGGCAACGGCACCGCCGCTGCCGCCGCGGAATAAATAAGGGAGCATTTTCATGGCCATGTCACCGGGCGATATCGAAGACCTCATCAAATCCGGCATTCCGGGAGCGAAGGTGGTCATCCGCGATCTTGCCGGCGACGGCGACCATTATGCTGCCGAGGTCGTCGCGGAAGCCTTCCGCGGCAAGACCCGCGTGCAGCAGCACCAGATGGTCTATGACGCGCTGAAGGGCAATATGGGCGGCGTTCTGCACGCCCTTGCCCTCCAGACCTCCATTCCGGACTGACACCGATGGCCGGCCTTCTCAACGAACTCGTCAGCGGCGTTATCGATGCAGCCCTCAAGGAGGTGCTGAAGAAGACTGGCGTGCGCAAGGCCACGACGACCAAGCGCACGCGCCGCAAGACGACGACGCGCAAGAAGGCGTCCGGCGGGCTGCTCGGCGACATCATCGAAGCCGCCCTGAAACCGGCAAAGAAGCCGGCCAAGCGACCGCGCAAGCAGGTGAGCCGTCGTCGCACGGCCGCAAGCCGCAGCAGCCAGCGCAGCAGCTAGACGCGGCTTGCGCCGCTCTGCAAAGAAGGACGTCAGTACGTGACCGCAGACAACAGGTTGGCCGCAAGCGGGCAACCCAGCTTTCTTCTTGTTGCCCTCGGTTATATCGCCGCCGTTCTGACCGCGACAACCGTGGTGATTTTTCTGCTTTACTTCTGGGCGGGCGCGAGCGACGGCCTGTTTCAGATTTTCCTCGTCGGTCTTGCCTACACGTTCGGCTGCGCCCTTCCGGGCTTCATCGTCGCGGTCGTCCTTGCGCGTGTTCTCCAGATGAGAGCATGGCTGTTCTTCGTGATTGCCGGCGGCATCGACGGTCCGCTGTCGCTTGTCTTCTTCGATCGTTCGCTGCTGTACGACACCTTTGTTTTCATGATTCTTGCAGGCGGTCTGGCCGGTGGCCTCGCATACTGGCTGATCGCCTATCGCCGCACCGGCGCGTCTGCCTGAAAAGCACAGCAAGCATTTTTTGCATGCTACTTCTGGCAATTGTCACACGAGGTTGTTATCTAGGGCCCATGGTTCATCCCATCGGCCCTTGAAGCCGATCTGCTAGGGAATACGGAAATGAGCGGCATCCACGATTTCATCGACAACGAAGTCAAGACCAACGACGTCGTGCTCTTCATGAAGGGCACCCCGGAATTCCCGCAATGTGGGTTCTCCGGCCAGGTCGTGCAGGTGCTCGATTACGTCGGTGTTGACTACAAGGCCATCAACGTGCTTGCCGACGCCGATATCCGCCAGGGCATCAAGGACTATTCCAACTGGCCGACCATTCCCCAGCTCTATGTGAAGGGTGAGTTCCTTGGCGGTTGCGACATCGTGCGCGAGATGTTCCAGGCGGGCGAATTGCAGTCCCACCTTCAGGAACAGGGTGTTGCGATCAAGGGTGCTGCCTGACGGTATGCGGTCTTCAGACTGCCGATATTGCAAAGGCGCCGCATCCCAGCGGCGCCTTCTCTCATTTTTGGAATGAATTGATATGTCCGGACTTTCCCCCGACGCCGCCCAGCGCCTGAAAGGCATGGGCAAGATAGAATTCATCGCGCTCATGGCGCTGCTGATGGCGCTGAACGCGCTTGCCATCGACATCATGCTGCCGGGTCTGCAGGAGATCGGTGCGAGCCTCGGTGTCGAGAGCGAAAACCATCGGCAATATGTCATCTCGGCCTATCTGATCGGCTTTGCCTTCGCGCAGCTGCTGTACGGTCCGGTCTCCGACCGTTTCGGCCGGCGCATCCCCATGTTCGTGGGCCTTGCGATCTATGTCGTGTCGTCCCTTGCCGCGATCCTCGTTCCGAGCTTCACCGCCCTTCTCGTGCTGCGTTTCGTGCAGGGCATCGGCTCGGCGGCCATGCGCGTCATCACCGTGTCCATCGTGCGCGACATCTTCGGCGGCCGCGCGATGGCCGAGGTCATGTCGCTGATCATGATGGTGTTCATGGTCGTACCTGTCATGGCGCCCGGCATCGGCCAAGTGGTGATGATCTTCGGTGACTGGCACCTGATCTTCGTCTTCATGGCCGTGATGGCAGCGGCCGTCTGGGCGTGGATGTATTTCCGCCTGCCGGAAACGCTGCATGAAAACGATGTGCGCCCCTTCACGGTGCGCTCGGTGCTTGAAGGTTTCCGCATCGTGCTGACCGATCGCGTAGCGCTCTGTTACACCTTGGCGAGCACCTTCATCTTCGGGGCGCTCTTCGGCTTCATCAACTCAGCGCAGCAGATCTATGTCGGCATCTACGAACTCGGCGTCTGGTTCCCGGTGGCCTTTGCGGCGGTCGCGGCCTTCATGGCGCTCTCGTCCTTCGTCAATGCCCGCCTCGTCGGTCGCTTCGGCATGCGTCGCCTGTCACACGGCGCGCTCCTCGGCTTCCTCGGTGTGAATGCACTGTGGCTGGTGCTGACGCTGCTCTGGCCGACCCACCTGCCCTTTGCGCTGTTCATCACGCTGTTTGCGATCTCGATGTTCCAGTTCGGCTGGATCGGCTCGAACTTCAACTCGCTGGCGATGGAACCGCTCGGCCATGTCGCCGGCACCGCCTCCTCCGTGCTCGGCTTCATGGGCACGGCCGGCGGCACGGTGGTGGGCGCCGTCATCGGCCAGTCGTTCAACGGAACCGCCCTGCCGCTCGTGCTGGGATTCTTCTCGCTTTCCGTGATCGGCCTGGTCTTCGTGCTGATCGCGGAACGCGGCAAGCTCTTCCAGCCGCACAATCCGGCAACCTGACGACAAGCGAAAAGTTCACGAACAGGAAAGGCCCGGTGGCGAAAGCCACCGGGCCTTTTTTCATTCTGCCTGAAAACAGCTCAGTCGACGAAGACTTCGCGGCGCAGCAGTTCCCAGCTGTCCCTGTCCGGCGCGACCAGCAGGCCACCACCGACATGGTGCGGCTCATAGGGCTTGCCGTCGAAGCGCGCGGCATAAGCGCCGGCTTCCTGCGCGATCAGCGTGCCGGCCAGGTGATCCCAGGGCATCAGCTTGTTGTACATCAGGTAGTGCAGGTGCCCGCCGGCGAAGGTGCGATATTCGTGCGCCGCGCAGCGATAGTTCGAAACGAAAGCGACCTTGGCAAGATTGGACAGCACGCGGGCGCGCCGCTCGCGATCGAAGAAACTCGTCGAGGCCATGCCCGTCATCTCTTCCAGCGGCGCTGCGCCGCGGGCCTTGAGCTTGACGGCCGGCCGGTGGCCGCCGGTCTGCCAGGCGCCGCCACCCTTCTCCGCCATGACGAAATCGTCGCCCATCGGGTCGTAGATGATGCCGCCGACGGTCTGGCCACCGGAGACGATGGCCGCCATCACGCCGAACATCGGAACGCCGGCCGCGAAGTTGAACGTGCCGTCGATCGGATCGACCACGATGGCAAGATCGGCCTCGGCAAGCTTCGGCAGCAGCGCCGGATCGGCCGCAACCGATTCCTCGCCGACGAACAGCGCACCCGGAAACTGCGCCTCGACCTCGCGCTTGATAAAGCGCTCTGCCGCCTCGTCGGCAATGGTCACGAGGTCGTTCGCATCCGCCTTGGTGTGTACGTCGCCTTTTGCGAGCGCGCGGAAACGCGGACGGATTTCGGCTTCGGCCGCCTGTGCAAGCACGAGCGCGAGGGCATTGATATCAATGGTCGTCATTCTTGTCTTACCGTTTCGAGGGAGGAGAAATCGAAGAGCTTCGGATCGAGCAGATGGGAGGGATTGGTATGGCCGAGCGCACGCAGCATCGCTTCCTTGCGGCCCGGCATACGCGTTTCGATATCGGAAAGCATCGCTTTCATCGCATTGCGCTGGAGGCCGTCCTGCGAGCCGCAGAGGTCACAGGGAATGATCGGAAACTGCATGGCGGCCGCAAACTTCGCCAGGTCGTCCTCCGCCGCATAGGCGAGCGGGCGCAGCACCATGAGGTCACCCTCGTCATTGATGAGCTTCGGCGGCATGGTCGCCAACCGGCCGCCATGGAAGAAATTCATGAAGAAGGTCTCGAGAATGTCCTCCCGATGATGCCCGAGCACCAGCGCGTCGCAGCCCTCCTCGCGGGCGATGCGATAAAGGTTGCCGCGGCGCAGTCGCGAGCACAGCGAGCAATAGGTCGCCCCGGACGGCACCTTTTCCTTCACGATCGAATAGGTGTCACGATATTCGATGCGATGCGCAACGCCGATGGACTTCAGGTATTCCGGCAGGATTTGTTTGGGAAAATTCGGCTGGCCCTGATCGAGGTTGCAGGCGATCAGCTCGACCGGCAGCAGGCCGCGCCATTGCAGATCCATCAGGAGCGCCAGCAGGCCATAGCTGTCCTTGCCGCCGGAAAGGCCGATAAGCCAGCGTTTCTGGCCTTTAAGCATGGCAAAATCGTCCATCGCCTGCCGCACCTGACGCAGCAGGCGCTTGCGCAGCTTGTTGAAGGACACGCTGGACGGCGCATTCGAAAAGAGCGGATGGCGGCCTTCGTCCGGGGCGTCGTCTTCGGTTTCGGCGAGTGCGAGGGTCATGCGCCTGCAATGCCCCGAACCGCCCGCACAATCAAGCCCCGAAGATGGACCACCCGGTTCGCGCCGCCAGCATTTCGAGTGCCAGCGACCCGAGAAGCGAATTGCCGTTGTCGTTGAGACCGGGAGACCAGACGGCGACCGACGCCTTTCCCGGCGCGACGGCCAGGATACCGCCGCCCACACCGCTCTTGCCCGGCAGGCCGACGCGGTAGGCGAAGTCGCCGGAGCCGTCATAGTGACCACAGGTCAGCATCATCGCATTGATGCGCCGCGCCCGGAGGTGCGATACCACGCGGTGGCCGGTCAGCGGATTGACGCCGCTATTGGCGAGGAACAGCCCCGCCCGCGCCAGCTGGCGGCAGCTCATGGCCAGAGCGCACTGGTGGAAGTAGACACCGAGCACCAGTTCGGCTGCATGATCGAGCTTGCCAAAGGAGCGCAGGAAATTGGCGAGCGCGAAATTGCGAAACCCCGTCGCCTGCTCGGAGCGCGCCACATCCTGATCGACGATGATGTCTTCCTCGTCAGCGAGGTAGCGCATGAAGCGCACGACCTCACCGATCGCCTCCTTTGGCGTATGGCCGGCCAGCACGAGATCGGTGATGGCGATGGCGCCAGCATTGATGAAGGGATTGCGCGGAATGCCGCCTTCATATTCCAGCTGGACAATGGAGTTGAACGCGGATCCCGAAGGTTCCCGGCCGACGCGCTTCCAGATCGCCTCGCCATGCTTACCGAGCGCCAGCGTCAGCGTGAAGACCTTGGAGATGCTCTGGATGGAAAACGGCTCCTGCGCATCGCCGGCAAGATGCACGGCCCCGTCGACCGTGACGACCGCAATGCCGAACTTCTTCGGATCGACATGGGCAAGCTGGGGAATGTAATCGGCGACCCTGCCCTCGCCGCGCCGTGGCGACAGGCTGTCATGGATATCGTCAAGGATGGCCTGCAGATCCATCGTGCACTGTCCCCCAAAGAAAAAGCCGCCAATCTCTTGGCGGCTTTTCCGGATTTGGCAAGGTGCCGTTCGCGATTAACGCGAGTAGAATTCGACAACCAGGTGGGGTTCCATGACGACGGCGTAGGGCACGTCGGAGAGAACCGGAACGCGAACGAAGGTCGCGACCATCTTGTTGTGATCGACTTCGATGTAATCAGGAACGTCGCGTTCAGCCAGCGAAACGGATTCGAGAACCGTGACGAGCTGCTTGGACTTTTCCTTGACTTCGATGACGTCGCCCGGCTTGCAACGGTAGGAACCGATGTTGACGCGGACGCCGTTGACCTTGACGTGGCCGTGGTTCACGAACTGACGGGCAGCGAAGACCGTCGGAACGAACTTGGCGCGGTAGACGATCGCGTCGAGGCGCGATTCGAGCAGGCCGATCAGGTTTTCCGGGGTGTCGCCCTTGCGGCGTTCGGCTTCGGCGAAGATCGCGCGGAACTGCTTCTCGCGGATATCGCCATAGTAGCCCTTCAGCTTCTGCTTGGCGCGGAGCTGAACACCGAAGTCCGAAAGCTTGGACTTGCGGCGCTGGCCGTGCTGGCCCGGGCCGTATTCGCGGCGGTTGACCGGGGACTTCGGACGGCCCCAGATGTTTTCGCCCATGCGGCGGTCGATTTTGTACTTGGATGCAGCGCGCTTGCTCATCGCATTTCCTCTGGTCTTGTTATTGCCTGCCCGTTGCCGGACCGGCTGAAGGAAACACGCCCTCCTCTGAACCTTTTGGGTTCCGACAGGCTTCTCACGATCGCGACCGGAGAATCCACGGGACATGTCAAATGAAACACCGGACATTTCTGCCCGGCGCTGGCGGGGTCATTAGGGGAGTTTTACAAAACTGTCAACGAGCAAGCCCCGAAAATCGGCCTATTCCGCCGCATCGCGGTGGGAATCGGCAAGGTCCGGCCCGTTGGCATCGCCCGGCAGCGTTTCGCAGCCGAGATCCGGGAAGGCGACGATGCGGTGGCCGGCGAGATCGCTGTGCACCACGACCAGCCCCTGCTCCTCGAAGTAACCGAGAAGGCGGCGCGCCCGGCGCGCCGAATGCGTGCCATAGGCGCGTGCAATGCGCGCATCCGAGGGGCAGGCAAGGCCGCGCACGGCGGCCTGCGCGATGAGCAGGAACACGCCCTGAAGGTCTTCCGTGACGTTGCGCGACAGGTCGAGCGCCCTGCCCCATACCTCTGTTGCGGCCGTTTCGGCATCGACGCCGGAGCGCGCGACGGCCATCTTGCGGCGGAAGGCCGGCAGCGACAGCGGCGCGCCGGGCACGCGACGGATGCGGCAGCGCACGAGAAAGTCCTGGAAAAGCTCGGCATCTGCGCGGAATGCCGCTTCCGGATTGCCGAGGATTTCGGCCAGCGCCTGATCGAGCAGGCTTTCGCGCTCCTCAGGAGAGATTTCCGGCGCCGGTGCCTTGGTTTCGGTCTGGACCGGCTCTGGGCGTGCGCGGGAGAGTTCGGCCAGAATATCGGTGGTCGGACGCGGCGCCGGCGGCGCGCGGCGCACCAGCGGGCGGGAAAATTCGTCGGGGTCGGGCGTGAAGATAAGATCTTCCACATCCTGCGGCGCATCCGGCAGGGGCATCAGCTTGGGGCTGGTCGAGCGTGCGGAGGTCTCCACGGCGCCGATGGTCACCGGCAACGGGCGGCGCGACAACGCCGGCCCGAGCGCCACGAAGGAGCCGCGCGGCAGGTCGCGAAACATTTCCGCCTGGCGGCGATCGAGGCCAAGCAGATCGGCGGCACGCGCCATGTCGATATCGAGGAAGGTACGGCCCATCAGGAAGTTGGAGGCCTCCGCCGCAACATTCTTGGCAAGCTTCGCGAGACGCTGCGTGGCGATAACGCCGGCAAGACCGCGCTTACGACCGCGGCACATCAGGTTCGTCATCGCGCCGAGCGAGAGTTTCCGGGCTTCTTCGGAGACTTCCCCGCTGACCGCGGGCGCAAAGAGCTGTGCCTCGTCGACCACCACGAGCACCGGATACCAGTAGTCCCGGTCAGCATCGAACATCGCATTCAGGAAGATGCCGGCGGCACGCATCTGCTCGTCGGCCTCCAGGCCTTCGAGAGAGAGCACGCAGGACACGCGGTGCTGGCGGATACGGGTGGCGATGCCGACAAGCTCGGCCTCGGTGCGCTGCCCGTCTACGACCACATGGCCGAATCGGTCGGAAAGCGTGACGAAATCACCCTCGGGATCGATGATAACCTGCTGAACCCATTGCGCGGATTGTTCGAGCAGGCGGCGCAGAAGATGCGACTTGCCCGATCCCGAATTGCCCTGCACCAGCAGGCGCGTCGCCAAGAGTTCCTCGATATCGAGCTTGGCCGGTGCGCCGCCCTGCACCGTTCCCATGTCGATGCCGACCTTCATCCCGTTCCTCGTTTCTGAAATCTGCGATTCGCCCGGCCGCCACCGGGCAACCGGCAAGCCCTAACACGAAATGCCCACCCGTCTACCTACGGCTTTTGAAAAACCCACAGGGAAAGCCGCGTCACACCACGCGCAGGCCGAAACCCTGCATCAGGCGGCGGGTGGAAAAATCGGGATTGCCGGAAGTGAAGATGGCGATGTCCTCACCCGGTGCCAGCGTTTCAAGCGGCGGCACGAGGCGGCGGGCCTGCCGAGCGATGGCTTCGGCCGGATCGAGCCAATCCACCGGCCAGGGCGCCAGCTTCCGGAAGAGGTTCGCCATGAAGGGGTAGTGCGTGCAGGCCAGCACGACGATATCCGTCTTGCGGCCCATCTCGTCCACGAAGCAGGGAATGATTTCCGCGCGCACCGTCTCGTCCGACAGGGTCTCGCCCCGGATATAGGCCTCGGCCATTCGGGCAAGATTTTCCGAGCCGACGAGACGCACGTCGCATTGCGTGGCGAAGGACTGGATCAGGTCGCGGGTATAAGCGCGCTTGACCGTGCCGGGCGTGGCAAGCACCGAAACATGGCCCGAGCGGGTGCGCTCGGCCGCCGGCTTGATGGCCGGCACGGTGCCGACGAACTGCATGTGCGGGAACGAGGCGCGCAAATCCGCGCCGACGAGCGTGAAGGCGGTGTTGCAGGCGATGACGCAGATTTCCGGATCGTGCTCGTGCAGCAGCTTTCCGAAGAGGTCTACGATATGCGCCTTGAGCGCCGGCTCTTCCCAGCCGCCATAGGGAAAGCCCGCATCGTCAGCCACATAGGTGAAATGCCGCTCCGGCATCAGCACGCGCGCCTCGCGCAGCACCGTCAGGCCGCCGATGCCGCTGTCGAACATCAGGATCGGTTTCGGGCTAGTCGCTGTCACGAGGCACCTTGGGCCGGCGGTTGCGGGTTCGGTTCGGATTGGCCGCGCCGCGCGGTGATTCGCGGGTGAAGCGGTCCAGGCAGGAGATTACGCCGCGCAGCACCTGGATCTCCGTGCCGGTGAAGGAAGGACGCGTCAGAATGGCGCGCAGGTTCTCCACCAGTTTGGGCTTTTTTTCGGAAGGCCGGAAGTAGCCGCGCGCATCCAGCGTTTCCTCGACGTGATCGAACAGGCCCTGGAGTTCCTCCTTTTGCGCCGGACGCTGCGGCAGCGCGCTGAACGGCGTCACTTCGACGGACGAAAGGCCGCTCTTCATCCACTCATAGCTCATCAGAAGCACTGCCTGGGCGAGATTGAGCGATGCGAAGGCCGGATTGACCGGGAAGGTCACGAGTTCGTCGGCGAGCGCAATCTCCTCGTTCGTGAGGCCCGTACGCTCGCGCCCGAAGAGGATGCCGGTCTTCTGCCCTGCCCTGAAGCGCGTGCGCAGATCATCGGACGCCACGACGGGCGAGCGCACTTCCTTGTAGCCGTAGCGGTCGCGCGCCGTCGTCGCATAGACGAATTCAAGGTCGGCAATCGCCGCCTCCAGTGACGGGAAGACGGTGGCGGCCGCGATGACGTGATCGGCCTTGCTGGCGGCGGAAATCGCCTTCTCGCTCGGCCAGCCGTCGCGCGGATTGACCAGGCGCAGTTCGGCAAGCCCGAAATTCGCCATGGCGCGCGCCACCATGCCGATATTCTCGCCCAGTTGCGGATGAACGAGAATGATCGCCGGTCCTTCGGCGATCAGCGTCCGTTCGCTGTTCGTGCCTGCCATGCCCTATATCCCTAGAAAAACCGGGCCTCAGTCGCACAATTGACCGGAAATGAAAAGCGTTACTGGCCGCCGGCGGCCGCTTCCGCACCATAGCGTGCCAGTTCGCCCAGCTCTTCCTTGAGGGTCGATTCGTCCTCGCCTTCGCGCACCATCTCGTCGATGACCGGCCGCCCGTCCTCCTCGATCACCTTGAAAACCAGCGTCGTCTTGGCCTGCGAGGGATCGCGCTCGGGGAAACAATGGGTGTTGTCGAAGGTCACGGTCACGTCGTCCGTGCCGTCTTTCGGCGTACCCTCGGTGATCGTCAGGTCCTTCAGCGAACAGCCGTCCTGGCCGCTGACGATGGGATCGTAGCCGAAGGGCGAACCGCCGTCGTCATAGGCCGGGTACTTTGCCGCTTCCCGGTATTTGGCAACGAGATCCTTGCTATAGATCCGCTTCAGGAAATCCTCGTTGAAATAGTCGATGTAGTCGGGCGCGGTCTCGGTGTCCTCCTTCATCTCTTTCCAGTTGCTGGCAGTGGCCGCCATGAGCTCCTCGACGGGCGCCTTGAAGGCGGCGGCATGGGCGGAAATCGGGATCAGGACGGCAAGGGCGATGAGACCGAGGCGCGACATCACATTCTCCATTGGGTGGCGGCACGGCAAGGACGCATGCCCGCGACTCTTCTGAAACGGAATTCGGGCGAAACTTATTCCTCCCCGCAAGGAAAATAAACCGCCTCGGCCCGTGCCGCCTTTGCCTTCCCGGCCGTGAGTGCTATAGGGCCACTCGGTTCTTTAAAGTCCACGATCCGGGGCGTTCTGCCCCTACAAGCACGAGGCTCCCCATGGCAAAGATCAAGGTCGCCAATCCCGTCGTCGAACTCGATGGCGACGAGATGACGCGCATCATCTGGCAGTTCATCAAGGACAAGCTGATCCATCCCTACCTGGACATCGACCTTGAATACTACGATCTCGGCATGGAAAACCGCGACGCCACCGACGACCAGGTGACGATCGATGCCGCAAACGCCATCAAGAAGCACGGCGTCGGCGTCAAGTGCGCCACCATCACGCCGGATGAGGCCCGTGTCGAGGAATTCAAGCTGAAGAAGATGTGGAAGTCGCCGAACGGCACGATCCGCAACATCCTCGGCGGCGTTATCTTCCGCGAGCCGATCATCGCCAAGAACGTGCCGCGTCTGGTTCCTGGCTGGACCAAGCCGATCATCGTCGGCCGCCATGCGTTCGGCGACCAGTACCGCGCCACCGATTTCAAGTTTCCGGGCAAGGGCAAGCTGACGATGAAGTTCGTCGGCGAGGACGGCAAGGAAATCGAATACGACGTGTTCGACGCCCCCTCGGCCGGTGTCGCCATGGGCATGTACAACCTCGACGATTCGATCACCGAATTCGCCCGCGCGTCGTTCAACTACGGCCTGCAGCGCAAGGTGCCGGTCTATCTTTCGACCAAGAACACCATCCTCAAGGTCTATGACGGCCGCTTCAAGGATATCTTCCAGCAGGTCTTCGACGCCGAATTCGCCGAGAAGTTCAAGGAAGCCAAGCTCTGGTACGAGCATCGCCTGATCGACGACATGGTCGCTTCGGCGCTCAAGTGGTCCGGCGGCTACGTCTGGGCGTGCAAGAACTACGACGGCGACGTGCAGTCCGACATCGTGGCCCAGGGCTTCGGCTCGCTCGGCCTGATGACCTCGGTCCTGATGACGCCGGATGGCAAGACGGTCGAAGCCGAAGCCGCCCACGGCACGGTGACCCGTCACTACCGCCAGCACCAGAAGGGCGAGGAAACCTCGACCAACTCGATCGCCTCGATCTTCGCCTGGACGCGTGGCCTCGCCCACCGCGCCAAGCTCGACGGCAATGCGGAACTGGCAAAGTTCTCCGAAACGCTGGAAAAGGTTTGCGTCGAAACCGTCGAAGCCGGTTTCATGACGAAGGACCTGGCGCTGCTCATCGGTCCCGACCAGCCGTGGCTCTCCACCACCGGCTTCCTCGACAAGATCGACGAGAATCTCCGCAGGGCCATGGCTGCCTGATCGGATTTTATATGCATGAAAAAGCCCGGCCATCGCGCCGGGCTTTTTTGTTGGCGGGCGAGATCATCGCCGTCGGTCTCAGGCCGCCGTGTCGCCTTCCGGCTGGAGCGGCAGGCCGATTTCCGTCACCAGCGCCTCGGGCGCCACGTCGCGCGGGCTGTTGAGATAATGCTCGAACATCACCTCGTCGCGGATCGAGCGGCCCGATGCCGGCAGCCATGCCTCGAAGAGCCAGCGATAGGCGGCGCCCATATTCGCATATGGTCCCTGATGGCGCAGCACGGCATAGTCCCCGCCGGACAGCGTCCGCTGCTCCAGCGGCGGCTCGACCGCAGGAGCGGCGGCGACCGTCACACAGGCAAAGGAGCGCAGCTTGTCCTCGGCGACAAGATCGGGATCGTCGAGATAAAGGCCGATCATACGCATGTCAGGCTGAAAGAGGCCGCGCGAATAGAGCGTGCCATACAGTGCCTCGAAGGCCTTGCCGATGCCCATATAGGAGCCGGTATGCGGAATGCACAGCAGGTTTTGTGGCGGCAGAGAGCGGATGGTGACGTCGAACATGCCGATCGTTTCCTCTTGGTTTTCGATTGCGTAAGCGCGATGGGGGCCCTTCCGCCTGTAGCGGGCCGGCGGCATGCCGTAGGCAGCCGAAAATGCCCGCGTGAAGGATTGCAGGTTGGGATAGCCCCATCGCACGGCGATATCGCGAACGGGACGATCGCTGCGCACCAGATCACCTGCCGCCCGGTGAAGGCGCAGCCGCCGGACGGTCGTGGCCAGCGTCTCCTTGTGAACCGCGCGATAGACACGATGCCAGTGATGCGCGGACAGGCAGGCAATTTCGGACAGGCGGTTGAGATCCAGCTCTTCATCCAGGTGATCGTGGATATAGGCGGAGACGCGCGTCAGGCGCTTTTCATATGCCGCCCATATTTCACTGCTGTTCATGCCTCACCTCCCGTTCGCATGCCTCGAACCATGGCACGGTCCGACTTCGCAAATCTTGCTTATCTGCAGCGCCGCATTTCATTCGCGGCCGGGGTGGAGACTATATCGAAGAGGTTTTGGAAAAGCCGGGACGCTAGCCGGCTGCGGCCGCACCCGTATCGGGCGCGACAGAGGCCCGCATGCGGCTCGCGAAACCCGATAAGCCGACTGATGGAAGGGCCCGCTTCACACGG
Source organism: Shinella sp. H4-D48 (assembly GCF_022637395.1). Taxonomy (GTDB): domain Bacteria; phylum Pseudomonadota; class Alphaproteobacteria; order Rhizobiales; family Rhizobiaceae; genus Shinella; species Shinella sedimenti. The sequence continues at coordinate 1,596,448 of NZ_CP093337.1, read as the reverse complement.
TCGCGGCCCTCGTCCTTCGCCGCGTAGAGCGCACGGTCGGCGGCGGAATACAGGCGATCGAAATCCATGCCGAACGTCTCGACATCCGCAAGCCCGATGCTCACCGAAAGGCCGATCTCGCGGCCCTCCGCATCATGGAGCGAAAGCCCGTTGATCTCGCGCCGCAGGGACTGGGCGAAAGCTTCCGCCCGATCGATGCCATGATGTGGGGCAAACAACGCGAATTCCTCCCCACCGAAGCGGCAGAATAGCATGCCCGGCTCAAGCCGCCCGGAGACCGCCTCCACGAAACGCCTGAGCACGACATCGCCGGCGGCATGGCCGTAGGTGTCGTTGATGCTCTTGAAACGGTCGAGATCGAAAACGAGCAGGCTGCCGCCGGTTCGCCCGGCAAGCCGCGCCTGCACATCATCAAGGAAGGAACCGCGATTGGCGATGCCGGTCAGCGCATCTGTGCGCGACGCCTGCCGATACAGCGCCTCGCCCCGCTCCTTGATCAGCACGAGCATGGCGACGGCCGCCAGGATCGTATGGGCGAACAGTTCCAGCGAGAAAATAGCGAACCACGCCGAATAGGCCGTGCCATGGCCGAAGGCAGACGGCGCCAGCAACGTCATCGGCACGCGCAGGAAATAGATGACACCATGCGACACGAAGAAGAGTGTGGCGAGAAATCGCGTCGGCAGAGGATCCTTACGGCGGCCGCGCCAGATATCCACCCCGGTCGCGACGGAATAGGCCATGATCAGCAGGGAGATGATGATGACGCGGTTGTTGACGTCCTGTGTCACCGCATCCACGCCGAGATAGGCGACAAACCATAAAACCGGTCCGGACAACACGACCATGCCATGGACCTTGCGCTCGTCGAAAACCCGGAAACCGGCCCACATCATTGCGTAGCCGAAGACGGCAAGCATATTGGCGAGCCCGACGGTCACGAGCGGGTAACCGTACGCACGGAAGGCGAAGAGCAACGTGCAGAGCGAGCCCACCCACATGGACAGGCACCAGTAACCGGCAGCCGCATGGCGTCGATCGGTCAGCCAGACCTGAAGCAGGAATATCCCGACGACGATGGTCGACAGGAACGTACACATCATCAGGGTCGAAATACTGACGAGATCTTCGATCAAAACAGAAACTCCGTGCGGCATCACGCTACGCGGAAACGTTGAAGACTTCGCAAACGAACGGCGGGCCAGGGCCCGCCGTGTCGTCTCAGATCGGGTCGATTTCTATCGGCAACAGTACCGTCAGCCGCCGATGGCAGCGGCCACGGCGTCGATCGCCTCGGCCGCCTTGCCGCCGTCAGGGCCGCCGGCCTGCGCCATGTCGGGACGCCCGCCACCGCCCTTGCCGCCGAGCGCCTCGGAGGCGACGCGCACGAGATCGACCGCGCTGACGCGGCCCGTCAGATCCTCGGTAACGGCGACGACCGCGCTCGCCTTGCCATCCGGCGACACACCGATGAAGGCGACGACACCGGAGCCGAGGCTCTTCTTGCCCTCGTCGGCCAGGCTCTTCAGGTCCTTCGGCTCGACGCCGGTCACGACCTTGCCGAGATACTTGATGCCGGCGACATCGCGCACGCCATCGTCACCACCGGCAGAGCCGCCGGACAGGGCCAGCTTCTTCTTGGCCTCGGTCAGTTCGCGTTCGAGCTTGCGGCGTTCGTCGGCCAGCGCCTCGACGCGGGCCAGAACCTCGCCCGGCTGCACCTTCAGCGCGGTGGCAAGCGACTTCACGCGCTCGTCCTGCTCGGCGAGGTAGGCGCGGGCCGATTCGCCCGTCAACGCTTCCAGGCGGCGCACGCCCGAGCCAACCGCGCTTTCCGACAGGATGCGCACGAGACCGATCTCACCGGTGGCGGCAACGTGCGTGCCGCCGCAAAGCTCGACCGAATAGGGCCGGTTTGCCTTCGCGCCATGCAGGCCCGTGCCCATGGAGACCACGCGGACCTCATCCCCGTATTTTTCGCCGAAGAGCGCCATGGCGCCTTCGGCAATGGCGTCGTCCACCGTCATCAGACGTGTGGTCACGGGTGCGTTTTGCACGATGATCTCGTTGGCCATGTCCTCGATGACCCGCAGTTCCTCGGCCGTCATCGGCTTGGGATGCGAAACGTCGAAGCGCAGGCGCTCTGGCGCCACGAGCGAGCCCTTCTGGGCGACATGGGTGCCCAGCACCTCGCGCAGCGCCTCGTGCAGCAGATGCGTGGCGGAATGGTTGGCGCGCAGGCGCGAACGGCGGGCGTGATCGACCGTGAGCACGACCGCGTCGTCGAGCTTCAGCGTGCCGCTCTCGACGACCGCGCTGTGCACGAACAGCCCCTCACCCTTCTTTTGCGTATCGGTAATCGTAAGGCGGGCATTGTCCGAGGTGATGACGCCCGTATCGCCCATCTGTCCGCCCGATTCGCCATAGAACGGGGTCTGATTGACGACGATCTGCACGCTGTCGCCGGAATTGGCGCTACCAACGGCCTTGCCGTCGATGACGATGGCCTGAACCACACCTTCGGCTGTTTCGGTATCATAGCCGAGGAATTCGGTCGCGCCGTGCTTTTCCTTCAGTTCGAACCACACGGCCTCGGTCGCCTTGTCGCCAGAGCCCGACCAGTTGGCGCGAGCCTCTGCCTTCTGGCGCTGCATCGCGTCGTTGAAACCGGAGAGATCGACATTGATCTCGCGGGCTCGCAGCGCGTCCTGCGTCAGGTCGAGCGGGAAGCCGTAGGTGTCATAGAGCTTGAAGGCGGTTTCGCCGTCCAGCATGTCGCCCTTCTCGAGCGTGACGGTGGCGTCCGACAGCAGCGAGAGGCCACGCTCCAACGTCTTGCGGAAACGGGTTTCCTCAAGCTTGAGCGTCTCGGAAATCAGCGCTTCGGCGCGCACGAGTTCGGGATAGGCACGGCCCATTTCGCCGACAAGCGCCGGCAGCAGCGACCACATCAGCGGTTCCTTGGCGCCGAGCAGCTGCATATGGCGCATGGCGCGGCGCATGATACGGCGCAGAACATAGCCACGGCCCTCGTTCGACGGCAGCACACCATCGGCGATGAGGAAGGCGGACGAGCGCAGGTGATCGGCGATCACGCGGCAGCTTGCAGCCGCCTCGCCCTGTGCCCTGATGCCGACCGTCTCCTCGACGGCGGCGATCAGCGTACGGAACAGGTCGGTCTCGAAAACGCTCTGAACGCCCTGCAGGATGCAGGCCATGCGCTCCAGGCCCATGCCGGTATCGATGGACGGACGCGGCAGCGGGCTGCGCTCGCCGGGTGCGGTCTGGTCGAACTGCATGAAGACGAGGTTCCAGAATTCCAGGAACCGGTCGCCATCCTCTTCCGGCGAGCCCGGAGGGCCGCCCCAGACATGTTCGCCCTGGTCGATGAAGATTTCAGAACAGGGACCGCAAGGGCCGGTATCACCCATCTGCCAGAAATTGTCGGAGGTCGGGATGCGGATGATACGATCGTCGGAAAAGCCGGCAATCTTCTTCCACAGAAGCGCCGCCTCGTCGTCATCGGCATAGACGGTGACCAGAAGACGGTCCTTCGGCAGATCGAAGCCCTTGGTGACAAGCGTCCAGGCATGCTCGATCGCCTGTTCCTTGAAGTAATCGCCGAAGGAGAAGTTGCCGAGCATCTCGAAGAAGGTCAGATGGCGTGCGGTATAACCGACATTGTCGAGATCGTTGTGCTTGCCGCCGGCGCGCACGACCTTTTGGGCCGTCGTCGCGGTGGTGTAGGGGCGCGTCTCCAGCCCGGTGAAGACGTTCTTGAACTGCACCATGCCGGCATTGGTAAACATGAGCGTCGGGTCGTTTCGCGGCACAAGGGGGCTGGAGGCAACGACCTCGTGCCCGTTCTTGCGGAAATAGTCGAGGAAAGTCGACCGGATGTCATTCACGCCGCTCATATCGCGTCCTTCATCTTAGCACTGTCTGCACCGGAACCGGCGCGTCATCCACCCAATTGCCCCACAGCGACGCGACACCGCCTCGCCGGCCGGAGTGCCCGCCCGGAAGGCCTTGTGGACCGTCCATCCGCGAATTCCGTCGAAACCGCGCCTGGCCCGACGCCTTCCCTGAGGAGGCCTGAAACCGCGGGCATGCGCGAGAACTGAAGGCTTTTATCGTCCGGCCCGGCACCTGTCCAGACACGAAGAAACCGGCCCTTCGCGAAGAAAGGCCGGTTTTCCGTCGTTTTCAGAAAGCGTTGCGGGAAGACTACATGTTCGCCGCGTCGTCGGCGTCGTTCGCATCGGGACCGCCATTTTCCAGGAAGCGGTCGGCGATGAGGCCGGCATTCTGCCGCAGCGACGTCTCGATCTCGCGAGCAAGGTCCGGGTTCTCGCGCAGGAACGTCTTAGCATTCTCGCGGCCCTGACCGAGACGCTGGCTGTTGTAGGAGAACCACGCGCCCGACTTCTCGACGATGCCGGCCTTGACGCCGAGATCGATCAGTTCACCCGTCTTGGAAACGCCCTCGCCATACATGATGTCGAATTCGACCTGCTTGAAGGGCGGCGCCATCTTGTTCTTGACGACCTTGACGCGCGTCTGGTTGCCGATCACCTCGTCGCGCTCCTTGACGGCGCCAATACGGCGGATGTCGAGGCGAACGGAAGCATAGAACTTCAAGGCGTTGCCGCCCGTCGTCACTTCCGGCGAACCGTAGACGACGCCGATCTTCATGCGGATCTGGTTGATGAAGATGACCATCGTGTTGGACTTGGAGATGGAGGCCGTCAGCTTGCGCAGCGCCTGGCTCATCAGGCGGGCCTGGAGGCCCGGCAGGCTTTCGCCCATCTCACCTTCGATTTCGGCGCGCGGCGTGAGTGCGGCGACCGAGTCGACGACCAGCACGTCGATTGCGCCGGAACGGACCAGCGTATCGGTGATCTCCAGCGCCTGCTCACCGGTATCGGGCTGCGAAATGAGAAGGTTTTCGAGATCCACGCCGAGCTTGCGGGCATAGATCGGGTCGAGTGCGTGCTCGGCGTCCACAAAGGCGCAGATTCCGCCCTTCTTCTGGGCTTCGGCAATGGTCTGCAGCGCCAGCGTCGTCTTGCCCGAGCTTTCCGGCCCGTAGATCTCGATGATGCGCCCCTTGGGCAGGCCGCCGATGCCGAGCGCGACGTCGAGGCTGAGAGAGCCCGTCGAAACCGTCTCGATCTCCACGACGCTATCCTTGCCGCCGAGCTTCATGATGGAGCCCTTGCCGAAGGAGCGCTCGATCTGGGAGAGAGCCGCTTCGAGTGCCTTGCTTTTATCCACTGTTTTATCCTCTACGAGCCGCAAACTGTTCTGTGCCATTTTGTCCACCTTTAGGTTATTGAAGCAAGACAGGCAACGAACCCGCCGACGAAAGCTATGTACACATTTTGTTCTCATTTTGCAAGGCTTGTTCATCCATTTGAACAAATTCAGAAATCGAGGGCATGTTCTACTTTCGTTTCAAGTGGATGATCGTGGATTGTAAACAACGGTTTGACCGCCCTGCAACCTGCCTCGGGCGGACGAATCGGCATGCGGATGCGAAGGAAGACGATGACGGACAGAACGATACTGGTGATGGGCGGCGCTCATGTGGACAGGCGTGGGCGCATTGCCGGCGAGACGGTGCCCGGCGCCAGCAATCCGGGCGGTTGGTTCGTGGAGGCAGGTGGCGGCGCCTTCAATGCGGCACGCAATCTCGCCCGGCTCGGCCACCGCGTGCGGCTGGTCTCGCCGCGCGGCGGCGACACGGACGGCGAGATCGTCGCAGCGGCGGCGCAGGCGGCAGGCATCGAGGATACGCCCTTCACCTTCCTCGACCGCGCAACGCCAAGCTACACGGCGATCATCGAGCGCGACGGCAACCTCGTGATCGCGCTGGCCGACATGGAACTCTACCGGCTGTTTTCGCCGCGGCGGCTGCAACAGCGCGCCATGCGCGAAGCGATCGCCGAGGCGGGTGTATTGCTGACCGACGCCAACCTGCCGGCGGAAACGCTCGCGGCGATGGCAGCGATGGCGCGGGAGGCCGGCATTCCCCTCGCCGCCATCGCCATTTCCCCGGCAAAGGTCGTGCGCCTTGAAAAGAGCCTGCCTGCCCTTGCCTTTCTCTTCATGAACGAGGCGGAAGCGCGCACGCTGACCGGCACCGAACCGGAAAACCCCGCCGACTGGCCCGATGCGCTGCGCGCCATCGGCCTTCGCGCCGGCGTGGTTACGCGCGGCGGCAGGGGCGTTATCGCCTTTGACGAGAACAGCGCCGCCATCGTGGTGCCGCCGGCCATACCGGCGCTTGGCGATGTCACCGGCGCGGGCGATTCGCTCGCCTCCGGCTTTCTCCACGCCCGGCTTCGCGGCGCGCGGATCGATGAAGCATTGCGCCAGGGCGTTGCCGCTGCCGTCATCACGGTGCGCTCGCCGCTTGCCGTCGCGGAAGAAATGTCGCAGCCGGCACTTGCCGATGCACTTTCTCTTGTACCGCCTGCCGAAATCCTGTCATGAGACTTTTTTGCCCAAAATCCTTCAAGGACATCGCATGACCAGACCCGTCTCCTCCCTCCTGCCGATGCAGTATTCGGACGAAGTCGCCGCCGCCAAGGCACGCGGCGCGCCGATCGTGGCCCTCGAATCGACGATCATCACGCACGGCATGCCCTATCCGGGCAATCTCGAGATGGCGCGCAGCGTGGAGACCATCATCCGCGACAACGGCGCCGTGCCGGCGACCATCGCCGTTATCGAAGGCGTGCTGCATATCGGCCTTGAAGCCGCCCAGCTCGCGGCCCTGGCGCAGACCAAGGGCGCAATGAAGGTGTCGCGCGCCGACATGGCGTTTGCCATCGCGGAACGTCGCACGGGTGCCACGACGGTCGCGGCCACCATGATCGGCGCCGCACGGGCCGGCATCAGGGTCTTCGCCACCGGTGGCATTGGCGGCGTGCATCGCGGCGCGGAAGAGACCTTCGACATCTCCGCCGACCTTGAGGAGCTCGCACGCACCGGCGTCATCGTCGTCTGCGCCGGCCCCAAGGCGATCCTCGACATTCCCAAGACGCTGGAAGTGCTGGAAACCCGCGGCGTGCCCGTCGTCACCTATGACAGCGCCACATTCCCGGCCTTCTGGTCGCGCGATTCGGGCCTGAAGAGCCCGCTGACGCTCAACAGCCCGGCGGCGATCGCCAACTTCCAGACGGTGCGCGACCAGCTCGGCGTCGATGGCGGCATGCTGATCGCCAACCCGGTGCCGCAGGCTGACGAGATCCCGCGCGAAGAGATGGAAATCTACATCACCCGCGCGCTCGACAATGCGGAGCGTGACGAGATCGCCGGCAAGGCCGTTACCCCCTACCTGCTCGACAGCCTGTTCCACCTGACAGACGGCCGCAGCCTCAAGACGAACATCGCGCTCGTCGAGAACAACGCCCGTCTTGCGGCCGAAATCGCCGTTGCAATGGTGGATTGATAATGACGTAGCGGCCGGTTTGATCCGGCCGCTCATTTTTTGGAAAAATCACGAACTTTCTACAAACCGGCGCGAGTAAATCACAAAGCAGTATAAGTAAAACATAATAAATAAGCCATTGTTTTATCGAGAATTAAAGCGCCAACTACACAACCCCTAACGATATCAATACCGCGGAGCAACACCCCAAGATTGCATCAGGTTGGTAGACAATTGCACGAATCAATGCAACCTTGAGTTATCAAGAGGAGTGGAGATCATGCTCTTAAGCTGTATCGATCCGAATGGTGACAGATGGGTGTTCTGGCGTGACGATGAGGGATGGCATTGGAGCCGACGCGCGTTCAATGGATATGAAGTTGGCCGGTCCTCACGCGCCTATGCTAATCGATACAGCTGCATCGTGAATGCCAAGCGCAACGGGATGCTTGGTCGTCCTTCGTTAAAGCTTACAAAAGCCGACGAAGAGGCAAAGCGGATGTGGCGCAATCCGGCATTGAAGCCCGTTTGACCTACCCTTCGTCCAGCATTTCCCGCACGGCTTCAGCAAGCTGCTTCAGCGAAAACGGCTTTGGCAGGAAGCCGAACTTGGCATCGGCGGGAAGATTGCGGGCAAAGGCGTCCTCGGCATAACCCGAGACGAAGATGAACTTGAGATCCGGATAGGACTTGCGCAGTTCGCGCAGCAGCGACGGACCGTCCATTTCGGGCATCACGACGTCGGACACGACGATATCGACGGCACCGTTCAATTCTTCCATGATGTCGAGCGCCTCGACGCCCGATCCGGCCTCGTGCACCGTATAGCCGCGGGTTTCCAGCATGCGCTTTCCGCCGCGGCGGACCGCCTCCTCATCCTCCACGAGAAGCACGACGGCCGAACCGCCGGTGAGGTCGCGCGGTTCCTTTTCGGCAATCTGCGCGACAGTGGCGACCGGCTGTGCACCGGCCTGTGCCGCAGCCGTCGCGATGTCGACGGGAACGGCCTCTTCCACATGGCGCGGCAGCAGGATGCGGAAGGTCGTGCCCTTGCCGACTTCCGAATCCAGATAGATATAGCCGCCTGTCTGCTTGACGATACCGTAGACCATCGAGAGGCCGAGACCCGTGCCCTTGCCGACGTCCTTGGTCGTGAAGAAGGGTTCGAAGATCTTGTCGATGATTTCGGGCGGTATGCCGGTGCCCTGGTCTGAGACCTCGACCTCGACGTAGTCGCCCGGCGGCAAGTCACGCAGGTTGCGGGCGGCGGCCTCTTCGGCTTCGACGTTCCTCGTGCGGAACGTGATGGTGCCGCCATCCGGCATGGCATCGCGCGCGTTGACGGCGAGGTTGATCAGCACCTGCTCGAACTGGCCGAGATCCGTCTTCACCGTCCACAGATCGCGGCCGTAATCGACATTGATCTTCACATTGGTGCCGGTCATCCGGTCGACCAGCATGCGCAGGTCGCCGATCACGTCGGTCAGGTTGAGCACCGTCGGGCGCATCGTCTGTTTGCGCGAGAAGGCAAGCAGCTGGCGCACCAGCACCGCGGCGCGGTTGGCATTGCGCTTGATCTCCATGAGATCGGCAAAGCTGGCGTCCGAGGGGCGCGCGGACAGCAGAAGATGGTCGGACGACAGCAGGATGGCCGTCAGCACGTTGTTGAAGTCGTGTGCAATGCCGCCAGCCAGCGTTCCCACGGCATTCATCTTCTGGGTCTGCGCCATCTGGGTCTCGAGCGCCTTTTGCTCGGTGATCTCCACGGCATAGACGATGGCGGCCTCTTCCGGCGCCTCGTCGCTCTGATCGATGACGGCGTTCACATAGAAACGGAAGTGCCGCCCGTCGTCGGCGGGATGGAGCGAGTCGATCGGCGGAATATCGCCCTGCCGGTCCTTGGCCGCGTCGAATGCCGACTGCAGGCGCAGCCGGTCCGTCTCGTGCACGATGGTCTCGAGCTTCGCGCCGCGGTCGATGTCGTCGCGCGAGACGACGCCGGAAAACAGCTTCAGGAACGGCGCATTGGTGCGCAGGATACGACCGTTGCCGTCGACAGATGCAATCGCCATCGGCGTGTTGTTGAAGAAGCGCGTGAAGCGCATGGACGCGATCGATGCGGACTGGTCGGCCTCACCGCCCTCCTCGCGCGCCAGCACGATGGTGCGGCTGTCGCCGGGTGCGCCGTCGCGCATGGAGGACACGCGGTGCACAATACGCACCGGCAGGCTCTGGCCGTTCGTCTTGCGCAGGTCGAGGTCGAGCGTCTCGGTGCGCTTCAGGCCCGGTTCCGCCTGCACGGATTGGATGAGCGCCAGCCCCTCGCCTGCCACCACATCGGCAATCGACAGCGAACCCGGGTGGAACTTCGTCAGATCTATGCCCAGCCATTCCGCAAGCGTCGCATTGAGATAGACGATCTCGCCCTTGCGGCCGGCGGAAAAGAAACCGGCCGGCGCATGGTCGAGATAGTCGATGGCGTTCTGCAACTCCTTGAAGAACCGTTCCTGGTCGTCGCGCTCCGAGGTGATGTCCGAAATCTGCCAGATATAAAGCGAGCGACCGGCTTTCTTGCCGTTGGGCAGCACCCTCGCCTTGAGCCTGTACCAGTGCGCACCGGAACCGCCGGAGGCGGAAGCGTCGAGAGATTTCTGAACGCGGAATTCCTCAGCCCCCTCCTTGCCCTCGTGCAGGCCGTTGGTAAGGCGGTAGACGGCTTCGGTGGCGTCGCGGTTGCGCGACAGCAACGTCTCGAGCGACTGCACTTCCGCATCGCCCCGCGCACCGGTCAGCGCACCATAGGCGGCATTGGCATAGACGATGCGCCCCTTGCGATCCGTAATGACGGTGCCGTCAGGGTGGCTGTCGAGAAAGGCATGTGCCAGATCGTCGGCCCCGGCCACCTGCGGCATGACCTCGATGAAGCCGATCAGCGCCGACACGACGAAGAAGATGCCCGCCATGGCGAGCACGCCCAGCACGCCGAGCACCAATTCGTTGTCCAGTTGGTTCTTGAAAACGATGAAAGCACCCGCGGAGGCCGCCAGCACGACGGCCAGCAGCACGACGCGAAGCGCCATCGCCGGCCGCAAGCCGCGGTCCACGATCGGCAGATTGTCGTCGCCCGGCCGTTTCATCGTCGTCATCAATCCCTCATATGCAACGCGCCGGCCATTCACGTGGCGCGGCAACGATGCGAGAATCATGTTTAGCTGCCCGAGGGAAGCGCAAAAAGCCGCCGAGGGGAAGCAAGGCCGCGAATTCACAGGGAATATTCCCGGTAAAACCCTCGTATTTTCCAGGCACTGCCATAGTTACGACGCAAGCGCGACGGCAATGGATGCTGGACAACCGTCGCCAAGCGCTTGTAGGACCTCGCAAAAGGCCGTCAGATGCCGCGATATGCGGCAGGGCCGATCGGACAGAAGGAGTGAACGCGCCATGTTGCCTGAGATCCTAGCAGACAACGGTCAGAAGTTCGTCATCGCCGTCGTCGTCGTGCTGCTTGGCCTTCTCTGCCTCGCGCTGGTTCTGTGGATCATCCGGGGCCGGCCCTCCTCCCCCTTCATCCGCGGCGGCCGCAACCGCACACCCCGCCTTGCGGTGCTGGATGCCGCCGCGATCGATACGCGGCGCCGCCTCGTTCTGGTGCGGCGCGACGACGTGGAACACCTCGTCATGATCGGCGGACCGACGGACATCGTCATCGAGTCGCGGATCGCGACGACTGTGGCCGAAAGCGCGCAGCCGGCGGAGAAACCCGCCGAGACGATCGAGCGGGGCGAGCCTACGCGGCGCGAACCCGCCGTCGCCGCCGTGGAGACACCCGTCGTTACCCGGCCGGTCGCAAACGTCACGACCTCAACTGTAACCGAACGGCGTCCGACCGCAGCGCAGGACGGCGTCTCGGCCATGGGAAAGGTGCTCTATGCCGGTGACGAAGACACCCGGCCCATTCCCGCACGTGCGGTCTCGCAGCCCGTTGCCGCCGTACAGCAGACGCAGCCGAGCCAGCAGCAACGCACACCAGAGCGGCGCGTCGAGGATCTGCTTGAGCAGAACCGCCAGCGCGTACTGACACCGCAGCCCGCATCGACTGCAACGGCCTCGTCAACCGGTACCGTTGGCCCTGTCAATGTTCCAGCCCAAAGCAATCAGGTAACCCAGCAGCGCCCGGCGACGGCCGCGACGGCAACGCCCGTAAGGCCGGAAGGGAGTGCGGCAGACAATCCGGCTCTCGTCAGCGAATTCGAAAAGCTGCTTGAAGCGGAGATGGCAAACAATCCCGCGCCGGCCGCCACTGCCGGACAGGTCCGCACGACCGCCCAGCCCACGCTAAACCCGACACAGACCGCCGCGATGGCAGGCCAGGCGCAGCCGGCCGGCAAGAGCCGCGAGGAGACCGAAGCCGAGATGGCCCGCCTCCTCGGTGAAATCGCCGCCAACCGCAAAGGCTGACCCGGCCATGAAAAAACCCCTGGAAGCAGAAGCTCCAGGGGTTTGAAGTGTTTCGCTCTCTTCGACCTGTCGGAAAGAACGATTATGATGCCCGAGCGCGATCATGGCCGGATTTCCGGCGCCTGTTCCCACCTATCAGGCAGACGCTTATTCGTCGCGATACACTTTTTCCCGGCGCTCGTGACGCTCTTGCGCCTCAATCGAAAGCGTTGCGATCGGACGGGCGTCGAGACGCTTGAGGCCGATCGGCTCGCCCGTTTCTTCGCAGTAACCGTAGGTACCCTCGTCGAGACGTTGCAGCGCCGCATCGATCTTGGAGATCAGCTTGCGCTGGCGGTCACGAGCCCGAAGCTCGATGGCGCGGTCGGTTTCAGAGGATGCCCGGTCTGCAAGATCCGGGTGGTTGGCGCTTTCTTCTGCCAGATGTTCTAGAGTTTCGCGCGCTTCGCGCAGAATGTCGTTTTTCCAGGCGTTAAGCTTAGCTCGAAAGTAAGCCCGCTGGTTGGTACTCATGAATTCATCGTCCTCGTTGAGGACGAAATTGCTAAGATCGATCTTCTCACTCAACGCGATTCTCCTGAAGAACATCTCAAGGCGCGCTGTATATCCCCACAATTACGCCGTTTCAAGCCTTCTGAGACTTACCCACGGTTTTCGAGCGTGCCTATGTTTTGGACCCTGCCAGAGTAATATTTCATCAAAATTACAACAGGATGGCAAAACAGTCGTTCGTTGCCTGCGCTCAAGACGGCATTCACAAGGTCAACGAAAGGAAGACCTGCGACCCCGTCTTGGGCGCGTGCCGAGAATATAGGCACGACTTTCCGTCCCCCAAGGGTGTGTCACGACGATTTTTATTCGGCGGGTCGTGCCGCCGTTGCCCGCAATAGTGAACGCGCACGCCTGCAAAAGCGGTTGATCTTTCCCGCCTGGAAAGACATGAAGTCGAAAAGCGGTCCTGATGGTCGGCCGCGGGCGGATGGAGCATCGATTTGACATCTCTCGGCACGCCGGCATTCCGGCTCTATATCCTTCGCCACGCTCGCGCCGCCTGGGCCCAGCCGGGCCAGTCCGATTTCGAGCGCGCACTTGATGACGAAGGCTTTGCGGAGGCGGAAATCATCGCCGAAGAGGCGGCCGACCAAGGATACAGGCCATCCCTTATCATCTCGTCCACGGCCCTGCGCTGCCGCCAGACGGCAGCGCCGTTCCGCCGGACGGTCAACGAGAACCTGCCGATCGAGTATGTCGATTCGCTCTATTCGGGCGGCATCGAGACCTATGCGGAGCTCGCCTTCGCAGCGCGTGCGGAAACATCGGTGATGATCGTGGGTCATAATCCGATGATCGAGGAGTTCTTCCACAGTCTCGTCGGCAGGGAGATCGCCGAGACGGCGGCGCCCTTCGGCTATCCGACCGCAGGCCTGGCCATCCTGGATTTCGACAACCGTCCGACGCACAAGGACCCTGGCAGCGCCTGCCTCGCCGGCTTCATGGCGCCGCGCCCCGTGCGCTGATAGAAGCACGGCATCCCGGTGCCTCTTTTTCAGCATCGTCGGGTTTCCTATATCGCCTTCGATGATGGAAGGAAAACCGTGCCCCCCAGCCTGACGACCCTGACCGATGAAGCCATGCTCGCGCTCGATGCGTTGACGGGCCGCGCCACCAATCTCGTCAACCCGTCGATCCGGCTCGGTGTGACGGGCCTGTCGCGTGCTGGAAAGACGGTCTTCATCTCATCGCTCGTGCACAATCTGCTGAACGGCGGGCGCCTGCCGCTGTTCGAGGCCGGGCGCTCGGGCCGGGTGTCGCAAATCCGCCTGGAGCCGCAGCCGGACGACGCCGTGCCCCGTTTCCAGTACGAGGACCACATCCGCGCACTGGTGGCCGACCGCGTCTGGCCGGATTCCACCCGCGCCATTTCTCAGCTCCGCCTCACGCTCGAATATGAAAGCGCCTCCGGCTGGGGCCGGCTATTCTCGCCCGGCAACCTGTCCATCGACATCGTCGATTATCCCGGCGAATGGCTGCTCGATCTTCCCCTGCTGGCGCAGGATTACCGGACCTTCAGCGAAAAGACCGTTGCACTCGCAAGCTCCGGTATCCGCGCCGAGCTTGCCCGCGACTGGCTGGCTTTATCCGCAACGGTCGATCCGGTCGCGACCGCATCGGAGGCGACGGCGCGAACGCTTTCGGAAGCTTTCACCGCCTATCTGCGCGCCTGCAAATCCGACGAGCGCTCGCTCTCCACCCTGCCGCCCGGCCGCTTCCTGATGCCGGGCGATCTGGAAGGCTCGCCTGCGCTTACGTTCGCGCCGCTGCCCAATCTCGCCAAGGGCAGCCCGGCACGCGGTTCGCTGCAAGCCATGATGGAGCGGCGCTACGAAGCCTATAAGTCCCATGTGGTGCGCCCGTTCTTTCGCGAGCACTTCGCCCGCCTTGACCGGCAGATCGTGCTGATCGATGCGCTCCAGGCGATCAATCGCGGCGCGGAGGCCGTGCACGACCTCGAACGCGCGCTGGGCGACGTGCTGGAGTGCTTCCGCGCCGGGTCCAACAGCTTTCTGTCCTCCTTCGTCACGCGGCGCATCGACCGCATCGTGATCGCTGCCACCAAGGCCGATCACCTGCACCATGAAAGCCATCCCCGGCTGGAGGCCGTCACCCGCCGTCTCGTCGAGCGCGCCATCGAGCGCATCGGCATGAGTGGCGCGGGCATCGAGGTGATGGCGCTCGCCTCCGTGCGCGCTACGCGCGAGGCCACCGTCAAGCATGGCGGCGAGGACCTGCCTGTCATCGTCGGCGTACCGATGGCAGGCGAAACGATCAACGGCGAAACCTTCGACGGCGAACGCAAAACCGCGATATTTCCCGGGGACTTGCCAAAGAATCCGGATTCACTTTTCGAAGCACTTGAATCGGCTCCTGAAGGCGAACATCTCCTCAATTTCGTGCGCTTTCGCCCGCCCCATATCGAGGAAACCGGCGGCGGGCTGAAACTGTCTGTGCCGCACATACGGCTCGACCGCGCGCTGCAATATCTGATCGGAGACAGGCTCGCATGAACGACCGACCACGCAAGCCCGCCGCCTTCTCCCTGCCGGCCGATGCCGCCGCCACCCGGCCGGAGAGCGAACGCGCCCGTCCGCCCGCCGCCTTCGATGCGCCCGTCAGGCTAACGCCGGACGCGGAGGACCCCTTTATCGCAACGACGGCGGACCTGCACGACCTTACGCCGCCCGTCGCCGCACCGCGTCCGCGCCGCATCACGCTCGGCCGCATCGTCTTCGGTGCGCTCGGCGTGCTGATATCGCTCGCCGTGGGCCTGTGGGTCGATGCGCTGATCCGCGACCTGTTCAGCCGCAACGACTGGCTGGGCTATCTTGCCCTCACGGCCGCCATCGTGGCGGTCCTCGCACTTCTCGGTGTCGTGCTGCGCGAGCTGATCGGCCTCCGCCGCCTCGCCGCCGTGCAGGATCTCAAGCACGATATCGAAGAGGCGGCCGCGTCGCCCACGCCGGCCGGCGGCCGCGCCATGGTTGCGCGCCTCGTCCAACTCCTCGCCGCACGCCCGCAGACGGCGCGCGGCCGTGCACGGCTCGCCGAAACCGATGGCGAGATCATCGATGCCGCGCACCTGATCGAACTTGCCGAGCGTGAACTAATGAGCCCGCTCGATCGCGAGGCCCGTGCCCTGATCCTCGGCGCTGCCAAGCGCGTCTCCATCGTCACTGCCGTCAGCCCGCGCGCGCTGGTAGACCTCGGCTATGTCGTCTACGAGAGCAGCCGGCTGGTGCGCAGCATGGCCGAACTCTACGGCGGACGCCCGGGCAAGATCGGCATGTTGCGGCTGATGCGCGATGTGATCGCCCATCTCGCCGTGACCGGATCCATTGCCATGGGCGACAGCCTCGTGCAGCAGGTTCTGGGCCACGGGCTCGCCTCCAAACTCTCCGCGAGGCTCGGCGAAGGCGTCATCAACGGCCTGATGACCGCCCGTATCGGCATCGCGGCCATGGACCTTTGCCGCCCCATGCCCTTCCGCGCACTGAAGCGTCCCGGCATCGGCGATTTCATTGGCGACCTGACGCCCGGCACGGCAGGCAACCGCCGCGACCAGGCGTGACCTTGCTGCAACACCCCGGTTTTCCGGGCCGTCATGCGCCATCAAAAGACGCGAGCGAGCCCGCCGGAAACCGTCCGTTAACCATTTTCGCGCAAATCTGAACGCTCAAAGCAGGCCAATGGCCATCGCCCATCAAGGATCGTTCATGTACTCGCGCACCTCTTTGATCGCCCGCGCCTCCGCAGCGGCCATTCTCGCAGCCAGCGCCATTGCGCTTCCCGCATCCGCCTCGCAGCGCGACAGAGCCTTTTTCGAACAGGTCGCCGGCAACTGGCAGGGCGCGGGTGAAATCGTTGCCGGAAAATACAAGGGCACCAAGTTCAACTGCGACCTGATGGGCAGCCCCGTCGCCGCCAAGGGCGCCGGCATCCAGCTCGACGGCTTCTGCCGGGTCGGCGTCTTCAAGCAGCCCATGTCCGCGCTGATCAGCAAGGCGGGCAGCACCTACAAGGGCAAATTCCTTGACGGAGCCGCCGGCAAGGGCATGGACATCGTCTCCGGTCAGGTCAACGGCAACAAGGTCGTGGTCGGCATCAACCGCCAGAAGCTGAACGGCGCCATGATCGCGCGCCTCGATGGCGACAAGAAGATGAATATCACCATTTCGGTGAAGGTCGAAGACAAGATGATCCCGGTCATCGGCCTGTCGCTCGACCGCAATCTCGACGACATCGCCGTCGGCTCGATCAAGTAGTCCGCCACCAGTCCGGGCCGGCGCTTGCCGGCTCTATGCCCGTGACATCCGCCGCCTCCAGCCATGCCGCGACCGGACGCCCCGCGACGTCCAGCGACGGCGCGACATCGGCAAGCGGCATGAGCACGAAACCGCGTTCCGTCATGCGCGGATGCGGCAACTCCAACCGCCCGCCGGCCTGTTCAACACCCTCATAGGTCAGAACATCGATATCGATGGTACGCGGCCCCCAGCGCTCGATGCGTTCGCGCTTCATGTCGCGCTCGATTCCCAGGCAGATGTCGAGCAGAGCCTCAGGCGCCAGCGTCGTTTCGATCAGCGCGCAAGCGTTGAAGAACCAGTCCTGGTCCGTCTTGCCCCAGGGCGGCGTGCGATAGAGCCGCGACACCGCAACCACACGACAATCCGCACGCGCATCGAGCGCGCGCAGCGCCTCGGCCATCGCACGAGCGGGATCGCCGATATTGCCGCCGAGGCCCAGCGTGGCCCGGCGGAACGCCTCAGACGACATGATCGACCGTGACCTGAACATAGTCCAGCACGCCCGGCACGGGGGCATTCGGCTTGCGCACTGTGATGCGGGCGCGCGAAATCTGCGGGAAACGCGCACAGAGAACCGTCGCGATCTCCTGCGCCAGCGCCTCGATCAGATAGCGGCGCTGGCCGGTCACGATCTTTTCGATTTCCTGGAAGGCCACGCCGTAATCGACCGTCGAATCGATGGCGTCGTCCGATAGCGGGCGAAGCGGCAGCACGTCGAGTTCCGCATCGACGAAAAAGCGCTGCCCGAGAAACTCTTCCGCATCATGCAGGCCGTGACGGGCGAAGAAGGCGCAGTTCTTGAGCGTGATCGTGTAGCTGGTGGTCATGGTGTATCCTGTCTCGCCGGCGTTTTGCCGTGCGCCTCGCGCGCAGCGACCGTGCGCCGCGCCGAGAGCATAGCATCGGCAACGGCCAGCGCGTCCCTGTTGATTGCGACATCGTGTACCCTGAAGACCGCCGCGCCGGCCATGCGTAGCAACGCAGTCGTGGCAGCCGTGCCCACATCGCGGTCTTCTGCTGCCTCGCGCCCCGTTAGCGCGCCGAGGAAACGCTTGCGCGACGTGCCGGCCAGGATGGGCAGCTCGAAACCATAGAGCTCGCCGAAACGCGCCATCAGCTCCAGGTTCTCGTCCGTGTCCTTGGCGAAGCCGAAGCCGGGATCGAGCACCATGGCCTCGCGCGGCACCCCGGCCGCACGGGCGATCTCAAGTGAACGCCCAAGGAAGAGATACTGGTCTTCCACCACGTCGGGTCGCTTCTCACGGTCGCGCCCGGTGTGCATGATGCAGAGCCCTGCCCCGCTTTGCGCCGCGACCTCGGCGATGTTAGGTTCGCGCTGCAGCCCATGCACATCGTTGACGATATGGGCGCCTGCGGCGACCGCAAGCCGCGCCGTCTGCGCGCGATAGGTGTCCACTGAGATGATGGCATCCGTGGTGCCGGCAAGTGCCTCGATGACCGGCAGGATCCGGTCCTGCTCCTCGGCCGCAGAAACAGATGCAGCGCCCGGCCGGGTTGATTCGCCACCGATATCGATGATCTCGGCGCCCTCTTCCAGACACAGGATCGCGCGCGCGACGGCCGCGTCCGCGCTGTCGAAGCGCCCACCGTCGGAAAAGGAGTCCGGCGTCACATTGACGATCGCCATGAGAATCCCGCGCGGGCCGAGGTCCAGATGCCGGCCATGGGCGAGCGCCCAGCGGAAGGGATCGAACGGCGAGAACATGGCGGTTTCCTTCGGCGGTTAACCAGCGATCCCGAATGGGTGTTGCGCTTGCCGAGCCTATGCCCCAAGCTTAGACGAAGTTCAACCGGCGCATTGCCGGCACACCGTCGGGCCCATCCCGCCGGCGCGAAAGGAATACGGATTCGAATGAAGACCATCGCCCGCCTGATGGCCCTTGCCGCCCTCGCCTCTCTCCCTTTCCAGCCAGCCGGTGCACAGACGATCACCACCAAGACCTTCTCCTACTTTCCCGTCGGCGGGCGCACGGCCGCCGAACTCGACGCGGAACTGTCGAAACGCGGACCGATGATGAAGCGTAGCGGCTCGCGGCATCCGGGCGCAA
Source organism: Shinella sp. H4-D48 (assembly GCF_022637395.1). GTDB lineage: Bacteria > Pseudomonadota > Alphaproteobacteria > Rhizobiales > Rhizobiaceae > Shinella > Shinella sedimenti. Next base: position 1,577,621 of record NZ_CP093337.1, on the reverse strand, counting down.
CGAAGATCAAGTGGGGCGGCTCCGTGACTTATGTCCGCCGCAACGACCGCTGCGCGGTCGGCGAGGCCAAGGTCGTGCTCTCCACGCAGATCATCCTGCCGCGCTGGAAGAACCGCAATCGCGCGACCCCGTCGCTCGCCCTGATCTGGGATACGCTGTCGAGCGACATCAAGCGCCACGAGGAGCGGCATGCGGAGATCGCCCGCACCCATGCCCGCGAACTGGAACGCACGCTTCGGCGCCTGCCGTCAGAGCGCGACTGCGAGCGCATGCAGGCACGGGTGGACCGCGTCACCGCCGATGCCGTGGCACGCCACGATGCCGACCAGGCCCGTTTCGACCGCATCGAATCGAAGAACTTCAACGACCGCATGATGCGCCTGCTGACGCACCGCCTGAACAACGGGAAGTGAGTACAGTCGGCCTGGCCGCTCAGTATTGCCAGCACAGTCGCGGTCAAAACCCGCGATACGATGCAAGCTTTGTCGTTTTATGCGTAAAATGACTGGTGAATTCTTGCGATAGCGCAAATGCGCAAATCACCTTATGTTCATTTCAACAGTGACCGGGAGGATATGTTTCTCCCTGTGCAGCATGAAGCAGTTTGTAACAGGTTCTCCTGGCGCATCCACATCATAGCAGCAGGTTGTTTCCTCCCTTTCCTGGCTGCGATGCGCCCTCCTCGCCTCGCTTGTCCCATAGACCGGCGAGGCTTTTTTTGCCTTATCCCCCGACCTGATAACCGCGCAGGGCCAAGCCAGCGCTTTCTGCGCCCATGGCTACGGGTCCGGCCGCGCCTCAGCGCGCCGGCGAACCGAAATCCGTTTTCAGGAAGGTGATTTCAGGCCTGGCGCTCGGGGACGTGCACCACGAGACCATCAAGAGCATCAGACATCTTGATCTGACAGGAAAGCCGCGAGGTCGGCCGAACGTCATAGGCGAAGTCGAGCATGTCCTCTTCCATCGCTTCCGGCGGGCCGACAAGTGCCGTCCAGGTCTCGTCGACATAGACATGACAGGTTGCGCAGGCGCAGGCGCCGCCGCATTCGGCCTCGATGCCGGGCACGGAGTTGCGCACGGCATTTTCCATGACCGTGGAGCCGTTGGCGACATCCAGTTCGTGACGGGTGCCGTCGAAGGCGACGATGGTAAGTTTGCTCATGATGGCTTCCGAATTCTGTGAGCGGCCCCAGGGCCTCTGTCCGGCGCAGCGGGCAGCCGCCCGCCTGCCGGCGTTGCGGCCGAGGTTTCCAACAAAACCCCTCTACAGTCAACATCAGGCCCCGCCGCACGACCATCCGGGCGCATCGGGCTGCCGTTATGACACAGTGCCGCTCAGCGGCAGAGCTTCAGGATGAAGTTTTCGGCCTCGACGACGGCGGCGGTGATGGCGGCAAGTGCCACCGCATCGGACGGGTTTTCTTCCAGCGCCGCGGCAGCACGTGCGACGGCCGTCGCGCCGGCCGACTGCGCCGAGCCCTTGAGGCGATGTGCGATGGCCGCGCGCGCCTCACCTTCGAACTTGGCGAGTTCCTGCATGCTCTGGCGGGCATGCCGCGCGAACATCTGCAGCACTTCCAGCTCCAGCGCCTTGTCGCCCATGGTCTGGCGGCCAAGGTGTACCAAATCGATCGGCCGTCCATTCGAGGCACAGATGCCGCTGGCATTGTCGGGAGTATCGAAGGCGATGTTGAGCGCTGCCATTTGCCAATATCCTTGTTCGCGCCGCGCGCGCTTGTTTCGTTATGGAGCATGCCACGTTCACGGGCCTGCCCGTCCGTTCGCTCCGCCTAACGCGCGGAAAACGGATGCCATTGTGCGTGGCGGACGCCCCTATCGGATTAAAAGACGGCGCAAAATGGGCATGAATCGCAAACTATGGTTAATGCCTGAAAAAAGGCTTTTTTCTCAAGCTTTCCATTGCGATACAGAATCGGCTGAAATTAACTTCCTGTTAAGTTTCAGCCTAAGGGAGATGGCAATCAATTGTGTGATACAGGCTAATGTGTCACTACGATACGGCCGGATAGTCCCGGTGGATAAGCCGTTGGCGGATATACAAGCTTCCGTCATTTCGGTCTATCGAACGAATTGGGAATGAACGGCGGCCCGGACGCTGCGCAACCATGAGGGTTCGCGGCAAGACCGACCGCCAACCGGACGACTTCGAATACGCCCGAGCAGCGGCGGCGCGTATAGGGGTCGACCCGGACATGGTAACGAGGCGTACCCGCATGGCGACGAACAAGACCATTGAGTCGATCGACGACAAGGCATTTCAGGCTCTTGAAGAGGCCTTAAAAATCGATTTCGACGATCTGACTGCGGAGACGCCTTCGAAGACGGATTCGTCGGAGGCCCGTGTGTCTGAACCAGCAAGCCGAATTCAGGGAAAGACGCAGGCCCAGCAGGCGTCCGCCGAGGCTCCGCGCAACCTGAACCCCGAGCCCGGCCCGAAGACCCCGGTCTTTGCGCCCGCCAATGACGGTTCGCGCAAGACACCTGCTGCTATTCTGAAGTCGCTCGACATGCGCTCGTCGCGCGGCCCGATCCGCATGGCTGCGCTTGCCTCCGCGCTTTGGATCATCGGCGGCGTCGGCGTTGCCAATCTTCTTTATGCACCGCAGATCTGGCAGATCCGCTCCATCGCCGATCTGGTCGCCCTGCCCGGCGCCATCGGCATGCTGGTCGCGATCATCATGCCGATCATGCTGTTCTTCGCCTTCGCCATCATGATCGCGCGCGCTCACGAACTGCGCAGCGCGGCACGCTCCATGGCGGAAGTCGCCCTGCGCCTCTCCGAGCCGGAAACCGTCGCCGCCGACCGCATCATGTCCGTCGGCCAGGCCGTGCGTCGTGAAGTATCGGCGATGAACGAAGGCATCGAGCGCACCATCGCGCGCGCCACGGAACTCGAAACGCTGGTGCATTCCGAGGTCAACGCGCTCGAGCGCAGCTATTCCGACAATGAAATGCGCGTGCGCACGCTCGTGCAGGAACTCGGCACCGAACGCGAGGCGATCGTCAGCCATGCCGAACGCATCCGCTCGTCGATTTCGGGCGCGCACGACCAGCTGAAGGACGAACTCGCCAGCGCCGGCGAGAGCATCACCGCGCGGCTTGCCACCTCGGGCGAAGCCTTCGCCTCCATGCTCGACACGCGCGCCGCCATGCTGATGGAAAAGTCCGACAGTGCGACGCAAACCATCGGCGCCATGCTTGCCGCCCGCACCGACAACCTCCTGTCCACGCTAAGCTCCTCCGGCGTTGCTCTCGCCAACGAATTCGATACGCGCCTCGATCAGCTGACGCAGAGCCTCGACAGCCGCGGCCGCGATCTTCTCCAGCAGTTCGAAACGCGCGCGACCTCGCTCGATGCGAATACCGAAAAGCTCAATGCCGCACTCAACGAGCGCGCCAAGCAGCTCAATGAAACGCTGATCGCCCGTACCCGCGAGATCAGCGAGAGCCTTTCCATTGGCCAGCATGCCGTGACGAGCGGCCTTGATCACGTTCTCCAGTCGATGAATGCGGCTCTGGACGAAAAGGGCGCGCAGTTCCGCCAGAGCCTCAAGAACGCCGCAGACGATACGGTCATGGACCTCGACCTGCGTTCGGGCTTCTTCGACGAGCGCATGCAGGCAACCGTCGGCCAGATCGCCGGTGCCTTCGACCAGCGCGTGGAGGAATTCGCCCAGGCCTTCGACCAGCGTGCCGGCTCGCTCGATTCCAAGCTGATGGAGAGCCTTGCCCGCATCAACGAGACCGTCGCAAGCGGCCGCGAGGCGATCGACGGCATTCTCACCTCCAGCATCGACCGCCTGGGCAACACGCTGACGGACCAGTCCTTTGCGCTGGCGACCACCATCGCCACCAGCCAGGAAGTCTTCGAAAGCGCCGTTTCCGGCCATGCCGACGCCATCAGCAACGCCGTCGGCGGCGCGCATGAGCGCATGGGTGCTGTCCTGTCGGAAAAGTCGTCAGCCCTGCTCGGTGGCCTGGCCGATGTGCAGAACCGCATCGAAAGCGGCTTCGGCGCGCGCGCCGACGCGCTGGCCGAAAGCATCTCGGGCAGCGAACGCCGCCTGACGGAAGCGCTCGACAATCGCGGCACGGCGATTGCGACCGATATCCAGGCTGCACAGGCCCGCATGGAAGAAGCGCTCGGTGCCCGCGCCGACGAGATCACCTCCACCATCGCGGCGAGCCACAACCGCCTGGACAGCGCGCTCACGGAGCGCACGGCCGCCCTTTCTGCCATGCTGCACGAGACCGGCAGCCAGCTTGAGAATTCCGTGGGTTCGGCAGCCAACCGCGTCGAAACCGCCCTCACCGGCGCTGCCCGCCAGATCGACGAGGTCATTACCGGCCGCACCGCCAACCTCGCCTCCGTACTCTCCAACAGCGCCGGCTCCATGCAGACGGCCATCGACAACGCCGCCGACCGCGTCGAGTACGTACTATCGGAAGGCAGTCAGCAGCTTGGCGGCGTGCTCCACGGCCAGGCCACCGAATTCGCAGACGCCTTCTCGGGCCGCGCCGCGGAAATCGCCGAAGCCCTCTCGGGCCGCGCCTCGGAGCTTGCCGGCTCGCTCGTCTCGACGCATGAACAGATCCGCGCGACGCTCGACGACCGCATTCATGCGATCAATGTTGCCATCACCGAAGGCCGCGATCAGCTCACGGAGACGTTGAACGATCAGACCACCGCTATCGGCACGGCCATCGCGACCAGTGCCGGCATGCTGGAAATCTCGCTGGAGCAGCAGCAGGAATCGCTCCGCCGCACCATCGACACCAGCGCCGATCTCCTGAACGACCGCGTTCGCGAGAGCACCGACGCGGTTGCAGAACGCCTCGGCGAGACGACGTCCAAGATCGCGCAGGCCGCGGATGCCTTCGGTGCCCGTATGGAGCAGACCGTCGACAGCGTCGCCAACCGCTTCGACACCACCGGCAGCCGCCTGGAAGAAAACCTCGGCAAGCTGGAAGCCCGCATAGAGCACAGCGTCGACAACGTCTCCGGCATCGTCGATACGGCAGCATCGCGCATCTCCGACACGCTCGGCGAGCGCCTTGCCGACCTGGAGCGCGTGGGCAGCGATGTGTCGCTGCGCGTTTCCGACGCCCTCTCCCGCCCCATCGCCGAAGTCGACCGCATTGGCGACGAGACCACGGCGCGCATCGCCGCGACCCTCGCGGGCCATGTCGGCGATATCGAGCGCGTTGCCGGCGATGCTGCCCAGCGCATCGACAGCACGCTGTCGGAGCGCGCCGGCCAGATCGCGCAGGTCACAGACGAAGCCACCGGGCGCATCGACAGCACCCTCACCCAGCGCGCCAACCAGATTGCACAGGTCGCAGACGAAGCAACCGGACGCATCGACAGCACGCTTACCCAGCGCGCCAACCAGATTGCACAGGTGGTGGACGAAGCCGCCGGCCGTATCGACAGCACGCTGACTGAGCGCGCCAACCAGATCGCCCAGATCGCCGGTGAGGCCTCCGAACGCATCGCCACCACCATCGATGACAAGACCGGCCGGATCGAGGAACGCCTCGGCACCATGGACCGCGCGCTCACCATCGGTCTGGACAATGTAAACCGCACCATCGACGGCAAGGCCGCCGGTCTTGCCCAGACGCTGCGCGAAGCCGTCTCGCAGGCTGCGCAGGACATGGATGCCGAAGCCGTGCGCTCGGCCCAGTCGCTGGCAAAGACCGGCGAGGAATTCGTCAACATCAGCAGTTCGCTGCGCGGCGCGGTATCCCGTGCGGCCACGGATATGGGCACTGAAGCCCAGCGTGTTGCCGAAAACATCGCGCGCACCGGCGCTGAATTTGCCGAAAACCTTACCAGCCGCAACGAGGCTTTCGCTCGCACAATCGAGGAGACGGAAAGCCGACTGGCCGGTCAGGCGCAGGCCCTGCAGCAGGGCCTCGGCGATGTCCAGAAGGCGCTGGATACGCGCGGCGCCTCCATTCGCTCCACGCTTGATGAGCGCACCCGCGAGCTCAACTCCATGCTGGCGAGCCGCACGGAAGAGCTGTCGCGTCTCATCAACGAGGAAGCCCGCCCGGTCATCGACGATTATGCCGCCGTCGGCCGCGAGGCTGCCGAACGCATCACCGGCGTCGCCCGCGAAAGTGCCGACCGCCTGCGCAACGAGAACGCCGCGCTGATCAACGCGATCTCCGCCCGCACCGCCGACACGCTGGCCGCCATCACGGCCCGCACCGACGAAGCGGCCGGCGCGATGCGCGCGATCGAAGACGGCCTCCAGGCCAATGTCGACGGCCTGATCGCCCGCCTTTCGGAAAGCAACGGCGCCATCGCCGGCATGGTAGATGCCGCCAGCCAGACGCTGGGCGCCATAGACGGTCGCCTCAGCAGCACGGCGGAGCATTTCAGCTCGTCGGCCGAGCGCGCCTCCGAAATGGTCGCCACCACGTCGCGCCTGCTGGAAGGCAAGGTCGACCGCCTGTCGGACATCGCGGCCGGCACCCTCTCCCAGATCGGCGGCATCGTCGGTCGTTTCGAGGACCACTCGAAGATCCTGTCGCAGGCATCCGATCTCCTGGCCGCCGCCCAGTCCAACCTCGTCTCGACGCTCGAGGAACGTCAGGATGCGCTTCGTGCGCTCTCCGTCGGCCTCGTGCAGCGGTCCGAGGAAATCGAGGGTACCATGCGCTCGCTCGAGGGCATGGTGGAAGGCGCCTTCAGCCGCGCCGAGGAACGCTCCAGCCAGATCGCCGGCAACCTGCGCGGCGGCATCCAGGGCTCGTTCGCCGAAGTCGGTCGCATCCTGAGCGAGACCGAGAAGCGCGCCGAGACTGCGGCCGCCACGCTGCGCGACTCGCTCGTCAAGGCCGGCGAGGAAGCAGGCCAGTCCGTCGAGGGCGCCTTCGTACGCGCCGAAGAGCGCACCAAGGAAGTCGCAAACCGCCTGCGCGGCAGCGTCAGCGCCTCGCTTTCGGATGTCGATCGCCTGCTGAACGAATCCGGCAAGAAATCCGAGGCCGCGACGGCCGTCATGCGCGATGCAATGCGCGAGGCGGTCGAGGAAGCCATCGGCAAGTTCTCCGGCGCCACCGAGGAAATCCGCCGCGCCGCCGGCGAAATCCGGCGCGAACTCGACCAGACCCGTGGCGAGCTCAAGCGCGGCGCGTTCGACCTGCCGGAAGAAGCAAAGGAAAACGCCGCCCAGATGCGACGCGCCGTCAGCGAGCAGATCAAGGCGCTGCAGGACCTGTCCGACATTATCGGAAAGTCCTCGGCCGCGCTGGAAGTCTCGCGCCCGGCCGTTCAGGCAACGCCTGCCCAGCAGCCCGTTCAGCAGCAGGCCCGCGTCGAGCCACGCCGTGAGGAACAGCCGCAGCTTCGCGGCAGCCTCGGACTGGAGCGCGCAGCAGCAGCCACCGTTCCGCAGCGCGCGCAGCCCCTGCCCGCCGAAACCGATGCCAGAGCGGCAGGCGGCGAAGGCGGCTGGATGCGTGATCTTCTGCGCGGCGCCGTCTCGCGTGAGGAAGGCCAGTTCACCCAGCCCCGCAGCGAAGGCCAGGCGGCCCGTCCCGCCGACAGCCGCAACCCGCGCCATGTCGTCGAATCGCTGAACTCGCTGTCGGTCGACATTGCCCGCGCGATCGATCACGACGCCTCGGTCGACCTGTGGCGCCGCTACCAGCGCGGCGAGCGCGACGTCTTCACCCGTCGCCTCTACACGTTGAAGGGCCAGCAGACCTTCGACGAGATCAAGCGCAAATACGAGCGCGAGCCGGAGTTCCGCACCGCCGTCGACCGCTACATCTCCGATTTCGAGAAGCTGCTCGCCGACGTGGCCCGCAACGACCGCGACAAGACGATGACGCAGACCTACCTCACCTCGGACACCGGCAAGGTCTACACCATGCTGGCCCATGCCGCAGGCCGCTTCAGCTGAGCAAAGCGGATGTTATGAGACTTGACGGCCGTCCTTCGGGGCGGCCGTTTTGCGTTGATGGGCGATAACGCATTTGTGAGCCGCCCGTGTCGTTTCCACGCGCCTTTCTCTTATATTCGCAGCCGCCAGCCTCTATATCCCACGCCATGGGCCTTATGTCGTAAGGGAGAGAGACGAATATGATTGCAATACAGGGGTTTGGACGCCTTCTCGCGACGCTGGCCGTGGCGCTCGTCGTGATGATGACGGTTGTGGACGTCGCCGAAGCGCGTCGCGCCGGCGGTGGTTTTGGCAGCCGTGGCACCCGCACCTTCTCCACGCCCTCCACGACGCGCACCGCGCCGAACGAAGCCCAGCCGATCGACCGCACGATGACGCGCCAGCCGTCCACCCAGCAGGCCGCAGGTCGCAACAGCACGGCAACGAACCCGCGTCCGGGCCTGTTCGGTGGCTTCGCGGGCTCCATGCTCGGCGGCCTGATGCTCGGCGGCCTCGTCGGCATGCTGCTCGGTCACGGGCTCGGCGGCGGCATCGGCTTCCTCGGCCTGCTCCTCCAGGTGCTGCTGATCGCCGGCGCTTTCCTGTTCATCCGCCGTATGTTCGCGCAGAAGAACGCGCCTGCCTATGCGGGTGCTGGTTCGTCGCGCAGCGCGTATCAGGGCAGCAACGGCTCGGATTTCGAGATCCCGCGCATCGGCGGCGGCCAGCGCCAGGCGGCGGCGCAGCCGAAGTCCGGCGACGAGATCGGCATCCGCCAGGAAGACCTCGAACAGTTCGAGAGCATGCTGAAGGAATTGCAGGCGGCCTATGCGGCGGAAGATTTCCGCACGTTGCGCCAGATCACGACGCCGGAGGCGATGTCCTACCTCGCCGAGGAGATTGGCGACAACGCCACGCAAAGCCTGCGCAACGAGGTGCGTGACATCCACCTCGTGCAGGGCGATGTAGCAGAGGCTTGGCGCGAAGGCACCGACGACTATGCCACGGTCGCCATGCGCTATGAGAGCATCGACGTCATGCGCGACCGCACTTCAGGCAAACTGGTATCCGGCGATCCGGACAATCTCACGGAAACCGTCGAAATATGGACGTTCCTGCGCAGGAACGGCGGCGACTGGAAGGTCTCTGCCATCCAGGGCGTCGAAGCCGCCTGATGTGAAAAGGCCGCGCGCGACCCCAAGGGCAGCGCGCGGCCGAAACCAGCGGAAAGATCGATCAGATCGTTTTCAGCGTCCAGCCGATAATATCGGCAGTGACCGTGGCAAAGGCTGCATCGAGCGCCTTCACGAACGCAGTGTTGCCCGCTCCGCGAACCGGCGCCGTGGCACGGAACACCCTCTGCGCGCGCACCGAACCGTTACGATCATTGAGCAGCTTGGCGGAAATCTCGACGATCGCGGTGCCGGCGCCGGAGGTCTGAACCTCGAAGGCGCGAATCTCGGTCACGATCTGATAGTCGATGGCCAGCCCCTGGCCGGGCGTGCCGACACCGCCGAGACGGCCGGTGTTCTCGAACGCCTGTACGAGCTTTGCCTGCACCATCTTGGTGAGGCTGTCGCTCCACTGCGATTGCGAGAGGTACTGGATCTCCGACGGCGACGGACGGATGACGATCTGCTCGCTGTCGATCGCCTTCAGAGCGGTCGGCTGCGGCACGAGAATCTGCCGGTTCTTCGCGGACGGTCCCTCGACCGGCGCCGCCGATGTGAGGCTGAACGTATCGTTCTTGGCCGCTCCACCGCCGCAGGCGGCCAAGGATGCAGCCAGAACAGCCGAGAGTGCGATCCGCGCCGCAGGCCCTCTCCGCCACATCTCGATACCCGATACCGTCATATTATCCTCGAAACCCTTGATATCGATATGTAGCAGCGGCCTTGCAGGCTGTCACGGTGGTGCGGGCCAAGTCCTTGCACGCAAACGAGAGCTGAGCGGCCGTTGTGGAGATACGGCCACACTTCATGGGATATCAACGGCGTGTGCGGCCGTCATACTGTTTGACGGTGTCTCCGCCGAACAGCAGACGCTGCGGATTCCGCTCGAAACCGGAGATCGCGCTGTCGAGGTTCTGGATGGTGCGGCGCGTGTCGAGCACCAGCGCCTCGACATCGCGAAGACCGGAGCCGGAGAAGCGCTGAAGCCCGTCGGCAATGGGACCGATCCGGCCGTTGAGCGTATCCGCCGCCTGCTTGATCGACTGCAATGTCGCCTTGGCCTCGGCAAACAGCGATTCGGAATCGCCCTCGCCCAAGAAGCCGTCGAGCTTGGCAAGAACGCCATCCACGCGCGTGGACGCCGCGTTGAGCTTGCTGCTCATCTGCTGCACGTCGGTGATGATCTGGTCGATGTCTTCCTGACGGGCGCCGATCTTGTCGGCGACCCCTGTTACGGACGAGATCGCCTTGCGCGCATCCTGGGTCGCGACCGAGATGTTGTCGATGGCACCACTGACCTTCTGCGTATCGACGGACGCAATCAGGCTGTCCACCTTGTCCAGCGTGGCCGTCGCATTCCTGCCGAAGGTATCGAAGGTCTCGGCAGTCTTGCGGAAGCCCTCGACGGTTGCCTTCACGTTGCTGGATGCATCCGCGATGTCCCTGCTCACCTTGTCAACATTTCCGACGAAATCCTCGACCTTCTTCGGATCGACTGCCTTGATCAGCGAATCGACCGAGGCAAGCGTGGAATCCAGCCGGCCGGACAGGTTCTGGAACGTATCGGAAAGGCCGCCGACGCTCTTCAGGAACTCGTCGATATTCTCGCCATTGGCGGCAAGCGAATCGGAGAAGCGCTCGGCGTTCTGGATGGTCTTGGTGAGCGGGCCGCGCGCATCGGCAACAAAGCCCTGAACGTCGGTAATGGCTGCATCGGCGCGCTTGAGGATCTTGTCGGCCGTCGACAGGATGTTGGTCACGCTCGACTGCTCCGCCTCGAGAACGGCGGCCGTCTCGTTGTCGAAGGCGTCCCGCAGGATGTTCGGATCGCCAGCCGAACCACCGGAAAGCTCGATATAGGCAGCGCCCGTGAGACCCTGGACCTCAAGCACGGCGGAGGTGGATTTTTTCACAGGCGCGCTGGTCGCGACCTCCGTCATGGCGACGGAGAAGCGCGGATCGTCCTTGTCGATGGCAAGGCTTCGTACAGAGCCGACGGGTATGCCGTTGAAGCGCACGGGCGAGCCGATGGACAGGCCGTTGGCCGAACCCGGAATGCGGATCGCCAGCTGCGCCATCTCGCCACCACGACCGTATTGCGACATCCAGTAGACGAACACGAAGGCGGCCGCCATGACCAGCACGGTGAAGAAACCGACGAGGGCGTAATTGGCTTTCGTTTCCATTCTTCAGTCCTGCTCGCAGTTCCATCCGCCGGGACGGGATGCTCCCGGATGTCCTTCATGTCTATCGCACGATCGAGCGTGCACGCTTGCCCTGGAAATAGGACTGCACCCAAGGATCGTCAAAGGCCAGCATGTCCTCGATGGTGCCTTCGACGAGAACCTTCTTCTGCCCGAGCACGGCGATGCGGTCGCATACCGAAAACAGGCTGTCGAGGTCGTGAGTCACCATATACACGGTGAGGCCCAGAGTGTCGCGCAGTTTGGCGATCAGCGCGTCGAATTCGGCCGCACCGATGGGATCGAGACCCGAAGTCGGCTCGTCGAGGAAGACCAGCGCCGGATCGAGCGCAAGCGCACGGGCCAGTGCGGCGCGCTTGATCATGCCGCCGGAAAGCTCGGAGGGGAATTTCTCCGCGGCGTCAGGTGCCAGGCCGACAAGCTCGATCTTCAGCCGTGCCAGCTCGTCCATCATCGCCTGCGGAAGGTCGAGATATTCGCGCATCGGCACCTGAATATTTTCCCGCACCGTAAGCGACGAGAACAGCGCACCCTGCTGGAAGAGGACACCGAGCTTCATATCCAGCGCCATCCGCTCGGAATCCGTCGCCTTGTCGAAATCCGTGCCGAAGATCTGAATGTTGCCGCCGCGGCGCGGCAGAAGCCGCAGCACGGTGCGCATCAGAACGGACTTGCCGGTACCGGATGCGCCGACGAATCCGAGGATTTCGCCGCGGTAGATATCGAGATTGAGCTTGTCGAGAACGACCTTCGTGCCGAAACCAACGGTCAGATCCTTGACCGAGAGCACGACGTCCTTCTGATCTGCCGAAACCGGGTCCATCTGCATTCCTAGAAGTCGATTGCGGCGTAGAACATGGCGAAGAGCCCGTCCACGAGGATGACGACGAAGATCGACTTCACCACCGAGGCCGTCACGTGGCGGCCGAGCGATTCGGCGCTGCCGCCGACCTTGAGCCCCTCCACCGACGCGACGATGCCGATGATGAGCGCCATGAAGGGCGCCTTGATCATGCCGGAGACGATGGTCGACAGGTCGATTGCTTCGCGCAGGCGCGACAGGAAGGTATCGAAGGTAATGCCGGAATAGGCCCAGGCCACGAAGGCCGCCCCCGCTAGTGCGGCGAAGTTGGCGATGATCGTCAGAAGCGGCAGCGCGACTGTCAGCGCAACGAGCCGCGGAAAGACGAGGACACCGATGGGGCTCAGCCCCATCACCTTGAGCGCGTCGATCTCCTCGCGCATCTTCATCGAGCCGATCTCGGCGGTGATGGCACTGCCAGAGCGGCCGGCGATCATGATAGCCGTGAGCAGAACGCCGATTTCACGTAACTGCAGAATACCGACGAGGTCGACGACGAAGACTTCCGCACCGAAATAGCGCAACTGGAAGGCGCCCTGCTGCGCGATGATCGCGCCGATGAGGAACGACATCAGGAGAATGATCGGAACGGCGCGCACGCCCATATGGTCGATCTGGTGCACGATCGCGGCGGGCGAAACACCGCTCTTGCGGCCCAGCTTGAGCTGCGCACCGCGCACCGCCGATCCCAGAATGAACATGGCGGCGACCGTGTCGTTCCAGACGTCGATCACAACGCGACCGATGGGCGCGAAGATACGCTCGAAGCGGGAGCCGGCCGCGCCGCGCGCGTCTCCGGGCTCGGCCAGTTTTTCGGGCAGTGCCGCAATCAGGTCCGCATAACGTGCGCCCTGCCGGTCGGTGATGTTGACCTCACCGCCGCCCGACTGACGTTCGGTGATGGCGCGGCGCAGTAGCCATGCGCCGGCGGTATCCATTTCCTCGACGCCGCCGAGGTCGATCTCCAGCGGCCCCGCCGTATCGCCCTTCATGCCGTCGAGCTGCCTGGAGGCGGCGACAGTCGTCGTGTTGATCCAGCGGCCGGACAGACGCCAGATCTCGCCGGCTCCACCCGTCAGGCTCTCGGTCTTTATCTCGGCGGGGGTATTGGTGTTCGTGGCCAAGTCGCTTGCATCTTCCCGTGCGTGGGACAACATGCCCTGTCTTATCGACTCGCGCCTCGTCTGTCACCGAACGAAGGCGCAAAAGCCTGCCCACTTGCGCTTTTTTCAATACGGAGAAGCCGATCCGATGCGCAGAACACTCCTTGCCGCCGCCGAGAGCTTTCCGATTGCCGGCGCCTTCACCATTTCGCGCGGCGCAAAGACCACCGCCGAGGTCGTGACCTGCACGATTGGTGCCTCGGGCGGCGTGGGACGCGGCGAATGCGTGCCCTATGCACGCTATGGCGAATCGGTGCCGGGCGTGCTTGCCGCCATCGAGGATATGCGCGGCGCCATCGAGGGCGGCATCGGCCGCGAGGAGCTCGCAGACCGCATGCCGGTGGGGGCCGCACGCAATGCGCTCGACTGCGCGCTCTGGGACCTCGAGGCCAAGCTGTCCGGCGTGCCGACATGGCAGGTGCTGGATACAACGGCGCCGCAAAAGCTGGTGACGGCCTACACGCTCTCCCTCGGTGAGCCGGAGGCCATGCAGCGGCAGGCGGCCGAGCATGCCTGGCGTCCCTTGCTCAAGGTCAAGGTCGGTACGGCCGACGACGAGGCCCGTATTCGCGCCGTGCGGGCCGGTGCGCCGGACAGCGCCATCATTCTCGATGCCAATGAGGGCTGGACGCCCGACAACCTCGCCCGTCACTTCGCCCTCTGCGCCGAGGCGCGCATCGCCCTCGTCGAGCAGCCGCTCCCGGCGGACAACGATTCGGCGCTGCGCGGCATGGCGCGCCCCGTGCTCGTCTGCGCCGACGAAAGCGTGCATCGCACGAGCGATGTCGCCGGCCTCGCCGACCGTTACGACGCCATCAACATCAAGCTCGACAAGGCCGGCGGGCTGACGGAAGCGCTGGCGCTTCGGCAGGCGGCGCGAGCCGAGGGGCTGAAAATCATGGTGGGCTGCATGGTCGGCACGTCGCTGGGCATGGCGCCGGCCGTGCTTCTGGCGCAGGGCGCCGACTTCGTCGATCTCGACGGGCCGCTGCTGCTGGCCCGCGACCGGGAGCCAGCCCTGCGCTACGATGGCTCCGACGTTTATCCGCCGGAGCCGGCGCTCTGGGGCTGAGCGGACGGCGCAAGCAATCGACCCGCGACGATGGATATGAGACCGGCCGCAGCGACGAGCGACATCAGATAGAAGCCCTGAACACCGTACCAGCTGAAGGCATAGCCCGATACGAAGGTCGCCAGAGCCGTAAAGATGCCGGTGTAGAAGAAATAGAGCCCTTGCGCCGCCGCCTCCTGCTCTTCCGAAACGCGCTGCACGAGGCGGCTCTGCGCGCTCATATGGATGAGCGCATAGGTAAAGGCATGCAGGCACTGCAGCGCGAAGTAGCCGGTGAACGACATCTCCAGCGGAAAGACGATCCAGCGCACGACGGCGACCGACGCACCGACGATCATCATGGACCAGAGATTGAACCGCCGCCTGAGCTGGACGGCGAACAGGAAGAACACCACCTCCGCCAGAACGCCCGCACTCCAGAGGATCCCGACATCCACGCCGCTGAAACCCATCTTCTGCCAGTAGATCGCCGAGAAGGCGAACAGCATGGCATGGCTGGCATTGACGAGCGAAACGCCGATCAACATGAGCTGCACATCGCTTTGCCGAAGCGTGCTTTTGGTCGGCATGGTCGCGATGGCGGCAATCGGCGACGGCCGGCGCGGTTTGCCGATCTTCGGCGCGATCAGGGCGCCCACGACGGTCAGGACGAAAGCCGCCGCCATCGCCGGCAGCACCATGGCGCCACCATAGAGTCCGGCGAGCCAACCGCCCGCCATCGTCGCCACGATGAAGGCGAGCGATCCCCACAGGCGCATGCGGCCATAGTCGAAATTCCAGCGCCGCACGCCTGACAGCATGATTGCCTCGGTGATCGGCACATAGGGCGAATAGACCGCACCCTGAAGCGTGTAGAGCAGCAGGATGGGCCAGAACGAGCCGGTCGCAAACAGTGCCACGGCCGTCAAAAGCGAGAGCAGTGCCGACCACAGAAGTACGACCGAGCGCTCGCCGATCCGGTCGGCGATGACGCCCGCGACCGGCGCGGTGAAGACCCGCACGAACAGCGGCACCGCAAGCACGATGCCGATCTGGAAATCGGTAAGCGAAAGCGTTTCCAGCCAGACCGGGAAAAACGGCAGGGCGATGCCGTTGACCATCATGGGTGCGCAGAAAACAAGCGCGATCCGCACGGCGAAGAACGGCGGCGCGCCGGCGGTAACTCTGAACCCGGAAGGGGGCGTCATTGGCGGGAAACCTGCATTGAAACGCTTGCCGCTCTATCATGCCGGAGGGCACAGGCCAATCCACGATTTTTCAGGCGCTGACGCTCTCTCCGGGGCCACCCTCCAGCCATACCAGCCTTATCCCGGCCGCGCGCGAAAACGCGTCAGGCGGCCTCTGCGCCAACCCGTTCGCGCCTCTCAATGACAGGCATCTGGTGGGACACGGCAAGGATAGCTGCGGGCCTGGAGGCCATCGTCTGCCAAGTGATCAGCTCCATCTCGCCGTCGTGATGCTCTGCAATCGCCGTGCAGCTTTCCACCCAGTCGCCGCTATTGATGTAGCGGATGCCGTCGATTTCGGTGATGACGGCGTGGTGGATATGGCCGCAGATCACGCCATCGGCGTTGTTGCGGCGTGCCTCCTCGACGACGACCTTCTGGAACTCGCCGATGAAATTGACGGCCGACTTCACCTGTTGCTTCGCCCATGAAGAGAACGACCAGTACGGCAGGCCGAGCCGGCGGCGGATGGCGGCGAAGACCACGTTGATCGCGATGGCCGCGTCATAGGCCCAGTCGCCGAGATAGGCGACGACACGCGCATGACGCACGACCACGTCGAACTCGTCTCCGTGCAGCACCAGATAGCGCCGGCCGTCTGCACCTTCATGGATCATGCGCTCGGCCACCTCGACACCGCCGAAATGCGTGCCGGGGAAATCGCGCAGGAACTCGTCGTGATTGCCGGGGATGTAAACGATGCGTGTACCCTTGCGCGCCTTGCGCAGGATCTTCTGCGTGACATCGTTGAAGGCCTGCGGCCAGTACCAGTTGCGCTTGAGCCGCCAGCCGTCGACGATATCGCCGACGAGCACGATGGTCTCGGCCTCGTGATGCCGCAGGAAGTCGAGCAGGAAATCGGCCTTGGCGGCCTTCGATCCCAGATGCACATCCGAGATGAAGAGCGTGCGGAAGTGGCGGACATCAGGGTCGGCAGGGGTCACGGTCATGCGTTCGTCTCCGGTGGCCGGCCACCGCGGTCATCGTCATGACGGGCAGCTCTCGGTCTTCTGAAAACCAGACTCCTATTTCAGATTGATGACACACCTATGCATTTTCGGCAGGCAAATAGGCATTGCACCCGCCGTTGAATACGGCTTTATGGTACACCCGTTAAACTTCACGTCGCGGCGGTTTTGTGCCACGAAGCCCGCAACGAAAACAGAATATGGCAGGAGTATCATGAGCACCGGTGACAAACCGCGGACGCAGAACGGCCCCGCAAGTGGAGACATCGACCAGCAGGCGCTTTTCTTCCACCGTTATCCCCGCCCCGGAAAGCTCGAGATCACCGCCACCAAGCCGCTCGGCAACCAGCGCGACCTCGCGCTCGCCTATTCGCCGGGCGTCGCCGCCCCCTGTCTTGCCATCCGCGACGATCCGAGCACGGCGGCCGATTACACGGCGCGCTCCAATCTCGTGGCCGTGGTTTCCAACGGCACGGCCGTCCTCGGCCTCGGCAATATCGGGCCGCTCGCCTCTAAGCCCGTCATGGAAGGCAAGGCCGTCCTCTTCAAGAAATTCGCCGGCGTGGACGTCTTCGACATCGAGATCGACGCCCCGACCGTCGAGCAGATGGTCGATGTCATCTCCGCTCTCGAGCCGACCTTCGGCGGCATCAACCTTGAGGACATCAAGGCGCCCGAATGCTTCGAGGTCGAGCGCCAGTTGCGCGAGAAGATGGATATCCCCGTCTTCCACGACGATCAGCACGGTACGGCCATCATCGTTGCGGCCGCCGTCCTGAACGGCCTTGAGCTTGCCGGAAAATCCCTCGCCGACGCCAAGATCGTCGCCTCCGGGGCCGGTGCGGCTGCGCTCGCCTGCCTCAACCAGCTGGTTGTGCTCGGCGCCAAGGTCGAAAACATCTGGGTCCACGACATCGAAGGCCTCGTTTACAAGGGCCGCGAAGAGCTGATGGACCAGTGGAAGGCCGTTTACGCCCAGGAAACCGACAAGCGGGTGCTCGCCGAAACCATCGACGGTGCCGATGTCTTCCTCGGCCTTTCCGCCGCCGGCGTGCTGAAGCCCGAATTGCTCGTGCGCATGGCAGAAAAGCCGCTGATCATGGCGTTGGCCAATCCAAAGCCGGAAATCATGCCCGAGGAGGCGCGCGCTGCCCGCCCGGACGCAATGATCTGCACCGGCCGTTCGGATTTCCCGAACCAGGTCAACAACGTCATCTGCTTCCCCTACATCTTCCGCGGTGCGCTTGATTGCGGCGCCCGCACGATCAATGAGGAAATGAAGATGGCCGCCGTGCGCGCCATCGCTGCGCTCGCCCGCGAGGAAGTATCCGACGTGGCCGCCCGCGCCTATTCGGGTGAAACGCCGGTCTTCGGTCCCAACTACCTGATCCCCTCACCGTTCGATCAGCGCCTCATCCTGCGCATCGCGCCGGCCGTTGCGCGAGCGGCTGCCGAAACCGGCGTGGCAACGCGCCCGATTGCCGATTTCGACGCCTATCTCGACCAGCTGAATCGCTTCGTCTGGCGTTCGGGCTTCATCATGAAGCCGATCTTCGCGGCAGCGAAGAATGCCGAGAAGAAGCGCGTGATCTTCGCCGAAGGCGAAGACGAGCGCGTACTGCGCGCCGCTCAGGTGCTGCTGGAAGAGGAAATCGCCAAGCCCATCCTCATCGGACGCCCGCAGATCATCGAGACGCGCCTGAAGCGCTACGGCCTGCGTATCCGTCCCAATACCGATTTTGAAGTGATCAACCCGGAAGACGATCCGCGCTACCGCGACTATGTGGACGACTACTTCCGCATCGTCGGCCGCAAGGGCGTGATCCCGGAAGCCGCGCGCACCATCGTGCGCACCAACCAGACCGTGATCGGTGCGCTGGCCGTCAAGCGCGGCGAGGCCGATGCGCTGATCTGCGGCGTGGAAGGCCGCTATGCCAAGCACCTGCGCGATGTCAGCCAGATCATTGGCAAGAAGCCGGGCGTTCTCGACTTCTCCGGTCTGAGCCTGCTGATCTCGCAGCGCGGCGCGACCTTCTTTACCGATACCTATGTCACCTTCGATCCGACGCCCGAGGAAGTCGCGGAGATGACGGTGATGGCGGCAAAGGAAATCCGCCGGTTCGGCATCACGCCGCGCGCCGCCCTCGTTTCGCATTCGAACTTCGGTTCGCGCGATTCCGACAGCGCCTATAAGATGCGCCGCGCGATGGATATCGTGCGCGAGCTCGACCCGACGCTGGAAGCAGACGGCGAAATGCACGGCGATGCCGCCATTTCCGAAACGCTGCGCCAGCGCGTCATGCCGAACTCGACGCTGTCGGGCGAAGCCAACCTGCTGGTCTTCCCGAACCTCGACGCCGCCAACATCACGATGGGCGTCGTCAAGACCATGACGGACAGCCTGCATGTCGGCCCGATCCTGCTCGGTGCCGCTATGCCCGCCCATATCCTGTCGCCGTCGGCCACCTCGCGCGGCGTCGTCAACATGGCAGCGCTTGCCGTCGTGGAAGCCTCCTACCCGGATTGAGGCCGTCAGCGGCATCCCGAGATAAAAACGGCCGCCGGCAAACCCGGCGGTCGTTTGCGTTAGGGCTGCCCCGAGAGGGTAATCCTGCGCGTAATGCCGATCGCCTCCAGAAACGCTTCGTCGTGGCTGACGACGACAAGCGCACCGTCATAGGCCCGCAGGCCGGCCTCCACCGCCTCGATGGAATCGATATCGAGATGGTTCGTCGGCTCGTCCAGAACCAGCAGGGCCGGCGGCTGGCCGGCGCCGAGTACGCAGGCCAGCCCGGCCCGCAGCAACTGTCCGCCGCTGAGGTTGCCCGCCATCTGTAGAGCCGCATCGGCCCGAAACATGAAGCGCGCTAACGCCGCCCGGCACGCATTCTCGTCCGCCCCGGGATTGATCCGCCGGAAATTGTCGCGGATGGACAAGGCCGGATCGAGCAGGCTCACTCGCTGATCGAGCATGGCGATATCGGTCAAGCGGCGCACGCTCCTCTTAGCCGGTTGCAGATCGCCCGCCAAGAGAGACAGCAGAGTGGTCTTTCCCGAACCGTTCGGGCCGGTGATGGCGATGCGCTCCGGCCCTGTAACGACAAGGGAGAAATCACGAACGATCGGCTGTTCCGGGTTGTAACCGGCGGTGACATCCTCCATCCGCAGGACCACACGATTTGTCGGCAGATGTGTCGGCGGCACGCTCACCGTCAGGGGCTGGAGCACTTCCATACGTTCGCGCGCCTTGGCAATCGCCTCGCCCGCCTCGGCCTGCCGGCCCTCGGCAAGTCGCGCATTCGCACCGCCCGTCAGCTCGCTGCGCTCTTTCATGGCGCCGAGAACGATGCGCGGAGTGCCGCCCCGCGCTCGCTTGCGGCGGCCGGCACTGTCCCTGCGAGCCTGGCGCTCGGCGGTCGCCTGCATGGTGCGCGCCACTTCGCCGGCGTGCTTTTCCGCATCGGCGAGATCGCGGTGTGCCGCGGCCAGTTCGAGTGCCTTGCACCGCCGGTAGGCGCTCCAGTTTCCGCCGTAGCTTTTGGCGCCGAGTGATGTCAGCTCGACGATGACGTCCATCGTCTCCAGCAATTCGCGGTCATGGCTGACGATCACCGCGCCGGCCCGCCATCCGGAAAGCAGGTCAATCACCGCCTGCCGGCCTTCGCGATCGAGATTGTTCGTCGGCTCGTCGAGCAGCAGGAAATCCGGCTCACGGAACACCAGCGCCGCGAGGGCCGCCCGCGTGCGCTGCCCGCCGGACAGGGCCGAAAGTGGAGTTTTAGGCTCCACCTGGAGCCCAACGCGCGCAAGAGCGGCGGAGAACCGCGCCTCCACGGTCCAGTCGGCATCGGCAAGCTCGTCGGCTTCGGCCACGCCGCGTTCGGCGCGGGCGAGAAGATCGAGCATGTCAGCGATGCCGAAAAGATCGGCGACGGCTTCCCCCGCTGCAACCTGCACGGTCTGGCGCAGCAGACCGATCGCCCCGTCAACAGTCACGGTCCCGGATTGCGGTGCGAGCTCGCCCGTGACGAGCCTGAGCAACGTTGTCTTGCCGACGCCGTTGCGTCCGACAAGGCCGGTGCGCTCGGCACCGAAGGTCAGGTCGAGATTGGTAAGAAGCGTGTTCCCGTCAGGCGCGGACCACGAGATTTTGGAAAGCGTTATGGAGTGCGGCATGGATGTGGATATCCCCGATGACAAAACGAAGTCGGTTTGCGGTCGGGTTGAAATCCATGAAGCACCATCCGGTCGGTATTGAAGATGCCGCAATTTAGGGTGTGACTTGGGCCGTTGCAAGGCAGGCGCCCAGTGTGGCCCTTAAGCACGAATGCCGGTCGGCGTTGCACTCGCTCCGGCACGCCCTATGATAAGATAGGAAATGCCGGTTTTCGCCGGCCGTTTCGACATGCTCTAAGATCGATAGGGATCGTTACCGTGAAGGGACGCAGCCGCTTCCTGTTTGCCGTTGCAACCGGCCTGTCGCTTCTTTTTTCCGGCGGCACGGCGGCGGCGGACGTGTGCCAGCGCCTCAAGGCGGAACTGGCGAGCCTGCCCAAGGTCGTGGTCGATACCTCGAACGCCCGCAAATATGCGTCCGCCATCGCACGCCAGAACATCCAGCTGAGGCAAGCGAAAAGCGATCAGCGCCGCCTGCGCTGCTCCAGCGGCAGCATCATCGTGATCGGCGGCGCCAATGCCGATGCCTGCGCCACGCTCGCCACCGTCATCGGCAAGATGGAGCAGAACCTCCAGATCCTCGACAGCAAGCGGCGTGAGCTGTCGGGCGGCGGCGCGTCGAAGGCCAGACGCAACCGGCTGATCTCCTCGCTGGAGACCGAGGGCTGCAACGATGCGAAGGTGACGCCTGTTGCCGCAACCGAGCGTCTGCGCACGCTCGACGACACGCGCACCCTGCCGCTGGGAACCGCACCCGAAGGCAGCGACCGGCTGCAACTGCGCTCGCTGGGCGGAAATGCCGGCCACGGCAACCTGCGCACCGTCTGCGTGCGCACCTGTGACGGCGGTTTCTTCCCGATTTCCTCCAACGCCTCGCCGATGGACTTCCGCCGCGACCAGCAGGTCTGCGCGATGATGTGCCCACAGACCGAGACGGAACTGTTCTACCAGGCGATGGGGCGCGGGCAGGAAACCGAGCAGATGACCTCCACGGTCACCGGCCGCGCCTATGTCGAATTGCAGAACGCCTTCGCCTACCGCACGCGCGACCTTTCCAAGCCCGGCGCCTGCGGCTGCAACCTTTCGGCTTACTATCAGGAGATGATCAAGCGCGAAAAGGCGGCACGCGGCGAGATGACGACGGAAACCGCACCGGATGGCGGCTCCGGCTCCGTAACCACCATCCAGACGCAGCCACGTAAGGACGAGGCAAAGGTTCCGGTCAAGGCGGAGGAGCGCGATTACGACCCGTCCAAGCACAAGGTGCGCACGGTCGGCCCGGCCTTCCTGCCGGAAAATGAATCCGCAATCGACCTCGGCCGCACCGCAGGCGCCGACGTCAACTGACGTCTGGCCAGCGCTCGTCGAAGACCAACTCTTCCAGCGGCAGGCGCTGTCGCCACCCCTTCACGGCCAGCTCCGGTTCGCCATAGAGCTGATCGACGAAACCAACGCATAGCCAGGCGACGATCTCGATATGATTGGGTATGCCAAGGATCGCGCGGATATCGCTGTCGTGGAAGATGCTGACCCAGCCGACGCCCACCCCTTCCGCCCGTGCCGCAAGCCACAGGTTCTGCACGGCGCAAACGGTGGAATAGACGTCCATGCGCGGATTGTGCGTTCGCCCCAGCACGACGGACCCTGCCCGCGTCGGATCGCAGGTCACGCAGATGGAAAGCGGCGCCTTCAGAATGCCCTCGAGCTTCAGCGCACGATAGCGTTCTTGCTGCTCGCCCGAAAACATCGCCTCCGCCTCCGCATTGGCCTTGAGAAAGGCCGCATGCACCGTTTGGCGCGTCACCGGACTCCGCACGAGAAGGAAGTTCCATGGCTGCATGAAACCGACCGACGGCGCGTTGTGTGCCGCCTGCAGCAGCCGCCGGACCAGGTCCTCCGGCAAGGGATCAGGCAGGAACTGATCGCGCACGTCCCGGCGCGTTTCGATGGCGCGGTATACGGCCTGCTTTTCCTCATGCGGAAAAGCGCCCGCCCGGACCAGAAGGTCCAACGGTTTGGTTCGCATCGTCATCTCCCCAACAATGCGGAAAACCTGCCGCCGTCCGCGCGGTTCGGTCTATCTTGCCAGGCCGGTCTTCTGACTTCGGTTCGCACGACTTCGGCCTGCCTTCCCGGTTGAACAACCAGTGGCAAAACCCTGAATCGATTCAAGGTTTTAGAGCGAAGCCATCCCCGTCACAGCGTTGGGCACGTACCGGACCTGGGTTTCCCCGCACCGGTTTCCCGATTCTCCCGCAAGCGGGCACCTGACGGCCGGATTGTGCACGGCACGCCTGCGCGATCAAGTCCGCTTGTTCAAACGGCGTTGTCGCCTCAGCCGTTATCGACCACTTTCTTGAGGGGCTGTGCCTTCAGACGGGCCTTGCGGTTCTTGTCGGCGAGTTCGGCGCCGGAAAAGGCCAGAAGCTTGTAGAGCTGGTTGTGACCATACGACTTCAGATCGAAGTTCGGTTGACACGCGTTCAAGGTCTTCATGAGGTCCGGCAGCGCAACCCATGGACCATCCAGCGGCGGCGCCTCGACGAAAATGCGTTGCAGGAGTTCACTCTTTAACGCGCGGCGAACATCTGGCGCCTGTTTTGCAACAGTCTTTTCGGTGATTTTCACCGGCGCTGGACTTGGGTCGGGCTTTACAGCGCCGATGGTCCTGAAGACGTCAAAAGCCGTCTGAAACCGGCTCGAGGCCTTTGAGCACGCCATTCCAACGGCGATCTTGCCAGCGCGCCGAATTCGCATTGCCAACTGGGTGAAGTCGCTATCGGCGGTGGCGAGGCAGAACACATCCACTTGCCCCGAATGAAGTTCGTCCATGGCATCGATCACCATGGCGATATCAGCGCCGTTCTTGCCATTAGCCCCGGCCACGGTCTGCCGGGACGTGAGGGCGTGAAGTGCGGCGGCATCCAGCCACGGCTTGAGGGATGAATTCGAGAAGTCTCCATAGATACGGCGATCAAGCAGCAGGCCGTGCTTCGTCGCTTCTTCGACAAGCGTGGCGGCGGCGCGCGAAGGCACGTTCTCTGCATCGATAAAAAGGACAACCCTGCGCTGCGCCATACCCACTCCCCGAGAAGGAATGCATATTAGCACTGACCTCTCTGTCTGCAATCAGAGAGGTTACATTTCGATCGCACAGGTTAACGCACAACTACCAGACGCAGAAAGACCGCCAGTACCGCGCCCCTCATCCCCGGTCGCGGAAGCGGTTGGTGATGGGGTAGCGGCGGTCGCGGCCGAAATTCTTGCGGGTGATCTTGACGCCGGGCGCGGACTGGCGGCGCTTGTATTCAGCGATGTAGAGCAGGTGCTCGATCCGGTGGACGGTTGCCGCGTCGTGGCCGCGCGCCACAATCTCCTCCGTGCCCATCTCCAACTCGACGAGGCATTCGAGAATGTCGTCAAGAACAGGATAGGGCGGCAGGGAATCCTGGTCGGTCTGATTGGGCCGCAGCTCGGCCGACGGCGCCTTGTCGATGATATTGTGCGGGATTACCTCACCCGTCGGCCCCAGCGCGCCGGGCGGCACATACTGGTTGCGCCAGCGCGACAGCGCATAGACCTGCATTTTGTAGAGGTCCTTGATGGGGTTAAAACCGCCGTTCATGTCGCCGTAGAGCGTGGCATAGCCGACCGACATTTCCGACTTGTTGCCCGTCGTGACCACCATCGAGCCGAACTTGTTGGAAATCGCCATCAGGATCGTGCCGCGCGTGCGGCTCTGGAGGTTTTCCTCGGTGATGCCTTCCTCGGTGCCCTCGAAGGTCTCTGACAGCGCGGAAAGGAAGCCGGTCACGGGTGCCTCGATCGGCACGATGTCGTAACGGCAACCCAGCGCCTTGGCGCAATCGGCAGCATCCTTCAGAGAATCCTCCGAAGTGTAACGGTAGGGCAGCATCACACAGCGCACGCGCTCCTCGCCCAGCGCATCCACGGCGATGGCCGCGCATATCGCGGAATCGATGCCGCCGGACAGGCCGAGCACGACGTTCTTGAAGCCGTTCTTGTTAACGTAGTCACGGAAACCAAGCAGGCAGGCGCGGTAATCCGCCTCCTCACGCTCGGGAATGCGCGACATCGGGCCGCTGTCGCAGACCCATCCGCCGCCCTGCCGCTTCCAGGTCGTGAGCGCGATGGTTTCCTCGAACTGGCTCATCTGGAAGGCCAGCGTCTTGTCGGCGTTGAAGGCGAAGCTTGCGCCGTCGAAAACAAGCTCGTCCTGCCCGCCGAGCTGGTTGGCATAGAGCAGCGGAAGGCCGGTCTCGATGACCTGCTTCAGCACGACCTGGTGGCGGATATCGACCTTGCCGCGATAATAGGGCGAGCCGTTCGGCGACAGCAGGATTTCCGCGCCGCTTTCCGCCAGCGTCTCGCAGACGCCGAGTTCGCCCCAGATGTCCTCGCAGATCGGGATGCCAAGGCGCACGCCACGGAAATTCACCGGACCCGGCATCGCGCCCTGATCGAAGACGCGCTTCTCATCGAATTCGCCGTAGTTCGGCAGGTCCACCTTGTCGCGGACCGCGATGACCTTGCCGGCATCGAGAACGGCGACGGCATTGTAGCGGCCGGTCTCGTCCTGCCGCGGAAAGCCGATAATGACGCCCGGGCCGCCATCCGCAGTGTCTGTGGCAAGATCATCGATAGCGCGACGGCAGGCCTTCAGGAAGGCCGGCTTCAGCACGAGATCCTCCGGCGGATAGCCGGAGATGAAAAGTTCCGTCAGCAGAAGCAGGTCGGCGCCCTGCGTTGCGGCATCCGCGCGAGCGGCGCGCGCCTTGGCCAGATTGCCGGCCACGTCGCCAACCGTCGGGTTCAACTGCGCGACAGCAATGCGCAGCGTCGTCTTTTCAGTCTCGGAAGTCATCTCTGCGGACCCGTCTCCTCTTGTGTCCGGTCGTGCAGGCCACACGCTCGAACCGTCGCAAGCTCTTTAGAGCATCCTGCAAGCTTTGGGAATGAACAGCAGCGCCGATTGGAAATCCCTGTTGTGAAAGCCCGCAAGCGGGCATGCAGCCGACAACCATTGCTGCGCGGCAACAGACTGAACCAAAGCGTGTGGGCAACGTTAAGGGAAGCGTTCATCTCCTGTTCAAGATGACATCCATATGACAGAGAGACGAAAGTTTTGTGAAATCGGAGAAGGCCTTGGCCCTGTTCACGACCGCAGCGGTGGCAATCGAAGCCACGGGGAAACATCCTGACAGGGTGGGTTTTCTCGCGCGCCACGCCAAGACGCTGGCGGTTATGCGATCCCTGATCGTCTCCGGCATTCTGGCGCTCGCCACGGTGGTCGCAATCGAGCTTATCACGCGCGGCTCCATCCAGCAGACCTACGTCTATCTCACCAATCTCCAGCAGCCCGGCTGGACGACGACGGGCGTGTTCTTTCTACTCTATCTCGCGCTGGATGCGCTGATCGGGCGGCAGCACAAGGCCGTGCTGCTGGTCTCGCCCCTCGTTATCCTGATGGGCGTGATTTCGCAGCAGAAGCAGGTCTTTCTCACCGATCCGCTCTACCCGACCGACCTGCTTTTCGGCCGCCAGATCCTAGAACTGATGCCCGTGCTGGTGCAGGACCGTCCATGGACCGCGGCCGCGCTCGCGCTTGCCGTCGCCATGGGCGTCGCAGGCCTTATCGGCCTGTGGATCTTTGCCTGGCGCCGGTTCCGTCCGCTGACCCGCAAGGAACGTCTGGCGCGCCTTGCGCTTGCGGTGCCGCTGCTTGCCGGCTTCGCCTCCATCATGGACTACAATGAGTTCTCCTGGATGCGCGACCGCCTGAAGATTTTCCCGATCATGTGGGATCAGGCCGAGAACTACCGTCACAACGGCTTCATGATGGCCTTCGCCATCAACCTGCCCATGGCCAATGTGCAGGCCCCCTCGGGCTACATGGTTGATGCCATCGACAAGATTCCGTCCAAGCCTCTGCCTGCCGGCACCTCCCATCGCACCAAGCCCGACGTCATTGTCGTCATGAGCGAGTCGCTCTGGGATCCGACGCGGCTGGAGAGCGTGAAGCTTTCGCCCGACCCGATGCCGGTCATCCGCGAAAACGAGGGCGGCAACGTCTTCTCGCCGGAATTCGGCGGCCTCACCGCCAATGTCGAATTCGAGGCGCTGACGGGCTTCTCCAATGCCTTCCTGCCGACGGGCAGCATTCCCTACCAGCAGTATGTGCGCAAGCCGATCCCTTCGCTCGCCACCTTCTTCCGCGCGGAGGGTTATACGGCACGCGCCATCCACCCGTTCTCGGGCTGGTTCTGGAATCGCTCCAGCGTCTACAAGGCGTTCGGTTTCGAGACCTTCAAGGATGTCGACAAGATGCCGCCCCTGGCGAAGCGTGGCAACTTCACGTCTGACGAGGCGCTGACGAAGGAAATCATCCGCCAGGCCGACATGCAGGAAGATCCGTTCTTCTTCTTCACCGTCACGCTCCAGGGCCACGGCCCCTATGACGATGGCCGTTACGCCAAGACCGATATCGGTGTCGATGGCAAGCTCGATCCGCGCAGCGAGCGCATGCTGGCAAGTTATGCGCAGGGCGTGAAGGAAGCCGACGACAGCCTCAAGATGCTGATGGACTGGGCGAAGCAGCGCGACCGCGAGACGATCATCGTCGTCTTCGGCGATCATCTGCCGCCGCTCAACACGGTCTATCAGAATTCCGGCTACATGAAGGGCGTCACAGCCTCGCGCAAGGGTACGCCCGAGCAGATGAAGAAGGAACACGAGACCCCGCTCGTCGTCTGGTCCAACAAGACCGGCGCCCAGAAGGATATCGGCACGATCAGCCCGGCGTTCCTTTCCTACTACGTCCTCAAGGAAGCCGGCTTCGAACATCCCTACTACACGGGCTTCCTCGGCGCCGTGCACGACAAGTTGCGCGTCATCGACCGCTACATGCTGATCGACGCCAAGGGCAAGGCAACGACCGACTGGTCGCGCAAGAAGACGATCGACCCGCTGGTGCGCGATTTCCGCTTCCTGCAGCACGACATCATGTTCGGCAAACAATACGGCCTGGAACGGTTCTTCGATTCCCATGCGGAACTGATGAGCGCGGGCTACTGATTTTCGCCGGAAAAGCGCTAGGTTAGGCTCCGATTCGCTTTTTCGGAGCCCAACCATGAAATCTCTCGACGACGCCGCGCAGGTCCTTTTCGGCAAACCCGCCGAACATCTGGATGAGACCGAACGCCAGGTTCTTCTCAACTCGCGCGCCGGGCGTATTCTCGCCGAGGATACCAACGCGGCGTACGAGTCCAAGCAATCGGTCGGCGAGCGCGTGGCCGATACCATCGCCCGCGTTGGCGGTTCCTGGACCTTCATTATCGCCTTCATCATCTTCCTGCTTGTCTGGACGGTCCTCAATACCATCATCCTCACCCGCGAGGCGTTCGACCCCTACCCCTTCATCTTCCTCAATCTCGTTCTCTCCATGGTGGCGGCGTTACAGGCGCCGATCATCATGATGTCGCAGAACCGCCAGGCCATGCGCGACCGCTTCGAGGCGTCGAAGGACTACGAGGTGAACCTGAAAGCGGAGATCGAACTGATGGCGCTTCATCACAAGATCGACACGCACTTCCTCAACGAGATCGCCGCACTGAAGATGGAAGTGCTGCGCCTGCATGACGTCTTGCGGCAAAAGGAATGACTACCGGACGCAACCTAAGGCATGCGATAATCTCAAAAATCAATCTATAGAGGAAATTAAGACTTTCGATGCACGATAAACGTGCATCCCTCCCGGATGCGGAAATGCCTGACCGCGACCATCCAATGGAGGAGATGTCATGCACGCCCTCGCCCGTCTGTCGAAAGACCGCGCCGGCACCTCGGCGCTGGAATTCGCGATCATCGCGCCGCTGTTCTTCCTGGCGCTGTTTACGATGATCGCCTACGGCATCTATCTCAGCGTGACACACTCGGTACAGCAGATCGCGGCCGATGCGGCGCGCACTGCGGTGGCTGGCCTTAATCCGGCGGAGCGCGTCACGCTAGTCAACCGCTATCTCGACGCCTCGCGCTTCGACTATTCCTTCATCAACCGCGCGAAGATGCAGGTCGTGGTCGCGGACGATCCGGGCAATCCCGACCAGTTCACCGTGACCATCGCCTACGATTCAAGCGACCTGCCGATCTGGAAGCTCTTCACCTTCGCCCTGCCGCAGGAAGAGATCCGCCGCTATGCGACGGTGCGCGTGGGAGGCATGTGAGATGGAACGCCTTCCCTTCATCAAGGACCGCGCCGGCAATATCGGCACGCTCGCCGCCCTCAGCCTGCCGCTGATGGTGTTCTCGCTCGCGCTCGGCGTGGACTTCGGTTACCTCACGGTGCAGCAGCGTGCGCTTCAGGCCGATGCAGATCTGGCCGCCATCGCAGCCGCCTCGAACGTCGTGGAAGCCGAGAAGGCCGCGGCCGCCTTCTTCTCGCTCAATCGCGTGCCGGCCAATGTCACGGGAAGGAACGGCCTGTCCCTCCCCGCGGACCGGTCGCTTGACCTCGGCAAAGCAACCGTCGTCGAGGCCACGGTCGAGCGCGGCCGCTACGTCGCCGATCCCGACCTGCTGCCGCAGGACCGGTTCAAACCCGCAACGACAGACGCAGATGCCGCGCGTGTGCGGCTGACACGCCCGGCAGACCTCTTCGTCGCCTCGATCTTCATACCACGCTCGCCGGTGCTTTCGGCCACAGGTGCGGCCTCGCGCACCAAGACGGCGGCTTTCTCGGTCGGAACGCGGCTCGCAAGCCTGAACGACGGCATCCTGAACGCGCTGCTCGGCAAGCTTCTCGGCACCAACATATCGCTGAAGGTCATGGATTACCGGGCGCTCGTCGATACCGACATCGCCATTCAGCCGTTTCTCAAGGCCGTCGCGACAAAACTCAACCTGACGGCCGGGACCTATGAGGACGTGCTGAACGCTGGCATCACCATGCCGGACCTGCTGGCCTCCATGCGCGCCGTGCAAGGTCTGTCGAGCACCGTCAATTCGGCGCTGCGCTCCCTCGAGCAGGCAACGAGCAAGAGCAAGGTCAAGCTGCCGCTTGCCCGCATTCTCAACCTCGACCCGAAGAAGGGGATCGCAGTCGCAACGGGCGGCGACTGGGATATGTCGATCAACGCCATGCAGATCGTATCCGCCGGTGCGGCCCTCGCCAACGGCACGAACCAGGTAGCGCTCGATCTCGGCGCGGGCGTGCCGGGCCTTGCCGGCGTCAAGGTGGCTCTGGCCGTCGGTGAGCCGCCGGTGGAAACACCGGCCCATCGTCTCGGCGCGCCCGGCAGCGCGGTACGCAGCGCCCAGACGCGCCTTGCCATCGAGATTAGCGTCGATGGGCTTTCGGCACTTGCCGGCATCCGCATCAAGCTGCCGCTCTATGTGGAGGTTGCGGCCTCCGAGGCAAAACTTGCCGATATCCGCTGCCTTGGCGGCACCACGGCCAATGCAAACGTCACCATCGACGCCGTGCCGGGGCTCGCCGAAATCGCCATCGGCGCAGTCGACCCGTCCGTGCTCTCCAACTTCTCGACCGAACCGCGCGTCAAGAAGGCCCGCATCGTCGATTCCGGTCTGCTCAACATTGATGCGATCGCCCATGTCGAGGCCCAGAACCTGACCAGGAGCAAGCTCACCTTCTCGCCGACGGAGATCGCGGCGCGCACCACGAAAACCGCCTCAACGCGCGACGCCCTCACCTCAATCACGAAGTCCTTGCTCGAAAATCTCGACCTCGACATCCAGGTCCTTTTCCTCACGCTCGGCACGCCGAAGGTGATCACCGCCGCACTGGCCTCGACGCTCGGCGCGGTAACGCCGGCCATCGACGAGCTGATCTACAATCTTTTGCTGGTCGTCGGCGTTCGCATCGGCGAGGCCGATATCCGCGTGACGGGCGTTCGCTGTCAGCGGCCCGCTTTGGTGCAGTAGAACGGCGACAGAACTTACCGCGCAGCAGCAAAACGCGGCGCGTCGCCCTCGATCTCGTAATAATCGCCCTTGTCGGCGCAGAAGATATGCTTGCCAATGGCCAATCCCGTCGGCAGGTCGAAGGCGCCCACCATGATGGAGGTGTTGTTCGATCCGTCGGCCTTCCAGAACAGCGCGGAACCGCAGGTGCGACAGAAACCGCGGCTTGCCGCCTCGCTCGCCCTATACCAGGTGATGCCCTCTGCGCCCTCGACCTCAAGCCGGTCATCGGTGACGTTGGTTGCCGCGTAGAAATGCCCGGTCTGGCGGCGGCACTGGCTGCAATGGCACGCCGTCACCGCGCGCAGCGGACCGGAGGTACGAAACCGCACCGCGCCGCACAGACAGTGCCCCGAATGAACTTCGCTCATGATCCCTCTTTTCCTGGCATGCGCAAGCGCGCAAACGAAAACCGGGCCAGCTTGTCCAGCCGGCCCGGTCCTGTCAAATTCACATTCCTGAATGCTTGCATCAGCCCCGCTCATCGAGGGAACCGAAGCGTGAACGAAAGGCGATCAGCCGTTCACGACCATGCGCTTTTCATCGCGACCGCCCTTCATGCGCTCGGCAAGAAGGAAGGCGAGTTCGAGCGCCTGATCGGCATTGAGGCGCGGATCGCAATGCGTGTGGTAGCGATCGGCGAGATCGTCACCCGACAGCGCACGCGCGCCGCCGGTGCATTCTGTCACGTCATTACCGGTCATCTCGATATGGATGCCGCCTGGATGCGTGCCTTCCGAACGATGGATCTGGAAGAAGCTTTCGACTTCCGACAGGATGCGCTCGAACGGACGCGTCTTGTAGTTGTTGAGCGTGATCGTGTTGCCGTGCATCGGATCGCATGACCAGACGACCTTCTTGCCCTCACGCTCGACGGCGCGGATGAGCTTCGGCAGGTTGTCCGCGACCTTGTCATGGCCGAAGCGGCAGATCAGCGTCAGACGGCCGGCCTCGTTCGACGGGTTGAGCAGGTCGATCAACTCCAGCAGGCCATCGCCGGTCAGCGACGGGCCGCATTTGAGGCCGAGCGGGTTCTTGATGCCGCGGCAATATTCGATATGCGCGTGATCGGCCTGGCGCGTGCGGTCGCCGATCCAGATCATATGGCCGGAGGTCGCATACCAGTCGCCCGACGTGGAATCGACACGGGTCAGCGCCTGCTCGTAGCCGAGCAGCAGAGCCTCGTGGCTGGTGAAGAAATCCGTCTCGCGCAGGTTCGGATGGTTCTCCGAGGTAATGCCGATGGCCTTCATGAAGTCCATGGTCTCGGAAATCCGGTCGGCGAGCTTGCGGTAGCGCTCAGCCTGCGGGCTGTCCTTGACGAAGCCGAGCATCCACTGGTGCACGTTGTCGAGATTGGCGTAGCCGCCCATCGCGAAGGCGCGCAGCAGGTTCAGCGTCGCGGCCGATTGGCGGTAGGCCATGATCTGGCGTTCCGGGTTCGGAATGCGGGCTTCCTCGGTGAACTCGATGCCGTTGATGATATCGCCACGGTAGGACGGCAGCGACACGTCACCCTGCTTCTCGATGCCCGAGGAGCGCGGCTTGGCGAACTGGCCGGCGATGCGGCCGACCTTCACCACCGGCTGCTGGGCGCCGAAGGTCAGGACCACGGCCATCTGGAGGAAGGCGCGGAAGAAGTCGCGGATCGTATCGGCACCGTGTTCGGCGAAGCTCTCGGCGCAATCGCCGCCCTGCAGCAGGAAGCCCTTGCCTTCTGCGACATTGGCGAGCGATGCCTTGAGGCGACGTGCCTCACCGGCGAAGACGAGCGGCGGAAACTTCGCGAGGCGCTCTTCGGTCGCCGCCAATGCGGCGAGATCGGGATATTCCGGAACCTGCTGGATGGGCTTCTGCCGCCAGCTGGTCGGGGTCCAATTCTGTGCCATGATACTCACCTGTCCTGAAACGCCCGAAAACCGGGGGGCGCCTCTCCGTTTGAAGATGCGGGCTTATAAACCGTTAGATGGTTCTTGCATAGCCGCAGTTCCAGCGCCTGTAACGCAATTGCGACGGCTGCGCCATCCCGGTAACAGGCGGTAAAGCACAGGATAACGCAGCGCCGTTGCCTGTCAGCGACGCCGAGACACTTCGGAAGCGAATATCCATCTGGAAACAGTACTTTGTCTTGATTTCGCCGGCCGCTGCCCGCCGACAGCGACCATGCGGCTCAACAGAGCATTCACCCACTGGAAGCCCTGCCAATCCGTCCTCTCAAGCGGATCGGCCAAAGACGTGCGTTTCGTTCCATGCAACTTGGCCTCCTGTCTGTCGAAGGCGATCATCCATTCCGGGCTCATGGCAAACTCCTATCGTGGTGTCCGTCATGAGCTAGCGACTGGCGTCGAAACTTCGTAGATGCGCGAATGAAACGCCCGTTTCATCGGCGACCGATGCCGATCAGCTCATTTTGCGCTAAGAAGGATGGTGTGAACGAGGGACCGGAAATGTCGGAAGTCGACTGGAGCGATCTGCAGCTTTTCTTTCATGTCGCGGCGGAAGGCGGACTTGCGGGCGCCGCATCGATAACCGGCATCAGCGCACCGACGATCGGGCGCCGCATGCTGGCGCTGGAGCGCTCCATGGGCCGTACGCTGTTCATCCGCAGCCAGCAAGGCTACCGGCTGGCGCCCGACGGTACGGTGCTGTTCGAGCATGTGCAGACCATCCGCCGCACGACGGCCGATATCACACGCTGGCACGGCGATGCCTTCACGCTGCCCATCGTATCGGTCGCTGGCAACATCTGGCTGTCCGGCTTCATTGCCGACAATCTCGCCGAGCTCAGAACCAAGGATGACGACTTCCGGCTCTGCTGCAAGCTGCTTTCGGCCATCGGCGACCTTACCCATCGCCACAGCATGATCGCGCTTCTCCACGACGCGCCCAAGAGCGGCAATGTCGCCGTGCGCAAATCCGTCGACGTGGCCTACGCGGTCTATCGCGCGGCAGACAGCAATGGCGGAGCGGAGCAGCCTTGGGTGTCCATCGGCACAGAGGTTGCCACGGCGGAGCCCGAGAAATGGGTGTTCCGCCACCACGAGAACCAGATCCACACCTGGACGAATGCTCCCGACATTCTCCACCGGCTGATTGCCAGCGGCGCCGGGCGCGGCGTTTTGCCGACCTTTGTGGGAGATGCCTTACCGGCACTCGTACGCGACGGTGATCCGATCGAGGCGCTCACCCATCCGCTTTGGCTGGTTGTCAACGACGACGACCGCCATCGCCCGGAAATGCGCCTGGCGCTCGACAGGCTCGTGGCCCTCTTCAAGCGCCACGAGGATCGCTTCGCAGGCCGCCTGCCTTCGGAGATACCGGCGGTTCTCAGATCCGCTGGCCGTTCCTGACGCGGTAGCTCGGCTGGTACATCGTCACTAGCTCTTCCGATGCCGTCGGGTGAACCGCCATCGTGCGGTCGAAATCGTCCTTGGTCACGCCGGCCTTCAGCGAAATGCCGAGCAGCTGCGCCATCTCGCCCGCCTCATGGCCGAGGATATGAGCGCCGACCACCTTGCGGTCCGCGGCATTGACGACGAGCTTCATGATCATCTTTTCCTGCCGGCCCGACAGCGTCGCTTTCATCGGGCGGAACTCGGCGCGATAGATTTCGAGATCGTCGAATTTCTTCGCGGCTTCCTCTTCGCTCAGGCCCACCGTCCCGATCTCCGGTTGCGAGAAAACGGCGGTGGCGATGAGGTCGTGGTCCGGCGAGACCGGATTGCCGCGAAACTCCGTCTCGATGAAGCACATGGCCTCATGGATGGCGACGGGGGTGAGCTGCACACGGTCGGTAACGTCACCCAGCGCGAAGATGCCGGAAACATTGGTGCGCGAATACTCGTCGACGATGATGGCGCCGCGCTCGTTCGTCTGCACGCCCACCGTTTCCAGCCCCAGGCTGCCCGTGTTGGGCGCACGGCCCAGCGCCAGCATCACCTGGTCGACATGCAGCATTTCGCCGGCTTTCGTCGTGACCGTGCGGCGTCCGTCCGCCGCCTCGGCGACGTTGGTGATAATGTCCTCGCAGAGGATGCGGATGCCCTTGGCGATCATCGCCGACTGCGCGCCATGGCGCATATCCTGATCGAAGCGTGAGAGGATTTGCTTGCCACGATAGATGAGCGTCGTCTCGACGCCGAGCCCGTGGAAGATGTTGGCGAATTCGACCGCGATATAGCCACCGCCGGAAATGACGATGGATTTCGGCATTTCCGGCAAATCGAAAGCCTCGTTCGAGGTAATGCACAATTCATGTCCCGGCAGGTCGGGATGCGGCGTCGGATGTCCGCCGACGGCAATCAGGATGCGCTCGGCCGTGACCTCTTCGCCGGTGGCCGTCAGGCGAACGGTGTTCGGCCCGACGAGGATGGCGCGTGTGGCAAGGATCGTTGCGGCCGCATTGTCCAACCCCTTGCGGTAGAGGCCCTCGAGGCGGGTGATTTCCTTCTCTTTGGCCGCCACCAGCGCCTTCCAGTCGAAGCTGCTCTCGCCGACCGTCCAGCCGAAACCGGCGGCATCCTCGAAATGCTCGGGAAACTGCGAGGCATAGACATAGAGTTTCTTCGGCACGCAGCCGCGAATCACGCAGGTGCCGCCGAAGCGGAATTCTTCGGCGATCGCCACCTTCTTGCCCATGCTTGCGGCCAGACGCGCGCTGCGCACGCCGCCGGAGCCGCCGCCGATGACAAAGAGGTCGTAATCGAAAGCCGTCATGGGGATCTCCTGCGGGCGTGGCCTGACGATGGCGTTGGAACGGGCCGGCGAATCCGCGGCCTCGCGTGCTTCCCATATAGGTGCAGCAGGCGCAAAAGTGAAAGCCCGGCCTTCACCGCCCGATATATCGCCCGTCGCGGCGCATTTCTCACTGAACGGCTGGCTGTCCGCCGCTATTTCCATTTACCGAATGTGAGACACCGCTTAAAAGAAATCCCGCTCAATTGTGGGCTGAACGGATGACAAAAATGTCAAAATCGAAATTGATCGCAATCTCTACCGCCGCACTGTTGCTGGTTGCCGGCGCGGCCTCCGCCGAAGATCTCGTTTTCAACCTGAAGAACGGCACGAACTCCGTGCTCACCCGCTTCTACACGTCGCCCGTCGGCGTCGATAAATGGGAAGAGGATGTGTTCGGGCAGGACGTGCTCAACCCCGGCGAAACGATCGAGATCACGATCGCAGACGGCCGCGAAGTCTGCGAATACGACATGCGCTTCGAATTCTCCGATGATTCCGATCTCGACACGACAACCGATACGCAGAACCTTTGCGAACTCGGCGACTACACAATCCACGAATAGGTCGATCCGGGCCGTTAGGCCCGCAGATGGAATGAAATGAAAAAGGCGGCCCGTGGCCGCCTTTTTTGTCTTACTGCTGCGGCTGTTGCGCGCCGCCCTCGGCGGGAGCAGCACCGATCGTGGAGTCCAGCTTCTTGCCGCTTTCCGTCTGCAGGTCGCGGCTGACGCCGGCGGCCCAGATTTCCGCGGCCTTCATGACTTCGCGCGTCGCGATCGGGCCGTCCGTCAGGAGCTTCTTGCCGACAGGCGAGGCATAGAAGTCCGCGATGGCCTTCAGCTCGTCCTGCGTAAAGGTCTTGGCATAAATCGTGGCCGCTTCTTTTTCGAGATCGGCGCGGCGGGGAGCAAGGGCAATCGCCTGCTCGTCGACAACAGCGTTGATCTCGGCCTCGTAGTTGGGCGACGCCTGCACGAAGGTCGCCTTCACGCGGGCGGCGAGACCCGGCAGGATGTTGTCGAAACGGCTCGTCGCACCGATGGCGTCGATGGCAGCACGGGCGGCCTTGATCTGGTCGTCCGTGACGTCCTGCGCCTTGGCGATGCCGGCAAGGCTGGCCGAAACGATGAGGGTCACTGCGAGGGTGCGGCCGAAACCAGCAAATTTGGACATGTGGTCTTTGCTCCTGTCTATTCTTTCGCCGTCAGCGTGCGTGCTCCCGCGGGTCCCGCGATGACGGCCAGCGACGCTATATTGATGAAGAGGCCGTGTTCGACGACTCCGGGTATGTCATTGAGGTTTCTTGCGAGCGCATCTGCATCAGGAATGCGGCCAAAAGATGCGTCGAGAATATAGTGACCGCCGTCTGTCGTGAACGTTCCGTCGCCGGACGCGCGCAGGTCGATCGCGCCGGAAAGGCCAAGGCGGGTTGCAAGCTTCTCGATGGCGATGCGTGTGGCAACGAGACCGAACGGATTGACTTCGATCGGCAGCTTGAAGGCGCCGAGCGTCTCGACAACCTTGGTTTCGTCGGCGATAACGATCATGCGCTTGGAGGCACAGGCAACAATCTTCTCACGCAGCAGCGCGCCGCCGCCGCCCTTGATCAGACGCAGCCGGCTGTCGACTTCGTCGGCGCCGTCGATGGTCAGATCCAGTTCCGGCAGTTCATCAAGCGATTTCAAGGGAACGCCGAGTTCCAGGCAGAGCCGTGCCGTGCGCTCGGACGTGGGAACGCCCTCGACGCGCAGGCCGCCGGCCACCTTTTCGGCCAGCAGCCGCACAAACTCCTCGGCCGTCGACCCCGTGCCGATGCCCAGGCGCATGCCGTCTTCCACATGCGCCAGTGCGGCTTCCGCCGCCTTGATCTTCATTTCACGGGCGTCCATGCCCCCCAACTCCCTGAACGGTTGCACGCCGGCACGCGCGAAGCACCGGAATTCCGGTGAGACACTTACACGCCCCGCCCCGCAAACGAAAGTCAAAAACGCCGCAAGTCCCGGACCGAAAAGGCGATTGCAAAAGCGTCGGCCCTCGCTTACCGGAAAGACCTCCTCCGCTCTGTCCCGCAAGGCCTGCCATGACCTCTTCTCTCGTTGTCTTCGATCTCGACGGTACGCTCATCCACACCGCGCACGACCTCGTGGCCAGTCTCAACCACACGATCGGCCTGAGAGGGCTCGATCCCGTCACCTATGACGACCTGACCCATCTGGTCGGCCATGGCGGCGTGGTGATGATCAAGCGTGCCTTCGCGCTTCGCGGCCGCGCCGTTACTGACGACGAATTGCAGGAAATGCTCGGCGTCTTTGTCGATCATTACGGCAATGCCATGCCGGGTGTTTCCGCGCCCTATCCCGGCCTGATCGAGGCGATGGATCGCCTGACGGATGCGGGCTACCGGCTCGCGGTCTGCACGAACAAGATGGAAGGGCTCGCCCGCCGCCTCCTCGAAGGCCTCGGTCTGACCGATCGCTTCGCCGCCATCACAGGTGGCGACACTTTCGCCACGCGCAAGCCTGACGCCGAGCATCTGCTGGGCACCGTGCACCAGGCCGGTGGCGACCCGGCGCGCACCGTCATGATCGGCGACAGCCTCAACGATATCCTCGTCGCCCGCAATGCAGGCGTGCCGTCGATCGGCGTGCCCTTCGGCTATTCGGACGTGCCGGTGGACACGCTGGAGCCGACCCATGTCATCGCCCATTTCGACGAGCTGACGCCCGCACTGGTGGAGCGGCTGCTGGCGCGCTGAACCGGCGGAAAGCCATACGGTTCAACGAAAAAAGGCGCCCTTGCAGGCGCCTTTCTTTTTCGGAGCGATGGAGCCGCTCAGGCACCGGCCTGACGCGCCTTCTGCGTCGCCGCGAAGGCCTTGCGCATGTAGTCGTCGCGCCCGTAGACGTCGTCGAAATACTCGACCACGCCATCCTTGTTCGGCCACGCCGTGAAATAGGCGATGTAGATCGGAATATCCGCCTTGACGCTGAGCGCCTTGTTGCGGCCGGCGGCGATCTCCTTGCCGACCTCTTCCTCGCTCACGCCCAGCACGGCGGCCGCCATCTTGCGGGGCTCGGCGAGGCGCACGCAGCCATGGCTCAGCGCACGCATGTCCTTCTTGAAGAAGCTCTTCGACGGTGTGTCGTGCATGTAGATGGCGTGGCTGTTCGGGAAGAGGATTTTCAGTTCGCCGAGCGCATTGTCACCGCTCGGCGGCTGACGCACGGAAATGCCAGACGTCGAGCCGTACCAGTTGACCGAGGACGACGGAACCGCGCGCCCGCCGACGGCCACTTCATAGCCCATGCGGTCGAGATAGTTCGGATCGTTGCGCAGCTTCGGCAGCATCTCGTTGATGATGATCGACTGCGGCACGCCCCAATAGGGATTGACCTCGACGGTCTGCACCTTGTCCTCGAAGAAATAGGTCTGGTTCGACTTGGAGCCGACGACCGTGCGCATCGAGAACTTTTCCGAACCGCCTTCGTAGTAATAGACCTGGAAAGCCGGCTGGTTGATGAAGACATGCCGTGCACCGAGATCGACCGGCAGCCAGCGCGCCTGTTCGAGCGCCACCTCGACCTTCGCGATCTTGTCTGCAACCGAATCACCCCCCGTCAGCAGACGGATGGAGGCCTTGCCGACGATGCCGTCGGGCTTCAGGCCATGCTCCTTCTGGAAGGCCTCGACGAGCGACACCAGTTCCGGCGTGTATTCGGGCGTGCCAGCATAGGTGGCGATCGTCACGGAATGGTCGGTCTTCAGCGCGTCTGACCCGTGCTTGACGATGCCCTTCACGACATTGGCAAGCTCCGGATTGCTCTGGCCCGGTTTCAGCAGCGTACCGTCAGCGATCACGACGCGGTCTTCGCTGCTCGTCTCGGCCTTGAGGCGGGCAAGTTCATCCTTCAGCGCCTGGAAGTCCGCGCTCTGCGGCGAGCGGCTTTCCAGATAGGCCTTGACGTTGCTGCTCATCGAAACGTTCTTCAGCGCGGCGACGAGATTGACGTCCTTGCGCTTGAAGTCGTGGTAGCCGGAAATGCGGTTCGGATCGATGCGGCCGCGCACCGCGTCCTGCACGTAGCTGGCGACGGCCGAGGATAGCGCGATCTCGAAGGTGGCGAGTTCGGCATAGCGCGCGGTCATGTCGGCGCTGTCGAAATCGTTGGCCGGAATCTTCACGGCATAGTCCCACGGATCGAGTCCGACGGATGCGGCATCCGCCAGAACAGCAATGGCGGCCTTCGCCTTGTCGTTGATGCCGGTGCCGTCGATCCAGACGAATTTGCGGTTGTCGCTATAGAAGGTCTCGACTGCCTTTGCTGCATCCGGATTGGTGCGCACGTCGACATTCGTGAAGGCCGCGCGGATTCCTGCATCGCCGGCAGGCGCAACATCTGCGGAAATCGAGCTCGTGACAACCGGATCGGCCAGTTTGTCGACGCCGACACGCTTCAGGGCGTCGGCCTTGTAAGTATAATAACGCGGGCCGGTGACGCGCGGCAGCGGCTTGGCTTCCTGCTTCACCTGGGCGGAGGCACCAGGCAGCGCAGAGGTCGTCGTGACCCCGGGCAGGCCGGCTGCCTCTGCCTGCTTCTTTTCCTTGCGCTTCTGCAGCCACTCCATGAATGTCATTGCATTGGCGGGCGCTGCGTGGAGCGTGACGGTGGCACAGGAAAGAGCCAGCGCGGCTGCCAGCACGGCGGTTTTCGTAAGCTTCATGTGTTTTCCATTCCCCGTCTTAAACCGCGCTTCGCGGTCTCTGGTGGCGCCCGAACCAGCAGGCCGGTAAGTTATAGGAAAGGATGGTGAATGAAAAGGAAACGCCCTCCCCCCACATGCCTTCCTGGCCCTCACAAAACCGTTATGGCGAACCTTCACCGAGGGAACGGCTGGGCCGGCATAAAAATTTGAACCCGCACGCATTTTTGCCTTTGCAACGCCGCGCCGGACACCAATCAACACCGTGGTCAAAAAAAATCGATAGCGGGTTGTGATGCAAAAGGCACAGCCCGAACGCGCCTGGATCGATGGTCAAGCCCTGCGGCGCGGCCTAATCGATTTTAACCGAAAGTCTCGCTCCGCGAGAACCGGCCGCCCCTTGCAAGTGGGTCGCAGATGGGCCAGAGATTTGCGCGATTTTTTCGCGCCAGCGCGCACGCCGTTTCCGGCCCGCGCTCGCCCGGCCTGCCGCGTCCCATGCGGCGGCAACGCCGGCGGCAGACCTCATCGCATGGGCTCGGAGAAGCGGGAAGCACTATGACATCGACGCGCACGGAAACGGATACATTCGGCCCCATCGAAGTGGACAACAGCCGCTATTGGGGCGCGCAGGCCCAGCGCTCGCTCGGCAATTTCAAGATCGGCTGGGAAAAGCAGCCGCTTTCCGTCGTTCGTGCGCTCGGAATCGTCAAGCAGGCCGCCGCCCGCGCCAACATGGAGCTGGGCCGTCTCGATCCCGCCATCGGCAAGGCAATCATCGAAGCCG
Source organism: Shinella sp. H4-D48 (assembly GCF_022637395.1). Classification (GTDB taxonomy): domain Bacteria; phylum Pseudomonadota; class Alphaproteobacteria; order Rhizobiales; family Rhizobiaceae; genus Shinella; species Shinella sedimenti. The sequence continues at coordinate 1,536,635 of NZ_CP093337.1, read as the reverse complement.
CGCAGGAAGTCATCGACGGCAAGCTCAACGATCACTTCCCGCTCGTCGTCTGGCAGACCGGCTCGGGCACGCAGTCCAACATGAACGCCAACGAGGTCATTTCCAACCGGGCCATCGAAATGCTCGGCGGCGTCATGGGCTCCAAGAAGCCGGTGCACCCCAACGACCACGTCAACATGAGCCAGTCGTCCAACGACACCTATCCGACGGCCATGCACATCGCCTGCGCCGAGCGCATCGTTCATGACCTGCTGCCGGCGCTCAAGCATCTGCATGCGGCGCTGGAAGCCAAGGTCAAGGCCTTCGATCACATCATCAAGATCGGCCGCACGCATACCCAGGACGCCACGCCGCTGACGCTCGGTCAGGAATTCTCCGGCTATGCCGCGCAGGTCGCCTCGTCGATCAAGCGCATCGAGATGACCCTGCCGGGCCTGTGCGAACTCGCCCAGGGCGGCACGGCCGTCGGCACCGGCCTCAACGCGCCGGTCGGCTTTGCCGAAAAGGTCGCCGATCACATCGCCGAGATCACCAGCATCGCCTTCAAGACGGCGCCGAACAAGTTCGAAGCGCTTGCCGCCCACGATTCCATGGTCTTCTCGCACGGCGCCATCAACTCCGCTGCCGCGGCTCTCTTCAAGATCGCCAACGACATCCGCTTCCTCGGCTCCGGCCCGCGCTCCGGCCTCGGCGAACTGTCGCTGCCGGAAAACGAGCCCGGCTCGTCGATCATGCCGGGCAAGGTCAATCCCACCCAGTGCGAAGCCCTCACCCAGGTCTGCGCCCAAGTCTTCGGCAACCATGCGTCGCTGACCTTCGCCGGCAGCCAGGGCCATTTCGAGCTGAACGTCTTCAACCCGCTGATGGCCTACAACTTCCTGCAGTCCGTCCAGCTTCTCTCGGATGCCGCGATCTCCTTCACCGACAATTGCGTCGTCGGCATCGAGGCGCGTGAAGACAACATCAAGGCAGCGCTCGACCGCTCGCTGATGCTCGTCACCGCGCTCGCCCCGAAGATCGGCTACGACAACGCCGCCAAGATCGCCAAGACGGCCCACAAGAACGGCACGACGCTGCGTGAGGAAGCCGTCGGTGGCGGCTACGTCACCAATGAGGAATTCGACGCGGTCGTTCGCCCGGAAAAGATGATCACGCCGGGCTGAGGCCAACGGTACGTCACGCTCAGCTAAAAGGCCGCAGATTCAACGATCTGCGGCCTTTTTTTGTGTGCCGCACGTAGCGGAGACGATAAACGTTAATCATTCCCAAAGCATTTTCACTTTATTTTACGGGCCTACATTCGAAATCGGTCGGGAGCAGCCGCAATGAACACGGCAGTCGCGCAGAAGGTCCAGGTCCCGGACATCGCCGCGCAGGTCACCTACGCCATGCGCATTATGGGCATCTCACCCATTCCGCGGAACTACGAGCTGTTCTACGAAGCCTATATCGGCTCGAACCCGAAGCTGACCCGCGAACTGGCGGCGCTTGGCAGCAAGGCCAACCAGGAAGAGCTGGACGAAATCGGCGCGCAGTATTTCGGCCATCACCATGGCGTCACTGCCATGGACGGCGTGCATTCGCGCATCGTCGGTGAACTGGAAGGACTGCTTCGCCTACTCAGGCAGGAGCAGACGTCGCTGGAAAGCTACAACCGGCTTCTTGACGAGACCGTCGTTCGCATCACCGGCAAGAACGCCACCAGCATGGACCTGATCAGAAGCGTCATCGGCGTGCTCACGGAGGCCACAGGCGACACGATCAGCCAAGGCAAGGTGATGGTGGAGAATGTCGCGCAAAAGTCGCTCGAAATGGAAAGCGTGCGCAAGGAACTGGACGAATACAAGCGCATTGCCTCGACCGATTCGCTGACCCAGCTCGCCAACCGCCGCGCCTTCGACGACAAGCTTTCGTCCATCTACAATTCCACGATGGCGCACAACGTCACCGGTCTCATCCTCGCCGATATCGATCATTTCAAGAAGATCAACGACACCTACGGCCATCCCGTCGGCGACAAGATCCTAGCGTCCGTCGGCAGCGTGATCCGCGCGAATGTGCGCAAGGACATCCTGGTTGCCCGCACCGGCGGCGAGGAATTCGCCATGATCATCGAGGGCAACAACGAGGAAGAGGTGATCGCTATCGCCGAGCGCGTCCGCACCGCGCTGGAGCACACGCCCTTCAAGAACTCCAAGACCGGCGTCAATTACGGCCCGATCACCATATCGCTCGGCCTGTGCATGGCGTCTTCGGCGGAAGGCCCCGGAGAACTCTATTCGAAGGCGGACATCGCGCTGTATTGCGCCAAGAACGGCGGCCGCAACCGCACGATGCCCTTCGAGGATGGCATGAAAAAGGACTTCGCCAAGAACTGGCTGATCTATCGGCGATAGCGCCAGCAACGGCACCCTCGCGGCGCCGTTTTTGCATTTTGGCAAGGAAATTTCGGCGCGCCGCACATCCGGCGGAACCGCGACGGAAATCGTGCGTTTGTGTGGCAAGCAAGGAGGATAGCGCCATGCAAACCGGATTTTTCGAAATGACAATGATCGCCGCCCTGATGCTGAGCAGCCTGGTCTGGATACAGCCCTTCTGATCCGTCGCTCATGCGGCTTTGTTCCGCGAGGAACAGCGCGGACGCCGAGCCGATCCTAGAACAGTCCCATCGAAAAGCCGGCCACGCCGGATGCTCCGACAGGGAAGGGACAGGACCATGAAAACGCTCGCCATCGCCCTCATCGCAGGGCTTGTCTCCACATCCAGCGCCTTCGCCGCCGGCCCGTCCGTGGATCCGATCGAGGTGTCGGCGCTCTCATCAGCAACACACAAGGCCGGCTGGCTTCAGGTGCTGTCGAGCGGCAAGCCGATCGCCTCGGAAAAGAAGATCGCCGCAGTATCCCGCGCGCCCATCGCCCGCGAACTCGTCGCCTTCGACGAAAAGGTCGCGCCCGGTACGATCATCGTCGTCAATTCGCAGCGCCGCCTCTATCACGTTCTCGGCTCCGGCCTTGCGATGAAATATGCCGTCAGCGTCGGTCGCGCTGGCTTTGTCTGGACTGGCTCAGAGAAGGTGACGCGCAAGGCCGAGTGGCCGACCTGGACACCGCCCCGGGACATGCGCGACCGTGAAGCCAAGAAGGGCAAAATCCTGCCGGTCTCGATGAAGGGTGGCCTCGACAATCCGCTCGGCTCCCGCGCAATCTATCTCGGCTCGACCATCTACCGCATCCACGGCACCAACCAGCCGTCCTCGCTCGGCAAGGCGCAATCCTCCGGTTGCATCCGCATGGCGAACGAGGATGTCGAGCACCTCTATGCGCAGGTCTCCGCCGGTGCCACGGTCATCGTGCGCGATTGACCGAAATCAGCGGCAGGCGGCAGCGCCTGCCGCTTTCGCGATGGCGATGAGTTCCGGCCGGTACTCAAAATGCATGGTGTCGTAGTGATACCAGCGCCCGCCCCAGACGAAGCCGTGCTGTTCGAAAATCTCGACGATTTCCAGCGGATACTTGTTGGCAAATGTCTTCACCCTGCCCGGCTTTCCGCCGGACCAGATCCAGTAATCCGCAAACTTCGTGTTGAGATCGATTGCGGCACCGAAACTGTGCACCGACATGTTCTTTGCGCCGGAGACCTTGCGCCAGTTGAACACGCCCGCCGAGGGCGACAGATAGCGCTTCAGTTCGGGCTTTGCCGCAAGCGCATCACGCACCTTTTCCAGCGCCGCTGCCGCGCCCTGCCGCTTCGTAACGCGCAAGGTTTCCCCGAACCAATCGACGGGCACGAGTTCAGCCCCGACCGCCTTGGCCGACGCGCCATAGAGGCGCATCATCAACGCATCGCTGCGGATACGGCCCGGGTCGAAGTCCACCTCCGGTTTACGCTCGCAGGGCCCGAGCGGATAGATTTGCCGCAAGCTGTCCTCGACATCGCCGGAGGATAGCGCCGCCGCATGATCCTTGGCCTTGCCATCATCTATTTCGAGTGGCGCGCCGCCATCCTTGAAGAGCAGCGTGGTGCCCTCCACGCCGGAAAGGCTATCCGGGTAGGCCTCCACCAGCAGCTCGAGGCGGGCCGCAAGATCCGGCTCTGCCGCCCCCGCCACCGGGCAGGCAGCGAGGAAAATCGCGGCCGCACCCGCAAGAAGGCGATTAATCGACATTGATGTTGACGTAGTCGCCCCGGGCGCCGCGCCATATCTGGACGTTGATGCGCACATCGCCTTGCAACAGCAGGCGCGCCGCGCTGCTGTCGATACGGCCGTGGCTGAGCATACGCTCGGCCAGTTCCCGGTTCCGTGCGGAGGCGAAGAAGCCGTCGGTCTCGTCGCCCGGCTGGCGGATGCCGAAGCGATGTACATTCGCCCGGTCCTGACGGATGACCTGCCAGGGCTGCGTCAGGCGCTCGTTGCTGGAATTGTAAAGATCGTCCTGGCCGATATACGCGTTGTAGCTCTCGATCAGTTCATCCGCCCTGGCAACCCCTATCGAGGCCGCAAGCATACCGGCGAGCGCCGCCGCAAAAAGTCCTGTCCGCATTTCCAACTCCAGATTTCGGCAAAAGCCATTCACGATCAGGGATAGGACGGTTCTGCATGGCGCGATATTCGCCTGCGTCTACCACATTGTTTTCGCGGCCCTGCCCGGCCATTCGCGGTCATAGGCGGCGCCATCAAAGCCCTGCTTGGCCGAAGCGAGCATCTGCCCGACGGTCGGCAGCTGGGATGTGTCACGGAATTTTTCGGGGTTCCAGAGGTCGGCGCGCAGAACCGCGCGGGCGCACTGTGAATAGACCTCCTCCACCGTGATCACCACAACCGAACGCGGATGTCGTCCATCCATCACGAAACGCTGAGTGATCGCCTCGTCGATGCGCACCACGGCGCGACCGTTGAGGCGCATCGTGGTGTTGGAGCCGGGAATGAGGAACATGAGCGCGACGCGCGGATCACGCACGATGTTTGAAAGCGAATCGATCCGGTTGTTGCCGCGCCAGTCCGGCAGCATAAGCGTGCGCTCGTCCTCGATATGGATGACGGCATCCGCATCGCCGCGCGGCGAGCAATCGAGCCCTTCCGGCCCCACGGTCGCCAGCGCCATGAACGGCGATGCCTCGATCATCGCGCGATATTCCGGCAGGAGATGATCCGTCACCTTGACGAGCGAAGCCTCGCCCGGCGCGCCATAAAGCGCGCTCAACTGTTCAACTGATGTCACGACGGTCATGTGCCTCTCCATTCTTTGCCCAAGCCGGGCGGATCGCACCTTTCCATGACAGTCGCGTGACGAAAAGCCCCTCAGGCGGCGATCCGTTGCTGATCTTCAGCGAAGAAGCCGACGATCCGGTCAATCACGGGTGCGGCCGAAACGATGCGCCGGTGGCCGAAGCCGTTTGCCCATTCGAGCGTGACGTTCGGGCCAGCCGTCGCGTAGCGGCGCGCATGGTGCGCGGGAACCTCCTTGTCGTCCTCCGCATGCAGTACAAGCATCGGCGTATCGAGCCGGCCCGCCCCGCTTGCTGCGTCGAAGGCGGACAGCGGCGCGCCGGCGATGCGCTCGACATGGCCTTCCAGCGCCGCCTGCGCCTGCGGCCCGAGTTTGAGGTAGCGCCCGAGATCCTTGAAAAGCCACGTCATCTCGCTCGGCGAGCCGATGGTCACGAGCCGGCGGGGCCGATGCGCGGGCACAGAGGGCACGAGGCCGCTCGCCGCACAGGCAAGGGCAGCACCGCCGAAGGAATGGCCGCAGAAATAGTCGAAGCCGCCGAAGCGCTGCCAGGCCGCATCGATTGCGCGCACCGCCATCGGCAGGGTGAGCGTGCGCCCGCGCGCTGCGCCGTGCCCCGGTAGGTCGAGTGCCACGACCTCATGGCCGGCAGCGACGAGTTCCTCCGTCAGCGCCGAAAGATAGGCCGCACGCGAGCCCCATCCATGCACGACCAGCACCCGGCCGGCGAAAGCCTCGCAAGGGCGGGCGGCAAAACGGTGGGCGACCGCGGTGCGTCCGCCGAATTCGAGCGTCACGCGCTGCGCCTGCCGCATCCAGCCCTCCGAGCGCGCGAAAAGCGCCTTCTCCTTGACCGTGCGCGGCCGGCGCGCCGGTGTCGTGGCAAAGATCCGGAAAGCGGCGCGGCCCGCCGCATCGGGAGAAACGGCGGCCATGCCCGAAAGCGCGAGCCGGATGACCTTCAAGCCAAAGGATGCCATAGTGAGAAACCATAAAAATGTTCAATGCTGAACAATAAAGTACAACGATGAACGAAAATCAAGCCTTCCCCTGGGATCATCCGCGCTTTCGCAGCTGGATCGGCGTGGCGCGAGCCTGCCAGCTCATGCAGCAGGCGATGACGCGTGCGATCGCCGACCTCGATATCAAGACGCCGCATCTCGACATCCTGATCAACCTCTATCGCTTCGACGGCATTTCGCAGCAGGAGCTTGCCCGCAAGCTCTTGGTCGGCCGTTCGAACATGAGCATGCTTCTACCGCAGCTCGAAAAGCGCGGCCTCATCGAGCGCCGGCCCGATGGCAAGGACAAGCGGATCCTGCGTCTTTCGCTGACAAAGAGCGGCCGGGACCTGACCATGCAGGCCATGGCCATTCAGACCGGTCTCATCGAGCGTACTCTGTCCCAGACGCCGGAGGACCGCTGCCTTCAGGTCGCCGAAGCCATGGAGGACATCATCCATATCCTCCAGACGATGGAGCCTGCCGAAGAGGCGTGAGCGTGGATCAGCGGTCGCTGCCAGCAGCGCTCCCGGGCGCTTAAATCAGTTCGCCTGTTCGTCCTCGCGGCGGTGGCGCTCCTCTTCCGCGGCGGCGCGCGCGCGGCCGGTGCGCGCCGCGATGATGTCGGCGGGCTGCGCATTGCCGCGAACGAGCTGACGGCCGGCATAGACGCCGCCGACCGTTTCGAGCGCAAAGCGCTCACGATCCACGTCGCGGAAGTCCTCCACCACGTCATCAGCGACGTCTTCGTCTTCACCGAGCGCCTTCAGCGTCTCGCGGCTGAAGGCCACGGCCGATTCGAAGGTCTCCCGTATCTGGAAGTCGACGCCGGCATGCACGAGGTCCAGCGCATGGCCGCGGTCGAAAGCGCGGGCCAAGAGCGGCACGAGCGGGAATTCCTCCTTCACCACCTCGGCGATCTTGACCGCAGCCTCCTTGTCGTCGACGCAGATCAGGATCGCCTTGGCCGTGCCGGCACCGGCGGCGTGCAGGATATCGATGCGCGCGCCGTCGCCGTAATAGACCTTGAAACCGAACTCGGACGCATCGCGCACGAATTCGGCGTCCCGGTCGATCAGCGACAGCGTGTAACCGCGCGCCAGCAGCGGCTGGCTCACGATCTGGCCGAACCGGCCGAAGCCGATGATGAGGACAGTGCCCTCGACATTCTCCGGCAGCGTCAGCCCTTCCGTCGACGGCGGCTTCTTCGGCACCAGCCGGTCGTGGGCGATCACCATCAAGGGCGTCAGGATCATAGAGATGATGATCGTCGCCGTCAGGATGGCATTCGACTGTGCATCGAAGATGCCGGCGGACACCGCGGCTGCATAGAGCACGAAGGCGAACTCGCCGCCCTGCGCCATCAGCACCGCGCGCTCGAGGCTCTCGGCGTGGCAGGTGCCGAGCACGCGCGCCACGACATAAATCAGCAGCATCTTGGCGACCATGTAGCCCGCCACGCTTGCCGCCACGAGCTGCCAGTTGGCCGCGATGACCGATAGATCGATCGCCATGCCCACGCCCAGGAAGAACAGGCCGAGCAGGATGCCGCGGAACGGCTCGATATCGGCCTCCAGCTGGTGGCGGAACGCGGATTCGGAGAGCAGCACGCCGGCCAGGAACGCGCCCATGGCCATGGAGAGGCCCGATACCTGCATGGAGAGCGCCGACCCGAGCACGACGAGCAGCGCCGCCGCGGTCATCACCTCGCGCGCGCCGGATGACGCCAGCACCCGAAACAGTGGATTGAGAAGGTAACGCCCGGCCAGAACCAGCGCGGCGACGGCGCCGATGGCGATGCCGACAGAAAGCCAGCGGTCGGATGCATCGGCCGCCGCAGCACCCGTGCCCAGCAGGGCGACGATGGCAAGCAGCGGCACGATGGCGAGATCCTCGAAGAGCAGGATGGCGATGATGCGCTGTCCCTTGAGCGTGGACATCGTTCCCCGTTCCTGCAGCATCTGCATGACGATGGCAGTCGAGGTCATCACGAAGCCGGTGCCGGCGACGAAGGAGGGAATGAGCGGAAAGCCGAAGGAAAGGCCTATAGAGGTCAGCGCGGCGATCGCGCCGATCACCTGAACCGCGCCCAGCCCGAAAATGTCCTTGCGCATGCCCCACAATCGCGACGGCTGCATTTCCAGGCCGATGATGAAGAGAAACATCACCACGCCGAGTTCGGCGACATGGATGATTGCCTGCGGATCCGCAAAGAAGCCAAAGCCGAACGGACCGACCACAAGGCCGGCGGCGAGATAGCCGAGCACCGAGCCTAGCCCGATCTTCTTGAAAATGGGAACCGCCGCGACGCCCGCCGCGAGGAGGACGACGACCTGCGCCAGATCGTTTGCATTCGCGTCTGCGGCCAAAGGCGTCTCCCGTCCGAGCTGGTTGGACGCCGCCCGGCGGACTGTCCGGTTATCGCGGCTTTTCCGATATATCGCGGCTCATGCCCTTCTCCGCAAGCTCGCGCTCGTAGTCGGCGAAGAGATCGGCCCCCTTTTCCCCGAGTTCCCGCAGATAGGACCATGTATAGATGCCGGTATCGTGACGGTCGTCGAAGCCGATGCGCACAGCATAATTGCCTGTGGGTGTCATGGACAGGATGGCGACATTGCGCTTGCCCGGAACCGTCACTTTCTGGCCCGGTCCATGGCCCTGCACTTCCGCCGAGGGGGAAAGCACGCGCAGCAACTCGGCGGAAAGGTCGAAGCTTGCGCCGTCGTTGAAGGTGACGACAAGGCGCTGGCGGTCCTTGGAGACACGCAGTTCGGTCGGCCAGACATCGCTCATGTCCATTCCTTTCTTCACGATTTCGCGAAGGACTATGCCGCAAGCCGGGGATGCGCAAGGCGCAAATTACTGCCATAATCGCCGCACCGGCTTGACGATGCGGCTTTGGCGCACGACATGTCAGTCATGGAGGACGTGTCTTGAACTCGCATATTGGCCCCTGGACCGGCGCCGACCCCGTCGCGCAATCCGCTGTCCCGATGATTGACCCCTTCGGACGGGCCGTCACCTATCTGCGCGTTTCGGTGACCGACCGCTGCGATTTCCGCTGCACCTATTGCATGGCGGAGAACATGACCTTCCTGCCCAAGAAGGACCTTCTCACGCTGGAAGAGCTGAACCGGCTCTGTTGCGCCTTCATCTCCAAGGGCGTTCGCAAGCTGAGATTGACCGGCGGCGAGCCCTTGGTGCGCAAGAACATCATGCATCTGGTGCGCGAACTCGGCCGTCACGTGCATGCCGGCACGCTCGACGAACTTACGCTCACCACGAACGGCTCGCAGCTCGCCAAACATGCGGCGGAACTCGCCGATTGTGGCGTGCGCCGCATAAACGTGTCGCTAGACACGCTCGATGCGGAGAAATTCAAGACCATTACCCGCTGGGGCGATCTCTCAAAGGTCATGGAGGGCATCGACGCCGCGCAGGCCGCGGGCCTTAAGATCAAGATCAACGCGGTCGCCCTCAACGACTTCAATGACCGCGAAATCCCCGAGCTGATGCGCTGGGCCCATGGCCGCGGCATGGACCTGACCCTCATCGAGACCATGCCGATGGGCGAAATCGAGGAAGATCGCACCGACCGCTACCTGCCGCTGTCGGAGATGCGCGCCCGCCTCGCTGAACAGTTCACCCTCACGGAGAATGCTTACCGCACCGGCGGCCCGGCACGCTACGTGACAGTCGAGGAGACCGGCGGACGCCTCGGCTTCATCACGCCGATGACGCATAATTTCTGCGAAAGCTGCAACCGCGTGCGTCTCACCTGCACCGGCACGCTCTATATGTGCCTCGGCCAGAACGACGCCGCCGACCTGCGCCTGCCGCTGCGTGCTTCCGATGACGACGCCCTGCTCTCGCAGGCTATCGACGAGGCTATCGGCCGCAAGCCGAAGGGCCACGATTTCATCATCGACCGTCGCAACCGCCCGGCCGTCGCACGCCACATGAGCGTAACCGGCGGCTGATCCTTCAGCCGTCGAGACCCGTCACCGCCACAACGAAATCCGCGATCCTCTTCGTGTCGTCCAACTCGAAGACCGGCAGCGCTGTATCCGCGACGGCATGGTCGGCCGCGATAGCCACGATATGCGGATCGGTCGGGGCAAGCGGCTCGCGGTTCGCCGATTCCAGCCGCCGGGCCTCGATTTTCGGGATAGGCTCGCGCTTGTAGCCTTCGATAAGCACCAGATCGCATGGTACCAAGCGGCCGAGGATTTCCTCGAATGAGGGTTCGGGCGCGCCGCGCAGCTCGTGCATGATGGCGTAACGCGTGCCCGAGACGATGGTGACCTCGTGCGCGCCGGCCTGTCGGTGCCTGTAACTGTCGGCCCCCACCTTGTCGATATCGAAGTCATGATGGGCGTGCTTGATCGTGGAGACACGGTAGCCGCGCCCGACGAGTTCCGTGACAAGGCGTACGGCAAGGCCCGTCTTGCCGGAATTCTTCCAGCCGGCAATGCCGAAGATCTTCGGTCGTGTCATCGTTGCAGCACCTCAAGCCAGCGTTCCGCCGCCTCCAGATCAGCAGGCGTATTGATGTTAAAGAAGGGATCGAGCAGCCCGATGGATGTCTCGACCGGTTGAAAGGCCACCTCCCGCGCGCCGTGGCGATCAAGGAAGCTGCGCACCCGCAGGACGGCACTACTCGCAAGCCACGCGGCAAGGTCGTCGGCAAGAGCAACGGGCCAGAGCGCAAAGACCGGATGCACGCCATCCGCCGACCGCGCCACGACGATCCGGTCCGGCGTATCGACAGCATCATGCAGGCGGGAAACGAGATCGCCGGGGAAGAACGGACTGTCGGTCGGCACCGTCGCGACATGGCGCGCGGCGGGATTATGACGTCGCGCGTAATCCAGCGCCGCCGCAACACCGCCGAGTGGGCCGGAGCGCGATGCATCGAGATCGGGAAAGATCGCCAGCCCCTCGCTCTCCTTACTCAAGACCGGCCCGTTCGCGTTGATGGCGATGGTGGAAACCTGCGGCCGCAGATACCGGATCGCGTGATCGAGCAGCGAGACACCGCCGAAACGGATGCGGGCCTTGTCTTGCCCCATGCGCGACGACAGCCCGCCCGCAAGCACGACGCCCGGTATCGGCACCTTGTCCGCCATATCGCCCGTTCCTCCTTCGCTCCCTGCCCTATTCGGCCGCAAACCATTGTGCCGTCAAGGCGATTCCGGCTTCGATTCCTGTGCGACCGGCGGCTGTTTTCGGATATTCTCGCGCGAGAAGGCGTAGAGGCCCGACGCCACGATGATCGCCACGCCCACCGCCATCCAGAAATCCGGTATTTCGCCGAAGGCCAGGAAGCCGATCGTCATGGCCCAGATGAGCGATGTGTAGCGGAACGGCGCGATGAACGATATTTCCCCGACGCGCATCGCATTGACGATAGTCTGGTAGCCGACGAGCAGCAGGACGCTCGCGCCCGCCAGGCGTGCGAGCGTCTCCAGCGTCATCGGCTGCCAGCCGCCGAGCGGCACCACCAGCGCGCCGCCGACGATGGTGATGGCGATGGCGGTCGCGGCGCTGATGAAGATCGACGGCACATCGCGGCTTATCCGTCGGGTGGAAAGATCGCGTGTCGCAGCCCCGACGACAGACGCGATGACATAGATCGCGGCAAGCGAGAACCCCTCCGGTCCGGGCCGGATGACGATCAGCACGCCGACGAAGCCGGCAAGGATCGCCGCCCAGCGCCGCCACCCCACGGTTTCGCCGAGGAAAAGCGCTGCTCCGAGTGTCACCGCAAGCGGCAACGACTGGAGGATGGCCGAGGTGTTGGCCAACGGCATGGCTCCAAGCGCCGAAACGTAGGCGAGCGAAGCGATGATCTCCGCCACCAGCCGCAGAAGAACCGCCGGCTGGACGAGCACGCGCCAGGAACAGATCGCCCCCATCCAGGCCGCAATGCCCAGAACCAGCACGCTGGTCATCATCCCGCGTATGAACAGGATCTGCCCAGCATTCATGCTGTGGGTGACGGATTTGACGAGCGCGTCGTTACAGGTGAAGCCGGCCATGGCGACGACCATGAAGAGCGCCCCCCTGGTATTTGCGGTAAGGCTCATGAAGAATGATTCCATGCATATCCGCTCAGTCATAAGCCGGATACCTGTCGGTTGCATCCCGATTCTACCGGATGAAGCATTGCCGTGACCAAAGAACAGGCTTTTGCTGCAGCCTTGGGCACGAAAGCAGCGTAATTCTCTGGAACAGCATGAGTTTCAGCCGCCTGTGGGAAGTATTTCATTAAACTTCCGCGCCTATCGTTACCGCACCCCAATGAACGATCGCATGAGGCGACGGGTGAAGGCATGCCGGCGGATGGACGATCGGTGATGCCCTGAACGACGGATGGCAGGCCGCGCCCGCAAAAGGGCATGAGTGGCCCTTTCCGTTTTTTTTGCGATCACCCTCGGGAATGTTGATCGTCATAAACATGCCGGGGAAGCCATGTCCTTCATCGATCGCCTGCTGCAACAGCGCCGCATCGTCACCAAGGTGCTGCTGTTCGTTATCCCTCTCATCGCGCTGATCGCGGGTATCGGCCTCGTGGGGTATTTCACTGCGAGCACGCTGAACGGCCACATGACGGTCACGCGCGAGACGATCAACAGCCTGTCGCACTTCCAGAACCTGCGCACCGCCTTGCAGGACTTTTCCGACAGGCCGAGCCAGGCGACGCGCGACACGCTCGCTGCGCGCATCGACGAGCAGGATGCCGGCATCCACGATCTGGAGGCCCTCCTTCCCGACGAAGCGGAAAAGGCCAAGATCGCCTCGGTCGTCGCGCTCGCCACCACCATGCGCAGCCAGACGGAAAACCTCTGGGCCATCGACCAGGAACGCAACGCCGTGACGGCCGACCTTGAGGGCGCGCTTGCGGCGATGACCAAGGACGGCGAGTTCGCCGAAAAGCAGATCGACGTCATCCGCGGCGAATCGGGCGAAAAGGAAGCCTTCGCCAAGGCCCTGCTGTTCGATGCCGCAGCCTATCAGGGCCTTGCAGAACGCATCGGCAAGTTCCGCAAGCCCGTCGCGCTGGCAATGAAGGCCGAGGATAAGGTGAAGGCCGCCGAGACCTACCTGCCGCAGCTCGTCAAGCAGCTGGGCGAATCCAAAGCGATCGCCTCGGAAAAGGCGCTTAGCCAGATTGTACCGTTCGAGGCTGAAATCGAGGCCGTGAAGGCCATTCTCGCCGGCAGCGACGATGCCGAAGCCAAGAAACTGAAATTCGTGCCAGTGCTCGGCAAACTCGCCAAATACGAGGCCGACTTCACCAAGGCCGCCGGCGCCAATTCCGATACCGCCGCCAAGCGCTTCGTCGGCATGGACGCCGAAATCGCGACGCTGAAGACGCTGATCTCCCTGATGAGCGATACGTTCAAGGCGATCGGCGAGACACGCCTGCATATCAGCGAACTCCACCGCAAGCTCGATCAGGCAAGCCGCGACGCGGTGCTGGCCGACGTGAAGAATGTTTCGGCAAGCGCTGCCGAACTCGCCAAGCTTGGCGCCAAGAACGCAGCCCTGCGTGATCTTGCCCAGAAGCTCGCGCCCTCGCTGGAACGCGTCGAGAACGGCACGCAGAACCTCATCTCCGTCGGCGAGACCTGGCAGGCCGCCCGCGCCAGCGCCTATGTGTCCGTCGCAGATGCCAGCCAGACGCTTGAGCAATTCGTCTCCAGCGCGCAGGAAGCCGGCAAGAAGGACAGCCAGCGCTCAGCCAATGTCTCCATCATCGCAATGGTCGCCGGCACGCTGATGGCCATCATCGGCGGCCTGATGCTGGTTGAAACGCTGCGTGGCCCGCTCAAGCGCGTTACGGAAGCCATGTCGCGCCTCGCCTCGGGCGATCTCGACATCTCCATCGACGGCCGCAACCGCGGCGACGAGATTGGCGACATGGTGCGCTCGGTCGCCGTCTTCCGCGACGCGGCACGCGAAAATATCCGTCTGGAGCAGGAAGCCGAAGCCCAGCGCCAGCTGACGGCCGAGGAACAGGCGCGCCGCGCCAGCGAGCGCGCCCGCATCGAGGCCGAACAGACCGAGGCGCTGACGGCGCTTTCCAACGTTCTCGGCCAGCTTGCCGCCGGCAATCTCGAGGAAAGCATGACGGAGGCGCTCGCCGCCGAATATGTCGCGATGGCGCGCACCTATAACAATGCCGTGGAGGCGCTGCGCGTCACCCTGTCCGACGTTCGCGCCACGACGGTCGAGATCAACAGCGGCACTGGCAATCTCGCCACCTCCGCAGACGACCTCGCCCGCCGCACCGAGCAGCAGGCCGCAGCCCTCGAGGAAAGCTCGCGGGCGCTTCGCCAGCTCACCGATATCGTCCGCTCGACGGCCGAAAGCGCACAGCAGACCGCCGTCTCCGTCGATGAGACCCAGAACTATGCCCGCCGCTCCGGCGATGTGGTGGCCAAGGCCGTCGACGCCATGGACCAGATCAACAAATCCTCGGAAAAGATCAGCACCATCATCAGCGTCATCGACGAGATCGCCTTCCAGACGAACCTTCTGGCGCTCAATGCCGGTGTCGAGGCGGCCCGCGCCGGCGAGGCCGGCCGCGGCTTCGCGGTCGTGGCGCAGGAAGTGCGTGAACTCGCCCAGCGGTGCGCGGGTGCCGCCCGCGAAATCAAGGGCCTCATCTCCGACAGCTCCGCCCAGGTGCGCAACGGCGTGTCCCTCGTCACCGAAACCGGTGAGGCCCTCACCGTCATCAACGAGCACATCTCGTCCATCCACTCGCTGGTCAGCAAGATCGAGCATGCCGCCGCCGCCCAGTACGAGGGTATCAACGAGGTGAACCAGGCCGTTCATCAGGTGGAGCTGATCACGCAGCAGAACGCCACCATGGTCGAGGAAAACACCGCCGAAATCCACGGCCTGCGCCGCCGCGTGCAGAACCTCAACGAGAAGATCGATCACTTCAAGACGCGCGATCTCGATCTGACACGCAACGACGGCTTTAGCCGCCACCACGCCGCCTGACACGAAGCAGTTTTTACAGGCCAAAGAAAAACCCGCCGGCTTCCACCGGCGGGTTTCTTGTTTTTTCAAGCGGCGCGAAGCCCGATCAGTTCGCGCTGGCGACCGGGCGAACCAGCGTCGTCACGCGGCGGATGGTCACGCGGCGGTTCTGCTGTTCGGCAGCCTGCGTGCGCACCTTCAGGAAGCGCTCGCCATAACCCTGCGTCTGGAGATTTTCCGGCGGAATGCCATAGACCTCGGTCAGCAGGCTCGCGACGGAGTCGGCCCGGCGGTCGGACAGGACAAGGTTCGACTTGTCCGAACCGACAGCGTCCGTATGGCCTTCGATCAGGAAGGTCTCGCCCGGATCCTTGTCGAGGACCTTCTGCATTGCGTCGGCGACCTTGCGCAGCGTGCGGGCCTGCGACATCGGGATCTCCGCGCTACCCGTCGCAAAGGTGACGGTATCGAGGTCGATGCGGCGCACCTTGTCACGCAGGCGGGCGGACTGCTTCACCTCGTTGATCGTGTAGACACGCTCCACGCGCTCGACGGGCGGCTCGGAAAGGAACTCGTAGTAATCGCGGTCCGGATCGCTCGACGTATCGACGATATAGTCGCGCAGCGGTATTCTCAGGCGCATCGGCGGCAGGTCGTAGCCGACATCGAAGAAGTCCGGACGCGGCGCATCGTCTTCCAGTTCCGGCGCGTAGACCAGGATGTATTCGCGGCCGTCGCGGCCGACGCGGGAGCGCTGGATGACGTCACCGTAGCGGTTGTAGATCGTGATGATCTGGACCCCGCCGGGACGAACGATCGTCTCACGCGTGCGGCCACGTGCGAGCTGGTCGTAATAAACCTCCTCGGAGTCGCGGCGAAGGCGGGGACGGTCGTCACCGCGTACGAACAACTGGTTGCCGACCGACAGAACGGTGCGGTTGTCGATCGTTTCGACCACGTTCACCTGCGTCACGTTGTTTTCCACCGTATTGTTGTTCACGGTGTTATTGACGGTGTTGTTGTTGATGACCGTGTTGTTGATCACGGTATTGTTGACGATGTTGGTCGTCTCAGGCACGGCGAAGACGGGCGCGGCATCGACGCGCTGGCCCTCTTCCTTTATGGCGGCCTCGATCTTCTGCGGCACGGCCTCGCGGACCTCCTGCGGGATTTCGGCCTGCGCCGAATCGTCCGAAGCCGGCAGCGGCACCTCTTCCTGGGCCCGCAGCTCCTCGCGCTGCTTGCGACGCTCCTCGCGGCTCATGCGGCCGCCGGAATTGTCCGCATCCTTGTCGCTGTCGAGCACGGCGGCACCGTTTTCGACCGGCAGCACGACCGTTTCGTCCGTCTTGCCCGGATCTTCGGCGATGGCCTGCTTCTCTTCCGTGGAAAGCGTGTCGACGACTTCCGGAACGGGCTCTGCGGCGGGCGTCTCGCCGGTTTCAGCCGTTGCCGGCTGCTCGGCGCCGCCTTCAGCGGGCTGCTCCGCGGTACCGCCTTCGGCAGGCTGCTGCTGCTCGACGGGCTGTTCTTCCGCCGGCTGCTGCTCTGTCTGCTGCTGTTCCTCGGCGGCCTTCTGCTCGTCGGCCTGGCGTTGCGCTTCTGCATCGGCAGCCTTCTGCTGTTCCTCGGCCGCACGCTGGGCCTCCTCGTCTGCGGCGTTCTGCTGCTCTTGAGCTGCACGCTGCGCTTCCTCGTCGGCAGCCTTCTGCTGTTCGGCGGCGGCACGCTGGGCTTCCTCGTCGGCAGCCTTCTGCTGTTCCGCGGCAGCGCGCTGGGCCTCTTCCTCGGCAGCCTTCTGCTGCTCCGCAGCCGCGCGTTGGGCTTCCTCATCGGCAGCCTTCTGCTGCTCTTCGGCAGCGCGCTGGGCTTCTTCATCAGCGGCACGCTGCTGTTCAGCGGCCTGGCGCTGCGCCTCTTCTTCGGCAGCGCGCTGCTGGTCTTCAGCCTGACGCTGGGCCTCCTGCTCGGCCGCACGCTGCTGCTCTTCAGCCGCGCGCTGGGCTTCTTCCTCAGCGGCACGCTGCTGTTCTTCGGCCTGACGCTGCGCCGCTTCTTCGGCGGCGCGTTGCTCTTCCTGCTGGCGCTGCAGCAGCAGCTCCTCTTCGGACGGCTGGGCCTGCTCGCCACTGTCCTGAGCGACTTCGAACGGTTTCATGAGGGCATCGGCAAGCGCCGGCGTCGCGATCAGCGAAGCGGAAAGCACCGGAAACGCCACGGTTGCGAAAAGTTTTGAGCGGAAAGTCATCGTTTTGTCCTCACGGTGTCCCGTCTTGTTAGCTTCGAGAGCTTGCCCCCGGCATTTTGCTGCTGGTCGGCGAGTCGCCCGTCTTCCTTGTAAGGCCTAGTCATGCCTGCCTGAACCGCGGCTGAACGACCAGCGGTGAGCGACGAGATAGGTCGCGCGACCGCCAAGACCAGAGGTGCGCGGAAATTGTCGGGGAAACGGGGCGGAATGACGGCGGAAAAGGAGTTGATTTTTACGCGCAAACAGTCCGATTATCACAACCAAGCGGGCACCCCGCCTGCTGTACATCAAGGCCCGGACAACAAGAAAAACCCGAGAGCCTTCAACAGAGAGGATCAACATGCGTATTTCCAAACGTTTCACGCTCGCAGCCTCGGCTGCGGTCATCGCCCTCTTCGCGTCCTCCGCGATGGCTGAAGGCGAGAAGATCGTGATCGGCACGGAAGGCGCCTACCCGCCCTTCAACAACCTCGAGTCGGACGGTACGCTGACCGGCTTCGACATCGACATCGCCAAGGCGCTCTGCGAGGAAATGAAGGCCGAGTGCACCTTCGTTACGCAGGACTGGGACGGCATCATTCCCGCCCTGATCGCCAAGAAGTTCGACGCCATCATCGCTTCCATGTCGATCACTGCCGAGCGCAAGCAGCAGGTGGACTTCTCCAAGAAGTACTACAACACGCCCCCGGCCATCGTCGTGCCGAAGGATTCCGACATCAAGGAAGCAACCGCCGAAGCGCTCGCTGGCAAGACGCTCGGCGCACAGGGTTCCACGACCCATTCCAACTATGCCGAAGCGCATATGAAGGACAGCGAAGTCAAGCTCTACCCGACGGCCGACGAGTACAAGCTCGATATCGCCAACGGCCGCATCGACGCCGTCATCGACGACGTGGTGGTGCTGTCGGAATGGCTGAAGACGGCTGACGGCGCCTGCTGCAAGCTGCTCGGCACGCTGCCGCTCGATCCGGTCATCAACGGCGAAGGCGCCGGCATTGCCGTTCGCAAGGGCGATCCGCTTGCCGACAAGTTCACCGCGGCGATCGCGGCCATCCGCAAGAGCGGCAAGTATCAGGAGATCAACGCCAAGTACTTCCCGTTCGATGTCTACGGCGACTGAGACGCGGGCACATTGGGTTGATGCCGGTTTTTTCTGACCCCATCACCGGATTGCAGAAGCGGGAGGGCTTGCCCTCCCGCTTCTTTTGCTTGAGAACTTGACGACAAAATGAAAGGCGTGCACAGCGTCTGACAACAAGCGCGAAACGCGCATCGGGGGTTTGGCATGAGCGGGTTCTTTACCGCCATCGTCGAGGCGGTAACCGCAGCATTGGGGATCGTGGATCCTCTGTGCGGACCGGTCGGCATCTTCACGCTGTTTGCAGGCGACACGCTTCTGGCCTGTGGAGACACCGGCTGGGGCGACGAGATCGCGCTCGGCTTTCTGGTCACCGGCAGCCTGGCGCTGGCCACGCTGCCCATCGGCCTGCTGTTCGGCTTCTTCATCGCGCTGGCCAAGCAGTCCGAGGAACGCTCGCTGCGCCTGTCGGCCAATATCTACACCACGCTCTTCCGGGGCCTGCCCGAACTGCTCACACTCTTCATCGTCTATTACGGCCTGCAGATCCTCGTGCAGAATGCCGCGACAGCCATCGGCTACCAGGGCAGCGTGGAGATCAACGCCTTCTTCGCCGGCATGATTGCGCTTGGCGTCGTTTTCTCGGCCTATTGTTCGGAAGTGCTGCTGTCGGCCTTCAAGGCCATTCCCCGCGGCCAGTACGAGGCCGGTGATGCACTCGGCCTGCACCGCGGCCGCACGATGCAGCGCATCATCCTGCCGCAGCTCATCCGCATCGCGCTGCCCGGCCTGGGCAACCTCTGGATGGCGCTGCTGAAGGACACTGCGCTGGTTTCGGTCATCGGCCTGCCGGACATCCTGCGCCAGACGGGCGTCGCCGCCCGCGTCACCAAGCAGGCGTTCGAATTCTACGCTATCGCCTGCCTGCTGTTCCTCATCCTCGCGTTCCTCTCCTCGCTGATCTTCTCCAGCATCGAGACCTGGGCAAAGCGCTCGGAGGCTGCGCGATGAGCCGCGTTTCCACCAGCCTCATTCCGCCGCAGGCACCGCCGCCCGCCCCGCCGCGCCCCTTTACAGCCGGCCGTTTCTTCGGAAACGTCTTCATGGGGGTCTGGCTCGCGCTGACCATCGGCATCTTCCTGATGATGGTCGAGGGATGGGATCCGGAGAAATTCACCCGCTACGGGCCGAACTACCTTTCCGGCCTCGGCGTAACCCTCACGCTCGTCGGCCTCTCCATCGTGCTTGGTGCCGTCCTGTCGCTGCCGCTCGCCTTTGCGCGCATGTCGAAGAACCCGGTGTTCTCGTGGTTCTCCTACGGCTACGTCTATTTCTTCCGCGGCACGCCGCTGCTCACCCAACTCTTCCTCATCTATTACGGCCTCGGCAGCTTCTCGACGGAGTTGAAGGCCTGGGGACTGTGGTGGTTCTTCCGTGATGCGTGGAACTGCGCGCTCTTGACCTTTACGCTCAACACCGCCGCCTACCAGGCCGAAATCCTGCGCGGCGCCATCGAAAGCGTACCGCGTGGCCAGCATGAAGGGGCTGCAGCCCTCGGCCTGCCGAAGAAGATCGCCTTCTTCAAGGTCATCCTGCCGCAGGCTCTGATCGTGGCGCTTCGCCCCTACGGCAACGAAATCATCCTGATGATCAAGGGCTCGGCCATCGTCGCCATCATCACGGTGTTCGACCTGATGGGTGAGACCCGCCGCGCCTTCTCGCGCACATTCGACTATCAGGCCTATTTGTGGGCGGCACTGCTTTACCTGCTCATCGTGGAACTGCTGCGCAATGTCTGGGCGTGGCTGGAAGCGCGCCTCACTCGCCACCTGAAACGGTGACAACGTTGGCAGCACTCGCTCACCGATGCTGCCAACAAATTGAATTGAAAGGATTATTTGTTTTCACGGGCAAAAATCAACACTTGCTTAACCATGGCGACGCTTCAATCATAAGGACCATCATTCGTGTGAAATGAGAGGTCCCTATGACGAACGACATGGCAATGCAGCTCAAGGGCTACGGCGTGACGACGGCCCAGATTCTCTATCGCATGCCCGATCACCCGACATTCCTGCAGACCTACATCTGGCAGCATTACGATCTCGCGCCGGACTTCCCGGAAATGAAGAGTTTTCTCAAGTTCTGGCAGGAGAAACTCGACGGCCCGCTGCACTCGATCCGCTACGTGCACCGCCACCTGATTTCGGCCAGCGAGTGGCGCGCGCTGAAGGGCGAATTCATCATCAACTGACGTCCTGCGACCTGCTTGCCAAGCCCGGCGGGCGGGCCTAAGAGACGCGGCATGAAGAAGATCGACGAAGACGCGCTCGCGGAAGCCTATAACCGCGCCCTCTCGCTGGAAAAATCCGGCGATTTCGATGCCGCCGCGAAGGCCTATGCCGAGGTGCTGGCACTCGATCCGGAGGACCATGGCGGCGCGGCCGTGCGCCTTGCCTCCATGGGCCGCGGCGAGACCCCGGAGAAGGCGCCCGACGCCTATGTGACCACGTTGTTCGACCAGCATGCCGAAGTCTTCGACAACGTGCTCGTCGACCAGCTCGGCTATTGCGTGCCGCTTCTCCTGCGCCAGAGGTTCCAGGCACTGGAACTCGGTCCGTTCAACCGCGTGCTCGATCTCGGCTGCGGCACGGGCCTGACCGGCGGCGCGCTGCGCGACATGGCTGAAGACATCACCGGTGTCGACCTCTCGGAAAACATGGTCGAAATCGCGCACGAGAAGGATCTCTACGAAACCCTCTATGTCGCCGAGGCCGTGGATTTCCTCGACGACAACGAGGACGAGCCCTTCGACCTCATCGCCGCCACCGATGTGCTGCCGTATCTTGGCGCGCTGGAGGCACTGTTCTTCGGCGCGGCCGACAATCTGCTTCCAGGCGGCCTCTTTGCCTTCTCGTCGGAAACGCTGCCGGACGACACCTTCGCCGGCCGCCCCTTCATGGTCGGCCCGCACCAGCGTTTCGCCCATGCCGAACCCTATGTGCGCCAGCGCCTCGACGAGACCGGATTCGACGTCGTGGAGATGTCCGACATCACCGTGCGCATGGAGGAAGGTGAGCCGATCGCCGGCCATCTGGTCATCGCCAAGTACCGCGGCTGACGGGAAACACTTTCACCCTGCCCGCTGATCCGCTAAACGTCCTGCCAGCAATTGCAGGAGAAGACGGCATGGCAAAGGTTGCATTCATCGGTCTCGGCGTCATGGGCTATCCCATGGCGGGCCATCTCAAGGTCAAGGGCGGCCACGAGGTCGCGGTCTATAACCGCACCTTCGCCAAGGCGGAAAAGTGGGCCGCCGAATTCGGCGGCGCGGCCTTCCGCACCCCGGCCGAGGCCGCCAAGGATGCCGATTTTGTCTTCACCTGCGTCGGCAATGACGACGACCTGCGCGCCGTCACGACGGGCAAGGACGGCGTGTTCGACGGCATGAAGCCCGGCGCCATCCTCATCGACAACACCACCGCCTCCGCCGAAGTCGCCCGCGAACTCGACGCGGCCGCCAGAGAGCGCGGCTTCGCCTTCATCGACGCGCCGGTGTCCGGCGGACAGGCCGGTGCCGAGAACGGCGTGCTCACCGTCATGTGCGGTGGCGACGAGGCGACCTTCGCGACGGCAAAGCCTATCATCGATGCCTATGCCCGCATGGTCGGCCTGATGGGCCCGGCGGGTGCCGGACAGTTGACCAAGATGGTCAACCAGATCTGCATTGCCGGTCTCGTTCAGGGCCTCGCCGAGGGTGTGCATTTCGGCAAGAAGGCGGGGCTCGACATGGAAGCGGTGATCGACGTCATCTCCAAGGGCGCCGCCGGCTCCTGGCAGATGGAAAACCGCCACAAGACGATGATCGCCGGCAAGTACGATTTCGGCTTCGCCATCGACTGGATGCGCAAGGACCTCGATATCGTGCTGTCGGAAGCCCGCCGCAACGGCGCCAAACTGCCCGTTACCGCGCTGGTCGATCAGTTCTACGGCGACGTGCAGGAGATGGGCGGTAACCGCTGGGACACGTCCTCGCTGCTCGCCCGGCTGGAGCGCAAGTAAGATGCGCGCATGCGCGTTCACCCTCGCTGCCCTGCTCGCCGCATCCGCCGTTCCGGCGGCTGCGGACGACGCGGCATCGCAGCAGGCGCTGGCGACAGCGCTGCACATGAAGATCGCCCAATGCTGGATGGTGCCGGCGGATCTGCCGGATCATGTCCAGTCCGTGCGCGTGAAATTCTCGCTCAACCACACCGGCGCGCTCGATGGCTCGCCGTCGGTGGAAGGAGCCGTCGCCGGCGATCCGGCGACGAAGGCCTTCGCCGCCAGCGCCGTGCGCGCGGTCGTTCGCTGCGCCCCCTTTTCAGGCCTGGCGCAGCTCGCTTCCTACGATACCTGGAAGACCGTGGTCGTCACCTTCCGGCGACCGGACTTCTGATGCGGCTCAGTCCTCGCCGCTCTTCTGGTTGTCCACGACCATATAGTCGAGCGGAAGCTCGGTCGTGTACTTGATCTGCTCCATCGCGAAGGCCGACGACACGTCGCGGATTTCGATCCGGGCGATCATGCGCTTATAGAAGGCGTCATAAGCGGCGATATCGGGCACGACGACGCGCAGCAGATAATCCACCTCGCCGCTCATGCGGTAGAATTCGACGACCTCAGGGAATTCGACGATCACTTCGGAGAAGCGCTTCAGCCATTCGGTCGAATGCGAATTGGTGCGGATCGAGACGAAGACCGTGACCTTGGTGTTGATCTTGACCGGATCGAGCAGCGCGACGCGCTTGCGGATCACACCATCCTCTTCCATCTTCTGGATACGGCGCCAGCAGGGTGTAGTCGAGAGGCCCACCTTCTTTGCGAGATCGGCAACTGCAAGCGTGGAATCCTCCTGCAAGAGGCGAAGGATTTTGCGGTCCAGACGGTCCATTGGTTTCCCCTACGAAAATTAATTCCCCTATATACCGATTTTACAATGAATAGGAAGAATTATATTTCAGCAGTTAGCCGTTTCACCCACCCTTGCAGTTCCGGCAGAATTTCTTCCTCGAACCACGGATTGCGTTTCAGCCAGCCGGTATTGCGCCAGGAGGGATGCGGCAGCGGCAGCACGGCAGGGCCCACATTGAGTCCGAGATGGCGGCGCCACTCGCGCACCGTCTCTGTCATGCTCCCTGCCCTGGCGGCGCCCAGATGCCAGGCCTGCGCATATTGCCCGATCGCCAGCACCAGTTCGACCTGCGGCATCGTCGCCATGATGCGCGCACGCCAGAGCGGGGCGCATTCCCGGCGCGGCGGCAGGTCGCTGCCATGGGCGTCGTAGCCGGGAAAACAGAGCCCCATGGGAACGATGGCGAAGCGGCCGGGATCGTAGAACGCCGCACGATCGACGCCGAGCCATGTGCGCAGCCTGTCGCCTGACGCATCGTTGAACGGCAGTCCGCTTTCGTGCACCCGCAGGCCTGGTGCCTGTCCGGCGATCAGGATACGCGCCGTCGGGGAAATGACGACGACCGGCCGCGGTTCGTGCGGCAGCACATCATCAGCCTTGGCCGGCGCGTCCCGACAGACCCGGCAGGCGGCAATAGCCGCGCGCAGGGCAGCCATGTCGTCGGGATGTGCGGTCCTGTCCATCGCCCGTTCCGTCAATCCAGCCCCAGCAGCCCCAGAATGCGCCCCACAAAGCCGGGTTCCGCCGTGTGAATGCCCTCCGGTTGCCGGCCGTTCATCCGCCGCCAGTCTTGCGGAACATCGAAGGTGGTGCCCCATAGGCCCTTCCGCTCGGCTTTAGCCAACTGCTCTTCATGTTCGTAGTCGCCATAGGCGACGGCAAGTCCCTCGCGCACCATGCGCTCGCCAAGGTCGACGCCGTTCGCCTCGCAGCGCGACAGCAGCCGGTCGTACTTGTCCTTGCCCTGCACGCGGCATGTCACGGGCCCCGCCCGCATCAACTCGGCCAGCCGCGAACGCGCCGCCACGCCGCAGCGCCATTCGCCGTCATCCCTCTTGCAGAGCTGCGACATTTCCGGTGCGTCCATGCCGATGAGCCGGATGCGGCGGCCGTCCAGCGTGATGGAATCGCCGTCCTTCGCCCGCGCCGCGCCGCCAATTGTCTCGACGCTGCCGTCGCCGAGCCGCACGATGATCAGCACGATCAGCACCATCATGGCGACCGCCACGCCGATATCGCGCATGCGCCTGGAAAAACTCATGGAACTCATTTCCCGGTTTAGAATCTGCCCAAGCGTCATAGGACGAATGGCACCGCATTTCACGTCACGAAAAATGCCGGAATGGTTCGCAAATGGTTTATGCGCGGCAGCATCTTCTTAAGGATTGCCACCTAGACTGCAACGCTGTCCGCAACAGTTGCAATCATGATGAGTACCGGCGTCAGCACCTCGACCGACAAGATCATTGTCGACAAGTCGCGCAGCCATCGAAACAAGGCTGTTTCGCGGGCTGTTCGCGCGACCCGTGATCGCTTGCAGATCGCCACGGGCGTGTCGCCGGGCTTCGAACGCGAGATGATGCAGCTGCATGTCGCCTCGGTGGCGCAGAGCGCGCTCGCCATTCCCGTCGTCGTCATGCTCATCGCCGCAGGCGGCGTCTATCTCACGCAGGAAATCGGCCTCGTCGCCTGGGCGGTTCTGGCGCTCACAATGCATGCCATCGGCATGATCGTCGCGCACCGCGCACGCGGGCACGAGATCACCGCCGAAAACGTGCGGCGCTGGCAGCGCGGCTTCCTCGTCGCGCAGGTCTTCATGGGGCTCGCCTGGGTCGCCTTTTCGCTCCAGACCTGCGGCACCTGCACCGGCGTGACCTTCGATTTCTACAAGGGCTCTGCGCTGCTCGTCGCGCTCGCCGTGACGGCGATGAGCACGCTGATGCTGCGGCACGCCATTCTCTGCGCCTTCCTGCCCACCGTCGCCGTGCTCATCGTTCTGGCCGGACTTGCGCCGGCGCCGGGCACCGTCGGCATGGCGGCGATCATTGCGGCGGCTATGCTCTTCCTCGTCTTCATGACGCACCGCCTGCGCTACACGAGCGCCCAACTCCTCTCTTCGCAATCGGAGAAGGACGACCTGATCGCGGAGCTGGAAGTCGCAAAATCCATGTCCGACGAGGCCCGCCGCCGGGCGGAAGAGGCCAATCTAGCCAAATCGCGTTTCCTCGCCTCCATGTCGCATGAACTGCGCACGCCGCTCAACGCCATCCTCGGTTTCTCCGAGGTCATGTCGACAGAAGTGCTCGGCCCCTTGAACAACCCGATCTACAAGGAATACACGTCGGATATTCACCGCTCCGGCCAGCATCTCCTCAATCTCATCAACGAGATCCTCGACCTCTCGCGCATCGAGGCCGGCAAATACGATCTGGCGGAAGATTCGGTGCATCTCGTCGATATCGCGGAGGATTGCATCGGCATGGTGCAGCTGCGCGCCCGAGCCAAGAACATCACTATTTCCGAGCAAGTGGAGAGCGGCATGCCGGCGGTCTGGGCCGACGAGAAGGCGCTGCGTCAGGTCATCCTGAACCTGCTCTCCAATGCCGTGAAATTCACGCCACAGGGTGGCGAAGTCGTCGTCAAGGCCGGCTGGACGGCCGGCGGCGGCCAGTATGTCTCCATCAAGGATAACGGCCCCGGCATTCCCGAAGAGGAAATCCCCGTCGTGCTCTCAGCCTTCGGCCAGGGCTCGATTGCCATCAAGAGCGCCGAACAGGGCACCGGGCTCGGCCTGCCGATCGTCCAGGCCATTCTCGCCAAGCACAACGGCGAATTCATCCTGAAATCGAAGCTGCGCGAAGGCACCGAAGCCATCGCCATCCTGCCGGCAAAGCGCGTGTTGGAAAGCCTGCCGGCCGTCAGCGAGACCCACGCGGTCGCCCCGCGTCGCAAGAGCTTCGCCTGATCTTCAGATAAACTTCGAAACCACCACATAGCCCGCGCAGGCGGCATTGGCGATGATGAGGCAGAAAACGGCGAAGGAACCGAGGTCCTTCGAGTGCTTGCCCATTTCGGAGATTTCCGGCGAGACGCGATCGACGATTTCCTCGATTGCCGTATTCAGCGCCTCGAAGGCGATCATCAGCAGGAAGAGGATGGTCATCGCCACGAATTCGAACAGCGTGGCGCCGACGACGATAAACAGCACCATGGCGACGACGAAGGCGATCAACTCGTGGCGGAAGGCGGATTCGCCGAGCAGGCGGCGTGCGCCGTCCGCCGAATAGGTCGCAGCCGCCAGGAGGTGGCTGAAGCCCGTCTTTTTCGTGATTGGTCCCTGACCCATTCCGTCATCCCCTTGCCGTCGGGCCCGTCGAGCGAAGCCCCACGGGTCCAATCCACGTCATTTTGGCTTTTTGCCGACCGTGCCGCTACGAACGGTTGCTGACACCCGCCTGAACGAAGGTCGCCATGCCGGAATGGCAGGCCGCCGCCGCCTTGACGATGCCGGCCGCAAGCGCCGCGCCAGTGCCTTCGCCAAGCCGCATGCCGAGTGCCAGAAGCGGCGTCTTGCCAAGCTTCTCGATCGACTTCATGTGCCCCGGCTCGGCCGAGACATGGCCGATCAGGCAATGGTCGAGCGCGGCGGGATTGGCGGCGCGCAGGATGGCGCCGGCCGCGGTCGCGACATAGCCGTCGAGGATGACCGGGATCTTCTGCATGCGTGCGGCAAGGATTGCGCCGGCCATCGCCGCGATCTCGCGACCGCCCAAGCGCCGCAGCACCTCCAGCGGATCGTTGAGATGTGCACGGTGCAGGTCGACCGCCTTCTTGACGGCCGCGACCTTGCGCTGCAGCACCTCGCCCTCGGATCCGGTGCCCGGGCCCACCCATTCCTCGGCAGTGCCGCCATAGAGCGCCATGTTGATCGCCGCGGCAATCGTCGTGTTGCCGATGCCCATCTCGCCGATACACAGCAGGTCGGTGCCGCCGGCGACGGCTTCCATGCCGAAGGCCATGGTCGCGGCACAGTCGCGCTCGGAAAGGGCGGCTTCCTCGGTGATGTCGGCGGTCGGATAGTCGAGCGCCAGATCGAACACCTTGAGGCCGAGGTCGTGCGTCACGCAGATCTGGTTGATCGCCGCACCGCCGGCGGCGAAATTCTCCACCATCTGCGCCGTGACCGAAGACGGATAGGGCGTGATGCCCTGCTTCGTCACACCGTGGTTGCCGGCGAAGATGGCGACGAGCGGGCGGGTGACGGCGGGCGGACGTCCCGTCCAGGCGGCGAGCCAGAAGGCGATTTCCTCGAGCCGGCCCAGCGCGCCCGGCGGCTTCGTCAGCTGCGAATCCCGCGTGCGCGCGGCCACCAGCGCGGCCGAATCGGGACCGGGCAGATTGCGCAGCAATTCACGAAAATCATCGAACGGCAGGCCGCTGGCACTCATCTTGGGGAATTCCTTGCTTTGGGCTTTCAAAGGCGGGGTTTTGGTGTCTCCTAATAGAGGCAGGGCGCGAATCCGACAACCGCATTTGCGGCTGTTCCCATCGTCGTTTCGCCGGGAGGGGCTTTTCCACATGAACATCCGCGACTTCATCGACGATACCGCGCGCTCCATAGCCTTCCTGTCGCGCGTGCCGGTGCCGCAGCGCCATTTTACGGACCATGACGGACGGCTGTCGCGCGCTGTCAGGGCCTTCCCGCTGGCCGGCGTGCTGATCGTGCTGCCGGCGGCGGCACTCGCGGCGGTCCTTTCGGCCCTGCACGCCCCGACGCTCCTGCTTGCCTTCGCCACGCTCGGGCTTCAGGTGATGATGACAGGTGCGCTGCATGAGGACGGCCTGTCCGACAGCGCCGACGGCATCGGCGGCGGGCGTGATCGCGACAGCGCGCTTGCGATCATGAAGGACAGCCGCGTCGGCTCCTACGGCGTCGTCGCCCTCGTTCTCTCCTTCGGTCTGCGCGCGGCCGCCATTGCCGCGCTTGCCGCCGCACTCACGCCCTCCGGCCTCGGCATGGCGCTGCTCGCCGTCGCGGCCGCAAGCCGCACCGCCATGGTCTGGCATTGGTCGCTCCTGCCGCCCGCCCGCCGCGATGGCGTCGCCGCTTCGGTGGGCGAGCCGGACCAGGGCGCCACCACGGTCGCGCTCGTCTCCGGTGTCCTGCTTGCGGCACTGCTCCTGCTGCTGCACGGCACCGTCCTGTCCTGGCTTCTGGCGCTTGCCGCCGCAGCGCTCTGCGTCCTCGTCTTCAACCGCATCGCCCTGCGCAAGATCGGCGGCCACACCGGCGATACGATCGGCGCCACCCAACAGCTCGCGGAAATGTCAGTGCTTTTCGCCCTTGCCTTGGCGCTTTGAGCTGCCGATATAGGAGCGGACATATCTGGAGTTTCGATGGAATCGCCCTGCATACTCGTCTGTTCGATCGACATGGTGACCGGCTACTGCTTCGGTTGCGGTCGCACGCGCGAGGAAATCGGCGCCTGGACGCTCTATACATCCGACGAGCGCCGCGCGATCATGGCCGCCCTTCCGGCGCGGCTTGAAACCGTCGAGCGCAAGCCGCGGCGCGAGACCCGCCGCGCCCGCATGGCAAGGGAGCGTGGCGACGCATGAGATTTTACGTCCTTCTGGCCATTCTCGGTGGCGGCCTTGCGCTGCTGATCCTCAACCATGACAGCGGCCGCACGCTCGGCATCGCCAATGACGATTTCGGTCGCCTCGTGACGCTCTCGGCCATCGGCACGATGATGGCGGCCGGCATTCTGGCCGGGCGCCGCCAATGGGGCGAAAGCCTGCGCCAGGCCGCCATCTGGCTCGTGCTCATCCTGGCGCTCGCGACAGCCTATCTTTACCGCTTCGACCTGCAGGACGTCGGCAACCGGCTGACGGCGGGCCTCATTCCCGGCCGCGCGGTCGTCACGACCAATGCCAGCGGCGAACAGATCCTCGTCATCCAGAAGGGCCTGTCGGGCCATTTCGAAACGGATGTCACCATCGATGGCACACCACTGCGCATGATGGTCGATACCGGAGCAAGCTCGGTTGTGCTGTCCTATGCGGATGCCATGCGCCTCGGCATCAACCCGGACAACCTGGTCTTCTCCATCGACGTTTCGACGGCCAACGGCCGCGCGCTCGCCGCCCCCGTCACGCTGCGCCAGGTCGCCATCGGGCCCATCCAGCGCGGGACGATCCGCGGCATGGTCGCGCAGGAGGGTCGCCTGGAGCAGAGCCTGCTCGGCATGAGCTTCCTCGAAACACTCGGGTCCATCGAGATCACCCGCGACGAACTGCGGCTGAAGGACTGATTGCCGCCGGGCAGGACGGAGCGGCCAAGGCCGCCCCGTGCCCACTGCTTTCAGATCGGCTGCCCGACATCGATGCGGTTGCCGTCCGGATCCTCGAAAACAAAGGCGCGCAGCCCGTAGTCCTTTTCCTGAAGGCTCTTGATGATGCGCAGGCCATGGGTCTGGCAAAGCGTATGCAACGCATCCACATCGTCCACAATAAGATGCGCCACGTTGAAGGCAGGTGCCTTGTATGTAGGCTGCAACGTGAGATGCACCTCGCCCGCATCCCGCTTCATGATCATGAAGCCGACGGGATCTCCGTTCTCGAAAACTTTCCTGAAACCGAGGACATTTGTGTAGAACGCCTCTGCCTCGGGCATGTTCTTGACCGGCAGCATGGCCGCTATTCGTCCGAACCGGACACCGTGATCGGCGATGTCATTCATCGCAGAACCTCCGCTTGCAACATCAGACCACTGCGCCGGGCGGTGCCGGCCGCGCGTGTCATTGTTGTTTGTGGTGAAGCAGGACGGTGCCTACGGACAAACTCTAGCCCGGCTTGCGCCGGGCCGTAAATTCAATTCTTCAGCTTGTACCCAGTCTTGAAGATCCAGGCCGTGATCGACAGGCAGACAATCAGGAATCCCAGCACCGTTACGAGGCTGACGAGCGGACTGACATCGGCGATCTCGTAGAAACTCCAGCGGAAGCCTGACACGAGGTAGAGCACCGGATTGAAATGGCTGACCGTCTGCCAGAAGGGCGGCAGCATGTCGATCGAATAGAAGCTACCGCCGAGGAAGACGAGCGGCGGCACGATCAGCATGGGGAACAGGTTCAGCTGCTCGAAATCCTTCGCCCATATGCCGATCATGAAGCCGAACAGGCTGAACGTAACCGCCGTCAGCACGAAGAACAGCACCATCATGAAGGGATGTTGTATGGAAATGTCGACGAAGAACGAGGCGGTGACGAGAATGATCGTACCGACGATCAGCCCCTTCGTCGCCGCGGCACCGACATAGCCGATAACGATCTCGATCATCGAGATCGGCGAGGACAGGATCTCGTAGATCGTGCCGGTGAACTTCGGGAAATAGATGCCGAAGGAGCCGTTGCCGATGCACTGGTTGAGCAGCGTCAGCATGATGAGGCCGGGCGCGATGAAGGCGCCGTAGGAAACGCCCTCCACTTCCTGCATGCGCGAGCCGATCGCCGCGCCGAACACGATGAAATAGAGCGATGTGGTGATGACGGGCGACACGATGCTCTGCAGCAGCGTGCGGCGGGTGCGCGCCATCTCGAACGCATAGATGGATTTGATCGCCTCGAAGTTCATTTACCCTCTCCCACCAGCTCCACGAAGATGTCTTCCAGCGAACTCTGCTCGGTGGAGATGTCCTTGACCCTCAGCCCGCAATGCGACAGGGCCGACAGCAGCGAGGAAATGCCGGTCCGCTCGCCGGAGGAATCGAATTCATAGACGAGGCGCGTGCCCTCACCCGACAGCGCCAGCCCGAAAGGCGACAGCGCGTCGGGAATGGCTGTCACCGGCTCGGCGAGCTCCACCGTCATCTGCTTGCGGCCGAGCTTGGCCATCAGCGCCTTCTTCTCCTCCACGAGCAGGATTTGGCCGTGGTTGATCACGCCGATCCGGTCGGCGATCTCCTCGGCCTCCTCGATATAGTGCGTGGTCAGGATGATGGTGACGCCGGAGGCGCGCAGCCGCTCGACGAGGTGCCACATGTCCTTGCGCAACGACACGTCGACGCCCGCGGTCGGCTCGTCGAGGAACAGCACCTTCGGCTCGTAGGACAGCGCCTTGGCGATTAGGACGCGCCTGCGCATGCCGCCCGAAAGGTGGCGCAGCATCGTGTCCTTCTTGTCGTAGAGCGAGAGGTCTTTCAGGATCCGCTCGATCAGCGCCGGGTCGGGCTTGCAGCCGTGCAGGCCACGCGAGAAGGCCACCGTGTTCCAGACCGTCTCGAAGGAATCGAGCGTCAGTTCCTGCGGCACGAGGCCGATGACGGAGCGTGTCTGGCGGAAATCGCGCAGGATGTCGTGTCCACCGACCGTGACCGTGCCGCCGCTCGGCGTGACGATGCCGCAGATGATCGAGATCATCGTCGTCTTGCCAGCACCGTTCGGTCCGAGCAGCGCGAGAATCTCGCCCTCCTCGATGTCGAGGTCGACGCCTTTCAGCGCCTGGAACCCTGAGGCATAGCTCTTGGTGAGATTGCGAATGGAAACGATGGGCGCCATGGGATGGTCCGGACAAGGGAAAATTCATGCGGAAGGACACCCTATATGGCGCGTCCTTAGCCGGTTTTCACCCGGCTTGGCGAAAAAATCTCTCAGCCGTAGATGCTGTAGAGGAAGCGAAGCGCAACGAGGATGAGGAAAATGCCGAAGCCCGTCTCGAGCTGCCGCTTGCTCATGGCATGCGCCAGCCGCACGCCCCACGGCGTAACGACGAGCGCGATCGGCACGATCAGCGCGACGGCGATCCAGTTGATGAAGCCGGTCGATCCGGGCGGCAGGCCGGGCACGCCCCAGCCAGCCCAGATATAGCCGAAGATGCCGGGAATGGAGATCAGCACGCCCACGCCCGAGGAGGTCGCGACCGCCTGATGGATCGGCCGGCCGAACGAAGTCATGTAGGTATTGTTGAGCACGCCGCCGCCGATGCCCATCAGGCCCGAAAGCGTGCCGATGACCACCCCGGCGATCTGCCGGGCGATGCCGCCCGGCAGCGTATCGCCGATCCGCCAGGTCTCGCGATTGAACAGCATGCGCAGCGCAACGAGCAGCGAGATGCCGACGAAGACGAAGCGCAGCCCGACGCTGGAAATGAAGGCAGCGATGATGGAGGCAAGGATCGCCCCGAGCGGCAGCGCAACGATCCAGCTCTTCAGGAGATCCATATCCACGGCGCTGCGCTTGCGGTGCGCCGTGAAAGACCGGATCGATGTCGGCACGATGATGGCGATGGAGGTGCCGACGGACAGGTGCATGCGCACCGCCTCCGGCACATCGAGATAGCCGAAAACCTGGTAGAAGACCGGCACCAGGATTGCCCCGCCGCCAACGCCGAAAATGCCGGCGAGAAGACCGGAGACGACGCCCGCCGCGGCAAGCGCCAGCGCGAACAGGACAAGATCGGCGATGGGGGGCATGCAATTCTCCCGGCGGGAATGAAAAGGGGCGACTCGCGAAACAATCGCGGCTGAGATGCGCCAACTGTCATCAAACCGTGACCGATTTCAACCATGGTCTGCACGAGGCCGACAGGAACGGTCAGCACCCCGCAACCCCACCGTTCCCGCTGTCAGACAGAGGCCTCGCTCCCGACCCTGAGGGAGCTTTTAGGCGGTCGATCCGCCCGCTTCCCCGCGGAAGCCCGCATGCGCCCTCGCCGGTCCCCGGCGCTGGCGATCGAAATGTGACATTCCTTTCAGACCGGCGCCCCGCCGGTCTTTTTTTGTCCGGCTATCCTACAGGCTGCAATGCCGGTAGCCCGATTTGCGCACCCTCAGATCGAAATGGAAATGATCCTTGTGGTAGCGGTCGCTGCCGGGGCCGAGCACGGTGGAGAAATACTTGCAGCTGTCGCCGCGCACCGATTTGAGCAGCCCCTTCTCACGGAAGGCGAAGAAGCCCTTCGGCTCGATGGCAATCGACTTGCCGCTCTTCAGCACGATCCTGCCGACATCGATGGCATTGCCCCGGGCGTGTTCGGACATGGCGGCGCCGCGGCGCGAATTCATCGTTCGGCAGGAATAGGACGACATCTGGTGGATGGCCGAGACGCCCGAGAGGTAGCGCATGCGCGCCGACGGCACGAGCTCCGCCTTCACCCAGCGCGCGAAGGCTTCGGTGATCTGGCAGTTGACCTGCGCCGCCGGCTTGATCTGGATTCCACCGGAAAGCCCTGAAAGCTCGACTGGCCAGTCGATGCCGCAGGAACGTCCGCGTGAGATGCGTGGCACGTCGCGGAATTTCACGCCGAGCTTCTGGAGCCGCTGCCGGCATGCCCTTTCGGAAGCCGGCATGCCGCCCATCGTCTCGGGAACCTGCATGGGATTGTTGAGCCGCGGCAGGAAGGCGACCTGTTCGCCCTGCATCGACTGCTGCTGGGACTGGCGCTTTCGCGTCGTCGCCTTGTCGGGCACGCGCAGATAGCCGTCGCCCTCGGCCTCCATGCCCGCCTCCGACATCGGGATCGCCTCGGGCTCGCCCACCTGCTGCGGCATGTCCGTGCCGATGCCGCCGACGACGACCTGGCTCGCATTGCCCTCAGCGATCTCGTTGGCCTGCGCCTCGGCAAGCCCCTCGACGCGGCCGACACCCAGCCCCTCGTCCATGCTCACCCCGCCCTCGGGAACGGTCAGCATGCCGGAAGACGCTTGCACCGGCTCGCCGATGCCCATCGCCTCGTCGCTGTCGATCTTTGGCAGATGCCGCGTCTGGCGCGCGGGCGCGGCCATGGCCATGTCAGGCGTTTCCATGCCGTAGGAAGATGAACCACCACCGGTGTCGCCGATCTCGGCCGTCGGCGTGACAGCGCTCACACCCACGCTGTCGACATCGTCGGGCGGCGTCAGGCCGCCCGAACAGGCGGCGAGAAACGCCGGGATCAGAAGCAGCCCCACCGGCCTGCGCAGACGTGATACAAACGCAATACCCATTGTCACTTCCGCCCGGCGTCCGTCGTCGCACGATGCGGTCCCGGTTACGCACATTCTTGTCCGGTCATGGTGCAGGTGGCGTTTGTCCAGATTCGGACCCCATTCCCGCAAAACCGGCTCGCAGGCCGACACGCCTGCATTTCCAGGGGATTTTCGCCGAACATGGTAAAGGAAAGGTTTGCGGCGCGAAGCCGCGCCGCTTGCGATGTCCGGCGAACCCGCCGCCCCTCTTTCGTACGCACACGCAATGGGTTAGACCGGAAGTCAGACGCAGAGGAGCCCGCATGACCGACACGCAGACCCCGAACGGCCAGCTCACCCTTCGCACGCTCGCCATGCCCGGCGACGCCAATGCAGCCGGCGATATCTTCGGCGGCTGGGTCATGGCGCAGATGGACCTTGCCTGCGGCATCCGCGCCGCCGAGCGCGCCCGCGGCCGCGTCGTCACCGCAGCGGTCAGGGAAATGGCCTTCGAACTGCCGGTCAAGATCGGCGATACGCTCAGCATCTACACGGATATCGCCCGCGTCGGACGCACCTCCATCACGCTGTCGGTCGAAGCATGGGCACAGCGCTATCTCACCACGCGACTGGAGAAGGTGACGGCCGCGACCTTCGTCATGGTCGCGCTCGACAGCCAGGGCCAGCCGACGCCGGTGCCCGGCGACTAGACAGCCTCGGGAGGGGCAGCATGGACCATAACATGCCACCGGACCCCGCCGTGTTCACGCATATCCGCGTGGTCATCGGCATGGTCGTCAGTCTCAGCCTCGCGCGTGTCCTGAGCGGCATCGCCCTCTTCATCCAGCATCCCGGCAAGACCAAGGCCTATCCCGTCCATCTCGCCTGGGCGGGTTTCCTGATCCTGTACCTCCTGCATTTCTGGTGGTGGGAGTTCCGGCTTCAGGTGCTGACGCCCATCGATTTCGGCGTCTACCTCTTCGTCGTCAGCTATTGCTGCCTGTTCTTCATGCTGGCGGTGCTGCTGTTTCCGACGACGCTCGACGACTACAAGGACTACGAGGACTATTTCTTCTCGCGGCGCAAATGGTTCTTTGGCGTTTTCACGATGGTCTTCGCGGTCGATCTGCTCGACACGGCGCTGAAGGGGATCGATTACTTCGAGTCCTTCGGCTACGAATATCCCATTCGCAACGTTACCTTCATCGTGCTCTGCCTGATCGCGGCATGGACGGCAAGCCGCCGCTTCCATGCCACCTTCGTCATCGCCGCCATCGCCTACCAGCTGAGCTGGATCTTCCGCGCCTTCGACCTCATCGAGTGAAAAGCCTAAGCTATCCTCGCTGATTCTGACCGTCTGGCGTTAAGACAATCTTATGTGGCCAGCCGCACCATCGCGGCGCGACGAAGTGCCTGTGGGCCGGGACCGAGAATGACGCATGCGAGCCGGCCGACGCCGATCGATGAAGCCACAAAACACCAGATTTTGTCCGCACAGGCTATGTCCGTGCTGGACGGCATCGTCGTGACTCTGCCGGCCAGTTGCTTCATCGCCGTCACGATCGTTGCCGTCCTGTGGCTTGATGCGCCGAACACCAGCGTCCTCTACTGGCTTGCCGCGATCTTCGCCGTAAACCTCGCCCGCTATATCGCGGTGCGGGTCATCCGACGCAACAACATCGCGATCGAAAGGCCGAAGCGGGCGCTCGACATCCTGTCGCTCGGAGCGCTCGCAGGCGGGCTGACATGGGCCCTGACGCCTTTCCTGGGAACGGTGATCGGTAAAGGCGGGCTCAACCCCTATGTGGTCTTCATCATCTGCGGCATCTGCGCCGGTGCCATGATGCAGAGCGCGGCCTATAGCCGAACCACAATGGTGTTCGCCGTTCCGCCTGTCCTTGCGACCTTTGCCACACTTCTTGCGATCGGCACCCCCTCGTCACTGGTCATCGCCGCCGACACGGCTTTGTTCGGCCTGGTGATGTTCCGCACAAGCCAGGTCAGCGAACGGGTGTTCATCCGCAGCCAGATGGACCGCCTGAATGCCATTGCGCTCGCCGCATCGCTGTCGGATGCCAATGCGGAAATCAAGCAGTCCAATCAGCAGCTTTCCTCTCTTGTGAACACGGACCCGCTGACGGGACTCGCCAACCGCACACTCTTCAACAACCGGCTGCGCAAGGCATTCACCGATCTCCGTCCAACCGATACGCTCGCCCTGCTGACCATCGACCTCGACCGCTTCAAGGCGATCAACGATACGATGGGCCATGGCGTGGGCGATGCAGTCCTGACCGAAATCGCCAGTCGTCTGACCGGCCTGACCGGCGCGCAAGACATGGTGGCACGTCTGGGCGGTGACGAGTTCACCGTCATCATCGAAGGTCCGGGTGCCGAAGCGCGCGCACGCTTGATCGGCAAGGAGATCATCCGGCTTGCCGGTGAGCCCATCGTCATCGGGGAGCGTTCAGTCACCGTCGGCGCCAGCGCCGGCCTGGCACTCTATCCGACACACGGCGAGACCGCCGAGGCGCTCTTTGCCAGCGCCGACATCGCGCTTTACGCCGCCAAGGCTGGCGGTCGCCGCAAGCTCAGCCTTTTCAACCCGCTGCTGAAAGCCCGTATCGAACGCCAGCGTCTCATCGAGGCGACGCTGGCCGAAGCCCTCGAAAAACAGATGCTGAAGGTGTTCTTCCAGCCGCAGGTGGAACTGGACGGCGGCCGTGTGACGGGCTTCGAGGCCCTGTTGCGCTGGACCCATGCCGAACTCGGCGCGGTCAGTCCGCCGGATATCGTGCGTGCCGCGCAGGCCCTACACATGTCGACCGCTCTCACCGCCTATGTCGCGACACGTGCCGCCCGCCTGCTCCAGGCCCTGCCCGGTTATGGCCTGCCGGACGCCGCCGTGGCGATCAACGTTTCGCCCCGCGAATTTTCCGGCGACACGCTTTCGCGTCTCCTCATCGACATTGCGCAGCAGCACGACGTGCCGCCGTCGCGCATGGAGATCGAGATCACCGAGGAAGCGACGCTCGACACGCAGGCCGCAGGCGCTGAGCTTGCCCGGCTGGAAGCCGCCGGTTTTCGCCTCGCCGTCGATGATTTCGGCATGGGCCATTCCTCCCTCGCCTACATCGTCAGCCTGCACATCGACCGGCTGAAGATCGACCGCAGCTTCGTGCGCGGCATCGAGACGAGCCGGCAGAACCAGACCCTCATCTCCGCCCTCATCGGCATCGGCAAGGCGCTCTCCATCGACATCGTCGTGGAGGGCGTGGAAAACGCCGCAGAGGCGCGCATGCTGCAAACCCTCGGCTGCCGCCAGGCCCAGGGCTATCACTATGCCCGGCCGATGGATGCGGCTGACATTCCCGGCTGGCTCGCAGAGCACGCCGAACGGTTCGCGCACCAGCCGAGGACGGACGCAACCTGACAGCCATTGCCACCCGCCTCGATGCCGGGCGGACGGCTGTGCCAGACCCTGACGCCATGGCTCAGCCCCAGGCTTCCGCGAGATAGCGGCGCTCGTCGTCCCTGCGCCATGTTTCGAGCAACGCCGCATAATCCCTGGCTGCACCGTGCAGCGCCAGATCGTCGAGCTTGTCTGCCCGGAACAGCAGGACCGGTGGCTGCCAATGCAGGCCGCAGCGATGGGCAGTCGCCTCGAGCGGACGCAGCAATTCATCCATGGTGAACCGGTTGGGGCCAGCAGGCGCATAGGCTTCCGGCACGTTCCCGGCCGTCGCCGCGACCAGCAGCGGCTTGCCCTCCAGCAGGCGGCCCTCGCTCTCATACGCCATGTAGAACATCCGCGTCAGCACCGCGTCCTGCCACGCCTTGAGCAACGGCGGCGTGGAATACCACTGGATTGGGAATTGCAGCACGATCCGGTCGGCGGCAAGCAGCCGGGCAACCTCCCGATCGGCGTCGATCCCGCCGTCCTTGCAGACCGCCTGCATATCGACCACCTCGACATGCGGCAAACGCGCCGCCGCGGTCGAAAGGGCCGCATTGGCACGCGACCGGTTGAGATCGGGGTGGAAGAGGAGGATCAAGGTCTTGCTCATGGCGTCGTCTCCTGTGTTGACAGGCAGACCATGCGGCAAGGCCGTAAATCATTCCAATGGATGATTTATATATGCTATTATTGATCTGATGAATTTAAGATCCGTAGACCTCAACCTCCTCGTCATCCTCGACGCCCTGCTGGACGAGGCCCATGTGTCGCGCGCGGCGGCCAGGCTGAACCTCTCGCAGTCGGCCACATCAAGCGCGCTCGACCGCTGCCGCCACCTCTTCGGCGACCCCCTGCTGGAACGCGGCAAAGGCGGTATGCGACTGACGGCGCGCGCGGAGGCGCTGCGCGATCCCCTGAAAAGCCTGCTCATCGGTATTGCCGCCGTGATCGATGCGCCGGAGGAACCGTTGGCCGAGATCCGCCAGACCGTGCGTATCATCACCGCCGATCATCCCGGCATCCTCATTGCCAGCCCGCTGCACCGCGCGCTGGCCCGTTCCGCGCCCGGCATCGACCTCGTCATCCAGCCGTGGCAGAGCGCGCCGGCGGCGCTCGAATCCCTCGCCCGGGGCGCCGGTGACATCGCGATCTCGGTCTTCCCCGCCATCGACGAAACCGCCTTCCACTGCGAGACGCTGCTGCACGAGCACTATGTCGTGGCCATGCGGCGCGACCATCCGGCCGCCACCGATTTCACGCTGGAGCGCTGGCTCGCTTACCCGCATGTCCTGGTTTCCGGGCGCGGCGACACGCGCAGCGGCCTCGACGACCAGCTCGCCGCGCTGGGCCGGTCGCGCCGCATCGGCATCGTCGTGCCGAGCTTCCTGATGGTCCCGCCGTTGCTAGAGGACAGCGACCTCCTGGCGATGATGCCGGCCCATACGGTGCCCGCCGATGCTGCCGGCCGCCTGCATATCGCCGCGCCGCCGCTGCCGGTAGAGGGCTTTCCGCTCCACCTCGCCTGGCACCGCCGCCGCGACAGGGACCGTGCCGTGCGGCACGTCGCGGATATCGTGCGCGACATCTTCGCCAGCCACCTGCCCTGACCCGCCGACACGGAAAACGACGCAAATTCGTTTCCCTTTTGTACTCGCCGCCCCTTTCTTTTCGCGGTGACTCTCTCCATATTCCCCGCATGGCCAGAACCCCGAAAAAATCCCCGCCCTCGAACCCCGGTTTCGAGGAAGCCCCGCAATCGCCTTTCGAGGGAGAGCCGCTGTCCGGCAGCGTCTCGGACTGGGTGAAGCAGCTGGAGGCCGAGGCCGAGGCGTCGGGCGTCGAGAGCCGCCGCGAGGTCGCCTCGAAGGCCGGCAAACACCGCAAGACCGTGGAGAACGCCGCCCGCCGCCACACGGAGAACGTTACTGTCTCCAAAACCTCCCGCGGCGTCTCGATCGGCGGTTCGTCGGATCCGAAGACGCGCGCCGCCGCCGGCCTCAACCCGGTCTCGGGCATGGATGTCTCGCTGGAGGACGCCGCGTCGCTCAATGCCGGCACGGCGGTCACCGCGACGGTGGAGGCACTGTCGGCGCTCATCGAGAGCGGAAACCCGCTGTTCAAGGACGGCAAGCTGTGGACGCCGCACCGCCCGGCCCGGCCGGCGAAGTCGGAAGGCGGCATCCCGATCCGCATGATCAGCGAATACCAGCCGGCCGGCGACCAGCCGACGGCGATCCGCGATCTCGTGGAGGGCCTGTCCTCGGGCGAGCGCAGCCAGGTGCTGCTTGGCGTCACCGGCTCGGGCAAGACCTTCACCATGGCCAAGGTCATCGAGGAAACGCAGCGCCCCGCCGTCATCCTCGCGCCGAACAAGACGCTGGCCGCCCAGCTCTACAGCGAGTTCAAGAACTTCTTCCCGGAAAACGCGGTCGAGTACTTCGTCTCCTACTACGACTACTACCAGCCGGAAGCCTATGTGCCGCGCTCCGATACCTTCATCGAGAAGGAATCGTCGATCAACGAGCAGATCGACCGCATGCGCCACTCCGCCACCCGCTCGCTGCTGGAGCGCGACGATTGCATCATCGTCGCTTCGGTCTCCTGCATCTACGGTATCGGCTCGGTCGAGACCTACACCGCCATGACCTTCCAGATGGAGGTCGGCGAACGGCTCGACCAGCGCCAGCTGCTCGCCGACCTCGTCGCCCAGCAGTACAAGCGCCGCGAGATGGATTTTCAGCGCGGCAGTTTCCGGGTTCGGGGCGACACGATCGAGATTTTCCCCGCCCACCTTGAGGATGCCGCCTGGCGCATCTCGATGTTCGGCGACGAGATCGACGCCATCACCGAGTTCGACCCGCTGACCGGCCAGAAGACCGGCGACCTGAAATCGGTCAAGATCTACGCCAACAGCCACTATGTCACGCCGCGCCCCACGCTGAACGGCGCCATCAAGGCGATCCGCGAGGAGCTGAAGCTGCGCCTCGCCGAGCTGGAAAAGGCCGGCCGCCTCCTGGAGGCGCAGCGCCTGGAGCAGCGCACGCGCTACGATATCGAGATGCTGGAGGCCACCGGCTCCTGCGCCGGCATCGAGAACTATTCGCGCTATCTCACCGGCCGCCGGCCCGGCGAGCCACCGCCGACGCTGTTCGAATACATCCCCGACAACGCGCTGATCTTCATCGACGAAAGCCACGTCACCATTCCGCAGATCGGCGGCATGTATCGCGGCGACTTCCGCCGCAAGGCGACGCTGGCCGAATACGGCTTCCGCCTGCCGTCCTGCATGGACAACCGCCCGCTGCGCTTCGAGGAATGGGATGCGATGCGCCCCGACACGATCGCCGTCTCAGCCACCCCCGGCAACTGGGAGATGGAGCAGTCCGGCGGCGTCTTCGCCGAGCAGGTCATCCGCCCGACCGGGCTGATCGACCCACCCGTCGAGGTGCGCCCGGCAAAAAGCCAGGTGGACGACGTGCTGGGCGAAATCCGCGAGACCAGCCAGGCCGGCTACCGCACGCTCGTCACCGTGCTCACCAAGCGCATGGCCGAAGACCTCACCGAATACCTGCACGAACAGGGTGTTCGCGTGCGCTACATGCACTCGGACATCGACACGCTGGAGCGCATCGAGATCATCCGCGACCTGCGGCTTGGCGCCTTCGACGTGCTCGTCGGCATCAACCTGCTGCGCGAGGGCCTGGACATTCCCGAATGCGGCTTCGTCGCCATCCTCGATGCCGACAAGGAAGGCTTTTTGCGCTCGGAAACGTCCCTGGTGCAGACCATCGGGCGTGCCGCGCGAAACGT
Organism: Shinella sp. H4-D48; assembly: GCF_022637395.1. Taxonomy (GTDB): domain Bacteria; phylum Pseudomonadota; class Alphaproteobacteria; order Rhizobiales; family Rhizobiaceae; genus Shinella; species Shinella sedimenti. Next base: position 1,494,917 of record NZ_CP093337.1, on the reverse strand, counting down.
CGATGGCAAGGTCATCCTCTATGCCGACCAGATCACCGGCTCCATGCAGCGCGCGATGGACGAGACGACCCGCCGCCGCGAAAAGCAGGTCGCTTATAACGAGGCGCACGGCATCACCCCGGAATCCGTGAAGGCGAAGATTTCCGATATCCTCGACTCCGTCTATGAGCGCGATCACGTCCGCGCCGATATCTCCGGCGTCTCCGGCAAGGGATTCGCGGACGGCGGCAACCTCGTCGGCAACAATCTCCAGGCCCATCTCAACGCGCTGGAAAAAGCCATGCGCGACGCCGCCGCCGATCTCGACTTCGAAAAGGCCGCCCGCCTGCGCGACGAGATCAAGCGCCTCAAGGCCGCCGAACTCGCCGTCATGGACGACCCGATGGCACGCGAAGAAGCGAAAAGTCAGGAAGGTGGCAGCGGTAAGCCAAAGGGCCCGGCAAAGACACAAGGCGGCGACGGGAAGAAAACCGGCGCCGGCCGCGGGTCGATCTCCCCCCTTGTGGGGGGTGAGGAGCGGTCCGCGCAGCGGAGCAATCGATCCAGTGAATCGATTGCAGCGACGAACGCCGGCAGGACAGAGGGGGGTGCCCCCTCCACGGCCGGCGCGACACCCCCCTCTGCCCCTGACGGGGCATCTCCCCCACAAGGGGGGAGAATGAGCGGCAGCCTCTTCCAGAAACCCTCGCTCGACGACATGGGCCCGGGCACCGATATCGAACGCCCCCTCTTCCGCAAGCCGAAACTGGACGAGATGGGCCGAGACGTCGCAACCCCCGCCGGCAAATCGCTGTTCCGCAAGAACAGCCTCGACGAAATGACCGTCGGCCGCACCGAAAAACCCGTCACCGGCGACCTGCCCCAACGCCCGCCGGAAACCCTCTCCACTAAGAAACGCCATTCCCCCCTGCTGGAAGGCCAACCCGAACGCGCCACCGGCGCCGACGACGCGAAGCCGGTCCGCCGGGGGAAGATCGGCGTCGGAAGCTATGAGGATCCGGCGGAGGCGAAGCGCAAGGGGCGGACGAAGGGGAAAACGGGGCGGCCGGGGCGGTGAAAACAGTGCTAGAGAACTAGTCGGCGTCCTTCTCTTCCGAAGCGATTTGCCCTGCAATTTTCGACGTGAGCTTATGGAACAGGCTAGATTTCGGATTGTAAACAAAATCTTCGCCGATATGTCTACGCAAATGCTCCTTTAAAAGCTCCATTTTGACTTGCGTCCGAAGATTATAAACGTCTTCCAGCGGGATATCCAAGTTGTTTTGCGAGGCATTTGAGACGTCTGTAGCAATAATACTTATCTTAAATAAGTCTTGTCGCCTGCGGTTAATGCCTATAATCTCTGTAATTAACCGATGTAACATCGTATAACAAACCGCAAGGACAACGGCAGATATAATAACATACGGAGATCTTGAAACTATAAAATCGACAACATCAAATCCATCACCAAAATCCAAATTAATCAATTTCTCAGAATTCCAAAATAACCTACCCGTAACAAATATAATTACAATCAACGGCGCAGCACAAAGCCATGCGTAAACAGAAACATTCTTTGCGCCCTGAGAAACATATCCAGATATCTCTGTAGGAAATAGATTGATATCACTGACAAGAGATCTTAATCTCGACTCTTTTTCCGAAATATCCTTAGATAAATTCTCGGAATCTTTAGTTAATCTGTCAACATTATTTCTATATCTCTGATTTTCTTCATTTAAATTTCTTGCTACAGACTCCGCGATAGCAATTTCTTTTTTTCTATTCTCAAGAGTTTCTGAATGGTCGGCTATGGACGCCTCCAAATCTGAAAACTGATCACTTTGATCAGAAAGCATCTCCTGCAAATCTGCAATCTTAATTGATAGCGATTTATAAGTTTCCTCGTATTGCTGCGCCCTCTTTAGGTACTGATTAAGATTACCTTCGACATTTTTTCTGTACCCCTCGAATCCATCCAGAATTGAAATAACATCTGAAAAAGAATTTTGCTCAATTCCTTCTACGGTTATCTTCGTCAACTTTGAATCTTTAAAAAATCTTTCATTAGGCCTCAAGCCAAATCCGCCAATAAATCTATTGACGTTAAAAATAAATTTACCGTCGCCGTATCTTACAGATTCACTTTTTGTTGATCCACCGATATAGTCTTTATAACTTAACTCGAGTTCATGGTAGTCTTCATATCCAAATGCAAATACTGTTATCTTTGTTACATAAATTATATCAATGAAATCGAAGTCCATCCATTCACGACGTGCTTTAATAAAGTTTTCTTCCGAAGAATTTTCAACTAACTGTGTGGATTTTCTGGCTCTGTGCGAAAAGAAACCAATATCGATATGTTTAGCTACCGGTAATGCTGTAGCGTCAATACTGCTAAGAGCACTATGATCCAGGGCTTCTGAAAGGGGAGCTAATTCTTGGGTCATCTCAACGAGCGTTCCTCAGATAAAAACTAGATATAATCCATATTTGTCTCCTTATCGCACGGATTGCAATCAAACGTATAATTCACCCACCGAATTCTCCTTTTGGATGCTCCATATTGTCGCTTTAAAATGGGAAATTTCCCCACCAGCCGTTTCATTTTTCCCCGCCCCCAAAAACCCATGCGATAATCCCCTCATCCCGTCGCGGATACACCGCAAGGCGTTGCGGCGAGGCGGGGTCGGCGCTTGGGGTGCGGGACGGACGTAAGCCTGCATCTTGAGGGTCCGCGGAAAATGGTCTCCCTCCGGCGACACGGGGGAAGCGGCGGAGCGTCGGACCGGCTCCCCCGTTTCAGCCCCGGACGGCGCGTCGGGCGTGCCTGTGCGGCACACAAGGGGAACGGGGCCGGAGGGTGCGTCGGCATCGTCCGCCGGAGTGATGACTTGCCGGGAAAGGCGGTGACGCCTTTCCGCCCTGACGGTGCTCGAAGGTGAGCCCTGTCAGGCGCGAAAAACCCCGGCGGGGCCCGCCCCGGAAACCGACGGCAAGCGCCGCCGGACCCGTTCCTTGCAGAGAGACCGGAGTCGCGGGCAAAAACCGCCGAACGGGGCGCTGAAAGGTGCCATTTATACTATCTGATGCGGCAGCTTTCAGCGCCCCGTCCGATACCGATGCCCATAACCCGGCGTGATCTCACGCGCGGCGATGCGGGCGGCTGTCCGCCTTGCGACACCCGCCGCCCCATCCTCAGCCGCCGCCGGCAACGGACTTGGTCCGCCCGCCGGTCGCGGCGCCGCGCAGCCCGCGCCCTTCTCAACCGACAGGAGCTCCCATGATCGACCGCAGCAAGCTTCCCCCGCTATCGCCCTTCCTGCTCGCCCGCATCGCCGAAATGCTGGCGCTGCCCTGGCGCGCCTGCCGCCTGCGCGACTGCCGTCGCCGCGGCCGGTGCTGCTGGGTCTCGCGCAACACACAGCAGCCCTTCTGCCTGCGCAACCTCGATGCCGGGCAGCGCGCGCAATTCCACGCCGTGGCGGAGGAGGTGCGCGACATCGTCGATTACAGCTCGTTTTTCAGCCGGGTCACCTTCGCCTCGCCCTATCGCGACACGCGCGCGCTCCAGGATGCCGGCATGGCGGTGGCGCGCACGGTGAAATCCGGCGCGGCGCTGCGGGAGTTCCGGGCCTTTGCCGCCATGCGCGCGGCGCGGCCGCCGGCCGAATATGACGGCGAGGAACCGCCGCTGCCGGAGGGCTGGCGGGATTTGCGATGATGGCGGCGGCGCGGCCTATTCGGCCGCCTCGCCCTTCACGTCGAGCGCGGCGGTGTCGAGGGCGGCGGCCAGTTCGTAGGAATAGCCTTCCAGCATCGTATAGGCCTGCTCGATCGCCTGGATTTGGCCCTCGGCATTGCGGATGGCCTCGGTGATCGACTGCGAGCGGGCGCGCAGCATGGAGCCGAGGAAATCCGTGCCGCCCTTGCGGCCGAGGCGGTCGATGTGCTGGCGCACCCGGTTGCGGTGGCGTTCGAGCTCCAGGATGTGGAAGCGGCTCTTGACGATGTCGTCGGAGAGTTTTCGGCGCATCGCCGCCAGCGGATCGAAGCTGCCCGGCTCGCGCTCGTCGAGGATGACGTCGTTGACCAGCGGTTCCAGCAGCATCAGGCCCTTGAGGTCGCGCGGGTCGGCGAGCTGCGGGTCGAAGCCGGTGTCGTCGAACACCTTGCGGCGCACCGGATCGCGCAGCAGGTCGTAGCAGGCCTGCAGGCGGGCGAACTGGTCGGCATCGCCGCCCGAATCGGGATGCATGCCCTTGGCGGCCTTGCGGTAGGCGGCCTTGACCGCGTTGTCGTCTGCATCGCGCTCCAGTCCGAGCATGGCGTAGGGATCGATCACGCGGGCACCTGTTCGTCTCTCATTGCGTCGTCGGTTCTTTTACGCCGTTTTCCGACCCCGAGGGGACGAAATTGTGGTCATGCCGGGGCCGATGCACAGAAAGCGCTACTCCGCCGCATCCTGCGCGGCGGCGCGCGCGGCAAGCACCGCCGCGAAGGCATCGGCGATCACCTGCGGCCCCGCCCCCGGTTTCGTGGCGTCGGTGGACAGGATCTGCCGGTAGCGGCGCACGCCCGGAAAGCCCTGGAACAGGCCGACCATATGCCGCGTGACATGCGCCACCCGCCCGCCCCGCGCGATCACCTCGCCGGCATAGGCGACCATCGCATCGCGCACCGCCTCCCAGTCTTCACCCGACATGTCCTGCGGACCGGAGAAGACACCGGACGGCACGCCTTCCGACAGGGGATGCGGGAAAAGCCGGTCCACGCCCGTGAGAACACCGCTATCCTGGTAGGCCGCCCGTCCGAGCATGACCCCATCCAGCCCATCCATCTCGCCCACGGCCTGACTCAAACTCTGAAGCCCGCCGTTGAGACCGATGAAAAGGTTCGGGTTTTCGGCTTTCAGCCGATGCACGAGGCCGTAGTCGAGCGGCGGAATGTCCCGGTTCTCCTTCGGCGACAGGCCCTGCAGCCAGGCCTTGCGCGCATGGACCCAGACGGCATCCGTGCCGGCCGCCTTCACACGGGACACGAGGTCACGCAGCGCCACCTCGGGGTCCTGGTCATCAACGCCGATGCGGCACTTCACCGTGACCGGGATCGACACCGCCACCCGCATTGCCGCCACGCAATCGGCCACCAGATCCGGCTCGCGCATCAGGCAGGCGCCGAAGGTGCCAGATTGCACCCGATCCGAGGGACAGCCGACATTTAGATTGATTTCGGCATAACCAAAACCCTCGCCGATCCGTGCAGCTTCCGCAAGCTTCTCCGGGCTGTTGCCGCCGAGCTGCAATGCCACAGGATGTTCGATCGCGTCGAAGCCGAGCAGCCGCTCGCGATTGCCGCGCAGGATGGCGTCAGCAACGATCATTTCCGTGAAGAGCAACGCGTTGCGGGTGAGCTGGCGCGCGAACACGCGAAAATGCCGGTCGCTCCAGTCGATCATCGGCGCGGTGGCGAAAATCTTCGTCCCCGTCTCCACGGCCCGGCTGTAGAATGTCGCTCTGTTCGTCATGGCCGGGCTCATACTCCATATGATCAGCAAAAACCACCCTCGCCCTTTCGCCCAACCGCCGGGCCGGTGCTAGACTGCGTCAGGAATCAGACCGCCGGAGGAAACCATGCCGCTTTACGCCCTCGACGACCGCGCGCCCACACTCCCCGCCGACGACCGCTACTGGGTGGCACCGGATGCCAATGTCATCGGCAAGGTCATCCTTGGCGAGGATGTCGGCATCTGGTTCGGCGCCACGCTGCGCGGCGATAACGAGCCGATCATCGTCGGTGCGCGCTCGAACATTCAGGAAGGTGTGGTGGTGCATACCGATCCGGGCAAGCCCGTCATCATCGGCGAGGGCTGCACCATCGGCCACGGCGCCATCATCCACGGCTGCACCATCGGCAACAATTCCCTGGTCGGGATGGGCGCCACGGTGCTGAACGGCGCCGTCATCGGCAACAATTGCCTCGTCGGTGCGAATGCACTGGTGACGGAAGGCAAGGTCTTTCCGGACAATTCCCTCATTGTCGGCGCGCCCGCAAAGGCCGTGCGCACGCTGGACGACGCTGCCGTTGCCGGCCTCAAGCTTTCAGCGGAAAGCTATGTCCAGAACTGGAAGCGCTTCAGGAAGGGGCTAAAGCGGATCGACTGATCCCTCCCGGCCTGCACAGATCAACCTCCTAACCCTACGCACACCCCGCGCAGGTGCCGCGAATTTCGATTGTCGTCTTGCCGGTCTTGAAGTTGCGGTCCTTGGCAAAGGCTTTCAGCCGGTCCTCGATCACGTGATCGTGGAACTCCGTCACCTTGCCGCAGGTCTCGCAGATCGTGAAGGCGGTGATGCCGTGGTTATGACAGCCCTCGTTCGGATGGGCACAGGCCACGAAGGCGTTGATGCTCTCGAGCCGGTGCACGAGACCGAACTCCAGGAGCTTGTCCAGCGCGCGATAGACCTGGAGCGGCGCGCGAAACCCGTTGTCACGCAGCTTGTCGAGGATGGTGTAGGCGCTGAGCGGGCTGTCGGAATGCGACAGCACGTCGAAGACGAGGCCCTGGTTCTTCGTCAATTGCTGCGTGGTCATGCCCGACCTCCCTGATTTGCCGCCGAATGTTCCACGACGCTCGTCCTCGGTTTCGTGATGAGGCTTAGAATGAACAGGCCAAGCGCTGCAACCACGATCGAGGGGCCGGAGGGCGTGTCGAACTTCAGTGATCCGAACAATCCGCCGACAACGGCCAACGCCCCGATCAGCGAGGCGAGCACCGCCATGATCTCCGGGCTGGTGGAAAAGCGCCGCGCCGTTGCGGCGGGGATGATGAGAAGCGAGGTGATCAGCAGGATGCCGACGATCTTCATGGCAATGGCGATGACGAGCGCCATCAGCAGCATGAAGGCAAGGCGCGTCTTCTCCGGCTGCATGCCTTCGGCCTCGGCCAGTTCAGGGTTGACCGTCGATGCGATCAGCGGACGCCACATCCAAACGATAGCGAAGACGACGAGAATACCGCCGCCCCACACAAGGTCCACATCGGCGCGCGACACGGCGAGGATATCGCCGAACAGGAAGCCGACGAGATCGATGCGCACCCAGGTCATGAAGGACACCATGACCAGGCCGATGGCCAGCGTCGCGTGGGAGAGGATACCGAGCAGCGCATCCGTCGAGAGCGTGCCGCGCTTCTGGAGCAGCAGGAGGAGGAGCGAGACGGTCGCCGCCACGATGAAGACGCTGATGAGCAGGTTGAAGTTCATCAGCAGCGACAGGGCGACGCCGAGCAATGCCGAATGGGCCATCGTGTCGCCGAAATACGCCATGCGCCGCCAGACCACGAAACAGCCGAGCGGGCCGGCGGTGAGCGCAAGGCCGACGCCGGCAACGAGCGCGCGCATGAAGAAATCGTCAAGCATCGCGCTTCTCCTCTTGCCCGGCATCGTCAGGCGCCGCGCCGTGATCATGGCCGCAGCCGCAATCGGGCCCGTGCGTGTGCACGATGCGCATCGGCCCGGCGCGACCCGAGGGCACGACCGGCGTATGATGGCCGTCGTTTGGGCGGCAATCGTCGGTGATCGATCCGTCGGCGTGCAGCACGCGGCCATCGGGCAGGTGCGTGTGGTCGTGATCGTGATTGTAGAAGGCCAGCGTCTGCCCGGCGCGCGCGCCAAAAAGGCGCTGGTATTCCGCGCTCTGGCTCACCACTTCCGGCGTACCGCGACAACAGACATGGCCGTTGAGGCAGATGACGGTGTCGGTCTCGGCCATCACCACATGCAGGTCGTGGGAGATGAGCAGGATCCCGCAGCCGGTGGTGTTGCGGATCGTCTTGATGAGATCGTAAAGCGCGATCTCGCCGGAAAAATCCACCCCCTGAACCGGCTCGTCGAGCACCAGAAGATCGGGCTTGCGGGCAATGGCGCGGGCCAGCAACGCGCGCTGGAACTCGCCGCCGGAGAGATGCTGCACCTCCGCGCGGGCAAGATGGCGGATGCCGGTCGCCTCCAGCGCCGCCTCGATCTCCGCGCCCTTCAGCGTCGAGGTCAGCGTCATCAGCCGTTCCACCGTCAGGGGCATGGTCCAGTCGATAGAGAGCTTCTGCGGCACATAGCCGACCTTCAGGCCCGCCTTGCGCTCCACCCTGCCCTCGTCGGCCTTCAGCACGCCGATGGCTGCCTTGGCAGTGGTGGACTTGCCCGAGCCATTCGGGCCGATCAGCGTGACGATCTCGCCAGGCGCGATCGAGAATTCCACGCCACGCACGAGCCAGCGGCCCTGACGGCGCACGCCGACGCCGGCAAGCGACACGAGCGGCGAAGCGTTCCTGGTTGGGGTCTGCAGCATCATTTTTTCCAAAAGCCTGTTGCGTCAGCATATGGCACACGTTATAGCATAACGCAATTGATGTAATAACATTACATTCACATTCAAGCGGAGTATCCCATGCAAAAGGCCATTCGCGCCCTCCTCCTCTCCACCGCTCTTCTCGTTGCCGGCGCTGGTGCCGCGCGCGCCGAGACACCCGATGTCGTCGTGTCGATCAAGCCGATCCATTCGCTGGTCGCCGCCATCATGCAGGGCGTCGGCGAACCGAGCCTTATCGTGGAGGGGGCTGCCTCGCCGCACACCTATTCCCTGAAGCCGTCCAATGCGACCGCCCTCCAGAACGCCGATGTGGTCTTCTGGGTCGGCCACGGCCTGGAAGCCTTCCTCGAAAAGCCGCTGGAATCGCTGGGCGGCAAGGCCACCGTGGTGGAACTGGACCACGCGCCCGGCCTTGAAAAACTGCCTTTCCGCGAAGGCGGCCCTTTCGAGGCGCATACACATGAAGGCGAAGGTCACGATCACGCGCATGAGGGCGAGGAAGGTCACGCCCATGACCATGAAAAGGAAGGCCACGATCACGGCAAGGAAGCGCATGCCCATGGCGAAGAGGCGCACAACCACGACCATGGCAAGGAGGCCGAAGGCCACGATCATGCCCATGGCGAGGAAGCTGCGCATGAGGGCCATGAACACGGCGAATTCGACATGCATCTGTGGCTGAGCCCGCAGAACGCCCGCGCCATCGCGGCCGAGGCCGCCAAGGTTCTCGCCGAGAAGGACCCGGCCAATGCCGAGATCTACAAGAAGAACCTCGCCGGCCTGGAAGCAAAGCTCGATGCGCTCGACAAGGAGGTCGCCGAGACCGTGGCGCCCGTAAAGGATAAGCCTTTCATCGTCTTCCACGATGCCTACCAGTATTTCGAACATCATTACGGCATGCACGCCGCAGGCTCCATCACGGTCAGCCCGGAAACCCTGCCCGGTGCGGAACGCCTGACGCAGATCCGCGACAAGGTGAAGACGCTGGGCGCCACCTGCGTCTTTGCCGAGCCGCAGTTCGAGCCGAAGCTGGTCAATGTGGTGATAGAGGGCACGCCCGCGAAATCCGGCGTTCTCGACCCCGAGGCCGCGACGCTCGAGCCCGGCCCGGACCTCTATTTCACCCTGATGAAGAGCATCGCCACCTCTCTGCGCGATTGCCTCGGACAGGCCAGCTGAGGCGCGCTTGCCGTCCGTAAAAGGACAGGCTCCCGGCTCCGGCCTGAGGGCAACGCCCGATTCATCCTCCACGTCATCAAGAGCATGGAGTGGACTAGGGTGGGGCCTATCGGGTCCGGCAGTCTCCTTCGTCGACAACGCCGTGGCGGGATCATCCCGCCATTTTTTAGCACTGCGAATGTAATACTATAACATAAGGGCAAATCGCATGGACAACCGCCTCCCCGTTACCGTCCTCTCCGGTTTCCTCGGCGCCGGCAAGACGACGCTTATGAACCACGTGCTCAACAACCGCAGCGGCCTGCGCGTCGCGGTCATCGTCAACGACATGAGCGAGGTGAACATCGACGCTGCACTCATCCGCGATGGCGGGGCGGACCTGTCACGCACCGGCGAACAACTCGTGGAAATGACGAACGGCTGCATCTGTTGCACGCTGCGCGACGACCTCCTCAAGGAAGTGCGCCGCCTCGCCGACATGAAGCGCTTCGACTATCTGCTGATCGAATCAAGCGGCATTTCCGAACCGCTCCCGGTCGCCACTACCTTCGACTTTCGCGACGAGGACGGCTGGAGCCTGTCGGATGTCGCCCGCCTCGACACGATGGTCACGGTGGTCGATGCGGCAAACCTCCTCAAGGATTACGGCTCGCAGGATTTCCTGGCCGAACGCGGCGAAACGGCTGGCGAAGAGGACAACCGGACACTGGTGGAACTGCTGGTCGAGCAGATCGAATTCGCCGATGTGATCGTGCTCAACAAGACGGGTGCGGCCAGCCCCGGCGACCTGCTCGCCGCCCGCCAGATTATCGGCGGCCTGAACAGCGCGGCCCGCGTGATCGAGACCGATTTCGGCAGGGTCGAGCTGGGAGACATCCTCGGCACCGAGCTGTTCGACTTCCAGAAGGCCAGCGAGCATCCGCTGTGGTTCAAGGAACTGCACGGCTTCAAGGACCACGTTCCCGAAACGGAGGAATACGGCATCCGCTCCTTCGTCTATCGGGCAAAGAGGCCTTTTCATCCCGCCCGCTTCAAGGCTTTCCTCGACGAGAGCTGGCCGGGCGTCATCCGCGCCAAGGGCTTCTTCTGGCTCGCCACGCGGCCGCACCATGTCGGCGAGATGAGCCAAGCGGGCGCGCTCGTGCGCAGCGGCCGGCTCGGCCTGTGGTGGGCTTCCGTTCCCCCGCAGCACTGGCCGCAGGACGAAGCGGCGCGCGAGGCCATCGCCCGCTATTCGGATCCCGTCTGGGGCGACCGGCGGCAGGAACTGGTCTTCATCGGTGCGGGCCCGATGGACGAGCATGACATCCGCCGCCGGCTCGACGCCTGCCTCGTCGCCGAAGAGACGTTCGAACCGGCGCGCTGGGCAAACCTGCCCGACCCCTTCCCGCTCTGGATGCGCCAGGCGGGGTGAGCGGATGAGGTCGCGCGGTGCTAGCGAAGCAGCGCGCGCGCCTCCTCGATGCCGAAGGCTTCGGGCTGGGTGCAGGTCGTGACGATATCGACCGTCCGGCCCTCCTCGGCGGAACGCAGAATGGCCGTGAGCACGTCGATCGTGTGCAGCGAGCGGTCGAGCGAGCAGCGATAGTCGCGGCCTGTCGTCACGGCGTCCATCATGTCGGCAAGGCCGATGCCGCGGTAATTGGCCTGCCGGCCCCAGTCGAACTGATAGTTTTCGGCCGTCAGCGGATGATCCCAGACGTCGACCACCTTCGGCTCCTTGTCGTTGCCGGCGACTTCGACGGTGCCGCCGAAGAAATTCGGGTCCGGCACGAAGACCGCGCCGTCCGTGCCGTAGAGTTCCATGTTCTGGTGACGATGCGCCCACACGTCCCAGCTCGCCATCAGCGCGACCTGCGCGCCGCTGATGAATTCGAGGATGGCATGGATGTTCGTGAGCACGGCGACCGGCACCGCCTCACCGAGCCTGGGGCCATTGGCGATAATGCGCTCCTCGCGTGCCCGGTTGCCGAGAGCCACGACGCGCTTTACCGGCCCGACCAGGTTGACGAGATTGTTGACGTAATACGGACCCATGTCGAGGATCGGCCCGCCGCCCGGCGCGAAGAAGAAATCAGGGTTCGGATGCCAGCTCTCCATGCCCGGCCCCAGCACATGCGCCGTGCCGGACATGATCTTGCCGACCCTGCCGCTATCGATGAGGTGGCGCACGAACTGGTGCGATCCGCCGAGATAGGTGTCGGGCGCCGAGCCGACCTTGAGGCCCCTGGCATCGGCGATGCGGCGCAGGTCCTCGCCCTGTTCGAGCGACAGCACGAAGGGCTTTTCCGAATAGACATGCTTGCCCGCCTCAAGCGCCTGTTTCGACACCGGGTAATGCGCCTCGGGGATGGTAAGGTTCACGACCACATCGACGTCAGGGTTTGCCAGCAGTGCGGCGATCTCCTGCGCCGGCACGCCGAATTCCTCCGACCGTGCTTTCGAGGCCAAGGGATTGATATCGGCGCAGGCGACGAGCTTCAGGTTCCTGAAGGTCGGGATCAGCTTGAAATAGGCGCCCGAGATATTGCCGCAGCCGATGATGCCGACTCCGTATTCCTTGCTCATGATATCAGTCCTCAGAATGTCTTGACGGTCGCAATCGAGCGGGTGGCAAGCCGGGTGATATCGCTCGGATTGTCATGCTCGACGATGAAATGTTTGGCCGGCGTGCCGGCGAGCGCCTTGGCGAGATCGGCCCACGGCACCGTGCCATGCCCGACATCCGCCCAGCCGTCCTCGTCGGCGTTCTCGCCCTTAGCCGCGATGTCCTTGACATGGACGGTGGTGATGCGGCGGCCGTATTTCTGGATCCAGGCGAATGGGTCGGCCCCGCCGCGGATGATCCAGGCGATATCCGCCTCCCAGGTCAGGTCAGGGCCGCCCGTGAAGAGATGGTCCAGCGGCACGGTGCCGTCGGGCAGCGTAAAGAACTCGAAGTCGTGATTGTGCCAGCCGAACACGAGGCCCACCTCGCGGATCGGAGCTCCGGCCCTCTGCAGCCGCTCGCCAAGCGCATGCCAGCCCACAGCGTCGGTCGGACGATGCTCCGGCAGAAGATAGGGGCAGTAGACCGCCGTAATGCCGAGCGTGCGGCAGATGTCGAGCACGCGATCCGGATCTGCCTCCAGCATGTCGAGGCTGAAATGGGCGGTCGGCATGGTGAGGCCATTTCTGTCGAGATCGGCCTTCAGCTGCTGGATCGCGGCGTCGTCGAGCGTCTCATAAAGGGCGCTGTAGCCTTCGACTTCGCGATACCCGGCATCGGCCAGGATGCGGAACACTTCGGCGAAGGGCTGGAAGTTGCGGGCGCTGTAGAGCTGGAAGCTGACGGTCTGCATGACGGTTTCCTTGGTTCAGTCTTGATGGGTCTGGCACGAGTGAAGGTCGAGCCAGTGGAATGTCGGATCAACGCCGCGCTCGGACGGCGTGAAGATGAGTGTCTTTGAGGCGCCTGCGGTGAGGTCGAACGCATTATCCGACCAGCGACCGGGAACGTCGGCCTCGAGCATGACGTGCAGGGCAAGGCCGCGCGCCGTAGCGGTCACGGCAAAACGACCGTCGTCGCGCGGTGCGATATCGAGCGTCAGCCCGGAGGCCCGGAGATCGAGCGCCTTGTAAGTGCCGGAGACATGGTGCCCTTCGCCTGCCATGCCGTTCGAGGCCTTGAAGGACCAGAAGAGCAGCGCGTCCTCGGGGAGACCGGGGGCAAATACGGAAAACAGCATTTCCGCCCTGTCCGGCCCGCAGGCGCCCTCGATGCTGCGATAAGGTCTGCGCTCGCCGGACAGCGAGACAAGCCAGGTGTCGAGCGTCACGGTAACGGGTTCGGCCGTATCGTTGACCACCGAGAAACCGATCGTCTGGCTATCCTTCGACGGAATGGCGGCAATGGCCACGGGCTGAAAGAAGCGGCGCACCATGTAGTGCATGGCCTTCCAGCTGCCGCCGTAATCAAGGCTTGACCAGGAAGCGACCGGCCAGGTGTCGTTGAGCTGCCAGTAAAGTGTGCCCATGCAATGGGGCTTCAGAGAACGCCAGTATTCGACGGCAGTGCGGATGGCGAGACCCTGCTGGATCTGACTGAGATAGACGAAGCTCGCGAAATCCTTGGGGAAGCGGAAGTAGCGGAACATCGTGCCCGCGATGCGCTCGTTGCCGCCGGCGTTCTTCTGGTGGCTCTCCATCACGGGCGACGCGATGTTCATGTCCTTGGGGTCCGCGAAGGTCCGCATGACCGGCATGGAGGTGTAGGACTGGAAACCGAATTCCGAGCAGAAGCGCGGATGCACGGTGCGGTAATTGTCGAAGGACTTGTTCTCGTGCCAGACGGACCAGTAGTGCATGTCGCCGGCGCCATCGGCATGCCAGGCGTCGGCGAAATCGAGATAGCCCGACGTCGGGCTCGACGGCCACCAGATCGCGCCGGGTGCCGCCCTCTTCATCGCCACCTCGATGGTGCGGTTCAGGCGATCGTAGGAGACCAGATAACGGTCGCGATCCCGACGGCTTTCCTCGAACCAGGTGAGCGCGCCCACCAGTTCGTTGTCGCCACACCACAGCACGATGGACGGATGCGAGGCGAGCCTCTTGACCTGGTAGTCCACCTCCGCCGTGACATTGTCGAGGAAATCGACGGTCGAGGGATAGAGGTTGCAAGCGAACATGAAGTCCTGCCAGACCATCAGGCCAAGCTCGTCGCAGAGATCGTAGAACCAGTCCGGCTCGTAGAAGCCGCCGCCCCAGACGCGCAGCATGTTCATATTGGCATCGACCGCCGATTGCAGAAGGTCTCGCACGACGACCGGGTTGATGCGCGACGGCAGCGCGTCGGCAGGGATCCAGTTCGCCCCGCGGCAGAAGATTTCGCGGCCATTGACCTTCAGTGCAAAACGGCTGCCCGCCTCGTCCCTGTCCGTGATCAGCTCCACCCGCCGCAGGCCGATGCGGCGCACGACCGTCTCGGTGGGCGTCTCCACACGCACCGCATAGATCGCCTGCTCGCCATGACCGGCCGGCCACCAGAGCGCTGGCTTGTCGATGCTGAACATGTGGGTGAGCTGGGTTTCGCCGGCGACGATGCCGATATCGAGCCGAACACGCTCCTCGCCGAGCGCGAAATGCACCGGCAGGATGCCCGGCTCCTCGGCGTGGAAGGTTGCGGTGACATAGAGATCGACAGCACCATCGGCATGATGGAACTGGCGCGTCGTGACATGCTCTATGCGCGCCACCTCAAGCCGGCGCAGCACGAAGTCGCCATAGATGCCGAGCGGGGCAATGGCGATGTTCCAGTCCCAGCCGAAATGGCACTGCGGCTTGCGCAGCATGTTGCCGTTCGCAATGGGCGAATTGTCGGTCGACCACGGGATGAAGAACGGCTGTTCCGCCTGCCGCCGCGCGCCGGCCGCGATGCTGGAATGGATCAGCACCTTCAGCGTGTTTTCACCCGCCTTCAGCGCCTCGGTCACGACCGGCCGATATCGACGGAAGCAATTGTCGGCATCGAGCACCAGAACGCCGTTGAGATAGACCGACGCCACCGTGTCGATGCTGCCGATGTCGAGATACCAGTCGCCTTCCAGCGTTTCTGGCGGGAGGTCGAACTTGCGCTCGATCGCCCAGTGTTTCTCTGCCACCCACCGCACGTCGCGCTCGTTGCGGCCGGCATAGGGATCGGGAATGAGGCCGGCGGCGATGAGCGCACTGTGCACGTCGCCCGGCACGCGCATGGGTGCGGTGTGCACGGCGTCGGTGCTGGTGGCGGTCCACGTGCCGGAAAGGTCGATGGACATGATGTCGGGTGCTTGGGTCATTGGTGCGTCTCTGAACTCGTACGGGAGCTACGCCCCTCTGCCCTGCCGGGCATCTCCCCAACACGGAGGGAAATTGGATGAGGCGCGGTTTCGCTCATCTCCAACGCCAACGCTGGAGCAAGGTTTTCGCTTCCTGCCGATCTCTCCCCTGGGGGGAGATGCCCGGCAGAGCAGAGGGGGTTAGCCGCACTCTCGGGCATGTTAAATCCGCTCCTCCGTCGCCGCATCGAACAGCGAGGCCAGCCCCATGTCGAACGAGAGCGACACTGCCGTACCGGGCCGGAAGCGCCTGTTCCCGGCGACGCGGACGGCGAGTGTGTGGCCGGCATGTTTGAGCCACAGCAGGTTGTCGGCGCCCATCGGCTCCTCGATATCGACGCTCGCCTGATGCACCTCCGCGCCGGTGGCATCCTCGTCGACCTTCACATGTTCCGGTCGCACGCCCAGAACGACCTTGCGCCCGGCCTCAAGCGGTTCGCCGGCGGCATAGCCGTCAAGCGAGAACTCGACGCCGTTCGCGATGAAGACAGGCTTGCCGCCCTTCACCACGATCTCGCCGCGCAGGAAATTCATCGAGGGCGAGCCGATGAAGCCGGCGACAAACATGTTGCGCGGCGCATTGTAGATCGTGTTGGGATCGGCGAGCTGCTGGATGACGCCACTCTTCATGATGGCAATCCGGTCGGCGAGCGTCAGCGCTTCGATCTGGTCATGCGTGACATAGATCATCGTGTTCTTAAGCGACTGGTGCAGCCGTTTGATTTCCACGCGCAGCTCCGACCGCAGCTTGGCATCGAGGTTGGACAGCGGCTCGTCGAACAGGAAGACATCGACATCGCGCACCAGCGCCCGGCCGATCGCCACGCGCTGCCGCTGGCCGCCGGACAGTTCCGAGGGCTTGCGCTTGAGCAGCGGCCCGATCTGCAGGATTTCGGAAGCGCGGGCGACGCGCTTGTCGATCTCGGCCCTCGGCATCCGGGCGACCTGCAGGCCGAAGGAAAGGTTCTTCTCCACCGTCATCTGCGGATAGAGCGCATAGGACTGGAAGACCATGCCGATGCCGCGGTCCTTCGGCTCCTCCCAGGTGACGTTCTTGTCCTTGATGAAGATCTGCCCGCCAGTGGGCTCGAGCAGGCCGGCGATGCAGTTGAGCAGGGTCGACTTGCCGCAGCCCGACGAACCGAGCAGCACGAGAAACTCGCCCTCCCCGATATCCAGATTGAGGTTTTCCAGCACGTTGACCGCGCCGAAGCTCAAAGAAAGGTCCTTGATTGAGACGGATTTCTGCATGGCTTAACCCTTGACTGCGCCGGCGGCGATGCCGCGGACGAAAAGCCGTCCCGACACGAAATAGACGATGAGCGGAACCGCGCCGGTAAGCAGTGTCGCGGCCATGTTGACGTTGTATTCCTTCACCCCCTGGACGGAGTTGACGATGTTGTTGAGCTGCACGGTCATCGGGTAATATTCCGGCCGCGTGAACACGACGCCAAACAGGAAGTCGTTCCAGATGCCGGTGATCTGCAGGATCATCGCCACGACGAAGATTGGCAGCGACATGGGCAGCATGATGCGGAAATAGATCTGCCAGAACCCCGCTCCGTCGATGCGCGCCGCCTTGAACAGCTCCTCCGGCAGGGACGAGAAATAGTTGCGGAAGAGCAGCGTGAGGATCGGCATGCCGAAGATCGTGTGCACGATGATGAGGCCGGTCAGCGTGCCGTAGATGCCCATTTCCCGGAGCACGATGACGATAGGATAGATCATCACCTGATAGGGAATGAAGGCTCCGATGATGAGGATGGTGAAGAACAGGTCCGCCCCCTTGAACTTCCAGTTGGCCAGCGCATAGCCGTTGACCGAGGCGACGAGGATCGAGATCAGCGTCGAGGGCACGGTGATGCGCACCGAATTCCAGAAGCCGCGCGACAGGCCATCGCAGTTGAGACCGGTGCAGGCGGTGGCCCAGGCCTTGGCCCAAGGCTCGAAGGTCACTTCCACCGGCGGCGAGAAGATGTTGCCGAGGCGGATTTCCGGCATGCCCTTCATGGAAGTCACGACCATCACATAGAGCGGCAGCAGGTAGTAGAGCGCCGCCACGAGAAGCGTGCCGTAGAGCATGATGTTGCGACCGGAAAGCGTGCGGCGGGGCTTCCTGCCCCAGGGCTCGCCCGGCGTTCCGGCGGTGGCGACGCGCGCCGCGCCGGGCTTGAGGGAGACGGTCTCAGCCACGCTTGCGTCCTCCGAATTCGAGATAGGCCCACGGGATGATGATGATTGCGACGGTGATGAGCATCATGGTGGAGGCGGCGAAGCCCTGGCCGAGGTTCTGGGCCTGGAACATGTAGTCGTAGACGTATTTCGCCGGCACTTCCGAGGCGATGCCCGGGCCGCCGCTCGTCTGCGCGACAACGAGGTCATAGACCTTGACGATGCCGCTCGCGATGATGACCAGCGTCGTGATGAAGACCGGGCGCATCATGGGAATGACGATGAAGAGATAGGTCTTCCACATGGGGATGCCGTCGACGCGCGCGGCCTTCCAGATATCCTCGTCGATGCCGCGCAGGCCGGCCAGCAGCAGGCACATGACGAGCCCCGTGCCCTGCCACAGCCCGGCGATCAGCACGCCGTAGATGACGATATCGGCATTGTAGAGCGGATCGAACGTGAAGCTTGTCCAGCCAAGCGAACGCACTACCGACTGCACGCCGAATTCCGGGTTCAGGATCCATTGCCAGACGAGGCCCGTCACGATGAAGGACAGCGCGAAAGGGTAGAGAAAGATTGTACGAAAGGTGTTTTCGAAGCGGATCTTCTGGTCCATCAGCGCCGCCAGAAGGAAGCCCATGACGAGGCTGAAGACCAGCGTGAAAAAGCCGTAGATCGCCAGGTTCTGGATCGAGACGATCCAGCGCGGCGCATCCCACAGGCGCTCGTACTGGTCCAGCCCGACGAATTTGGCGCGCGGCAGGAGCTTGGAATTGGTGAACGAATAGACGACCGTCCAGATCGTGCCGCCGAGAAAAATGACGACGGCGGTCAGCATCATGGGAATGGATGCAATCTTCGAACTGAGATTGCGCAGCAGTTTACTGGGGCGACCGGTGTGTGCCTGGCCCGTCATGGGTCACTCCTCCTTGGTCTCGATCATACGGGCGGGCGCAAGCGCCCGCCTTCGCGAACCGCAAAACCCAGTCACCCACTCTTTCGTTATCCTCAGGACAGGCCCGAGCATGGCGGCAAAGAGGTCTCGGGCCTTGCTGACGGCCGGCAACAAGCACCGGCCGTCCGCTGATCATTCCGCCGAGGCGATGATGTCGGCAAAACGTTTCTGGGCGTCTTCCGGTGTCATCGAGGGGTTGGCGAAGAATTCGGAGAAGAGGTCTTCCTTCTGCTTCTGGCTGTCGGCCGAGAGCATCTGGTCCGGCGCCTCGATCACGTTGCCCTTGGCAAGGATGTCGAGACCCTTCTTCATGCAGTCGTTGGCGGCGGCGAGATCGACATCGCCGCGCACCGGCAGTGAGCCTTTCTTCAGGTTGAAGGCGACCTGCGTTGCGGGCGCCAGCAACGTCGATGCCAGCACTTCCTGCGCCTTCGACTTTTCCTCATCCTTCAGCAGCGGGAAATAGAAGGCGTCGCCGCTGGTCGAGATGATATCGTTCACGCCGAGGCCCGGAAGGCAGGTATAGTCCTTGCCGGCCACCTGTCCCGCGAGCGCGAACTCGCCCTGCGCCCAGTCGCCCATGATCTGGCCGCCGGCCTTGCCGGTGATGACCATGTTCGTGGCCTGGTTCCAGTCCTGCACATTCGTGCCCTTGGACATGCGGCGCGCATCGTCCGCGGCCTTGAAGACCCTGGCAATGTCAGGACCGCCGGCGACTTCGGCATCGCGGTCCTTGAAGACCTTGTAGAACGTGTCCTTGCCGGCAATTGCGACCATCAGCACATCGAAAGCGCCAGCGGCCTGCCAGGGCTGACCGCCAACCGCGAGCGGCACGATACCGGCCTTTTCAAGCGCCGGAGCGGCGGCGACAAACTCGTCCCAGTTCTTGGGAACCGCCACACCGGCCTTTTCGAAGGCCGCGTTGGACAACCACAGCCACTGCCAGGAATGGATGTTGACGGGCGCGCAATAGATCTTGCCGTCGAACGTGCAGCTGTCGAGCAGGCTTGCGGGCTTGATGATCTCCTTCCAGTTTTCCCTGGTCGCGACATCGGTGAGGTCGCGCATCAGGCCGGCCTCGACCAGTTCCTCGGCCTGGCGGCCGTGGTTGAACTGCGTGGCACCCATGGGGTCGCCGCCGGTGATGCGGCTGATCATGATCGGTCGCGCCGTTCCGCCGGCGCCGGCAATTGCGCCGTCCACCCACTTGTTGCCCGTCGCATCGAATGCCTTTGCAAATTCGGCGACCGCCGCGGCCTCCCCGCCGGACGTCCACCAATGGGTCACTTCCAGATCGGTCGCATTGGCTGCGGCGAACGGCAGGACCACGGTCACCGCCAATGCAGCGGCCATCGAACGAATTTTCATGAGTCTCCTCCCTCACTGAAACGTTGCAGTAAAAAAGTAGACGAACAGATTGGAATACGCAACCAGCAAGCGCAGCAAATGCGTGTTTTCCTCAAGAGACAGACTTCGGGAGACATGAAGAGAGCGCCGAGATTCGACGAAAATCAGTATCATCCGGATATTAAAGTATTAATTTTAAACGATATTATAGAGACTTCGGATGGAGGCAGTTTCCCTCTCTCGCGTCCCGGTGTCCTGCGACCTCGCACCCCGGAGACAGCCACGGAAGCATCGAGAAAAACCGTCTATGGAAATTTAAGCTCGACAAACAAACTATATCGTTACAGTTTCAGAGGCATTCCTCGAGCCAATGTGGCAGTGTCGGGCATAATATGTATAACCGCTCGCTAATGCGGAGAGGTTGGGGCTGGAATGAAGAACAGGCTGAGCGAGGGAGCACGCGCCGCGTCCGCGGGCACGAATGAGCGGCCGACACTGAAGACGATCGCCTTCATGACGGGCCTCGGCATCACGACGGTTTCGCGGGCACTCAAGGACGCGCCCGATATCGGCACGGAGACGAAGGAGCGCGTGCGCCTCGTCGCCGCCCAGATCGGCTACCAGCCCAACCGGGCGGGCGTTCGCCTGCGCACCGGCAAGACCAACGTCATCAGCCTCATTCTCAGTCTCGAGGAAGAGATCATGGGTCTGACGAGCCCCATGGTGATCGGCATCTCGGAGG
Organism: Shinella sp. H4-D48; assembly: GCF_022637395.1. Classification (GTDB taxonomy): domain Bacteria; phylum Pseudomonadota; class Alphaproteobacteria; order Rhizobiales; family Rhizobiaceae; genus Shinella; species Shinella sedimenti. The sequence goes on along the minus strand of NZ_CP093337.1, from coordinate 1,474,312 downwards.
TGCTTGCCGCGACCCAGTACCATCTCGTCGTCACCCCCTACCGCGCCCAGGGCAATGCGCTCGATCCGGTGCGATACGTCCTTGAAACTGGCGCGGCCGATGGCGTGATCATCTCGCGCACCGAACCGAAGGACCCGCGCGTGGCGCTGATGATGGAGCGCAATTTCCCCTTCGCCACCCATGGCCGCACGGAGATGGGTCTTGCCCATCCTTATCACGACTTCGACAACGAGCGCTTCGCCTACGAGGCTGTGCGCAAGCTCGTCGAAAAGGGCCGCAAGCGCCTCGTGCTGCTCCAGCCGCCGCCCTACCTGACGTTCTATCTGCACATGCGCGCGGGCTTCGAGCGCGGCATCCGCGACTTCGGCGCGACAGCCGTACCCTTCAACGAGGTGAACCTCGACAGCAGCCTCGTCGATATACGAAGGGCGGCCGAAAACCTCATGCGCGCGCCGAACGCGCCTGACGGTATCGTCTCGGGCAGCGGATCAGGCGCGGTGGCGCTCGTCGCGGCGCTGGAGGCGGAAGGACTGAAGCTCGGCACGCATATCGACCTCGTGTCCAAGGAATCGCACATGCTGCTGCAATGGCTTCGCCCCGAGGTCATGACCATGCGCGAGGACATCCGCCTCGCCGGGCACGAACTCGCCAAGGCCGTGATCGCCCGCATCGAAGGCCGCCCGCCGGAAGAACTGCAGACGTTGAGCTACCCCATCCCGACGGATCAGGGCTGACACCGCCAAAACGAAAACAGCCCGGTTTTGCAACCGGGCCGTCTCGTATAATGCCGCGAAAGACGTCAGCCGTTCAGGCCGGAGCCCCACGGGCCGTGGTGGCTGTCGGCGCCGTCGAGGCGGTCGAAGCCGTGGGCGCCGAAGAAGTCGCGCTGGGCCTGGATGACATTGGCGGTACCACGGCCGCGGCGGTAGCTGTCGAAATAGCCGAGTGCGGAAGCGAGTGCCGGAACCGGCAAGCCGTGCAGCGCGGCGGCCGACACGACGCGGCGCAGCGCTGCGTCGGTGTCCTTCACCATGGTGGCGAAGGCCGGGGTGACGATGAGGTTCGCAGCATCCGGTGCCTTGGTGAAGGCGCTGGTGATCTCGTCCAGGAACTGCGAACGGATGATGCAGCCGGCGCGCCAGATTTTGGCAATCGTCGGCATCGGCAGGTTCCAATTGTATTCCTTGGAAGCGGCGGCCATGACGGCGAAGCCCTGCGCATAGGCGCCGATCTTGCCCGCCAGCAGCGCGCTTTCGAGATCCTTGATGAAGGCGGCCTTGTCAGCGACCGAAAGTGCGGGCACATCCGGCAGGCCAAGAATCTTTTCGGCGGCTTCCCGCTCGGCCTTGAACGACGAGATGGAGCGTGCGGCAACGGCGGCTTCGATGCCGGTCGCCGGCACGCCCATGTTCTGGGCTTCGATGGCAGACCACTTGCCCGTGCCCTTCTGGCCGGCCTTGTCGAGGATCATGTCGACCATCGGACCACCGGCAGTCGGGTCCTTGGCGGCCAGAACCTTCTCGGTGATCTCGATAAGGTAGGATTCCAGACGACCCTTGTTCCACTGGCCGAAAACCTCGCCGATCTCGGCGGCGCTCATCTTCAGGCCGTCGCGCAGGATGCCGTAGATTTCGGCGATCATCTGCATATCGGCATATTCGATGCCGTTGTGGATGGTCTTGACGAAATGGCCGGCACCGTTCTCGCCGAGCCAGGCAACGCACGGGTCATCGTTGTACTTGGCGGCAATCGAGGTCAGCACCTTCTCGACGCGCTTCCAAGAATCTTCCGTGCCGCCGACCATGATGGACGGGCCGTGGCGCGCGCCTTCCTCACCACCGGACACGCCCATGCCGATGAAGGTCAGGCCGGAATCCTTGAGTGCATCGAAGCGGCGCATCGTGTCGCGGAAATTCGCGTTGCCGGCATCGATCATGATGTCGTTCTTTTCGAGGTATGGACGCAGCAGATCCATCTGCTGGTCGACCGCCGCACCGGCCTGGATCATGATGATGATCGGCCGCGGCGGGCGGATGGCGGCGACGAATTCCTCGATGGTCTCGCAAGGCACGATCTGGCCCTTGAGGTCGCCGGCCTCCTCGTAAAACTCCTTCGTGCGCGCAACGGTGCGGTTGAACACCGCGATCTTGTTGCCCTTCTCGGCGATGTTGAGCGCAAGGTTGGAACCCATCACGCCGAGACCGATAAGACCGATTTCCGCCTGTGCCACGATAGTACCTCCGTAGGTATGGCGCGGCGGGGATGAATTTCGGAACCGTGCCGAAAACGCCGCGCGAAAAGAGAGAGTGGAGCATCGCTCCAGCGCGCGTGTTTTGGCATTCAAATCGATTTACGACAAGGGTTTGTTTGAGTTCCGGGCCATTTTAGAACCCCTCGAAACTACTTGCCCGGACGGTCGTCGCCATCGTCGAGGACGCGCCATGCCGCGCCTTCGACATCATCATACTGCCCGCTCTTGAGTGACCAGAGAAAGGCCGCAAGCCCCAGCGCGCCCAGGAAAAGCGCGATGGGTATGAGAAAGATGAGCGTGTTCATGCCGCCTTCACCATGGGGTTGACCGGACGTGCCGCATCCGCCGCGCGTGTCGCAAAGGCCGGCAGGCGTCCGCGCAGGCGCAACGAATTGAGCACGACGGTAATCGACGAAGCAGACATTGCTATGGCGGCGATCAACGGCGTCGCATGACCAAGGATGGCGATAGGTATGGCAACGACATTGTAACCGATAGCGAGTGCAAAGTTCTGACGGATCAGGCGCCCGGCTCTTCGTGCGGTTTCGAGTGCGAAAGGCACGGCCTCCAGACTTTCATGCAGGAAAACCAGATCCGCCGCCTGACGGCCGACATCGGCTGCGGTCGCAGGCGCCATGGAAACGTGTGCGGCCGCCAGCGCCGGCGCGTCATTGATTCCATCGCCCACCATGAGGACGCGGTGACCGCGTGCGGCCCGTTCGGCTACGGCCTCGGTCTTCTCACGCGGCGAAAGACCGGCCTGCCAGCGCTCGATGCCGAGCAGCCCGGCAACGCGCGAGACCGCCGGAGGCCGGTCGCCCGACAGGATCGTCATGTCGATGCCGTTCTCGCGCAGCAAGCCGATGGCCTCGCCGGCGCCCGCGCGCAAGGCATCCTCGAAGCGGAAGTTTTCCAGCACGGCGCCGTCCCGCGACAGCACGACCTCGGAGAGCCCGTGCGCTTCCCCGCCATCAGCCCCGTTGCCGGAGGCAAAGGCGCGGCTGCCGAGACGAAGCAGGCCCTGCGGCGTTTCCGCCTCAAGTCCGCCGCCCGCGATTTCACGAACCTCGCCAAAGACGGGCGTGGGACCGGGCACCGCGCCGGCAAGCGCTATGGAAAGCGGATGACGCGAATGGGCGGCCAGTGCCGCCGCAAGCGCAAGATGGGCACGATTGACGCCGTCGCGATCGACAAGGCGCGGCTTGCCGAGCGTCAGCGTGCCGGTCTTGTCGAAGACGGCGGTGTCGATCTCGGCCAGGCGCTCCATGGCCGAGCCGTCCTTCACCATGACGCCGCCGGCAAACAGGCGGCCGGCCGCAACCACCTGGACGACCGGCACAGCAAGCGCAAGCGCACAGGGGCATGTGATGATCAGCACCGCTATGGAGACCATGAGGGCATGTTTCCAGTCGCCGTCATAAAGTCCCCAACCGAGGAACGAGCCCAGTGCCATGACATGCACGACGGGCGCATAGACTTGCGATGCGCGGTCGGCGATGCGGCGATACCGTGCCCTCCCGCCTTCAGCGGCTTCCATCAGACCGATGACTTCCGACAGGAAGGAATCGCGCGCGGTCGAGACGGCTTCGACCAGAAGCGAACCTGTGAGGTTCATCGCGCCGGCCTCAAGACGGGTGCCCGGCCCGGCGGCAAGCGGATCGCTCTCGCCATTGACGATGGAACGGTCAACATCGCTCGCGCCTGTCAACACACGGCAATCGACGGGAATGCGCTCGCCGGCCGCGATGGCGAGATGATCGCCGACCGCGATTTCCTCGACCGGACGATAGTCGCGCGTGCCGTCGGCCAGCATTACCATGGCGCCGCGCGGCGAAAGGCGCGCAAGGCCCGTGATCGCCGAGCGGGCACGGTCGCGCATGACATGGTCGAGCGTGCGGCCGATGAGCAGGAAGAACAGCAGGCTGACGGTCGCGTCGAACCAGGCATGCTGGGCGCTGTGCAGCGTCTCCCACAGCGAGAAGACATAGGAGAGCGTGATCGCGATGGCGATCGGCACGTCCATGTTCGTGCGGCCGTGGCGAAGCGCATTCCAGGCCGAGCGGTAGAAGAAGCGGCCGGCATAGATCAGCGTCGGACCGGCGATGAAGGCGGAAATCCAGTGGAACAGGTCGCGCGTCGCGGCCTCTGCCCCCGACCAGACGGAAACCGAGAGCAGCATGATATTGGTGGCCGCAAAGCCGGAAACGGCGACGGCGCGGATCAGCTGGTTGCGCAGGGCGTCTTCGCCATCGCCGGCAAGCGAGAAGAGGTGCGTCTCGTAGCCGGTGGCGGCGATGGCCGCCGCCATGACCTGCGGATCGGTGGCCGTGTTGTCGACCTGCTCCTTCCACACCACCGACACGCGGCGGGTGGACAGGTTGACGCGCGCCCGCTCCACCGCCGGCAGCGCCTGAAGGGCGGTCTCGATGGTGGTGATGCACGCGCCGCAATGGACGCCGGGAACACTGAGGTCGCTCTGGCGCAATCCCTCTCCGACCGGACGGCTGGCCAACAGCAGCTCTTCCGAGGATGGCAGCGCATTGCGTGCGCGCACGGCATCGAGAGCCCCCTCCGTTCCCGGCGCGCAGCAGCTCATTTCGCGTCTCCCGCGACGATCGTCCGCAGCGTCTGGTGGAACACCTTCGCACCTTCATGCCGCGTGACGATATCGATCACCCACTGGCCGGTGGGCACGTCGTGCTCGACAACGAACTGCCCCGCGCCTGAAGATACCAGGGAGAGCGTGAAATCCTCGCGCTCGTCCACAGGACGCTTGAAGGTGGCCGAGACTTCGTCAGCGACGACCGGCTGACCGCCGGCATCGACGACATGGTAGACGATGCGGCCGTCCTTGATGACGATGTCACCCTCGATGCCGCTTGCAGCCAACCGCTTGGCCTCTTCCACCTTGCCGTTGAACTGCTGGCTGGCGACATAGGTGTTGGGCACAACCAGGCCGCTCCAGGTCCGCACCGCGTTCCACGCCATGAAGACGTTGACCGAGATGATCGTGCCGAAGAACAGCACCATGACGAGGAGCATGTGCCAGCCGGTGAAAACGAAACCGCGTTGCTTGCTTTCGGCGACCATTATCGTGCTCCCGGCATGTTAAATTTGGCGGAATAAGCCCTGCTTTCATGACCCTGGCGATCTTCCGCCACGATCTTGAACCCCTCGGCCGCTTCCGAAAGCTTGTCCTTGGGCAGAGTAACGAAGACTCGAAGCGCCGTCACCTTGTCCGGATCGGCCGGTATGTCAACGCTGCGGTCATCCGTGGTGTCGTAGCCTGCTATCTTCATGACGGCACCCGGCATACCCTCGATCGATACGGTGATGACACGCGGCTCCGGGATCATGTTGAGCACCTTCACGGCGTAGCCGTTGCGAATCGAGCCGTCCGATTCCACGACGAATTGCGGATTGCGGTCATGGATGACGTTGAGGTCCAGCCGCTCGCGCGACAGCAGTGCGTAAACCAGTGCCAGGCCCGCCAGCGACCAAACGCCGAAATAGAACAGCGTGCGCGGACGGAAGATGACCCGCCAGTTGAAATGCCTGATGCGATCACTGAACGCGCCGTCGGCATTACGGATGCGCGCCGGCGCGATCGGCTGTGTGCCGCCGGCGGTGGCGAGCGCCATGTTGGCCGCGTAGTCCGACAGGGTTGCATAGGCGATCAGGCCGCGCTCCTTGCCGAGCTTGTCCATGACATTGTCGCAGGCATCGATGCACAGCGCGCAGGTGATGCATTCGAGCTGCTGGCCGTCGCGGATATCGATGCCCATGGGACAGACCACGACACAGGCGTTGCAATCCACACAATCGCCAACACTCTCCCCCGCTGCGATGGCCTTCTTGGCGTGGCGGGTGCGCGGCTCGCCGCGCCAGTCGTTATAGGTCACAACCAGCGAGCTTTCATCGAGCATCGCTGCCTGGATGCGCGGCCACGGGCACATATAGGTGCAGACCTGTTCGCGCATCAGCCCGCCCAGAACGTATGTCGTCGCCGTCAGGACCGCCACGGTGATATAGGCGACCGGCGGCGCCTGCAGCGTGACGAAGTTGACAAGCAGCGTAGGCGCGTCGGCGAAGTAGAAGATCCAGGCGCCGCCCGTGGCGACGGCAATGAAAAGCCAGATGGCATGCTTGCTGACGCGTTTCCAGACCTTGGCGAGTGTCCACGGCCCGGCATCCAGCTTCATGCGCGCATTGCGGTCGCCTTCGATGGCGCGCTCGACGACGAGGAACAGGTCGACCCAGACCGTCTGCGGACAGGCATAGCCGCACCACGCCCGCCCGACCGCGGAGGTGACGAGAAACAGGCCGAAGCCCGCCATGACGAGCAGGCCGGCGACGAAGAAGAATTCCTGCGGCCAGATCTCGATGAAGAAGAAGTAGAAGCGCCGGCCGGCGAGATCGATCAGCACGGCCTGGTCGGGCGCGTAGGGACCGCGATCCCAGCGAATCCAAGGCGTCAGGTAATAGATACCGAGCGTCACGAGCATGATCAGCCACTTGAACTGGCGAAACCGTCCCTCGGCGCGCTTGGGAAAGATCTTCTTGCGCTTCTCGTAGAGGGGCTTGCGCACCTTGGCCGAGTTGACAGGCTCGGCTTCGTGGCGCTCGATGGTCGTGTCTGCGGAGTAGACGGTCGTCATAATGTACCGATGTCCCGGAATCTTCTGCGTATGCCGGAGACCATGACGCCAACGGAGCGCCACATCGTTGATCTACGTCAAGTTTGGTGGCCGTTGCGCCGGCTGTGGGCGTGGCGCGTTGCCGCACGAATGCACGGTGCGCGTGGTCGAACGCTGCCTGAAAGACAACAATGTTCACTTTTCGTTCGACTTCCCGCCATCTTTCGCTCTATCCTGCGCCGACACGGAGAGCACCATGACCACCCTGCCCGCCCGGATCGTTCACAGAAGTATCAAGCGCGACTGGCGCACTGTTTATGCCTTTGCTGCAAAGCCGGACAACATGCCGCTCTGGGCGTCGGGACTGGCGTTGGGGCTGACGCGCGACGGCGAAGACTGGATCGCCGATGGCGGACCGATCGGCAACGTGCGTGTCCGGTTCGCGCCGGCCAACGATTTCGGCGTCATCGATCATACGGTCACGCTGCCGGATGGCCGGATCGTCGAAAACGCCTTGCGCGTGGTGCCGAACGGCGATGGCGCGGAGGTGATGTTCACGCTTTTGCGGCAACCGGATATGGATGACGCGGCCTTCGAATCGGACGCGGCGCATGTGGCCCTCGATCTGGATACGATGGCGAAACTGATCGAAGACATGGAGTTGCCGCGATGAGCAGCAGAGGCGCAGATCGCAAGATCGACTATATCGAGTTCAACGTCGCGGATATTGCCCGCAGCAAGGCCTTCTATGGCGGCGCCTTCGGGTGGACCTTCACGGACTACGGGCCGCAATATTGCGAATTCCAGGACGGCCGCCTGACCGGAGGCTTCACCACAACGGCGCCCGTGCGCGCGCAGGGCGGCCCGCTCATCATTCTCTTCGCCGACGCTCTGGAAGAGACCTTGGCCGGTGTCGAGGCGGCAGGCGGCACGGTGGTACAGCCGATCTTCGACTTTCCGGGTGGACGGCGCTTCCACTTCGCCGATCCCGACGGATACGAGCTGGCGGTCTGGTCCGACCGCTGACCGCATCACCTAACGTCAAACTAGCGGCATGACGCATTTTTACCGTTAGAATTCAGGGATTTTCAACAATCGCCTCCTAGTGACGAGCCCAGCGGTAAATCAGCGTGGGCTCGTCGATGTACAGAATTCTAGGCAGGACCTTGCTGGTCGCAGTGCTGTCGACGATAGCATCGCTTGTAATCAGTTTTGCCTTCGTGCCGATGATGGGCGGCCAGGTGGCCGGCGCCGGGCTCGTCATGACCATCGTCTGCCCCATCGCCATCTCCATTCCCGCCTCACTCGTCCATTTCTACCAGGCCGACCGTCTGCGCCGCGCCAACGCGGCGCTGGCCGAGGCGCGCGATGCGCTGGAAAAAGCCTATGCCCGCCTGCAATACCAGGCCCGGCGCGACTCCCTGACCGGCCTGCTCAACCGGGCAGCCTTCATGGACGAGATCGCCGCATGCAGCAACGAGGGCATGCATGGAGGCCTGCTCTTCCTCGATGTCGATTATTTCAAGTCGGTCAACGACCGCTTCGGTCATGCCGCAGGTGATGAGGCCCTGCATCTCATCGGTGCCGGGCTCCATGGCCTGGCGCGGGAGAACGATATTGTCGGTCGCCTTGGTGGCGAGGAATTCGCGATCTTCCTGCACGATGCATCAGCCGAACGCATGCTTGATCACGCGCAGGCTGTGCGCGAAGCCGTCGCCGCGATCGATTTTCGCTCGCCGTCCGGCATCCGCATCCCCCTCGGCGTCAGTATAGGCGCCTTCCATTGCGCGCCCCGGTTCGATCCGGTCGAGGCGCTCGCCGCCGCCGATCGCAATCTCTACCGGGCGAAATCGGCGGGGCGGAACACTATCGTCGCATGAAAAAGGCCGCGTTCGACGCGGCCTTTTGCTTCTCTCGTTTGTCGTTGGTCTCGGCTTACTCGCCGCCGCCCAGCGAGTGGACGAAGATGGCAAGCTGCTTGACCGAGGCATCGCCAAGGCGCGGCAGCCAGCTCGGCATCACGCCATGCTTGGGCGAGCGGACCTGTGCGGCGATGGCAGCCTCGCCCTCACCCTTCAGCCAGATGGCATCCGCGAGGTTTGGCGCACCGAACTCCCGGTTTCCCTTGGCGTCATCGCCGTGGCAGGCTGCGCAGTTATCCGCGAAGATCTGCTTGCCCGGCTCGACGAGGCTTGCATCCGACGGCGTGCCCGTCAGGCTGACGACATAGGCCGCGACCTGCTTGATCTGCACAGGTTCGAGGATTTCTCCATAGGCCGGCATTTCCGACGTGCGCGTGTCGTCGTCGCCGGGGTTGCGGATACCATGGGCGATGGTCTGGTAGATGTCGTCCACCGAACCACCCCAGATCCAGTCGTCGTCGTTGAGGTTAGGGAAGCCGGCAGCGCCGGCAGCGCCCGAGCCATGGCACTGCGCACAGTTGACCTTGAAGGCAGACGCACCGCCCGCGATAGCGAACTGCGACAGCTGCGGGTCGGCCATGATCTCTTGCAGCGACGAGCTGGCGATGCGGTCGACGAAGGCGGACTGAGCCTGCTTGGCCTCAGCGAGGTCGGTCGCGATGTTGGCGCGGCTCGACCAGCCGAGAACGCCCTTGGTTGCGTCGCTGACCAGCGGCCATGCCGGAAAGGCGATCGTGTAACCGATCGCCCAGACGATCGTGATGTAGAACGTCCAGACCCACCAGCGCGGCATCGGATTGTTCAGTTCACGGATACCGTCCCATTCGTGGCCGGTGGTTTCGACGCCCGAGATTTCGTCAATATGTTTCTCGGCCATGATCAGTCCTCCTTGAGAGGGATTTCAGCGGCCCGTTCGGCGGCCTTGCGGGCGCCGGGGCGGAATGTGAAGGCGACGACGGCCAGGAAGAACAGCGTCATGGCCAGAAGGCCCCAGCTGTCAGCGAAGTGGCGCATGGCGGTATAGGTTTCCATGGTCGGCCTCCTCAGCGGTAACCGCTGGCATCGTCATAGGTGGAGAAGTCCACCAGCGTGCCGAGCATTTGCAGATAGGCGACGAGCGCATCCATTTCGGTGAGCTTGGCGGGATCGCCGTCGAAGTCGCCGATCTTTGCCTTCGGATAGCGCGCCTCGAGGCCCGACGTATCCGCATTCGGGTCCGCCTGTGCCTTGATATCGGCCGCTGCGTTGGCGATCATCTCGTCCGTATAGGGCACGCCTACCTTTCGGTTGGCCTCCAGATGCAGGGTGATGTTCTTCACCTCCAGAGGAGTCTCCTTCAGGAAGGCGTAGCTCGGCATCACCGATTCCGGCACGACGGAGCGCGGCTCGATCAGATGCTGGACGTGCCACTCGTTCGAATAGCGATCGCCGACACGGGCAAGGTCCGGCCCTGTGCGCTTCGAGCCCCACTGGAACGGATGGTCGTACATCGACTCCGCCGCCAGCGAATAGTGCCCGTAGCGCTCCACCTCGTCTCGGAACGGGCGGATCATCTGGCTGTGACAGACGTAGCAGCCTTCGCGGACATAGATGTCGCGGCCCGCCAGTTCGAGCGGCGAATAAGGCCGCATGCCTTCTACCTTCTCGATGGTATTTTCGAGGTAGAACAGCGGGGCGATCTCGACGATGCCGCCGATGGTGACGACCAGAAACGAGCCGACGAGAAGAAGGGTCGCGTTGCGTTCGAGGATCGCGTGTTTGTCAAGAATGGACATGGTGTCCCCTCCTATTCGGCCGGCTGGAGCGCGGGTGCAGCACCCGGGATCGGGGCTTCGTCACGCTGGTAGCCGAGGATTGTCATGGTCACGTTGTAGGCCATGATGAGCGCGCCTAAGAGGAACAGCCCGCCGCCGACGGCGCGCAGTACGTAATAGGGGAACATCGCGGCTACGGTTTCGGCGAACGAGTAGACCAGGAAGCCCTGCTCATCGTATTCGCGCCACATCAGGCCCTGCTGGATGCCGGCGACCCACATGACCGCCGCGTAGACGACGATGCCGAGGGTGGCGAGCCAGAAGTGCCAGTTGACCATGCGGATCGAGTACAGCCGTTCGCGCTTCCACAGCTTCGGAACGAGGAAGTAGACCGCGCCGAAGGTGATGAGGCCATTCCAGCCGAGCGCGCCCGAATGCACGTGACCAATGGTCCAGTCCGTATAGTGGCTGAGCGAGTTGACCGACTTGATCGACATCATCGGGCCTTCGAAGGTCGCCATGCCGTAGAAGGCGACGGCCATGACCATCATGCGCACGATCGGGTCGGTTCGAATCTTGTCCCAGGCGCCCGAGAGCGTCATCAGGCCGTTGATCATGCCACCCCACGAGGGCATCCACAGCATGATTGAGAAGACCATGCCCAGCGTCTGCGCCCAGTCCGGCAGAGCCGTATAGTGCAGGTGGTGCGGGCCGGCCCAGATGTACATGAAGATCAGGGCCCAGAAGTGAATGATCGACAGGCGGTAGGAATAGACCGGACGGTTCACCTGCTTCGGGATGAAGTAGTACATCATGCCCAGGAAGCCGGCCGTCAGGAAGAAGCCCACCGCGTTATGGCCGTACCACCACTGCGTCAGCGCATCCTGCACGCCCGAGAAGGCCGAGTAGCTCTTTACGCCCAGGAACGAGACCGGGATCGCCAGGTTGTTGACGATATGCAGCATGGCCACCGTCACGATGAACGACAGGAAGAACCAGTTGGCCACGTAGATGTGAGGTTCCTTGCGGGTCATGATCGTGCCGAGGAAGGCGACGAGATAGGCGACCCAGACGACGGTAAGCCACAGATCGACATACCATTCCGGCTCGGCATATTCCCTGCCCTGCGTGATGCCGAGCAGATAGCCGGTGGCGGCCATGACGATGAAGAGCTGGTAGCCCCAGAACACGAACCAGCCGAGATTGCCGCCAAACAGCCGCGCGCGCGAGGTGCGCTGAACCACATAGAACGACGTCGCGATCAGCGCGTTGCCACCGAAGGCGAAGATCACCGCCGAGGTATGCAGCGGCCGCGTGCGGCCGAAATTCAGCCACGGCTCGATGTTGAGATCGGGAAAGGCCAGTTGCAGCGCCACCACGACGCCGACCAGGAAGCCGACGACGCCCCAGAACACGGTGGCGATGACGCCGTATTTCACGACCTCATCGAAATAACCGCCATCGTCGGACGATGCCGCGACCTTGGCCGGCGCGAAGGAAATGCGCCGGATCATGAAAACCGTGCCCGCCAGGAGCACGAAGAAGAGGACCCACATATGGGCCCCGAAAAGCTTGTCCTGGGCAAACGCCGCGCCAAGCAGCGCGAGGAACGCGCCCACGGCAAGGACGATTGTTTCCGTTGTGTATTTCATCGTTGGCATCCCCCAACTCTCGAATGTCCCGCATGAGCCGTTCCCACGCGGAATCGGCCTTTGCGCTCGGATGAGCCTTCGCAGATGCGCACGCCAGCATCCTTGACATGGATCAAGGCGCAGAACGGAAGCCAGGCTCATCAAGGGACAGGTTGACGCAGCCCCGCCCTGCGACGCGCGGCATCCACCCAACGAGGACGCATGAGATGACGGACTACACTGGTATTGCCCGGCTGCTTTCGGACCGCCCGATGGACGCCGTTTCGCTCGACTGGTTGAAAAAAGCCCACGACGCGCAGCTCGCGCTGTGCGAGGCGCTGGAAGACATTGCCGACAGCCTGCCGGCCAACATCAACCGGCAGAAATGCATGTACGCCGCCAAATCATTGATTCCGCTGGTCAATGGCGTGCATCGCTATGAGGAGGAGACGCTGTTTCCCCTGCTGGAGAAACTGCGCGCACACGACGGCGAACTGACCGAAGCCATCGCCAGGCTGAAGTTCGAGCATGTCGAGGACGAGTGTTTTGCCGAGGAACTGACCGACACGTTAACGCGGCTCGGCAGCGGTGACGCCGGGGTCAACGCGGAAGCGGCGGGCTATATGCTGCGCGGCTTCTTCGAATCGATCCGGCGCCATATCGCCTTCGAGCAGCAGTTCATGCTGCGCGGGCCGCTCGCTTCATAGGGATCAAGCCGCCATCGGGTCGCGGGAGGATTCCTGGAAGTCCTGCAGAACGAGGATGGCGCCGATCACATCGCCCGCCGCCGATAGGCACGGCGTCATGCGGCAACGGGTGACGGCGCTGCCACGCCCGCTGGAGATATAGTCATATTCCACCAATTCACCGCCAAAACAGCGGTCGAGATGCCGCTTCACACGCGATTCGAAACGCTGAAGGCCGATGAATTCCACGATGTGACGCCCCACGAGATCGATCGGCTTCTCGCTGAAGCGGCTGGCATTGAGCGAGTTGGAATAGATGTAGCGGTAATCTGTGGTGATGACGGCGACGCGGTCCGGCAAGCTGTCGAGAATCGCCTCGTTCAGCAGGCCGTCTTCCGTGACGCGCGACACCGCGCTCGGGCGCACGACGTCTATCGCCGGAATGGAAAGCGGACCTTCCGCCTCTTGCGCACCGAAATACCTGTCGAGCAAAATCTTGAGAGTTTGTGCCTGCCGGAGCACGCAGGCCCTGTCGTCTGCATCCTCGCGCAGGAGATCCAGCACGAACTGGAACTGGCAGCGAAGGTCGCCGACATTCTGCGCCTCCTTCTGAAGCACGGCAGCAAGCGCCGGCTCTATTTCCCTATCCAGCATGGAAACGAGCTTCTCGTCTCCGGTCCTTACAGCATACTGTAGTTGCGAATACTTAAACCAAAACAACTCTACAAGAGCTTTCAATGCATGCTCCCCAAAATTGCTGAGAACTACAGCAATTACCCATCCACATTATTATACTATTGAGAACAGGATCCCTCTTTTGCCTGACACCTCCCTGAAATCGCTGTTCAAAGCGCTTACATTAGCAAAATGGTAACAGCGTCGGGAAAGATGTCAAACCCCAAATTTGACGAAAGTCGGATAAAACGGGATGAAGTACGTATGTAAAAGCAGAGCGCCAATAAAAGATAATAAGCCTTCAAGTAATAAGGCTGTGCTTGATATTCCAGCGGTCATGATACCAGAGCCATTGGCCCGGATACTCGCGCACCCACTGCTCCACCTTGTCGTTCAACATCTGCGCCGTCGCATCAACGTCGACCGCACCGTTCGGCTTGCGCGGAATGCTCATCGCCGGCTCGATCTCCAGACGGTAGCGATTGCCGGGAAGCCGGATGGAGCGCGCCGGGTAAACCTCGCAATTGAACTGGCGGACGAGCTTGGCGAGCAATGGGTTGGTCTGCACCGCGTGACCGAAGAATTGCGTCGGCAGACCCCGTGTGAATTTCTGGTCGACGAGCACGCCAACCGGCTGGCCGGCTTCCAGCTTGCGCGCCAGCGTGAAGGACGAACCGGAATGGGACGGCACCAGACCGCCCATGCGGGCACGGCGGAATTCGAAAACCTTGTCGGCGATATACGGGTTGTTCGGCGGACGGAACAGCACCGTAACGTCAAGCCCAAAGGCAGCGCCGGCGACCGGCAGCAGCTCGAAATTGCCGGTATGAGCGGTAAAGACGATGAAGGGGCGCGGATTGTCGCGCAGATCAAGAAAGATCGGAATGCCGGATACCTCGACACGTCCGGGCGTGCTGCGCGCCGGATCGAAATCGAACAGCTTGTCGAGGAAGACATATTCCGCTGCAAGACGGCCCATATTGCCCCAGGCATCGAGCGCAATCGCCTGGATGTCCTCATCCGTCTTTTCCGGAAAGGCGTTGCGCAGATTGGTCAGCGTCAGCCTGTGGCGCTTCGTCTTGGGACCAATCCAGCGCGCGACCCGGTCGGCGAAGTTGATCGCACCATCCGCCGGCAGCAGCTTCAGGAGGTTGAGCAGGCCGAAGGCGAACTGCGCCTCCAGCCATTGCTTCGTGTTCCTGAGCGCCAGAACAAGGCGTGTGATGATCATCTTCACGGCGATCAGTCCAGCTTGAGGACGATCTTGCCGAAGATCTGGCGCGATTCCATGCGCTCCAGCGCCGTTGCGATGCCGTCGAAGGTGACCTCCGTGTCGATGACCGGATGCACGATGCCGCGAGCCATCTTCTGCATGGCATCCGCCATGTTCTCCATGCGGCAGCCGAAGGAGCCGAGCAGCTTAAGCTGCTGCTGGAAGAGCATCATCAGGTTCATGTCGGTGGAAACGCCCGAGGTGGAGCCGCAGGTGACGAGGCGGCCGCCGCGCTTCATGCAGAGCATGGAGCCCGCCCAGGTGTCCTTGCCGACATGTTCGAAGACGACGTCGACACCCTTCTTCTTCGTCAGCTTGCGCACGACACCCTCGAAGCGGTCTTCGCGGTAATTGATGACGTGATCGGCACCCAGCGTCTTCGCCTTCTCGATCTTGTCGTTCGAGCCAACCGTGGTGATGACGGTGCAGCCGGTCTTCTTGGCAAGCTGGATCGCCGCCGTGCCGATGCCCGAGCCGCCGGCATGCACGAGGATCGTCTCACCGGGCTGGAGCTTGGCATTGTCGAACAGCATGTGTTCGACCGTACCGAAGGTGACGGGCGCAAGTGCGGCCGCGACCGCATCAATACCGGGCGGTGCCGGCACGAGCAGGCGAGCGGGAAGGTTCACCTTTTCCTGCGCGAAGCCGTCGAGATGGAAGCCATGCACGCCGCCGACATGTTCGCAGAGATTGTCGCGCTTCTCGCGGCAGGGCTTGCAGAGGCCGCAGGTGCGCGCGCCGTAGATGGAGACGAGCTGGCCGGGCAGCACACTGGAGACGCCCGGACCGAGCGTTTCGACGACGCCGGCGGCTTCCGCGCCGATGACCAGCGGCATCTTGCGCTTGGCAAACGCCATGCCGCGCCAGCCCCAGACATCGATATGGTTGAGGGCGACGGCCTTGACGCGCAGGGTCACCTCGCCGGGACCGGGCGCATCCGGTTCCGGGATGTCGGTGATTTCGAGCTTGCGGTCGTCGAGAAGCTGCAGGGCACGCATGGTCAATTTTCCTGTCAGGCCGGTTCGGCCGTCATCACGAGGCTGGCGTTCTGGCCGCCGAAGCCGAAGGAGTTGGAGAGAACCGCCGTAACTTGCGCATCGCGCTTCACGTTCGGCACGACATCCAGAAGGATCGTCGGGTCGGGGTTCGTGTAGTTGATGGTGGGCGGCAGCGTCCCGGTCAGCATGGTCTGGATCGAGAACACCGCCTCGACAGCGCCGGCCGCCGTCAGCGTGTGGCCGATCATCGACTTGTTGGATGAGACGGCAATACCCGCCAGCCGGTCGCCGAAGACCGTCGACATGGAGAGATACTCCATCTTGTCGTTTTCCGGCGTGGAGGTGCCATGGGCATTGATATAGCCGATACCGCTCTCGTCGATGCCTGCATCTTCCAGCGCCGCACGGATCGTCGCGATGGCGGGACCACCGTCCGGCGACGAGCGCGTGCGGTGGAAATGATCTGCCTTCTCGCCGCAGCCCTTGAGGATGCCGAGCACCTTGGCGCCGCGGGCAATGGCTGATTCCAGCGATTCCAGCACGAGCGTTGCGGCCCCTTCTGCGATGACGAAACCGTCGCGGTCCTTGCTGAACGGCTTGGAAGCCTTGGTCGGCGGGTCATTCTGCGTCGACAGCGCGGACAGAAGCGCAAAGCGGATGAGCGCCTCGGCGGTTACCGAGCCATCGGTGCCGACGGTCAGCGCGCGCTCCGTGCGGCCCTGACGGATCGCCTCGACGCCGAGCTGAATCGCGGTCGCGCCGGAAGCGCAGGCGGTCGAAAGCGTTACCGGCAGCCCGCGCGTGCCGTACCGGTCGGAAAGGCGCTCTGAGATCGAGCCGAAGGCCCACGCCTCGTGCAGCGCGGGGCTGGGATTGTCACGCAAGACGGACAGGAAGCGGTCATAGGCGTCGCCCGGGCGCTGCGAGGCCGGCGCACGGTCGGCGAGCGCAAAGCGGTCGCGCCAGTCGGGCTCGATCGGTGGAGCGGCCAGAAAGAGCGGGCCGCCGAAATCGCCGGAAAGGCCAGCTTGCGCCAGCGCCTCGTCCGTCGTTTCGCGAGCATAGGCATAGGAGCGCTCGACCGGGTTTTCGACAGGCACGTCGATGAAGTCGACCGTGCCGGAAATGCGGGTATTGAGCCCATCAACCGGGAAGCGGGTAATGGCGTGGATACCGGAAACGCCGCCGGTTAGCGCAGCCCAGTTGTCCGTGAGACCCTGCCCCAGCGAGGTGACGACGCCCATGCCTGTAACGGCGACAATGGGGCGACCGAGATGATCCCTGTAAGCGGCTTTCGTCATGGCCCTACCCTCACTTCTCTGCGGAAAGGATTGCGACGCCCTCGCCGCGCGAGTGCCCGACCGTCGTGACGACGGCAGTAGCGGCGGGTGCGCTCATGGCGGTCTCGGCGGTCGTGTCGAAGGGCGCGACCGTGATGCCGGCCCCGAGGGTCAGAGCGGCGAGCGCCAGCCCCAGCGGGAACTGCGCCTCGAGCGATTGCCCGATAACGCCGCTGTAACCGCGCACGGCACTGCCTTCGAAGCGGGCGCCGAGCCAGGCCTTTTCGCGGGCCGTAACGTCATGGGCACCTGAAGCGCCGGAGAAGACCACGGTCTCGCTCCCGGCCTTCGCGCCGTCGGCCAGTTGCTCAAGGCGTGCTTCCAGGCGGCCCGCGTCGCGCGAACCGCGGTCGCCGCCGATCGCGTCGATCGTCGCATAGATGCGCGCGCCACGCGCTTGCGCATGGGCGCGCGATTCCAGAATGAGGAAGGCTGCCGCCGAACCGGTGATGATACCGCCACCGGCTTTTTCGTCACGCGACCACAGGGGCGTCCAGCCGCCCGTCGCATGCGCGCCGATGGCTTCGTAAAGCAGGATGACGTCCTGCCGCTCGGCCACGAGCGCACTGCCGACCAAGGTATGCGTGGATTGGCCCGAGCGAATACGGTGGAAGGCCGTCTCGACGGCGCTGATACCGGCCGCCTCCTCGCCCATGAAGGTGCGCGAGGAGCCCGTGACCTTGTGCACGATGGAGATGTTGCCCGCGAGCAGGTTGGAAAGCTGCGCGAGGAAAAGCGTCGGCCGCAGCTCGGTCGTCAGCTTCTCGTTGAGCAGGTGTTCGCGGTCGTTGCGTTTCAGGCCTTCGTCGACGATGAGCGAATCGACCGTGATGTCGCGTTCGCCACCGCCGGCCGCCACGATCATGTCCATCGTGCCGCAGGCGTCCGCATCATCCTTGAAGCCGGCATCGTCAAGCGCAAGGCCAGCGGCAAAGACACCGAGGCGCTGCCAGTTTTCCATCTGGCGCTGATCGCCGCGCTTGGGGATCTGCTGGTTCCAGTCGATCTCCGGCATGGGATGGACGGGATAGGGCGAAAAACGCTCCGTCTCGATCTTCAGCCCGGGCGCCGCGGCCGCGCCGAGGATCTGCACATGCGCCTCGGCACCGACACCGTGACAGGTGACGATACCCACGCCGGTGATGACAACATCGTTGTTCGCCTTGGCCATACTCACTTCCCTTCAGCAGACGCTGCGAGCGCCTCCAACAAACCCACCTCTTCGGCGCGCCTGCGCACGATATCGGCAAGCGGCACCTCGGCAAACGGCATGGTGCGCAGCTTCAGCTGCGTGTCGCACACCTTCTTGCCTGCCGACGAAATCTTCGCCTTCGTCACGGCGTAACCGGATCCCTCATGCTCCAGCACGACCTCGATGTCGAGCATCGCATCGGGTTCGACGAAGGTCCGCATCTTCGCGCCGTCCACGCTCATCAGGAAGGGCATGGCAGCAAAGTTGGACGCGCCCAGCACAAGAAAGCCGGATGCCTGCGCCATGGTCTCGATGAGGAGCACGCCGGGAACAAGCGGCATGCCGGGGAAGTGGCCTTCAAAAACCGGACTCTTGGATGGAACGACGGAGCGCGCCTTCAGGGTACGGCGCTCGGCATCGACGGCTTCCACCCGGTCGATCATCTGGAAATATTCTAGCAGCATCGGATTAGCCTTTGCCGAAAATCGAAAGGCCTGCCGAAGACGGCAGGCCGATAGCCCTCTGCGCCGGGTTCGTCCGGAACATCACCGCCGCAAAGGCGGCCGGGCGGCGCATATCAGGCCTTGGCGGCCCGCAGTTCGTCGATCTTCGCGCAAAGGTTCTTCAGGACGAAGTACTCTTCCGTCGCAACCTTGCCTTCATTGACTTCCTGCGTCCACTGTTCCAGCGGGATCTTGATGCCGAATTCCTTGTCGATCGCAAAGACGATGTCGAGGAAATCGAGGCTGTCGATGCCGAGATCGTCGATCGTGTGGCTTTCCGGCGTGATCGTCTCGCGATCGATCTCGCTGGTTTCAGCAATGATGTCGGCAACCTTGTCGAATGTAGCAGTCACGCCCATACCTCATGAATCTATAGTCGGGCGATCCTATATGGAAAACCGACGCGATTGCCAATGGGGTTGATGAGGGACCTGCATTCCCCGCAAGGCTGTGTTGCGGCGGCAACAGCCCCTCACACGGCAATGGAGTGCCGTCCCCGGCCACTTGCAAGATGCGCATCGAAAACAGCTGCGACCGTGCGGGCAAAGGGCCGACCGGCCGGCGTCAGCACGAAGCGCTCGCCTTCAAGCGCCGCCAGCCCGTCGCGATCCGTCGCAACGAAACGGCCTGCCTCCCCGCGAATGACAGCGGAAAACGCCGGGTAGCGCTCCGCAAGATCGGCCAGCGAGAAGCCGAAATCGCACATGACGCGCTCGATGACCCAGGCGCGCGCGCGGTCCTCCGCGGTCAGTACGTAGCCGCGTACCACGGCAAGCCCGCCCTCCTCCACGCGACGCAGATATTCGCCCGTCGCCGGCATGTTCTGGATATAGCCCTGCGGCAGCTGGCCGATGGATGACGCGCCGAGCCCGATCAGTGCATCCGCCCGATCGTCCGTATAACCCTGGAAATTGCGACGCAGCGTGCCCTCCCGCGCGGACACGGCGAGCCGGTCGGCCGGAAGCGCGAAATGATCGATGCCGATCGCCTCGTATCCGGCGGAGACCAGCATCTGCGCCGCCATCGACATCTGGTCGAAGCGGGCAACGATGCCGGGCAGTGCGGCTTCGTCGATCATCGTCTGATGCTTCTTCATCCACGGCACATGCGCATAGCCGAACAGCGCGATGCGATCGGGCGCAAGCGAAATCACGGCCCGCACCGTCTCGGCCATGGTCTCCAGCGTCTGGTAAGGCAGGCCGTACAGGACGTCGCAGTTGACGGAGCGCACGCCGCGAGCCCGCGCAGCCTCCACGACGCCGCGCGTCTGCTCGAAAGTCTGGATGCGGTTGATCGCCTTCTGAACCTTGGGGTCGAAATCCTGGATGCCGAGGCTTGCGCGCGTCATGCCGATGGCGGCGAGTGCGTCGTGCCTCGCATCGTCGAGATCGTTCGGGTCCATCTCCACCGATATCTCGGCTTCCGGCGAGAAGGCGAAATGGCGTGTGAGGCAGTCTTTCAGCGCCATAAGGTCATCAGGCCGCAGCATGGTGGGCGAACCGCCACCAAAATGCAGCGCCGTCACGGGCGCCGCGCGCGAGATCCGCGCGCCGACGGTCGCAATCTCGGCATGCAGCCCTTTCAGATAAGCCTCCACCGGCTCGTAGCGCAGGGTATGCTTGGTGTGGCAGGCGCAGAACCAGCAGAGCCGGTCGCAATAGGGGATGTGGGCATAGAGCGACAGCCGATTGGCCGGCCCCAGCGCAGCGAGCCATTCTGCATAGGTATCCGGCTCAACGCTTTCATCGAAATGCGGTGCCGTTGGATAGCTCGTGTAGCGGGGAACCGGCGCGGAAAGGCGTTCTACGAGTGCATCCTGCATGATCATCTCCTTGATGATCACGCAAATAAACCCGAAACGGCCCGCGCCATTTGATTTTGATCAAGTGAAAAGCGGATTGGATGATCTAGGATTTGACAATAGTCAGAAAGCGCTATTTTGCCGCTGCGCGACACTCTTTATGTTGGCGGCACCTTGCGATAGCACGGCAGCGTTGTGCCGCCGGGCATCGGGCCAAAGGAAATTGACATGGAAGTTCGTCGCCAAGATATCCACAATTCCGATATCCCTGTCGTCTGCCGCGCCTGCGAGGCACGCCATGGCGGCGTTTGCGGCGTGCTGACGCCCGAGCAACTCTGCGAACTCAACAAGCACTCCTCCCGCCACCGCCTCGACAGCGGCGCCGAAGTGATCGGCCAGGGTGAGACGGTGGTGAACTATTCCAACATCATCCGGGGTGTGGTGAAGCTGACCAAGGTGATGGCGGATGGCCGCCAGCAGATCGTCGGCCTGCAATTCGCACCGGATTTCCTGGGCCGCCCCTTTATCGAAGAAAGCGCCATCACCGCCGAGGCCGCGACCGAAAGCGAAGTCTGCAATTTCCCGCGCAAGGTACTCGACCGCCTCGTCAAGAGAACGCCGGAGCTGGAGCACAAGCTGCACCGCCAGGCGCTCAAGGAGCTGGACGAGGCCCGCGACTGGATGCTGACACTCGGCCGCAAGACGGCGCAGGAAAAGGTCGCAAGCTTCCTCTATCTTATCGCCACCCATGTCGACCCGGAGAACATCGAGATCACCGTGTTCGACCTGCCGCTCTCGCGCGCCGACATCGCCGATTTCCTCGGCCTGACCATCGAGACCGTCAGCCGCCAGTTCACCAAGCTGCGCAAGGAAAACGTCATCCGCATCGAGAACAACCGCCATGTCAGCGTGCCCGACATGGAGCGCCTCATGCGCTATGCCGGCAATGACTGACGGGGCCTAACGCGTGATGACGATTCGGGTGTTCGGCAATCCGTGGCGGTTTGCCAGCTGGTAGAACGTCGCTGCATCGTTCGGGGAAAGCCGCACGCAGCCATGTGATGCCGGGCGGCCGAGACGCCGCGTCTCATAGGTCGCATGCACGGCATAGCCGCCCTTGAAGAAGATCGCATAGGGCATCGGCGCGTTGTTATATTTGCGCGAACGGTGGTTGCGTGACGCCCATTTGGCCGACCAGCTGCCCGTCGGTGTCGTATAGCCCTTGCGCCCCGTCGAAACACGCCAGCGATGCTTCACGACACCGTTCTGAGTAACGGTCATGGTCTGCGAAGAAAGATTGACCTGCGCCACCAGATTGGCAGCAAGCACCGTCTCGGTCTGGAAAAGCACAAGAAGAAATGCGACGGCAGTCGCAAGCACACTACGCATGATTTCCCTCTCTATCAATTTTTCGAAATGCTGAACACCATGTCCCTCGATGGCACAGAATATAGACGTTTTGTCCTTCCGCAATATTGATGGGGACAGCGAAAATAAAACGAAGTTAAGGTGTAAAATTTTAACGAATACCAGCGACCAGGCGAAGGAACGAGCAGAGCACCAGTGAGCTACAGACTTCGTGCGTTACGTTCCTGGTGCTCAGAACACAGTCGAGCAGAGCGCCAAAACAAGTGCCGTTACAGACAGCACAGCGCAGGCCGCCGAGAAGATGTGCAGGGCCAGATCCATGTCGGCGGGGGTGGCGGTGGTGCGGCCGCTGGCGTTCATCATGGGTTCGTCGACACGCTGGCCGCCATAGATGCGGGGGCCGGCAAGGCCGATGCCGAGCGCACCGGCCATGGCCGCTTCCGGCCAGCCGGAATTGGGCGAACGATGCAGGCCGGCGTCCCGCAGGGCCGTGCCGACGGCAAGGCGCGCTGAGGCCCTGCCCTTCGCCAGCCAAGCACCGGCAGCGATGAAGGGCGCAGAAAGCCGCGCCGCTGGCCAGTTGGCGAGATCGTCCAGCCGGGCGGCGGCCCAACCGAATTCGAGATATTTCGCGTTCTTGTGGCCGATCATGGAATCGGCCGTGTTCAGCATCTTGTAGGCAAACAGTCCCGGCAGGCCGAACAGCACATACCAGAAGGCGGGCGCGACAACGCCGTCAGAGAAGTTCTCCGCAAGGCTTTCGATGCCGGCGCGGCAAACGGCGGGCTCATCGAGCGTCGCCGGATCGCGGCCGACAATCATCGACACCGCACGCCGCCCGCCTTCAAGGCCGCCCTGCTTCAAGCCTTCAGACACGGCGCGTACATGATCCAGCAGGCTTTTCTGGGCGAGGAATATCGCGACAACGACAACCTCCGCCAACAAACCGAAAGGCCCGATCGCGGCGAGAAGACGATGTATGACGAAACCGAGCAGGACGCTTGCCGCGAGCAGGACGGCGATGCAGGCGGCACCGTTGAAACGCCGGGTTTCGGCGGAGAGACGTTTGCCGTTGAACAGCCGGTCCATCAAGCCGATCGCCTGACCGAACAGCACAACCGGATGCGGCACGCGCCGCCAGATCGCATCGGGATCGCCGACCAGTCGATCCAATATGAGCGCGAAGAAGAGGATGAAGAGTGTCTGCGTCATCGCTCAGCCCGCAAAATCGCGAAGGGCCGCCGCCAGACGGGCGTCGGAGGCGGCATCCGCCGCGAGGCCGAAGCGCAGCCAGCGCGGTTGATAGTCGAAGGGACGCACGAGAATATGGTAGCGGCAGAGATGCAGATGCAGGTCCGTGGCCGCGGCATGTTCGACAAGCGAAAACAGGTCGGTGCCACCCGTTACGCTCAATCCGGCTCCGGCAAGCACCTGATCGAGGCACGCCTTGCGCTGTCGTAGGCCATGCCGGATAGGCATCGTGTCGGATGCCATCAGCGTCGTCGCGATGGTCAAGGCCGGACCCGACACGGCCCAGGGGCCGAGCCCATCGGCAAGCGTCTCCAGGATGGTGGATGGGCCGACGACGAAACCGAGGCGGAGGCCGGCGAGCCCGAAGAATTTTCCGAACGAGCGGAAGACGAGAAGACCGGGCCGGTCATCGCCCGCTAGCGGTGCGATGCAGTCATCCGGACGCATGTCGCCAAAGGCCTCGTCGACGAGCAACAATCCGCCCGACGCCTCGACTCGGCGATGGAGATTCAGAAGAGTTTCGCGCGGAAAAAAGTGACCATCGGGATTGTTCGGATTGACGACGACGACGAGGCCGTGCCCTTCCGTCACCGCATCGAGCCCACTTACACGGTCGACGGCAATGTCGGCATTGCCGAGCACACGCGCATATTCGCCATAGGTTGGCGACAGGACGGCGGCGCGACGGCCCGCCGGCACGAGATGCGGCAGAAGCTGGATGACCGATTGCGTGCCGGGCACGGGCAGCGGCAGCACGTGCGGCGTGCGATAATAGCGGGCGGCAGCGGCGCGGGCGGCGTCCTGCCGATGCCGATCCGGCAGACGATGCCAGGCCGCGCCATCGATCTGCGGAACGGCGACGGGGTTCGGATTGATGCCAGTGGAGAGATCGAGCCAGTCTTCCGGCTTCCCGCCAAAGCGCGCGGCCGCCGCAGCAATACCACCGCCATGAATGATGGGCGGGGCGGTCATGCCGCCCCCGCGGCGAGATCGATGAGATGCATGTAAGAGCCGCTCACATTGTCGCGGCGAAGGCCGGCATGACCCAGGTCCTCGCCGATGGCGTCAGTGACGGTGAAAAGCCGGTCCGCATCGCCCTCGTGAAGCACGGTCGAATAGTGGAATTCGTGCGCCGTCATCGGGCCGGCAAAACCGGCGCCCGCCAACGGGGTCACACGGCGATAACCGAGATGGCGGCGACGCTCTGCAAAGCTGGTGACGAGCGGCAGAAGCCCGAGCATGTTGTGCCTGGTACCATCCGCAGCGACGATCCCTTCTCCCAGAACCATATAGCCTCCGCATTCGCCATAGATGCGCGCTCCCCGGCGCGCTGCCGCCTGCATGCCTAGGCGGAATTGGGCGGCATTGGCAAGGGCATCGGCGTGGAGTTCAGGATAGCCGCCGGGAATATAGACGGCATCGGCGTCTGCCGCAGGAGCTTCATCGGCAAGCGGAGAA
This sequence comes from Shinella sp. H4-D48, assembly GCF_022637395.1. Taxonomy (GTDB): domain Bacteria; phylum Pseudomonadota; class Alphaproteobacteria; order Rhizobiales; family Rhizobiaceae; genus Shinella; species Shinella sedimenti. The sequence continues at coordinate 1,449,572 of NZ_CP093337.1, read as the reverse complement.
AAGAAGGACAAGGTCGCGCCCGCTGCGCGCCATCCGGCCAGCAGATGCTCGTAGGAAAAGGCAAAGGCCCGGTCGCGTGCCACGGCGATATACGCGCCGAGAGGTGGCAGCCGTGAGACAGCGGGAGCGGCTGACGGCGCGCTTCGTGTCTCCGCCACGGCGGCAAGACGCTGGAGATCGCAGCTGCGACGAACGACCGCCGCCGCATGGGCGATGAAGTCCTCCAGTGCCGCATGCTCACCGGCCTGCACGAGGCCGAGATGGCGTTCCGGCAGGGCAAGTGCGGGATCACGGCCGAGAACGCCGAAGATTTCGACCCCGCCCGCCTCCAGCGCGCCGCGCAGCATCGCCTCGTGCTTGGGGCTGCCCACCTTGTTGAGGATGACACCGGCGACACGGATATCATTGCGGTAGCATCGGTAGCCCTGCACCAGGGCAGCCACGGATTGCGACATGCGGCTGCAATCGACAACAAGCACCACGGGCAGATCCAGCATGGCGGCCAGATCGGCCGGCGTGCCGGTGCCATCCATGGCGCCATCGAACAGGCCCATCATCGCCTCGACGAGCAGGAAGCCGCCCTCGCCGGCCTGAAGCGCGGCATTGGCGCGGATGAGATCCGGTCGCATCGCCCAGGGATCATAGTTGAAGCAGGGTTTCCCGCTGGCGGAAGCATGAAAGGCCGGATCGATGTAATCCGGTCCAGCCTTGCCCGAGACCAGGTCGAGGCCGGCATCGGCGAAGGCCCGCGCCAGCCCCAGCGTCACCGTCGTCTTACCGGAGCCGGAGGCAGGCGCTGCAATGAGTAACCCGCTCATGCGGGGTTCTTCAGGGCGCCCGGGCCAAACGGGTCGGGTGCGAGCCTGCGGCCCGTCGTGAGTGCGCCGAGCCAGTCGAGCGAAGCGCGCAGGCGCACGACCTCGCCGACGACGACGATCGCGGGCGGCTCGATGCCGGCGGCCGCCATATCCGCTTCGGCACGGGCAAGCGTGGTTTCCAGCACGGTCTGTTCGGGGGTCGCGGCATTGCAGACGAAGGCGACAGGCTCGTCCGGCACGCGGCCGGCGGCAATAAGATTGGCGGTGATCTGGCCGATATGCTTCATGGCCATATACATGACGATAACCGGCGAGCCCTTGGCGATACCTTCCCAGTTGATGCGATCGGGAACGAGGCCGGAGGAATCGTGCCCGGTCAGAAAGGTGACGGCGTGGTTGACCTCGCGATGCGTGACCGGAATGCCGGCATAGGCAAGCCCGCCGATACCGGCAGTGATACCCGGCACGATGCGGAAGGGAATGCCGTGCTCGATGAGCGTGAGCGCTTCCTCGCCGCCACGGCCGAAGACAAAGGGATCGCCCCCCTTCAGCCGCAACACGCGCTTGCCAGCCCGCGCCAGTTCGACCAGCCTGAGCGAGATATCGCGCTGTTTGTGCGAGGGTTTGCCGCCGCGCTTGCCGGCGAATTCCAGCATCGCGCCCGGCCGGGCAAGCGACAGGCATTCGGCATTGACGAGCGCGTCATGCACGATGACATCGGCCTGCTGGAGCGCGTTGGCAGCATGCAGCGTGAGAAGCCCGGGATCGCCGGGCCCCGCACCGACAAGCCAGACGCTGCCTTTTTCGATGACCGGAAGAGCGGAGAACAGGGCGTTCATCACACGCGCTCCCTTGAATCGATATGCGAAGAGGCCGAATCGGTTTGCGAGGAAAGCGCCGCAAACGATTGAGATGATTCGGCGATGGCAACGGTCGCATGGGCGGATTTCGTCTTTCCGCGCACGAGCCGCGCCTTCTCACCCGCCTGCGCCAAGGCGGCGGCCTCCGCCACGCCATGGCAGCCGGTATGGGCAAAGACGATATCGGACGGATTGGCAAGGCGCGGCGTCTCGGCTTCGAGGCGCGCGGCGGTAAAGGTCACGAGCGGGACGCCGTAATGGCGGGCAACGGCCTGCATGGCCGGCTCCTCTGCCCGCACATCCAGCGTGGCGACGAAGGCGATATCGCCCGGGCGATCGACGACGGACAGGGCAAGCGCGACCAGTTCCTCCGGCGGCGTGCCGCGTTCGCAGCCAAGGCCAAGGACAAGCCTTCGTCGTCCGGTGTCTGGGGATAGGGCCGCAGCGCGCATGGCAGTCTCTCGCAAAATTCCGCGCGAAAGGGCCCGGCTTCGCCGTCTTCCGACAGTTCCGGCTATGGCCCCGTATGGGTCGCCGCACCGGACACCGCTCGGCCCGCCTGGCGGGCACCGTCGCTGCCTCCTTAGTACCGGAGGGGGCAAGGCCGGTCAAACCGGATTGCGGCATGCAAGGCGCAGGTTGCGGCAGAGCGCGGAGGCATAGCGTCGGCATGCTTTGCTTTTCGGCCCCCAGTCTGACAGAAGGTCACGCGACGCCCCCTTTTTGCTCCCGAGTCCCGCCGTGGCCGATATCGCCCTCCACCTTCTCTTGTTGCTGTTCCTTGCCGCGTTCCTCGCCGGCTTCATCGATTCCATCGCCGGCGGCGGGGGCATGATCACCATTCCGGCAATGCTGCTGGCCGGCATTCCGCCGCTGGAGACGCTGGGAACGAACAAGCTGCAATCGCTGTTCGGCTCGGGATCGGCGACGCTCGCCTATGCGCGCGCCGGCCATGTGCGACTCAGCGAGCAATTGCCCATGGCAGCGGCGGCGACCATCGGTTCGGTATTCGGCGCGCTGCTGGCGACGGTCGTGCCCGGCGATGTCCTGAAAATCTTCATGCCGTTCCTGCTGGTGGCGATCGCGATCTACTTCGGCCTCAAGCCGAACATCGGCGATCTCGACAAGCATCGCCGCATGAGCGTCTTCCTGTTCACCGTCACCATCGTGCCGCTGGTCGGCTTCTACGACGGCGTGTTCGGCCCGGGCACCGGATCGTTCTTCATGCTGGCTTTCGTGACGCTGGCCGGCTTCGGCGTGCTGAAGGCGACGGCGCACACGAAGCTTCTGAACTTCGGCTCGAATCTGGGCGGCTTCGTCGTCTTCATTCTCTACGGCGTTGTGCTGTGGAAGGTGGGGCTGACCATGGGTGTCGGCCAGTTCCTCGGCGCACAGGTGGGTTCACGCGTGGCGATGAGAAACGGCGCACGGATCATCAAGCCGCTCCTCGTCGTCACCTCGATCGCGCTCGCCATCCGCCTGATGGCCGACCCGGCCCATCCGATCCGGCTGTGGCTGGGGTGGTAGCCTCGCCGTCGCCTGCACGCGCAATACCCGCAGGCAGGCGAGTTGAGGGTTGATCCGCCCTCAGTACTCCACGCCCTGCTGCGCCTTGATGCCGGAGCGGAACGGGTGTTTGAGCAGTTCCATCTCGGTGGCGAGATCAGCGATCTCGATCAGCTCTTCCTTGGCATTACGGCCGGTCAGCACGACATGCGTCATGTAGGGCTTTTCCGTCTTGAGGAAGTCGATGACCTCGTTAACGTCGATATAGTCGTAGCGCAGGGCAATGTTGATCTCGTCGAGCAGCACCATGGAGTTGCGCTCGTCGCGGATCAGTTCCTTGGCCTTCTCCCAGGCGGTCTGCGCCATGGCGACATCGCGCGCACGATCCTGCGTTTCCCAGGTAAAGCCCTCGCCGAGCGTATAGAACTGGCAGAGATCGGAGAAATGTTCCTCGATCAGGTCGCGCTCTCCGGTCTGCCAGGCGCCCTTGATGAACTGCACGACGGCGCACGGCTTCTTATGCGCGATGTGACGGAAGATCATGCCGAAGCCAGCAGTCGACTTGCCCTTGCCCTTGCCGGTATGGACGATGACGAGACCCTTTTCATCGGTCTTCGTCGCCATGATCTTCTCGCGCGCCTGCTTCTTCTTGGCCATCTTCTCCGAATGGCGTGCGAGTTCGGCCTCGGTCATGCCGGCGGTTTCGTCGTGGTTCTCAGTCATCGTTGTCTTCCCTCTCAGGACGCCTTGCGGGCGCCCAACATATCCAGTTCGAAACGCGCGGAATTCGAGCGCGGTGTCCACAGCCGCCGATCGATGGCCTCGGCAAAGCGCGCTGCCATTTCGGCAAGGGCGGCCGGGTTCTTCTCCATCAGGAAATCGCGCACGCGCTCATCCAGCAGGTAAGCCTGATAGGCGACTTCGAAGTGATGGTCCTTCACGGCACCCGTCGTGGCGGCAAAGGCAAACATGAAATCGACCGTCGCGGCGATCTCGAACGCGCCCTTGTAACCATGGCGCATGACACCGTCGATCCATTTCGGGTTGACCACGCGGGCGCGCACGACGCGGCCGATCTCGTCTTCCAGCGTGCGCACGACCGGCTTTTCCGGCCGCGACAGATCGTTGTGGTAGACGACCGGCTGCCGGCCGGAGAGATGCTCCGCCGCCGCCGCCATGCCGCCCTCGAACTGATAGTATTCATCGCTGTCGAGAAGGTCGTGCTCGCGGCTGTCCTGGTTCTGGATCACGGCCTCAAGGCTCTTCATGCGTGCTTCCAGCCGTTCGCGCATCGGCACGCCGTCGCTCTCACCGTCATAGGCGTGTGCGCCCCAGTCGAGCCAGGCGTCGGCGAGGTCGCCGCGGTTCGCCCATAGGCCCTCGTCCATCATGGTTTGCAAGCCTGCGCCATAACCGCCGGATTTCGCCCCGAAGATGCGGAAGCCGGCCTGTCTTGCGGCATCCTCGTCGGAGGCGCCCCTGGCCGCAAGCGCTGCGGCCTCCACACGCATGCGCGCAGCAATCGGGTTGTCCGTATCGTCCTCGTCGAGCGCACCGACGGCCCGCACGGCACGGTCGAACAGCGCGATCTGTTCGGGGAAGGCATCGCGGAAGAAACCGGAAATGCGCAGGGTAACATCGACGCGCGGATAGCGCAGCGCCGCGGGCGGAATGATCTCGAAGCCCGTGACGCGGCGCGAGGCCATGTCCCAGGTCGGCTTCACGCCGATCAGCGCCATGGCCTGCGCGATATCATCGCCGCCCGTGCGCATGTTGGAGGTGCCCCAGGCGGTGATGCCGAAGGATGTCGGCCATTCGCCGTGATCCTGCGCATAACGGGTGACGAGCAGCTCGGCGGATTTGCGCCCAAGTTCCCAAGCCGCGGGCGTCGGTACCGCACGGCTGTCGACGGAATAGAAGTTGCGCCCGGTCGGCAGCACATCCGGCCGTCCGCGCGTCGGCGCGCCTGAGGGGCCGGGCTCGATGAAGCGCCCGTCGAGGCCGCGCATCAGGGCCTTGATCTCAGCCGGCCCGCAGGCAGCGACAGCAGGACGGATGCTCGTCTCGATCACCGCGAGAACGGCGCGGGTGGCAGGCCAGTCGCCCGGGCAATCCAATGTTCCATCCACCAGCTTTGCCGAGAGAAGCTCGATACGTTCCACCGTATCGCCCCTGCTGCGCCAAGGCGCTTCGGACTGCCCGGCAAGGATTTGCGGCCGCGGGCCGGTCCAGGGATCGGATGCAATGCAGTCGAGCGGGTCGAAATCCGTTTCGCCAAGGGCATCGGCTGCGATGGCGCGCTGCAGGCTCGCCTCGCCGCCCTCGCCCAGACCGCGCGGCACCCGCGCCAATGCAACGGTCAGATCGGTGAGCAGGCGCCCCTTGGGCGAGACGCCGAAGACGTGAAGGCCGTCGCGGATCTGCATTTCCTTGAGATCACAGAGATAGGCGTCGAGCTTTTGCAGCGCAGCCTCCTCGCCGTCCGACTTCGCAATGCCGGCGTCGCTGTCGAGGCCGATATCGCGCACCAGATCGAGGATCTGCTTCGTCAACAACCTGATGCGCCGCGGGTCGCCGCCGGAGGCCTCGTAATATTCATCGACGAGGGCTTCGAGGTCCTTCAGCGGACCGTAGGTCTCGGCTCGGGTCAAGGGTGGCGTCAGGTGATCGATGATGACGGCGGCCGAGCGGCGCTTGGCCTGCGTGCCCTCGCCGGGATCGTTGACAATGAAAGGATAGAGATGCGGCACGGGGCCAAGCACGGCCTCCGGGTAGCATGCCTCCGACAGCGCCAGCGCCTTGCCCGGCAGCCATTCGAGATTACCGTGCTTGCCCATATGCACGATGGCATGTGCACGGTAGTGCTGGCGCAGGAAAGCGTAGAAGGCGAGATAGCCGTGCGGCGGCACGAGATCCGGTGAATGATACGTATCCTTCGGATCGATATTGTAGCCGCGCGCCGGCTGGATACCCACAAGCGTCTCGCCGAAACGGGCGAGCGGCAGGGCGAAGACGTCACCCGTTACGAAGGGATCGTCTTCCGGCATGCCCCAGCGGGCCGTCATCTCCTCCTGAATCGATGTCGGAAGCGATGCGAAGAACGCCTTGTAATGATTCAGCGAAAGCGTTTCGCGGATTTCGCGGCTATCGTTCGCCGCATTGGTGGGGCCCGCCATGAGATAGGCAATCAGCGTATCGCCGTCCTCGGGCAGGTCCGCCACAGCATAGCCTTCCGCCGCCATGGCGCGCAGCACTTCCATCGTGCCGGCGGGCGTGTCGAGGCCCACGCCATTGCCGAGACGGCCATCGCGGTTCGGGTAGTTTGCCATGATGAGAGCGATGCGCCGTTCGGCCGGCTCGGCGCGCCGAAGTCGTGACCATCCCGCGGCGAGCTTCGCGACGAAACGAATACGGTCCTCGACGGGATCGAGGCTGACGATGTTGGTCTCGACGCGCTCGTCGTAGCGCGCGGCGGCCTTAAAGGAAACAGCGCGCGACAGAACGCGGCCGTCCACTTCGGGCAGCGAGACGTTCATGCCGAGATCACGCGCCGTCAGCCCCTGTCCCGAGGCCTCCCAGGCTTCCCGCGAGGAGCCGGAAAAGATCGCCTGCAGCACCGGCGCGCCGGTTTCGTCCAGCACGGTCGGCTTGCGGCCGGCGCCGGGAGCGGAGACGGCAAAGCTCGTCGTATTCAGCACGACCTCCGGCCGAATCTCCGCGAAGGCAGCGCGGACCGTTCCGATGGAAACAGGTTCCTTGAGGCTGGAGACGAAAAGCGGCAGGGCGCGCACGCCTTCGGCCGCCAGAGCCTCGATCAGCATTTCGACAGGACGCGTCTCGCCGCTTTGAACATAGGCGCGGTAGAACGAGATCGCAGCGGTCGGGGGTTCGAATCCCTCCCCCGCTACCGTCGCCCCGGCGACGTCGCGCCATGTTTCGACGTCCACCACACCGCGCCCCGGCCACCAGATGCCGGCTTTTTCGAGTGGCACTGCCGGTTCAGGTTTTTCGCCGCTCAGAGCTACGGCATCGGCATAGGCCAGAAAACGGTCGGCATTCTCCGCGCCGCCCTCGTTGAGATAGGCCCAGAGCCGCTCGCGGTCGGCGGTGTCGATGCGGTTGAAAGCAATCAGCCCCTCATCGGGACGGTCGTCGCCCGGCAGCGCCACGAGCTTGATATCGTTGGCGAAGGATGTCGCCAGCAGGGCTTCCAGCACGTAGCGGAAATAGCTGGCGCCGCCGAGGGCGCGGATGACGATGAGTTTTGCATGCCGCGCCGTGCGCTCGATATAGGTATCGACCGACATTGGGTGAGAGAGCGTCGCCAGACTGGCGAGGCGCAGGCGCGTTTCGCCGCCTCGCGCGCGATGGGCGGCGGCGATGGAGGCAAGCTCGGTATCGGCTGCGGACAGGAAAAGGATATCGCCCGGCGTCTGGCCAAGGTCGATCGCCTCCTTGCCGTCGGCGATGGTGCCCTTCTGGGCTAGCAGGAGATGCATGCGGCGCCTCCGTGCTGCGAGAGGACGACTAGCGGGGCATACCCCCCTCTGTCACGTCGTGACATCTCCCCCACAGGGGGGGAGATTGAGCGGCAGCGTGCACGCAAGACAGTGGCGCAAGTCGTCGCCTCACCCGATCTCCCCCCTTGTGGGGGAGATGGCCGGCAGGCCAGAGGGGGGTGCCACCGCACACTCATTTCAATATCAAACCGCCGCGGCGATGGCGGCGCGCACGGCCTGCTCGTCCATGTCGTGCAGGCCGATGACGACGAGACGAGTGCCGCGGGCTTCGCCCGGCGCCCAGGCGCGTTCGAAGTAATTGTCGATGCGGCTGCCGACGGCCTGGATAAGCAGGCGCAGCGGCTTGCCGGGCACATCGGCAAATCCCTTGACGCGCAGCACGTCATGCTCGGCGATCACGCCCTTGAGGCGCTCGATGAAGGCGGACGGATCGGAAAGCGCCGGCAGTTCGACAACGAAGCTGTCGAATTCGTCGTGGTCGTGCTCCTCGCCGTTCTCATGTTCCAGCTCGTGGTGTGACTTGCGGTTGGCGATATCGTCTTCCGTACCGACGCCGAGGCCGAGCAATACGGCGGCGGCCACTTCACCGTTCTTCGCCTCGATCATCGAGGGCTTGCGGGCGGTGCGCGATGCCACTTCGTCGCGCACGGTCTGGATGCCGGCGGCATCGAGCAGGTCGGTCTTGTTGAGCACGATAAGGTCGGCGGCGGTCAACTGGTCCTCGAAGAGCTCCTCCAGCGGGCTTTCGTGGTCGAGGTTATCATCCTCGGCACGCAGCGCGTCGACCTTGTCGTGATCGTCGGCAAAACGGCCGGCCGCGACGGCGGCACTGTCGACCACGGTGATGACGCCGTCGACCGTGACCTGCGTCTTGATTTCCGGCCAGTTGAAGGCGGCGACAAGCGGCTGCGGCAGCGCGAGACCCGAGGTCTCGATGACGATATGGTCGGGGCGGTTTTCACGCTCCAGCAGCTTCGACATGGTGGGGATGAAGTCATCGGCGACGGTGCAGCAGATGCAGCCGTTGGTGAGCTCGATGATATCGTCCTCGGTGCAGGCTTCCGCGCCGCAGCCCTTCAGCACGTCGCCATCGACGCCGAGATCGCCGAATTCGTTGATGATGAGCGCAATACGCTTGCCGCCGGCATTCTGCAGGAGGTTGCGGATCATCGTCGTCTTGCCGGCCCCGAGAAAGCCGGTGATGACGGTGGCGGGGATCTTCTGTTGCAGCATGGCTCAACCCTTCATTTTCAGCGGCAGTCCGGCCGCAACGAAATACACTTCCGGTACAAGCGCCGCCACCTGCTGGTGGAGCCGCCCGGCATGGTCGCGAAAGTCGCGCGCCATGCGGTTTTCAGGCACGATGCCCAGGCCGACCTCGTTCGAGACGAAGATCAGGCGGCCCGGTGCGCCCTTGATGGCCGATAAAAGGCCGGCAAATTCTTCCGCGATATCCCGCTCCTCCAGCATCAGATTGGTGAGCCAGAGGGTCAGGCAATCCACGAGCACGGCGCGATCTGCACGCGCCACATCGGCTATCCGGGCTGCTAGCGCAAGCGGTTCCTCATGCGTTTCCCAGCCGTCTCCACGGTCTTCCCGGTGTCTGGCGATGCGCTCGCGCATCTCGTCATCCCAGGCGCGGCCGGTGGCAATATAATGACGCAAAAGGCCGGTCTCGACGACCAGCCTTTCGGCAAAAGCGGATTTTCCGGAACGCGCACCGCCCAGAACCAGGACGGCTCCGGGCGATTTCGCCGTCATATCAGGCAGCCTTTGCGATCTTTTCGTTGGCAAAGCCGAGCGAAAGGCCGAGCACGATCCAGAAAAACAGCGTCGTGGCAAGGGCCGCGACGGCGAACTCCGCACCGAGAACGGCCGGAACGGCGCTCGAAATATCCGACGGCTGCGGCGCACCATAGACCTGCGGCGCGGCAATCAGAACGAGACCGGCAATCTTGGCGACGATGCCCGGCTTGAGGAACAGCAGGTAGAGACCCGCTGCCGACAGCACAACCGCCGCAATCCACCAGATCTGACGCTGGGTCAGGTCTGCGGCCGGGAAGCCCGGCAGTTCCGGTGGCAGGCCTATGGCCGGGAGCATGTGCACGGCAAGCCAGCCGGCCGCCCCCCACAGCGCGCCATTGGCAACCGTGATCGGATGGCCGGACACGAGGCTGAAACCGGCAAGGAGCAAGGCAAAGCCGGCGCCGGTAACGAGATTGGCGAGCAGCGTGCCGGAGAACCGGCTCATGCCGAACATGATGCCACCCTCTTCGTGGTCCTCGCCATCATGCGCATAAGCGACCGAGACGGGCGAAAGCGACGACGCCATGTCCAGGAGGACGGCCCCCAGAGACGAATGCTCATGTGTTGCAGCCGCGCCTTCGGTGGTCGGCGTGGCACCTTCGGTTGCAGGCGCGGCTTCATCGCCGCCTTCGAATTGTTCGGCGTGCAGGATGAGCGGCACGACGCGGGCTTCTTGGGCGGCCGTCATCAGGACGCCAGAGAAGAGCCCGGCCACCAGGGCGGCCAGGAGATAACGAACGATCATGTCGGAAACTCCTTAGTGGCAGGGAAAGCCGTAGGAGTGACGCGTATCGTGCGCAGTATCGTGCAGCACGGCCGAATTCGCAAGGCCGGCGCCGAAGACGAGGAACCCGCCCAAGAGCAGCGCGAGAACGCCCGCGATGAGGCGATCGCTCGCCGAAAGAGTGATAGAAGACGTATTGGAAACAGCCATGACAACCTCCGTGCAGGCATCGGGGAAGCCCTTCCCCAGGTCGGGCAATATGCCCTCATTGGCTGGCAGGTTTCCTGGCTCGCGGCGTCGGGCGTCTTCACGCCCACGGAATGCCCTCGCCTTCCCGGGCCGTGCATCGCGAAAGGTGGACGATTCGTAGAAAAAGAGGCGTCCGGGCCCGGTTGATCGCGATGCCACCCAGTGGCTTTTCCGTCCTGTGTCCGGTCTGCCGAACAAGGCACCATTGCCTCGTCCAAGCACGCCGAGCATCGGCCGGATGGGCGTTCCTCGCCACTCTACAGTCGCGGGGTCGGCCGTGATTGCGGCGCCCTGAATGGGTCCACCGTATCACATTCCCATTTACTCCCCGGTCCGTTTCCGGACCAGAGAACCATCCAATAGTCGGATGATTATGCCGCCGACCCCGACAAGTCAATCGACAGCCAGCGGCATGGCCTGTGCCGAAAACGCCGGCCGGCCGTCACAAACTCAATAGCCGGGGATGATCACCACGCCGCCGCGCCGGCGGTAGTAGCCGTCATCGCTGTAGTAGGGACCGTCATAATAGCCGTCGACCGGACCCTCGAGCACGTCGTAGTCCCGCTGGTAGCGGCGCTCGCGGCTGGTCTGGCGTGCCTGGGCGAACTGCGCGGCCTGCCGAAGCGCGGCGAACTGCCGGCGCGAAAGATAGCCGTCGGCGCGGTAGCCCGACGCGCCCTGCCATGCGGCGATCGCCGCACGGGTGCGCGGACCGAAGACGCCGTCCGCGCCGTAGGTGCTGTAGCCGAGCGCGCTCAGCCAGCGCTGCGCCTGCACCCGCGTCGAGCGTTCCATATAGGCTTCGCGTGGATCGACGACGGGGCGTTCCTCCACCATGCGCTCGGTTTCGGCCTTCGGCACCGGTTTGGTCGCAATCGCGGCCATACGCTCGCGCGCATCGGATGCATAACGGCCGCGCGGATAGGCATCGAGATAGGCCTGGAAAGCCTGCCGCGAACCCGCGACCACCGCCTTCTGGAACGTGTCTTCCTCGCGCTTGGCCGCAGCAAGTCTCTCGGCCTCCGCGCTGTCGCGCGTTGCCGTCGCCGGGCCGCTGGTGGTCGCGCGCTTCTGGGCGGCCTCGGCCTCCGCGGCCCGCTTCTTTGCCTCGGCGGCAAGGCGGGCGGCTTCGGCGGCCTTCGCCTCGGCTTCCGCCGCAGCCTTGGCGGCCTCGGCCTTCAGGCGCTCAAGCTCCCGGGTCTTTTCATCGGCCAGCTTGCGGGCGGCCGCAGCCTCCTGCTCCAGCCGGGTCTTTTCGGCAGCCGCAGCTTTTTCCGCTTCCAGCCGCTTGGCGTCTTCGGCACGGGCGGCAGCCGCTTCGGCCGCGCGGGCGTTTGCCTCGGCCTCCGCCCGCGCCTTCTGTGCGGCGGCGGCTTCTTCGGCCTTGCGGCGCTCTGCCTCGGCCTGCACACGCGCTGCCTCGTCCGCCTTCGCCTTTTCGGCAGCGGCGGCTTCCTTCTTCACGCGCTCGGCTTCGGCAGCCTTTTCCGCTGCCAGCTTGCGTTCATCAGCCGCCTTCCTGTCTGCCTCCGCCTTGAGGCGGGCGGATTCGTCTGCCCGCGCCTTTTCAGCGGCTGCGGCTTCGGTCTTCGCCTTTTCCTCGGCGGCTGCCTTTTCGGAGGCAAGCTTGCGAGCCGCGGCGGCAGCATCCTCGGCCTTCTTCGCCTCGGCTCTCGCCTTCTCAGCATCGGCAGCCTTGCGTGCGTCGTCTGCCTTGGCCTTCTCGGCGTTGGCTGCACGCTTCGCCTCTTCTGCGGCCTTCGCCTCATCGGCCTTGGCCTTTACGGCGGCATCGTCGGAGGCGGTTGCAGCCGGCTTCGCGTTGCCGGCAGCCTTCAATTCTGCAATGCGCAGGCGCGCCATCGAGGCGAACGTGCCGTTGGGATACTGTTTCAGGTAGTTTTCGAACTGCGTGATATCGCTGCCGGAGGATGCTTTCTGCCAGAAGCCGAACTCTTCCTCCCAGCGCTTGCCGGCATTGGTGGTTTCCTTTGCCGTCTGAGCGAAGGCGGCCACAGGCAAGCCGGCGAGCGACAGCCCAACAAGGCCCACCAGAACAGATCGAGCAAGAGGTCCAGAACCCATCAAAGTCACCCTTTCGGATCGCACAACGGCATCGGCACCCGCAAGGCGGGCATGATCACGTTCCTCCTTGCACCGAAATCAGGCGCAACTTTGGTGCTGCGGTAACCGGTGGTGGAGAAACCCGATGGCTGAACGTTTCAGGCGGGCGATTTAATCAGCGGATCCCCAGAATGCTCTCGAGCCAGCGCGGGTCCAGCACGGCCGCAAGCTCGGCCGCCACGCCATCAAGTGCTGCATCGACGCCGGCCCTGTAATCGAAGCCGCCGCCCTCGATGCCGAAATCGGCAAGCAGCCGCGCGCGGTAGGCATCGCTGGAGAGAAGGCCGTGCAGGTAGGTCCCCATCACACGGCCATCCGGCGAGACGGCGCCGTCCGGCCGGCCGTCTATGCTGACGGAGGGACGAAGGGCGTCCGGCCCCGTCGTTCGGCCGAGGTGGATCTCGTAGCCCTCGAGCGGCACATCGTATTGCAGGGAACGGGCGTCGCTGTTGCGCACCGTCTTTTCCGGAGCCATTTCCGTTTCGACGGCCAGCAGGCCGAGCCCTTCGACCTCGCGCTCGCAGCCCTCGCTGCCAAGCGGATCGGTAACGCGGCGGCCAAGCATCTGATACCCGCCGCAAATACCGATGACGCGGCCGCCGCGGCGCATATGAAGCGCGAGATCCCGGTCCCAGCCCGCGGCGCGGAAGTCACGCAGGTCCGAAATGGTCGATTTCGAGCCCGGAAGGACGACGAGGCCAGCATCGGCCGGCAGCGCCTCCCCCGGGCGCACGAAGACGAGATCGACCTGCGGCTCAGCCCTCAGCGGATCGAGATCGTCGAAATTGGCGATGCGCGGCAGCACCGGCACGGCGACCTTGAGCGCCCCGCCGCCGCCCTTCGCCAGCCGCTCCAGCACGACGGAATCCTCCGCCGGCAGCCGCGCGGCGTCTTTCAACCACGGCACAACGCCGAAACAGGGCCAGCCGGTGAAGCGGCCAATCTCGGCGATGCCGCTGTCGAACAGCGTGACATCGCCCCGAAACTTGTTGATCAGATAGCCCGTGACCATGCGCCGGTCTTCGTCCGGCAGAATGGCGTGAGTGCCGACAAGCGAGGCAATAACGCCGCCACGATCGATATCGCCCACCAGCACGACGGGAACGCCGGCCCGGGTCGCAAACCCCATATTGGCGATGTCCCCGGCGCGCAGGTTGATTTCCGCCGGCGATCCCGCGCCCTCGACGACCACCAGGTCGGCACCGGCCGATACCGTCTCGAAGCTTTCCATCACCGCGCCCATGAGCTTCGGCTTCAGTGCCTGATAGTCGCGTCCCTTCGCCTGCCCGAAGACCTTGCCCTGAACGACGATCTGGCTGCCGACATCCGACTGCGGCTTGAGCAGAACCGGGTTCATATGCACGCTTGATGGGACACGGGCCGCCAGCGACTGGAGCCATTGCGCCCGGCCGATCTCGCCGCCATCGGCCGAAACGGCGGCGTTGTTCGACATGTTCTGCGGCTTGAAGGGACGCACCGTCAGGCCGCGATTGGCGGCCATCCGGCAGAGCCCGGCCACCAATACCGTTTTTCCGACATCCGAGCCGGTGCCCTGGAGCATGATCGTTCTTGTCATGGCAATTTTCCTATCACCGTGCTTCGCCACCGGAAAGCCCTGATTTACCGCAATTCAGCCGTAATTGGAGGCGGCATTCCGATGTATTTCCGCAACATCATGCCATGCAAGATGAGCATGGCTGGGATGCTATCCGTTTTGCGACATTTTGCGCCGTGAACGACGCTGATTTTTATCCGCGGCAGACCTATATCAGGGACATCAGACAGCCGAGGCGCGTGGCTTCGGATTTTTAGGAAAAAGACCATGCTGTTCATCTTCAGCAAGCCGAACTTCGTACAGATCGCCTGGAACGGCGTCGCTCCCCAAAACCAGTCGCGCGTGCGCAACGAGGTCATGGACGCGCCGCTCGGTCCGCTCGGCGTGATCCGCACGCGCAACATCGGCTGATCCTTCGAGCGCGACGTCAGGTCCCGCTCGCATCCAGCGTCGCCTCTCTCCGGGAGGCGACGTTTTTTATTGCCTTCTTCCCGCCGGCCGCGCTGCCCACTGGTATCCCCAAAACGGCAAAAGCCGCGCACCCCTTAACGGTGGTGCACGGCTTGCCAAAATACGCATGGCGGCTTCCGACAAAAACACATCGGAGCCCAGTCACTCCGGTACGCAATACCTTTTCCGGAGCGTTCGGCAGTGTCCCCCGCCGTGAGAAGATCAATAGCTGCACATCGTTACCGGACGGTTATCGAGAGCTTAAGCAAAGGTGAATCGCGATTTTTTTATAAAAACCCGAAAAAGTGACCGCGTGCGAAAAACGGCGCAATCCGGACACGATCTGTCTGCTTCTCGACAGGAACGGGCATCAATGGGCCGGATGGCCTCCGGGTATTTGCCCGCACAAGGGCAAACGCTCATTTTTTTGACGCCCGGAACACCTGTTTTTCAGCATTCGCATCCCGCTCTGCCCCCGCTGGGCCGACCGACCACCCCGCAGGCGGTTGATTTCTCAATGAGATCCCTTAGGCTTGCCTCGTGACGTACGCAGACAGATCGCCGGTGACAGGGTTACGCCGGGGAAGAGAAAAAAAGCTCGACGTCCTTGCAGCAGGGGGATTGGCTCGCCTCACCTGGCATCGCATTCCCTTGTCTGCTTAACGATGAGACCGGGCAGTCGGGACAATGCAGTAACCTGCTCTGCCTTCCGGGATGAACGCTGCATTTCAAGACTGGGAGGTCTTAATCCTATGAAGAAGCTTTTTGCCTCCACTATCCTTGCTGCCGGCCTCTACGGCTTTGCCGGGACCGCACAGGCAGCGGAATGCGGCGATGTTTCGATCGCCGAAATGAACTGGGCATCGGCCGGCGTCGCCGCGCAGGTCGACAAGATCATTCTCGAAAGCGGCTATGGCTGTAACGTCACTCTTGTGACGGGCGATACCATGCCGACCTTCACGTCCATGAACGAGAAGGGTGAACCTGATGTCGCACCGGAATTGTGGGTCAACGCCGTGCGCACGCCACTCGACGAGGCCATCGCCGAGGGACGCCTGATCCAGCTCGCGCCGCTGCTGTCGGAAGGCGGCGTGGAAGGCTGGTGGATACCGAAATTCCTCGCCGACGCCCATCCGGATATCAAGACCGTGCAGGATGCGCTCAAGCATCCGGACCTGTTCCCCGCGCCGGAGGATTCGTCGAAGGGCGCGGTGCACAATTGCCCGTCCGGCTGGAACTGCCAGGTATCGACGTCCAACCTTTACCGGGCGCTGAACGCGGATGCCGATGGCTTCGAGCTGGTCGACACCGGCTCGGCTGCCGGTCTCGACGGCTCGATCGCCAACGCTTTCGAGAAGAAGACCGGCTGGTTGGGCTATTACTGGGCACCGACGGCCATTCTCGGCCAGTACGAGATGACTCGCCTGTCCTTCGGGGTCGAACACAACAAGGCCGACTGGGATGCCTGCACGGCGGTTCCCGACTGCGCCGATCCCAAGGTCAACTCCTACCCGACCTCAGACGTGTTCACTGTCGTGACGAAAGCCTTCTCCGAGAAGGCCGGCGTGGCCATGGATTACATGAAGACGCGCCAGTGGGATAACGGCACGGTCGGCAAGGTTCTCGCCTGGATGACGGAAAACCAGGGCACGAACGAGGACGCGGCAAAGTACTTCCTCGAAACCTATCCTGATATGTGGACCAAGTGGGTGAGCCCCGAAATCGCCGAGAAGGTCAAGGCCGCTCTCTGACATCAGGCACCGGCGGCCCTGCGGCTGCCGGTGCCATTTGCCTTTGGTGCGGTCAGGCATTTGACTGATCTTCACCCAGAAAGTCGCAAACAGTACAATATCGGGCCGCCGCCCGTGCCAATACGGACAAACCGGAACAATAAGAAGAATATCGCTGTACAAGCCGCCCCATTCGCGATGCCGGAAACATCCGTCGCATTGCGGGGCACCATCGACCGGTAGGAAGAGGGGAAAAGGATGGCAGGACTATGCGACTCGTTGCCGGTCTTTCTTTGCAAGTTTCCGGCATTCAGCGACGCGAGCATTCGCGCGGTGCGAAAGACAGTCGATGACGGGTTCAAGGGGCTCGTCAGAAGTTACGTCAATGCAATCGATGCAATGGTCCAGCCGTTGCAGTGGTTTTTGAACTATCTCGAGCGCCTGTTCGTCACGTCGCCGTGGCCGGTCATACTGCTGATCCTGCTGGCCATCGTGTACTTCGCCAGCCGCAACACCAAGATCGTCATAGGAACGGCCGCATCGATGCTTGTCATCGGCATGCTGGGTCTGTGGAACGATACGATGGTGACGCTCGCCATGGTCACGGTCTGTACGCTGATCGCCATCGTGATCGGCATCCCCATCGGCATTGCCATGGCGCGCTCCGACCGGGTGCAGGGTTTCATCAACCCGGTCCTCGACGTGATGCAGACGATGCCGAGCTTCGTCTATCTGATCCCCGTCGTCATGATCTTCGGCATCGGCAAGGTACCGGGCCTGATCGCGGTCGTCATCTATGCCGTGCCGCCGATGATCCGCCTGACCAATCTCGGCATCCGCCTTGTCGACAAGGAAGTGCTGGAAGCGGCCGACGCTTTCGGCTCATCCGCCTGGCAGAAGCTGAAGAACGTGCAGATGCCGCTTGCCCTGCCGACCATCATGGCCGGCATCAACCAGACCATCATGATGTCGCTCGCAATGGTCGTCGTCGCGTCCATGGTCGGCGTGGGCGGTCTCGGCAAGAACGTCCTTCAGGCCATCAACAATCAGTTTTTCACGGTGGGATTCCTCAACGGGTTCGCGCTCGTGGCCATCGCCATCATTTTCGACCGTACAAGCCAGGCCTATGGCAGGCGACTACAGAAGCATTCGGAGGTAATTCATGGTTAGTCATGCAATCGAGGTCCGCAACCTCTACAAGATTTTCGGACCCCGCGGCGGCGACTACGTCGATGCGGTGAAGAACGGGCTCGGCAAGGCCGAACTGAACCAGCAGTACGGCCATGTGCTCGGTCTTCGCGACATCAACATCTCCATGCCCGCCGGCGGCATCATGGTCGTGATGGGCCTCTCCGGCTCGGGCAAGTCGACGCTGATCCGCCACATCAACCGCCTGATCGATCCGACTGCCGGCGAAGTGCTCTATGACGGTGTCGACGTCTGTCGGATGAGCGAAAACGATCTGCGCGAATTCCGCCGCCACAAGACAGCGATGGTGTTTCAAAAATTCGCACTGCTGCCGCACCGCACGGTGCTGGATAACACGGTCTACGGCCTTGAGATCCAGGGCATCGGCCAGGCCGAACGCGAAAAGCGCGCCAAGCAGTGGATCGAGCGCGTCGGTCTCGCGGGCTTCGAGAACCACTATCCGAACCAGCTTTCGGGCGGCATGCAGCAGCGCGTGGGCCTCGCGCGCGCCCTGACCAACGATGCCGACATCCTCCTGATGGACGAAGCCTATTCCGCCCTCGATCCGCTGATCCGCGTCGACATGCAGACCGTGCTTCTCGACCTGCAGAAGGAACTGAAGAAGACCGTCGTCTTCATCACCCACGACCTCGACGAGGCGCTGCGCCTCGGCGACAAGATTGCCATCCTGCGTGACGGTATGGTCGTGCAGCAGGGCACCGGTCAGGAGATCGTGCTCAACCCGGCGGACGAATACATCACGGCCTTCGTGAAGGAAGTGAACCGCGGCCGCGTCGTCAATGTCGAGACGATCATGGCGCCGCTCGCCGGCAATCCCGAGGGCATGCCGATCGTCAAGGGCACCGTGCTGGAAACTGCCGCCCGCGCCATGACGGGCGCCAACCAGACACAGGCGCATGTTGTGGACGAGGCGGGCCAGCCGATCGGCGCGATCAACCTCGGCGCGATCATCTCTTCGATGGTGACGCCGACGAGCCATGAGGCGAAGGCGGCCTGAGCCTGAACTGCAAACATTTCAAGAGGGCGCCCCGGGCGCCCTCTTCCCGTTTGATGCGGTGCCTTTTTCTTTCAGTCGTATCTCATGGCGCCAAATCACCATGACCAGGCAGACTTGCACTGCGGCCATGGAAGGCGCTGCCATTGCACCATTGCAACCACATAAAGAAATCTTTATATGATGGTGCAAACAGAGGACATGCCATGACCGCCACGAATCCGCTCGCCAGCCTCCTTGCCGAAAAACCCTTCCTGCTTGCCGATGGCGCAACCGGCACGTCGCTGTTCGCCATGGGGCTGGAAGCGGGCGAAGCGCCGGAACTGTGGAACGAGGCCAAGCCCGAGAACATCACGAAGCTGCACCAGGACTTCGTCGATGCGGGCGCCGACATCATCCTCACCAACACCTTCGGCGGCACGCGGCATCGCCTGAAACTGCACCATGCGCAGGATCGTGTGCATGAGCTCAACAGGAAGGCCGCGGAAATCGCGCGCGCGGTCGCCGACAAGGCTTCGCGCACCGTCATCGTCGCCGGTTCGGTCGGGCCGACCGGCGAACTTCTCGTGCCGCTCGGCGCCATGACCTATGACGACGCGGTCGCAGCCTTCGTCGAGCAGATCGAGGGCCTGAAGGCCGGCGGCGCGGATGTCGCCTGGATCGAGACGATGTCATCAGCGGATGAAATCCGCGCGGCCGCGGAAGCCGCCACCAAGGTCGGCATGCCCTTCGTCTATACCGGCTCCTTCGACACGGCCGGCAAGACGATGATGGGCCTGCACCCCAAGGATATCCACGGTGTTGCCGGCGATATCGGCGCGGGTCCGCTCGCGGTGGGCGCCAATTGCGGCGTCGGCGCGTCGGACATCCTGTCCTCGCTGCTCGACATGACCGGCGCCGACCCGTCGGCCACGGTGGTCGTGAAGGGCAATTGCGGCATCCCGGAATTCCGCGGCTCGGAAATCTACTATTCCGGTACGCCGCCGCTGATGGCGGAATATGCGCGCCTGGCCCGTGATGCCGGCGCACGCATCATCGGCGGCTGCTGCGGCACGTCCTGCGAACACCTTGCCGCCATGCGCGTTGCTCTCGACGCGCATGAGCGGCGTGAACGCCCGACACTCGAGGCGATCATCGAAAAGATCGGCCCGCTGCGCAACAAGACCGCAAATGAAACCGCCGCGGCGCCCGCGCGCGAACGTGGCGGCCGCCGGCGCGGTTGACCGATTGTCCGATCGACAATTGCAAGCCGCCCCGGTCAGCACCGAGGGCGGCTTTTTGTCACGGCTTACGGGAAGCGAAAGTTCAAGGAGCAGGCACCATGCAGACGATCGAGATGTCGGGCACGAAAGTGCTCGTTCTTTCCGCGCAAGGCATGCCGGTCGCAACCGAAGCGGACGGCAATGACGTCATTAGCGAGGCCTTTTCGGCCGGTGCCACGCTCGTCGCCATTCCGGTCGAACAGCTCGGCCCGGATTTCCTGCGGCTGGAAACGCGTCTTGCCGGAACGGTCTTCCAGAAATTCGTCAACTACCATCTGCGCTGCGCCATCATCGGCGATGTCACGGCGCTGCTTGAAGGCAGCAAGGCGCTTCGTGATTTCGTGCGCGAGACGAACAAGGGCCGCTCCATCTGGTTTCTTGCGACCATCGCCGACCTTGAGACGCGGCTGGCGCATGAAAACACCTGACGATCAGGCCTCGGCCAGGAACTCCCGCCACGCCGCAAGACCCGCGTCGATGTTCCTGCGTCCGATGCCGACGCGGAAACGATCCGCCGGCACCGGCAGCAGATCGGAGACATAGAGGCTGGACGGCAGGAGAAGCACGCCCTTCTCCTCCACCAGCCGCCGGCAATGCTGCTCCACGCCATCGGCCCCGATATAGCGCGCGAAGGCGACGCAGCCGCCATCGGGCGGAGTGAATTGGTAGAGATGCGGATAATCCGCGAAGAATCGGCCGAGTTTTTCAGTGTTCTCGGCGCACAGGGCACGATTTCGGGCCAGGATCGTCTCGCGCGCCTTGAGCGCGATGCCGGCCAGCACCTCAGATGGGCGCGCGTTACAGATGGAGAGGTAGTGCTTCATCTTCTCCATGCGTTCGAGCAGTGCGTGGTCGCGGCAGGCAATCCAGCCGATGCGCAGGCCCGGCAGGCCATAGGCCTTGGACATGACATTGAGCGACATACCCTTGTCGAACAGGTCGGCGGCCTGCGGCAGGCGCTTGGCATCATCGACCTCCAGCCCGCGATAGACTTCGTCGGAGAACAGATGGATGCCGCGCTCAGCGCACAGCGCCACCAGCTCGCGGTAGATCGCATGATCGGCGATGGCACCGGTGGGGTTGTTGGGGAAATTGACGGCAATGAGCCTGGTTTCCGGGCGAAGCGCGGCCCGCACATCGTCGAGGTCGAGCTGCCAGCGGTTCTCCGGTCGCAGCGCCACGCCCGTCACGCGGCCCGCGATGGTGACGGGCAGGGTCTCCATGGACTGGTAGTTCGGCACGGTGACGATGGCTTGATCATCAGGACCGAGCAGCGCAAGCATGGCGCAGTAAAGCCCCTCCTCCGCGCCTGCAAAGGTCAGGATGTCAGCGCCCTCAAGCGTTTCGTAGGTCGAGGCGATGGTGTCGCGCAGTTTCGGCGCACCCCAGGTCTGCGTATAGCCGAGTGAGACGCGCTCCCATGCCTCCAGATCTTCAGGCTCGGCAAGCGCCAGGAGTTCGGACATGGTCATGGTCTCGGCATCACTTGCTGTCATGTGGTGGCGGGCCTTGAATTCCCAGCGGGAAAAATGGGTTTCAAGGCGGAAATCCGGCAACGTGGTCACGAGGTCATGTCCTTGGAATTCTGGCGCCGGGCATCGGCGAGATAGTTATAGATCGAGGCGCGCGAGGCGCCGATGAGGCTGGCGAGATGATCGACCGCGTTTCGCGTCTGGAACAGCCCGCGCTCATCAAGCGCCGCGACCAGCGCCACGCGCTCGGCCTTCTTCAGGGCGGTCAGCGCAAGGCCGTGGGTGCGCAGCCAGTCGTGCAGCGCGGTGTTGATCTCCTCTCGCCAGTCGCCGGAAAACAGCGACGGTGGACGCGGCGCCACCGTTCCGGTAAAGGCTGAAAGCAGCTTTGCCGCCGCATCGAAATGCGAGACATCCATATTGATGCAAAGCAGGCCGAGGGCCTGGTCGAACTCATCCTTCAGAACGGCCGTCACCGATTTCAGGCGTCGTCCGTCCTCACCGGTCTTTTCATAGGGGCCATAGACGCCCGCTTCGCCGGCCTCCTCCAGTTCGCCGCCGACGAAGGATTCCATGCCGGGCTTGCGACCGGAAAACGCATTCCAGATGCCGGCAATCAAGCCCGTTTCGAGATCGTGCAGCACGACCTCGGCATGGGGATAGAAGAGAGTGGAGATGGCTGAGGCCGTCGTGGCATGCCGCACAAGCAGCGTATCGGAATTCGCAGAATCAAACATGGCGACAAACAATCCAATTGTAGACATTTTGTCAATATTGGATTTTCCGTCCAGATACACCGCACGGCTTGCGGCAGGCCATTGCACATCCTATCCAAGGTGGAAATGATTCTATGGGGGACGACATGAGTGCAGATCTGGCCGCATTTCCGGACAGGGACACCGTTGCCGAAAAGCTTTCGGCGCTCGGCGATGGCGATAAGGCCTATCTGCGCCTGCTGATGGAAAACGCGCAGCAGGATGAGAACCTGCTCGAAGGCCTGACCCTCTCTCTCGACCGGGCGTCCACCGCGCGTTTCCTGAATTCCCTCAAGCTGGAAAAACTTGGCGAATGGCTGGGTGAAACGGCGCCCGCGCGCCTGCAAATCCGCCTCATGGAATGCGCGCGCTCCAGCCAACACGCCGCCCATGCCGCCTTTCGGGCCGGCCTGACCCGGTCCGGCGGGCTAGAGAGAGCCTATCCGAAAGCCTGATCGGTCGCCGCGGCCAGCGGCGCGAAGGACTTTCGAACAAGATCCGCCATGCCGTCGATGGTCGGCCCGCCACGCCGTGGATTGCGCTTGAGCACGACGCGCGAGGAATCGACCTGCGGAAAGCCCTCGGCCTGCGTCAATTCGCGCGCGCCGGCGGGAATGTTGCTGCGGGCAAGCGGTGCAATGGCAAGACCGCTCGACACCGCCGAGCGCAGGCCGCTGCTCGTATCGCTGGTATAGGCGACCCTATAGGGGATCGCGTAGCGTTCCAGCGAGCGCTCCGCAAACTCCCGGCACCAGACCGAACGCCGGTACAAGGCCACCGGCACCGGGCGCTCCAGATGCAGGTCATGCCCGACCGAGACCGCCCAGACCGTCGGATCGATGGCCAATAGCTCGCCGGAAATGCCGCCGTCCCATTCGAAGATGACGGCAAGATCGAGGTCGTCGGCCGCCAAAGCCTCCATCTGCTGCGCGGTGTAGCCGCAGAACACCGTCACTTCGGCACCGGGATGCACCTGGGCGAAAGCTGCGAGCGCGTTGGGCAGGATGGTCTGGTTGTACTCCTCGGGAATGCCGACCCGCACCGGACCGTCGAGCGGAAGCGTGCGCATCGCCGCAGTCGTCTCATCGACAAGGCCGACGATGCGCTTGGCATAGGGAAGCAATCTCTGCCCCTCCATCGTCAGCCCGACGCCGCGCGGGCCGCGGGCGAAGAGCTTCGCCCCGACGGACTCCTCCAGCTTTCGCACCTGCATGCTCACCGCCGACTGCGTTCGCCCGAGCCGCTCTCCGGCATGGGTGACATTGCCCGCCTGCGCGACGGTGACGAAAATCCGGAGCAGATCGCTTTCAAGAGGTGGGTACATTTAGACATCGCCTTTTCTAATGCCTGCCATCATCGCTATTCGTTTGTCAAATGTCTATGGCTTTGCTTGGCTGTGATGCGGAACGAAAGGCGCACGGCATGGACATCCTGGCGACATTGCGGAATTTTTTGAAAAACCTCCGGCTGAGACAAGCCGAAAAAGAGGCGTTGCAGCACCTTGTCAGGCGCGCGGACCGGCGCCTGCTGCGGGATGCCGGTCTTGACCTTGTGGACGGCACACCGCCGACCTGTACGCCTCTGCCAACCGAAAAGGAAAGGCGCTGGCGAGCGCCCCTCATGCGGCTGTCGCCGGTCTCGCCGGGCACATCAAGGGAAACGAACCTGCGGCCCGTAACTGCTCATGAACCGTGCGCCGGAAAGGCGCAGTCCGCCGCCTGAGGCTTCCTGCCCCGGCTTTCGAAAAGACGAAAGCCAGGGCAGCGGCTGTCACTTCTCGCCGGACAAACCCTCGGCAAGCCGGACGAGCTTCACGAACTCGGCGCGATAGCCGAAGGGATCGTTGCCCTTGGCCGCTTCGGCAAGGCCCAGGATCGAGCCATAGGCATAGTCCCGCAGCGCCGGCACATCCTTCAGCTTCTGGCCGAAGGCCGCAACGGCAACCGAGAAGCGAACATCGGTCGAAGCCGCATCGAGATCAGGGACCATGTTGCTGTCCGTGACCGGCATCGTCACGAGCTCGCTCGTGTTGCTATCGGGCTTCTTCCAACGCATCTTCAGGAACGCGATCTCGCCATCGCCGGACGCGGCCGTGTCCGCCGCCTCGCCCTTGCCGTAGCGAAGGGGATCGTTCAACACGGCGGGGCTGCCCTTCGGCGTCACTTCGTAGATCGCGGTCACGCGATGGCCGGAACCGATATCTCCGGCATCCACCTTGTCATTGTTGAAATCCTCGCGGTTGAGGATACGGGTTTCGTAGCCGATCAGCCGGTATTCGGCGATGCGATCCGGGTTGAACTCGATCTGGAACTTCACATCCTTGGCGATGGGAAAGAGCGAGGAGCCCGCCTCCTCCACCAGCGTCTTCTGCGCCTCGGCGAGCGTATCGATATAGGCGGCCGTGCCGTTGCCGTTCTGCGCCAGCGCCTGCATCATGCCGTCATTGTAGTTGCCGCGGCCGAAGCCCAGCACGGAGAGGAAGATGCCGCTCCTGCGACGATCCTCGATGATACGCTTCAGATCCTCGTCGCTTGCCGGGCCGACATTGAAATCGCCGTCCGTCGCCAGCATGACGCGGTTGACGCCGTCCTTCTTGAAGCCCTTCTGCGCCAGCTTGTACGCCGTCTCGATGCCCTCGGCACCGGCCGTCGATCCGCCGGGCTGAAGCGTATCGATCGCGTCGAGGATCTTCTGGCGCTCCTTCGCCGCCGTCGGCTCCAGCACCACGCCGGCATTGCCTGCATAGGTGACGACGGAAACGGTATCGGTATCCTTCAGCTTACCGACAAGCAGACGGAAAGCGCTCTTGAGCAATGGCAACTTGTCGGCCTCATCCATCGACCCCGAGACATCGATGAGGAAGACGAGATTTGCCGAAGGCTGTTCGGCCGCCACGGTCTCGAAGCCCTTGATGCCGATATGAAGTAGTTCGGTTCCCTTGTTCCAGGGCGTGGGCATGACGGTGACGGTGGCGTTGAACGGCTTTTCCGCCGTTTCCGGGCCTTTCCAGTCATAGGGGAAATAGTTGACCAGTTCCTCCACGCGCACCGATTCGGGGTCCGGCAGGCTGCCGCCGAGAAGCGCGCTGCGCATATAGGAGTAGGACGCCGTGTCGACATCGGCCGAGAATGTCGAGACCGGGTCGGTGGCGACGCTCTTCACCGGGTTTGGATCGGCGGAGGCGAAGCGTTCGCGGTTCTCCTGCGGCATCGGCATGATGACGGAATCCGCCGTCGCCGCGGGCTGTGCTATCCGGCGCGTCAGCGTCGGGTTGGCCGCACCACCGACTGCGAGAGATTGCGGCACTGCCGCCATCTCGCCATCCAGGCTTTCGGCAAGCGGCGCAGGCTCTGCGGCGCGGTTGTCGGCCATGGACTGGCTGGTTTCCCGGGCCACCGTCGGCTGTGCGACCGGCTCCCTGTTCAGCAAGGCGGCAGCGTCGTCCTCTTGCTCGACGGCAACCTTCTCCTGCTTTTTGTTTTCGGTCTGTCGTTGCGCAGTCTCGTCGCTCGGTTTCTGTGCGCCTGCACCAATTTTCGCATTGTCAGTCTGCCCGGTCTGCAAGGCCACCGTACCGTTGCGCACCAGTTCATACGTCACAAGGCCGGCGACCGGGACGACAAGAAGCGTGGCAAGGGCCGATCCGGCCAGAAGTCTGCGGTTCATGATAGGGCTCCATATCCGGTTGAAGATGGAGCTTCGACGCCCGCCCGCGGCGGAACCTTGGGCGGCGGTCGCATTTTTCTCCGCTTCGTCGAAAGCCTGCATGGCGGCGGCAAAGGCTGCGGCACGCGAAGAGGCTCCGGCGGGCGGCGGCTGGCGGCGGGCGAGCTTTTCGAGATCGAGATCGGTCATCGGTCTATCCTTCCGTCACGCAGCGGCATCGCGCAAAAGCACCTTCAGGCGCTTGCGGGCCTCGTGCACATGCCAGGAAATGGTCGTTTCGGCGCAGCCGAGCACATCGGCTGCCGCCGCATGGCTGAGCCCTTCGCCGTAGATCAGCAGCACCGCATCGCGCTGCTTGTCAGGCAGTTGGCGCACGGCCTCCCACAGGTCCTCGGTGTCATCCTCAGCGGAACCGGTGTCCAGAACCGTCTTTTCACGCATATAGGCCGCGTCGCGCCATTCGGCACGGCGCCGCTTGCGCATCTGGTCACGGGCGGCATTGAGCGTCACCGAATAAAGCCAGGTGCTGAAGCGGCTGGCGCCCTTGAACCCCCTGATCGCGCTGGCGAGGCGTATGCAGACCTCCTGCGCCACATCCTCGGCATCCTGCCGGTCGCCGCACCATCGCCAGGCGACGGCATGGATGAAATCATAACGGCTCTTGACCAGCGCGGCGAACGCCTGCCGGTCCCCCTGAGCCGCCTTTTCGACGAGTTCTGTTTCCACGGGCCCATCCCGATTGCGTGCACTGACCTTTCAGACGTGCTTGTATGGGCAATCCTTTGGATCGAATTCGAAAAAATATTACCAGGGCAACTTTTTCACGACCGCGATGATCGTTCCCATCACGGCCCGACGGTCGTGTCGGCGGATTTCCGGCGCATAGAGGCTGGAAATACTGCCGTCGAGAAAAAGCGCGTTGCGGCAGTGCAGCCGGTCGCGGAACAGCGTCGCAAAATCGTGAAAGCGGACATGATCCCGGGAAATGGCAAAGGCCACGCGCCCGTCCGGCAGGATGCCGACGCCGTTGCGGATCTGCAGGCTCGTCGCATCCGGCAGGAAGCGTGGATGGATCCTGCCGTCGACCACCAGCATCGGACCCGACTGCGTGGCCTCGCGCGGCGAAAGCCCTGCCCTGGCAAAGGCCTCCGTCTCCATGACGCCGGCCTTGCCGTCTGCCAGCCAGAACACGCCATTCGGCTTCATGAAGAAGTTGCCGAACGCATCGTCACGATTGAGTGCGCCGGCCTCCCGGCCATTCTCCACGAGAAGCCCGACCGGGCCGTAATCGGGATGGAACATCCCACCGTTCATGGCAAAGCTCATATGCTCGCCATTGCGCAGGAGGTGGGTGTTCAGCTGGTCATAACTCGCGCCGTAGCTGCCCAGCGTCCGGGCACCGTAGAGCCTGATCGTATCTGTTGCGGGATCGAAGGTGCAGACGGTGTAGCGCCCGCCGAGATGTTCGATCTCCGCGCATCTGGGCGCTTCGGCCATGGCGACGCTCCGCAGGGCAAGGGTGGCAAGAATAAGCGAAAGGATGAAAAGAACGCGCATAAACAATGGCTCGGCTGGCAATGCGGCGAATTTAGCAGCGCCTCGCCGAAATGGTCAAAGCGAGAGCGCCGCCATGTGGAAACGCAACTGGGTGTCCTCGTAACGATATTCCGCCCCGACGGGACAGGCGGCGCGGGCAAGGCAACCCCTGGCCATACAGCCGCCCTGCCCTTGCGGCGTGCGCAGATGGCTTCGACAGGCCGGCACATCGAAGGCATGTTCGTGCACGGCGGCAACGGGACAGGTGGTGAGACAGGGCTGGTCAGGACAGGCGTCGCAGGGATGCGCACCATGCGGTGCCGGCTCGTCCTCGACCGGGACGGCAAAGCCGAGCGCGCCGCGATAACCGTGCCAGAGACCGTAGGCGGGGTGGATGAGAATGCCGAGCGGCGAAGCTTTCAGACCTTCTGCGCGCATCGCCCATTGCTGGAACGGCTGCCATGGCGGATCTGATGGAAACCACGCCGTCGCGTCGGCCATAACGGCAATCGGATCGATGACCTCTTTCGACCACGTATCGAGCGGATCCGACCCGCCGCCATCCGGCTGGTTGTTCCGCCAGCGGGAAAAAGCCGGCCACAGGGAGCTGCCGATGTTGCCGATCAGCACGACACTGGCTGCGGGGCGGCCATCGCTCAGCGTTGAAGCGGCTTCCCCCGCCGCAAAATTCACGACACCGCGCAAAAAAAGACCGTGCGGCCGAAGAGCCGCACGGATCGTTTCGAGGTCGTGGCCGGACGTAATCACCGGGTCACGTCTCCCTTGAGCTCATAATGCGGGCGCCAGACCTCCTTCTGGATCATGTCCGCCACCCGCGTCGCTCCGCCTTGCTCCCTGGCGCGGTCGGGACCCTTTCAGGTAAAGGCGTCCGGCATCGAATCCTTGCGCTCCTTGATGAAGGCGAGCAGCGCATCGTCGATGGCGGGGTCGAGATGGGGCGCCTCGTAGCTTTCGAGCCAGCTGCGGCAGAGCGCATTGGCGCGTTCTTCGATGCGCTTCTGTCCTTCGATCTCCCACTGCTCGAACGAGTTGTTGTCGGCGAGCGGCGAGCGATAGAAGGCGGTCTGGAAGTTGGCCTGGGTATGCGCGCAGCCGAGATAATGGCTGCCTGGACCGACTTCGCGGATGGCGTCGAGCGCCTGCGCATTCTCCGACAGGTCGATGCCCTCGGCGAATTTCTGCATCATGCCAAGCTGGTCCTGGTCGATCATGAACTTCTCGTATGACGAAACGAGGCCGCCTTCGAGCCAGCCGGCGGCGTGCAACACGAAATTCGTGCCGGCCAGCAGCGTCATGTTGAGCGTGTTGGCGGATTCGTGGGCCGCCTGCGCATCCGGAACCTTGGAACCGCAGAGCGAGCCGCCGGTACGGAACGGCAGGCCGAGGCGGCGGGCAAGCTGTGCCGCACCATAGGAAACCAGCGACGGCTCCGGCGACCCGAAGGTCGGCGCGCCCGACTGCATGGAGATAGACGCTGCGAAGGTGCCGAACAACACCGGCGCGCCCTTGCGGATGAGCTGGGTGAAGGAGGCACCGGCAAGAACCTCGGCGAGGATCTGCGTCAGCGTGCCGGCAACGGTCACCGGGCTCATGGCGCCCGACAGGATGAACGGCGAGACGACGCAGGCCTGGTTATGGCGGGCATAGACCTTCAGCGCACCCACCATGGTCTCATCGAAGACCATCGGCGAATTGGCGTTGATGAGGTTCATCATCACCGTGTTGTTCTCGACAAATTCGTCACCGAACACGATCTTCGCCATGGCAATGGAATCTTCCGCGCGTTCCGGCGCAGTGACCGAGCCCATGAACGGCTTGTCGGAATATTTCAGGTGGCTGTAGACCATGTCCAGATGACGCTTGTTCACCGGAACGTCCACCGGCTCGCAGACCGTGCCGCCCGACGAATGCATCGACGGCGCCATATAGGCGAGCTTCACGAAATTGCGAAAGTCCTCGATGGTCGCATAGCGGCGGTTGCCTTCCAGGTCGCGCACGAAGGGCGGGCCGTAGACCGGCACGAAAACAGTGGCCTTTCCGCCGATCTGGACGCTGCGCTCAGGATTGCGGGCATGCCAGGTGAATTGGGAGGGCGCGGTCTTCAAGAGTTCGCGGCACAGCCCCTTGGGGAAATGCACGCGCTCGCCGCGCACGTCCGCGCCGGCGTCCCGCCACAGCTGGAGGGCTTCCGGATCCTCGCGGAACTCGATACCAATCTCTTCCAGGATGAGATCGGCATTGGCTTCGATGAGCTGCAGGCCTTCCTCGTCGAGAACCTCGTATTCCCTGATCTTGCGGGTGATGTAGGGCAGCGACGGGCCCGGACCGCCACCGGTGCGCGATGCGCGCCGTGCGGCCGCGCCGCGCCCCTCCCGCGAGCGACGCCCGCCACCTTCCGGGGTGCCCTCGCCTGCAACCTGCTCAATGCCCTCGCTCATGATCCGTCTTCCCTTTCTTCCCGCGCCCGGAAGCGCCTCTTTTACTATGCTAGCAAGCCGCCGGATCGGGGCGGGTCTCAAAGCGCCAAGCAATGGCGCACGCTGGATACCGGCTTTGCGGCGATCATAATGTGAACCCCGCCGCGATCGTAGCGGCATTCTCTTGTTTGGACTGTCAATTCACCGTTTTGCAGCGTAAGATCGCAGCATGTTTTCGCCGGGTCGCTTTTCACTGTATGCGACGTCGTTTTCGAAATCGGATTGCGACACGAGGACGGATATTTCTAGGGTGAGGAGCCTGCCGACCGCAGCGCCAATGGAGACGAGGAAACGCAATGTCTGACGACGAAATCATTCTCGCCGATCTCTCCGACGAAGAGCTTGTGCAGCAGATGCACGACGACCTCTACGACGGCCTGAAGGAGGAAATCGAAGAGGGCACCAATATCCTGCTGGAGCGCGGCTGGGCACCCTACGACGTGCTCACGCAGGCCCTTGTCGAAGGCATGCGCATCGTCGGCGTCGATTTCCGCGACGGTATTCTCTTCGTCCCGGAAGTTCTCCTGTCGGCAAACGCCATGAAGGCCGGCATGTCGATCCTTCGTCCGCTGCTTGCCGCCACCGGCGCACCGAAGCAGGGCAAGATGGTCATCGGCACCGTCAAGGGCGACATCCACGACATCGGCAAGAACCTCGTCGGCATGATGATGGAAGGCGCCGGCTTCGACGTGATCGACCTCGGCATCAACAACCCGGTCGAAAACTATCTGGAAGCCATCGAGCGCGAACAGCCCGACATTCTCGGCATGTCTGCACTTCTGACGACGACGATGCCGTATATGAAGGTCGTTATCGATACGATGAAGGAAAAGGGTCTGCGCGACGACTATGTCGTGCTGGTCGGCGGCGCGCCGCTCAACGAGGAATTCGGCAAGGCTGTCGGTGCAGACGCCTACTGCCGCGATGCGGCCGTCGCAGTGGAAACCGCCAAGGAATTCATGAAGCGCAAGCACAACATGCTTGCCGGCTGACAGTCTATATCAGGCGGCGCCTTGAAAGCGCGCCGCCTGACACCGAAATTATCGGGCG
The DNA here is from genome assembly GCF_022637395.1 of Shinella sp. H4-D48. Taxonomy (GTDB): domain Bacteria; phylum Pseudomonadota; class Alphaproteobacteria; order Rhizobiales; family Rhizobiaceae; genus Shinella; species Shinella sedimenti. The sequence continues at coordinate 1,418,788 of NZ_CP093337.1, read as the reverse complement.
GCACGCTCGACACTGCGGCCGGCATCCTGCGTCGCATCTACGGCATTGGCCGTATCCCTGCCCACGCCGCGGATGGTGTTGCCGCAAGCGCTGAGCGCCAGAAGTGCGGCGAGAACGATGCTGATCTTGCTCAGATTTGTCGCAGTCATGGTGGGAGTCCCTCTAAATGGATGTGGTTGACGCAGAACTTCGGCTTGGAAGTCCGGCGTTTAAACGCACGAGGCGCGAAAAAGTTCGAGTGATTGCGTGCGGCGCGATTGCCCGGGAGATCATCGCGATCCGCGATGCAAATGGCCTCGATCACATCGACCTCGTCTGCCTGCCCGCCATTTGGCACGCCCACCCCGAAAAAATCGCTCCCGGCGTCGAAAAGGCCGTGGAAGAGGCCCGCGCCGAAGGCTTTTCCCGCGTTTTCGTGGGTTATGCGGATTGCGGCACCGGCGGATTGCTCGACCGCGTCTGCGAACGGCTCGGCGTCGAGCGGATCGCCGGACCGCACTGTTATTCCTTCTTTGCCGGCAACGACGCCTTCGCGGCGAAGGACGGTGACATCACGTCGTTCTTCCTGACCGATTTCCTCGCCCGCCAGTTCCGCGCCTTCGTCATCGAGCCGCTCGGCCTCGACCGGCACCCACAGCTGAAGGACATGTATTTCGGTAATTACACGAAACTCGTCTATCTCTCGCAGGTCGAGGACGAGGCCCTTCAGCAGAAGGCAAGAGAGGCGGCCGATTATCTCGGGCTCGCCTACGAGTATCGCTTCACCGGCTATGGCGACCTGACGGGCGCCCTACTCGGCGCGCGCTAACCAATTCTTAGCCTTGCCCACAACTCCAAGTGTGCCGGTTACGCCTTTCTAAGAGCGACACCCGATCATGCCCGTCAAAATCGGCGAGGCATCGACATGACGCAGCAGGCAGTACGGACGCAAACGGTGGCGATGCTGGTTCAGCCCGGCCCCAACCCGGAAATCGTGATCAATGCCGTGAAAGCTGCGTTCCCGAACCTGGTCGTGATCGAGGAGGAGCCGGAATCGAAGGCGCTGTTCATCCACCGCCGCGCGAAAAAGCTCGGCTGGGTACAGGCACTCGGTCAGCTTGCGACCATGGTCGTCTCCAAATACGGCAAGCGCTTCACCACGAAACGTGCCGCTGAAATCCTCGATACCTTCGGCGCCGATCCCTCTCCCGATTCTGCCGTCCGCCGCGTTGCCGTTCCCTCGGCCAACAGCCCGGCATTCCTGGCCGCCATAACCGAGATCCAGCCCGCCGCGTTGCTGCTGGTCAGCACGCGCATGCTGAAGGCCGAGACGCTCGCTGCCATCCCCTGCCCCGTGCTGAACCTTCATGCGGGCATCAACCCGCAATATCGCGGCCTGCAAGGTGGATACTGGTCGCGCGTCCGCTCCGACGAGGCGAATTTCGGCACGACAATCCACCTCGTCGATGCCGGCGTCGATACCGGCGGCGTGCTCCATCAGCTGCGCATCAAACCTTCCAAACGCGACACGATGCACACCTATCCGCTGCTCCAGACGGCGGCGGCCACGGGCCTTGTCGTGCAGGCGCTCGACGAGGCGGTCACCGGCAACCTCAAGCCCTTGAAAATAGCGGAACCGTCGCGACAATGGTACCATCCGCCGATCTGGACCTGGCTCTGGAACGGCGTGACCCGCGGCATCTGGTAGATCCTCCCGGCAAGGTCGAATCCGACGTCGTTTTTGAGCATGAGGCAGTCGTGGCGAGTAGAGCCCGCGACGGCGCCAGAACGCATTGTCAGCATAAGCAATGGGAGGAAAGACGCTGAGCGGTTTTCCGCCCGCATTTGCGGCAGAGGGGGTTGAGCATTTCCGGCTTGAAAAGCGCGGCCATGCTCCGGGAGAAGTTTCGACATGGCAGACCGCATCATCGTCTACTGGCGCGATATCCCCGCCCAGGTCATCATCAAGAAGGGCCGCGCCAGCGCCAAGCGGGAACTCTCGCTGCGCTTTACCGAGGCCATCGACATGTGCGCCATGCGCACCGGCGCGGCGGAAACCGACGACTATCTTGCCGAATGGCGCAAGGCCGACCCCGAGCCCGTTTCCGACGACCTGGAAGCGGAAGCGGACCGTGCCGTCGCCGAGATCGAGGCCGGCTATGACCGCGAGCGCCTGGTCGCCCTCGTCAAGGCCGGAGGGCGCGACAATGGCTGATCCGAAACTCGGAGAGCCGAAACTCGAAGGCGTGCAGAAGCCCGGCAACGCCGCGCCCGCCAAGAAGGCCGCCACGGGCGCCTTCACGCCGGCCGGCGTCTCGCCGAACCGCCGGTCGCGCCGCAAATACACGATCCGCCTGTGGGCTGTGCGCAATTCCCGCTTCTTCGAGTGGTTCTACCACCGCTTCGCCGAAGCCTTCCTGCTCCTCCACCCCGTCTGGAAGCTCTTCGGCTACCAGCGTGTCGAGCGTCCCATCACCTTCGTCGAAAAGCATGTGAAGGGCTTTCTCTTCGACTGTCGCATGTGCGGCCAGTGCGCGCTGTCGTCCACGGGCATGTCCTGCCCGATGAACTGTCCCAAGCAACTGCGCAACGGCCCCTGCGGCGGCGTTCGCGCCAACGGCAATTGCGAAGTGGAACCGGATATGCCCTGCGTTTGGGTACAGGCCTGGAAGGGCTCGCAGAACATGGTGAAGGGAGACGCCATCATGAACGTGCAGAAGCCGGTGAACCAGTCGCTGCGCGAGACCTCTTCCTGGCTGCGCGTGACTGCGGAAGCCGCCGCTGCCCGTGAAGCGGCAGCCGCCGCCGGAAAGGACGCCTGAGCATGGCGCATATCGACGAAAATCCGCTCGGCCCCCACCTGCCGCTCGATCCCCTGCCCGGCCACTCCTCGCTGGGCCGACTGGAACGGGTGCTGCGGCGCGGCGAGTTCGCGGTGACGACGGAACTGAACCCGCCCGACAGCGCCAATCCGGAAGATGTCTACGAACGCGCCGCGATCTTCGACGGCTGGGTGGACGGCATCAATGCGGTCGATGCTTCGGGCGCCAACTGCCACATGTCATCCGTCGGCATCTGCGCACTGCTCACCCGCATGGGCTATGCGCCGATCATGCAGATCGCCTGCCGCGACAAGAACCGCATCGCCATCCAGGGCGACGTTCTGGGTGCCGCCGCCATGGGTGTATGCAACATCATGTGCCTGACCGGCGACGGCGTGCAGGCCGGCGACCAGCCGGGCGCAAAACCCGTCTTCGACCTCGACTGCATGTCGCTGCTCGAAACGGTGCGCGTCATGCGCGACAATTCGAAGTTCCTGTCCGGCCGCAAGCTGACGACGCCGCCAAAGGTTTTCCTGGGCGCCGCGATCAACCCCTTCGCGCCGCCCTACGACTTCCGCCCTTACCGCCTCGCCAAGAAGATCGAGGCCGGCGCGCAGTTCGTGCAGAGCCAGTACTGCTTCGACGTTCCCATGTTTCGCGAATACATGAAGAAGGTGCGTGACCTCGGCCTGCACGAGAAGTGCTACATCCTCGTCGGCGTCGGCCCGATGGCCTCCGCCAAGACCGCCAAGTGGATCCGCTCGAACGTGCCGGGCATCCACATTCCCGACTCCATCATTGCCCGTCTCGAAGGCGCGCAGGATCAGAAGAAGGAAGGCAAGCAGCTCTGCATCGACATCATCAACGAGGTGAAAGAGATCGAGGGCGTTTCCGGCGTTCACGTCATGGCCTACCGCCAGGAGGAATATGTCGCGGAAATGGTGCATGATTCCGGTGTACTGAAGGGGCGCCAGCCCTGGAAGCGCGAGCCGAACCCTGTCGACCAGCTCGTTGCCGAACGCATCGAGCTGGCGCGCGACGGCCATGAGCAGGACCAGCAGAAACTTGCCGGGCAGGCCGCCCAGCATCCGCATTGATGCCTGCCGGCGCGTCGCCGACCAGCATTGTAACACCCGATATCGCGCGCTAGATCACAGTCGGCGCCCCGCCTCAGAGGACCTTACATGACACGCACCATCGTCGCCTCGGCCACCCGCGAAATCGTCATCGGTTTCGACCAGCCCTTCTGCGTCATCGGCGAACGCATCAACCCGACGGGCCGCAAGAAGCTGGCGGCGGAAATGCAGGCCGGCAACTTCGAGACCGTCATCAAGGACGCGCTGGAACAGGTCGCCGCCGGCGCCACGATGCTCGACATCAATGCCGGCGTGACCTCCGTCAACCCGAACGAGACCGAGCCGGGCCTTCTCGTCCAGACGCTGGAAATCGTCCAGGGCCTCGTCGATATCCCGCTTGCCATCGACAGCTCCGTCACCGCGGCAATCGAGGCAGGCCTCCGGGTCGCCAAGGGCCGCCCGCTGGTGAACTCGGTCACCGGCGAGGAAGAAAAGCTCGAGGCCATCCTGCCGCTCGTCAAGAAATACGACGTCCCGGTGGTCGCAATCTCCAACGACGAGAGCGGCATTTCCATGGACCCGGACGTGCGCTTCGCCGTCGCCAAGAAGATCGTCGAGCGCGCCATGGATCACGGCATCAAGCCGCATGATATCGTCGTCGATCCGCTCGTCATGCCGATCGGTGCGCTGGGCGATGCCGGCCGCCAGGTCTTTCAGCTGCTCTATCGCCTGCGCAACGAGCTGAAGGTCAACACGACCTGCGGCCTGTCGAACATCTCCTTCGGCCTGCCGCACCGCCACGGCATCAACGCCGGTTTCATCCCGATGGTCATCGGTGCCGGCATGACCTCAGCCATCATGAACCCTTGCCGCCCCCAGGAAATGGAGGCCGTGCGCGCCGCCAACGTGCTGAACGGGACCGATCCGAACTGCACCAACTGGATCATGACCTATCGCGACCACAAGCCCGCCGAAGGCGGTGCAGCGGCCAGCGCCGCAGCACCTGCTCCTGCCGGCGGCCGCCGTGGTGGCCGTGCAGCCCGCGCCGGTGCCGGCGCGGTGCGCGAATAATGGCCGGCGGGCGTCAGTTCCGCCACGATGCCTTCAGCCTTTGGCTGGAGGCACCTCTGGTGATCGCCATGCGCTGCCAGCAGATGGGCATGGCGGCACTGACCGGCTCGTCGCAGAACACCGCCGAGATGACCCGGATGGTCACGGAAAAGATGGCTGCCGCGGCGGAAAGCGCCGTGGCGGCCAATTTTGCTTTAGCAAAGGCGGTCATGACGGCGGCCTCGCCGGAAAGCACGGCCCGCGCCGTTTCGGAGGCCGCGCTGAAACCCTATGGCAAACGCGTGCGCAGCAATATGCGCCGCCTTTCCCGCAAGAAGACATGACGCGGCCCGTCCGGCCGTAGAAAGAACGATCCGATGCGCATTGAAGGTGAGAGCGAGATCAACATGACCGAAGCCTCGGCAAAAGAACCGCTGGTCCTCTTCATGCCCTCGGGCAAGCGCGGCCGATTCCCGGTCGGCACTCCGGTTCTCGAGGCCGCCCGGAAACTCGGTGTCTATGTCGAGAGCGTGTGCGGCGGGCGCGCGACCTGCGGGCGCTGTCAGATCGAGGTGCAGGAAGGCAATTTCGCCAAGCACAAGATCGTCTCCTCGCTCGACCACATCTCGGAAAAGGGCCCGAAGGAAGAACGCTACGAAAAGGTCCGCGGCCTTCCCGAGGGACGCCGCCTCTCCTGCTCCGCCCTCATTCTCGGCGATCTCGTCGTGGACGTTCCGCAGGATACCGTCATCAATGCGCAGGTCGTGCGCAAGGCCGCGACCGACCGGGTGATCGAGCGCAACGCAGCCGTCCAGCTCTGCTATGTCGAGGTGGACGAGCCCGACATGCACAAGCCGCTCGGCGATCTCGACCGCCTCAAGGTCATGCTCGAAAAGGACTGGGGCTGGAAGGACCTGCTGATTGCGCCGCACCTTATCCCGCAGGTACAGTCGATCCTGCGCAAGGGAAACTGGGGCGTCACCGCCGCCATCCATCGCGACATGGATAGTTCGCGCCCCTTCATTGTCGGCCTCTGGCCGGGCCTCAAGAACGAAGCCTACGGCGTGGCCTGCGACATCGGCTCCACGACGATCGCGATGCATCTCGTCTCGCTGCTGTCCGGCCGCATCGTTGCCTCCTCGGGCACGTCGAACCCACAGATCCGCTTCGGCGAAGACCTGATGAGCCGCGTCTCCTATGTCATGATGAACCCGGATGGCCGCGAGGCCATGACCAAGGCCGTGCGCGAAGCCGTCAACAGCCTGATCGGCAAGGTCTGCACCGAAGGCGAGGTCGACCGGCACGACATTCTCGACATGGTCTTCGTCGCCAACCCCATCATGCACCACCTGTTTCTCGGCATCGACCCGACCGAACTCGGCCAGGCGCCGTTCGCGCTCGCGGTTTCCGGCGCGCTGCAATACTGGGCGCATGAGCTCGATATCGACGTGAACCGCGGCGCGCGGCTCTACACGCTGCCCTGCATCGCCGGCCATGTTGGCGCGGATGCAGCGGGCGCGACGCTCGCGGAAGGCCCCTACCGGCAGGATCGCATGATGCTGCTGGTCGATGTCGGCACCAATGCGGAAATCGTGCTCGGCAACAAGCACCGTGTCGTAGCCGCCTCCTCGCCGACGGGGCCTGCCTTCGAAGGCGCGGAAATTTCCTCCGGCCAGCGTGCCGCACCCGGCGCAATCGAGCGCGTGCGCATCGATCCCTCGACGCTGGAGCCGAAATTCCGCGTCATCGGCGTGGACAAGTGGTCCGATGAGGAAGGGTTCGCTCAGGATGCCGAGAAGGTCGGCATCACCGGCATCTGCGGTTCGGCGATCATCGAAGTCGTCGCGGAAATGTATCTCACCGGCCTCATTTCCGAGGATGGCGTCGTCGACGGCACGATGGCGGAGAGAAGCCCGCGCGTCCTGCAGAACGGCCGCACCTTCTCCTACCTGCTGCATGACGGCGAGCAGCGCATCACGGTGACGCAGAACGACATCCGCGCCATCCAGCTTGCCAAGTCGGCGCTCTATGCAGGCATCAAGCTGCTGATGGAAAAGCAGGGTGTGGACCATGTCGATACGATCCGCTTCGCCGGCGCGTTCGGCTCCTTCATCGATCCGAAATACGCGATGGTGCTGGGCCTTATCCCGGATTGCGACCTTAACGAGGTGAAGGCCGTCGGCAATGCCGCGGGCACGGGCGCTCTGATGGCGCTGCTCAACCGCGACCACCGCCGTGAGATCGAGCGCGAGGTCGGCCGTATCGAGAAGATCGAGACGGCGCTCGAGCCACATTTCCAGCAGCTCTTCGTAAATGCCATGGCGATGCCGAACAAGGTGGACCCCTTCCCCGAACTGGCCAAGGTTGTAACGCTGCCCGAACGCAAGGTGCTGTCCGACGACGGCGGCGGCGAAGGTGGCGGACGCCGCCGGCGTCGCAGCCGCGAATAGGCCGGGGCCGCAGACCCCTGCGGTTACCGCGCGCTCGAACCGTGCATAAGAATTCTGTTTTGTTTTCGGCGGTTTATCGGCATGGTGTGCGAATGGATCGAGGCCGTCATGCGTCGGTCGTGCATCTATCGTGCGGTCATCGCGGCTGCGCTGCCATTCACGAAAGCATCTTCATGTCGCTCGCCCGCCCTGCCGCGCTTTGCCTCGTCCTGCTTTCCGTAAGCAGCCTTTCTGCGAGCGCCCAGGAGGACTATCCGTTTACCGGGGAATGGAACTGCGACGGAGCCCCCTTCGTCTTCACCTCCACGGTGTACAGCACCGGCGACGACGACTTTACCATTCAGGAAGTTCAGGAGGGCTCCGACGGCTCCTATACGCTGTTCCTTACGGACGAGGTCTACATCACGCTCTCGGAGATCACGGACGACACGTTGTCCTTCTCCTCGTCCGAAAGCAACCGTACCATGAGCTGCCGCCGATACTGACGCGCAGCCATTCCCGAAAGATAGTCCATGACCAGCAGACAGCTTCTCATCCTGACCCTTTCCCTTGTGCTCGCCTCACCGGCCCTTGCGGACAGCTATTCGGCCATCAGCAACACCGCGATGTCGATTACGGGCGACATCGAGTTCGACGATTTCGGCATCACCTTCGAGAACGGCAAGAAGATCACCTTCGACCAGCTTGTCGGCGATACGTTTGTTGTCGGCGGGGAAACGGTAAATGCCTCTGTCTATAGCGTCGCCGATCCGGAGGACCCGGTTCTGCTCAACGGCAACCGGTTGTGCGGCGAGCCCGTGACCTATGTCGCCTCCTGGGGAGACGCAAGCACGACAACGGTCGCGGTCTTCTCGACACAGGACGTCCCGTCGAGCGACGCGGATATGTGCGCGTCCTACACCTACGAGTAAAACGAGGCCGGGGCACGAGCCCCGACCGTCCGACCCGAGATCAGCAGGCGACCTGGAGCATCTCCATGGGCCGCCGCTCGATACGGGCGAAGGCAGCGCGGATGTAGTCTGCGACTGCTTGCGCGGGCGCGTCCAGGTCCTCGTTGACAACGAGGCCGATGAGATAGTGGCCGAGGTCCGGCAGGCCATCCTTCTCTCCGAGCGCCACCATGTCATCACCAACCAGAAAGCGTGCGAGGGGCGCAACGGCGAGGTCGGCGCGAATGGCTGCGCGCTGGCCCATATGGTGCGCGCAGAAATAGGCGACGCGGAAATCACGCCCCGACCGGCTCAACTCTTCCAGAGCGCGTGCGCGCCAGATGCAGCCCTCTTCCCACACGGACACCGGGAGGGGATTCTTCAGATGGGCATTGCCGCAATTCTTGCCCGCCCAGACCAGCTGCTCCTTCAACAGGATCTCGCCGGGAACAGGAAGCGTGCCGTCGGTCGCATTGAAGATTGCCAGATCCAGACGCCGCTCGGCGACCGCGCGGCGCAGGTTGCTGCTGGTCTCGATCGACACGTTGACGGCGATGGACGGATAGGTCTCGGCAAAGCGCCGCAGCACTTCCGGCAGTATCAGTTCACCGACATCGTCAGGCGCGCCGAGACGCACGACGCCATTCATTTCGGGCATCATGAAACGTGAGACCGCTTCATTGCTGAGCGCGATCAGCCGGCGCGCATAGGACAGGAGCACCTCGCCCTGGTGGGTGAGCACGACCGAGCGGGCATCGCGGCGAAACAGCGAGCAGCCCAGCATCTCCTCCAGTTTCTTGATCTGCATGGAGACGGCAGAGGGCGTGCGATGCACGGTCTCGGCGGCGGTCGTGAAGTTCCCGGTCTCGGCGATCGCCACGAACGTCCGCAGGATATCCAGTTCGAGCAGCGGTAGGGTCTGACGCATCAACAGGTTCATGGCCAATCTCCATGGATCAGAAAAAATGAATTCAAAGCTCATTTCATTTCGTTTGATTGAAGACCCGGCGAGGCGGATAGTCAACGGGTAAACAAACGAACATGAGGAAAAAACGCCATGAAAAGCGAAAAACTCCATGCATTCGGCGGCGAGATTGCCGTTCGCATCCGCGGAAATGGATTTTATTACGCCATCCAGCGTTTTGTGAATGAGAGGATCCAGGCCCGTCGCCGACGCATCTCCGCGCATCATACGGCTTGGGAAATGGCGCAGCTGCCCGACTATCTCAAGCAGGATATCCAGTGGCCACCGACCGCAGACCATGAAGAATGCTGATCAATCGGATCAAATATATTCGTTTGATTGATGCATCAGGTTGCGGCACAGTCTCAATATGGTCGCGACCTTTCGGAACTCCCAAGCACGAAAGGAACCTAACATGACACTCATACTGGAACATCGGCAGGCACGGCGCGCGACTGGCGCCCGGTTCGGTCACACCTTCGCGCATTTCATCCGCGACCTCTCCGGGCGGATCGTCTCCGCATGGGAACGCAGCCGGCTGGAGCGTGAACTGGAAAGCATGCCCTATGACCTGCGCAAGGATATCGGCTTCCGCTCAGCGCCCAAGACAGCGACACAGTCGACACGATGAGGGCAGACTGTAACGGCGCCATGCCGCATATCGACCAAGCCTAAGCCGCCGGCTCTGACTTTGAACGTCAAGCCGGCGGTTTTGCATCAGGCCCGCAGGATCGGCACCTGGGGCGCCGCGGTGTCCGGCAAAACGCCGGTCAGTCGCGGATCGTCGAAGACCTCGACCTGCCGCTTCACCGGCACAAAACCCGAGCGAATGTAGAAATTCAGCGCCTGTGGCGAATCGAGCGTGCAGGTGTGGACCCAGAAGCGCCCGATCGGCGCATGTCCCTCCTGCGACCAGGCGCGCGCGATCGCCCGGTTCATCAACCAGCGCCCCGTGCCGTTCCCGACCATGGCGGGGGTAAGGCCGAAAAACGCAAGTTCGCAGGCCCCCTCTTCGCGGAAATCCAGCTCCAGCAAGCCTTCGGCGCGCCCGTCCTTCATCACCGCGTAGATTTCGACGTCGGGATGGGTGAGGATGGCGGTGAGATCCGCTTCCGCCATTCTCAGCCGCGAATCCCAAAGCCAATCGGTGCCGACACGGGCGTATAGATCGCGATACCATGCGGTATCAGGCCTTTCGAAACGCGCAAGCGTCACGGCGGGCTGTTCAGGGTCATGGCCACGTTGCGGCGACGTTCGCATTTCGAGGTGCGTCACCACTGTCGCGAGCTTTCCCGCGGGCACATCCGAATATCCATCTGGCAGCATCTGTCGCCTCTCTTTCGATGGCTGCTTTTCTCGCCGTGTCGGACGGTGTTGTCAAACAGCTGCATTTGCCGAAATACCATCGTCGCAATCCGGCCAGGGCGCAGACGGCGTCGCAAATACGCAACCGATGGGCTTTTGTCATAATTTCGCCGGAAGACGCTGACATCCCAGCGATACGGCATACACTCCGGTCGCAACCATCCCTATTCCTGTCGCAAAAATACTAGCGCGACGGCCGGATTGCCTGCGACGATTGCGACATTCCGCCTCACCAGCATGGACACGCCGATGAACAAGCAAGACGTCAAGAAGCGCTCTCTCGTTTTCTTTCTCGTGCCCAACTTTTCCATGCTGCCCTTCTCGGCGGCAATCGAGACGTTGCGCATCGCCAACCGCATGCTCGGCTACGAGGCCTACACCTGGCGCCTCGCTTCCACGGATGGCCAGCAGGTGCTGTCCTCCAGCGGCATCGGCATCGAGGTAAATTCTTCCCTCGCCGACGAGCGCAAGCATCTCGGTGGCGAGAACCGCCCCTCCATGGTGCTGGTCTGTTCGGGCATTTATGTGGAGGATTTCTCCAACAAATCGGTCAATGCCTGGCTGCGCGAAGTCTACAACCGCGGCATCGCCGTGGGCTCGCTCTGTACCGGCGCCCATGTGCTGGCGCAGGCTGGTCTGCTTTCCGGCAAGCGTTGCGCCATCCATTGGGAGAACCTGCCGGGCTTCGCCGAAGCATTCCCGCAGGCCGACGTCTATGCCGATCTCTATGAAATCGACGGCAACATCTATACCTGCGCCGGCGGCACGGCTTCGCTCGACATGATGCTCAACCTGATCGATCAGGATTTTGGCGAAAACCTCGTCAACCGCGTCTGCGAACAGGCCCTCACCGACCGCGTGCGCGGCCCACACGACCGCCAGCGCCTGCCGCTGCGCGCCCGCCTCGGCGTGCAGAACGCCAAGGTGCTGTCGATCATCGAACTGATGGAAAAGAACCTCTCCGAGCCGCTCTCGCTGCTGGAGATCGCCGATGGTGCGGACCTGTCGCGCCGCCAGATCGAGCGTCTTTTCCGCCAGGAAATGGGCCGCTCGCCCGCCCGGTACTATCTGGAAATCCGGCTTGACCGTGCCCGCCACTTGCTGGTGCAGTCTTCCATGCCGGTCGTGGAAGTTGCAGTCGCCTGCGGCTTCGTCTCGGCCTCGCACTTTTCCAAGTGCTACCGCGAACTTTACAACCGCTCGCCCCAGCAGGAGCGCGCCGAACGCAAGTTGACGCTGTCGGCCATCGCACGCTGACCCAAAGTTCTTGGAATGCATGATATCCCCGCCCCTGTGGCGGGGATCAGCTTGCCAGCGCCTTCATCAGGGACAGTTCGGAGAACACCCGGTTACGGCCGGCATGCTTGGCCATGTAGAGAAACTGGTCGGCAGCATTCAGATAGTTGTCGAAGGCTTCACGGTCGGAAATGACCGCAAGGCCGACAGAGACGGTGATCGTCAACGGCTCGCCATCGGCATCAATCGGCTGGGCTGCGATTTCCTGGCGCAGCCGCTCGCAATAGTCCAGCGCCTCGTCGAGTCCCAAGCCATTGAAGATGAGGCCGAATTCCTCCCCGCCGAGGCGGGCCAGAAGATGCCGGTCGCTCACGCGATGTTTCAGACGCCGCGCGATGGCCTTCAGCACGACATCGCCGACCTCATGGCCATAGGTATCGTTCAAGCGCTTGAAATGGTCGATGTCGAGAATGGCGATCGACATCAGCTCACCACGCCGCAGTGCCTGCTCGACGAGGCGCGGGCCCGCCTCGAAGAAATACCGGCGATTATAGATGTCGGTCAGGTAGTCGCGCGCGGCGATGCGATGCAGCGACTGCACACGCTTCTGGATCGCCGCGACATGGAAGATGCGGCTGTTGAATTCCTCGATAAGGAAGGGCTTCTGGATATATTCGTCGCCGCCGGCCCGTAGGAAACGTGCGGCAACCATGCGGTCTTCGGATTGGGCGAGCCCCACCACACGCACCGTATCGTCGCCGTGGCGCTTGCGGATTTCGCTGAGCAGATCGAACCCGCTCATGTCGGAAAGCGCGATGTCGCAGACCACCATGTCGATACCGCCATGCGTATCAAGCGCCTCCAGCGCGGCGGCGCCCGTTTCGACGGCTATGATCTGGAAACGCTGCTTGGCGATGAGGCTGACCTGCTTCTCCAGACTTTCCGGATCGGAATCGACAACGAGAACCTGCGTCTTGCCGCTGGTCAGGATACGATCGACCGCCAAAACGAGCTGCTGGATCGCCGCCGGATTGTCCTTCACGACATAGTCCAGCACGTTCTTGGCGAGGATCTGGTCGCGCGTCGCGTCGCTGAACGAGCCGGTGAAGACGAGCGGGGCGATGCCCTTCGAGATCACATAGTCGAGCGCTTCACAATTCGGCGCATCAGGAAGGTTGAGATCGAGAACGGCGAGCGCGAATTCCGGCGCATCGCCCTGGAAGATGGACCGGACCGCCGCCATGCTGGAGCAGTGGGTTACATCGAGGCCGAGCTCCTTTTCGAGCCGGTACTTGAGGGCCGTGGAAAACATGCGCGAATCTTCCACGAGCAGCACCTTCTGGCCGGTATGACGCAGAAATGCCGGTCCTCGCTGCGGATTCGAATCCACGTCCACGCTTCCCCTACCCCGATGACACTTTCATCTGCGGGTATTACAACCCACACGCTTTACCAAGTCGTTAATCCGGCCATAAATATCTCACGTTACGTGAGGCAAACCGCCGGCAAAATGCAGGCTCAGCCGGCCATCTTGAATTGCGCGCTCTTGATCTGCGCAAGCGTGTCGAGGTTCTGGTTAACGCGGCAGTAGAACTCCTCGTCGATGAAGGGCCGCATGATGAAATCATTGCCGCCGGCCTTGAGAAACCGCGCGGAAAGCAGCCTGTCCGTCGATGACGAGATGCCGATGATGCGCAGCTGATGCGAGCCGATGGTGCTGCGGATTCGCCGCGTCAGCTCGAAACCGTCGATGTCAGGCATGTTGTAATCGGTGATCATCAGCCCGATGTCCGGGTTCGCCTTGAGGAGCGCGAGGGCTGCCGCGCCGTTCTCCGCCACACTGACGCGGAAGTTGTAGCGCTTGAGGCGCGTGGAAAGGAGCGCACGCGCCGTTGCGCTGTCATCGACGATCAGCACGTGATGATTGTGATTGGTCAGGAAGCGGCAGACCGACTCGGCCAGCATGTCCACCGCGAAGATGTTGTCCTTCAGGATGTAGTCGACGATCTCCTTGGACAGAAGCTGGTCGCGCGTCGTCTGCTGGAAGGTGCCGGTAAACACGATGGTGGGTATGGAGAGGTCGACGAGGTAATTCAGCGCCTCGCCATTCTCCGCGCCCGGAAGGTTGATGTTGGAGATCGCCAGCGTGATCTTCTCGCTGGACTTGTCATAGGCAAGCTCGAGTTCCTCGAAGCTGCGGCAGATCTCCACGTCGATATCGAACAGCTCCTTGAGCCGTTTCGAGATCATGGATGTGAAGACGTTGGAATCCTCGGCAACGATGATGCGATGATGCGAGAGAGACGCGCCGGAATACTGCATCCCGGAAATGCCGATGAACCCCATGATCTGCCTTCTTACGTAGATTTTCCCCACGTTAAGGCGTAGATGCATCCCTTTGAGAAAGCGTTAAATTATCGTCGTGGGAAACCACAGTCGCGGTCTATTTGACCAGCGCCTCGCCGCCCTTGATTTCGACCTCTTCGCCGCCGCCGAGCGCAATGCGGTCGCCGTTCGGCATGGTGACGAAACAGCCGGCCGGGCAGATCGTTTCCGTCGCGCCCGGCTCCAGCGCGATCTCCATGCGGCTGCCGTCCTCGACGACCACCAGCACCTGCGTCTCGGCGTCCTTGTTCGTCACGGAGGCGGCAACGGCCTGCGCAGTCATTGCGGCCGACACGAGCAGCATCATGATCATTCGCTTCATCTTTGCCCGGCGCAACGCGCCGCCCCTCTTCACACGCCCTGGAGAACACTATCGCTCCCCGGCGGGATTTGCATGTGTTTTATGCGGGGACGGCTGAATGCAGCGTGAATGCGGCATTCATGTGCCACAAATCAGGCGTCGGGCGTGTCCTGAGCCGGCTTGCGGTTGCGCGCTCCAGCCGGCTTCGCCAGCTTTTCCGTCGCCTGTTCGAGAAGCGTCGAGAGAAGGAGAGCGCCCTCCGGCGAAATCTTGACCGGCACCTCGGGGGCTGCGGGCCCGGACATCGCGATTCCATCGGCGCGGAAGCGCTCAAGGATGGCGGCACGCAACTCGGATTTCACGGCCGTTCCGTTGAGGATGTCGGCAAGGAAGGCGCGGACCTCGAAATCCAGCGTTGCGGCGGAAAAGGCCTGGAAGACGACCACCGGCTCGGGGTTGCGCAAAAGCCCCTGCTGGCCGCGGACAACATCGGCGATGATCTCCTGCACCTGGCGGGGATCGTTGCCGGCGTGGACGCTGAGGGCGATATCGATACGGCCGAGCTTGTTGCGATGCGTCCAGTTGCCGACCTGACCGTTGATCAGCACCGAATTGGGAACGATCACGGTCTGGCGCTGGAACGTCTCGATCTCCGTCGCACGCACCGAAATGCGCCGCACGAAGCCTTCCGTCGTTCCCGCCACCACCCAGTCCCCCACCTTGAACGGGCGCTCGGCCAGCAGGATGAGGCCTGAGACGAAGTTCGACACGATGTTCTGCAGACCGAAACCGATACCGAGCGAGAGGGCACCGGCGACGAGCGCGAGACTGGAGAGGTTGATCCCCGCCGCCGATATGCCGATGAGTCCGGCAAGCGCCACGCCCGCATAGCCAACCGCGGTGCGCACGGAGTTGCGCACGCCCGCATCCACCTGGCTTCGCGCAAGCACGTTGCCGTCCACCCACTTCTGGAACCAGCGCGTGACGACGAAGCCGACCGCGAAGAGCACGATACCGGCAAGAATGCCGACCAGCGATATCGTGATGCTGCCGATGCGGATTTCCGTGAAGATGCGATAGGCCCAGGACTCGATATCGGCAATCTGGAAGCCCCACTGCAGGAAAATCATCGGCAGGAAGAGGACGATGATCAGCAGGTAAATGCTCAAGCCGGATACCAGCCCGATCTGGTCGAGCACGATCGGACTAAGCCCGAAGCGCTCCTCCAGCCGCTTGCCGACGGCCGTCGCACCAAAGGCATTGGTCGCAGATACGGCGCGGCCGGAGAGAAAGCCGATATACATCGTCACGATGATCGCGCCCGTCACGACGATCTGCGCCGCCACGAAACGCGCCAGGCCCACATAGCCGAGCAGCGATGCCAGGATGAGGCCGAGGCCAGTCAGGACAAGCAGCACGAAAACCGAACGCGGCCACTGATGGCCTTGCGTCTCCGGTGCTTCTCCGCGCCGCAGGACGGGCTGCACAAAGGCCGTGACGAGAAGCAGTAAGCCGATGATGATGGAGGCGAAGAAGCTCTTGACCACGGTCAGGATGACCGGGGAGCCAAGCGTTTCGCTGATCGCGCCCAGGAAGTAGTCGGCACCGTTGACAATGGCCATGCTGAAGATCAGCAGCCAGAGAAGACGCGCGCCGTGATCGGAAACACGCACCAGTCGCCAGTTCCCGTCGCCGGGCGACAGCACGGCATTGGCAAGCTGGGCCACGAAAAAGATCGCGACCATGACGGCGAGCGCCACGGCAAGCATCGGAGCGGTATCAGGGCGAAGGACCTTGAACGCATCCAGGAAGAAATAGCTGGTGCCGGCGAAAGCGCCGGCGGCGGCCGTTGGAAGGACCGTGGACCAGAAGGCCACGGAAAGCCGCGTGATGTAGTGCGGCTTCTCCTGCTGGGCGACGCGCGTAATGTAGGGCGAAAACAGCCGGTAACTGCCCGTGAGCAGCACAAGGGCCGCCATCAGCGAGAGAGACACTGCGGCGAGCAGCTGCAAACGCTTGAACTTCCACACGAACTGGAGCCAGGCCGTTACCGTTCGCTGCAACGTGCGTGCTTCCGCATCGATGGCGGTGGCCGCATCGCTGAAAAGCTCGGGGGTGATTTCCGTGCGCTTCAGCAGCGCTTCGCTGAACAGCTGCCGCCGGATTTCGGTAATCCGGTTGGAAAGCTTCGTCGCCTCGATGGAGAGATTTTCGGCCTCCCCCGTCATCGCGTTGATCTGGTTGCGTTCGGCCGAGAGCTTCTTGCGCTCATCGACCACGACCCCCGCTTCAGCCGGCTCGCCTTCCGCAGGCGGGTCGCCGAGTTCCGTCTGCCGGGCCTTGATGGCGTCGAGCCGCGGACGCAGCGCCACCGAGATCGCCAGAATCGAACGGTTGAGCGTCTCCGCCTCGACCTTCAGGTCGACAAGGCGGTTATCGTCGGCCTGGTAGGCGTCCACCTGCTTGCGAATATCGTCGAGCTGCTTGCCGGCGGTGTTGAGGCTGTCATTCGCCTGATCCAGCTGCGTGCCCACATCCGTCGCGACCGCCGGGGCCGTCTGAGCACCGGCCGGGGAAACGGCCAGCACGAAAACCGCAAGAAGAACGGACAGAAGACGGGAGATCGGCAACGGGCCATCCTCACTGAACGGAAACAGGCGACTTCGCAGGCGCGCGAACGAACACCCTTCTAGCCATGAATGCGGCCATTTTAAATGGGCATGCCCCGGCGTCTAGAAACCCGCATCCGGCTGGGCGAGATAGATTTCCTCCTGCGGCGTCGAGGCACGACCGAGATAGGCGTTGCGATGGGGAAAGCGGCCGAACTCGGCGATGACGTCGCGATGGCGGATGGCGTAGTCGAGATACATCGCATCGCCATGCGCCTCGAACAGCTGCACTGAGCGATCCTGGTCGGCCAGCGCTTCGGAATGTTCGAACGGCATGTAGAAGAAGTGGCGGCGCCCGTAATCGACTGCCTGGTCCGCCCCGGCCTCAAGGGCCAGCTGCGCTTCCCTGAGCGCCAGCCAGTCGGTCGCGAAGGCCATAGGCGATGCGCGGTACATGTTGCGCGGGAACTGGTCGAGCACGATGATGGCGGCCAGCCGTGCCTCGGCGCTCGCACGCCATTCAGGCCCGACGCCCCGCGACAACGCCAGATGCGTCGCGGCGAATTGCTCGTGGACCCATGCATCGAGTTCCGGCGTCGAGTTCCACCAGTTCTCGGCCGTCAGCGTATCGCACCAGTACGAAACCACCTCTTCCGGTCGCCGGATATCATTCATGCCAGATCCTCCATTCGGTTGAGGAGGCAATATGGTGAATAAGCCCTGCGAGGCAAGAGCGTTACCGGTCTTCGGCACGATAGCGCTAGGCGATCTGCTGCCTTCTCTGCCTGCGGCCAGTCAGTGCACGAAGCCCCTTCGTCATTGGCTTTTCGACCAGAACGTAGGTCAGACAGCCCGCCGTCACCACCGCAGCCATGGCGAACGGACGATAGATTAGTTGCTGAGCAATCGGCGAGAGCGGGATGCGCGACAGCACGAAACCACAGGCGGACAGCACGATCGTGTGGGTCATGTAGATCGAATAGGAGGCGTTCCCGAGAAAATGCATGATCCGGCTGTGACGCAGGGCACCCGCGCGCTCAAGATACATGCTGCCGCAAACGATCATGGCGGCGGGAATACCCCAGATGACGGTGCGATCGACATCCTGGACATAAGGCTCGAATGCGGCTGAAAGCACCAGCCCTGCAAGGCCACCGGCAACCAGCAGTGCCGAGGGCAGGATGCCGATCCGCCCTGTAGTCCTGTAGCCTGCCGCGATCACCAGGCCGAACAGGAACTCAAGCAGATAGGGCTCCGTGTAGAACGACAAGGGCCCGGTCGGCCGCAGGATCGCTCCTGCGAGGACCAGCACCCCGAAGACAACGGCAACCGCTAGGATCCGCAGGCGCACCGCAAACAAGAGCGCGACGCTGAACAGCAGGTAGAAAAACATCTCCGCATTGATCGTCCAGCCAGGCACGAAGACCGGGTAGAGATGTCCGCTCAGATCGGGATGTTCCCACGGAATGAACAGCAGCGACGCTGCAAGGTGCGGTCCATCGAAGTGCCCGTTGTTCACCGCCCAGGGAAACGCGAACATGATGGTCGCGATGAACAGCGTGATCAGGATGTACATCGGCACGATGCGCACCGCTCGCTTTAGCAGAAAATCGCCCGGCGTCAGATCCCTGTCCACCGTCGAAAGCCACATCACCACGCCGGAAATGACAAAAAAGATGTCCACGCCCGAGCCGAAAACCTGCGGCGACCATCCGTGATAACCAAGGCGGATCAACGGTGCCTGATAGTGAACGATCACGACCATCAGCGCGGCAACGGCTCGCAGATACTGAATAGAACGAAGCTCGTTCGACATAAAACACAATCCTGATTGTTCAGCGCCGCAATGGCCAGAACGTCAGATTGTTCGCCTTCCCGTTTCAGGCAAGTGAAATTACACAACCAACGGGAAATGCCAGGTAGCATGGTAAATTCGACGACCAGCGCGGAATCCGGCGCGAGGTTCCGTCCTTTTCAGGCACACATCTGTCACGGCTTTTGAAACAGATTTGACAGCCACGACGCGTCCGTCTCCCCACCCGCCAGGTAGTCAAGAGCATAAACGACAAAGGCGCCCTAAGGCGCCTTGGACTTGTTCATTTTAAAAGGAAGCGCGTTGGTAGAAATGCGCTAAGTAATTGAATTTGGTGGGTGATCACGGGCTCGAACCGTGGACCCGCTGATTAAGAGTCTCGTGACCTTTATTGATTTGCCTTAGCCAAACTTCAAACCGAATCTGATTTGGCGTCCTCTGAATCAATGGGTTACGGGCAATCTCCAAACCAAGATATGGCCTTCGGAGTGCCCGCGCAAGAGGCCTTGCACTAGCGTGCCCCTACCCAGGCCATCAGCGATGAGCCGAATTTCGTCACGATGAAGGTGAGCGCCGAGGCTCCTATCCCAACGATGGCGAGGGCCCCTATCCCGCGCTGCCGCCACATCTGGATTTCCTCCACGACCGGCTTCATCTCCTTCACATCTTCCTGAACGCCGTTGACGGTGGATTCAACCTTTCCCATGCGGTCGGCCTGGTCATCCATCCGCCGATGCATCGAGGCACGGCTGACATCGGATTTCTCTTCTGACCGTCGCATCGTCTCGAGGATCATGTCCACCTTGGCAGTGAGCATTCCGATTTCGCGCTGCATCGTTCCGTCATCCGCCGCCATGTCTACCAGCACCCTGCCCGCTTGCCATCTGCATTGATCGAAGCCACCCATTGCGCGACGGGACGATCCTCAAAGATCACGGCTCTCGTCTCGCTCTTCAGCGTCGGCGGCTTCCTGAGAACGTCGCAGCTATTCACAGCGACCGTCGTTGAGCACCCCGCCAAGAGCGCGGCACAGATCATCATCGGACATGCCCGATACCATTTCATCGGTCAGCTTCCTTTCGCGGAGGATTTCGACGGTCTTTTCGAGAGCGGCGGTAGCAGCCGCAGTCTTTCCGGCCCGAACGCCGTACAGATAGGCAGGAGCGGCGAAGAGGGCGGCGCCGAGGATCGCCCCGGCGCCGATCTTGAGCGAATCGAGGAGGCCGATCATTTGGCCGCGACCTTCTTGGCCTGCACTTCCGGATCACCTGCGAGCACGGCCGGCCGGGGGCGCATCCAGATATTGAGCAGGAACACCCCGGCAAGAAACCAGCGCTGCCACTCGCGCGGGACGATGGCAAGGATCTCGGGGGAGTTGGCAATCTCGGGTAAAACGACGGCGAGAGCCAGCAGACCGTTGACGATCCATGTGCGCCAGCGGGCAAGCGCCGTGGCGAGTTTCGAAACAAGCGCTTTCATGATGATCACCCACACATGAAGCCGAACCAGGAGCACGGCAGGTTGGAGAGATAGGCGCAGGCGGCTGCGATGAGCGCGATGATCCCGGCCCCTGCGACGGCACCCGGCGAGACAGGCTTGCTTTCGGGGGTGGTGCCCAAATCGGTCTCTTTCGCGCTGGGGGCGCTGGGTTCTGAGGGTTTCGGGGCGATTCCAGAAGCAGGCTTTTTCGGGCTGTAGCCGGCGGCCACAAGCGCACGTTCGAACGCCTTGGCATAGCCGGCGATCAGCGCGGCTTTGTCCGTGCCATTCACGATCCGGCGAGCGCCCTCATAATCGGCCCGGCCGTCGCTGATGTAGTCGGAGAGCGACTTGTTCGTGAAGCTGCCAAGCTCCATGCCGACGAACAGGATATTGACCGCCGTGGAAAGCTCCAGCGCCTTCGAAGGGTCCTTCACCAGATCGACGCCAATAAGCAGACCGAGTCTCTGATAGTTCTCCTTGTGGGTGATCTGGACGAGACCACGGCCGAACCAGGACTTGCCTTCCGCGTCCCTGCGCCAGTATGGGGTCTTGACCCATGTCAGCTTGCCGGCCTTCCACGCCTTCTCCAGCGCGGCGATGGCGCCGGCATCGGTCTTCGCCAGC
Organism: Shinella sp. H4-D48; assembly: GCF_022637395.1. Taxonomy (GTDB): domain Bacteria; phylum Pseudomonadota; class Alphaproteobacteria; order Rhizobiales; family Rhizobiaceae; genus Shinella; species Shinella sedimenti. Next base: position 1,397,703 of record NZ_CP093337.1, on the reverse strand, counting down.
GTCTCGCGTACGGCCTGCATCGTATGAGCGGATTCGTGGTAGGCCGTGGCGAGGACGTAGGCCAATTGCTCAAGGAGTATGCCCCGGCGCTCGCCTTCGTCAAGAATGGCTTCCGTCCCTTCAACCTGTGAAAGGCTGATAGACGTGCCGAAAACGCCGGACGCGCGCTGGCGGGCCGACGCAAAGAATGCGGAGCGGTTCATGGTGAGTTTCCTGTGGGAGAGGTTAGGCCGTGAACCGGCCGGGAGGCCTTGTCAGGCGTAGGTAAGAACTTCAGTGGGCGTGTGCGTCGGCGCGGCCTTGAAGGCATTCACCGCCGTCTGCGTGAGAGATGCCGTGGACTGCACCACGATGCCATCGGTGAAGTCGGCGGCGATGACCGTCCCGCTCGGAATGCTGTCCCAGACCCAGACCTTATGGCCGGCCGGCCCACCTGGTTCGTTTTTCAGGCGCTGATGGATCGTGATGCCTTCGGCGCCGGGTACGCAGGTCCAGACCTCCAGAACAGAGGCGCGTTCAAGAATAAGCTTGCTCATGTCCATTTCCTTTTCCTTTAGACGCTGTAGAGGGAGAAGCCGAAAGAGGCCGGGGTGATGAGAGTGCCGCCAGCGTGGTCGCGGATTTCAAGCATGGCGTAATCGCCGCCCCACTCGGTTATTTCGATGCTGACGCCGTTGTTCGGGATGAGGTAGGGCGCGGTTTCGCCAAGGTTCTCGCTCAAAATCGCGAGGAAGGTGCCGGTATCCATCAGCATCATCGCCGCTACGCGATACGAACCGCCGATTACCTGCACTACGTCGTCAACGACAGGGACACGAAGAGCGCAGGCAACACGGACGGGTTCAGTCTGAACCGGTTCAGGAGCCGGTACAGCCCCCCACTCTTCCGCCGCGATGTCCCATACTTGACGGGCGTCGTCTGGCGGGTTTGGCACTTCAATTGAGCCAGATGGTGGGTTGGTGTCCCAGCTTCCCAAATAAGAACCATTCTCGGCGACATAGTACTTGATGGAACTCATGCCCAAGCCCTCACTACCATCTGAACGTTGGAGTTCGACACTGTCGATGCGGCACCCGTATTGTTGTCGACGATGATGAAGGCTCCGCCAGCGTTGTTGCTGAAACGACCTCTCAACTCAGTGCTGCCTACGGAGCGAATGTTATAACCCGTATTGCCCGTACCCCATTGCCCAGATCCGGACAGGCCTATGTGAATGACGTCCCCAACGGCGAAACCAAGAAAAGCAGTGCCGACAACGAGTTCAACAGCCACTAGCTTCGGCGCAGAGCCCAATCCATGTGTAAGCGTAAACGTGCCATTGGTGACAACAGCGAATGGAGAGCTGACATATTCCTTCGTGAACATGGGCGTTGCCAATGCCACGTTGCTGTCTGGCATAGTCAGAACGCGGTCAGCGGTCAGCGCAGTGGTGTTGAACGTCAGGGCTCTCGGTGTGCCTGCGGCGTTGAAGAGCTTGAACGTTGCCGAGGCAAACTGCGCATTGGCAATCGTTCTTGCGGTTTTGAATATGGACGACAGCAGGCCCGTAAGAGTGCCGCGCTTAGTGTCGCTGTCGGTCAGATAGACCAATTCGTCAGTGTCATCGAAAGTGTTGTCTGACGGTGACGAAGATATGGCGCTCTGGATGTCTCCGGCGTCAAGAAGTCCAAGCATTTGATCGACAGAAAGGCGTACAGTTGCGCCGTCCTTCATGGCCGGCAGTTCGTGATCTCTTGAAGGCGTTGCGGTCGCGTCTAGCGCGTCAATTCTGATGCCCATAACGATCCCCGATCAAGCCAATGCCGTGAGACGAAGCACGTTGTTTGCACTGTCGCCAAAATCGAGCATGACAGAGGCCAACACGCCGTAACGGGTAGTGGTCAAAGTAATGCTCTCATCCGCATCAGAGAATGATTGATTGAAGCTCTTCATGTCCCATGTGACGATCGGGGTCGGGGATCGAGACCAGTTGAGTGCCGGGAAGGATACCGAGGTCGTGGCTCCATTGCCGGTCTGCGGGAACCCGAAGTTAGACGTGACGACTTGAGCCCGAAGCGTGTTCTTGTTCGTCAGGTTCGTAATTGTCGGCACGTTCGAGGAGTTGGTCTGGATGCGTGCGACCAGCATATCGTCATGCGTGCTGTCGAATGCGGCGTTGCTCTCTGCGGCGACGGTCGGGTTATAGCCAGTGTCGGCCAGATCCTTGAGCACGAAGCCGCCTGTGGGGCTCCAGCGGAGGTGATACATCTTGCTCAAGACCGTGGCGAGATCCGTCTGCACGGTCGTATACGTGCGAATGCCGCGATGTAGGATGGTCGCAGAGGCCGGAATGCGGATGTTACCCGTGCCGAGATCGGTCACGGCAATCACGCCGTTGTTCGTCGTCACCTCGGGGAAGATCGGAAGGCGTGCCTGTGCCTGGCTGAAGAGGACAAACTGCGAGGTGTCACCGCCGCCTGTTGCTGCAGCGATCATCGCTTGAATTGCCTGTAGGACTGTCGTGTCATCCTCCTCGGTCCCGGCGATGCCACCTTCATCTTGGATGGCCTTGAGTTCGGCCTCAATGCGACCGAAAAGCCGGTTGAAAAGCGTGAGATCAGCCGGGCCGCAAGTGAAGCCATCGGCTTGCTCATCGACTGAGGGCGAACGGTTTACACCGCCCACCGAAGAGAACGGAGGGGTGAAATCAGCCATGGGGCTTCCCTTTCAATCAGCAGGAATATGGTTTGATGTCTTGTCGGCAGAGCCAGTCAGCGTCTCGAAACAGCGGGCCGGTCATGATCTCTTGCCCGTCTTCGGTGACGAGCGAGATGCCATCCTCTGTCATGAGCGGCAGCCCATTCGGCTCCCACTCTTCGCAGAAGCCACCCCACCCGGCCCCAAATTCGAAGGTGCCGAAGTGCCACCGCGTTGAGATACCTGGCGCGATCGGAAGGGCGCGGGGAATGACTTGGAGGATGGCTGTTTCAAGGTCCGTGAGAGCGCGGAAAGGGGCGAACACCACCTGACCATGCCCGGCGTCCATGATACGCGCCTGAGGGCCGAATATGGCTTGCAGGGCGTCTGTGAGGTCCGCCCAGCTATACCGTGCCTGGAACTGGTAGGATCGAGCGATGAGCAGACTGCGATAGACCTCATCATCCGTGATGCAGATCTCGGAAACGCCATCCTCACCGCAGTTCAGCCAGACGCCGCCCTCGCAGAACCCGACGATCGGACGGGCGCCGGGGAGTTGGACATCGCAGGCGAACCCAAACACGGGCTGTACATCGCAAACGCAATGGCAGCGAGGGAAACCCATCCATTTCCCGATGATGGACAGTTGGTCACCCGTGGCGGTGTTCAGATCGAAGAAGGAAGGCAGATCGCAGATCGCCTGCTGGGCCTGCCAGACCTGACGGAGATAAGTCCTGATCATATGCAAGAGCTTGGCGCTCTCGCGATACTGGGTCAGGACATGGTCAACGCCAGCCTCAACGAAGGTGTCTTGATCGATGCAGCCCATCATGCCACCGGAGTAATCAAGACATCGGCCGGCGCGAGCGAGGCGCGCTCGATGAAACCGATCACGACGTCCGCGTTGTCGGATTGGTCGATGCCGTCGCGACTCCCGTTGATGGCGATCACCTCGACGTTCGAGAATGCATTCTCAATGATCGATCGGATTCGGTAGAACGTCACGTCATCGCCATTCAGCAGATAAAGCCCCTGGAGGAGCGCCGCCTTGATGGCTGTCGCTGACGGTGGCGGGCAGCCCATGCCGTCGCGGAACGTGCGGACTTTCACCACAAGCTCAACGGGAACGTCGATGGGACGCAGGACGCGGAACGTCCGGCAATAGCCATCGACGAGGCTTTCGATCGCAGTGGAGCCATACATCGTGACGCCGGGAACGACGTATTGCCGGATGGCGGCGGCAATTTCGTCATCATCCCCGCCCGTCACGGCAATGCAGAGCGAGCCGGGAGGCATGAGGTTTTCGTCGAGGGCACCTGTGTCGTTCACCCACACATGCGAATAGGTTACGCCGCCAAGCGCCGCGATTGCTCGGCTGATGTCCTGCAGGTCGATACGAGCCTGCCCCTCGTTCGTGATCGTGCGGCGGAAACTGTCGTCCGACTGCCCTACCCCACGAGCGATGCGCCGCACGCGGCCGAGAATGTCAAGGCGGATGCCTTCGGCTTGGTCGGGGTCGAGGGACTGATAAATGTCCTCGGACAGTTCCCACGCCTTGGTGATTGCCTCCGCGAAGATAGCATTGATCTGGCCCAAGGGGGACTGCGCCGTTTGGATAACGCCGGGCCCAAACTCGGTGATGAGGGCGGCCTCGACCTCAGCAAGCGTCGTCGTCAGCGGCTTCCGCGAGAAGCCAGTCGGGACCACACCATAATCGGTCATAGGGCCACCTCTTCATCGAACATGGTCAGAACATTGATGCCGCGGATGATCAGGCCCCGCGTCGGCCGGTCGAAGGCGACGGAAAACGACGTGATTTCCTCGATGCCGTCAGTATCGAGCAGTTCGGCCTTTACGACGCTTTCGGCGAGCGCGGGGTCGTATCCCTTGCCAAGGATCTGATCGAGCCACGGGACGCCGCATGTCGTGTCAAGGAACCACTCGCCGGAATAGGTCTGGAGGCGCTGGCGCCCGTGCTGGCCGACCGCTTCCGCATCCGTCACAACCGCGAGGCTGCCGTCGGTGCGGAGGAACAGGTCGTTTGTTGCCTCGTCGATCGCGAGGCCGATGCGAACTGCTGTCATAGGACCATCGCCCGAAGCTTGGCGGCGAGCACCGCGAATTGACTTTGATGCGAGAGCGGCCAGATGCCGGATGATGAGCCGCCCGAAACCGTCGTCGTCTCATTGCCGAGCAGTTCAACCACCTGCGCGAGGATATCGAAGAGGTTACCTTCGGCCCCGTTGAGCTGGAACTTGCCGTCCGGCGACCCCTTCATCCCGAACGAGCCCGACGTGTTGAACCTCAGGTGGAAGTTGTCGGGGTCGGCGTTCTCAAGTGGGGCTGCGAGGCTGTCGCCACCGGCTAGAGAGGCCCGCATTGTGGAGAGGTGGTAGGACCTGGCGTCATATGCGCCACCGTCACCCCCCTCTTCATAGTCATCCATCGCCCGCATCTGGGGCGCGAGCATTACCCGCGTGCCGGCGGCAACCGGAAACGTCATACCCATGCCGTTCGTGCGAGGCTGATCGATCGGTACCTCGTAAAGGTCCGGCATGTCGACCTTCTGGCCGTTGTGCAGCGGCTTGTAGAGCGGCCGAACGGTTGCGGTGCCCTTGGAGGCATCGAACGACAAAACCTCGCCAGGGATCGGGCCCCACATGCTGTCTCGTTCGGCCTGCGCCTGCTGGCCCGTGATGTCGCGCGAGAGGTTCGTAGTCTTTCCGAGCAGGCCAACCATCAGCGTTTGATCCCCTCGTCCACACGCCCGCCCTTGATCGCCTCGCCGGTAATGTCGATCTTGAACTCACCCGTGTAGTTATCGCCGGAGTAGGTGCACTCCGAGACCCGATACATCCCATCGGCCGCGTTCATTTCGAGTGTTTGGCTCTTGATCTGTACGCGCCTGTTTGGGCGGATTTCCGGGTTCAGGAGGGCCGAGACGCGCACGCCGTTGTCGGTGATGGCCGGCGTGCCGATCATGCCCGTTTCTGGGGTGATGAGCGCCACCGTGCCGACAAATCCGTCACTCGGGACCAGTTCGAGCGTTTCGTTCTGGCTCGACCAGTAGAAGCCATTGCCCCGGCCGATTGTGTCGAGCTCGCGCACGCAGGAGCCACAAGCCGCATAGGGACGCTTGAACGTCTTGCCCTCCAGTGCCTCTGGATACTTGAACTCGCCGCGGCTGAGACCCTTGGCCTCCATCTGCTTCGCGATATCGTCGATCACGTCCTTGACGGGCGTTCCGGCCGGATAACTCTTGCTGATCGTCGCCCGGCGGAAGGCTGCATCGCCATCCCCGCAGCCGATCGTGGTGACGATGTTCGTCCCCTCGCGCTTGTGCTCGACGTCGCGAACGGCGCCCTTGAAGATGATCCCGACATTGCCGGTCTCGCCCGGAGGCATATAGCCGGCCTCTAGCGTGATGGCGTCGAACTCCTTGCCCATCCCGTTACGGGTGGTCTCGGCGAGATTGTAGAGCTTGATCTCCGCCGAGTTCGGCGACGACGATATGCCCTTGCTGATGGAGAACTCGATCTTGATCTCATGTGTCGAGACCGGGCCGGGATTGATGACCAGGCCGCCGTTGAACGAGGCCCTGACCTTTCGAAGGTATTGAAGCATCAGGCCGCCGCCAATTCCGCATCAGAGGCGTGGAAGAGCCTCACAGTGCCGGCCGGCAGCGCCTGACGATCCGCAACCGCGCCCGGCGTGACAGCAGCGGCGAAGATGACGCCGAGGCCGAGATTGAACGGCGCCAGCAGATCGACGCCCGTCACGATACGCCGGCCTTGCAGAACCGGCAGGTCGTCAATTGCAAGATCAAAGCTCCAACGCTCCGACGTCGGGTTATACCTCAGCCGGATCGTCACCCGCCGCCCGTTGATGATCGTGCCGAATTGCTGATCGGCGGCGTCGATAATGCGAAAGACTTCCATCAGTCACCTAGTAGGCTCGAAAGGTAGGATCGGTCGGCCGGCATGGCTGACTGCACGCCAGCGTCACCCCGCATTTCGGTTTGAGATGCACGATCCGGCGTTGCGCCGCCCGCCGCCCCGCCCTTGGCCCGTTCGGAGGTGGCCGGTGCTGCCCGCGTGCTCTTCTTCCCGCCGGGCTTCCCGCGCTCGCTGTTGTCGCCGCCCGGATCGGCCGCGTAAGCCGTCCCGACGATGATTACCTCTTGCAATTCGACCCTGCCCCGGAAGACGGAAGAGAAACCGGCATCCCGCTCGGGATAGATCCCCTTCACGAGCATGTTGCTGAACACCTTCAGCCCCGTGACCAGCGTGAATGGCACGCGCGATTCCTGAAACGCCACGAGAGCGGCGAAGGTGGCGGCGGCATTTCCGCTTGCGACCTCCAGTCCGACCTTCTTCGGCATCACGACCGCATGGTCGGTGATCTTGGCTCCCGTCTCGATGGCGATCTCGGTGATGTCCAGTTCGGAGCTGGGCTTCTCGGACATCACGCAGTCGAGCGGCACCGGGCCGATGCTGGTTGAAAAGGCGATGATGGAAGACATCAGAACGCATCATCCTTCTCGAAGCGGGAGGCCCGGGCTGCGCCGCTCCCGTTAAGCGCGTTGCGAACGGCATTCTCCACTCCCGCGCCTGCAGACGACGCAGCTTGATTCACGTCATTAACGGAGACGGTGGCGGTTGCCTTGACGTTGATCGACCTATCAGAACTGTCATTCACCACAGTTCCGGCGGCGGCGCCCATCTTATCCATGTTCCCCTTGAAGTTGAGGAATGCATCGAGCGAAGCTGCGCGCCCTCCGTCGCCGTTATCCTGCATGTATGGGTGGCCTGCATTCGCATCGGACCCAAACCAATTCTTCGGAAGCCATGAACTCTTGTCATGCTTCGCGTTGAATGCGGCGTTCCTTCGCTGATTTGACTTGATGAGGTTTTCCACGCCATCCTTTGAATCTGGCACCCCAGCGATCATGTCCCATGCGTTGAAGAGGCTGAGGGCAGTCCCGAAGCCGAAACCCCTTCCACCCATCTTCTTCCCGACAGATCCAATCGCAGCGGCACCCTTTGCGGCTGACGCGCCACCCATCAAGCCAAGCGCAGTAGCGAGACTGCGGACGGAACTTGCGAAGAAACCAAGTGCAATAGCGCCCGCAAGCAAGCCGCCCGCGGCCGTCGCGATTTTCCCGAGAACGTCCGCGACCTTCTCTGGATCCGCGCCGAGGAACTCAGCGAGCGCATCGATAAAGTCACCGATTACCGACTTCCCGCCTCGCAGGTACCCGAGAAAGTCATCGATGATCAGCGCAAGTGCGAAAAACGCAGCGCCTACCGGCCACAAGCGGATTGCGATGGCAACAAGGATGCCCTTTAGCCACTCCCAAGTGCCCTTATGTTCCTCGATCAACTCCGCGATCGTGCCCCAGTGGGCAGCCATACGCCAACCGAAGCGGGCGATGGCATCAGTGATCCAGACGAAGGTTGCCGACCACGACTTGGCCCACCGATCAAGCGTCCCATCAAGGTCCAACTGGTTGAGGAAGTTGATGGCGCGGCCCAGCTGCCCTTTGACGGCATCGAAGAACCCCGCCTCGCCGATCCGGCGCTGAAAGTCCGTCCATGTATCGGACAGGTTCGAAATCATCCCGTTCCAGGTCTTCGACTGTCGAACCATAGCGCCGGAGAAACGCTGGCCGAAACGATCCTGAATGAACTTCGTGATCTCCTCGCCGGTCTTCTTCGTCGTCTTGGTGAGGGTCTTGCCGTTCTCTGTCCACGAGAACGTCACCTGATCACCGGCCTGGCTGGCGCGGATACCGAACTCTTTCAGTCGCTCGAACTCACCGGTGGACGCATCTGCGATCATCTCGACGGCATCAATCAGCCGCTTGCCCATGGCCGATGAAGCGTTGCCAAGATCCTCCATGAGCCCGTTCGTCGGGTCCATGCCGTAGGCCCGGAGCTTGACGAAGGCAGAGGTCAGTTCCTCGACCTCATACGGTGTCTTCTTCGCGAAGTCGCTGATCCAGTCGAGGGACGCACGAGCCTTTTCGGCGCTGCCTTCTACGGTCTCAAGCGTGGCCTGGAAGCTCTCGAACTTCGCCGTTGTGGAAATGACCGACTTGCCGAGCGCCGCCGCAGCCGCAGCCGCAACCGTTCCAGCCGCAACAGCGAAGGTAGCGAGACGCCGAGCGGCATCATCTATCGACTGCGTGAACGAACGTAGTTTGTCTTGCCCTTTGACCTCATAGCCAAGGATAGCGACCAGTTCATCAACGATCATGAGTCGACTCCTGCGTGAATTTTTGGTTTGATCACGCACAACCGGGGGGATGCGTTATGCCGCGACGATCATCGTTCAAGTTTCGGGTGAGGAAGCCGAGCCTCAAGAAAAGCCTCGCGGCTCGAACGTCGGTAAAGCGGTTGGTAAGGCACAACCTTGGCCTCAAGGCGCCAAGAGGATTTGGCTGGCTGACAAATCCCAAAAAGGCGGCCTATAATCGGTGGTATACCCGCACCAGTTTCAGTCTGTGGTCGCTTCTGAAGGCACTTTTCAAGTAAGGACAACTAAATGGACGTCGCATCTGCCACAGTCGCCGCCGGTCTCATTTCCATTATCGGAGGTGTCGTCGGAGCGCTGATCGTCAAATCGAAACCGTGGATCGGCGGAGCCGTTGGCTTCGTCTTTGTTGCTACGTCAATTGCTGTGTCGCTACTCGGAGTCACCAATCAACTCGTGGGCTTCGCCGCCTGTATCATTGTCGCCGGTCTAGTTGGCGGCGCTCTCGGTCTTACTGGCCGGCAACTGCCTACCGTGGTCCTGGGCGCGATACTAGGCACCGTAATAGCGGTCGCAACGCTCGGTCCTGGTGCTTGATAGGAGACAGTGAGTGATAACCCGCCTCTTCGCCATCCTGCTCACCTCTATGCTTGCCATCGCCCCCGCGGCGCACGCTAAAAACACCCCTTGCTCAGGTAAAAAGGGTGGCGTGAAAGCGTGTACAAGTGATGGACGTTATCTGTGCAAAAACGGCACCATCAGCAAATCCAAGCGCATATGCGACCGGTGATCTCAATTGCCGCGCTCCTGCTATTCGCAGGAACAGTTACAGCCGCCGAAATCACTGGCCGCGCCTCCGTCATCGACGGCGACACAATAGATATCCAAGGCGTTCGTATCCGGTTCGACGGGATCGATGCGCCCGAAAGCAGGCAGAGATGCCTCACCAGTGCGGGAGAGCACTATCGGTGCGGCAAGACCTCAGCCGAAGCGCTTGACGCGTTCCTCGCTCAATCTCGGCCGGTTTCCTGCAAGAGGACCGGGCGAGACCGCAACCGGATCGTGGCAATCTGCACCCGGGCAGACGGAACCGACGTCAACCGATGGCTCGTCCGCAACGGGCACGCCATAGATTGGCCGAAATACAGCAAGGGCCGGTACGCCGCGGAACAGCGCGAGGCAGAGGCATCGAAGGCCGGAATGTGGGCCGGGACCTTTGACTGGCCTTGCGTTGTGCGCGGCGCTCGCTGCGATTAGACCTCTCGACTCTGCGTTGATCTCATGCTTCTCTTATTACCACTAAACAGGGAGAAGAACATGCGTGACGGACTTTATGCAGTGCAGTTTGCCACCCCACTCGGCGCGGGCGGTGGCGTTGTCTACTTGGAAGCAGGCCGTTTGCGCGGCGGCGACTCTGCGATTTTCTACACCGGCGACTACTCAGTTAATGGCGATCAGTTCAGCGCTACCGTGAGCACCGGTCGACATACGCAGGGCATGGCTTCTGTCTTTGGCATCGACAGCGTCATAATCAACGTAAAAGGGCAAGTCGTAGGAGACACCGTCAATGCGACGGGAACCTCTCCCCAAGCTCCTAATCTCCAGTTCCGAGCGACGATCAAGAGACTATCGGACTAATCCTTGCTCTTTTCCTGCATCGCCCCCTTCAGATCGAGCGCTTCATGAGCGTCCATGACGTCCTGAAGCGTGACCCATTGCCTTAGATCGGCTTGAGTGTAGATCGGCGGGTCTGCGAGGATCGGCCGCCAGAGCCACATGTTGAGGTTCGGGGCTATGCGCCCGACCTCGGCATTGGTCAGGCCCTTCCCGCCACCCCGCGGCTGCCACTGCCCGGCGCGGCGGAGAAAAAATCCCCGAACACCTCTTTCAGAACGAAGGCCACGACCGGGATGATGGCGCCGAAGTCTTCGGACAGGTCACCGTCGAGATCCATGGTCTCGTAGTGCCCTGAGGGACGCTTGAGTTTGGCAAGCGCGACCACATCGCCGACGAGGTGAGCAAATTCGTCGGGCTCCAGCCCTTCAAAGATGCCAGTCAAGACGCCGATGAACTTGACACCGACCGCCTGCTTGGCTTCCTCGCTCTGGGCCGACCGCAGGGCGCCGATAAGGTCGGGTAGCTGGTCGGCCACGCCGCCGGCCGCGCGCATCAGCCGGGCCTGCAGACGCAGCGCTTCCGTTGCAAGGGGCCGGTCAACCCGGATTTCCATCCCCCGGATTTTGCGCTCACCCATTCGGAATCTCCGCATTGAACTCGCCGGTCACGAGTACCCATTCGCGAACGGTGGCATTCACGCCCTTGGTGTCAGTCGGCGCTGCCTGGATGAAGCACTTATCGGCCGTGCCGCCCTCGCCGCTCGACGTGTCGTAGGCTGTGACCGGGAAAGCCGTTGCCGGCGAGGCAAGAGCCTGCTGGCGCTTGAGCTTCTGCTGGAGCAACCGGTGCGTCGGGCTGGTGTGCTGCAGGCGCAGCGTGATCGTCGCCCCGCGATTTGCCGAGACCGAGAACAGAGCCGAGCCGTCGGCCCCGATGAGCATCGTGCCTTTGTCGGCGAGCGGCGCGATGCTGATCGCATCGTCACCGTCCCAAAGGCCCTGGATGATCTGGCCGTCGACCGTGTTGGCGGTGTTGACGAAGCCGTATGCGGAAGTAAGTGCCATGGGTCAGGCCTCCTTAGAACGCCATCTGATAGCGGACGACGGCATAGTGGACCGCGCCAGCATAGCGGAAGCGGCATTCGATGTTCGGCGCGATGCGGGCCTTGCGCTGGCTTTCCGGTACGTCGAAGACGCTCGGAACGGTGATCTGCACCGCCGCCTCGTAATCGCCCGTCTCCGGGTTGAGGTCGTTGGCGACAATCCCGGCCCGAATGGCCTGCTGCATGACGGTGCGGACCGCGCCGGCCAGGACCTGCATGCCGCTGTCATCGAAGCGGACGCGCGGGTTGTTGAGCAGGATGCCAAGCATCTCCTCCTCGGTCCGGGCAATGATCCAGTCCGTAGCGTGGATCTCGTCGAGGAAGACGTTTGCGGTGAGTGTCGAGCCTTCAACGACAAAGTTGCGGCTGCCGATGTCGATGTAGGTGTTAGCCATGTGGCCAGCGGCTTCGGACTGGCCGACGCCGGGCGTGAAGCCCGTAACCGCCGTGAGAGCTGCGGAGCCGATGTTGACCGCCGGAATGCCCGGCAGTTGCTTGAACTTCGCGGTATAGGCCGTGTTCGCTTCGTCAAAGCTGCGGGTCTGCATATATGCAGCGAGGGAGGCCGCTGGATAGGTCGCGGCATCCGTGTGATAGAAGACACCGGCACGGTCGAAATCGCCCTTGTTGGCCGCCGCAATGGAAGTGGTGTCGGCCGGGTTCTCGGTGTCCGTCTCGTTGCTGTCGATAATTGCCAGTTTCGGTTTTGCCTGCACCCACGTCAGGAGACCGGAGAGAGCGACGACGTCGCGGAGATTGTCCGCGATGGTGATGAAATACCAGTCGCTATCGTAGGCGTAGAGCAGATCGAGTTGCGCCTGGAGCTCCGTGGCGATCATCGTCTCGTCATCGACGACATGGCCGATCTTGATCTGGCGAGGGCGCGGGTTCTGTGAAAACGCCGAAAGCGCGGCCTTGTAGGCGCTTGTCGTCGTCGCCCAATCCTCCGCCACCTCTTCGATGGAGCCGTACAGCTTGGTGCGCTTGGTAGCGTCCACCTTGTCGGCGACAGATTCCGTTGTGATGATCAGCTGCGTGCCGAAGCCACGGCGGCTGGGAAATGCGTCATTGCGCGAGACGCTGACATCAACGACCCGGCTGTAGGGAATTATTGCCATATTCGTTACCTCAGTGTAACATCGTTGTATTCACAAGGAGATACGGCAATGAAGCCATACCATGGGATACACCCCGAGACATTTTTCTCGAAGGTCGATACCGCCCCAGGGCATGGCCCTGATGGAGATTGTCATTTGTGGACTGGAGCCGTCTCTGACGGCGGTTCAGGAGCCTTCTCAACAGTCGTGGAAAAAGCTCGCTGGAACTTCAAAGCACATCGTGTGGCTCATTGGTTTTACTGGCAGCAGGACGATACCGGCCTCTATTGCAACCACACTTGCGGCGTGAACCACTGCGTCAACCCAAAGCACCTCTATCTATCGAGTAGCCATCGAGGCATCGCGCCGGTGCGCTTCCTACGCTTGATAGACAAGACGCCAGGGTTTGGGCCGTCAGGCGACTGCTGGCGTTTCACCGCCCACATCAGCAAGAGCGGCTATGGCTGTTTCAGCGATGACCGTGCAAAACCGTATCCCGCGCACCGATATTGCTATGAGCTTATCCACGGCGTTCAGCCGCCCGATGTCCAAATCTGTCACTCATGCGATAACCGCGCCTGTGTAAATCCCGATCATCTTTGGCCCGGCACCCATGCTGAGAATATGTCAGATCGCAATGCGAAGGGGCGGCAGTCCAGAACACGGAAGTACACAAAACTCAGCGAAGATGAAGCGCGCGCCATCAAGTTTCATGATGATCGAACCCACCCCGCAATTGCGGAGGCTTACGGAGTGAGCAGATCGACGGTTTCCTTTATCAAAAGCGGAAGGCGCTGGGGCCACTTGCGGCCATAGCAGGGGTTACTCAGCCCGAGCGATTTCGAAGCTGTATTCGTCGATGACGTCGACTTCGCCGACGCTGTCACGGATGATCCCGCGAACGATGATGTCCATCTGTGCGCGGGGCTGCCATGCGTTGTTGATCCAGTCCGGCACGTCGCGGATGGCTGAAACCTCATGGACATGGAGGCCTGGCATAAGCGGCTCCATGGCCTGAGATACCTTCACGGCCGAAACGATGGGCCGAAGCCGATCGGTCGGGCTCGGGCCGTAGGCGTGGACCGAGAACCGCCATTCCATTTCGATGACGGGAGCCGCCGTGACGATCTTCTCGCCAGCGGAGTTCTCTGCATCGGTCTCGGTATATTCCGTCTGCTGGTGCCAGCGCCGGACCTCTGCCGTGCCGGTGTCGTTGACCATCACATAAGGCAGGGCTGGTGTCCGGCCAGACTGATGAGCCTTGATCGCGATCACGCCCGTCTTGGCTTTGATCCAACGGACGACGGCGCTGTGAACATCATCGTTCGTCATGCCATCCGTCCCAACGCCGCGCGGTAGAAACCGCCTTCCTCGCGAGGCCAGGCAAAGACCACTTTGTAGGTGATGCCTTTGCTGACGATTCTGTCGAACGTGCCAGCCTTGTCATCACAGGCCAGTTCCGATCGGCTCCAGCACATCCAACCCGCCTCTGTCCGCTTGCCTTCCGGCATATCCAGCAGTTGGTTGCCTTTCACGGGCTGCACGACGGCCTTGATCGTGGTCGCGACCGGCGAACCTGGCACCCATTCCCCGTCATCGTTGTAGGCGCCATTAGTCTCCCTTGTGCGGGTGACTGCCCATGCGCGGCGGTCGATGGCGTTGGCGGCTTGGCGGGTCATCTGATGATCTTCCACTTCACATCTCGCCGCATTTCGCCGGAGTCGATCAATGGATTCGCGGACCCCTTCAGTTCAATCGTCACAGGGCTATTCGGCGGACTGGAAAGTGCCGCTATCTCCGCCTGAACATCTCGTGCCGCGAGCGCTCCTAGTTTTGCCAATACCGTCCCGAGTGATGTTTGGGCGAGGAGCAGCGGCTTTGCTTCAGCCTTCATCGCGTTCCGGTATGTGCTCTGGTTGTCGCGCATGGTGTTGCGCATGAATGGGCGCTCTGGGATCGGTCCACCCCAGCCGCCTGAGGCCGCGCCCCCCTTCGTTCCGAATTCTTGCCAGATCGCTTTCTGAATGTTTTCGCCATCGGACTCGCCGGCTGGGAAACCAACAGCAACTTTCGAAGGCCCACGCAGGCTGGTCTGCACTTTGGACAGATCAACCCGCTTGTTGCGTTTGACAGTTACGGTGAAGCTCACCCTTCGGCCTCATCGGAAGCCATGTCCTCGGCCTTCTGTGTCCGTTTCCGGGCCTGCTTCGCGCCGGTCTCCAGCACATCGGATGCCGAAACGAGCTTTTCGCCGGCCTCAGACAGTTCCACGTCGCGCGTTTTGCCAGGATGGATAAAGACGACGCCGGCCGTCGTATGAACCGCCTGGCGCTCGTCGCTGTTGTTCGTAACCTTCATGGCTTCCTCGTCGGGTTGTTTTTGCGCATGTTCATGGCGCGCGCCAAATCTTCGGCAGCCGTGCGAACCACGAACCGTGCCGCCGATCCCGCTTGTTTCAGGCTTTTCGATTGCGCAGCGGCCTTGATGGCTGCCCGGCGCTCTTGACAGCGACAACGCATGGGCGTTCCTTCCCGCCATGACCGATGATCAATTCCGCGAACTGAAAGACCTCATTCTTGACGTCGCCATGCGCGTCGAAAAAGTCGAAGCCCACTTGAAGAGGCAAGATCGGGAAGCGATGGAAATTCTCGCCGCCTCACGCCGTCTGATGATTTCCCTCGACGCAATCGACAACGGCGAGGAAGACCTCGGCCCGGTTTATAGCTAAGTCGCACGCCGTTCTATCGGCGCCGTCCACGGCCTGCGCTTCAAAGACCTTTCCAGAGCCTCTTGCTGCGCCTGCGGCAACTGAGGCGGCAACGTTACCTCGCGCGCCTCATACCGCTCATCACCGAACGTGATAACGGCCCTGGCGATGCATCGGCACCGCGGCGCTTTACCTGGCCCTACGCCGCCTTCCGCGCCGGTCGGCTCTCCATATCGATATCGCTTGCCCTCAAGGGCGCGATGCCGAGGCCGCACGCGCTCGTCCCGACTGGTAGACCAGTCGTATTCGGTGATGCCGGCCTGCCGATGCCGATATTCATTCATGTCGGCGTTCATTTTCGCCATCTGGTCGGACGCAATGAACTTCGCCCGCCTGTCGGAAATCCCGAAGGCTTCAACTAATGTTTTGCGCAGGGTCTCGCTTGAGTTCCCGGCAATCAAGTTGTCGAGGACGGCCAACTCCACGCGTTTGACCGTATCGTCGGAAAGGCTCTTGATCAGCGCGGCGTTTCGCTTCGCCGCTAGTTGTAGATACCCCTCAAGGTCTTCCTCTTTTACCAGCGCCCTTACATCGATGCCGATTGCCCGCTTCACAGATGAAATGAATGTGTCTGTATGGCGCTTAGCCTCCAGCCGGAGAATGCGCTTCACCATGCCGTCTGCGATAGAGACAAGCCCAACAGCGACCCGCGCCAGTTCATTCAGGTCGTACTCTGTCCGGGCTGTTCGCGCGTACTTAGCCAGATCGCGCAGCATTGCCCGAAGTGCTTTGAGATAGGCGGTCTTCCCGCCTGCGCTCTCCTCGATACCCGGAAGCTCGACCTCCGTGCCCTTCGCCCGCCGCGTCAGTCGGTTGATCTTGTATTTCGTCATGCCCTCACCGCGCGCCCGACATAGGCAGAAGCGCGCCCTTTCGTCAGCCCGCTTAGAAGGTCATGAACGATAAAAACGACTGGGTGAGAACCGGAAGAGGACGCCCGGAACTCCGTTTCCGCGTCCCCTACCTTGTCCCGCTTGATCTGGTCGACGGCGGCATCAGGGGAGAGACTGCTCGGATCGATCAATTCCCGCCATGCAGCTTCGCACAGTGCGTCCTTGAGCTTTTCCGGTATTTCGTCCGAAGCAATCCCATTGCAGCGGTAGACGACGCCAGAGCGGGGCCATTCGAGCCTTTGCGTGGTAGTTGCCCAGCGGCCTTGGAAGAGCGGCCCATAGCGGGCATCGATCCATGTCGTGGCGCGGCGAAGCGCCTGCTCAACCTGCGTGTCGGAATATGCCGGAGTCGTGTAGTCGTACCCCACCTTGCCGGCATATGCCTTGAACTCTGCCACGCTGGCGTAGCTCTCGGCATTAGCGAGGCCGGTTCCGTCTTCAACGATCAGGGCCATTATTCGATGTCCCCCATATAATCGCCGCTCAAGAGTTTATGCTTGAAGGTTTCGAGCAGCCAGAGAACGTCGCCACCGTCTTTCATCCCGAGCGTGGCGCGGGCATCGAGATTTCCGTCCTTGTCCCATCCGAGAATGATCACCTGATCATAGACCCCGATGGCCTGCTCAAGCACGTTGTCGGCGTTCTTTGCGGCGTCCGCAGGGTAGAATTTGACGACTTCAGCCATGGTCGCCCCTTACTGCTGGCGCTGTTCCCGCTCCAAGTCGCGGAGGGCGGCGAGATCTTCCAGCGGGTCGCGCGGGTCGAAATCGATATTCATGGCCGTAAGGTCGGCTTCGATCTCGCGGCGGGTGAGGCCGTTCGATGCCTCTTCGTCCTGATCGTCTGCCTTGTTGAGGGCGTTGAACACCTCAATCAGCTTGTCACGTCCCATCTTGTGGTGCGGAGCCTTGCCGGTCGCTTCCTTGATGGCGGCACGAAGCTGCTCATCCGAAAGCTGCTCGCCGCTGTCCGTGGCGAGGTCGATAGCCTCAGTCTTGGCCGGGGAGCCGCCTTTGCGGACAATGCGACGGCCTTTCGGCGCGCTGGCGTCTTCGATCACCTGAAAGTCCGGTTCGATGTTCATGGGATACTCCAGAGTTGGGAAAAGCCGAGGGCATTGGGTAAACGCCCTCGACTGTGGTGACGACGGTTAGCCCATAAGGATCGCGATATGCTCTTCCTTGATGGCCTTGTAGCCCCAGGCAAGACGGACATGCAGGACGTTCTGCAGGAACTGCTTGTAGAGGGCGACTTCGAAGGCAAGGCCGGTGCGATCATCAACCAGCATCATCGTGTCGGATGCCTGGTCGCCGCCTTCCGGCATGGCCGGCGCACGGGTCGCGAGGACGATGGCGGAGCGGGCAAAGGCCACGTTGGGGGTGTAGCTGTTGCCGATAGTGCCGCTGATCTCGTCGGCCAGCGTTGCACGGAGGCCGGGCTTGTTCAGCGTGATCGTGCCGGAGGTCCCGGTAGAGCCGGTGCCAACGACATACTTGTTGGTGTCACCAGTCCAAGTGATCACATCGCCGGCCTTGATGCCGCTGGTGTTCACCGTTGCGCCGTCGAAGACGATAGCAGTTTCACCGATAGGCTCGCCGCCGTTCGACGTGTAGCCCGTACCGGCACCCTTGGTGTGAACCGTGATCGCATTGGAATGGCGGATCGCCATGTTCATGATGCGGTCGGTCATGCCGTTGCGGAGCATGTCAGACGAGCCAGCTTCGTTGACCTTGAAGAGGCCAGACTGCTTGCCGCGCAGGTTGCCGATGGCTGCATGGCCGAGGGCGAGCTGTAGATCCGTCGTCGGGGCGCCGTTCTCTTCGAGGATGCGAAGAACACCCGCGAAGTCGGTCATGTCGGCAGCGGTGCCAAAGGGCGTGGTGCCGGCAGTACCGTAGGCGCGCGATGCAGCAGTATAGGCTTCGCCCCACAGGTCCGCTTCGATTTCGTTCACCAGCGTGCGCATGCCCTGGTACAGACGATCAGCGCGAATGCTGGAGAAGGTGCCGGCGTTCATCAGGCCCTTCGTTTCCTCGCCGTTGAAGCGCACAGGAACGTGCTTGGACTTGGAGATCGTCACTGCAACGTTGTCCACGGTGTTGTCGCCCGTGTTGGGGGCGGTCACGCCGGGGGTGTTATCGGCAGACGATTCCGCACGCGTGACAGGCACAAGAACCTGCTGGTTGAGAGCCGCGCGGTCCACATTGGACGAGCGGTTGACGGCCGGGATAAAGCCGGTGAGCTCGCGGGAGATGACATCCAGCGCCTCGTACATGTCAGGCACGAGGTCAGTAAGCGTATTAGCCATTGCTAAACCCTTTCGATAAGAATGGCGATGTTTTCAGGGAGGGATGGGCTATCCAGCCCGTGGACACCGCCACTCATCCGAGTGGGCGGTAGTATGGGTTTTGGTCAGGCTTAGGCCGCATCCACGACCTTGAAACCTTCCTTGATCTTCGCGCCGCGTGCGCTGTGGTCGAGCGCTTCGAATTCAGCGCGGGTAATGGTCTTGGAGCCGCCGCCAGAGCCATTGGTGCCAGGCTGCTTGCCGGAACCGTTATGGCCGGTGCCCTTCAAGATGTGATCCCGGCCGGCGTAAGCGCCCACGATGGCCTCAAGAGCTTCATCGAAGTCTGCCGGATTGCCGGGATTGGCCTTGGAGTAAATCTGGTTTCCGTTCGCGTCCTTGGCGACAATCTTGCCGTTGTCGAGCGTGAAGTGCTTGCCGAACATGGCCTCAACCATGTCAGAAGGCACAGCCAGCTTGTCACCGATGTACTTGGACCTGGCGAAACTGCCGCCGATCTTTTCCGAGTGAAGCTGGTTCACCAGTCCATCGCGCTCTTGGACGATGGGGGCATACTTCTCTTCGACGGCCTTGATCGCTTGCTGCTTGATCTCTTCGACCTTGCCAGCGTCAATTAGGTCTTTGTCCTTGAGGGACGCAACCTTCCTGATAGCGTCGATGGCGGCGGCGGGGTCTTCGATACCTTCGAATTTCTTCAATGCGGCCTCAGCCGCTTCCTTGGCTTCCCGGTGGCCCTTCGCCTCGCCATTGAGGCGGGTGATAGTGGCGCGGGTCGCGGGGGCATCAAATGCCGTCTCGCTACCATTGTCCTCGATGTATACGGGCTTGCCGTCCTGAATTTCAGCGTAGGTTACGCCTTCGATCTCTTTCGTCTTGAGTTTCATCGGTCCGTCTTTCCGGCCATCCGGCCTTGCTGATGCGGCATCCGCCGCGTTTCGCCCACTGCATCCGCTCAGGGCGCGTTAAGGCGCTCCGCAGTGGTTGCGCTGCGAAAGGCCAGTTCGATTGTGTGGGGCGCTGTGAGCCGCTAGGCGGCGTTCAGAGTTTCGTCGTCTACCGTCTAATTCAGGCTGTCAGCGGGATCGAACGGCGGGTTTTCGGCGTCCAGATCCTTGATCTCCTGGCTGATGTCGACCTGAGGGCCGAGGAAGCCGCGGCGCTGCATTTCTTCCAAGTATGTCTTGCGCGTGATCTGGCCTTCGAAGCGGGCCTTGTTCAGTTCGACAATCTCGGTTCCGCCGTATAGGCCGACCGCGAAATCGGTATGAACCATGACGGAAGGGGCAGTGTCTTCCGGCTGGTTCATCCACTTGGCCGTGAAGACAAACGCTTGTTCCAACGCGTCCTTGAGGCCAAGAGCCCACGATTGCAGGACAGTAAAACTCTTCTCGCCATCGAACGCGAAGGCCAGCGCCGGGGTGTTGCCCGCCGCTTGCGTCATGGGCTGCATGCCGATCCGGCGCATGTCTTCGATGATCTCACGGATATCGTCGCGGATTTCCTTGAGGTTCGCCGCCGCCGGCTGGATGTATTCCCAACTGGTTGCGATGCCTTCGACGCCCGGGGCGTAAAGCACCCTGCCCGGCCCCGTTTCGATCTTGCCGCCATCCGGGGCGGCCATCCCATTTGCAGAGAGCATCGGGCTCCCGGCAACGGTGAATATCTGCTCTTTCTTTGAGCCCGCGTTGTACAACTCGATCTGCATGTCTGCGAGGTCGAGAAGCGGCGGCTTCACATACTGGTCGCCCTCAATGTCATTGGTGGCGTAGAAAACGAACGGCACCTCGTCCAGCGTGATCGAGCCTTCCTTGTCGAGCACCCATTCCGCCTTGTCGGCTTTCTTCTCTTCCCGCCAAACCGTCCAAGTGCCGTTAACACCGGCGTTCTCAGCCCGGATTTCCCGGATGAGAGGCACAAGCTTCTGCTGAAACCCGTCACGCTCAATGCGGCTTTCCTTGATGCGCAGGACGGTTACAGCCCGCCGCCCGCCACGTTGAGCCGTAACAAGCTCCAGAATGTCGTCAGCGTTGATCGGCACCCAATAGGGCCGGACGCCCGATGCGCGTTCTTCTGCCACGGTGCGGCCGGTCTGGCCGGATGGGAAGTCTACGAGGATGCCATGCGCGCCCATGGAAACCCCGCCTTCGAAGGTATCCTTGGCGAAGACGTGAAGGTTGTTGCCACGCCCGTCAATGTTCTCCGCAATGTCCTTCATTTGCTGGCTGGCATCGTCGGCAAGCTTCACTTCCTTGGTGAAGGGCTTGGCCGAAAGGGTGGCGATGCAGTCGACGAATTCAGGACGCCACGGCGCAGACTGAAGGCGGCGCCTGTATTCCTCTTGTTCTTCCGCAGGGAACTTGATCAGGAATCGCTCTCCAGCGTCCCTGATCGCTTTTGCGCCCTTTCGGATCGTGCGGATGGTCTCCCAGGCATGGGCAAGCCGGTCATGCGCGATGCTGGCCGTGCTCGGGTTGTCCTTGGCTTCCATCTTAATTCCTACGTGTTGCGCCAGAGGCGGCGACGGGCGCCCTCACCTTCGCAGTCAATTCGGTGAAGGCCCGCGAGGCAGCGTCTATTTGGTCTTTCCACTTGCCCATCGGGAAGCCTTCGGCCTCGGAAAGGAACGCCTCGTTCCATGAGCCTTCGAGCAGAAAGACGTTCCCGGCCTCGGCCTGCGCCGCGAGCGGAAGAGCTCTCGTTTCCTTGTCGCCCGTCTCTGGGCTGAAATGGTAGTCGAAGCCGACGAGCACATGACGCAGGATGTGTTGCGCCTGCGCCTTACCAGCTTGCCCCGGGTCTTGCGGATACGAGCCGCGCACTTGGCCGTGGTTCGTCCTATCTTGTTCGGCTGTGGCTTTCAGCAACCGCTCGACGCCCATCGGGCCAAGCTGCTCTCGGACGGCGTTCGCGATGATGAACCGGCCGTCTGGCGCCAGCGCCATCAGAATACCCGCTGTGGCCGCAGCTTCTTCGTCCTCAGTCGCCGCCAAGTCCCAGCCCCGAACAAATCTGCAACCAGTCGGCAGCGCTTTGACCGTTCCAAACCACGACCGCTTGAACAGGCCACCGCCGCGAGGCACGGGACGCTGCTGCAACTGGCCTGCAGACGCATAACCGCCAAGCGTGCGCTCCAGAAGTTCGACCTGGGCCTTCGGGAAGCGCTCCGGGAACAGCAATTCGCCGTCCACCTTTCGTGGATCGGTGAAATACGGCGTCACGCATCGGCGTTCGGCTTCAAACCTCATCGGCAGCATGAGGTGGACGTACGGTAGCCCTTTCGTGATGATCAAGCCCGACGTATCTCGCTCATGCAGGCGCTGCATGATGACGACAATCGCCGAATCCTCGTTGTTCACGCGGGTCGGGAGCGCCTCAAGAAAGGTGCGCTCCGCCGCTAGCAGCTCGGCATCACTATTCGCGTCATCCGCCGACAATGGATCGTCGAGAATTACGCGGTCGCCGCGCGAGCCGGTCATGCTTTTGAAGGCCATCGCCTCGCGAAAGCCGGTCTTGTCGTTCTCGAACTTCGTCTTCGCGTTCTGGTCTGTCGTCAGCGCCGTGGGCCAGCGCGACTGATACCATTCAGACTGGATCAGGCGGCGGCATTTCAGGTTGTCGCGGATCGCGAGGTCCTGCTTGTGCGCCGTCGAAAGGAACCGCTTCTCCGGCTGCCCGAGCGGCCCCCACTCCCATGCCGGCCAGATGACGCCGGTCAGCAGTGACTTCATCGTACCAGGCGGCACATTCATGAGGAGTTGCTTTATCTCCCCACGACTGACCGCCTCCAGATGCAGACATATCGCGTCGAGCGCCCATCCCCATTTTAGCGGGGTTGCGGGCTCAAGGATGTGCCATGCACGTTTGGCAAACTCAGCGAGCGACCGCTTGCAGGCGCGCCGCTCAATCTCCCTTTCTATTTCGCTCAGCGGCGGCAGCGAGAGTTCGATACGCTTCGATTTCATCATCGCTCATCGTCGCCAAATCGAAAGCCGCCGGCTTCGGGCTCATGCTCCCATCGCTTGAGGTGTGATCATACTTTTGCCGGTTGGTGTAGCTGTCTCCGACCTCTTTAGCGGCCTGCTCAATCAGGTTCGACGCCAGCACCATGTTCCCCTGCCCCTCTGCCTTGTCGGCCATGCGCTGGAGAGCGCGAAGACGAACGGCGCGGTGACTGATGGCGATGGTGGACGTGTCTTCCAGAAACGACTTGCGTGTTTCGTCGAACAGCACCCGCCAGCGCTCGCCCAACTTGGCGCCGGCCTTCTTGGTCGGATCGTGGCTCTCGCACAGCTGCTTGCTGATCTCGATGCCATACTCGCGCTTGACCGCGGCCACAACGACAGCGAGTCCATCGAAGCACGCAAGGCTCTGGATGATGAAGGCCTTCACCTCATCGGATAGCTTCGGACCTGCCATGGATTGCGTCTAACCTCGTCTAGACGTTCACGCCGCCTTTGAGAGGCAGACCCCGCATGCATGGGCGATGCTGGCGTGGCCGATCTCCGGCTTACCCTTGGCAGCATCGACGAACTCGCGAACGTGCGCGGCATCGGCACCATAGCGGCGGACAATGCTAGTGAATTCCTGAACGTCATGCCCCCGAATGCACCACACCGGGCGGCCGGTTGAGGCGTTGAACTTCGGCGCGCCGTAGATGTCCCTGTCCTGGGCGGCGTGGAGCAATTCATGCTCGACAAGCGCGCACCACTCGATATCGGTGCACTGCTCGGCATATCCAGCATCGAAGGTCAAAATGAAATCCGGGATGGACCCGAACCACTGCTCGACCTGGATGCGTGCCTTTGCCTTCGACCACTTGCCCATTGCCATGGGATCGCCTGTCTCGCATTGGCCGACGATTTCCTTCCCGTTCTTGCTGTTCGAGACGTTGGTCCACAGCGCGCCGATCTTGGCTTGCTCCAGATGGCCATGCTCGGGGTTCCAGAGTGGCGCACCTTCCCGTACGAATGTTGCCATCGCCCACTCGACAACTTCTGGTGCAGCGATAAACTGATCACCCTGCTCTATGTCGAAAAGGCTTTCCGGCGGCTTCGGTCGCTCATGCCTGGCATTTTTCAGGACTGGCATGGGCTAACCTTGGGGTAGAATATGAGCGAAGAAGCAAGAGCAGATGCACTCGAAAAGGCTTCCGTGGATGCATCGGTTGAGGGTCTAAAGGCATTGCTCATCCTGAACGGGGGAGCATGCATTGCTCTACTTGCTTTTCTATCAGCGACCATGGGCAAGGAGCATACGATTGCAAAGGAGGCCGCATTCGTCACCGGTGCGACGAGTGCTCTGATCTTCTTCTCGATCGGCGCTGGGTTGGCCGTCGTGACGTGCGTTTTTGCGTATCTCGCAAACCAGGCATACTCGTCGCACCTGCGCTGGCGATCCGAGTATCCACGGCATTGGACATACGGCACGATCTGGACAAGGGCCGGGCTAATCACCACCGCCTCATCACTCGTTCTGTTCTTCTACGGCGTCTACACAGTTTGGAGCCACGCCGGCTGAACTTAGTAGGCATGGCGAGTAGTGGATGACAAGCCGGACCTAAGCCCGGCTCTCGTCTCGGGTATGCGGGATCAGCAGCGACTTCGGACCTCGATAAGGTTGAGGCGGGTGCCGGACGCATCGGCAATGGTCACGCGCTCGTCGGTCGGGAACGAACTTCGGCCGGCGGCGGTGCTCACCATCACGGCGGGTGCTTCGCAGGTCAGGGCGACGGCGTCGTTGTGGACCTGGAGACTGGCGGGCGTTTCGATGCTGGCCTTGACGGCCTCGTAGACGCCGGGATCGGTGGGCGTGGCCGCGATGGCCGGCGCTGCGATGGTGAAGGCCATGGCCACGAGGGCGAGGCCGGCACAGACAAGACTTCGGATGCGGTTCATGCTGGTTCCTTTCTGCTGGGGTGGAGGGTTAGGCGAGGTCACTCGCAGACTTGAAGTGCTGCGTTCCAGTTCGGGGTGCCTGTGCCGTAGCACTGCACGTCCATCACGCCGAACAGGATGCAAATCGTCAGGCCGAGAGCCGCGCCGATTGTGAAAGACCAAACGATGGCCTTGGATTCTCCGGGCATCGCTCTCTCCTGAAATGAGGAAGCCCGCCACCAGTGAAGGCGACGGGCTCCATATTGCTTCAGCGGACAGTCCAATGAACGGAGTCACTAGGAATGCCGATATCTGAACCTTAGCGCTTTCAGAATCGCATTCTCGCGACTCGTCGTCAAGCGTTCTGTTACGGCTATGCCGTATGGGGTCGGGAAGGAACGGCTGGGCACGAACCCCTGCCTTCACGAATGACTATCCGCCTTCCCGAATCAAAAAGGCGACCGAAGCCGCCCTTGACGCAAATCACCACTATAGATTTCGTATACCTTATTCGGGTTCCGAGTGGAATGCGCGTCAAGCACTTTTTCGCAGTTTCCCGCGATTTTCATAGCCAAAATGTACGGCGAGCGCGGTGAGCCCTTGCTTCAGCATTTCTACATAGGCGCGCTGGAGGTTCTTGCTCTGCGCGAGGTCAGCGACCGCCCGCCCCTCGCCGGCCACCTTCACCATCACATCATAGCCGATGCCAAGGACGCGCCGGCAATCGGCAAGGTCAATTCCGGCCTGAATCTGCCGATCGGACAGTGCCGAGCGAGGACCGCCGCCATCGACGGGTTCCCGGCTGTAGTCGAATGATCCAGCGCCAGCGCCGCCCAGCGCCTCCCAGATGCGCCGGAACCGCTCGCCGGCCTTGGCCTGCGCCTCATCGATAAGCTTCCGCTGCTCCAGTACGACCAGCGCGCTTTCCTTCATGTTCTTCACCGCCATCGTCTTCTTCGGGTTCCATGTCTCGCCGTCGTGCGCCCGGTTGTAGAGCGGATTGTCGATCTCGCTCATTTCCGGCTTGGCCTGGCTGTGTCCGACTGCAGCCAGATTGATCGCAGCCAGCTTTGCTTTCCTGCCCCGTCTTGCCATTGTGCTTTTCCCCGTGTTCCGCCGTTTAGGAATTCGCAACGCCCATGAGCGCTACAACTGCGATGATGCCGAAGCCGAGCGCCTTATCGCCCTTGGAGAAGAACGAGGCGGCTACCGCCGCCATACCGATCACGCCGCACGCTACTGCCTGCATCCTCATGCCTCCCCGCTGTCGACACGTACCTGGTGCGCCCGAACGCCATGAAGCGCCGTCGTGTGATCCCGGCCGCCGAATAACCGGCCGATCTCGTGCCACGAGGCCGACGGCTTCACGCTCATCTTGATCTCCCACATGAGCTTTTGGCGGAAATGGGCGATCTTCCTCTTCCGGCTCGGCCCGACGACCAGTTCGAACGACATGCGCTCTTCCTGACACCGCTTCAGGATATGCTCCGTGCAAGGACCGCTTGCCGCAATCATCTGCCACCGGCGGAACGCCTTAACGTGGGCATCGTGGAAGTGGAGCTTCACGGGCGGCAGCAGCCGGCGCACCGTCACCATCGGGTCGGTTTCGACGCTGGTTGCGGCCGGCGGCGGGACGATCTTGCGCGGTGAGGTTCCCAGAAGACGGCGGCGCACCGCAGCGTAGTCGGCTATCAGCGCAGCGGCGCTGGTGAATGTCTTCTCTGTGGAATGGATGTTCATGCTGCGCTCCTGTTTTCGATTTCCTTCCAGCCCTCGCCGTCTCCGTCGACGAGGAGCGATGCGGGGACACGGCAACCGGGTTGCCCAGGTCGCGGGCCCAGCTCTGACGTCGACCAGATCCGTTTGTCCCGAGCGAAGCGGAGGCGGCGAGCCCAAGCGATTTCGCTTTCGTCCATGGTTTTGGGTTTGGGAAGGTCACGCGTTGCGCCGATCCGCTTCTCGTAGGCTTCCCGGATTGCAGGCAGGAAGTACGACCACGAGGCCGCCGGTCGCGTCCGGCGAGCTGCTACAGCCTTGACGGTCGGGAGAATGTCGAGTTCGAGGCTGACGCCAGCGGAAATCAGTTCGGCTATCGGACCGACGATAAGGGCGCTGTGAGGCTGAATTCCGTCGTCGCCCGCCGCGGCGATCAGCTTGCTCTGGAGAATGTCAAAATCACCGAGCGCAGGCGCCTTTGCTACGCTGCTAAGCGTAGCTTCTGTGTCTGCTTCTGTGTGGTTGAACGGTCGTTGAACGTCCGTTGCGGCGGTTGATTGTTTTTGCTGCCTTTTTTTGGCGCTTTCTTTTCCGGCTCTGGAGTTGATTTTCAGCTTGTTCGAACGGCTGTCAATTTCGGTCTCGGCGCGACGGTTGGAAAGCATGCCTTCGGACAGTGAAAACTTGCCCAGGACGATCAGTCGTTCCATCGTCTTTTCGAAGGCTGAGACACGCATGCCGCAATAGGTGGCAAGCCGCTCGGCATGGTATTCGACCGGCCCGCTCTCCTCGTAGATCCGGCACAGGATCATGGTGTAGACGCCCACCTCTTGCGGGGTCAGGCCACGAACGCCGTTCATGAAGTCGGCCGGATAGAAGTCGAAGTATGGGATGTGGGGTTTGCTCATGTGCGGGCTCCATTCCTGACCGCGGAGAAAGCCATGTCGGCGAAGAGGTCGACTGTCCCGAGCGAGCCGTTGCGCTGCTTGGCGATGATAAATTCGAGCTTGTTCTGGCATTCGACCAGTTTGTCGGCCCGTGCCTCCTGCTGCTCGAACGATCCACCCGTAGCGCGTTCGAGGTAGTAGGATTCACGAAACAGGAAGGCGATCATGTCCGCGTCCTGCTCGATAGCTCCCGAATCCCTGAGGTCGGAAAGCATCGGGCGTTTCTCCTCGCGGCTTTCAAGCGCGCGGCTGAGCTGGGACAAGAGCACAACGGCGATATCGAGCTCTCTGGCGAGCGATTTCATGCCTGAGGTGATCTCAGCAATTTCGTTCACACGGTTGCCGCTGTAGCGCGAGGATGGGCGAATGAGGCCGAGATGGTCGATAAACAGCACCTCAAGCGGCGTCCCGCGCTTGGCGGTATCCTCGGCAAGTCTTTCGGCACGTACTCGAATGTCGGTGGAAGTCTGGCCCGCCTGCTCGTCGATGAGCAACGGAAGGCGGTCGAGCTCCATCTGAGCTTCCATGATGGCGTCGATATCCTCGTCGGACACCTCGCCGCGGATGATGTTCGTGTAAGGCACCCTGCGGCGCCAATCGAACATGATGTCAGCCATGGCGCGCGTGGCGAGCTTGTCCGCGTCCATCTCCAGCGAGACTATGCCGCAGCAATGGCCGGCCCTTGCCGCCTTGATGGCGCAGGACAGCGCGACGGTGGTCTTGCCCATTGAAGGCCGCGCGCCGATAAGAGTCAGGTCGCGGCGCTGGATTCCACCTGTCATCCTGTTGAGGTCCGTGAGCCCCCAGGTTATGCCGGTTAGGCCCGATCCAGTTTCGCGCGCCGCCTGAGCTGCCTCGACGGCTCGCATGGCGGCCCCACCCACCGAGACCCTTGTCTTTTTGATGCCGCCGTTCCGAAGTTCGGAAATGATGTCGTCGAGGTTCTTCGCGGCCTCCGAAGCAACAGCACGGGCATCGGCGGAGGGATCGTTCGCCGCGGCATAGACACGACCGGCCTCGCCGGCGATCGATATGCGCGCCCATTGATCAATGACCTTCCGGGCATTATCGACCGCACGGGTTCCAGACGCGGTAGCCGATGAGACCAGGCGCGCGAGATATGCAGACACCTGCATACCCGTCGACTTTTCGAACTCCTTAGCTGCGGTCTCGTCGATCAATCTCTTGACGACGCCCGGGTTACTCGACCCATAGCGCTCCTGCCCTGCCACCGCGGCGCGGAACACGGCACGATGGAAAGCCTCAACGAAGTGATGCTCCTGCAGCGTCGCAAGGATCTCGTGAATGTCGCCGCCGAGGAGAAGCGCACCAAGGACGTTCTGCTCGATCTCAGGCACAAAGGCGTTTTGTTCGAAGGCGAGCGCGGTCATGCTGACACCTTTGCCGGGATAGCTTCCCGTTGCTCGGGCGTCATGAAGAGGTCGAGCCAGCGGCGCCAGGCGCGGCCGGCGGCGATACCATCTTCCATACGTCCGCTTTCCTGCGCGCGCTTAGCGGCAGTGACGTAGGCCATCCATACCGCTTGCTGGTGCTCTGCGAGGTTTATGACATTGCTCATGCTTCCCTCACGGTCACAGTGCAGGGCACACCTTCATCCACCCATCGGGCGTTGATGGCGACAACCTGGCTGTCGTCTGCTATGGTCTTGGTGCTTGTGAGAAGGTCGAGCAGAGCCTTGAGGATGTTATCCAGGTCGCGCCGCTTGCTGGCGGGGCGATAGGCCGTCACCTCAACCTCTACCGAGCCGGTGATGCATTTATGCCGACCGTCGCGGTTCCTCTGGGCGACAAGCATCCAGCCGGCTTCCGCCGCCCACTTCTTCGCGTCCTTCGTCTTCACGCGTCCCTTGCCGGGTACGTTCCGGTACATGCTGTTGACGGATGGAGGCATGGGGAGGTCGAATGACATGGAGCTCATGCCGCCACCTCGCCAATTTTCCCAGCGGCGATCGCCTGCCCGATCTTGAACCGGAGATGCCTCGAAAATATATTCCCGATCGGCGTTTGATTCCAACGCCACCCTTGTTGATCACCAACGTTTTCAGTGAGGTAGAGATGAACTCGAAGGTATTTGATAGGCCCGTTTATCTGAAGAGAGGCAGAGATCTGATCGAAGAGATAACGTGCCTGGAGGACGCCATCGATTTTCTGGAAGCATGGCCAAGGAACGATCGTGACATAGTGCACGATGCAACCTTGAAGACGTGCTACATGGCCTTTGACGGCCACAAGCCCTTGAAGGTCGGACGCGATGCCCTCCGCTCCTTTGGAGAGAAGAAGGGTATTCTCGTGAAATCTCCCGGCATCATGCCGTGGATGATCCGCTCGCGCTCCGGCGGCGGGCGCGTGTCCGCGTAACGAATGTAGCGATCTGGAGAGGCTGCCTATGCGGCCTCTCTTTTTGTAGAGCGTCATAGCCCGAGCTCCCCTTGGCGCGCGTCCTTGCGGTCGAGGACTCGGAAAACTGTCTCGCCGTCCCAGAACTTGTCCCAGACGAACCAGGCATTGAGCATCGGCGGCGCGCCCTGCCCGGTGAAGTCGATCTTCCAACGCATGAGATAGACGCGGGCCGGCGGGAACTTCGCCCAGAACGGAGCGAGACCTCCAGCGCCGGGGAAGCCCCAGTTCATGAGGAGGCACA
Source organism: Shinella sp. H4-D48 (assembly GCF_022637395.1). Lineage (GTDB taxonomy): Bacteria > Pseudomonadota > Alphaproteobacteria > Rhizobiales > Rhizobiaceae > Shinella > Shinella sedimenti. The sequence goes on along the minus strand of NZ_CP093337.1, from coordinate 1,367,791 downwards.
TGTACTCGATGCCGAGCGTATCGAGCGCGTGGTAAAGCCAGCGGGCCTTGCCGTTGCCCCATCCGCACTCAGCGAACGGCGGGTTCTCAAGGATGGCCTTGGAAGGCGGTTCCTTAAAATCGTAGAAGTTCTTGATCTCGGCTCCGCATCCGCGGTCGATCATATCGCTGTCGATCGCATCGATTCCGTTGGCGCGAAGCTCTTGGCCTATGACGCCAGTCCCGCAGGCCGGACCCCAGATCGCCGGGAAGCGGCGAAGGTGCTTAAGTTCAGCATGGATGATCGCGCGAATCGGCTCGATCGGCGTCGGATAGAATTCGTCAGGTTCGCGCTCAAGCGCGTCGATCTTGGTATAGGTGCCGTCGAGCAGCCGAGTTGCGACCGGCTTGCTCCGCTTTCCTGTGGCGCGGAATAGGCCGCGTGCCGAAGGCGCGTTCATGTCGCGTCCTCGCTCGCTTCTAGCCGGGCGAGAGACCGAAGGCACCGGTCGCGCAGGCGAGTGATCACCGCGAGCTTATGGAGCTTCACCCCATTGTCGGCCTTGCCCATACTCCCCTTGATGCGGGTGATCTGGCCTTCGAGCTCGGCTATCTCTTCCTTGAGGAGGGGGATGTCGTTCAACGGCGCGTCCTCCAGACTTCGTCCGGGTCGATGCCTTCTGCGGCCATCTGCTGAAGCGCGGCGGCTTGACGCGCGTCGTGGCTAGCCCAATGTTCAGCCTGCTTCTCCGGTCCCCATTGGTCCCAGGTTGTGGCGCGATCGAACTTGTCGGCAAAGGTCTTGTTCTGCCGCCATTGCAGGCAATAGGACGGCCACCACTTCGTCAGTTTGCCGTTGCAGCCGTGCTTGCTATCGATATCTGCGCAAATGATCTGCTCCAGCACCGCAGGAGTAAGACCGTCATCGATACGACCATAAAACCCGGCGAAGCTTTTGAAGCCGGTTTCCGACCAATAGACCGATCCGGCAGGCTGCACGGTATAGGTCTGAAAGAAGGACGAGAAACGAACGAGCGTAGGAATGCCGCGCACTTCGATTTCAATCGGGTCGCGTTCGTCCAGGTTGATTTCCATCATCTCTTCGACCCCGTAGGCGCGGGTCAAAAACTCGCGGCGCGGCGGAGGTTCCCACGGCTTAGCTACCACCGGCGGCGCGGGCGGCATCATCAAGTCGAGCATGGAAAGCTGCTGCATCACTCGCCCTCCCCGATCTCTTCACGAACAAGCCAGTCGGCTCTATCGGCCCATTTCCGAGAACGGTCTCGCCAGCGCTTCGCGATGCGCAGCCGCCTCAAAAGCGGCAATCTTTTCATCCAGCGAAGCCAGACGGGCACGGAGTTCGTTTTGCTCACGACGGGCTTCCTCCTGTAGAGCAGCCTTCAAGGCTTCCATTTCCTCGGCATCGATCCGCTTGGCCGTGCCTTCCCAGATCGAGCGCACACGACGCTCGGTGAAATCTTTTCGAACTCGGCGGGAGATAAAGCGGTGCGCTTCGTACAGCGCTGCCTTGACGCTTCCGTATCGGCGCTGAGGGAAAGCCTCCCTGAACATCGTTTGCGCGAAATACACGTCACCCATTCTCTTGCCTCTGCTCGACTTTTCCTTGTCAGACTTTGACAACACCTTGGCGGTCTCCTGTGCGAACTTCGGGTTGCTTAGGTCCGAAGGAGTTGCACATGAAGCGACCTTCAAAATTCGACGGGAAAGGCCGATCGCTTGCCGGCGATGTTGTGCCCTTCCAGTCTCCGGCCCGCCGCGTTGGGCAAACCGCTAATTCGTTCTTCCCGGGGTCCGCCGCATCTGCCCGGGATCAGGAGGGCGCCGGGGTTTCCCCGGCTTCGGCGTCCTCGACATTCACTCCGTTGGGAGACCTGACACATGCCGTCGTGCTTCGACTGGCGGGCGGGTATCCAAGGATAAGAGTGGAGCGCGCGGCCGAGGAGGCGTTAGCCGCGCGCTCCGGCGATCAGCCAGCGGCTTGGGAGGAGGAGGAGCGGCGCTGACCGATTCCGTTGATCACTGATCTCTCCACCAGTCGGGTGCCATGCGGTCTTCGCCGCGGCGTTGGCGTGGGAACGCGAAAGCGACCGCAGTCGCGCCACAGAGGATCGTGAAGCCGATGATGCCGTAGATGAGCAAACTCATGCGTCCACCTCGACGGGCTTCCCGGTCTTATTCAGGAGGTTGCGGAGGATGGACATGCCCTTTTCAGTGCCGCGCTCTACGACGGGGCGGAAGCGGTCACTGCGGTATGCTTTAGTGTGGTGCCAACTGTATGCGCCGGAAACTACCAGACCCACCACCATCGGCGCCGGGACTATCGCCTCAACGGTGTAGACGCTTCCAACCGACAGGTTCGTGGACTTGCCGAGGTAATCAATTCCATCGTCAACACACACGACCTTCTGCCCAACACGGAAATTGCATGTCATGCTGCCTTCCTCCTCGGACGGGATTGATGGGAACGGACGTACGGAAGCGCGCCGGGAGTTGCCTCAACTGCGAACTGGGCTTCCTGATCGACCGGATAGGTGTGTTCTGTCTCGGGGCCGCGCGCCGTCATTCCGCAGCCTCCAGAGCTTCGGCCAGCCCGAAGGCGGCCATGATCTCGTCGGCACGGTCGGGCATCGCCTTCGCCAGATCGGCGGCAATCTTCTTTTCCTGTGCCTGGGTGAAATTACGGGACGCGCGCTGCCACTCGATCACGTCGAGGATCACGTCGTTCCCGGTGTATTCTTGAACGGGGTAGTTGATGCCGAGTTCGCGGGCGATAGTGAACCTGGCCCAGCCATCAACGATCACGTCACCCATGCGGATGATAGGGTCGTGAATGCCCTTGAAGGCAATGTCGGTGCCAAGACGCTCGTATGCCGCATTCGAGAGTTCAGGGAAGCAGTGGGCGAAAGCAGGCCGCTTCATCGGCATTGGCGGCACGTCTTCCAGGAACACGCCATTGGTGGGGAGAGCCACAGAGGCATCGCCATCCCCGTTGTTCGGGTTCCTGTCGAAATCGACCTCGCGCTTCGCGATGCTCGTTACATGATCGCCTCCTGCGTTGGCGGCGGCGCGGTCCTCACGCTCGGCGCTGGGGAATTCTTCCTCTGCCTCTTCGGGCGAAATGGTTGCGGTCTCTCCCGCCGTCACGCCTGCCCTTTCGGGGCCGCCGACGTTCACGCCGTCATGCTGGACGGTCAGGGCTGGGATCGCGTCGGGTTGCCCCAATACCCCAGCCACAGCCTCGGCCTTATCGGCTTCGACCAAAACGGGCGCTACAGTTGCGTCCGTGAATGCGGTCCTCTCGGATACCGCCTCCGCCGCCTTACGCGGGGATTCTTCCGCCGTTACCGGCGCTGTTCTGATGTCTTCGTGCTTGGTGAGGATGGAAAGGCCACCGTCGGAGCGGCGACCGGCCGCGTAGCCGTTCCCCTCACGTGCACGTGCGCGTGTGAGGAGCGAAACGTAGTCGTCGACGCGCTCGCCCTTTTCCTCGCGCTTCTCCTTCGCCTTTTCGTCAAGGCGCATCTCGCCAATCGCGCCCTTGAGCGCGGCGACTTCGGCGGAGACGTGCTTGCCGTCCCAACCAAGACCGCGCAGCTCTTCGCGCAGATCGGCGTAAATCTGTTTCAGGTCATCGGCCGCCTGCTGGCGCATGTCCTCAGCCTCATTGATGAGGCGGGCAACACGAGCAGCCATATCGTCAGGGATGGTGTGGGCTTCGATACTCATGCCGCATTCTCCGGCTGGGGGCCGAAGACATCAGGCCGGAGCACATGCCGGGATATGCCGGTCAGACGCTCAATCTCAACCGCTCGCTGGTACGGGACCTGCCCGCGAGTCCGCCAGTTGGCGACAATGCTGGGGTTATCCAACCCCAGCGCCGCGGCTGTTTTGGTCAGTCCGCCAAGGTCGGTCACGATGCGATCAACGATGTTCTTCGGCTTTTTCATGTCGCCAATTATCACGCAACGTGAAGTTTTTGCAACCCCCCAGATGATAATTCTTTTCGTTGCGTGAATATGCCAGAAAATACAGATGGCTGATGGTGGAAGATCAAACGCGGATATCGCGATGCGCCTCGATGCGCTCATGAAAGCGCTCGAGAAAAAGCAGGTTGAGTTCGCCTCTTTGATCGGCGTATCTCAACCTGCTCTCAACAATTATCTGAAGGGGCTCAGACGCCCTGATATCGATGTAGCAATATCGATCCAGACGCGAACTGGCGCTACTCTAGACTGGATTTATCTAGGTGATCGCTCTGGGCTTCCGGTACGGCTCGCAGCCGAGTTGCCGGACCTTTCTGGTCGTGCTGAAAGGGCAGGATAGCCGCTGTTTTCACAACGGCCTCCCAATCCTCCCCTAGACAGAAAATTATCTGCCTGACGTATTGCAGAACCTGAAGCGCCTCCCTCTTGTCCTCTGGCAGTTGCGTGTAAATTTGGCATGCCATCCGCTTGACGTGCGGATCTACCTGCATCTTCAGGTTATCTGCCATGATCCTCTCCCTAGACCGGCTGCATATTGCTGACTTCCTCGGGCAGATCATCGCCATAGGCGCAGATCAGGCGCGGCTCGCCGAAGTCGCCAGCTTCAGGGTCGGCGTCGGTAACGGTCGCAAAGACCATGGGCTTCTGTAGCGCCAGGCGCTCGGCCATCCGCCTCGCATGCATGATGCTGGTGGCCTGCACCGGGATATCCGGCTTCATCGCGCCGCGCTTGGCCGGGGAGAAGGATTGAACCACGAAAAACTCTGCCATGTTCATGCTCCTTGGGATTTTGGGATGCCCTTAGCATGACTCGAAAACGAGAACGGAACAAGAACAAAGTTAGGAAAATAGTCATACTCGTTAACGGCTACCAGATGTTGCGATTGCACGTAATGGGAGTCGCTTTTTCTTGTGCGCCGGCGGAATCTCGCTATCGTGAAATTGGCATCTGAGGAGAAGGCGATGTCCGAAAAGCCGAAATCGAACAACCGCTATGCGATGCGTGAGGACGGCACCGGCATGTGGGCGGTCTACGATATCTTCACGGGGCTGACGGCCGAGGTGAACGGCATCCCACAAGACGGGCTCGACATTGAGCAGGCCGACGACCTCGTTGACCTGTTGAACGCTGAGTACATTGCCAGACGCAAGGGGACGACACATTGAAAGAAAACGGGGCCGGAGCCCCGCACCTCCTAAACCAAGCGCTGCTGTCTGTTGCGCCTATCATGATCAATAGCGCCCCGGATTGTCGTTGCCGCAATCCGCGTCTCAGTCTTGCACTCCGCGTAGCCATTGGCGTTCTGGTCTTCAATACGCTCAACCGCCAAAGCCTCAGAGGCCATCGTGTAAGCCAACTCCGCAAGAGACATATGATCACGAACGTTGGCTTTCGCACCCAGCTTTCGAGTGATACGTAGTTCCTTTGCCGTACCGCCGAGAAGGTGCTTGTAGGTCTCGTTGGTGCAGTGGGCGTATTCGTACCACTTGGTTACACCACGCGCCTTCAGCGTGTCGGTATAATCCTTACGAACCTTCTTGCCGATCTCGCGATGCTGGTCGCGAACTGCCTCACGCTTGGCCTGGTTCTCTCGAATCTCATCAACAAGGGTCTCGTCACCTTTTTTGAATCGAAGGAAAACATCACGAATTTCCACGGCGAGCGCAGCGGAGAGATATGTCGCATATCCCAGGGCGAGATTTTCATCAGCCCAAGTGCCAACGCCATTCTTCGTGTAATGGACTGATTTCATTTCAGATTTCGTCCAGCCACGGGATTTTCCCGTGATCTTTGACAAAAGAGCGACGATCTCCTTTTGCGCGTTGGGAAGCCTCATCCAGTCGGACGGGGTCTGATTCTTCGAGAATCCAGCCGCCTTGTGGATATCGTTCAGGCAGACCAGCCCGTTCTCATCCACCCTGATCTTTGTCTTCTTAAAAAGCATCACTTTCATTTCCGTCATAAGACATAAACCTTTCGTTATGTCGTTATGCGGTGACCAGCAACTCTTGACATCCGGAAATTAATGAATACATGGACGTCATGTGATCACATAGCCTGCCGCAAGGTTGGTACTTCAGGCCCGGACGGTGGTTGCACACCTTCCGGGCCGCTCTATTTTTGATTCGCAGATGCAAATCTTGGATCATATCGGTGGTTGATCTGCCTTATTCAAGGCACACGATAACGTTTTCTTTACCGTTCACTGAATTTCCGAAGACAGGCCACCCCCGCCCGCCCTTCCGGCGGGCTTTTTCGTTCCTGCATCCCCTCGCCCGGCCGGTCCATCCTGCCGGGTTTTTCGTGTGGTGATTCTAGCAGGTTTGGTGACGGCTGGAAATAAACTTCACGCAGTGTGAATTTTATGCTTACAAACTTCACGCTGCGTGATATTGTTTCCTCATCACCCCGACACACCGGGAATATGAGGAGCAAGGGAAATGGCAGACAGACATAACGTAGCGCTTGGTAACGGCTGGTACGCAACCCTCACGGTTGGCGTGCATAATGAGATGCTCACTCTCCGCAATCCGGACAAAGGCCAGCGGATCGACCTCGACGACGAGTCCGTCAAGCTTCTCCGCGAAATCTTTCACTCAGTTTCCTCTAAGGTCGCCTGATCCCCTTCGGCATCGCCTCCCCGCCGAGGCGATATCGAAATGGATCTACCCCGGCACGCAAGACGGTCCGCCTGATCTGCTGGGGCTCTCGAAACACAGGGGATGAAGCACATGGTTGCACAGCTTGATGACGTAGAGCGACTGTTCAATGCGGTGAAGAACCTCCGCGACGAGCGTCGAAAGATGCAGAAGCTTTCGGATAAGGCGCTCCACGCCGAAGGCCCCAAGGCATCGCAGAAGGCGAATGTCGATCTGAACTGGCAGGCTTTCCACGTCAACAAGATCGAACATGCCGTGCACGCCGCCGCTGTCGACTGCGGTTTCGCCGACCTCCGCAGCGCCGAACATTACCGGCCGTACAGCGTGAAGCTCACCGGATTCCATGAATACGAGGTCAATCCAGACAAGCCGCGCGACCTTAACCGCGCCGCCTAACCCCACCCAATTCCGTCCAGACGGGAGAGCGTCCCGTCGCAGTTTGAGGACAATGGCAATGACCGCATTCAGCATGGAATACGACTTCGATGAATTCGAGCTCTGCCCCGGCATCTTCGCGGCGGGCACGGCGACCTTTGTCGAGGACGGCGACGGCGAGTTCTACGTCTCGCAGATCGTCATCGGCGGGAAGCGGTTCACCCGCAACGGCTACGGCTCGGAACGGTTCTTCACGACCACGAACAAGAACATCTTCCTGCTGATCGCGGACCACTTCGAGAACGACGCCCGGGCGCAGCTCGCGTTCGCCGAGGCTCTGGCCGACGGCTCTGGCGGCAACCCGGATCGCGCGTTCGATGTTCGCCGCGATGAGCAGATGGCGGAGGCACACTGATGTTCCTGACCCGATACAACGACCGGCCGTCCACGCTCAAGGTTGACCATGAGGTGCAGACCAACATGGAAATCGAGCTTGAGGACGGGAAGGTCACAAAGAGCCGCAAGGGCACCGTCCACTCCCTGAACGAGTTCGACATCACCGTCTGGGAAGACGGCGAGGTCACCGCGAAGCGCAAGTATTACGCCTCCACGGATCCAGGAAAGTACTTTCCGAACATGTCCGTCAGCGACGGCGCCATCACGCTGCCTATTGAGGACTTGGTAGGTTTCATCCTTGAACGCATCACGCCGGCCGAACTGGCTGATGGTATCATGGCCGACGACGAGGCGCGTGAAGCTCTGGTCGAGAAGATGGCCGAGCGCTACGCCTCTCCCGAGTTTACAGACGCAGACCGCCGTTCCTTCCTGACGAAGGTTCAGAAGCAGATCCATGCCAAGGCCATCGACCGCGCTATCGGGCGCTTGAATGGCTTGGAGCAGAACGCCCGCTCCTATTCCGACCATGACCGGTGGAGAGCCGTTGAGCTTGGCAACTACAAACTGGTCTACCGCCGGTACATGGATGCCCTCTCGGAACTTCGCGAGGCCGGCGTTCTGGATGCAGAGGCCATTACGGAACGCTTGAAATACCTCACCACGCCGGAACAGCTTGAAACGCGCGTAAAGGAACACCGAGACCCGATTTCAATCGAGAGCGTTGGTCCTCACTGGTCGGAAAGCCGCGACTACTGGCGCGCCGAACTGCTCAAGTTCTTCCCAGAGCCGCAGGATGAGCCCGTGGCCGATGAGCAGATGGCGGTGCTGTGATGAACCGTTGCGACCTCCACACCCACCTGGAATGCTCCTGCATCGCCTCTGGCGTCTCCTGCAGGGTTCAGGCCCCGCTTGATCTCGGCACCTATCGCGGGACGAACAACCCCGGCGTCGGCCAGATCATCAACGGCACGGCACGCGACCTTTGCGCCGGCCTCGTTGTCATCATCACCATTCTCGTCGTCGGCTTCATCGCCGCCGATCAAAGCTTCTCCCGTGTTGAGCGGGCCAACGAAATCGCCGGGAGGGTCTGATGTCATCCCCCTACGAAACCTTCATGTCCGGTGCCCACGCTGCCCGCAAGCTCGCCGCCGAATGCCTTGACGAAGCCAAGACCGCCGACACGGCGCGCGGCTTCTACCTCATCGCTGAACACGACCGGCACATTGAACGTGCCGAGGACTACGAGATGCGCGCCAGCTGGTACGCGCCCGAAATCGAACAGGAGATCGCAGCATGACATACCTGTACTTGGACATCGAAACCATACCGGCCCAGTCCGAAGAAGCGCGCGCGGCAATTGCGGCAACCGTGAAGCCGCCAGCCGCGATGAAGAAAGCCGAGACGATCGCCGCATGGGAAGCCGAGCAAAAAGCCACTGCGGTCGAGGAGGCGGTCGCCAAGACCTCATTCAATGCGGCTTACGGGCAGATTTGCTGTGTCGGGTTCACCTTTGACGACGCGCCTGCCACCTCGATCTCGTGGCCGATCAACGCCGACAGCGAAGCCAGTATGATTTCGGCATTCTTCGACGAAGCCGGCAAGGTCATCGGCAACCGCTTCCCGGTGATCGTCGGCCACTTCATCACCGGCTTCGATATCCGCTTCATCTGGCAGCGCTGCATGGTTCTTGGCATCCGCGTTCCGGCATGGCTTCCGAAAGACCCGAAGCCTTGGGATGCCGCCGTATTTGACACGATGACGGCATGGGCCGGCGCCCGCGACACGATCAGCATGGATAATCTGTGTCAGGCTCTCGGTATCGCCGGCAAGGGTGACGTTGACGGCTCCATGGTCGGGAAGATGTTTGCCGAGGGCAAGCACAAGGAAATCGCATCCTACTGCCGTGACGATATCGAGCGCACCCGCGCGATCCATCGCAAGATGATGACCGCTTTCGGGGAGGCCGCATAATGGCTGACGCGACCCTTAACGTTCACCAGCGCCTCGCTGCCGCCATGGGCGATGTCGACTATATCCAAAAGGAGAAGAGGCAGGGCATGAACTACACCATCGTGTCGCACGACGCGGTGACTGCCAAGGTCCGCCCGGTCCTTCTCAATCACGGTATCGTCTACTACCCGGTCCGCTGCGAGCACGTCCACAACGGCAATCGCGCCGAATGCTCGCTGACTGTCCGGTTCGTGAACATCGATGAGCCGACCGACTACTTTGACGTCCCAACCTTCGGATATGGCATTGACTCCCAGGACAAGGGGCCGGGCAAGGCCATGTCCTATGCGGTGAAGTATGCGCTGCTGAAAGCGCTCGGCCTTGAAACCGGCGACGATCCCGACAACGAGAGCGTCAACTACAACCAAGAAGACCCGCATAAGAAGAAGGTCACGGCGGCGGAACAGAAGCGCCAGCTTGAGGAAATCGACAAGGATCTACTTGACGCTCACACAACCGGCGACGTCAAGCGGCTCTTCGATATCTGGTTCAGCCTCGCAGAACGGGACGGCTGGTCGAAAGACTATTGGGATGCCGCGCGCCGGAAGTTCGCCGCCAAAAAGAAGGAGATCGAAGACGCCGACGACTTCCCGGGCGACAAGCCCGGCAGGATTACCGACTCCGATCTCCGCAATCACCCGATGAACGCGGGGTGATGCCATGGCGACCAACAACCGCATCGTGGACACGGAACAGGCCCTTGAGCAGTTCTACAAGTTCATCGCAAACAGGAAGCTTCCGTTCACGGCCAGCATCACGGACGGCAAGCACCGCACCAACGACCAGAACAGCCTCCAGCGGAAATGGGTCCTAGAGATATCGGCGCAGCTTGTCGACCAGACCTCGGAAGAGGTTCGCGGCTACTGCAAGCTTCATTTCGGCGTGCCGATCCTTCGGAACGAGAACGACGTGTTCAAGGCCGAATATGACGCCGTGATCATGCCGCTTCCGTACGAGCACAAGCTCAAGCTCATGATGGTCCCGTTCGATTTCGGCGTCACTCGGATCATGACGACGCGGCAGAAGACCGACTACCTCAATGCCATCCATCGTCATTTTTCCGAGCAGGGGCTCATTCTCACGAACCCGGAAGACCGGAAGTACGGGAGGGCAGCATGAGCCCAGAACAGCGCCGCATGCTAGCCGCCCTGGTCGAGAAGCACCCCAACATGCGGGTGTCCTCGCTCATGGCGAAGCTGCGCATTGACATAAAGGTCAACCAGCTTCGCAAGGAGATCGGACACAAGCCCGACCGCTCGCCGGCTCAGTCGGCCATGCTCGACGGCATCACGGAAGGGTTAATCTGATGGCTGAGAACTCGGCGATCTCATGGACGCGCCACACTTGGAATCCTTGGATGGGTTGCACGAAGGTCTCCCCGGCCTGCGACGGCTGCTATGCCGAAGCTCTCATGGATAAGCGGTATGGGAAGGTGCAGTGGGGCAACCATCCGCGCATCCGTACTGGAAAGCACACGTGGAACGACCCGTTCCGCTGGCAGCGCCAGGCTGAGAAGGACGGCGATCGGCCTTTCGTGTTCTGCGCAAGCCTTGCCGATATCTTCGACAATCAGGTCGATCCGCAGTGGCGCGCCGGCGCCTTCGATGTCATGCGGCAGACGCCGAACCTCGTTTATCTGCTCCTGACCAAGCGGCCACAGAACATCGTCAAGATGGCGGATGCAGCGGGTGGACTGCCGGCGAACGCAGCTCTCGGAGCAACGTGCGAAGACCAGCCCCGTGCTGACAAGAACCTGCCGGCCTTGCAGGTCGCAAAGATCGAACTGCGTCCGCTCTTCACATTCGGGTCATTCGAGCCGCTGATCAGTGGCATTATTGTTCCAAAGGGCCTTATGCCGGATTGGGTAATCACCGGAGGTGAGACGGACCAAGGCGGCCATAAATCTCGTCCGACGCACCCGGATTGGTTCCGCAGTCTGCGCGATCAGGCTGCGGACGCGGGCGCCGCTTACCACCACAAGCAGAACGGCGAATGGCTGGCTTGGGGTCAGGTTATGGCCGATGGCACCGAGAACTATCTTTCCTACGGCAAGCAGCCTGAATTCTTCCAGCAGTTCGGCGGCGAGATTTTCAGCAAGGTGAGGAAGGCTCGGTCGGGCCGGATGCTTGACGGCGTTACCCACGATGCTTTCCCGTTCGTGGGGGCTGTCTGATGTCGCGCCACGAATTCTCCCGCGCCACGAAGCGCGCTGCGTTGGAACGATCCGGCTACCGCTGCGAGGCGGAAGGTACACGGTATGGCTTCGAGCCGGGCCAACGGTGTAATTGCCACCTGTCGCTCGGCGTCCAGTTCGACCACAACGTTCCCGACCAGCTCGGCGGCGATAACAGCCTGGAAAACTGCATGGCGATCTGCGTGCAGTGCCACAAGTTTAAGACGCGCAACGATGTTCGCCAGATCCGCAAGTCCGACCGCCAGCGCGACCGGAACAGCGGCGTCATACGCCCGACCGGCAAGCTCAAGTCCGCCCCCTTCCCCAAATCCGACAAGCCGAAGAAGCCGGTCGTCTACCGGCCCTGCACCTTTTACCGCGAGGAATCGAGATGACGAAGATCACAATCACCGAGACTGCCGAACATGACGTGAAGTACCTCCAAGCCGACTGCGGCGTACGCTATTGGGAAGACGGCACGGTCAACGGTGTTGTCGATGACGACGATAACCCGGCGATGCCCTTCGCATCGAAGGATTCTTGGACAATCCTGATCGATATCGAGGCCGGAATCATCATCGACTGGCCGAAGGGTACGACGGCCGACGTTCATTACAAGGTCTGCGATGATGGCGTTTACAGCCTCCTCGATGCCGACCGCAAAGAGGTAAAACAGATCGACGGCTATGTCCCGAGCATCATGTGCCCGGAAGGCAACGGCTACGGCGATTACGTCATCATGAAAATCGATGGCGACGGCAAGATTGAGAACTTCGTGCCGGATCTCTCTGATTTTGAGGGGGATTCCGCATGACCAAGAAGATAGAAGACGGCGGGCCGGCGTTCCCGCTCGCGGTACAGCCTGATTTCCAATTTGCGGAAAACGGCATGAGCCTCCGCGACTGGTTCGCCGGTCAGGCCATCCCCGCAATCATTGAACGCTGCGGCGCTGACCATCGCCTGCCGCACGAGCACATCACCGACTATTTCGCCCGCAAGGCCTACGAGGTTGCCGACGCGATGCTTCTCGCCCGCAAGACAGGTGAAGCATGAGCAACCTGTCCTCACTCATTGCACGACTGGAGAAGGCGACTTCGGGCAGTAACGAACTTGACGTGGCTATCGAGATTGCCCTGTCACGCCCCGGCGTATCGGTCCGGCCGAACGCTTCCGGCACCAAGCTCATCTACGCCACGCGTAGCGGCAAAGAGAGCACTCATTGGGCGGGTGATCACACCCTCACCCCGGAACGCAGGGCGAAATCGCTCTCCCTCCTCCGCGCTCTTGATCAGAAAGGCTCCTCCAATGGGTGAGAACGTGAAGCATACGAGCGGCTTGTTGTACGACAGGACCGGAGCCGCATTCAGCCTGGATCACGAAATCGAAGGGACGGCTTATGTTCGCCCTATGGTTACGGTTGTGATGCAGTCGACAAACTACCACGGCGACGACTTCCACGAGGAGGAAACGACGGAGCCTGCAGGCTATCTTGTTGCGAAGGATCGCGATGAGCTTTTCGACGCACCCCCGCATGTTGCGCTCGACGCTGACATAGAGGCGAAGAAGGCAGAGCTTGCCCAGATCAAAGCTGAAGCCGCGAAGGTGTTGGATAACCTTCGGAGAGAAAAGCAGAAGGCCGAATGGGATCTTGCGTCCGCCAAGCGTCAGATGGACGAGTGGATGAAGACCCACAAGGGGATGATCGACCTAGGCAAGTTGCTCGACGGCAAGGTCCTTTACCCGCTGTCGGTCGAGAAAAACCACTACCACGGAGCCAGAAGTATACCCCGTATCCCGAAAATGAAGGACATTGGGGGTCTCCGCGTCGAAGGTGGCGACTTCGAAAAAGGGAAAGAGTGGCGGGCTGAACGTTATCTGTCTGACACTTATAGCACGTGGTTTCAGTTCTTCGACACTGAGGAACAGCGCGCCTCTGTCATCCAGTCGGAATTTGAGGCCACCTGCGCCCACTTCCGCCAGAAGCCGGATTTCACCGTCGATATCTACACCACCACCAATCTGCACTACGGCACGCTTCTGGAGTGGGTGAAGACGCACCCGGCTCTCAGCATCCCGGAAGACATTCAGGCGATGAAGGCCGCGAACGACGCCGAGCTTGTCGAGAAGCGCAAGGCGAAGTTGGCCGCTGAATTGGCCGCGATCGATGCGGAGGCCCGCCCATGACCTCCCCCGTATCAGCCATAGAGGCCCCCCAGCGCTTCTCCAATGATAGCAATCCGAACGGCCTCGGCTACTCCAACGGCATAGTGAAAGACGATCACGGCTATTACGTCCTGCACTCCGACTATGAAGCCCTCGCCCGCCAGGCAGAGGCGTTGCAGCGGGAGAATGCGGAGAAGGACGCTGAGATTGCCAAACTGCGCGGGATGATCCGAGACAACGGGACTCCGCGTTTCAACGCCATCTGTGGCCGCGCCGAAGCTGCGGAGCGGGAAGTCGCGGAACTGCGGGCCGTCATGAAGGACTGCCACTCAGCGCTGAAGATGCTCGTATCGCCCGGCGTAATCCAGGGAACCACCGTCATTGGCGCTTTTGCAGCGGTAGCCTCTGCCGAATGCCGCGCCCGCGCACTCCTCGGAGGATCTGAAAATGCAGAGTGAACTTAAGCCCTGCCCTTTCTGTGGGTCAAAAGCGACCTTGTTTAAAAATGAACGCGGTTACTGGGGCACCTGCACGAACAACGATTGCGATGCGGAGACTCCCGGCAGAGTTGACCCAAGTGAAGCTGCGGCCATCTGGGACCGTCGCGCAGCCCTTTCAGATAAGCAGGCGGGAGAGGTGAAGGCGCTCCCGCTGAACTGGGCAACGGAGAAAAAAAGCGGCTTCACCATCCACGTTGGCCGAGGGCTAGGCCTCAAGTACGAGGCTTGCATCAAGGCGTATTCGCCCGGCTGGGTGGTTACGCTTGGGCAGAGCGACGTTATTTTCGATGGTGCGGAAGCCGTCGAAGAGGATGCCAAAGCCGCCGCCCAAGCCGATTACGAGCAGCGCATCCGAAGCGCCCTTGTCGATGTGCCGGCGGTAGAGCCGGTGGCGAAACAGTGGTGCGCCTACGAGAACGGCCAGCAGCACACAAGCTGGTATCCTGACGGATACGGTGACCGAGCCGGATGGGAAGCGCTCGCCAAGCGGAACCCGGAGAAATATCAGATCGTCACCCGCGATCTGTTCGCCCATCCACCCCTTAGAGAGGGGGAGGACAGCGCGGAGGTGGTCGCTACGCATCGCCACAAGAAACGCGGTAGCGAATATGTGCTTCTCGGCTTCGGAAAGATGCAGGCGGAGGCGTGGCATGAGCATGGCTGGGATGATGTTTACCTGACGCCGACAGACAAGGGCATCGTAGACATGCGCGAGGTAGCCATCTACCGCTCCATCGATGACGGCTCTCTATGGGTTCGCCCCCGCGAAGAGTTCGAGGACGGCAGGTTCGAAGCCCTCGCCGCCACGCGCAGCGCTTCCGCCACATCAGCGAAGGGTGGTGCGGAATGAGGCCAGCACCAGGAGACCTGATCGTCGTTTGGTTTTCCAACGGCGCGGCAAGCGCCATCGCGTGGCAGGAAACGCTGCGCTTGTACGGCGACCATTGCGACGTGCGAGGCGTCAACAACCCCGTCGCAGAAGAGGACCATGATAATCTTCGGTTCGCGCGGGACGTCTCTATGTGGTTGCGCCAGCCGCTGAACTACTGGAGCAACCCGAACTATCCCGAAGCATCGGCCGTGTCCGTATGGGATCGGCGCGGCGGCATGGTGTTCCCGCATGGCGCGCCATGCACCGTTCACCTGAAGAAGGAGGCACGGCAGGACTACGAGAGGCACCACAAGGTTGCTTGGCATGTCTTCGGCTTCACCGCCGACGAGCGAAAGAGACATGAGCGCTTTGTGTTGACCGAGCGCTCCAACGTTCTGCCGGTTCTGATCGATGCCGATATCTCGAAACAAGACTGCATTGAGCGGCTTCAGGCCGCTGGCATCACGCCGCCGCGCCTCTATTCTGAAGGCTACCCGAACGCAAATTGCATCGGGTGTGTGAAGGCGACAAGCCCGACGTACTGGAACCTTGTGCGCAGGACACGCCCGGAAATCTTCGATGAACGCGCCGAGCAATCGCGCCGCCTCGGGGTTCGTCTCTGCCGGCATCAGGGAAAACGCATCTTCCTTGACGATCTGCCAGCAGACGCGGTGGGCAGGCCTCTCAAGTCCATGAACATCGACTGCGGCATCTTCTGCGAAGAAAAGCCCGCCGTCACCAGCAAATCATCTGGAACCTCCGCTATCCGCCAGAGAGGAGAGAGCGATGGCTAGATCATACGGTATGTTTCGGGCGAAGTGCGGACATGAGGGCTGCAACGAGTTCGCTCGCTATGAGGCAGACACCCGAAAACACTATCTCGACCTCTCGTTACGCTATGGAAACGGCAAATGGCGTTGTGTCCGCCACAGCCAGCCGGACGAGGTGCTGTCTTCAACCAACACGCAGATTGTGAACGAGCTTCGGGTGATCGTGGACGACGGCCACTCATTCTGGGGCAAGGAGCGGGCTTCCAGCGGCTTCAAGCATGGCCCGGGGTTCAAAGCCTTTGCTGAGGATTTCCCCGAAGGAACCGTGCTGAGGATAACGGCTGAAATCGTTCCGGCGCCCTCCCGCAACGCACTGGATAAGGAGCGGGGAGAATGAGCGGCATTGAGAAGCGACTTATGACCCGCGCCGATGCGGCAGAATACTGCAGCCTCTCCATGGCACAGTTTTCGCAGTGGGTTTCATCGGGGCGCCTGCCCCATCCCATTGCTGGAACACACCGATGGGATAGGCATGCACTGGATAGCGCCCTTGACAAATTGTCAGGCCTGACCCCGAAATCTGCCCTTTCACCTTTGGAAAAATGGAAGGCGGAGCAGAGTGCGCGTAGTGCTTAAGGGCGTCCACTCTTCAAAGAAGACGTTGGCGAACGGTAAGGTCGAGCGTTACTACTATGCCTGGAAGAACGGACCGCGCATCAAGGCGCAGCCGGGCACCGACGAATTCGCTCAGGAATACTATCGTCTGGTGAACGAGCGAAAGCCCCGGTCCCATGAGACCGTAGGCGCGCTGGTAGAAATCTACAGCCTCAAGCAGCTCCCTACCCTCAGCGCGGCCACCCAGCGCTCGTACAGACCCTTCCTCAACAAGATCGAGAAGAAATTCGGCTCGATGCCGTTCGCGGCGGTGGAGGAACTGGGAAGCCGGCAGGAGTTCGAGAACTGGCGGGATACGATGGTCGACCGGCCGCGGACGGCCGATCTCGCGTGGACAGTCCTAAAGCTGCTCTTCTCGTATGCGACAGAGAAAGAGATGCTAAAGCGCAACCCCTGCCTTGGTGGCGGCCGCATGGCGAAGGCAGGCACGCGGAAGGACATCATCTGGACCGATGAAGAGATAGCCGCCCTTTCGGCCTCAGCGCCGCAGCAGATCGCAGACGCGCTTTTGCTGGCGCAGTGGACAGGGCAGCGCCAAGGAGACCTCCTTGCCCTATCCTGGGCGAACTATGACGGCACGCATATCCGCCTCAAGCAGAGCAAAGGCGGCCGGCGCGTGACAGTGAAGGTCTCCTCAGAGCTAAAGGATGTGCTGGACGCCCGCCGCGCCGTCGTTGCAAGCGAAAATTCGGGGATGGATATCAGCGATCTTCCGATCCTCACCAACTCCAGAGGCGAGCGGTGGACCTCAGACGGATTCCGAACGTCATGGGGAAAGGTCGTCGCGAAGACTTCGGTCAAGGGAAAGACGTTCCACGATCTGCGCGGGACCTTCATCACCAGCGCAAGGCGCGCCGGGGCGTCGATTGACGACATTGCCATGGCGACAGGGCATAGCACGAAGGAAGTTAGATCCGTGCTTGAGACCCATTATATGGCTGACGATGAGCAGGTGCGGGATGCGGTGATTATCAAGATGGAACGGAACAGCAGACGAACGAAACCGTCAAACTGAACATCAAACTACTTCAAACCGTTCCGTTTGGTAGATATGGCGTTTTCTGGAAAACGGAGTGTAATCAGCGGTATATTTGGTGGGTGATCACGGGCTCGAACCGTGGACCCGCTGATTAAGAGTCAGCTGCTCTACCAACTGAGCTAATCACCCACTTAACCGCTCCAGCGGTCTGACGGGGCGTATAAAGACGTTCTCCGACCTTGTCTATACCGCATCGGAAAAAATCTGCGTCCGGGCGCAAATTTCTTCCGCAGCGCAAAACGAACGTCACAAATCCAGCGCTCCCGACGCGATACGAATGGCCTCTCCGCCAATGCGTGCGCCGGCGATTGCGCCACCCGCCACGTCGAGATGCAGATGGATATGAGAGGGGCGACCCATTTCGACACCCTGTTCGATCAGGTAGGGATGATGGCCGTCCATCAGCCCGTCGAAGAAATGGATCGCACCGGACATCGCCGCCACAGCGGCGCCCGTCGCCGGATCCTCCGCAATCCCCATATCGGGCGCGAACATGCGCGTGTGGAATTTCGCATTGTGGTTCACGCCACCGCGGCAATAGAGATAGGCCGCAGCGAGCCGTCCTTCCGCGAAGGGAACGCAACGCTCCCACAGTGCAGGATCGAACTCCACGGCCCCGGCCGCAGCCAGATCGTGCACGGGGATCATGACGAAGGCGACGCCGGCGCTCCAGAGCGAAGGTACATGGTTTTCGAAACCGATTTGCCCGGGCTTGAGGCTGAATGCATCGGCAAGCGCCTGCCTGTCGAGAGCAGCCTCGATCTGCGCGGATTTGCGCGGCAGGTCGAATTCGGCGAAGGCCGCCTTGCCGCCGCCGAGCCGTACCGCACAGCGCACCGGCCCGACATTCTCCTCCAGCACGCAGACCTGATCAAGCTGTTCAGCGGTCGTCCCGACCGATTCGGCGATGGCGACGGCCGCGCCGACCGTCGGATGGCCGGCGAACGGCAGTTCGCGGCCCGGCGTGAAGATGCGCAGCCGCGCCGTATGCGCCGGGTTTTCCGCCGTCTTCACGAACACCGTTTCGGAAAGATTGAACTCGCCGGCGATGCGCTGCATCGTGCCGTCGTCCAGATCGTCGGCGTCGAAGACAACCGCAAGCGGATTGCCGGCAAGGCGTGTATCGGTAAAGACGTCGTAAAGGGCGTAGCGACGGGACAAGGCGTTCTCCCTGTTCATTTTTTGCCTGAAGACATAGGCCCAAACCTGCCCGAGCTTCCGATTGCGGGCAAGCGGAAATGATGCCGCCGCCCGTCAGACATCGAGCGTCATGACGACAGGGCAATGATCGGATGCCTTGGGACGGTCCCAGCCAACACGCGGATAACGCTCCACCTCCTGCCCCGGCGGAAACAGCGTGCGGAACGGCTGGCCGGCCCGGATGATCTCCGGCACGCGATGGGCGTTGCGCTCGGCAAGCGACGGCGAAAGCCAGATATAATCGAGCTGGCAGAGATGGCGTTCTTCCGGTCCCCGGCTGTGATAGAGCGTCCAGCGATCATCGACAGGGCGTCGCAACATGGGATTTACAGCGAAACCATCCACGGTGAACGTGTCGAGTGCACTGAGCGGTTCCTTTTGCGGGATGAAGCGGTAGCCGCTGCGCCGGTCGCCCTCGATGGCGAGCTTGTCCTGATAATCGTTCATGTCGCCGCAGATGGCGAAGGCCTTGTCAGCGGTTTTGCCGACGCCGAAGCGGTCCTCGATGATGCGGCGCACGGCCCGCGCCTCGGCGATCCTGACCGGCATGGTCGATTGCCGGCCATCCATGCCGTCACGCCCCGGCCCCATCGACTTGAAATGCACGACGTAAAGCGTCAGCGGACGCCCGCCGATACGCAGGTGCAGTTCCAGGCAGTCGCGCTTGAAGACCCTGTCGTCGGGATTGAAGCCTGCGGCGGGATCGGCCGTGTGCAGATCGAAATCGCGGTAGGTGACGCCGGCATGGCTGCGGACGTCCAAGCATTCGATACGCTGCCCGTCACGCGTTTCCTCGCGCATCAGGACACAGACGTCGATCCCGCGGCTGTCATTGCCTTCGATAAGGTATTTCTGCCGGTAGCCGTTGCCCACCATGCGGAACAGATAGCCGTATTCGAAGGCCTGCAGCGCGGCCATGTTGTCAATTTCCTGCAGGCAGAGGATGTCGGCATCGGCATCCGCGATGGCCAGTGCCGAATGCTGGCGCGCATCGTCGGTGAGCGCGATGGTGCGCGCCTCCTCCAGCCGCTGGTATTCGGCCTCGTTGCGGATGTCGAACAGCCGCAGGACGCGATCCTGCCGGACCTGATTGCGGAAGCCGGTATAATCGAAGCGTGTGAGGAGATTCTCGATATTGAAGGTGGCGAGGCGGAGCGACATGGGGTCCTTTCGGCAATGCCGGTGGAGTGTAACCGCCTGAACGGCAAGGGAAAGTGTCTTTTCGCTCCCTCGCAGAATCGGCACGCGCCCCGGGGGCGGACGGCTAGAGCGTCGTCAGAAGCAGGCTGGTCTCCGATTTCGAAACCCCGTCCATGGCCCGGATGCCGCGCAGCACGCGCTCGAAGGCGACGAGGTTTTCCGCACGAAGATCCGCGACGAGGTCCCACGCGCCGTTGGTGGTGTGCAGGGCATGCACTTCCGGGATACCACGCAGAGCCTTGACGACGGCAAGCGTCTTCTGCCCGGTGATCTCGATCATCATGACGGCGCGCACCGCGTGCGGATCGTCCGCCTCCGATACCCGTACCGTGAAGCCGGAGATGACGCCGGCACGCGTCAGCCGGTCGATGCGGTTCTGTACCGTGCCACGGGAGACATCGAGCGACGCGGCCAACGCCGACAGCGATGCGCGGCCATCCTTGCGCAGGAGGGCGAGAAGCTTCTGATCGATACTATCCATGTGCACTCTGACGAAATGACAATCCTTGATGCCAGAATGGCAGAAATTCGGACAATTCATACAAGGATTTGGCGTTTTGCCTGTCGCGATCCTCGGCTAGCGTTCTGACGAATGCAACCGTTGGCGACAGGCACTCCGATGACGACCGATACCGCTGTTCAGACTGCTGCCCGGCGCGCGAGGGATCTTTCGGTGCAGATGACGCGCTGGCCGAGTGTGACGGGCTCGCCCGACGAGGCAGCCTTTTGCGAGCGCCTGCGCGCGCATCTGGCCGACACACCCTATTTCAGGCGTTACCCGGATCAGCTTTTCACCGTCGACAGCCACGGCGAACCGATGACAAGCACCGTCGTGGCGCTGGCGCGTGGCAGCGGCCGACGAACCGTCGTGCTGGCCGGGCATTTCGATACGGTCTCCATCGCGAACTACAGAGCGCTGGCAGCGCTTGCCTGTGATCCGGCCCCCCTTACACAAGCGCTCATGGCCGAGTTGCGCGGGCGTCGACGCAACCGCGCCGAAGAAAAAGCACTTGCAGATTTCGAAAGCGGCGACTTCATCGCCGGGCGCGGGCTTCTCGACATGAAGAGCGGTCTTGCCGCCGGGATCGCCGCGCTCGAGCGCTTCGTGGCGATGGAAGCGCCTCAGGGCAACATCCTGTTCGTCGCAACGCCTGATGAAGAAAACCGCTCGCGCGGCATGCGCAGCCTGCGCAATGCCCTGCCAGCCATCGCGCGTCGCTTCGACCTCGATATCGTCGCCGGCATCAACCTCGATGCGTCCAGTTGCGAGCTTGATGGGGAAGAAGGCCGCGCGGTCTATCTGGGCTCTGTCGGCAAGTTTGCGCCCTTCGCCTTCGTCATCGGCCGGCCGACCCATGCCGGCTATCCCTTCGACGGCACAAGCGCCTCCCGTATCGGCGCCGAGATCGTACGCGCCATGGACACCGTGCCGGAGCTCAGCGACGACGCCTTCGGCGAACGCGCGCCGCCACCGGTCTGCCTTGAGGCGCGCGACGTGAGGGACGGCTACGACGTCACGACACCGGATCGTGTCTGGCTCTCCTTCAACTGGCTGACCCACCGCCGCCGCGCCGCCGAAATACTGGACGATTTCCGTGCGATCGTAGCCGGGGCGCTCCACACGGCGCTTGAAACGCAGGACGCGCATCACGCGCGTTTCCGTAGCGACCCGGTCGCGAAGACGCACGGCGTGGTGCTGACCTATGCGGAGCTTATAGCGCGGCTGAAAGCGCAGGGCGGCGATGCACTGGCACGACTGGAAGCCCTTGACCGCTCGCTTTCAGGCGGCAACGATCCCCTCAAGGTAAGCCGAGAGATCGTCGCAGCCGCGGCGGCGGAAGCGGGCATCGAGGGCCCGGCGGTCATCATCGGCTTTGGCAGCCTGCATTATCCGCTGGTACACCTGGATCAGACGGGAGACATCGGCCACACCATGCAGAGCCGCCTGCAGTCCGTGATGGCAGACACCGCAAAGCAGCACGGCATGTCGATCAAGTTCAAGCAGATCTTCGCCGGCATTTCTGACATGAGTTTCTTCGGCCATCGGCCGGACACCGGCGAGACCGGCATCCTTGCCGCCAACACCCCGTCAGCGGCCTTCACCGACGTGGCGCCTGAGGGTTTGCTGTCCTTTCCGACCGTCAATATCGGACCATGGGGACGCGACTACCATCAGAAATGGGAGCGCGTGCACGCGCACTATACGTTCGGGGTGCTTCCGGATCTGGTATTCGAAGCGGCGCTGGCATGCATGGCCGAGTAGCAGGAAATCCGCCCCTCATCCGGCCTGCCGGCCACCTTTCCCTGCAAGCGCGGCGAAGGGATAAGCCGCACCGCATACCTTAAATAACAGCTATTCGCAGGGCCTTGTGCCCTCTCCCGCTCACCGGGAGAGGTTAGGGTGAGAGGCAAGCAACTGCCCGATCAATCAAGCTGCCAGCCGCTCCGCGCTCAGCAGGCGGCCGAGGCGGGAGATACCCTCTTCGATCGTTGCGGCATCGGCACAGGAGAAGCTGAGCCGCAGGGTGTTGGCGCCGCTGCCATCGGCGTGGAACGCCTGACCGGGCACGAAGGCGACCTTCTCGGTCTCGATGGAGCGTGCGAGCAGCGTCGCGCCGTCCATGCCGGCCGGCAGCGTGACCCAGATGAACATGCCGCCCTCCGGCTTGGTCCAGCTCACGCCTTCCGGCATATACTTCTGGAGCGCCGCCAGCATGGCGTCACGGCGCGCACCGTAGGCGGCTCTGATCTTTGCGACCTGCGCGTCGAAGCCGCGCTCTGCAACATGGGCGATGGCCATCTGGTTGATGGTCGAGGAATGCAGGTCGGCCGCCTGCTTCATCAGCACCAGCTTGCGGATAACAGGCGCGGCCGCGACGATGTAACCGACACGCAGGCCAGGCGCGAGCGTCTTGGAGAAGCTGCCGCAATAGATGGTGCGCGTGGCGTCGATATCGCCCTTTTCGGCGATTTCCAACGCCAGGATCGGCGGAACGGCCTCACCGTCATACCGCAGCGACTGGTAAGCGGCGTCCTCGATGACGGGGATGTCCAGTTCCTCAGCCAGCGAAAGCAGCTTTTCGCGACCGGCGCGATCGACGGTCTCGCCGGTCGGATTGGCGAAATCGGCGGAGAGATAGGCGAATTTGACACGGCCACCGGCTTCCGCCGCCGTCGCGCGATAAGCCTCCGGCGTGCGGTTACCCGAAAGGTTCAGCCGGTCATAGGTCGGCTCATAGGCGTTGAAGGCTTGCAGCGCGCCCAGATAGGTCGGCCATGTGACAAGGGCTGTATCCTTCGGAGACAGGAAAAGCTTGCCGAGATAATCGAGACCCTGCTGCGAGCCAGAGACGATGAAGACATTGTCGGCGGTGCACGGAATGCCGATCCTGCCCATCTCGCCGGCCAGCCAGTCACGCAGCGGCTTGTAACCTTCGCTGACGGAATATTGCAGGCCGGCCGCAGCGTTTTCACCCGCCAGCACATCCGCATAGGCGGCGGCAAACGCCTCCTTGGGAAACAGCGCCGGATCCGGAATGCCGCCGGCGAAGGAGATGATATCGGGACGCTCCAGCAGCTTCAGCAATTCACGGATTTCGGATGCCTTCATACGCGACGCGCGCGTCGCGAAGGCCTGTTCCCATTTGAACATGGATGTTTCCTCGGGCTTGTTGTTTGAACGCACCTCATCATGGCGCTGTTTTTATGTCAATAATACTGACCTAATTTTTAGCACCAAAAAGACGTTCACGGCCCGAAACCATGCGTAATGTCATCGCCGGCTAGCACCGCCGAAATACCGCGACCCGCGCCGCAGCGTTCAGGTCGTTCGATCGCCGTAAAGACTGAGCAGGACAAGCATCGCTATACTCCCCAGGATAAAAAGATCGAACCAGGCGAAGTATTGGATAATCGTGGTCATCGCACCATCCTCCTGATAGCCGAACGAAACACTGGTGTATTTTGTTCCCGCTGGAGGATTTTCGCAAGCATATTACTTGCTGCGTCGCAATATAGAGAATAGCTGCGCCGCATTATTTTGATAACGCTTAAATAAAAGACCGGGCGGAAAACCGCCCGGTCGATCGCCTGGCGCAGGGTGCCGGGCGATTACTTGGCCGGAGCCAAGCCTTTAGTTGACGGTCTTGTCGACCAGCTTGTTCTTGCCGATCCAGGGCATCATGCCGCGCAGCTTGGCGCCGACTTCCTCGATCTGGTGGGCGTCGTTGTTGCGACGGATGCCCTTGAAGCGGGCGCCGCCGGCCTTCCATTCCTGCATCCAGTCCGAGGTGAACTTGCCGGTCTGGATGTCCTTGAGGACGCGCTTCATCTCAGCCTTGGTCTCTTCCGTGATGATGCGCGGGCCCGTGACGTATTCGCCCCACTCGGCCGTGTTCGAGATCGAGTAGTTCATGTTGGCGATGCCGCCTTCATAGATCAGGTCGACGATGAGCTTCACTTCGTGCAGGCACTCGAAGTAAGCCATTTCCGGCGCGTAGCCGCCCTCGACCAGCGTTTCGAAGCCGGCGCGGATCAGCTCGACGAGACCGCCGCACAGAACGACCTGTTCGCCGAAGAGGTCGGTTTCGCACTCTTCCTTGAAGTTGGTCTCGATGATGCCCGAACGGCCGCCGCCGACGCCGCAGGCGTAGGACAGTGCGAGGTCAAGCGCGTTGCCGGAAGCGTTCTGGTGAACGGCAACGAGGCAGGGAACGCCGCCGCCCTTCTGGTATTCGCCGCGAACCGTGTGGCCCGGGCCCTTCGGCGCGATCATGACGACGTCGAGCGAAGCCTTCGGCTCGATGAGGCCGAAATGCACGTTGAGGCCGTGGGCGAAGGCGATGGCGGCGCCGTCGCGGATGTTGCCGGCGATGTCGGCCTTGTAGATGTCGGCCTGGAGTTCGTCCGGCGTCGCCATCATCAGAAGGTCGGCCCACTTGGCGGCTTCGGCGACGGTCATGACCTTGAAGCCGTCGGCTTCGGCCTTCTTGACGGTCGGCGAGCCGGCCTTGAGCGCGATGACGACGTTCTTGGCGCCGGAATCCTTCAGGTTGAGGGCGTGAGCACGGCCCTGCGAGCCATAGCCTACGATGGCGACATTCTTCGCCTTGATGAGGTTGAGATCGGCATCACGATCGTAATAGACGCGCATCGATGGTTCCTTCCCTTGCTTGTCTGTTTGAACTGGACCGGCGGTTTCCTGCCGGCTTTACCGTTTCGCGCCGTGAAGCGTCAGGAAGGCATCAACCGCCTTCTCCGCGCGTGGCGAGAATTCTTTTCTGAGTGCGGCGGCATCCTCGCCCAGCAACATGCGCAGATGCATGTCGGAGACGATGAGACCGTAGAGCGTGCCGTATGCCTCGTCCGCCCGGTCGAATGCAAGCAGCTTCGCCTTGCGCCCGGCCTCAAGCAGCGCTGCGGCGCGCTTGCCGATCTGGCGCCGGCCACGCTCCTGCAACAGCCGGCCGAGCCCGGCGCCCTCGCGGCTCGCCTGGCCGATGGCAAGCCGGTTCAGCGCCAGCGACACGTCGCCCGACAGGACATCGATGAGATCGACGGCGAAGGCCACGAGGTGCGCGCGCAGCGTCTCGGCCGTCAGCGCACCGGCACTCGCCTCCACCGTACGCACTTTGCCTGCCTGATAGGTGATCATCGCGGCGATGAGCCCATCGCGATCGCCGAACCACTTGTAGAGGCTTTCCTTGGAACAGTTCGCCGCGCGGGCGACACCGGCGGTCGTCAGCGCCCGCTCGCCGCCCTCGACGAGCAGGCCGAGCGCACGCTCCAGCACCGCGCCCTGACGTTCCGTCAGTCCCGCGGCGGCTGCACCTGCCCTGCCCTGTTCTATCGCCTGCACGTTCATCACCTGTCGAAATTATGCGTACCGTACGGTACGGTTCGCATGTTCTAGCGATATGCGCGTTTCCGGTCAATCGTCTTCTGTGCGTTGAAAGTGATCAGTTATCAGCGACATGCAGAGAGTCGCGACATTTCCTGCGCTGCGACACACAAAACACGCCGCAACGCACAACGGCGCAAAAAATATTCTTCCCGCTATCCTGCTGTTTAGAAACAGAACTCTGCCAGACACCTCCGTATGACCGGCGATGCACAATATTTTTCGCTTCCCAATCGATTTCGGCTTGTTAAGATTTGTGAGGCCTGCGGTGCAGCACACCCGATGCGCATATGTGTCGGCACGCCTCGCCCCGGGTACTCAGTCAGGAGTACGAAGCAAAACGCCCTTACGCCAAGGAGACAGAGAATGATGAATTTCCTGCCAGACCTGCACGAAGGACATGCTCCCATAACCCTGCAACAACTGTTCGGTGACGCCCTGGAAGCCTTCGATTCCTGGGAAGATGAACGTGCCGAACCCACCGTGATCTACGAGGATCAGCTCCTCCCGATCGGCATCGTTTTCGAAAACATGCGTGATTGCACTGATATCCTCCCGCGCACGCTGGTCGACATCGTCGCAACGGCCTTCGCCCACGACCCGACGGCATCCGAAACGGAGATCGTCACGTTCGGCGACGCCGCCCGCCTCGCCGCCGTCAGCGTCGCGCAACGCCGGCTCTATGGGGAAACCGCCATCGCGGCTTTTCTGAACCAGCACCGCATCGACAAGCGGCGCCCCGCCTGATTCCGGACAGGCCCCGTCATCAGCGGGGCCTGCTCTCTTCGGGAACAAAATTCGCTGCGCAAAACGAATGACCAGATGCGCAACGGCGCGTCTTGACCGCTTGCGGCGAAGCACTTATTTCTCCCGCATCGAGATTTGAACGTTGTCTTCTGCTTTTGCCGGCTCTGCCTGCAGCTTCACGAACTTCCCCTTCAAATTCGACCACCCAAGGCCGCCTCCCGGCGGCCGAAGATTGATTTGACGGCTAGGAAAGGTTTCGTCATGGCAACTGGCACTGTAAAGTGGTTCAACACGACCAAGGGCTACGGCTTCATTCAGCAGGACAGCGGTGAACCGGACGTTTTCGTCCACATCTCCGCTGTACAGCGCGCTGGCCTCGTTGGCCTGGACGAAGGTCAGAAGGTCAGCTTCGAGCTGGTCCGCGACCGCAAGTCCGGCAAGATGTCGGCCGATCAGCTCGCAGCAGCCTGATCCGCGATTGAATTGAGAGATTGGAAAGGCCGGTTTCGACCGGCCTTTTTCTTTGGGCTACTGCGCGTGCTCGACGGGTAGCCTCGCCCCGGACTTCAACACCTCCATGGATATAGAGGCCGACACGTCGAACAGCTCGACCCGCCGCACGATGCGCTTGTAGACGACGTCATAATGCTCGACGCGCGGCAGCACCACCTTCAGGATATAATCGTAATTCCCGGTCAGCCGGTGCGCCTCGACCACCTCAGGTATATCGGCAATCGCCCGCGCAAACAGTTTGATCCAGTCATCGGAATGATGCGCCGTCTTGATGAGTGCGAAGACCGTCGTCGGCACGCCCATCTTCTCGCGGTCCAGTAGCGCGATCCGCCCCGCAATATGGCCGCTCTCCTCCAGCCGCTGGATGCGTCGGGCACAGGCCGACAGTGAGAGGCTCACCTTCTCGGCGAGCACCGCCACCGACGCGCCCGCATCCTCCTGAAGCAAGGCCAGCAATTTCCGGTCACGATCGTCAAGCACGCGCGGATTCCTCGATAAAATCAGTCTACGCGCAAATTATTCGCGTAATATTAGATCTACGCAAGAGGAAGATGCCGAAAAGACCGAATAACCGTTGCAACTTTGCAAACAATCGCCGCGCGTCTGGCCCCAGTCTGAAGGCAACTGGAAAAGTGACGAGGAAACGACGATGAAAACCATCGGCCTTATCGGCGGCATGAGCTTCGAGAGCACAGCGGTCTATTATCGCATGATCAACGAGGCCGTGCGCGCGCGGCGCGGCGGCCTGCATTCCGCCGATGTCATCGTGCACTCCGTCGATTTCCAGTCCATCGTCGATTTGCAGAAGTCCGGGCGCTGGGAGGCGGCCGGCGACAGGCTTGGCGCGGTGGCGGCGGGGCTGGAGAAGGCCGGCGCGGACTGCGTGCTGATCTGCACCAACACGATGCATCTCGTGGCCGATGCGGTCCAAAGCGCGGTGAAGGCTCCTCTCCTCAACATCATCGACGAAACCGCCCGCAGCATTCTCGCCGCCGGCAAGCGTCGTCCTCTGTTGCTCGCGACGCGTTACACGATGGAACACGGCTTCTATGCCGACCGTATGAAGATGACGGGCCTCGACGTCATGGTGCCCGACGAGGCGGGGCGCACGCTGGTTCATGACGTGATCTTCGACGAATTGTGCCAGGGCAAGGTGCTGGAAAGCTCCCATGCGCGCATGCTCGCGCTGATCGAAACTGCCCGCCTTCACGGTGCCGACTGTGTCATCCTCGGCTGCACGGAGATCTGTATGCTGCTCGATCCCGATGCTCTGCCGCTGCCGGGTTTCGATTCGACGGCCATCCACGCGAAGGCCGCCGTCGATTTCGCTCTCGGCTCAGACGTTGCCAGCCGGGCGGCCTGACGACTAGGCTTCGCGGAGCGCCGCCTCCAGCCAGCGGCATTCCTGCAAGCCGGCCCGGGCGAACGGGTCGGCGAGCGTGCCGGAGACGATGGATGCCAGAAGCTGCGGCGCCGGCGGGATCTTTGCGACGGTCGCGACCAGCCGGTCGCGCAGCCAGGCGATCGCCCGTGAATCCGACTGATAAAACGGCGTGAAGACATAGGATAGCAACTGAAAGAGCCGCACGTGATTGCGCCGCGCCGCAGCGTAGGATGCGAGCGCTTCCACGACGCTGCCGGCCGATGACAGCGCATGTGCCAGTGCGGCCGCGTCGAGCAGCGCCATGTTCGCGCCCTGCCCGAGTTGCGGGCTGGTGGAATGCGCGCTGTCGCCGATGAAGACGATGCCGTCGGCATGCGGCGGAAGCGCCGTGCGATGGGCGTAGCGCGCCAGCGCCAGCTGATCCCAGTCCGTGATCTGGTCGAGAAACGGCAACGTTTGCGGCCAGTAATCGGCAATGCCCGCCTTCCAGCGTGCAAGCCCGGCCTGTCTTATGGCATCGGAATCGGCAATCTTGAGGCTCCAGAAAAAGGCGGCCTTGCTGCCTTCCGCCCGATGTGCCCGGCCGACCGGCAGCACGCCGATCATCACTTTCGCCGCATCGTAGCGTTGCGTCAGCGCGCGCGAGTCATGGTCGATCCCGTCACAGTCGAGCGTCGCCCAGAACGCGCCCCATGGCAGTTCGCGGATTGCGGGCGCGACGACGGACGCCGCGACAAGCTGCGAACGCGCACCCGTCGCATCGATCACCAGATCATAATCACCGACGATCTCGCCATCCACATCGTGCAGCACCGTGCGCGCCTGCCGCGTCTCGGCCTTGGCGAGCGCAATGCCGGTGCGCACCGCAATTCGTTCCGCCACCACGGAGTCGTGCAGGGTCGAGAACAAAGCGGCGCGATGCACGGCAAGACCGTAACGCCCGCCGGAAAGCGCATCATAACGAACGTCGAGCACGGTGCGGCCACTGCGCGCATCGGCACCGTGCAGCCGCTCGATCCGGTTGCCAAGACTGTGGATCGTTGAGGACAAGCCGAGTGCGTCGAGCACCGTCAGTCCGGTCGGCTGCATCAAAAGGCCCGAACCGACTGGGGATGGCTGCTCGAAACGTTCGATGATTTCGACCCGGTGGCCGGCACGCGCCAGAAAGAGTGCAGCGGCAAGCCCCGCAGGCCCCGCTCCGGCAATACCGATATCCAATGGCTTCATGCTTTCCCCGCCGAGACCTCAGTTCTGTTCAGCGTCGTAGACCGATCGCGCGGCGCGGATCGCGCCGTGGTTCTCCGTCGACCAGTGCACCAGGGAACGCAGAAGTGCAAGAAAGGAGTGCCCGAGCGGCGTGAGCGCATATTCGACGCTGGGTGGCTGCGTGGGATAGACGGTGCGCGTGATGTAGCCGTCGCGCTGGAGGTCGCGCAGCGTCTGGGTCAGCATGCGTTGCGAGATATCGGGAATGAAGCGGCGCAACTGCGAGAAACGGCGCGGACCGTCGGCAAGGCCAAGAATCATCAGCGAGGTCCACTTGCCGCCCACGCTGTCCAGCACGTCACGCACGGGACAGTCGCTCATCGACATTGCGACACCGTCGATGAGAATGACGCGTTCGCCGTCGGCGCGGTCGATCATCTTGTTCATGGCAGGTTCCCTCCAGGTAACCACGGCAGGAAAAACTGCCTCCTTTACTTATCCTAGCATATCACCAAATTAGAGATAGTCTCAATTTGAGACCTTATTCCATCGGGTCAGCAGGCGCTTTGCCTTCCCCCACGATATCGAGAGAAAGGCAAAGTCCATGTCCGAAACCATCATCATCACCGGCGCATCGGGCCACCTGGGCCGGCTGGTGCTCGACACGCTTCTTGCCTCTGGCAAGGTGGCGCCGGCAAACCTCATCGCGACCAGCCGCGATACCGCAAAGCTGAGTGAATATGCCGCACGCGGCGTCACCGTGCGTGCCGCCGATTTCGACGATCCGGCATCGCTCGACGCAGCCTTCGCGGGTGCCGGCAAGGTCCTCATCATTTCCACCGACGCGCTCGACAAGCCGGGCCGGCGCCTCGCCCAGCATGAGGCGGCCGTCGCCGCTGCGAAGAAGGCCGGCGCGAAGCACATCCTCTACACGTCCATGCCGCAGCCGGACGATTCGCTTGTGACCTTCGCGCCCGATCATCTCGGCACCGAAAAGGCCATCAAGGCGACGGGCATCCCCTACACGATCCTGCGCGATGACTGGTATGCGGAAAATCTCTTCATGTCGCTGCCGCACGCGCTGCAGACCGGTTCCTGGTACACATCGACCGGCCAGGGCAAGATCGCCCATATCACCCGCGCGGATACGGCAGCGGCCCTTGCCGGCGCGATCCTGAAGGCAGGCTCGGAAAGCACGACCTACACGCTGACAGGCCCGAAGGGCCGCACGGCGGATGAAATCGCCGCCGTCGTCTCGGCCGCCACGGGCAAGCCGCTGAATGTCGTCCATATCACGGATGAGCAGCTTGCCGAGGGCCTGAAGGGTGCCGGCCTGCCCGAGGCCGTCATCCCGACCGTCGTATCCTTCGACGCCAACACGCGCGAAGGCAAGATCGCGATGGTGACGACGGACGCAGAAACCCTGTCCGGCCGCCGCCTCACCACGCTCGAGGATTTCGTTGCCGCCAACAAGGCAGCTCTGCTCGGCTGACAATCAGGATGCGGCGTGCCATCGGGCGCGCCGCATCGCCTCAGACATCCTGCCCGCAGGCGCGGCAGAAGCGGCGTACGGTCTCGGCCATGCCATATTGCAGCGCATCGGCCGTCAGGCCGTGGCCGATAGACACCTCGGCAAGGCGCGGTATGCGGGCAACGAGCGGCGGCAGGTTGGCGACCGTCAGGTCGTGACCGGCATTGACGCCGAGGCCGAGATCGAAGGCGATATCCGCGGTCTCGCCGAGCGTTTTCAGAATGCGCTCGCCCTCCGCGGGATTGTCATAGCAACCACCATAGGGGCCGGTATAGAGCTCGATCCTGTCGGCGCCGACCTCCCTTGCAATGGTCAGTGCCTCGCGGTCAGGATCGCCATCGGCGAAGACCGAGACGCGAAGGCCAAGCTTCTTCAGGCGGCCGATGATATTGCCCAGCAGATTGTGGCTCTTGCGGAAGTCCCAGCCATGGTCGGAAGTCGCCTGTGACGGATCATCGGGCACCAGCGTCACCTGCTCGGGGCGATGCTCCTCCACGAGCCGCATGAAGTTTTCTTCGGGGAAACCCTCAATATTGAATTCCGCGCCCGCAGCCGCGTCGTCGATCAACGCACGGAGCGTTGCGAGATCGCTGAAACGTACATGCCGCTGGTCAGGCCGGGGATGCACCGTCAGTCCGCTCGCGCCTGCCTCGAGCGCGATCCGGCCGAGATCGGTGACGCTCGGCCAGGGCAGGTCCCGGCGGTTGCGCAGCATGGCGATTGCGTTCAGATTGACCGACAGTTTTGCAGGCATAGCGACATGGTCTCCCTTTCAAAAGAAAGGTCTAGCCGGTTGTTTCCACAAGAGCAATCACCCGCAACGCGCTCGTTGGCGGTGCTTGCGACTCATCTGTATACAGTGCGCGCAGCCCCCTTGCCGCACCTTGGGAATCACCGGTAAAGTACCCCTGAAATTTTAGGGCATGCTTAAGCGCCCGACGGAACGGGAAGGACGTCGCAACAACGATGGTCTCCTTTATGGCGACACGATGAGCGGGATCGAAAGGCCGGCGTGCGAGCGCGTTCGGCTGGCCCTTTCGGCCATCATCGCCAGCGAGACGTTCGCCCGCTCGGAGCGCCTCCGCTCGTTCCTCGCCTACATCGTCGAAATGGATCTGTCCGGCAAGGCAAGTCACCTCAAGGGTTACAGCATTGGCGTCGATGTTTTCGGGCGCCCGCACGGCTTCGATGCGGGGAGCGACCCCTTGGTGCGCGTACAGGCTGGAAAGCTGCGCAAGCTTCTGGAGCAGTATTACAACACGGAAGGTGCGCCCGATCCCATCCGCATTCGCGTGCCGCTCGGCAGCTACGTTCCGGAATACAGTTTCGTCGGCATGAGCGCATCGGTAAAAGCGATCCGCGACATCGAGACACACCGGCCCCGCTCCGTGCCCGACACGCCCTCGCGCTCCTGGCTTCCAGCGCCCGTCTCATCTCACCTGGCGCTCTTCTCCTTGCTCCCGCTCTTTTTTCTCGCTCCATCAGTCTATGAGGGCGCGACCAATGCGGCGATCGGCAAGGCCCAGTTCGCGCTGTCAGCCCAGAATCGGTTTCCCAGCCAGACTTTGGCCCTGCCGCGCCTACGCATTCTCCGCTGCTGGCCGGCCGGAAGTGAATGTCACGTTCTTGCCGACGCCATCGAAAAGGCAGCGGGCTATCACAGGACCGTACGTGTCGCCGGATCGCGTGAGAACGAACCCGTTGCTTTGTCCTATGCCATCCGCATCGAAACGCAGCCGGATGGAAACGGCGTCTATATCCGCCTTTTCCACGAAAGCTCGGGCGTGGCGGTCGATACGCGGCATTTTTCTCGCGACCAATTGGGAAGTGCCGAGGCCGTCGCCTACGAGGCGGTGAACTTCACAGCGCGCGCCCTTTCCGTGAACGGTCCGCTCTATCGCCATGCCGCACGCACCGGCATTGCCAGCAGCCTCATGGAGTGCCTGATCCACCGGACCTCCCGGCTCTCGTCGAGCGCGTCTTTGCGCGCAAAATCGACGGCGTGCAGCACGACGCCGCCGAGCACGCTCGCCGAGATCGCGCCGCCGAACGACGCGCCCTCCTCGCAGTGAAGGCGCTGCCGCTTTCCCGTGCAGCTGGTCACGAAACATACATCCCTAGATGTAGCGATAGGCATTCGCACGCGGTGCAGCTATTTTTGTATAACGAGCGCGTCGATAGGATTCCGCCCTGCCTTCCCTTGCAGGGACCACGGTCGGAATTGCTGTCGCAATCATGCCCCGGCAACGGCAATGCACATACCACCCGGATGACGGGACGCCACACGACACTATGCGCCATCGCGACCGCCGGCTTTTCCGAAAGCAGGCCGCACTGGCAACAGGGGGTAATCTATGACCACTCTTCTTTCATGTGGAAGGCTATCATGATGGCCGGGGCGCCGAAGAAAGCCGAAGCACGGGACGGCGAACGCAAATCCATCCGTTTTCTGCCGGTAATGCCGCTGCCGGACAACCTGCCGGAGGGCCGCCTTGCCATCGCCGACATGGCAAATGCCTTCGGCGTGACCCACCGAACCCTGCACTTCTACGAGGAAAAAGGCCTGCTGACCGCCACACGCGTCGGTCCCATGCGCGTCTATGGTCAGGGCGAGATCCACCAGATGGCGGTGGTCAATACCTGCCGCGAAACCGGCATGCCGGTCGCCGTGATCCAGGAGCTTCTAGAGCAGCTTTCCGCCGCCCAGACACAGGACGAGGCAGACTTCGTCTTCCAGTCGGCGATGCTTGCGCGCAAACGCGAACTGGCCGCCCAGCAATCGACGATCCGCCGGCAGATGCAGCAGATCAACGAACTGCTCGACTTCACCTCCGCGCCGGAAATCGAAGTCAACGACAATGCCCCGCCAGCTCATCTCACGTCCGTGGAACTGCGTTGCTTGGAACTGATGGCGGAAGGCTATCCGACCAGCCGGATCGCCCGCGCGCTGGACATGGAGCCAGGTGAGGTGCAGGTCATGGAGAAGACCATCATCGGCAAATTCAACGGCAACAACCGCTTCCAGGCGATCGCCAAGGCCGTCATGCTCGGGATCGTCGGCCACTGAGGCCGACGAGCGAAGATCCTATCGAACGATCGTCAGCGTTTCAGCGGCACGCGTGATGGCGGTATAGAGCCACCGCTCGCGCGTATCGCGAAACGCGAAGCTTTCATCGAACAACACGACATTGTTCCACTGCGAACCCTGCGCCTTGTGCACGGTCAGCGCATAGCCGAAATCGAATTCGTCATAACGCTTGCGCGTCGACCACGGGATTTCCTCGTCGAGATTCTCGAAGGCCGCCTTCAGAAGCTTGATCTTGGCCGCGCCGCGATCCATGTCGTCGTCTTCGGGCCGGATCATCAGGTTGATGCCCGGCTTCACCGTCTCCTTGGACGAACTCATCACCTGCCAGAGCGAGCCGTTCAGCAGCCCCTTTGCCGGATCGTTGCGCAGGCACACAAGCTTGTCCCCCGACTGCGGATAGTCCGTGGTGAAGCCCTTCAGCTCGCGGAGCCGCTGGTTGTAGCGGCGGCGCGTGCGGTTGGTGCCGACGAGAACCTGATCGGCATCCAGCACAAGCGACTGGTCGACTTCGTTGCGGCCGATGACGCGGGCCGCGCCATAATCGCCGTAATCGATGTCGCTGCCTTCCCGCACCTGCATGGCAAGCTGGATGATCGGGTTGTCGCGTGCCTGACGATGGATGTCCGTCAGAAGGTAATCCGGCTCCTGATTGGTGAAGTAGCCGCCACCGCTCACCGGCGGCAACTGACCGGGATCGCCAAGTACAAGGATCGGCGTGCCGAAGCTCATGAGGTCGCGGCCAAGCGCCTCGTCGACCATGGAGCACTCATCCACCACGACCAGCGCGGCCTTGGCGACGGGGCTCTGGCGGTTGATGGAGAACATGGGCGAGATCGAGGTCTTGCCGGTCTCCTCGTCGGACACCTCTTCCTCGCCGCGCGGGCGATAGATCAGCGAGTGGATCGTCTTCGCATTGGAGGCGCCCTTGGAACGCAGCACCTGCGCTGCCTTGCCGGTGAAAGCCGCAAACAGCACCTCTCCATCGACATTCTCGGCGAAATGGCGTGCGAGCGTCGTCTTGCCGGTGCCGGCATAGCCGAAGAGCCGGAACAAGGGCTCGCGCCCGTCCTTTAGCCACCGCGAAACGGCCTTCAGCGCTTCATCTTGTTGGGGTGCGAATTCCATGGCGGGACTTGGCAGGATTCGCGGCGGCGAAGCAAGGGGCACGCCGATGAGTTCACAAGCAGGTATAAAATACCCCTCCCCATATTTCGCCCTGTCTTCGCCGGAGATCACGCGGTATGGAAGGCCGATGTTCCCGGAGCCGCCACGTGCCTTCCCGAAACCAGAAAGAAGTCGCTCTCAGACAGACCGGTATCGGCCGATTGCCACCCTGGCTGCAATGGGGCTTCGTCGCTGGCCTTTCCGTGCTGACCACGGTGCCGCTCGAAATTGCCGGCCTGCCGGCTGCCCTGCTGATCGGCCCGATGCTGGCCGGCATAGCTGTCGCGCTCGCCGGCAGCACGATCCGCCTGCCCCGCCTCTTCTTCTTTTTTGTGCAGGTCGTGCTGGCGCTGATGATCGCGTCCATCGTTTCGAAGGATTTCGTCGGCACCTTCCTCGATAACTGGCTGCTGATCCTGCTCGTGGTGACGTCGGTCATCGGCATGAGCACGCTGTCCGGCTGGCTGATCACCCGCACCGGCATCCTTCCCGGCACGACGGCGATCTGGGGCTCCTCGGCCGGCGCGGCTTCCACCATGATGATAATGGCGGAGGCCTATGGCGCGGACGCCCGCCTCGTGGCCTTCATGCAATATCTGCGCGTCGTTTTCGTCGCGAGCTTTGCGACGCTCGTCGCCCATTTCGGCGGCCATGACGGCGCCTCCGTGCCGCCGCATGCCTGGTTTACGCCCGTCCCGATGCTGCCGCTCGCAGCAATGCTGGCGATCGGCGTCGTCGCGGGCCTGATTGGTCAGAGACTGCGCGTTCCCGCCGGTGCTTTCCTCGTACCCTTCGCGCTGGCGTCGGTGCTGAATTCCTCGGGCACCGTCACCATCGAGCTGCCGGACTGGCTCCTCGTCATCGCATTTACCCTGCTTGGCTGGAACATCGGCCTCGGCTTCAGCCGCGCAATTCTCATGCACGCCCGCCGCGCGCTGGTGCCCACGATACTGTCGATCCTCGCGCTGATCGGATTTTCCGGCCTGCTTGCGGGATCGCTGATCTATCTGCTCGGCATCGATCCGCTGACGGCCTATCTGGCAACCAGCCCGGGCGGTCTTGACTCGATCGCCGTCATCGCCGCGTCCAGCAATGTAGACATAGCCTTCGTGATGACCCTCCAGACGGCGCGTCTCATCCTCGTGACCATCATCGGCCCCTGGCTCGCGCGGTTCGTGGCGGACCGCGCCTAACCGGCGTTTTCCAGCAGAATGGGCATGCCGTGCGGCGTCGCCTCGGCAGCGCGCGCCCAGCGGTCGGACAGAACGGACTGCTCCGCCTCGCTCACCACGCCACGCTCCGACAGGAGCGACGACAGGGCCGCAACCCAGCAATCGAAATAGTCGGCGCCGTCAACCGCACGGCCAGGCCGATGCACTTCGCGCGACAACGCCTCGGCCCATTGCGCCCAGGTGAAAACACACTGTTCATGCAGGCGAACCGTCATGGCAAAGGCCTGCGCCTGCCAGGGCTCGGCAAAGACCGGCTCGCCTTCGGTCGAAACCGGCAGGCCGGGCGAATCGGCAAGCGTCTCACACCGGCTCAAGATAGCTCTCCCAGGCATCGATGGAGACCGAGAGGCCGTCTGCCGCATCCTCGCCCCAGATCTCGCCGCCGTCAAAGACGACGGTATATACCCATTCAGGATTTTCGCCTCGACCATGTGCATTGTCGTCGGGGAAGACGAAGGAACCCTGCAGGGCCTCGACCACGCCGACCTTGCCACGGGCATAGCGCGGCAGGCGGGTATGCGTCGTCGGATTGAAATTGCGGGTGCGAACGCGTGCGCCGGCGGCAAAGCGGGGCTTTGTCGCCAGTGGCCGATCGCAAGGGCCGCCTTTGGCGAGAACCGCGGGCACCATGTCCGCCGTCAGAACACGCTTCGGTGCAGCGCCCTTCTCCAGCATGTGCCCCGTCGACAATTCCTCCGCACTGACAAAGCCGTGACGCGCAAGCAGCGTCTCCAGGGCGCGAATCCAGATTTCGTAGTAGCTCGCCGAAAGGTAGGTCGCGGGCGGGATGTTCTCACGCGCGTGACGGCTCTCGTCGATGGTCCAGGCGCCGAACGCACCGCAGGAGAGTGTCACGCCCAGCGCCCGCTTTTCCCAATCGCCGTGGAAATAAGGTTCGTTCGGCTCCGGCGCGACCGGGCCGAAGCCATGCTGGCCGCCGAGATCGTGCGGTCCGTTCATGCCCTGGCCTCCGGTTCCAGCGCCAGCCCCGTGCCGATCATGGCGTCACGCGTCACGAGATCGGCGAGCGCCTCCTGGTCCAGCCCATCCGTTCCGTCCGGCCGCTCGGGCACGACGAGATAGCGCAGCTCCGCCGTCGAATCCCAGACGCGGATCTTCTTGCCCCCGGGCAAGGTCACGCCGAACTCCGCCAGCACGCCGCGCGGGTCGATCACCGCACGCGACCGGTAGGCGGGCGCCTTGTACCAGACGGGCGGTAGGCCGAGAACCGACCACGGATAACAGGAGCAAAGCGTGCAGACGACGAGGTTGTGCGTCTCTCCATCGTTGAAGACCGCCCGCATATGTTCGCCCTGCCGGCCGGTGTAACCGAGGCTGGCGATGGCCGCGGTCGCATCGCGCTTCAGCCAGTCCGCGAAATCCGGCTCCGCCCAGGCTTTCGCCACGACGCGCGCGCCATTGCGCGGACCGATGTTCGTTTCATAGGTCTCGACGATCGCATCGATGGCCTTGGGATCGATCAGCCCCTTCTGCGTCAAAATGGTCTCGAGCGCGCGAACGCGGGCTTCCATCGGCGAGAAATGGTTGTCGTGATGGTGGTGATGGTCGTCGTGATCGTGCGACACGGCAGTTCCTCCGCTTCGAGGCCCACTTCTAGCGCATTTATCGCAGCATCGGCCAGAGGCTCGCCACGAGCAGAAGCGCCATGGAAATGTTGAACCACTTCAGCCGAACGGGATGGGACAGCCATTGCCGCAGCGCCGAGCCGAAACCGGCCCAGGTGGAAACGCTCGGGAAATTCACTAGCGCAAAGGCGACGCCGACGATCAGGACGCTCGTCGTATAGTTCGCCGCATCGGTATAGGTAGCCATCGCGGAAACGGCCATCACCCACGCCTTGGGGTTTACCCATTGAAAGGCGGCCGCCTCCAAGAGGCTCATGGGCCGCGCGCCGGCCTTGCCTTCGCCAAGCGTGCGCGACGTCGCGATCTTGAAGGCGATCCACAGCAGATAGGCCCCGCCTGCAAACTTCAGCACCGTATAGACGAGCGGCACCGTCTCCAGCAGCGCGCCGAGCCCGAAGCCGACGGCAAGCAGTAGCGAGAGAAAGCCCAGGCCAATGCCGCACATATGCGGAATCGTACGCACGAAGCCGAAGTTCACGCCCGACGCGAAGAGCATCATGTTGTTCGGCCCCGGCGTGATGGACGTGGTAAAAGCGAAGACGAGAAGCGCGAGAAAGATTTCGACCTGCATGGCAGAACTCTGGGCATCCGGATTGTTTTTTTCAGATTGATAGTCCATCTCCTTGCAACGACCAGCCAATTCTTGTCATGCATACAATTGCACGCGGTACGGCAGATGGAGCGCGAAATGAAAGCGGAACTACCGGCAGTGACCCTTCCCGGCGGACGACAGGTGCCCGCCCTCGGCCTCGGGACATGGCACATGGGTGAAAGCCGGGCATCGGCGGCGCAAGAAGCGGCAAGCCTGCGCGCCGGGCTCGATCTTGGCATGACGGTCATCGACACGGCGGAAATGTATGCCGATGGCGGCGCCGAAACGGTTGTCGGCGAGGCCATCCGGGGCCGGCGCGACGAAGTGTTCCTCGTCAGCAAGGTCCTGCCACACAATGCCAGCCGCGCTGGCACGATCGCGGCCTGCGAGGCCAGCCTTGAGCGGCTCGGGACCGACCATATCGACCTCTACCTGCTGCACTGGCGCGGGCGGTATCCGCTCGCCGACACTGTCGAAGCCTTCGAACGCCTGAGGGCAGACGGCAAGATCGGCGCCTGGGGCGTTTCGAACTTCGACGAATCGGACATGAAGGAATTGCTCGGCGTCGCTGAACCCGCGCGCCCGATGGCAAACCAGGTGCTCTACAACCTCGCCCGCCGCGGCATAGAGTATGATCTGCTGCGCTGGAGCCAGGTGCAGGGCATCCCCGTCATGGCCTATTCGCCGCTGGACGAGGGCCGTCTGCTCGGGCATCCGGTGCTGGAAGAAATCGGCCGCATTCACAATGCCGGCAGCGCGCAGATCGCGCTCGCCTTCCTGCTCACCAAGGCCGGCGTGATCGCCATTCCGAAATCCGGCTCACCGGAGCGCGTGCGCGAGAATTTCAAGGCATCGGAGATCCGTCTTACATCAGAAGACCTGCGCCTGCTCGACGAGGCTTTTCCGCCACCGACGCGCAAGCGGCCGCTGGAGATGATCTGAAACGAAAAAGGCTTTCCGTTCGACCGGAAAGCCTTTTCATTTTTCGACGTTCTCCCGCGCTCGCCTAAGCGAAGCGCGGCGGCGATTACATGCCCTGGGAGCCACGGTTCATCGCGGCAATGCCCGTGCGGCACACTTCGATGAGGCCGAGCGGCTTCATGACGGCCACGAACTGGTCGACCTTGGACGACTTGCCGGTGATCTCCAGGATGAAGTGATCGACGGTGGCGTCGACGACCTTGGCGTGGAAGGCATCGGCGAGGCGCAGCGTTTCGGCCCGCATTTCGCCGGAGCCGCCGACCTTCACCAGCGCGACTTCACGCTCGATTGGCCGTTCCTGGCCCATGGCCTTGGCCCGCACGGTCAGATCGACCACGCGGTGAACCGGCACGATGCGCTCGAGCTGCGACTTGATCTGCTCCAGCACGCCGGGCGTGCCGCGCGTCACGATGGTGATGCGCGACAGATGCGCCTCGTGCTCGGTCTCGGAAACCGTCAGGCTCTCGATGTTGTAGCCGCGGCCCGAAAACAGGCCGATGACGCGCGCAAGCACGCCCGGCTCGTTGTCGACCAGGACGGAGAGCGTGTGGCTCTCCGCGACCTGCGTCTCGGCGGCGATGAAGTAAGCGGAACCGGTGGGCTGTAGGTGTGCGTTCATGGAATCTACCTCTTCATCAAACGAGCTGGCGGCCCTTGGCGTCAATCGCGTTGGCAACCGCCTCGTCCGTGGCTTCATCGGGCAACAGCATTTCGTTATGCGCCTTGCCCGACGGGATCATCGGGAAGCAGTTGGCGAGGTTTGCGACGCGGCAATCGAAGATGACCGGACGCTTGACGTCGATCATTTCCTGGATGGCCGCATCCAGATCACCGGGCTTGTCGCAGGCAATGCCCACGCCGCCATAGGCTTCCGCCAGCTTGACGAAATCGGGCATCGCCTCCGTATAGGAGTT
Source organism: Shinella sp. H4-D48 (assembly GCF_022637395.1). Lineage (GTDB taxonomy): Bacteria > Pseudomonadota > Alphaproteobacteria > Rhizobiales > Rhizobiaceae > Shinella > Shinella sedimenti. The sequence continues at coordinate 1,326,879 of NZ_CP093337.1, read as the reverse complement.
CGACAGACGGTTGCCGTGCAGCAGCTGCTGCCACTGGCGTACCATGCCCATGTACTGGTTGTTCAGGATGAAGATCTTGACGGGCAGGTTATACTGAACCGCACAGCTCATCTCCTGAATGCACATCTGGATGGAGGCATCGCCGGCGATGTCGATGACGAGGCTGTCACGGTGCGCGACCTGCACGCCGATCGCCGCCGGGAAGCCGTAGCCCATCGTGCCGAGGCCGCCCGAGGTCATCCAGCGGTTGGGCTGCTCGAAGCCGTAGAACTGCGCAGCCCACATCTGGTGCTGACCGACTTCCGTCGTGATGTAGGTGTCGCGATCCTTGGTCAGCTCGTAGAGACGCTGGATGGCATATTGCGGCATGATCACGTCGTCGCTCGCCTTGTAGGCAAACGAGTTGCGGGCACGCCACTTGGCAATCGACGTCCACCAGTCCGCCTGGATGGCCTTGTCATACGTCTTCGAACCGGCGCGCCATTGGCGGACCATGTCCTCCAGGACGGCGCCGACGTCGCCCAGGATCGGTACATCGACACGAACGTTCTTGTTGATCGAGGACGGGTCGATGTCGATATGGATCTTCTTCGAATTCGGCGAGAACGCGTTGAGGCGGCCGGTGATGCGGTCGTCGAAACGCGCGCCGATGCAGACCATGACATCGCAATCATGCATCGCCATGTTCGCCTCGTAGGAGCCGTGCATGCCGAGCATGCCCAGCCAGTTCTTGCCCGATGCCGGATAGGCGCCCAGGCCCATCAGCGTCGACGTGATCGGGAAGCCAGTGATCTCGACCAGTTCGCGCAGCAGGCGCGAGGCTTCCGGACCGGAATTCACCACGCCGCCGCCGGAATAGATGACGGGACGGCGGGCCCCCTTCATCAGGCTGATCGCCGCCTCGATGGCGCGCGCGTCGCCGGAGGTCTTCGGCTGGTAGCTCTTCTGGATGGGCGCTGCGGATGGCGGCGTGTAGATGCCGGTCGCAAACTGCACATCCTTCGGGATATCGACGACGACAGGGCCCGGGCGGCCGGACTGCGCGATGCGGAAGGCCTCATGGATGATGCGGGCGAGATCGTTGACGTCCTTGACCAGCCAGTTGTGCTTGGTGCAGGGGCGCGTGATGCCGACCGTGTCGCATTCCTGGAAGGCATCGGATCCGATGAGCGTGGTCGGAACCTGGCCGGTGAGGCAGACGAGCGGGATCGAATCCATCAGCGCATCCTGCAACGGCGTGACGGCATTGGTCGCGCCGGGACCGGAGGTGACGAGCATGACGCCGACCTTGCCAGTGGAGCGGGCATAGCCTTCGGCCATGTGGCCGGCACCCTGCTCGTGACGCACGAGGATATGCTCGATGTCGTCCTGCTGGAAGATCTCGTCATAGATCGGCAGGACAGCACCGCCCGGATAGCCGAAGATATGTTCAACGCCGTTGTCTTTCAGGGCCTGCAAGACAATTTCGGCGCCCGTCATCTGATTTTCTGTTCCGCTCATCGGATGTTTCCGTCCGTTTCTTTCGTATTGTCGGGGTGCTTATAGAATTTTCGGGCATAAAAAAAGGCCCCTGGAGGAGCCTGCTTACCGCGCATGGGTGCTTTCGCCGGATGGTTACACCATCCTGCCCATGCGCCTTCCCACCACAAGAATGATCGTCGTGAAGTTATTCATGGTGCGGAGTGTTAACGGCAAATCGAATGCACGTCAACGCCTTTCCGCCCACTCGACTGCCACGATCAGGAACAACGGCGCCGCCAAAGCCATTGAAACCGGCCACAACCGGAAACGGGTTATTAAGCCGGATTCCCTAAAGTAAGAGATCGGAGGCAAGGAGCGCCGGATTTGCTGAACAACGATTTTCAGATGTCGATCACCGCCGGCGAACAGGAACGCCGGGATGAGATGGCCGCCGGAAACCGGATGCTGGGCCGTGTCGTTGCTTGCAGCGGGTCGCGCGCCACCATCTGCGCCACAGCCGAAGGCGGAGAAACCTCCCTTACGGAACTGTGGGCTGTCGGCCGCCTTGTCTCGATCTCCGTCGGGCGCAACCGTATCGTCGCACTCGTCTATTCGATGGCCACCAACCAGCAGGGCTGGATCGAAAACCAGGACACGACGTTCCATGTCGAAGTCGAGTTGATGGGCGAGGTGCGCGTCAGCGCCGACGGTCGCGAGGACTTTTCAGCCGGCATCAGCGAATATCCTTATCTCGGGGCCATCGCCCACAGGATTCGAGCCTCGGATCTGGCGAAAGTCTACGATACCGGCAAGGACGATGTCTGCACCATCGGCAAGCTCACGCAGGACGAGCAGATCGACGCCACCATCCATGTGCCATCCATGCTGGAGAAACACTTCGCCATCGTCGGAACGACGGGCGTCGGCAAGTCCACCGCCGTCACCCTCCTGCTTCACAAGGCGATCCAAGCCGATCCGCAGCTGCGCGTTCTCATTCTAGACCCGCACAACGAATTCGCCTCTGCCTTCGGCGATCTCGCCATGGTCATCGATACGGATACGCTCGACCTGCCCTTCTGGCTGTTCCGCCTGGAGGAATTCGCGGAGGTGATCTTCCGCGGCCGACCGCCTGTGCCGGAGGAGATGGACATCCTGCGCGACCTGATCCCGGAGGCCAAGCGTGCTTTCCGCGGCTCGCCCGAAAGCGGCCTGATGCGCCGCACAAGCGAAAAAAGCTCCATCACCGCCGATACGCCGGTGCCCTTCCGCGTGGCCGACCTTCTGGCGCTGGTCGACGAACGGATCGGCCGTCTCGAGGGACGGGCGGAAAAGCCGCATTTGCGCTCGCTCAAGAGCAAGATCATGTCGGCGATCAACGATCCGCGCTACCACTTCATGTTCTCCTCGAACACGATCACCGACACCATCCTCGACACCATCGCCCGGATTTTCCGCATTCCCGGCGAAGGCCAGCCTGTAACGACCTTCCAGCTCGCCGGTATCCCTTCGGAAGTGGTGAACTCGGTGGCGTCGGTGCTTTGCCGCATGGCCTTCGAAATCGGCCTGTGGAGCCATGGCGGCGTGCACATGCTCGTGGTCTGCGAGGAAGCGCACCGCTACGTGCCCGCCGATCCCAATCTTGGCTTCACGCCGACGCGCCAGGCCATTGCCCGCATCGCCAAGGAAGGCCGCAAGTACGGCGTATCGCTCGGCATCATCACGCAGCGGCCCGGTGAACTCGATCCGACGATCCTCTCCCAGTGCTCGACGATCTTCGCAATGCGGCTTGCCAACGATCGCGACCAGGACATCATCCGCTCCGCAATCCCGAATTCGTCCTCGTCCACGACCAGCTTCATCTCCTCGATCGGCAATGGTGAGGCCATCGCCTTCGGCGAGGCGGTGGCGGTGCCCATGCGCATGCGCTTCGCCCGTGTCGACCTGAACCGTCTGCCCAAGGCCAACGGCGCCGGCAACAGGCATACGGACGAAACGCCGCAAAGCGTCGATCTTCGCTCCATCGTCGCGCGCATGCGGTCGGTTGCAGGCCCCGACATTTCCGGCTTCCAGTCATCCTATCTCGCGGCGCGCGATACGGGCGCCGCCACAACAAGCGGATACGAGGACGCGCCTTACGAGGACGAGGAAGACTACATCGATACGCTGCAAGCCGAGGCGCGTCAGGCGCCACAGCCCGCTGCGCACGAGCCCTACCGGCCCGACATGCTGCCCGGCGCCAGCAGCGCATACCAGCCGCCGGCGAACGAGCGCTTCGATTCCATTCGCCGCGAGCTCGCGCCAGAACCCCGTCGCCCGGAGGCCGATCCCTACCGCCAGCCGCCCCGCCCTGCCTTCGGCGAGCAGCAGGAACCGCGCCGCGAAGGCTCCATTCGCGAGCAGTTGCTGAAAAAACCGCTCAGCAGCCTGATCAGGCGCTAGGATCGATGCGCTGCCAGCTCTCGTCGAGCTGGTTGCGGAACCAGGTCATCTGACGCTTCGCATATTGCCGTGTCGCGGCAGCGCCGCGCTCGATGACATCGGCCTCGCTCATCTCGCCCGCCAGCATGGCCGCGATCTGCGGCACGCCGATCGCCTTCATGACGGGCATAGCGGGCGAAAGATCGAGCGCCAGCAAGGCTTTTACCTCCTCCACCGCACCGGTCTTCAGCATGTCGCCGAAGCGCCGGTTGATGCGAGTGGCAAGGACCGCGCGATCCGGCAGGACGACGATCTTTCGCGCGCGCGCCGAATCGATCACCGCAGGCCCTGTTCCCGCCTGGAATGCTGAGATCGGGCGCCCTGTCGCTTCCAGCATCTCCAGCGCCCGAACGATGCGCTGGCCATCGCCTGGCATCAGACGGGCAGCCGTTTCAGGGTCATGCACGGCGAGCACCCCATGCAGCGCCTCGGGGCCTTCCGCCGCAAGCCGCGCGCGCATTCGCTTACGCACATCATCCGGAATTTCAGGCATATCCGACAAGCCGCCGGTCAGCGCGCGAAAATAAAGCCCGGTACCGCCGACAAAGACCGGCAGCATGTTCCGTTCACGCAGTTCACCGACAAGAGCGGTCGCCTCACGCAGCCATTCGCCCGTCGAATAGGCGCCCGCGGCCGGCACATGCCCGTAAAGCCTGTGCTCCACGCTGTTCATATCCTTCGGCTGCGGCCGCGCCGTGAGGATGCTCAGCGTGTCATAGACCTGCATGCTGTCGGCATTGATCACGACCCCGCCATGCTCGGCGGCAAGGCGGACGGCAAGCGCGGACTTGCCGCTCGCCGTCGGGCCCGTTATCAGGATCGCGTCCTGCATTCGATCAAGGTTTCTCATCATGGCTTTCGTTGCCACGCTTGTCGCCAATCCGTCAAATCCTGTTCTGACGCCATCGCTTGCCGAGAAGGCCGCGGATGCCGTCAAGGCATCCGGTCTCTACTGGCTTGCAGACGGCATCGCCTGCGATATCGCGTTGCGCGACGACGGCGACATCGAGGCAGCGCGCGAGGCGCTTCGCACCGCCATCGGCGATGCGCCGGTAGACCTCGCCGTGCAGGAAGCGGAAACGCGGCGAAAGAAGCTGCTGATCGCAGACATGGATTCAACCATGATCGGCCAGGAATGCATCGACGAGCTGGCAGCCGAAGTCGGATTGAAGGACAAGGTCGCGACCATCACCGCCCGCGCCATGAACGGCGAAATCGCCTTCGAGCCCGCGCTGCGGGAGCGCGTCGCCCTGCTCAAGGGCCTGCCGGTCTCCGTGATCGACGAGGTGATCGAAAAGCGCATCACGCTGACGCCGGGTGGGCGCGAGCTGATCGCAACCATGAAGGCGAAGGGTTACTATACCGCCCTGGTCTCGGGCGGTTTTACCGTCTTCACCAGCCGCATCGCCGCCACGCTGGGCTTCCACGAAAACCGCGCCAACATTCTCCTCGACGCAGACGGCAGGCTGACGGGCGAAGTCGCCGAACCGATCCTCGGCAAGCAGGCGAAGGTCGACGCGCTAACCGAAATCGCCGCCCGCATCGGCATCTCCCCTGAAGAAGCCATGGCCGTGGGAGATGGCGCTAATGATCTCGGCATGCTGCACCTTTCCGGCGCCGGTGTCGCGCTGCACGCCAAGCCCGCCGTTGCGGCCGAAGCGAAGATCCGCATCGACCACGGCGACCTCACGGCGCTGCTCTACTTGCAGGGCTACCGCAAGAGCGACTTCGTCACCGCATAGATAAGCCGCTGAAGCATCACTCCAGCGGCCTGAATCAATCTATTCGCTATCGTCGCCAAGTCCCTGACGGGACTCGCACTTCAGTCGATGCGCACGGTGATGTAGCGCAACGCGCCGGTGCGGTCTGCGATCATCAGGAGCGCGTTGCGGCGATCTTCCGACTTGAGCTTGGCAACGCGGGTCTTGACCTCTTCGGCCGTGGTGACCGCCTCCTGACCGATCTCGACGATCACGTCACCCGGCACAATGCCACGCTCGGCGGCCGCCGTGTCAGGGGTGACCTCGGTGATGACGACGCCCTTGACGCTTTCCGCGATATCGAAAGTTTTGCGGGCCGTCTCGTCGAGATCGCCGATGCCCATGCCGAGTACCAGCTCGGTGTTCTGCGGCTCGGCCTGCTCCTCGCTGTCGGTCGTCGTATCCTCTTCGGTCGTGCCTTCGTCCGGCGTTGCGGCATCCTCAGCATCGACCTGCTTCTCGCCATCCTCGAGGCGGCCGAGGGTGACCTTCACTGTCATCTCCTTGCCGTTGCGCAGCAGCACGACATCGACGGCCTTGCCGACGGGGCTTTCGGCGACGACGCGCGGGAGATCGCGCATTTCATGCACGTCCTTGCCGTCGAAACGGATGACGACATCACCGGTCTGGATCACGCCGTTATCGACAGGACCGCCCTTGATGATGCCGGCGACGAGCGCGCCCTTGGCCTCGCTCATGCCGAGGCTTTCGGCGATATCGTCAGTAACCGGCTGGATGCGCACGCCAAGCCAGCCGCGGCGGGTCTCGCCGAATTCGCGAAGCTGCGAGAAGATGTTCTGCGCCAGCTCCGTCGGGACCGAGAAGCCGATGCCGATCGAACCGCCGGACGGCGAGATGATGGCCGTGTTGATACCGATGACCTCGCCCTTCATGTTGAAAAGCGGGCCGCCCGAGTTGCCGCGGTTGATGGCCGCGTCGGTCTGAATGAAGTTGTCGTAGGGGCCGGCATTGATATTGCGCCCGCGCGCGGAAATGATGCCGACCGTCACGGAGCCGCCGAGCCCGAAAGGGTTGCCGATGGCCATGACCCAGTCGCCGATGCGCATGACGCGGGAATCGCCGAACGGAACGGCCTTCAACGGCGCTTTCGGCTCCACCTTCAGCAACGCGAGGTCGGTCTTTGGGTCGGTTCCAACGAGCTTGGCCTTCAGCTTGGAGCCGTTGGCGAAATTCACCTCGATATCGTCGGCACCTTCGATGACGTGATTGTTCGTGGCGATGTAACCCGCAGGGTCGATGACGAAACCGGACCCGAGCGAATTGACCGTCTGCCCCTGGTTGGAGCCTTCGCCACCGTCACCCTTGAAGAATTCGTCGAAGAAGTCCTGGAAAGGCGAGCCCTCCGGCACCTGCGGCATGGGCGCCTTGTCCTCGCTCTTCACGTTCTGAGAGGTCGAGATGTTGACCACGGCATCCAGCAGGCCCTCGGCAAGATCCGCCACCGATTCCGGTCCGGCCTGACGCGCCTGAGCCATCACAGGTGCTGCGAGCGGGCCGGCGGCCAGCGAAAAGCTCATCGCAAGCGTGAGCGCCGCGTTGGCAACGCTGGACTTCATCTTCAAAGCCATGTTCGGCATCCTCTCGGGTCTGTTCGGCTGCGGCGAGTGTTCGCCGCGGATACGGCGAAAATCAGTCTGCCACGATGATTTGTCTGAACTTTTGCCTGTCTTCGCCGCCACTCGCAAGGGCAGCCTTCAGGCGCTGCGGAGGAACCACACCATCAGCACGCCGAGCGCCACGGCAAACAGCCCCGAAAGTCGGAGCTGGTTCTCCGGAATCTGCGGCAGCAATTCCGCCATGCGCTTCAAAACCGAAGGGGCCAGTGCGTACACCAGCCCCTCGATGATCAGGAAGAACGCGATCCCCGTCAGGAAATCGGACATGGCGTTCTCAGTTTGCGGTGGACGGCGTCGTGGCCGCACCGTTCGTCGTGCCCGTGCCCGTGCCGTTGCCCGTGGGCGCCGGTCGTGTGCCCGCCGCATCCTCGAAGTAGCGGAAGAACTCCGACTGCGGCGAGAGTACGAGCGTCGTATCCGACGAGCCCATCGAGTCCCGATAGGCGCTCATCGACCGGTAGAAGTCGAAGAAGGCCGGATCCTGGGAGAACGCTTCGCCGAAGACGCGGTTACGTTCACCGTCGCCTTCACCGCGAAGGATTTCAGAATCACGCTGGGCGGCGGCGATGAACTCGACGACCTGACGATCGGCGATGGCGCGGCGACGCTGTCCGGCCTCGTTACCGCGGGCGCGGATCAGTTCGGCTTCCGCCAGACGCTCGGCCTTCATGCGCTCGTAGGTCTGCTGCGAGACTTCCTGCGTGAGGTCCGTACGACGGATGCGGACATCCTCGATGGTAAGGCCGAGGTTGGAGGCGTCGGCGGTCAGCTCTCCGCGAACTTCGCGCATCATCGATGCGCGCTCTTCGGACAGAGCGGATTCGAAGCCGCGCAGACCGTAGACGCGGCGCAGAGCCGAATCGAGACGGGTGCTAAGGCGGGCCTCGGCCGATTCCCGGTCACCCGAAACGGCCTCCCGGAAGCGACGGGCATCCGTGATCTTGTAGACCACGAAGGCGTCAACCTCGTAGAACTTGCCGCCCGAGACCTGGACACGGATATCGTCGAGATCGAAGCGCAGGGCCTGATCCTGGATATACTGGACGCTATCGGCATCCATGAAGCCGAAGGGCAGCTTGAAGTAAAGGCCCGGCTCGGTCTTGACGTCCTGGATCTGGCCGAAGCGGATGACGATCGCCTGCTGGCGCTCGTTGACGACGAACACCGACGAATAGGCGATGAAGAGAAGAACGCCGAGGGCGATCAAAACGGCTGGCAAACGGTTACCCATTACTGCGAACCTCCTGCCTGCTGACCGGTCGTACGACCGAGTTCATTAAGGGGAAGGAAGGGAACGACGCCCTGTCCGCCCTGCTTTTCATCGATGATGACTTTCTTGGAGTTCTTCATCACGCCTTCCATGGTTTCAAGGAAGAGGCGCTTGCGCGTCACGTCGGGCGCGATCTTGTACTGATCATAGATGGAGATGAAGCGTGCCGCCTCACCTTCCGCTTCCTTGACGACGCGATCCTTGTAGGCGGCTGCCTCTTCGCGGATCTGCGCGGCCTGACCACGTGCGGCACCGAGCTTCTGGTTGGCGTACTGGTTGGCTTCTTCCAGGAAACGGTCTTCGTCCTGTTCGGCGCGCTGCACTTCATCGAAGGCATCGGCCACTTCGCGCGGCGGAGCCGCATCCTCGATGGCGACCGTGTTGATCGAGATGCCGGCACCATAGGCATCCATGGTCGCCTGGATCGTCGTCTTCACGCCCTCAGCGATGGCCTGACGGTTATCGCGGAAGATGTCCTGTGCCGGACGGCGACCGACGACTTCGCGCATGGCGCTTTCGGCGACCTGCTGCAGCGTTTCGGCCGGATTTTCAAGATTGAAGAGGTACGACTGCGGATCCGTCACAGTATAGAGGACCGAGAACTGCACGTTGACGATGTTCTGGTCGCCCGTGAGCATCAGGCCCGACGCTTCGGAGTTCGACGCAGCCGAACGGCGGCCGATATTGCGCTGCTGCTCCGTGATCTTGACCAGCTCGACCGTCTCGAAAGGCCAGAGATGGAAGTGCAGGCCCGGCATGGAGATTTCCTGCTTGGGCTTGCCGAAGCGCAGTTCGACGCCGCGCTCGTCCGGCTGCACGGTATAGATGGAGTTCATCAGCCAGAAGACGCCGACGAGAAGCAGCGCGATGACGACGACGCCACCGTTGAAACCGCCGGGCATGACGGTCTTCAGCTTGTCCTGGCCGCGCCGGATGATGTCCTCGATATCAGGCGGACCACCGTTACCGCTTCCGCCACCGCCGCGAGGACGGTTCGGTCCCTGCCCCCATGGCCCCTGATTGTTTCCGCCACCGCCGCCGCCGCCCCAAGGGCCGCCGCCGCCATTCTGATTGCTCCAGGGCATCAATACCTCTTTCTTTAAATCCCCATAGGCGCATGTCGCGGATTGTTTCGCCGCGCAACGCGATGTGAACCCGTTATAGGTATCCCACCGACACCTTTCAACAAATCCCGGTCGGCTTGGGTGTCCTTGCGGCAAAATAGTTCGTGATCGATGGGATTTACGGCTTAAACGGCAGATTTTCGGCGCCACGTGACGAAGCGCATGGCATGGCTGTCCTTCTCGCCGCGGGGAATCTCCTCCTCCACGACCTTTTCGAAGGTGGCAGGGTCGATATCCGGGAAGCGCGTGTCGCCTTCCACATCCGCTTCGACATGAGTGACATGCAGGATATCCGCACGGCCGAAGACCTGCGCATAAATCTGCCCGCCGCCAATGACGCAGATTTCGTCCACGCCAAGCGTTTCCGCCTCGCGTGCTGCGGCGACCAGTGCGTCATCGAGCGAGGAAACCACCGAGGCGCCGGGCGCGGAAAACGCCGGATCGCGGGTAATGACGATGTTGGGGCGGCCCGGAAGCGGACGGCCGATGGAATCCCAGGTCCTGCGGCCCATCACGACCGGCTTTCCAAGGGTCAGTTGCTTGAAGCGCTTGAGGTCGGACGGCAGCCGCCACGGCAGGTCACCGTCGCGGCCGATGACCCCATTGCTTGCGACGGCGACGACGAGCACGATCCGGGGTTCATTCATGCGGGACAGGCTTTCGATAAATCAGACGGCGATGGGTGCCTTGATGGTTGAATCGGCTTCGTAGCCGACAAGCTCGAAGTCCTCGAATTTGAAGGAGAAAAGGTCCTTCACGTCCGGGTTGATCTTCATGAAGGGCAAGGGCTTGGGGCGGCGCGTCATCTGGGTGCGCACCTGCTCGAAATGGTTCGAATAGATATGCGCATCGCCCAGTGTATGCACGAAATCGCCCGGCCGCAGCCCCGTCACCTGCGCGACCATCATGGTCAGCAGCGCGTAGGACGCGATGTTGAAGGGCACACCGAGGAAAATATCCGCCGAACGCTGGTAGAGCTGGCAGGAGAGCTTGCCGTCAGCCACGTAGAACTGGAACAGGCAGTGGCACGGCGGAAGCGCCATTTCATCGACCAGCGCCGGGTTCCAGGCGGAGACGATGTGGCGGCGCGAATTGGGATTGCGTCGGATGCTCTCGACGACGGCGGCGATCTGGTCGAGATGGCGGCCGTCATATGTCGGCCACGAGCGCCACTGGTAGCCGTAGACCGGCCCGAGTTCGCCCTTATCATCAGCCCACTCGTCCCAGATGGTGACGCCGTTTTCGTGCAGATAGGCGATGTTGGTCTCGCCCTTCAGGAACCACAACAGTTCATGAATGATCGACCGCAGGTGCAGCTTCTTGGTGGTGAGCACCGGGAAGCCTTCCTCAAGATCGAAGCGCATCTGATAGCCGAAGACGCCGCGCGTGCCGGTGCCCGTCCGGTCGCCGCGATCGCTGCCGTTTTCCATCACATGAGCGAGAAGGTCGAGATATTGCTGCATGGTCGCCGCCGATTCTTGGTCCAGCGCAGTATATTACGGGCAGCCGCCGCAGCCGCCAAACGGCAAATGGAATATCCCCGACTTTCGGTGCGAAAGGGCCCACGCCCCATCCGCATGGTTGCATAAGGTGGACCTGAACGCCTTTTGCAATTTCTGAACGAATTTCTGCGATCATGATCACTCATCTCACTGGGCGGGTCATCCGTGAAACCGAAGGAAAACTACTCGAACCGGTTCCGGCTGACCTACGGCCTCGCGGCGCTTGCCGTTGGCGTGACGGCCAGCGGATGGGGCATCGCCTTTGCGATCATGGGAGCATGGCCGCTGGTGGCGATGGATGTCGCGGTGGTTTTCGTGGCATTCCTCAGCCTCGTCCTCGCCCGTCGCAACCAGCTTTCGGCCGCGCTTCTGTTTTCCCAATCGGCATTTCTGGTCATCATCACCACCCTCTGCTTGATCTTCGACGTGCCGCGCGAGGCGGCGCCGAGGGTATCGCATCTGTTCCTGCTCGTGCTGGCGCTGCTCGGCTACATCAATTACCGGCGCGAGCAATCCAGGCCGCAGCTTGCGATCGTGGCACTCTGCGTAATCGCCTTCGTCGTTTTCGCCAGCAGCACAGCGGCACCCTCCTTCGCTCAGCCGATACCGGAGACATTCCAGATCTATGGCTCCTGGGTGAACACCATTGTCGCCGTCGGCCTGCTCTGCATCGGCGTCTATGTCATGCAGCTGGAACTGGCCCGCGATCTCGACAAGGCACGCGCCATTAAAGCAGCGCTGAGAAACAGGGAATTCGAGCTGTTCTACCAGCCGCAGGTCGACGAGACCGGCCGGCTGACGGGCGCCGAAGCCCTGTTGCGCTGGCGACGCGGCGACGGAACCCATGTTCCGCCCGCCGAATTCATTCCCACGGCAGAACAGGCCGGACTGATGCCGGCCATCGGCGAATGGGTCCTAACCCAGGCCTGCGAGACGCTCGCGGCATGGCGCCACGACCCGGCGACCAGCGGACTGAAACTGGCGATCAATGTCAGCGCCGATCACTTCATGAAGCTCGATTTCGTCGAGACGGTGCTGGACTGCCTCCGCACGCTTGAGATCGATCCCGCCCTCCTCAAGCTCGAACTCACCGAAAGCATGATGGCCAACGATATCGATGCGATCAGCGAAAAGATGCGCGACCTGCGAACGGCCGGCCTGTTCATCTCACTCGACGATTTCGGCACCGGCTATTCCTCCCTTAGCCATCTTCGCCGGTTGCCTGTGCAGGAAATCAAGATCGACCGCTCCTTCGTGCAGGATATCGTGGAGAACCGACGAAACCGCGTGTTGCTCAAGAGCATTTTCGACATGGCGCATATGCTGGAATTTGTCGTGGTCGCCGAAGGTGTGGAAACGCTTGAGCAGCTGAGGCTCCTGCGATCCTTCGACTGCACCGCCTTTCAGGGCTATTATTTCGGGCGCCCGGTACCGCTCGGCGAATTCCAGACGCGGTGGACGAATGATCCCGTCGCACCGGCTGCGCTATCCGCCTGATCCGCCTTCCGTCGAATCCCTGCGACAAACCCCTTTCCTTGGGCGGAGGGAATGCCTATATGTGAAGTGCTGCTTCGGCAGCTATGGCAATAAATGAGCGGTGTAATAAACCCATTGGACCCGGGGGCGGTACCCGGCGCCTCCACCAAAAACCGGTCAAACTTGACCGACCGGCTTTTGATGGGGGCGAAATAGGATCGACAAGGGCGTAAAGATCGACTTTTTGCTCGGCATTGTACCACCGTTATCGGGCTAAACTTGTAGTTGCAAACGACAACTATGCGGAAGCTCGTCTCGCTGCCTAATGGCGGTGTGACACTTCACTCAAAGTCCTGACGGGTCGCACCGGCAGGCGGGGTCCGAAGGCACCTGGCAACAGAAGCCTTCACCTTCTCCAATCTCTTGAAATGGTCTATAGCTGTCCCAGATGACTCGCGTCGGAAGGCACGAGAAGAAGTGCAATGCCTGAAGACAAAGGCATCAGAAAGAAAGACAGGAACGGATGGCGCAAGACCACATTCGCTACGACATTCTCGCCCAGGACGCTCTGCGCGGCGTCATTCGCAAGGTTTTGTCCGAAGTCGCGGTCACCGGCCACCTGCCGGGCGAGCACCATTTCTTCATTACCTTCCTGACCAATGCGCCCGGCGTGCGCATCTCCCAGCACCTCAAGGCGAAATATGCCGAGCAGATGACCATCGTCGTGCAGCACCAGTTCTGGGACCTCAAGGTCACCGAGAGCCTGTTCGAGATCGGTCTGTCCTTCTCCGACACACCGGAAAAGCTCGTCATCCCCTTCAACGCCATTCGCGGCTTCTATGACCCCTCGGTCAGCTTCGAGCTGGAATTCGACGTTCCCGCCGCTGAAGAAGAGGGCGAGGACGAGCACTCGGCCGAAATCACCGCCTACCCGGTCGCAGAAAAGGCTGAGGAGCCCGTCGAGGAACCCACACCCCCAACGGGCGGTGGAGGCGACAAGGGCGGCTCCGTAGTTTCGCTCGATTCCTTCCGCAAGAAGAACTGAGCGCCGGCATGAGCGGCGACGTCGTCAACCTTCGCCAGTTCCGCAAACAGAAGGCCCGCTCCGAAAAGGAGCGGCAGGCCGAGCAGAACCGGTTGACCTTCGGCCGCACCAAGGCCGAGAAGACGCTGACGGATGCCCTCAACGACAAGGCGAGGCGCACGCTCGATCAGGGCCGCATCGAGCGGCCCGACGAGACGAAAGAGTGATCTTTCAACGGCTTGCCGCCGGAACCGGAATCGATCTGCCAATCTCCCCCAGCCAGACACCACGATCGGTATGATCAGAAAATACTCCACCACGCTGCATGGCCACCGCACGAGTTTCTCGCTCGAGCCGCTTTTCCACGACGAGCTGAAAGCTATCGCAGACGAACGGGCGGTGCCTGTCGCCGCACTGATCCGCGAGATCGACGATGCGCGTGCGGTCGATGACAACCTGTCGTCCGCACTGCGGCTTCACGTGCTGGAATGGCTGAAGAAGAAGGTGCGGGACGGCGCGATCAGTTGACGCCCGGCAGGCTTTCGAAGTTCAGGCTACGCCCGCCGTCGGCCGGCGGCAGCTCGCCGCCACGCTCCACCGCCTCCCCGCCCGTGACCGGCAGCCGGCGGCGACGCGCCTCTTCCTCCGCCTTGCGGGCTTCCTGCGCGGCGCGCTGTTCGGCAAGCCTGCGCGCTTCTTCCTGCGCCGCAAGGATACGCCGGGCGTCCTCTTCCGCGTTGCGCCGCGCCCGCTCGGCCTCTTCGGCTGCCGCCCGGGTAGACCGTTCCTGCTCGGCGCGCTCCTGGGCCTCGACGCGGCGGCGCTGCTCTTCCTCCATCTGAAGGCGCTCGGCCTCGGCGCGGGCCGCGCGTTCATCGGCGCGTGCGCGGTAAAGCGCCGCCTCGCGCCGCAACCTCTGTTTTTCCAGCACATTGGCCTGAAGCGTCTCGACGCGCCGGCGCTCCGTCTCGAAGCGGCGCAGGGAGAGATAGTTGGCCAGAGGCTGCGCATCGAATGTGACGCCGGGCGCCTCGACAAGACCGCGATAGTCGAGCGACACCTCGGGCGCGGCACCAGCCAGCGCATCCCCACCCGCCTTGAAGGTGACGGAGAGGCGGCCCGTCATCGCATCGCCGGCAAGATCGATATCCGCGTCGGCGGACAGCGCCGCGGCGCTGTTTTCAGCGGCAACGCTCTGCGCACGCAGCCTGCCGCTGGCAAGCGCAAGCGGGACGCGCACCGCACCGAGCGATGCCTCACCCTTCAGGATGCTATCGGCGGCAAAGACCGCCACACGCTCCGGCGTGATGTCGCCCTCAATCGCGTCGGCCGCAGCGAGCAGCGCGGGAAAGGCCGCGGTGTCCAGGCCGTGCAGCACGAGATCGGAAATATTCGCCTCGCCTGAGCCGCTGGCCCCCTCCACCATGCCGCGCACACTTTTGCCCGAGGCATCGACCGCCAGTGTCACGTCCGCCCTGCCATCTGCGACCGCACCGTCGGCTCCGGCCCAGACCGCCTTGGAGACATCGACACCGGCAAGGTCCATGCGCGCCTCGAACAGGCCGTTCTCCTCGGCATTAGAGACCTTCACGCGGCCGGAAAGCTGACCACCCAGCCAGTCGCCCTCCATATCCGTCAGCGTGAACTCGCTGCCCTTCCAGGCAAGGTTTGCCTTGAAACCTTCAACGGCGCCATAAAGGCCTGGCCAGAACGCACCGGCTTCCAGCGCCACCGCGACATCGGCGTTGTCCAGCAAGGGCTGCGTCAGCGGCGCGCTGTTCAGACCGCCATCGGCCACATCCGTCACTGGCCCGCCCACCGCCTCGGCGAGGAAAGCGAAATCAACCGTGTCGAAACGCAGCGAGCCCGTGCCCTTCAGCGCGGCCGCTGTGCGATCGAAGGCCAGGGTGCCTGAAAATGCATTGCGGTCGGCCTTGCCGGCAATATCGGTGATCGCGACGCTCTCAGCGCCGGTGTCCAGCTTGGCCTGCACTGTCAGCGGCAGCCCGGTGCCCGCCTGCGGCATGGCGATGCCGTTCATCATCAGATAGGGCTCGATGTCATCGCTGGCGACCGAAAGCTCGAGTGAACCCTTCAGGAAATCAGCCGCCGAAAGCGCTGCCGTGCCCTTGGCTGATACCGTCGTGTTTCCAGCCTTGAAAGTAGCGGACACGGCAGCAGAACCCTCAGCGGACTGCTTTGCGTCGACCGTAATGCTACCATCCGG
Source organism: Shinella sp. H4-D48 (assembly GCF_022637395.1). Lineage (GTDB taxonomy): Bacteria > Pseudomonadota > Alphaproteobacteria > Rhizobiales > Rhizobiaceae > Shinella > Shinella sedimenti. The sequence continues at coordinate 1,310,920 of NZ_CP093337.1, read as the reverse complement.
ATCGGCATCGAACGGAAGCGGGACGAGACCCGCCTGGCCAGCGAGAACCACGGTGCGCGGATTGGACAGGCTGCCGTTCAGTTCGAAATTGCGACCCGCCAGCAAGTCCGAAAGGCTCGCGGCCGACAGCGTGATATCGACCCGCCCATCATTAACCGACCCCGACAGGGTGGCTGTCGCAGGGCTCGCCTCCCGAACAGAAGCGGCGATGCGCATGGCAAGATCGGCGTTTTCATAGTAGCCAGCATTCTCGGCAAAGCGCGAGAGCAGCGGATGCGCCGGCAGATGGCGCGCCAGCAGGGCCGCGAGTGGTTCCATTGCTTCGACCTTGACGGTCATGTCGAGCCCGGCGTCCGGCGCATCCAGCGATCCGCCGAGCGTGCCTTTTGCCGAAATCGCCGCGCCCGCCAGCGAGGCCACGTTGAAACGGTTGAGCGTGAGTTCTCCATCCTTGGCAGAGAGGACGGCATTGACGCCGGATGCTGTCTCGCCGAAGGCAATGAGCCTGTCAGCCTTGAGGTCGAGCGCGATAGCGTTGCTGGCGATGCTGGAAAGCGAGGCATCACCAGCCACGAGGCCGACAAGCGCCTGAAGCGATTCCAGCCGCACCTCGTTGCCCTGCAGTTGCAGCGAGAGCGCCGGCACGGCATCCGCGCGCGATTCACGCTCCATCCGCCCCAACAGGCTCGCGCCGCCAATGGCGATTTCAAGGTTTTCGAACCGCTGCAACTCGTCGGCAAGGTTCACACGAGCGGAAAAACCGGCCGTCTTCAACTTGCGAATTTCGGGATCGACGGAGCCCGTGAGCCACGTTGCAAGCCCGGACGGCTGGTTAGACGCGACCAGCAGATCGCCGACAAAGCCGCGGTTTTCCTTGAGCGTCAGCCGTCCTTTGGCCTCCAGCGTCGTACGGCCGGGCAGAAGCACGTTCGCCTGGTCGATGAGCCAGCCATCGCCATCCGGCTTCACGTCAAGCCGGATTTCGCGCACCGTCGTATCGCCGATGACCATTGCCGGCAGCAGCAGGCTGGCGCGCCCCGGCACCTGCGGGATGGGAATGTCGGCGGCAATCGCCAGCAGTGCCTGAAGCCGCTGGCGGGCGGACACTTGCGGATTTCGCCCCGTCTTGCCCGCCTCGCCGCTGTTGCCGATGCGGTTGACATCGATCTGCTGGCCATTGGCAACAAGCAGGAATTCCGGCACGCGGCCCGTATCGAGCGTCGCTTCGCCGGTCACCACGTAGGGATCAGCCTGCGCGCCCGCCTCCAGACGATATTCCGGCACGCGGATGCGCTCGTTGGAAAGCTCGAACTTGCCGGCTACCTGGATCGGATCGGCGGGTTTATCACCCTTGGCGCGCGGCTTTTCCGACAGGGTAAACCCGCCATCGTATTGCGGGCGGAAATCGACGAGTTTCAGGGCACCGTCCAGATCGGCTGTGAAGGACAACCGGTCGGGCACGATGCGCGTGCGCAGCGAGAGCGCGCCATCCTCCACCTGACCGCTTGAAAGCTGGAAGGCACCGGCTTCGCCATCGAGCGCGCCGCGCCCGTCGATACGCCATGGGCCACCGAGCGACTTCGCGGAAATCTGCGCATCGAGGCCCGTTACATGGCGGGTGCGGCCGGTCTGCTCATCGACAAACTCGATCTCGCCATCGGTAATGGAGACATTTTCAAGAATGACGGTGCGGGCCGGGATATCCGACTTGCGACCACGCGCCCAGTCCAGCGTGCCGTCCTTGAAAAGCTTGATGCGCGCCTTCGGCTCCTCGATGCGCATGTCGAAGATCAGCGCTTCGCCGGACAGGAACGGCGCAAGTTCCGCATCCATCGAGAAGCGCGCGACCTCCACCAGCGGCTGGCCGTCCTCGGGCGAGCCGACCCGCACGTCGTTGAGCGTCACGGATGGAAAGGGGATCAGCCGGGCATCGACGCTGCCATGCACGGTGACGGGCCGCCCCATGATGCGGCTCGCCTCACGCTCGAAATCCTGCCGAAAGCTGGTCCAGTCGACGAACAGGGGCGCGAGAAGCGCCACGAAGAGCGCCACGACCACCAAGCCGCCAACGATTAGCCCAATCCTAGAAAGCACGCCGCATGCCTCGAATGTCCTTCAATCGCGCAGAGGATAGCGTCTAAATCGCCGGAGGTGACGAAAAAATCTTGCCGGGGTTCATTATGTTATCAGGATCGAGGGCGTGCTTGATCTGCTGCATCAGGTGGACGGCGCCGCCAAGCTCTTCCGGCAGGAAGCGTTGCTTGCCCTGCCCTATTCCATGCTCGCCCGTGCAGGTGCCATCCATGGAGAGTGCGCGTGCGGCAAGCCGATCGACAAAGGCCTCGACCCGTTCGATATGCACAGGATCCTTGTCGTCGAACACGACGCAGACATGGAAATTGCCGTCCCCGGCATGTCCGACGATCGGCGCAAGCAAGCCATGATCCTCGATGTCGCGCTCCGTTTCCGCCACGCATTCGGCCAGGCGGGAGATCGGCACGCAGACATCGGTCGCAATCGCCTCATAGCCGGGCCGAAGCGCCTTCGACGCCCAATAGACGTTGTGCCGCGCCTTCCACAGCTTCGCCCGCTCGTCGGCATCGGCGCTCCACTGGAACGCTCCACCGCCGCACTCGGCGACGATGGCGCCGAATTCTTCCGATAGCAGGCGCACGCTCTCCTCATTGCCGTGGAACTCCACGAAAAGGGTCGGCTGTTCCGGCAGGCTCAGGCCTGAATAAGCATTGCAGGCCTTGATTTGCAGGGTGTTCAGCAGTTCAATACGCGCCACGGGAATGCCAAGCTGGATCGTCATGATCACGGCATTGCAGGCATCCTTCAATGTCGGGAAGCCGCAGATCCCACCGGCAATGACGGCGGGAATGCCCTGGAGGCGCAGCGTGACTGAGGTCAACACACCCAGCGTGCCTTCCGCACCGACGAAAAGCCGGGTCAGGTCGTAACCGGCCGAAGACTTGCGGGCACGCCGTGCAGTGCGGATTTCCTCGCCCGTTGCCGTCACCGCCGTAACCGCCAGAACATTGTCCTTCATCGTGCCGTAGCGCACCGCATTGGTGCCGGAGGCACGCGTAGAGGCCATGCCGCCGATCGAGGCGTTGGCGCCCGGATCGATTGGAAAGAAAAGTCCGGTATCGCGCAGATACGTGTTCAGTTCCTCGCGCGTGATGCCGGGCTCGACCGTGCAGTCGAGGTCCTCGGCATTGACCGAAAGCACGCGCTTCATGTTGCTGAAATCGATGGAGATGCCGCCCTCGGGCGCATTCACCTGGCCTTCCAGGGAGGAGCCGGTGCCGAAAGGAATGACCGGCACCTTCAGCGCCGCGCAGATCGTCACGACTGCCTTCACGTCCTCGGCATTTTCCACAAAGACCACGCCGTCGGGAAGCTGGGCCGGTATGTAGGTGGTGGTGTGCGCATGCTGGACGCGGATCGCATCACCCGTCTGGAAGCGCTGACCGAAGCGCGCCGCCAGTTGCGAAAGCGCCGCGGCGATGCCCGTGTCGTTGCGTGTGCCGCGCCTGATATCCGCCAGTGCCATAATATGCCCTCACATCCGTGAGGCGTTACTGTGCAAATTGACGCTGCGCTGTCCAGCGCCAATCGCAGCCCCACGGCAGCATTTAGAAGCGCCTATTCCGCCGCCTGCGGCAATGGCGGCTCCTCGCGGCGTTCCATCGTGGCAGCATGCTGCAACTCGGCAGAAAGGCGGCGCTCCTCGTCCGCATGCGGGCTGGTGAACCGCGCGATGACAAGATAGGCGACCGGCGTCAGGTAGAGCGTCACAACGGTTGCAAGGCCAAGCCCGCCCACCAGAACCCAGCCGAGCGAGATGCGCGCCTCGGCGCCCGCGCCACTCGCTAGAATGAGCGGCACGGCACCGACGACTGTCGCGATCATCGTCATAAGAACCGGGCGCAGGCGGGTGTTCGAGGCATTCTCGATGGCGCTCCGGATATTCTGCCCGCGGTCGCGCAGCTGGTTGGCGAATTCCACGATGAGAATGCCGTTCTTGGCCATGATGCCGACAAGCAGCACCAGTCCGATCTGACTGTAGATGTTGAGCGACGTACCCGTCGCGATCATCGCGAACACCGCACACGCGAGCCCGAGCGGCACCGTGACCATGATGATGATGGCGCTCACGAAGCTCTCGAACTGCGCGGCCAGCACGAGGAAGATGATGATCAGCGCGAAGCCGAAGGTGATGAAGAGGCCGTTGGAATTTTCCTGCAGCGTTGCGGCTTCCGCCATCGGCAGTACGCGCGATCCCTCAGGAAGCAGCGGCTCGGCCATCTCGCGCACCAATTGGAGCGCCTCGCCGAGCGCCAGGCCATCCTTCAAACCGGCCGAAAGCGACACGGCGCGCAGCTGCTGCTCGCGTGACAGCTGGGGTGCTACGGCTTTTTCCTCCAGCGTGGCGATGGACGACATCGGCACGATCTTTCCGTCTGCGGTCTTCAGGAAGATGTTCTCCAGGTCCATCGGATCGTTGATCGGCGTCGTGGTCGAGGAAAGCTTGACCGGATACGACTGGCCCTCGACATAGACATCGACAACGCTGGTGCCCTCCAGCATGGCCTGCAGGGCGGCGGACAGGCCAGTGATCTCGATACCGAGATCGGCCGCACGCTCGCGGTCGACGGTCACGGAGAGCTGCGCCTGGTTGGCCTCGTAGTTGAGGCGAACGTTCTGGAAGCGCCCGCTGTCCTCTATCTTGCGCACCAGTTCGGCCGCCGCATTGCCAAGCTTGGTATAGTCGTTGCCAATGAGCGCAACCTGAAGACCGTTGCCGGCGCCGCGGATGCCGAGGCTGTTCGGCTGCATGACGAAGGTGCGGACCGACGGCACCTCGGCGACCGCCGTGTTGATGTCTTGCACGATCTGCTGCTGGCTGCGGTCGCGTTCACTCCACGGCGCCAGCGTCAGCACCATGAAGCCGCTGTTGGTCGAGCCGCCCTGCCCGGAAATCGAGAAGATGTTGACGATCTCGCCCTTGTCGTAGAGCGGGCGCAGCTTGCCCTCGATGCGCCGCATCTGGTCCTGCGCATATTCCAGCGACACGCCCTGTGGCGCGTTCACGCGCAGCATCACCATGGACCGGTCCTCGGTGGGCGTGAGTTCGGACTTGATGGTGAAGAACGACGTGGCGCCCGCAGCCGTGAAGAGCAACGCAACGACGAAAACGATGGCGGGTGCGCTCAGACAGGCGCCGAGCGTCGAGCGATAGAAGCGCGAAGCAGCCCCGCCGATGCGCGCGAGCAGGCCCGTATGCCCGTGCGTCATGTCCTTCGTCAGCATGCGCGAGGCAAGCATTGGGCAGAGCGTGAGCGCGACGAACGACGAGAGCAGAATAGCGAACGCAAGCACGAAGCCGAATTCGCGGAACAGCCGGCCCGCCTGCCCGGGCAGGAATGACAGGGGCACGAAGACGGCAGCGAGCGTCGCCGTGGTCGCTATGACGGCGAAGAACACTTCAAGCGTGCCGAGAACAGCCGCTGCGCGCGGCTTCAGGCCTTCGGCACGGCGGCGCACGATGTTCTCCAGCACCACGATCGCGTCATCCACGACCAGTCCCGTTGCCAGCACGATGGCGAGCAGGGTCAGGATGTTGACGGAGAACCCGGCCATGTAGATCGCCGCGATCGTACCGATCAATGCGATCGGCATGCTGATCGTGGGGATCAGCGTTGCGCGCCAGTCAAGCAGGAAGAGATAGATCACGAGCGTCACGATGAGGACGGCGACCACCAGTGCGATCTCGACCTCGTGGATGGCGCCGTCGATGAAGACAGCATCGTCGCTCGTCACCTTGAGTTCGGTTCCCGGCGGCAGCACATCGCCGAACTGCCCGATCATGGTCTTCACGCCGGCGGAGATATCGAGCGTGTTGGACTGCGCCTGGCGGATGATGCCAAGGCCGATGCCCGCGCGGCCGTTCGAGCGCAGCGCAGTGGAGCCATCGTCTGGGCCGAGCGTCACCATTGCGACATCGCCAAGGCGCACCCTGTTCTTCAGGATGAGGTTCTCGAAATCGGCGGGGGTGGCAAGGTCTGCCGTTGCCCGCACCGTGATGTCCTGGCTCTGGCTTTTCAGCGAACCGGCAGGCACGTCGAAGGCAGCCGTCGCCAGCGCATTGCGCAGATCGGCCACGGTCAGGCCGCGCGCGGCAAGCCGCGACTGGTCCACATCGACGCGGAAGATTTTTTCCTGGTCACCGTAGACGACAACGTCGGCAACCCCTTCCACGGAGGCGAGCCGGTCTGTGATCTCGTTATTGGCGAGCAGCGTCAAGTTTTCCAGCGACTGAGTGTCGGAGGTAAGCGCAAGCCGCATGATCGGCTGGCTGTCCGCATCCGCCTTGACGACGCGCGGCTCCTCGGCGCCATCGGGAAGGCGGTTCGTCACACGACCGAGTGCATCGCGCACGTCGTTTGCCGCCTGGTTGACATCCGTGGTGTCGGAAAACTGGAGGGTGACACGACTGCGGCCGAAGGATGACGTCGAGGAAATATCCTTGATGCCCTGCACGCGCGAGACCGCGCCCTCGATGATATCGGTCAGTTCGCGGTCGACCGTTTCGGGCGATGCGCCGTCGAAATCGGTGGTGACGCTGATGACAGGCTGGTCGACCGACGGCAGCTCGCGGATTTCAACGCCGTTGAAGGCGGCAAGACCCGCGACCACGATCAGCGTGTTCAGAACGAGCGCGAAGATCGGCCGGCGAACGAAGAGCGCGGTAAAGCCCGCCTTGCCGCCGCCGTTGGCCTCCACCGGATCACCCGACATTACGAGCCCTCCGCGCCGGCGGGGGCCTGTCGCTCGGCGGCGGTGCGTACCGTCCCGCCCGGCCGTAGCGTCTGCACGCCTTCGACGACAACGGCATCGCCATCGGCAAGGTCAGCCTTCACGAGAACCATATCGGGATTGCGCTGGACGATATGCACGGGCACGCGCTCGACCTTGTCGCCGCTGACGCGCCAGATGAAGGACCCATCCGCACTCCATTGCACGGAAAGCGGATCCACGCTCGGATAGCGGTCGCCGGCAAAATGCATCGTCACCTGGAAGGACATGCCCGCGCGCAAAAGGTCCTGCGGGTTTTCGATCTGGGCACGCACGCGCAATGTGCGGCTCTCCTGGTCGATGCGGTTGTCGATCGCCTGAATGGTGCCGGTGAAGGTTTCACCCGGACGCGCGACGGCGGTGGCCGTCACTTCTCCGCCGACGCGAATGTTCGTCGCAAAGCGCTCCGGCACCCAATAGTCGACAAGAATCTTCGAACGGTCGTCGACACGCGCGATCGCCGAGGTGGTCGTGACGTAATCGCCGGGATTGACGGAGATGATGCCGACCGTGCCGCCGAAGGGCGCGGTGATATCGCGGCGGCTGAGCATCAGTTCCGCATTGCGCAAGGCCAGCTCCGCCGCCTTCAGCGCCGTCTCGGCGTCCTGCAGATCGGCCGCGCTGGTCGAGGAGCGCAGGTTCGTCAGACGGGTTACCTTCTGCTCGGCACTTTCACGGGCGACGCGAGCCTGATCGGCCGCGATCTTCTGCTCGTCATTATCAAGGCGGGCGATAACCTGCCCCTGCTCGACCCGACTGCCGGACTGGACGAGAACCTCCGTAAGATTGCCGGAGGCATAGGGCGTCACCGTCACCGAGCGGATCGCCTCGCCGTCGCCGATCGCATTCAGCCGGTCGTTGACGAGCGCCATGGAAACGGGCTTGGTCACCACGAGGGCCGGGCCGCCGCCGACGCCGCCACGCCCGCCACCACCGTTGCCGCCAGCCTGCTCGTTGCCATTACCGGCCGGCGCAATCGCGGCGACAACCGTTTCCGGCAGGCCGGCAGCCTCCAGAACACCGTTCGCGCCCGGCACGAAACGGCCCCACAGCAGCACGCCGGCCGAAATGACGCCGACGCCAAGAAGGAGCTGTTTCCAAACCCGCATGCACTCTTTCTCCGATGAAAAGCAAACCGCGACATGTTGCATCGCGACATAGGGCGAGTATCCCGGTTTGGAAATGAACCGGCAATGAAAGAATCCGATCATTACGGAATTGTAAGATTGCCCCGCCGGTTCGTTACAGAAACGTAAGACAGGACTGCGGAACGGACGTGGCGCGCCCTCCCGTGAACACGCGGCGGCCTTGTTGACGGCGGGCGCGCGACAGGTCGATAAGCCGCGGGGATACACCAATCGAAGCAAGCGCTCGGAGAGCCTGACCAGCCGCCATTTCCACAATATTCGGGCCGATCTTTTTCCCCGCGGAATAAAAGCAGAACGCAAAACTGGCCTTTCGGTCCCGAATCACTACATTGAGCCGCATGATGAGCGGTTACGACGATATTCCCTTCTTCGATGAAGACCCGCAGCTCGGCACCTCTGCGGCCGCACCCGCGCCGAAAGCCGGCGGCGGATCGGGTCTTGGCATCGCCGCGCGCGCCATGGCGGCGCGCGACGCCAACCGTGCGCCCGATTACCTCTCCGGCCTCAACCCGGAACAGCGTGAAGCTGTCGAGACCCTCGACGGGCCGGTTCTGGTGCTTGCGGGTGCCGGTACCGGCAAGACGCGGGTGCTGACGACCCGCATCGCCCATATCCTTGCGACCGGCCGCGCCTATCCGAGCCAGCTTCTGGCGGTGACCTTTACCAACAAGGCCGCGCGCGAGATGAAGGAACGTATCGGCCTGCTCGTGGGCGGCGCCGTGGAAGGCATGCCTTGGCTCGGCACCTTCCACTCCATAGGCGTGAAGCTGCTGCGCCGGCATGCCGAGCTCGTCAGCCTGCGCTCGGACTTTTCCATTCTCGACACCGACGATGTCGTGCGGCTGATCAAGCAACTGCTCCAGGCGGAGAACATCGACGACAAACGCTGGCCGGCCAAGCAGTTCGCTGGCATGATCGACGGCTGGAAGAACAAGGGCCTCGACCCCGCACAGATCCCCGAAGGGGACGCCCGCGCCTTCGCCAACGGCAAGGGCCGCGAACTCTACACCGCTTACCAGAACCGCCTGAAGACGCTGAACGCCTGCGACTTCGGGGACTTGCTTCTGCATCCGATCCGCATGTTCCGCGCCAATCCGGACGTGCTGGCGGAGTACCATCAGAAGTTCCGCTACATCCTCGTTGACGAGTACCAGGACACCAACACGGCGCAATATATGTGGCTGCGCCTGCTCGCCCAGCGCCCGAAAGGCACGCCGCAGAACGTCTGCTGCGTGGGCGACGACGACCAGTCGATCTACGGCTGGCGCGGCGCGGAGGTGGACAACATCCTGCGCTTCGAGAAGGATTTCCCCGGCGCCAAGGTCATCAAGCTGGAGCGTAACTACCGCTCCACCGCCCATATCCTCGGTGCCGCCGGCCACCTGATCGCCCATAACGAGGACCGGCTCGGCAAGACCCTCTTCACCGACCGGCATGACCCCGATGACGACAAGGTCGTGGTCCACGCAGCCTGGGATTCGGAGGAAGAGGCGCGCGCCGTCGGCGAGGAAATCGAGCAGCTTCAACGCAAGCAGCACAAGCTGAACGACATGGCCATCCTCGTGCGCGCCTCCTTCCAGATGCGCGAATTCGAAGATCGTTTCGTCACGCTCGGCCTCAATTACCGTGTCATCGGCGGCCCGCGCTTCTACGAGCGGCTCGAGATCCGCGATGCGCTCGCCTATTTCCGCCTTGTCAGCCAGCCGGCAGACGATCTCGCCTTCGAGCGCATCGTCAACACGCCCAAACGCGGCCTCGGCGATACGACGATCCGCAACCTGCATGACTATGCCCGCGCGCGCGACATACCCATGCTCGCCGCCGCCGCCGATATCATCGAGACCGACGAGCTGAAACCAAAGGCCCGCAAGTCGCTGTTCGACGTCGTCACCGATTTCCGCCGCTGGCAATCGCTGCTGGAGACGATGCCGCACACCGAGCTTGCCGAGCAGATCCTCGACGAGAGCGGCTATACCGCGATGTGGCAGGCCGACAAGTCGGCGGAAGGTCCGGGGCGCCTCGACAACCTCAAGGAACTCATCCGCTCGATGGAAGCGTTCGAATCCATGCGCGGCTTTCTTGATCACGTCTCGCTGGTCATGGATGCAGAGCAGAATGCCGATCTCGACGCCGTCTCGATCATGACGCTGCACTCGGCCAAGGGCCTCGAATTCGAGACTGTGTTCCTGCCAGGCTGGGAGGAAGGTCTGTTCCCCCACCAGCGTTCGCTCGACGAGGGCGGCCGCTCCGGGCTCGAGGAAGAACGCCGCCTCGCCTATGTCGGCATCACGCGCGCCAAGCGCCGCTGCCACATCTGGTTCGTTTCCAACAGGCGTATTCACGGCCTGTGGCAATCGACGTTGCCATCCCGCTTCCTCGACGAACTGCCGGACAGCCATGTGGAGGTTGCGGAGGTCGAGCAGTCCTATGGCGGTTATGGCCGCGGCGGCGGCTATGGCCAGTCCCGCTTCGACAAGCAGGAGCCGTTCCAGAACGCCTATTCGACGCCCGGCTGGCGGCGTGCGCAGGCAAACCGCACCGACGCGACGCGCGACAACTGGGGCTCGCGCTCCGGTCACGCCGTGGAACGTATCGGCTACGGCGAAAGCGGCCCCCGCGGCCGCACCATCGAAGGAGAACTGATCGCCAAGTCGGCGACCAGCGAGCCGTCGAAATTCGCCATCGGCGACCGCGTCTTCCACCTGAAATTCGGTAACGGCAATATTGCGTCGATCGAGGGCAACAAGCTGACCATCGATTTCGACCGTGCCGGCCAGAAGCGCGTGCTCGACGGCTTCGTCGAAAAGGCCTGACGGGGCCGAGGCCGGCCCCGCGGCTTTATCGATGGATCAGGATGCCTTGCGCATCGTACCCAAACGCGCGGCGCGCTCTTCCGGCGTCCAGATTTCGCTGCCGTCACGGCGACGGGCCCGACGGTTGAGCTGGAAGCGGTTGACGAGATCGCTGAGCTTGACCGCGCCTTCGGCCAGCGTCTGGCTCGTGGCAGTCGTGCGCTCCACCATCGCGGCGTTCTCCTGCGTGATGCGGTCGACATCGGAGACGGCGGCACTGATCTCCTCGAGGCCCGCAGCCTGCTCCGCGGCGGAAGTCGCGATGGCATCGACATTCTCGTCTATCTTCTGCACGAAGCTTCCGATTTCCTGCAGCGCCCGGCCGGTTTCGCCCACGAGGCGCACGCCATCCTGCACTTCCGTGCCTGAATTGGTGATCAGCGTCTTGATCTCGCGGGCTGCCTTGGCGGAGCGCTGCGCGAGCTCGCGAACCTCCTGCGCGACGACAGCAAAGCCCCTGCCCGCATCGCCCGCACGCGCCGCCTCGACCCCGGCATTGAGCGCCAGAAGATTGGTCTGGAACGCGATCTCGTCAATGACACCGATGATCTGGCCGATCTCGCTGGAGGCGGCCTCGATGCGCTGCATCGCGCTCACTGTGTCGTTGACCACCTGGGCCGAGCTGCTGGCGGATATGCGCGCATCCTGCACGAGCTGACGCGTCTCGCGCGTGCGCTCGGTGGAGGAACGCACGGCGATGGTCGCCTGCGTCAGCGCGGCGGCCGTCTCCTCCAGCGCAACGGCCTGCTTGCGCGTGCGCTCGGAGAGCTCCTCGGCGGCCTTGCGCATGTCCTGACCGCTGCGGTTCTGCACATAGGTCTGGTCGAGAACGAGCGAAAGCGTGTCCTGGAATGCCGCGATCGAATTGTTGAAGTCACGCCGTAGCGGCTCGAATTCGCTCACGAAGGCGTCGTCGATCGTAACGCGGATATTGCATTCGGCAAGGCGCCCGAGCCCTGCCCCGATTTCCGAGATCGTGCGCACGCGCTCCGTCACATCGGTCGCGAACTTCACGACCTTGAAGACCTTCCCGTCAGCATCCAGAATCGGGTTGTAGGAGGCCTGGATGTGAACGCTGCTGCCGTCCTTGGCGATACGGGTGAACTGGTCCGAAACGAATTGCCCTTCGGCAAGCCGCTCCCAGAACCGCGCGTATTCCGGGCTCGCGGCATAATCGCGTGTGCAGAACATGGAATGATGGCGGCCAACGATTTCCGCAAGGCTGTAGCCGAGCGTTGAAAGGAAATTGGCATTGGCCGTGAGGATGTCGCCCTCGGGCGTGAATTCGATGACGGCCTGCGCGCGGCCAAGAGCCGCGAGCTTGCCCTCGTCTTCCAGCGCCTTGAGCTTCAAGCCGGTGATCTCGGTCGCGAACTTCACGACCTTGTAAGGCTTGCCTCCACGGAAGACCGGATTGTAGGACGCCTCTATCCAGATCTCGCGGCCGCCCTTGGCGATGCGCCGGTACTGGCTGCGATCGAAATTGCCTTTCGCCAGATTGGCCCAGAAAGTCGCGTAGGCAGCCGACTGCGCTTCTTCCGGCGCAACGAAAATGCGGTGGTTCTTGCCAACGATCTCCGCCAGCGTATAGCCGACCGCCTGGAGGAAATTCCCATTGGCATGGAGGATGCGGCCTGTCAGGTCGAACTCGATGATCGCCTGCGAGCGGTTCACCGCCGCAAGAACGGCGCGCGCATTCATTCCGAAATCAAAAGCACCCACGTATCACCCCAGAGGAAACACAATACGCCGCAGCTCGATCTGCGGCAACACCAGAAATCGCCTAAAATTCTTAGCGATTGCTAAACCAAGGCGGCGGGAAAGCTGACATTTGATAAAAATAGGTGCAGTCGCCGACATGGCTCACCCTGAAAAACAAAAACCGGCGCATTGGCACCGGTTTTCGTATCAAGAGAATGGGCGATGCTTCAGGCGCCTGCCTTGCGATAGAGCGCTGCGAGCTGGTTGCGCGAAGAAGGCAGTTCCGGCACCACGACAAGCATCGTGACATGGCCGCGCTTGAAGGCGTTCAGGAAGGGTTCGTAGTTCTGGAAGGCGACGCAGCCATGCGATCCCTTCTGCCCGCGCAGGAGGTTGGTGTGGGTGAGCAGGCCCGTGCGGTTCTTCGGGTCGCGGCCATCGACCGACAGCATGCGGATCGCCTCGACGCCGTGGAAGCGGCTTTCACGCATCCGCAGACGATAGATGCCGGCCGGCGTCGGGCCGTTCATCTTGACGTGCTCGTAGCGCGGGTTGTCGCGCATCTTGCCGATGCCGGAATGGGCGCGCAGCTTGGTGCCGTCAGGCATGTGAACGGTGGCGTTGGACACATCGTAGATCGCAACCCGCGTTCCCTTGCCGGGCCACCCGGAACCGTTGCCCTTGCTCTTGAAGAGATCGCCAAACAGCGAGCGCTCCGGCTTGGCGAAGGCGACATCCTCGTCCTTGTCCTTCGCCTCATCGCGCTTTGTGCGGGCGACCGGCTTTTCCTCGGCGGCCGGCTTGCGCTCGATCGTCACCGTCTCCAGCGCCGGTCGTGCCTCGGGCAACGGGATCGACGCCAGGAAATCCTCGTCTTCGTCCTCGGCGTCCGGCTTCGCCATAACGAGGCCGAACGGCTGGATGTTCTTGCGGCCCGAGTCATCCGGCAATAGCGCCGTAACCAGCGCAGGCTGCCCTGTGATCGCCTTCTCCTGTTCGACCGTACGCTCGGCGCGGGCAAAGGCGGCCTCGATCATCATCGCCTTCTGCTTCTCGCGCTTGACGGCCGAGGCGAGCTGGACGGAGATCTTGCGCTGGTGCGCGGCCTGGATCGCCTCGGCGGTCAGCTGCTTCTGGCGGATATCGCTCTCGGACGGCGGCGACAGACGCGAGAACTTGGCGATCTTGAGATTGCGCTCGGCCTGGATCTTGTCGTCCGAAACCGGTTGCCCATTCACCGAGAGGGCAAGGTGCTTCTTGCTCTCCGAAAGCGATGAGGCTGCTTGCTGCATGGCCCCGAGCGTCGAGACGACGGCCCAGGCAGACCCGGCAAAAACGCCGCAGGCAAGCAATGCGCTGACAAGAATACCCCCGGAACGACCCCGACGGGATTTCGACGCGGAACGCGCGGAACTGTACACAGACGCCATGATACTCGTTACCCGATACTCGTTACTCGGCGCGGCCGCAGACAACATCCTGCGGAAGCCGTTACGCTTGCGGCGGGTGGGGCTGTGCGCCTCCGATTCCTGCCGAACGGGTAAAGAATGACGAAATATGGTAAGCAATTCCTTTACGGCGCCCCATGTTTTTGCGGGAACAGGCCGGGCGGATCCTCATCGCCCGGCAAGGCTCCCTGTCATGGAAATGCGGCGCTCGCGTGTCCGCCGGTGATCGGCTCCCTAGAACTGGGGATGCCGGCTCAGCCAGTCCGTCGCCTTCTCATAGCGCGCGGCCATGGAAAGCACGTCCCGATCCGCCCGCGCGGGGCCGATGATCTCGATACCGGCGGGCAAGCCGTTCGCGCCGAAACCGGCCGGCATGGCCGCAACCGGAAGCCCGGCGAGCGTCGGTCCGATGACCACTTCCATCCAGCGGTGATAGGTGTCCATGGACCTTCCGGCTATGCTCTTCGGCCAGTCCAGTTCGGCATCGAACGGGAAGACCTGCGCCGACGGCAGGACAAGGAAATCGTAGCGCTCGAAAAGGCCGGCGACGTAGCGATACCATTCGCTGCGCCCGAGCGAGGCCGCGTAGACCTCCCCCGCCGACAGCCGTTGGCCGTTCTCCACCTCCCAGATCATTTCCGGCTTCATGCGTGCGCGGCGCGCGGGATCGGCATAATCAGCCGCCTGACCGTTCGACACGAGGAAATGGCGAAGCGTCCGCCATGTCTGCCAGAGCGCAGCCATGTCGAAACCGGGCGCCACCTCCTCCACCGTGCAGCCGAGCCGCCGGAACACGTCGAGCGAAGTGCGGCACAGCTCCAGCACACCAGGTTCGAACGGCAGATAGCCGCCGAAATCACCGAGCCAGCCGATGCGGGCGCCGGAAAAATCGCGGCTGGCGTCCGGCGAAAGGTCCTCGTCAGCGAGCGAGAGCGGATCGCGCGCATCGTAACCGGCCTGCGTAGCGAGAAGTGCGGCGACATCGGCAACGGTGCGCCCCATGGGGCCATTCACCGCGAGTTGGCCAAGAAAGAGTTCCGTGCTGAGCGACGGCACGCGGCCGAAGGACGGGCGGAAACCGACGACATTGTTGAAAGCGGCGGGGTTGCGCAGCGAGCCCATCATGTCGCTGCCGTCGGCGACCGGCAGAAGATGCGCGGCAAGCGCTGCCCCGGCGCCGCCGGACGAGCCGCCCGCACTCTTCGTGGTGTCATAGGGATTGCGGGTGACGCCGAACACCGGATTATAGCTGTGCGAGCCCAGGCCCATTTCCGGCGCGTTCGTCTTGCCGATGATGATGGCGCCAGCGGCACGGATGCGCTCGACCTGGATATCGTCGTAGTCAGGCACGAAATCAGCATAGTTGGCCGAGCCGAACGAGCAGAGAATACCCTTGGCCTCGGCGAGATCCTTCACGGCGAAGGGAATGCCGTGCAGCCAGCCGTGATAATCGCCGGCCGCAAGCGCCTTGTCAGCCGCCTCGGCCTCGGCCAGAAGCGCGTCGGCCGGCCGCAGGCTCACGACAGCGTTGATGCGGGGATTGATGGCCTCGATCCGCAACAGATACGCCGCCATGACGCTTCGGCAATCGAGCCGACGTTCGGCGATGGCGGTGGAAAGATCAAGGGCGGAAAGGTCTGTAATGTCCTGCAAGGTCTGCTCCGGCAATCTGTTCGAGCAAGAGCTAGCAGGTGGAAAATCGAAGCGCCAGCCCGCGTATGGACGCTGCTGCGCATCATATGACTATGGTCATTCACATAGTCGCGCCGGCGACGACCATGTGGCGGATTTAGATCGGAAGAATCGGCGTGCTGCTGTCAGGGCGCAGCCCGCGTCCTGGACGACGAACTGCTGGCCGCCATCATGGCGGTTGCGCTACCTACGCTCGCCGCTTCCGAAAGGTCAAGCCGTCACACCGCAACCGAAACGAGGAGGTTACCGGGCAGTTAAGCCTGCCATGTGTTGTGTCCCGCTTCCCTATCTCGGCGTCGGTCCCTGTCGTGAGAGATGCCGCGGGAAGACCGCAACCACGAAAGCGACAGCGGCCTCCAGCGCCGTCTCGCGTGTCGTACCGTCGCCCATCAGCAGGCGCAGCCACAGGCCCTCCATCATGGCGCAGAGTGACAGCGCCATCGGCTCCGGCCGGTAATCGTAACCGCCCTCCGCCTTCAGTTCGGTGCAAAGGGCGATGACCGTCTCGCGATATCTGATATCCCGTGCGCCGCAGAGGGCCTGGTAGGTCGGACGCGACTTGGCCTCGCCCCAGAAGGCACCCCATGCGGCAATCTTGCGTTTCGTACAAATCTTTCTGCTGAAATCCGCACGCACGAGCGCCCAGAGGCGACTGGCGGCGCTGGGGCCGGCCTTGTCGAGAGCCGACTGCCAGTGGTCGCTGTACTCCTCCGAAAGGAACTGCAGCGTGGCGACGAGCAGGTTTTCCTTGCTCTCGAAATGGAAGTTGACGATGCCCCGGGAAAGCCCCGCACCAACGGCCACATCCGCCAGTGTCGTGTCGGAATAACCGCGCTTGGCGAGTGAATCGATTGTGGCTTCGATGAGCTGCTGGCGCCGCGTCTCCCTGGAGGCCTTGCGTCCCCGCTTCTCGCCGTCGATCGCGACCTGTTCAGCTTCGTCTGCGCGCATTTTCGCCGTCACCTTGCCTCTGGGATCGATCAGCATCCGCTCACGCGCGGTTGTCCGAAGCCGCCATGCTGAACGCAGCAAAGCGGGACAATGCCCGCCGCTGTCAAGAACCTTTTGACAGCGTCCGGCAGGCCGCTACGGATCAGAACTGGAATGACTTCGAGACCGCTCAGCCTGGCGCTGCCGGCAGGGCATAGCTGGCGAAAAGCCGACGCAGCGCCTCCTTGCCCTCACCGGCAAGATCGAAGCGGCGGCCGAACAGCAGCCATTCCGAACAGAGGCCCTTGATTACCCAGCGAAGCATGGAAGCCGCGGAGCGGGGCGTCCAGGTGGTTCCGAGCTTGCCCTGTCCTTCGGCTTTCGCAAAGGCGGCTTCCAGCACCTGCATATGCTCATCGTCGAGATCGTTCTGACGCTCGGAGATGACGGAAAACTCGCCGGTGTGGTCGCAGCGCAGGAGAATCGAGAGAATGCGCTGGCGGTGCTCGTCGGCAGCAAGCAGTTCGAGCCACTCCCTGCCCACACGCTCCAGAACGCCGAACACATCGGCATTTTCGGCTTCCAGTTCGCGTGCGATCAGCTCTTCCTGCGGCATGGGCAGGGAATTGTAGAGTTCCAGCACCAGATCCGCGCGGTTGGCGAAGTGCCAGTAGATGGCGCCGCGGGTTACCCCCGCGGCGCGCGCCACATCCTCCATGGAGGCGTGCGCAACACCCTTTTCGTAAAAGACCTTCTCGGCCGAGAGCAAAATCTGCTCGCGGGTTTCCTTGGCCCTGTCCTTGGTCCGACGCATGCGGCTTACTCGGCCGGGTTGGTTGCAGCCGGAACCGGCTCCTCCTTCTTTCTCCCGTAGCCAAACAGCTTCATCACGAAGACGAAGAAGACCGGCACGAAGAAGATGGCAAGCACCGTCGCGGTGATCATGCCGCCCATAACGCCGGTACCGATGGCGCGCTGGCTGCCCGAGCTCGCACCCGTCGCGATCGCGAGCGGCAGAACGCCGAGCGTGAACGCAAGCGAGGTCATCAGGATCGGTCGGAAGCGCAGATGGCAGGCTTCGATGGTCGCCTCGATCAGCGATCTACCGTCCTCCATAAGCTCCTTGGCGAACTCGATGATCAGGATCGCGTTCTTCGCCGAAAGGCCGATGATCGCGATCAGGCCCACCTTGAAGTACACGTCATTCGACATGTCGCGCAGCGTGACCGCGATGACCGCGCCGATGACGCCGAGCGGCACGACGAGGATGACCGCGAACGGGATCGACCAGCTTTCGTAAAGAGCAGCAAGGCACAGGAAGACCAGAAGGATCGACAGACCGATAAGGATCGGCGCCTGCGAGCCCGACTGGATTTCCTGCAAAGACTGCCCCGTCCACTCATAGCCGAAACCGGGCGGAAGCTGGGCGGCAAGCCGCTGCATTTCCGCGATGGCATCGCCCGAGGAGAAGCCCGGCTTGGTATCGCCACTGAAGCGGATGGAAGGATAGCCGTTGTAACCCACCGTCTGCGTCGGAGCTCTCACCCATTCGGCAGTCGCGAAAGCCGAGATCGGCACCATACCACCGCTCGAGTTGCGAACGTTGAGGTTCAGGAGGTCGGCAACCTGCATGCGCTCGTTCTGGTCTGCCTGCACCGTCACGCGCTGCATGCGGCCGGCATTCGGGAAGTCGTTCACATAGGTCGAGCCGAGGTTGGTCGAGATCGTGCTGTTGATATCGGCGAAGGTCACACCGAAGGTGTTGGCCTTCTCACGATCGATCATGACATTGACCTGCGCGGCGTCCGGCATGCCTTCGACGCGAACGCCGGCGACAATATCGCTCTGCGCGGCAAGGCCGAGCAGCTGCTGACCGGCGGCCGAGAGGGCTTCCTGACCAAGACCGCCACGATCCTGCAAGCGGAAGGAGAAACCGCCCGTCGTACCGAGGCCCTGGATCGGCGGCGGCGACAGTGCGAAGCTGATCGCATCCTTGATCTGGCTCATCGCCATGCTGGCACGCCCGGCGATTGCCTGCGCGGCATCTTCCGGTCCGCGCTCGCTCCAGTCCTTCAGCGTCACGAAGGCCAGGCCGGCATTCTGGCCCGCACCGAAGAACGAGAAGCCGTTGATGCCAACGATCGTGTCGACCGCAGCCTCCTGCCCGAAGATTTTCTCGGTCTGGCTGAGCACTTCGTCCGTGCGGTGGCCGGTGGCCTCCGAGGGAAGCTGCATCATCACGATGACGAAGCCCTGGTCTTCATCCGGCAGGAACGAGGACGGCAGCTTCAGGAACATGTAGCCGAGGCCAGCGAGGATCGCGAGATAGATGACCATGAACCGGCCGGCACGACGAACCAGCCAGCCGACGCTTCCGCTATAGCCCTTCGACGTGCGGTCGAAGCCGCGGTTGAACCAGCCGAAGAACCCACGTTTGGCGTGATGATGCCCTTTCGGCACCTGCTTCAGGAAGCTGCCGGCGAGGGCCGGAGTCAACGAGAGCGCGAGGAAGGCCGAGAACAGGATCGACACGACCATGGTCAGCGAGAACTGCTGATAGATGACGCCGACGGCGCCCGGGAAGAAGCCCATCGGAATGAACACCGAGGCAAGCACGAGCGTGATACCGATGACGGCACCGGTGATCTGCTTCATCGCCTTGCGGGTCGCCTCCTTCGGCGGCAGCCCCTCTTCCGACATGATGCGCTCGACGTTTTCAACGACGATGATGGCATCGTCGACGAGAATGCCGATGGCAAGCACCATGGCGAACATCGTGAGCACGTTGATCGAGAACCCCATCGCAAGCATCACGGCGCAGGTACCCAGCAGCGCAACGGGAACGACGAGTGTGGGAATGATCGTGTAGCGGATGTTCTGCAGGAACAGGAACATCACGAGGAACACGAGCCCGACGGCCTCGAGCAGCGTGTGCAGAACCTTTTCGATCGAAACCTTCACGAACGGCGAGGTGTCGTAGGGGATGGAATATTCCAGACCCGGCGGGAAGAACCGCGACAGTTCGTCCATGCGTGCCTTGATCGCTTCCGACGTCGCCATGGCGTTGCCGCTTGGCGAAAGCTGAACGCCGATGGCGGCGGAAGGCTTGCCGTTGAGGCGCGTGGAGAACGAGTAGGTCTCGCCACCCACTTCCACACGCGCGACATCACGCAGACGAACGGCCGAACCGTCGGCGTTCGCACGCAGCACGATGGCGCCGAATTCTTCCGGCGTCGTGAGCTGGCCGCGGATGTTAACGGGAGCAGCAATCTGCTGGGTGATCGGATTCGGCTGGGCGCCGATGGAGCCGGCCGCGATCTGCGCGTTCTGCGCCTGAACTGCGGCCGTAATGTCGGCAGCCGTCAGATTGAGGCCGAGCATCTTGGCCGGATCGAGCCAGACACGCATGGAACGCTGCGTGGCGAACAGCTGTGCACGGCCCACGCCGGGCACACGCTGGACTTCCGAGAGGATATTACGGTTGAGATAGTCGCCGAGAGCGATCGCATCCATGGAACCGTCGGTGGAGGTCAGCGACACGATGAGCAGGAAGCCCGAACCGGCCTCCTCCACCTGCACGCCCTGGCGACGCACCGAGTCGGGAAGACGCGGCTCGACGCGGCTGACGCGGTTCTGCACGTCCACCGATGCCTGCGACGGATCGGTGCCCGGCGCGAAGGTGATGTTGATTTCGGCCGAACCCGAGGCACTCGAGGTCGATTCGAAATAAAGCATGCCGTCCACGCCGTTCAGCTCATCCTCGATGAGCTTGGTGACGCTCTGGTAGGTGTCCTGCGACGACGCCCCGGCATAGGAGGTGGAAACAGAAATCTGAGGCGGAGCGACATCCGGATACTGCGAAATCGGCAGCAACGGGATGGAGATGGCGCCGGCGATCATGATGAAGATCGCGACCACCCAGGCGAAAATCGGCCTGTCGATGAAAAAACTGGGCATCGTTTCGGTCCTTACTTCGCCTGCTCGGTCTTGGCGGCGTCAGCACCTTCGGCCTTGCCGGCTTCGTCTGCCTTCGCATCGTCAGGCTTTTCGTCGCCTTCGGTGGCAGCACCTTCGGCGCCCTCTTTCTCCGCATCCTTTGCCACGGCATTCGGATCCCACGGGGACGGGACGACCTCGCCGCCGGGCTGAACCTTCTGGAAGCCCTCGACGATGATGGTTTCGCCATCCTTCAGGCCATCGGTGATGACCCAGCGCGTTCCGGCGGCGCGGCCGACACGGACCGGGCGGATACCGGCCTTGTTGTCGGCAGTGACGACGTAGACGAGCGCACTGCCCGAACCGTCGCGCTGAACGGCCTGCTGCGGCACCATGACAGCGCCCTTTTCAACACCCTGCTCGATCTGGACGCGGACATACATGCCCGGCAGAAGGTCGCCGTCGGGATTGGGGAATTCGCCGCGCAGCGTCACCTGGCCTGTCGTCTCGTCGACGGCAGCCTCGGAGAACAGCAGCTTGCCGGGCTGCGGATACGGCGATCCGTCATCGAGAAGCAGCTTCACGGCGGCGGAGTTGTTGTCGGCCATCAGGTCGCCGTCCTCCAACGCCTTGCGAAGGCGGATGAGGTCGGTCGCGGACTGGGTGAAGTCGGCGTAAACCGGATCGAGCTGCTGGATGGTGGCAAGGTTTTCCGTGCCGTTTGCCGAAACCAGCGCACCTTCCGTGATCAACGCGCGGCCAATGCGGCCGCTGATCGGCGCCTTTACCTCTGTGTATTCGAGGTTCAGCTTGGCGGTGGCAAGACCGGCTTGCGCGCTCGCGACATCCGCATCGGCCTGAGCCAGTTTGGCCACGGCGTCGTCATAGTTCTGGGCGGAGGCAACGTTCGACTTCTTCAGCTGGTCCTGGCGCGCTGCGTCGTTCCTCGCCTGGGCCTGAGTGGCCTGGGCTCGCCGCAACGTGGCTTCGGCACTATCGACCTGCAGCTTGAATTGCGCCGGATCGATCCGATAAAGAACATCGCCTTCCTTGACCTGCGAGCCCTGCTCGAAAACGCGCTCGACGATGATGCCGGATGCACGCGGGCGAACTTCCGCCGTGCGGGTCGCAGCGATGCGGCCGGGCAACTCGTTGGTGATCGGCACATCCTCGGCCTTCACGGTGATGACGGCCACGGCCGGCGGCGGAAAGGCAGCGCCGCCCTGCGGCGCCTGCTCTTCCTGACATCCTGCGAGAATCAAAACGGCGCCAAGGGTCGCAATCGAAATCGGTCTCGTGAAACGCATCGGTTCTTCCATAGAAGGCGCCGGCAAGTGCGGCTGGGTGCTGAAAACGAACAGATGCGGTGGTCGATAGGACCACCGCATCGCAACATACAAACACGGCTGTATGTTAATTCCCGCCTTTTGACAATCCGGCGTACGTGCCGGAAACACGATGATTCGGCGCGATCACGGATTTGTGATGAGGGGCCTCAACGTATCGCCTGCCCCGCCGTATCGAAACGATGTGTCTGATCTGCCGACGGCGTTGCGAAAACCACATCGCCGACGGCGTAATGATGCTCGCCGAACAGTCGCACCGTCAAGGTGCCGATGGCCTCGGATTCGAGATAGACGATGGTGTCGGCACCGAGATGCTCGACATGCACGACCTTGCCCTGCCATGTTCCGGCTTCGCGCGACAGTGCGATATGCTCGGGCCGTACACCGATCGTCTTCGCATCGGTGACGCCCATCCGGCCGGCATCGACGAAGTTCATGCCGGGAGAGCCGATAAAGCCAGCGACGAAGAGATTTGCCGGGCGGTTGTAGAGTTCCATCGGCGACCCGACCTGCTGGATGACGCCAGCATCGAGTACCACGATCTTGTCGGCGAGCGTCATCGCCTCGACCTGATCGTGCGTGACATAGATCATCGTTGCCTTGAGTTCACGATGAAGCCTTGCGATCTCGAGACGCGTGTTGACGCGCAGCGCCGCATCGAGGTTGGAGAGCGGCTCGTCGAACAGGAACAGTTTCGGCTCCCGCACGATAGCGCGTCCAATGGCGACGCGCTGACGCTGGCCGCCCGAGAGTTCGGCGGGGCGGCGCGCAAGATACTGTTCGAGCGACAGCATCGAAGATGCCTTTGCGACGCGCCTCTCGATCTCGTCTTTCGGCGTGCCGGCCTGCTTGAGGCCAAGGCCCATATTGTCCTTGACGTTCAGGTGCGGATAAAGCGCGTAGGACTGGAACACCATGGCGATGCCGCGTTTGGCCGGCGGCACCGCCGCCACCTCTTCGTCATCGATGGTAATGGAGCCCGACGTCGCATCCTCGAGACCGGCGATGATACGCAGCAGCGTGGACTTCCCGCAGCCCGACGGCCCGACAAAGATGACGAATTCGCCATCCTTCACATCGAGGTCGATGCCCTTGAGCACGTCGACCGGGCCAAAGGACTTGCGGACGGATTTGAGTTGAAGAGAGCCCACGCGATATCCCCTAGAGCTTGACCGGCTGGCCGGTTCTGACACTTTCATCCGCCGCAAGGCAGATCTTCAGCGATTGCAAGGCGTCGTCCATATGCCGCGTGAGATCGATGTCCTCGCGGATGGCCTTCAGCACATAGGCCTGTTCCCGGTCGCAAAGTTCCTGATGGCCGGGTTCGCCCGCCATCGTCATGTCCTCGTCCGGCGACAGGAACTTGCCGTCCGGCCCGGTTGCCGCATTGTGCACGCGGATCACGGCGGTCTTGGTGTGCGTGTCGATGTCGTCGGACTTGGCATTTGGATCCATGACGATGGAGACCGAACCGTTCGGCGACATGACGTCCTTCACGAAAAACGCCGTTTCCGAGATCATCGGGCCCCAGCCCGCCTCATACCAGCCGAGCGAACCGTCATCGAACAGCACCTGCAGGTGGCCGTAATTGTACATGTCGGCCGCGATCTCGTTCGACAGGCGCAGCCCCATGCCGCGCACCTCGACGGGCTTGGCATCCGTGATCTGGCACATCACATCGACATAGTGCACGCCGCAATCGACGATCGGCGGCGTGGTGTTCATCAGCGCCTTATGGGTCGCCCAGGTCGCGCCACTCGACTGCTGGTTCAGGTTCATGCGGAAGACATAGGGGCCGCCGAGCTTGCGCGCCTCCTCAATCAGCCGCATCCAGGAAGGATGGTGGCGCAGGATGTAGCCGACGACGAGCTTGCGGCCGTTGGCCTTGGCGCAGGCGACGACGCGCTCCGCATCCGCCACCGTGGTCGCCAGCGGCTTTTCCACGAAGACATGGGCGCCGGCTTCCATCGCCGCCACCGCATAGTCGGCATGGCTGTCGGAATAGGTGCTGATCGAGCAGAGCTCCGGCTTGACCTCTTTGAGGGCATCAAGAAAGGACGGATGGATCTCGTAGCCTTCCAGCCCGGCCGGGACCGGCACCTTCGATCGGTTGACCAGCCCGACGAGCTCGAAACCCGGATTTTCATGATAGGCGAGCGCATGGCTCCTGCCCATGTTGCCGAGGCCGGCGGAAAGGACACGGATGGGGGTCATGGCAGAACTCACTTTACAGCTCCCGAAGTGATGCCGCGGATCAATTGCCGCGAGAAGACAAGGTAGAGGACGAGGACCGGAAGGATGGCGAGCGACAGCGCCGCCAGAACCGCGTTCCAGTTGGTCACGAACTGGCCGATGAAGAGCTGTGACCCAAGCGTGACCGTCTTGGTCGCCTCGCTCGGCGCCAGGATCAGCGGGAACCACAGGTCGTTCCAGATCGGGATCATCGTGAAGACCGCAACCGTCGCCATGGCCGGCCGCACCAGCGGCAGCACAAGGCGGAAGAAGATCGCATATTCCGAGAGACCGTCGATGCGCCCGGCATTCTTGAGGTCGTCGGAAACGGTGCGCATGAACTCGGACAGGATGAAGACGGCGAGCGGAATGCCCTGCGCGGTGTAGACGAGGATCAGCGCCGTCAGCGTGTTGACGAGCCCGGTCGCCACCATGCCCTGGAGGATCGCAACCGTGCCCAGCCGGATCGGGATCATGATGCCGAGCGCGAGATAAAGTCCCATCAGCGTGTTGCCGCGGAAGCGATATTCGGAGAGCGCGAAGGCGGCCATAGCGCCGAACAGCAGCACCAGCGCGATGGCGACCACCGTGACGATGAAGCTGTTCTGGAAATAGGACGCAAAATCCCCCTGCCCCAGAACCGTCGTGTAACCCACGAGATCGAAGGTCTCGGCCGTGGGAAGCTGCATCGGATTGCGGAAGATCGCATTGCGGCTCTTC
This sequence comes from Shinella sp. H4-D48, assembly GCF_022637395.1. GTDB lineage: Bacteria > Pseudomonadota > Alphaproteobacteria > Rhizobiales > Rhizobiaceae > Shinella > Shinella sedimenti. Next base: position 1,286,051 of record NZ_CP093337.1, on the reverse strand, counting down.
ATCGAATTGATGAGCGTCAGGAACACCGGAAAGACCGCGATGAGCGTGTAGCCGATCAGCGCGAGGTGAACGAGGGTCGTGCGGCTGAGCGAAGCGCGTGCCTTGGACATGTCAGGCCCTCCCGATCAGAACTGGTAGCGGCGCATGCGCCGCTGGATGACGAAGAGATAGAGCGACACGCCCGCGAGGATGATCAGGAACATGACCGTCGCGATCGTCGCGCCCATCGAGCGGTCCCCGAGCTGGAGCTGGAAACCGAAGAAGGTGCGGTAGAGTAGCGTGCCGAGAATGTCGGTCGACTTGTCAGGACCGGCGAGCGCACCCTGCACGGTATAGACCAGGTCGAAAGCATTGAAATTGCCAACGAAGGTCAGGATCGAGATGATGCCGATGGCCGGCAGGATCAGGGGCAGCTTGATCTTCCAGAACTGGCTCCAGCCCGTCACGCCATCGCATTCCGCGGCTTCGATCACCTCTTCGGGGATGTTGAGAAGCGCTGCGTAGATCAGCATCATCGGGATGCCGACATATTGCCAGACAGAGATGAGCGAGACCGCGATCAGCGCTGTATTCGGCTTGCCGAGCCACGGCGAGAAGAACGACTTCAGGCCGACGAGGTCCATCAGATAGGGCGACACGCCCCAGATCGGCGAGAGGATCAGCTTCCAGATGAAGCCGACGATGACGAAGGAAAGCAGCGTCGGCAGGAAGATGGCCGTGCGGTAGAAGGCGGCGAAACGCAGCTTGGGAATTGACAGCATGGCGGCGAGTGCGACACCGATCGGGTTCTGCACCAGCATATGGATAGTAAAGAAGATGAAGTTGTTCTTCAGCGCGTTCCAGAAATCCGCCGCCCAGCGTGCATCGCCGAACAGGACTTGGAAGTTGGCGAGACCGACGAAAGCCGGTTCGCCATCCACCGTGTTGAACAGCGAAAGGCGCAGCGTCTCGATCAAGGGCAGGATCATCACCGCGGAATAGACAAGGAGCGCCGGCAGCAGGAAGACGGCGATATGCCAGCGCCTCGGGCGCCGGATCGGCGCCATCGTCTCGCGGGAAGAAGTTGCGTCGCTCATAAAGCCTGCCCCATCCGGTTGTTATTCGTTGAATGCCCGCAGGAACGGACGCCGTGCGCGGTCGGCTGTGCCGCACAGGGCCAAGGTCAGCATACACGTCTGGCTTGAGGCCGCTGCCCCGTTTTTTGCTGGGCATATGATGTCCGCGTGCGGCAAGTCCGGCGCGAAGCCCTGCTCCTGCCCGCCGGTGTCCCTTCCCGCGAATGCGGCGAGAGAACACCGGCTGCAAGTCTTGAGCCCCTCTCCCCGCTTGCGGGAAGAGGATCAGGGCGGGGAGCGATCCCCTACCCCTCAGCAACCCGCCTTACTTCGCGGGCTTGTACCAGCTGTCGAGGCCCTTCTGGAGCTTCTCCGCAGCGACTTCCGGCGTGTCCGTGCCGTTGATCACGTTGGCGGATTCCGTCCAGGTCTCGTTTTCCAGGTTCGGCGTGCCGCGCGACAGAATCTGGTAGGTCGAGCGGATCGTCGGCTGGCACTTTTCGCGCCAGGAAACGAATTCCTGCGCCAGCGGGTCGTTCATCTTCACCGCCGTCGAATTCAGGCTGAAGAAGCCTGGCAGCGAGTTGGCGTAGATGTCGGCGAATTCAGGTGAGGCGACGAAGGTCAGGAATTTCTTCGCAGCTTCCGCATTCGGGCTCTTGGCGTTAAGGCCGATGCCGATGTCGTTGTGATCCGAGATGTAGCAGGTATCGCCTTCGTTCTTCACCGGCGGCGGGAACGCGCCCATCTTGAACTGGGCCTGCGTGTTGAACAGGCCGATTTCCCACGAGCCGGCCGGATAGATCGCGGCGCGGCCGAGCGTGAACAGGTTCTGGCTGTCGGGATAGGTCTGCGCCTCGAAGCCGTCGCCGAGATAGTCCTTCCACTTGGCAAGAACGCGGAACGGCTCGACCCACGGCTCGTCGGTCAGCTTCTGCGTGCCGGCGATCAGCGCCTTGCGGCCTTCTTCACCCTTCCAGTAGGTCGGGCCGATGTTCTGGTAGCCCATGGTGGCGGCTTCCCAGAGGTCCTTCGTGCCCATCGCCATCGGCGTGTAGTTGCCGTTCTCCTTGATCTTGTCGAGGACGGCGAAGAACTCGGCTTCCGTCTTCGGCACTTCCACGCCGACTTCCGCGAAGGCGTCAGCATTATAGATGAAGCCGTGGATGACCGATGCCATCGGCACGCAGAAGGTCGTCGCGCCGTCATCCGTCGTCCATGCGGACTTGGCGACGTCGGAGAAGTTCTCCATGCCCGGCAGATCGTTCAGACTAACGAGGTGCTTCTTGTTGAAGAGTTCGAGCGAGGCGTCGAACGGACGGCAGGTGATGAGATCGCCGGCCGAACCGGCGTCGAGCTTGGCATTGAGCGCAGCATTGTACTCGGTCGGGGCCGAAGGCGAGAACACGACCTTGATGCCCGGGTTCTTCGCTTCGAAGGCCGGGATGATCTTCTCCTGCCAGATCGACAGGTCGTCGTTACGCCAGCTTTCCACCGTCAGCGTCACGTCCTGCGCATGCGCAAGCCCGGCCGTGCCGAGCATGCTGGAGGCCAGAAGCAGGCCCTTGATTGCGTTGCGTGTCATGTCATTCTCCCCTTTTATGCGCCGTAGCGCGCTTTGAGATTCTGTTATTCCAAGGCCTCCAGGGCCCGGCGGAGACTTTGCCCCGAACGGTCGAGCGCCGCCTGCGCGGCTCTTTTATCCTCCACGCCCCTGGCCAGCAGCACCGCCGCTTTGACCGAGCCGTCCGACAAGGTGAGCAGCCGCTCCGCCTCGTCCAGACCGACACCCGAAATGTCGGAAACGATCCGGCACGCGCGGCCCCTGAGCTTGATATTGTCGGCCTTGAGATTGACCATGTGGCCATCGTGAACGTGGCCGAGATGAATGCCGAGAAGTGTCGAAAAGAGATTGAAGGCGATCTTCTGCGCGGTGCCGGCACCCATGCGCGTCGAGCCGGAAATCACCTCCGGCGGCGTCTGCAGCAGGATCGAAACATCCGCCTCATCAAACAGCGCAGCGCCCGGATTATTGGCCATAGCTATAACTTTGGCGCCGTTTTCCTTCGCATAGGCGATCAGGGAAAGCGCATAGGGCGTGCTGCCGCTTGCGGAAACGGCGATCACGCAATCGTCGGCCCGAAGCCCCGCTTCCTTCGCATCGGAAACGGCAAGCGCGCGGTCGTCCTCGAAGCCGCCGGCCAGATCAACGAGGCTTTCGGCACCGCCGGCAAGCATGATGACGATGTGTTCGCGTGAAATACCGTAAGTGCCAGGCAGTTCTAGCGCGTCGGCCATGGCCATCAGGCCGGAACTGCCGGCGCCCGCATAGACGAGACGCCCACCGGCAAGCAGGGCGTCGGCGGCGAGGCGTGAAGCGGCCGCGATATCGGAGAGTGCGGGATCGACGGCCGCGACCGCCTCTTTCTGCGCATCGGCAAGAACACTGAGAACATCCAGCGGCTGGCGCGCGTCCAGCCCCTTCGCCTGTTCATGCCTGCCTTCGGTTCTGCGCTCGGCCATGCTTGTTCTCCCTTGGCCAAATTAATGCCAAAAAAATACCACTTGTCCATAGAGAATTAACTTTTGAGACCAATTTTTTGCCGACAATCATTTTTATACATGAAAAACAGTCCGTTAAGAGAAAGTCATACTTCGATACCACCATACCCCTTGGTTATTGGTATTTTTTTGGTATCGTCGTCCTCGGAGGTGGCGATGACCCATTACATTCTCGGCATCGACGGCGGCGGCACGAGTTGCCGCGCGGCCGTCGCCACACCTGACGGCATGGTTCTGGGGCGCGGCAAGAGCGGTGCGGCCAACATCCTCACCGATCCCAACAATGCGATCATCTCCATCACCGAGGCGGCAAAGGCCGCCTACCGCGATGCGGGGCTCGACGAGGCCGGGATTAGCGATGCGTCCGCCTTTCTCGGCCTTGCCGGCACCAATGTCGGCGATCTCACCCGCTACGTGCACGACCGCCTGCCCTTCAGGCATACCGACATCGACTCGGACGGCCTGGTCGCCCTGCAAGGCGCGATCGGCGACGAGGATGGCGCGGTGGCGATTCTCGGCACCGGCTCCATCTATATGGGCCGCAAGGACGGCACGGTGCGTTATATCGGCGGCTGGGGCTTTACGGTCGGCGATCTCGGCGGCGGCGCGCGGCTCGGCCATGCCCTCCTGCAGGAGGCGCTTCTCGCCCATGACCGCGTACATCCGCGCTCGACCGTGACCGACGCCGTTCTGGACGAGTTCAAGGGCGATCCGCGCAGCATTGTCGAGTTCGCCCGCCTGTCCAAGCCCGGCGACTTCGGCCGCTTCGCGCCGCTGATCTTCGATCACGCCCGCCGGGGCGACCGTCAGGCGCTGGCGATCGTCGAGGCGGCGGCCACGTCCGTCAACGAATCCCTCGACGCCATAATGAGGCTCGCCGGCGCGCCACGCTTGTGCCTGCTCGGCGGGCTCGCACCGCTCTATCCCGAATGGCTTTCGCAAAAGCACCGCGCGATCCTGATGGAGGCCGAGGCCGACGCCCTGACGGGAGCGGTTGCGCTGGCCGCCAAGGGCTACCGGGAACGCACGGGAGCGGCCGCATGACGACGCCGCTGTCCGCCATCCTGCCGCCCAACAGCCTGCAATCGGGCGTGCCCGGCCCGCTCTATGTGAAGCTGCGTCAGACGCTGGAAGAGGCGATCACCTCCGGCCGGCTGAACTACGGCGACGCCCTGCCCGCCGAGCGCGATCTGGCCGACCACGCCAATGTCAGCCGCGTGACCGTGCGCAAGGCGGTGGACGATCTGGTCAAGGACGGGCTCCTCGTGCGCCGCCACGGCTCCGGCACCTTCGTCGCCAAGCCGGTCTCCAAGGTGCAGCAGTCCCTGTCGCGCCTCACCTCCTTCACCGAGGACATGGCGCGGCGCGGCCTCACCACCCGCGCCGAATGGCTCGACCGGGGCCTGTTCCACCCCTCGCCCGACGAGATGATGATGCTCGGCCTGCCGGCCGATGCCCTTGTAGCAAGACTGGGCCGCCTGCGCATCGCCGACGGCATGCCGCTCGCCATCGAGCGCGCCTGCATTTCCGCAGAATTCCTGCCGGAACCTTTGCAGGTGCAGGATTCGCTTTACGCAGCGCTGGAAAAGCGAGGCTGCCGGCCGGTGCGCGCCGTCCAGCGCATCTCCGCCTACAACATGAAGGACCCCGACGCGTCCATCCTCGGCGTGCCGCCCGGTTCGGCGGGGCTCTCCATCGAACGCATTTCCTATCTTCGCACGGGCCGGGTGGTCGAGTTCACCCGCTCCATCTATCGCGGCGACGCCTATGACTTCGTCGCCGAGCTCACACTGTCCGATACGTGAGCCCTACCTGAAAGAGACGTCCATGCAGACCAACATGCGCAAAGAAATCAACGAAATCCCCGAGGCCGCAGCCCGCGTTCTGGCCCAATCCACCGGGGCGATCAAAGCGGCCGGCGCGGCTTTGCGCGAACGCGACCCGCAGTTTTTCGTGACCGTCGCGCGCGGCTCGTCCGACCATGCCGCCCTCTTCCTGAAATATGCCATCGAACTGACGGCGGGACGCCCCGTCGCCTCGCTCGGCCCCTCGCTCGCCTCGATCTACGGCGCGCGCCTGAAACTGGCCGGCGGCGCGGCCATCGCCATTTCCCAGTCCGGCAAGAGCCCGGATATCGTCGCCATGGCCGATGGCGCCACGAAGGGCGGCGCGGTGTCCATCGCGCTCACCAACACCCTGCCCTCGCCGCTCGCGGAAGCGTGCACCCATTCTCTCGATCTCTCGGCCGGTCCCGAACTCTCCGTCGCCGCGACGAAGTCCTATGTAAACTCCATCGTCGCGGGCCTTGCCGTGCTGGCCGAATGGACGGGCGACACCGCGCTCGCAAACGCCGTGCAGGACCTGCCGGAGCACTTCGCCAAAGCTGTGGCGCTGGATTGGTCGGGCCTTGCCGGGGACCTCAAGGACGCCCAGTCGCTCTACGTTCTCGGACGCGGCCCCGGCCTGGCCATAGCAAGCGAGGCCGCGCTGAAATTCAAGGAAACGTCGGGCATGCATGCCGAGGCCTATTCCTCGGCGGAGGTGGTGCATGGCCCTGTCGCGCTTGTGGGGCCATCCTTCCCCGTCATCGCGCTCGCCGCGCGCGACGCTGCGGAAGCCTCCGTCACCGGCATGGCAGACGGTCTTGCCGAGCGGGGCGCCTATGCCTGCGTAACCTCGGACAGCGCGAAAACCGCGCGCACGCTCCCCTTTGTCGCCACCGGCCATCCGATAACCGATGCGCTAGCGCTGATCGTGCCCTTCTACGGCTTCGTGGAGGCTTGGTCCCGCGGCAAGGGGCTCGACCCAGACAAGCCTGTTAACCTCAAGAAAGTGACGGAAACCCGATGACAGCGCTCACCGCCATTACCGGCGCCCGCATTTTCGATGGCGATCTCTGGCATGAGAACAGCGCGCTTCTGATTTCGGATGGCAGGATTGCCGCCGTCGCGCCGCGCCGCGATGTACCGACGGAAGCCCGCCTCGTACCGATGGACGGACTGTCGCTCGTCCCCGGTTTCGTCGATCTGCAGGTCAATGGCGGCGGCGGCGTACTGCTAAACGAGAGCCCCGATGTCGAGGGCATCCGCACCATCTGCGCGGCGCACGCCCGTTTCGGCACCACGGCCCTCCTGCCGACGCTGATCACCGACAGTGTCGCCGTCACGACGGCCTCAATCGAGGCCGGCCTTGCGGCGCGCGCGGCAGCCGTGCCCGGTTTTCTCGGCCTCCACCTGGAGGGCCCGCACCTCTCCATCGCGCGAAAGGGCGCGCACGATCCGGCCTTCATCCGGCCCATGGAGCCGGAAGACCTTGCCCGCACCATCGAGGCCCGAAAGGGTCTCGACGCGCTCCTGATGACGCTTGCGCCCGAGAACGCCACCAACGAGCAGATCGCCGCGTTGCGCGCAGCCGGCGTCACCGTCAGCCTCGGTCATTCCGACTGTGGCTATGCCTCCGCGGCCGCAGCCGTCGCGGCCGGCGCGCAGATGATGACGCATCTCTTCAATGCCATGAGCCCGCTCGGCAACCGCGAGCCGGGTATGGTCGGCGCGGCACTCGATCTCGGTCATCTCAACGCCGGCCTCATCGCGGATGGATACCATGTGCATCCCGCATCGATCGGTGCAGCGCTGCGGGCCAAGCGCGGCCCAGGGCGCATCTTCCTGGTCACCGATGCCATGTCGCCGCTCGGCACGGATATGACGAGCTTCTTCCTCAACGGACGCGAGATCTTCCGCGAAGGCAGTCGCCTGACGCTCGCCGACGGCACGCTGGCCGGAGCCGATATCGACATGGCCTCCTGCATCCGCTTCATGCGCGATACCGTCGGCATCGATCTGGAGGAGGCGCTGCGCATGGGCTCGCTGTATCCCGCCGAGGCAATCGGCATGGCGGGGCGCAAGGGCCGGCTGACCCATGGTCACGACGCCGATTTCGCCGTCATCGACGACGGCGTGAACGTGGTATCGACGTGGATCGGCGGGACGCCGGTCTTCGCCGCCTGACGCCTGGCCAGTCCTTGCGGACCCTGGCGGAATCGGCTCTACCGGCGCGACAACATAGGAGCGGCGTATGCAAGTGATCTTTGACGGCCATAACGACGTTCTGCTGCGGCTGTGGGAGAATGCGAAGGCCGGCGCCGATCCGGTTGCCGAATTCGTAGAGGGAACGACACTCGGGCATATCGATGGCCCGCGTGCGCGCAAGGGCGGCCTCGCCGGTGGCTTCTGCGCGATCTTCATCCCGCCCAACGAGGATTACCCGCCGCGCGAACTCGATGCGAACGGCCATTACAATATCCGCATGGTCGGCCCGCTCAACCAGCCGGATGCACTGAACACGGCGCTGTCAATGGCGGCCATCGCCTTCCGGCTGGAGCGGGCCGAAGCCCTCACCATCTGCCGTTCGACCGCCGATATCCGTACCGCCATGGCCGCTGGCCGCTTTGCCGCGGTGCTTCACATCGAAGGCTGCGAACCGATTGCCGAGGATTTGTCGACGCTCGAAACGCTCTACGTCGCCGGCCTACGCTCGCTCGGCCCGGTCTGGAGCCGGCACAACCGCTTCGGCCATGGCGTGCCCTTCGCGTTCCCATCCTCGCCGGATACCGCGCCCGGCCTGACGCATGCAGGCATCGAACTGGTGAAGGCGTGCGACCGCATGGGCATCATGATCGACCTTGCCCACATCACGGAACAAGGCTTCTGGGACGTCGAGCGCGTCAGCACGCAGCCGCTGGTCGCGACCCATTCCAACGCGCACGCCCTCACACCGATCTCGCGCAATCTGACGGACCGCCAGCTCGACGCGATCCGCGAACGCAAGGGCATTGCCGGGCTCAACTACGCCACGACCATGCTGCGGCCCGATGGTCTCGAAAACCCGGACACCCCGCTGTCCGACATGGTGCGGCATATCGACTACATGGTCGAGCATATGGGCATCGACTGCGTGGCGCTCGGTTCGGATTTCGACGGCGCGACCATTCCCGCCGCCATCGGCGATGCCGCCGGCAATCAGGCGCTCGTCGAGGCCTTGCGATCGGCAGGCTACAGCGAAGACGACCTGGCGAAACTGTGCCGCGAAAACTGGCTGCGGCTTCTCAAAACCGTCTGGCGCGAAGCCTGAGCAATCCCGGGAGCAACCTCATGCCCAAGCCTCTCATCGAACTGTGCGTCGAAGGCATCGACGGCTTCCTTGCCGCCCAAGCCGCCGGTGCGGATCGCGTGGAACTCTGCGCCAGCCTGCTGGAAGGCGGATTGACGCCGAGCCTTGCCACCATACGCGCCGCCGTGAAGGCCGCGCATATCCCGGTTCACGTCATCATCCGCCCGCGCGGTGGCGATTTCCTCTATTCCGAGGCCGAGTTTGCAACCATGCTGGCGGATGTGAAGGCACTTCGCGCCGAAGGCGTTTCGGGCGTCGTCATCGGCTGCCTCACGCCGGACGGGCGGATCGACGAGGTGCGGACGAAGGCACTGGTTGAGGCTGCGCGCCCTATGTCCGTCACCTGCCACCGCGCATTTGACATGACAGCCGATGCCGGCGAAGCGCTGGAGGCGCTCGTGCGCTGTGGCATCGACCGCGTTCTGACCTCGGGCCAGCGCGAGACAGCCGTCGAGGGCGTGGCTATCCTGAAGCACGCCGTCGAGCAGGCGGCCGGTCGCATCGTCATCATGGGGTGCGGCGGGCTGGACGCCGGCAACATTCGCGGCGTGCGGGACGCCACGGGCCTGACCGAGCTGCATTTTGCCGCGCTGACCTCCATTCGCAGCGGCATGATCTTCCGCAACCCCCATGTCGGCATGGGTGATACGGAGAAGGATCGCGAATACGAACTGACGATCACCGACGAGAACGCAGTGCGCGAAACGATCGCCGCCGCAAAATCCTGACGACGCCACTTGCGGATAGCGGGCGGCCATCCTTACGTTTAGGCGAACAAAGGAGACCGCCATGCCCCTGTCATCCGTCCTGCCACGACTGCGCACCGTCGTTGCCGCGAGCCTTCTCACGCTCGCCGCCCTGCCCGCGACCGCCGAGACGGTCGGCAAGGTGGGCGTCGACTGGATCGGCAACGATATCTATATCGATGCGGTGAGCGATCCGAAGATTTCCGGCGTCACCTGCCATGTCACCTATTTCGACCGCAGCGTCATCGATCGCCTGAAGAACGGAAACTGGTTCGAGGATCCGTCCAACAATGCCATCGCCTGCCGCCAGACCGGCCCGGTCACGATCGGCGATATCGATCTCTCGCGTGGCGGAGAAGAGGTCTTCAAATCCGGCCTGTCGCTGATCTGGAAATCGCTCGTCGTCACACGCGTCTACGACAAGAAGAACGACACGCTGATCTATCTCGCCCATTCCCGTGAACTGACGGACGGTTCGGCAAAGATGTCGATCTCGACCGTGCCGCTCTACGGGGAAAACGTCACCTGGACGAACGGCAAGCCATAAAAAACCCCGGCACCTTTCGGTGGCCGGGGCTTTTTCTTAACGGTAGAACGGTGTTTACTTGACGTAAACGATCTTGCCGCCGTCAGCTGCGGTGGTCACGTCAACCACGTTCTCGAGTTGGACGTTCTTCGACACGAGGACATCCGTCAGCGCCGTATCGGCACGCAGCTCTTCCTGGGCCTGCGCGACGGCAGCCGCGTCCTTCGACTTGCTCATCAGGCGATCGTATTCGTTCTTGGTCGCATCATCGGTTTCGAGCGTGGAAATGCGAACGACATTCACCTTGTCGGCGGAGATCGAGCCGGTCGTCATAGTTTCGGTCGTCGTGGCCGACTGGGCATATGCGATGCCGGCAACTGGCGAAACGGCGAGGAGCGAAGCAAGGGCGATGGTAACAGTCTTGTTCATTTTCATTCTCCACTGTTGGATTGAAATGCAGGGGGAGAATGGGAACGTCTACGGATTGTTCCTGCCGGATTTCGTGAAAATCTCAACATGACCAATAATTAATGTTACCGGCGGCGCGCTTTAACACGAGCCACCGGGCGCCGGATCAGGGTATTTGAGGCGGGCTGTCAGGCCGCTTGCGCGAGCTCGTCCGCAATCACCGTGTCGAGGTTCAGGAAGCATACCATCGACTTTTCCAGAGCGACGATACCGCGGCAGAAGGCGCGCTGGGCTTCCGGAATGATCTCCGGCGCCGGCTGGAGTTCCTCGCTCTTGATGGTCATCATGTCGGACACCTGCTCGACCAGCAGGCCGACCAGCTTGCCAGCGATATCGGTGACGATGATCGCCGAACGCTCGGAAGGCTCGGTCATCTTCATGCCGAGGCGGCAGGCCATGTCGATGACCGGGATGACGGCACCGCGCAGGTTGATGAGGCCCAGAACGTAGGGCGGCGTATGCGGCATCGGCGTCACCGGAGCCCAGCCGCGGATTTCGCGGATAGCCATGATGTCGATGCAGAATTCCTGCTCGCCCAGATGGAACGATACGATTTCGAGATAGGCGCCGGACTGCTTGATGGCGTTGGACATGAATGGACCTCTTTCCAGAGACGAGGAAACGGGTTGAATTGCGCAGCTCGCCGTCTCCGGCGCACGGCGGACATCATGTCCGGCGGATCTGCCGCCCTTTGCGCGTCACTCGAAAGTGGCAAACAGAGATTAAACAATGACTAAAGAAACATTGCTTGAAACAGTATTTCCGGCCGGAGCGACGACTTGCGTGCCCGCCACGCGGTTGGAAACCGGCGCCTTTTGGCTTATCATGCACGAATGAAGGACACCGCGCGCAGATATACCCTCCTCCCCGCCGTGTTGATCGCGCTGGGGCTCGCCATCATGGCGGCAACGGCGGCCTTTGCCGGCTGGCTCGAGCACGGACCGGACATTCTCCTCAGCCTTGCCGAATCGGGCATGGCGTGGTGCTTCTGATCACGATTGCGCGAGCCATCGGCGATGTCGGCCCTTGCGTCAAATGGCGCGTTTGCGCAGCCTTGCGGTAGGCATTAAGAAGCCGGGAACACGCGTCGATGCCGCGCTCTCGAAGGATTGCCATGAAAACCCTGCGTCTCGTACTCTGGATCGCCGTCGCACTCGTCGCCGGCCTGCTCGGCTGGCTGACGCTGGAAATGACCCGGACGAAGGACCAGATCGCCGGCGAGCCCTTCGGCGTTCCCTTCCAGCTTGTCGCGCAGGACGGCACGCCGGTCACCGAAAAGGCCTTTACCGGCAAGCCAACCGCGCTGTTCTTCGGCTTCACCCATTGCCCGGAAGTCTGCCCGACGACGCTGTTCGAACTGAACGGCTGGCTCGGCAAGGTCGATCCGGACGGCTCGAAACTGCAGGCCTACTTCGTGACGATCGATCCCGAGCGCGATACGCCGGAGCTGATCGGCCAGTATGTCGGCAACGTCTCCAAGCGCATCACCGGCATATCCGGCGAGCCCTCAAAGGTGCTGGATATGGCCAAGGGCTTCCGCGTCTACTACCGCAAGGTGCCGCTCGACGAGGCCAAGCCCGACGGCGACTACACCATGGATCACACGGCCTCGGTCTTCCTGCTTGATGCAAAGGGCCGGTTCGTCGGCACCATCGCCTATGGCGAGAATGCCGAGACCGCCGAGCAGAAGCTGGCCAACCTCATCACGCGATGACCATTCGGCCTTTGCCCTCGACTTTCGGACATGCTAGGCGGTCCGCAAACAATAGGGACCACAAGCCGTGAGCGAAATCCGCCTCTACATTTCCACGACCGAGAACAAGGCGGAGCACGCGCTCGCGCTGATGAGCGATGCCTTCGAGGAAGAGGGCTTCGCCATCGCGACGATGGAGATCGACGAGAAGAACGATATCTGGGAAGCCTCCGTCTATGTCTTTCGCCCCGATGAGAACGAGGTTCGGGGCCGGTTCGCCGCCCTGCTCGCAGCAGACTTCCCGGGCGTCGAGATCGAGCGCGAGGAACTTCCCGATATCGACTGGATCGCCAAGTCGCTGGAAGGCCTGAAGCCGGTGCGCGCCGGACGCTTCGTTGTGCACGGCTCGCATGACCGCGGCACGGCCCGTATCGGCGAAATCGCCATCGAGATCGATGCCGGTCAGGCTTTCGGCACAGGGCATCACGGAACCACGGCAGGCTGCCTGGAAGTGATTCACAAGGTCATGCGCGCACGCAAGGTCAGGCGCGTGCTCGACCTCGGCACCGGCAGCGGCGTGCTCGCCATCGCGGCCCGCAAGCTCGCCCCCGTCGCGGTGCTGGCCACCGACATCGACCCGATCGCCACCCGTGTCGCACGCGAGAATGTCCGCGTGAACGGCATTGCCTCGGGCATCGCGCTTGAAACGGCGCCGGGCTTCCATTCCACTGCCTTCGGCCGCCACGGTCCCTTCGATCTCATTATCGCCAACATCCTCGCCCGACCGCTGATGCGCATGGCGCCGCAACTTGCAGCCCAGCTTGCGCCGGGCGGCGATGTCATCCTGTCGGGGATCCTTGCCTCGCAGCGCTGGAAGGTGCTGGCAGCCTATAACAGCCTCGGCCTGCGCCATGTGCGCACGATATGGCGCGAAGGTTGGGTCACCATCCATCTCGACAACAGGCGCTGAATGGTATTGCGGGCGGGGATTTCCCCGCCCTTTAAGTTTTTGAAGAGCAGGCAAAAGAAAAGGCGGTGCCAGAGGCACCGCCTATTGGACCGGCGAACCGGCCAGACCGCGAGCTTGAGGAGGAGGAGCGCTCAAGCGGTCCTACGTGTTCCGAACGCCTTCCCGGAGGAGGGAGGAGGAGTGACCAGAAAGACGCCTGATCGAAACACCTAGCTTTTTGCCTTTCGGCATTTATTCCGCGATACGAAGCGTGGGAGGAGGAGTTCACTTCGTTTCGCTTGAAGCGCGTTTATGTTCGCTTCGTTGGCGCCGCTTATAGACGATTTCGAAAAACAGGACAGCGCTAATGGGGCATGGGTGCCATGCGCACAGCGCATAGTTATACGCTCTCCGGTGCGAAACGGCCGTCTCGCCTTTGACGCCACCGGGCGATGGGATAGATTGCCGCTCACGATTCAACGCCGCATCGGAAGCCCCATGTTCCAGAGTTTCGACGTCACCTCCACGCCCCAGTTTGGCCGCGCGCGCGTGGATGCGCTGCGCGCCACCTTCGATGCACTCGGCATCGATGGCTTCCTCGTGCCGCGAGCCGACGAATATCAGGGCGAGTACGTGCCGCCCTCCGCCGAGCGCCTCTCTTGGCTGACGGGCTTCACCGGCTCTGCCGGCATCGCGCTCGTCATGCGCGACAAGGCCATCGTCTTCGTGGACGGGCGCTATGTCACGCAGCTTGCCGAACAGGTCGATGGTTCGGTCTTCACCGGCGGCGATCTTGTTGGAGAACCGCCGCATCTGTGGCTGCGCAATCATGGACCGAAGAGCTTCCGTCTCGGCATCGATCCGTGGCTTCACACCGGCGCCGAGGTGCGCCGGCTGGAGAAGACGCTTGCGGAGCTCGGCGGCCAACTCGTGTTCCTGCCATACAATCCGCTCGACCGGGCCTGGACCGACCGTCCCGCCGAGCCGCTTGGCCGTGTCGTCATTCAGGACATCGACCATGCCGGCGAACTCGCGCGGGACAAGCTTGTGACGATGGCCGAGGCCACAGAGAAGGCCGGAGCGGATGTGCTTGCCGTCACCGACCCCTCCTCCATCGCCTGGATCTTCAACATCCGCGGCAGCGATGTCCCGCATACGCCGCATCCCTTGGCCCGCGCGATCATTCCCGCCGAGGGCCGCCCGCAGCTTTTCCTCGACAAACGCAAGACGGGCATCGAGCCGGAAGCCTATCTTACCCAGCTGGCCGATCTTTTGCCGCCCTCGCAGTTCGACGAACAGGTCGCGAAACTGGCGGCGGCGGGCAAGCGCATTCTGATGGACCCCGACCAAGCGCCCTTCGCGCTGGCGGAAATCGTGCGCAGCAAGGGCGGAACGCTGGTCGAGGCGGCCGATCCCGCCCGCCTGCCCCGAGCCTGCAAGAACGCCGTCGAGCTTCAGGGTTCAGCCCGCGCCCACCTGCAGGATGGCGCAGCCATGGTGGAATTCCTCGCCTGGCTCGACAGTACGCCCCCCGGCTCGCAGACGGAAATCAGCGTCACGAAAAGGCTGGAGGAAGTCCGCCGCACGCTGGGCGAGCGCCATCAGAACCCTTTGAAGGACGTGTCCTTCGACACCATCGCCGGCGCGGGCGCGCATGCCGCAATCATGCACTACCGGGTGACCACGGAGAGCGATACGGCAATCGAAACCGGAACGATGTTCCTGATCGATTCGGGCGCACAGTATGTCAACGGCACCACGGACATTACCCGCACCGTGGCCATCGGCGACGTGCCGGAGGAACAGAAGCGCTTCTTCACCCTGGTGCTGAAGGGCATGATCGCCATCAGCCTTGCACGCTTCCCCAAGGGCACGCGCGGCTGCGATCTCGATCCCCTCGCCCGTATCGCTTTGTGGAAGGCAGGAGCGGATTTCGCCCACGGGACCGGACACGGCGTCGGCTCCTATCTCTCCGTGCATGAAGGCCCACAGCGCATCTCGCGGCTTTCGACGCAGGAGCTGCTGCCCGGCATGATCCTGTCGAACGAGCCGGGCTACTACCGCCCCGGCGCCTTCGGCATCCGTATCGAAAATCTTGTGCATGTCCTTCCCGCCGCTGCCGTCGAGGGCGGCGATATCGACATGCTCGGCTTCGAGACGCTAACGTTCTGCCCCATCGACCGCCGCCTGGTTCTCGCACATCTGATAACGGACGAGGAACTGGACTGGCTCAACGCCTATCACGCTGAAACGCGGGAAAAGATCGCACCGCTCCTCACAGACGACGCGACGAAGGCCTGGCTCGAAAAGGCGACGGCTCCGATCAGACGATGAGGTGACGGATCACCATCACGACGATCCAGCAGACGCCCAGCATCGGCAGCAACGACAGGCGAAGGCCGACGAGAAAAGCAATCGCCATGGTGAGGCTGACGTCCCAGCCGCCGGTAATGGCGGCCGGCGCGACCAGCGTGGTCAGAACCGCCGCCGGCACGGCGTTAAGCGCCGCCTCCGCACGCGGCGGAATGCGCTTCATCCGCGTGATGAAGACATAGCCACCGACGCGTGTGAGATAGGTCGCGATGGCACCGGCGGCGATGATGAGCAGCGTCTGCGTGTGAAACAGGCTTTCCATGCTCACGCCTCCCCTTCCGCAACGTCGCCTGCGACCGCTTCGGCGTCATCGAGCGGCAGCAGAGCCGCGACTATAATGCCCGCCAGCGCGCCAAGGCTGACATGCCAGGGCGAACCGACGAAATGAAGGGCGAGGATAGAGCCTGCCCCCGAGGCCAGGACGACGGGCAGCCAGTGCGCCCGACTGCGGAAACCGAGCACCAGTCCCATGAAATAGACCGGCAACAGAACGTCGATACCGATGGCCTTGGGATCGCCGATGAGGTTGCCAAGGAAAGCCCCCAGAATGGTCAGGAACAGCCACGGAACGTAAACGCTGAGACCGAGAACCATCAGCCAAGGGTAGCTGACGCGAATGCCCCTGTCCGCCCGCCGCTCCGTTTCGGCAAATTGCGGGTCGGTCAGAAGGAAGAGCGACGTCGCCTTCTCCCAGAAGGTCAGGTGGCGAATATGCGGGGCGATGGCGGCGGAATAGAGTACGTGCCTGAAATTCACGGCGAAGATCGACAGCACGACGAGCCAGGGCGCGACATGATGGTTGAACAACTCCACGCCGACCAGCTGGCTGGCGCCGGCATAGAGCGTCGCGCTCATCAATGTCGCCTCGGCGACGCTCAGGCCATTGTCGACGGCAACGGCGCCGAACAGCACGGCGAACGGGGCCGCCGCAATGGCAACGGCACTGCCGCGACGAAAGGCGTCGCGGAATTCTTCTTTTGTCGCGGGGGTCATGAAACTGCTCTGTCCTAGGATGGCCAAGCCATAGAGCAGCCGCGCCACGCCTGCAAACCAATATGCCTGATAGACCGTTCAGCACAATTGATCATTCAGTGCAAATCCGCGACCGACGTTCATGATTGCTCTCTGAATGTCAGGACTTTAGGCCAGTCTCGGACGGAGAATGGCCGGGCCATTGAAAAGGCGCTCAGCCCTTCTTGAGCTGGAACGTATGCTCGGGGCCGGGGAAGCTGCGGGCTTTCACCTCTTGCGCATAAGTCGCGAAGGCCTCGCTCATGAGGGGGGCGAGGTTGGCGAAATGCTTGACGAAGCGCGGCTTGAAATCCGTGAAGATGCCGAGCACGTCATCGACCACCAGCACCTGGCCGTCGCAGGCCGGCGAAGCCCCGATGCCGATGGTCGGCACCTTGACTGCGCCGGTGATCTCGCGTGCCAGCGGCTCGACCGTACCCTCGATAACGATGGCGAAGGCGCCGGCATCGTCGATGGCAGCGGCATCCTTGCGGATCTTGTCGACTTCCTTGTCGTTGCGGCCGAGAGAACGGTAACCGCCGGTCGTGTTGATGAGTTGCGGCATCAGGCCGACATGTCCCAGCACCGGAATGCCCCGTTGGGTGAGGAAATGCACCGTCTCGGCCATTTCCGCCCCACCTTCGAGCTTGATGGCAGAGCAGCCGGTTTCCTTGAGAACGCGGGCGGCGGTTGCGAAGGCCTGTTCCTTCGATTGCTGGTAGGAGCCGAAAGGCAGGTCGACAACCACACAGGCGTTCGACGAACCGCGCATGACGGCCTGGCCATGGGCGATCATCATTTCCAGCGTCACGCCGACAGTGGAATCAAGGCCGTAAAGCACCATGCCGAGGCTGTCGCCCACCAGCATGAAATCGACGTGCTGGTCCATGAGCTTGGCGACCGGCGTCGTATAGGCGGTCAGGCTGACGATGGGGCGCTCACCCTTGAGGGCCTTGATGTCGGCGGGGGCCAAACGGCGCTTGGCGGTGTGTACGCTCATGTCACGCTACCTTCTTTGCATGTTCAGGCATTGCATTCATCGGGCCGAGGACCCGGTTGTCGAGAAGCTTCGTGCTGCCGAAGCGCACGAAAAGCAACAGGAGAACGGGCTTTCCGCCAACCACCGCCACATCAGCCAGCGTCTGCGGATCACGGACCGCGACCACTTCGGGCTCGGCCAGCGCCTCGCTTTGGATGAAGGCGCGCACCGCATCCTCCAGCTTTCGCGCATCGGTCTCACCGGCCGCAATCAACCGCTCGGCTTCGTTCAGCGCGCGCGGCACGACGGCCGCGGCGGCGCGCTCGTCCGGCGAGAGATAGACATTGCGCGAGGAACAGGCGAGCCCGTCGGCCTCACGCACGGTCGGCACGCCGATCACCTCCACGGGCTGGGCGAGATCGGCCACCATGCGGCGGATGATGGTGAGCTGCTGGAAATCCTTCTCGCCGAAATAGGCGCGGTCCGGTCCTGCAATGTTGAACAGCTTGGTGACGACGGTGGCCACGCCCGCGAAATGACCGGGGCGAACGGCGCCCTCCAGCTCGGCGCCGAGCTTCGGCACGTCGACCACCGTCTCCATAGGCTGCGGATACATGTCCCCGACGCCGGGCGCGAAAAGATAGTGCACTCCTTCCGCCTCGAGCATCGCCTGGTCGCGCGCGAGATCGCGCGGATAGCGCGACAGATCCTCGCTCGCGCCGAACTGCAACGGATTGACGAAGATGGTGGCGACGACGATGTCATTGTCGGCGCGCGCGCGCCGGACGAGTTCCATATGGCCGACATGAAGATAGCCCATCGTCGGCACGAGGCCGACAGTGCGGCCATCGAGCCGGTGCGGCGCAAGAGCCGCCCGCAATTCCGCGATGGTGGTGAAGGTCTGCATCGCCGGTTCCTCCTTGCTCTCGCCCTCTCCCGCGGGCGATCCCTCAGGTGCTTTCTCTCTGGAGCGCTTCCGGGGCGGCATTTTCTATCTTGTGCAGCGCAAAAAGACAATCGGCAAACGGATTTGGCACGCTTTGCCCGCCTGACGGGCAGCTTTGCGTTTTGCGCACTGTACATTTCGCCCGTTGACCAGTAGAGAGCGCGTCAACATGCTCGTCACCCGCGGGCTTGAGAGTGCGGTGCAAGATCGCCGCTAAACCCGAATTCCGGAAGACCCCACATGACGAGTTTCGACAGCCTCGCTCCGGCGATGGCAAAGGCGTTGGAAAAACGCGGCTATACCACTTTGACGCCGGTGCAGATCGCCGTCTCCGACCCCAAGATCGGCGACGCCGATGCGCTGGTTTCGGCGCAGACCGGCTCCGGCAAGACCGTAGCCTTCGGCCTTGCGATCGCCCCTACCCTGCTTGAAGGCGAAGAGCGCTTCGACCGCGCGGCAAGCCCGCTGGCACTGGTCATCGCGCCGACGCGCGAGCTCGCCATGCAGGTCAAGCGCGAGCTGGAATGGCTCTACGAACTGACCGGCGCGGTCATCGCGTCCTGCGTCGGCGGCATGGACGTGCGCAACGAGCGGCGCGCGCTGGAACGCGGCGCCCATATCATCGTCGGAACACCCGGCCGCCTGCGCGACCACATCACGCGCGGCAACCTCGATCTCTCCGCCATCCGTGCCGTCGTGCTCGACGAGGCCGACGAGATGCTCGACCTCGGCTTCCGCGAAGACCTCGAATTCATTCTCGAAGCTGCTCCTGAAGAGCGCCGCACGCTGATGTTCTCCGCGACGGTCTCGAAGGAGATTGCAGCGCTTGCGAAGAACTACCAGCGCGATGCCATGCGCATCTCGACGGCCGCCGAACGCCAGCAGCATGTCGATATCGAGTACCGCGCCCTGCTCTGCGTGCCCTCCGATCGCGAGAACGCCATCATCAACACGCTGCGCTTCTACGACGCCCAGACCGCCATCGTGTTCTGCTCGACGCGCGCTGCCGTGAACCACCTGACGGCCCGCTTCAACAATCGCGGCTTCTCTGTCGTCGCGCTCTCGGGCGAGCTCAGCCAGAACGAGCGCACACATGCCCTGCAGGCCATGCGCGATGGCCGCGCCCGCGTCTGCATCGCGACGGACGTCGCCGCCCGCGGCATCGACCTGCCGAACCTTGAGCTTGTCGTGCACGCTGACCTTCCGACCAACCCGGATACGCTGCTTCACCGTTCGGGCCGCACCGGTCGTGCGGGCCGCAAGGGCGTCAGCGCCATGATCGTGCCGCTCAGCGCCCGCCGCAAGGCCGAGCGTCTGTTGCAGGCCGCCAACCTCAAGGCCGACTGGGCGACCCCGCCGTCGGCCGAGGAAATCCTGCGCCGCGACGACGAGCGCCTGCTCGCCGACACCATGCTGACCGATCCCATTGGTGACGACGAGATCGAAACCATCGATGCGCTCGTTGGCAAGTTCGATGCCCGCCAGCTCGCCGCCGCCGTCGCGCGCTACTTCAAGGCCGGTCGTTCCGCGCCGGAGGATCTGGTCGAAGTCTCACTCGAGCAGCGCAAGCCGCGCGAGCGCGGCAACGAAAACATCCCTGCAGAAACCAAGCGCCCTCGCGACAGTTTCGCCCGCAGCACCTGGATCTCCGTTTCCGTCGGCCGCAAGCAGCGCGCCGAGCCCCGCTGGCTGATCCCCATGCTCTGCCGCAACGGCGCCCTTACCAAGAACGAGATCGGCGCCATCAAGATGCAGCCGGAGGAGACCTATATCGAGCTTTCCGCCGATGCCTCCGACGCCTTCCTCGGGGCGCTCGGCCCTGACAAAATGCTGGAACGCGGCGTCCGCGTGACCGTACTTGATGGCATGCCCGACCTTACGCCGCAGTATTATGAGCGCACACCGGGCGAGAAGACGCAACGTTACGACAAGCCATTCCGCGGCGAGCGGCGCGCGGACTGGAAGCCACGCGGCGAATTCGAGAAGAAGCCCGGCTTCGCCAAGAAGAAGGACTTCGACCGCAAACCCGAATCCGCCAAGCCCGAAGGTGCGAGCGCCAAGCCGCATTGGAAGGACCGGGACGGTAGCGCCGCCAAGACGCCCGGCAAGCCCTTCGGTGGGCCCAAGCCTTTCAAGGGCAAGCGCGACGAGAAATTCGCCAAGGCCGAAGGTGGCCCGAAGAAGCCGAAGTTCAAGAAGACCGATCGCAGCTAGAACCTTCGTGGTGCGGAACATTCCGATCCGCACCACGTTAGCGTCGCACTTCTGAGGGGGAAGTGTGATGACAGACGACGCGGCATCCGCCGAAAGCGATCAAAGCGAGTTCAGCCGCTTTATAACGGGGCTTGCCCGTGGCGTGGCGGGAGCGCTGTTCTTCGCACTCCCCATGCTGATGACCATGGAAATGTGGTATCTCGGCTTCTACATGGCACGCGAGCGGCTTCTGCTGCTCGTCATCCTCAATATTCCCCTTCTCGTGCTTCTGGCGCATCGCATCGGCTTCGAAAAAACCGTGAGCTGGCGCGATGCCGTTCGCGACGCAATCGTCGCCTATGGCATCGGCATTCCTACCAGCGCGATCGTGCTCGCTGCACTCGGTCTTCTGCGCGGGGACATGTCGGCAAGCGAGCTCATCGGGAAGATCGCCCTGCAATCGGTCCCCGCCAGCATTGGCGCCATGCTCGGGCGCAGCCAACTTGGCGACGAGGACGACGACACTGAAAGAAAATCGACGCCCTACCACAGCGAGCTGTTCCTGATGGGCACTGGCGCGCTGTTCCTGTCGCTCAACATAGCGCCGACGGACGAGATGATCGTGCTGTCCTACAAGATGACCATCTGGCACGCCCTCGTCATCTCACTTATCTCCATCGCACTGATGCACGGGCTGGTCTATGCCGTGTCCTTCATGGGCGGACACGAACTTTCGCCCGAAACACCCTGGTGGCACGCCTTTGTGCGCTTCACCCTGCCCGGATATGTCGTCGCTCTGACGGTCAGCATGCTGACGCTCTGGATTTTCGAACGCCTCGGCGATAGTTCGGCAATCGAGATCATGGTGTCGGTGATCGTGCTCGGCTTTCCAGCTGCGCTTGGCGCCGCCGGCGCACGGCTGATCCTGTGAGGAGATCATGACGAAATCAGAAAACGGTCGCCGCCGCGAACGCCAGGATGCGCATTGGATCGAGTGGTTGACCGGCATCGTCTCGGCCCTTCTCGTCGCCGCCTTGCTTGGCTGGCTCGGCTGGGAGGCGCTGATGCGTCCGACGACGCCGCCTGATCTTTCCATCCACGTTGTTTCGACCCAGCCATCCTCCGGCGGCTATCGCGTGGCATTCGACATCTCAAATGCCGGCACAACGACCGCTGCGGCGGTGACCGTAATCGGAAGGCTCATCAAGGACGGACAGGTGATCGAAGAGAGCCCCGTCGTCTTTGACTACGTCGCCGCGCAATCGAAGACGCAAGGTGCGATTTTCTTCCGCAACGACCCGGCCGCGAGCGAAATGGTGATGCGGCCGGCCGGCTATACCAGCCCTTAAAAAACGACAGCAAGCCTTGGAATAGACTCGCGAAAAGCGGAACCAATCCCGTTGGAGAGTATTGAGTTCACACAATTGCCGGGGTCCGAGATCAGCGAGACCTGGCCAATCGCCAAGGTCTGACCCATGCAGCTTTCGCTCGCCATCCTCTTGACGACACAGGTCTTCCTTCCGGCCTTTTTCCTGATCTGGCTTTGGTGGCCGCGTCCGGCCGACCAGCTCGCTTGGCTCATGCGTGTGGTCTACGGCGCATGCTACATCGCCTTCATCACGATCCTGGGCCGTTGGGATTTTCTCAGCACCGCGCTGATTTTCATCCTGCCAGCCGTCTTCGCGCTTGCCGCCTTTGTCTCGTTCCTGCGCGTACGTGATCGCCGGTGGAACAGCGCCGTGTCGCCCGTGCGCGCGCACGGTTTCACCGCCGCCATGAGCGTCTTTTTTCTGGCGCTCGCGATGCGCGGCCTGTCCGGCTACGGCTACCATGAAACCGCCGTCGACCTCGCGTTCCCCTTCGATCGAGGTCAATACTATATCGGCCAGGGCGGCAGCACGACGTCGATCAACAACCACCATGCCGACAAGAGCCAACGCTTCGCTCTCGATATCGTCGCGCTGAACCGGCTCGGCGCAAGGGCCGACGGTCTCATGCCGCGCTCGCTTACGGATTACGTGATCTTCGGAAGAACGGTGAAAAGCCCGTGCAGCGGCATCGCCATTTCCACCCATGACAGCGTCGCGGACAATGCCATCGGCGAAACCAACACGCAGGAGCCAGCCGGCAACTACGTCATTGTCGCCTGCGGCTCCGTGCGCGTGCTGCTCGGTCACTTGCAGGCCCGATCGATCGGCGTCAGCGCGGGAGAAGTGGTGGCCGCCGGTCAGACGATCGGCAATGTCGGCAATTCCGGCAATTCGTCAGAGCCGCACCTGCACATGCACGCCTATCTCGGCGGCACACTCGACTACAACGAAGGCGAAGGTGTGCCCATGACGTTCGACGACCGTTTCCTCGTTCGCGGCTCTATCGTCACCGTTCCCTGACGATCACGACTTGATGCGTTCGAACCATCCGTCCTCGTCGATGACCTCGATGTCGAATTCCCGCGCCTTGTCGAGCTTTGAGCCTGCCCCCGGCCCTGCAACGACAAGATCGGTCTTCTTCGAAACCGAGCCGGCGACCTTCGCCCCAAGGCGCTCCGCCATAGCCTTGGCCTCGTCACGCGTCATCTTTTCCAGCGAACCGGTAAAGACGACGGTCTTCCCGGCCACCGGACTGGAAGACACGACCACCGCTTCCGCAGCCTCCGGCGTGACTTCCTTGAGCAGCCGGTCGAGCACATCGAGATTGCGCGGCTCCTTGTAGAATTCGACGGTGGCACGGGCGACCACCTCGCCGATGCCCTCGATATTGTTGAGATCATTCCACGCCTCGCCGGAAAGGCTCTCGGCCTCCTTCATTGCCGTCGCGAAGGCGTCGTAGGTGCCATAGGCGCGCGCGAGCAGCTTCGCGTTCGTCTCACCCACATGGCGGATGCCGAGCGCATAGATGAAGCGGTTGAGCGCGATGGACCGGCGGGCATCGATGGCATCGAAGAGCTTGCGCACGCTGACCCTGCCGAAGCCGTCGATATTCTCCAGCTTGGCGAGAGGTGATGCCTCCTGCCGCGCTTTGAGGGTGAAGATATCGGGCGCCGTGCGGATGCGCAGCGCCTCGTCGTCGGCCTCGAAGAAGAAATCGATCTGCTTGGCGCCCAGTCCTTCGATATCGAAGGCATTGCGCGACACGAAATGCTTGAGGTGCTCCACGGCCTGCGCGCGGCAGACGAAACCGCCCGTGCAGCGCGTCACGGAATCGAGCCGCCCGGTCTTCTCGTTGCGTTCGCGCACGGCGTGGCTGCCGCAGACCGGGCAGGTCTTTGGAAAAACATAGGACTCAGCATCCGCCGGCCGCTTTTCCATGACCACGTCGAGCACCTGCGGGATCACGTCGCCGGCACGCTGCACGATGACGGTATCGCCGATGCGGATATCGTGCCCCTCGGGGCGGATGCGTTCGCCGCTGTTGCCGATGCCCTCGATATAATCCGCATTGTGCAGGGTCGCATTGGTGACGACCACGCCGCCGACCGTGACCGGCGTCAGGCGCGCGACGGGTGTCAGCGCGCCGGTGCGACCCACCTGGATGTCGATCTTCTCGACGATCGTGAAGGCCTGCTCGGCCGGGAACTTGTGCGCCGTCGCCCAGCGCGGCGAGCGGGACCGGAAGCCGAGCCGCTCCTGCAGCGCCAGTTCGTCCACCTTGTAGACGACGCCGTCGATATCGTAGTCGAGATCCGGCCGGGCAAGGCCGATCTCACGATAGTGGGCGATGATATCCTCCACCCGTGTCAGGCGCTGGGTCATCGGGTTGACCGGGAAACCCCACGATTTGAGCACGCCGATCATGCCGAACTGGCTATCCGACGGCATGGACGACATTTCGCCCCAGGCATAGGCGAAGAAGCGGAGCTTGCGGCTTGCCGTTACGCTCGCATCGAGTTGACGCAGCGACCCCGCCGCCGTGTTGCGCGGGTTGACGTAGGTCTGCTTGCCCTCGGCCGCCATCTTCTCGTTGAGCGCCAGGAAGTCGCTCTTGGCCATGTAGACCTCGCCTCGGACTTCAACCACGTCAGGCGCGCCGGCCGGGAGTCGATTCGGAATCTCGCCGATGGTCAGCACGTTGGCCGTCACGTTCTCGCCCGTCGTTCCATCACCACGTGTGGCCGCCGATACGAGTCGACCGTTCTCGTAGCGGATGGACATCGACAGGCCGTCGATCTTCGGTTCGGCGGTGAAGGCGATCGTCTCGTCGGGCAGACGCCCCAGGAAACGATAGACGCTATTGACGAAATCCCGCACGTCCTCATCGGAAAACGCGTTGTCGAGGGACAGCATCGGGCGTGAATGGGTGATCGGCGCGAAGGTGGGAAGCGGCGCCGCACCGACGCGGCGCGACGGGCTGTCATCGCGCACCAAGGCCGGGAAGCGCGCCTCGATCTCCTCGTTGCGGCGCTTCAGCGCATCATAGTCCGCGTCCGAGATCGCCGGCGCATCCTGCCCGTGATAGAGCTCGTCGTTGCGCGCGATCTCCGCCGCAAGATTGGCCAGTTCGGCCGCGGCCTCTTCTTCGGTCAGCGTCTCGACAGGGATTTTCGCGTTGGCCATGACATGCTCCGGATTCTGCCACCGGTTTTAGAGCAAAGTTGGCGAAAGGAAAGATGGGAGTGCGGGTGGGTTGCCCCTCAACCGCCACCGGAAAGCAGGCGGGCCGCCGCCGCCCGTGCCTCTTCGGTTACGGATGCGCCGGCCAGCATGCGGGCGATCTCTTCGGTCCGCGCGCCGTCATCCATGCGGGCGACGCGGGTGGCGACCGTTTCGCTGCCCTCGACCGGCCCCTTGGAGATGAGGAGATGCGTCGCCGCACGCGCTGCGACCTGCGGCGCATGGGTGACAGACAGAACCTGAACCGTCGAGGACAACCGCTTGAGCCGCTGGCCGATGGCATCAGCCACGGCACCACCGACGCCGGTATCGATTTCATCGAAGACGAGTGTCGGGGCCGAGCCGCGGTCGGCCAGCGCCACCTTGAGCGCCAGCAGGAAACGCGAAAGCTCCCCGCCCGAGGCCACTTTCATGATGGGGCCGGGCCGTGTGCCGGGATTGGTCTGGACGTGGAATTCCACCGTGTCGATCCCCTCCTCCGCGCCGCCCTCGGGGTCAGTGGTAATCTCGACGGTAAAACGTGCCCGCTCCAGCTTTAGTGCTGGCAGCTCCGCCATCACGGCCGCGGCAAGGGCCTCGGCGGCACGATGGCGCTTTTCCGAAAGCGAGCGTGCGGTGATCTCGAAGGCGGCGCGCGCTTCGGTAAGCCGCGATTCGAGTTGCACCAGCTTTTCTTCACCCGCGTCGAGATCGGCCAGATCGGCGATCATCTTCGCCGCCAGCGCGGGCAGTCCCGTGACGGGCACCGAATATTTGCGGGCGGCGGCGCGCAAGGCAAAGAGCCGCTCTTCCGTGCGCTCCAGTTCCTTGGGATCGTATTCCGTCTTGCGCAACGCGGCCTCGACGGCCATTTGCGCGTCGGAAAGCTGGTTCAGCGCCTGGTCGAGCAGTTCGACGGTTTCTTCCAGCAGACCCGGCGCCTCGTGGCTCTTGCGCTCCAGCCGCCGCACCATGGAGGCGATCAGCGGCACGGGCGATGCATTGCCGTTGAGGAAGTCGCTCGCCTCGCTGATGTCTCCGGCGATACGCTCGGCCTTCATCATGCGCGAACGCACCTCGGCCAGCGCGTCCTCCTCGCCGTCCTGCGGCGAAAGCGCCTCAAGCTCCTCGACGGAGGATCGGAGATAATCCGCCTCGCGGGCGGCCGCCTCCACCTTCTCACGATGGCGGCGCAGGGTGCGCTCGGCATCCTTCCACTGGTGATACAGCGTGCCGACATCGGCGGCGGCTTCGTTGAGACCGCCGAAAGCATCGAGCAGCAACCGATGTGCATCCGTATCGACCAGCGCTCGATCGTCATGCTGGCCGTGGATTTCGACAAGGCGCTGTCCCGCCTGCCGCATGAGCTGCACGGAGACGGGCTGGTCGTTGACGAAGGCCTTGGTGCGCCCGTCGGCGGATTGCTGGCGGCGGAAAATGAGGTCACCGTCGTCGTCGATGCCGTTTTCACGCAGAAGCACGCGGGCGGCATGGTCCAGCGGTACGTCGAAAACCGCCGTGACTTGCCCGCGCTCCGTCCCGTGACGCACGAGCGAACCATCGCCGCGCCCGCCGAGCGCCAGCGAAAGACTGTCGAGAAGAATGGATTTACCCGCGCCCGTTTCACCCGTCAGCACAGACAGGCCCGGCTCGAAGGCAAGGTCGAGCCGTTCGATCAGGACGATATCGCGGATCGATAGCTGCGCCAGCATACCGTGTCAGATCTCTTTGTTATCGCGCGATTCCGGACGCAGAACTGTCGCACACTCTCCGCTCAACTATGCCGGCGTCAAGCCCCGATCAGCTTCTTGCCGGCGCGCGCGATCCACGAGCCCGAATTTTCGCGCGGCTCCAGACCCTTGGTCTGAAGCAGCTTGTAGCTGTCGGAATACCACTGGCTGTCCGGGTAGTTGTGGCCGAGAACGGCGGCTGCGGTCTGCGCTTCGCTATCGACGCCCATCGCGTAATAGGTCTCGACGAGACGGGCGAGCGCTTCCTCGATCTGGTTCGTCATCGGATACTTCTCTACGACGACGCGGAAGCGGCTGGCCGCCGCGATATATTCCTTACGCTCGAGATAATAGCGACCGATCTGCATTTCCTTGCCGGCGAGCTGGTCGCGAGCGAAACGGATCTTAGCCTGGGCGTCCTCGACATATTCCGACTTCGGATAGTTGTCGACGACGGCCTGCATGGCCTCTATCGTCTGCTGCGACGCGCGCTGGTCCTGCGTCACGCTCGGGATCTGCTTCCAGTAGGCGAGACCGACGATATACTGCGCGTAGGCCGCATCTTCCGAACCCGGATAGAGGCTCAGATAACGCTTGCCGGCCTTGATGGCTTCTTCATTGCGGCCCTGGCGATAGTTCGTGAAGGCCAGCATGACGAGCGACTTGCGAGCCTCGTCGGAGAACGGGTTCTGCCGATCGACGGCCTCGAACTTGCGCGCCGCCTCGCCAACCTTGCCGGCGCTCATATTCGCCAAGCCTTGATTGTAGAGCGTCTGCGACGATTCGGTTTCGCCCGTCAGCTTCGTGATGTCGATGTCCGGGTCCGACTGGCAGGCGGAGAGAACGACAGACGCCGCCGTAGCGAAAAGCGTAAGATAGACAATACGTGCCGTCTTCTTCACACCAACAGATCCTGCAACAACCATGAGACAATCCCAGTTCAACGGCACCAAATGCGGGCGGGCCGCACATGCGCCCCGCGTTGTATCTCCAAAAGCGTGAAGATCGCAACGCCATGCCGGCGCATTAACGCATTTTTATGGCATACGTGTCGGGAGAAAAGCTTAATGCGCCCGGCCTCACAAAGCCCAGGGCGCAAATTCCGGCGCATTGACCGCAACCAGCTCACGCTGACCGGGACGCGAACGCGAACCGGCATCTTCCACGACCTCATAGGCGGTCGGGTCGCTCAGCAGCGCCTTGAGCGCGTAGGCGTTCATCTTGTGGCCGCCGCGATAGGAACGGTAGCGGCCGATGAAGGGCGCGCCGGCCAGCGCCAGGTCACCAACGGCGTCCAGCGTCTTGTGACGGACGAACTCGTCCTTGGCGTAGCGCAGGCCTTCCACGTTGATCACGGTGTTGTCATCGGAGATGACCACGGAGTTTTCCAGGGAGGAACCCAGTGCATGACCGGAGGCCCACAGGCGCTCGACATCGCGCATGAAACCGAAGGTGCGGGCACGGGAAAGCTCGTTGCGGAAGGTCGACGGCGTCATGTCGCCCTTCCAGGCCTGACGGCCGATCAGCGGGCAATCGAAATCGATCTCCACCTCGAATCGCATGCCGTCATAGGGCGAGAACTCGGCCCAGGAGGCCCCGGCATCGACGCGAACCGGCTTGATCACGCGGATATAGCGGCGCTTGACCGAAAGCGGCACGATGCCGACCTGATCGATGGCGTCGATGAAGGGAGCCGAGCTGCCGTCCATGATCGGCATTTCCGAGCCGTGCACTTCGACGAGCAGGTTGTCGAGGCCGAGCGCGTAAAGCGCTGCCATGACATGCTCGACCGTTGCGATGGAGGTCGCGGCGGAGAAACCGAGGACGGTGCAAAGGTCGGTGTTGCCGACCTGCGAGGATACGGCGCGGTATTCGCTGACGGTACCGTCATCGTGCAGGCGCTGGAAGAGGATGCCGCTATCGGCTTCCGATGGGTTCAGCGTGATCGACACGGCAGCGCCGGAATGGACGCCCGTCCCGGAAATCGTCACCGGGGCCGCGATCGTCGTCTGGAAACCGAGCATCGTCATGTGCATTCGCCTCGTCTTAGTCTCGGCGCATTCATCGCCGACATTTCAATTCGCGGGCCGAGCAGTACCGTGGCTGAACGCCATGCGTCCGCCGACACGCCTGCCGGAACGTCTGAAGGTTTCGCTGCACACGGTCATGCCGTGGCGTGATTCCTGCTGCCCCTTTGCCCAGCCTGAATTTAATCGGCCGGCAGTCATCATACAAATCACTGTTTCTTTCGGTTTGTTACGCAAAATCTGCGTTGCAACCCGTTGAAAGACATCAAGAAACAAAAATGCCCGGATCGATGATCCGGGCATCTGTGACAAAGCCGTTCAGGCTCAGTTCGACTGGCGGCGCAGGAAGGCCGGGATTTCCAGCTGGTCGTCCTCGTGCAGCGCACGCGGCTGCTGGTTGGCGCGGCCGTGGTCGTCGAGCTGGCCGCGACGCGGGGCGTAGAGGCTTGCCTCCGGCGACAGCGGGCGGCGCTGCTGCTGTGCGGCGGGAGCCGCCGGCTCCTGGGCCGCATGGGTTTCCTCATGACGGCCGAGCGACGAGGTCAGCCGCTTGAGCAGGCCCATCGGGCCGCGCTCTTCCTGATGGGCGGCCGGCTGCTGGGCAGCGCGGTGGTCCATCTCGGCCTGCACGACCGGCGGGAAGTCCTCGATCTTCGGCATGCGCATGGACTGCGGCTCCTGACGAATGATCGGGGCCGCATGCTCTACGCGCTGCTGCATGACCGGAGCCTGCTGCTGAACCGGCTGCTGGACCGGCGCAACACGCTGGACAACCGGGGCTTCAGCCGGAGCCGCGAAGATGCGGTTCTGCAGACGCGGCTCTTCCTGATGGACGGCAGCCTGCTGGACCGGGGCCGGACGCGTCATCGGAATGGAAAGCTCGCGATCGAGGCTTTCTTCCGAGGCGCGGATGGCTTCGGCGATCGGGTCGATCGCGGGCTGCTGGGCGACCGGCTGCTGCAGCACGGGCTGCGGCTGGCTGATCGGCTGCGGCGCTGCGGCGACGGGCTGCGGCTGGATGGCGGCGGACGGGCGAACTACCGGCTTGCTGAGGTTGCGAAAGTCAGCATTACGTGCAGCCACCTCCGAGGCCGCGCGGTCGATACCGGTTGCAACAACGGAAACGCGGATCAGGCCTTCGAGCTCTTCATCGAAGGTAGCGCCGAGTATGATGTTTGCGTCAGGATCGACTTCCTCGCGGATACGGGTTGCAGCTTCGTCGACTTCGAAGAGGGTGAGGTCGCGACCGCCGGTGATGGAGATCAGCAGGCCCTGCGCGCCCTTCATCGAGGTTTCGTCGAGGAGCGGGTTGGCAATTGCGGCTTCGGCGGCGGCCATTGCACGGCCCTCGCCCGAGGCTTCGCCCGTACCCATCATGGCGCGACCCATCTCGCGCATCACCGAGCGGACGTCGGCGAAGTCGAGGTTGATGAGGCCTTCCTTGACCATGAGGTCGGTGATGCAGGCAACACCCGAGTAGAGAACCTGATCGGCCATCGCAAAGGCGTCGGCGAAGGTCGTCTTGTCGTTGGCGATGCGGAACAGGTTCTGGTTCGGAATGACGATCAGCGTGTCGACCGACTTCTGCAGTTCCTGGATGCCTTCTTCGGCAAGACGCATGCGGCGACCGCCTTCGAAGTGGAACGGCTTGGTGACCACGCCGACGGTCAGGATGCCTTTGTTACGGGCGGCCTGTGCAACGACGGGTGCTGCACCCGTGCCCGTGCCGCCGCCCATGCCGGCGGTGACGAAGCACATGTGCGTGCCGTTCAGGTGATCGATGATCTCGTCGATGCACTCTTCAGCAGCAGCGCGGCCGACTTCCGGCTGCGAACCTGCGCCGAGGCCTTCCGTGACGGCGACACCCATCTGGATGATCCGGGTCGCCTTGGTCATGGTCAGCGCCTGGGCATCGGTGTTGGCAACGACGAAATCGACGCCTTCCAGACCCGCGGTGATCATGTTGTTGACGGCGTTGCCGCCACCGCCACCGACGCCGAAGACGGTGATGCGGGGCTTCAGCTCGGTGATGTCAGGCTTCTGGAGCTTGATAGTCATTGCAGTGTTCCTTTCGTTTCCGGCCACTTCGCCCAGCCGGTCTATTCCCAAAACTCAGTTGTCGGTCTTTCCCGGCACTCGCTACGCCGCCGGCAAACCCGTCAGAAACTTTCCTTCAGCCACTGTCCCATGCGGGCGATGCGGCCATTACCCCCCGTCAGCTGCGAGAGCATGCCGCCCTGCACAGCGTGTTCTTCCAGTTCCGCGACCTGCGGGTAGATCATCAGACCCACCGCCGTCGAAAAGGCCGGTCCCTTGGCTGCCGTCGGCAGGCCGGAGACACCGAGCGGGCGGCCGATGCGCACGTTGCGCGCCAGGATGCGGCGCGCCGCCTCCGGCAGGCCCGTCAGCTGGCTCGCGCCACCCGTCAGCACGATCCGCTTGCCGACGATCGGCGAAAAGCCCGAGCGCTGGATGCGGTCGCGAATAAGTTCGAGCGTTTCCTCGATCCGGGCGCGCACGATCCGCGAAATCAACGACTTCGGCACATGGGTCGGCTGGTCGCGATCGTCCTCGCCGATCGGCGGGACCGTGATGATGTCGCGCTCGTCGCCGGCATTCGGCAGGGCCGAGCCATGCACGACCTTCAGGCGCTCCGCATCCTCGATACGGGTCGAAAGGCCGCGAGCCAGGTCGGTGGTGACGTGATGGCCACCAAGCGACACAGCGTCGGAATGCACGAGCTTGCCTTCGGCAAAGACCGAAATCGTCGTCGTTCCGCCGCCCATGTCGATGCAGGCGCAGCCGAGTTCGACTTCGTCGTCCACCAGAGCGGAAAGACCGCTCGCATAGGGCGTCGCCACCATGCCCTCGACGGAGAGGTGGGCACGGTTGACGCAGAGTTCGAGGTTCTTCAGTGCCGAGCGCTCGGCCGTCAGAACGTGCATGTCGACGCCCAGAACGTCGCCGAACATGGAGAGCGGATCGCGGATGCCGCGCTCGCCGTCCAGAGAGAATCCGGTCGGCAGCGAATGGAGGATGGCCCGGTCCTGACGCAGGGACTGGTGGCCGGCAACTGCAAGAACCTTGCGCAGGTCGTTGGCATCGACTTCCTGTCCGCCGAGATCGATGGTCGCGGTGTAGACGTCGCTCTGCAGGCGGCCGGCCGAAACGTTGACGATCAGGCTCTCGATGGTGAGGCCGGCCATGCGCTCAGCCGCGTCGACGGCAAGGCGCACCACGCTTTCAGCCGCATCCAGATCGCCGATCACGCCGTTCTTCACGCCGCGCGACTTCTGGTGGCCGATGCCGATGATTTCGACATTGTGGGTGCGGCCGGGCAGGATCTCGCTTTCGGCGCGCGGCGTCAGCCGGCCGATCATGCAGACCACCTTTGTGGAGCCGATATCGAGGACCGAAACGACATGAGCCCGCTTCGAGGAAAGCGGCTTCAAGCGCGGCAGGCCGAAATGGGACGAACCGAAAATGCTCATGTGCGCTTCGCTGCCTTCTTCAGGTCCTTTGTCCTCTGCTCGACCATCTTGTTACGACGTTCGAGCGCCCCTTCCGTCAGACGGACCGTCGTGCGGTCCTCAAGTCTCAGATCAACAGCCGCGATATCGCGTTCCAGGATGCTTTCCTCCGCTTCCAGCGTGGCGAGCGTGTCCATCGCGCGCGGCACGTTGTGCTCGGGCAGCTTCACGACAATGCCGTTGTCGAGACGCAGGTCCCAGCGACGGCCGGCGACACGGATGTAAGCCTTCACGCGTGCCTTGATTTCCGGCCAGCTGTCGAACTCGTCGGAGAAGCCCGCAGCGGCCGTCTCGGCATCGCGACCGACGAACAGCGGCAGCGTGGAGAACTTGTTGTCACGAAGCGGCGCGATCACGCTGCCGTTCTTCTCGATCAGCGAGAGATCGCTGCCGTGCTGCCAGATGCCGAAAGCCTCGCGCTCCTTGAGCGTGATCTCGATCGTGCCCGGATAGACCTTGCGAACCGAAACATCCTCGACCCAAGGCAGTTCGCTGAGCTTCTTGCGCGCATCCTTGACATCGAGTGCGACGAGCGAGGTCGTGCCATCGAGCCCGAGGCGCTCCAGAATATCGATTTCCGAGGTTTCGCGATTACCGGACACCTTCACATCCTCGATGGCGAAACCGATCGCCGTCGTCGATGCCTGGGCGAAATCCTGCGAGTGCCCGCCGAGCGACATGCCGTAAAAACCGGTTGCGCCGAGAAACAGCGCGGTGGCGATGCTGCCGGTGTGACGGGGAATATGGATGCGGCCAGCTGCAAGGCTGACGAGGAAACGCACGATACGGCGCAGCGGGCGCGGCAGCACACGACCGCCTTCCGTCTCGGGAAGACCGACGGGACGCACCCTGCTCTTCTTGGCGCTCAACGCAAACACGACGCGTCCTCCACCATCCACTTCAAGAATTCACCAAAAGAGTGGCCGGCATGGACGGCCATTTCAGGCACCAGAGAGGTAGGTGTCATGCCGGGCTGGGTGTTGACCTCGAGCCAGATAAGCTCGCCATTCTCTGAAAAACGGTCGTCGTAGCGGAAGTCGGAACGGCTGACGCCACGGCACCCGATCGCTTGATGCGCCTTGAGTGCGAGTGTTTGTACTTTTTGGTAAATATTTGGTGAAATCTGCGCCGGTATGATGTGTTTCGAGCCACCTTTCACATATTTCGAATCATAGTCGTAGAAAGCGTGGCCCTGCGGCACCACTTCCGTGACGCCGAGCGCGACATCGCCCATGACACCGCAGGTCAGTTCACGACCGTAGACATAGCGCTCGACCATGACCGCATCGCCATAGCGCCATTCTTCCGAGGTGATGATCTGCGGCGGGTGCGACTGGTCTTCCTTGACCATGACGACGCCGAAGGACGAGCCCTCGCGCACGGGCTTCACCACATAGGGCGGCGCCAGCGGATGCGCGGAGGTGAAATCGAAGCGGTTCATAAGCCGCTGCTCGGCGACCGGAATGCCGGCAGCCTTTGCGATGATCTTGGCCTGCGCCTTATCCATGGCAAGCGCGGAGGCAAGAACGCCGGAATGAGTGTATGGAATCTGCAGGAACTCGAGCAGCCCCTGGATGGTGCCGTCCTCGCCGAACGGTCCGTGCAGCGCGTTGAAGGCGACGTCCGGCTTCAGTTCGGAAAGAACGTTTGCGATGTCATGACCGACATCGACGCGCGTCACCTTGTAGCCCTCGGCTTCAAGCGCGTCGGCGCAGGCGTTGCCCGACGAAAGGCTCACCGGCCGTTCCGACGAAAAACCACCCATCAGCATCGCGACATGCTTTACGCTCATAGAACCCCCAACTGAATTCCGCATTCTGCTCCGCGCTGCTTGCGCGGACCTGATTTTCATCAGGGTCCGACTCGGCGAGTCGCGTGAAGACCACTAGAGCGCCATTAAGGTTAATGAAGCGTTTACTTTCGTTAACCGGACACGCCGTCGATCAAATTTTCCTGTCCCGAATCAAGCGACGCTACGATTCTCTCTCTAGAATCAGAGCCTTGCCGACCATGCAAGAAAAATTGCACGACAGGGTGACCCCTGTTTCAGGCATGAGCACGGCTGCCGGTCGCGCAATGCTCTGGCAAATGCGGGCGTCGCGGGGGAGGAAAGAAAAGTATGATTCTTTAAAGCCGAACGCATTTTTATTGTTTCATCGGCCGGCCACGTGGCGTAGGAACGCCTCCGCTGCTCCCAAGACGGCAAGAAGAAACATTTAAAGGCACCCAAGATGAGTGAAACACTACAGTCAGGGTCGCCGACCGCAACGCAGTCCAACCGTGCCCTCAATTCACCGGCGCGCGTTCTATTTGCAAGCCTGGTCGGAACGACCATCGAATTCTTCGATTTCTACGTTTACGCCACCGCCGCAGTTCTGGTCTTCCCGACGCTGTTCTTCCCCAACAGCGATCCGACGACGGCACTTCTGGCTTCCTTCGCGACCTTCTCGATCGCCTTCTTCGCCCGCCCGTTCGGCGCCATCGTGTTCGGACACTACGGCGACCGCATCGGCCGCAAGACGACGCTCGTCGCGGCACTTCTGACGATGGGCGTATCGACTGTTATCATCGGCCTGCTGCCGACCTATGAAACGATCGGCGTGCTTGCCCCGCTGCTGCTGGCGCTGTGCCGGTTCGGCCAAGGCTTCGGCCTCGGTGGTGAATGGGGCGGCGCCGTTCTGCTCGCGACCGAAAACGCACCTCCCGGCAAGCGCAGCTGGTACGGCATGTTCCCGCAGCTCGGCGCACCTATCGGGCTTTTCCTGTCCTCGAGCGTCTTCTGGCTTCTGCTGCATTTCATGTCGCAGGAGGCGCTGCTCGCCTGGGGCTGGCGCATCCCGTTCGTCGCGTCGATCCTGCTGATCGCCGTGGGTCTGTGGGTTCGCCTGTCGATCACCGAAACCCCTGCCTTCCAGAAGGCGATCGACAAGCAGGAACGCGTCGAGGTTCCCGTCATGGAACTCTTCCGCAACCACAAGCGCAGCCTCGTGCTCGGCACCTTCGTGGCGCTCGCCACCTTCGTGCTGTTCTACATCGGCTCGGCCTATCTCCTGTCCTACAACGTCAAGGTCCTGAACATCCCGTTCCTCGAAGCGCTTGAAGTCCAGATTCTGGGCTCCGTGCTCTTCGGCCTGTTCATTCCGGTTGCCGGCAAGCTGGCGGAACGGTTCGGCCGTCGCGAGGTTCTCATCCTCACGACCATCCTGATCGGCGTCTTCTCGTTCTTCCTGCCGGGCCTTATGACCAGCGGCGAACAGGGCATCTTCATCTTCGTGATCTTCGCGATGGCGCTGATGGGCATGACCTACGGCCTGATCGGCACGGCGCTCGCCGCGCCCTTCCCCACGAAGGTGCGTTACACGGGCTCATCGATCACGTTCAATTTCGCGGGCATCTTCGGCGCATCGCTCGCGCCCTACATCGCAACCTGGCTCCAGGCCAATTACGGCATGACCCATGTCGGCTACTATCTCGGCATTTCCGCCGCGATCACGCTGGCCTGCATCCTGCTCTCGGGCAAGGAAGAAGTCTGAGCCTGCCCCAATACGCCTGAATCAAAAACCCGCCGCGTCCGACGCGGCGGGTTTCTTTTTGTCTACAGATCAATCGTTCTCGCCGACGACCTTCCAGATCACCGCGCCGATGACCGCGCCGAGGATCGGCGCCACCCAGAACAGCCAGAGCTGCGACAGTGCCGCCGTCTCGGCAAAGAGCGCAACGCCCGTGGAGCGCGCCGGGTTGACCGAGGTATTCGTGACCGGAATGGACACGAGATGGATCAGCGTCAGGCCGAGGCCGATGGCGATCGGCGCAAAGCCGACGGGCGCGCGGCCATGGGTCGAGCCGAGGATGATGAGAAGGAAGAACGCCGTAAGCACCACCTCGATGACCAACGCTGCCGTCAGCGAATAACCGCCCGGCGACAACTCGCCGTAACCGTTCGATGCAAAGCCGCCCGCCGTGAAGCCGGCCTTGCCGGACGCGACGAGATAAAGCACCGCCGCAGCCGCTACCGCACCCACAACCTGCGCCACGATATAGGGCACGAGGCTCGATGCCGGGAATTTGCCGGCGACCGTAAGCCCCACGGAGACGGCCGGATTGAAATGCCCGCCGGAAATGCCGCCGACGGTATAGGCCATGGTCAGCACCGTCAGGCCAAAGGCGAAAGCAACGCCGAGCAGGCCGATGCCCACCTCCGGGAAAGCGGCGGCCAGCACCGCGCTGCCGCAACCACCGAAGACAAGCCAAAACGTGCCGAGAAACTCGGCTGAAAGCTTCTTGAACATGAGGACCCCCTGTCCGATTTCCGAAAATCCGGAATTACCCCGCGTGATGATCACGCAGGGCTAAAGCTTTCGGAAATTGCGCATGAACGCAAGCTGAACGGGTAGAATGGATGCGCTAAATCACCGAATGCGCGCATCCCCATTCCAAGGAAAAGTGTCAGGCCGTGGCGTGGCCGAGGAATTCCTTGACCTCGTAGCCGGGCATGAAGTTGCCCAGGCGCTTGATTTCCCATTGCAGCATGATGCCGGAATGCTCCAGCACGCGGCTGCGCACGGTCTCGCCCAGATATTCCAGCTCGTAGCCGGTCGCCTGCCCGGTATTGATCATGAAGTTGCAATGCATGGGAGACATCTGCGCGCCGCCGATCATCAGGCCACGGCATCCTGCCTCGTCGATCAGCTTCCAGGCCGAATGGCCTTCGGGGTTCTTGAAGGTGGAACCGCCGGTCTTCTCACGAATCGGCTGGACGGTCTCGCGGTGCTGGCGCACGGCGTCCATCTTCGCGCGGATCTCGTCCTTTTCGCCCGCCTGCCCCTGGAAGACGGCGTGGGTGAAGATGAGATCACCAGATGCGGACGACTTGCGGTAGCTGTAGCCCATGTCGGCGTTCGACAGAACGTGCTGGTTGCCCTTGCGGTCGACGGCGTGAACCTCGACGACGAGGTCCTTCGTCTCTCCGCCATTGGCGCCGGCATTCATGCGCAGCGCACCGCCGATGGAGCCGGGAATGCCGTAGTAGAACTCGAAGCCCGCGATGTTGTGATCAAGCGCCATGGCCGCGATGTTCTTGTCCGGGCAGATGGCGCCGGCCTTGATGCGGTTTTCGCCCGCCAGCTCGACATCGCCGAAGCCCTTGGCCGAAAGACGAATCACGATACCGGGAATGCCGCCGTCACGCACCAGAAGGTTGGAGCCGACACCCGTCACTGTCAGCGGCACCTCTTCGGGCAGCAGCTTGAGGAAGGTAACGAGATCCTCGACATCGTGCGGATGAAACATCAGCTCGGCAAGGCCGCCGGCGCGGAACCAGGTGACACGGTCCATCGGTGCATCCGGTGTCAGGCGTCCGCGCACCTCCTTGATGCCTTCACCCAACGACGCCAGAAGTTTTGCACCATCAACCCGCTTCATGCCACCTCACCCGAAATGCCTGCCAATTCCCGCGGCAACGCCTGCGCCCAATGCGTGATGCTGCCAGCCCCCAAGAGAACCACGAAATCGCCGGGCTTTGCAATGCCGGCCACGATACCGGCCAGCGCATCCGGCGAAGCCAGCACCCGCGCATCGCGATGCCCGCCCGACTTGATGCGGGAAACCAGCTCTTCTGCGGTCACACCCTCGATGGGGTCTTCGCCCGCCGCATAGATCGGCGCAATCATGACGCTGTCGGCATCGTTGAAGCAGCCTGCGAACTCTTCGAAGAGGCTTGCGACGCGGCTGTAACGGTGCGGCTGGTGCACAGCGATGATTCGGCCCGCGCAGGCCTCGCGTGCGGCGCGCAGAACGGCCTTGATCTCGACCGGATGGTGGCCGTAGTCGTCATAGACGTTCACGCCGTTCCAGCTGCCCGTGAAGGTGAAGCGGCGCTTCACCCCGCCGAAGCCCGCGAGCCCCTTGGCGATCAGCTCAGGCGAAATGCCGAGACGTTGCGCAACCGCAATCGCCGCCGTCGCATTCGAAACGTTGTGCCGGCCGGGCATAGGCAGGCGCAGGTCCTTCAGCGAAATGACCTGGCCGGTGCGTCGACGGCGGATTTCCACGTCGAAGACCGAGGTCGCGCCATCCATGCGGATATTGCCGAAGCGCACGTCTGCCTGCGGGTTTTCGCCATAGGTGATGACCTTGCGGTCTTCGATACGGCTGACCATGGCCTGCACTTCGGGATGATCAAGACACATCACGCCGAAGCCGTAGAACGGCACATTCTCGACGAACTGCCTGAACGCGGCGCGAACCGCATCGAAATTGCCGTAATGGTCGAGATGTTCGGGGTCGATATTGGTGACGATGGCGATATCGGCCGGAAGCTTGAGGAAGGTGCCGTCCGATTCGTCGGCTTCCACTACCATCCATTCGCCCTCGCCCATGCGGGCATTGGTGCCATAGGCGTTTATGATGCCGCCATTGATCACGGTCGGGTCGAGTCCGCCAGCCTCCAGAAGCGTCGCAACCATCGAGGTCGTCGTCGTCTTGCCGTGTGTGCCGCCGATGGCGATGGCATTGCGGAAGCGCATCAGCTCAGCCAGCATTTCGGCGCGACGCACGACCGGCAGCAGCTTTTCGCGCGCCGCGATCAATTCCGGATTGCTTTTCTTGATGGCGGTGGAAACGACGACGACTTCCGCCTCGCCGAGATTGTCCGCCTTGTGGCCGACGAAGACCTCGATGCCCTTGTCACGCAGGCGCTGAACGTTGGCGCTGTCCGACTGGTCGGAGCCCTGCACCTTGTGGCCGAGATTATGCAGCACCTCGGCGATGCCGCTCATGCCGATGCCGCCAATGCCGATGAAATGAACGAGCCCTATGCTCTGCGGCATCTTCATGGCCGTTCTCCCTTGAATTGCGCAATCGTCTTGCCGCCCGCAATAGCCTCTACCATGGACGCGAGCAAGCGCGTGGCATCCGGTTTTCCTGCATTTCTGGCGCTTGCGGCCATGGTGGCCATCTTTGCCGGATCATGCATGGCACCCGAGACGATCCGCGCCAGGCGCTCCGTGGAAAGGTCCGCTTGGGGGATCACCTTGGCGCCGCCGGCACCCGCAAGCGCGGCGGCATTGGCCGCCTGGTCGTGATCGAGCGCGTAAGGATAGGGCACGAGGATGGAGGGACGGCCGATCACCGAAAGCTCGGAGACCGTGGAAGCACCGGACCGGCTGATGACGAGATGCGCCGCACCGATGCGCGCGGCCATGTCGTTGAAGAACGGCGAGACATCCGCGGGAATGCCGAGGTCGGCATAGCTGCGCACCACCTCGTCCTTGTCCTCCATGCGCGCCTGCTGCGTGATCTTCAGCCGCGCCCGGTCGTGCGGCTCCAGCGCCGCGATCGCCGAGGGAATGGCCTTGGAGAAGAACTGCGCGCCCTGGCTGCCGCCGAAAACGACCAGCCGGAATTCGCCGTCCGTCGAAGGCGTATAGGCAACCGCGGCAGCCTCCAGCACGGCCGGCCTCACGGGATTGCCCGTCGTTACGGTCTTTGCCGCATAGGGACCGCCCGTCTCCGGCAGGAAGCCGCCGGCAATTGCCTGTACTCGGTTGGCAAGCGCCTTGTTGGCGCGGCCCATCACGGCATTCTGCTCGTGGATCATCGAGGGGATGCCCATCCCGGTCGCTGCCAGAAGAGGCGGCACGGTGGGATAGCCGCCAAAGCCGACGACGACCTTGGGCTTCAGCCGCGCCAGCAGCCGGCGCGCGGCGCGCACGCCCTTCCACAGCGTGAACAGCGACCTGGCGACGCTGACGGGGTTCTTCGAACCGATCGTCGCTGATGGCACGATGTGGATTTCGTCGGCGGGGAACTTGCCGGCAAAGCGCTCGGCACGGCTATCGGTCACGAGATGCACCGACCAGCCGCTGGCCTTCAACTCATGAGCCAGCGCTTCTGCGGGAAAAAGATGGCCGCCGGTACCACCGGCGGCGAGAAGAACGATACCTTTGCTCATGCCTGTTCCTTATTCGGCCGCCGCCACGATACCACCGCGGAAGAGGCTTCGCTCGGAGGCGCGCTTCTCGGGACGATGGCGGGTCAGCGCCAGGATGAAGCCGGCCGTTACGCAGATCGCCACCATGGACGAACCACCATAGGAGATCAGCGGCAGGGTCATGCCCTTGGCCGGCATGAGTTCGAGATTGACGCCAATGTTGATCATCGACTGGATGCCCATCTGGAGCACGAGGCCGGCGACGGCGAAACGCGTGAAATCGTTGCGCTCCTTGAATGCGTGATTGAGGCCGCGCATCACCACGAAGGCGAATATCAGTACGATAACCATGCAGAAGATGATGCCGAACTCCTCGGCCGCGACCGAGAAGATGAAGTCGGTGTGGCTGTCGGGGATGATGCGCTTGACGGTGCCCTCTCCCGGGCCCTGGCCGAACCAGTTGCCGCGGATGATGGCCTCCCGGGCGGTATCCATCTGGAACGTGTCGCCTTCGCCGGTCCAGAACTTGTCGATACGCGCCGCCACGTGCGGCAGGAGCGTGTAGGCCGTGAGAAGACCACCGACAGCAGCGCCGCCCAAAATGATGATCCACAGCCACGGCATGCCGGCCATGAAGAACATGCCGCCCCACACCGCCGCCGTGAGCACCGTCTGACCGAGGTCCGGCTGGGCGATAAGCAGCGCCGCCACGATGCCGAAGAGGATGATGGCGAAGAGATTGCCAGGAATTTCCGGCTGGCGTGCGTGTTCGGAGAAGAGCCAGGCGCAGATGACGACGAAGGCCGGCTTCATGAACTCCGACGGCTGCACGGACAAGCTGCCGATGGCGAGCCAGCGCCGCGATCCCTTGACCTCGACGCCGAAGAACAGCGCCAGCACCATGGCACCGAGTGAGGCGACGAGAAGGATCATCGCCGCGCGCCGCACCTGGCGCGGCGAGAGAAAGGAGATGCCGAACATCACTGCGATCGACGGCAGCAGGAAGAAGGCGTGGCGCTTCACGAAATGGAAGCTGTCAAGTCCGATGCGTTCGGCAACGGCCGGGCTTGCCGCGAAGGACAGCATGAAGCCCAGCCCCATCAACAGGATGAAGGCCGCGAGGAAGAACCGGTCTATCGTCCAGAACCAGTCCGCCAATGCACCACGTTCGGCACGACTTACCATGATAAAATCCCCTCGTTGAAGGATTTCGGGTCCGCAGCCCTCTCCTCCATCATCCACGGCCTTGACCCCGGAGATGACGGAAGAGAGGTGGTGCCCGACATCGTCACTAAACCTCGACCAGCATGGACACGCCCGGCAGCGCCGCGACGTGCTTCACGAAGGCATCGCCTCTGACTTCAAAGTTCTTGTACTGGTCGAAGCTTGCGCAAGCCGGGGACAACAGAACGGCAACGGAGCCGCTCGCATCCTGCCCGGCATCGGCAGCCGCGTCCGCGACGGCACGCTCCAGCGTGCCGGCAATCTCGAAGGCAACCCGGTCGCCGAGCGTCGCCGCAAAGGCCGGCGCCGCCTCGCCGATAAGGTAGGCCTTGGCGATGCGCGGGAAGAAGCCGCCGAGGGTGGTGATCCCCCCCTCCTTCGGCACGCCGCCGGCAATCCAGTAGATGCGTTCGAAGCTCGACAGAGCGGGTGCGGCAGCATCCGCGTTGGTCGCCTTGGAATCGTTGACAAAAAGCACGTCGCCATTGCGGCCGACCGGCTGCATGCGATGCTTCAGCCCGGGAAAGGTCGAGAGCCCCGCGCGGATCTCGTCCTCGCTCACGCCGACCGCAAGGCACGCCGCGATCGCTGCTGCCGCGTTCTGCGCGTTGTGGCTGCCGCGCAGGGTCTGGATCGCGGAGAGATCGGCTATCGGACGTGTCGCGCCGCCCTGCGCCGCAATCAGCCGCGCACCATCGGCATAAATACCGTCGGCCAGCACATTGCGACGGGAAATCCGCACGACCTTCGTGCCGGTGCGCTCGATGCGATCGGCAATCATCGCGCAATGGGTATCATCAACACCGATGACAGCCGTGCGGCTGCCGGCAACGAGTCGTTCTTTGACCTCGGCATAGTGCTGCATCGAGCCGTGCCGGTCGAGATGATCGGGCGTCAGGTTGAGCAGGATGCCTGCGGAGGGATCGAGCGTCGGCGCAAGGTCGATCTGGTAGGACGAGCACTCGACCACGAAGAAGCGGCCGGCCTTGGGCGGATCGAGCGTCAGGACGGCGGTGCCGATATTGCCGCCGAGCTGCGTGTCGCGACCGCTTGATTTGAGGATATGCGCGATCAGCGCCGTGGTGGTGGACTTGCCGTTCGTGCCTGTGATCGCAATGAAGGGGCAATCGGGTGCATGGGCGCGGCGCTCGCGCACGAAAAGCTCGATGTCGCCGACGATCTCCGCGCCTGCCGCGCGCGCCAGATCGGCGCTCCAGTGCGGCTTGGGGTGGGTCAGCGGCACACCGGGCGACAGCACAAGCGCATCGACCGTCGTCCAGTCGAGCGTGCGCAGGTCGCCGGTCTTGACGCCTGATGTCGCGGCGTTTTCGACGCTGGCCGGATTATCGTCCCAGGCCACGACGTCAGCCCCGCCTGCGGCGAGCGCCATGGCCGTCGCAAGGCCGGAGCCGCCGAGCCCGAAGAGCGCGACCGTCTTTCCCTTGAAGGTGGTGACCGGGATCATCGGCTCTTACCGCAACTTCAGTGTCGAGAGGCCGACAAGGGCCAGCACGACTGCGATGATCCAGAAGCGCACCACGACCTGACTTTCGGTCCAGCCCTTCTTCTCGAAATGATGGTGGATCGGCGCCATGAGAAACACGCGCTTGCCGGTCAGCTTGAACGAGGCGACCTGGATGATGACAGACAGCGTTTCCATGACGAACAGGCCGCCGATGATGGCCATGACGATCTCGTGCTTGGTGGCGACGGCAACGGTGCCGATCAGGCCGCCCAACGCCAGCGACCCGGTGTCGCCCATGAAGATGGCGGCCGGCGGCGCGTTGAACCACAGGAAGCCGAGGCCCGCACCAATGACCGCGCCGAGCACGACAGCGAGTTCCCCCGTACCGGGCACGAAATGGATCTGCAGATAGTTCGCAAACACCGCGTTGCCGGCGAGATAGGCGATGACGCCGAAGGACGCCGCCGAGATCATCACCGGAACGGTGGCAAGACCATCCAGGCCATCCGTCAGGTTCACCGCATTACCGGCAGCGACGATGACGAAGCCGCCGAACAGCACGAAAAAGATGCCGAGATTGACCAGCATGTCCTTGAAGAACGGGAAGGTGATGGACGAGCCGAAGGTCGAGCCGGCGGTCCCCGCCGACAGCGTAGCGCGCATCATGAAATAGGTCGCGATGCCGGCGATCAGGAATTCCAGGCCAAGGCGCGCCTTGCCGGAGAAGCCCTTGTCCGTCTGCTTGGTGACCTTGAGATAGTCGTCATAAAAGCCGATGGCGCCGAAGCCGAGCGTGACGAGCAGCGTCGCGACGACATAGACGTTGGAGAGATCGGCCCAGAGCAGCGCGCTGCCGACGATACCGGCAAGGATCATCAGGCCGCCCATGGTGGGTGTGCCGGCCTTCTTGAAATGCGTCTGCGGTCCGTCTGCGCGGATCGGCTGGCCCTTGCCCTGGCGAATGCGCAGGGAGGAAATGATCATCGGCCCGAACAGAAAGACGATGGTGGCAGAGGTGAACAGCGCGGCGCCCGTCCGGAACGTGATGTACCGGAACAGGTTGAACACCGGCACGGTGTTCGCCAGCTCGACGAGCCAAAGGAGCATTGTCACCCTTTCCCCAACAGGTTCCCCGATCGATCCGCGGCGTGACCGACCGCGCAGGAGAAGCAGATTCCATAAAAGAAGGTCCGGCAGGCGAAAGCCCGGCCGAACCTCACATCAACTTTGGCGTTCCCTCTCGGAGAATGCCGGATATTTGTCAAGCAGCGCCGCAACGATGCGGCTGAAGCCGGTGCCCTTCGACGACTTCACGACGAGGACGTCGCCAGGCTGCACGCTTTCGACCGCATGTTGCGCAAGCGCATCCGCGGTTTCGCGGTATTCCGTTTCGATGTCCTCGGGCAGTGCATCGCGTAGCGCCGCCATGTCGGGGCCGCCAAGCCAGACGGTGCCAATGCCCGATTCCAGCAGCGGCCCAACAAGCCCGGCATGAACGGCCTGCGAATGTTCGCCCATCTCCAGCATGTCGCCGAGCACAGCAATGCGCCGGCCGCTGCCATAGGGTTCTGTATCGCGCAGCAGCGCGATGGCCGCACCCATCGATGCCGGATTGGCATTGTAGCTTTCATCGATCAGCGTGAACCAGCCGCCGTCCTTGGCAAGCTGGTAGCGCCGGCCGCGGCCCTTTTCGGGCTGCATCGTCGCAAGCCCGGCCATCGCCTTCTCGATA
The DNA here is from genome assembly GCF_022637395.1 of Shinella sp. H4-D48. GTDB lineage: Bacteria > Pseudomonadota > Alphaproteobacteria > Rhizobiales > Rhizobiaceae > Shinella > Shinella sedimenti. The sequence goes on along the minus strand of NZ_CP093337.1, from coordinate 1,241,154 downwards.
TCGCCGCCCGCAAGATGCACGGCGCCAAGCACGGCAACGGCGTTCTCGGCGATGTGCCGGCCGGGGGCGCCCATCGGCACCTCCAGCGTCTGGCCGCCGACGGACGCGCGCAACAGCCCGCCCTCCGGGCCGCTGATGAAATCGAGCAGCCGGAACTCGGCATCGGCAGCCGCGCCGAAGCTGTGAATATGCGCAACACCAACGGCCCGTGCCGCCTTCTCCAGGAAGCCGAACTGCTCGTTGTCACGGTTGAGAATGGCATGCCCGCCGGGCACAACGCCTTCAAATATCTCTGCTTTCGCCGCTGCGATCTCCTCGAGATTGCGGAAATTGCCAAGATGGGCCGGCGCGATGGTCGTGATGACAGCAATATGCGGGCGCACCATCGACACGAGAGGGCGGATTTCGTTGGCATGGTTCATGCCGACTTCGAAAATGCCGTAATCGGTATTCTCGGGCATGCGGGCAAGCGTCAGCGGCACGCCCCAATGATTGTTGAAGGAAGCGACGGAGGCATGCACGCTGCCGGAGGGCGAAAGCGCCTGGCGCAGCATTTCCTTCGTCGTCGTCTTGCCGACAGAACCCGTGACGGCAATGATCCGTGCCGCGGTACGATCGCGTGCGGCGCAACCGAGATCGACCAGCGCCTGAAGCACATCCTGCACCACGATCATGGGGGTGACGAGCCGGCCGAGCGCGGGCAGCTTGCCTTCACTCACCACAAGCAGGGACGCGCCGTTAGCAACCGCAAAGCTCGCATAATCATGCCCGTCGACGCGGTCACCCTTGATCGCGAAGAAGGCCTCACCCTGAGCAATGGCGCGGCTGTCGATGGAAATGCCGGTCACGCCCTGCGGCAGGTTGCCCACGGGCCTGCCATGCATGGCAGCGATAAGATCGGGAGTGGTCCAGAGCCAGTTCACCGGGAAAGGCCCTCCAGCGCCTTGAGCAGTTCCGCGTGATCGGAGAAGGGATGCGTGACGGAACCCACGGTCTGCCCCTCCTCATGCCCCTTGCCGGCCACGATCAGCGTGTCGCCCGGCTGCAGCATGCCGACGGCACTGCGGATCGCCTCCGCGCGGTCGCCGATTTCCGTCGCGCCCGTGGCGGCGGCCATGATCTCGGAGCGGATGACATCAGGCACCTCGGAGCGCGGATTGTCGTCGGTGACGATCACCACATCGGCAAGGCGCGTCGCGATCTCACCCATGATCGGGCGCTTGCCCTTGTCGCGGTCGCCGCCGCAGCCGAACACCACGACGACGCGGCCGGTGGTGAACGGACGCACGGAGGTCAGCACATTCTCCAGCGCATCGGGCTTGTGCGCGTAGTCGACATAGGCGAGCGCGCCGTTTCTGGCATGGCCGACCAGTTCGAGGCGACCGGAAGCGCCGATCAGCTTTTCGAGCGCGGCCATCGCCACGGCGGCAGGGACGCCCGTCGACATGGCAAGACCGGCCGCGACCAGCGCATTCGCCACCTGAAAATCGCCCGCCAGCGGAATGTGCACTTCGTGAATGTCGCCGCCCGCATGGATTTCGGCGGTCTGCTTGTGGCGGAAATGCTCGACGCGCTTGAGCGTCAGGAAGTCTCCCTTGCGACCGACGGTGCGCACATCGAGGCCGGCCTTGCGCGCCACGTCGATCGCCACGCCCGACCACTCGTCATCCGCATAGATGACCGCGGGCTGGCCCTTCTTCAAAAGCGCGCTGAACAGCCGCATTTTCGAGGCCATGTAGTGCTCGACCGTGGGATGGTAATCCATGTGATCGCGACCGAGATTGGTGAAGCCGCCGGCGGCAAGCTTCACGCCGTCGAGGCGTAACTGGTCGAGACCGTGACTGGAGGCTTCCATCGCCGCATGGGTCACGCCGGCATCGGCAAGTTCGGCCAGCAGTTTGTGCAGCGAGACCGGATCGGGCGTCGTCAGCGAACCGTAATCGTTGCGGCCGGGCGCCACGACGCCGGTCGTGCCGATCATCGCGGCGGCATGGCCCGCATGCGCCCAGATCTGACGGGTGAAGGAGGCGACGGAGGTCTTGCCCGCCGTGCCGGTGACGGCAACCATGGTTTCCGGCTGACGGCCGTAGAAACGTGCGGCGGCCAGCGCCAGGAACCGTCGCGGCACGGCAACGGGAATGACGGGGACCGACACATCGCAGGAAGTACCCTCGGCGACCACCACGGCGGCGGCACCGCGCGCAACGGCATCGGCAATGAAGCTGCTGCCATCGGCCTTGCTGCCGGAAAGGGCAACGAAGAGATCGCCGGGTTTCACCGTTCGACTGTCGCTGGTAATGCCGCTTACATCGGTCGCGACGGCGGCGCCCAGGGTGTCGATGTCGGTTCCGGCGATGTCACTGATCTTCATTGTCCGCTCTGCAATCTTCGTTGGCGCCGGCCCGTCTCGAATCGGCGCCTCGTCTTCTCGATTCAATAAGACACAAGCAAGGCAGACCCGTCCTCACCAAATTTCGGCTTTACACCGAGAAGAGCGGCGGAACGGCGAATGATCTCGCCCACCATCGGCGCTGCGTTGAGGCCGGCGGTGCGGCCACCGCCCTCGCCCGTCTGCGGCGCGTCGATGAAGGTCAGCACCACATATTTCGGATCGTCGATCGGGAAGCCGGACAGGAAGGCGTTGAAGTTCTGCGTGTTGGAGTAGCGCCCGTTTACCACCTTGTTGGCCGTGCCCGTCTTACCACCGACATTGAAGCCCGGCACGAGCGACCGACGGCCCGAGCCGTCATTGGCGTTGAGCTTGAAGAGGTAGCGCATGCTGTCCACCGTCTTCTGCGAAATGACCGCCTTGGCGATCTCGTCGGCTTCCTCGCGGGTGCGCGGCAGGAAGGTCGGGTTGATGAGCCTGCCGCCATTGATGAGCGCGGCACCGGCCACCGCCGTCTGCAGCGGCGTGGTGGAGACACCGTGGCCGAAGGAGATGGTGATGGAGTTGATCTTCTTCCATTCGCGCGGCTGGCTCGGCGTCTTGACCTCGGGCAGTTCCGTTTCCATCCGCGTCAGAAGCCCGAGCCGGGTCAGGAACTCCTTGTGCGCCTCGATGCCGACGACATCGGCCATCTTGGCCGTACCGATGTTCGAGGAATACTGGAAGATTTCCGGAACCGAGAGCACCCGGTGCTTGCCGTGGAAGTCCTTGATGGTGAAGCCGCCGATGCGGATGGGTGCGCGGGCATCGAAGCTGTCGGTGATCTTCACCTTGCCCGAATCGAGCGCCATGGCCGTGGTGAAGGACTTGAAGGTGGAGCCCATCTCGAACGTGCCGTTCGACATGCGGTTCATCCAGCCGTCCTTGGCGCCTTCCGCCGGATTGTTCGGATCGTAATCGGGATAGGAGGCCATGGCGAGGACTTCGCCGGTATTCACGTCGAGGACGACGGCGCCGGCGGCAATCGCCTTGTACTTCTCCATGCCCTCCTTGACGACATCGCGCACGATAGCCTGCACGCGCAGGTCGATGGACAGGCGCACCGGCTCCAGCTTGGCGTCGCTCGTCATGCCGATGGCGGCAAGGTCGGCCAGCCCTTGGCTGTCGATATAGCGCTCCATACCGGCAATACCGCGGTTGTCGATATTGACGTGGCCGACGATATGCGAGGCGGTGGCGCCACCGGGATAGAAGCGGCGCTTCTCCGGCCGGAAGCCGACGCCGGGAATGCCGAGCGCAAGAATACGGCTCTGCTGCTTGGGTGTGAGCTGACGCTTCAACCACTGGAAGCGGGATTTCGACGTGAGCTTGCGGTAGATGCCGCGCCGGTCGAGATCGGGAAGAACGGTCGCGAGCATTTCGACGGCCTCGTCCGCATCCACGATCTTGTGCGGCTCGGCATAGAGCGAAACGGTGCGGATGTCGGTGGCGAGGATCTCGCCGTTGCGGTCGACGATGTCGGGGCGTGACGCCATCAGGTGGTCGGCAGGCCCGATGCTGGATGTCGTTTCCGACGAGGCCATTCCGTATTGCACGAGGCGACCGCCGATGGCCGCATAGGCCACGCCGAAGCAGCAGATGATCACCGCGACGCGGCTGCGGGCCTGCGATCCCGTACGCTTGCGCGTGCCTTCGAAAGCCGGGCCGCCCGTGCGGTTGTTGTTGTTTCCGCCGGCGTTGAAGTGCGCTTTGCTCTTGACGTCCATGATGCGGGAGAGAAACGACATCAGCGTGCCACCGATCCGGTTTGGATTGTGTCCGTAGCGGAACCATTCTTGTTGGACTTCGCCACCTTGTCGTCCTTCTCCGGCTCGAGCGCGGGCAGCTCGGCGGTCGGCATGGGCAGTTCGTTCGGCTGGGCGAGCTGGGTCGATTCCGTTGGCACGAGCTTGAGGTCCGCTTCGAAAGTCTTCACGAGCCGCGTCAGCCGGTTCGGCTGGGTCAACAGCGCCCAGTCGGCCTTCAGCAGGTCGATCGTATCCTCTTCGAGCTTGATCTCGGCGTCGAGCTTACGCACCTCCTCGCGCTTGTTCTCGGCCTGATGCTTGATCGAGTAGGTGACGGTGGCTGCGGCGGTCATCACCGCGATCATCACGACATCGAGGGTACGGAACATGGCTCAGCTTCCCATCTTTTCGAGGGCGGCAAGGTTTGGCAGGTTGAAAATGGACAGGTCATCTGTCCCGGCGGGAGCGCTCGTGCGCTCGCCCGCTCTCAGTTTCGCAGACCGGGCGCGTGGATTGACCACGCTCTCCGCGTCGCTGGCGGCGACCATAGGACGCCCGACTGGTGTGAAGGTTGCGGCGCGATCGTGAACTTCGGGCAGATGCCGCGAACCCGCCGCCTTGCCGGCGCGATCCTGGAAGAACTTCTTGACGATCCGGTCTTCCAGCGAATGGAAGCTGACGATGACCAGCCGGCCGCCCGGCTTCAGGGCGCGTTCGGCCGCCAGCAGCGCCTGGGCGAGCTCGCCCAGTTCGTCATTCACGAAGACGCGCAGCGCCTGGAAAACACGCGTGGCGGGATGGATCTTGTCCTTGGCCTTCCGCGGCGTGGTAAGTTCGATGAGGTTGGCAAGCTGGCGCGTCGTCGTGAAGGGCTCCTTCGCACGCTCCCGCTCGATAGCGCGGGCGATACGCCCGGCCTGCTTCTCCTCGCCGAGAAAACCGAAGATGCGGATGAGGTCCGAGACCTTGGCGCGATTGACGACATCGGCCGCCGAAACGCCAGAAGCGGACATGCGCATGTCGAGCGGACCGTTCTTCTGGAAGGAGAACCCGCGCTCGGCCTCGTCGATCTGCATGGAGGAAACGCCGATATCCAGCACAATGCCGTCGAGCCCGCCCTCGGGCGCATGCTCGGCAAGGTCGGAAAAGCGCGAATGGATGAGAGTGAGCCGCCCGCCGGATGCGTTGACCAGCGCCTGCCCGCCGGCAATCGCGTTGGGATCGCGGTCGAGGCCGATGACGTTGGCACCCTCGGCGAGAATGGCCGACGTATAGCCGCCCGCCCCGAATGTGCCGTCGAGGATCGTCTGGCCTGGCTTGGGCGCCAGCGCCTCGATCACCTCGGATAGAAGAACCGGGATGTGACGGACCGGTCCGCCATCGGCCTCTAAAGAGCCTCCGCCAAGGTCCGTCGCCATCCCGTCTCTCCGTCTTACCCCGAGCCCAGACCTCGCATTCTGAACTCTTCCCGGGCCGCCGCCTGCGTGGCTTGAAATGCCTGCGGTGCCCAGAGCTGAAAATGATCCGCCCGACCGACAAAGGTCACGTCCGTGGTGATCCCCGTATAGTCCCGGATGAAATCCGTGACCGGCAGGCGCCCCTCCGAATCGAGCTTCATGAAGACCCCGCCCCCGTGAATGAGGAGCGACATCTGATTGGCCAACGGCGAAAACGCATCCTCGCTGACGATCTGGCGCTCGAAACGATCGAGCAGATCCAGCCCGCCGACGCTGATCGCCGGAAACAGGAAATCCTGGAAGCAATACAGATCCCGGATGTCTCGCTGCGACAGAACGGAACGAAAGGCCGAAGGCACGGAAACCCGCCCCTTGGCATCGATCTTGTTTGTCGCATTCGACAGGAACCGGTTCATGACGCGATACAGCCGCTTCCAAAGCCGGGACGCTGTGCATTCCCCCCGGCACTACCGACACAAAACAACGCCCACACACCAACCATGATGCAACGCTTGCGCGCCGCACCGTCCCCGGCCGGTTTGCTACTAGACTTTGCGATGATCGGACGCTCATGCGTCCTCGTGCAGTGTGATTTTGGGATACCATGGGACCATATGGGCGTCAATGGGAAGAGAACCTCACTTCCCCTCTTTGGACCGTCGGATGCATGCCGGCACATGCCTTGGCACCGGCCTGGAAACCTCACTCTCGCGGGCAATTTTTCGCACGTAAAAACAGTTTGTTAACCTTAGATAGGAAGGGTTAACATGACGTTAAAAAGCAATGCCTGGAACAAAACAGGAAACGGCGCTGAGGCATTTGAAAGAGCGCGGATTTTCGTGGGGCCGCGCAGGTCGCCCATATCGACAGGGACGCGACGACATCACGAATTATTACAGGAAGAAATATTTTAACGAGACGCCGATCAACCACGCTCAGGAAGATGGTCCGGTTACCGTCACACGCATGACATCCCCTAGAACGAGCAGCTCTTCGACGCCAGGCTTTTGGGCAGTGAAGGTCACGGCGCGGGCCGGCGTTTCTCCCCGGCAGAAATTGCTGTTGCGCCTGACAATTCCGCCGTCCGAAAACGAGCCGATCCGGCTGATGGGAAGCCGCGTCAGAACATATTCCCAATCCGGCGGCGGCTTTCCGCAGTCGCCACGCTCCCCGTGGATGACCAGGCTTTCCCCCACCATCAGGGAAACATGCGGACGCAGGACAATGAGGGGCAGTTTTTCGACCGAGTATGTCCAGCGCCACGGCTCGGCACGATAGAGCTCGCTTGCAAGCACCCCGCAGCAGAAGATAGCGACGGCCATCGCCAGGCGTCGGCCATCAAATCGGCGGGCAGCCGGCGCAGTGGCATTGGCGGCCACCAAGGTGTCGCCCGCATCGGCGACCTCAGGCAGGTCATCGGCAAGCTCCGCCCTCCCCTCCGCCTCCCGAGCCTTCAGATAGAGTTCGTTCCATCGCGTCGAAAGCGCGGTGTCGCTCGCCACGTCGAGCAACTGGGACAGGAACATGAAGTTTCGCTGGCGGGGAATATGCCTCCCGGCCCGCCAGTTTCTAAGATTGCGAACAGCCGTTTCGAAATGCGCCTCGCCGCGCCGTCCCATGAGGCTGCAATAGCGACTGCCGAGAGCAGCATTGTCGTAGTCACCGGACCGATTGCACAGTTCATCGAAGAGGAGATGCCACTTGTCGAACTCCGACCACTTTCCGAAGTCCGCATCCCCCATGTGCACCTCGACGGCATTGCTGATTTAACTCATTGGCGGCGATGTATAATTCTGCGCAGTTTCCGATTTTTCGTCAATAGTCGCCTTTTTCATTTGTTCCAGAACGACCTTCTCGAAAGGAATGGAAGCGTAATTGGCAAACACGTCAGAAAGGCTCCAGACATGCGCTCCTCCATAACCTTCATTGTTCTCGCCGCCGCCGGAATTCTTTCGGTATCGACTGCCCATGCCGCCTGCACCGGCACCAACGGACGTGGCTGGGGCAAGGGAAACGGCAACGGACAGTTTGAAATGACCGCAAGCGACAAGAATTGCAGGATCAGCTTTCCCGGCTTCATAGACGATGTGAGGAAGACCCGCACGCCTGCCACGGACGTCACCATCACGCGCAAGCCCGCAAAGGGCAGCGTCTCGGTCGTGGCTGGCAAGGGGCTCGTCTACACGCCAGGCCCGAACTTCAAGGGCAAGGACAGGTTCTGCACCAAGAACCGGTCGGCCAAGATCAAGGGCAAAACGCTGTCTGGCTGCATCACCGTCACGGTGCGCTAGGCAAGCCTCGGGGAGCGCAACCTGCCTCGCCTTGCCACCCGCTCCCCGAACATGGACATCGGGGCATCCTCGCTCCCGAGAAGGGAATTTGCCAGTTGGCCTGTAAGCCGGGTTCTGTAAGGCTCCGGCTTTCACCGGAACGTGGCAGCCATTCATCTGGGACCGGACTTGCGCCCGGCCTCTTGCAACCCACCCGGATGACCGGCCCGGAAACAGGCTGGAACGCTTGCGCGCTCCGCGTCATCCCTATTCGGTTTTGCTCCCGGTGGGGTTTACCGTGCCGTCCATGTCGCCATGCACGCGGTGGGCTCTTACCCCACCCTTTCACCCTTACCTTCCGAAGAAGGCGGTTTGCTTTCTGTGGCACTTTCCCTGGGGTCGCCCCCGCCGGACGTTATCCGGCACCGTGTTTCCGTGGAGCCCGGACTTTCCTCACCCTGCGGCCTTTCGGCCCTTGCAAGGCGCGGCTGCCCGGCCAACTGGCAGGCGCTGACTAGCCCATGCGGAGATGAAACACCAGAGGCATGGCGCGATTCCGGTGACGGCAAGAGCCGGTTTTCTGACTAGCGGAAATGGACGGCGAAGTCGGTGCGGTAATCCGGCTCGTCCAGACGCCCGCGCAGAAGCAGGTCGGCACCGATGCGGCCGATCTCGTCGGAGCTCTTCGCCGCCGCCCCATTGCCGCCGGTCAGCAGGGCTACACGCTCCCCCCCGACGAACCCGGCATACGGATAGCCATGCACTGTGTAGGTCGTGACGCAGGGTGCGCAAACCATGCGCACCGGCGCCAGATCGGGAATGAACCGCATCAGTAGCGCCTTGAGGTGTTGGCTCGCCTCGCCATTCCCCTCACCGCGGAACCAGTCCAGGATGGCGCCCTGTTCTTCCATCTCGATATCGGTCGGGTCGCCGCCGATCTTGAGGTAGCTATTGCCGTCGGGATAGGTGATGGGCGGCAGGAAATAGAAGTGCTCCGAAGGCTCGCCGCTCTCATCGATCCATGAGGGCATGTCGCGATAAGCGTGGGCCTGCGCCGATGTGAGCTGCGCCAGCACGACCGTCCGGGCCCTCACGACCACATCCGGCAACCGTGGCAAAAGTCCCGGGGCACGCGAAAAACCGCCGGTGGCTGCAAGCACGCGGCCGCCGGTCACCGCGCCGCCAGACTTCAGGCTGACGGAGGCGCGGTCGCCGATGTCAGTCACCGCGACGGCATCGTCTTCAATGCAAACCCCGCCGGCCTTTTCGAAACACGCGACCTGCGCCGCCACGAGCTTGCGCGGATCGATATGCCCCGCCCCCGTCTGCTCGAACACGCCAGCCGATGTTTCCGGCAGAGCGAACCACGGAAAACGGACACGCAGTTCTTCCCGGTCCAGCGACGGAGCCTCCAGCGCATAGCGCTGCGCGACATCCTCGACGGAGCGGACGAAGGTGCCACGGGATGCGCCGGTGATCAGGCAGCCGACTTCGCTGTAGAAGCCGATACCGCTCTCCGCCTCGATGTCCCGATATCGGGCAATCGACTGGCGGGCGAGCAAAGCCCAGTCAGGATCGCTATCGATGGTGCGGGTGATGCGGCCGCTGTCGTAATGGCTGGCGAAAACGCCGTCATGCTTTTGCCAGTCGGCCGGCTCACCGCGTCCGACGAGCGCGACCGTAGCGCCCGTTCTCGACAGGTGCCGCGCCGCGGCCGCCCCCATCATGCCTTTTCCCACCACCACGAAATCGAAATGCTGAACCACGTGCCGCCCTACTCTTTGCCCAAGGCATAACATTTCGATGCGCCGATTCCAGCGGCAAGGAAAAGGACTTTTCCACCTATCAGTCGATGTAGCTCTGCACCTTGCCGCAATAGCGCTTGGAGACCGGGTTCATGCGCTTGGCGCCGTGGCCGGCATTGTATTTCAGGATGGTGCCGCAGACCGTGCCGCCGCCCAGTTCATGGGCCATGGCGAGATACTTCATGCCAAACTTGATGTTCGTTTCAGGATCGTAGAGCCCCTTGGCGCCCCCGCGATAGCCCATCATGCGCGCCGTGGCCGGCTTAATCTGCATGAGGCCGATCTCCCCGGCGCTTCCCCGCGCCCGCGGATTGAAATTGCTCTCGATGCGCACGACGGCATGGGCAAGATCGACGGGCACGCCATAGGTTTTCGCGTAGGTCTGGATCAGGCCGGAATAGCTCGCAGTCTTCACGCCCGCCACGAGCGGGTTCTCCGCCTTGGGATATCCGGCGGTGCTGCGGTAGGTCTTCAGCGTACCGACGACGACATCGCCCTTGTCTGATCCGGCATTTCGCTTGTTGCGCTTGCCAGAAACCTTGCGGGGTTTCTTGGCTGCATCTGCCTGCTCTTTCTTGGCCTTGTCGGCCTTGTCCTTCGTGGAGGTTTGCAAAACGGGTTGTGTGCCGCTCGTCCGGTAGTCGCCTCGCCCTGCATGCGCCATTCCGGCGGAAAAAACGGACGCAAAAAGGCAGGCCGCGCTGATGGCAGCAGAAAGTCTTCTCATCGAGTTATCGTCTCCAAAAGGCGCAAAGGCAGAGCCTTGGGCGCGCGGCTATCAAGCCGCGCATCCCGCGCAAACGTCTTGATCCTTGTTGATAGCGATCAGGCCCTGACCGCATGTTGCGCTGCAACGAACGCAAGCGGAAAGAACATCCCCAATCGGGTCAGGATGTGGCGAAGCGGTAAACTTCCGTTACATATCGTAACATTAGCTGAAATCGATATACGCTCAGGCACCCAGACGGGGCAATGCGGAGAGCAGCCTGTGAAGGGTGTCGATGGTCGAAAAATCGGCTATTCCGTCAACCCGCGCGGGCCGGAAATGCCGCTGGAAAGCCGCTAATGCACCTTCTGTCTTTTCCGAATAAATACCATCGATTTCAATGGCATAGCCATAAAGCGACAGCATGGTCTGCAGGGCCTCGACAGGCTGGCCCGCATCCCCCTTCTGGAAGAAGCGACCGCCGGCAATCGTGGACGGCTCGACCCAGTGCCCGACCCCTGCCGCATGAAGGCGCTCCCAAGGGAACTTTTCACCCGGATCAACCTTGCGAATGGGGGCCACGTCGCTATGCGCAAGCACCCGTTCGGGGGCGATACCCCACCTTCGGCCACAATCGAGACACAGTTCCACGACCGCGTCGATCTGCTTTTCGGGGAAATCCGGCAGGCCGCCGGGATGGCCGGCATTGACGATCTCGATGCCGATGGAGGCCGAATTGATATCGACCTCGCCCTTCCAGAAGCTCTTGCCGGCATGCCAGGCGCGATCGGCCTCGCGCACGAGCTGCTCGACGCGCCCGTTTTCATGCACGAAGTAATGGCAGGAAACCTGACTTTCGGGCGCGCGCAGCCATTTCAGCGCGCCTTCGGCCGTTTCCATACCCGTATAGTGCAGGAGGATGATGTCGGGGGTCCGTCCGCCCGCCCGTTCGCCGAAGTTCGGCGACGGCGCGGGGACGGCGCCGGCATAGTCACATGTGAATGCGCTCATGCAGCGCAGCGTTCCTTCTCGATCGCCTCATAGGCAGCGTTGAGCGCGGCCATGCGGTCGTTCGCAATCTGATGGAACTCTGCCGGCACGCCACGCGCCACCAGCCTATCAGGATGGTTCTCCGAAGCAAGCACGCGGTAGCGCTTGCGAATATCGGCGAAATCGTCGCTCGGCTTGACGCCCAGTACCTTGTACGGATCGCGGCCGCTGACATGCACGTGCCGCGCCGTGATCTGGTCGAAGCGATCCTCGGCCATGCCGAAGATATCGGCGACGCGCTGGAGGAATGCCATCTCGTTCTCATGGATGAGACCGTCGGCCTTCGCGATATGGAAGAGACCGTCTATGATGTCCTCGAGGATGGGGCAATTGTTCTCGCAGGAGACGCACAGTGCCTTCATCTTCTCGGCATAGGCTTCATAGCCCGCGACGTCCTGACGCGCGAGATTATAGAGGCGCGCGACATTGGCCGCCTGATTGTCGGGATATTTGAAGATATCCTTGAACGCATCGACCTCGGCGGTCGTAACAATGCCGTCGGCCTTCGCCATCTTGGCTGAGAGCGCGATCATCGCGACGGAAAAGGCAACCTGCCGGCGGGTCTCCGGATCGCCCTCGAAAAGGGTACGCACGGCCTCGACCACGCCCGACAGCACATTGCTGGCGGCATCCGAGACCATGCCGACGAGGCGATCCCACACGGCACTGATGAAGCAACTGGGCGAATTCTGGAACATAAGGTGATCTTGATCAGACAATTGCAGGGAAAGCAAGGCAGGAAGGGCAGGATAAATAAATTTTGATGACCCTCATTAAGTGGGTCATCCGATTTTTATGTGCGCCGCACCGACGCTGTGGACGATGAAGACAATCCGTCATGGAGTGCGGATAAGTTTGCCGCGCCGTTTCCCTTGAAAGGGATTCTGCGCTACGAGCAACGCCAACCCATCCAGACGTGCAGAAGCCGAGGAGGAATCATGGCAAAGCAGAAAGTCGCAATGCTGACCGCGGGCGGGCTTGCGCCCTGCCTGTCGTCCGCGGTCGGCGGCCTCATCGAACGCTACAGCGACGTGGCGCCGGATATAGAACTCATCGCTTATCGCTCCGGTTATCAAGGCCTGCTGCTCGCCGATCGCATCGAGATCACTCCGCAGATGCGCGAGAAGGCTCCCCTCCTGCACCGCTATGGCGGCTCGCCGATCGGCAACAGCCGTGTGAAGCTGACGAACACCGCCGACTGCGTGAAGCGCGGCCTTGTCAAGGAAGGCGAAAACCCGCTGCGCGTTGCCGCCGAGCGCCTCGCCAAGGACGGCGTCACCATTCTCCACACGATCGGCGGTGACGATACCAACACGACGGCGGCGGACCTCGCCGCCTATCTCGGCGCCAACGGCTACAATCTCACCGTCGTCGGCCTGCCGAAGACTGTCGACAACGATGTCGTTCCGATCCGCCAGTCGCTCGGCGCCTGGACGGCGGCCGAAGTCGGCGCCGGTTTCTTCGACAATGTCAGCAATGAGCAGAGCGCGGCACCCAAGACCCTCGTCGTGCACGAAGTGATGGGCCGCCACAGCGGCTGGCTCACCGCCGCGACCGCCCGTGCATACATTCAGAAAACCAGCGCCAACGAATATGTCGACGGCTTCATGATGAACGCGCAGATGAAGAACATCGATGGCCTCTACCTGCCAGAAATGGACTTCAATCTGGCAGCCGAAGCCGAGCGCCTGAAAGCGATCATGGAGCGCACCGGCTTCGTCACGCTCTTCGTGTCGGAAGGCGCCTGCCTCGACGCCATCGTGGCGGAACGGGAAGCCTCCGGCGAGACCGTCAAGCGCGACGCCTTCGGCCATGTGAAGATCGACACGATCAATGTCGGCAACTGGTTCTCCAAGCAGTTCGCAGCACTTCTGGGTGCAGAGCGCTCAATGGTGCAGAAGTCGGGCTACTATGCCCGCTCGGCACCGGCCAACCGTGACGATCTGCGCCTCATCCAGAGCATGACCGACCTTGCCGTCGAGAGCGCGCTCAACAAGGTCTCGGGCGTTACCGGCCATGACGAGGGCCAGGGCGGCAAACTGCGCACCATCGAGTTCCCGCGCATCAAGGGCGGCAAGCACTTCGACACGTCTGCAAAGTGGTTCGGCGAGGTGATGGACGTGATCGGCCAGAAGTGGAAGCCCGCGGCTTAAACCCGCTTGACGTCCCGAACAGAGAATGGCTTGCTCCCCGGATAAGATCGATCCGGGGAGTTTTTCATGTCTTTCGAACATTGGCTGGCCTTCGCCGCCGCTTCCGCCGTCATGCTGGCCATTCCCGGTCCGACGATCCTGCTCGTCATCTCCTACGCGCTGGGGCATGGGCGCCGCACCGCAGGCGCCACCGTTGCAGGCGTGGCGCTCGGCGACTTCACGGCCATGACCGCCTCCATGCTCGGTCTCGGCGCACTGCTCGCCACCTCCGCGGCGATCTTCACCGTGCTCAAATGGATCGGCGCCGCCTATCTTGTCTGGCTCGGCATCAAGTTGTGGCGCGCGCCCGTCGCAGCGGGCGCGGACGCCGCGGCACCCGCAGACGAAAAGCCGTTGCGCGTCTTCGCGCACACCTATGTCGTCACCGCGCTCAATCCCAAGAGCATCGTGTTCTTCGTCGCCTTTCTCCCGCAGTTCCTCGATCTTTCCCGGCCCGTCCTGCTGCAGATGGTGATCTTCGAAATCACCTTCCTCGTGCTGGCGACACTCAACGCCTTTACGTATGCGCTGGTGGCCTCGCCCGCCCGCAAAACCATCCGGAAACCCTCGGTCCAGAAGGTCGTCAACCGCACGGGCGGCACGCTTCTCATTGGTGCCGGACTGCTGACGGCGGGCCTCAAGCGGGCCTCCGCCTAGGCCTGACCCGGTTCGGCGGGTTGCCGCGCCGCGCCTGATCGGTTAAGAGCGTCTGACGGCCACGGCCGATTGATTTGCAAAAGCAGGGGCGTTCCGGCGCCCCGCATCCCGGCAAACCGAGTACGACGATCATGGCTGATACCCCCGTTTTCCGTCCGGCGCGCATCTCCGCGCTAGCCTGTGCAGGCCTCCTCGTGACGCTCGCCGGCTGCGCCAGCGTTGCCGACGATGCGACCTCGGCAAAGACGGTGACGCCGACAGCCACGACGACGGAGCTTGCCGCCACCGACGGCGCGACGACGGAAGTGGCCTACGCCGCCCTGCCCGTAGCAAAGCCCGGCACCGAAAACACGGCGATGGCCCTGCCCACCCCGATCGTCGTGGCGACTGCGACGGAAAATGCCCCCGTCTCGGCCCTGACAGAGACGAAGGCTGTAACCGGTGCCGCTGCCGCGACGGCTGCTCTTGCCGGCCAGACGAATGGCGGTGTGGTCGCCGTCGCCGAAATGCCGCAGGCGACCGATACCGTTATCGGCGTCTCGGTCATGGAGCCGGGCTTCGACACGGGTGAACCGGAGGGTCTCGAGCAGCTCGTCGCGACACACAAGATCGTGCCGATGGCCAAGCCGACGATCAGCAACGCGGTGCTTACCACGCAGACCGGCCTCGTCGTGCCGCGCGCCGAACAGCCCTTCAGGAAGTCCGGCACGCCGATCGACGACATCATCACCAAATATGCCGCCCTCTACGGCATTCCGGAATCGCTTCTGCATCGCGTCGTCAGGCGCGAAAGCACCTACAATCCGAGGGCCTATAACCGCGGCCACTATGGTCTGATGCAGATCAAGTATGCGACGGCCAGGAGCATGGGCTACGAAGGCCCGGCCGAGGGCCTGTTCGACGCCGAGACCAACATCAAATATGCCGGCAAGTATCTGCGTGGCGCCTGGTTGGTTGCTGATGACAAGAACGACGGCGCCGTGCGCCTCTACGCGGCGGGCTACTACTATCACGCCAAGCGAAAAGGCCTGCTTGACGAGACCGGCCTGCGCTAAGCCGTAGCCCTAGCGCGCCGGCTTCAGCCAGAACGTCATGGGCTTTTCGGTCTCCTCGCCCTCGCCGATATCCTGCCAGGAAAGCATGGCGCGCAGATCCGCGCGCTTCTTATAGCCGCGCTTGCCCCAGAAGGCGTCGAGCGGCACATAGCCGGCCGGACGCAGAGGATGACCGGCGGGGCGCTCGACGGCACAGAAGGCGCACCAGTCGAACCGATCGAAACGGCCTGCATAGGCTTCGCGTTCCTCGAAGAAACGCACGCCGAGCCCCCTGCCCCGATAGCTGTCCAGCAATACGGATTCACCGAAATAGAAAACAGTCTGCGGATCGATGCCCGCATCGATGAACGGCGCCTTGAACTCGCCGGAGGCGTCCGTCATCGGCACGCCCGTCGAAGCGCCCACGATGCGGTCCTCGTCGAGCGCCAGCACGAACAGGCTTTCGGGCGATTTCGCATAGGTCGCAAGATAGGACGCTTCGTAGTCCTCGCTGCCCTCGTAGAGGTAGGGAAAGGCGCGGAACACGGCAATGCGCAGGCGGGCAAGGTCGGCGATGTAAGGCGTCACGGCGTCGCCATGGACAATCTTGATTTGCATGATACGCGAATGTTCCCAGGGGCTTGAACAGTGCTATAAGTCGGTCGGCTTCGGCCGAGAGATAAAGATATGAGGGATGACATGCCAGCAAAAGAGACAATCCGCGCCTATTACGACGCTTTCAACAGGCAGGACATGGAGGCCTTCTTCGACCTCCTGCATGATGAGGTTGTCCACGATATCAACCAGGGCGGACGTCAGGTCGGCAAGGACGCCTTCCGCGACTTCATGGCGCACATGAACCGCAGCTATCGCGAAACGCTGACCGACATCGTCATCATGTCGAACGACGACGGCACGCGCGGTGCGGCCGAATTCGTCGTCAACGGCCAGTATCTGGCAACCGACGAAGGCCTGCCGGAAGCCAACGGCCAGACCTACGTGCTGCCCGCCGGCGCCTTCTTCGAGATCCGCGACGGCAAGGTCGCGCGCATCACCAACACCTACAACCTCAACGACTGGATCGCTCAAGTCGGCGGCTGATCCGCCTGAGTGCCCGACGCATCCAGCACATCAAGGATGCGTCTGACCAGTAGCTGGGGCCGATAGCCGAGTTTCGACGGCGTGAGCCCCAGCCGGATTACCGCAAGCCTGCGGGCGGGCATGATGGCGGCGGACTGGCCGTCATGCCCGAGCATCCAGAACGAGCCCGGCGGCAGACCGTATTCCGCATCGGTCTTTTCCCCCGGCCCCTTCGTCCAGCTCTGCATATGGCTATAGGCGCCCCCTGAGGCCTTCGTCGGCGTCGCCATGGCGGTCACGAAGCCAGGAGGCAGCAGGCGGTTTTCCTTCCAGACCCCGTCATTCAGCAGCAGAAGCGAGAAGCGCGCCCAGTCGCGCGCCGTCGCGTACATGTAGGAAGAGCCGACGAAGATACCCGTTTCGTCCGGCTCCAGAACCGCGCTCGCCATGCCAAGCGGCGCAAACAGCGCGCGCGAGGGAAAGGACAGCGCCTGCGCCCGTCCGCCGGCCGCACTCATCCACAGACGCGTCAGCAGCATCGACGTACCGCTCGAATAGTTGAACACCTTGCCCGGATTGGCCTGCAGCGGCAGCGAGATGACGTAACGCGTCATGTCGGGCTCGAGGAAGAGCATGCGCGTGACATCGGTGACGGAGCCGTAGCTCTCATTGAAGGCGAGCCCGCTTTCCATCGCGAGCAGCTGGGCGATCGTGATGGCAGAGCGCGCATCACCCTGCCATTCGGGAAACAGGCCTGATATCCGCGGAGACAGCGCGCCCGCCTGCATCAGCCGGCCGAGGAGTGCAGCATTGACCGACTTCGCCATGGACCAGCCGAGCAGCGGCGTTTGTGCCGAAAAGCCCGGACCATAGGTTTCCGCGACGATCCGGCCGTCATGCACGACGACAACCGCCCGCATTCCGGGCCCCGTCAGGTCTGGATTGGCAAGCAGGGCGGCAATGCGCTCGTTCTGCGACACCCCCTCCCCGCCAGGCCAGGCGATAGCCGGATTTCCCGCGGGAATCGAGGGAAGAGCCACGTCGGACACGGCCTGGCGCGCCGCCTGAAAGTCGCCGTCCGGCACCCCCGTGCAGCCGAAGCCCTCGTGCCATACCGCGTAGCCGGGTGCAAAAAGGCCCAATAGGCGGGTCGTCACCGTCTTTCCGTCGAGATCGACGTCCTGACGCATGAGCTTGAGCAGCGGATGACCCGGCGCCTGCACATCCTCGTTCAACACCTGAGCGGGGTCGCGGCCGGCGATGAACGTGTTGGAGCACACGATCTTGGCGGCATAGCCGGAGCCGACGCTGAGCAGTGCCGGCGGCGAAACGATGAGCCAACTCGCCGCCACTGCAACGAACAATGCGAGCGCGGAGATTGTCCAGGCCAGACGCCTGTAGAATCGTCTCATGCAGCCTCTCCTTCCACTACGGACACAATCAGGATTTGACCGTCATGAAAAGACCTTTCAGGCGCGTGATAGGTCAGGCCGAAAGCCGGCTTTCCGGTCTCGCGAGAAATGTGGGCACGTCCGCTGCCGGCACCGGCGCCGAGATAAGATAGCCTTGCGCCTCGCAAGCACCGCGCTGGCGAATGAAGTCGAGCTGTTCTTCCGACTCGATGCCCTTGACCGTCGTCGTCACCTGAAAGGTCTGGCCGAGCTTGAGAATGATGTCGACGAGATCGGCCTCCCGCTTGCTCTCCATCATCGCTCGGGCGAAGGAGCGGTCCACGGTCAACTGGTCGATCGGGAATGTGCGCAGGTTGTTGATCGATGAGAAGCCAATGCCGAAATCGTCGAGCGCGACGCGGATGCCATGAGCGCGCAGTGCGCGAAGCCCCTCGCACACGGCCGTATCATCGGACGAAAATACCGCTTCCGTGACCTCGACGGTAAGGCGACCGGGCGCAAGGCCGGCCTCGTCCAGGCAATGCTTGACGTGATCCACGAACCCCCTGTCCCGGAACTGGGCGCTCGCCACATTGACCACCACGCCCGTCGGCGCCGGCCATCCGCTGGCCTGTCGGCAGGCCTCGCGCACCACCCAGCTTCCGAGCGGCAGGATGAGGCCTGTCTTCTCCGCAGCGGGAATGAACACGTCGGGCAAGATGATCCCCTTGTCAGGGTGCCGCCAGCGCAGCAATGCCTCGAAGGCGCGAACCGAACCGCTCTCGACCCCAACGATGGGCTGGTATTCAAGAAAGAATTCCTGCGCATCGATCGCCCGTGTCAGATCGCGTTCGATAGAGGCGCGCGCCTCGATGTCGGCGGCAAGTACGGCGTCGAAGAAGCGATAGCTGTTTCCGGGTATGGCCTTGGCCTCGTAGAGCGCGGCATCCGCCCGTTTCAACAGTTCCCTTGTCTTGCAGTCCGCATCGGCAATCAGCGCGATGCCGATGCTGCAGCCGCTCGTCACGCGATTTCCCTTCAGGTCCATCGGCACTTCGAAGAGGCGGCAGATGGTGCGGCAGACGTCCTCTACCTTGCCCTGTGACGGGCTGCCCGGGATCGTCACCACGAACTCGTCGCCGCCCAGCCTGTAGACCTGCGCTGCCGGGGAGAGCGCGTGCTTCAACCGGCCGGCAATTGTCGCCAGCAGAAGATCGCCGGCATCGTGGCCGAGACTGTCATTGACGAACTTGAAACGGTCGAGATCGAGAAGCAGCAGCGCAGAGTGCGCCCCTTTTCCGCTCGCCTCCACGAGGGTCTGAATATCGCGCTCGAGGCAGCACCGGTTCGAAAGCCCCGTCAGGCGGTCGTGATGGGCCTCATGCGCCAACAGCCGCTCCGTCTGGCGGCGCTGGTTGAGCTCGCGCATCAGCTGCGCCTTGGATCGGCCGATCTGGTAGAAACCGACCCCGAAGAAGACGGGCATCAGCGCCAGCGCCGTCGCCGTCGGCACCGAAAAATCGAAGATGCTTTCGTGAATCTCGGTTTGTGTGACCTGATCCGCCACCAGGCAGATCGTTGGCAGGAAGGCACCGAAGATCGATCCCGCAAGCGCATAGCGCCGCTCGATCCCTGGCAACAAGGTTTTGAACATCATGCACCCTAAACCGTTGTTATCATGACAACAGGACGCGCCCAGCCACATATCGGCGCATCACGGTTCTAGCGGACAAAGGATGACAGAGTGTTAAGAGTGTATTGGCGTTCGCATCACAAGAATTAACGGGGGTAATTTTTCTCGGAACCAAGCCGTCAATCGGGCGTTTGGGGGGTGTTGTCATTCGCGTGCGGGGCTTCGCGCGACCATAGAGTGGGAAGGACCCTTACATGAAATCCATGATCCTCGGTGCCGCAGGCATCATTGCAACCGCTGGCGCACTGCCGGCATTCGCCGCCGATATGGCGGTCGCCGAACCGCCTATGGAAACGCCAATCACGGAAGTCGCCGGCGTCTATGACTGGGGCGGCTTCTACGTCGGTGTGAACACCGGCTATGGGTGGTCAAACGCGGAATATTCCGCCGCCGGCACCACATTAATCGACCAAGATTTGAACGGTTGGGCCGTCGGCGCTTATGCGGGCTATAACTTCTTCAATAACGGATTCGTCTACGGTGTCGAAGCGGACGTCAAGCGCGACTTCAACGACGAGCGCTTCGATGTCGGCGGCGATACGCTGAAAGCAGAAACCCTGTGGGGTGGTTCGGTCCGGGCCCGCGTCGGTTACGCTATTGATCGAACCCTGATCTACGGTACAGGCGGTTATGCCTTTACCAATGCGGCCCTAGAGAACGAGACGACGGGCGTTCGGGAAAAGGACACGCTCCATGGCTGGACGATCGGTGCCGGCGTGGAGCAGGCTTTCACCGATTCGGTGGTCGGCCGACTTGAATATCGCTACAGCGATTATGGCAAGTCCGACGTCTTCGACGCGCAGGGCCTGAAGGGCGACGTCACGTCCCATTCTGTTATGCTTGGCGTTAGCATGAAATTCTGAGGTTGAAGCCGGGGCGGTCCATCGCCCCGGCTTAACGCTCTGCTAACCGTAATTTTACCAGAATATGCGATAGGTCGTGAGCCCGTCTCGCGCGCTGCTCTTTACGCTCCGCCCCTTTCGAGGCAGGATCGGTAAACGCGTAACAACGGGACACACATGCGTCGGCTCATTCTGGCCCTCCTGCCGCTCGCCCTTCTCGCCACATCCTGCTCCACCACCGACTACGATCTCGGGGTCACGTCTTCCGTGCCGCCGCGCTTCGAGGACAAGGATCCGCAGGATTTCGGCGCCCGCAATCCGCATCGTCACGAGGTCCACGGCATCGACGTCTCCAAATGGAACGGCGATATCGACTGGCGCGCCGCCAAGGCAGGCGGGGTTTCCTTCGCCTTCCTGAAGGCCACCGAAGGCACGGACCGTCTCGACAGCCGCTTTACGGAATATTGGCGCGGCGCGAAGGCCGCAGGCGTCGCTCACGCGCCCTACCATTTCTACTATTTCTGCTCGACGGCCGATGCGCAGGCGGACTGGTTCATTGCCAATGTGCCGAAGGAGGCCGTGCACCTCCCTCCGGTTCTGGACGCCGAATGGAACGCGGCCTCGCCGACATGCAAACTGCGCCCACCGGCGGACGAGGTGCGCACGGTCTTGAAACGCTTCATGGACCGCCTGGAAGCCCATTACGGCAAGCGGCCGATCATCTACACGACCGTGGATTTCCACCGCGACAATCTCGTCGGTCATTTCGAGGGCTATCACTTTTGGCTACGCTCGGTCGCCAACCACCCGGAAAACATCTACCCGGCGCGCAAGTGGGCGTTCTGGCAATATACCTCGACCGGCGTCGTGCCCGGCCTTTCCGGCAACACCGATATCAACGTCTTCGCCGGTTCCGCAAAGAACTGGAACAAGTGGGTCGCCTCCGTTTCCCGCTGACGACGCAACACTGACGAGGGAAATAACGGCGAGCCTTCTGGCTTGCCTTTTTCTTCTTGCTTCCGTCACATTCATCTGAGACAGCCGCCCTATGTTACAGAAGGGCAGCGGACCCAAGGAGCACCAGATGCGGCAGAACCTGAAGACGACACTCGCAGCGGGCCTGACGGCCTTCCTGCTGGCCGGCGGCGCGCAGGCCCAGACGGCAACGGCCTGCGGCGGCGATCTCGACGCCTTTCTTCAGGGCGTGAAGGCCGAAGCATTGACACACGGTGTCTCCGCCGATGTGGCCGACCGCGCGCTTGCCGGCGCCGCCATCGACCAGAAGGTCCTGTCGCGCGACCGCGCGCAGGGCGTCTTCCGCCAGACCTTTCTTGAATTCTCCAAGCGCACGGTCAGCCAGTCGCGCCTCGATATTGGTCGCAAGAAGCTGAGCGACCTGTCTTCGGTGTTCGGCCGCGCCGAGCAGGAATTCGGCGTTCCCGGCCCCGTTATTGCCGCTTTCTGGGCCATGGAGACGGATTTCGGCGCAGTGCAGGGCGATTTCAACACCCGCAACGCGCTCGTCACCCTCTCGCATGACTGCCGCCGCCCCGAACTCTTCCGTCCGCAGCTGATCGCTGCCGTCGAGATGGTCGGTCACGGCGACCTCGACCCGAACGGCACGACGGGCGCCTGGGCCGGCGAGATCGGTCAGGTGCAGATGCTGCCGAAGGACATCATCGAATTCGGGATCGACGGCGACGGCGACAACCACATCAATGTCAAGCAGAGCGCGCCCGACGCGATCCTCACGGCCGCGAAATTCATCCAGCATCTCGGCTTCGTAAAGGGTCAGCCGTGGATCCAGGAAGTGTCCGTTCCCGATGCCCTGCCCTTCGAAAAGACGGGTCTCCAGCCGGGCATGAAAGCATCGGACTGGTTTGCCCTTGGTGTGAAGCCGCGCGACGGCGATACCTCCTTCGGCAATCTCGAAGCCTCGCTCGTGCTGCCGCAGGGCCGCAAGGGCCCCGCTTTCATCACCTATCCGAACTTCAATATCTACCTCGCCTGGAACCAGTCCTTCATCTACACGACGTCGGCGGCCTATTTCGCCACGCGCCTGGCCGGTGCCCCGCCCTATGAGCGCGGCATGCCCGAGGAAGGCCTGTCCGGCGACGCCATGAAGGAGCTTCAGACGAAGCTGCAGGCCCATGGCCACGATGTCGGCAAGATCGACGGCATTCTCGGCTCCGGCACGCGCGCGGCCATCCAGAAAGAACAGCTGCGCCTCGGCATGCCCGCCGATGGCTGGGCGACGCCGGCCCTGCTCGCCGCGCTCTGACGAAATCGGGTGGCGTGGCGCCATCCCGTGCGCTAGGACTTTGAAGACCTGAGCGGCGCTACCGGCCGAGACCGGCGGCGCCGCTTCATTTTCATCCTGACGCTTGGAACATCCGATGGAACAGCAGGCATCACCGGCTTCGACGCGCATGTCTGCAGCCACATGGGGGCTTTTGAGCCTGCTTGGCCTCATCTGGGGCGGTTCGTTCTTCTTCGCGCGCGTGGCGGTTCCCCATGTGCCGCCGGCGACGCTGGTCCTGCTGCGCGTGGCCATCGCCGCCATCGCCCTGCACATCTACATTGCCGGCCGCTTTTCGATCTATGCCACGCTGCGCGCCCGCTGGCGCTCCTTCCTGTTGCTCGGCCTCATCAACAATGCCGTGCCGCATATGCTGATCTTTCTCGGCCAGACGCAGATCGGCGCCGGCCTCGCCTCCATCCTCAATGCGACGACGCCGATCTTCACCGTGCTCATCGCCAACCGGATGACTGCGGACGAGAAGCTTTCGCCCGCAAAGATCGCGGGTTGCCTCATCGGCCTTGCCGGCACCGCCGTCCTCATCGGCCCACGTGCGCTTGCGCCGTTCACCGGCGACAGCGGCCCGCCGCTCTGGGCCGTCGTCCTTCCCGTGCTCGCCGCCGTGTCCTACGGTTTCGCCGCGACTTACGGCAAGCGTTTCCGCGGCACCGCCCCGCCGGTCATCGCAGCCGGGCAACTGACGGCTTCTACATTGCTCATGCTGCCGGTCTCGCTCGCCATCGACGCGCCCTGGCAGCTTCCCCTGCCCCCAACCGGCGCCATCCTCGCTGTTCTGGCGCTGGCGCTTCTTTCCACGGCCTACGGATATATCCTTTATTTCCGAATCATGGCGGCGGCCGGAGCCACCAACACCTCTCTCGTTACCCTGCTGGTGCCGCCCAGCGCGATTGTGCTCGGCGCGGTGTTCCTTGGCGAGCGGCTCACGATGCTCGGAATGCTGGGAATGGCGCTGGTCCTGCTCGGCCTCGTCGTTCTAGACGGCCGCCTCCTTGCCCGGTTTCCAAAACGTTAATTCCCTCCGGAACAAAGGGCTTTCACGGCCGTTTTTGCGGAATATGCAGCCTTGCGACGCCACGGTTGCGCCATACTGGTAAATGAACATTGCCGGCATTCGTCATCTGGTAGGGATTGTGAAATTTTTGTGGCGGGTTCTTTTGCGCAAAAATTACAATGCGTTAGACCTGTGAATAACCGACTGCCAAAGTACGAATGTTGCAACGCAGCAACAAAACACCTTTTCAATCCGGTTTTTTCGGTCGTAATATCGAACAGTTAACGCAAGGAGGTCGCCATGGGACTCACACATTCCTTGAATGTTCTGATGATCGGTGCAGCATTCCTCTTCATCGCAACGATGATCTTCATCTGAGGCGATACAAGCGAAACCCGAGCGGCAGGCTACAAACCAGAAATCCCTACCCGAACCTTTTGGAAAAATGCATGGCCCCGGAGACGGTGCCATGCATTTTTCATTTGGGGGATAAGTGAGCTTTTGTTCAGGCCGCGGCGCCGGCAGCCGGACGACGGTCGATCTTCGCGAGCCCCGCGCCGTCGCAGACCGCTGACACGAGATTGGCGCGGTTCATCGTATAGAAGTGGAATTCATCGACGCCGCGTGCCACGAGATCCTCGAGTTGGCGCACGGCGAGTTCCACGGCGACTGCCATACGCTCCTGCGGGTTCTCGTCGACAGGCGACAGCCGCTCGGCGAGCCATGCCGGCACCGTGGCACCGCACATTCCAGCGAATTTCTGCACCTGAGAAAGATTGTGCACCGGCAGCAGGCCCGGCACGATCGGGATAGTGATGCCGGCCCGGCGGACACGCTCCAGGTAGCGTTCGAACTGGTCGTTTTCGAAGAAGAACTGTGTCAGCGCCCGTGTCGCGCCCGCATCGACCTTGCGCTTGAGCATGTCGATATCAGCCGTGACATCGGGGCTTTGCGGATGCTTTTCAGGATAGGCGGAGACAGAGACCTCGAAATCGGCAAGGCCGCGCAACCCGGCGACCAGTTCCGCCGCGTTCGCATAGCCGCCCGGATGCGGCTGGTAGGCCGTGCCCACGCCGCCCGGCGGATCGCCGCGCAGCGCCACGAAATGCTTGACGCCGATGGCCTGGAACTCCGCAACGACGGCATTGACCTCATCCTTCGTCGCACCGACGCAGGTGAGATGCGAGGCGGCAGGCAGCCCCATCCTGAGGAGATGACGCACCGTCGCCAGCGTCGGCGCCTTGGTGGAACCGCCGGCACCGTAGGTCACCGAAAGGAAGGCCGGGTCATAGGCCGAAAGCTGCGTAGCCGTTTCCCATAGCTGCTTTTCCGCTTCCGCCGTCTTGGGCGGGAAGAACTCGAAAGACAGGCGGATATCCCTGCGGGACGGGCTGTCGGTCGCCTTGGTCATGTCAACTCCTTCTGCGAACTGCAATCTTGCCGGCCGCCGGTTCACGCCGGTCGCGGGCAAGCCATATGGTCACGGTCAGCGCATCGGCAGCCGAATGCGCCGGTTTCAGATCGACGATCTCCTCGACATCCAGCCCTACCTTCTCCATCCAGTCCGCAAGGATCTGGTGCGAGAAACCGAGGCGGATATGGGCGTGGTCGTCTCTGAGATGCTCCAGGCCGTGCGGCGCAAGGTCTATGATGGCGAGGCGTCCGCCCGGTGCCAGCATGCGCGCCGCTTCCACGATGGCCGCCTCGGGCTCCTCGAGGAAGTGCAGCACCTGGTGGATCGTCACCACGTCGAACTCGTCGCGCTCGAGCGGCAGGTTGAAGATGTCGCCGTGGCGGATGGATGCTTTCGTGATGCCCGCGCGGTCGAGGTTGGCACGCGCCACCGCCAGCATGTCACGGCTGGCATCGACACCGACGCCGCGCTGGTAAAGCCCTTCGAAGAGCTGGAGAATGCGGCCCGTTCCCGTTCCGAGATCGAGAAAGGCATCGACCGGCTCGGTGCCGATCATCGCGGCAAGCTTCGCCTCCACTTCCGCATCGCTGACATGGAGGCGGCGCATCGCATCCCAGTCGGCCGCGTTGCGGCTGAAATAGGCCTGCGCCTTGTCGGCACGCACCTTTTTCAGCACCCGCAGCCGCTCGTCGTCACGCGCCAGAACCGCATCCGCCTCATCGGCCGTCTCCAGCAGACGCCGCGCCAGTGCAACGGCCGCACCGCCCTGGCTGAGCCGGAAGAAGGCCCACGCCCCTTCCTGATACCGGTCGACAAGCCCGGCTTCGGCGAGAAGCTTCAGGTGACGTGAAATACGCGGCTGCGACTGGCCGAGAATGTCGGTCAGGTCGGTCACGGTCAGGTCGCCATGGGAAAGCAGCGCAAGCAGCCGAAGGCGCGTCGGCTCGCCGGCGGCCTTCAGGATCTCCACGATGTCATCAAGTCCGAGTTTCTGCGCGTCGCCCATGGCTTTTCCAATCAAGACATAAAGATATGTTTATGTGATTAACTTGGCCGTTGCAAGAGCCAATCTATGGGAACTAGTTCCGCCGGTCCGGCCCCGGCGTCCGCACGCAGGAAAAGCAGTGAACCGCTGCATACTGATCTTCCCATTAATGGCGGCAAAGAAAAACCCCGGAGAACCGGGGTTTTTCAAGCTCGCTGGCACCAGTTATCAGCGCGTCAGGCGCTTGTAGGACTGGCTGCCCGGATTGAGGGCATCGGGACCGAGGCGGCGGACCTTGTCCTGCTCGTAGTCTTCGAAGTTGCCTTCGAACCACTCCACATGGCCGTCACCTTCGAAGGCAAGAATATGCGTCGCGAGACGATCGAGGAACATGCGATCGTGGCTGATGATGATCGCGCAGCCGGCGAAGCTTTCAAGCGCGCTTTCCAGTGCACCCAGCGTTTCCGTATCGAGGTCGTTGGTCGGTTCGTCGAGCAGCAGCACATTGCCGCCTGCCTTCAGCATCTTGGCGAGGTGCACGCGGTTGCGCTGGCCGCCCGAGAGATTGCCGACCTTCTGCTGCTGGTCGCCGCCCTTGAAGTTGAAGGCGCCACAATACGCACGGCTGTTCATGTCGAACTTGCCGAGTTTGATGACTTCCGCACCGCCGGAGATTTCCTCCCAGACGGTCTTGTTGGGGTCGAGCGTGTCGCGGCTCTGGTCGACATAGCCGAGATGGACGGTGTCGCCGACGCGGATGGAACCCGCATCCGGCTGCTCCTGGCCGGTGATCATCTTGAACAGCGTCGACTTGCCTGCGCCGTTCGGCCCGATGATGCCGACGATGCCGCCCGGTGGCAGCTTGATCGACAGGTCGTTGATCAGCGTGCGGCCTTCGAAGCCCTTCTTGATGCCTTCAAGCTCGACGACCACATTGCCGAGGCGCTCGGAGACCGGAATGATGATCTGCGCATCGCCGGGACGGATGTTCTCGGCGGCATCGACCAGCTGCTCGTACGCCTTGATACGGGCCTTGGACTTGGCCTGGCGGGCCTTCGGGCTGGAGGCGATCCACTCCTGTTCGCGCGACAGCGCCTTCTGGCGGCCGGCTTCGTCACGCGATTCCTGCTGCATGCGCTTGGCCTTGGCCTGCAGGTATGCGGAGTAGTTGCCCTCGTAGGGAATGCCACGGCCGCGGTCGAGTTCGAGAATCCAGCCCGTAACGTTGTCGAGGAAGTAGCGGTCGTGGGTGATCATCATCACGGCGCCGGGATAGTCGCGCAGATGCTTTTCCAGCCACGCAATGGTTTCAGCGTCGAGGTGGTTGGTCGGTTCATCGAGCAGCAGAAGATCCGGCTGCGACAGAAGCAGGCGGCAGAGCGCGATACGGCGGCGCTCACCACCCGACAGCACCGTGACATCGGAATCCTTCGGCGGGCAGCGCAGCGCCTCCATGGCCATCTCGACCTGCTGCTCGAGGTCCCAGAGGTTCTGGCTGTCGATGATGTCCTGGAGCTTGGCGCCCTCATCCGCCGTCTCGTCGGAATAGTTCATCATCAGTTCGTTGTAACGGTCGAGAACGGCCTGCTTGTCGGCCACGCCTTCCATCACGTTCTCGAAGGCGGTCTTGGCCGGATCGAGCTGCGGCTCCTGTTCGAGGTAACCGACGGTCGCACCCTCGGCGAGCCAGGCTTCACCGGTATATTCCTTGTCCTTGCCCGCGATGATGCGCAGAACGGTCGACTTACCAGCACCGTTGGGACCGAGGATACCGATCTTGGCATCCGGGTAGAAGGACAGGTTGACGTTCTCGAGGATTTTCTTGGCGCCGTAGGCCTTGTTGAGCCCCGACATGTGATAGATGAATTGACGTGCCATGCAAACGCGCTCCGGGTCGGACAAATTTGCCCGCTATGTAGGCGAATTATCCGCCCGCGGCAATCTCTTGAAGCCAGCGCATACAAGCCACATGCGATAAGCCGACGTCTTATTGCAAGGACGCCCGGTCGACCGTTGGCATGCCCGTCCATCCCTCTGTACACCGCGACGTCGTCGGCTTCGCACCTGCGATCAGCGTTGTCAGCGTTCCTTCTCCGGCTGCAATTCCAATGGTGAGGCCGGTGACGACGGTGCGGTTGCCGGCCTTGCGGCAGGTCATACGGAAACGCTCGCCGGCCCCCGCGCCAAAGGCGGTGTCGAAGGCCGCGCGCACCTCCGCTAGCGTGACCGTGCCGCCGGCCTTGCGGGTAAGGACGGTCAACACCGGCGATGCGTTGAGCTGGTCGAGCAGATCCAGCGACCGGGTATAGTAGGCTTCCGCCGAAGCCGCGACGCAGCTGCCGCTCTTCAGCCACAGCCTGCGGTCGAAACCGGATCGCGCAGCCGGCATGGCGGCCATGAGACGGTCCTTGGTCGCCGATGCGAGACTGACCTCAGGCAGATCGGTCCATGCCCCCTTCTTTGCCTTCTGCGCCAGGCCGGCCTCGATGCCGCAATAGCTCTTGCGCGGCTGGAAACGGCCGACCAGCGAGAAGCGCTGTGCCGCATCGCCGGACGACGAAAAACCGGCGCAGCCTTTGCTCTTCGGCCGCGCCGCACAGTAGCCGGCCTGCCAGCCGACGGAAAGCACCTCGCGCGTGCCGCCCGTCGCGACCGCGGATTGCGCCCATGCTGCGGGCGGAGCGAGAACAAGGAGACAAACGATAAGCAGGGATAATGCGACCTGAGCAGGCAAGGTGACGATCGTCTTCATGACGGGCTCCCCGATGAGAACAAAACAAGATCATATGCAACCAAAAATCATCAAAATGCAACCCCAGAGGACAAAAATCGAGATAAACGCGAACGAATCCAAAATTACACGCGGCATCCCATTGTCTTTCCTGCGGAAATCACGTTGTCCTCTGGGCAAACGGGAGGAATGGCCGGTGTTTTGCGAAGTCCAGACGCTCAACAGCCCGAGCGGTGCGATGCTTGCGTTGCGGCATGCGCCGGCACGCGGCAAGGCGCGCGGCATCCTGCTTCTGAGCCATGGCCTTGCCGAACACAGCGCGCGCTATGCCGCATTCGCGGCGCGCATGGCGCATGAAGGCTTCCACGTCTATGCGCACGATCATCGCGGCCACGGCCATACCACGGCGCGGGATGCGCCGCGTGGTCAGTTTGCGCCGAAGAACGGCATCGACCGCGTGCTGGAGGATATGCGCGCGGTCCGCGACCTGACCATCAGCCGGCATCCGGGCCTGCCCCTCGTGCTCTTCGGCCACTCTATGGGCGGGCTGCTCGCGCTCGCCTATGCCGAGGCCCATCCGGGCGATATCGATGCGCTGGCCGTGTGGAATTCCAACCTGGAACCGGGGACGGCCGGGCGGGTCGCCCAGGTCGTGCTGGCCGCGGAACGCATGCTGAAAGGGTCCGATGTGCCGAGCGGCATTCTGCCCCGCCTGACGTTTGGCGCATGGGGCAAAAGCATCGCCGGCGCGCGCACGCCCTTCGACTGGCTGTCGCACGATGCAGTCGAGGTGGACGCCTATATCGCCGATCCGCTCTGCGGCTTCGATGTGAATGTCTCCATGTGGCTTGACATCTTCGCTGTCACCTTCGCCGGCGCTTCCGCCGAGGGGCTCGGGCGCCTGCCGAAAGCCTTGCCGATCCATCTGGTCGGCGGCGGGGAGGATCCGGCGACGGACCACGGCAAGGCGACGCGCGCCTTCGCAGCGCGGCTTGAAAAATCACGGCTTGAGGACGTGACGATGATCGTCTATCCCGGCATGCGCCACGAGACACTGAACGAGATCCCGCCCCTGCGCGACCCGGCCGTGGACGCCTTTGCCGGCTGGTGCCGGCGCGTGGCGGAAAAGAAACGCCGGAGCCCCGAAGCCGCATGAGCACGTCTGCCGTAACACCGTTGCGCAACGAGGTGAGCCTCGGCCTCTTGCTCATGGTTCTCTCGGTGCTGGTTTCCCCGGTCATCGATATCTTCGCCAAGCTCGCCGTCACCGCCGTGCCGGCCACCGAGATCACTTTCGTCCGCCTGCTCTTCCAGATGGTGGTGCTGGCACCGATCTGCCTGGTGCGCGGCACGCTGCTGGATGTGACCTGGCGCAAGATGGGCCTGCACGCGGCCCGCGGTCTGCTGATGGCGATCACCATGATCAGCTTCGTCACGGCGCTCGCCGTCATGGAGGTGGCGGATGCCATCGCCATCTTCTTCGTCGAGCCGATCATCCTGACGATCCTCGGGTCGATCGTCCTGAAGGAGACCATCGGCTGGCGGCGTTACACCGCCTGCGCCGTCGGCTTCTTCGGCTCGCTGCTCGTAATCCAACCCAGCCTGCAGGAAGTGGGTCTCATCGCGCTGATGCCTGTCGTCGCGGCATTCTCCATCGCGCTCTTCTACTTGCTCACCCGGCTCGTGGCGCAGAAGGAAGATCCGTGGTCGATGCAGTTCTATGCCGGCTTCTGGGGCGCGCTGTTCTCCGGCCTGCTGCTCGCCGTTGGCGGCTACCTCGGCATCGGCATGCTGACCCCTGTCATGCCCGATATGACGAATACGCTTTATATTGCCGGCGCCGCGATCGCCGCCACCATTGCCGGCGTGCTCGGGGTCTATGCCTACCGCTCCGCGCCGGCCTCGACACTCGCGCCGCTGCAATATCTGGAGATCGTCTCGGCGACGGTGCTCGGCTGGTGGGTGTTCGATCATCTGCCGGATGCCATCAAGTGGCTCGGCATCGCCATCATCATCAGCTCGGGCCTCTATGTCATCTGGCGCGAACGCCAGGTCGGCAAGACCGCAACCATCCCGACGGTCAACACGCCGATCTGACGAAAGTAAAATGCGGCGCGCGCACCAGGCATCAACTCAGTCTGAGCCGTCATCATCTGCCGCGCCCCCGCCGCTATGCGGCCTGCAGGCTTTTTGTTATCCAAGGGAAAACAGGCTGAAAGCCCGTTGGGCATGCATGCGCCCGTCGCGGAGGAGTGCACCATGGACAAGTCGAACCTGCCGCTTGCCGGCATCAGGGTCATCGAACTGGCACGGGTCCTTGCCGGCCCCTGGGCAGGGCAGACGCTGGCCGATCTCGGCGCCGATGTCATCAAGATCGAGAACCCGGATGGCGGCGACGACACCCGCGCCTGGGGGCCGCCCTTCGTGATGGGCAAGGACGGCGAAAACCTGTCTGCCGCCTATTATCACTCCACCAACCGCGGCAAGCGTTCCATCGCCGTCGACCTGAAGACCGAGGAAGGCCGTGACACCGTTCACCGCCTCATCGCCACGGCGGATGTGGTTATCGAAAACTTCAAGGTGGGCGGCCTCGTGAAATACGGGCTCGACTTTGCGAGCCTCGCAAAACAGCATCCGAAGCTCATCTACTGCTCGATCACCGGCTTCGGGCAGGACGGTCCCTATGCCGCACGCGCCGGCTACGACTATATCGTGCAGGGCATGTCGGGTTTCATGTCGGTCACCGGCGCGCCGGACGGCGAGCCGATGAAGGCGGGCGTCGCCATAGCGGATATCTTCACCGGCATCTATGCGGTCACGGCCATTCAGGCCGCCCTCATCCATGTCATGAAGACCGGTCAGGGCCAGCACATCGACATGGCGCTGCTCGACGTGCAGTCCGCCGTCATGGCGAACCAGAACATGAATTTCCTCGCTTCCGGCAAGGCGCCGGCGCGTCTGGGCAACGCCCATCCCAATATCTCGCCCTATGAAGTGGTGTCGACAGCGGAAGGCCATATCATTCTGGCGGTCGGCAATGACGGGCAGTTCCGCAAGCTCTGCAACATCCTGAAGCTCGAGGGCATGGCGGACGACGAGCGCTTCGCCACCAACCGCGCGCGCGTCGCCCACCGCGACGACGTGCGCCGCCGTGTCACCGCCGCGACGGCCACGATCGCCAAGACCGAGCTGCTAGCCGCCTGCGAGCGGGACGGCGTGCCCGCCGGCCCGATCAACTCTATTGCGGAGACCTTCGACGATCCGCAGGTCAAGGCACGCGGTTTGCGCATCGACCTGCCGGACGCCGACGGCAATATCATTCCCGGCGTGCGCACACCCATCGTCTTTTCCGGCACACCCCTCGCCTATGACCGGCCGAGCCCGCGGCTCGGCGAGCACACCGAGGCCGTGATGGCCGAACTCGCAACCCTTGAAACCGGAAAGAAAAGCGCATGAAGACCGGTGGCCAGCTGATCGTCGACGCCCTCGTCGCCAATGGCGTAAAACGCATTGCCTGCGTACCGGGCGAGAGCTATCTCGCCGTGCTTGATGCGCTGCACGACACCGATATCGACGTGCTCGTCTGCCGCCAGGAAGGCGGCGCGGCCATGATGGCGGATTGCTGGGGCCGGCTCACCGGCGAGCCCGGCATCTGTATGGTCACGCGGGGCCCCGGTGCAACCAACGCCTCTGCCGGCCTGCACATCGCCCGGCAGGATTCCATTCCGATGATCCTGTTCATCGGCCAGGTGCAGCGCGACGCGCGCGAACGCGAGGCCTTTCAGGAGGTCGAATATCGCCGCGCCTTTACCGAGGTGGCGAAATGGGTGGCGGAGATCGATGACGCCCGTCGCATCCCGGAATTCGTCACCCGCGCCTTTGCCGTCGCGACCTCGGGCCGCCCCGGCCCAGTCGTGCTTGCGCTGCCCGAAGATATGCTGAGGGACGCGGTCGAGACCGTGGACGCAAAGGCCTATATGCCGGTGGAGGCCCATCCCGGCCCAAAACAGATGGCCGAACTTGCCGCCCTGCTCGAAAAGGCCGAGCGCCCGATCGTCATTCTCGGCGGCACGCGCTGGTCGCAGAAAAGCGTTGCGGATTTCACCGCCTTCGCCGAGCGCTGGTCGCTGCCGGTATCCTGCTCGTTCCGCCGGCAGATGCTGTTCGACCACCAGCACCCCAATTATGCCGGCGATTCCGGCATCGGCATCAACCCGGTGTTGGGCAAGGAAATCCGCGAGGCCGACCTCTTCGTTCTCCTCGGCGGCCGCTATTCGGAAATGCCCTCGTCTACCTATAGTCTGCTGCAAAGCCCCTACCCGCAGCAAACGCTGGTCCATGTTTATCCCGATCCGTCCGAACTCGGCCGTGTCTACCGTCCGGACCTCGCCATCTGCGCCGCACCCGACGATTTCGTCGCCGCACTTGATGACCTCGCCCCGAAAGCCGCCCCGCGCTGGGCCGCCCGCACGGCAGCCATGCATGAGGCCTATCTGAAATGGTCGACACCGCCGATGGTAGGCCCGGGCGACGTCCAGATGGGCCCTATCATGGCCTGGATCGAGGAAAACACGCCCGAGGACACGATCTTCTCCAATGGCGCGGGCAACTACGCGACGTGGGTGCATCGCTTTCATCGCTTCCGCCGTTTCGCAACGCAGGCCGCGCCGACCTCAGGCTCCATGGGCTATGGCCTGCCGGCGGCAGTCGCCGCCAAGCAGCTCTTTCCCGAGCGCGAAGTCGTCTGCTTTGCCGGTGACGGCTGCTTCATGATGCACGGTCAGGAATTCGCGACAGCCGTGCGCTACGGTCTGCCGATCATCACCGTCGTCGTCAACAACGGCATCTACGGCACGATCCGCATGCATCAGGAGCGGGAATACCCCGGCCGCGTGAGCGCCACCGACCTCACCAACCCGGACTTTGCGGCGCTCGCCATAGCCTATGGCGGCCACGGCGAGACGGTGGAGAAGACGGAAGACTTCGCGCCAGCCTTCCTGCGCGCGCGCGCCAGCGGCAAGCCGGCGATCATCGAGGTGAAACTCGACCCGGAAGCGATCACGCCCATGCGCACGCTCTCGGATATCCGGGGCGGAAAATAACCGCACGGCCGGAGGCCCCGCATCCCGATGGCCATTCCCTTGCATAGGTGATGGTTCTGGAAACCGGTTCGGTATGCCCCTTCGCCCCGCTTGCGGGGAGAAGGCGCCGGAAGGCGGATGGGGGACTGCCCTCACCCGCGCGCGTCAGCCGCGAATATGCTGGGTCTGTTCGTAGGTCTTCGTCGAGCGCATGCCAGAGCGGCAATAGCCGAGCATGGGGCGCGGCAGTTCGTCGAGCGCGTCGACCATCCCCCTGACCGCCTCCGGCGTCACGCCCATCGGGCCCACAGGCACATGCGCCGTTTCGATGCCGAGTTCGCTGGCGCGCGCGGCAATCGCGGAAAATTCCGGCTGGCCGGCTTCCTCATGGTCAGGGCGGTGGCAGACGATGGACTTGAATCCCATGGCGGCGATCGCGTCGAGGTCCTCGACCGTGATCTGGCCGGAAACGGAATATTCGTCGTTGATCTCGCGGATATCCATGGACGTGTCCTTTCCAAAAAAGATGCGCTCACCGTTTAAGCCTGTGCCGCGGGAGCGTCAATCATATGCGCTAGCGCACCTCGAAGGAGAGTGCATAACCGATGCTTTCGCCGCGCGCGAAGTCCGGCGCCTCGCCGCTTGCGATCAACTCTTCGCGCGCAGCAAGGCGATGGGATACCGGCTCGATGCCGAGCACCGCGCATCCCGGCGACTGGTTGCGCCACACCTGAAGCCAGGGCAGCGTATCAGTCTGGAACCGGATATGCACGCTGCGCCCGCCCAGCGCGGCGATCGGCCCGACCGATATCTCGGCCCAGCCATGCTCAGCCGTGTCCGCAGCCGACACGCAGAAGATCCGCATGTCGCCTTCCTCGAAGCGCCACGGCACGCTGCCGCCGGGCAGCATGGCGCCGGTCAATCGCGTATCGGCATCGAATAGCCCCGTGCCGAAATTGATGTGGTACATCGCGAACGGCGGCCAGGACGTTTCACCGGTGTTCGTCACGAGATCATCAAGCGTGATGTGGCCGGTCAGCCGGTCGGCCCGCCAGCGGCGCGACAGCGTCGCCGCCCCGCCATGCGCCAGCCCAACATCGACCTGTCCCTCGCAGACCACCTCGTCCTCGTCCGCCTCGATCTGGATATCGCGGGCAGGATGGGAGGGCAGCGACCCGTGCAACGGGTAGCGACGGCCGGCCGTCGCCCCCTCCACCGGCACGGGGTGGCGGATGTGATCAGGCCCGCATGTGAACAAAAAGCCGGGTAGCGCTTTATCGATACGAGGATCGCCGTCAGACGGTATGGCCGTGCCTGGAGTGATGTCCACGCCATGAAACACGGCGGTGCCGACATCGAGTGCCGATTGCGGCGTCAGCTCAAGACAAAAGGCCTGGTCTTCCGTCGAGGCGGTGAGGGCAAAGGTCATCAGTGGCTCCGGCCAGGGATTGAGGAGGACGAGATGCTAGAGCGAACGGTCACGCAACACCACCGGCCGCGCGTGGAGGCTCGCATATTTCCGGCGGCTCACAGCATTGGTAACAACTATTTGCACGATGCGTTGACGTTACGTTCACCATCGATTCAGATTTTCCATATTAAGGTCTGAATTCAAGTGTTCCGTCCGCGCGATATATGCAGTCTGGCAGGTTAAGATCGTGAAATCGATATTGAAATCAAGCATTTCGCTTATTACCGCGATCTCCGCTCTCGGAATCGCCACCCTGCCCGCCGCCGCGCAACAGCACCAGCTGCCCCGCGATACGGTTCTCGTTTCGCCTGATGGCGACATTCTCGACTATGTCCCCAACGATGGCAGCGTCCGCTGGACGCGTGACAATCGCGGCCGCTCGGTGCTGGTCGATTCGTGGGGTGACGTCATCGCCACCGCCATGCCGGCCGACCGCTACTTCGCCCGCGGCGATGATTATCGCCCCCGTCGCGACCGCTATCGCCCGGTGCGCGGCTATGACGAAACCAACCCTGAATACTTTCCGCCGGCACCCGGCTCGGACTATGGCGACGACGTAACGACTGGATCCGTGCCGGAGATGCGCGAGGCGCTGCCGGGCGACATCGAGCGCCAGCAGCTCCCCGATGCCGATTTCGGCGGCTCGCAGGCCCTGCCCGAATTCAACAACAACGACGACATGGCCGCGCTGCCGGCAGATCCCAACCAGGAGTTCGTGCCCGGCCCGAAATTCGCGCCCGCC
Source organism: Shinella sp. H4-D48 (assembly GCF_022637395.1). Classification (GTDB taxonomy): domain Bacteria; phylum Pseudomonadota; class Alphaproteobacteria; order Rhizobiales; family Rhizobiaceae; genus Shinella; species Shinella sedimenti. The sequence goes on along the minus strand of NZ_CP093337.1, from coordinate 1,205,066 downwards.
ACGGCGCTCGGCAAGATGTCGTCCAACGAGGTCACGGCGCTCCAGGTTTTCCTCGACCGTGAGGGCTTCTCGCCGGGCGTCATCGACGGAAAGAAGGGCTCGAACGTCACCAAGGCCATAGAGGCGTGGCAGAACGCGACGGGCGAAACGCTCGACCCGAACAATACCGACGACATCCTGGAACGCCTGCGCCTGTCCGGCGGCATGGCCTTCACCACCTACGAGATCACCGCCGCCGACGCGGCCGGCCCCTATGTGGCGTCGATCCCGGACGACTATGCCCACAAGGCGGCCCTGCCGCACCTCTCCTTCACCTCGACCACGGAAATGCTGGCCGAGAAGTTCCATATGGACGAGGCTTACCTGAAGGAGATCAATCCGGGCGTGGACTTCACCATTCCCGGCACGCTCGTCAAGGTCGTGGACATCGGCAAGCCGAAGACCGGCAAGGTCGCCAAGATCCTCGCCGATAAGGGCCGCAAGCAGGTCTTGGCCTATGATGCCAACGGCACGCTCATCGCCGCCTATCCGGCCAGCATCGGCTCGGCCGACACCCCCTCGCCATCCGGCACGGTCACGGTCGAGCGCATCGCGCTCAATCCGGGCTACACATACAATCCGAAGATCAATTTCAAGCAGGGCAGCAACGACAAGGTGCTGACCCTCCAGCCCGGCCCGAACGGCCCTGTCGGCACAGTGTGGATCGCGCTCTCCAAGCCGACCTACGGCATCCACGGCACGCCCGAGCCGTCGAAGATCGGCAAGACCCAGAGCCACGGCTGTATCCGCCTGACCAACTGGGACGCCACAGAACTCGCCAAGATGACCAGCGCCGGTGTCACCGTCGAATTCGTCGACTGACGGATCGGGAAGCAACGGAAACGAGCCGGCCTCTTGGCCGGCTTTTTCTTTCGAGCATAACGGCGAAACAAACACCCTGCCATTACGCCGCCTGAAATCGGCTGACTTCACCCGGAAAGTGCGCTCATCCCGTTCCAAAGGGGCGAAAGCCCTTCTTCGGTGATCAATGCCCACAAACTCCGGTCGGACCTGCTTAGCCTCAGCCTCGCCACCACGCTTCCCATCACGGCCCCTCGCCGCCGATCTCATCGCCTTCTGGGACGTGCCACGCTGCCGCGGAACGGCAAGTTGATGGACCTTCTGAAGACCCGCATGCAGAAAAAAAGGCCGGGTCTCTGCCCGGCCTTTCGTCGAAGGATGCGGTTCAGGCCGCGCGGGTATAGCCCGAACCCTGCGCCGGTCGCGCGGTGCCGTCGGTGCGGAAGGTGGAGAGCTGCGCGGCGATGGAGGCGGCCTCCTGGGTCAGCGCCTGGCTCGCGGCATTGGCCTGCTCGACCATGGCGGCATTCTGCTGGGTGATCTGGTCCATGGCGTTGACCGCCTGATTGACGGCCTGGAGGCCGGTCGCCTGTTCGGCGGTGCTGGCGCGAATGGTGTTGAACACCGAACTCACCTCCACGACCTGCGAAACGATCTGGCGCAGCGACTGAGCGACCTCGTTGACCGAGCGCACGCCGCCCTCCACCTGCCCATGCGACTTGGCGATGAGGTTCTGGATGTCTTTCGCCGCATCAGCGCAGCGCTGCGCGAGCGCACGCACTTCCGAAGCGACGACGGCGAAACCGCGGCCCGCCTCGCCGGCGCGCGCGGCTTCGATGCCGGCATTGAGCGCGAGCAGGTTGGTCTGGAAGGCGATCTCGTCGATGACCTCGATGATATTGGCGATGGCGGCGGACGACGCCTGGATTTCGCCCATGGCGGTGATCGCCTCTTCCACCACCTCGCCGCTGCGCTGTGCATTGTCGCGCGCGGCCATCACCAGCGCATTGGCCTCGTTGGCGCTCTGCGCGGTCTGGCGAACGGTGGTCGTGACCTGCTCGACGGCGGCCGCCGTTTCCTCGAGATTGGCCGCTTGCCGTTCCGTGCGTTTGGCAAGGTCGTCGGACGCCGAGGCGATTTCGCGCGCGCTGAGATGGATCGATCCCGCGCCGACGCCGATATTGCCGATTGCCTGCGACAGGGCCGAAATGGCGTGGTTGAAATCTTCGCGCAACGCGCCGTAGGCTTCCGGCAACGGGCCGGTGATGCGTGCGGTCAGGTCGCCGTCCGAAATGCGCTTCAGTGCCGCGCCGAAGGCATCGCTGACGAGCTGGCGCTCGTCGGCGAGAACCTGTGCCTGCACCGCCTGCTGCTTGGCGACGTCGGACGTATCCATGTAGACCGATATGGACAGGTCCATGTCGAGGAAGATCGCCTTGATGAGGCTGCTGAGCCGGGCGGAAAACTCCTCCGGCTTGATTTCCTGACGGCCGAACAGGCCCTGCTTCGGCCAGAGCGAGCGAACCGACTCCGTCAGCAGGTGCTCGATGATCAGCGCATAGCCGCCGATATACCAGCGCGGCTCAAGCCCGATACGCGCGTGAACGTGACCGATCGTCGTCACTTTTGCGGCGTAGTCGCCGGTGAAGTCACCCGCGGCGATATTGGCCCAGTGCCCGAGCTGCGCGGTCTTCGCCCGGTTCATATGGGCGTCGTTCGAAAAGAGGTGGTTCACTTCCGGGCTGTTGCGCACGACGGAATAGAACTTGTCCAGCGCCGTGCCGAGCTCCTTCTCGATGAAAGGCTTCAGGCTGCGCAGCCGTTCCAGCGCGGCCGCATCCAGGCCGAGATAGTCGAGGCGACGGGCAATATCGTGATTAGGTCCGGCAGTGGGCGATAAGGACTTCATACTGAAAATACCCCGGCAAAAATGGAGAATGTGAAAAGCAGCACTGTTCCATCGGGACGCAGGCCTGACGGCATGCAAGAGCCCGCACCCATCATGGGTTTTTCAGAAGGCACAGGGCCTTCCGTGGAGGCTTTCTGATGCGCCACTCTTAGATGCCCATGGTAAATTGTTGATTACCGCTCCACGCGATTATCCATATGATCTGGCTTCACAAATCGTCGCAGCCGTTCCTGTATTCCATCAATGTCCTTCATCAGGCTGCCAACCGGGACATGCCGGAGCCACCCGTCCTGCGACGACGCGCCGGCACGAGCCGGAGCACCTCCTGCGCAAGAAGCCGTGCATTCTCACGCGCCTTGTCGAGATTGCTCACCTTGGCCGGGTCCATCGTGGCAAACGTTCCGCCACAGTCGAAGATGTCGCGGAACGCCGTGCGCTCTGCAATCGGCGTATCCAGCACATGCACGCCCTTTGCCGACAGCAGCGTCTTGATGGCGGTCATGGCGCGGGTGGTGACCAGCGCGTTCATCCGCGTCAGCACCACGGAATGGGCAATGCGGATGCCCGCCTTCTCGGCAAGCTGGCCGAGCAGGTCGAGGATCTGTGCGGCCCCGCGCGCATCCATCGCACAGCCCTGCACGGGGATCATCACATGGTCGGAAAGGCCGATGGCGGTGGCCACGAGCGCATCGCGCGCACCGGCGAGGTCGATGACGAAATAGTCCGTCGTATCCCGGTTTTCGCGGATGTGGCCCTGTAGGGATGCCATCGACACTTCGGAGATGACGTCGATGTTGCGCTGGCGGCCGGTAACCTCGTGCCAATGGCTGATCCAGCGCTGCGGATCGGCATCGAGGATCGTGACGCGATATCCCTGGCTTGCAAGCTCGGTCGCGAGGATCAGCGCTGCGGTGGTCTTGCCCGCGCCGCCCTTGGCATTGGCGAATGTGATGACTGGCATGGCGTTCCTCATGGATGCGGTTGAGCGGCGTCATCGCTCTCTTCAAGGCGCCGGAAGGGAATGGCGTCGGTTAATCGAATCTTTCAAAACAGGGTTAACGAAATGCAAATATCCGCACCTTCAAGATGGGGAAGCGGGTGAAAAGTCGGGTCCGGAAAACGAAGAAGCCCGGAAAACCAAGGCTTTCCGGGCTTCTATCAATTGTCACGGGTGAGAAGTCAGATGCACTCGCTGAAGAGCCGTTTGGCAGCCTCGAGCGTGAGTTCCACCGGGTTGCCGCCGGCGGTGGGGTCGACGATCGCCATTTCCGACATTTCGTCGATCCTGTCCGTTCCGACGCCGAGCGCCGAGAGCTTGTCGGGAACGCCGAGTTCCTCGCGCAGCCGCAGCACATAGTCGAAGAAGCCGTCGAAGCCGCCGGCAATGCCGAGATAGGCGGCGGCGCTGGCAATCTTCGCCTCGATGGCCGGGCGGTTGAAGGTCAGGACCGGCGGCATCACGACGGCATTGGTCATGCCGTGATGGGTGTTGTAGATCGCACCAACCGGATGCGACAGCGAGTGGATCGCGCCGAGCCCCTTCTGGAAGGCAACCGCGCCCATGGCGGCGGCCGACATCATATGGGCGCGGGCCTCGATATCCGTGCCGTCCTTGTAGGCGCGCGGCAGGTATTCCTTGACGAGGCGCATGCCTTCCAGCGCAATGCCCTGGCTCATCGGGTGATAGAACGGCGAGCTGTAGGCTTCCAGGCAATGGGCGAAGGCATCCATGCCCGTTCCAGCCGTTATGACCTTCGGCATGCCGACCGTCAGTTCCGGATCGCAGATCGTCACCGACGGCAGGAACTTCGGGTGGAAGATCACCTTCTTGGTGTGTGTCTCGGAGTTCGTGATGACAGAAGCGCGGCCGACTTCCGAGCCGGTGCCGGCGGTCGTTGGCACAGCAACGATCGGCGCGATGCCGTCGGAATTGGCGCGCGTCCACCAGTCGCCAACATCTTCGAAATCCCAGACGGGCCGCGTCTGGCCGGCCATGAAGGCCACGGCCTTGCCGAGGTCGAGGCCGGAACCGCCGCCGAAGGCGACCACGCCGTCATGGCCGCCGTCCTTGAACGCCTTGACGCCGGCTTCGAGGTTCTTGTCGTTCGGGTTCGGATCGACCTCCGCGAACATCGCCCGGCCGAGGCCAGCCGCGTCGAGAATGTCGAGCGCGCCCTGTGTGATCGCCATGGTCGAGAGGCCGCGGTCGGTGATCAGCAGCGGCTTCTTCATGCCGACGGCCTTGCAGTGGTCGGCCAGTTCCTTGATGCGCCCGGCCCCGAACTTGATCGCGGTCGGATAGCTCCAGTTGGCGGTGATGGTCATGCGAGTGCTTTCCTGAAGTGGTAGGATTTCGGGCGGGTCAGGTTGTGGAAGCCGATCACGGAGAGCGAGCCGCCTCGGCCGGTTTCCTTCACGCCCGTCCAGCACAGCGCCGGATCGAGATAGTCGGCGCGGTTCTGGAACACTGTGCCGGTTTCCAGATCGCGGGCGATGGTGGCGGCGCGTTCGCTGTCCTTCGTCCACAGTGAGACGGTGAGGCCGTACTTGCAGTCGTTCATGAGCGCGAGCGCTTCGGCGTCGCTCTTCACCTTCATGATGCCGACGGCAGGACCGAAGGTCTCCTCCGTCATGAATTCCATGGAGTGATCGACATCGACGAGGATCTGCGGGGCGACATAGGCGCCGCCGTCATCGGCCGGAAACAGCTTGGGATCGAGCAGAGCCTTGGCGCCCTTCGAAACGGCATCCGCGATCTGCGCGCGAACGGTCGCGGCAAAGCGCTTGTGCGCCATCGGGCCGAGCGTGGTTTCCGGGTCCAGCGGGTTGCCGAGCTTGTAGTTCGAAACCCAGGCCACCGACTTCTCGACGAATTCGTCGTAGAGCGCCTCGTTGACATAGATGCGCTCGATGCCGCAGCAGCACTGCCCCGAATTGTAGGTCGCGCCGTCCATCAGCGTGTCGACGGCGGCGTCGAGATCGGCGTCCTCCATCACATAGCCCGGATCCTTGCCGCCCAGTTCGAGACCGACGGGCGTGAAGGTTCCTGCGGCGGCACGCTCGATGGCACGACCGCCCTCGACGGAGCCCGTGAAATTGACGAAATCGAAGGCGTTGCCAGCGATCAGCGCCGAGGTCGTGTCATGATCGAGGAAGACGTTCTGGAACACGTCTTCCGGCACGCCGGCCTCGTTGAAGGCGCGCACCAGCCGCTCGCCGACGAGCAGCGTCTGCGCGGCGTGCTTGATGATCACGACATTGCCGGCCATCAGCGCCGGCGCAATCGTGTTGATCGCCGTCATATAGGGATAGTTCCACGGCGCGATGACGAAGACGATACCGTGCGGCTCGCGCTCGATGCGGCGCTCGAAACGCTCGGAATTCTCGATGACGATCGGCGCCAGCGACGAGCCGGCGATCTCGGCCACGTAGTTCGAGCGCTCGTTGAAGCCCTTGAACTCGCCGCCGTAACGCACCGGGCGGCCCATCTGCCAGGCGATCTCGGGCACGATCTCGTCGGCCATTTCGTTGACGCGGGCAACGCCCTTCAGGACGAGCTGGATACGCTCGTCGAGCGGGCGCTTGGCCCAGGCTTTCTGCGCCTTCTTCGCGCGGGCCACGGCCGCCTGTGCGGTCGCCAGCGGCATCGCCTCACGCTCGGCGTAAACCGAGCCGTCCACGGGGGATATGCATTTGATCACGGTCATGATCGATTTCCTGTTTCCGATATGAAGTTTCCGCCCGACAATAGCCGATCCGGCCACGCGGCAAATATCCCTGAAGGGTTATAAGCCGGGGTCGGTTCGACCTTGACTGGCTTGAGCCTTACGCCCTCTCGAAGCCGCGCGCCACCTCCCAGTCGGTGATGCGGCGATCATACTCTTCCTGCTCCCATTCGGCCGCGCGGACATAGTGGTCGATCACGTCGTCGCCGAAGGCCTCGCGCAGCATGCTGGACGTTTTCAGCACCGCAGACGCCGCGCGCAGCGTCTTGGGGATTTCGCGAATATCCTTGCCGCCATAGGCGTCGCCCTCGAAGGGGGCCTCCAGTTCCAGCTTCTGCTCGATGCCGGCAATGCCTGCCGCGAGAAGGGCCGCCATCGCCAGATAGGGATTGAGATCGGAACCGCCGACGCGGCATTCGATGCGGATGCCCTTCGTCCCCTCGCCGCACAAGCGATAGCCTGCGGTGCGGTTGTCCTTGCTCCAGATCGCCTTGGTCGGCGCAAAGGTGCCGGCGACGAAGCGCTTGTAGGAATTGATATAGGGCGCGAGGAAATAGGTGATCTCGCTGGCATGGGCGAGCAACCCGGCAATATAGTTCCGCATCAGGTCGGACATGCCGTACTTGGCGTCCTTCTCAAAGAACTTCGCCTCCTTGCCGTCGAGGCTCCACAGCGACTGATGGATGTGCGAGGAAGACCCGGCGGCGTTGTAGTTCCATTTGGCCAGGAACGTCACGGCCTTGCCGCGCTGCCAGGCGATTTCCTTGGTGGCGTTCTTGATGATGGAATGCCGGTCGGCCATCGTAACCGCCTCGGCATAACGCACATTTATTTCTTCCTGACCGGGAGAGGCTTCGCCCTTCGAATTTTCAACGGGAATGCCGGCGCCCTGCAAGCCGTTGCGCAGCGCCCGCATGACATCCTCCTCCTTCGTGGTCTGGAAGATGTGGTAGTCCTCATTATAGCCGCTGACCGGCAGCAGATCGCGATAGCCGCTTTCGCGCGCGTGATCAAAGGTCTGGTCAAACAGGTAGAATTCAAGCTCGCTTGCCATGAAGGCCTTGAGGCCCATGGCTTCCAGCCGTTTCACCTGCTTCTTGAGGATGGCGCGCGGCGAATGCGGCACCTCTTCATGGGTATGGTGGTCAAGCACATCGCACAGCACCATCGCCGTGCCTTCCAGCCAGGGCAGCTTTCGCAGCGTCTCGAGGTCCGGCTTCATCGTATAGTCGCCGTAGCCAGCCTCCCAGCTGGTGGATTTGTAGCCGGAAACGGTTTCCATCTCCATGTCGGTCGCCAGCAGGTAGTTGCAGCTGTGCGTTTCCTCGTACGCGCTCTCGACGAAATACTGCGCGTGGAACCGCTTGCCCATCAGGCGCCCCTGCATGTCGACAAGGCAGGCCAGCACGGTGTCGATGCGGCCTTCGGCCACATCCTTCTTCAGGTCGTCAAATGTATAGCGCACAGTCATCGGGGTGGTCCTGCGGGGTTATGGCGTCGTGATGAACCGGGCCTTGGCGGGCCCGGTTCGATAGCATTGTGGCATCAGCCGTTGACGTAGGGCGGGCCGGCCTTGTTGATGATGGCGTTGTAGTCCTCGAAGATCTTCACGACCTTGGCGGCCGTCTCGCCCTGTTCGGCGATTTCCTTCCAGAACACCTTCGCCGCATCTTCGACGGCCTTCCATTCTTCGCTCGGGATACTGGTGAGCTTCAGCTTCGTACCCTCGGCGCGCAGTTTCGCCTCTCCGCCCCAGTACCACTGGTCGCGGTAGTTGTTGCCGGCCTCGATGGCCGTCATGACCAGCTTCTTCAGGTGATCGGGCAGTTCCGCCCACTTCTTCTCGTTGACGAAGAAGGAGCCGATCCAGGCACCGGAAATGTTGTTCGTCAGGAAGTGGTCCGTCACATCGGCCCAGCCGACCGTATAGTCCTCGGTGATACCGGACCAGGCCATGCCGTCGAGTTCGCCGGTCTGAACGGCCACCTGCGCGTCTTCGTAGGGAATGGTGACGGGCACGACGCCGAACTGGGTCAGGAAGCGGCCGGCCGTCGGGAATGTATAGAGACGCAGGCCATCGAGATCCTTGAGCGACGTGATCGCCTTGTTGGTGTTGAAGTGGCACGGGTCCTGCCCCGAGGACGACAGCCATACGACACCGCCGACCTTTTCATAGGAGGACTTCCAGATATCGGCGAGACCGTACTGCTTGAACAGGACGGGTACGTCGAGGATCTGCTTGGTGGCGAGCGGGAAATAACCGCCGAAGGTCGCGACATCCGCCGGCGAGGCCATGGAGTCGTCGTCGGAATGCACGGCGTCGATCGTACCGGCCTGGAGCGCGCGGAAGAGCTCGCCGGTCGGGACGATCTGGTCGGCGAAGTAGAGTTCAATCTCCAGTTCGCCCTGCGCCGCGGAATTGATCGCGTCGATGATCGGCTTGGTGACGTGTTCGCCGAGCGCCGCGCCCGCATAGGTCTGGAAGCGCCACTTGATGGCCGTCTGGGCCTTCACGACTGCGGGTGCCGCCAGCGTGGCGGCTCCGGCCGCACCGATGGTGACCGCGCCGGCGCGCGTAAGAAATTGCCGTCTGTTCGTCATGTCTCTATCCCTCTGGTTATATAACTCTTCTGGTGCCGGGCAGGCCGTTCATCCCGGTCGGAAAATCCTTTTTCTTCTGTCGGCCTCGTGGTGTCCATCGAATGCCCGGCGGCTCCCACCGCCGGGAACCCGGTCATTTGCTGTAGTAATTGTTCGGCAGCCATGTCGCGATTTCCGGGAACACGCCGATGATGATCAGGCTTGCGGCCATGATCCCGACAAAGGGCCATATCGACTTGTAGATGTCCCGCATCCCGATTTCGGGCGGCGCCATCGCACGCATCATGAACAGGTTGTAGCCGAAGGGCGGCGTGATGTAGGCGATCTGGCACGTGATCGTGTAGAGCACGCCGTACCAGACGAGATCGAAGCCCAGCTTCTGCACCAGCGGAATGTAGAGCGGTGCGACGATGACGAGCATCGCGGTATCGTCCAGGAACATCCCCATGACCAGGAACGAGAGCTGCATCAGAACCAGCACCTGCCAGGGCTCGAGGCCGAGGTCGCCGAGGAAGAAACGCTCGATCGATTTCACCGCACCAAGACCGTCGAACACGGCGCCGAAGCAGAGCGAGGCGATCAGGATCCACATGAACATGCAGGTGATGCCGAGCGTCTTCTGCAGCACATCGTTCCACAGCCGGGCGCTGAGGCGGCCACGCCACCAGGCGACGAGCGCCGAGGAGATCGCGCCAACGGCCGAGCTTTCGACAAGGCTCGCGATCCCGCTGAGGAACAGCCACATCATGAGCACGAAGATGCCGAGCGGAACGATGCCGGCCGAAAGTAGCCGCACCTTCTCGCGGAACGGCACATTGCGCTCCGACAGAGGCAGCGCCGGACCGAGCGCCGGGTTTACACGGCAGCGCACATAGACGTAGATCGCCATCAGCGCCGCCATCATCAGGCCGGGCAGAAGGCCGGCAAGCCAGAGCTGGCCGACCGGAACGCGGGCGATCATGCCGTAGAGCACCAGCACCACGCTTGGCGGCAGCAGGATGCCCAGCGTCGAGCCGCCCTGCACCACGCCCGTCATCATGACCTTGTCATAACCGCGACGCAGCAGTTCCGGCAACGCGATGGTCGCGCCGATCGCCATGCCGGCGACCGACAGCCCGTTCATGGCGGAGATGATCACCATGAGCCCGACGGTTCCGAGCGCCAGACCGCCATTGATCGGCCCCATCCAGACATGGATGGCCTTGTACATGTCCTCGGCGATGCCCGATTCCGAGAGCATGTAGCCCATGAAAACGAACATCGGCACCGTGAGCATCGGATACCATTTGACGAGCTTCATGGCAGACGAGAAGCCCATCTCTGAGCCGCCCTCGCCCCACAGCAGGAAGGCGGCGACAACGCCGACGAAGCCGATCACGGCGAAGACGCGCTGCCCTGTGAGCAGCAGCACCATCATGCCGGCGAACATCGTGATTGCGATGAATTCATAGCTCATGCGATCGGCCTTCCCCGCAATTCGGCGATATCCTTGAAGAGCGAGGAGAGCGACTGTGCGAGCATCATGAACACTCCGAATGTCATGACGATCTTGATCGGCGCCATATAGGGCGCCCAGGCGGTGAAGCTCTTTTCCTTGAACTGTATGGCGTAGGTCGTGCTGGAAATGCCGCCATAGAGCATGAACCCGAGGAAGACGATCAGCGCGATGCTGGTCACCATGTCGAAGATCGCGCGCTTGCGGACAGACCAAGTGCCGTAGAACAGGTCCATGCGGACGTGGTCGCCGGTCTGCATGGCAAAGGCACCGCCCAGCATATAGTAGGCGGCCATGGTGAACTGCGCGGATTCAAGCGTCCAGTTTGCCGGCAGGCGGAAAGCCTTGGACAGCGAGGAGTAGAGCAGAATCGCGAACATGGCGAAGATCAGGTACATCGCGACAATGCCGACGCGCCGGTTGAACGTGTCGACGAAGCGTACATAGCTCTTGATGATATCAGGCATGGTCTCTGCCTCCGTCGGCAGCGCCGGGTCTCTCAGCCGGACCATCCCTCCATTGCGATAACGCAAGCATTCGCTTCGCCTCTCCAGTTCGTTTTCAGTTCCGTTTCCACGGGCCGTTCGTTCCCAGGTCTTTTTTATTGAATTGCCGACAGGGCCGCGCCGAGCAGTCCCGTCAGATAGCCGGCCACGACCTCTTGACCGGCTTCGTCCTGAATAAGGTCGTTGCGGACCTCGATCATCACATTGGGAAGGCCCTTGGACAGACCGTGCTCCCGCAGCGTGTGCGTCACGCCGTCATCCGGCCCATAGGGCTCGTTGCGGCGAATGGTATAGGGGCCTTCGGTCCCTGCGGCCGCCAGCATGGCATCGGCGAGGCGCGCATCGGCATCGTGCAGGATGCCGATCTCGACATCGCGCGGCTGGCCGAAATAGACCGGCGTGAAACTGTGCATCGTCGCGATGACGGGTGGCCTGCCCGCCGCAATCCGCGCCTCCACAAGGTCGCGCAACGTATCGCGGAAGGGAATATAGAGCGCGTGCGTTCGGGCATCCCGCGCCGCCTGGTCGAGGCCGACATTGCCGGGCACGTCGAAGACTTCGCTCTTCTCGGGCATGGCGGCCGGCGATTCCGGCGGGCGATTGCAATCGTAGACGAGACGGGAGAAGCGCTGGAACAGCAGCGTAGCGTCGAGTTGCTCCGCCATCAGCCGCGAAACCGCGAGCGCGCCGGGATCCCAGGCGATATGGCTGGCAAGCGCCTCGACGGAAAGGCCGAGTGTGCCGAGCGACGCCGGTAGCAGGCGCGATGCGTGTTCGCACACCAGGATCACCCGGCCCTGCGCAACAGCATTCTCCAGGGCGACGGGGTCGCCCTCCTCTCCAGTCAGAATTCCCATAGCCTGATCCCCTCGACCGGCTTTTATCGTTACTGAAAAGAATTCTTCACTCAACAGCCGCTGTCAACCGTCGCGTGAAGAAATCTCTTCAAAAAAACATTTGACTCGAATTGTGACAGGGCGTTTTATCGTTGAAACCCTGGCGGAGACCGGGGCTGCAGGGGAAAAATTTGACACTCAATCAAGCATCTATGACGGTGTCGGATGTTATCGCTGCCCACTTCGATGCGCTGACACGCGCCGAACGGCAGCTCGCAACATCATTGCTCGACAATTACCCGGTCTCCGGGCTGGGCAGCATCACCACCGTGGCGGATAATGCTGGCGTATCGACACCCACCGTCGCCCGCATGGTGCAGAAGCTTGGCTTTCGCGGCTTCCCGGATTTTCAGACGCGCCTGCACCACGAACTGGAGGCGACGCTCTCCAACCCCATAACCAAGCATGACCGCTGGGCCGCGAATGCGCCCGGTACCCATATCCTGAACCGCTTCGCCGACGCGATCATGAACAATATGCGTCAGACGCTCTCTCAGGTGGAGACCGCCGACTTCGACAGCGCAAGCGCCCTTCTGGCCGACCGCCAGCGCAGCATCTACATCATCGGCGGCCGCATCACGAAGGCGCTGGCGGACTATCTGTTCACCCATCTCCAGGTCATCCGCCCCAACGTCACACAGATCGCCGCCAATCCTGCATCCTGGCCGCATTACGTGCTGAACATGAAGGCCGGCGACGTGCTGGTGATCTTCGATATCCGCCGTTACGAGCAGGAGATGGAGACGCTCGGCCGCGTGGCGCGCGAGCGCGGCGTGGAAATCGTGCTCTTCACCGACCAGTGGGCCTCGCCGGTAGCCAAGGCCGCCGCGAAGGTTTTCCGCGTGCATATCGAGGCGCCCTCCGCCTGGGATTCCTCCGTCGTGACGCTGTTCATCGTCGAGGCGCTGATCGAGGCCGTCCAGAGTTCGGGCTGGGAGGAAACCAGCGACCGAATGAAGACGCTGGAGGGCCTGTTCGAGGCCAGCCGGCTTTTTCGCAAGCCCCGGCCGGAGGTCACCGACAAACCACGATAAATAAAAGAAAAAAGCGATACAGAACTGTCACATAAGGTTCATGCGCCACCAGTATCAGCTTCGCCGAAGTTGACTGACACACAAAAGGAGAACACCCGTGATGTCATCTACGAAACGTCTGCTCTCGCTCTCCACCGCGCTGGCGATCGCCCTTCCCTCGCTCGCCCTTGCCGAGCCGAGCGCCGAGCTCATCGAAGCGGCCAAGAAGGAAGGCATGCTCACCACCATCGCCCTGCCGCACGACTGGTGCGGTTACGGCGACGTCATCGCGTCGTTCAAGGCGAAGTATCCGGAAATCCAGGTCAACGAACTGAACCCGGATGCCGGTTCGGCCGACGAGATCGAAGCCATCAAGGCCAACAAGGACAACAAGGGCCCGCAGTCGCCCGACGTGATCGACGTCGGCCTCGCCTTCGGCCCGCAGGCCAAGGCCGACGGCCTGCTGCAGCCCTACAAGGTCTCGACCTGGGACGAAATCCCCGACAGCATCAAGGACGCTGAAGGCTACTGGTACGGTGACTACTACGGCGTCATGTCGTTCTTCGTGAACAAGGACCTTGTTGCCAATACGCCGAAGGACTGGGCCGACCTCTTGAAGCCGGAATATGCCGGCCAGGTCGCTCTCGCCGGCGACCCGCGCACGTCGAACCAGGCCATTCTTGGCGTTCTCGCCGCTGGCCTTGCCAAAGACGCCAAGTCCGGGAAGGAAGCTGGTGAGGCCGGCCTTGCCTATTTTGCTGAAATGAACAAGGCAGGCAACTTCGTTCCGGTCACCGGCAAGTCCGGCACGCTGGCGCAGGGCTCGACCCCGATCATCGTCGCGTGGGATTACAACGCGCTCGGCTGGGCCAAGACGCTGAACGGCAACCCGCCGACCGAAGTCGTCGTTCCGGAAAAGGGTGTTCTGGCCGGCGTCTACGTGCAAGGGATTTCCGCCTACGCGCCGCATCCGAACGCTGCCAAGCTGTGGATGGAACACCTCTATTCCGACGACGGCCAGCTCGGCTGGCTGAAGGGCTATTGCCATCCGGCACGCTTCAACGCCATGGTCAAGGCTGGCAAGGTTCCGCAGGACCTGATTGACGCCCTGCCGCCGGCGGCTTCCTATGAAAAGGCCTACTTCCCGACGCTCGAGGAAGTTGACGCCAACAAGGCTGCAGTCACCGGCGGGTGGGACAGCGTCGTCGGCGCAAACGTAGAGTAATACGCCCCTCACCGCCCCGGCAGACAGGCCGGGGCGGTGGCCACCAAGAGCCTATCCGGCGTCTGTACCGCCACCCCATGAGGCAATCCTGATGTCGTCAGACAGCTCACCAGCGAAGCAGCCAGACAATGCGTTGCGTTTGCCTCTGCACTGGCTTGGTGCGGTTCCCTTTGCCGTGTTCGTCATTCTGTTCCTGATCCTGCCGACGTTCCGCATCGTCCTGGGCGCTTTCCAAACCTCCGACGGCGGCTTCACGCTCGAGAATATACAGGGCCTATTCACCCCGACGATCCTCTCGGCTTATTGGGTTTCCATAAAGATCAGCGTGGCCTCGGCCCTGCTCGGATGTCTGGTGGGCTTTGCCGTAGCGGCTGCGGTCGTTCTGGGCGGCTTGCCCAGAGGCATACGCGGCCCGCTTCTCACATTCTCGGGGGTCGCGTCCAACTTCGCCGGCGTTCCGCTGGCCTTCGCCTTTCTCGCAACACTTGGGCCGGCCGGCCTGATCACGCTGTTTCTCCAGACCCAGTTTGGCATCAACCTGCGGATGCTCGGCTTCAACCTCCTGTCGTTCTGGGGTCTCACAATCACCTATCTGTTTTTCCAGATCCCGCTGATGATCCTGATCATCACGCCTGCGATCGACGCGCTGAAGCGCGAGTGGCGCGAGGCTGCACAAATCCTTGGCGCGACGAACGCGCAATATTGGCGCCTTGTCGCCTTCCCAATCCTGCTACCCTCCTTCCTTGGTGCCTTCGCCCTGCTCTTCGCCAATTCCTTTGGTGCGGTCGCTACAGCAATGGCGCTCACCGGCTCGTCGCTTAACATTGCGCCGATCCTGCTCTTCGCCCAAATCCGTGGCGACGTGCTCGGAAATCCGCATCTCGGCTATGCCCTCGCCTTCGGCATGATCGTCGTGACGGGCATCGCCAATGCGGTTTACATCTGGCTTCGTGCCCGCAGCGAAAGGTGGCTGAAATGAAGAGGTTTTGGGCCTGGGGCGCCCTCATCTTCGGGTTGCTCTATTTCCTTCTGCCGCTCATCGGCATGACCAACTTTTCGCTCAAAATGCGGCGCGGCGTTTATTCGTTCGATGCCTATGCTGTCGTTCTCAGCGATCCGCGTTTCCAAGAAACCTTCACCTATTCGGTAGTGATGGCGCTGTTCACCATCGCCTTCGGCGTGCTGCTCGTCGTGCCGACGGCCTATTGGATCCGCCTGAAGCTTCCAGGTCTGCGCCCCTATGTTGAATTCGTCACGCTCCTGCCGCTCGTCATCCCGGCCATCGTCATCGTCTTCGGCTATATTAGGCTCTACAACACCTCGAGTTGGCTGCCGCTGACAGGTAGCGTGACTGGCACGAACATCCTTCTTATGTTCGGTTATGCAACGCTGGCGTTGCCCTACATGTATCGCTCCGTCGATACGGGCTTGCGCGCCATCGACATTGCGACGCTGACGGAAGCCGCCCAGAGCCTTGGCGCCGGCTGGACCACGATCCTCGCAAAGATCATTCTGCCGAATGTGCTGGTCGCGGTTCTCTCGGGTGCCTTCCTGACCTTCGCCATCGTCATCGGCGAGTTCACTATGGCTGCTCTTTTGAACCGTCCCGCGTTCGGCCCGTATATGCAGCTGCTCGGCGCCAACCGCGCCTACGAGCCAGCCGCTCTCGCCGTGATCGCCTTCGGCATCACCTGGGGCTGCCTCGGCCTTATCCAGCTTGTCTCCCGTCTCCAGAAGGGCGCGCAAAGCCCCGCCTAAGGACCCTTTATGAGCTTCCTGACCCTCACCAGCCTCCAGAAGTCCTTCGGCACCGTCCAGGTCGTCAAGGATTTCAACATGTCCATCGAGAAGGGCGAGTTCATCTCGTTCCTCGGGCCGTCGGGCTGCGGCAAGACCACGGTGCTGCGCATGATCGCCGGCTTCGAGACGCCTTCCGGCGGCACCATCACCATCAACGGCAAGAGCCAGGCGAACCTGCGCCCCAACCAGCGCAACATCGGCATGGTCTTTCAGGCCTATGCGCTGTTCCCGAACATGAATGTCGCTGAAAACGTCGCCTTCGGCCTGAAGGTTGCCGGCCGCCCGAAGGCGGAGATCGACGCGCGCGTCAAGGAAATGCTCGGCCTCATCAAGCTCGATCACCTCGCCGACCGCTACCCCTACCAGATGTCGGGCGGCCAGCAGCAGCGCGTCGCGCTTGCCCGCGCGCTCGCGCCAAAGCCGCAGGTTCTCCTGCTCGACGAGCCGCTGTCGGCCCTCGACGCGAAGATCCGCGTGTCGCTGCGCGAGGAAATCCGCATGATCCAGCAGCAGCTCGGCATCACCACCGTCTTCGTCACGCATGACCAGGAAGAGGCGCTGTCGATCTCCGACCGCATCGTCGTGATGAATGCAGGCCGCGCCGACCAGATCGGCACCCCCGCCGATATCTACAACCGCCCCGCCACGCGCTTCGTCGCCAACTTCGTCGGCACGCTGAACCTCATCGAGGCGAAGGTCGTCGATCCCGCCTCCCACCGTGTGTCGATCGGCGACCAGGGCGTCACCCTGCGCGAGCCGCTCGGAGACGTGAAGGTCGGTGACACGATCTCGCTGGCGCTGCGCCCCGAAGCCGGGTCGATCATGCCGGATGCCAAGGGCGACACCGCGCTCTCCGGCGACGTCGTCTCCACCAATTTCCTCGGCTCGGTCATCCGCACCCGCATGAAGGTCGGCGAAAGCGTCATCTCGTTCGACATGTTCAACAGCCCCGGCCTCGTGCCGCCGGTGGTAGGCGAGACCGTCACGCTGCACTTCGTAGCGAGTGACCTGCTGATCATCCGCGATTAGCAGTTCGTTCCCGCCTTCTGGCGAAGCTTGAAAAATTCTGTCGTGAAAGTCGTTATTTGCGTCGCCCGCGGATTTGATCCGCCGGCGTTTGCCCGTTATGGTCTGTCTGTTCTCAGGGCGGGGTGAAACTCCCCACCGGCGGTATCCGGAGCAATCCGGGAGCCCGCGAGCGCCTTTCGCGAATGGGAGGGTCAGCAGATCCGGTGCGATGCCGGAGCCGACGGTCACAGTCCGGATGAAAGAGAGCAAGCAGGACCACCGCCGCGTTGGCGGAAGTTCTGCGTGTTCGCCCAAGGGGACCGTTGAAAAATGGCTCAACCCTTGAAAGGCCTCAGACATGAATGCGAATGCCACCCCCTCCTCCCGTATCGCCGTCATCCGCGCCCGCTGGCATGCCGGCATCGTCGATCAGGCGGTCGATTCCTTCGTCGCCGAATGGAAAGCGCTCGGCGGCCGCGCCGAGGATGTCGACGTGACCGACGTGCCGGGTGCGCTTGAAATTCCGCTCCATGCCCAGCTGCTCGCCCGCACCGGCAAATATGCCGCCATTCTCGGCGTTGCGCTCGTGGTCGACGGCGGCATCTACCGCCACGACTTTGTCGCCGGCACCGTGGTCGATGCCATCGTGCGCGTGGGCCTCGATACCAACGTGCCGGTTCTCTCGGCCGTGCTGACGCCGCACAATTTCCAGGAATCGGAAGCGCATATCGCCTTCTTCCGCGACCATTTCGTCATCAAGGGCAAAGAAGCCGCCAACGCGGCGCGCCAGATCATCGATGCCCGCGCACAGGCCGCCCTCGCAGCCGTCGCTTGAATCGACACATCAACGACCGGAATCTCCCTGCCAGCGCAGGGCGGTAACACATTGAAAAGACAAACCGCAGACCCGGCCAACCGCCGGGTTTGCGATGTTGGTCACAAGGCAATGCATTGCCTTGTTGCGCGCCTGGCCTCCTGCATCCGATCGACATTCCGGATGGAATGCTAATGTGGGGGATGCGCGATTTACGGATAAAACACCTCTCCCTGCTTATCGTGCAGACGACCGCCTGTTGCGCGGGGTGCATGCCGGCGACCTGAAGCGTGCCGGCAGGCCCTGCAAACCACGCGGCGTCATCGCGCGATGATCGCGCAAAGGCTGTACGGCTCAGACGCCACCGCCGTTCCCCGACATCGCCGCACGGGCTGTCTCGGAAGGCATGCACGGCGCCACCGGAACGCTCGTCCTTCCGGCCCGTGACGCGAGGCCGTCTTAACGACAGGGGAACAGCGCGATGTCGAAATGGTTCAGAGAACATGCCCCCATGGATGCCGGTGCGCTGACGGACGCCTTCATGCGCCTCAAGCGCGGCTCGATTTCGCGGCGCCAATTTCTAGGCATCACCGGGCTCGGCCTTGCGGCCGCCGTGCTCGCCCGCCAGCCGGGGTTTTCTTCGGTCGCCCATGCCAGCGGCGATCTCGGCGCCAGCATGGCGATTGCGACATGGCCGAACTATCACGACCCCGCCACCTTCGAGGCCTTTACCGCCGCAACCGGCGTCGCGGTGGAGGTCAGCATCTTCGGCTCGAACGAGGAGATGCTGGAAGCGCTTCAGACCGACAGCGCCCGATGGGATCTGTTCGTGCCGACAAACTACACGATCTCCACCTATGCCCATCTCGGCCTGATCGATCCGCTGGACCTGTCCCGCCTGCCGAATTTCGACGCACGCACCCAGAATGCCCGTTTCACCAGACAGGGCACCGCCGAAGGCAAGGTGTATGCGCTGCCGAAGAACTGGGGCACGACCGGCATTGCCTACAATACCGACAAGGTGACGGTCACGAGCTGGAAAGAATTCTTCGCAGCCGCCATGGACGAGGCAGATGGCCGCGCGATCGTGCACGACTACCAGCTCACCGCCATCGGCAATGCCCTCGTCGCGCTCGGCTTTTCCTTCAACTCGGTGAAACCCGAGGAGCTTGCAAAGGCCGAGGAACTGTTGCTCCAGGTCAAGCCGCATCTCTATGCCGTCACCAGCGACTATCAGCCGGCCATGCGCGGCACTGACGCCTGGATGACCATGTGCTGGACCGGTGACGGCGCACAGCTCAGTCGCGACGTGCCGGAGATCGCCTTCACCCTCGGTTCGGACGGTGGCGAGATCTGGTCGGATTTCTACGCCATTCCGAAGAATGCGCCCAACAAGCCAGCCGGCTACGCGCTCTTGAACTTCCTGATGGACCCGCAGAACGCAGTGCGGGAGCACATCGCCAACGGCACGCCGGCCACCGACAGCCGCGTCGTCGCCCTGCTGCCAGCCGAAATCACCGGCAACAGGATCGTCTATCCCGACGAGGCCGCGCTCACCCCGCTCGAATTCGGTGCCGCGGTGACACTGACCGATCCGGCACGCGCCGAGGTGATGGCTCGGTTCAAAGCAGCCTGAGCGGCAACCGGTCTCAGACCGAACCGAGCGGCCCCTGATGCACGACGATGCGCGCGTGGTAGGGAACGCGCTTATAGAGATCGATCACATCCTGATTGATCAGTCGCACGCAGCCCGAAGATGTCGCCTTGCCGATCGACTTCCATTCCGGCGAGCCGTGCAGGCGATAGAGCGTGTCCTTCCCGTTCTGGAAGATATAGAGCGCACGCGCACCGAGCGGGTTCTTGATGCCGGGCTCCATGCCACCGTTCTCGACGGAATATTTGGCGAGGCTCGGCGTGCGCGCGATCATGTCGGCCGGCACCTTCCAGCGCGGCCAGGGCTGGCGCCAGTGAATGATACCCTCGCCTTCCCAGGCAAACCCGTCGCGGCCGATGCCGACACCGTACCGCATCGCCGTGCCGCCGGGCTCGACCAGATAGAGGAAGCGTCCAGGCGTATCCACGACGACAGTGCCGGGCGCCTCGCCGGTCGGATCCTTCACGCGCTGGCGATAGTATTTCGGATCGATCTCCTTGTAGGGGATCGCGGGAATGAGATGTCCGCCATCCTCGACAGCCGCATAGCGCGCGGCAAGCTCCTCGTCCGTCGCCGGTACGATCGGGTAGCTGACCTTCTGCGGAACAGGCACGTTCTTCACGCCGCCTTCCGTGGTTGCACACCCCGCCAGCGTCGCTGCAGCCCCCACTAGCAAGGCCCTGCGCGACAAGACACCGATCTCAGACATTTCTAGAAACAACTCCTGCAAGTCCCGTATGGATGCAGGATCGCTAGCCAACGGCGATGCCGGCGGCAAGCAATTGGAAGATCACATCTTCGGGATGCACAGCGTTAGCGCCGCTGCCGTTGCCTTCAAGACACGGCAGCGGCCGGAACGCGATCAGGTCGACTGGCCGGCCAGCCAGTTGTGCCAGTCGTTCTCGCTGCCGACGAAGACGTTGAGATCGATCTTTCCACTCACGCCATGCGACAGGCCCGAGCCGGAATACTGCCAGAACAGCCAGCGGCGGTTGGGGTAACGCACCGACGGATGCGCTGCGACCGAACGCAGCCAGAACGGATATTCCTTCAGCTCGCCCGACAGGTTGTCGGCATAGAAGTCCGGTGCGGTATAGATGATCGGCCGCTTACCGTAATGGCGCTCCAGCCGCTCGGCGAAGACGCGGATCTTCTCGACATACTGCGCGCGCGTCAGGCGGCGCTTGCACTTTGATTCACCGTTATATTCGGCGTCGATGACGGGCGGCAGCGCGTCCGGGTCCTTCGGCACGTTGCGGATGAACCAGTCCGCCTGCTCGCTGGCGACTCGGCACCAGTAGAAGAAGTGATAGGCCCCGCGACGGATGCCCGCCTCCTTGGCAGCGCGCCAGTTGTGGCGGAACATCGGGTCGGTATGATCGCCGCCGTCGGTGGCCTTGATGAAGGCGAAGTTGGCGCCCTGCGTGCGCAGCTTCATCCAGTCGATATCGCCCTGCCAGCGCGAAACGTCGACGCCATGCACCTGATAGTGCTTGGGCGCGCGCTTTCCGAAATTGATCGGCTTGGCATCGCGGAACTGCTGGCTGTAGATGCGTGAGCGCTTGCCCAGCTTCCCGATGGACGGCATCTCGGCCGTTTCGGCGGTATCCGTGGGACGCGCGGTGGGGCGCACGGCCTTTTCGGTCACGCTTTCGAAGACCTGGGTTCCCGGCACCGGCCCGGCCCAGGCAAGCATTTCGCTCGCACCCTCGGCCTTCACCTTGCTCTGGCCGACGGCGACTTCCGGCACCGGCCCGCTCGCCTTCACCGAACTCGTCGTCTCGCGCGACGGCTTGATTGACAGGACCGTTTCGGGACCTGCGCTCGAAGCGCAGCCCGCCAGGGTAACACAGCCAAGGAGGGCCGCCGTAAGGATCGAAAGACGCATAGGCACTCGCACGCAAAACTAACCGGAGCCCGCCCTCTCGATGCCGGGACGGAATTACTAACGGAAGATTACCGCGAAATGTTAAATGCAACGTTTACAGCTGACTGAGACATTTCAGTCACTTAAGGCGGAATGCCTCGCGTTTTCCGACAATTGTTATTAATCTCCCGAAACGGCCCCAAGGCCGAGGGATAAGGCAGGCAGCGCCAGCGGCCCCGCCAGACGGCATCATCCCAGCGAGATGTGGCCGATGTCCTTCCTCTTGATCTCGTCGAGCGACTCGTCATAGCCCGCATCCGCATAGCGGATCACGCCAAGCGAGGTGTCGTTGGTCAGGGCATGTTCGAGGCGTTCGGCCCCGCCGTCTGTTCCGTCGGCCACCAGCGTCACGCCGCAGCTTGTCATGTAGCCGGCATAGCCGCCACCGCCGGAATGCACGACGACGAGATCGGCCATGGACGAGCAGAGCAGCATCGCATCGAGCAGCGGCCAGTCTGCGATGGCGTCGGAGCCATCCTTCATCCGCTCCGTCATGATGTTGGGGTGCGCCATCGCGCCGGCGTCGAGATGGTCGCGCGAGAAAGCGATCGGCCCCTTCACTTCACCTGCGGCGACCAGCGTGTTGACCGCCAGCGCCAACGCGGTGCGCTCGCCGTGCCCCAGCCAGGCAATGCGCGCCGGCAGGCCTTCGAAGGGAATGTTCTCACGCGCAAGGCGGATCCAGTTGGTGACGATGGAATTGTCCGGAAACATCTCCAGCACGAGATCGTCGATGCGCGCGATATCGCTCTCTTCGCCCGACAGCGCCATCCAGCGGAACGGACCGATGGCGCGCGCAAAGAGCGGGCGCAGATAGGCTTCCGTGAAGATCGGGATGTCGAAGGCATTGGCAACGCCGCCTTCCCGCGCCTGTGTGCGGATGAGGTTGCCGTTATCGAAGACTTCCGAGCCCCTTTTCTGGAACTCCAGCATGGCCGAGACATGCTCGACGATGGAAGCGCGGCTCGCGGCCATCAGCTGCCCCTGCCCGTCGTCACGCAGCCCCTTCACCTGATCGAGGCTCATGCCCTTCGGCACATAGCCGTAGACGAGGTCATGCGCCGAGGTCTGGTCTGTGACGATATCGGGCACGATGCCGCGCCGCGCGATTTCGGGGTATGTCTCCGCCGCATTGCCGACGAGGCCGATGGAGGTCGCGCGCTTTTCCTTCACCGCGGCATCGATCATGCCAAGCGCCGTGTCGAGATCCGGAGCGACATGCTCGAGGTAGCCGACCGCCTTGCGTGCCGCCGCCCGCGCGGGGTCGATATCGACGCAGAGAATGGCCGCCCCGGCCATGCGCCCGGCGAGCGGCTGCGCGCCGCCCATCCCGCCAAGCCCCGCGGTCAGGATGAAGCGGCCGGCAAGACTGCCGCCGAAGCGCTTTTCGGCGATGCGCATGAAGATTTCATAGGTGCCCTGGATAACACCCTGGCTGCCGATATATTGCCACGCACCGGCAGTCAGGCCGCCCCAGCAGATCAGCCCCTTGCGCTGGAGTTCATAGAACACCTCCGCCTTCGCCCACTGCCCGACGATGTTGCAGTTCGCCATGATGACGAGCGGCGCCTTGGAGTGGGTCTTCAGCAGCCCCACCGGCTTGCCGGACTGGATGACCAGCGTCTGGTCCTCGTCCATCTCGGTCAGCGCCTTGACGATCGCCCGATGCGCCGCCCAGTTGCGCGCGGCCTTGCCGAGCGCGGCATAGACGATGAGATTGTCTGGGTCCTCGCCGACCGACAGCACGTTTTCGAGCAGCCGCAACAGCGCCTCCTGCCGCCAGCCCTTGGCGCGCAGCACGGGGCCGGACGGGATCGGATAGTTCGGGTGGCGGGCGTTCGGTTTGGGCATGGGTGTCTCCTCATATATTCGTGGGGAGGCTCACCCCCTCTGCCCGGCAGGGCAGAGGGGGTAACGCGGCTGTCTTCTCCTAAACCACCGTCTCCAGCGCATACCGCGCCAGCTCGATCCCCATCGCCTTCTCCACCGAGGGATAGACCGTCGGATCCAGCACGCTCGAGGCAAGCGGAATGATCGTCTTGGGCACATGCAGCACGAAGACCGACATGCCGACCTCCAGCTGTCCGACGCTCAGCGGCTCGCCCTCTGGCGACAGCGTGGTGATGACATCGGGGAAGGTCGCAAGCCGTGTCCCGTCGGCGGTTTCAACCGCCATGTACTCGTTCATCACATGAAGCACCGAAGCCTTGTCGCCCTTGCCGAGGGTCACCGTGCCGATGTCGAAGGCTTCCTTCGTGTAGACCACGGATTTGTCGGTGATCGTGCCCTCGGTCAGGATGCCGCCGCCCGTCGTCTTCACGATGGCATCGATGATCGCCGAGCCGCCCCTGCCTTCTGCCGCAAGGATCGCTTCGCCCAGTTTCAGCGCCAGGGAGATGCCGCCGAGCGCCGCATTCCTGCGCACATAGGAGGCGCGCAGCGGGTTGCGGCACGAGGCGATGAAGCCGCCGGACATGTCAGAGGCGGTGCGCAGGATCGGCGAGACCTTCGCCGTCGCGCCGCGCACGACGAGTTCGATGTACCGGTTTTCATCACGATTGCCGCCAACGGCGGTTTGGATCATCTGCTCGGGCGAGCCGGCCATGCCGATCGAGCCCATGTCGCCGGTCGGGTGCGCGCGCATGTCGCCCACCGCATCCAGCACCTTTGTACCGAGGATCGCGGACGGCAGCCAGCCGTTCAGCGTCGAGGACTTGCCGTTCTGCCCCACCATCAACGCCGCGACCTTCTCGCCGAGCGCTTCCTGAAGCAACTCGACGGCCTTGACGTAATCGACGCCGCGCATCTCCCACGGCGTGGTCGAGGCCGGCGCGCCGATGGCGGCCGCCGTCGCCACCCAGTCGTCGTCGGAGAGTTCGTCGATGGACACCAGTTCCGGCTTGCCGATGGAAACCGCCGCACGACCCAGCATACGCCCGTGGTCGGCCCAGCCGCCACCGCCGGCGGCGTAGACCGAGCCGCCCCGAACGGCCGCCTCGACGTCTTTTTCCTTTAAAATCCGACCCATTAGACGTTCTCCTGAATCAGTTTCTCATCCAGCTGAATCACCGCGTTAAAAAGCACCGCCGCGCCGAGCGCGATGTCGTCGATCTCGGCGAATTCCTCCGGCGCGTGGCTGCGCCCGCCAAGGCACGGAACGAAGATCATCGCAGCCCGCGTCACCTTCGCCATGAAGGCCGTATCGTGCCCGGCACCGGAGGCCATGCGGCGATGCCCGGCACCGACCGCCTCGCAGGCCGCATCCAGAATGTCGAGCAGCAACGGATCGCCGGGGGTGGGCATGTTGTCAGAGATGCGGCGCGGCGGCGCTATAACGGTGCCAGTTTCCCGCGCGATCTGTTCCGTGAGCTGGTCCACGGAGGCGGCGAACACATCCATGGTGGTGCGCTCTTCCGCACGTGCATCGATCAGCAGGCGTGCCCGCGACGGCACGACATTGGCGGCATTCGGTTCGATGGAGAATTCGCCCACCGTCGCGGTGAAATGGCCGGGGCCGTCGGAAAACGATTTCGCCAGCGCCTCGATGCCCGTCACCAGCCTTGCCGCCGCCGCCAGTGCATCGGCACGTGCGCCCATCGGCGTCGTGCCCGCATGGTCGGCGCGCCCCTCCACGATGATCTCGATGCGCGTGATTCCCGCAATCGCCGTCACCACGCCGATGTCGAGCTTTTCCGTCTCCAGCACCGGCCCCTGCTCGATATGCAGTTCAAGGAACGCCGCAATGTCTCTGCGCGCTTCGGCGACAATGCGTGAAGGATCGCCGCCGGCATCGCGGATGCCCTGCGCCAGCGTCAGGCCCCCGCTGTCGCGCGTCAGCCAATCTTCAGGCAGCACACCGGCCATGCCGCGACTGCCGATGCAGGAGACACCGAAAACAGAGACTTCCTCGGCAAGAAAATCCACGACCTCCAGATCATGATCGAGTTCGATGTCCTGATCGGTGAGCGCACGCGCCACTTCCAGCGCCACCGCGACGCCCGCGATGCCGTCATAGCGTCCGCCATCAGGCACCGTGTCGGAATGCGAGCCGAGCATGATCGTGCCGCGACCGGGCACGCGGCCCGGCCGGCGGCCGATGAGATTGCCTGCCGCGTCGATGCGCGTCTCGAGCCCTGCGGCCCGAAACGCATCGTCAAGAAAATCCCGCCCTGCCGGGAACAGAGCGGTAAAGGCACGCCGTGTGTAGGGCCGTCCCGGATCGGTGAGCCGGGCAAGCCCGTCGATCACATCAGCGATGCGCGCTGGATCGACCGGCAGATTGGTTGAACGGGCCATCCTCAGGCTCCCCTGGAAACGAGCGTCGGCAGCGGCCGCACGAAGGCGCCGGTACCCGGTTCGGCAAGCACGTTCGTGCCATCGAAGGCGAGCCTGCCACGCAGATAGGTGCCCGAGACCCGCCATGGCAGGCGGATGCCGTTATAGGGCGACCATCCCACGACATTGTTGCCGCTCGCGGCCGCGTCATAGATGTAGGGCTCCGGCGTCAGCACCGTGATGTCGGCATCCTTGCCGGCTTCCAGCGCGCCCTTCACATGATCGAGGCGGAAGTGCCGGGCCGGGTTCAGCGCCATCAGTTCGGCCGCGCGCGTCAGCGGAATGCCGCGCTCCAGTGCGCCCTTGACGAAGAGCGGCACCATGACCTCCAGCCCCGGCACGCCGGATGCATTGGCCAGCATGTCCGGGTTCGTCTTGCGGTCCTCCGACCAGCTGACATGGTCCGTGGACACCAGGGTGACATTGCCTTCCGCGATATGCCTCCAGAGCTTTTCCACCTCGGCGCGCGGGCGGATCGGCGGGTTGATCTTCGCCTTACCGCCGAGCCGGGCCACGTCGTTCTCTTCATCAAGCGTCAGATAGTGGATGCAGCACTCGATCGTCGCGCGAAAACCCTGCGCCCTGTAGGCGCTAGCGATCTCATAACCGCGGCCGAGCGAGCAATGCACGACATGCGCCGGGCACCCGGTCTGCGCCCCCGTCTCGTAGATCTGGTTGGAGGCGAGCAGTTCCGTCAGCGGCGGACGCGACAGGCCATGAGCGCGGTAGTCGGTGATGCCCGCCGCCTTCACCTTCGCGATCGCCGCCCGCACCGCCTCGTCGTCCTCGTTGTGCACGCCGGCGGTCAGCCCCGTCGGGGCGATGACGCGGAAGCAGTCTTCGAGAAGCGCGGCGGAAATGCGCGGAAAGCGCTTCGGGTCCGTGCCGAAGGTCGAGAACTTGAAGGCCGCAACCCCCGCCTCGACCATTTCGCCGATGCGTGCCGGCCCTTCTTCGGGATCAACGGTGCCGTAGAGCGCGAAATCGACGCGCGCCTGCGTCGATGCATGATCGACCTTGATCTTCACCGCTTCCGCCGAGCACACGAGGTTGCCCTCGTCATAGGGCATGTCGACGATGGTGGTGACGCCGCCCGCCGCCGCCGAGCGCGTCGACCAGATGAAATCCTCCTGGTTCTTCTGCGAGAGCGAATGGACCTGCGCATCGATGGCGCCGGGCAGGATCAGCGCGCCCGAAAGGTCGTGCCGCTCCTTTGCTGCGGGCATCGCGCCCTGTCCCACATGCACCACCTTGCCGTCGCGAACCGCGACATGCCCGCCTTCGACAATACGATCCGCCAGGACGACGGTACCTTTCACAACGAGATCGAAATCGGCCATGTCGTGTCTCCGTCAGGCTTTGAGGGCGAAGAAGGTGTCGAACTCGGCCATAGGCGCCGCATCGAGGAAGGCGGCAAGCGCATCCGGGCAGGCGAGATCACGGTCGAGCGCCTCGATTTCGGCGGAAAGCGGCCGGTCCTTGCGGTAGAACGGGCTGATGGCACGCGTGCGCTGATAGGCGATGGAGGCCACGCCCTCGACATTGTCGCCCGAGAGATCAACGGCCTGCGCCGACAGCATGGCTTCGAGCGCGGCAAGCTGGCGAAGGTCGCGCACCTGGCTTTCCATGCGCTCGACGATCAGCGGCAGGAAGGTCGCCTCCTCCTCCAGCCCGCCCGCCACGACAATGGATTGCGCCGAGATCGGCACCGCCAGCGACTGGATGCGCATATAGAGCTCGACTGCGAGCTTCAAAAGCGGCCCGAAGCCGGTCGCCGCCTCGCCGGGCGCAACGAGATTGACCGGCAGGTTGCGGCGCACGCCGTTGGCCAGCAGCACGCAGCGGTTCAGGACGTTTCGGGCAAGATGCGCGAACCCCGTCTGCGCGGCCTCGACATAGAGGGTAGTCGAGAGCGGCAGCGAGCCGCCGGAGGCCATGATCACGCCGTCGATGACGACGGGATTGTCATCCGACTGCGCGGTCGCCTCGACGATGCGCTCTGCCGCGTTCATCAGCGTATCGAGGCAGGCGCCGAAGACCTGCGCGGTCATGCGCAGGCTGAGCGGATCGTGGATCGCCGATGGCTTGGGCCAGTGGCCCGAGGCGGCCTGCGCCTCGAACCAGCGCCCGGCCATCGCCTCGCCATGGGCCGAAAGGCGCGCGGCGACCCGCCAAGGATCGGCAGATGCCCCGAGCGCCAGCGACGAAAGAACGCCTGTTACCATGAGGTTGCGGATCGCCTTGGCTGCCTCGCGCACCACGTCGGCTGCGGCGGCATGCGAGATGGCGTTGACGCTCAGCGCCGCCAGCGCATCGCGCGGCTGCATGTGATGGGGTTTCAACCCGGCGCGCTCCAGCGCCTCAGCGGCCGGCACGCGCTCGCCGCGATACCACGCCTCGCCCTCGCCCATCAGCACGGCAGCGATCTGGCCCATCAGGCCAATATCGGCGCAGCCCATAGACCCGTGCCGGCGCACCACGGGCACGACATCCTTTTCGAGCAGCGCGAGGAAGGCGTCGATCAGCTCAGGGCTGCACCCGGAATAACCGCCGAGCGCCGTGTTCACCCGGATCGCCATGGCCTTGCGCACGATGGGCAGCGTAAAGGGCTCGCCCGTGCCGAAATGATGCGCCTTGACGAGGTTATTGTTGAACTCGACGAGATCGTCGGCCGTCCACAGTTTGTCCCTCATCGAGCCGACGCCGGTATTGGCGCCGTAGATCGGCAGGCCGGTGGCGAGTCGATCGGTAACGACATGCCGCGCCGTCACGATCCGCCCCATGCCCTTCTCGCAGGCCACCGCATGCCGGCCCGCCCGGCCGATCGCCTCCAGCGCGGTGAAATCGAGTGGCTGGCCAGTGAGATAGAGCGTTTCGGCGGAAGCGAGCATGTCCCCAAAGCCTGTATCGAGTGCAGCATCGGAAAAGCCGCGCGGGCTTATCCGGCAATTGCAGAAAAGTACGGGATGGATGTTAAGCGCAACGCAGCACAAACAGATATCCCAAAATCCGCACGCCCTATGCTATAAGCCGAACATCATCCGCTAAACGAAAGCGCCGCCCGTGGATCTGGCCACCCTCAGCCTCGTGCACGACATACTCGAACAGCGCGGCATTCGCCGGGCCGCCGCCCGCGCCGGCCGGCCGGCCTCCAGCGCAAGTGCGGCACTGCGACGGGTCGAAGCCGCCCTTTCGGTGCCGCTTGTTCGGCGCGACGGGCAGGCGCTGGTGCCCACGCTGGAGGGGGAAACCCGCCTGCCACATTTTGCTGAGATCGCGCGCACCGCGGCGACGCTTTTGTCGCTCGGGCAAGGCACATCGGCCGGGGGCGCCATCCCGCTCGCATCGCTCTCTCGCTTCGCCGCCGCTGCCAAGGCCGGCAGCATCAATGCCGCTGCCAGAAGCCACGGCCTCGGTCAGCCCCAGCTGACCCGTCAGCTCGCGCATCTTGAGAAGGCCATCGGCTGCACGCTGTTCGACCGTTCGGCCAAGGGCATTAGCTGCACGCCGGCGGGCCTTGAAGCGCTTGCCCTTGCCGAGCACATCACCACCGCCTGGGAAACGCTCGCCGCTGCCTCCACGGAGCGTTTCCGGCGCAGCGCCGCAACCTGGCGGCTCGGCGCCATCATCCCCTTCGGCCATGAAAGCGAGATCGCCGGCATGCTGGCGCGGCTGGCGGTCGAGTGGCGCGCCGCCCGCCCGCGCCAGCCGCTCTTCCTGTCCTCGACAACGGCCGATGAACTGGTTTCCGGTCTCAAGAACCGCCGTTTCGACCTGATCCTGCTCGATACCGACCGCTATCCCGTGGAGTTCGATGGCTGCCTGATCGACCAGTCGCAACTCGCCCTCGCCGCCCCCCGCGACCTGAAGGAAGACGACCGGCAGGACCTCGCGGCTCTCCTGCGCCGCTATCCGATTGCCGTACCGAGCCCGCGCAGCGGCCTGCGCCAGATGACGGACCGTTTTCTGGAGGCCACGCTCACGCCGGCCGAGCGGGCACGCCTGACGCTGGTGGAGGTGGATTCCATCCCCGTCATCATCAACCTCGTGCTGAAACACGGCCACCTTGCCATCCTGCCGGAGAACTCGCTGGCCAATATCAGCCCGCCGCCGGCGCTGCTGCCGCTCGGCCCGGCCTACCGCCAATCGCTGAGCCTCGTCTGGCCGCGTGACACGCTGTCCCGCCAGGCGGCGGAAACGGTGATCCCCATCCTGTCGCGGCGTGCGCCTTAAACCTTGGCGCCTGCGCGCAGCCGCCGCCGCGTCTCCGTCGGGCTTTCGTGATAGTGCGCGCGGTAGCTACGCGAGAAGGCCGATGACGAGTTGAAGCCGGTGAGCGCGGCGATGTCGGCAAACTCCGCCTTGGTCTCGATGACCTTGCGCCGGGCCGCGTTGAGGCGCAGCGCCAGATAGTGCTGGTGCGGCACCACACCCATCGATTCCTGAAACAGGTCCTGCAGATGCCGCGCGCTGATGCCCACACGCCGGGCGAGCCGCGCCAGCGTCAGCGGCGCATCGACCGTCTCTTCCATCAGCCGCACGGCCTGGCTCACGCGCTGGTCGGCAACGCGCATGTTGCCGAGCGCCGGCACCTGCAGGAGACCGCCGGTGCGCTCATGCTCGTAGATGAACAGCCGCGATACCTCCAGCGCAAGCGAATAGCCCTGCCTTCGGCGAATGATTTCCAGCATCAGGTCGAGCGTCGGCAGCGATCCGCCGGAGGTGACACGCTTTCCGTCGATGACATAGCGCTCCCGCATCACGGCAATCTGCGGATAGCACGAAGCGAATTCCTCCATGTCCTCCCAGTGAACGGTCACGGAGTAGCCGTCCAAGAGGCTCGCCTCCGCCAGCAGCCAGCTTCCCGATTCGATACCCGCCATCATCGTCCGGTAGCGCGCGGTCTGCGAAAGCTGGCGCCGTAACAGAGGCGTCGCACTCATCTGCCATTGATAGCTCGACAGCACGAAGAGCGGCGCCGTCTCCTTTTCCGGCCGGAAAACGCCGTCGACGGGAACGGGAATGCGGCTGCGCGTCTCGATGGGTTGCCCATCCGGCGAGAACATCCGCCAGCGGTAGAGCGTCTGACCGGAAATTCGGTTGGCCGCGCGCAGGGGTTCGATAACCGAGGCGACGAGGATGAGGTTCGTCTCGGGCAGGATAAGAAGATCGATGTCGAGCGTATCGGAGGAGAGGTCGAGCATGACGCAAGCATGCAAATGCACCTCTCAAATTGTCAAGGATAGATCTGAAAAGTGAAAGCATTGCGCCGTCTCTTGGCTCGTAATGGCCTTAACGAGAATACTGGGAGAACGAAAATGCCTCTTTCGATGAACCGCGACGTCTTCATTACCTGCGCTGTTACCGGCTCCGGCGATACCGCAGGCAAGTCGCCGCATGTGCCGCGCTCACCCAAGCAGATCGCCGAATCCGCGATCGACGCCGCCAAGGCGGGTGCCGCCGTCGTGCACTGCCATGTGCGCGACCCCGAGACCGGCGCGCCCAGCCGCCGCAACGATCTCTATCGCGAAGTCACCGAGCGCATCCGTGACGCCGAAGTCGACGTGGTGCTCAACCTCACCGCCGGCATGGGCGGCGACATGATCTTCGGCGGCACCGAACAGCCGCTGCCGCTGAACCCTGTCGGCACCGACATGGTGGGCGCCACCGAGCGCGTGTCCCACGTTGTCGAATGCCTGCCGGAAATCTGCACGCTCGATTGCGGCACCATGAACTTCTCGCTCGGCGACTATGTGATGACCAACACTCCGTCGATGCTGCGCGCCATGGGCAAGATGATGACCGATCTCGGCGTGCGCCCCGAAATCGAAGCCTTCGATACCGGCCATCTCTGGTTCGCCAAGCAGCTCGTCGAAGAAGGCGTCATCGAGGATCCGGTCCTCATCCAGCTGTGCATGGGCATTCCGTGGGGCGCGCCTGACGATCTCAACACCTTCATGGCGATGGTCAACAACGTGCCGTCGAACTGGACCTTTTCGGCCTTCTCCATCGGCCGTAACGCCATGGCCTATCCGGCTGCGGCCGTGCTTGCCGGCGGCAATGTCCGCGTCGGCCTTGAGGACAATCTCTATGTCGGCAAGGGCCAGCTCGCGACCAATGCGCAGCTCGTCGATAAGGCCGTCAACATCATCGAAAGCATGGGCGCCCGCGTCATCGGCCCGGCCGAAGTGCGCGAGAAGCTGAAACTGACGAAGCGCGCGCCGCGCGGATGACCGGAACGGCAGCGCCTGCCCCCTCATCCGCCCTTCGAGCACCTCTCCCCATTGGGGGAGAAGGAGAATCTGGCAAGGCGGTGCATCCTTCCCTTCTCCCCCACGGGGAGAAGGTGCCCGAAGGGCGGATGAGGGGGATGGCCGCTCCATGTGTAAAAGCACGCGGGCGCAGGCAAACGAGCACAAAGTACAAGGGAACGCATCAGCATGAGCACCATCCACAAGGCAGCCTGCATCGGCGGCGGCGTCATCGGCGGGGCCTGGGTCGCGCGTTTCGCGCTGGCCGGCATCGATGTGAAGATTTTCGATCCGCACCCGGAAGCCGAGCGCATCATCGGCGAAGTCATGGCCAATGCCGAGCGTGCCTATGGCATGCTCACCATGGCGCCGCTGCCGCCGAAGGGAAAGGTCACCTTCGCCAAGAGCATTGAGGAAGCCGTCGAAGGCGCTGACTGGATTCAGGAAAGCGTGCCCGAGCGCCTCGAACTGAAGCGCGGCGTGCTGAACCAGATCGATGCCGCCGCCGACCCCAAGGCGCTGATCGGCTCCTCCACCTCGGGCCTCATGCCGACCGACCTGCAGCGCGACATGAAGCATCCCGAACGCCTGTTCGTCGCGCATCCCTACAACCCCGTCTATCTCCTGCCGCTTGCCGAACTCGTCGGTGGCCAGAAGACGTCGCGCGCGGTTCTCGAAGACGCCAAGGCCAAGCTGGCGCCCATCGGCATGAAGGGCGTGATCATCAACAAGGAGATCGAGGCCTTTGTCGGCGACCGTCTTCTGGAAGCCGTCTGGCGCGAGGGCCTCTGGCTCATCAAGGACGATATCTGCGATACCGAGACGCTCGACGACGTGATCCGCTATTCGTTCGGCATGCGCTGGGCGCAGATGGGCATGTTCGAGACCTACCGCATCGCCGGCGGCGAAGCGGGCATGCGCCACTTCCTCGCGCAGTTCGGCCCCTGCCTGTCCTGGCCGTGGACGAAGCTCACCGATGTCGTCGACCTCAACGATGCGCTGGTCGCGAAGATCGCCGACCAGTCGGACGCCCAGTCCGGCGCACGCGGCATCCGCGAGCTGGAGCGCATCCGCGACCAGAACCTCGTCGGCATCATGCACGCGCTGAAGGCCGGCGATGACGGCAAGGGTTGGGGCTCCGGCAAGCTGCTCGCCGATTTCGAGGCGCACCTGTGGGCCAAGGCCGGCAAGGCGAAGGTCGAGGTCTCTGCTGCCGAACCGCTGCGCCTGCTCGATACCAAGGTCAACGCCGCCTGGGTCGATTACAACGGCCACATGACCGAACACCGCTATCTTCAGCTGTTCGGCGACACCTCGGATGCGCTGCTGCGCCTTATCGGTGTCGATTTCGATTACGTCGAGGCCGGCCACAGCTACTACACGGTGGAAACCCACATCCGCCATCTCGGCGAGGGCAAGCTCGGCCAGGCGCTCTACACGACGCTCCAGCTTCTGTCGTCCGACGCCAAGCGCCTGCACTTCTTCACCCGCATCCATGACGCGGCGACGGGCGACGTCATCGCCACCGCCGAGCAGATGATGGTCCATGTCGACTCGAAGGCCGGCAAGAGCGTCGAGGCACCGGCGGAAGTGCTCGCGAAGATCAAGCCGATCGCCGAAGCCCACGCGACGCTCCCGGTGCCGGAAGGTGCCGGCCGGAGCGTCGGGCAGAAGCGCGCGTAGGGCGCAAGCCCTTACCCCCCTCTGCCCTGCCGGGCATCTCCCCCACAAGGGGGGGAGATCGGCTGGAGGCAAAGCGGTGCCACGATTCAATCTCCCCCCTTGTGGGGGAGATGGCCGGCAGGCCAGAGGGGGGTGACCAAACGCACCTCCAGTAAAGAGAATACTGGGAGAACACTGCAATGAACTTCGCACTTACCGACGAACAGCAGATGATCGTGGACACGGTTCGCCTGTTTGTCGAAACGGAAATCTATCCGCATGAAAACGAGGTCGAGCGTACCGGTCATGTGCCGCCGGAGCTCGGCCAGGAGATCGCGCGCAAGTGCAAGGACATCGGCTTCTTCGGCTGCAACTTCCCCGAAGAGGTCGGCGGCGCGGGTCTCGATCATACGTCCTTCACGCTGGTCGAGCGCGAGCTTGGCCGCGGCTCCATGGCGCTCACCGTTTTCTTCGGCCGTCCCTCGGGCATCCTGATGGCCTGCGAAGGCGAGCAGCGTGAGAAATACCTTTTGCCGGCTGTCAGCGGCGAGAAGTTCGACGCGCTCGCCATGACCGAGCCCGATGCCGGCTCCGACGTGCGCGGCATGAAATGCTTTGCCCGCAAGGACGGCGACGACTGGGTCGTCAACGGCACCAAGCACTTCATCAGCCACGCCAATATCGCCGATTTCGTCATCGTCTTCATCGCGACGGGCGAAGAGGACACGCCGCGCGGCAAGAAGAAGCTCATCACCTGCTTCCTCGTCGATCGCGGCACGCCCGGATTCGAAATCCGCGAGGGCTACAATTCGGTTTCGCACCGTGGCTACAAGAACTGCATCCTGAATTTCGACGAATGCCGCCTGCCCTCCTCCCAGATCCTCGGTGAGGTGCACAAGGGCTTCGACATCGCCAACGACTGGCTCTATGCGACGCGCCTGACGGTCGCCGCGACATCCGTCGGCCGCGCCCGCCGCGCCTTCGACTACGCGCTCAACTACGCCGCCGAGCGCAAACAGTTCGGCAAGCCGATCGGTGCGAACCAGGGTGTGTCCTTCAAGCTGGCCGACATGATCACCGAAATCGATGCCGCCGACCTGCTGACGCTCTCGGCCGCCTGGCGACTCGATCAGGGCCTGCCGTCGAACCGCGAAATCGCCTCGGCCAAGGTCTATGCCACGGAAATGCTCGCCCGCGTCACCGACGAGGCGATCCAGATCTTCGGCGGCATGGGCCTGATGGACGACCTGCCGCTCGCCCGATTCTGGCGCGATGCCCGCGTGGAGCGCATCTGGGACGGCACATCGGAAATCCAGCGCCACATCATCAGCCGCGACCTGCTGCGGCCACTGGGAGCGTAGTCATAGATGACCCGTTCCCTCGACCGTCTGATCCGGCCCAAATCCATCGCCGTTTTCGGCGGCAAGGAGGCGCGGCGCGTCATCTTCCAGTGCGACAAGATGGGCTTTTCCGGGGAGATCTGGCCGGTGCATCCGCGTGAGGACGAAATCCTCGGCCGCAAATGCTACCGGTCGGTTTCGGAGCTGCCCGGCGCGCCGGATGCCTCCTTCGTCGGCGTCAACCGCGAGCTGACTATCGGTATCATCCGTGACCTCGCCGCACGCGGCGCCGGCGGCGCCGTGTGCTACGCCTCGGGTTTCCGCGAGGCCGTCAGCGAACTCGCCGATGGCGACGACCTGCAGACGGCCCTGGTGGAGGCCGCCGGCGACATGCCGATCCTCGGGCCGAACTGCTACGGCTTCATCAACATGCTCGACGGCGCCCTGCTCTGGCCCGACCAGCACGGCATGCTGCGCATCGACAAGGGCGTGGCCGTCCTCACGCAGTCGTCCAACATCGCCTGCAACATCTCCATGCAGCAACGCGGCCTGCCGCTCGCCTATATCCTGACGGCCGGCAATCAGGCGCAGACTGGTCTCGCCGACCTCGCCTGCGCCGTGCTGGAAGACCCGCGCGTCACCGCCGTCGGCCTGCATATCGAAGGCTTCGACAGTCTCGAATCGCTGGAACGCCTGGCGCTTCGTTCGCGTGAACTGAACAAACCGGTGGTAACACTGAAGGTCGGCAAATCGGAGCAGGCGCAGCTCGCGACGGTCTCGCACACGGCATCGCTGGCCGGCAACGACGCGGTCTCTTCCGCGCTGCTGGCCCGCCTCGGCATCGGCCGCGTGGAAACGCTGCCGGAATTGCTGGAAACGTTGAAACTGCTGCACATCGCCGGCCCCTTGCCCAGCCATGACATCTCCTCAATGTCCTGCTCGGGCGGCGAGGCCTCGCTGATGGCGGATGCCGGGGTAAAGCGCAAGGTGAACTACCGTGCGCTCAAGGACTTCCAGCGCCAGCCGCTGCGCGAGACGCTCGGCCAGATGGTGACGATCTCCAATCCGCTCGATTACCACACCTTCGTCTGGGGCAACCGCGAGAAGCAGACGGCGGCCTTCACCACCATGATGCAGGGCGGCTACGCCCTGAACCTCATCGTGCTCGATTTCCCCCGCCTCGACCGCTGCGATGCTGAGGACTGGACCACCACCTGCCACGCCGTCATCGATGCGTCGAAGGCGACCGGGGCCAATGCCGGCATCGTCGCCTCCATGGGTGAAAACATGCCGGAGGCGACCGCCGAAATGCTGATGCAGAACGGTGTCGTTCCCTTCTACGGTATCGAGGAGGCGCTTGCCGCCGCCGACGCAGCCGCCGGCATCGGCGAGGCCTGGGCCCGGCCACAATCGGCCCCGCTCCTCAAGAGTGCCGCCGGTGAAGGCGAAGCCGTCACGCTCACCGAACATGAGGCCAAGCGGGCGCTCGCCGCCCATGGCCTGACCGTGCCGAAGGGCCTGACCGCCCAAACGCCGCAAGCCGCCGCCGACGCAGCCGAAACGCTCGGCTTCCCCGTCGTGCTCAAGGGGCTCGGCGTGGCCCACAAGACCGAAGCCGGCGCGGTGAAGCTCAACCTGCAAAGCCGCGAGGCCGTCATGCAGGCTGCTGAGAGCATGGCCGGCGTCGCCTCCGGTTTCCTCGTGGAAAAGATGGTCGGCAAGCCCATCGCCGAACTCATCGTCGGCGCCATGCGCGATCCCGTCGCCGGACCGGTTCTTACCATCGGCGCCGGCGGCATCCTCGTCGAGCTGCTCGAGGATTCGGCCATCCTGACCCTGCCAACCGACGAAAAGGCGATCCGCGAAGCCATCGCCCGCCTCAGGGTTGCAAGGCTTCTCGATGGCTATCGCGGCGGCCCGAAGGGGGATTTCGACGCACTTGTGGCCGCCGTCGCATCAGCGGCATCCTATGTCGTTTCAAACGCTTCAATAATCGAAGAACTGGACGTTAATCCTATAATGGTGCTGCCTGCTGGCGACGGTGTCGTCGCAGCCGACGCACTGATCCGTCTGAGGGAGAACCCATGACCGGACCGATCCTGCAACGCCGCGAAGGCGGCATCCTTGAAGTAACCATCGATCGCCCCAAAGCGAACGCAATCGACCTTGTGACCAGCCGCATCATGGGCGAAATCTTCGCGAATTTCCGCGACGACGACAGCCTGCGCGTCGCCATCATCACCGGTGCGGGGGAGAAATTCTTCTGTCCGGGATGGGATTTGAAGGCGGCGGCCGCGGGCGACGCGGTCGATGGCGATTACGGCATCGGCGGATTCGGCGGCATGCAGGAACTGCGCGACCTCAACAAGCCGATCATCTGCGCCGTGAACGGGATATGCTGCGGCGGCGGCCTCGAAATTGCGCTTTCCACAGATTTGATCCTCGCGGCCGAGCACGCCACCTTCGCGCTGCCGGAAATCCGCTCGGGAACGGTGGCCGATGCGGCCTCGATCAAGCTGCCCAAGCGCATCCCCTATCACATCGCGATGGACATGCTCCTGACGGGCCGCTGGCTCGATGTGCAGGAGGCCCACCGGTGGGGTTTCGTCAACGAGGTCCTTCCCGCCGACAAGCTGATGGACCGGGCCTGGGAGCTCGCCCGCCTGCTCGAAAGCGGCCCGCCGCTCGTCTACGCCGCCATCAAGGAAGTGGTGCGCGCCGCGGAGGGTGAAACCTTCCAGACGACGATGAACAGGATCACCAAACGGCAGTTCCGCACAGTCGATATTCTCTACTCCAGCGAGGACCAGCTTGAGGGCGCACGCGCCTTTTCCGAAAAGCGCGACCCCGTCTGGAAGGGACGATGAGAAAATCAGTGGCCGGCCCCAATGCGGGCCAGCCACTGCGAAAAGCATAAACATTTGAAAAGAATTAAGAAATTTTTCATGCCCACCATGCATCAGGCATCGAAATTTGCAAAAGGAGGATCCGCTTCGCGGTAAAGAAATCAGGTTTTCGCGAAACCGCCGAATGCGCCCGCACCGGGATAAAAACCGGCCTGCACGGTTGATTTAAAAGCCAAAAACAGAAATTCTGCCAATCACAACGACAAATGCTCGCCCGCAAGAGCACAGCAAAGGGAACAGGGGAATGACTGATTACACCAAATACCTCACGAGCCAGGTCTCGCTCGGCAAGATGAACCGCCGCGAGTTCCTGGGCCGCACAGCTGCCTTCGGCATCACGCTCGCCGCCGCCGGCACCATGTTCGACACCGCAGCCCGCGCGCAGGAGCCCAAGCGCGGCGGCAACCTGAAGCTCGGCCTGGAAGGCGCAGCCGCCACCGACTCGAAGGATCCCGCCAAGGCGCTGTCGCAGTTCATGTTCGTCGTCGGTCGCAACTGGGGCGACATGCTCGTCGAATCCGAGCCGCTGACCGGCCAGCCCGTTCCCGCGCTGGCCGAATCCTGGGAGCCGTCCGCAGACGCTGCCACCT
The DNA here is from genome assembly GCF_022637395.1 of Shinella sp. H4-D48. Taxonomy (GTDB): domain Bacteria; phylum Pseudomonadota; class Alphaproteobacteria; order Rhizobiales; family Rhizobiaceae; genus Shinella; species Shinella sedimenti. The sequence continues at coordinate 1,166,569 of NZ_CP093337.1, read as the reverse complement.
GGACCTTTACCATCCGCAAGGGCGTGAAGTTCCATGACGGTAAGGAACTGACCGTCGACGACGTCATCAAGACCCTGCAGCGCCACACCGATGAGAAATCGGAGTCGGGCGCGCTCGGCGTCATGAAGTCGATCAAGGAAATCAAGGCCGACGGCGACAAGCTCGTGCTCGTACTGTCGGAAGGCAATGCCGACCTGCCGCTGCTTTTGACCGATTACCACCTGATCATCCAGCCGAATGGCGGCCTGGACGATCCGAACGCCATGATCGGCACCGGCCCCTACAAGGTCGTGAACTTCGAGGCGGGCGTGCGCGCCACCTTCGAGCGCAACAAGGATGACTGGCGCCAGGACCGTGGCTATGTCGACACGATCGAAATGATCGCGATGAACGACGCCACCGCCCGTATCGCCGCACTGTCTTCCGGCCAGGTCCATTACATCAACCGCGTCAGCCCGAAGACCGTGGACCTCCTGAAGCGCGCACCGACCGTGGACATCCTCTCCACGTCCGGCCGCGGCCACTACGTGTTTATCATGCATTGCAACACGGCGCCGTTCGACAACAACGACCTACGCATGGCTCTCAAGTATGCGATGGATCGCGAGACCATGCTGGAGAAGGTGCTCGGCGGTTACGGTAAGGTTGGCAACGACTTCCCGATCAACGAGACCTACGCCCTCTTCCCCGAAGGCATCGAACAGCGTGCCTACGATCCGGACAAGGCCGCCTTCCACTACAAGAAGTCGGGTCACAGCGGCTCCGTCCTGCTGCGCACCTCCGACGTCGCCTTCCCCGGCGCCGTCGATGCGGCGGTCCTCTACCAGGAGAGCGCCAAGAAGGCCGGCATCGATATCGAGGTGAAGCGCGAGCCGGGCGACGGCTACTGGTCGAACGTCTGGAACGTCCAGCCCTTCTCCACCTCCTACTGGGGCGGCCGCCCGACCCAGGACCAGATGTACTCCACCGCCTATCTCTCGACGGCCGACTGGAACGACACGCGCTTCCAGCGCGAAGACTTCGACAAGCTGCTGCTAGAGGCACGTTCGGAACTCGACGAGGCCAAGCGCAAGGACATGTACCGCACCATGGCCATGATGGTGCGTGACGAAGGTGGCCTGATCCTGCCGATGTTCAACGACTTCGTGAACGCGTCCAGCAAGAGCGTGAAGGGCTACGTGCACGACATCGGCAACGACATGTCGAACGGCTATGTCGCCACCCGCGTGTGGCTCGAAGCCTGATGACCGGCGGCGGACCGGCGCACGGTCCGGAACTGACAGCAACGGCGGCTGCGGGCGATAGCCCGCAGTCTGCCGGCGCTGCCGGGTCGGTTGCGTCCCCAGGAACCCCTTTTGTCGAAGCCAAGCCTTCCGTCTGGGCGAAATTCGCCAAGAGCAGCCCGCTCGCGGCGCTGATCACGCAACGCCTCGCGCTCAGCGTGGCCTTGCTCTTCGCCGTGTCCCTGATGATCTTCGGGGGCGTGGAAGCCTTGCCCGGCGACTTCGCCACGACCTATCTCGGCCAATCCGCCACGCCGCAGGCGGTGGAGAACATCCGCAAGGAACTCGGTCTCGACCAGTCCGCCACCACCCGCTACTTCCAGTGGCTTGGCGGCGCGCTGCAGGGCGATTTCGGCACCTCCTGGGCCTCGCGAAACTCTGTAAGCGAGCAGATCGGCAAGCGCCTCGGCAATTCCCTGTTCCTCGCCTTCTTCGCAGCCATCATATCGGTGCCGCTCGCCGTCGGGCTCGGCATGCTGGCGGTGCAATACCGAAACCGGCTGCCCGACAAGATCATCAACGTCGTCTCGCTGGCGGCGATATCGCTGCCGGAATTCTTCGTCGGATACCTGCTGATCCTGTTCTTCGCCGTGCAGATGGGTGTCGCAACCTTCCCTGCAACGGTCTATGAATCCATGACCTTCGGCCAGAGGCTGTCGGCCATCGCCCTGCCAACGGCGACGCTCGTCCTCGTCGTACTTGCCCACATGATGCGCATGACACGCGCGGCGATCCTCAACGTGATGTCGTCAGCCTATGTCGAGACGGCGGAACTGAAGGGCCTGTCCAGCCTGCGCATCATCGCCAAGCATGCCGCGCCTAATGCCGTGGCACCCGTCATCAACGTCATAGCGCTTAACCTCGCCTATCTCGTGGTCGGCGTCGTCGTGGTGGAAGTGGTGTTCGTCTATCCCGGCATGGGCCAGTATATGGTCGACGCCGTGACGGTGCGTGACATGCCGGTCGTGCAGGCCTGCGGCCTGATCTTCGCCGCCTTCTACATTTTCCTCAACATGTTCGCCGATATCCTCGCCATCATAGCGAACCCCAGATTGAGGCATCCGCGATGAGACTAAGCTCCATTCCCGTCAGCGCATGGATCGGCATCCTGGGCATCGTGCTCGCCCTGTTTTGCGCCATGTTCGCCCCCCTCATCGCGCCCTACAGCGAAAGCCAGATCGTCGGTTCCGTCTGGGAGCCGATGGGCGGCCAGTATCTGCTCGGAACCGACAATCTCGGGCGCGACCTGTTCTCGCGTCTGATCTTCGGCGCCCGCACCACCATCTTCGTGGCGCTGGCGGCGACCGTTCTGTCCTTCTCGCTCGGCATGCTGCTGTCGTTCATCGCAGCTGTAACGGGCGGGTTCATCGACCAGATCTTCTCGCGCTTCAACGACCTGATGATGGCGATCCCCACACTCATCTTCGCCCTCGTCGTGCTGGCCGTGCTGCCGCAGCAGCTCTGGATCCTCATCCTCGTGATGGCGATCCTGGACTCGACCCGCGTCTACCGCATCGGCCGGGCCGTGGCGCTCGATGTCGCGGTCATGGAATTCGTCGAGGCCGCGCGGCTGCGCGGTGAAGGCACCGGCTGGATCATCTTCAAGGAAATCCTGCCCAACACGCTGTCGCCGCTGCTTGCTGAGTTCGGCCTGCGCTTCGCCTTCTCGATCCTGTTCCTGTCCACCCTCTCCTTCCTCGGCCTCGGCATCCAGCCGCCGGCGGCGGACTGGGGCGGCATGGTCAAGGACAACAAGGACGGCATCATCTTCGGCATTTCCGCCGCCCTCATTCCGGGCGGGGCTATTGCGGGATTGGCCATCTGCGTCAATCTCGTCGTCGACTGGCTGATGAAACGAACCTCCAGCCTCAAGGGAGGGCGTGGCGATGCCTGATCTTCTTTCCGTCAGAAACCTCAAGATCGAGGCCACCAGCTACCCGCCGGGTGAAGCACCACGGACCGTGACGCTCGTCGAGGGGATTAACTTCGATGTCGAGAAGGGCAAGGTTCTCGGCCTGATCGGCGAATCCGGTGCAGGTAAGTCGACCATCGGGCTTACCGCGCTCGCCTATGGACGCGGCGGCGTGCGTATCACCGGAGGCGAGGTCAAGCTTAACGGCGAAGACCTCCTCAAGCTCTCGCCGTCGGGCATCCGCAAGGTGCGCGGCGCCAAGGTCTGCTACGTCGCGCAATCCGCCGCAGCCGCCTTCAACCCCGCACACCGGCTCGGCGAACAGGTCATCGAGGCCTCGCTGAAACACGGCATCATGAACCGTGCAGAGGCGGAAAAACGCGCGCTCTACCTGTTCAAGGTCCTTGGCCTGCCGAACCCGGAAACCTTCGGCCAGCGGTATCCGCACCAGGTCTCCGGCGGTCAGCTGCAGCGCGCCATGACCGCCATGGCGCTCTGCCCCAACCCGGAACTCATCGTCTTCGACGAGCCGACCACCGCGCTGGACGTCACGACGCAGATCGACGTGCTCGCCGCCATCAAGCATGCCATCGAGGAGACCAACACCGCGGCCCTCTACATCACCCACGACCTTGCCGTCGTCGCCCAGATCACGGACGACATCCTTGTGCTCCGGCATGGCAAGATGGTGGAATACGGCTCGGTGAAGGACATCATCGAGGCGCCGAAGGAAGAGTATACCCGCGCGCTCGTCAACGTGCGCGGCACCGCCCGCGACGAGGCGCCCGACCAGACGGATACGCTGCTGAAGGTCGAGAACATCACCGCCGGCTATTCCAACGGCTTCAAGGTGTTGCAGAATGTTTCGCTGCACCTGCCGAAGGGGCAGACGCTGGCGGTGGTGGGTGAGTCCGGTTCGGGCAAATCCACGCTGGCCCGTGTCATCACCGGCCTCCTGCCGCCGCAGGACGGCACGATCAGCTTCGAGGGCACTGTGCTGCCCAAATCGTTGAAAGGCCGCACGAACGACCAGCTGCGCCGCATCCAGATGATCTACCAGATGGCCGATACGGCGATGAATCCACGCCAGACGGTGCGCGACATCATCGGCCGCCCCCTCACCTTCTACTACGGCCTGCGCGGCGCGAAGAAGACGGAGCGGGTGAAAGAACTGCTGGAACAGATCGAAATGGGCGGCCGCTTCGCCGACCGCTACCCGGCCGAACTGTCCGGCGGCCAGAAGCAGCGCGTCGCCATCGCCCGGGCGCTTGCCGCGCAGCCGGAACTCATCCTGTGCGACGAGCCGACCTCGGCGCTCGACCCGCTGGTGGCCGAGGGCATCCTGAAACTGCTCCTGAAGCTTCAGGACGAAACGCATGTCTCCTACATGTTCATCACCCACGACATCGCCATCGTTCGCGCGATCGCTGACAGCGTGGCCGTCATGCACCGGGGCAAGCTCGTGCGCTTCGGCCCGAAATCGAAGGTGCTGGCACCGCCCTTCGACGACTACACCGACCTTCTCCTGAAATCCGTCCCCGAAATGGAGATCGGCTGGCTGGAAAAGGTGCTGGCGACACGGCGCATGGAGAGCGCCGGGAACTGATCAAAGCGGGCGGTCTTCGGCCGCCCGTTTCCTTTGACGGGCCCCTTATCCGGCTGGCGCGGCATATCTCCTTCTCCCCGCCTGCGGGGAGAAGGCTAGGGTGATGGGCAGCCTGGCATGTGAGACCGGGCCGTTCGGCGCTCCTCAATTCTGCGAGCAGGACACATCGCCGAGGCGGCTGGTCTGTTCGCCTTCGGCCATCACCGTCTCTTCGCCACGCGCGGTGCAGTTGCCCTTTTCGCCGGCGCCCGAGCGGAATTTCACCATGGGCTGCCCCTCGATCATGATGCTGGGCACGATCTCGTAAAGTTCCGGCGGGCAGTTCACCACATCCGACAACCTTAGAGCCGGCGCGCCACCGATGAACACGCTCTTGGAGCCCGACATGGCGCAGGATGGAATGGGCGCCGCGTCCTTGGCAAAGGATGGCCCGGCGAGCGCCGAAAGTCCGAAAACCATGCCGAGACCGGCAAACCGCAATAGCATCATCCTGCTTCTCCCTTTTCACGCGCCCCGCGGGACAGGGCCCGCAGCGCCGCAAGCGCCTGTTCGGCCTGCCGCTCGGGCACGAATATATGGTCGTGATGAAAGCCGGCAACCACATTCGCGCTGATGCCCTCGGCCGTCAGCGCCGTGGCGAAGGCCGCCGTTAGGCCGACGGCTTCGAGCGAGGAATGCACGGTAAGCGTGATCATGCGCATGGGCGGGCTGGCGGCGAGATCACCGGCAGCCTCCGCCGGCAGGATCAGCGTTACGCCCTCCGCCTCGCGGAACATGCCGAGCGGCGCACGCATCAGATGGTCGGCAAGTTCGCCGGCCGGCACGCAGGCATAGACGAAACGCCCTTCCACCAGAACCGGCTCCATCGTTTCGATCAGCGCTGCAAGATCGGTGACGCCGCTCACGGCCGGGCCATCCGACGCACGGCATCGCACAGTGCCGCAAAGCCGGCCTTCGCGCCCTCGCTCATGAAGCGGGCACGCAGCCAGGCATGGATCATCTGCTTTTCCTCGCGGAATTCCACAGGCACGCCGGCCAGCGCAAGACGCGCCGCATAGGCGCGCGCATCGTCGCGCAGCGGATCGAAATAGGCGCCCGTGATGAAGGTCGCCGGAAGGCCGGAAAGGTCCTGCGCGTGCAGGGGGAAAGCGTGCGGCGCGGCATCCGGCGCCTTGTAGATATCCCGATAATAGGCGACATCGGCCGTCGTCAGCCCCGGTGCCTCAGCCATCTCGACATAGGAGCCGGAGCCGAGATCGCCGCCGAGGCCTGGATATACCAGCGCCTGCCCGACAATGCCCTTCAGCCCCTCGTCGCGCGCCTTCATGACGATACCGGCCGCCAGATTGCCGCCCGCGCTGTCGCCGATCAAGACGACGCTGCCCGGCTTCAAAAGCAGATCGACAAGCACCGCCCAGCAATCCTCGAAGGCGGCGGGCCAGACATGCTCGGGCGAAAGACGGTAGTCGATGGCGACAAGTTCCGCTCCCGCCGCTTCGGAGATTTCCGCGCAGATCGCATCGTGGCTGTCGAGCGAACCCACGACGAAGCCGCCGCCATGGATGTAGAACAGTCGCGTATCGGTCGTGACCGCGGCCGGCCGATAGCGGCGGACGGGAATGCGATCGGCGACCATGCCATCCTGCTTGACCATGCCCGCGGGCGCAGGCGCGTCGAAGGCGGCGCAAAGCGCATCGTACCAGGCGCGCTGCTGGACGATATCCGCATCCACGGCATCGGCCGGGTAGAAGTCCTCGCAGCGTTTGTGGAAAGCGAGGATACCCTCCTCGCTCGGCATGGGACGTTCGCTCATGTCGGCCCCCCGCTCAGCTTTTCTGCAGGGCAAGGTTCAGCCCGAGCCCGACGAGGATCGTTCCACCCGCCCGCTGCAGCCCCTTCTGCACCCGCGCCGAGCCCTTCAGCCGCGTGGCGACCGCGCCGGCCAGCAGGACGCAGACCACATCGGCGGAGGTGAACATCAGATTGACGACGGTGCCGAGGATGAAAAGCTGCATCCACACCGGCAGCGCGGCCGAGGGATCGACGAACTGCGGCAGAAAGGCCAGGAAGAACAGTGCGGTCTTGGGATTGAGCACCTCGACCGAAACGCTTTCGGCAAAGGCGCGCCAGCCGCTCCTGCGGATGTTCTCAGCCGAAACCTCCGGCTGCGCCTCCACCCGTGCACGGAACATGCGGATGCCGAGCCAGATGAGATAGACGGCGCCGAGAAGCTTGACCGCCAGATAGAGCGACGGCACGGCATGGAAGAGCGCGGAAAGGCCGGCCGCGGCGGCGATGACATGCGCATAGCCGCCAAGATGAATGCCGAGGCTCGCCATAAGCCCCGACCAGCGGCCGCGCGCAATGGTCTGCGCCGTCGCATAGAGCATGGCCGGGCCCGGCACATAGGCAAAGACCGCCGTGGTCAGAAAAAACGCTAGCAATGTCTCGAAGGGCGGCATGGTCTCTCCTGTCGCAATCCCTTGCAAAGCTTACCGCAGGAAATGGTGCAGGGGAATGCACCGGATGCGATGGCGATGCGCCTTGCGCCGCCGATGCCGGCCATATTAACTGGCCGCCATGGCTTTCACCTTCCGGCAATTGCAGTACTTCGTCGCCGTCGCGGAACAGGGCTCGGTGACGCGTGCCGCGCAGAACCTGTCGATCTCGCAATCGTCTATCACCGAGGCGATCAAGGAGCTCGAATCGGACCTCGGCGTGGAGCTTTTCGACCGCCATCCGCGCGGGCTGACCACGACGCATAACGGCCACCAGTTCCTGCGCCACGCCACGAAGATCCTTGCCGATGTGTCGGATGCGCGCCGCTCCTTCTCCGACAACCGCACGCCCGAGCGCGGCAAGCTCAATCTCGGCGTGACCTCGCTCGTCGCCGGCTATGTGCTCTCCGACCTGCTGTCGCGCTACCGTCGCGCCTTTCCCGGCATCGAGGTCAGCGCCATCGAGGATAATGGCTCCTATCTCGAACACCTGCTGGTGGGCGGTGAGCTGGACGTGGCGGTCATGGTCATTTCCAACCTGCGCGACCGCATGGCCTTGCAGGCCGAGATCATCGAGACCTCGCCTTATCGCCTGTGGCTGCCGATCGGCCATCCGCTCGTTTCGGCCGACATCATCTCCGTCAGCGATATTTCCAAGGAACCGTTGATCATGCTGACGGTCGATGAAATCGAGGAGAATACCGGCAAGCTTCTCTCCGCACTCGGCGCGCGACCGCATGTCGCCTTCCGCACGCGCTCGGTGGAGGCGGTGCGCAGCCTGGTGGCGACGGGTGCCGGCATCGCGCTGCTGCCCGACCTCGTCTACCGGCCCTGGTCGCTGGAAGGCGACCGCATCGAAAGCCGCGACGTCTCCGGCGCCCTGCCCGTGGTGCAGATCGGCATGGTCTGGCGCAAGGGCTCCGGCATGCCGCAGGCCGCGCGCGACTTCGTCGGGCTGGCCGAAGCGCTCAGAAGCGGGCGCGGACGATAGCGGCCTTCAAGGCATGCGGTGACGGACCCGCGTGCGGGCGCACCGGGTGTCGAAAGATGTCGGACGGGGCGCCGGAAGCTGCCTCGACTGAAAACAAATAGGTGACACCTTCCGGCGCCCCGTTCAGCGGTTTTTACCCGCGACTCCGGTCTCTCTGCAAAAGCGGGACTGGAGGATGTTCACCGCCGGTTTCAGGGAAGGGCATGGCCGTTTGACACCCGTAGCGCACGCCTTGGCGATACGGCGGAAGGTGTTGCCACCGCCCGGCCTGTTTCCATCCCGGCGGACGATGCCGACGCATCCGCCAGTTCCGCCCCCTTGTGTGCCGCACAGGCACGCCCGACGCGCCGTTCGGGGCATGAAACGGCAGGATCGGTCCGATATCCCGCCATTTCCCCCGTGTCGCCGGAGGGAGACCATTTTCCGCGAGCCCGGTGCATGAGGTTTCGCGTCATCCCCTCACGCCCCGCGCCGACCCCGCCTCGCCGCAACGCCTTGCGGTGTATCCGAGGGCGGGATGGGGAATTGTAGGCATGGATGATGCGGGCGGGGAAAACGATGCCGAATTTTGCTGCGAAATCAGGACGTGCGGTGGGGGTATGTCCTCGGATCGTGCTGTGACAGCCATGGCGGATGCCGCGCGGCCGTAGACTGTACGAGCTCCATCGGCTGCGCCGGCCGCACGAAAAATCTCCGATTTCGGAATTTCCGATACCGACATTCTGATTAATGAATTTGCGAAAGCGGCGAAAGCACGGCACCTTTTTCGCCGGGAACAATACCGCTGAAAGCGGATCAAACCGGGAGACTGTCATGACGCGACTTCTGCATTCCTGCACCGCGCTTACCCTTTCGCTCGCCTTCGTCACATCCGCCATCGCCCAGGAGCCTTTGAAGGAGCTGGGACCAGGCGAAGGCGAAGTCTCGATCGTTGCCTGGGCCGGCTATATCGAGCGCGGCGAGACGGACAAGGCCTATGACTGGGTCACCGAGTTCGAGAAGAAGACGAGCTGCAAGGTGACGGTGAAGACCGCCGCGACCTCCGACGAAATGGTCGCCCTGATGAACGAAGGCGGCTTCGACCTCGTCACCGCCTCGGGCGACGCATCGCTGCGCCTCGTGGCCGGCAAGCGCGTCCAGCCGATCAATACCGACCTCATTCCGAGCTGGAAGACCATCGACGAGCGCCTGCAAAGCGCGCCGTGGCACACGGTCAACGGCGTGCACTACGGCACCCCGTATCTGTGGGGCCCGAACGTGCTGATGTACAACACCGACGCTTTCAAGGGCGAGGCGCCGAAGAGCTGGAACGTCGTCTTCGAGGAAATGACGCTGCCGGACGGCAAGTCCAACAAGGGCCGCGTGCAGGCCTATGACGGCCCGATCCACATCGCCGACGCCGCCCAGTACCTGATGGCGCACAAGCCGGAACTCGGCATCAAGGATCCCTACGAGCTGAACGAGGACCAGTACAAGGCGGCGCTCGACCTTCTGCGCGTGCAGCGCACGCTGGTCGGCCGCTACTGGCACGACGCCATGATCCAGATCGACGACTTCAAGAACGAAGGTGTCGTCGCCTCGGGTTCCTGGCCCTTCCAGGTCAACCTGATGAAGGCCGAAAAGCAGCCGATCGCCTCGACCTTCCCGGAAGAGGGTGTCACCGGCTGGTCGGACACGACCATGCTGCATGCCGAAAGCCAGCATCCGAACTGCGCCTATATGTGGATGGAACACTCACTTTCCGCCAAGGTGCAGGGTGATGCCGCAGCGTGGTTCGGCGCCGTGCCGTCGGTTCCGGCGGCCTGCAAGGGCAATGCGCTGCTTACCGACGAAGGCTGCTCGACCAACGGCTTCGACAACTTCGACAAGATCGCCTTCTGGCGCACGCCCGTCTCCAAGTGCGAAAGCCAGGGCGAATGCGTGCCCTACCACCGCTGGGTATCCGACTATATCGGCGTGATCGGCGGGCGATAGGAAGCGCTGCGGCATACCCCTCCTGATCTCCCCCTTGTGGGGGAGATGTCACCGAAGTTGACAGAGGGGGTGGCCGCGAAGCGGCGACATCTGACCGGGCGGCGCGTGATACCCCCTCTACCCTGCCGGGCATCTCTCCCATAAGGGGGGAGATTGGATAGCTGCGCCTTTTTGCTGCCCATGATCTCCACGCGATGGACGTTTCGCCCATCGTTCAAAACCACCGGGAGCCCCCATGACCGCCGTTCTGTTCCAGCAAGTGTCCCGCCATTTCGGCGCCGTGCGCGCCGTCGACAGCGTGGATCTCGCCATCGCCGAGGGTGAATTCTTCGCGATGCTCGGGCCGTCCGGCTCCGGCAAGACGACCTGCCTGCGCCTGATGGCCGGCTTCGAGCAGCCGACGGCGGGGCATATCGAGATTTTCGGCGAGACGGCGGAGGGCGTGCCGCCCTACCGGCGCAACGTCAACACGGTGTTCCAGGACTATGCCCTCTTCCCGCATCTCTCGATCCTCGAGAACGTGGCCTATGGCCTGATGGTCAAGGGCGTGGCCAAGGCCGAGCGGCTGAAGGCGGCGGAGGAAGCGCTCGCCATGGTCAAGCTTCCCGGCTACGGCACGCGCCGCCCCGGCCAGCTTTCCGGCGGCCAGCGCCAGCGCGTGGCGCTGGCGCGCGCGCTCGTCAACCGGCCACGCGTGCTTCTCCTCGACGAACCGCTCGGCGCGCTCGATCTCAAGCTGCGCGAGCAGATGCAGGAGGAGCTGAAAGCCCTGCAGAAATCGCTCGGCATCACCTTCGTCTTCGTCACGCACGATCAGGGCGAGGCGCTTTCCATGGCGGACCGCATCGCCGTGTTCAACGACGGCCGGATCCAGCAGCTCGGCACGCCGGAAGAGGTCTACAAGCGGCCGGCGACGCGCTTCGTCGCCGATTTCGTCGGCTCGTCCAACGTGCTGCCGCCGGAATTCGTCGAGACACTGGGCTTCGGCCGGCACCATGCAAGCCTGCGCCCCGAAGCCATCGCGCTCGGTGGCGGTGATGGACGCACGCAGTTTACCGGTCGCGTGACGGCGGCAAACTTCCTCGGCGCCGCAAACCGCCTGACGGTGGATGCCAACGGCGCGCGGGTCGCCGCCATGCTACCGGCCTCCATTGCCGTTCCGGCGCAGGGCGAGACCGTCACCCTCTCCTTCCAGCCGGAAGACCTGCACACGATGGATGGCGCGTGATGAGCATCGCCACCGACACCTCCATCCTCGCGCGCCGCGGCGGCCTTTCCGGCCGGCTCTCCGACCTCTTCTGGCGCAAACCCGGGATTCTGCTCCTGCTGATGCTGACGCCGCCGCTCCTGTGGCTCGGCATCATCTATCTCGGCTCGCTGATCGCGCTGCTGTTGCAAAGCTTCTTCTCGATCGACGATTTTTCCGGGCTGATCAACTTCGAGTTCACGCTCTCCACCTACAGACAGCTGCTCATCCCGTCGAATTTCGACATCATCCTACGCACCGTCGTCATGGCCGTGATGGTGACGCTCGCCTCGGCGGTCATCGCCTTCCCCATCGCCTATTACGCGGCACGTTACGCCAGGGGAAAATGGAAGGTGATCTTCTATCTCGGCGTGATGCTGCCGCTGTGGTCGAGCTACCTCGTCAAGATCTATGCCTGGAAGCTGATCCTGGCCAAGGAGGGCATCCTCACCTGGTTCCTCGCCAAGCTGCACCTCCTGTGGCTGCTCGATGCCTGGCTGGCGCTGCCCGTGGTCGGCGGGTCCTCGCTGTCGATCAGCTATACCGGCACCTTCATCGTCTTCATCTATGTCTGGATGCCCTTCATGATCCTGCCGATCCAGGCGGCGCTGGAGCGCGTGCCCGGCAACCTGATCGAGGCCTCGGCCGACCTTGGCGGCAACCCGGCGCAGACCTTCCGCTTCGTGCTGTTTCCGCTCGCCCTGCCCGGCATCATCGCCGGCTCGATCTTCACCTTCTCGCTCACCCTCGGCGACTACATCATCCCGCAGATCATCGGCTCGTCGCGGCTCTTCATCGGCCAGGCGGTCTACGCCCAGCAGGGCACGGCCGGCAACATCCCGCTGGCCGCCGCCTTCTCCGTCGTGCCGATCGTCATCATGGGCCTCTATCTGTGGATGGCCAAGCGACAGGGAGCCTTCGATGCGCTCTGACAGAAACACCGCCGCCCCCCTTGGCCTGAAGATCGCCGCAGGCGCGGGGCTCGCCTTCCTGCACCTGCCGATCCTGCTGATCTTCCTCTACGCCTTCACGACGGAGGAGAAGAGCTACCAGTTCCCGCCGCCGGGGCTGACGCTCAAGTGGTTCGCTGTCACCTGGAACCGGCCGGATGTGTGGGAGGCGCTCGGGCTTTCCGTGCGGGTCGCCACGATCTCGACAGCCATTGCGCTGGTGCTCGGCACGCTCTGCGCGGCCGCCGTTTCCCGCACGAAATTCTTCGGCCGCGAAACGATCTCGCTGCTCGTGATCCTGCCCATCGCGCTGCCGGGCATCATCACCGGCATCGCGCTGCGCTCTGCCTTTTCCTTTGCGGAAATCCCCTTCTCCTTCTGGACCATCGTGCTCGGCCACGCGACCTTCTGCGTCGTGGTCATCTACAACAACGCGGTGGCCCGCTTCCGGCGCGTCTCGGGCTCGCTGATCGAGGCCTCGATGGACCTCGGCGCCGACAGCTTCCAGACCTTCCGCTACATCATCCTGCCGAATATCGGCACCGCACTTCTGGCCGGCGGCATGCTCGCCTTCGCGCTGTCCTTCGACGAGGTGATCGTGACGACCTTCACCGCCGGCCAGCAATCGACCCTGCCGATCTGGATGCTCGAGGAACTGGTGCGGCCGCGCCAGCGCCCGGTGACCAACGTCGTCGCCATGGTCGTCGTCATCGTCACCTTCCTGCCGATCCTCGGCGCCTACTACCTCACCCGCGACGGCGATCAGGTCGCCGGCGGCGGCAAATGAACCAAACGACAAGGGAGAACATCATGGACACCCAGATGCTGATCGGCGCACGTTTCGAAGCCGGCACCGAGGCGGAAGAACACATTCTGAACCCCAAGACCGGCGCCAGGATCGTCGACCTGCCGGAGGCCTCCCACGCGCAGATCGATGCCGCCGTCGACGCCGCCGAGAAGGCCTTCGTCTCCTGGGCGAAGACCACGCCGGGCGAGCGTTCCGCCTATCTCCTGAAGATCGCCGACGCCATCGAGAAGGATGCCGATGCCTTCGCTGCGCTCGAGGCGCTGAACTGCGGCAAGCCGATCAACGCCGCCCGCAACGACGAACTGCCCGCCATCGTCGACTGCTGGCGCTTCTTCGCCGGTGCGATCCGCTCGCTGCACGCGCCGGTCGCCGCCGAATACCTGCCCGGCTTCACTTCCATGGTGCGCCGCGATCCGGTCGGCATCGTCGGCTCGATCGCGCCTTGGAACTATCCGCTGATGATGATGGCCTGGAAGCTCGCGCCCGCCATTGCCGGCGGCAACACCGTCGTCTTCAAGCCCTCCGAACAGACGCCCCTGACGGCGCTGAAAATGGCGAAGCTGCTAGCAGACATCCTGCCGGAAGGCGTGGTCAACATCGTGCTCGGCCGCGGCGAGACGGTCGGCAACACACTGATCAACCATCCGAAGATCAACATGGTCTCGATCACCGGCGACATCGCCACCGGCAAGAAGGTGCTGACCGCCGCCGCCAAGACCGTGAAGCGCACCCATCTGGAACTCGGCGGCAAGGCCCCGGTCGTCGTGTTCGACGATGCCGATCTCGAGTCGGTCGTCGCCGGCGTGCGCGCCTTCGGCTACTACAATGCCGGGCAGGACTGCACGGCGGCCTGCCGCATCTATGCGCAGGACGGCATCTACGAGAAGCTCGTCGCCGATCTTTCCGCCGCGGTCTCCACCATCAAGTACAACGATCCCGACGACACGCTGAACGAGATCGGCCCGCTGATCTCGCGCCGCCAGCGCGACCGCGTTGCGAGCTTCGTGGAGCGCGCCTCCGACGTGAAGCATATCGAGATCACCACCGGCGGCCATGCCGGCAGTGATGACGGCTTCTTCTTCCAGCCGACAGTGGTGGCCGGCGCCACGCAGGAGGACGAGATCGTCCGCCGGGAAGTGTTCGGCCCCGTCGTCTCCGTCACCCGCTTTTCCGATGCGGACCAGGCGATCACCTGGGCGAACGACAGCGATTACGGCCTCGCCTCCTCCGTCTGGACGAAGGATATCGGCAAGGCGATGACCGCGGCGTCGCGCCTGCAATATGGCTGCACCTGGATCAACACACACTTCATGCTGACCAACGAGATGCCGCATGGCGGCGTCAAGCAGTCGGGCTATGGCAAGGACATGTCTATCTACGCGCTGGAAGACTACACCGCCGTGCGCCATGTGATGATCAATCACGGGTGAGTTCGTTGAGGGTGGTCGGGCTTCATCACCCCCTCTGGCCTAACGGCCAGAGGGGTATAACCGGGTGGAACCTTTTCGCCTCTGGCGCGTCTTTGCGAGACCTGACAGGAGGTACTTCCATGCTGAAATGGGCTCTGATTTTTCTCGTCATCTCGCTGATCACCGGCTTCCTCGGCTTTTCCGGCGTATCATCGGTAACCGCGACGATCTCGAAGGTCCTCTTCGCCATCGCCATCGTAATCTTCCTCATCTTCATCGTGCTGGCGCTGATGGCCGGCAGTGCTGTTGTCTGATGAACCCCGCGACCCCGGAGCGCGATTTTCCGTGCTCCGGGGTGTGACGGCGGCAATAAAGATGATAAAAGCGATCACCTTTAACCCGTGATCGCCTGTCGTCCTTATGCCCCACTCCAGTCCATGCCGTGCTGAAAGACACCGTCGCTCCGCTGCCGGAGAGGCGGCATGACATCCGTCGATACCATGCAGGGTGCCCGTGCGTTCGCACCCGGTCTCAAGGCGATTTTCGCCGGCGAGCACGCCTGGTGCGGCGAGAAGATGATGTTGTCGTCAGAACTCGAGGGCGCGATACCGCTTCGTGACTTGCTGAGCGGCGACGGGCTGCGCGATACGCTCGAGCGCTATGCGGCGCACCACCCGGGCGCTGACCGCCGGGCGGTCGCTTCCTACTGGTCGCTCTACTATTTCTCTGCGCTCAACATTCCCTATGTGGTAGCGCGCCGGGCGGAAACCCGGCTGCCTGTTTCCATCGACACCATGACCATCGCACTTTCGGACGACGGCCTGCCGCGCGCCTTCGGACTGCCGGACGAAGGCGAATGGAGCGAGGACTGCGATCTGCTCGACGTTGTGGCGCCGCTGGTGGAGACGCATCTGGCCCCGGTCGTAAACGCGCTGAAGGAAAAGACCGGCATCGCCACTCGGCTCGCGTGGACCAATGCCGCCGTCTACCTCGACTACGCGTTCAACACGACGGACCGGTCGCAGCCCGAGGGCGATGACCATTGGCCCTCCCGTCCGTTGTTCCATTGCCCGCACCTTGCCAACGGAAACCGCAATCCTTTTCACGGCTGCCTGCGCCACGACGTGGAAGCGGATGCGATCCACTGCCGCCGCAAGGTCTGCTGCCTGCGCTACATGCTGCCGGGTATTCCCGCCTGTGGCGAACTCTGCGCCCTGCCGGAACTGAGAAAACAATGATGAAACGCGCCCTTGCCCTTCTGGCCTTCCTCCTGTTCGCCGTTCTGCCCGCGCGCGCCGAGGTGCAGTATCCGTTGACCGTGACGGATTCCTTCGGCCGCGAGGTCACAATCCCCGCCGCACCGAAGGCGATCCTGCTCGGCACCGGGCTCGATCTTGTGGCGCTGTCGCTTATCCATCCAGATCCCGTCAGCCTGCTGGCCGGTTGGGCCGGCGACATGAAGGGCGAAAAGTCGGGGCTCTATGCGCAATTCAGGGAGAAATTTCCCGCCATCGAGAAGGTGCCTGTCATCGGCGACGGCATATCGGTATCCTTCGAGGCGCTGCTGTCGCTGAACGCCGACCTTGCCATTCTCGCCAACTGGCAGGCCGATACCGATGCGGGCCGGCAGGCGATCGGTTTTCTCGAACAGGCCGGCGTCCCTGTCATCGTGGTGGATTTCAACAGCAATGCGCTGGAGAACACCGCACGCAACATGCGCTTTCTCGGCCGCGTGCTGAACCGTGAGGAACAGGCCAACGCCTTCGCCGACTTTTACGAAGCACGGGTGAAGCGTATTCGCGACCTGGCCGCGGCGCATCCCGAACCCGGCCCCACCGTCTTCATGGACGGTCTGCCGAACCCGGACAAATGCTGCTTTGCCTTCGGCACCGGCGGGCTTGGCGAATTCCTCGCCATCACCGGCAGCCGCAACATCGCCGCCGACCTGCCGCGCCAGGGCGGCACGGTGAGCGCGGAGTTGGTCATTGGTGCCGATCCCGATGTCTATATCGCAACCGCCCTGCCCGATGGTGCCTATACATCGCTGACGGTCGGCCCGGGCGTCGATCCGGACCGGGCGCGCGAAACGCTCGCCCGCCTCGTGGAAGCGCCGCATCTCGCGAACCTGCGCGCCGTGCGCGAAGGGCGGGTGCATGCACTGTGGAACTTCTTCAACGCCGTGCCGCTGAACATCGTCGCCGCCGAATTCTTCGCGCAGCGATTGCGGCCGGATGTCTTTCCCAGCATCGATCCCGACGCGACCCTGAAGGAGATCAATACGCGCTTCGCCGCCGTGCCCTTCGACGGCGCCTACTGGATCGACCTCAAGTCGAATTGACCACGCGCGCCCTTTCGGGACGGGATGCCAGAGGCTATATCAGGTCCAGGAGGACTTGAATGATCTGGGCATTTGCGGTCGCAGCGGCGACAATTCTCTATCTCGCACTGCGCTTCCGGCGCTTCCAAAGCTGGGTCGAACCCGCACTGACCATCGTGGTTGCCATCGGGCTGGTCTCGGCTCTGCTGATCTGGCTGCGGGAAGACCGCATTCCGACGGGCGAGCCGGTTTCCGGCAACGTGGCAACGTCGGTCATCCTCGCCGATACGGTCGAGCTCTCCGACATGCAGGCGACGATGGGCCAGACGAAAACGAGCTACCGTGTCACGGGCCGCATCGCCAACAAGGGTACAAGCCCCATGCAGTCCTTCCGGCTCGACGTGATTCTGTCGGATTGCCCCGGCGGGACCTGCCGGGAAGTGGGCCGCGACGACGCGCTCGTCGTGCTGCGCGTGCTGCCGGGAGAAACCCAGGATTTCTCCACCTTCGCCGTGTTCCCCGGCAGCGACTTCAACCCGGTCACTGCGCCCGAATGGGATTTTGGCGTCCGCGACGTGCGTGCGGCGGCCCGATAGAGCATTGTTCGACGCCGAAGCGATCCCGCTTCGGCTGGAAATGCTTCTGGGCTCAGCCCTCGTCCGCACCGGCGATCAGCATGGCGTTGATGCGATCCCCCGAGGCGGCGGCCGACAGTTTGGCAAAGCTGCCATCCCTGACGATCGCCTCCATCTGCTCGGCGATTGCCGCATGGGTGACGCGTGCGATCATCGAGCCGAGCGAGATGCGGCGCACGCCGATCGCAGCGATTTCAGGCACCGTGAGCGCGCGCAGCGGCCCTGCGGCCAGCGCATTGACGGGTATGGACACGGCGTCGACGACGCGGCGCAGTTCCGCCTCGCCCGGCGGCACCGGCACATAGACCAGATCCGCGCCGGCCTTTTCGAAGGCCTGAATGCGGCGGATCGCTTCGTCGAGATCGTAAACGCCGTTCATAACACCGTCGGCGCGAGCGCACAGGATGAAAGGCCGGCCGAGCGAACGGGCGGCGTCCGCAGCGGCGCGGATGCGCTCGACGGCAAGGTCGAATGCATAGGCGGGGTTACCCTCCACCATCTGCGTGTCCTCTATGGAGCAGCCGGACAGGCCAACTTCGGCCGCAAGCCGGATCGTCTCGGCGACATCGTCGGGCGCATCGGCAAAGCCGTTTTCGAAATCGCCCGACACCGGCAACGGCGTGGCGCGCACGATATCCTCTGCATGCCTGAGGGATTCCTCGCGGCTGACGCGGCCCATGTCGGGCCGGCCAAGCGTGAAGGCAAAGCCGGCCGAGGTCGTGGCGAGCGCCACCGCACCGGATGCCGCCATCATGCGCGCCGAGCCGATATCCCACGGATTGGGGATGACGAAGCAGCCCGACTGATGGAGTTGATGGAAACGGCGATGGCGGTCGGCAAGGCTGGTCACGCGCGCACTCTTTCGGATTTCGGATCGTAGAGCGGCACGAGCGAGGCTTCCGCCTTAACCCGCACGCCCGCGATCTCGACTTCATAGCGGGAGGCGAGCATATCGGCTTCGCTCTCGCCTGCACAGGGCACGTAACCCATGCCGATGGCACCGCCGAGGAAGTGGCCGTAATTGCCCGACGTGATGGTCGAAACGATCTCGCCGTCGCGCACCAGCGCCTCGTTGTGGAAGAGCAGCGGCTCGGGATCGGTGAGGCGGAATTGCACCATGCGACGCTTCAGCCCCTCCTCTTCCTTCCTGATAACGGCGTCGCGGCCGATGAAATCGCCCTTCTTCGTGCGCACGGCAAAACCGAGACCGGCTTCCAGCACATGGTCTTCGTCGGTGATGTCGTGGCCAAAATGGCGGAATGCCTTTTCGATGCGGCACGAATCCAGCGTGTGCAGGCCGCAGAGTTTCAGGCCGACATCGGCACCCGCCGCTTCCAGCGCCTCGAAGACATGGGCCGTCTGGTCGGTGGACACATAGAGTTCCCAGCCAAGCTCGCCGACATAGGTGACGCGGTGCGCGCGGGCGAGGCCCATGCCGATCTCGATCTCCCGCGCGGTGGCGAAGGGGTGTGCGGCATTGGAGAAATCGTTCGGGCTGACTTTCTGCATGAGCTCACGCGCCTTCGGCCCCATGACGCAGAGCACGCTTTCGGCGGCCGTGACGTCGGTGATGACGACGAACTCGTCTTTCAAATGCTTTCGCAGCCAGGCAAGATCGCGCTGCAGCGTCGCGCCGGGCACGACGAGGAAGAAGGCGGTCTCCGAAAGGCGGGTCACCGTCAGATCGCTCTCGATGCCACCACGGGCGTTGAGCATCTGAGTGTAGACGATCTTCCCGGGGGCGACGTCCATCTGGTTGGCGCAGAGTTTCTGGAGGAAAGCCAGCGCATCGCGGCCCTCGACGCGAATCTTGCCGAAGGACGTCATGTCGAAAAGGCCGACGCCGTTGCGGACAGCCAGATGCTCTTGCTTCTGGTTCTCGAACCAGTTCTGCCGCTTCCAGGAATAGCGGTATTCCCGCTCCTGGCCTTCCTTCGCAAACCAGTTTGCACGCTCCCAGCCGGCGACCTCTCCGAAGACGGCACCGCGCGCCTTCAGATGCTCGTGGATGGGCGAACGCCGCACGCCGCGGGCGGTCGCCATCTGGCGATAGGGAAAGTGATCGGCATAGAGCAGGCCGAGCGTTTCGGAAACACGGTCCTTGAGATAGGCACGGTTCCTCTGGAACGGCTGGGCGCGGCGGATATCCACCTCCCAGAGATCGAAGGGCGGCTCGCCGTCGTTCATCCATTGCGCCAGCGCCATGCCTGCGCCACCGGAGGAGACGATGCCTATGGAGTTGTAACCGGCCGCGACCCAGTAGCCCTTCAGCTGCGGCGCTTCGCCGAGATAGTAGCGGTCGTCAGGCGTGAAGCTCTCGGGGCCGTTGAAGAAGGTGTGGATGCCGGCCGTCTCCAGCATCGGCATGCGGTTGATGGCGTTTTCGAGGATCGGCTGGAAGTGATCGAAATCCTCCGGCAGCTGGTCGAAGCAGAAATCTTCCGAAATGCCGTCCATGCCCCAGGGCTTGGCCTTCAGCTCGAAAGCGCCGATCAGCATCTTGCCGGCATCTTCCTTGTAATAGGTGCACTCGTCCGGCACGCGCAGCACCGGCAGGCGCTGGAGGTTCGGGATCGGCTCGGTGACGATGTAGAAGTGCTCGCAGGCATGCAGCGGCAGCGTAACACCCGACATGTCAGCCAGCGTGCGGCCCCACATGCCGGCGGCGTTGACGACGTTTTCGGTCTCGATGGTGAACGTCTCGCCGTTTTGCTCGCAGGTGACGCCCGTCATGCGGCCGTCCTTCGTCTCGACGGACGTAACCTTGACACCTTCGAGAACGGTCGCACCGTTCTGGCGCGCACCCTTGGCAAGCGCCATGGCGATATTGGCTGGATCGCACTGGCCGTCGAGCGGCAGATGCACGGCCGCCTTGATATCCGCCGTGTTGAGATGCGGATACATCGCCTTCACCTCGTCGACGGTGATCTCGCGCACGTCGACATCGAAGGCGCGTGCAAGCGAGGCCTGGCGGTAGATCTCCTCTTTGCGTTCCTCCGTCAGCGCCACCGTCATCGAGCCGCACTGGCGCATACCCGTGCCGATGCCGGTCTCGGCCTCGAGCTTGGTGTAGAGGTCGGCGGAATATTTCGCGAGCCGCGTCATGTTCTGCGAGGCGCGTAGCTGGCCGATGAGGCCTGCCGCATGCCAGGTCGTGCCTGATGTCAGCTGCTTGCGCTCCAGCAGCACCACATCCGTCCAGCCGAGTTTCGCCAGATGGTAGGCGACCGAACAGCCGGACACGCCGCCGCCGATGATGACGGCTCTTGCCTTCGAAGGGATGGGCTTGCTCATGCACGCAGTCTTTCATTGTTGGGGTCGAAAAGCGGCCCGTCCGGCTGGACCACTGCCTTGAAACGGTCGCCGTAGATTTCCACCTCGATCTCGGTGCCTGCCAAGGCGAGGTCGGCGCGCAGCATGCCGAGCGCGATGGATTTGCCGACACGGTAGCCCCAGTTGCCGGAGGTGGTCTCGCCGACCACCTGTCCGCCATGCCAGAGCGTCGACATGTAGGGCGCGTCGCAGTCGCCGGCCTCTACCGTCAAAAGCACGAAGCGCTTGGTGACGCCGTTCTGCTTCTCGCGCTCCAGCGCCGCCTTGCCCTTGAAATCGGGCTTGCTCCAGTCGACGAAACGGTCGAGGCCGCCTTGCAGGATGGTGTAATCGGTCGAAAGGTCACCCTTCCAGGCGCGGTAGCCCTTCTCGATGCGTAGGCTGTCCAGCGCCTCCATGCCGAAGGGTTTGAGGCCATGCTTCTGGCCCGCTTCCCACACTGCGTCGAAGATGGCGGCGGTATCCTCGATCTTCGTGTGGATTTCCCAGCCGAGTTCGCCGGCAAAGGACACCCGCACCAGCTGGCACCAGCGGCCGGCGATCTGGCAGCTATGATGCGTCAGCCAGCCCTTGGAAAGATCGGCATCCGAAACCTCCGCAAGGATGGCGCGGGAATTGGGACCGGAAAGGATCTGGCAGGAAAAACTCTCCGTCACGTCGTCGATGGTGAAGGCTGCATCCTTGGGCAGATGCTTCTGCAACCATTCGAAATCGTGCCACTGGGCGGTTGCGGCTGTGATGAGGAAGAAGAAATCCTCGTCCAGCATCATCACCGACATTTCCGTGACGATGCGCCCCTTGTCGTCGGCGAAATAAGCAAGGCCGATGCGGCCGGGTTTCGGCAGCTTGCCGGTGGTCAACGTCGAGAGCCATGCCGTCGCCCCCTCACCCTTCACGCGGAAGCGCGAGAAACCGGGCAGGTCGAGAATGCCAGCGGCCTCGGTGACGGCGCGGCACTCCTCCTCGATGCGCGGCCGCCACGGACCCTCGCGGTTCCAGGTCTGCGTCGATTCTTCGGATATGTCGTCACCGGGCTTGGTGTACCACATGGCGCGCTCCCAGCCGTTATAGGGCTTGAACTGCGCGCCGAGCGCCTTGATGCGATCGTGGATCGGCGAGAGCTTCTGGTCGCGTCCTGCCGGCCAGGCATGCTTGGGGAAGTGCATGGCATATTCGTGGCCGTAGATTTCCATGCCCTTGGCGATGCAGTAATCCTTATTCGCGGCGAAGCTCGTATAGCGGCGCGGATCGCAGGACCACATGTCCCACTCCGTCTCACCCTCCGTCACCCATTCCGCCAGAACCTTGCCGGCGCCGCCCGCCTGGCAGATGCCGAAGGTGAAAACGCAGGCTTCGTATGCGTTCGGCACGCCGGGCATGGGACCGATCAGCGGGTTGCCATCGGGCGCATAGGGAATGGGACCGTTGATCATGCGCGACAGGCCCGCCGTGCCGAGGATCGGCACGCGCTCGACGGCATCGTTGAGATACCATTCGAGACGGTCGAGATCGTCGGGGAAAAGCTGGAACGAGAAATCGTCCGGCATCGGATCATCTGGCGTCACCCAGTGTGCCTTGCAATTGCGCTCATAGGGGCCGAGATTCATGCCCGTCTTCTCCTGGCGGAGATAATAGGACGAATCCACGTCGCGCAGCAGCGGCAGCTTGTGGCCGGCTTCCTTGGACCACGCGGCAAGCTCAGGGATTTCCTCGAAGAGAATGTACTGATGGCTCATCACCATCATCGGCACCTCGCGGCCGAACCATTTTCCCACCTCGCGCGCATAATAGCCAGCGGCGTTGACGACCTTCTCGCAGCGGATTTCGCCCTGCGGCGTGGTGATCACCCACTCCTCGCCCTCGCGCCGCGCGCCGGTGGCGGGACAGAAGCGGAAGATCTTCGCGCCCATGTCGCGCGCGCCCTTGGCGAGCGCCTGCGTCAGCTGCGCGGGGTCGATATCGCCATCATAGGGATCGTAGAGTGCGCCAGTCAGGTCATGCGTTTCGAGGAAGGGGTATTTTCCCTGCATCTCATCGGGCGTGAGAATGTCGAGGTCCATGCCCTGATAGCGGCCCATGCCGACGACGCGCTTGAACTCCTGCAAGCGCTCCTTCGAATGGCCAAGCCGGATGGAGCCGGTGACGTGGTAGTTCATGGGATAATCGACCAGCGTGCCCAGCTCGCGGTAGAGCGAAGCGGAATAGCGCTGCATGTTCATGATCGACCAGGACGCGGAGAAGGTCGGCACATTGCCGGCAGCATGCCAGGTGGAGCCGGCGGTCAGTTCGTTCTTCTCGAGCAGCACGCAATCCGTCCACCCGGCCTTTGCTAGATGATAGAGCGCGGACGCGCCGACGGCGCCTCCGCCGATGATGACGACGCGGGCATGGCTTGGCAGTGCGGACATTCTCGTTCCCCTTCTTTGCGCTTGATTTTTGGCAATCAAAGCGAAGGGCGGCAACCCGGCGGATTTTGCTTTATTAATCGAAAGCACCGATTACATTTCCTCGAAATATTCGGGAAAAGACGGCGCCTTCATGCAAATCATTCTGATCGAGACATTCCTGGACCTGATGGAAACCCGCAACTTCAACCGCACGGCTGAGCGGCTGAACGTGACGCAATCCACGGTCACACATCGCATCAATGCGCTGGAGGCGCAGTTCGCGCGCAAACTCTTTGCCCGCAACAAGGGCGGAACGCAGCCGACGGCCGCGGGCCTGCGTTTTCTAGACCACGCGAAAGCCCTGCAACATCAATGGCATGAGGCAACGCGCGCGGTGGAGACGGCCGGTGCCTACGAGCGCTCCATGCGCATCGGTCTGCAGCACGATCTCGCTGCCCATTATGCCGGCGAATGGCTGGCCGCCGTGCGCCGCGAACTGCCGGCCACTTCCATCTATCTGGAGGTGGATTATTCCAGCCAGATGAACCGCGATCTGGGTGCGGGCGACCTCGACCTCGCCATCCTCTTCACGCCGCACTACCTGCCCGACCTGCATTATGAGCGCATCGGCGACATGCATTACGAGATGGTGAGCAACCGGGTGCGCCGCATCGAAGATGTGCGGCCGGACGATTACATCCAGGCCGTCTATTCCCCCGCCTTCGACCGAATGCACCGGCAGGCGCATCCCGACCTGTCCACGGCGCCGATCGCCAGCGGCGAGACCACGGCGATGCTCGCCCTGATGCAGAAGCTCGGCGGCTCCGCCTTCGTGACGCGGGCCGATGCCGAACGGCTGGTGCGCGCCGGCACGGTGCAGCGTGTGGAGGGCGCCGAGCCGATCCTCCAGCCGGTCTATGCCGCGGTGAACGTGCGCACGCGCCATGCGCATCAGCACCGGCGCATCATCTCCATCCTTCAGGCGCTTCTTGCAGCATGAAGCATTGAAACTGCCCCGCACGCTGCCTATTAACGGCAAATCAGATCCGACGAAGGAGTTCCCATGGCCGCCCGCGACCGCTATTCGCGCAAACTCGAATGCGCCATGTGCGGCCATTCCGGCTATGCAGAAGTATCGGAAGACGACATGCCGACGCGCAAGGACCCCGATTTCAGGGTGGACGAACTGCCGCGCGGCTTCGCCACCGAGCGGCCATCGAAGTATCCCGACAAGCACATGATCCGCTGCCGCTGCGGCCACATCTTCAAGTTCCAGCAGAAGACGGTCTATGCCGCAGGCGGAGAGCCGCGGCGCTGACGCCGAGCTATCCGCGACCAACAAAGGGCATGTTGGTCGCCATGACGGTCATGTCGAGCACATTGGCGTCGAGCGGCAGGCTGGCCATGTAGATCACCGCATCTGCGACGTGCTTGACCGACATGGTGGGCTCGCTCACCGTCTCGCCGTTCGGCTGCAAGACGCCCGTGCTCATGCGCGCCGTCATGTCGGTGGCAGCATTGCCGATATCGATCTGGCCGCAGGCGATGCCGTATTTGCGTCCGTCGAGCGCCGTCGACTTGGTAAGGCCGGCAATGGCATGCTTGGTTGCCGTGTAGGGTGCCGAGTTCGGCCGGGGCGTGGTCGCGGAGATCGAGCCATTGTTGATGATACGCCCGCCGCGTGGACTCTGATCCTTCATCAGGCGGAACGCCTGCTGCGTGCAGAGAAAAGCGCCGGTGAGATTGGCGGCAAGGATGCTCGTCCATTCCTCGAAGGGAATGTCCTCCAGAAGCGCGGGCGAGACATTGGAGCCGGCATTGTTGACGAGAAGGTCGAGCCGCCCGAAATCCTGCTTCACCTCTGTAAAGGTCGCCTGCACCTGAACGGGGTCGCCGACATCGCAGACGATCGCCCGGACGGCCTGGCCGGTCTCGGCGCCAATCTCCGCGGCCGCCTTTTCTAAGACGGCGGCGCGCCGGCCGGTGATGATCACGGCATAGCCTTCCGCGCTCAGCCCTCGGGCGATGGCAAGGCCGATACCCGTGCCGCCGCCCGTGACCAGCGCGATCCTTCCCTTGCCGGTGCTGCCCCAGTCCGTCATGCCCGTTCTCCCCGAAATCGCCGTGCTCGATGCACAAACACCTAGCGCACGGCGACCGGAAAGTCATCGCGGGACATGACGGCCGCGGACGGCCGGCACGGGCTCAGGAATGAAGATGAATGCGCTCGTGGCGTTCACGCCGCGCCACAAGATCTTGTTCGATATAGATTTTCCGCGCTTCATCAATCGCTGTCGCGAAGGTTTCGCTGATGACGCGGATACTGTTTTCAGAAACCAGGGGGTATGCCCCGCCGCTTTCTGCTGCATGCAGTTTGCAAAGCGCGCTGGCAAGCAGGCGCGCATACTCTTCCGGTTTACGACCCATGTTCCCCACCTGTTTTTGATTATAAACACATAAAACCACAAAACATGGCACAAAGCCACATTTTTCTCACACAAAGACAGAAAATATCGCACAGGGCGGCGACGGTGTTCCAGCTAAGAACGCCGGCAAACGAGGATGTACGAAAAGAAAACAGAACCGGGCAAACCGGGCATCAATCCGGGACGGGAAACACGATCTCTGCCTGAAAACCATCCAAACGACCCGGTGCCGGCGATGTCAGGACAAGGCTGGCGCGCATCTGCGACAGAAGCCGCTCGGCGATGGAAAGCCCGAGCCCTGAGCCGGCTGCAAGCGTCTTGCCGCGGGAAAAGCGCTTGCGAACGGCCGCAAGTTCGGCAACGGTCATCGCCGGCGCAGCGTTGACGACGCGCACATTGCCCGTCGGCGCAATGTGGATATCGACCGGCTCGCCTTCCTGTCCGTGCAAAAGCGCGTTTTCAACGAGGTTGCGCACCACGATGGCGAAGGTGTCGGCATTGCCGCCGCGCAGCACGGGAGCCGAACCATGGCCGTGCAGGCGGATGCGTGTGGCGTCGTCGGAGGCGCGCTGGAAATCGGTAACGACGAGATTGACGACATCGCCAACATCGAATGTGGCTTCGGTCACGCCAACGCCGGCTTCGGCGCGGGCAAGCTGCAACAGCTTCTCCGTGAGCTTGGTCAACCTTTGCAGCGCAGCCTCGATCTGGCGGGCGCGGCTCTGCGCAGGACCGTCCTTCAGTTCGGAGAGGAGCAGCTGCGTCTGCGCGAGCGCGCCGGCAAGCGGCGTGCGCAATTCATGCGCGCTGTTGGAGGTGAATTCGCGCTCGGCATCAATGACGGCGCGCAGGCGGGCAAGCAGAAGGTTGACCGAGCGCTGGATCGGCTTCAGCTCGCGCGGAAGCCTCACCTCCTCGATGGCCGCGAGGTTACCGCCGTCCTTTTCGCCGATCGCCGCGCGCAGCGCCTCCACCGGCGACAGCACGCGCCGCACCACGAACCACACCGCCAGAAGCGTGATCGGAACGATCAACAGCACCGGCAGGAGAAGCGCGAGCGAGCCCTCCATCACCGCCTCCTGCCGCTCGTCTGCGGAATAGACCACCTGCACGAAGATCGTGCCGTCCTCATCCGAGGCGGTGTAGACGCGCCCGTCCCTGCCCTCGAAGAACCCGGTCTCCAGCGGTGCATCGAAGGGCTTTTCGGCTGCGGCATGGGAATGAAGAAGCACGTTGCCGGCACCGTCGCGGACCTGATAGGTGAGGTTGCCCTCGCCCGGCTCGGCCGGCAGCGAGCCCCGGCGCAGCGCTGCACCCGCCTTCGCCTGCGCCAGAAGATCGTCCAGCGCGAGCGGCACGAGCCGTTCGGCCGTCTCCTGCAGAACCCCGTCGAAGATCTCGCCGAATTCCTCGCGCATGACGAATGCGCCAAAAGCCACGGCCACGAGCCAGAGCACGGTAATCGTGCCGGCGATCCACAGCATGAGCTGGCCGGCGAGGCTGTTGATTCCCCTCATCGGCCGAGCCTGTAGCCGATGCCGCGCAGCGTCTCGACGCAATCCTTGCCAAGCTTCTTGCGCAGCCGGCTGACATAGACCTCCACCGTGTTGCTCTCGATTTCGGAGCCGAAGGCGTAGAGCGCCTCTTCGATCTGCCCCTTGGAGACGATCGCCTCCGGGCGCGCCGCAAGACGTGCGAGCACGGCCCATTCGCGGCTGGAAAGATCGATCACTTCACCTTCGCGCAGCACGCGCCGGTCGGCGAGCCGGATCGTCAGCGGCCCGGCCTCCACCACCGGCACCGCGGCACCCGAATAGCGCCGTGCGACGGCCAGCATGCGCGCACCGAGCTCACCGAGATTGAACGGTTTCACGAGATAATCGTCCGCGCCGCTGTTCAATCCCTCGATGCGGTCGGAAATCTGGTCATGTGCAGTGAGGATGATGATCGGCATGGTCGCGCCCGCCCGGCGCAAGGCTTTCAGCAGCGACAGCCCGCTGCCGTCGGGCAGCCTCAGATCGAGCAGGAGGAGGTCGTAGGCCACGGTATCCGCCGCCGAACGCGCGTCCTCCAGTGTCTGCATCCAGTCCACCGCATGGCCGAGGCCGGCGACGTAATCGCGCACGGCCTCGCCCAGAACGGCATCGTCTTCGGTCAGCAGAACCCTCAAGCGCCGCACTCTCCGTCTGTGAGCGGCGCGTTTTCGCCCGCCTTCCGAATCCGGAGAATACATGGATGCGGTGCGCCTCGCCATCGCCCCCGTTTCAGCTGAGCGCGCCAAGCCGGCACGCCGACATGAGGTCGAGCGCGGGGTCACGTACCTTCGTCTGCACCCGCATCATGCCGAGCACCGTGTGGAACAGATTGTCGTGCGACTGCGGCTTTTCCGTTTCCGCCTTGAGGCAATCCGCGGAATAGGCGGCCTTTTCATCCTTGCCGAGCCACAGCACGAACGGCACGTGGGTCTGCTGGCTCGGCGCGATCATATAGGGCGTGCCGTGCAGGTAGAGACCGAGTTCGCCGAGCGACTCGCCATGATCCGACATGTAGATCATGGAGACGTCGAGGCGATTCTCCTGTCCGCGCAGCTTGTCGATGACGGTTGAAAGGATGTGGTCCGTATAGGCGATGGAGTTGTCATAGGCATTGACGATCTCGTCGCGGCTGCATTCGGAGAAATCGGCGGCGCGGCACTCGGGCGTGAAGCGGCGGAATTCCTCCGGATAACGCTGGTAATAGGCCGGCCCGTGGCTGCCGATCTGGTGCAGGACGAGAACCGTGTCCGACTTTACCGACCCGATGAATGCGTCGAGATTATCAAGCAGCACCTGATCGCGGCACTCCTCGCCGGAGCAGAGGCCGGGAATGCCGCTCTTGAAGAGCTCGAGCTCCTTGATGCGGCTGGCGATCTGCTTGCTGCCGGTATTGTTGTCCCACCATTCGACATTCACGCCGGCATGGCCGAGCACGTCGACGAGGTTCTGGGTCTCCAGCCCCTTGCGATGGGTATATTCCGCGCGCGTATAGACGGAGAACATGCAGGGCAGCGAGACGGCGGTTGCCGTGCCACAGCTCGTCGTCTGCGGGAAGTACAGGATATCCTGTTTGGCAAGCTCGGGATTGGTGTTGCGGCCATATCCGCCAAGCGAGAAATTCTCAGCCCGCGCCGTTTCGCCGGCGACCACGATCATCAGGCGCGGCTTGCGTTCGGTAAGCGGGCTGTCGGCGACATGGGCGTCCTCACCCAGCGGGGCGGCCACGATGTTGCTGTCACTCGTCTCACCGGCAGCATACTGGATGGCCGTGACGAGCGGCACGAAGGGATTGAGCGTCTCGAACCAGTCGTGATGGGCGCGAACGGTGGCGGCATAGATGCGGCCATGCGACAGGCCCGCGACGAGCGCGATGACCAGAGCCGGCGCGATGACGGCGAGGTTGCCGCGCACCTTCGCAAGGAAGGTCCTGTGCCGCACCCGAACCCACATCAGGAGAAGCGACGGCAGGACGCCGTAGACGAACATGTGCAGCAGGAAGCCCGGCGTGACGAGGTGGCCCGCTTCCGAGCTGTTGGTCTGCGCGGCGTTGCGGATCATCTCGATATCGATGACGACGCCGAAGCGGTCCATGAACCACGCGCCCGAGGCCGCGCCGAGAATGAGCACGATGAAGATGGGCTTCATCGCATATTTTACCGAAACGGCAACGCAAAGCGCGATGTAGAGGCAGGTGATGCCGATGGCGATGGAGGCGAAGGTTGTCGGCCGGCCTTGCAGGTAGAGCCAGCCCTTCGACCAGAAGCTCCAGTTCGTCAGGGCCAGCAGGTAAAGCGCCGTCAGAATGCTGACGGTGACGCTTCCCAATTCGGGCCGCCACAGGGTGAAGCGGCCGCTTCCTTCGCGCATGGTCTATCCTTTCACGTCCATCCGGCGAAGGCGCATTCGCGCTCCGCCATCCTGACGCCTTCCCTGCCCATGCAAGCTGACAGACGGCTGAACGAATGCAGCCCCGCCCATTCAGCCCTCTGTCAGGTTGAACGGGAAAAAGGGGCGCATGCAGATATGAGGTGATGCGTGAAATCGAGGTTCTTGCTGCCAGGCGCGCTTTTCATCACGTCGCTGGTCGTTCTCGTTCTGGTGATACCGCTCGCGCAGGGGCCATCCCTGCGCTCGCATGACGAGGCGCTGCGGCAAGCCTTCGGAACAGGGACCGACTGAGGCCGGCCCCTCCCTTTATTTCGCAAACAGCTTGAAGCGGAGCGGACGGAAGCGGATCGACGTGCCGTTGGCCGCCTGCGCATCCAGCGGCACCTCAATCTCCACATGGAGCGGTTCGTCCGCCCCGCCGATATCCAGATCGGCGATACGCGTGCCAGCCAGCCGCCGGGACGTCACGACGCGCCCTTCCAGCGCCGGTGCGGACGGATCGGTGACGAGGGTCACGTCCTGCGGGCGGAAGAACAGCGTCGCCTCGCCGCTGGTAATATCGCCCTGGCGCGTGGCAACTCCGATCTCGTTGCCCCGGAAACGCACCGAGCCATCGACGATGCTGACCGGCACACTCGCGCTGTCCCCGATGAACGAGAACACGAAGGGCGAATTCGGCCTATCGTAGACATCGTCAGACGAGCCGACCTGCTCGATCTTGCCCTGGCTCATCACCACGACGCGGTCGGCCAACTCCAGCGCTTCTTCCTGGTCATGGGTGACGAAGACGGTGGTGTGGCCGGTGCGGTCATGGAATTCGCGCAGCCAGCGGCGCAGCTCCTTGCGCACCTTGGCATCGAGCGCGCCAAACGGCTCGTCGAGCAAAAGCACGCGCGGCTCGATCGCCATGGCACGGGCGAGCGCCACGCGCTGGCGCTGGCCGCCGGACAGCTGGTTGGGATAGCGCTTCTCCAGTCCCGAAAGCTGCACCATCTCCAGAAGCTCGCTGGCGCGGCGACGGATCTCCGCCTTGGGAGGCCGCTCGCCGCGCGGACGCACCGTCAGCCCGAAAGCGATGTTGTCAGCCACCGTCATGTGGCGGAAAAGGGCATAATGCTGGAACACGAAGCCGATATTGCGCTCCTGCACGGTCTTGTGCGAGGCGTCCTCATCGCCGAAGTGAATGCTGCCGAGCGTAGGCTGCTCGAGGCCGGCGATGAGGCGGAGCAAGGTGGTCTTGCCGGAGCCGGACGGCCCCAGAAGCGCGATCAGCTCGCCGGAGCGGATGTCGAGTGAGACATCGTGCAGCGCCGGGTAACGGTCGAATTCCTTGCGAAGGTTTTTTACACTGACGTCCATTGCGGGCGTGCCTTTCAGATCAATGCTTGCGGCCGGCGGCGATTTCCGCGCCGTAGTGAAGTTCGAGCGCCGTCTTGACGACCAGCGTGACGAGCGCGAGTGCGGCGAGCAGCGATGCCACCGCGAAGGCGGCGACGAAATTGTACTCGTTGTAGAGGATCTCCACATGCAAAGGCATCGTGTTGGTGAGGCCGCGGATATGGCCCGAGACCACCGAGACCGCGCCGAACTCGCCCATGGCGCGCGCGTTGCAGAGCAGCACGCCGTAGAGCAGGCCCCACTTGATGTTGGGCAGCGTGACATACCAGAAGGTCTGCCAGCCGCTTGCCCCCAGTGACAGGGCCGCCTCCTCGTCGCCCGTGCCCTGCTCCTGCATGAGAGGGATGAGTTCGCGCGCCACGAAGGGGAAGGTCACGAAGATGGTGGCGAGAACGATGCCCGGCACGGCGAATAGGATTTCGATCCCATGGCTCTTGAGCCACGGACCGAGCACGCTGCCCGCGCCGAACAACAGCACATAGACAAGGCCGGAAATGACCGGCGAGACCGAGAAGGGAAGATCGATCAGCGTCGTCAGGAACGCCTTGCCCTTGAACTCGAACTTGGCGATGGCCCATGCCGCCGCCACGCCGAAGACCAGGTTGAGCGGCACCGCGATGACGGCCACCAGCAGCGTCAGCCGGATGGCGGCCAGCGTATCGGGATCGCCGAAAGCCGCGAGGAACTCCTCCGTTCCCTTGCGGAACGCCTCGATGAACACGGCGGCCAGCGGCAACAGCAGGAAAAGCGCCAGGAAGACGAAGGCCAGCGCCATCAGCGTGTAGCGGGCGGCGGGCGCCTCCGTCGTGGGAGAGCGCAGGCGGCGGGAAGACTTATGCGCCATGACCATATCTCCTGCGGCTCCATGCCTGGATGAGGTTGATGACCAGCAGCATGGCAAAGGACAGCGCCAGCATGATCGTGGCGATGGCGGTCGCTGCGCCGTAATTGAACTCCTCCAGCCGGATGACGATGAGAAGCGGCGCGATTTCCGACACATAGGGAATATTGCCGGCAATGAAGATGACGGAACCGTATTCACCCACGCCGCGGGCGAAGGCGAGCGCGAAACCCGTGAGGATGGCCGGCGCCAGGCCCGGAAGCAGCACGCGGAAGACCGTCTGGAAACGGTTTGCGCCGAGCGTCGCCGCCGCCTCCTCGATCTCGCGGTCGATCTCCTCCATCACGGTCTGCACGGTGCGCACCACGAAGGGCAGGCCGATGAAGACCAGCGCGATCACAATGCCCGTCGGGTTGAAGGCCGCCTTGATGCCGAAGACATTGAGGATCTGGCCGATCCAGCCGTTCGGCGCATAGAGCGCCGCAAGCGCGATGCCGGCAACCGCTGTGGGCAGCGCAAAAGGCAGGTCGACAACCGCATCGACGATGCGCCGGCCGGGAAACTCGTAGCGCACGATGACCCAGGCGACGATGACCCCGAAGACCACATTGACGATGGCCGCGATGAAGGCGGTGCCGAAGGAGATCTTCAGCGCATTGATCGTGCGCGGATCGGAAAGGATGCCGAGGAATTCGGCACCAGAGAGCGATGCCGAACGCCAGACGAGGCCGGCAAGCGGAATAAGGATGATGAGCGTGAGATAGGCGAGCGAAAAACCGAGCGTCAGTCCGAAACCCGGAATGACGCTCGGCTGTTTCAGTCGCCACCGCCCGGAAGCAGCAGCAGTCGTCGTCAACGTTCTCAGTTCCCCGGCTTGTAGATCTGGTCGAAGACGCCACCGTCGCCGAAGTGCTCGGGCTGCGCCTTGGCCCATCCGCCGAAGATCGGGTCGTCGATGGTGACCAGCTTAATCTCGGGAAGCTGTTGCAGCAACTCCGGCTTCACCACTTCGCGCTTGGAAGGGCGATAGAAGTGCTTGGCCGCGATGTTCTGGCCTTCCTCGGAGTAGAGGTAGTTCAGATAGGCCTCGGCCTGCTTGCGCGTGCCCTTGGCATCGACATTGCCATCGACCACGGCGACCGGTGGCTCGGCGAGAATCGAGATCGGCGGGGCAACGATGTCGAACGCATCAGCGCCGAATTCCGCACCGGCCAGATAGGCTTCGTTTTCCCAGGCGAGCAGAACGTCGCCGATCTGGCGCTGGGCAAACGTCGTCAGCGCGCCGCGCGCTCCCGTGTCGAGAACCGGCGCCCGCTTGTAGAGATCGGCGATATAGGCCTTGATCTTGTCCTGATCGCCACCGAATTCCTCGTTCGCCCAGGCCCAGGCAGCGAGGTAGTTCCAGCGCGCGCCGCCCGAGGTCTTCGGGTTCGGCGTCACGATCTGCACGTCGCCCTTCACCAGGTCGCCCC
Organism: Shinella sp. H4-D48; assembly: GCF_022637395.1. GTDB lineage: Bacteria > Pseudomonadota > Alphaproteobacteria > Rhizobiales > Rhizobiaceae > Shinella > Shinella sedimenti. The sequence goes on along the minus strand of NZ_CP093337.1, from coordinate 1,133,160 downwards.
AGTTCTTGATGCCCTTGGGATTGCCCTTGCGCACGAGGAAGACGATCGTGGAGGTATAGGGCGATGAATTGTTGGGCAGGCGCGTGCGCCAATCCTTGTTGATCTTGCCGGTCTTTTCCACGATGGCGTTGATGTCGCTTTCGAGCGCCAACGTCACGACATCAGCCTCCAGGCCGTCGATCACCGCGCGGGCCTGCTTGCCCGAGCCGCCATGCGACTGCTGGATGGTCACATCCTCGCCGGTCTCGGCCTTCCAGTGCTTGGCAAAGGCCTCGTTGTAATCCTTGTAGAGTTCGCGGGTCGGATCGTAGGACACGTTGAGCAACGTCGTCTGCGCCCACGTCGCCGTGACGCTGCCAAAGGCCAGCCCGACACCCAGGAGCAAGGCCCCTACCCGTTTCACCAAAATAGACATGTCCAACCTCCTGTGCGTTTCTGCCAAAAGCCTAGGGAATTACTAGAGTTAGTCAACAATGCTCGAGACGTTTGCAAAACCGGTTCCCTTTCAGCCGCGATAGGGCAAAAGCCGCATCGCGAAAGACCCGGCACATGGAACGGACAACGGGGACAAGCCCGCCTTCGCGAGCATATTCGTTCACGCGAAATCACCCTGCCGGGACCGTGCGCGGCACCCGTTCAGCGAAAAATCCGGGCTGCCGCGCTCAGCGCCGCGGGCAATGGCGCCGCTCGGCGGCGGTCGCGGCACGGTCGAGACCCGTCACGACGAGCGTGGGCAGGCGGTGCGTCCTGCCCCTGATCACCGTCTCGCGGTCCTCGATATGACCACGCAGCACGCGCGTCCCGAAATAGAGCGCGTCGGCGTCACGAAGGCGCTGCCGATCGGCTTCCGGCAACCCATCGACATCGGGATAAACGCCCTTGATGGCGCGGCCGGTGGCAAGGTCGCGGGCGGTGGTCGAGGGGCACGGCGCGACCACGCAGCGCAAGCCGTTGTCACAGGCCACATAGGCACCTTTCGCAGCTGCCATCGATGGGCTGAAGCCGAGGGCAAGCAAGCCAATAACAGTCGCAACGAGACGGTTCATGCCGGCAATCCTCCGAGCCGATTACGGCCAAATCGCGATGCTGCATCGCACCCTTTCTACGCCTGACCACCCGCCCGAACTTTGTCAGTGATTTTGCTGCCGGCTGCCGGAACAATCCCCGTCCCAACCGGTTGAAAGGGCACGCAACCTTGTTTGGGCACGATGGCAGATGCAGGAACAGTCTAAGCTCTTTCCCGATCACCGGCGGCTTTCGGGAGAACGGTATACGCTCGATAGCTTTCGCACGGCCTACGGGCTGTCGCACACGGAAGCCGAACGGCTTTTCGAGAAGTTCGGCCCGTCCAAGCGGGAGCTCGATCTTCTGATGCGCGCGCGCAAGGACCCCAAGCAATTTCTCAACTTCTGACCCGCATCAGGAAACTTCTGATCCGCATCAGGACCGGCACACGCGAATCAGGCGGCGGCAATATCCGCCGCCGCCTGTCGTGCTTGATGCCTACCAGAGCTGGTGGACATGCGGCGCGATCCGCTCGCGATACAGCGCGCGCAATGCGTCCATCGTCTCGGCCGGCAAGGCGGCCATGTCGCTTGCCGCACTGTTGCCCTTGGCCTGGGCGACATTCTTCGCGCCCGGAATCACGACGCTGACAGCCTCTTCCATCAGGATCCAGCGCAACGCGAACTGGGCCATGGTGACATTGCCCGGCACCAGCTTGCGCACCTCTTCGACAGCCTCCAGCGCCACGTCATAAGGCACGCCAGAGAAGGTCTCGCCCTTGTCGAAGGCCTCGCCGTTGCGGTTGAACGCCCGATGGTCGTCCGCGGCGAACGTCGTCGCTGCATTCATCTTGCCCGTCAGCAGGCCCGAGGCCAGCGGCACGCGCACGATGACCGCCACATTCCTCGCCTTGGCCTCGCGAAAGAACAGGCCGGCCGGGCGCTGGCGGAAGATGTTGTAGATGATCTGGACCGACACGACGCCGGGATATTCCATCGCTTTCAGCGCTTCCTCAACCTTCTCGACAGAAACGCCGTAATTGCGGATCTTGCCCGCCGCTACGAGGTCGTCGAGGATGCCGAATACCTCGGGACGGTAATAGACCTCAGTCGGCGGGCAATGCAGCTGCACCAGATCGAGGCAATCCGTTGCAAGGTTCTGCAGCGAGCGGTCGATGAAGGCGGTCAGGTTCTTGCGATTATATTCGTCCGCTACATGCGGCGCGGCGCGGCGCCCCGCCTTGGTGGCCACATAGGGCCGCTCGCCGCCGCGCTCCTTCAGCACGTCGGCGATGATGCGCTCCGAACGGCCGTCGCCATAGACATCGGCCGTATCGATGAAGGTGGTGCCGGCATCGAGCGCCGCATGCAGCGCGCCCCGCGCCTCATCCTCCGAAACATCTCCCCAGGCTCCACCGATGGCCCAGGCCCCGAACCCGATCTCCGAAACGACACGGCCCGTGCGCCCGAACTGTCTATCCTTCATGCTATTCTCCTCATCACCCGGCCTCCCGGCCGCAGTGCGCACCCTACCGCAGAAACCACTCCGTTTCATCGCCCAGCCATCCACGGCGGCAAACATTCTGGTAGATTGTTGATTTTAAAGTATTTTTGTGCGTCGCCAGATAAGCCTGGACTCGCCGTCGTTGTTTTCATTAATGAAAACAACGACGGTCACATTTCAAGTTCGGATTCCTCGCCATATAAGTCCGGACTCGGGAAGCTGATCGCCACACAAGTCCGGACTCCGTTGCAAGCCGGGGGTCATCAGCCCCAGCCGCCGCGGATATCTGTGCGCCGGCATTGCGGACACGCCACCGCCGAAACGGGCCTATCCTCGCGTTTCGCTTCCCGCTTTTCCTCCGGCGTCAGAACTTCGACTTCGAAACGATGTCCGCAATTGAGGCATTGGAAACGCTTGAGTTCAGTCATATTCGATCCCCGCATGCCCGATGAATTCCGACCAAAGGGCCTCCGCCGCCTGCTGCGCGTCATACTTGGAATCGCCGCGCCCCATGAGTCCGCCAAAGCCCAGCGTGAGGTACATGTTGTAGTCATCAGCGGATACGCGGATCGAACCGTTCGACGTGTTAGTGTCGGCATGGGCTTCGAACACGTAATTGATGTCCCCGAAATGGTGCCTGCTGCCTTTACTGTTGTGAACGGTAATGTGTGCTTCCCGGCCACCTTTTATGCCCCGGTTCACGACGGTGCAGGTAAAGGAGCTATCACTCATCCTGTGGAACTTGGCTTTCAGGTCGTCAATTCCGCTGAGTTCATCGCACGAGCTCTTGAAGTAGTCGCGGATAACCTCATAGGCTTGATCAATAAACTCTCCTCGCTGAATTGAATCGAATTCTTGCTTGATTTTGATCCGACGGCCTGACGTCAACGCGGCCGACGGTCCCGTGCCGACCGGAACGGCATCCGTTTTACCCGTAGAAACCAGCCGACGGATGCCGGAAACAACGTCAAGATAGGCGACGTTCGCGTTGGTCCATTCGGATATCGGCTTGCCGTCCTTAGGCAAAGCCATGAATTGTCGAAAGGGGGAAGAAAGCCAGTCGCACGGCTCGACAATCACCGGAACGATATGGAGCTTACCATTCTCGGAAAGTCGGAGCGCCTCCTCGAATTCCTTTTCGTAGCAGTAGTTGGAAGCGATGTAGTCGGGACTGACCAGAGCGATGAACAGATCGCTCGATAGCAAGGCGTCCATCACCGCTTTGTCCAGCTTCGCACCTGGAACGATTTGGTGATCGGTCCAGGTTTCAACGGAGCCTTCACGCTGAAGAAGCGACATATGCTTATGCAGCCTGTCGAGATACTTCTCATCGGCGTGCGAATAGGAGATAAACGCGCTTAATGCCAAGATACACCTCAGTAGTGAGTCGAAACCGAAGACCATACTAAGTCTCCGCATATTCACCACCAAGTAGTATCATTCCCCTTCCACACGTATTTCCAGAGGCCGACGTCATTTAAAGAACCTGTTGCCGAGGAGACTCCAGTCGCAGCCGGATGAAAATTCGACGGCAGATCACCACAAACAACCCCTCAACTTTGAATTCATCTGTAGGCGGTATGCCCATCGAATGCACTCGGTGGAGCCGACTTTGAAATCTATATTCTCGAAATTATTCTCATTCCTATCTAAGGCTGAGGCACCCCACGTCCCTGATTTAGAGACGCCCGTGGCTCGGACAGGACCTTCGTTTGCCGAGAAGGCACAAACTGTGGCCGTTCATCTGAACAACGAGATTCACGGTATCGAGGTCACCGTTACCCAGGACAGGCCGCTTGTGTTTACCGTCCGAACTACCGGAAGCATCAAGTCAAAGGTCCAGCTTCTATTCGGGGACCTGATCGCGGACATTGATGAGGTGTTTGTCGAACCCGATCTACGCAGACAAGGCCGATGCCGGCGTTTCACGCAGGAACTCTGTCGCTCCCTCCACCTAATCAGCTTCAAGAAAATGACGCTGTACGCTGTTCACGATGGGCGTGTAACTTGGGCGGCTTTTGGATTTCGCCCAACCCGTGGCGCGTGGAACACACATAAAAAGAAAATTGAGAAGAGCTTTCGAGGGCATCAACAAGAATTTCCGCCAGAGATTGCGCAAGATATCAACGATTTGATCTCGGCTGACCAGGTCAGTGTTTTCCCGCTAATAGCCAACATCGCAGTCGACAATCAGTTGTTGCCGAAAGAATTGTCGACCAGAATTCTTGGTAGTCTAAAAGGGTGGCATGGAGAATTCGATGTCGGAAATGAGCGTGATGAGCAATACTTGTTCCGCGGAGAATGAATTACAAGAACCTAAGGCTTACATTCCGGCTGGCACAGACCTACTGTATGATCTGAGAAATACACCTCGTGATTTCGATTACGACAAAATGCGAGCCGGCTATCGCGCTGACGGTTGCCCAGAATAGCTAATTGAGAAATTTATCAAGGTGTTGCAGTATCGACGGCCCACGAACGAATCAATTTAGTTACTTGAACCATCTGTGCATCCCCACCAGAGCATCGACTGCCAGTCGCACGCCCACGAGGTCTTCCGCCACCCAAGACAGTCGCCATCCAGCGTTATCGGCCATCTTGTTCCACGACATAAATCCAAGCGCCTGCCGCACGTCCGCCTCGCTCTTCTCGAACAGCTTCCAACGGCGGCCGGTTAGTTCAGGATGGAGGTCAAACGTCAGCGAAACAGCTCCCGACGATCTATCCACGCTCGCGCTCACCGCAATCTTCCTCGTTGCCGTGCGGAGCTTGACCCCGACCTCGGGTACGGTCGGCGGCACCGTGAAGACGGGGCAGCGAACGATGGCCAACGTCCTGAATTCCTCCCAGAGGACATTTCGTGCGACGTGTCGATCGTCGGGATCGAACTCAAGCTCGAGCGCACGACGGGCAGCTTCGCGAAGCACGACGACATTGGCAACCCGATCACCGAGGCATTCGACGGACAAGCCGATTTTCGACAGGCGGTCTCGTACTTCAGAACTGGCACATCCGAGAGCTGGACGGTATAGCTGGCCGTTCGCATAACGAGCGTGAAAGTCCATAACACTGCTGCGTGCGACCATTCCGCCGTGGGCTTTTTCGAGCCGTCCGTCTCTCACGAGCAGCGCCACCACCTCATGGTGAAGACGGAGGATGATAGCAGCGTCTGCAACAGTCATAGCATTCTGTACGCTCGCGCCAGATGGCAACCGAGCGGAACGCTGCCGACGGTTTGAAGCTACGATCCTTAGGTTTCTCAGTCCCCTCTGTTTACCGCAACCTCGTGCTGCGGCCAACTGTCCGTCAAGAATGCGCATCAGGACGTTGCCGACGGTCATGCGATTATGGCGAGCGTACGTCCTGATCGAGATCGTCATGGAGTCGGATACGGTGGCCTTTCTGATCATTCGCCCGACGACATTTTCGATATCCTTCCGAAGGTACATGCTTCCGTCTGCAAACTGAGAGAATGCCCGGATCACATCATTGCCGACCAACTCTCGCCATTCCCATGTCGCGAAACCGATGATTTCGGATGCCAACGGATAAGGCACAAGATCGGCGACAGCCCTCTTCAGCACAGACGCACCATCAGGTGATAGCATCCAAGCCTCGTCCGTATCGGGAATAAGGTGAAGGTGGCGGGCGAGTGGCAGCAGCGCATCCATCTTCACATCAAGTTCGCCAGCCACCTTCGAAAGCGCTTTTTCGGCATAGAAGGCTCTCGTAGTCCTGAAGCGCTTCTTTCCCATTTTTCCGATCGGCTCGAACGCCTCGGTCGTGGCGCGCTTCAGCATGTCGCCGATAGCCGAGCCGGGCAATTTGGGCCAAGCGTTCCACGCCCAAGCCATGCTCTCCATTTTACCCTCACGGCGCACATCCGATGGAACGCGCTCGGTAAACCAGCCCCGCATCGCGGAGACGAGGCCTTGCCACGTTCCCGACAGCGCCGCCATGCCCACAGCCATTTTTCCCAGTTGGTCGGCCGGCGCGGTGAAGGTGCGCTCGTTGCCGAGCCACATACCGAGGTATTCGCAAGTCTCGATGACCTCGTAGAGATGATATCCGTCCAGCAATGGCCACCGTGTTTGGGGCAAGACGCCAAGGCGCTCAAGGATGAACGCCTCCAGTGTCCTGTCGTGCCTGTCGGCTTGCGACGGAGCGCATCTGGCGAGCAGCCTCCCGCTCGTGTCGCTGCCGACCTCGGCCCACCACCAACCGATGGGCTGGCCCGAGGCATCCACGTCCTCAATCGGAGTGCCGTGTTCAGGACAGGTCCTGAAAGCGCAGATATCCCACCAGACCCGATGATGTGGTGAAACCGCCAAGCACGCGCGACAGAACCTGCGTGTGCTGAAAACCATCTGCCTCTGCCGGAGCCGCTGCCCGCCGAGATTGTAGAACGATCCGTCGGCCAGAGGGCTGTACAGACGAAGGGCGGCCTTGTGTTCGTCACCGATCGGCAGCGTGAGGAGGGTGTCGAGGGTCTCTTCGGGGGTAAGACGACGCCCGTTGATGCCGATCTCGTTTCCATAAACGCTGGCGCTGTAGTGCCCCTCGTTGGCGACCAGCCGCAGGAAATAACCCCTGGCGGACTCACCAAGTAATGGCTTCAGACTCCAATTGGAGAACGGGAGGTAAATCGACGGAGAGACGTTCATGCGTCAGGCCTTCCGGAAATAGTTGCGGGTGTCGCCGAGACGGACCAGCGTCGTCGAGGAACGGCGCAGGTGGTCGAGCATGATGCAGCTGGCTCCGTCGTTCATCGCCAGTGCCGCAGCGTCGCGGACGAGGTTCATGACCCGACCGATAGAGCCGCCCGTGAAGGCATGGACGTCGGCGGCCACGGCCGAACTTCCGTGAAGGACGGACGGCTCCTTGAAGGGCAACCTTGCGTCGATCTTGCTGAGCAGAAGCCTGAAGTCGTCGAACTCCTTGCCCGCGTCGCCGAGCGGCTTCAGGACCTCACGCTTGAACCCGCCTCGGCCTTCCAGGTAGTCCACACCCGCGATGACGTCGTGGACGCTTTCCTCGCCGATGAGGAGGACGTTGAGGGTGCGGAGGTCAGCGAGTTGCTTGAGGAAGCTCTGGAAACCCGACAGATAAGACCTCGTGCGCCCAAGGAACAGGAACTGCGCATCGTCGAGGATGACGAGTTCGGTGCGCACCTGACGGAGGCGATCAAGGACCATGTTCATGCGCGCCTGCGTCTTGATTTTGGCGGGCAGAGACCGCATGCCGGTCGCGCTGGCGATGGTGTCTGCCAAGCTCGATGGTGTGGTCTGGTCCGTGGCCGTGATGTGCAGCACCGGGTAACGCTCGCCGTCTTCACCGGGGCAGCCCGGCATGTCGATACCTGCGACATAGTAGGCGCAGATCGTAGATTTGCCCGCGCGCGAAGACCCGAGCAGACCGCCGATCTTGCCTGTGCCATGGGAACCACCCGCGAATGGGAAATGGAAGTCGCGGATGAACTGCTCGCCCTTCTTGAAGACGGGATACTTGTAGAGCAGACGCTCGATCATGGCCTGGCGCTCGGGGACACCAAGGGCGGCGGCCGCCAGACGTTCTTCGGGCGTCTTAAAGGGGTTCTCGTGGAATTCGGTCATTGGTCAGTCGTCCCATTCTTCGTTGCGGGCGGCGATGTCGTCGATCGAGGAAGTGCCGGGCCGCGGAGGCTCCGGCTCTGGCGCAGGAAGCATGTCTTCGACGTGTTCGACGAAGACTTCGTACTCGGCGACGTCTTCGATTTCAGGGGGACGGGCCACAGGCATCCGGGCCTTCGCCATCGAGGAACGAGGCTGAAGGCGGGCAGCTTTCCTCGGACTCGCCAGATCGAGGCGCTGGGTGATCACGCCGTCCTCGACGACGACGGGGCGCGAGCGCTGGATACGCGTGGCCTGCTTGGTCATGAAACGGGCCAGCTTGAGCGCCGTGCCGTGCTTCTGGCGCTTCGCGTGGATGTCCACGATCTGCTGCATGAGGTCGGCCTTGGCCGCCATCAGCGCGGGGGCATTCGCGGCCTCGTTCGTCTTCGCACGATGATGCTCCATGATCCGCTTGTGCTGGTAGGCCTTGAGGCCCGTCGCATAGGAGGCGTAAGCGCCGCTGGCCGGAACCTCGATGAAGCGGCCTTTCTCCCATGGAATTTCCAGCCAGATTTTCGACAGGTCAGCAGGATCGCGCGTCGCCGGGTACTTGCTGCCGTGGAATTTCCCTTCGCCGCGCTTGTGACGGGCAGATAGCTTGAGCGCGTTGGCGGCGGCGGACTGGTACTCGATATTGTCCCAGCGGATGATGCCGTGGTCGGAGATGCCGACTTCACGGGTCTGCCCAGCAAGCCTGACGAGAATGGAAGGGTCCTGGACCGGCCGCTTCGGGACCTTGGAGATGCCGATCGCCCAGATATCCTCAGGCACGCCCGACGCGGTTAGGATAGGGCCAAGCCCCTGATGAGGCGCGCGGTTGTAGATTTCCGCAAAATAGTAGGCGAGGAAGCCGTTGAGTTCGGCGATGTCGATCTGCGGCATGGCCTTCAAGCGCTCCTCGTCAAACTTCATGCGCTCATCGGGAGACATGGTCGTGCTACCCGGGAGCCGTTCGACGAGGCCGACGCCGAGAATGTGGAACATGTGTTCTTCGGCACCCTTTTCCCACGGATGACCCGGACGGTATTTGACCGTTTGCATGCCGAGTTGGCGGGCCGCGCCGTGGATATCCATACCGATCAAGTGCTTCGCGTTGTCGACGCCCAGACGGAACGGGCGTCCGTACCAGCGGTAGGTGACGCCCTCCGGTAGACTGTCCGGGTCCTTGGGAGACATGGCGTGAGCAAGTCCCTCGAGAAAAGTCTCGTAGGACGGCGGGCCGAAGGTGACGGCCCAGCCGAGGATGATCCCGGAGTAGCGATCACGGAAGAGGATAAGATCGGGGCGGCCGAATGCGACGCCTTCGCCAAAGACGACGATATTCAATGTCGAGTGATCGACATCCACGATGTCCAGCAGGTAATCTGGGCGAAGCTGCCTGATGCGATCGGCGAAGGCGAGTTCGGCACTTTCATCCCCGTATTCCAGACTGTGGCGCGTGAACCGGTCTACCTGTGCGAGACGGCGCTGGATGGTGGTGTCGCTGAAAACGGGAGGAACGTCTCCGATCTTGCGAACGAGGTTGGGCAGATCGGCGTACTTGCCACCGGGTTCGGACCACCCGTAGAGGAGTGCCTTGACGCCGTTCCAGTCACCGCCAACGAAGATCGTATCCTCGACCGCTTCACGCACCGCCTGCTCGGCGCGGTTCGGCTTTCGCGGTGTTTGATTGCCCCGACGTGGATGGTCGGCAACGGCCGCCGTCCTGTCGAAGTTACGATCCTTGCGGAGCCGTGCGAGCTTCTCGTAGAGCGCCGACATCGACGGCGGGGTCTCGCCCCGCTTTTCGGCGAGGTCCTTGACGGCCCACTCCATGATCTTCCGGGACCGACCACCCTTGCAGTATTCGCCAAAGGCCTTGAAGACGGCATCGATGTAGAGAAGCATCCATTCGGCCTTCTCGAGCCGCTTCCCCTTGATGGACAAGCCGTAGCCAGGCGTTCCTCCGCCACGTGCCTCCGCAGCGGCCGCGCCGACAGGCATAATGCGGCCGTCGTTCTGCAAGTAAGCGATTTGCCAGTTGGACAGGTGCATCACGAGTGCGTTTCGGGGAGACTTCAGGCGCACGAGCATGTCGTCCCCGGGATTGCCGAGATTGACCCACTCCTCCACCTGGTACGGAGTGAAGACCATCCGGTCGGAGGTGAAGATGTGATAGACGTCGCCCGCACGCATGTCGAAAGCCTGGTCACACTTGCCGTGCGGTGGTGTCGGAGGGATATTCTCCTGCGTAACGACGCCCTCGGCAGGCTTGGTGAAGTCGAAGCGCTCCATTCCCATCTATCAGGCTCCCCTGAGATTGCGTGCAGTGACGGGTGTCGTCGCCGAAAACGGCATGGACAGATCGATGTCGAGTTCGCCCGAGATGCACATCTGCATGACGGCGGTGTAGACGAGGTCCACCCCATCGACGTCGAGGGAGGTGAAGACCCCGCGCAGTTCTCCGTTCTCGTGCAGTGTCCTCCTCAGGATGCCGAGACGTGACGGAAAACGGCAGCGGCGGAGAGCTTGGACCACGAGCTTCAGTTCGGACGGGTCGAGTGCCGTCGCCTTGTGCGTCCACATGGCCTTGAGGTTCGGGAACAGTGGACGGGCGTGAACGCAGCGCTCGTCATGGACGGCGTAGGAGCAACCGTAGTGCGCGGCCATGTGGTCCACGAGGACATGGGTGCGCTTCGCGATCCACGGCTTTTCAGCCTGTTCGTTGAGCGGAATGTAGTCGATGACGACGACGCTGCCATCGGTGCGGCGCAGCGCGACGTCGGGCACATGAGCGCGCTTCACCGCCATGTTGTTGCGGGTCGGAGCCATATACTCCACCGTCATCGGATAGGCCGCGATCGTCGTGACATCGGGATCGGTGTCCGCGTGAACGAGGCCGTCCGCCATCAGGGGAAGACGAGCGAAGACTTCCCCCGCAGGAGCCTTGTCCGTCGGGAACGTGACCGGAAGGGTGCGGTAGCGCGTACCCCAATCAGGGGTCCATGCGGGAACATGGTCGGAGGTGAACAGAGATGGCGGCAGATTGTGCGGGCCGAAATCCATAAGGTCCATGTGTCAGTTCTCCGCGACGTTAAGCAGAAGACGAGCAACCTCGGCAACGTCCCGGAGGGTGGCCATCCCCTTGGCGTCGATCGGCACGGATTTTTCGATAAGGTCGGCGGGTTTCACGAACACGGGCGTTCTCCTTTCCTTTGCGTGTCGGAGCCGGGACGAGCGATATCGCCCCGGCTCGAGTCTGCTGCGGCGGCTCAGAAATCATCCCTGTCGGTGATGGCGCAGTAGACGGGCGGAAGCGGTGGAAACTCTTCCTCCAGTTCTCCGAAGGTCATTGTCGAGGGAACGAACGTGTCGGTGCGACCAATAGCGAAAAATTGGTCGAGAGCCTTGATGCGGTTGTCTGGTTTCATGACGCACTTCTCCTGTTGCCGGGCGCGATGGCGCGCGCGGCATGAAAACGAAACTGGTTGGCGAACGGCGGCTCCGCTCGAACGGGGCAGCCGAAGGCCCATTATGATGGGAGATGCCCCTCGGTGTTGCGAGGCGTGATCAGGCTTGGAGGGCTGATCAGCTACCAGCGCCGTATTCGCTCTCCATTCGAGACCGCGAACCGGGAGCAGCAATGAAAACACGGGATCGCCGTCCCCGTAGGCGCTTTTCGCGCCGACGGGCTAAGTAACCGGTTTTCTTGTTGATTTTCCGGGTTGCCCGGACTATTTGTACGCCATGGGTGGTATTTCCTTTTGTTGACCACTCGGTTGAAGCTTGCTGGTAACAGGCCCAACCATCTAAAAACGGGCCGCCTTGCCGGGCGGCTCGTTTTGCCTCCGGTAACACGAACACCTTCTTCAAGGTTGTGCTCAGCCACCGTTGCCCGACATATAGAGTCGGAAATTCACCGTTTTCAAGTCCCTGTTTTTTCGAGCAATCGTCCGCAAATGATCGCGAATCAGGTCTTTTGCGCGAGTGCCAGCGCAGCGAGTGGCGACATAGTTCATCAATGCCGAACTCAATCAAAAATTGAATCTGGCTATTTGATACGGAAGCTGCACCGTCCGTAAAAATGTTCTCGTTGCCGAACGATCTTCGCGACATTTTCCGAGGCAGATGATTCCTTGAAAAATTCAGGTACTCGCATCGATTTCCTTGCCGCGAACAAGATCGGCTGATCATCCGGAGACACTGCCTAAGGATTCCTGGAACTTCGCCCCGCGATTTCCGCGAATCCTTGAACAAGATGGAAATCTCATCTGCCTCGCCATAGACGAAATCCAACACGGTTGAACCGTGCACGTCCGGTCCCGCCGGATCGGCGTGACTATTCCCGGATGTGCAACACGGCCCGTCTTCACCCTCCCGCTCCGGATTCGCATGCCGTTGAAAGAGACGTTCCTTTCCCGAGGCAGCGCATGAATCCTTTCGCAGCGAGGTCTGCCATTCCTTTGGCAAAGGAAATCCAGCCAAAATTCGTGCGCTCGATAACTCAAGAACTCGCATTGCAATCGAATCCTTTAGTTTCAAGGAATTGAATTCTTTGATTTTTCCTTGCGAAACAAGGTTCAGACCAGCGCATCGATGCAACTTGGCCGGTAACCGCTCGCTTGTGATAGGAGAGCCAAGGCGCACATCAGACCTCTTTTCTGGTATTGGAGATAAGGCCGTCCTTCGAGATCGAGGTCCTGAAATTGACCTCTCCGCCGTTCATTGTGCTGCCCGTATTCACGAAATTGTGATCGCTGCTGCTGGTCTCGATAGCGGACCTTACTGTTTCCGCCGACAATTCTGCCTCCCGCAACAGGCGGCCATGAAGATCGAGAAGCGCATTCCTGTGTTCCTCGAGCAAGGTTTTGGCGCGCCGGAATTCTGCCTGTAGCGTCGCTTCGACGGACTTTCGCAACCCTTTGCGGGTCGATCGGATCACAGACAGTCCACGGGGTGTATCGTCGGCCTCGACTACCAGAGTCGATCCGAGACCCCATTTGATTTCCATCATCGTTGCGATGTCGGTTGCACGGTTCAGGTCTGCGGACGGGTCTCCGCCGGCTCCGTTTCCATAATCGCCAAACAACAGCTCCTCCGCGGCGATACCACCGAGCAGGATGGCGATCTTGTTACGGAAGTACGTGGACGTCTTCCGACTGAACAGCCGCTCTTCGAACTTCGTGAAACCGAGAGACTGTGACGCGCCGCCGGCACGGCACATCTGCTGGACGGAAACCGATACGAGCGGTTCAGCCTCAAGCAGTACGCCCAAGATGGCGTGGCCAAGCTCGTGAGCGGCCACCCAGCGCTGAACCGCCATCGGCACTTTCAAGACGGGGGGCATGGCATCGGCGAGATCGGCCAGCTGCATCGACCGATTTAGCCTTCGCGCCGTACGGCGGGCATCTCGAACACAACGCTCGATATCGGCACCGGACCAACCATCGCTCGCGGATACAAGAGCATCGAGATTTTCGCTAAGGAACTCGTCACGGAGATAGAAGCGAAAGATTTCGTTGCGAGCCGCGTCGTCTGGAAGTGGAATGGAGAAATGGCGTTCGAGCCGTCCCGCACGTAACAGAGCAGGATCGATAACGTCCGGATAGTTCGTCGCGCCAATCACGACCACGCCTTCATGCGACTGCGCGCCGTCCAGCAGTTCCAGCAGCGCATTGACAACCTGGCGGTGGTAGTTGTCATTGCCGCCAACTCTATCGTCCCGACTGGAGAAGCCGTCGAATTCATCGATCAACAGAATCGACGGTGCCTGTTTGGCCGCTTCGGAAAACGCCTTTCGCATGGCTTTGAGCATGTCGCCCAAGTGACCGGCAGCCTGCCACCTAGCGGCGGAACCCAAAACAAGCGGCACGCCGCAGGTCCTCGCCAGCGCCGCCGCATAGGACGTCTTTCCGGACCCCGGAGCGCCGGAAAGCAGAATACCGCGATCAACGGCATCCCACGCAAGCATGCCTGCTTTCCATGCTGTCAGGTCTTCGGCAAGTTCGAGGCCCCACGTTTGTGCGTCACCGTAGCCCGGCAACTCCCGCAGCGTCGGAGCGGACAACGGAGCGTCGGAGGACGTGGTTTCCTTTTCGACTTCAGGGAACCGGCGCAATTTTCCGAGGCTAGCAGCAATGGATCGGCCGCGACGCAGCCCGAGTTCAGCTCGCTTGGGGGATTGGCTCGCGAGGAGTTCGGCGTCAGCTTCCGTGATGTTCCCGAAACCCATACGCCTTGCTGCGATCCGGTAGTCGCTCGGAAGTGGCATCGGCACGGTGACAACGATGTCAGCCGCGATGCGGATTTCGTCCGTTGCTAGTTCGGCGTCCTGAAGAAGAATGATCGCCCGCTTGAGTTCCTTCAGTTTTCGAAAACCGGAAAACTGGTCAGCCAGGTCAGTTTCCTCGTCGACCACCAGGACATAGTTGCTGCCGTGTTCCCCTCCGAGCGGCACTGTACCTTCGAGCAGCCACCTGGCAGCGGCTTTGTAAGAATGGACCTCTGCCTGCGGAGGCATAACGAACGCGGCAACAAACGGCGTCCGCCTTTTCAGGAACTGGCGGATGGACCGTGACATTGCGATGATCGCAAGATGTGCCGGCAGAGACAGCTCGTATTTGGAGTCGTGATAGGGATCGCGGTTGCCCATCAGATTGGCGGTGTAGGCTTGCATGGATGCCTCGGGAAATGGAGTGACGGGGACTTGATGGAGTGGTCAGTTCCCTATTCTCCGCACCATCGTCTGGGGTCCGAGTAGCTCCGCATCCAGATCAACCTCGACGAAACCGTTGAGGATCATCTGCGCAAGTCCGGCAACCGGCTTAGTTTCAGTGAAAACGGTCAGGCATTCGACAATCGTCAGACTGCCGTGTTCTTCGAGCGTCGCGAGCAATTTCAGTCTATCGCCGAGGGCGAGATAACAGCTTCCGTATCGAAGCAGGTCCTTCGCATTGCGAAGCCGGGGACCATCGTAGACTTCATCTGCGAGCAGACGACGATAACGGAAGCCCTGCTGCTCGGCCGAGGTTTCGATTTTGCCGATAGCAATCGGCAGCGCCCTGTCCGGCGCGTCGACCAGCATCCTGCCGCCGTCGTTGTTCACGACACCGAAATCGGGGACGTGGACAGCGTCCCCACAATCCAGGGAAACAGGCATACAGTGCCACGAAATGATGGAGGGATTGACGTCCAGCAGGCAAGCGGCATCACGCGCCGCCTGGGATCGGAACACGGCAGGCCCATCGCATTTGATGGTGGCGGCCGGATAAAATGCACGGATGGACGCGGAATTACGACTCGTGCGAAGCGACTTCGCGCGCTGTGCGATACCCATTTGCAAAACCTCAAGACAATACGGTTGGTCGTCGCCGCGGCGATCGCGGCAA
Organism: Shinella sp. H4-D48; assembly: GCF_022637395.1. Taxonomy (GTDB): domain Bacteria; phylum Pseudomonadota; class Alphaproteobacteria; order Rhizobiales; family Rhizobiaceae; genus Shinella; species Shinella sedimenti. The sequence goes on along the minus strand of NZ_CP093337.1, from coordinate 1,117,634 downwards.
GCGGAGGTCAACCTATTCTTATGAGGCGGGCGTCGATTTTAAGCATGCGCGAACAAATAGAGAACAAAAATCGGAAGGTCAATAGCCCGTGCGAATCTTTTTTCGCGCAGACGTCCATACGCTACCGGTCCTGACTATGACAAAGTTGCAGGAGGAGGACGAACGCGAATTACCAAGTTTCAAGCCTTTGCCCACCAGTTGCTGTTACACCTCACGAACATTCCACCGATGCCGATGGCGGCGACTTTTTCATAAAACCGAGCCGTGTCACTCGACCAAAGAGCGGCGGCAACATAGGTTCCAGCCAATCGTGCCGGGTCGAGACCAAGATCATTGGGTGAGAAGACCGTGCATTCTGGGTACTTAGCGCAGGCGCAGGTCCCAAGCGAGCCTCTCTGGATGCTACGTGAATCGCAAAACGATCACCTCATGATAAGGTCACTTAGACGTCGCCACGCGGTTGTACCGCGGAGAGTCGGATCGGCTTCGGCAATGTCCGCTAGTAGGGCAGAAAGTTCGTGAGGGACGTATGCTGGCTTGAGCGCAACGATACGGTCCGCAACTTCCAAGACCTCATGAGGCCATCGTTTAGCAAGAGAATCTCTCCCCCTCTTTTCGTCCTCTCGTCTCTGCCGGAAAATAAACATGTCGGGATGATCGATAGGCCTGAGGAAGTCTTTGATCGTGTCCACTATTTCGGGGAATTGGTCTGGCTTATCCTCCGCTATGCGTAGCATCGTGTCACTAGCAGCCCCGGTTTGAAAACGAGCTTCTTGAGGCCATATTGTTGCGAAGAACCTTTTACCGAACGACTTCCAAGCCTTTCCTTCTTCTATAATCCGGTGAAGGGTCCACAAGGCCGTCTGTCGGCCTATGTCATCCACTGATTGCAAGGCCTGCCGGCATTCGTAGTCGCTGATGTATTTTCCACTATTTTTATTCCAGTATGTCGCGATGATCAGCACAGCGACGGCGTGTCGCTCGTCGCGATCTTCCGACAACCATTCCTTTCGTTCATCGAAAATTCTAAGAAATTGGCCTTTGAGCAAAGCGAAAAGTTCGGTCGGCTGCGGCACCCGTTGACGGAACAGCAATGCATTCCACGCCGCTTCGGCAAGCGGGTGACAAAGGTCGAAAATCGGAACGACGACCTTTGTCGTCCAAGTTTTGTCTACGTAATACAACCAGTTAAGCCTCTGAGCCAGGAGGGAGGCCGCATGGTCTGCTCCTTCGCCCACTGACCCCAGCGAGCGCTCGAGGCGGATAGTGACGTTGGAGGAAATTCTTTCGTTTTTCTTGAATTTCCGTTCGCCTATCGATGCAAACAATGCGTCTACAAGATGCCCGATGGGACCATTGATAGCGTGATCGAGAGTCCTGCGGGATCGCTGGACGATCTTGCCGCCCACTGTTAACTCACCCATACCGCTGGAGGTGGCGTCGTCTCCGGATTCCTGCAGGGCGGCGAAAACGTCGTCCCAGACCCGATAAAAGTCATCTGGGTGAGAGGTTGCGATTCCAGTAAAATGATCCCTGATCCAACTTGTCAAGTATGCCCTTAGCTCAAATTGAACTTGCCGGGGCAACCTTGCCAGCCTAAGCCCACACAACCTGGTTGCCCTCTGAGAGGCTTCCTTTGGCCATTTCGAAAGTAACTGCCTCCAATGTCCAACCGGGTAGTTCTGGTGACGAGCCTCGAAGGCCAGTGCAGCAAGAGCAAATGAAGGCCGTTCGGCCACAACGCCCTCGAACGGCGCGTACTCCACAAACGCATCCTGGTCGCGTCCGGACAATTCTATGGAGCGCGCGATAAGTTTCGAAACTCTGACACCCTCAAGATTGACCGGGTCGACACGTCGTTCCACCCATCCTACACGACCATCCATGTCTCGGTCGGCCTTGGTTTCCGAGCGTTCGGACCAGTCAGCAGTTGCTCTGATCTCGGCTAACTTGCTCAACGCAGGCTGTGAAAGTTCACAGCTATTCTGATCCAACCAGCCAAGCCGAGAGCCGATATTGTACCGAAGGCGGCGTTCAACCTCAGTGGGATCATCTTCCGAGAACCGATCAGGTGGCTCGCACAGGCGATCTTCTATTGCCTTCCGTTGATCGGCCGAAAAATCTCCCCATTTGGCCCGGAGTAAATGCAGAAGGTCACGCTCCAGATACGGGTCCCAAAACGAATCCTCCTGAAGAGCCAAAATACTTTCGGCGATGGCATCGGGGTTGAATAGGCTATCAATCTTCCACGCAAACAGTCGAAACTTGTCAAAGAAAAATCGATCGTTCGGAGGCCATTTGGCGGCCTCCGCCAGGGCTACTGGCGGGTCCGATTCGGCGAGACGCTTGAAGAGTTGGGTGGCCCAAAGAAAGAGTTCTGCTGGACCATCGCTGGGAACATAACGTTCGCCGCGTCCAGCATCGGGTTCTATGGCAGGCAGGTGAAAGTAAGCTGCGGACCTGCCAGTGTCTTGTAAAAGGTCGGCAGCTCGCTCCAACGAGCGGTTTACTATCTCAACTAGGCGGGGTAGTGCTTCAACGGGAACGTCAATATCGTGGTTATGTCTCGACGGGCAATGGACCGAAAACCTAATCAGTTCCTCAATTTTGCCGTTGCTGTCGTGGCCATCACCCATCGGCAAAAGCGGCATTGATCGGAATGACACTTCCACTTTCAATCGAGGTTTGACTGCCTTCTCGAAAGAACGATAAATCGCGCTGCTCCAGCCGCCGCGTTTGAGCAACGCCACGAAATCGAACCATCCGAGGTCATGAACATCGATCCCGCGCTCTTCTTCTATCTCAAGGATTAGGTTCCACACCCGCTGGACGTTGTCGGGAAATTTCGTTCCATGGCCAGTTAAACGTCGATTGATGCCCCAAAGAATATCGGGATGGAGATTGAGTTGCCGGCTTGCCCACCAAATCGCAATCCATTCGTGTGCGACCGCTTCGAACCAGCGAGTTAGAGACCAAAGCCGACGGGGGATAGCACCCCGCCGTTTGGGTGAGGCCCCGGCTAAGCGGAAGAAAATGTCGCTGTCCGTGTCAGCTGGGAGCTTCCCTAAAAAATCTAATCCGCCTGCGTCGGACCTCCCCCCGTCGAGCCTGGGAGGGTCGTCATCCAGACCGTATTCTGAGAGAGGATCGATTTCGCTCGCATCGTCGCCGTAACCATCCTTGAATGGCTGGGAATATCGAATATTCCGATCGAGTACACACAGCCATTCTGCACAGGGTGGAGGATTGGCCTCCGCAAACCCCCTTGCTCCCTCAGGAGTTGCAGCAAGAGCAGCTATTTGCCCGCGTTGATATGGTTTCAGCACCCGCGGAGAATTGTTCGCCATCGATAGCGTTTTTGCGCGCCACCCGTCTGGATCATCTGCGCGCTCGGCCCATGCCTCAAGGGTGCCCCAAAGGTCTTCAAAATCGCCAAAGGGAATACCAGACACCCCAAGGTCACGCCATTTAGAATGGACTTCGTTCTCCTCTCCTCGGTCGAATGCATATATCGGTTGCAGCTTCGCCGAGGTACTGGCGTTCAGCCCCTCAAGGAGATAGCGGATCGGAGGATCGCCTGCCGAATAGCCCAACAAGACAACTGTTTTTCTCTCCAAGAGTTGGCGGAAAAAAGCCGTGGCCCAGCCGTCGGCAAGATAAGCGCGACCGAAATCACCTGATCCAAGAACGAGAGCGCTCGATGGTCCCTCAGTCTGGCGACCGCTCCCGAGTCTGCCATGGAGATAAACAACCCCAGAATGGAAGCTGTCGCCCGTCATGATTGGTAGCATTGGCGGAAACCATCGCCTCAAACGCGGCATCGCTCGCTCGAACAGGTGGTCAAAGTTCGTGGTAACGACAAACGGAATCCCCCTGACGTCTTTTGACAGGCGGAGCACAACCTCGTGATTATACGTGATTGCTTGTTTCGGTGTCTTCAGAAGGCGCGTGACCTCTTTTTCGATCTTTTCTGTCGTATAGGTACGCTGAAGTTGCCCAAAAACCTGATCGAAAGGCGGAGCAAGATCGGGATCGTTTTTCGCAATGGCCTGAGCCATCTGCATACCCACCTTTGAGCTGGCCTGAACTCCCAACTTTCTCATGACCTGAACGGTGAGTTCGAAAAAGCTGAGCAAGCCAGCAGGCTTGGAGACACCCGCACCACAAAAGAACACGACTTCACCCTGATCCCGAGCGGTGAGCAGTTCTATGGGGATAGCCGGTCCTGATTCGATAAATCGCATAGGTGCAGCTTTGCACAGCACAGCTTTGAAGAGAACTGAGGTCTTAAAATATCGATGCGAGTCTCAAAAAGGGGAGGAATCCGGACTTATGTGGCGACGAGTCCAGACTTGTGCGACGACAGTCCGGGTTGATGTGGCGATGAACAATGGTGGTGGGCCCGGAGGGACTCGAACCCCCAACCAAGCGGTTATGAGCCGCCGGCTCTAACCATTGAGCTACAGGCCCTTCCCGGCCGTGGCGGCGGGGGTTCGTCGGTCAATGGCGGCCGACGGTGTTAACCGTCTAGACGAAATAGTCTTTTCTCACAAGCACTGCCGTAATCTCTACACAATGAACGACGATGAACACTGCAAGGGACACAATCATCAGGAGATTTGCCAGCATGTTCCATGCAATCACCGGCCGTCGCACGGGCGCCAGCCTGTTCGCCCTCTCGCTTGCCGCCGCCACCGCCCTGCCGCTTGCCGCGCACGCCCAGGATGCCGCCGCCGCAAAGCCGCGCGAGGCGACCATCATCGTGACCGGAGAAGGCAGCGCGGAAGTGGCCCCCGACATTGCCGTTGTCGATCTCGGCGTCGTCAAGGACGGCAAGACGGCCCGCGAGGCGCTCGACGCCAACAACAAGGCCATGGCCGACATCCTCGCCGCCCTCAAGGAAGCGGGCATCGAGGAACGCGACGTGCAGACCTCCGGCTTCATGATCAACCCGCAGTACCAGTATCCGCAGAGCTCGACGGGCGAAAACCCGCCGCCGGTTCTCATCGGCTTCCAGGTCACCAACACGGTGACGCTGCGCGTGCGCGACCTGACGAAGCTCGGCGAGATCGTTGACAAGACCGTGACGCTCGGCGCCAACCAGGGCAGCGGCATCCGCTTCGTCAACGACAAGCCGGAATCGACCGTGAGCGCCGCCCGCAAGAAGGCCGTCGAGAATGCCGTCGCCAAGGCGAAGGAACTGACGGAAGCCGCCGGTGTGGGCCTCGGCCGCGTGATCGAGATTTCCGAAACGTCCTACCGCGCCGAAGCGATGCCGATCGCCCGCGCCATGGCCAAGGATTTCGCTGCCAGCGGATCGGTGCCGATCGCAGCCGGCGAGAACAGCTACTCCGTCACCGTCAACGTGACCTTCGCGCTGAACAACTGACACAGCGCACGCTTGCAGAAATGACGAAGGGCCGGGAAACCGGCCCTTTTTCGTTGCTGACAGGATCGGGGCGCTTCCCAAGGACATCAAAACGCAAAAGCCCTCCCGACGATGTCGGGAGGGCAGGCCGTTCGCCGGCCGGGGGTGACGAGGCGAACAGCTTTCCCCGTGGGAGCCGGCGTCACGCCGGCCCCGCAGCTGTTCAGCGGCGCCACATGGCGGGGCAACCGCGCTCGTTGGCAAAGATCATGCGGGTATATTCGCCGCGGCGGAAGCCTTCGACCACGACGCGACGTGGCGACATGTCGGCAATGTTGGCGCGGCGCATACCGAAATCGCGCGCCTTCTCGATTGCAAGGCCCGGTGCGCAGCGGCCGCGGCCACGACCCCAGCCACCGCCATGGCGGCGATCGTCACGGCGATCCCAGCGGTCACCGCGGTCGCGACGATCACGGCGATCCCAGCCGCCGTCATCGCCCCAGCCTTGCTGGACCTGAAGGAAACCGTTGCGGTAGCCGATGTTGTCGATGGTCACGCTCACGCCGGCAGCCGAGGCGGCCGGAACAGAAGCAGTCAGGGCGCCGAGACCGAGGACGGCGGCGAGAATGGTCTTGGTCAGAAAGGTCTTCATGAGAGGCTCCTGTTGGCTCCGGCAGAACCTTTTCTGACCGGCGATTGAAAACACCTTATGGCTGCGATGCTGAACGCAAATGGAATCGTCCGTTCAGCCTGCGTTCAACTTCATGAACCGTTGAACAGGGCAACGCGGGTGATTTCCCCCTCATCGACCTCCAGAAGCAGGATCTTTTCGCGCGAATAGGTGCCGCCGCCCGCCGTCTTGCCATGCGCCGTCACGCGGATGGCCACCGCCTGGCCTGCGGCATCGCTCATGACGAGCGCATCGGCATAGGTCTCGTCGGATGACTGGAAATAGCGGGCAAAGCGGTCGCGCAGTGCCTCACGGCCATTGTCGCTTCCCTCGCCGATGCCGGAGAGGACGACATCCTCCTGCACACGGGCGGAAAGCGTGGTGAAATCGCGGGCGTTCAGCGCGGCGATGACGGTGCGGGCAAGGTCGGTCGTATCAGCCATGGGGGTCTCCTCTCGATGGGCAAGGCGCCAAACGGGCGAGCCCGAAAAGGGTTCCCGTCAGGCGCCGAGATGCAGCACGATCTCGCGCCGGTGCGGGCGATCACGATGCTCGAAGAGATAGAGCCCCTGCCAGGTGCCGAGCGCAAGCCGTCCGGCCATGACGGGGATGCCGATGGAGACCTGCGTGAGCGCCGCCTTGATATGCGCCGGCATGTCGTCCGGTCCTTCCATCGTATGAACGACCCAGCGCATGGAGGGATCATCGGACGGCGGCACGAGCCGGCGGAAGAACCGGTCGAGATCGTGCCGCACGTCGGGATCGGCATTCTCCTGAATCAGCAGCGAACAGGAGGTGTGGCGCACGAAGACGGTCAGAAGCCCCTCCGTTACGCCGGCTTCACGAACGAAAGCCTCTACCTCGCGGGTGAACTCGTAGAGCCCCTGCCCGCGCGTGGATATCTCGATCATGCGTTGCGGCACGATGAAAGCCGCCTCAACCGATAAGCCAGGACAGACCGCCGCCCAGCACGATGAACACCACGATGACGCCCATGAAGCGGGCGAGCCCCATATTGGTATCCGTCGTATCACCGACGATCGCGTAATAGAGGTGGTTCATGCTGCGTCCTTTCCTGACGGATGGGAGAGTGATAGCGCAGGCCGCGCGGCCTCACAACTCGAGGAAGGGCCGGAAGCCGCCATAGATCATGCGCTTGCCGTCCAGCACGTCCTTCCACGCGTCGCCCTGCATGCGCGGATCCTTCATGACTTTCGCATTGATCTCGTCGCGCTTTTCCCGGGATGGGTAGGTGATCCACGAGAAGATCACGACCTCGTCGTCGCGCGCCTGCACGGCACGGGGGAACGAGGTCAGTTCACCATAGGGTACATCGTCACCGATGCATTCCACGTAGTCGATCGCGCCGAGTTCCTTCCAGACATCGCCGGCGGTGCGGGCCATCTCCTTGTAAGCCTCGATATTGGCCTTCGGCACGGCCAGCACGAAACCGTCAACATAGGTCATGAGCGTCTCTCCTCCTGTTTTGCACAGGACAAGGACGTGGCGCGCGGGCCCGATCCGACAAGGGGTCGACATTTTTCCGCATGCCTTGCGACGGCAGATTACCAGCCGCCGCAGGACCTCAGCTGGCGGGCATAATTCGACGCCATGGTCGAGGCCCGCTTCGCGCCGGCCTTTGCCGTGCCGCTCCAGTTGCCGCGCTGATAACCCGTATGACCGTGATAATAGGCGATGTAGAGGCGGTACGTATCGTTGAGGGCAATGCCGTTCCGGCGGTTGCTCTCTGTGTGATACCAGCCGATGAAGCGGATCGCGTCGTTGAAGTTGGTGCGCTTTGCCGCCCAGCGTCCCGTCTCGCGCTGGTAGCGCTTCCAGGTGCCGTCCAGCGCCTGCGAGAAGCCGAGCGCCGACGACTGGCGTTTCCACGGAATGAAGCCGAACAGCTTGGTGCGCGGCGGGCGCGCATTGTGCCTGAAACCGGATTCGGCGTAGATCGTTGCCATCAGCACGGGCACGGGCACGCCATATTCCCGCTGGGCACCATAGGCGGCTTTCCGCCAGTTATCGAAAAGTCCATCGCGCTGCTCGAAGATCGCGCAGGCATTCTGTGTCTGCCTGGGGACAGACGCGCAACCGGCAAGCAGCAGGAGAACGACGATCAATACGCAACGCATCGCAGTTCCTCGAAAATCGAGGATATTTATAAAAGGTAAATCTTAACAATTCGTTTTGATTCAATTGCCGGAAGTCTGTCCCATCTATGCGGCTGATCCGCCCATCAAAGATGCAAATGCATTATTTTGTTGCTCTTTTTGCCCTCGCGGCCTAATCAATCCATAGCTAGCCGGCCTCTCGCGCACGATTGTTCCGGACCGCTGAACACGGCCCCTGCACCCGGATTTCGGCCAACGCCATCCGCATGCACGGGCGCTTGCAACCGGGCCCCGATGGCCCCCGTTGAGGAGAACATCATGAAGAAGCCAATTTTCGCCGGAGCCTTGCTCGCTGCTTCCGTCGCCTTCGCCCCGCTTGCCCATGCCGATATCGTCATCGGCCTGATCGCCCCGCTGACGGGCCCCGTCGCGGCCTATGGCGACCAGGTGAAGAACGGCGCGGAAGCGGCCGTCGCCGAGATCAACAAGAACGGCGGCATCCTCGGCGAACAGGTCGTGCTGAAGCTGACCGATGACGGCGGCGAGCCCAAGCAGGGCGTTTCGGCCGCCAACCAGATCGTCGGCGAAGGCATCCGCTTCGTCGTTGGCCCGGTCACCTCGGGTGTCGCCATTCCGGCCTCCGATGTGCTGGCCGAAAACGGTATCCTGATGGTCACCCCGACGGCGACGGCACCGGACCTCACCGCCCGCGGCCTCACCAATGTTCTGCGCACCTGCGGCCGCGACGACCAGCAGGCCGAAGTCGCCGCCGCCTATGTTCTGAAGAACCTGAAGGACAAGAAGGTCGCCGTGATCCACGACAAGGGCGCCTACGGCAAGGGTCTTGCCGATGCGTTCAAGGCAGCAATCAATGCCGGCGGCATCACAGAAGCGCTCTATGATTCCGTCACGCCCGGCGAGAAGGACTTCTCCTCGCTGCTCACCCGCCTCAAGGCCGATGGCGTCGAAGTCATCTATTTCGGCGGCTACCACCCGGAAGGCGGCCTGCTCGCACGCCAGTTGAAGGACCTGTCGGTGAACGCCACCATCATCGGCGGCGAAGGCCTGTCAAACAGCGAATACTGGGCCATCGGCAACGAAGCCGCTGCCGGCACGCTGTTCACCAACGCATCCGACGCGCTGAAGAACCCCGACTCCTCGGCCGCCGTCGCCGCGCTCAAGGAAAAGGGCATTCCGCCGGAAGCCTTCACGCTCAACGCCTATGCCGCCGTCGAAGTGTTGAAGGCCGGCATCGAGAAGGCCGGCAGCGCCGATGACCCGGCCGCTGTCGCCACCGCGCTGAAGTCCGGCGAAGAGATCCCGACCGCCATCGGCAAGCTGACCTATGGCGAAACCGGTGACCTCACCTCGCAGAGCTTCTCGCTCTTCAAGTGGGAAGACGGCAAGATCGTCTCCGCCGAGTAAGCAGGCGCGACCTAAACATGCGAACGCCGGGGCCCTGCCCCGGCGTTTTTGCTTGCGGATGAGGGGTCAAACGCGTGTCTTCCCACGCGGGCCTTATCGCCCGGCGCGGAACTTTTCCTTCAGGCGGGCGATATCGGCGTCGCTCCAGTCCTGCACGTCCGTCACCGCAATCCACGGGTTGATATAGTGCTCGCCGGCATAGACATGACCCAGCCCCATCGGCGCAGTGGTGGCCATTGCCATGTCGAGCGTCAATTGCAGGAAGGTGACCACCGGATACCACTGGAAGTCCGGCGAGACATCCGGTCCACGCGGGAAGGCCATCCAGTCAGGCTGGCGATACAGCGAATAGGGATCGTAGAAGGTCACGGGGTCGCTGGCATATTGCAGGTAGACGATGCGCATCGGGCCCCAGTGGTCGCCGGCCTCCGGCAGCACGTTCTTCTGGCTGGTGAAGCGCACATAGGAACCATCGCGGAAGCGCGGCAGCCAGGCCGGCGTGCCGGGATTGCGGTCGGCGGTCATCTTGCGCCAGATGCGGCTGGGGAACGGCGGGCCGGCCCATAGTGCCCCCTCATAGGGATCGCCGATCACCTCGAACAGTTCGGCAGACTGCTCGGACGACAGTGCGCCCAGGCTAAGACCGTAGAGGTAAAGCTTTGGCCGGCTTTCCTTCGGCAACGTCGTCCAGTGATTGTAGACGGCGCGAAACAGTGCACGGGCCGCCTCCGCACCATAATCGGGCTCGGCGATCAGCGACAGCCAGCTTGCGAGATAGGAATACTGGATGGAGACGCTCGCGATATCGCCATGGTGCAGATACTCGACGGTATCGAGGGCCTCGGGATCGATCCAGCCCGTGCCGGTGGGCATCACGACCAGCAGCGTCGAGCGCTCGAAGCCGCCGACGCGGATCAACTCGTCGAGCGCGATCCTGGCGCGCGCCTCCGGCGTTTCCGCCGCATTGAGCCCGGCATAGATGCGCAGCGGCTCGATGGCCGGCTTGCCGGTGAATGAGGCGATATCCTGCGCCGAGGGGCCGCTTGCCACGAAGGAGCGCCCCATGCGGCCAAGCTCGTCCCAACGCACCAGCGAGGCGGCGCTTCCCGATTTCAGCGGATCGGACGGCTCTTCCGTGTCGGGCTCAATGACCTGGTCGAGCCGCCGGAAGGATGAATCCGCCGTGTGCAGCACGAAGCGCAGCAGCAGCCCGTCCGCCATCGTCCAGAATAGCGTGGCGGCGAGTGCCGTGCCGATGACGTAAGACACCCGCCGCGGCGCGGCGACACGCGACGTGCTGGCAATGAGCCGCACGACAAGGGCGAAGAGCTTGCCGAAGGCAAGCAGGAGCAGGAAGATGCCGAGCCCGATGGCACCGACATAGAACGGATGCGCCGTCTCGATCGGCGGCAGATGCATCAGCGTGCGGATGGAGTTCTGCCACTCGGCCGCGCGCCAGAGGAAGACGAGCACGACGATGGCGCAGAGCGCGCCGGCGACAACCCGAAGCCACAGCCGCACCGGCCCCTGCGTCACCGGCAGCTCGAACCAGCGCCAGAGCGCGGCAAGCGCAACGCCCAGTCCATAGCCACAGGCCATGGCGACACCGGAAAGAATGCCCTGCGTGACATAGGTGCGCGGCAACAGGCTCGGCGTCAGCGAAACCGCGAAGAACAGCGTACCGAGCAGGAGGCCGACCACGGAGAACGACAAGAGAAAAGACCACAACCGATCCCGCATCCGCACCTCCTTCGCAGTCGCCCGGAACCTCGCACAGCAACTGCTGTGAGGCAACTGTAGGTGCGCGTTTTGCCCATCCTTCGCACGCGGATACGGATTGCCATATGCTGCAGGATGGCTTATCGGGACATCGTCGATGACTGATCGGCCGTAAGCGTTTGACGTCAAGCAACGCATCCAGACCTGAAATCGTCCGCGAGGGCGTTTGCGCAAGGTTTACGATGCCGACGCCAGAACGATTTCCCTTCAAAGGAAAACTGCCATGCAGCTTACGCGCCTGCCGGCCCGCTATGCGGGTTTCGTCATGCCCCTCATCCTTTCCGTTATCATGACGATGGTCGTGTCGGCCGTCGCCACCTGGCGCAATCTCGGCCTGCAGGCCGATTTCGCCAGCCATTGGCTGCCGGCCTGGGTGATATCCTGGACCATCGCCTTCCCAACCCTGCTTCTCGCCCTGCCGCTCACTCGCCGCCTCGTACGGCTGCTTGTTCGGCCGGCCTGACGCACAAACGCAAAAGGCCCGGTCGCGAAAACGACCGGGCCCTTGCAAGAGTGCAGGACAGGCTCAGCTGTCCAGGAAGCTTCTCAGCTTTCTGGAGCGGCTCGGGTGCTTGAGCTTGCGCAGCGCCTTCGCCTCGATCTGGCGGATACGTTCGCGCGTGACCGAGAACTGCTGGCCGACTTCTTCCAGCGTGTGGTCGGTGTTCATGCCGATGCCGAAGCGCATACGCAGCACGCGCTCTTCGCGCGGCGTAAGCGAGGCCAGAACGCGGGTCGTCGTCTCGCGCAGGTTCGCCTGGATGGCGGCATCGATCGGCAGAAGCGCGTTCTTGTCTTCGATGAAATCGCCGAGATGCGAATCTTCTTCGTCGCCGACAGGCGTTTCCAGCGAGATCGGCTCCTTGGCGATCTTGAGGACCTTGCGGACCTTTTCGAGCGGCATGGCAAGCTTTTCGGCCAGTTCTTCCGGCGTCGGCTCGCGGCCGATCTCGTGCAGCATCTGGCGCGAGGTGCGGACGATCTTGTTGATCGTCTCGATCATGTGCACCGGGATACGGATCGTGCGGGCCTGGTCGGCGATCGAACGGGTGATCGCCTGACGGATCCACCACGTCGCGTAGGTGGAGAACTTGTAGCCGCGGCGATACTCGAACTTGTCGACCGCCTTCATGAGGCCGATATTGCCTTCCTGGATGAGATCGAGGAACTGCAGGCCGCGGTTCGTGTACTTCTTGGCGATCGAGATCACGAGACGGAGGTTGGCTTCCACCATCTCCTTCTTGGCGATGCGAGCTTCGCGCTCGCCCTTCTGCACCATCGAAACGATGCGGCGGAATTCGGCGATCGAAATGCCGGTTTCGGTCGCGAGGTTCTGGATCTCCTGACGGATGTCGCGGATCGTCGTGTTTTCGCTCTTGGCGAATTCCTTCCAGCCGCGAGCGGCCAGATTGGCAATCGACTTCATCCAGTTCGGATCGAGTTCCGCGCCGGAATACTGCTCGAGGAACGAGTCACGCTTGACGCCGTAGCTTTCGGCAAGGCGCAGCAGGCGGCCTTCGTTCTGCATCAGACGCTTGGAGATGTCGTAGAGCTGCTCGACGAGGCTGTCGACGCGGTTCTGGTTGAGCGACAGCGACTTGACGGCCGTGATCAGCTCGTCCTTGAGCTCCTTGTAGCGGCGCTCCTGGGCGGGCGACAGCGTGCCGGTCGCCTGCAGGCGGGCTTCCACCTGCTGGTCCTGCAGCTTGCGCAGCTTCTTGTAGGTCTCGGCGATCGTGTCGAGCGTCTCCATGACCTGCGGACGCAGTTCCGCTTCCATGGCGGCGAGCGAAAGGTTCGACTCGTCGTCGTCCTCTTCCTCTTCTTCCGCCGGCTGGCCCTCGCCGCCGACATTGGTGATGTCGTCGTCGTTTGCCGCACGCGGCTTGCGGTTCTTTTCCTTCTCCTCGGCGGCCTTGCGGTCGGCCTCGATCTTTTCAGGAGACTGGAACTGCGGAGCGGCCTTCGCCTCAGGACCGGAATAGGTGGTTTCGAGATCGATGATCTCGCGCAGCAGCGTCTGGCCTTCGTTGAGTTCATCCCGCCAGATGATGATGGCCTGGAACGTCAGCGGGCTCTCACAGAGGCCGGCGATCATGGTCTCGCGACCAGCTTCGATGCGCTTGGCGATGGCGATTTCGCCTTCGCGCGACAGAAGCTCTACCGAGCCCATCTCGCGCAGATACATGCGCACCGGGTCGTCGGTACGGTCCGTCGGCTCCTTCTTCTTGGCGGTCGCAAGCGCGGTGCCGCCGGAAGCAGCCAGTTCGCCGCCTTCGCTTTCGTTGTCGTCGTCGCTGCTTTCGTCGTCGCCGCCCTGGGCCGCCTCTTCGGCGTCCTCATCCTCGATGACGTTGATGCCCATGTCGGAGAGCATGGACATGGTGTCCTCGATCTGCTCCGAGGTGACTTCCTCGGAGGGCAGAACGGAATTCAGCTCATCCATCGTGACATAGCCGCGCTTCTTGGCGGCCTTGATCATCTTCTTGACGGCATCATCGGAAAGATCGAGAAGTGGGCCGTCGGATGCGCCTTCGCGTTCGTTTTCGACTTCCTCGTTCTCTTTGACCTTCGTCGCCATTTACTCTGTCGCTTTCCTGAATATCCGTTTCCAAGCGGTTGGGGGTCCGCAGCCGATCGCCCTTCGGCGTGCGTTACCGCGAATCAGCATCCCTGACCTAACGGATGGACAATTAAATCCCGATTAACCACGCCCGGCCTGCGGGCTTGTGAACGCGCCGCCGAGGCGACACGACTGCATGACTTCCCGATCGCCGTACCCATTCCTTGCTCGCCAACAATGGTGATTCCCAGAATTTTCGGTTGCGTCAAGCTTTTCCGGCAAAAAACCCGTAAAAGCCTACGATTCGGGTTTCTAGACGGGAAAGCCGGCATAGCAGGGTGATTGTCCCTCATGTAGGTGCGCTTCGCGCAAAGACAAGGGCTTGCAAGCGCCTGATGTCCGGCGATCCGGCCCAGGCGATTCGCTTCAGCCTCTCAGAAGGACCGCCCGTCCACCTTTGTGATCGTCAGCGCCTCGATATCGATGGCCGGAATGCAGCGCAGATTGACCGCCGCCATGCGGTTTCCCTTGGGGTCGGCGCCCTCGCCATAGGGCGCGATACCGCAATTGGCACAGAAATGATGCTGGATGACGTGATGGTTGAACGTGTAGGTCGACACGTTCTCTCGCGGCGTGGTCAGCCGCAGGTTTTCCGCCGGTACGAAGGCCAGCAACCCGCCGCGCCGCCGGCACAGGGAACAGTTGCAGTCGAGTCCGCTGTCGAACGTGCCCTCCACCTCGAAGACAATGTTGCCGCAATGGCAGCTTCCCTCATACATCATCGCTTCTCCTCCCCATCCATGTCCGCCGCCATCGCGGCAGGCCTCAATACCAGTCCATGACGACCTTGCCGGAATTGCCCGAGCGCATCGCCTCGAAACCATCGCGGAAATCGTCGATCCCGATCCTGTGCGTGATGATCGGGGCAAGGTCGAGGCCACCCTGCACGAAAGCGATCATCTTGTACCACGTTTCGAACATTTCGCGTCCATAGATGCCTTTGAGCGTCAGCATCTTGAAGATGACCTTGTTCCAGTCGATGCCGAAACCGTCAGGCGCGATGCCGAGGATGGCGATCTTGCCGCCATTGTTCATCGTGTCGATCATCGAGCGGAAGGCCGGCGGCGCGCCCGACATTTCAAGCCCGACGTCGAAACCCTCCGTCATGCCGATCTGCGTCATCACTTCCGCGAGATCCTGGCTGGAGGCATCCACGACGTAATCGATGCCGACCTTGCGGGCGAGTTCCAGACGGACGGGATTGATGTCGGTGATGACGACCTTGCGCGCACCCGACCGCTTGGCGACCATCGCGCCCATGATGCCGATCGGGCCCGCACCGGTGACGAGCACGTCCTCGCCGACGAGGTCGAAGGAGAGAGCGGTGTGCACGGCATTGCCGAACGGGTCGAAGATCGCCGCAACCTCGTCGGGCACGTCATCGGGGATGGGCACCACATTATATTCCGGCAGGCAGACGAACTCGCCGAATGAGCCCGGCCGGTTGACGCCGACGCCCTTGGTGTAATGGCACAGATGGCCACGTCCGGCGCGGCAGTTGCGGCACTTGCCGCAAACGATATGCCCCTCACCCGAGACGCGCTCACCGACCTTGTACTTGGTGACGGACGAGCCGATCTCGGCGATCTCACCGACGAATTCATGGCCGACGACCATCGGCACCGGAATGGTCTTCTGCGCCCAGTGATCCCAGTTCCAGATATGTACATCCGTGCCGCAGATCGCGGATTTCTTCACCCGGATCAGCACATCGTTCGGCCCGACCTCCGGCACAGGCACATGCTCCATCCACAGGCCGACCTCGGGCTTTGCCTTAACCAGCGCACGCATCATGTTCGACATGACGAAACCTCCGCAAGGGATTCAGAAGACAGTTCAAATAACGCCGAGTTCGCGTCCCACCTCAGCGAAGACGTCGATAGCCCTGCGGACATCCGCCTCGCTGTGCGCGGCCGACATCTGGGTGCGGATGCGCGCCTGCCCGCGCGGCACGACGGGAAAGGAGAAGCCGATGACGTAGACGCCCCGGGCCAGCATACGGCTCGCCATTTCCTGCGCCAGCGCGGCATCGCCCAACATGACGGGAATAATGGGGTGCGTCTCGCCCGCCAGCGTGAAGCCGAGCTTCGTCATCTCGCTGCGGAAGAGGTCAGCATTGGCATAAAGGCGCGTGCGCAACGCATCGCCATTGTCGATGAGATCGAAGACCTTGAGCGAGGCGGCCGCAATGACCGGCGCCAGCGTGTTGGAAAACAGATAGGGCCGCGAGCGCTGGCGCAGCCATTCGACAACTTCAAGTTTGCCGGACGTATAGCCGCCCGAGGCGCCGCCGAGCGCCTTGCCGAGCGTGCCCGTGATGATATCGACGCGGCCTTCGACACCGCAATGCTCTGCCGAACCGCGGCCGTGCCGGCCGACGAAACCGACGGCGTGGCTGTCATCCACCATGACCATCGCGCCGTATTTTTCGGCGAGATCGCAGACGCCCTGAAGGTTGGCGATGATGCCGTCCATCGAGAAGACGCCGTCGGTGGCGATCATCTTGAAGCGGCTGCCCTCAGCCTTTTTCAGCTCTTCCTCAAGGCTCCCCATGTCGTTGTTGGCGTAGCGGAAACGCTTGGCCTTGGAGAGACGCACGCCATCGATGATCGAGGCATGGTTCAGCGCATCGGAGATGATCGCGTCCTCTTCACCGAGCAGGGTTTCGAACAGGCCGCCATTGGCGTCGAAGCAGGACGAATAGAGGATCGTGTCTTCCAGCCCGAGGAAGGACGATATGCGCGCTTCCAGCTGCTTGTGCTCTTCCTGCGTGCCGCAGATGAAGCGCACCGAGGCCATGCCGTAGCCGTAACGGTCGAGCGCCGCCTTGCCGGCCTCGGCCAGCTCCGCGTTGTCTGCGAGGCCGAGATAGTTGTTGGCACAGAAGTTCAGCACACGTTCGCCCGACTGGACGGCAATTTCGCCGGCCTGCTTTGAGGTAATGACGCGCTCGGACTTGTAAAGGCCACCGGCCTTGAGGCCCTCGATCTCGGATTGCAGATGGGTGATAAAGGTGGACGTCATGGTCGCGCACTCACGGCTGGAAGGGACATTCGGCGGATCAGGCGACGCTGGCCGCATAGGCGGCGATCAGAGGCTCCATCTCGCTCATTTCAGGAAATTTCGTATAGCTATGCACGGCAGGGACCGTCGCCCAGGCCAGTTTCTCGCTCGTGTAGGTTTCCACGAAGGGACTGTACCATGCCACATCGTTCAGCATGGTCGGCCGAACGTTGACGAAGAAATCCAGCCCGGGCATCCGGGTGAACATCCATGTCATGCAATCCGGACAGAAATGATGCCCGATATGCGGACTGGCACCGGCAACGACGGGTTCGCCGGCAATAACGGCAAACCCTTCAGTCGGGATCGCTGCGCTCAGCGAGTAAGCGCTGGCCGACATGCGCTGGCAGCCTGTGCAATGGCAGGCCATTGTGATCAGCGGCGGTGCATTCACGCGAATTTTGACCCGCCCGCAACGGCAGGCACCATCGAGCGGCAATTTCGGTCGTTTCATGGCTCGGTCCTCTCAGGATGGATGCTTAGGGACGCCCGCAGGCGATCAGCAGGAACATCGGCCGGTTAAGCTCGACCTGCCATTCCGGATGCTCGGCGAGCTGCGCAGCACTCGGCCGCCATTCCTCGACATGGCGAAGCGTGAAGCCCGCCTCGATCAATGCGTTCAGCGTCGTGCCCAGCGTGCGATGATATTTGACGACGCCCTCAGCGAGCCAGTCCGTCGTGCGCTGGCCTTCGATGAGGTAGCCATCGACCGGCCAGACCGTTTTCCCGCCGACCTCGGCCCAGTCGGGCGTGGATGGCGCCATATAGATGGGATGTTCGATAGTGAAGACGAAATCCGAACCCGGCACGAGCGCGGCATGGATCATACGGACCAGACGATCGAAATCCGCGATATAGTGGAAGGCTAGCGACGAATAGGCCAGATCGAAGGCCTGCGCCGGCAGGTCGAGCCGCTCGAGATCGGCAATCTCGTAGCGCACGGCCGGTGACGCGGTTTCGGCGCGCGCACGGGCGATCATGTTCTCCGAGAGATCGAGGCCCAGCACACTTTGCGCGCCCTCGTCCGCCGCATGACGCGCAAACCAGCCGAAGCCACAGCCGAGATCGACAATGCGCTTGCCCACGAGGTCCGGCAGCATCGCCCGCACCGAGCCCCACTCTGCCGCACCCGCAAGTCCGTAAAGCGAACGGGGCAGATTGCTGTACCCCTCGAAGAAGGCTGGCTGGTCATAGATGTTCTGGGCCATGGCGCATCCTTTCAGGGACAGGACATACCGCGTTTTCCACATGCGGAAAAGCGAGGGGTGACGGCAGTCACCATACCGGGCCAGTGCGCAAAGCAGGGTTGACAGTGCGGCCCTCCTCTTGTCCGGTGGCGGCGACAATGGGGCTTGGGGCGATGACGATACTGGACAGGTTTTCCCAAAAGGGCCGCGTGGCGCTCGTGACGGGCGGCGGACGCGGTCTCGGCTTCGAGATCGCGCTGGGGCTGGCGCAGGCCGGCGCACATGTCGTGGTGACCGGCCGCAACGCCGCGACACTGGAGGAGGCCGTCTCCCGTATCGCCGCCGCCGGCGGCAAGGCATCCGCCGCCGCCTTCGACATTGCCGACAGGGCGGCCCAGCGCGTGGCGCTTGCGGATATCGAGGCCCGGCATGGCCGGCTGGACGTGCTGGTCAACAATGTCGGCGCGCGTGACCGCCGCGCCCTTGAGGACATGGACGATGCCGCCATCGACGATCTCATCCTCACCGACCTCTCGGCCGCCATCAGCCTTTCGCGCGATGCCGCTGCGCTCATGAAGAAGAACGGCCACGGTCGGCTCATCGCCGTCACGTCCATCGGCGGGCATGTCGCCATGCCCAATGACGGGGTCTACCCCGCCGCCAAGCAGGGCCTGACCGGCCTCATGCGCAGCATGGCTGTCGACTATGGCCCTCTCGGCATCACCAGCAACGCCATCGCGCCGGGCTGGTTCGCCACCGAGACCAATGCGGCGATGGCCGCCAATGAAGAGCTGATGCCCTTCGTGCGCCAGCGCATTCCCGTCCAGCGCTGGGCGCGGCCGGACGAGATTGCCGGCGCCGCGCTTTTTCTCGCCAGCGACGCCGCCTCCTTCGTCAACGGGCATGTGCTCGTTGTGGATGGCGGCATGACCGTCAGGATGTAGCTGCTAGCCGGCGAAATCCTCGATCACGGCGAGGAAGGCCTCGCCGAAGCGATCGCGTTTGGAAACGCCGATGCCGGGAATATCCAGAAGCTCCTCCAGGTCGGCGGGACGCTCACGGGCAAGCGCGATCAGTGTCGTGTCGGGGAAGACGACGTAAGGCGGCACATCGAGGTCCTTGGCGATGGTAAGGCGCTCGGCGCGCAACGCCTCGAACAGCGCCAGATCGGAACCGCTGAGGTTGGAGCGTTCGCGCGATGCAGGCGAACCGCCCGCGCGGGCCTTGCGGCCGGTCTGCGGCCGGTCTTTGCGCAAAAGCACCGCCCGCTCGCGGCGGAAGACGGCGCGCGCCTCCGGTTCCAGCTTCAGAGCGCCGAAGGCAGAATGGTCTACACTGACAAGACCCATGGCCATGAGCTGGCGGAAGATCGATTGCCAGACGCTTTTGGCGACGTCCTTGCCCGCTCCGAAAACCGGCATTTCCGTATGCCCGAAGCGCTCCGTCTTTTCGTTGACCGCGCCCACCAGCACATCGATGACATGCGCGGCACCGAAGCGCTCGCCGGTGCGGTACACTGCCGCCAGCGCCTTGATCGCCGCCTCGGTGCCGTCCCAGGTCTCGACCGGATTGCGGCAGGTATCGCAATTGCCGCAACGCCCGGCATGGCTCTCGCCGAAATGCGCCAGGATCGCCTGCCGCCGGCAACCGGCCGTCTCGCAGATCGCCAGCAGCGACATCAGCTTGGCGCGCTCGATGCGCTTGATGTCCTCGGCCGCCCCGCCCTCATCGATCATCTTGCGCCGCTGCACGACATCGGCCATGCCGTAGGCCATCCAGACTTCGGACGGCAGGCCGTCACGCCCCGCGCGGCCGGTCTCCTGATAATAGGCCTCCACCGAGCCCGGCAGATCGAGATGCGCGACGTAGCGCACATCCGGCTTGTCGATGCCCATGCCGAAGGCCACGGTGGCGACGAGGCAGAGGTTTTCCTCCTTCAGGAACGCATCCTGATTGGCATCGCGCACCGCCCGGTCGAAGCCAGCGTGATAGGGCAGCGCGCGCACACCCTGCGTGTTCAGCCAGTCCGCCGTGTCCTCGACCTTTGCGCGCGACAGGCAGTAGACAATACCGCTCTCTCCCTGATGCTTTGAGAGGAACCGCAGGAGCTGCTGTCGCGGCTGGTCGCGCTCGGCGATCTCGTAGGAGATGTTCGGCCGGTCGAAGCTGGTGGTGAAGACGGCAGCACTCTCGAGCCCCAGGCGCTCGATGATGTCCTCGCGCGTATGCGGATCGGCGGTCGCCGTCAGCGCAACGCGCGGAACACGAGGATAGCGCTCTGCGAGCATGCCGAGCGTGCGGTATTCCGGCCGGAAGTCATGCCCCCATTGCGAGACGCAATGCGCCTCGTCGATGGCGAAGAGCGCGATGCGGGCACCCGCCACGATTTCGCTGAAACCATCGGTGACGATGCGCTCCGGCGTTACATAGAGCATGTCGAGCTCGCCGGCGCGCATGGCATCGCGCACGGCAAAAAACTCGTCGCGCGACAGAGAGGAGTTGAGCGCCGCTGCCTTCACGCCAAGCTGCTTCAGCGCCTCCACCTGATCGCGCATCAGGGCAATGAGCGGCGAGATGACGATACCCACACCATCGCGGCACAGCGCCGGGATCTGGAAACACAGGGACTTTCCGGCACCCGTGGGGAAGAGCACGACCGCATCGCCGCCATCAGTGACATGCTCCACCACCGCCTGCTGCTTGCCGCGAAAGGCATCGTAACCATAGACGCGCTTCAGCACGTCGAGCGGGGATGGGCGGGCGGTTGCGGTGGAGGTATCGAGCATGCGAATCCTGTTTCGTTCACGGCGGACTATGGGGTTTGCGGCATGGCGAGGCAACCTTTCAGCGGCCGTTTGCCTTCATCCCGCGGCCGCGACCTTTTCCCGCAAGCGGGTAGAAGAAGGAGGATGCCGGGTGTTCCCTCGATGGAGACGCTTCCCCTTACGACCTTCGCCCCGCGTGCGCGGAGAAAGCACCCGCAGGGCGGATGAGAGGCGCACCCTTACTTACCGGCAGGGCCCTTCACGCGGCCGGAGAGCACGCCGAAGCCTTCGATGATGGCTTCCTGGTTTTCCATGCGCACGGTCTCCAGCTGCACCTCCTGAAGGGCGCGCAGAATCTGGGGCACGCGCTCGTCGTCTCCCTCCTCGGTGGAAACGGCCAGTTCCCGCTCCAGTTCGCGGCGCTGCCAGAGCAGTGCGCGCGTGCGCTTGTGCAGGGCGAGCGCCTGGAGATAGCCCTCGCGCGCATCTTCCGGCGCGGCTTCCGCCGTTGCGGTCCACAGGCGGGAATTGCGGATCTGCTGTTCCAGCCCCTTGAGCAGCGCCTCGAAGCCCGCCGCCTCGAGGTCCTCGATCAGCCGGTCGCGCTCCAGCCGCGCGCCGACGGAGCCGGCAATGCCCAGCAGCGCCGACCACAGGCGCTGGAGATCGCGGTTGTCATATTCGATGCTAGCGATATCGTCGTAATCGCTGAACAGCAGGCCGGGGTGGTTGACCACGGTAAGTGCGAGAACGCTCTCGCGCAACGCCGGTAGTTCCTGCGCGCCGCGCACCAGCGCGGAGCGCGCGAGCCGGTCGGAAATCCCCGTCGCCCCAGCGTTACCCTGCTGGCCACCGCGTCCACCGCTTCTCTGCTGGCGGTTGCCGCCGAAATTGCCGCCGCCGCCCTGCCGCTGCGCCGGCCTGAAGAATGTGTTCAGCCGTTCGCGCATGGCCTGCTGGTAATGGCGGCGCACGTCCTCGTCGGCGATGACGGCCGTGACCTGGCGCAGACGCGCCTCCAGCGCCGCGCGGCTTTCCGGCGTGTCGAAGCTCGCGCCCTGCACCTCGCGGTTCCAGATCATGTCGGCAAGCGGCCGGGCATTGGCCATCACCTTGTCAAAGGGCGCACGGCCTTCATGGCGCACCAGATCGTCCGGGTCCTTGCCGTCGGGCAGCAGTGCGAAGCGTACGGTGCGCTCCGGCTTGATGAGCGGGAGGGCGAGATCGGCGGCGCGGTTGGCCGCACGAATGCCGGCCCCGTCGCCATCGAAGCACAGCACGGGCTCCGGCGTCATGCGCCAGAGAAGGTCGAGCTGGTTTTCGGTCAAAGCCGTGCCGAGCGGCGCCACCGCGTTCTCGATACCGGCCTGATAGAGCGCGATCACATCCATATAGCCTTCGACGGCGATGATCGTGCCGGTGGCTCTATCGTCCTGGGCGGCGCTGCCGGCGCGGCCGGCACCCTGCGCAGCCTTCCGGGCGCGGGAATGATTGTAGAGCACGCTGCCCTTGTGGAAGAGCTCTGTCTCGTTGGAATTGAGATATTTGGCCGGCGCATCCGGCGACATGGCGCGGCCGCCGAAAGCGATGACCTTCTCGCGCACTGAATGGATCGGGAACATGATGCGATCGCGGAAACGGTCGTAGGAGACGGGGATATCGGGGCCATGCACGACGAGCCCGCAGGCCTCCATCGCCTCCTTCGGCACGCCCTTGCGCGCAAGATGCTCCTTCAGCGCATTGCGGCTTTCCGGCGCATAACCGAGGCGGAAGGTCTCGATGGTGCGGCCTGTCAGGCCGCGGTCGCGCAGATAGGCGCGTGCCTTGGCGCCGGCCGGGGTCTGCAACTGGTCCTCGAAGAAGCGCGTCGCCATCTCCATGACCTCGACGAGGCCCATGCGCTCCTTTTCCCGCTGCTCGGCCTGCGGATCGGGCTGGGGCATGGCCACGCCGGCGAGGTCCGCGATCTGCTGCACGGCCTCCGGGAAGGACAGTCCGTCGAGATCGGTGAGAAAGCGGAAATGATCGCCCGACACGCCGCAGCCGAAGCAATGGTAGCGACCCTTGCGATCCTCGCAGTGGAAGCTCGGCGACTTCTCGCCGTGGAACGGGCAGCAGGCCCAGTAATCGCCGCGCGAGACATTTGTCTTCTTGCGATCCCAGGTCACGCGCCGGCCGATCACGTCCGAAATGGGAACGCGGTCACGGATCTCGTCTAGGAAGGCATTGGAAAAGCGCATGGTTACCTCGGTCGAGGTTCATATAACCACGCGGACGCCCCGCCGCCAGCGATAGTCCGTCACCCACAGCAATCCACAGGCGGCGACACAAAGGAAAAGGGCGGCCGAAGCCGCCCTTCCCGTCTTACTTCAGGAGATCCTTCACCACGCCGGAGGCCTTGGCGAAGTCCATCTGGCCGGGATAGCGCTCCTTGAGCACGGCCATGATCTTGCCCATGTCGCGCAGGCCCTGCGCGCCGATCTCGGCAATGACGCCCGTAATCAGCTCGCGCACCTTCTCGTCGGAAAGCTGCTCGGGCAGGAAGCCCTTGATGACGGCGATTTCCTGCTGCTCCTGGGCAGCCAGTTCCGGGCGGCCGTTTTCGGCGAAGATCTTGGACGATTCCTCGCGCTGCTTGATCATCTTTGCGAGGATCTGCAACACTTCGTCCTCCTCGACGGGGCCCTTGCCCGCGCCGCGATTGGCGATGTCGCGGTCCTTCAGCGTCGCCTGGATCAGGCGCAGCGTGGAGACACGGCAGGCGTCCTTTGCCTTGAGGGCTTCCTTCAGGTCGTTTGCGAAGATTTCGCGCATCATTTTCTCCATGGAAGGCCGCCGGCGCCGGATGCGCGACAGGCCCTTGTCGTCGTTCGATTGTGCATGCTCATAGACCGGCAACGGGCCCGACCGCAAACGGATTGCGTAAGCATCTGATTCAAAACGCTTTATAATTCCACGCAATCCACAGGCGGCGGTTGACCCCGCCATCCGCTTTGTCTATTTTCCGGCACCTGCACGAAATTTGGCAATCAGGGCGAACCAACGCGGGTTTCCGCGCGCCCTTGCCTGCGACCTCAAATGGTGCCTGGTCCCCTGGCTTTCAAGCCGGTGGCGCCCGGTGCCGGAAACGGGATGAACATGACCTCGACCCCCGCATGGACCTCTGAAAAGCCCACCGCCCTGCTCGTCCTCGCCGGCGGCACCGTTATCGAAGGCAAGGGCATCGGCGCCACCGGCAAGGTGACCGCGGAAGTCTGCTTCAACACGGCGCTGACGGGCTACCAGGAAATCCTTACCGATCCTTCCTATCTCGGGCAGATCGTCACCTTCACCTTCCCGCATATCGGCAATATCGGCGCCAATGACGAGGATATCGAAGACCTGACGCCCGCTGCCCGCCACGGAGCCGTCGGAACCATCTTCAAGGCCGACATCACCGATCCCTCGAACTACCGCTCGGCCAAGGACCTCGACGCCTGGCTGAAGGCCCGCGGCATCATCGGCCTGTCGGGCATCGACACCCGCGCATTGACCGCCTGGATCCGCGAGAACGGCGCGCCCAACGCCGTTATCGCCCATGACCCGAACGGCGTGTTCGACATCGAGACGCTGAAGGCCGAAGCCAAGGCCTGGAGCGGCCTCGTCGGCCTCGACCTCGCAAAGGTCGCCTCTTCCGGCCAGTCCTCGCGCTGGAGCGAGAAGCCGTGGGTGTGGAACGAAGGCTATGAAGACCTCGCCGACAGCGACGTGAAATACCACATCGTCGCGCTCGACTACGGGGTGAAGCGTAACATCCTGCGCCTCTTCGCCGGCCTCGGCTGCAAGGTCACGGTCATGCCGGCCACATCCAGCGCCGATGACGTGCTGGCGCAGAAGCCCGACGGCATCTTCCTGTCCAATGGCCCGGGCGACCCGGCCGCAACGGGTGAATATGCCGTGCCGGTCATCCGCAAGCTCATCGAAACGGGCCTTCCGATCTTCGGCATCTGCCTCGGCCACCAGATGCTCGGCCTTGCAGTCGGCGCCACCACCGAGAAAATGCACCAGGGCCATCACGGTGCGAACCACCCGGTCAAGGACCACACGACCGGCAAGGTGGAAATCGTCTCGATGAACCACGGCTTTGCCGTCGCCTCGTCGTCGCTGCCGGACGGCGTGGAAGAAACTCACGTCTCGCTGTTCGACGGCACGAATTGCGGCCTGCGCCTCGTCGGCAAGCCGGTCTTCTCCGTGCAGCACCATCCCGAGGCATCCCCCGGCCCGCAGGACAGCCACTACCTCTTCCGCCGCTTCATCAATCTGGTGCGTGCGAAGAAGGGCGAGGAAGCCCTGCCGGAACGCGCTTAAGGCTCACGGCACAGAAATTGGAAGGCCCCGGACATGTCCGGGGCCTTTTCTGTTTGTGATCACGCGTCGGTCGGCGTTCCCTGATGAAAGAGCATCTTCCAGCCCGCACCGGTCCGTTTCCAGATGGAACTGCGCAGCACATGGCGCGGCGGTTTCCCGTCTGCCAGCCGCTCGGTGCGATAGGTGAGCAGAACGGCATCGGCGGATATGACCGTCAGCGCATAATCGAAGGCGCGCAGCCTGCCTTCGGCCGGCGCGTCAGCTTCGGCGGCGAGAAGACCGATGATGGCCTCGCGGTCATAGATCGAGCCCGAACTGCCGAATTCGACGAAACCGTCGGCCAGCAATGCCTCGACAGCGGCGCGCGAGCCGCGCACGTCTGCGCGGTGCAGCGCCTCCTCGAGCGCGCGGATATCCGCGAGCGCGACGTCCATCAGACCCGCTGCCGCACGAGGCGGTAGAAGCGCCAGTTAAGCAGCACGGCGGCAGCGGCCAGCCCGCTGACGAAGCCGAACCATATGCCGACCCCGCCGAAGCCAGCCGGGAAGGCCAGGAACCATGCGCAGAGGAAGCCGATCGGCCAGTAGGAAATCAGCGCCAGCACCATGGGTATGCGCGTATCCTTAAGGCCACGCAGCAGGCCGGCGGCGATAGCCTGGAGGCCATCGACCAGCTGGAAAAGACCGGCCACCATCACGAAGGGCCCGGCAATCGCCAGCACCGCCGCCGAATCCTTGCCGGCCTTGTCGAGGAAGACAGCGGCGAGTTCGCGCGGAACGAGCGCGAAGAGCAGACCGCCGAAGACCGCGATGGTCGCGGCGACGGCGAGCACCGCCCAGGACGCACGCACCACACCCAGACGATCGCCGCGCCCATGCGCCACGCCGACACGCACCGTACCGGCCTGCGCAAGTCCGAGCGGGATCATGAAGGCGAGCGACGCGAGCTGCAGCGCAATGCCGTGGGCGGCGAGCTCCAGCGTGCCGAGGCGGCCCATTAAGAGCGAGGCGCCGGTGAAGAGGCTGACTTCCGCCAGCATGGTCAAGCCGATCGGCAGCCCCAGCTGCACCACCTCCCGGAACGCGGCCCAGTCCGGTCGCCAGAAGCGCACGAAGAGCTCGTAGCGCCGCATGACGGGTCGCGACTGTATATAGGCGGTGATCAGCAAGAAACTGAGAAGGTTGACGCCAAAGGAGACCACGGCGGCCCCCTCGATGCCCCAGGCCGGGAAACCGAAATGGCCGAGCACCAGCGCATAGGCGAAGAAGGCGTTGACCGTGAGGATAACGATCGTGACATAGAGCACGATGCCCGCGCGGCCATGCGCGCTGACAAGCCCGCGCAGCGTCATGAAGAGCAGCGCAGGCGCCATGCCCCAATGGGCGATCTTCAGGTAGCTGCCGGCGAGGGCCGCCACCTCGGGCGTCTGACCGGCATAGAGCAGGATGCTCTCCGCATTGTAGAAGATCGGCACCATGAGCGCGGCATAGAGGAGCACCACCCACATGCCCATGCGCACGGAACGGCGCACCGAAACGGTATCGCCCCGGCCATAGGCCTGCGCCACCATGGGCATGACGGCATTGGCGAAGCCGGAACCCAGAATGAACAGCGTGAAGAAGAACTGGCTCCCCAGCACGATGGCCGCGAGATGCGCGGCGCCGAGCCGGCCGAGGATCACCACATCCGTCGTGTGGATACCCAGCTGCGCGAGCTGGGCGCCGATCAGCGGCACGCCAAGCGTCAAGGTTGCGCGGAAATGCGCGCGCCAGCTGTTGTCGGCGTGATGCGATGCGGTTTGCATGATGGTTCTCACTTTCGCATCGCTTCCGATCACAAGTCCTGCCCGCGATCAATCGAATAGAATTGATGCTCTTATCAAAAAGACGAAAAGCGGACTGGAACAGGCCGTTTCCGCGCGAAATTTCGTCGAAATATCACGATTGAGAGCGCCTTCAGGCCGTTTCCGGTGCCGTTTTCGCCTTCGGACCCGCACCTGCGCCGCGCAACGTCGTGACGAAGACGATGAGCCCGACGAACAGGATCGCCGCCGCCAGCGCATAGGGCGCACCGGCAAACGTGACCAGCGCCTGCGGCCCGGTGAAGTAGCTGAACGCCTGCGTGAAGAGCAGCGGACCGATGACGGTTGTGATGCTGGATATGCTGGTCAGCGCGCCCTGCAACTCGCCCTGCGCGGATGGCGGAACGCGCGCGGCCGCAATTGAGCGCAGCGGCGGGTCGGCGAGGCTTTCGAGCGCCGTCAGCACGATGACCACATAGACCATCCAGCCCTGCCAGGCAGCGGCATAGCCCGACAGGCCGAGAACGGAAAAGCAGATGCCGACGACCGCCGTGCGGTATTCGCCGATGCGCGGCACGATGCGCGGCAGAACGAAGGCCATGACCAGCGCCCCGCCGATGCCGAAAACGCCGAGCGACAGGCCGATCTGGCCTTCGCTCCAGCCGTAGCGCAGCGCCGCGACGAAAGGCCAGACCGCCGGATATACGGCATGCGCCAGCCCGTAGCAGAACAGCACGACGCCGACCCACAGCACGCCGGGATGGTTGCGCATCTGAAGCAGCGCGCCGAGCGGATTGGCGCGCGCGAGTTCGAACCGGCGGCGGTTCTTCGGCGCGAGGCTTTCCGGCAGCAGGATGCAGGCGGCGACAAAATTGAGGAAGGCTATCGCGGCGGCGCCATAGAAGGGGATGCGCGGGCCGAATTCCCCGAGCACACCGCCGATGACGGGGCCGATCACGAAGCCGGTTCCGAACGCGATGCCCATCAGGCCGAAATTCTTCGCCCGTGTCTCGTCGTTGGAGACATCGGCGATGAAGGCGGCAGCCGTGGAGAAGCTCGCACCGCTGATGCCCGCCAGCACGCGGCCGGCAAACAGCATCCAGTAGCTCGTCGCCAGCGCGCAGATCAGGTTGTCGATGGCGAAGGTGAGGATGCAGGCGAGCAGCACCGGCCGGCGCCCGAAGCGATCCGAGAGATTGCCGATGAGCGGCGCGAAGAGGAACTGCATGCCGGCATAGACGAGCAGCAGCCAGCCGCCGTCGATGGCCGCCTGGCTGATATCATCGCCGGTCAGTTCGTGCAGATAGGTGGGCAGCACCGGCACGACGATGGCGATGCCGATCACGTCGAGGAACATGATCATGAAGACGAGAAAAAGCCCGCGCCGGGTGGACCTGGCATCGACCATGAAGAGACCTCGAACGAAAACACCCGCCATCGGGTACGGAAATGTCAGGCCGCGACTTCTATTTCAGTTTTCCGGGCGAAACAATCCATGAACATCGCAAATCGCCAGCCGTTCCGACGAAAAAACCCTCCGGCCAGGCAGACCGGAGGGTTTTCTTTGATGATGGATCGACAGGATCAGACGTCGCCCTTGAACGTGTCGCACTGATCGACGCGGCCGGTATCGAAGCCGCGCTTGAACCAGCGGCGGCGCTGTTCGGACGTGCCGTGGTTGAAGCTCTCGGGCACGACATAGCCCTGCATGCGCTTCTGGATCGTATCGTCGCCGATCTGGGTGGCGGCATTCAGCGCTTCGTCGAGGTCGCCCGCATCCAGAAGGCCCTTCTGCTGCGTGTACTTCCCCCAGATCCCGGCGTAGCAATCCGCCTGGAGCTCGACGCGGATCGACATCTGGTTTGCGTCCGCCTGGCTCATGCGCTGGCGCTGCTGGTTGAAGCGCGGCAGGACGCCGGTGAGGTTCTGCACATGGTGGCCGACCTCATGAGCGACGACATACGCCTGGGCGAAATCGCCGGCCGCATCGAACTTGCTGGCGAGTTCGTCGAAGAAGCTCATGTCGAGATAGACCTTGCGGTCGCCCGGGCAATAGAACGGGCCTGATGCCGCCGACGCAAAGCCGCAGGCCGATTGGACCGAACCGGAAAAGAGCACCATCTTGGGCTCCTCGTAGCGCTCGCCGGCCGACTGGAAGATGCCGTTCCAGGTGTCTTCCGTCTCGGCGAGGACCGTCGCCATGAAGGCCTTGGTTTCTTCCTCCTGCGGCGAGGTGCGCCGGTTGGCGCTTTCCGTCTGCTCGACACCCGGCACGCTGACCTGGCCGCCATTGCCCATGACCTGCAGGAGATCGATGCCCATCGCCTTGAAGACGAAATAGATCACGACAAGAAAGATGATCGTGCCGATGCTCATGCCGCCGCCCGCACGACGCCCGCCGCCCATGGGAATGCGGAACCCGCCGCCGCGCCCGAAGGGGTTACCCCCACCCATGGATGGCCCGGCTCCGCGCTGGTCCTCGATATTGTCCGACTGGCGACGACCTTTCCATTCCATGGCGCATTTCCCCGCATTGAATTGCCGACGAACGTTCACGACACGAATTCGTTCCTCAGCAACAGCTTATAGGGCGTGCGTGCCTGCTTGCAAAACGAAAAGCGGGCGCTCGGCGCCGTCCACAAAGCTGCATTGCCAAGAATTTTCGGCCACCCTGTCGGCTCGTCGTCGCATCAATCGTCTCTAGGTATCGTCAATAGATCCGGATCAGGAGTAACCCCATGCGAAAGCTCATCGTCAGTGCATTCACCAGTCTCGATGGCGTCATGCAGGCGCCGGGCGGGCCGCAGGAGGATCCCATCGGCGGCTTCCGCTTCGGGGGCTGGGTCGCGCCCTATTTCGACGAAACGGCTGGCGCCGTCATCGGCGAACTGTTCGCCCGCCCCTTCGACCTGCTGCTCGGCCGTAAGACCTACGACATCTTCGCGGCCCACTGGCCCTATGCGGATGCGAACGACCCCATCGGCCCGCTCTTCGACCGTGTGACCAAATATGTCGCGACCCGCAACCCCGGCTTCCGCACCACTTGGCAGCACAGCCAGACCCTTGGTAGCGATGCTATCGCGGCGGTGAAGGCGCTCAAAAGCGGCGACGGGCCGGATCTCCTCACGCAGGGCTCGTCGGATTTCCTCAAGACGCTGTTCGAAAACGACCTTGTCGACGAGATCAACGTCTTCGTCTTCCCCGTCATCCTCGGCAAGGGCAAGCGCCTGTTCGGCGATGCCTCCTTCCCGCGCGCCCTCACCCTTGAAAGCTCCAGGACGAGCCAGAACGGCATCGTCATCAGCCGCTATGTCCGCGCCGGCGATGTCGCGACCGGCTCATTCGAGTTCGATACACCGACCGATGCCGAACTGGAGCGCCGCCGCAACCTGACATGACTTGACCGCGCCCGCCTTCCCCGCTCCAATCCACACCGAGGAAAAGTGGAGGAAGATATGGAGGCGGCGCGGCTGGATGCGATCGGCGAATTTCGCTTGCGCGAGGTGGAAAAGCCGTCACCAGGCCCGGACGAGCTTCTCGTGCGGGTCGAGGCTGCCGGCATCTGCGGCACCGACCGTCACCTCCTGCACGGCACATTCCCCTGCAGGCCTCCGGTGACGCTCGGCCACGAATTCTCCGGCATCGTGGAGGCCGTCGGCGATGCCGTGATCGATTTCCGCCCCGGCATGCGCATCACCGGAAATCCCAACATCCATTGCGGACGCTGCGCCCAGTGCCGGCGCGGCCGCATCAATCTGTGCGAAAACCTTCAGGCCATCGGCATCCACCGCGACGGCGGCTTTGCGGACTATGTGCTGGTGCCGCAAAGGCAGGCCCATGAACTGCCGCTGTCGCTACAGCCCGAGCACGGCGCGTTCTGCGAGCCGCTGGCCTGCTGCCTGCACGGCATCGACATGGCCGGCATCCACCGGGGCAGTTCCGTCGTCGTGCTCGGCGGCGGGGTCATCGGCATGCTGGTGGTGCAGCTCGCAAGGCTGGCCGGAGCGACCTCCGTCATCCTCGTCACCCGCCAGGCCACGCGCCGTCAGCTGGCGGAAGCAACCGGCGCGACTGCATCCTTCGATCCTGGCAGCGGCAATGTGGTCGAGGGAATCAGCGGTCGGGGCGGCCTGCTGCCCGGTGGCGCGGATGTCGTCATCGAATGCGCCGGCGTGGCGGAGACCGTGGCGGACGCGCCGAAACTCGCCCGCAACGGCGGCACCGTCGTCATTCTCGGCGTGATGCCGCAGGGCGAGACGGTCGCCATCGAGCCTTTCGACCTGCTGTTTCGGGAAGTGCGTGTGCTGACCGCTTTCCTCAACCCCGATACCCATGCCCGCGCCGCCGCCCTGATCGCGGAGGGAACGATCCGGGTCGAGCCGCTGATCTCGCGCCGCATCGGCCTCGAAGCCCTGCCGGACGCCGTGGCGAACCCGCCCCGGCCTGGAGAGGTGAAGGTGCTTGTGATGCCAGGCCTTAAAAACTAGCCAAGCGCCTCCGCCGCCACGGTCTCCTCCAGCCATGCCGCGAAGGCCGACATGGCCGGGGTGAGGCTGCGCGATTGCAGGCGGGTCAGCCAGTAGCTGCCGAGCGCGACGCTGGTCTCGAAGGGCTGGACGACGGTGCCGGCCGAAAGCAGCCGGGAAAACATCAGCGGCGGAGCGAGGCCCACGCCCTCCCCCTGCAGCACCGCCTCCATCATGGCGAGCGAGGTGTCGAAGACGATGGCGTTCTGCGGCGGCGGGGTGCGCGGCAAGCCGGCGGCCTCGAACCAGCGCGTCCACTCGTCCCGCCGATAGGAGCGCAGGAGCGTCAGGCCGAGCAGGTCCTCCGGCGTCTTCAGCCCGCGCGCGATGGTGGGGATGGCGAGCACGGAAAGCGGCGCATCGAACAGCCTGACGGCATCCGTGCCGTGCCACGCGCCGGCCCCGAAGCGGATGGCGAAATCGAGCCCTTCGGCAGCGAGGTCGACACGGTTGTTGTTGGTCGAAAGCCTGATTTCCACGAAGGGATGGCGCTCGCGAAATCCCGCAAGGCGCGGCAGAAGCCAGCCGACGGCGAAGGTGCCGACCGCACCGACCGTCAGGATTTCCCGCACATGTCCGCCCCGGAACCGCTCCACGACGTCGGCCATGCGATCGAAACTGTCGCGCAGCACCGGCAGCAGGCTCTCGCCCTCCGCCGTGATCATCAGCCCGCGCGGCAGCCGCTTGAAGAGCACGACGTTCAATTGCTCCTCCAGGCTCTTCACCTGATGGCTGACCGCCGCCTGCGTCACGTTCAGCTCGATGGCAGCGCGCGTGAAGGAGAGATGGCGCGCCGACGCCTCGAAGGCGCGGAAGGCGTTCAGCGGCAGATAGGGCCGAACCATGGCAATGCCCCAATTTTCCTAATGGCTGAGACCAGTATTGATCTTTTGTCCCGGCATCAGATCATTGCTATCCACAATGCGCAAGTCATTCAGAATTCAAGGAAACCGTGATGGATATCCGTCTTTTCGCGGCCGGCGCCCTGCTGGCTGCAAGCCTCTGCACGCCGGCCGAAGCCCGCATTATTTGTACCATCGTCACTGACGCCGCCGACGGTGCGGTGATTCTGGAAAAGGGCGACTGCAAGACACGGGTGACGCCCGCCTCCACCTTCAAGGTTCCTCTTGCCGTCATGGGCTACGATGCCGGCTTTCTGGAAAACGCGGAAGAACCGGTCCTGCCCTTCATGAAGGGCTATCCGGATTGGGGCGGCGACAACTGGCGCCAGCCGACCACGCCGAAGCGCTGGATGGAGTTTTCGGTCGTCTGGTATTCGCAGCGCATCACCGAATTCCTTGGCTACGAGCAGCTGCGCGACTATGCGGATGCCTTAGGCTACGGCAATGGCGACATGACGGGCGATCCCGGCAAGGACAACGGCCTGGAACGCGCTTGGATCGCGTCCTCCTTGAAAATATCGCCACGCGAGCAGGTGGCGTTTCTCGCCAAGCTCGTGAACCACGAACTGCCGGTCTCCGCCAACGCCATGGACGCGGCCATGGAGATCGTCGAAGGAAAGGACATTGCCGGCGGCTGGCACGCACAGGGCAAGACCGGCATGGCCTATCCCCGCAAGGCGGACGGCAGTTTCGATTATGCCAAACCATGGGGCTGGTATGTCGGCTGGGCGCGGCGCGACGATCGTACGGTCGTTTTCGCGCGCCTGTTGCAGGATGAGAAGAAGGAAGAACCACGCACCAGCCTGCGCGCCCGCGACGGCATCCTCGCCGAACTGCCGGCCATTCTGGCGAAGAACTGAGGCCTGTCGCTCCCCGCTATGGTGCGGGGAGCACGCCCCCGGCCGGCACCGCCCCGAGCGCCTGATCCCGCGCGCCGCATTTTTCCTGTCGACGGGGCAATTTTCGGGGTTCCGCTCGCCCCCGCATTTGCCTATAAGCCGCTTCTAGCCTTGAAAGACCACTTTTGCGCGCCCGGCCCGGTGAACCCATCGCCATGCCGGTTTTTCGCGCACGCGGCAAAGCGGAAGAACGGATAGAGATATGCCCAAGCGCCAAGATTTGAAATCGATCCTCATCATCGGCGCGGGGCCGATCGTCATCGGTCAGGCCTGTGAATTCGATTATTCCGGCACCCAGGCCTGCAAGGCGCTGAAGGAGGAAGGCTACCGGGTCATCCTCGTCAACTCCAACCCGGCAACGATCATGACGGACCCGGGCCTGGCAGACGCAACCTATGTCGAGCCCATCACGCCCGAAGTCGTCGCCAAGATCATCGCCAAGGAACGCCCGGACGCGCTGCTGCCGACGATGGGCGGCCAGACGGCGCTCAACACAGCGCTCTCCCTGAAGCGCATGGGCGTTCTCGACCGCTACAATGTCGAGATGATCGGCGCCAAGCCCGCCGCCATCGACATGGCCGAAGACCGCGCGCTCTTCCGCGAGGCCATGGCCCGCATCGGCCTGGAGACGCCGAAGTCGCTGCTCGCCAACGCCACCGAGATCAAGGACCAGGACCGCAAGGTTCATGAGGCCCAGCGCGCCAAGCTCAAGGCCGAACTGTCCGGCGAAGCGCTCGACAAGGCGCTGGACGAGCTGGAAAACCAGTGGAACCTCGGCGAGACCGACCGCAAGCAGCGTTATATGAGCCATGCCATGGCGATCGGCGCGCAGGCGCTCGACGAAATCGGCCTGCCCGCCATCATCCGCCCGTCCTTCACGCTTGGCGGCACCGGCGGCGGCATCGCCTACAACCGCTCGGAATTCTTCGAGATCGTCAATTCCGGTCTCGACGCCTCGCCCACCACCGAAGTGCTGATCGAAGAGTCCGTGCTCGGCTGGAAGGAATACGAGATGGAAGTCGTCCGCGACAAGGCGGACAACTGCATCATCATCTGCTCCATCGAGAACATCGACCCGATGGGCGTCCACACGGGTGACTCGATCACCGTCGCGCCGGCCTTGACCCTCACGGACAAGGAATACCAGATCATGCGCAACGCCTCGATTGCGGTGCTGCGCGAGATCGGCGTGGAGACCGGCGGCTCGAACGTGCAGTTCGCCGTCAATCCGAAGAACGGCCGCCTCGTCGTCATCGAAATGAACCCGCGCGTTTCGCGGTCCTCCGCCCTCGCCTCCAAGGCCACCGGCTTCCCCATCGCCAAGATCGCGGCAAAGCTCGCCATCGGCTACACGCTCGACGAGCTGGAGAACGACATTACCGGCGGCGCGACGCCTGCTTCGTTCGAACCGTCCATCGACTATGTCGTCACGAAGATCCCTCGTTTCGCCTTCGAAAAGTTCCCCGGCGCCGAGCCGACGCTGACCACCGCCATGAAGTCGGTCGGTGAAGTCATGGCCATCGGCCGCACCTTCGCCGAATCGCTTCAGAAGGCGCTGCGCGGCCTCGAAACGGGTCTGACCGGCCTCGACGAGATCGAAATCCCGGGCCTCGGCGACGGCAACGACAAGAACGCCATCCGCGCCGCCATCTCCACGCCGACGCCGGACCGCCTGCGCATGGTTGCCCAGGCGCTGCGCCTTGGCCTGTCGCTGGAGGAGGTGCACGAGGGCTCGAAGATCGACCCATGGTTCCTCGAGCAATTCAAGGCCATTGTCGATATGGAGGTCCGCATCCGCGAGCATGGCCTGCCCGCCGACGCCGAAAACCTGCGCATGCTGAAGGCCATGGGCTTCTCCGACGCGCGCCTTGCCACGCTCTCCGGCAAGCGTCCGAAGGAAGTCGCGGAACTCCGCAACGGCCTGAACGTGCGCCCGGTCTTCAAGCGCATCGACACCTGCGCGGCCGAGTTCGCCTCGCCGACCGCCTACATGTACTCGACCTACGAGACGCCGTTCGCCGGCGCCACACGCTCGGAAGCCGGCATTTCCGACCGCAAGAAGGTCGTCATCCTCGGCGGCGGCCCGAACCGTATCGGCCAGGGCATCGAGTTCGACTATTGCTGCTGCCACGCCGCCTTCGCGCTGAAGGATGCCGGCTATGAGGCGATCATGGTCAACTGCAACCCGGAAACCGTCTCGACCGACTACGACACCTCCGACCGCCTCTATTTCGAGCCGCTGACGGCCGAAGACGTCATCGAGATCCTGAAGGCCGAGCAGACCAATGGCGAGCTCGTCGGCGTCATCGTGCAGTTCGGCGGCCAGACGCCGCTGAAGCTGGCCGAGGCGCTGGAGAAGAACGGCATCCCGATCCTCGGCACCGCGCCCGACATGATCGACCTTGCCGAAGACCGTGACCGCTTCCAGAAGCTCCTCCAGAAGCTCGACCTCGCCCAGCCGAACAACGGCATCGCCTACTCGGTCGAGCAGGCCCGCCTGGTCGCAGGCGAAATCGGCTTCCCGCTCGTCGTGCGCCCGTCCTACGTTCTCGGCGGCCGCGCCATGCAGATCATCCATTCGGAATCGATGTTGCAGACCTACCTGCTCGACACGGTGCCGGAACTGGTGCCCGAGGACATCAAGCAGCGCTACCCGAACGACAAGACCGGCCAGATCAACACCCTGCTCGGCAAGAACCCGCTGCTCTTCGACAGCTACCTGTCGAATGCCGTGGAAGTCGACGTCGACGCGCTCTGCGACGGCAAGGACGTCTTCGTCTCCGGCATCATGGAGCATATCGAGGAAGCCGGCATCCATTCGGGCGATAGTGCCTGCTCGCTGCCGGTCCACACGCTCTCCAACGAGATCGTCGACGAGCTGGAGCGCCAGACGAAAGCCCTCGCAAAGGCGCTCAATGTCGGCGGCCTGATGAACGTGCAATACGCCATCAAGGACGGCACGATCTACGTTCTGGAAGTCAACCCGCGCGCCTCGCGCACCGTGCCCTTCGTGGCCAAGACCATCGGTGCGCCGATCGCCAAGATCGCTGCTCGCGTCATGGCCGGCGAAGGCCTCGACGCCGCGATTGCTGCCTATGGCAAGAAGCCCGACCCGCGCAACCTCAAGCACATCGCCGTCAAGGAAGCCGTGTTCCCGTTTGCCCGCTTCCCGGGCGTCGATACGCTGCTCGGCCCGGAAATGCGCTCGACCGGCGAGGTCATCGGCCTCGACACGGACTTCGCGCTGGCCTTCGCCAAGTCGCAGCTCGGCGCCGGCGTCGACCTGCCGCGCGAAGGCACGGTCTTCGTGTCGGTACGCGACGAGGACAAGGATCGTGTGCTGCCCGCCATCAACATTCTGACCGGGATCGGCTTCAAGGTGATGGCAACCTCCGGCACCGCCCGCTTCCTCGCCGAAAAGGGCATCGAGGCCATCAAGATCAACAAGGTGCAGGAAGGCCGTCCGCATATCGAGGATGCCATCCGCAACCGTCAGGTCCAGCTGGTCATCAACACGACCGACGGCAACAAGGCGATCTCGGATTCGAAGTCGCTGCGCCGCGCCGCGCTGATGCAGAAGGTGCCTTACTACACCACCATGGCCGGCGCGCTCGCCGCCGCCCAGGCCATCCGGGCCCTCAAGCAGGGCCAGCTCGAAGTGCGTCCGTTGCAGTCGTATTTCTGAGACGTCGAACAGGTCGAATAGAATGAGCCGGTTGGTCCGCCACCCGGCTCTCTTTTATGGAGACGCAACTCCGTGCGACCGATCACGCTGCCGCCATCGTCTCCGAGAGATGCCGCACCATCTGCATGTCCTCCACGAAGAGGGCGTGTTGTCGTTTGCGTTCGGCCTCATCCGGCAGGCGCAACAGGAAGGACGGGTGGATGGTCGGGTAGAGCACGACCTCGCCCTGCATGGTGATCGGCTTGCCGCGCAACTGGCTGAGCGGCTTGCGTTCGCCGCTGAGCGCAAAGACGGCGGTCGCGCCGAGTGCCACGATGAGCTTCGGCTTGACGAGTTCCACCTCCTTGGCCAGCCACCAGCGGCAATGCTCGATTTCGTTGCGGTCCGGCTTCTGGTGAATGCGGCGCTTGCCGCGCGGCTCGTATTTGAAGTGCTTCACCGCATTGGTGAGATAAAGCGTCTCGCGCGCAATATCGGCCTGCTTCAGCACGGCATCGAAGACCTTGCCCGCCGGGCCGACGAAGGGGCGGCCGGCAAGGTCTTCCTGGTCGCCCGGCTGCTCGCCGACCATCATGATGCGGGCAGCCGGCGGGCCCTCACCGAACACGGTCTGGGTGGCTGTGCAGTGCAGCGGGCAGCGCTGGCAGTGACGCGCCTCCTCGCGAAGCCCGTCGATGGTATCGGCCTCGGCCGGTATGATCTGCCGCAGTGCCGGCGCATTCTCGCGCAGGCGATAGTGGAAGAGCGGCGGATCGCTCGCCGCGCGCTCGGCCATGGCGCGCACATTCGCCTCGGCATTGGCGATGAGTTCGGGGATCAGGTCGGCTTCGGGTAGATGACGCCAGTATTTCTTCGGCATCTCCGCCTGCATGGCCTTCAGCTTCAGCCGCGCCGGATTGAAGATATTGGCATAATAGGTACGCCACAGATCGTCGGTCGGATCGCCATGACCGGGATTGTCGCCCGGCCGCGTATCGAAGATCAGGCTCTCGCCATCCCAACTCGCCGTACCCTTTGGCGTGGCGATGATCCAGTCCATGTCGGCAAAACGTCGCCGAAAGAAGGGCGCGGTGCGGGCAACGACGAAATGCGTCGGCTCGAACCAGGCGAAGAAACGCCGCCGCCCCTCCACTGCACCGGGAATTTCCTTGAACCGCACGAAGGCCGTCATCTTGTGGCTGTCGCGATGGATGTTCTTGGCCAAAATTCGCGCCCAGGCCACGTCCTTGTCGGCCGAAAGCTCCAACAGGCGCTTATCGGATTGCAGCCGCCAGAGCAGCCGGTAGAGCAGATGGAACCGGCCCGGCTCCGTATGGCAGACCACGGCCTCGGCCAGCGGCAGGAACGCGGGCGGAACGGTGAGCGGCGGCGCCGTGGCGGATGGCGCGGGCAATTCGGGGGCCTCGACTTCGAACAGCTCTTCCGATCCATTGACCCGCCAGTCAACCTCGCGCGGCGAGATGCCGGCGGCAGCGAGTGCGCGCGCGGCATCGCGCCATTCGGAAAAATCACCCCGGCCAAGGATAGGGATCGTGTGCATCAGAGCAACGAAAGCTGTTCCGGTTTGCGCGCAAACAGCGTCTTCAGGTCCGCACGGTCGGCAAGCTGCCGCGGTGTCCAGCCTTCCGCCTCGATGAAGGCGCGCACCTTGCGCAGCGAGACGCCGAGCCGCGCCAGGTCCTCCAGCCGCAGGCGCCGGAAACGCCGGCTGGACAGGATGGCCGTCACCGTCTTGGTACCCATGCCCGGAACCCGCAGCAGCATTTCGCGCTCCGCCCGGTTCACATCGACAGGAAAACGCGCACGATTGGCAAGCGCCCAGGCGAGCTTGGGGTCCATATCGAGATCAAGCATGCCGCCCGTCGAAGCCGTGATCTCATCCACCCCGAAGCCATAGAAGCGATAGAGCCAATCCGCCTGATAGAGCCGGTGCTCACGCACGAGCGGTGGCTTGATCAGCGGCAGCGCGCGCGAGGCATCGGGAATGGGGCTGAAGGCGGAATAATAGACCCGTTTCAGCCCGTAGCTGCCATAAAGCCGCGCGCTGGTCTTCAGAATGGTCGCGTCGTCGGCGCCGTCGGCACCGACGATCATCTGTGTGCTCTGGCCGCCGGGCACGAAACGCTTGCGCTGCTTCGTGCGCAGCGTCGGCTCACCGGCCGCCTCGATCTTGCGGCGCAGGTCGCCCATGGCGCGCCGAATACCTTCCGGCCGTTTTTCCGGCGCGAAACGCCCGATGCCGGCATCCGTCGGCAGCTCGATATTGAGCGACAGGCGGTCGGCATAAAGCCCCGCCTCCTCGATAAGTTCGGGCGATGCATCCGGAATGGACTTGAGGTGGATGTAACCACGAAAGCCGTGCACGGTACGCAGGTCGCGCACCACCCGAACCATTTCACCCATTGTATGATCGGGCGAACGGATGATGCCCGACGACAGGAACAGTCCCTCGATATAATTGCGCCGGTAGAATTCCAGCGTCAGCCATACCACCTCATCAGGCGTGAAGCGTGCGCGCTCCACATTGCTGGAAGAACGGTTGATACAATAGGCGCAATCGAAAACGCAGAAATTGGTGAGCAGGATCTTCAAGAGCGAAATGCATCGCCCGTCCGGTGCATAGGCATGGCAGATCCCCGCCCCTTCCGTGGAGCCGAGGCCTCCCGACTTCACAGAGTCGCGTTTTTCCGTTCCGCTCGATGCGCAAGAGGCATCGTATTTGGCGGCATCCGACAGAATGGCCAAACGTTTCTGCAGCGATTTCTTCATATTTGTTCACTATATGTTCTTGCGCCGAGAGTCAATGCGAAAGGCGGGCTGGGTCGGCGGCTCAATAGCCGCCGATGATGGGAAGCACCTCGCCGGTGATGTAACTGGAGCACTGCGGCGACGCGAGAAACACATAGGCCGGCGCAAGCTCTTCCGGCTGGGCGGGCCGCTTCATCGGCGTCTTCGCGCCGAATTTCGAGACATCCTCGGCTTCCTTGTCGGAAGGGTTGAGCGGCGTCCAGACCGGACCCGGCGCAACCGCATTCACGCGAATGCCGCGCGGCACGAGCTGGCTGGCAAGCGAACGGGTAAAGGCATGAATGCCGCCCTTCGTCGTGGAATAGTCAATGAGATCCTTGGAGCCCTCCAGTCCCGTGACGGAGCCCGTGTTGATGATCGCCGAACCCGGCTCCATGTGCGCAATGGCGGCCTGCGCCATGTAGAAATAGCCGTAGAGATTGGTCTTCAGCGTCTCGTCGAAATGCTCCTCAGTCAGGTCAAGGATATCCTTGCTATGGACCTGAAAGGCGGCATTGTTGACGAGGACATCGAGCCGGCCAAGATCGCGCGCGACGCATTCTACCGTCTGGACGCAGAATGCCTTGTCCTTGACGTCGCCGGCGAAGGCGAGGCAACGACGCCCTTCCGCCTCGACGGCGGCAATGGTGTCCTTGGCATCCCTGCCCTCTTCGAGGTGGCAGATGGCGATATCTGCACCCTCCCGCGCATAGAGCACCGCGACCGAGCGACCGATTCCGGAATCGCCACCCGTGATGAGCGCGACCTTCCCTTCCAGCTTGCCCGATCCCTTGTAGAACGGCGCATCATACATCGGTGGCGGATCGAGCGTCGCCTCCACGCCCGGTTTCGGCTGGTGCTGCTTGGGAAAGGGCGGCACGGGATAGAGGCGCGCGCCGGCCTGCATGGCCTCCTCACCCTGCTTGCCGCCCTTGCGGTCGGCCTTGGCCACGTCGTCTTGGATATTGCGCTGTTTGGCAGCCGTCCGTGCGGATTGGCTCGGGCTCATGACGACCTCCTCAAAGCTGGGTTGGGCGGATATTGTCGACACGAACCGTGCCGTCGACCACACCACGCGGACCATCGACCGAATAGGCGGAGTTCGTCTCGTCGACGACGGTGTAAAGCTTTTCGTTGCGGAAAGCGCTCGATGACGTCGTGGAATTCCCGTCGCCGGGAAGCGCATCGATTTCGGTGAAATCCAGCTCCGCTTCGGCCGCGACAACGCGGGCATCGCCGCTGGAACGGGCCCGCACCACGACTTCACCCTGGTTCTGCGCGTTATCCCAGTTGGGATCGGACGGCGCCGCGATCGGAACGAGCCGGTAGAGCTGCAACTGCTCGACATCGGAATAATCTGTCACCGGCGCCTCCGTGTCCTGCCGCGGCGCGTGTTCGTCGTAGCCGACGGACCAGTCGGCGCCCGGGGCCGGCGTGCCGGGTAGGGTGCGGTGGGCCGTCGCATCGTCGCTGCCAGTGATCACGCGCGGCTTGGCACTAGCAACGCCGTCATTGGTGCCGCCCGCCTGAGAAACCATGAACTGCGGAACCGCGTCGGCTTCAACAACCGTCCTTCGCCCCGTCTGCGCGGACACAACACCGCCGGAACCTGCAACAGCGACAGGTGCCACGGGAACCACCTGCTCGTCCTTTTCCTGATAGCCCGCCTCGCGGCGACCCTCGTCATGCAGCGCCTGGTTGCCGGAAACCTCGCCGGCGAGCTGCTTGAAGTAACCCGATATCTTGTGCATCACGCTCATGGTCTTTCCTCACACTCTGGTTTCGAGACGCGCCATCGCCGCTTTGAGGATCGCGCGCAGTTCATCGTCGGCGATCTGCTGA
Organism: Shinella sp. H4-D48; assembly: GCF_022637395.1. Classification (GTDB taxonomy): domain Bacteria; phylum Pseudomonadota; class Alphaproteobacteria; order Rhizobiales; family Rhizobiaceae; genus Shinella; species Shinella sedimenti. The sequence goes on along the minus strand of NZ_CP093337.1, from coordinate 1,075,848 downwards.
GCGGCAAAGGCTGGATCGGGGTCGCTGCCCGGATCCTCCTCATGGTCGACAACCGTTTCATTGTCGCGCGCCATGGCGACGAGCGCCTCGCGCGCCTCGGGAATACCGGCCATGACGGAAACGAGTTCCACTAACAGTCGCCGGTGTGCGTTGATCCTGCCTTCCAGATGAATCGCGTTTTCGATGGCCATTCTTGCCTCCTGGCTTAACGGCTAACGGAAGCCCTGGGCGAATGTTCCGGCGGGGGCGCACCTGACCCCTGCGGCGAAAAAACTGGCTTTTACAGCAGGCAATCTGTTATAAGGGGCGTTCGAATGTTTCAGACGGTTCCGGGGATTCTTCTCCGGGGACCGTTTTCTTTTGCGTTTTACGCGGGCTGAAATCCGCGCGGCGCATTCTGAAGGACGGGATAAAATGGTTGAAAAGGTGCCGATGACTCAGGGCGGTTTCGTCAAGCTGCAGGAGGAACTGCGCTGGCGTCAGCAGGAAGAGCGCCCGCGAATCATTGAAGCGATTGCCGAGGCGCGCGCCCATGGCGACCTGTCGGAAAACGCCGAGTACCACGCGGCCAAGGAAGCCCAGAGCCACAATGAAGGCCGCATCACGGAGCTGGAGGATTTCGTCGCCCGCGCCGAGGTGATCGACCTCTCCAAGATGTCCGGCGACAAGATCAAGTTCGGTGCGCGGGTCAAGCTCATCGACGAGGACACGGATGAAGAGAAGGTCTACCAGATCGTCGGCGACCAGGAAGCCGACGTGAAGCAGGGCCGCATCTCCATTTCCTCGCCCATCGCGCGTGCCCTCATCGGCAAGGAAGTCGGCGATTCGATCGAGGTGAACGCGCCCGGCGGCGCCAAGGCCTACGAAATCCTCGCCGTGACCTGGGGCTGAACCAGCACTCCATGGCATACATAAAGGACATGCAGGACGTTGAGGTCATCGCGCCGAATTTCAAGCGACGGCTATCCGGCGTGACGTCCACGATCATCCAGCTTGTCCCGATACAGAACCGGCTCGGCCAGAAGGTTTCAACCCTCGGGCCGGGCTTGCCTGCGAACCTGCCGGCGATGCGTTGGCGTCACCTTCCTGCTCTCTGGAAGGCGCCGGCGCAAAAACCATTCCGCGTATGGCATGCCCGGCGCAACCTCGAAATGTTGCCGGGTATCCTCATGCGCGATCTCCTGCGCATGAAGCTCAGACTGGTCTTCACCTCCGCCTCGCAGCGCGCCCATAGCGGCTGGACCCGTTTTCTCGTTTCCAAGATGGATGCGGTTGTCGCGACAAGCCAGAAGACGGCATCCTATCTTCGCGTACCCAATACCGTCGTCCTGCACGGCATCGATATCGCCCGTTTCTCGCCACCGGCGGACAAGATCGCGGCGAAGAAAGCCTGCGGACTGGATGCGAACCGGAAATTCGTCGGCTGTTTCGGCCGCGTCCGCCACCAGAAGGGCACGGACCTCTTCGTCGATGCGATGATCGCACTCCTGCCCGAGCGGCCGGAGTGGTCGGCCGTTGTCGCGGGCCGGACCACACCGCAGCATGCCGCTTTCGAGGCGGAACTGAAACGGAAGGTCGAGAAGGCAGGCTTGTCCGAGCGCATCCTCTTCGTCGGTGAGCACACCAATATCAATGACTGGTACCGGGCGCTGGACCTGTTCATTGCTCCGCAGCGATGGGAAGGTTTCGGTCTCACCCCGCTCGAAGCGATGGCAAGCGGTGTTCCCGTCGTCGCGACGGACGTGGGCGCCTTCAGCGAGCAGATCGTAAGCGGCACGGAAGAGACCGGCATGCTCATCGCCATCAACGATCTGTCGGCAATGATCTCCGCGGCTGCGGCCCTGCTCGACGATGACACCCGTCGTGAGGCGGCCGGCGAACGGGGGCGGAGCCATGTCGCGACCCATTTTGCGATCGAGAAAGAAGCCCAGCGGCTGGGCGAGGTCTATTCCCGCGCGATCGGCCTTTGAACGGGCTTAAAGCTCGACCAGCCCGACCTTCTTGACCTGGCGGATCGTCAGCATGGTGCGCACGGTATCGACCTGCGCATTGGCGGTCAGTTCCTCGATGACGAAATCCTGGAAACGAGTGAGGTTTTCCGCCACGCAGTGCAGCAGGTAATCGCTGTCGCCCGACACCATCCAGGCCTGACGCACCATCGGCCATTCGCCGGTCGCCGCTGCAAACGCCTTGAGATTGGCTTCCGACTGGTGCTTGAGCCCGACCATGCAGAAGGCTACGAGATCATAACCGAGTGCCGGCGCGTTCAGGAGTGCCGTATAGCCCTCGATGATACCCGCCTCCTCCAGCTTGCGCACGCGGCGCAGACAGGGTGGCGCAGAAATGCCGGCACGCGCGGCAAGCTCCACATTGGTCATCCGGCCATCCGCCTGGAGTTCCTTCAGGATACGGATGTCGATGGCATCAAGTTCGGCACGGAACATGGAGATTTTCAGACCTTTCGGGAAGGCGACCGGAAGTGATCCGAATCGGCGCAACAGCGCAACATTGTTACTGCAAGAGGCACAAATATGTCACGGGGGTCCGCTTGGTTGTTGGCAACGGCCTGCGCGCACTTGAAACTCGCGGCAGTCCCCTCATAAATGAGACCTGAACAACGATAATGCTGGGCCTACCCTGCGCAACGACGCCGCGCGGCGGGGCCGATTTGGGGTAGAGTGCCCCGAAAGGAACGACCATGTCCGCCGCCTCCGCGAATTCTCGCCACGTCAAGGTGCTGATCATCGGCTCCGGCCCCGCCGGCTACACCGCCGCCATCTACACGGCCCGCGCCATGCTGGAACCCGTGCTGATCGCCGGTATGGAACAGGGCGGCCAGCTGATGATCACCACGGATGTGGAAAACTATCCGGGCTATGCTGATCCGGTCCAGGGGCCCTGGATGATGGAGCAGATGCTCAAGCAGGCCCAGCATGTCGGCTCCGAGATCGTCAACGACCTCGTGACGAATGTCGACCTCGACGTGCGTCCCTTCCGCATCTCAACCGACAGCGGCACCGAATGGACCGCCGACGCGCTGATCATCGCTACCGGCGCCAAGGCCAAGTGGCTCGGCATCGAGACCGAGCACAAGTTCATGGGCTTCGGCGTTTCGGCCTGCGCGACCTGCGACGGCTTCTTCTATCGCAACAAGGACGTCATCGTCGTGGGCGGCGGCAACTCGGCTGTCGAGGAAGCGCTTTACCTCGCCAACCTCGCGAAGACCGTGACCGTCGTGCACCGCCGCGACACCTTCCGTGCCGAGCGCATCCTGCAGGAGCGCCTGTTCGCCAAGGAAAACGTCAAGATCGTCTGGGACCATGAAGTGCTGGAATATCTGGGCGCTGATCCGAAGCCGCCGATGCCGGCCTCCGTCAACGGCGTGCGGCTGCGCAACGTCAAAACGGGCGACATCAGCGACATGGCGACCGACGGCGTCTTCGTGGCGATCGGCCATGCCCCGGCCGTCGAACTCTTCAAGGGCAAGCTGCGCCTCAAGCCGAACGGTTACCTGTGGACCGCGCCCGATTCCACCGCGACGGACGTGCCGGGCGTTTTTGCCGCCGGCGACGTGACCGACGACATCTATCGCCAGGCAGTGACGGCCGCCGGCATGGGCTGCATGGCAGCCCTGGAAACCGAAAAGTACCTTGCAGGTCATATGCCTGTCGCAATTGCGGCCGAGTAGAAGCCGCCAACCAAGGGAGGCGGATTCCATCCGACCTCCCACGTGGGAACAGTTGAATCAGCGACCGAGCGGGAGACGTCGTCTGCCCGCAGGAGGGACTTATGGGGGATAGAATGCCGCTCGATTGGGATAAGCTGCGGATATTTCACGCCGCGGCCGAGGCCGGCTCGTTCACGCACGCGGCAGACAAGCTGCACCTGTCTCAATCGGCCATCAGCCGGCAGGTCAGCGCGCTGGAGCAGGATGTCGGCATCAAGCTGTTCCATCGCCATGCACGCGGTCTGATCCTGACCGAACAGGGTGAAATCCTCTACCGGACAGCGCACGACGTGCTGATGAAGCTCGAAGGCGTGCGCGTCCAGCTGACGGAAAACACCGAGAAGCCGAGCGGCAAGCTGCGCATTACCACGACCGTCGGTCTTGGTCAGGGCTGGCTGACCGACAAGGTGCAGGAATTCCTCGCGCTCTATCCTGACATGCAGGTGCAGCTCATCCTCGACAACGAGGAGCTGGACGTGAACATGCGTCACGCCGACTGCGCCATCCGACTGCGCGAACCGCAGCAGTCGGACCTCATCCAGCGGCGTCTGTTCACGGTGCACATGCATATCTATGCAGCACCGTCCTACATCAACCGCTATGGCGAGCCGCAGTCAATCGACGACCTCGACAACCACAGGATCATCACCTTCGGCGAGCCGGCCCCCAATTACCTGCTCGACGTCAACTGGCTGGAGATCGCCGGACGCGATTCGGACAATCCCCGCCCCTCCATCCTGCAAATCAACAGCCAGACGTCGATCAAGCGCGCGTGCCTGCTGGGAATCGGGGTCGCTATGCTTCCCGATTACATCGTCGGGCGCGATCCCGGCCTGCTTCAGCTTCCACTGAGCGCGGATATTCCCTCCTTCGATACGTATTTCTGCTATCCGAGCGAAATGAAAAACTCGGCGAAACTCAAGGTTTTCAGGGATTTCATCGTTGCCAAGGCCCGAAACTGGAACTTCTGACCAAGGCCTGCGCCCTACGCATGGCTGGCATGCACATTAAATGGTTGCCGCATGCTCAGAAAAGCATCATATCGCGCCCAGCTGATGCATTTCGGTGGCTTTTTCCTCCCAGTGCCACCGCACCAGCTGTTCCCCTCTGGAGGTTTTATTACCTTCAAAACTATAAAGGGCCCAAGTTGATCTTGTGGCCCTCTTTTTTTGCCTTTCATTGGCCAAGTTGAAATTTCCAAGTTTCTTGCAAAACTTGGTATGCGCTTGCCTTGAAGAAACTCAGGCCCTCCCCCATATTCATTTCAGCCAACGCACATGCGGTCTTTCTCCTCCCACTACCGCGCGCTGGCTGTTCCCCTCTGGAGGTTCTTGACCTTCAAACTTTGCAGGGCCCAGGCTTACGCTTGTGGCCCTCTTTTTTTGCTGCCGCCCTTGTATCGCGCAGACACGATCACAATATCGGGTAAAAGCGATATACAAAGGACCGGACACAAAAGGCATGACCGCCCCCGACACCGACACAGACGAGATCCTGAAGGCGCTGGCCCATCCCACGCGGCTGGAGATCCTTGCCTGGCTGAAGGAGCCGCAGGCCTATTTCGCCGGCCAGGAGCATCCGCTGGACTTCGGCGTGTGCGCCGGACAGATCGAAAAGCGCTGCGATCTTTCGCAGTCCACCGTTTCCGCCCATCTCGCCACGCTGCAACGCGCCGGTCTCGTGACGACGCGCAAGGTCGGCCAATGGGTGTTCTTCAAACGCGACGAAGACAAAATCGCCGCCTTTCTCCACCACATCAACAGCACCCTCGAGCCGGCACCCAGCCAGAAAAAGGATACTCCATGACCTCGCTCTTCGACCCCATCAAGATCGGCGATATCCAGCTTGCCAACCGTATCGTCATGGCGCCGCTGACGCGCAACCGCTCTCCGGGCGCAGTACCGAACACGTTGAACGCCGCCTATTACGAGCAGCGCGCGTCGGCCGGCCTCATCATCACCGAGGGAACGCCGATCACCCAGCAGGGTCAGGGATACGCCGACGTGCCCGGCCTCTACACGCCGGAAGCGCTTGCCGGCTGGCGCCAGGTGACGGACGCCGTGCACAAGTCCGGCGGCAAGATCGTCGTGCAGATGTGGCATGTCGGCCGTATCTCTCATGACAGCCTGCAGCCGAATGGCGGCAAGCCCGTTGCCCCCTCTGCCATCCGCGCCAAGTCGAAGACCTATCTCATCGATGCCGATGGCAGCGGCTCCTTCGCCGAGACATCAGAGCCACGGCCGCTTGCCCCTGAGGAGATTGCCGGCATCGTGGAAGACTATCGCCGCGCGGCGCGCGCCTCCATCGACGCCGGCTTCGACGCTGTTGAGATCCACGCCGCGAATGGCTACCTGATCGACCAGTTCCTGCGCTCGGGCAGCAACCAGCGCGACGACAACTACGGCGGCTCGATCGAAAACCGCGCCCGCTTCCTCTTCGAAGTGGTCGATGCGATCGCCTCCGAAATCGGCGCCGGCCGCACTGCTATCCGTATCTCGCCCGTGACACCAGCCAACGACGCCTTTGATCCGGCACCGCAGCCGCTCTTCACCCATGTCGTCGAAGGGCTTGCGCGCCACGACCTCGCCTATGTCCACGTCATAGAGGGCGCCACGGGCGGTCCGCGTGATTTCCAGCAGGGCGACGCCCCCTTCGATTACGATGCCCTGCGCGCCGCCTACCGGGCCGCGGGCGGGAAAGCCGCCTGGATGGTCAACAACGGCTACAACCGCGAAATGGCCATCGACGCGATCGAGGAAGGCAAGGCAGACCTTGTCGCCTTTGGCAAGCTCTTCATCTCCAACCCCGACCTCGTCACGCGCCTGAAGAACGACACGGTTCTCAACGCCCCGGACCAGGGCACCTTCTATGGCGGCGGCGCGAAGGGGTACACCGACTACCCGGCGCTGGAGAACGTCGCCTGACCGGTTGAAGCCACGGCCGGAGGGCCGACATCCTCCGGTCTGCTCGCGTCCCCAAGATAAAACGCGCGCGTTGCATCACGCGGGCGTTTTCTTTTCGCGCGGCGCGGCTACATCTACTGACGGATCATCTGCCACGGAGCCAGCCACCCATGCTTTCCAGCCTCACCAAGGAACGTTTCCTGCTTGTCGGGCTCGCCGTGGCGGTCCTTGCCTATGCGACCGAACACAGCCTGCTGGAGTTGGGCCGTCCGGCGATGCTGGTTGCCGCCTTCGCGCTGATTGCAGTGATCGTGCTGGTCTCCACCCGCGTCGCCCACCACGCCGAAATCCTCGCCTCCAAGGTAGGCGATCCCTACGGCACGATGATCCTGACGCTCTCGGCGGTTCTGGTGGAGGTGGTGATCCTCGCCATCATGATGCGGGGAGAAACCTCGCCGACACTCGTGCGCGACACGATCTACGCCGCCGTCATGCTCGATATCAACGGCATCCTCGGGCTTGCCGCCCTGCTCGGCGGCATCCGCCACGGCGAGCAACCCTATAACGACGATTCCGGCAAGACCTATGGCGTGATGATCCTGACGGCCATGGGCATCTCCATGGTCGTGCCCGAATTCGTACCGCGCGAAAGCTGGCATCTCTATTCCCTGTTCACCATCGGCGCGATGATCACGCTCTATGCCGTCTTCCTACGCATGCAGGTTGGCGCACACAGCTATTTCTTCAGCTATGCCTATCCGCGCGCCGAGCGGAAGGAGCACCCCGACAGCAGCGCACCGGAAGAAGACGAATCCGCGACCGTCTCCATCCTCGTTATCGTCGCGGGCGTGGTGCTGATCGGCGCTTTGGCGGAAGTGATGTCGGTGCTGCTCGGCGCCGGGCTCAAGGGCACCGGCGCGCCGCCGGCGCTGATGGCGGTGATCGTCGCAGCCATTTCGGCCGCGCCAGAAATCCTGACGGCACTGCGCGCTGCGCTCGCCAATCGCATGCAATCGGTCGTCAACATCGCCATGGGGGCTTCGTTGTCGACGGTCATCCTCACGGTGCCCGTCATGGAGGCCATCGCGCTCTACACTGGCCAGCCCTTCATTATGGCGATGTCGCCGGTCCAGACGGTGATGGTGACCATCACGCTCATCGCCGCCGCCATCAACCTCAATGACGGCGAGACGAACGCCATCGAAGGAATGACGCATTTCATCCTCTTCGCCACGTTCATCATGCTGACGCTGATTGGACTTTAGCGGCGCATGCCGCCGACATGGTATTCACCGGGACCGTTGCGCATGGAGTGGTATTTTTCCGGATTGTTGAAGAAGTAATCCCACGCCGTCATCATGCGCGCGCCTTCGCTGACCACCACCCCGCCGCGCGGCGCATCGTCCCTCTGCCCTGTATAACGATCGCCGTCCGCGGCCACGGCTGCGGTGGAAAGCGCAAGCATGGTGGCGATGGAGAGGGGTATGGCTTTCATGGTTCGGCTCCGCGTTGTCGATGTCACCTCTATATCGGTCACGATGACAGCAATTTCATGGACCGAACGTAAAAACCCGCCGTCTCCGGCGGGTTCTTCAATCAGGAAAGGCGGTATACCTTACTTGCAGGCTGCGCAGAAGCGCTGAATGCGCTTGCAGGCTTCCTCGAGCTGCGCTTCCGACGTCGCATAGGAGATGCGGAAGTTCGGGCCGAGGCCGAAGGCCGAACCGTGCACGACAGCGACGCCTTCCGCTTCCAGAAGCTCGGACACGAAGTCCTCGTCGGTCTCGATGACCTTGCCCGACGGTGCGGTCTTGCCGATCAGACCCTTGCAGGACGGATAGACGTAGAACGCGCCTTCCGGCGACGGGCACTCGATGCCCTTGGCCTGGTTGAGCATGGAGACCACGAGGTCACGACGGCCCTCGAAGATCTTCTTGTTCTCGGGAATGAAGTCCTGCGTGCCGTTCAGCGCCTCTACAGCCGCCCACTGGGCAATCGAGCATGCGCCCGACGTCTGCTGGCCCTGGATCATGTCCATCGCCTTGATGAGGTTGAGCGGACCGGCCGCATAGCCGATACGCCAGCCGGTCATTGCATAGGCCTTGGAAACGCCGTTCATGGTGAGCGTGCGGTCATAGAGGCCGGGCTCGACCTCGACCGGCGTCGCGAACTTGAAGTCGCCATAGGTCAGGTGCTCGTACATGTCGTCGGTCAGTACCCAGACATGCGGGTGACGCATCAGGACGTCGGTCAGCGCCTTCAGCTCGGCGTGGCTGTAGGCAGCACCCGACGGGTTGGACGGCGAGTTGAAGATGAACCACTTGGTCTTGGGCGTGATCGCCTTCTCCAGGTCTTCGGCCTTCAGCTTGAACTTGTTTTCCTGTGTCGTGGCGACGAAGACGGGCGTGCCGCCGCACAGGGAAACCATTTCCGGGTACGAGACCCAGTAAGGTGTCGGGATAACGACCTCATCACCCGGATTCATCGTCGCCATGAAGGCGTTGAAAAGAATCTGCTTTCCGCCTGTGCCGACGATTGTCTGCGCGGCGGTGTAATCGAGGTTGTTCTCGCGCTTGAACTTCTTGACGATGGCGTCACGCAGTTCCGGGATACCGGCGACCGGCGTGTACTTCGTCTCGCCGCGCTTGATCGCCTCGATGGCGGCAGCCTTGATGTTGTCGGGCGTATCGAAATCCGGCTCGCCTGCGCCAAGCCCGATGACATCGCGGCCTTTCGCTTTCAGCTCGCGCGCTTTCTGGGAAACAGCGATGGTGGCGGAGGGCTTCACACGGGAAAGGGCGTCGGCAAGAAAGGCCATGATGGAGATGTCCTCATCGGGTTCAAAGACGGCTTGAAGCCATGGACCCGGAGCGCCGGGCTCCATAGCGGTTAGGTCTATGTCGAAACTGCGCCGGTCTTGCAAGCACGCGAACGAAAAAAAGCAGGAAAACCGGGCTTTCGCGCAAAATTTCATACGCCCCATCACAAAAGCGAATGGATCGCCCACAAGCCGGGAACTCCAGACACCAAATGGTTGAGGCGAGAGAAAAGATGAGATTTTTACGCGAACGATTAAGCAGCCCTTAACGGATTCGGTCTATCCTGCGCCGGTCGATAGCCCTACCGTTGATGGTGCTCTGCATGAGTGAAAGAAGCATCTTCACCAACCTCGTGCGGCAGGCCGACGGTGCTTACAGCGCCGTTTACGGCCCCTATTTCCTGCAATCGGCGCTCCAGCCTATCTTCCGCGAACATGCGGACGGACGGTTGCAGATCGCGGCTTTCAAGGGGCTGATCCGCGCCAGCGCCGGCGATATGCCGACGTCTCCCGGCGAGTTCTTCCAGAGTGTGCCGGAGGATGAGCGCGCCGCAGTCGACGGCCTGTGCCGCAGCCTGCACATCCTCAATGCCGGCCTCATCGGCCGGCCTGACGTCGCCCTCATCATGAGCGTCCATTCCGGCCTGTACCGTGCGCCGCAGGCCATGCGCCAGGAAGCGGAGTGGCTGCGGCTTGCCGCCCATGAGGCAGGAATCGCTCCCGAGCGTATCGCCTGCGAAATTCGTCAGCTGCCGGGCGACGATGCCGAGGCCCTCGCGCTTTTCGCCGACCGGCTGCACGAGGCCGGCTTCTCCATCGCGATCGACGAATACACCGGCGATGACCGCGATCTTGCCCGCCTCGAGCGCCTGAAGCCGCAATTCGTGGCCTTCGATACATCCTGGCTGCAGGAATTTGCCGAAAACTCGGCCGGCCTGGCGCTCCTGCGGGTCGTGATCGGCCAGTTCGCAGACAAGAACATCCAAACCATCGTCGGCGGTATCGAGACACCGGAGACCATGGCGCTTTGCCGCGAGATGGGAGGACCGCTGATGCAAGGCTTCCTTCTCGCCCGGCCGGAACTGGCTCCGACGCACTTCAACACGACCTTTCCCGATATCGGCGAGGATAGCCCTGCGGCGGAGCAACCCGCCGCCCCCCTATCCGATGCCGTAGCTCCGGTCGAACACCGTGTCGCGAGAGCCGTTCGGCACTTCGGCAGAAGGGGTGTCTAAGACGGCGCAGACGCCCCTTCTATTCGCCTGAAGCATTTGGAAACGTGACATTTTTACCATGCCTTTTTTTCGCCACAATAAATGTCGGGCCTTGCCGCAATTCGGTCCTTGTCGCGCCGATTTCGGCAGGCCTTTTGGACATCATTCAAGCAAAAAGCAAAGACAGGGGACAACGATGTTTCTGGATGAAGACAAGCCCGGCAAGACGCCAAAGGCCCGCGAGTCGAGGGCCATGTTTCTTATCGCCATGACGGCACTGGCCGCATGCGTGCTCATGGTGGTCAGCCTGATGTCGCCGCCGGCCGTCGCGCTCGACACGATCAAGACCTCCGGTATCGGTAATGCAGCCTCCCATCAGGTTCACCCCGCGCAAAAGTGACACGCCGGCGGCCGCCGCTCTTGCAAGCCGCACGGCTCTGCGTCAGGTAACGGCAAGAGGCGGGAGATGGCTATGCAGGAACGGCAAAGACTCAGGATAGTCACATGGGGCAGTAAGGTCATCGCCCTCGTCATCGCGCTGCCGTTGTCCCTTACGCCGGCCTTGGCCGATATTCGCATCGTTCCCAGCAAGAAGGTCCCGCTTGCCGTCGAGACAGTCGCGAGCGGCCTCAACCACCCCTGGTCCGTCGAAGTGCTGCCGGACGGCAGCTATCTGGTTTCCGAAAAGGGCGGCACGCTACGGCGCGTGCAGGCGGGAAAGGTTTCCGCCCCCATCTCAGGCTTGCCCGAAGTGGCGACAAACGGTCAGGGCGGACTGCTCGACATTGCGCTGGCAGGGGATTTCGAGACCAGCCGCATTCTGTTCCTCACCTATAGCGCACGCGGCAATGGCGGTGTCGGCACGGCCGTCGCCCGGGGGCGGCTGTCGGAAGACGGCACACGGCTCGAGGACACGACCCGCATCTTCCAGATGAGCCGCCTGACGACACGCGGCCAGCATTTCGGCTCCCGCATCGCGATTGCCGGCGACGGCAGCCTCTTCTTCGGTATCGGCGATCGCGGCGAAGGCGAACGCGCCCAGGACCCGCGCGACCATGCCGGCGCCATCCTGCATATCAATCCCGATGGCACGCCCCATGCGGACAACCCGTTCCTCGGCAGCTCGGACGGGCTGGCGGAAATCTGGTCGAAGGGCCATCGCAACCCGCAAGGCATCGCTATCGATCCGAAGGACGGCACGCTGCTGACCGCCGAACACGGCGCGCGCGGCGGCGACGAGATCAACAATCCGCAGCCCGGGCGCAATTACGGCTGGCCGCGCGTCTCCTACGGCCGCCACTATTCGGGCGCAGAGTTCGAGCTTGGCTCGACGGCTGCCGACTATGAACCACCACTCTATTATTGGGATCCGTCCATCGCGCCCGGCGCCATCGCCGTCTATCGCGGCGCGATGTTTCCCGAATGGGATGGCAACCTGATCGTCGCCGCACTCGCCTACCGCCTGGTTGCCCGGCTGGAGCGCGATGAAAACGGCGCGGTCCTCTCGGAGGAGCGCATGTTTGGCGGAGAGTTTGGCCGCATCCGCGATGTCGTCGTCGCGCCGGATGGAGCGCTTCTCCTTCTGACCGACGAGGACGACGGCGCCCTGTTGCGCGTGTCGCGGGCCGACGCGACGGACTGAGCCTCCACCCTTGCCCAAAAAACGGGCGCCTGCTAGCAGGATGAGCGGCGCCTTCCGCGCCGGTTGCCTCCATCAGGGTGGAATGACATGACGCGCATTCAGGCGAACCTTCTCCTGTTGCTGGCCGGCGCCATCTGGGGCGCGGGCTTCATCGCGCAATCGACCGCGATGCAGACGCTCGGGCCGATCTGGTTCATAGGCCTGCGCTTTGCAGTGGCAACCCTCGTCGCCCTGCCCTTCGCCCGGTGGGAACAGATGCGCGCCGAAACCGCCGTCAGCCGCAGGGACATGGCCGGCTTCGTGCTGACAGGCCTTGCGCTCTTCGCCGCCGCCAGCTCCCAGCAGGTCGGTCTCCTCACGACGACCGTCACCAATTCCGGCTTCCTCACCGGTCTCTATGTCGTCTTCACGCCCATTCTCACCGTGCTGATATTGCGCCGTCGGCCGCACTGGGTCATCTGGCCGGCCGCCGTCATGGCGTCCGTCGGCATCTTCCTGTTGTCCGGCGGCACGCTTGCAGCCCTGACGGTCGGCGACATGCTGACCATCCTGTGTGCGGTTCTCTGGTCCGTGCAGATGATCTGCGTCGGTGTCTTCGCCGGCCGCTCCGGGCGGCCGCTCGCGCTGTCACTCACGCAGTTCGCCATCTGCGGCGTGCTCGGCTGCGCCTTCGGCGCGCTCTTCGAGCCGGTCAGCCTCGCCGCCATCACGGGCGCTCTGCCGGAAATCCTCTATGCCGGACTGTTCTCCAGCGGCCTCGCCTTCATGGTCCAGAACATCGCGCAGCGTTATACGACTGCGCCGCAGGCGGCGATCTTCCTGTCCAGCGAGGCGCTGTTCGCAGCCTTCTTCGGCGTGCTTCTGCTGGGCGAGACCATCAGCACAGCCGGTTATATTGGCTGCGGAATCATCTTCCTTGCGATGCTTGCTGTGGAACTGGTGCCGGAACTGCTGCGCGAGCGGCGCGGGAATACGCCCGCCGAAGTATGATGCCGGCCGTTTCCCGCGACCGCACAATATAGATCTTGCCACTAACCTCTTCCTTCATGGCGGGGGGTGACTTTTTCGGCAATCGCCTGCAATTTGACCAAAGTGAGGCATGTCAAATGCCCGCCAAAACTTTTGCTTGCCAATTTGCCACAAACACATCAATCTTCCTTTGTTCGGGCAATTTGCGGACACGGGAAGACCTTTAATAAAAGCGCGCCGGAGACGCGAAATAATTCCGGGCAGCCAACATCTGGATGATCCCAGGGTCATATGGTTGGCTGGCTGCGGTGAAAACAGGACCCTTTCCTCAACCTCGAGAACTGCCTGCCTAACGCCCTTCGGGGCAAAACTGACGTTCTGCCCGCCGCCAATATACGGGCAGAGAGAAAAGGACCTGACGCATGGCCGAAACTGGCATTGTAAAATTCTTCAACACTGAGAAGGGCTTTGGTTTCATCAAGCCCGACAATGGTGGTGCGGATATTTTCGTACACATCTCTGCTGTACAGGCTTCCGGCCTGAACGGCCTTTCCGAAAACCAGAAGGTAAGCTTCGACACGGAACCTGATCGCCGCGGCAAAGGCCCGAAGGCGGTCAACCTCGAGATTGCCGGCTAACCGGTAATCTCAGGATTTTGAGTTGGAGCCCGGCAGTGATGCCGGGTTTTTTCGTTCAGCCTGCGTTCAGCCAAAATCATCTAGTTTATTCCTGTCATCGACCGGCAAAGGCCGGCGTCCAAAGGAACGATGCCATGAAGAACATAATGAAGGCCCTGGTCCTGTCCGTAGCCGTCGCCGCGATGGCGCTGACCGCAACTGCCGGCGTCTCCCAGGCGCGCGACCGCGACGGTTACTGGCGCGACGGCGGCTATCGCGAGCACCGCCGCCACCGTGACCGCGACGCCCTGATCGGCGGCGCGCTCGGTCTTGCCACCGGCGTCATCATCGGCGGCGCGCTTGCTTCCCAGCCCCGCTACGACGAACCGCGTTACGTCGAGCGCCGCTATGTCGAGCCGGAATACTATCCCGAACCCGAGCGCCGCGTAATCTACCGTCCGGCCCCCAGCTACGAACCCTGGACCCAGTCCTGGTACGATTACTGCGCCCGCCGCTATCGCTCGTTCGACCCGCAGAGCGGCACATTCGTCGGCTATGACGGCCGCGAGCATTTCTGCACCGCGGGCTGACACCACCCACATGAACAAGAGCGGGCGCCTGACGGCGCCCGTTTTCGTTTCAGAGACCGCGCAGGAACGGGTTGGTGCGCCGTTCCTCGCCGATGCGGCCGCCCGGGCCGTGACCGCACAGGAAGCCGACCTCGTCTCCGAGAGGAAGCACCTTGTCACGGATAGACTGGAGCAGCTGCTCATGGTTGCCGCCCGGCAGGTCCGTCCGGCCGATCGAACCCTGGAACAATACATCGCCGAGATGGGCGAAGCCCTGCTTGCGGTTGAAGTAGATAACGTGGCCCGGAGCGTGGCCCGGCGTATGGGACACCTCGAACTCGTGCTCCCCGAAGGAAACGGTGTCGCCATCGTCCAGCCAGCGGTCGGGAACGACATTCGAGACCTTCATCGCCACACCGAAGCGCTGCGCCTGCGTTTCGAGCGCCTGCAGCAAGGGCAGGTCATCCTTGTGGGGGCCGACAATGTCGAGGCCGAGCGCTTCCTTGAGTTCCTTCGCGCCACCCGCATGGTCGATATGGCCATGCGTCAGCCAGATCGCCTTCAGCGTGATGCCGTTCTCCTCAATGGTCCGCAAGATGGCATCGACATCGCCGCCCGGATCGACCACGACACCTTCCTTGGTCTCCGTATCGAAGAGAATGGTGCAGTTCTGCTGGAAAGGTGTGACGGGAATGATGCCCGCCTGAAGCATGCCCATAGGGTCCTCGCTCGGTTGCCGCTTTGCCCACCTATAGCCGGAAGGGATACTCCGCACCAAGCGGGACGTCAGCGCAGGCTTGCCATTTCTTCCGCGGGGCCGCTGACGGGCGAAAGGGAGACGGTCGAGAGCAGGAATGTGGCGACGACGATATTAAGCATGGCATAAAGGAAAACCACCGGCCGAAGCCCTCTGGCAACCGTGTCATGCGGCGTCTTCGTCGTGGGATGCATTGTCCGTCTCCTTGATTGTGCTGGGGAAATAGCCGTGGGGCATGTTTGTTCCAACGACTTTTACGGCGATGCGCAAAACGCGTCTGTTCCTGCGGATACAGGGCATCTACCCTGCACCTGACGGCGAATGCGCCATGCAGCTCACACGGATAAATTGACAGGCCGCAAAATTGGCCGCACCTTTCGACTGTCGAGTCTATCGGCGCGGGGCGCGGTCCCGAGGGGCTGCGGTCCGAGGGCAACCTGTCCGCCTGGGGTAACCCTCGGCGGACGATCAGGAGGGGAATTCCATGGAAGCATTGATGCCCATCATCACGCAGCTCATTGCCGGCGCTGTCGGAGGCAACGTCGCCGGTGCGGCGCTGAAGCAGGCGGCCGTCAGCGTTATCGTTCGCACCATTGTCGGCGCCATCGGCGGCGTAGGCGGCGGTATGCTGCTCCAGCTGCTCGGCGGCGAAGCGGGCCTGAGCGGCCTCGTCGCCAACGGTATCGGCGGCCTGGTCGGGGGTGGCGTGCTCACCGCAATCGTCGGCGCGGTTCTCGGCAAGAAAGCGGCCTGAGCGCAGAACGAAAAACGGCGGCCCGCTGGGGCCGCCGACTTGGCGTCAATGACGCGGCTGACGCTTACTCAGCGGCCGCAGCGACCGGGTAGACTTCCTTCATATAATCGTTCATCAGCGTTTCGCAGATCGTGCCGGGCGTGAAGCGGTACGGTCCGATTTCGGAGACCGGCGTCACTTCGGCGGCCGAGCCGGTCAGGAAGCATTCGGAGAAGTCCGACAGCTCTTCCGGCATGATGACCCGCTCGATGACCTGATAGCCACGGCGCTTGGCAAGCTCGATCACCGTGCGGCGCGTGATGCCGTCGAGGAAGCAGTCCGGCGTGGGCGTATGAATGACGCCATCCTTGACGAAGAAAATATTGGCGCCGGTCGCTTCCGCCACCTGGCCGCGATAATCCAGCATCATCGCATCCGCGTAGCCCTTGGCCTCGGCGGCATGCTTGGAGATCGTGCAGATCATGTAGAGGCCGGCGGCCTTGGACTTCGACGGCGCGGTCCGCGGGTCGGGACGACGGTACTCGGCGATGTCGAGACGGATGCCCTTCAGCTTTTCGGCCGGGTTGAAGTAGCTGCCCCACTGCCAGATGGCGATGGCCACGTTGATGCGGTTGCTCTGTGCCGAAACGCCCATCATTTCCGAACCGCGCCAGGCGATCGGGCGGACATAGGCCTCGGAGAAGCCTTGGCGCTTCAGGAGCTCCACGCTCGCGGCATCCAGCTCTTCAACGGAATAGGGAATCTTGAAGCCGAGAATTTCGGCGGAGGCGTGCAGGCGCTGGTTATGCTCGGTGAGCTTGAAGATGCGCCCGCCATAAGCGCGCTCGCCCTCGAACACGGCGCTTGCATAGTGCAGGCCATGCGTCAGCACATGGATCTTTGCATCCTTCCAGTCGACGAACTCACCGTTGAACCAGATTTGTCCATCCAGTTGATCGAAGGGAACTGCCATCGTGTCATCCTCCGGCGCTCTCACGCCATTCTTTCTGTTGATTGTTTCGCCAATTGCGGTCTAACCAGAAACGGCGGGATTACCTGAGTGGAAAGGTAGTCCAGATTGAGAATCGGGCAAACACCTCGCAACGGTGCCCCGGGGACCGCAATAACGACGGGAACCCTAGCAATGACGGAAAAATATGTCAACAAAGCTGACATATCTTGCCGAAAATTACGCAAGGGTGGCGCGACATGAAAGGAAATGACACCGTGGCCCGACAGATGCCGGACAAAGACGGCAAGAACGAGCTGCACGAGGACGCGATGACCGGCGACGGCCGCATCGATATGGAGATCATCGAAGGTCTGTTCTTCGCCTACCGCGACTTCATTTCCGATCCCGACGCCATTCTCGAAAAGAGCGGCTTCGGGCGCGCCCATCACCGCGTCGTTCACTTTGTCAACCGCGAGCCCGGCATGACGGTCGCCGATCTTCTCGACACGCTGAAGATCACCAAGCAGAGCCTGGCACGCGTCTTGAAGCAGCTCGTGGATTCCGGCTATATCCAGCAGGTGGCCGGCCCCGAGGACCGCCGCCAGCGCAAGCTTTACCCGACGCGGACGGGGCGGGAACTGGCGCTCGCACTGGCTGAGCCGCAATCCCGCCGCATCGCCCGTGCATTCGAGAAAATGGCGCCGGACGATCGGCGCACCGTAATCCGGTTTCTCGCCGGCATGCAGAATGCCAAGAGCGACTGACCGGTTTCAGGGAGATTGATGACGATGACGGCTGCCGGCGCGCCCTCCGACGATGCTTCCCACCTTCTGGTCGTCGATGACGACACGCGCATCCGCGACCTTCTCGGCCGCTATCTCGTCGAGCAGGGGTTTCGTGTGACGGTAGCGGCGGATGCCGACGAGGCCCGGCGCAAACTGCGCGGCCTCGACTACGACCTCATCATCATGGACGTGATGATGCCCGGCGAAAGCGGCCTGTCGCTCACCAAGAGCCTCAGGGAAATCCGGCCCGTACCGATCCTCATGCTGACGGCGCTCGCCGAATCCCGGGCGCGCATCGAGGGTCTGGAAGCCGGGGCGGACGACTATCTGTCCAAGCCATTCGAACCGCGCGAACTGGTGCTGCGCATCAACAACATCCTCAAGCGCAATGCTGCGCCCGCCGGGCCGAAGATCGAGCAGGTCATGTTCGGTCCCTACACGTTCTCCATCGTGCGCAAGGAACTGAAACGCGGCGGCGATCCCATCCGGCTTACCGATCGCGAGCAGGACATCATGCTGCTGTTTGCCCAGCGGGCCGGCGAGACCATTCCGCGCCACGAACTGATCGGCGAGGAAACGGAGGTGGGCGAGCGCACCATCGACGTGCAGATCAACCGCCTGCGCCGCAAGATCGAGGAAGATCCGTCCAACCCAGTCTGGCTCCAGACCGTGCGCGGCATCGGCTACCGCCTGAGCGTGGAGCAGGGTTGACCGTGCGCGGTCCGTCGGGGAATGTGACCACATGACCCTGTTTTCGGCTTTCCGGCGGGATATCGAGCGCGCGCCGTCCGTCGGCTGGAAGCGCTTCACGCGCTGGCTGCGCCACCAGATGCCGACCGGCCTCTACGCCCGCTCGCTGCTTATCATCATCCTGCCGATGGTGCTTCTCCAGGCGGTGGTCGCCTTTGTTTTCATGGAACGACACTGGCAGCTCGTCACGCAGCGCCTGTCCATGGCCGTTACCCGCGACATCGCCGCCATCATCGACCTGATCGAGACCTATCCGCAGGACGACGACTACGCCGAGATCACACGCATCGCCCGCGAGCGGCTGGAGCTCATTATCTCCGTCGAGCAGGGCACGACGCTGCCGCCGCCGCGCAGCAAGCCTTTCTTCAATATCCTCGATGAGATCCTGAGCGAGGAAATTGTCCGCCAGATTCGCCGGCCGTTCTGGATCGACACCGTGGGCGAGAGCAAGGTCGTCGAGATCCGCATCCTGCTCGACAACAAGATCCTGCGCGTCTATGCGCGGCGAAACCAGGCCTACGCGTCGAACACCCATATTTTCCTGCTCTGGATGGTCGGGGCTTCGCTGGTGCTGATCCTCATCTCCATCCTCTTCCTGCGCGGGCAGATCCGTCCCATCCTCGCGCTGGCGCAGGCGGCCGAAAGCTTCGGCAAGGGGCAGAAGATGCCGGAGAATTTCGCACCGCGCGGCGCCGACGAAGTGCGACGCGCGGGCCTCGCCTTCATCCTCATGCGCGAACGCATCGAGCGCCAGATCGAGCAACGCACCGCCATGCTCACGGGCGTGAGCCACGATCTGCGCACGATCCTCACCCGCTTCAAGCTGCAACTGGCGCTGGCCGGCGACAAACCTGAACTTCAGGGCATGGGAAAGGATGTCGAGGACATGCAGACCATGCTGGAAGGCTACCTCTCCTTCGCCCGCGGCGACGCCGAGGAGGATGTCGGCAAACTGCGCCTCTCGGACCTTATCGAGCGGCTGTCCCTCGAGGCCGAACTGCATGAGCGCGCCTTCTCCAGCGAGATAGAAGGCGATGACGAGATCATGGTGCGCCCCAACGCCTTCACGCGCCTTGTCGGCAACGTCGTTTCCAACGCGCTGCGTTACGCGAAGAGCGTGCACGTCGAGGCGCGTCATCGCGCCAAGTGGCTGACCATCACCGTTGACGACGACGGCCCCGGCATTCCGGAAAAAGCCCGCGATGACGTCTTCAAACCATTCTTCCGCCTCGATGACGCCCGCAACCTGGATGCCTCCGGCACCGGCCTCGGCCTTGCCATCGCGCTCGATATCGCCCGCAGCCACGGCGGCAACGTCACGCTTTCGGATAGCCCGATGGGCGGTCTGCGTGTGACGATCCGCGTTCCCGTTTGACAGGAAAGACCCGATGAGCAAAGCCCCGTTCAACGATCTCCTTTGGCTCAATCCGCCACCCGCCGCGGACCTGCGGGAGGGCAGCCTGCATGTGCGCACTGGCCTCAAGACGGACTTCTGGCAACGTACCTATTACGGTTTCCAGCCTGACAGCGGCCATTTCCTGCACCGGCAACGGTCCGGCGACTTTACGCTGGAGACGACCTTTCGCGGCCGCTACGAAACGCTCTACGACCAGGCAGGCCTGATGATCCGCCACGACGAAGCAGCCTGGGTGAAATGCGGCATCGAGTTCACCGACGGCGCGAAGCACTTCAGCGTCGTCGTCACGCGCGGCCATTCCGACTGGTCGGCCTTCCGGATCAACGATGAGTTCGATCTGATTTCCGTCCGCGTCACACGCAACGGCGATGCGCTGTTCATTCAGTACAGGACGGACGCCATGGTGGAATGGCGGATGGCCCGCCTCGCCTATTTCCCGACGGAATACACCGAACTGTCGGTCGGCGTCATGACCTGCTCGCCACAGCGGGAAGGCTTCGAAGCCGAGTTCACGGACTTCCGGCTGGGCCCGCCCCTCTCAAGAGACATTCACTAGAAAGTTCAGCACATCTTCTTGCCGTTCGGCACCGGCTGGTCCACGCCGGCCAGAACGATCGCGCCGGCTGCATCCTCGAAACCGAGCGTCAGGACTTCCGAGCGGACGGGTCCGATCTGGCGCGGCGGAAAATTGACGACGGCAAGCACCTGCCGCCCGACCAGTTCTTCCAGCCTGTAATGGACGGTGATCTGCGCCGACGATTTCTTCGTGCCGATTTCAGGGCCGAAGTCGATGGTCAGCTTGTAAGCGGGCTTGCGCGCCTCGGGGAACGGCAGCGCCTCGATAATGGTGCCGACGCGAATGTCGACCCGCTCGAAATCGGCATAGGCAATGGTGTCGGTCATGAAGGAGGATCCCGCAATCGTTCAGGGCAATTCCCGGGGAACATGAAGTCCGCAAGGAACTGGATGAAAAGAACGGACTAACCGATTCCTGCGATTCAGGAAAACGGGTTAACCCGCCAATTCCTCGGCGCGCAGGCGTGCCGCCGCAATGGCCTTGTCGAAAAGCGGCTGCATGCCGTCGTCGGCCATGAGCACCGAAAGTGCTGCAGCCGTTGTGCCGCCCGGCGAGGTCACGTTCTGGCGCAGACGGCTCGCGTCGTCGGGGGACTGGTGAAGCAATTCACCAGCCCCCGCGACGGTTTCCCGTGCGAGCCGCATGGCGAGGTCCGCCGGCAGGCCCGCCTTGCGGCCTGCCTCTGCCATGCACTCGACGAGATAAAAGACATAAGCCGGGCCACTGCCCGACACCGCCGTGACGGCATCGATGTCGCCCTCGCTGGCGACCCATTCGACCGGGCCGCTCACCTTGAGCAGGGCGTGCACGAAATTGCGCTGGACCTCGGTCACACGCGCATTGGCATAGGCGCCCGTCACGCCGCGGCCGATCATTGCCGGCGTGTTCGGCATGGCGCGCACGGTGGCGGCCTCGCCGAGATGGCTCTCGAGATTGGCGATGGTCTTGCCGGCCGCAACGGAGACGATCACCGTTTCGGGGCCGACCAGCCCCTTGAGCGGCGGCAGCACCTGATCGATGACCTGCGGCTTGACAGCAACGAAGATGACCCCGGCCTTCACGCCCTCGGGCGCCGTGGTCTCGTGGCGCACACCGTTATCGGCAATCAGCTTGGCCATCGCCGGCTGCGGGCCTGGATCGATGACGATCACCGACGCGCCGGAAATACCGCTCTTCAGCCAGCCGGCGAGCATCGCGCCGCCCATATTGCCGGCACCGATGAGAACGATGGGTCCGTTCGCGGCCACGCTCATGATCAGGCCTCCCCGACCGTCTCGAACAACACGGCATCGACAGCCGACTGCGCATCCATGCCGGACCACACGACGAACTGGAAGGCCTGGAAATAGGCTTCGCAGGATTCGAGCGCGCTGGAGAGCAGCACCTCGACCTGCTGGTTGGTCGGTTCAGCGCCGCCGGCAAGCAGCAGCGACTGGCGAAAGATCACCACATCCTCGCGGCGCCAGAGGTCGAAATGCCCCATCAGCACCTGTCCGTTGACATGGGAGAGAAGGCACATGACCTCGTTCACCCGGCTTTCGGGAACCTTGATGTCGAAGGCGCAGGCCAGATGCAGCGCCTCGAATTCCTCCATCCAGGAGAAGGAGACGTGGTAGTCCGTCCATTTGCCTTCGACGGTCATCGCGATCTCGTCTTCGCCCGACCGTTCGAACGTCCAATCGTTGTTCGCCGCGACGAATTCGATCATGTCGACCGGGTTGGACTGGCGCCCGATATCCAATTCCATAAGGCTCATGCGTCACCTTCAAGGCCGGCAGGCATGCCTTATCGCGCTCACACACACGACGCGGCAAACCTTACTCCGGATACAACACTGAATGATTGCTAGGCACTGCACGCAGACTGGACGACTTACCCTGTCCGAAGCTTGCGCCGCCTGTTTCGAATCATCATTTAAAATCAGTGTATAACGGCGGAGTCACGACGCCAGCCCCTGAGCACCCGTTTTCCCCGGACGGTTGTGGAAAGCCGCTCCGAAAAAGATTCAGGTCGAGCGCTTAAGAGACTCTGCCAAAAGGGCTTTTCGCAAGTGTCCACAGGGGTAAAAATTTTATTAAAAAAAACGGTTGGCACGATGTGAATCACGCCAACCGAGTCTGTGCTGTGAAAAGCTGTAGCGAAACGGTTCAATTGCCTGAGCTGAGGCGCGCTTCCAGCGCTTCGAGGCGCTTCAGGAGCGCGTCGTTTTCATCCCGCGCCTTGATGGCCATTTCGCGCACCGCTTCGAATTCCTCGCGCTTGACGAGGTCGAGCCCGTTGATGATGCGTTCGGCCTGCGCGCGAACCATCGTTTCGGCTTCCTTGCGCATGCCCTGGGCAGCACCCGCGGCATCGGTCATCAGCTTTGCGAAATCGTCGAGAATGCGGTTCGCACCGGTGGTCATGGGTCTTCCCTCCTCGGGTGTCGATGGTTGCGGCGGGCGCTTACGCCCGCATCCTGTCCCTTGAGGTAGGGTCTTGGACCGCCGCTTGCAAGCGGATTCCGGTGGATCGGCGCGCCTGGGACCTGCCGGGCAGAAGCAATCGCCATTTCCCGCCTTGACCCTGCCGCAAGGCCTCGCCATCTTCCGCCCGAAACGAGGAATATCCACGCTTGACGAACATCGCGCAGCTCTTTGCCATCATGCCCTATCCC
This sequence comes from Shinella sp. H4-D48, assembly GCF_022637395.1. Taxonomy (GTDB): domain Bacteria; phylum Pseudomonadota; class Alphaproteobacteria; order Rhizobiales; family Rhizobiaceae; genus Shinella; species Shinella sedimenti. Next base: position 1,052,762 of record NZ_CP093337.1, on the reverse strand, counting down.
GAAATCGACCCGATCGCCTTTTCCATAGGCCCGGTCGACGTGCACTGGTACGGCATCGCCTATGTCGTGGGCATCATGCTGGGCTGGCTCTATGCCCGCAGGCTGATCGAAACGCCGCGCCTGTGGGCGGGTGAAGCCCCGATCACCCGCGCCCAGCTCGACGACTTCCTCGTCTGGGCCGCGGTCGGCATCATTCTCGGCGGCCGCATCGGCTATATCCTGTTCTACGATTTTCCGAATGTCGCGGCCGACCCGCTGCGTGCCCTTCAGGTCTGGAAAGGCGGCATGTCCTTCCACGGCGGCTTCGCCGGCACGACACTCGCCATGATCCTGTTTGCGCGGCGTCACAGTATTCCGCTGTGGAGCCTGTTCGATATCGTCGCCGCCGTCGTGCCTATCGGCCTGTTCTTCGGCCGCATTGCCAATTTCGTCAACGGCGAGCTGTGGGGGCGGCTGTCGGATGCGCCCTGGGCGGTGATCTTTCCGGAGGCCGGCCCCTTCGCCCGCCATCCGAGCCAGCTTTACGAAGCCGGGCTCGAGGGCATCCTGCTGCTCGCCGTGATCGCCGTTGCGATCTATCGCTTCGGCGCGCTGAAGCGCCCGGGCCTGGTGACCGGCATCTTCGTCGCGGGCTACGCTCTTTCGCGCATCACGGTCGAGTTCTTCCGCGAGCCGGATCCGCAGCTCGGCTATCTCTTCGGCGGCTGGCTGACCATGGGCATGGTGCTGTCGCTGCCCATGCTCGCGCTCGGCATCTGGGCCATCCTGCGCGCACGCCCGGCCGAGCCGGCCCGCGCCTGAACGGATCAATGCCATGTCGACACCGCTCGCCCGCAAGATAAAGGCGCTGATCCATACCAATGGTCCGATCAGCATCACGGACTATTTCGCGCTGTGCCTCGCCGACCCCGAATATGGCTACTATCGTACGCGAGACCCCTTTGGCCGCGCCGGCGATTTCGTCACCGCACCTGAGGTCAGCCAGCTCTTCGGCGAGATGCTCGGCATCTTCCTCGTCCATGCCTGGCAGAAGCATGGCGGACCGGAACGGGTGCGCATCGCCGAGATCGGCCCCGGCCGCGGCACCATGATGTCCGACATGCTGCGCGTCGTCGCCAAGCTCGCGCCGCAACTCTACGAGAGCGCAACCTTCCATCTTGTGGAGACGAGCCCCAGGCTGCGCGAGATCCAGCACGAGACGCTCGGGCTCCATGCCGGCCGCGTCAGCTGGCACGACAGTTTCGAGGAGTTGCCAGACGGCTTCGTTCTGCTCGCCGCCAACGAGCTGTTCGATGCCATCCCCATCCGCCAGTTCGTCAAGACGCCTACAGGCTTTCGCGAGCGCCTTGTAGGGCTCGATGCCGAGGACGAGCTGACCTTTGCCGCCGGTGTCGCGGGCATCGACCCCGCTCTGCTGCCGGACAATCATAAGACTGTAGAAAACGGCACGATCTTCGAGATCGCCCCTGCGCGCGAAGCGGTGATGGCGACGATCGGCGAACGCATCGCCCGCTTCGGTGGCACTGCCCTCATCATCGACTACGGTCACTTCGTCAGCGGCTTCGGCGATACGCTTCAGGCGGTTCTGAAGCACGACTTCGATCCGCCGCTTGCCCATCCCGGCGAGGCCGACCTGACAAGCCATGTGGATTTCGAACGCCTGGCGGCTGCCGCGGCAGCCTCCGGCCTCCATATCCATGGCATGTTGCACCAGGGGGATTTCCTCGTCGGCCTCGGCATCGGCGAGCGTGCATCGGCCCTCGGGCGCAACCGGGATGAAGCGGCGCAGCAGCAGATTCTGAATGATGTCGCCCGTCTCGCAGGTTCGGGCGCAGGCCGAATGGGCGATCTTTTCAAGGTCTTGGCGGTGGGCAGCGAACCGCTTGCGCTGTTTCCGTTCCGTCAGCCGGATTGACACGCCGCCCTCGGGCGGACAACATCCCGCCCGATTTGCACCCCGCATGCCCCGGCCGCGTTCCTTGCCTGGCGGCCCCTCCAAGCCCAGCCGAGAGACCATGAAGGACCAAGCGCTTCCCTCCCCCATCCAGAGCCCGCTGATCGCCGAACGCGCCGGAAAATCCGTGCGCCACGGCTTCTTCACGCGCGCCGGCGGCGTCTCGGAAGGCATCTATCGCGGCCTCAATGTCGGCCTCGGCTCGAACGACGCGCGGGAGAACGTCCAGGAGAATCGCGTCCGTGTCGCCCGGTGGTTCGACGTAGCGCCGGACCGGCTTGCGACCGTGCATCAGATCCACTCGCCGGATGTCGTGACCGTCGATGCCGGTTATGACGGCAGCCGCCCACAAGCGGATGCGCTCGTTACGGCCACGCCCGGCGTCGTGCTCGGCGTTCTCGCGGCCGATTGCGGCCCGATCCTGTTCTGCGACCCTGAGGCCCGCATCGTGGGCGCCGCGCATGCGGGCTGGAAGGGCGCGCTCTTCGGCGTGCTGGAAAACACCATCACTGCCATGGAGGCGCTCGGCGCCCGCCGCGAGGCCATCGTCGCCAGCCTCGGCCCGTCGATCGCCCGGCAAAACTATGAGGTCGGGCCGGAATTCGTCGAGCGTTTCCTGGCCGTCGATCCGGCATACGGCCGCTACTTCACGCCTTCAGATAAACCCGGCCACAGCATGTTCGATCTGCCGGCGTTCACCACTCAGCGGCTGAACGATGCCGGCGTTACCGCCGAAAATCTCGACATCTGCACCTATCCCGACGAAGATCGCTTCTTCTCCTACCGGCGCACCACGCACCGGCAGGAACCCGATTACGGCCGCCAGATTTCGGCGATCATGATCGCGGGCTGAAGCGCAAACAACAGACGAAGACGAGGGAGACACCGCCATGGCACTTCACTTCGACAGCGAGGAATACGCCAACCGGCTCCAGCGGCTCACCGCACGCATGCGGGAGGACAAGCTCGACGCCGTCCTGCTTTTTGCGCAGGAGAGCATGTACTGGCTGACGGGCTACGACACCTTCGGCTACTGCTTCTTCCAGACGCTCGTCGTGAAGGCCGATGGCAGCATGGTGCTGCTCACCCGCTCGGCCGACCTGCGCCAGGCCCGCCACACCTCCAATATCGAAAAGATCGAGATCTGGGTCGACCGCGTCAATGCGGACCCGACGATGGACCTGAAGAATCTCCTGTCGGACCTCGACTTGCTCGGCTGCCGCATCGGCATCGAATATGACACGCACGGGCTGACCGGCCGCAACACCCGTTTGCTGGACAACCAGCTCCAGAGTTTTGGCGAGATCGTCGACGCGTCCGGCACCGTCAGCCGCCTGCGGCTCATCAAGAGCCCGGCCGAGATCGCCTATGTCGAGCGCGCCGCTGCCCTGTCCGACGATGCGCTCGATGCCGCTCGCCCGCTGATCGCCGCCGGCGCCGACGAGGCGGCGATCCTGGCCGCCCTACAGAATGCCGTACTGGCCGGCGGCGGCGATTATGCCGCCAACGAATTCGTCATCGGCTCGGGCGCCGACGCCCTGCTCTGCCGCTCGAAATCCGGCCGGCGCCGGCTGGATGCGCAGGATCAGCTGACGCTCGAATGGTCCGGTGTGAGCGCGCGTTACCATGCGCCGATGATGCGAACCGCCATCGTCGGCGAGCCGACCAGCCGCCACCGCGAACTCTATAGTGCCTGCCGCGAGGCCTTGCAGGCGATGGAGATGGTGCTTCGGCCCGGCAACACCTTCGGCACGGTCTTCGAGACCTTTACCCGCCTCATCGACGAGCGTGGGCTTGCGCGCCACCGGCTCAACACCTGCGGCTATTCGGTGGGCGCGCGCTTTGCGCCCTCCTGGATGGACCATCAGGCCTTCCTGCTCGGCAATCCGCAGGAGATCGAGCCGAACATGTCGCTGTTCGTGCACACGCTGCTGTTCGATTCGGACACCGGCACCGCGATGACGCTTGGCCAAACATACCTGACGACAACAGACACGCCGAAGGCGCTGTCGCGCTACGGGCTCGACTTCATCGAGGCCTGACGCGGTTTTCACCGGCGACATCCTGTAATTGACAGGGCCCGGAACCATCCCGCATAACTCGATGCGGGGAACGGAGGGCAACACCTCCGCAGGACACGGACGATGACAATGCAGAAGCTGAACAAGCGGCTGGCACTGATCGGCCTCATTGCAATCCTGGCCGGCTGCAACAGCACCGATGCGCTGATCCCGCGCGTCGATGTCGGTGGCAATTTCAATTCGCCGCCGGTCACCCAGGGCGATCTCGACCGGATGAGCGCCGACACCGGCCCGGTGACAGGCACATCCGCGGAAACGGCATTCGCCTCGCCCGGTATCGGCGGCGGCTCGACCGGCGCGGATACGGCTGGGACACTTCAGGGTCAGGCCGATGCGCTCGCGCGCAACCAGGGCGGCGGCAGCGTCTCCGCGACGGAAGCGGAACTGAGCCGCACGGCGGCCCAGCGTTCGCTTGCAGCCGAGACATCCGAAGGCGCAGAAGAACTTGCGGCTCTCCCGCCGGCCAAGGCCACGGGCGGCGAGACGATCCGTTTCCTGCCGATCATCGGCGCGCCGGTGCAGGCCGTCACACCCTTGTCAAAACGGCTCGGGGCCGAAGCCCGATCGAGCGGTCTGACGATCCGCAGCGCCTCCGACAATTCCGCAAGCCATATCCTCAAGGGCTATTTCTCGGCGATGAACGACGCCGGCAAGACCACCGTAATCTATGTGTGGGATGTGCTGGACGGCTCAGGCGCGCGGCTGCATCGCATTCAGGGCCAGGAAAGCGTCGATGGCACGGCCACCGATCCGTGGGCGGCGGTCCCGGCGCAGACGATGGAGGGCATCGCGCAGAAAACCATTCGCCAGTACCTCGACTGGCGCAGCTCCGCGCCCGGTTAAGACCCTCGAAACGGTAAATCACAGCGAAATGCGAAGAATCGCTTTTCCAAGCGCCCTAGGCCCTTGCATTCGCAGTTTTTGCCGCTTAAAGGCCCCCCATCAGCAGAATAACAGGCGGACCATAAATGAAGGTTTTCGCGGGCAATTCGAACCGGCTTCTGGCCGAAGCGATCTGCAATTATCTGAATGTTCCGCTTGGCCGCGCGACGGTCAGACGCTTCGCAGACCAGGAAATCTTCGTTGAAATCCAGGAGAATGTGCGCGGCGAGGACGTCTTCGTCGTCCAGTCCACCTCCTTCCCGACCAACGACCACCTCATGGAACTGCTGATCATGATCGATGCCATGCGCCGCTCTTCGGCGCGCCGCATCACGGCCGTGATCCCCTATTTCGGCTATGCCCGCCAGGACCGTAAACCGGGTCCGCGCACGCCGATCTCCGCCAAACTCGTCGCCAACCTGATCACCGAAGCCGGCGCCGACCGCGTGCTGACGCTTGACCTGCATGCCGGCCAGATCCAGGGCTTCTTCGATATCCCGACCGACAACCTCTACGCCGTGCCGATCCTGGCGCGCGACGTGAAGGAAAACTACAACCTCGAAAACGTCATGGTCGTTTCGCCGGACGTTGGCGGCGTGGTGCGCGCCCGTGCGCTCGCCAAGCGCCTCGACTGTCTGCTTGCCATCGTCGACAAGCGCCGCGACCGCCCGGGTGAATCCGAAGTTATGAACGTCATTGGCGATGTCTCCGGCAAGGATTGCCTGCTGATCGACGACATCGTCGATTCCGGCGGCACGCTCTGCAACGCGGCCGAAGCACTGCTGAAGAACGGCGCGACCAGCGTCACCGCCTATATCACGCATGGCGTGCTCTCGGGCGGCGCGGTAGCCCGCGTCACGTCCTCCAAGCTCAAGGAGCTTGTGATCACCGACACGATCCAGCCGACCACGGCCGTGCAGTCCGCGCACAATATCCGCGTCATCTCGACCGCAAACCTGCTCGGCGAGGCGATCAACCGCACGAGCGCGGAAGAATCCGTTTCCAGCCTGTTCGACTGATACGGCTCCCTTCTCCCATTCAGGCCTGCGCACCGGCACCGGTTGCGCAGGCTTTTTCGTCTCCGGCGTCTTTCCGCGCAGATCCCGATGTTGCGCCCATCGAATCTGCGCTAGGTTCCATCAGTCTCACAGGAGGAGTCCATGAACGTGACGTCGCCTTTCCTACGCCGGCTTGCCGGTCGCATCGCCATCCTTCTCGCGGCCGGCACGCTCGCAGCCTGCCAGGTCGAGGTCGATCAGGGCGGCGGCGGTTACCGCCCCGGCCCGCAGGCCTGCACGCGTGAGTACCGCCCGGTCTGCGGCGCGCGCGGCGGCGATCTCCAGACCTTCGCCAACGCCTGCGAAGCCCGCGAAAGCGGCTACCGCGTCGCCGGCCCCGGCGAGTGCCGGCGAGATGGCGGCCGCCCGGAGCCCTATCCGAATCCAGATCGTGCCTGCACACGCGAATATGCGCCGGTCTGCGGCACGCGAGGGCGTGACCGCCAGACCTTCGCCAACGCCTGCGAGGCGCGCAAGAGCGGCTATGACATCATGGGCCGCGGCGAGTGCCGGGCCGGCCGACCGGACAACCAGTGGGGTGGTGGCGGACGCGATCGTCCGGGCCGCGACCGTGACCGTGACGACGACTGGGCCGGCGGCGGCAGCGGTGGCGGCCAGCGCATGTGCACAATGGAATACAATCCGGTCTGCGCCCAGCGCGGCCGTGACCTGAAGACCTTTGGCAATTCCTGCTCGGCCGATGCCGCGGGCTATCGCGTGGTCCGGCCCGGCGAATGCCAGGCCTACTGATCACGGCCTGACGTAACTGCACGCCCCGCCCGCAAGGCGGGGCTTTTTTTGCGCCCTATCGCGGCGGAAGCGGGCAGGCCTCGCCACCGCCGAACAGGCGCGAGCGGGTGAGAAAGCGCTTTTCCCTTCCGTTATCGAGCGAAAACATCCCGCCGCGCCCCGGCACGACATCGATGATGAGCTGCGTGTGCTTCCACACGTCGAACTGGCTCTCGCTGATATAGACCGGCACGCCGCCGATTTCCCCGAGCTTCACGTCGCGGTCACCGACGATGTAATCGTCCGCCGGATAGCACATGGGGGACGAGCCGTCGCAGCAGCCGCCCGACTGGTGGAAGAGTATATCGGGATAATCCGTCTGGATTTCCCTGATGAGCGCAAGCGCCGCATCGGTCGCAACGACCCGCGGCTCCGTCACGGCTTCTGGCACGTCTGGCATCGCAGCCTCCCGAAACAGGTTTCCCTCCCCCCGGAGACCGGAGAGAGGGAGGAGGCAGGTCACGGAGAATGCGCCCTGCCCTGCGGTCACCTTCTCCGGGGGGTAGGAGAAGGTTATCGGCGGCTCAGAAGAAGCCGAGCGCCTTGGGAGAGTAGCTCACCAGCATGTTCTTGGTCTGCTGGTAGTGGTCGAGCATCATCTTGTGCGTTTCGCGGCCGATGCCCGACTGCTTGTAGCCGCCGAAAGCGGCGTGCGCCGGATAGGCGTGGTAGCAGTTGGTCCACACACGACCCGCCTGGATGTCGCGGCCGAAGTGGTAGCAACGGTTGGCATCGCGGCTCCACACGCCGGCGCCGAGGCCGTACAGCGTGTCGTTGGCGATTTCGAGCGCTTCCGCATCGTCCTTGAAGGTCGTGACCGATACGACCGGCCCGAAGATTTCCTCCTGGAACACACGCATCTTGTTGTGACCGCGGAAGACGGTCGGCTTCACGTAGTAGCCGCCGGCCAGATCGCCGCCAAGATCGTTGCGGCCGCCGCCGGTCAGCACTTCCGCGCCTTCCTGCCGGCCGATGTCGATATAGGACAGGATCTTTTCCAGCTGCTCGGACGACGCCTGCGCGCCGATCATCGTCGCCGTATCGAGCGGGTTGCCCTGAACGATCTTCTCGACGCGCTTGATGGCCTTTTCCATGAAGCGGTCATAGATCTTCTCATGCACCAGCGCACGGCTCGGGCAGGTGCAGACCTCGCCCTGGTTGAGCGCGAACATCGCAAAGCCTTCCAGCGCCTTGTCGAGGTAGTCGTCATCCTCGTTCATGACGTCGGCGAAGAAGATGTTCGGCGACTTGCCGCCCAGCTCCAGCGTGACCGGAATAAGATTCTGGCTGGCATATTGCATGATCAGGCGGCCCGTCGTCGTCTCGCCGGTAAAGGCGATCTTGGCGATGCGCGGGTTGGACGCGAGCGGCTTGCCGGCCTCAAGACCGAAGCCATTGACGATGTTGAGCACGCCGGCCGGCAGGAGATCGCCGATCAGCTCGGCCCAGACGAGGATCGAGGACGGCGTCTGCTCGGCGGGCTTCAGCACCACGCAGTTACCCGCGGCAAGCGCCGGTGCCAGCTTCCAGGCGGCCATCAGGATCGGGAAGTTCCAGGGAATGATCTGGCCGACAACGCCGAGCGGCTCGTGGAAGTGATAGGCGATCGTGTCGTGGTCGACTTCGCCGATCGTGCCTTCCTGCGCGCGGACACACGAGGCGAAGTAGCGGAAGTGGTCGATGGCGAGCGGAATGTCGGCAGCCATCGTTTCACGCAGCGGCTTGCCGTTGTCCCAGGTCTCGGCGCGGGCAAGCAGATCGAGATTGTCCTCCATGCGCTGCGCGATCTTCATCAGGATGTTGGCGCGCTCCGTCGAGGAGGTGCGGCCCCACTTGTCCTTGACGGCGTGGGCCGCATCGAGCGCCAGCTCGATATCGGCGGCGTCGGAGCGTGCGACTTCGCAGAGCTTGCCGCCGGTGATCGGCGTGATGTTGTCGAAGTAGCGGCCGGCGACGGGCTCCTTCCACTCACCACCGATGAAATTGCCGTACTTCGCCTTGTACGGATTCTCGACGATCTTCTGATGCAGCATTGTCATTCCTCCCATGAAGAGCCCGGATGGGCCGTGGGAGGAATGGTGCGGTGCTTTGCCCTTTTGCGATAGGGCGACGAGGGCGATGGCCGGCGCGACTGTTTCAGAATTGAGACAGGGCGACGCGGCAGGCTGTGCTGCGCCGCAGCATCAGTTGATCGAGAGCTTCTTCATCTTGCGATAGAGCGTTGCCCGGCTGATGCCGAGCAGATCGGCCGCGTGGCTGACATTGCCGCCGGCACGCGTCAGCACGCGGCGCAGCGCAGCGCGCTCGGCGTCGTCGAGATCCCGGCCCTCCTCCACGCGATCCTCCTTCAGGAGGTCGGAGGCGGCGATGCCGGTGGCGATGCGCCGGTCGTCCAGACCGAGCACCTGCCGTGCCGCACGTGTTGCGCCGAGCACCAGATCGTCCCGGTCGACGGCCAGTAGAGCCGGCGAGGCCCTGCCCTCCACGGGCACGAGCAGGATGCGGGCTGCAGAGAAGGCGCGCCGGAAAAGCCCGGCCTCGATGCGCGCCGCGGCATCGCGAACCGCCTGCGAGAGGATCGACATGGTCATCTCGTTGGCATCGTCGCGGCAGGTGGAAATATCGATGGCCGCAGCAATGCGGCCGGTATGGTCGCGGATCGGCGCCGTGGTGCAGGAAAGCCGCGTGTTCTGCGACAGGAAATGCTGGTCGCGCAGGATAAGGACCGCGCGCTCGTCGGCAAGCGCCGTGCCGATGCCGTTCGTGCCGACGCTCGCCTCGCTCCACACCGTGCCGGACCACAGGCCGACCCCGCGGAAATCGCGGTCATCGCCGGCAGCGCCACGCCGTTCCAGTGCAATGCCGTTCTCGTCGGTGAGAAGCAGGCAGCAGCCGGCCTTGCCGACGGTGGCGAACAGACGGTCGATTTCGCCGCGCGCCTCCTCGATGAGATCGCTGGAGCGGGTCCGGGCCTGCCGGAACTCGCCTTCGGTCAGCCGCCAGGGAACGCGCGCTTCTTCCGGTGACAGGCCGTGCAGCGTCAGGCATCGCCGCCAGGAGGCCGCAACGGGTGAATTCGCCGCGGCCGAGGCATGGGCCACCACCGTCTGGACATGATCCGCGTGATCGAAACGCACAGGCATCCGCTCTCCTCCCGAAAGCTTCCGACCGATCGTCGCACTGGAGTACAGTGCCGCGAACTATAGAACCGTTTGCGGCGAAAGGTCCAGCGGGACGAAGGTTCAACATGGATATGGGCAGCGCGGGGCCGCACAACAAGGCTGTTTCCAACCGTCACGCCGCCTGTTACGAGTGCATATCCTTTTCCAGCATCGATCCTGCCATGTTCCGCGACTTTTCCGCCCAAGCCCTGTTCATGGGCCTGCTCACCACCTTTGTCGGTTTCGCCAGTTCCTTCGCCGTTGTGCTGCACGGCCTGACGGGGGTCGGCGCCAGCGAGGCGCAGGCCGCCTCCGGCCTGATGGCGCTTTCCGTCTCGATGGGGCTCTGCGCCATCGTGCTGAGCGTCGCGACACGGCTTCCCGTCTCGATCGCCTGGTCGACGCCGGGCGCGGCATTGCTCGCCACCTCCGGCGCCGTCGAAGGCGGCTTTTCGACGGCGGTGGGCGGCTTCCTCATCTGCGCATTGCTGATCGTGATTGCCGGCCTGTGGAAACCGCTCGGGCGCATGGTCGCCGCCATTCCCGCGACGCTCGCCAATGCGATGCTGGCGGGCGTGCTGATCGGCCTGTGCTTCGCGCCGGTGAAGGCCATCGCTTTTAATCCGCTGCTCGGCCTGCCGATCGTGCTCGCCTGGGCGATCGTCGGCAGCATCAACAGGCTTTACGCCGTGCCGGCTGCCCTCCTCGCCTTCATCGCGGTGCTGGCCTTCGGCGTCGACATTCCCGACGGTGCTTTCAGCGGTCTTGCCGCATCGCTGCTGCCGCAACCCGAACTCGTCGCGCCGTCCTTCACCATGGCGGGGCTGGTGGGCATCGCCCTGCCGCTCTTCATCGTCACCATGGCATCGCAGAACATTCCCGGCATCGCCGTGCTGAAGGTCAATGGCTATGAGCCGAAGCCGGGGCCGCTCTTTGCCGTGACGGGCGCGTTCTCGTTGCTTTCCGCCCCCTTCGGCGGCCATGCCGTCAATCTTGCCGCCATCACCGCCGCCATGTGCGCGGGCAGCGATGCACATCCCGACCCGGCCAGGCGCTACTGGGCGGCGATCAATGCCGGCATCTTCTATGTGATCTTCGGGCTTGCGGCCGGTGCGGTTACGGCCTTCGTAGCCCTCGCCCCGCCGATCCTCATCCAGGCCGTCGCCGGCCTTGCGCTGATCAGCGCCTTTGCCGCCTCAGCACTGAATGCGTTCCGAGAGCCCGAGGGCCGCGAAGCCGCGGCGGTGACGTTCCTGGTCACCGCCTCCGGGGTTTCGTTTCTCGGCATTTCCGGCGCGTTCTGGGGGCTGCTTGCGGGCGGGCTGATGCTTGGCCTCGCCCATGTCACAGCCCGACGCCGGCGCTGATTATGGCTGGAACGGCAACGGGCGGCCGTTGATCAGCACCTTGCCGTCCTCGCCGACCGTGACGTCCCAGGCCTGCGCCCCGTCACCCGCATCGCGCGCGAGACCCTTCATCATCAGAAGCCCGAAGGAAGCCTGACCGAATTCCGGAACCACTGTGGCGTTCTTCTGCAGATAGGCGACCGTCTCGTCGAATTTGCGCATCGTCAGTGTCAGGTCGGCCCTGCGGCGGTCCTTGTCCTCGATATGGACCTGCATCGTGCCGGTGAGGCGCACGTCATAAATCGGGGAAACGGCCGAGACATCCTCGAGCTCGAACGTCATCATGCCGCCAGGCAGCACGATACGGCCAAGTTCGGCGCTCTGCTCCTCGGTCAGCGGTTCCTTTTTGGAAAAGTCGCCATGGTCGAGCATGTAGGTAACGGCGCCGGCGAGGTCGAGATTGGCAACGGCCATCTTGAAGGTCGCGTGCTCCGGCACCGCGCTTTCGAAAGCCGCCGGCACCACACCGGCAGGCAGCCTCGGCTTGTCGATATCGATGCCGAAGCCGACGCGCGTGGAATGGGCGACCCCGTTCATGTCGATATTGTAAACGAGGCCGTCAGCTCCGAACGTCCCCTTGTCCGTGCCGATGGTGACGTTGGAGGCCCGGATCGTCTCCTTCAGGTTGTCGAAGACTGGAAGGGAATTGCGAAGGAGCTGCTTGAGGCGCGCGATTTCCGGCGGATCGAGAAGAGGCTTGTCGATGTTGTCGAGGATAAGGAAGACAAGGTCCTGCAACGTCTTGTAACGTGCGCCGTCCATGCTGACGTCGATATCCACCTTGTCGGCGCTGATATCCACCTTGCCGGAATCCTTGCTGGTAATAGTCTCCGCAAAGGCCTGCATGACGCCCGTCGTGGAAATGTCGAGGGTATCGGCACCCTTCTTCTCCGCCGCGATCGACATCACCGACTGGCCGAAGCTCGCCGAAATGCTTTCCCTGGGCGTCACGCTGGAGAAGGCGATCTTGCTGGCGGACCAGTCGGCCGAGGTGAAGTAGAGGATCTCGGGATCGTAGATCCCGTCGAGCTTAATGGAATCGATCACATAGGAGAAGGAGGTTGCCTTGTCCGCAGGGGTGTCGAGCGTGCCCTTGATGTCGAGGCTGTCGTTCGACTCGATGCGATAGGTCCCCTCCGGCATGGGCCGCAGATAAGAGGTCATCGGCTTCAGGCCTTCGATCTTCACCGCCCCGCTCTTCGCCTTTGCCAGCAGCGGCGCGGGATCGAAGCGCAATTCATAGAAAGACGTCGCGGCCCGGACCGTGACCATGCCGGCATCGACCAGGTCCTTCGGCAGGTAATGCGTCAGGCGCTTCTGGATGTTTGCGGCCTCGGATACCGAAACCTCCTGGGCATGGACCGTGCCTGCACAAACGAGTGCAACAGCGGCCGAAGCCATCAGGGTCTGTCTTATCATCATGGTCTCCTTGCCAAAAACGAGCTGGGCGGAACTTCCATATACCGCGGCGATGTGTCAATCCGGTCGCGGCCTTGCATTTCCGGGGATTCTCGTTTATCGAGCCCCCGTCCGCGTAGACACCCTTGGAGGCAACGCGGATGAGGCTTTCACGAAATCCTCAAGTTTTGCGCGGCCGGTGAAGACGCCTGCCGGGGAAAACTCTCCAGTAACATATGAAAGGTTTTGCCATGAGCAACGATACCTACGAGCTTAAGGCCGAAACGCGCGAACGGGTTGGTAAGGGGTCCTCTCGTGAACTTCGCCGCAACGGTCTCATTCCGGCAGTCATCTACGGTGAGAAGCAGGCCCCCCTCGCTATCGCCATCGCCACGAAGGAAGTCACCCAGCGCATCTACGCCGGCGGCTTCAAGACGACCGTCGCCACGATCGACGTCAACGGCGAGAAGATCAAGGTTCTCCCGAAGGACTACCAGCTCGATCCGGTCCGCGACTTCACCATGCATGTCGACTTCCTGCGCGTTTCGGGCAACACCCACGTCGTCGTTGAAGTTCCGGTTCACTTCGTCAATGAAGAGAAGTCCCCGGGCATCAAGGCCGGCGGCGTCCTGAACATCGTTCGCCACGCTGTCGAGCTGCACGCTCTGGCCGGCAACATTCCGGATTCCCTGACGGCAGACCTTACCGGCCTCAAGGTCGGCGAAGGCATCCACATCTCCAACATCAAGCTGCCGAAGGGCACGAGCCCGGTCATCACCGACCGTGACTTCACGATCGCGACGATCGCTGTCCCGGCTGCCGGCGTTGAGGAAGAAGAAGTGGAAGCGACCGAGGAATAAGCATTTCTCGGAAATAGCCCCTACAGAAACCCCGTCTCCTAAGGAGGCGGGGTTTTTCTTTGGCCCAAACATCTCTCACGCTACGGCAGGTTTGAATTATCAGCACTTTTCCGAACGAATATTTCAGCAACCTTTAAGTTTTTGATGAAACGCTGATCGGCATGAGGAAAGCCAAAGATATAACGGGCGAGCTTCGCGGACCGGCGGGGGAGCAACCGGCATGAAGATGCATTCGGTGGAGAGCCGATTCATTGCCATCGTTATCGGTGCGCTCCTGGTTTTCGTCGCGCCGCTTTTCGTCCTCTTTCTCATCATCTCGTCCGACCGTGTCGCCCGCGAGCGAACGGAAAGCACCGAAGCCCTGCTCAGGGCCAATGTGCAGGCACTCGGAAAGCCACTGTGGGATTTCGATCTGGACAGCGTTACCCAGATTGTCACATCCCTGCACGCCAATACCGACATCAACTTCGTGCGCGTGCGCGACACGGCCGAAATGATCGACATCAGCCGGCCGGTGGGTCGGCCCGCGGCCGAAGAGACCCGTTCCATCGTCAACGCGGACATTCTCTACAGGGCCAGCGACGGCATCAAGAAGGTCGGCACGGCGGAAATCTGGCTGGAAAAGCAGGGCCTGCTTTCGCGCTTCAGCAGGGACGAAATGGCGATCTTCGCCATCTTTTTCTTCGCCGTCGCGACGCTCTTCACCGCCGCCATAATCGGCAACCGGATCACCATCATACGTCCGCTCATGCGCCTGACGGCGGCGATAGAGGCAACACGCCGCCTCGGCTCACGCCACCATGTCGACTGGACATCGAAGGACGAGATGGGCGCGCTCGCTCATAACTTCAACGAGATGCAGAGCAAGCTCGAGCACGAGGAAGCCGGGCTGAAGCTTGCCCATGCACGGGCGACGGAAATCTACAATCTCACCCCGGCCATGCTGTTTTCCATCGATGCGACAGGCCGCATCACCGCCGTGAGCGACTATTGGCTAACGGCCACCGGCTACACGCGCGACGCTGTGATCGGTCGTGCCTTCACAGATTTCGTCGTCGAGGACTGCCGCGAAAGCTATGACCGCCGCCACCTCACGCAAATGGAAGACGGCGGCATCTGCGAGGTCACCCTGCGCTTCAAGCGCGCCGATCGCACCGTGATCGACGTTCTCATCCTGGAAACGGGGCTTGCGACAGGCGACGAGCGGCCGTCGCTGTCCCTCTCCGTCATGACTGATGTGACCAGCCTGAAGGATGCGGAGAACCGCAACCACCGGCAAGCCATCACGGACCATCTCACCGGCCTGCTCAACCGCCAGGGCTTCGAACTCGTGCTGGACGACCTAATCGGCGATGCCGACAGGCTTGGCCAGCAACTCGCCTGCATCTTCGTCGATCTCGACCGTTTCAAGTGGATCAATGACAATCTCGGCCATGCCACTGGCGACGCGGTGCTGCGTGAGGTGGCGGATCGCCTGCGCGGGCAGTTGCGTGGCAACGACGTCATCGCGCGTCTCGGCGGCGACGAGTTCGCCATCCTGCTCTGCGCACCCGACGCCTGCCGGCTGGCGACCGACATCAGCGAACGGCTGGTGGAAGGCATGCGCGCGCCGCTGACCGCCAATGGCGCGGAGCTGAATGTCAGCGCGAGCATCGGCATCGCCCTCTACCCCGATCACGCGAAGACGGCCGCCTGCCTCCTGCAGAAGTCCGACATGGCCATGTATGCCCGCAAGCGCAGCGGCAAGAACGGCATCCAGCTGTTCGACAACGATATGATGGACATCGCCCGCAAACGGCTGGAAACAGAACAGTTCATCGAGCAGGGCCTGCGCGAGGACTGGTTCGACGCTTATCTCCAGCCCATCGTCGCACTGTCGGACGGCCGTGTCGCCGGTTTCGAGGCGCTGATGCGCCTGAACCATCCCGAACGCGGCCTGCTCTCCCCTGCCGACATCATCGGCATCGCTGAGGAAAACGGCTCCATCGGCCGCATCGGCGACTGCATTCTTTCCAAGGCGATCGCCCATCTGTCCACACTGTCGAAGCTGGAAGGGCTGGCCGACAGTTATCTCGCGGTGAACTTCTCGCCGCTGCAATTCGAACCGGCCCTGCCGTCGCGCGTCGCCGCACTGCTCATGGAAGCTGGCCTCACGCCCTCGCGCATCGTCATCGAGATCACCGAGGCCGTGCTGATGCTCGACAACCCCGTCGTGCGCTCGGTGCTCGATGCGCTTTCGAGCCTGGGCTGCCGCATCGCGCTCGACGATTTCGGCACGGGCTACTCCTCGCTCAGCTATCTCAACCGCTTCCCGGTCGACATCGTGAAGATCGACCAGTCCTTCACCAAGTCGCTGACAAGCGAGCAGCAGGACGTGCGCCGCAAGAGCCGCATGCTGGTGGAGGGCATCCGCACCATCTCGCATCAGATGGGCTGCGCCGTCGTCGCGGAAGGCATCGAGACCGAGGAACAGTGGTCCATGCTCCAGGCTATGAACGTCGAACTCGGCCAGGGCTATCTTTTCAGCCGCCCCTTGCCGCTCGAGGCGCTCCTCGTCAAACTGGACGAACTATCGCCGTCGGAAGAACACGGGCACAAAGTGGCCTCCTGAGGAGCCAGCCGGGGACAGGATGATGAAGACACTCTTTCTGCTGCTCGGCCTGTCACTCGCACCGCTGTCGTCCGCCTGCGCCCAGACCATCCACTTCCTCACCGAGGAATATGCGCCTTTCAATTACACGAAGGCTGGCGCGATCACCGGCATCGCGGTGGACCAGATGAAGCTGGTGACCGAACGCGCCGGCATACACCACACGCTGGAGATCATGCCCTGGGCGCGCGCCTTTTCACTCGCCGAAAAGCAGCCCATGCACTGCGTCTTCACGGCCGGATACAACCGTGATCGTGCCACCCGCTTCGTCTGGATCAAGCCGCTGCTGAAAGACCAGATGGTCATGTTGAAGCGGCAGGATGCGGTCTACGATAACCTCACCATCGTCAAGGCGCGTGAGCTCAAGGTCGGCTCGCAGCGGGGCGACTTCGCGGTGGAAGCGCTGGAGCAGATCGGCTTCCACGACATCGATCTTGCCGCCGATATCGACATTACCCTTCGCAAGCTGTTGAGCGGCCGCATCGACCTGATGCCGACCTCGGTCAAGACCTACGAAAAGATGCGGCTCGACGGTGTTCCTGTCGAGAAGGCCATGATGCTGGCGGGCCAGGTCTACGGCGTCGCCTGCAACAAGGACACTCCCGCCGATCTTATCCAGCGCATGCAGGCCGAGCTCGACAAGCTGATCCTCAGTGGCGAGCAGGACCGCATATTTGCCGCCTATGGACTGCCGCCGAACCCCCGGACGTCTCAGACCCGCGCCCACAAATAATGCGCACGCATGGTTGACTTCCGCGCGCATTCGCGGTGGTGAAGGCGAAACGACATGCTTTGGCGGAGCAATCCATGCTGATCATCGCGGGGCTCGGCAATCCGGGCGCGAAATATGCGGGCAACCGCCACAATATCGGTTTCATGGCGCTGGATGCGATCCATCGCAAGAACCCCTTCTCGCCCTGGTCGAAGAAGTTCAAGGCCGAGATCTCCGAAGGCGAGCTTGCCGGCGACAAGGTCCTGCTCATCAAGCCGCAGACCTTTATGAACCTGTCGGGCGAAGCCGTTGGCGAAGCCATGCGCTTTTACAAGCTCGCTCCCAAGGATATTGTCGCCATTTACGATGAGTTGGACCTCCTGCCCGGCAAAGCGCGTATCAAGGTCGGTGGCGGCCATGGCGGCCACAACGGCATCAAGTCGATCGACGCCCATTGCGGCAAGGATTACCGCCGTCTGCGTCTGGGCATCGGCCATCCCGGCGCGAAGGAACTCGTGACAAACCATGTGCTCGGCGATTTCGCCAAGGTGGACCACACATGGCTCGACCCGCTGCTTGACGAGCTTGCGGTCCACGCCGATATGCTGGTGCGCGGCGAAGACTCACGACTGATGAACAAGCTGGCTCTTGCCACGGGAGGCAAGGCGGAAGAGGACAAGGCCACCAAGAAGCCGGCCGGCCAGTCCCATATCCGCGCGGCCCGCAACCATGCCCAGCCGAAGTCGCTGCCGACGAGCGGCCCGATGGCCGACATGCTGAAGAAACTGTTCGGCAACAAGGGCGATTGACGCTGCGCGCCGGGCAGGCGCGAAAACCTATTCTTCCGGCTCCGTCTGGAATAGCAGCGGAAAGCCCGCCTCCTTGGCGAGGTCCGTCGCCTCCTTGGCCTTGGTCTCGGCTATGTCGCGGGCGCAAATGACGACCACGCAGGTCCCCATCTTGTGCGCCGTCATCATCACGCGGTAGCTCGTCTCCTCCGCCATGCCGAACACGGCCTTCAGCACCAGCACGACGAATTCGCGCGGCGTATAGTCGTCGTTGACGAGAAGCACCTTGTAGAGCTTCGGCCTTTCGAGCTTGGGCTTGGTGGTGGTTTTGGGGTCGAGGATCGTGTTGCCATTGCTCATTGGAAGCTCCTCACGACATTGGCTTCGAGCAGTGTGCGCTCATTGTGCACCGCAGGACGGTGGAGTTCAAGGCCCCGCGCCGCCAAGGTCTTGACCCTGCCCCGTCCTTCCCCCATAGCGGTGGCAACGATTTTATCAAGACGAATGGACCATCTCCATGGGCTTCAAATGCGGTATCGTCGGCCTGCCGAATGTCGGCAAGTCGACCCTCTTCAACGCACTCACCAAGACGGCTGCCGCCCAGGCGGCGAACTATCCCTTCTGCACCATCGAGCCGAACACCGGCGAAGTCGCTGTGCCAGACCCGCGCATGAAGGCGCTCGCCACCGTCGCCGGCTCGAAGGAAATCATCCCGACGCGTATCTCCTTCGTCGATATCGCCGGCCTCGTGCGCGGCGCGTCGAAGGGTGAAGGCCTCGGCAACAAGTTCCTCGCCAATATCCGCGAAGTCGATGCCGTCGTGCATGTGCTGCGCTGCTTCGAGGACGACGACATCACCCATGTCGAAGGCCGCATCAATCCGGTCGGCGATGCCGAGACCATCGAGACCGAGCTGATGCTCGCCGACCTCGAAAGCCTCGAGCGCCGCGTCGAGCAGACCCGCAAGCGCGCAACGGGCAAGGACAAGGAATCGCTTGCCCAGCTGCCAATCATGGAAGCCGTGGTCAAGCTGCTCAACGAAGGCAAGCCGGCCCGTCTTCTCCTCAAGACTTTGGCACCGGAGGAGATCGAAATCCTCAAGAGCCTGAACCTGCTCACGTCCCACCCGGTCCTCTATGTCTGCAACGTCGCGGAAGGCGACGCGGTGAACGGCAACGCGCACACCGAAGCCGTCGCCGCCATGGCGAAGGAACAGGGTGCGGAATGCGTCATCATCTCGGCTGCAATCGAAGCCGAAGTCGCCCAGCTGCCGGAAGAGGAGGCCACCGAGTTCCTCTCCGCACTCGGCCTCGACGAAGCCGGCCTCGACCGCCTGATCCGCGCGGGCTACCACCTGCTCGACCTGATCACCTATTTCACCGTCGGCCCTAAGGAAACGCGCGCCTGGACCATCGTGCGCGGCACCAAGGCGCCTCAGGCTGCCGGCGTCATCCACACGGATTTCGAACGCGGCTTCATCCGCGCCTTCACCATCGCCTATGACGACTACATCGCCTACAAGGGCGAGGTCGGTGCCAAGGAAGCCGGCAAGGGCCGCGACGAAGGCAAGGAATATGTCGTGCAGGACGGCGACGTCATCCACTTCCGCTTCAACACCTAACGTCTCGCCGGACTGACGATTTTCGAACTGCCGTCCCTCACCGGAGGGGCGGCAGTTTTTCTTTGAGCGCAAGCGGCAGCGGCGTCAAAACCCAGCGCCGGAAATGCGGCCAGCCGATGCCGATGGTCAGCACGACAATTCCGACGATCAGAAGGGAGAGGAAAATATAGCTTTCCGGAGCAGCGGTCGTGCGCTGGAGCAGGCTCGCCGTGGCGACACCCAGCGACAGCAGGCCCGAGGTCACGAAGGCGCGGCGATCGATGGCAAGGCCGATCCCCATGAGCACGACGACGATGGCAACGATGACGAGCGCATCGGGCAGGCCCTTGTCGCTGCTGAACAATGTATTGTTCGCGAAGTCGCCGAGAAACACGAAGCTCAGCGTCGAATAGAGCAGCGCCGGTGCCGTGACGAGGTGCAGCCAGAAAGCGATATCGGAGCGGCGGGTGATACGGAAACGATCCGACAGGTCATAGCGCATCGCCACGGTAAACAGCGCGAGAGCCGTAACAAGGAAGATGCCGGCGCAGAGCGTCGAGTGCTCGGTGAAAAGATCGGCGCTATCAAGCATCCGCCCGAGCCCGAAGAAGACAAGGCCGAGCGCCGTGGCCGCAAGCGACAGATACCACAGACTCAGGGACAACGGGATACGGTAGCGCCAGTAGAACAGTGGCAGGAGCACGCATAACGGCAATACCGTCAGCAGGAAGCCGACGATGGCATCCTGCGTGCCGATCGTCTCGTCCTGCAGAAGAACCGACGTCGTGAGGATCCAGTGTACGTAAAGCGCTGTCAGCAAGACGGCCGGAAGCGCGAGCCGCTGCCGCTTCACGAGAATTTCCGCGAGAATGACGATGGCCGGCAGCGCCAGGAGAAACGCGCCGATGCCCCAGACCCCAGCCATGACGATGGCAACGCCGATCGTGATGAGCACATCGTGGAAGCCGCGGATGAAGCGCGGCGCTTCCGTATCTTCCACCGGAGCGATGGCACGGTCTTCCGCAGGCCCGCCGATATCGAGCGCATCAGCGGCCGCCGGCGCATGCAGCCCGACGCCGCGCGCTTCCATATAGGGCAGCAACGCGCCGGCCTGCTCGCCGGAAATGATGCCCTCGCCGGCCGCGCCGTCGAGAACGGATTTCAAAGTCTGCATCGCTGGCCTCTCCTGTTGCCCGCGCACCATAGCGTCGCGCCGCCGCCTGACAAGCCTTGCAAAACAATGTCATGACCGCCATTCTCCTGCCCGTAACAGGACAAACGGACGTGGCCAACCGCAGCTTTGAAGATTTCACACCCGGACGCCGCTTCACCTTCAAGGAGCGCACGCTGACGGCCGACGAAATCATCGCCTTCGCGCGGGAATTCGACCCGCAACCCATGCATATCGACGAGGCCGCCGGCCGCGCCAGCATTCTCGGTGGGCTGGCCGCTTCCGGCTGGCACACCAGCGCGGTGATGATGCGCATGCTCTGCGAAGCCTATATCGACGGCTCCACCTCGGAGGGCTCGCCCGGCGTTGACCTGATGGAGTGGAAGCGCCCGGTTCTGGCCGGCGATACGCTCGGCGGTCATTGCGAGGTGCTGGAGGCACGCGTCTCGCGCTCGCGGCCGGAAATCGGCATCGTGCGGCTGCGCGCCGAAGTGACCAACCAGCGCGGCGAGATCGTCGCCATCTCGGAATATGTCAACATGATGCGCCTTGCCGGGAAGGATGCCGCCTATGCGGATGGCTGAGCTTTATCCGTTCGGTCAGACCGTCCAAATCGGTTCGAACACCTTCACGGCAGAAGATATCATCCGCTTCGCCCGGGATTTCGATCCTCAGCCCTTCCATCTGGATGCCGAGCTCGCCCGGCAAAGCCTGTTCGGCGGCCTGTGTGCCTCCG
This sequence comes from Shinella sp. H4-D48, assembly GCF_022637395.1. Lineage (GTDB taxonomy): Bacteria > Pseudomonadota > Alphaproteobacteria > Rhizobiales > Rhizobiaceae > Shinella > Shinella sedimenti. Next base: position 1,031,516 of record NZ_CP093337.1, on the reverse strand, counting down.
GCTGGCACACCAGCGCCGGCTGGATGAAATGCTTCGTCGCCTTCTGGACCGCCGAATGCCGGCGCCTGGCGGCAGAGGGCATCGCGCCGCCGAAACTCGGCCCCTCGCCCGGCTTCACCAAGCTCGGCTGGTTCAGGCCTGTCTTCGCCGGCGATACGATCAGCTATTCGGTAACGCTGCTCGCCTCACGCGAGCTGGCGACGCGCAAGGACCGGGTGCTCAACACGATCCGTTGCGCGGGAGAAAACCAGAACGGCGAGCCCGTCATCCGGTTTGAAAGCACCGTGCTGGAGTTCGTCTGAGAGACGAACCGGGGATTGACGCCTCGTCAGTGCCCGTCGAAAGCCACCAGCGTTCGCACTTCGACGCCGAGCGCTTCCAGCTTCTTGCGCCCGCCAAGCGCCGGCAGGTCGATGACGAAGCAGGCCGCGACAATATCCGCCCCCATCTGGCGTAGCAGCTTCACGGCGGCCTCTGCCGTGCCGCCGGTTGCGATCAGGTCGTCGACGAGGATCACTCTCTCGCCCGGCGTAATGGCGTCCTTGTGCATCTCCATCTCGTCCACGCCGTATTCCAGGCTGTAGGCGATGCGCACGGTCTCATGCGGCAGCTTGCCCTTCTTGCGGATCGGCACGAAGCCGGTCGAAAGCTGATGCGCCATTGCACCGCCAAGGATGAAGCCGCGCGCCTCGATTCCGGCGACCTTCGCGATGCCGATGCCCGCATAGGGATGAACCAGTTCGTCCACGGCGCGGCGGAAGGCGCGCGGATTGCCGAGCAGTGTGGTGATGTCCCGGAACACGATGCCGGGCTTGGGATAGTCCGGAATGTTGCGGATCGCGGCGACGAGTTCTTGTTCAACGGTAGACATGGGATTTCCCGGCTGCGGAAGACGGTCCGGTTATTGCAGGTGCGGCAACGCCCCACAACAAAAAAGGCGGCCCGGAGGCCGCCTTTCGAACCGGGCGGTCAGACCGCTCAGTGTTCCTTGTTCGCGTAGACCGACTTCTTCGTCAGATAGATCAGGCCCGTGAAGATCAGCAGGAAGACCATCACCATGAAGCCGGTACGCTTGCGTTCCTCGAGATGCGGCTCAGCGGCCCACATCAGGAAGGCGGCGACGTCGTGAGCGTACTGGTCGACCGTCTGCGGCGCACCGTCGTCATAGGTGACCTGGTCGTCGGAGATCGGCTTTGCCATGGCAAGCGCCGCAGCATTGGCGAAATAGGGGTTGTAGTGCGTGCCTTCGGCGACTTCGAGATGCGCCGGCTTCTCTTCATCGTAACCCGTCAACAGCGAGTAGATGTAATCCGGCCCGCCTTCCTGGTACTGCGTGAAGATGTCGAAGACGAACTGCGGGAAGCCGCGGGTGATGCCGCGCGCCTTGGCGATCAGCGAGAAGTCCGGCGGAGCCGCACCATTGTTCGAAGCGGCAGCCGCCTCGTGGTTGGCGTAGGGCGACGGGAAGTGGTCGGAAGGCACGGCCTTCCGCATATACATCTCGCCGTCGCTGTTCGGGCCGTCCTGAACTTCGTAGTTCGCGGCGAAAGCCTTGATCTGGGCCTCCGAGTAGCCAAGCCCTTCCAGCGTGCGGAAGGAGACGAGGTTCATCGAATGGCAGGCCGAACAGACTTCGGTGTAGACCTTCAGGCCGCGCTGAAGCTGGCCCTTGTCGTACTTGCCGAACGGACCGGCAAAAGACCAGTCCTGCTGCTTGGGCTTATGCATCGGATAGTGCGGCGTGGCGTGTTCGGCCTCTGCACCGGCTGCGGGCGCTGCCTCTTCCGCCGTAGCGAAGGAGGCGCCCAGACCGGCGACGAGGGCGAGCGACAGAATGCCTGCAACAAGCTTTTTCATTGTCATGGTTCCTTTCGTCGCCCGTCTCAGGCCTTGGCCGCCTTGGCGTTCTTCTTTTCCAGAACCGCTTCCGTGATCGAATTCGGAATGCGCTTCGGGGTCTCGATCAGGCCGAGCAACGGCATGAGGATGATGAAGAAGCCAAAGTAATAGACCGTGCCGAGCTGCGACAGGATGACGTAGATGCCCTCAGCAGGCATGGCGCCGAGCCAGCCGAGCATGATGGCGTTGGCCACGAAGATCCAGAAGAACAGCTTGTACCACGGACGGTAGACTGCGGAACGCACCTTGGAGGTGTCGAGCCACGGCAGGAAGAACAGGATGATGATCGAGCCGAACATCACCAGAACGCCACCGAGCTTGGAGTCGATCGGGCCGACATTGAAGGTGATGGCGCGCAGCATCGCGTAGAACGGCAGGTAGTACCATTCCGGAACGATGTGGGCCGGGGTCTTCAGCGGATCGGCCGGGATGTAGTTGTCCGGGTGGCCGAGATAGTTCGGCATGTAGAAGATGAACCAGGCGAACACGATCAGGAAGACCGATACGCCAAGGGCGTCCTTCAGCGTCGCATAGGGCGTGAAGGGAACCGTGTCCGTCTTCGACTTCACCTCGACGCCGGTCGGGTTGGTCTGGCCGGTGACGTGCAGGGCCCAGATGTGCAGGACAACGACGCCCGCGATCATGAAGGGAAGCAGGTAGTGCAGCGCGAAGAAGCGGTTCAGCGTCGGGTTGTCGACGGCGAAACCGCCGAGCAGGAACTGCTGGATCCACTCGCCAACCCACGGGAAGGCGGAGAAGAAGCCGGTGATAACCGTCGCACCCCAGAAGGACATCTGACCCCAGGGCAGAACGTAGCCCATGAAGCCCGTTGCCATCATCAGGAGGTAGATGACGACGCCGAGGATCCAGAGGATTTCGCGCGGCGCCTTGTAGGAGCCGTAGTAGAGACCACGGGCAATGTGCAGGTAGACCGCGATGAAGAAGAAGGACGCGCCGTTGGCGTGCATGTAGCGAAGCAGCCAGCCGTGGTTCACGTCGCGCATGATCTTTTCGACCGAGTTGAACGCGACTGTGGTTTCGGCGGCGTAGTGCATGGCCAGCACGATGCCGGTCGCGATCTGCACGATCAGCATCACCGACAGCATGGCGCCGAAGGTGTAGGCATAGTTCAGATTGCGCGGTACCGGGTAGGAAACGAAGCTGTCATGGATCATGCGCGGCAGAGGCAGGCGCGAATCGACCCATTTTTCGATGCCAGTCGTCGGCTGGTAGGTGGAATGTTCAGCACTCATTATCAGGTGTCCCCTCAACCGATCTTGATGACTGTGTCGGATACGAACGAGAAGGTCGGCACAGCCAGGTTCTCAGGGGCAGGACCCTTACGGATACGGCCGGCCGTATCGTAGTGAGAACCATGGCAGGGACAGAACCAGCCGCCGAAATCGCCGGCCTGGCCGAGCGGAACACAGCCGAGATGGGTGCACGAACCGATCATGACGATCCAGTTCTCCTTGCCTTCGCCGGCGGAGCGGTCGATATCCGTCGCCTGGGCGTCGGGCGCGATGTTTGCGTTGCGCGCGACCGGGTCCTTCAGGTCGGCGAGCGCGACGGCCTTGGCTTCCTCGACTTCCTGCTCCGTGCGGTTACGGATGAAGACCGGCTTGCCGCGCCACTTGGCGGTCAGCGACATGCCAGGCGTCAGGCTGGAGACGTCGACCTCGATGGAAGCGAGCGCCAGCGTGGACGCATCCGGACGCATCTGGTCGATGAACGGCCAAGCGACAGCAACGCCGCCCACGACGCCCGCCATACCGGTGGTCAGGTAAAGAAAATCGCGGCGAGTGGGCTCGCCATGGGATTCGCTTGTTGTCTCGTGTTCGCTCACGGCTAAACCATCCTCTCACGCAAAGTCTGCGGAAAACCGCACCGCCCCCTGGGAACCGGCAATATCCGGACACAATACGGCCATAGATTCCCCGTCAATCCGGCGCGTTCTATGCTTGATCGCAAATTATGTCCAGCCTTGGCAAGGGGAGGTGGGCACATTGTCGCGGGAAAACGGTGAGGGCTTGACATCCATCAGGATGGCGCCGGAAAGCGCAACCCTTTCAAGGCGCAAAGGCGTGCCTGTTCACGACCGCGAGGCGGCCCTATTGCGCCGCTTCCACCTGCCCAAGAAAACCGCCTGACTGGCGTGACCAAAGATCCGCATAAAGCCCGCCGCGCGCGACAAGCTCGCCATGCGTGCCCTCCTCCACGATCCGGCCGCGATCCATCACGATCAGGCGGTCGAGGGCGGCAATGGTCGAGAGGCGGTGGGCGATCGCAAGCACGGTCTTGCCGCGCATCAGGCGCTCCAGATTGGACTGAATGGCCGCCTCGACCTCCGAATCGAGGGCGGAGGTCGCCTCGTCCAGCACGAGGATGGGTGCATCCTTCAGCATGACGCGCGCAATCGCGATGCGCTGGCGCTGGCCGCCGGAGAGCTTCACGCCGCGCTCACCGACATGGGCGTCATAGCCCCGGCGCCCACGCTGGTCCTCCAGCTGGAGGATGAAATCGTGCGCTTCCGCCTTCCTGGCAGCCTCGATCATCTGCTCTTCGCTGGCATCCGGGTTGCCGAAGAGGATGTTGTCGCGCAGCGAGCGGTGCAGCAGCGCCGTATCCTGGCTTACCATGCCGATGCTGGCGCGCAGGCTTTCCTGGGTGACAGCGGCAATATCCTGTCCGCCAACCAGAATGCGGCCGCCCTCCAGGTCGTAGAACCGCAGGAGAAGATTGACGAGCGTCGACTTGCCCGCACCCGAGCGCCCGACGATGCCGACCTTCTCGCCGGGCCTGATGGAGAGCGTAAGGTCGTCGATCACGCCGGATTGGCGGCCATAATGGAAGCGCACGTTCTCGAAACGGATATCGGGGCTCACGACCTTGAGCGCGGTCGCGTCCGGCCTGTCGACAAGGCCGATAGGCTTCGAAATCAGGTCGGCCGAATTCTGGATCGTGCCGATATTGCGCATGATGCTGTTGAGCTGCGTCATCAGGCGGTTGAGCAGGAAATTCAGCCGCAGCACCAGAGCCATGGTGAAGGCGACAGCGCCCGAGCTGATGACGGCGGTAAGCCAGAGGTGAATGCACAACACCGCCATGCCCGCGATCATCAGGCCCGACAGGAAGGCAAGCGACGCGCGCAGCGAGGTCAGAAGCCGCGTGAAGTTCAGGATCGTGGCCTGGAATATATCGAACCCGTCGCGCATGTAGCGGTCGTTCGCATCATCGCGGCCGAAGAGCTTCAGCGTCTGAATATTGGAATAGGCATCGACCATGCGGCCGCTGATCATCGACCCGGCTTCCGCCGACTGGCGGGCATGCTCGCGAATGCGCGGCACGAAATGGCGTGCCAGCGCTGCGAAAATCACAAGCCAGGCCAAAAGCACGGCCGCAAGCCGCCAGTCGAGCTGGCCGAGCAGCACCAGCGTCGAGACCGTGTAGATCGAGACGAACCAGATGCTTTCCATGAAGGAGGTGATGACATCGCCCGTCGCCTGCCCTGCCGACCAGACCTTGGTGACAATGCGGCCGGAAAAATCGTTCTGGAAGAACGAGAGCGACTGGCGCGCGACATGCACATAGGACTGCCAGCGCACGAGATTGTAAAAGCCCGGCGTGATGACCTGCTGGTCGACCAGCGCGGTGAGAAACGCCATGATGAAGCGCACGATGCCGATAAGGACGAGCATCAGCAGCAGTTCTGTTCCATGGGTAGCAAGCAGGCCGCTCCACCCCTCGCCCGGCCTGACCGTCGCCAGCATGTCGACGAGACGCCCGACGAACCAGAAGGTCGCCGCCTCGATCCCCGCCGTAATGCCGCCCAGCACGAGCAGCGCCGCAAACGGCGCCTTGGCCTGCCGGACATAGAACCACACGAACGCAAACAGCCCCGCCGGCGGCCGCAGGTCATCACGCCGCTCGAAGGGCTTTATCCAGGTCTCGAAGAAGGAGAAAAGCGGCCGGAAGATCATGCCCCCGATATAGGCCGTTTTGGCCGGGCGGCAAATTAAAGTTCGGAAAGGAAGAAGGCCGGCCACTAGTAGGGCCGGCCTTCTCTGTTTTTATTCGGCCGCCGTCTCGGTCTCGGCCGCGTCATCGGCGATGAAGCCGCCGGACTGGCGGGTCCACAGGTCGGCGTAGATGCCGCCGCGGGCGACCAGTTCGGCATGCGTGCCGGTCTCGCTGATGCGGCCCTTGTCGAGCACGACGAGGCGGTCCATCTCCGTCAGCGTCGACAGGCGGTGGGCGATGGCGATCACCGTCTTGCCCTGCATGAGGGCGAAGAGGTTTTCCTGGATGGCCGCCTCGACTTCCGAATCGAGCGCCGAGGTCGCCTCATCCAGCACGAGGATCGGCGCGTCCTTCAGGAAGACGCGGGCGATGGCGATGCGCTGGCGCTGGCCGCCGGAGAGCTTCACGCCGCGCTCGCCGACCTGGGCATCGAGGCCGCTGCGACCCTGGTGGTCGCTCAGGCTTTCGATGAAGTCCCAGGCATTCGCACGCCTTGCCGCCTCCATGATCTCGGCATCCGTCGCGTCCGGTTTGCCATAGGCAATGTTGTCGCGAATGGAGCGGTGCAGCAGGGAGGTGTCCTGCGTCACCACGCCGATCTGCGAGCGCAGGCTGTCCTGCGTCACGGTGGAGATGTCCTTGCCGTCGATCGTGATCCGGCCGGCCTCCAGATCGTAGAAGCGCAGGAGCACGTTCATCAGCGTCGTCTTGCCGGCGCCGGACCGGCCGACGAGGCCGACCTTCTCGCCGGCGGCGATGTCGAGCGACAGGTCCTCGATCGCACCCTTGTTCTTGCCATAGTGGAAGCGGACGTGATCGAAAGTGATGGCCCCCTTTGCCGTCGGCAGCGGCGGCGCCTGGGGCGCATCCTTGATATCGTGCGGCTTGGTCATCATGCCCATGCCGTCATAGACCGTGCCGATATTCTCGAACAGCGCGGTCACTTCCCACATCACCCACTGCGACATGCCGTTGATGCGCATGGCAAGGCCGGCGGCCACCGCGACGGCACCGACTGTCACATCGCCCGACATCCAGAAATAGATGCCGATGGCCGTGGTGAAGAACATCGCGATGACATTGTTGATGTCGATGGCGATGTTGAAGGCCGTGATGAAGCGCATCTGCTTGTGCACCGTCTGCAGGAACTCGTCCATGCCTTCGCGGGCATAGGTTTCCTCGCGGCCGGCGTGCGAGAACAGCTTCACGGTCGCGATGTTCGTGTAGCTGTCGACGATACGGCCCGTCATCATGGAGCGCGCATCCGCCTGCATGCGCGAAACCCGCATGAGCTTCGGCACGAAGTAGCGCAGGATGCAGATATAGACGACGAACCATACGAGCAACGGCACCACGAGGCGCAGGTCCGCCGACGCGATGATGGCGATCATCGAAACGAAGTAGCTCACCACATAGATGAAGACGTCGATGATCTTCATGACCGTTTCGCGCACGGCAAGCGAGGTCTGCATTACCTTCGTCGAGACGCGGCCCGCGAACTCGTTGGAGAAGAAGGTCATGCTCTGGCGGATGAGATACCGATGCATCTGCCAGCGGGCGATCATCGGGAAATTGCCCGCAAGCGCCTGGTGCATGGTCATCGTGTGCAGCGCGCCGAAAAGCGGAATGAGCACGAGCAGAAGCACGGCCATCCAGATCAGCGTACCGCCCTCGCGGGTGAGGAACGTGCCGGGATCGCCGGCCGAGAGCCAGTCGACGATATTGCCGAGGAACTGGAACAGCAGCACTTCGGCGATACCGAGCGCCATGGAGCAGAAGCCCAGCACGGCAAGCCACGGCGCCGCCGGGCGCGTGTAGTGCCAAAGGAAGGGGAGTATTCCCTTGGGCGGAAGCGAGGGCGCCTCCGCGGGATAGGGATTCAAACGTCTTTCGAACCAGCCGAACATGGCTTTCTCCGTAATAGAAACGACGGAACCGGTACGCACGGCGCAAAAGGGCGCAGTCGGGAGCGGGTTCCGCTTGGCGTGCCGCGGGGCGACGAAAGGCGTCACACGGCGAATTGATATGCAGGCACGAAGGGAATGAGGGCGGCGAAATGCCTAAGCGAGAAGAGGCGTGATTCCTGCCGGGAGGCGCAGCCGATGGGCGTTATTCATCATGTTCCTCCCTTTCTCGCGTTTCAGATGTGCCGTGGTTAACCCGAAACGATGCAATTTTCCAGCCGCTTCCTGGCGATTTCCCATCTGCGACTAATTCTGTTGCCTTGCCGCCACATTCATCCGCGCCTGCCCCTTCCCGCTCGGGCCCACCTCGCGCCGTTTTCGCCGCGCGCCATGAAAACGGCGTCGCATCGGGCTGCGAATTGTTATAGCGAGACGGCATGTCCGCACTTCGCATTGCCCTCTACCAGCCAGATATCGCCGGCAATACCGGCACGATGCTGCGTTTCGCCGCCTGCATGGGGCTCGCCGTAGACATCATCGAGCCGGCCGGCTTCGACATATCCGACCGCAGCCTGAAGCGCGCCGGCATGGACTATCTCGCCTCGGTGACGCTGACGCGCCATGTCAGCTGGGACCGGTTCGAGGATTGGCGCAGCCAGACCGGCCGCCGCCTGATTCTCGCCTCCACCAAGGCGGCGGGCATCTATACAGACTTCGCCTACCGGCCCGACGACATCCTGCTTTTCGGTCGCGAAAGCGCCGGCGTACCGGACCATGTTCACGACATCGCCGACGGACGCGTCCTTATCCCGATGGTCGAGGCACAGCGCTCCATCAACGTCGCGCTCTCCGCCGCAATGATCTGCGGCGAAGCGCTGCGCCAGACCGGGTTCGTCTGACGCGCTTTCCGGCAAGCCCCTATGCATGCCGACCGGAGACGACCGCACCGTTATCCCGCCACAGCAGCCGTGCCGCGAAGGCCGCGATGCCGATGACCAGGACAATGGCTCCGACGACGGCATACGCCGCCTCGAAACCCGACGCCGAAATGAGCGGCTGCGAAACCACAGGCGAAAGGAACTGGCCCGCAAAGATACTCGCGACCAGCAGACCGGAGATCCGGCCGCGCAGCGCGGGTGGCGCCAGAACCATCGCGGCCGCCGCGAAGTTCGGCATGATCGTGCCCATGCACACGCCGGAGACCGCCATCGCGAGGAGCACACCGGCATAGCTTTGCGCATACGACAGCAGCAGGAAGGAAAGCCCGGCCGAAACGAAACCGAGGCTGAACACGCCCATGATGCCGAGCCGGCGCCGGACCGGCGCAAAGGCAAGGGCACTCATCACGCCGACGAGCTGGCCGGCGCCGATCGCCGTGCCCGCCAGACTGGGCGCGGCAAAGCCGAGATGCGCCAGATAGAACGGCAACTGCGTCGGGATCATGTAGAATGCGATCATGTTGATGATCGCCGCTGCAAACAGCAGGGCGAGCAGCGTCACCCCGCGCCCGCCAAGCCGGCCCTGCCCTTCGACCACCCCCTTCGTCGGTGCACGACGCGGCTCCGGCAGGAACGCGATGGCCGCCGGCAAAAGCAGGATCGCCACCGCGTAGATGAGGAAGGGGCCGCGCCAGTGGACCTCCGCCAGGAAGCCGCCGCCCGTGAGGAAGATCGTGCCGCCGATCCCCACAAAGGCCTGCTGCAAACCCATGTAGCGATCGCGCGCAGCTCCCTGGAAGAAATCGCCGACAAGCGCCGTCGTCGCCGTCATGATGCCGCCGATCGCAATGCCAAGCACGGCCCGCCCTACCAGCAGTCCCGGCAGGGTATCGGCAAACAGCCCCGACGCGCCGGCCAGTGTAAAGAGGACAAGCGAAGCGAGCAGAAGCGGCTTGCGGCCGAAGCGGTCGACCACAAAGCCGGCGGCCGGCGAAAACAACGCGATGAACGCCGCCGGCAGTGTCAGCACCAGCCGGCTGAGCAGCGCCACATTGTCGACATCGGCAAAACGCGCGGCGATGCCCGGCAGGGAGGCGGAAATCGTTGCGCCCGACATGATGGTGAGCGTGCTGATCATCAGCATCGTTGCGTTGCGGCGATAATCCTGGGGCGAGCGCGCAACCTCTGCGGTCGCATAATCGGCCGGTCTCATGCCGCCACCTCGTCATAACGCGTTGCGATCCGCGCCGCCTTCAGGGCATGCGCCCACCAGGCAAGACGCGACATCAGCACGGCGAGCTGGCCGTTCAATATGCCGGGACGGAACGGATTGCCGGCGGGGTCGAACTGCGTCCAGGCATGGGCGAGGCTCACCGTTTCGCGGATCGTCACCGCATGCAGCTCCGCAAAGACCAGCCGCAACTGCTCGACAGCGCGCAGACCGCCCGAGACGCCGCCGTAGCACACGAAGGCGACAGGCTTGGCGTGCCACGGCCTGAAGGAGCTGTCGATGATTGCCTTCAGTGCTGCGGGATAGGCGTGGTTATATTCGGGCGTCACGATGAGGAAGGCATCCGCCTGCGAAATGCGGCTTTCCACCAGCGCCGCCGACGCTTCGTCGAGACCGCCGGGTGTGAAGGCAAGCTCCGCCGCATCGATACGGACGATATCATATTGAGAGAAGCTGGCGAGCTCCGGTTCCAGCCATCCCGCGACCGTATCGGCGAAACGACCCTCGCGGCCGCTGCCATAGATAAGGGCGATGGTCAGTCGTGTTGTCATGTGTTTGGGGCTCCGTTGAAAACTGGGAGCCCGTGGTATAAAACCTCAACTAAACCTGAGGTCAACACCATGATGGAAAAATGTCCCAACGGCGCGATGTCCCGGGAACTCAGCGTCGGCGAGGTTGCCGAACGCAGCGGGGTGGCGGTGTCGACCCTGCATTTCTACGAAGAGAAGGGGCTCATCCACAGCCAGCGCAATCGCGGCAACCAGCGGCGCTACCCCCGCAGCATCCTGCGGCGTGTCGCAGTGATCAAGGTTGCGCAGCGCACCGGCATACCACTTGCCGAGATTGCCGAAGCACTGTCCGTGCTTCCCCATGACAGGCCGCTGACTGTAAAGGACTGGAACGCGCTCTCAAAGACCTGGCGCGGCAAGCTCGACGAGCGCATCGCGCGGCTGACGCGGCTGCGCAACCAGCTCGACGGCTGCATCGGCTGCGGATGTCTTTCGATGCAGGAATGCCCGCTGCGCAACCCGCTCGATACGCTAGGCGCCGAAGGCCCGGGCCCGAGACTGCTCGAGCCCGATGTCCCTTAGTCGAGGCGCGTGACCAGGAGCTTGTCGACGCGGCGGCCGTCCATATCGACGACCTCGAAGCGCCAGCCCTGGGTTTCGGTGACCTCGCCGGTCTTCGGGAGCTTCTGCAGCGATTCGATGACGAGACCGGCGGCTGTCTGGTAGCTGCGGCGCGCCGGCAGCGACAGACCGAGCCGATCGGCCATTTCATCGATCGGCATGGCGCCGGAAATGAGCCACGAACCGTCGTCGCGCTGAACGGCATATTCGTCGTCCCCCTCCTCGATATCGGAGCGGAACACGCCGGCAATCGCCTCCAGCACGTCGGCGGGAGTGATGACGCCCTCGAAGTGGCCGTACTCGTCGTGGATGAGCAGGATCGGCACTTCCGAATTGCGCAGCGTATCGAGAACGCGCATCGCATCCATCGTATCCGGTACGATCGGCGCGGGACGAACGAAGGAGCGGATGTCGAGCGGTTGGCCGCTCAGCAGGGCAGAAAGCAGCTCGCGCTTTTGTACCACCCCGACGATGGTTTCCGGTCCGCCATCGGCGACCGGCAGGCGCGAATGCTGGCTCTCAACGAGCTGCTGGTGAATTTCCTCGACCGTGTCGCCAAGATCGATCCAGTCCACATCGTTGCGCGGCGTCATGAGGCCGCGCGCCTCGCGGTCGGAAAAGCGCATGACGCCGGCGATCATCAGCTTTTCGCCGCCCTCGATGACGCCGGCGGCTTCCGCCTCGGCCACGATGGTCCTGATCTCCTCGTCCGTCACGACCGTTTCGGAGGCCGCATGCTGGCCCATGAGACGGAAGATAAGGCGCGTCGAGGCATCGAGCGCCCAGACGGCAGGCGCGCCGATCTTGGACAGAAGCGACATGGAGGGCGCAACCATCGAGGCGAAACGCTCGGGATTGCGCAGCGCGATCTGCTTGGGCACCAACTCGCCGACGACGACGGACAGATAGGTGATGATGAAGATGACGATACCGTAGCCCAGCGGGTCGGCCAGCCAGTCAGGCACGCCCTCGGCGGCAAGGATGTTACGCAGGCGGCCGCCGAGCGCCGCACCCGAGAACGCACCGGCGAGAATGCCGATAAGCGTGATGCCGATCTGGACGGTGGAGAGGAACTTACCGGGGTCTTCGGCCAGTCGCAGCGCCGTAGCTGCGCCGCGCACGCCCTGCGCCGCCATGGTTTTCAGGCGGGGCTTGCGAGCGGAAACGATGGAAAGTTCGGAAAGGGCAAAAACCCCGTTGAAGAGGATAAGGAAGACGGCAATCGCGAGTTCGAACAAGGACTATGAGCCGTGCTTGAGAACCGCAACGGCGCCTTTCTGTTGATGACAATGGCGGTAAAATAGGGGGGCCGCGCTCCGCCGTCAATCGAGCTTGCACATATGGCGCTTCATCACGTCCTGCAGCAGTGCCTCAATCGGCGCTCGGCAACCGGCGCATGGTGAACTCGATGCGGTCGCCGTCCAGCGCGCGCCAGCTTTCCACTTCTGTCCAGTAGGCCGCCTTCGGCCATTGGTCGAACCACTCGCGGGCCTTCTCACGGGCGTCCTGACGCTCCATGCAGAAGGTCTCGCGCACGAAATGCCCTCCGGTCGCACCTTTCGCGAGCCGGCTGCGCTCGATGTGGCGACGGAGCCCGTCGAGGGGCGGCGGTCCTGGAACACGCGCCATGCAGGTTTCCTCCTGGCAGCACATTCTATACGCTCAATATAGGCCGGATCTGCCCGTTTTGCGAGTCCCGCCGTCCCCAGCGGAAATGCCCCGCTTTGTTGCCAAATGGTGCAAAGTTAAGGAGTGTGACCGAAATGCGATTCGGCGGCGCGGCCGTCAGCGGGAAACATCATGGAACGACCAAACCTGCCGAAAGGCCTGCCCGAAGACATCGAAGACAAGAAGGCCGCTGCCCGCGCATGGTTCGAGCATCTGCGCGACGCGATCTGCGCGAGCTTCGAAGCCATCGAGAACGAGCTGGAAGGTCCGCTGTCGGACATGCAGCCCGGCCGCTTCGTGGCCAAGGACTGGCTGCGCGAGGGTGGCGAAGGTGGCGGCGGCCGCATGTCGATGATGGAAGGCCGCGTCTTCGAGAAGGTCGGCGTCCATACATCCACCGTCTATGGCGAATTCTCCCCCGAATTCCGCGGGCAGATCCCCGGCGCGGATGAGGACCCTAGCTTCTGGGCCTCGGGCATTTCGCTGATCGCCCATCCGGTCAATCCCAATGTCCCGGCCGTGCACATGAACACGCGCATGGTCGTCACCACCAGCCGCTGGTTCGGCGGCGGCGCGGACCTGACGCCCGTGCTGGACCGTCGTCGGGTGATGAGCGACCCGGACACCGCCCTGTTCCACAAGGCGATGGAGATCACCTGCAACCGCCATGCGGTGGCCGATCACGCAAAATTCAAGGAGTGGTGCGACGAGTACTTTTTCCTGAAGCACCGCAACGAGCCGCGCGGCACCGGAGGCATCTTCTATGACTGGCTGCATTCGCCGGAAGAACTCGGCGGCTGGGATGCGGATTTCGCCTTCACGCAGGATGTCGGCCGCGCCTTCGCCATGGTCTATCCCCGCATCGTGCGCTCCAATTTCAACAAGGGCTGGACGGAAGAGGACCGCGACGAACAGCTCGTGCGTCGCGGCCGCTATGTCGAATTCAACCTGCTTTATGACCGCGGCACGCTGTTTGGTCTGAAGACCGGCGGCAATGTCGATTCCATCCTGTCGTCGCTTCCGCCCGTGGTTCGCTGGCCCTGACGTCTGGCCTCCGGACCTCCCCGATATGCTCCCTAGCGGTGTTGTGAACGGGGCTTGATCCTTTTGCGTGGTACACTACCTCTATTGAGGTACTCGTGGAGGAGACAGTCATGAGCAATGCCGCAAAGAACGGATTGCAGTCGGGCAACGACCCGCAGTCCGTCGACTTTATCAATCGTTTTGCCGAAACCATGCGCGCCGAAAGTGGCGTCGATCTTCCGCATGACTATTTCGTCGCCGAAGCGCGGATGCGCCTTGCCGGCGGGACCGTGCATCATATGCCCAGCCAGACTGCCAAGCCGGGCAAGCCGGAGACGTCCGCCTGCTTCGACGCCTGGGCGAAGGCAGGTCACAACAGCTGATTTCGAAGCGTCGGGTGGAACCCTGACCGGCTCTGCGGATTTGGCTCTCGGGGCCATGTCTGCTAAACTGCCCCCGTTGAAACGACAGGAGATAGTCATGAGACTTTTTGAATGCGGTTCACTTGTCCCGGGATGCGACTGGCACACACGCGCCAGCGACGACGCTGAAGTCGTGCGCCGCGCCGTGGAGCACATGCGTACAGCCCATGGCGAAACCACGATCCGCGAAAACATGGTGGAAAACATCAAGCAGCGCATCGTCGACGAAAAGACCGCCGACGCCGCCTGACGGCTGAAGCGGGATGACGGGAGGGTCAGCCCTCCCCGGCGAGCGCCTTAAGCCGGGCAAGCAGCCTTGCCCGGTCATCATGGAAATTACCCCCCACCCATTCTTCCTCGATACGCTCCAAAATCGTGCCCACCGCCGGCCCAGCCGAAACACCAGCGGCAAGCACATCTGCTCCCGTCAGCGGGAAAGTTGGCTTCTGCCATTTTTCAGCGCGCGCCAGCAAACGCTGGCAGAGCCCGGCGAAAGCAAGTACATCCGCATCGCCAAGTCCACGTGCGCGGGCCGAAGCGAGCGCAAGCCTCAACCGCATTGAAAGTCCTTTCGGACCGTTACGGTAGAGCAGCCGGTCAAAGGCGGTTTCCGCCAGTTTCGGCGCAATCTCGGGTGCGGCCGCCCAGCCATCGAGAACAGCGGCCTCCGCCTTGGAGAGGCGCAACCGCTCGGCAAGCGCCTTCAGCCGCTCACGATCCGGCGGCACGATGGCCGCCAGCCTGAGCAGCGCATCCGGCTGCCAGCCGAAGGCTTTCTCGGCCTCGATGAGCCCGGGGACCGCGTCGATGCCCCATTTCTCCGTCTCAGGCAGGATTTCGGTCAGCACGCCAGCCTGCCGCATCCACAGCAGCGCGCGGCCCGGATCAGGAGCAGCCAGAAGTTTCTTCGTCTCGGACCAGACCCGCTCGGCCGACAGCCGCCCAAGCTTGTCCTTTGCCCGCGCACAGGCCTTCAGCCCCTCGGCATCCGGTCGGCCGCGGCCGTAGAGCGCGAAAAATCGGAAAAAGCGCAGGATGCGCAGATGATCCTCGTCGATGCGCGTCGCTGCGTCGCCGATGAAGCGCACCGTGCGGCTTTCGATATCCGGCAGACCGTTCACGAGGTCGATCACCGTACCGTCCTGTGTCGCGTAAAGCGCGTTGATGGTCAGGTCGCGCCGCTCCGCATCGGTCTGCCAGTCGGTGCCGAACGCGACTTCCGCGCGGCGTCCGTCTGTCGCCACGTCGCGGCGCAGTGTCGTCACCTCGAACGGTTTGCCGCCGATGACGAGCGTGACCGTACCGTGCTCGATGCCGGTCGGCACCGCCTTGATATCAGCGGCCTTCGCCCGCTCCACCACGCCCTGCGGCGGCAATGTCGTGGCGATGTCTATATCCGCGACAGCCAGGCCCATCAGGCTGTTGCGCACCGCGCCGCCCGCCACCCGCGCCTCGCCGCCCTCGTTGTTCAGCAGCGAAAGCACCTGCCCGAGCGCCGGATCGGAAAACCACGCCTCGCCCGCAACAGACGTCATGCATAAAGCCTTTCATAGATCACCCGCACGATGCCGGCGGTGATGCCCCAGATGTTATGCCCCTCATAGGGCATGCGATAATAATGCCGTTCGCTGCCGAGCCAGACGCCGCTGCCCTGCGCGTGATTGCGCGGGTCCATCAGGAAGGACAGCGGCACGTCGAAGACCTTGTCGACTTCCGACGGATTGGGAATGAGCTCGAAGCCCGGCTGCACCACCGCCAGAACAGGCGTGATGGAGAAACCCGACAAAGCCTTGTATTGCGGCAGGCGCCCGACCGGCTCCACGAAACGGCGGTCGAGGCTGATTTCCTCCTCCGCCTCGCGCAGGGCGGCCGCCTCTACGTCCGCATCCTCGTCATCCACGGCTCCGCCCGGAAAAGCGATCTGGCCGGAATGCTTGCGCAGCGTCGCCGTCCGCTGGGTGAAGATCACCCGCGCCTCCTCGCCATCGTCGACGACGGGGATCAGCACCGCCGCATAGCGCAGCTTCATGCCTTCCAGATGGGGAATGACGGCGGGGTTGAGCAGGCTGTCGCCATGCTCGCGCCAGGTCTCGTCACCGATGCTGCGCATCTGCGCGACGGCACGGCGGCGGAACTCCGCAGCACTGTAAGGCGTAGAACTCATCGCGAAAGTGCATCCAGCTCGGCAGCCGGCATGACGGGAAAGACCATGCCGCCCGAGCGCACCGCAAACATGTCGACGCCGTCGATCGCGATGGTTTCGCCAAGCGCCACCAGATCGTACATCACGGCGCGCGAGACGAGCGCCTCCAGCCGGCCGCGCACGAGGAGATAGGGCTTCAGCTCGCTGTTTTCGCCCGCGATAACGAAACGCAGCGGATGCTCCGGCCCGACCTCGACAACGTCGCCGACATTGGTGCGGAAGGTGAGCGTCTGCGCCGCGCCCACGCCGCTCGCATTCATCTCCACTGCCAGAAACGGCGCATCGACGACGCGGATGCCGACCTTCTCGACCGGCGTCACCAGATAGGTCCGGCCGTCCTCGTCCTTGCGCAGGACCGTGGAGAAAAGGCGCACCAGCGGTGCACGGCCGATCGGCGTTCCCAGGTAGAACCAGGTACCGTCGGCACGGATTTCCATGTCGATGTCGCCACAGAACGGCGGGTTCCAGCGCTCGACCGGCGGCAGGCCTCGTCCGCCCGTCTCCGCGCCGGCGCGCGCGATCAGGGCGGCCAGTCCCGCCGCATCCGTGCTTTCGCGAATTTCACCTGTTGCCATTGTTCCGTCCCGGTTCACCCCTATCTCCGCAAGAGACCGTTCTTCCCGCGAGGAAAGGGTGGATACACTCACGAGATAGTCATTTCGTGGCCGCTTGTCAGCCACGGCTGCGCTAATAAGGTCTTTATGTAGGACGCGGACGCGGCATGACCACGATTCGCAGGTCATTCATTACCGGCACTGGAGATGAGCATGGGCGTTCAGAATTCCCACGAGGCAGGCCTGGACGAAAAGGCGGTGATCGCGGCGGCCGAACGGGCCCTTTCGGATATCGCCGTCATCCGCAAGGAAGTCTCCAAGGTGATCTTCGGCCAGGAAAGCGTGGTCGAGCAGACCATGCTCGCCGTGCTCTCCGGCGGTCATGCGCTGCTCGTCGGCGTGCCGGGCCTCGCCAAGACGAAGCTCGTCGTGACGCTCGGCACCGTGCTCGGCCTTGCCTCCAGCCGCATCCAGTTCACGCCTGACCTCATGCCGTCGGATATTCTCGGCTCGGAAGTCATGGACCAGGACGAAAACGGAAAACGCTCCTTCCGCTTCGTGCCCGGCCCGATCTTCACCCAGCTCCTGATGGCTGACGAAATCAACCGTGCCTCGCCACGTACCCAGTCCGCCCTGCTCCAGGCCATGCAGGAATATCATGTGACGGTGGCCGGCGCCCGCAACGACCTGCCGAAGCCCTTCCACGTTCTGGCGACCCAGAACCCGCTGGAACAGGAGGGCACCTATCCCCTGCCCGAGGCGCAGCTCGACCGCTTCCTGCTGCAGGTCGATGTCGACTATCCCGAGCTTGCCGCCGAGCGGCAGATCCTACTCGAGACGACCGGCGTCAGCGAGACGCGGGCCGAAGCCGCCATCTCGGCCGAACGGCTGGTGGAGATCCAGACCCTCATCCGCCAGATGCCGGTGAGCGAGAAAGTGCTCGACGCGATCCTCTCGCTTGTGCGTTCAGCCCGCCCCGGCAATGGCATCGCCTCGACCGACAAGCATGTCGCCTGGGGCCCAGGCCCGCGCGCCGGACAGGCGATGATGCTGTGCGCCCGCGCCCGCGCGCTCTACGAGGGTCGCCTTGCGCCCTCGGTTGACGATGTGCTGGCGCTGGCCGAACCCGTGCTCCAGCACCGCATGGCACTGACCTTCGCAGCCCGCGCCGAAGGCATGTCGGTTCGTGATGTGATTGCCGATCTCGTCCGGCAGGCGGGCGGCTGAGCGGAGAAAGCGCATGGCCTCCGTCGGGCAGATCGTCGAGCCAACACCGACCCGCGACGTGCTTTCGCGGGCGCAGGCGCGCGCCGCCCTCATTCCCGATTGCATGGTAGAGGCCCAGCGCCTCGCCAATACGGTGATCGCCGGCTGGCACGGCCGCCGCAAGCGCGGTATCGGCGAGAATTTCTGGCAGTTCCGCCCCTATGTCGATGGCGAAAGCCTGTCGCGCATCGACTGGCGACGCTCGGCCCGTGACGATCATACCTATGTGCGTGACCGCGAATGGGAAGCCGCCCACACCGTCTGGGTCTGGGCCGATCTCTCCCCCTCGATGATGTACAAGTCGACTTTCGGCACGGTCTCCAAGGAGAGCCGCGCGCTCGTCATCATGCTGGCGCTGGCCGAAATCCTCGCGCGCTCGGGCGAACGTATCGGCTGCCCTGGAATCATGGAGCCGATCGCAGCGCGCAATGCCGCCGAGCGCCTCGCCACCGCCCTCATGCACAACCCCGCCACCGGCGGCCTGCCGGACACCGGCATGATCCGCGGCAGCAGCGATGTCGTGCTGATCGGCGATTTCCTTGATCCGGTCCAAGACGTCATGGCGCGCCTCGGCCCGCTGGCCCGTCGCGGCCTCAAGGGTCATGTCATTGAGGTCGCCGACCCGGCAGAAGAGACCTTCCCGTATACCGGCCGCACCGAATTCACCGACCCCGAAAGCGGGCAAAAGATCACCGCCGGCCGCGCCGAGACGCTGAAGGACGACTATGCCCGCGCCTATGTCGCGCGACGCGAAACGCTGGCCGAAAGCCTGCGCCATCTCGGCTGGAGCTTCGTGCCGCACCGAACGGACCGTCTCGCCTCCGAAGCGCTGGTCGCCGTGCACATGTATCTCTCCGGCATGCCGGCGATGCGGGCGGAGCGCGGCCGATGAGTGCCTTCGCTTTCGCCTTTCCCGCCGTGCTGACCACGCTGGTTCTGCTGCCCGTCATCTGGTGGCTGCTGCGCCTCACGCCGCCCAAGCCGCAGGCCGAGGTTTTTCCGCCATTCGCCATCCTCGCCTCGATCCTCAAGCGCGAGGAGACGCCGGCGCAAAGCCCCTGGTGGCTGACGCTGCTGCGCATGCTCATGGCCGCCGCCGTTGTCTTTGCCATCGCCGACCCCGTCTTCAATCCGCGCACCAACACACTGGCATCGAGCGGCCCGCTCGCGCTCGTCGTCGACAACACCTGGGCCTCGGCCACCGACTGGCAAAGCCGTGTCGACACGGCCACCACGCTGATCGATGATGCGGAAAGCCGGAACGTGCCGATCGCGCTGGTGCTGACCGCCGAACGCCAGCATGATGCGGTGCCGGTCGATGCCGCGACCGCGCGCACGCGCCTTGCCGCCGCCGAGCCGCGCCCGTTGCTCGCCGACCGCACCGCCGCGATCGCCTCGCTGCGCACCGCGCTCGATGGTGCTGCGCCCGGCACGCTCGCCTTCATCAGCGACGGCATGGCCGGCGGCGAGACGGACGAAACCGTTGCCGCCCTGCAAGGGCTCTCGCCCGCCGATCTGCGCCTGATCGAGGGCGACGGTGCGGCGGCTGTCGCCATTACCGCCGCGGTGAATGGCGCGGATGCATTGACCGTCGCCCTCACCCGCCTCGATGGCGGCCCGGCACGCAGCCTGCCGCTGACGGCTTATGATTCGCGCAGCCGCCCTATCGCTACCGGGACCGCGAGCTTCGCGGCGGGCGCGACGACGACGACCGGCACCATCACGGCCCCCTTCGAGCTGCGCAACGACTTTGCCCGCATCAGCATCGACGGCCTCGCCAATGCCGGCGGCGCCTATCTGCTCGATGACGGCTTCCGCCGACGCCGCGTCGCCTTCCTGTCCGGCGAGGTGGTGGATGCGAGCCAGCCGCTGCTGTCGCCGCTGCACTATATCAACCGTGCGCTTGCGCCCTATGCCGATCTCATTGAACCGAACGTGGCGGACCTTTCTATCGCCATTCCCCAGATTCTCGAGCAGAATCCGTCGGTCCTGATCATGGCCGATATCGGCCGCCTGCCAGAGGATGTACAGAGCGAGGTCCAGCGCTGGATCGAAGCCGGCGGCATGCTCATCCGCTTCGCCGGTCCGCGCCTTGCGGCCGCCCCGGGCGACGATCCGCTCGTGCCCGTGGTGCTGCGCAAAGGCGAACGCGCGCTTGGCGGCGCGCTGTCCTGGTCCGAGCCGCAGCCGCTGTCGGCCTATCCGTCCAACAGCCCGTTCTTCGGCATGCGTGCGCCGCAGGACATCCTGATCAAGCGGCAGGTCCTTGCCGAACCGACGCCCGACCTCGCCGAACGCACCTGGGCGAGCCTTGCCGATGGCACGCCGCTGGTCACAACGGGCCCGCTCGGCTCCGGCCGCATCGTGCTTTTCCACATCAGTGCAGAAACGGGATGGTCGAACCTGCCGTTGTCGGGCGATTTCGTGGAAATGCTCCGGCGTACCGTGCAGCTTTCCCGCGGCGGCGGCGTCTCGGCCGAAGGCGGCCAGGCAACCACGGGCCTGCCCCCCTATCGCCTGATGACCGCAAACGGCACGCTTGCCGCGGCAACCGGCGAGGCCAAACCGCTCGCGGCCGGCGATGGTTCTAAGGTCGTGGCGAGCTTCGACAATCCCCCCGGCCTCTACGGTTCGGAGGACGGCTATGTCGCGCACAACCTCTTCCCGCCGGAGCACACCATTCGCCCGCTTGTCGTTCCCGAAGGCGCAAGCATCCTGCGCGAGCCGCTTGCCGGCAAGGAGACCTGGTCGCTGAAACCCTATCTCTTCACGCTCGCGGCCCTGCTGCTGATCCTCGATTGCGCCATCGTGCTTCTGATAGGCGGCGCCTTTGCCGCTGCCGCCCGTCGCGTGCCACGCCGCGGTACGACCGCCGCCGTGCTCCTCGCCCTCTTCGCCGGCGCCCTGATGGCAATGCCGCAGCAAGGCCATGCGGCCGACAGCAAGCCCGGAGACGAGACCATTCTCTCACGGCTCGACACAACGCATCTGGCCTATGTCGTCACCGGCGAAAGCGAAGTGGACCGCATCTCCGAACGCGGTTTGGCCGGCCTGACTGAATTCCTGACTTACCGCACCACACTGGAGCCCGGCGAGCCTGCCGGCATCGACATCGAGAAGGACGAGCTGGCGCTCTACCCGATCATATACTGGCCGGTCAGCGCCACGGCCTCCATGCCGTCCAATGCCGCGATCAGCCGCATCGACGCCTATATGCGCAACGGCGGCACGGTGCTGTTCGACACGCGCGACCAGTACATCAACCTCGACGGCAATGCGACAAGCCCCAATACGGAGCGCCTGCAGGCCATTCTCGCCAATCTCGACATTCCGCCGCTGGAGCCCGTGCCGGCCGACCACGTGCTCACCAAATCCTTCTACCTGCTGGCCAATTTCCCGGGCCGTTATGCCGGAAGTCCTCTGTGGGTCGAGGCGGAACTCGACCGCGCAGAAGACCCGTCGCGGCCGGCGCGCGCGGGCGACGGCGTTTCGCCGATCATGATCACCGGCAACGATTTTGCCGGTGCTTGGGCGATCGACACCAACGGCATGGCACTGCTGCCGACGGTGCCGCCGGACGAGTTGCAGCGCGAGCACGCCTTCCGCTCCGGCGTCAACATCATGATGTATATGCTGACGGGCAACTACAAGGCGGACCAGGTGCATGTGCCCGCCCTCCTCGAACGGCTGGGGCAGTGACATGACGCTTCAGTTCTCCCCCTTCCTGCCCTGGATCGCGATTGCCGCCATCGGCATCGTCGGGCTTGCGCTTGCAGCCCTCGGCTTCTGGCGCGGCCTGCGCGGTTCCGTCGTCCGGGCGGTGGCGCTCGCCCTTCTGGTGCTGGCGCTCGCCAATCCCGTCTTCCTTCAGGAGGACCGCGAGGCGCTGTCCACCATCGTCCCCGTCATCGTCGACCGCAGCCAGAGCCAAGACAACGAAACCCGCACCGCCCAGACCGATGCGGCGCTGGAGGGCCTGAAGGAGCGCTTCGCCCGCTATCCGCGCATCGAGCCGCGCATCGTGGAGGCCGGCGACGACGGCACGTCGGAAACGCCCTCGACGCGCCTGTTTGACGCGCTAAATGCCGCCATCGCGGACGTGCCGCGCTCGCGGGTGGGCGGCGCGATCATGATCACCGACGGGCAGGTACACGATATCCCCGATGCCGCGGCCTTCACGGGCTTCGACGCGCCGCTGCATGCGCTCGTCACGGGCCGTCCTGACGAATTCGACCGCCGGATCGAGGTGGTCAGCGCCCCGCGCTTCGGCATCGTCGGCGAAAAGCAGGAGCTGAAATTCCGTGTGGTGGATGACGGTGCAGGGCCCGGCGGCACGGCACGCGTCACGGTGCGCCTCAACGGCAACGAAATCGCCGCCGAAAACGCCACGCCGGGCACAGAACAGCCGCTCGAATTCACCGTGCCGCGCGGTGGCAACAACATTCTCGAATTCGAGGTAGCCCCGGTCGAAGGCGAGATCACGACGGCCAACAACCGCGCCGTCCACGTCATCGAAGGGATCCGCGAGAACCTGCGCGTGCTCCTCGTATCGGGCGAGCCGCATGCCGGCGAACGCGCCTGGCGCAACCTGTTGAAATCCGACACCGCGATCGACCTCGTGCATTTCACCATCCTGCGCCCGCCGGAAAAGCAGGACGGCACGCCGATCAACGAACTGTCGCTCATCGCCTTCCCGACGCGCGAACTGTTCGTGGACAAGATCAACGAGTTCGACCTCATCATCTTCGACCGCTACCAGCACCGTGGCGTGCTGCCGATTCTGTATTACGACAATATCGCGCAATATGTGGAGAATGGCGGGGCCCTGCTGATCGCCGCCGGCCCCGAACATGCCGGCAACGATTCCATCGCCGGCACGCCGCTCTCGGTCGTGCTGCCGGCGGCGCCCACCGGCGCGATGAACGAGACGCCCTTCTATCCCCGGCTGTCCGATCAGGGTAAAAAGCATCCCGTGACGCGCGGCCTGGAAGGCGCCAACGACGAGCCGCCGCACTGGGGCCGCTGGTTCCGCACCGTGGACGTGCAACGCCCGGACGGCAACGTCGTGATGGAAGCCAATGACGGCAAGCCGCTGCTCGTGCTCAACCGCGCCGGCAAGGGCCGCGTCGCCATGCTGCTCTCCGATCAGGGCTGGCTGTGGGCACGAGGCTTCGAAGGCGGCGGGCCCCATGTCTCGCTCTACCGGCGCACCGCCCACTGGCTGATGCAGGAACCGGCGCTGGAGGAAGAGGCGCTGACCGCGCGCACCTTCGGCCGCACCTTGCAGATCAACCGCCAGACCGTCGGCGATGCGCCCGGAGAGGCCACGCTCAAGCTGCCATCCGGCGCAACGCAACAGGTCGCGCTCACAGAAGCCGAACCCGGCCTCTACCGCGCCGAGGTCCAGACCACGGAAACCGGCCTCTACGAAATCACCAACGGCGATCTCAACGCGCTCGTTCATGTCGGCGCGGTCGATGCGCCCGAGTTCAAGGCGACGATCTCCACCACGCAGACGCTGAAGCCGCTCGCCGACGCCACAAGGGGCACCGTGCGTCGGCTGGTAGACGCCGAAGGCGGCGCGATTTCGCTGCCGCCCCTGCTGCCGGTCTCCGGGCAGGTCCGCACCGTCGATGAAGGCCGCCTGTCCTTGCGCATGACGGACGAGACCGTCCTGAAGGGCATCAATTCCCTGCCCTTGTTCGCCGGCTTTGCCGGTGTCGGCCTGCTGCTGCTTGCCTTCTCCGCGATGTGGTACCGCGAAGGCCGCTAGCGCGAAAAGCGCTGGCGGGCCGCCGTCGCTTGGGCTAGTCTTCCCGCACGGCCGGAGGCGGCCGGCAGACCCGCGCCTTTCCTGAAGGCATGGCGAACGCCTCCATCAGAACCTTTCTCCACCGTTCATCGTTGGGCGAAGGCGTCGGCAATGCGGGCACTGACGGGGACTTCGCCGGGAGATGAGGAACGGACATGCGCGATTTTCGCGATGCCAAGGCCATGGCGAAAGCCATGCGGGAAACACTGGCCGCCCGCAATATCGAGATAACTCACAGCGAAGCGCTCGAAATCGTCGCCCGCCAGTTCGGCGTGGAGGCCTGGAACATTCTTTCCGCGAAGATCGAGACAAAGCCGATGGAGGGCGGCATCGCCTTCGAACAGGCCGTGCCGATCGTGCGCATCTTCGATGTGGCGAAGGCGCATGAATTCTATCTCGGTTTTCTGGGTTTTTCCGTCGACTGGGAGCATCGATACGGCGACAATTTCCCGCTCTATACGCAGGTCTCGCGCGGCAATCTCAGGCTGCATCTGTCCGAACATGCGGGCGATGCCTCGCCCGGCGGCAACATGGTCGTCTACATGAAAAGCATCCGTGCCTTCCAGAAAGAGCTGATCGACAAGAACTATCGCTACATGAAGCCGGGGCTGGAGGACGAAGGCTCGCGGCTTGAAGTGACCGTCATCGATCCGTTCCAGAACCGCATCCACTTCATGGAAGCAAAGGACTGAGGGCGTCGAGAAACCCCTCACCCCCGCCAGGCGATCACGCCCTTCAGCCGCTCATGCGTATCCTCGGCAAAGGGCATGACAAGCACGCGGGCAGGATCGACGGGACCGGGGAAGGACAGCGCATTCCACGCAACCTTTTCGAAGCCGAGCGGGCCGTAATATGGCGGATCGCCGACCAGGATAACGGCTTCGGAGCCCTTCCGCCGGGCAGAAGCGCAGGCGATGCGCAGCAGTTCGCGGCCGATGCCCTGGTTCTTGTGCGAGGGCCGCACGGCGAGCGGACCGAGCAGATGGCCCTTCACGCCGCCGGCCCAAACCGGGGTCATGCGCACCGAGGCGATCGTCTCGCCGTCATCCGTGCAGACGAAGGAGAGCGACAGGTCGTGCGGGCCCTGCTCGCGGATGCGCGCAGCAGCGCGCACATGCCGGCCGGGACCGAAGGCTTCTTCGTTGATGAGTTCGATGGCGGCGTCGTGGGAGACATCTTCCGTCAGGTAGACGAGATTGTGCTTGAGCATGTTCATGGCGATAGGGAACCGGATACGAAGCTTAGGGATGCGGGTTATCGCGCCGCCGCCGAAGGGGGCGCAGCATGGGCATCAGCGTCGTCGTGGGTTTCCCGTATGGAACATGCGTTCGTCTTCCTCGCCGGCTTGAGTGCCGGTGCTTGTCTGCGCGGATAGCAGAAAATTTGCTTCCGTCAAAGGGCAAAACGCACTGTTCACGAAATTGCGCCTATCCAGTCCGGACCGATACGCTATCTATGATCCCAAGTTCACGGCCGCCGGGCCGATCAGAAGGAGAAGATCATGGGCATGCTGGTTGACGGCGTCTGGCACGACGTCTGGTATGACACGAAGGCCACAAAGGGTCATTTCAAGCGCTCCGTTTCGCAGTTCCGCAACTGGATCACGCCGGATGGCGCGCCGGGCCCCAGCGGCGAAGGCGGCTTTGCGGCAGAGGCCGACCGCTATCACCTCTACGTCTCCCTGGCTTGCCCCTGGGCCCACCGCACGCTGATCTTCCGTGCACTCAAGAAGCTGGAAGACCTTATCACCGTTTCCGTCGTCGATCCGCTGATGCTGTCGAAGGGCTGGGAGTTCAAGGGAGAGAACGGCGGCACGCTTGATCCTCTGTTCGGCGCCTCCGCACTCTACGAGGTCTATCTCGAGGCCGATCCTCACTATTCGGGCCGCGTCACCGTCCCGGTCCTGTGGGACAAGAAGCAGAATCGCATGGTCTCAAACGAATCCGCCGAGATCATCCGCATGTTCAACTCCGCCTTCGACCACCTGACCGGTTCGACCGACGATTTCTACCCGGAAAACCTGCGCAGCGAAATCGACGCGCTGAACGACCGGATCTATGACACCGTCAACAACGGCGTCTACAAGGCCGGCTTCGCGACCACCCAGGACGCCTATGAAGGCAGCGTCACCACGCTGTTCGAAACGCTCGATAGCCTAGAGGACCGGCTCGGAAAGAACCGTTACCTGACGGGCGACCGCATCACGGAGGCCGACTGGCGGCTCTTCACGACGCTGGTGCGCTTCGATCCTGTCTATGTAGGCCACTTCAAGTGCAACATCCGTCGTATCGCGGACTATCCCAATCTCGACGGCTACCTGCGCGAGCTTTATCAGGTGCCGGGCGTGGCCGAGACCGTCAACATGCGCCACATCAAGGAGCACTATTACCGCTCCCACACCATGATCAACCCGACGGGCATCGTCCCGGTCGGCCCGTCCCTCGACCTGACCTCGCCGCACGGCCGGGAGAAGCTGAAGGCGGCCTGACCTACCAGATATCCGCGAAAGGCGACCGGCCGGCGATTTCCTCCAGCCGCCGGCGGGTGGCCTCGGTCGTTCTGGCCGGCAGCGCGTCGAGGCTAAAGAAACCTGCCTCGACGATCTCGCGGTCCTTGAGGCGCGGAGCGGTTTGGATCACGCCGTCGCAGCGGTAGAACAGCACGTGGTCGCGCTTGCTGGTCCGGCGATTGAAATAGACGTGGAGTAGCTGTGGCGCAGCGCCGATTTGAAGGTTGCCCTCCTCCCGCATCTCCTTGGCCAGCGCCTGAAGCGCGGTCTCGCCGCGCTCGATCCCGCCGCCGGGCAGATGCCAGCCGGGCACGTAGCTGTGGCGCACGAGGAAAACGCGGCCCTCGGCATCGAAACAGGCCGCCCGCACCCCCATCGTCATGCCGCGTGACCATGCGAAGTAGCGGTGCAGCACCCATGTCAGGAGCCGCGCAACAAGGCTTCGCGTCGGAAAATCGGGCAGCGTGTCCTGTTCCATACCGGCACTTCGCAGCAAGGCCCTTCCCAAATCAAGCCTGCGTGATCGCGAAGCGCCGAATATCCACGCCTTGCGTTTCCCTTAACGGCCTTATGCTCTAAGGAAGGGTATGTTCAGACTTGCCCATATCTCGGATGTCCATCTCGGGCCGCTGCCCGCCCTCACCTTCGTGGAACTGTTTTCCAAGCGTATCACGGGCTTCGTCAACTGGCATCGCAATCGCCGCAGGCATCTCTTCACCAACACGCTCGACCTCGTGCTCGACGATATCGAACGGCAGGCGCCCGATCATCTGGCGATCACCGGCGACCTCGTGAACCTCGCCTCGCGGCTGGAGATCGCGGCCGTCCGCCACTGGCTCGCCGAGGCGGGCCGACCGGAAAACGTCTCGGTCGTGCCGGGCAATCACGACGCCTATGTGCGCGGCGCCTACGAAAAATCGACGCGCGCCTGGTATCCCTATATGCGCGGCGATGCCGCCCCGGTCGAATGGCAGGAGGACAGGCATGTCTTCCCCTATCTGCGCGTGCGCGGGCCTGTGGCCATCATCGGCTGCTCGACGGCCGTCGCGACGCCACCCTTTTCGGCATCCGGCTACTTCGGCAGGCGGCAGGCCCGCGAGACCGTGAACATGCTGCGGGCGGCGGGCGAAGCCGGCCTGTTCCGCGTCGTGCTCATCCACCACCCGCCCATCCGCGGCGCGACCGCCTTCCACAAGCGCATGATCGGCATCCGCCGCTTTGCCGCAACCATCACCAGCGGCGGGGCCGAGCTCGTGCTGCACGGCCATACCCATCTCGACACCGTGCACTGGCTGGCCGGCCAGACGAAGCCCGTGCCGGTCGTCGGTATCGCGTCGGCCTCGCAGGGGCCGGGCGGTCACAAGCCGCCGGCGGGCTACAATCTCTTCTCGATCTCCGGTTCCCCGGGCGATTGGAACGTCGTGCGCGAACGCTACGCGCTGACGCCGGACGCACAAAGTCTGGCGCTAGCGGAAACGACAAAATTCTAGACGCGTCCGAATAAATCACACCATTGACCCGTCATGATTTCTTGGACAGCCCCGCCGGATGCAACGACATCGGACGGGCCCGCTTCCCTGACGGCCAGCGCCCGGCAGTGGACACGTTCGGAGGGAACCATGACCATTTACCGCCATAAACTGCTGCTTTCGCTGTGCGCCGCCGTCTCGCTGACGGCCTTCTCGTCCGCGCGGGCCGCGGAGTCCGATACAACCACGCCCCCCGTCGCCACCGAAACCACGACGACGTGCACCGACGGAAAGATCTGGAGCGACGAGAAGAAGGAATGCATCGCGCCGGAGGACCTGAAGCCCGCGGAAAAGAAGCCGACGGCAGAGGAACAGAAGAAGAGCGAGCGCCTCATCGACGACAAGCTCTATGAAGCCGCCCGCGAATTCGCCTATGCCGGCCAGCACGAGAATGCGCTTCGTGCGCTGCGCGCCGCCTATGACCAGGAGGATCCCCGCATTCTCAACTACATGGGCTACAACACCCGCAAGCTCGGCAACATGCAGCTCGGCATGACCTACTACAAGCGTGCCCTCCAGAAGGACGAGAACTACATTCTCGCCCGCTCCTATATGGGCCAGGCGCTGCTCGAGCAGGGGGATGTGGAGGGTGCCCGCGTGCAGCTTGTCGAGATTCGCGACCGCGGCGGTGAAAACACCTGGGCCTATCGCGCGCTCCTGCAGTCGCTCGGCGGCGAACGCACCACCTATTGACATCGGTGCCTGCGTTCCTCGGGACGTGAAGACGCCGGAAACCGACGATCAATCCTGACGGGAACGCGGGAAACTGCGCATCCGGGTGCCGTTCATGCTTGCAGACCAGTGGAAGAATGTTTCATATCAGGCATTCGCCGTCGTCGCGACGGCGAATAGAGCCATGTTCCCAAACGTTTCCCTGGAAAAGCAATGCGTCCGACGGCTGAATCGAATGAGTTCCGGCGAGAACTGGTCAATTTGCTGCCGAAGCTGCGTCGTTTCGCCATGACGCTGACGCGCAACGGCAGCGATGCAGACGATCTCGTGCAGGAGGCGTGCGAAAGAGCGATCACGCGGTGCCATCTCTGGAACGGTGAAGGCCGGCTCGAAAGCTGGGTTTATGCAATGACGCGCAATCTCTGGGTGGACGAAATCCGCAAGCGAAAGGTCCGCACAGGGTCCGGCACCGTAGATGTGGCCGAGCAGGATAGCCTGCATATCGAAGCGTCGGCCGACAAGGCGGTCTATGCCAAGCAGTTGCACAAGTTGATCATGACAATGCCCGAAGGTCTGTCCAGCGTCTTCCTGCTGGTGAATGTCGAAGGCCACAGCTACCGCGAAGCAGCCGATATTCTCGGCATACCGATCGGCACCGTGATGAGCCGTCTTTCGGCGGCGCGCATCAGGCTTTCGGCCATGATCTCCGAGCAGACGGAAAGGAGGGCCTGATGGTTGGAAGTACGCAGGGTCTCCCGTTGGAAGTCCGTCTGTCAGCCTATCTCGACGGCCAGTTGCCGGCAGACGAAGTGGCGGAGATCGACGCGATCCTCGCCGACGACGCCGCCGCGCGCGCCGTCTACGAAAAGCTCAAGCTCGGCAGCGAGTTCGGTGCCCGCGCCTTCGAGAGGATGCTGCAGGAGCCGATCCCGCTCGATCTGGTGCGCAACATCAAGG
This sequence comes from Shinella sp. H4-D48, assembly GCF_022637395.1. Classification (GTDB taxonomy): domain Bacteria; phylum Pseudomonadota; class Alphaproteobacteria; order Rhizobiales; family Rhizobiaceae; genus Shinella; species Shinella sedimenti. Next base: position 1,001,779 of record NZ_CP093337.1, on the reverse strand, counting down.
ACGTCCGCGGCGATCAAGATGATTCTTCGTCATCGCTCGGTTTTGCCGCCATCCCGATTTCGGACACCCGCGCCCCGCGCCGCAGCGCCTTCTGGCCGCAGGCGCTTGCCGCCTCGCTGGTGATCTTTCTCGCCGGCGGCGCCGTGGGCTACCTCATTTCAGAGCAGAAGCAGACTTCGTTCCAGTCCGCCGCAAACGAGTTCGCGCCCGCCCGCACCTGGCTCGACGATGTCGCGGACTATCATCGCATCTATGCGCGGCAGGCACGCCATCTCGTGGAAGTGCCGGCAAGCGAGAAGGACCATATCGCGGAGTGGCTCTCGGCCAGCACCGGCGTGACCTTCACCGTGCCCGACCTGACGGCTCAAAAGCTGACCTTCGAGGGCGCGCGCCTGCTGGTGGCCAACGGCAAGCCGACGGCCCAGTTGCTCTACCGGGACGCTGAAAACGAGATCTTCGCAATCTGTTTCCTGAAAAGCGACCCGGTCGAGGGCACCACGGCGATGGTGGAGAGCATGCGCAACGATGTCGGCCTGATCTCCTGGCAGAAGGGCGACGCTTCCTTCGTGGTCGTCGGTCCATCCGCCGACCCTGATCTCGAACGTATCGCCGAAGCTGTCTCCACGACGATCTGAGTTTTTCGTTCTGCCGAATCGTCCGACGCGGAACCAATCCGGCGCCGGATGGAAACGCTCCGGCTTCAGCCGCGCCGGGCCGCTTCGATCGCCGCCACGTCGATCTTCTTCATCGTCATCATCGCGCTGAAGGCACGCTTGGCTTCCGCACCGCCGACGGCAAGCGCCTCGGTCAGCACACGCGGCGTGATCTGCCAGGAAATGCCCCAGCGGTCCTTGCACCAGCCGCATTCGCTTTCCTGCCCGCCGTTACCGACGATGGCGTTCCAGTACCGGTCGGTCTCTTCCTGATCCTCGGTGGAAATCTGGAAGGAGAAAGCCTCGTTGTGCTTGAAGACCGGGCCGCCGTTGAGGCCGATGCACGCAACGCCCGCCACAGTGAAGGCGACCACGATCACCTCCCCTTCCTTGCCGCTGGGATAGTCGCCAGGTGCCCGTGTAATGGCGCCGACGGCGCTGTCGGGAAAGGTTTGCGCATAGAAGCGTGCGGCCTCCTCGGCATCCTTGTCGTACCAGATACAGATCGTGTTCTTTGCCATGACATGTTCCTTTCTTCCGTGGTTTCGTTGAACGATACCTAGAAGACGAACAACGCCCGGCCAGGCCGACACGTCCCGAAAACAAAAAGCCCGGCAATACGATTGCCGGGCCTTTGCAGTTTCTTGCCAGCCGATCAGCCGCGTGTTGCAAGCACCCGGTTGGCAGCGGACACGATCGCCTCGAGCGAGGCGGTCACGATATTGGTGTTGATGCCGACACCGAACAGCTTGCCGCCGGGATGCACGACCTCGACATACGCGATGGCCGCAGCGTTCGAGCCCTGCTGGAGCGAGTGTTCGGAATAGTCGGCAACCGACATGTCTATGCCGAGATAGATCGACAGCGCATGGATGAAGCCGTCGATCGGGCCGGTGCCCTTGCCCTCGATGCGCTTCGTTTCGCCGCCGTCGGTGATCTCGGCCGCAACGATGCGCGCGCCCTTGCCGCTCGTATCGGGATAGGTGTGATGATCGACGAAGCGCAGGCGCGTGTCGGGCTGCGTGACATAGGTGCGCATGAACTCTTCGTGGATGCGCTTTGCCGGCAGCTCAACGCCCTCCTCGTCGGTGATGCGCTGGATCTCGTCGCGGAACTCCACCTGCAGGTTGCGCGGCAGGTTGATGCCGTAGTCTTCCTGCAGGATATAGGCGATGCCGCCCTTGCCGGATTGCGAGTTGATGCGGATGATCGCCTCGTAGGAACGGCCGACATCCTGCGGGTCGATCGGCAGGTAAGGCACTTCCCACAATGGCTTGTTGGCCTTCTTGATGGCCTTCATGCCCTTGTTGATGGCGTCCTGGTGCGAGCCGGAAAAGGCCGTATAGACCAGTTCACCGACATAGGGGTGGCGCTCGGGAATGGCCATCTCGTTGGAATACTCGTAGACCGCCTTGATGCGCTCGATGTCGGAGCAGTCCAGCTTGGGATCGACGCCCTGCGTGTACATGTTGAGCGCCAGCGTCACCACGTCGACATTGCCGGTGCGCTCGCCATTGCCGAACAGTGTGCCCTCGACGCGGTCCGCGCCGGCCATCAAGGCGAGTTCGGTGGCGGCGATGCCCGTGCCGCGATCGTTGTGCGGATGCAGAGAAATGATGACGTTCTCGCGGTTGTCGATGTTGCGGCACATCCACTCGATCTGGTCGGCATAGATGTTCGGCGTCGCCATCTCGACGGTGGACGGCAGGTTGAGGATCAGCTTGTTGTCGGCCGTCGGCTTCACGATCTCGACGACCGCGTTGCAGATCTCCAGCGCCACTTCCAGCTCGGTGCCGGTGAAGCTTTCCGGCGAATATTCGAAACGGTAGCCGCCGCCGGCCTTCGCAGCCATGTCGGTGATCATCTTGGCGGCGTCGGTGGCGATCTGCTTGATACCGGGCACATCCTTGGCAAACACCACGCGGCGCTGCAATTCGCTCGTCGAATTGTAGAAATGGATGATCGGATTATGCGCGCCGTCCAGCGCCTCGAAGGTGCGGGTGATCAGTTCCGGGCGGCACTGCACCAGAACCTGCAACGAAACGTCCTGCGGAACATTGCCCTGCTCGACACACCAGCGGGCGAAATCGAAGTCGGTCTGCGATGCCGATGGGAAACCGATCTCGATTTCCTTGAAGCCCATGTCCAGCAACAGCTGGAACATGCGGGCCTTGCGGTCGTGGCCCATCGGGTTGACCAGCGACTGATTGCCGTCGCGCAGGTCTACCGAGCACCAGATCGGCGCCTTGTCGATCACCTTGCCTGGCCAGGTGCGGTCGGGAATGTTGATGACAGGATAGGGCTGATACTTGGCGGCGGCTTCGGGCATGCCCTGCTTGGGTGTATGGGTCTTCAAAATCATCGTCTTCGTCTCTTCGTCGTCCCGGCATTCGGCAAAGCGTCTTAGCGCAAGCTCCACAATGCCGCACGTCATTTCATGACGTGCAAAGGCCGCTGTAGCAAGGACTATGCGCATTTTGCGATGGCGAATGCTGGCCATGAGCGGCCAGAACCGGAATTAATGCATAGGGGTGAAACGAGGAGCTATCGCCTGGGCGGGCTTTTCGGCCGCCGGGCGCTCCTCAACGAACCCGGCAACCGCGCGTAAGGCCGAGAAGAAGAAGCGAGGAGAAGCCGCGCGAACGCTCACGAACAGCTGCGCTGCCGCGGGAAACTCGTTCGATGATCTGTGCGCCGGTCTTCAACATGAGGCCGTCTATACCGGCGGGACGCCGATTGCGCAACCATCTAAAAGAAAAAGCCCTCCGAAACGGGAGGGCTTCCTCAATTCATCTGGCCGAAAAGCCTCAGATATCCGCCTGGGACGTCACGATGCGCGAGACGAGGCCGTAACCCTTGGCTTCCTCTGCGGAGAGCCAGTAGTCGCGGTCAGTGTCCTTGGCGATCTTCTCGATCGGCTGGCCGGTGGCGTCGGCGAAGATCTTGTTCAGGCGCTCGTTCATCTTGATGATTTCGCGGGCTTGGATCTCGATATCCGACGCCATGCCGCGGGTGCCGCCCGACGGTTGATGCAGCAGGAAGCGGGTGTTGGGCAGGCAAAGGCGCTGCTCCTTGGGAGCGGCGACATAGATCAGTGCGCCGGCCGAGGCCACCCAGCCCGTACCGATCATCCAGACCTTCGGCTTGATGAACTTGATCATGTCATGGATAGAATCGCCCGATTCGACATGACCGCCCGGCGAATTGACGTAGATGCGGATGTCCTCGTCGCTGGCGGCGGCAAGCGCCACGAGCTGCGAGCAGACCTTCTGCGCCAGTTCCTGATTGATGGGCCCATAGATGAAGATCGAACGCGACTTGAAAAGGTTCGCCTCCGTTTCCTTGCCCAGGGGCAGTTCCGTCTTCTTGTCGTCCTCGTCGCTCATCCAAAGTCTCCGGATTGCTCGTCAATAGTCGTGTCGCTGTCAGATAATGCGACTCACCCGCCAAGACAATGCAACAAAACGGATAAGGCGCGATAGAGCCTCGCCGCGACACCGGAAAACAGGGTAAACGCCGCGCGCGCACACAACAGGCACGCCCTACCCTGCATGAATTGCGTATGGACTTGGCCGCTGCCGTGCTCCTAGGATGGCATGGTGATAAATCGATGCCCGGCCCGCTCCCGGGGCCGGAAGACAGGGGACATCATGATCAGGATCCTTGCGCTGGCGACCATCGCCTTCGCCGCCACCACCGCAACCGCCTTTGCCCATCTCAACCCGGCCGAACACGGCTCCTTCATGGCCGGCTTCTCGCATCCACTCTTCGGGCTCGACCACATCCTCGTGATGGTCGCCGTCGGCCTGTGGGCAGCGCAGATCGGCGGACGTGCGTTGTGGCGCGTGCCGCTCGCCTTCGTCGCGACCATGGCTGTGGGCTTCGGCCTCGCCGTTGCCGGCATAGACCTGCCCTTCGTCGAGCCCACGATCCTCGCCTCCGTCGTCGCACTCGGCCTGCTGGTCGCCATGGCGGTCCGGCTCGATACGGCGATGTCGATGGCGATCGTCGCCGTTTTCGCGCTTTTCCATGGCCACGCTCATGGCGGCGAACTCGGCGCTGCGGGCGCCCTGCCCTTCGGCGTCGGTTTCGTCATCGCGACCGCTCTGCTGCACGCCGCCGGCATCGGCCTTGGTCTCGGCATCGCACGGCTCTCGGGCAGCGGCATCGTGGCCCGCATCATCGGCGGCCTGACCGCACTGGCCGGCCTCGCCCTCGCCTTCGGCTGAAACCGAGCCTGAAACGGCGGCGTGAAAATGCCGCCGTTCAATAAAGCATGTCCGGTGAACGACGCTTCACCGGGAAGGATTTAGGCATCCGGCGCCGTCATCCGCACGCGCTCGCCATGCGCCTTCTCCGTTTCCGGCTCGACATGGATGGCGATCTGCGCGCCGGGTAGAACGACGCGTATGGCGTCTTCCAGCCGGTCGCAGATGTCGTGCGCGTTGCCGACCGCCATTGCCGCCGGCACCACCAGATGGAAATCGACGAAGGTCGCCGCCCCCGCACGCCGTGTCTTGAGGTCGTGCGCGCCGAGCGAACCCGTGGCATTGGCGGCAATCGCCGCCTTGATGGCCTCAGCCTCCGCGGGCTCCACCGCATGGTCCATCAACCCGTCCACCGAATGCGTGATGACCTTCCAGCCCTGATAGAGAATGTTGAGCGCAACGAGCACGGCGAGCAGCGGATCGAGCATGGCATATCCGGTGAGGATCGCCAGCACGAGACCGACAAGCACGCCGACGGATGTCACGACGTCCGACAGGATATGCTGGCCGTCGGCCGCAAGCGCAGGCGAGCGGTAGCGTTTGCCGGCACGAATGAGCACCATCGCCCAGATCGCGTTGAGTACCGCGGCTGCGAAGTTGATGGCAAGGCCGAGCACCGGCGCCTCCATCGGCGTGGGCGCGAAGACCGCCGGCAGCGCCTCCTTCACGATAAGGAGTGCAGCGACGACGATCAACACGCCTTCCAGCACCGCCGAGAGATATTCCGCCTTGTGATGCCCGAAAGGATGCGTCTTGTCCGCGGGTTTCGCCGCATAGCTGATCGCAGCGAAGGCGACGATGGCGGCGATGACGTTGACGCTCGATTCCATCGCATCCGACAGGAGTGCGACGGAACCAGTTACCCACCAGGCAACGAGTTTCAGGCCCATCACGAAGAAGGCGAAGGGAATGCCCCACAGCGCCAGCCGCTGGACCGTTCTGATATCCGATTTTTCCATGCCGCTCTCCATGCGTATGCAACCGAGTTGCAAAAAGCCTGGCCCATCAACGCAAAACCGCCCGCGCGGTATGTCGCGCAGGCGGTTCTGTATGCTGGGCGTTTAGAGCAGACGAGCCGGTTTGTCAAAACCGCAAACCGCCTGCGGCATCGTTCATCTGAGCGTTAGCCCGATCCGCGCGTGGTCGTTGGCCGCAAGCACCGAGGCGGCGACACCGACGACGTCGGACTGCGCGACGAAACCGTCTTCGTTGAACATGTCGGGGAAACGGCTGTCGAGCGAATTGTACCGGTTGTCGCCCATGACGAAATACTTGCCTGTCGGCACCGTGACGGGCCCGAAATTGTCCGCCTGGGTCTGCGGACGCGGGTCCGGCATGGCGATCGTGTAGTTTCGGCCCTCAGGCGTCGTCTCGCGCACGACGGCAGCGGAGAAGATGTCGTCGCCATATGTCTCTCCGGTCGCCTCGCGGGCAAAGGGCTTGCCGTTGACAAGCACGTCCCCCGCGCGGATTTCGACCGTATCCCCCGGCATGCCGATCACCCGCGTTATGCCCATCGAGGCAGCGCCCTGGTATTTCGCATTGTGTACGAGGACATCGCCCCGGCGGACCGCGCCGAAATCCTTTTGCAACACGGCGACAGTGTCTTTTTCCAGCAGTCCCGGCGCCATGGACAAGGACGGAATGCGCACCAGCTTGACGCCGCAGAGATCGCGGTTCATGCGCGCAACGTCGCAGGTCTCGGGAAGCGTGGACGCCAGGCCATGCGCGGACCGTTCGGTCGCCGTCTGGATCGCAGTCACATCGGCGGTGAAGGCGCCGGCCTGCGCCAGCCAGACCGGCAGGCTGGCCGCGACGAGCGCTTTGGCCGCCGCCTCCCGTTCATCGGCCGCATGGGCCGCTGCCGTCGGCAGGCTGAGCGCCGCAAAAATTCCGGCGATCATTCGCTTCGACTGTATCATTCCATCGTCTCCGGCTGCGCCGCGCCTGTCCCCTGGACTGGCGCGGCAAACGGTCGGTCAGGCCACCTTGCTTTTGGCGTCCTTCTTCTTGGAAAGATGCGCCACCACGTTCTCGATCATGCGCATGCCGGCATCCTGCCCGAGCGTCATGATCGATTCCGGGTGGAATTGCACGGCTGCGACGGGTTCGCTGGCATGCTCGATGCCCATGATCGTGCCATCCTCGCTCTCGGCCGTGATGATGAAATCGCGCGGCAGGGTCGAAGGATCGGCGAAGATCGAGTGGTAGCGGCCGACCGTGACTTCGCGGCCCAGCCCTGAAAACACGATGCCCGGCTCCAGCACGCGGATGCGCGAGGGCTTGCCGTGCATGGGAACGGCGAGCTGCCGCAACTCCCCGCCATACGCCTCCGCTAGTGCCTGCAGGCCGAGGCAGACGCCGAAGATCGGCAGGTTGCGGGCGCGCGCCTTCTTGATCGTCGCCTTGCAGTCGAAGTCTTTCGGATTGCCCGGTCCGGGCGACAGCACGACGAGGTCGGGATTGATGCGATCGAACACCTCCTCCGGCACCGGCGTGCGCACGGTCGTTACCTCCGCGCCAGTCTGGCGGAAGTAATTGGCGAGCGTGTGCACGAAGCTGTCCTCGTGATCGACGAGCAGGATCTTCACCCCTGCCCCGACCGATGCGACATCACGCTGGACCTTGGCGGCATTGCCCGACTTTGCGTCACGAATGGCTGCGATCATGGCGGAGGCCTTCAGTTCGGTTTCGGCTTCTTCTTCGTCCGGGTTGGAATCGTAGAGCAGCGTGGCGCCGGCGCGCACTTCCGCAATGCCATCCTTGATGCGGATGGTGCGCAGCGTCAGCCCCGTGTTCATGTCGCCGTTGAAGCCGACCATGCCGATCGCCCCACCATACCATGCGCGCGGGCTCTTCTCATGCGCCTCGATAAAGCGCATCGCCCAGAGCTTCGGCGCACCAGTCACCGTCACGGCCCAGGCATGCGAGAGGAAGCCGTCGAAGGCATCCATGTCGTCGCGAAGCCGCCCCTCGATATGGTCGACCGTGTGGATGAGGCGCGAATACATCTCTATCTGCCGGCGGCCGATGACCTTCACCGAGCCCGGCTCGCAGACGCGGCTCTTGTCGTTGCGATCGACATCCGAGCACATGGTGAGCTCGGACTCGTCCTTCTTGGAGTTGAGCAGCTTCAGGATCTGCTCCGAATCGGCAATCGGATCGTCGCCGCGCTTGATCGTGCCCGAGATCGGGCAGGTCTCGATGCGCCGGCCAGACACACGCACGAACATTTCCGGCGAGGCGCCGACGAGGTATTCCTGGTTGCCGAGATTGATGAAGAACGAATAGGGCGACGGATTGATCGCCTTCAGGCGCCGCGAAATTTCCGAAGGCTTGCTTTCGCAGCGCTCGAAGAACTTCTGGCCTGGAACCACTTCGAAAAGGTCACCGCGCTTGAAGCTTTCTTTCGCCTTGACGACCAGTTCGGCATATTCGCCCGGTCGATGGTCGCCATGCGGCGGGATGACATCGACGGTCTCAAACGGCTCGGCGGCGATCGTCTCGGCCTTGCCTTCGGTCGACTGCCCATCCTTGGCAAAGTCGTAGCGGTCGATCCAGGCCTTGGCGGCGTAGTGGTCGACGACGAGGATTTCGTCCGGCAGGAACAGCACCATGTCGCGCTGGTCGTCCGGCCGCGTGAGCTTCAGGTCGATGGCATCGAACTGGAAGGCGAGATCGTAACCGAAGGCGCCATAGAGGCCGAGATTGGCGTCCTGGTCCGAATGGAAGAGATCGGTCACGGCGCGCAGCACCGTGAAGACCGTCGGCATCTTCGAGCGTTCCTCCTCGGTGAACACCCGGTCGGGCATCTTCACGTCGAGATCGAGACGCGTCGCCGAACGCGCGCCAAGTGCCAGTTCCGGCACGGCGGCGAGACGGTCGGCGATGAAGGCGAGCAGCACCTCGCCGCGCGCATTGTAGGCCTCGATCCAGACGGCGCGGCCGAAGGAGGAAATGCCGATCGGCGGATCGACGACGGCCGTATCCCAGCGGGTATAACGACCCGGATACTCGTAGTTCGACGAAAACACGGCGCCGCGCCGTTCGTCGAGCTTGTCGATATAGGTCGAGATCGCATTGGCGTAATCTGCCGCGCGACGCCGGCGCGTGACGGTCACCCCGCCCTTGGTCTCATAGGCCTCGCCGCCGTCATCCAGAACTTTCGTCGCCATTCCCCACTCCGTTTTCAGGCCCGGTCTTTGAGAAGGCGGCCTAAAACACAAAAAAGCCGCCTCGAATTCTCCGGGCGGCTTGTCGTCTCAATCACGCATGACTGGTCAAGGCCGCCTCAGCGAGCCCACCACCAGCCAGCGATGATGATCATGTTGGTCATGGCGGGATTGTTAGCGCGAGATGCGCGACTACGCAATACCACCTTGTTCGCAGCCGAACCATTTCCTCACCTGTCGCAAAAGCACAACGCCAACAAAAACATGAATTAAAAAATCATATTCAAACTTGACTCATTGAGGAAACATTTAGTAGCCACATTTCCGCCCAATTGCAAAACGCCAAGGAGCTTCCATGCGCTGGTCCAAATCGCCGCGTATACGTCTGTTGAGTGGATCGGCCGCCCTCATCTTCTGCATGCCCACGGTCGCCCTCGCTCAACAGGCGACGACCACCGCGACGCAGCTCGAAACCATCACGGTGCAAGGAAAGAAGCAGGCGCGCGTCGCACCGTCCCCCCTGACGAAGACGACTGAGCGTTCCACGCTCGACGAACGAATGGTCACCGACTTCAATGACTTCTCCCGCCGTGTCGACGCCGGTGTGAACTTCAACAGCACCAGCAAGAGCGTCAACCTGCGCGGCCTTCAGGATAACCGTGTTCTAACAACGATCGACGGCATCCGGTTGCCATGGCTGACCGACCCGCGCGACAGCGCTAGGGGCGGCGTCAACGCCTTCGATTTCGACAGCCTGTCTTCGCTCGACATCACGAAGGGAGCGGATTCGAGCAAGTACGGTTCTGGTGCGCTTGGTGGCGTCGTCGAACTCCGTACCCTCAATCCAGAAGACTTGGTCCAAGACGGCAAGACTTTCGGCGGCCTCGTGAAGAGCGGATATGACAGCAGCGACCGCAGCACGGGTGGTAACGGCGCGGTTGCTGCACGTTACGACGATACGTGGGTTCTCGTGCAGGGTGGCTACAAGAAAGGCCACGAAACGAAGAACCGCGGTGAAATCGGTGGTTACGGCAACACCCGCACGGAAGCCAATCCGTCCGATTTTGTACAGAGAAACCTCCTTGTCAAATTCCATCAATATCTCGAAGGCGGTCACCGTCTCGGCCTGACAGCGGATCTTTACAATCGCGACCAGGACATCGACAACCTGCGAGGCACAACAGGCAGCTACCAGGAGGGCACGTTCAAAAGCGGAGAGGAAGTCGACCGCAAGCGCATTTCCGCATCCTACGATTTCGAATCCACGGATGACTCTGATATTGTCGACAAAGCCAATATCAACATCTACTGGCAGAAAGAGCAGCTCAATAACACGACGGACGCAATTCGTAACATAGACGGCCGTGCTTTTATTCCTGGCGCAGCTGCATTGCTTTATGGCCCTCCTTACGGGATCTACAAGCGCGACAATATGATTGATCAGTCCTCCTACGGCATCAATGGAAATGCTGAAAAGGATGTGCTGATCGGAGGCATAAGCAACACTTTCCGGTTCGGCGGTGAAATCTACTGGCAGAAGACACAACAATATTCTGCCGGCGTCGATAATTGCCCGGACGTCGATTGGTCTACGATTCCCCAACTCGTCTTCATGGGTATTCCCATGGGCCCGCAGTCGTGCCGCATGCTGCACACCAACGCATCCGACATGCCCGATGTGGACAGCACCGTGGCAGGCCTGTTTCTCGAAGACGACATTAAGTTCTTCGATAACCGCCTGACAGTGACGCCAGGCGTGCGCCTGGACTGGTACAGACATTCGCCTCAGCGGACGGCGACCTTCGAAAGCAGCCCGAACTATGACCCGGCTTACATGAAGAAAGCCGATGACTTCGGCATCTCGCCCAAGTTGCGTCTGGCATGGCAGGCAACCGAGGAACTGGAACTCTTCACCCAGTACGCCCGCGGCTTCCGCGCGCCGAGCGTGACCGAACTCTATCAGAACTACGGCGCGCCCGGCTCGTATGCCCGCTTGGGCAACCCGAACCTGGATACGGAAACCAGCAACGGCTTTGAAGCCGGTGCGCGGTACGAGAGCGACGACTACACGCTGTCTGCCACGGTCTTCAACAACTACTACCGCAACTTCATCGACACGGTTGTCATCGCCCCCCCAGGTGGCGATTATCCGGTCGGTGGCATTACGGGCTACGAAAATCGCAACAAGGTGCGGATCTACGGTGTCGAACTCGGCGGCGAATGGCGCTTCCATGAAAACTGGCGCACATGGGGTTCGGTGGCCTGGTCGCATGGCAAGGACACGCAGAAGGACGACTACCTCAACTCCGTCGCCCCGCTGCGCGCCATTGTCGGTCTCGGCTACGCAACGGAGACTTGGGGCAGTGATCTCTCCCTGACTATGGCATCGGCCCGCAACAAAGTCAGCCGTGGCGAAACCAGCAACGGCCAAGTAACGGGCAAGGGATTCGAAGCGCCGGGTTATGGCATCGTTGATGCGACCGTCTGGTGGCAGCCGGAAAAGATCGGCGACACCGATCTGAGCGGCCTGCGCGTCCAGGCCGGCGTCTTCAACGTCTTCAACAAGCGCTACTGGAATGCGATCGACGTGCCGGCAGACACGTCGCTTGCCGCCCGCGACTACTTCAGCGAACCGGGCCGGACCTTCAAGGTCTCGATTACGAAGAAGTTTTGATCGCTCGCAAAACCTGAGAAAGCCCGCCTGACGGCGGGCTTTTGCATTTACAGGCCGAGTCGCGGCAACCAAATCGGTTCCACGGCGTTTCAATCCTGCTCTTCAGTGGGAGACAGGTCCGATCGCTACCATTTCTCGCATAGCGCTTATTGCTGCCATGCTTACCCTCACAGGCGCCGCCGAGCTGCCGGAGAACGGGCCGCGGCCAATTGCGCGACCGGAGGAAAAAGTCACGCTAGGAACGGAAAAGGCCACGCCGGATGGCGCCGCCGAGCCCGACAAGGACAAGGCCTCCGACCAGGGCAAGACGACACAAAAGGACAACGGTAAGTCAGACGACAAGGAGAAGGCTGCCGACAAGGAAAAGGATGCCGAGGAAGAGAAAGCCGCGGAGCGGCCTAAGGAGAGCGCGGCAGATGAGGCGGCGTGCCGGGTTGCCTTGCAGAAGATCGGCGCCGTCTTCACGGACGCTCCGGCCATCGAGGACGGCATGGCCTGCGGTATAGACAAGCCTCTCCTGCTAAGTGCGCTCAAGGATGGTGTGAAGGTCGAGCCCCCTGCCACGGTGCGTTGCGAAACAGCCCTCCAGCTTGCGCGCTGGATGGAAGGTTCGGTGGCGCCGGCCCTTTCGACGGCCATGCCGGGCGAGACCATAAACCAGCTCGCGCAGGCATCCGCCTACGTTTGCCGAAACCGCAACAATGCCGAGACCGGGCGGATTTCCGAACACGCTTTCGGCAATGCCATCGACATCGCCGGCTTCACGCTGAAAAGCGGCGAGACCATCACCATCCGCCCGGCCGACAAGGACCCGTCCCTCGAAGGTGCGTTCCAGCGCGCCATCACGGAGGCCGCCTGCCTCTATTTCACGACGGTGCTCGATCCCGGCAGCGACGCCGCGCACGAGAACCACCTGCATCTCGATGTGAAGGAACGGCGCGGCGGCTATCGCTATTGCTGGTAAGGCGCGCAGATTAATTGCACGGGCCTCCTGAAAAGACCCTTCGGGCCACCTATCTGTCCCGGACCCGCTCTATCCTCAAAGGTCCCCATATGACGATCACGCCCTACGAAATCTCCGTGCCCACCTTCCAGCGCGGCTTTGCCGTGCTTTCTAAATTGCTCGACAAAGCGGAGGCGTTTGCAGAAGAGCGCAAGATCAAGCCGGAAGTGCTGGTCGAGGCGCGGCTGGCACCCGACATGCTGTCGCTGGCCGGCCAGGTCCAGCGGATGAGCGACACGGCGAAGTTCGCTGCCGCGCGCCTCACCGGCACGGAAGCGCCGAGCTTCGCGGATGACGAAAAGACGCTCGCCGACCTGCGCGCCCGCATTGCCAGGACCACCGATTATCTCGCTTCCGTGCCGCAGGACGCTTTCGACGGCGCGACGGAGCGCATGGTCACGGTAAAATCGCGCGGCGGCGAACACACTTCGACCGGCAAGGAATATCTCCTCACCTTCGCGCTGCCGAACTTCTACTTCCACCTCACGACCGCCTACGCGATCCTGCGGCACAATGGCGTGCCGGTCGGCAAGCTGGATTATCTCGGCCGCGCATAGCCGGAAACGTTGGGGGCGCCCTGCGGCGCCCCCAAATCTCAGAACAGGCCTTCGATATGCCCCTGGTCGTTCAGTCGGATCCGTTCCGACGACGGCGACCTCGGCAGGCCGGGCATGGTCATGATCTCGCCTGTGATGACCACGACGAAACCGGCGCCGGCAGAAAGCCGTACCTCGCGCACCGGCACGACATGCCCGGAGGGCGCGCCACGCAGGTTCGGATCGGTCGAGAACGAATATTGCGTCTTGGCCATGCAGACCGGCAGGTGCCCGTAGCCCTGAGCCTCCCAGGCATGCAACTGGTCGCGCACGCTCTTGTCCGCGGTGATCTCCGAGGCGTGATAGATCTCCCGGGCGATGGTGTCGATCTTCTCGAAGAGCGGCATGTCGTCGGGGTAGAGCGGAGAAAACTGCGCGTGGCCGGACTCGGCCAGTTCCACCACCTTGTGCGCCAGTTCCTCGATGCCCGCCGAGCCTTCCGCCCAATGCTTGCACAGCACGGCTTCCGCGCCCAGTGTCGCCACATAGTCCTTCACCGCCTGGATTTCCGCGGCCGTGTCGGACGTGAAGTGGTTGATCGCCACCACGACCGGAACGCCGAATTTCTTGACGTTCTGCACGTGCCGGCCGAGATTGGCGCAGCCCTTGTTCACCGCCTCGATGTTCTCGTGACCGAGATCGTCCTTCTTCACCCCACCATTCATCTTCATGGCCCGCACCGTGGCAACGATGACGGCCACATCAGGCTTCAGCCCGGCCTTGCGGCACTTGATATCGAAGAATTTCTCCGCGCCGAGATCGGCGCCGAAGCCGGCTTCCGTCACGACATAGTCGGCAAGCTTCAGCGCCGTCGTCGTGGCAATGACGGAGTTGCAGCCATGCGCGATATTGGCAAAGGGACCGCCGTGCACGAAGGCGGGATTGTTTTCCAGCGTCTGTACGAGGTTCGGCTGCATGGCGTCCTTCAAGAGCACCGTCATCGCGCCGTCCGCCTTGATATCGCGTGCGAAAACCGGTGACTTGTCGCGCCGGTAACCGATGATGATATTGCCAAGGCGCTTTTCGAGATCCTTGAGATCGACCGAAAGACACAGGATCGCCATGACCTCCGAAGCGACGGTGATGTCGAAACCCGTCTCTCGCGGATAGCCGTTGGCGACGCCGCCGAGCGACCCAACGATGTGGCGTAGCGCGCGATCGTTCATGTCCATCACACGGCGCCAGGCGATGCGGCGCACATCGATGTTCTGCTCGTTGCCCCAATAGATGTGGTTGTCGATGAGCGCGGACAAAAGATTGTGCGCCGAAGTGATGGCGTGGAAATCGCCGGTGAAATGGAGGTTCATGTCCTCCATCGGCACGACCTGCGCATAACCGCCGCCAGCCGCCCCGCCTTTCACGCCGAAACACGGACCGAGCGATGCCTCGCGGATGCAGGTTATCGCCTGTCTGCCGATGCGGTTGAGGCCATCGCCGAGGCCGACCGTGGTCGTCGTCTTGCCCTCGCCGGCCGGCGTGGGGTTGATGGCGGTGACGAGGATCAGTCTGCCGTTCTTGCGGTCTTGCTGCGCAGCGATGAACGCGGCGTCGATCTTCGCCTTGTCGTGACCGTAGGGGATCAGGTGTTCGGACGGGATGCCGAGCTTCGCCCCGATTTCGACGATGGGTTTCTTTTTCGCGGCGCGGGCAATTTCAATATCGGACTTCACATCGGCCATACGGTGTCGCTCCCTCTTCAGCGTTTTTGGCTACCACGGGCTCCTCTCCCGTAGCGGCACTTTCTTGTCTTGGCGCGTCATTTCATCGTGAAGCTGTGTGCGATGCCACGCCGGAATTTGCCGCCCGGTACGCCAGAAACGACATGCAGCCCCTAAATTGCGCCCGAACTAAAAACGGCACGCATCTGACGATGCGTGCCGTCCAGAATGGATCGGGTGATCAGCGTGCCAGAACGTCGCGCATTTCCACGAGGTTGGAGCGTACGCGCAGGATATAGAAGCCGATGGTGGCCAGGTGCGTCGGCATGATCCAGCCGTCCTCGCGACCGTTGGAGATGATCGCCGGCTGGATGTTGAGGGCCGAGCGCAGCTGCTTGATGCTTTCCGTCCAAAGCGGCTCGATGCCGCGCGCCTTGATCACTGCGTCGAAATCCGCGCCGGCGGCGGAAAGAATACCGTAATAGCCGTAGAGCTGGCCATAGGCGAACCAGAATCGATCATCCGCTCGCGTGTCGAACCAGCCGCCATTGTGGAATTCGGAGCGCTCGCGAATGATGGCCGAGGTGGAGCCTATGTCATTCGAAATGCGGTCGAGGAACTCGATCAGGTTGTCGGAGCGGCCATCGAAGATCGCGTCGCACGCCTCGAGCGACGCGTTGAACTTGCGCAGGTCCGCCATCGCGGTGCGGTAGTAGTTCGGCGTCGGGGTCTTGGGCAGCAGTGAATCGGAGCCAAAATACCAGGTTTCCTCGTCGAACTGCATATTGCCGCGAGCGCGCTGGAGATCGGCGTTGATACCGGACGTGCCGCGAACGCGGCCGAGCGCATCCACGAGCTCGACGGCCGTGCGGCGGACGGTCTGGTTGACGCCGCGCTGGAACGCCGCCTTGTTGTCAAACCACGGCGTCCTGTCCCAGTCGAGCCCGAACAGGCCGAGCTTGTAGAGCAGCATGGACGAAATCCAGGCGTTCTGGTTGACGTTGTAGTCGATGAGATCGGCCGTCACGTCAACGATGGCCGAGCGCACGCAGGTCTTCGGCGCCGGCTCTGCGATTTCACCGGCGGCCGGCGTGGTGGTCGTCGTGGTTGAAGACGCTCCCGCATCCTGTTTGCGCTGCGCGAGGTTGTAGTTGTTGATGTAGTCAGGATTGAATCCGCTCCAGACCTGCGTCTGCCAGATGAAATAGGCATAGAAGCCGACGAGCAAAAGCACGCCGATGCCGATCGGTCCCTTGATGATCCAGCTGCGCTCGCGGCACCAGTTCGTCGCCGTGACGAAGGGCCAGAGCAGCCAGGCGACCGCGGTGCCGATGCCCCGGCCGATGGCCGAAAAGATGCGCTGGAAGAACGCGACGACCGGATCAAGCATAAGGGTCATCCTCTCTGATGCCGTAAAGTTTCCTGCGGAAGGCAGCCTTGTCTTGCAGATAGGTCCGCGTCAACGTCGCAACAACATAGGCGCGGAACTTTTCGCTGTATTGATCGTAGGCCGTGTAGAAACCCTGCTTGTCGAACACGAAGCGGGATACGAAGTCGTAGGGAACCATCTGCGAAATCAGACGGTTGACCAGCCACTGATCGGGATGCGCCGGGGCCGCGCGCACCAGCATGAACCGCCGCTCCGGCGCGATGTCGGCAATCTTGATCTCGCCCGTCGCCGCCACCGTGCGGATCGCCTCTTGCAGGAAGGGATAGGTCCCGTCGCGCGCCACGCGATCCGCATTGCGGTGCATCCAGGTCTGCAGCCAGATCCGGTCCATCTTTTCCAGATCGGTTGTCGGATCGGCCTGGTTGACGAGGTTCACGATCGTCATGTCTGCCCGGTGCTGGAAGAGCCCCGACGGCTCCACCCACGAGGCGCGCGGCAGTTCCAGTCGCCCCGTGGAGGCAAGGAAATCGAAGATGCGCTTATGGTCGTCGAGCGCGATGTAGCTGACCTGCCACGGGCGCGAACGGCGGAAGCCCGGCACGGTCGGATCGCAGACGACAGTCGTCGTCTTGTCGTCGAGAAAGACATAGACGCCGCCGAAATGGTTCGCCCAGTAAGCATCATGACGGAACACCAGCTGGTCGGGCACCAGCGCGTTCTGCCTGATGTCGCCGGTCTGTTTGGCGAGGTCCACCATGCGGTTGAGCATCGCATCGTCCGACCAGGCGTTCGGCACTGTCTTCAACCGATCGACCAGCCCGCGCAGCTCCGCCGCCTTGCCGAGCATGTCTTCGGCCGATAGCACCTTGAAGCGCACCTCGTTGATCGACAGCAGGTCGTCGATATCGTTGACGACCGAAACCGAGTCCTCGATCTCGCCATAGAGAGCATCGCGAATGGTGATCGCATTGATCGCCCGCGCATTCGCCGAGAAGAATTCGTGCATCAGCGCGGCGGTATTGGAAAAGCTCGTATGCACCACCGGCAGGTTCACCTGGTCCGGCGTCATGATGATGAAACGGCGGTTGACCCGGTTCGGATCGAGATAATCACGGTCGCCAAGCTCGTCGGCAATTTCCGGCGAAAAGCC
Source organism: Shinella sp. H4-D48 (assembly GCF_022637395.1). GTDB lineage: Bacteria > Pseudomonadota > Alphaproteobacteria > Rhizobiales > Rhizobiaceae > Shinella > Shinella sedimenti. The sequence continues at coordinate 984,215 of NZ_CP093337.1, read as the reverse complement.
CGTCATGTCGATGCGGAAACGGGAAAGCGCCGTGCGCCGCATGCCGAACCCGTCGAGCGCCTTGTTGTAGCGCTCGACAAGATGCGGCTCATCGATCGGCAGCAAACGCCCATAGATCAGTTCGGCTTCGAGGAGGAGTTTCATGCCGAGACACCGGAAACTTCAGGAATATATTTCACGCCGATGTCCTACACGAACGACAACCACGACAAGCCTGTTGTCCTGGATGTCACAAATGATCCGATAGTCGCCAACGCGATACCGCCAATAGCTTCCCAGCCGCGCGCCCTGCAAAGCGCTGCCCAGCAGGCGAGGATTTTCCGAGGAAGCAAGCTTCGTGACAAGAAAATTAAGAATGCGCTTTGCCTCGACATGACCGAGTTTATCGAGCTCTTTCTTAGCCCCTTCGGTGATCTCAATCGCCCAGGCCAAGCTCGTCCTCAACCTCCTTCAGAGAATAGACACGGCTTTCGCCACGCCGCACGTGCTCAAGTTCCTGCTCCGCGAGATAAATATCCTCGAGATCCTCGATATGCTGTTCAATGGCCTCGCGAATGTAATATGTCGCTGTGCGCCCAGTCCGCGCGGCCAACGCCTGCAGCCGCTCATAGGTCTCGTCAGGAAGTCGGATTGCCGTCTGTCTCGCCATGCCATCCTCCTTGGGGTACATGTATCCCTAACATATAGCATCTGTGCCAAGACTTTTCCAACAAAGCCGCTACCACCGCCCCTCGGCCTTCATCTTCTCCATTTCGCGGATCGCCTTCTCGCGCTGGCGTTCGCGGCGGATGATGTCGGAGACGGCGGCGTCGTCGGATTTGTCGGTGTAACGGAATTCCGAGTCGGCGTAGCGGTTGATCTCCTGCAGCACCATGTCCATCGAGATCGGGCCGCGCAGCTCCTCGATCATGGCCTTCTTCTCGTCGTAGCTCTTGTGCATGAAAGTGCCGGCATCCACGAACCAGTCGTCCGGCAGGTCCACGTCCATCGCGCGCATCTTGATCGCGTCGGTGATGTTCTTGATGGCGCGGCCGGTGAAGCGCGGCTCGGCAACCTTGATGCGGTGAAGATAGGCACCGACATCGGCGAGCGAGCGTATGGCGCCATGCTCCTTCTCATGCGCTTCCCACACGGCAAGCAACCCCTCTTCCTGCGGCCTGGCGTGCTGCCCGTAGGAGGTCGAGACGGCGCGCTTGATCTCCTGCCCCTCGAACAACGTGTGCTCGCCAAGCGGGATCGAGTGGTTCTTGCCGACCAGCATGGCGAAAATGTCGATATAGTCGTCTTCGGTCTGCGGCCCGTCCACCAGCCAGCGGGCGCCGGCGCGCTGGCGCAGCGCGTCGTCCACATTCTCCGGATAGTTGGAGAACATGCCGAAGGTGCAATTGCCGCGCACCACCGTCGAGGCGCCGGCGAAGCTTTCCATCAGCACCGCCGTCACCTCGTGCTGACCCGCGGACGCCCGGTCGTCGGAGCGCTTGGCAGCGACCTGGTCGACATCGTCGATGGTCCCGAAGCCGATCGCCTTCGGATTTATGACGTTGGTCACGAACTCCTTGCAGTTCTGGCCGGATTTGCCCTGATAGGACGAGATCTGGTCGACGCCGAAATTCTCGTAATGGAAGGCGTAGCCGGCGGTCTGGCAATAATCGTTGACGAGGCCGGCCAGCATCTGGATCAGGATCGTCTTGCCGGTGCCCGGCATGCCGTCGCCGATGAAGGTGAAGAGGAAGCCGCCGAGTTCCACGAACGGGTTCATCTGCCGTTCGAAATCATAGGCGACGAGCATCTTGGCGAGCTTCATCGCCTGATATTTGGCGATGTGGTTGCCGATGATCTCGTTCGGCTTCTTGAAGGTCATGGAAAGCGGCTTGCGCTTCTGGCCCGGCGCCACGTCGAAACCGGAGAGCGTGAAATCGTCCTGCTCGATGCGGATATGCGCGTTCTCGAAGCCGGCAAGCCCAGTGAAACGGGCGCGGCGCGAGATCAGCCCCTCGATGGCGACGCGCGAAAAGGCACGGGCACGGCTGACAAGGGCCGCGTCATCAGGCGCGCCGGCAAGTGTACGATCCAGCCCGGAGATCATGCTTTTCAGCGCATCCTGTGGCGTGTCGAACAGATAGTCCGGCTCCCCGCCGTCCTCCACCGGTTCCCCCTCGCCCGGCAATGTGGCACCGAGATAGGCGGCAAGGGTGAAAGCAGCGATATAGGCGGACGCCGCAAGCAGCGCCTTGAACTGGTTGGCCTCGTCACCGGAAAGCGGCGCGGCAAGATTGCGTGATTGCAAACCCTCAAGGTTCGTCTGGCGCGAAAAGGCATCCGTCACGGCAAGCGCGACCTGAAGCCCGCGCCGCGTGCGGTAGAGCACGGCGTGCTGCTGCGGCGACAGCAGCGGATCGCCGGCCCGCACCGCCTGGATGGTCCTTGCCAGCTCCACCTCGCGCGTGCGCCGCGCACCGGCGGTCGAGACGGTGGAGACGAAACGGCGTCCGGTACCGGCAAGGGCGGTTCCGTTCTTGCCGTCATCGCTTTCAAGGATCACAAGCTTGGAAACGAGGCTCTGTGCGGCGGCCTGATGTTTGGCGATGTCGTCTTCGTGGATCGTCGTCAATCCGGCATTGAGGCTCATGGGGAATCCTTATGCAAAATCCGGGAATGCGGGCCGAGACCATTTGGCCTCAAACCTCGCTGATCACCTGGTTTCCTGAAATCACATGCACCTTGTAGGCGCCGAAAATGCCTTCGGTTTCCCCGGCGGCGTAGAGCGCCTGATAGGCATCGTGCGGCACAAGCGCATGTTTCTCATAGGCGCTGACGCCCATGCGGGTGGCTTCGAGATCGCTGGTCTCGATGTGGAATTCCTCCTGCGCCGGCGTCGAGCTCCAGAAGCCCTTCTGGGCGGGGCGCTCGGCCTTTGAGAACACCTCCTGCACCGTCCAGGTCAGAAGCCAGGCGTTTTCCGGCCGGCGCACCTTGGAGAGGATATCGTTGATACGCGCATTGTTCTCTGTGATGCCGGCCGAATAGAACGGCCCCAGCACGATGCGGCGCAGCTGCTTGGGATGCAGCGTGGGGAAATCCTTGTCGAGGTTGGTGGCGATCGTCACCGGCGTCAGCGAATAGGCGCTGTTCTTGAGGGCGAAATCGTCGAAGCGGCTGGCAAGCTCCGGGTTGAGCAGCCCGCCGACCGGCAGCGGAATGTCGACATCCGGATTTAGCTTGCCGTCCTTCGTCACGAGCATCTTCACGACGTTTTCGCTCGAATCCTCGATCATCGCCATATAGACCATCGGCAGCGTCGCCGAGCCGTCGAACGCCCCCCAGCACACCACGTAGTAGGGCCGCATGGTCTTGGGATTGACCGCGACGCGAATGGTCTCGGGCAGCACGAAGGGCGAGAAGATGTCGCCCTTGCCGATCTGCTCCAGATAGAGCCGTTCGGCCATGCGGGCCTGCAGATCGCTCGGGAACGCCTTCTGGCGAAGAATGAAATCCGCCATTTCCGTGCGCAGCTGGTCGGCATTCGGCATGGAGGAAAGCCGTTTTTCCGCGCTCTGCCGGTCGTTTTCCAGTTCCAGCACGTTCTGGAACACCGGGAATCCGCTTTCGGCCCGCGACACGCGGAACTGGTCGACGAAGCCGATGCGGTTCTCCCAGCAGGCAAAGGACGCCTTCAGCCGCGCGAGATAGGGCATGATCACCTCGCCCACCACGGAATTGCGGTAGAGCGGCGAATTGCGGTCGCCGAGAAAGATCTCGAGACCGCCGAGCGCGGATCGGATGGTGGAAAAATACTGCGCGATGGCGCTGTCGGCTGGCGCGTTCATTGGGGGTGTGCCCCATTGCTCGTGAAGGCGGAAAACACCCCCCTCTGCCCTGCCGGGCATCTCCCCCACAAGGGGGGAGATGGGATGGGGTGAACGACCTGCCCTTCCTTGACGTCGACCGCTGACACTTTTGTGACGTCACGATCGAGACGCGGACCGCGCGAACTGCCGATCTCCCCCCTTGTGGGGGAGATGCCCGGCAGGGCAGAGGGGGGTGTCACCGCGCCCCGTAATCCCATGCCTGAAACCATCACGACTTCACGTAGTTCGCGGCGTTGTGCTTGTCCATGACGGCCTGGAACCGGCGGGCGAAGGCGTCGTCGGCAAGTTTCTTGCGGCGCTGGATGTCCTGCGTCGCCAGCATGTTCTTCTCGTGCATCTCCAGGAGGTCGCCGATATGGCGCTGCGAAGCGGAGCCGATGCCGGCCATGGTTTCCTCGGCGGCCGTATCGACCTGCGAGCCGAGCGTGTTGATCTTGTGCGCCACGTCCTGCTGGGCAGCCGTCTTCAGCGAGTCTTCCAGCGCCTTGTAGAGCACGATGCGCTGCTCGGTATCGATAGTCAGCTTGTTGATCAGCGTGTTCTGGGCGGCGATCTGGTTGTTGAGCGAATCCACGAAGGTCTGGAACATCGAGGTGTAGCGCTCCAGCGTCTGGCTTTCGGCCAGAAGCTCCTGCTCCTTCGCCTGCATCTGGTTGTACTCGGTCGCCAGCGCCGAGCGCTCGCCTTCGAGATCCGTGCGGGCGCGCTGGTCCGTGGAGGCGGCGATGCGGTTTTCGAGGTCCATCAGCAGCGGGTTCAGTTCCTCGATACGCTTCTGGGTGGCCTCCAGATTGGTCATCGTGCCCTTGCGGCGCTCGATCACGCTGATCAGGCTGGCCTCGGAAGTCTTGTAGCGCTGCTCGAGGATCGACTTCTGCTCCTTGAGGATGCCGACGATCGTGTCGGACTTGGCGAGCAGTTCCTGCAGGTTGCCGGCAAGCGACATGTTGCGCACACGGTCGGTGCGCATGCGCTGCATCTTCTGCTTGGAGAACATGCCGATGAACTTTTCGTAGCCCGTATAGCTCTTCATGCTCTCGAATTCGGTGCCGAAGATGTTGGTCGCATCCTCCAGCCCGATGATGAGGTCGGCGATGTTGCCTTCCATGACCTTCTGCTGGTTGATGACGTCCTGAATGCGGGCGTTCTCGATATCGAAATTGACGTCGCCGAGCTTGGTATCCGCCTTGGCGAATTGCTCCAGCACGATGCCGGACTGCTCCAGCTTGCCGCGCATCTGGTCGACGACCGAGCGGGTTTTCTCAATTTCCGTATCGAAGTTCTGAAGTGTGGCCATATGCCTCTATCCCCTTGAGCTCTCCACGGCAGACGTCTTCGCCCCCCGATTTATTCCGGCGCAACACTATACGATTTCAGACAGATAGGAACCTGCCTGCGTGTTTTCCCGCAGAACATGTGGGACAGGCGGGACGCGCCGCAAGGCTGCGCGGGAAATTTTTCAGCGCCCGCTAGGGGGCCGGGGCCGCCTTCAGGAACGCAATGAGATTTGCGATCTCCTCCGCCTTGCGCAATCCGGCAAACGTCATGCGCGTGCCAGGCACCATCGCCTTGGGCGCCATGAGGTATTCGGCCAGAAGTGCTTCGTCCCAAACCTTGCCGCCCTCGGCGAAAGCCTTCATGGCGGGCGAATACGTATAATCCGCAACGGACGCGACGGGCCGGCCCACGATGCTGGCCAGCGTCGGCCCCACGCGGTTGACCGGTTCGATGGAGTGGCAGGCCTGGCATTTGCGGAAGACCGCGGCACCGGCGGCAGCGTCCCCGTCCGCGAAGGCCGGGGTGACAAGACAGAGCAAGGCGGCCAGTGCGGCAAGCGGCTTCATCGCGGGGCTCCTTTGCCGGCGCCGAACCTCAGTCGGTATTCATTATGTCGTCCCAATGCCGGCGGCAGTAGGATACATATTTGTCATTGCCGCCGATTTCCACCTGCGCGCCCGATTTCGCCACCTCGCCGTCGGCGCCGAGCCGCACCACCATCGTGGCCTTGCGCCCGCAATGGCAGATGGTGCGAACCTCGCGCATTTCGTCGGCTATGGCGAGCAGCGCCTTCGAACCGGGAAACAGCTTGCCCTGGAAATCCGTGCGCAGGCCGTAGGCCATGACGGGGACATGCAGCCGGTCGGCCACGCGGGCGAGCTGCCAGACCTGTTCCTCCGTCAGGAACTGCGCCTCATCGACGAAGACGCAGGCAATCGGCCCCTCGCCGTTGCCACTCAGCTCCTCGATATGGCGATAGAGATCGTCGCTCTGGTCGAATGCGATGGCGTCGGCGGAAAGGCCGATGCGTGAGGAGATGCGGCCGGCACCGGCGCGGTCGTCGAAGGAGGCGATGAAGATCGCCGCGCGCATGCCGCGTTCGCGGTAGTTGTAGGACGCCTGAAGCAGCAGGGTCGACTTGCCCGCATTCATCGTCGCATAGCTGAAATAGAGTTTGGCCATGATTTTCTCCGTCCCCGCCTCATGGCCCGTCGGGGGGCGATTTTCCAGCCGCAAACGGCTGAAAACCACAGAAAACACGGGGGCCCATCCGGTGCGACATAGATGTGTTAAATTGCGAACAGGCCCGAAATTTATTGGACCTTTCAGGGGCTTCCGGCTAGTTCAGACGGCTTGAAAGCCCATTGTTTTGATGATTTTCTAATACACCAGTTATAAGGGGAGCCATAAAATGAACTCTGCATCGCCATTCAAGACCCTGCTTGCCGCCGCCGTTTCCGTCATCGCGCTGGGCGTAGCCGGCGCATCCGCCGCCGAAGCCGAAAGCTGTGGCAAGGTCCGTTTCTCGGATGTCGGCTGGACGGACATCACCGCGACCACCGCCACCGCCACGACCATCCTCAAGAACCTCGGCTACGAGACGGAAGTCACCGTGCTTTCGGTGCCCGTCACCTACACCTCGCTGTCGAACAAGGACATCGACGTTTTCCTCGGCAACTGGATGCCGACGATGGAAGCCGACATCAAGCCCTTCCGCGAGGACGGCTCGGTCGAGACCGTGCGCGAAAACCTGGAGGGCGCCAAGTACACGCTGGCGACCAATGCCAAGGGTGCCGAACTCGGCATCAAGGATTTCGGCGACATCGCCAAGCACAAGGACGAGCTGGGCTCCAAGATCTACGGCATCGAGCCGGGCAATGACGGCAACCGTCTGATCATTGACATGGTATCGGGCAACAAGTTCGACCTTTCGGCCTTTGAAGTGGTTGAATCCTCCGAGCAGGGCATGCTGGCCGAAGTCGCCCGCGCCGAGCAGGACGGCACGCCGGTCGTCTTCTTGGGCTGGGAGCCGCATCCGATGAACGCCAACTTCAAGCTGACCTACCTCACCGGCGGTGATGACGTCTTCGGCCCCAACTTCGGCGGCGCGACGATCTACACCAACGTTCGCAAGGGCTACACGACCGAGTGCCCGAATGTCGGCAAATTCCTGCAGAACCTCAAGTTCTCGCTGGAAATGGAAAACCAGATCATGGGCAAGATCCTGAACGACGGTCAGGATCCGGAAGCCGCGGCAACCGAATGGCTGAAGGCCAACCCGGCCGCCATCGAGCCGTGGCTCGCCGGCGTCACGACGAAGGACGGCAGCGGCGAGGCCCTGCCGGCGGTCAAAACCGCGCTTGGTCTCTAACAGACAAGAATCGGGCGGGGAGGAAACTTTCCCGCCCTTCTTGCCGCCGGATACTGCGATAGCTTCAGACATATCCGAGCGGTTTTGCGCCTGCGCCTGCGGACGCCTTGCTGCAAATATTCGCACTCCAGCCAGGGACCTACTCTCGTGGATTGGCTTACCGTTTCCAAAATTCCGATCGGCCCCATCGCCAAAGAGGTTGTCAGCTGGCTGACGACGAACGGCAAGGGACTGTTTGATTTCCTGAAAGTCTTCCTGCAGGCCGGCATCGATGCCGTGCTCTATGTGCTGCAGGGCCCGTTCGCCAGCGCCGGCGGCAAATTCGGCTATTCCATCGCCCTCATCCTGCTCGTCTCGGCCGCAAGCTGGTATTTCCGCCGGTCCGTCGGAGTGGCGCTCTTCACCTTCTTGGGCCTCTTGCTCATCGTGAACCAGGGCTACTGGAAGGAAACCACGGAAACGCTGGCCCTCGTTCTGGCCGCAACCGGCGTCAGCATGGTCGTCGGCGTGCCGCTTGGCATCACGGCCGCCCGCCGACCCTGGTTCTATTCCATCCTGCGGCCGATCCTCGATCTCATGCAGACGATCCCGACCTTCGTCTACCTGATCCCGGCTCTCATCCTTTTCGGCCTCGGCATGGTGCCTGGCCTGATCGCGACGGTGATCTTCGCCATCCCCGCGCCGATCCGCCTCACCCGCCTCGGTATCATCTCCACGCCGCCCGCGCTGGTCGAAGCCGCACAGGCCTTCGGCGCGACGCCGGGTCAGGTGCTGCGCAAGGTCGAGCTGCCCTTCGCCATGCCGCAGATCATGGCGGGCCTCACGCAGACAATCATGCTGTCGCTGTCGATGGTGGTCATCGCCGCCCTCGTCGGCGCCAAGGGCCTTGGCGTTCCCGTCGTACGCGCCCTCAACACCGTGAACATCTCGATGGGTTTCGAGGCGGGCCTGTGTATCGTCATTCTCGCGATCATTCTCGATCGCCTCTTCCGCGCCGCTGATGAAGGAGACGGCAAATGACCGACGCTGTCGTCTTCAACAACGTTTCCATCATCTTCGGCGACAATCCGCAGAGAGCGCTCGCTCTGGCCGATGCCGGCAAATCGCGCGACGAGATCGGCGCCGAAACCGGACTGGTGCTCGGCGTGGCCGATGCCACGCTGTCGATAAACGAGGGCGAAATCCTCGTTCTGATGGGCCTGTCCGGCTCGGGCAAGTCGACGCTGCTGCGCGCCGTCAACGGACTTGCACCCGTCGTGCGCGGCGACGTTGCGGTCAAGGCCGGCAACGGCGCGGTGACCCCCTACAAGGCGACGCCCAAGGCGCTGCGCGACTTCCGCATGCACACCGTCTCCATGGTGTTCCAGCAGTTCGCGCTCCTGCCTTGGCGCACGGTTGCCGACAATGTCGGCTTCGGCCTGGAGCTTGCCGGCGTGCCTGATAGCGAGCGCAAGGCCCGCGTCGCCGAGCAACTCGAACTCGTCAACCTCACCAAATGGGCGAACCGCAAGGTCAACGAGCTTTCGGGCGGCATGCAGCAGCGTGTCGGCCTCGCGAGAGCGTTTGCGACGGGCGCGCCGATCCTGCTCATGGACGAGCCGTTCTCCGCGCTCGACCCGCTGATCCGCACCCGCCTGCAGGATGAACTCCTGGAGTTCCAGCGCCGGCTGAAGAAGACCATCATCTTCGTCAGCCATGACCTGGATGAGGCCTTCCGCATCGGCAACCGCATCGCCATCATGGAAGGCGGACGCATCATCCAGTGCGGCACGCCGCAGGAGATCGTAAAGAACCCGGCCAACCAGTATGTCGCGGATTTCGTGCAGAACATGAATCCGATCAACATGCTGACGGCGCACGATGTCATGCAGCCCGGCGCCTCGCACAGCGGCACCGTCACGGCCACCACCGCGCCGGAAACGCCGCTGGTCGATGTGCTCGACGCCATGGCGCGCACGCCCGGCAATGTCGGCGTCGTCGAGAACGGCACCGTCGTCGGCACGATCAGCGCACAGGACATCATAGGCGGATTGACGCGCCACCGCCGACGCGGCTGACAACCGGCTAGCTTCGGTCTAGACAGGGCGGCGCTCTCCGGGGCGCCGCCTTTTTCTTGCCGATACGGAGCCGAACCATGACCGAGAAGGACAAACCCAGCGTTTTGCGCGAAACCGACGACGAGGCGCGCCACCTCGCCCGCACGCTGCTTCGCTCCGCCCGCTCCTGCGCGCTGGCCGTGCTCGAGCCGGAGACTGGCGCGCCCTTCGCCAGCCGCACGCTGACGGGCACCGACACGGACGGCACGCCGGTCATCCTCGTTTCGGCGCTTTCCGTTCACACCACGGCGCTGCGCGCCGATCCGCGCGCCTCCCTGCTGGCGGGCGAACCCGGCAAGGGAGATCCGCTCGCCTATGCCCGCCTCACAGTGCTTTGCGAGGCCGAGGAAGTATCACGCGAAAGTGAAGCCCGCGTGGCACTTCGCGAACGCTTCATCCGCCGCCATCCTAAAGCGAAACTCTATATCGATTTTCCCGATTTCGCCTTCTTCCGCCTTGTCCCACAGCGCGCCCTTCTCAACGGCGGCTTCGGCAAGGCCTTCGTGCTGACGGCGGACGATCTGCTGATTCGCTCGCCGACCCGCGCCGCCCTCGCAGCCATGGAGCAAGGCGCGATCGACCACATGAACAGCGACCATGCGGAAGCCGCAGGCCTCTACGCAGCCCATTATTGCGGCGCTAAAGAGGGGAATTGGCGCATTGTCGGCCTTGATGCCGCCGGTGTCGATCTCGCGAGCGGAGACCAGTTGAAGCGCCTCGAATTCCCGCATGAGCTGACAGATGCCGACGCGCTTCGCGGTGAACTGGCCCGTCTGCTGCGGGAGGCGCGCCAACCCGCCTGACCCGCGCCAACGGCTTCCTCAGCAACTCTCTTGGCATCAAGACTTGAATATGGCAGTCATATTAGCGCTATGCGTGTATTCCTACCCCCATTTCTTGCCCTTGATGCAGGAGGTTTTGTTTATATGCTTACAAGCGCATTAACTTAAAACGTCATGATTTGAAGCGGAAACGCCCAGAGGAGTTTTCAAATGGATAAGATTTCTGAGGCTGAACATGCGCAGGCCGAAGTTGCATCCGACTTCCTGTCCGCTATGGCCAACCCCAAAAGGTTATTGATTCTGCGGGTTCTGGTCGGCGGCGAAATCGCCGTTGGCGCGCTCGCAACCAAGGTCGGCCTCAGCCAGTCGGCGCTTTCGCAGCACCTGTCCAAACTGCGCGCGCAGAACCTCGTCACCACCCGCCGCGACGCCCAGACCATCTACTATTCCAGCAAGTCCGCAGCCGTTCTCACGATCCTCGATTCGCTGGACCGCATCTACGCCGCGCCGGGCGCGGAAAAGAAGCTGCGCATCGCCTGAGACACCAGACCAATCGTCTCTTCACGCCTCGGCCGAAAGTCCGGGGCGTTTGCTTGTGCGCAATCCCGCAACGCCTTGACGGTAGCCGGCGCGTTGATAGTTTGACCACGGGGTAAAAATCTCGAAGCATTTGCCGGCCGGCATAGCCCTTTGGGCCCGGCACTTCACGGACCATGGAGAACCGCATGTCCAACCGCCTGAACACCCCCAACGATCTGCGTGCCTTCTGGATGCCGTTCACGGCAAACCGGCAGTTCAAGAAGGAGCCGCGCCTCTTCGTCGGCGCCAAGGACATGTATTACACGACGCACGACGGTCGTCAGGTGCTGGATGGCACCGCTGGCCTGTGGTGCGTGAATGCCGGCCACTGCCGCCCCAAGATCACCGAGGCGATCCGCGAACAGGCAGGCGAGCTCGACTATGCGCCCGCTTTCCAGCTCGGCCATCCCAAGGCCTTCGAACTTGCCAACCGCCTGGTGGACATCGCGCCCGAGGGCATGAACCACGTCCTCTACACCAATTCCGGTTCCGAATCGGTCGAAACGGCGCTGAAAGTGGCTTTGGCCTATCATCGCGCCAAGGGCGACGGCTCGCGCTTCCGCCTTGTCGGCCGTGAACGCGGCTATCACGGTGTCAATTTCGGCGGTATCTCCGTCGGCGGCATCGTCTCCAACCGCAAGATGTTCGGCACGCTGCTGACCGGCGTCGATCACATGCCGCACACGCATTTCCCCGACAAGAACGCGTTTTCGCGCGGTGAGCCGGAGCATGGCGGCGACATCGCCAGCGAATTGCAGCGCATCATCACCCTGCATGACGCCTCCACCATCGCGGCCGTCATCGTCGAGCCGGTCGCCGGCTCCACCGGCGTTCTCATCCCGCCGAAGGGCTACCTCCAGAAGCTGCGCGATATCTGCACGCAGCACGGCATCCTGCTCATCTTCGACGAAGTCATCACCGGTTTCGGCCGCCTCGGCGCACCCTTCGCCGCGCAGTATTTCGACGTGAAGCCCGATATCATCACCACGGCGAAGGGCCTCACCAACGGCGTGATCCCGATGGGCGCCGTCTTCGTGACCTCCGAGATCCATGACACGTTCATGAGCGGCCCGGAGCACATGATCGAGTTCTTCCACGGCTACACCTATTCGGGCAACCCGATCGCCTGTGCGGCCGCACTCGGCACGCTCGATACCTACAAGGAAGAGGGCCTGCTGACGCGCGCCAGCGAACTCGCCTCCTACTGGGAAGACGGCCTGCATTCTCTGAAGGATTGCCCCAACGTCATCGACATCAGAAATGTCGGCCTGATCGGCGCCATCGAGCTTTCGCCCATCGCGGGCGAGCCCACCAAGCGCGCCTTTAACGCCTTCCTCAAGGCCTATGAGCAGGGCCTGCTCATACGCACGACAGGCGACATCATCGCGCTATCGCCGCCGCTGATCATCGAGAAACACCATATCGACGAGCTGTTCGGCAAGCTGCGCGACGTGCTTCAAGACAACATCTGAGGCGACCTGCAGGTCGCATACAGGTGATTTCCCGTCGCGCCGGTCCCATAGGGACGGCGCGGCGGGCCGCATCATCTCCGTACCGTGATCCGGGTCGGCTCCCCGCATGGTGGGAGAAAGTCCATGCGATCGATCCATCTGGCTTTTGTCCTGCTCGGCCTCTTCTGGGGATCGAATTTCATCTACATGAAATGGGCGTCGGAGCTCATCACGCCCGCGCAGATCACGCTGCTGCGGGTATTCTTCGGCTTCCTTCCGCTCGCAGCCGTCGCTTGGCAGCGCGGCGTGATCCCCAGGGAGCAGATACGGCATCTGCCACATTTTCTCGTCATGGCGGTGCTGGCGACGGCTTTCTATTATTTCGCGATCGCGGAAGGCACCGCGCGCCTGCCGTCCGGCATTGCAGGTGTTCTCGGCGGATCGATTTCGCTCTTCACCACCATCGCCACGCTTCTTTTTCTACGAACGGAAAGACCCAATGCGCTGATGCTTGCCGGTGTGGTGACAGGTTTTGCCGGCATCGTCCTGATTGCCCGGCCCTGGGAGCGCGCGGGCGGCAGCATCGATATCGACGGCGTGCTGTGGATGCTCGCCGCCACGGGCATCCTCGGTCTCTCCTATGTCTATGTGCGCCGCTTCCTCTCGCCCCATGAGCTGCCGCCGCTGGCACTCGCCACATGGCAGACGGGACTTGCCCTGCTCGTGTTGCTCGCCGTCACCGACCGATCGGGCATCACGGCCATCCTAGGCGACTGGCACGCGGCCGCGGGTGTAGCCATCGGGCTCGGCATTCTCGGCACGGGCATGGCCTTCCTGATCTACTATTATCTGTTACAGGAGCTGGGCGCCGTGGCCGCTCGGGCGCGACATACATCACGCCGAACGTCGCTCTGCTGATCGGCTGGGCGGCCGGCGAGACGGTCGGCACACTGGAAATCGCCGCCATTATCCTTGTGCTCACCAGCATCGCGATGTTGCAGATCGGCCGGCAACGCGCCCTGCGCGAGACGCGGCGATGAGATTTGCGCTACAGTAAGGCCGGCTTTCCGCAAAAGGAGATTCGATGCCGACGAACACCCGTATCGAGAACGCTTTCCTCACCGTCGACATTTCTTCCCTCGGCGCCGAGATGCAGTCCATAACGTCCGCGGATGGCGGGAGGTGGCTGTGGAACGGCGACGCCGCCTTCTGGACGGGCCGCTCCCCGGTGCTGTTTCCCATCGTCGGCAAGGCGCCGAACGATACGCTGGCGATCGACGGCAATCCCTATCCCATGGCCCAGCACGGCTTTGCCCGGCGACGGGAGTTCACGATCGAAACGAGATCGGCCACCGCATGCCGTTATGTTCTGGAGGCCTCCGACGAGACCCGCGCCGTCTATCCGTTCGATTTCCGTCTCACGGTCGAGCACAGCCTTGATGATCGCACGTTGACGGTGACCAGCACGGTTGAAAACCGGGGCAGCGCGCCGATGCCCTTCGGCTTCGGCTATCATCCCGCTTTCTCCTGGCCACTGCCGGGAGCGGAGGGCAAGCCGCATACGGTGACGCTTGCAAATGGCGGCGAGCCGCTGCGCCAACCGCTGGAAAACGGCCTTCTCTCCACGAACCGCACGCCATCCCCCTTTGAGCGAGGGCGCCTCGTGCTCGCACATGAACTGTTTGCCAACGACGCTTTGGTCTTTCCCGAGGGAGCCGGCGATAGCCTCGTCTACGCCGCCGAAGACGGTCCATCCCTCGCCTTCCGTTTCGACAACCTGCCGAACCTCGCGCTGTGGACGAAGCCCGGCGCGCCCTTCCTCTGTGTCGAACCCTGGCACGGCACGGCGGCGGAATGCGGCGCTTCGCCCGAACTGAAGGACCGGCCCTATACCAGCGTGCTGGAAAGCGGCGAAGCGAAGCGTTTCGCCTTCTCGGTGACCTTTTCCGCCTGAGGTTTTACCCGCCCGGCCCTTCCCTCCGGCGCCCACCCCGCTAGAGTCGCAGAAAAGGATTCAGGAGACCCGCCATGACCGACTTGGAACGCATCATCGACCAGGGAACAGGCCGCGAGCCGGCCGATATCGTCCTGAAGGGCGGACAGTTCTTCGATCTGGTGACAGGCGAACTCGTGGCGTCCGACATCGCGATCTGCGGTGACCGCATCGTCGGCACCTGCGGCACCTACAAGGGCAGGACGGAAATCGACATCACCGGCCGCATCGTCGTGCCGGGTTTCATCGACACGCACCTGCACATCGAATCATCGCTCGTCACACCGCACGAATTCGATCGCTGCGTGCTGCCTTACGGCGTCACGACGGTGATCTGCGATCCGCACGAGATCGCCAATGTGCTCGGCACGGAAGGTATCCAGTTCTTCCTCGACAGCGCCATGCAGACGATCATGGATATCCGTGTGCAGCTGTCGAGCTGTGTGCCCGCGACGCATCTGGAAACTTCAGGCGCCGATCTGCCCGTCGAGCGGCTGCTGCCGTTCCGTGATCATCCCAAGGTCATCGGCCTCGCCGAATTCATGAATTTCCCTGGCGTCATCCACAAGGATCCGATCTGCCTTGCCAAGCTGGAGGCGTTCCAGGGCGGCCATATCGATGGGCACGCACCGCTGCTTCTGGGCAATGACCTCAACGGCTACCTTTCCGCCGGCATCCGCACCGAGCATGAATGCACCACCGCCGAGGAAGCGCTGGAGAAGATCCGCAAGGGCATGCACATCCTCATTCGCGAGGGTTCCGTCTCCAAGGATCTGCTGGCACTGCTGCCGATCATGACGGAACGCCTGTCGCCCTTCCTTGCGCTCTGCACGGACGACCGCAATCCGCTCGACATCGCCGAGCAGGGCCATCTCGATTACATGATCCGCACCGCGATCGCGCATGGCCGGGCGCCGCTTGCCGTCTACCGTGCGGCCTCCATTTCCGCTGCCAAGGCCTTCGGCCTCAACGACCGCGGCCTCGTCGCACCCGGCTGGCGCGCCGACCTCGTCGTCATCGACACGCTGGAAAGCTGCAAGGCCAAGATGGTGTTTTCCGCCGGCCGGCCGGTGGACGACGCCCTCTTCGCCACGCGCTCTGCCGTGGAGCCCGTCGGGCTGGACAGCGTCAAGGCGCGGCCCGTGGAGGCCGCCCATTTCGCCGTGCCCGCCACCGACGCCGAGACACCTGTCATCGGCGTGCTGCCGGGCAAGATCATCACGGAACACCGGCGCTACCGCCTGCCCGCTAAAGGCAACCAGACGACCGTCGATCTGGCGCAGGACATCATCAAGGTCGCCGTCATCGAGCGCCACGGCAAGAACGGCAACCATGCCAACGGCTTCGTGCAGGGCTTCGGCCTGAAGAAGGGCGCTATTGCCTCGACGGTCGGCCATGACAGCCACAATATCTGCGTGGTCGGCGTCGATGAAGACGACATGGCGCGCGCCGCAAACCGGCTTGGCGAGATCAAGGGCGGCTTCGTCGTGGTGGAGAATGGCGAGGTCACCGGCGAGATCGCCCTGCCCGTCGCCGGCCTGATGAGCCTCGAGCCTTATGAGAGTGTGCGCGACACCCTGCACCACCTCCGCCAGGCCGCCTTCGCGCTTGGTGCAACGCTGGAAGAACCCTTCCTCCAGCTAGCCTTCCTGCCGCTCCCCGTCATTCCCCATCTGAAGATCTCCGACCGCGGTATGGTGGACGTGGACCGGTTCATGCTGATCGGGTGACGTTTGCCCTTTGGCTGGTTTTTCTCGTACAATATGTACGAAACTCGTACATTCGGTACGAAAGGAGCATGGCATGATGAAACTGGAACAGATCGAGAAGAGCGTCGCAGAGCTGAGCCCCGACGAATTCGACCGTTTCTCCGCCTGGTTCGAAGCACTTCAGGCCCAACGCTGGGATCGGGATTTGGTTGAGGACGCCGGCAAAGGCGTCCTGGACGAACTTGCCGAACGTGCCCTGTCCGATTTTCGCAACAACAGGACCCGCCCGCTTTGAAACATCATGCCACGGAGGCGTTCTGGGCATGTTACGAAGCGTTGCCGTCCCATATCCGTGAGCAGGCCGACAAAAATTTTACACTGTTGAAAGCCAACCCTGCGCACCCGTCCCTGCAGCTGAAGCCGGTGGGACGCCTGTGGTCAGTCCGCGTCGGCCTTTCCTGGCGCGCCCTTGCGGCGCAGGATCATAGGACAGACACGCTTGTCTGGTTCTGGATAGGCTCTCATGCCGACTACGACCGCCTGGTAGGGCGAAAAAGCTAAACCCGCACACACGCCATATCCAGCCCGTCCAGCTCGATCGTGCCGTCCTTCAGCTTCGCGCCGAAGCCCGGAACGGAGACCGGCTGGCCGAGCTTGAGCGATTTCGCCGGCACGAATTCGGCCTTCTCGCGCGTCAGGTTGAAGACGAAGAGCAGCTTCTCGCCTCCCTTTTCGCGCGTAAAGGCGAGAATGTCCTGGTTGGAATGCACAAAGGCCATGTCGCCGTCGTGCAGCAGGTCGTGCGCCTTGCGGAAGGCGAGTGTCGCGCGATAGTGGTTGAGAACGGATCCCGCGATCTTTTCCTGTGTGTCGACGGCGTGGCGCGCATGGTCCTCCGGCACCGGGAGCCAGGGCTTGGCCGTGCTGAAACCGGCATGCGCCTCGCCATGCTGCCAGGGCATAGGTGTGCGGCATCCGTCACGCCCCTTGAATGCCGGCCAGAAGCGAATGCCGTAGGGATCGCGCAGGTCCTCGAAGGCAAGGTCGGCTTCTGTCAGCCCAAGCTCCTCGCCCTGGTAGAGGCAGATCGAACCGCGCAGCGTCGACAGCAGCGTAATTGCTAGCTTGGCCACCCGCTCGCGCTCCTCCGGCCCCTTGATGAAGCGGCTGACATGACGGTTGACGTCGTGATTGGAGAAGGCCCAGCAGACCCAGCCGTCGGTCACCGCGCGCTGGAAGGCCTGCACGCACTTACGGATATGCTCGGCGGTGAAATCCGGGCCGAGCAGGTCGAACGTGTAGCACATGTTGAGCTTGTCGCCGCCACCGGTATAGTCGGCAACCGTCTTCAGCGAGCGCGCACCGTCGCCGACCTCGCCCACCGTCATACGCCCGGAATACTCGTCGAGCAGCGCGCGAAAACGCTTGAGGAAATCGATGTTCTCCGGCTGCGTCTTGTCATAGCGATGCGACTGCATGCCGTAGGGGTTCACGTCGGGCGCATCCAAACCGATCTCTTCAGGGTCGGGCTCGTGCGGCGGGTTGTCGCGCAGCTTCCTGTCGTGGAAATAGAAGTTCACCGTGTCGAGCCGGAAGCCGTCGATGCCGCGGTCGAGCCAAAAGCGCACGGTCTTCAAGAGCGCATCCTGCACATCCGGATTGTGGAAGTTCAGATCCGGCTGCGAGGTCAGGAAGTTGTGCATGTAATATTGCTTGCGCACACCGTCCCATTCCCAGCCCGGCCCGCCGAAGATCGACAGCCAGTTGTTGGGCGCGGTGCCGTCGCGCTTGGGGTCGGCCCAGACATACCAGTCCGCCTTGGGGTTGTCCCGGCTCGCGCGGCTTTCGATGAACCACGGATGCTGGTCAGATGTGTGCGAGATCACCTGGTCGATAATGACCTTCATGCCGAGGCGGTGCGCCTCCGCCAGCATGGCGTCGAAATCGGCGAGCGTGCCGAACATCGGATCGACATCGCAATAATCCGAGACGTCATAGCCCATGTCGGCCATCGGCGACTTGAAGAAGGGCGACAGCCAGATGGCGTCGACGCCGAGCGAAGCGATGTGCCCGAGCCGCCGGGTGATGCCGCGCAGATCCCCCATCCCATCCCCGGTCGTGTCCTGAAACGAGCGCGGATAGACCTGATAGATCACCGCGCCGCGCCACCAATCGTCGGCCTTCTTACGGGGCTTGGTCATGCATTCTCGCTCCGGTTGGTTTGCGTTCGGCCAAGATGTAGCGCGCGCCCGGTGGAGGGTAAACGGCGCGCGGCGGGATTTTTCGCAGGTTGACGAAGCGGCAGCAGGTCTTGATGATACCCCGGATCCCAAGACGAAATTCCCAGGACAGGTTGACCGCATGACAGCTGACGTCACCCTTTTGCCAGATGAAGCCTTTGTGCTTGCGAAAACCGCGCTGATGCGTGTCGGCATGGTCGAGGCGGCGGCAGCTGCCCTTGCCCGCGCGAGCGTGGATGCCGAAGCCGCCGGCAAGGGTGCGGTCGGCTTTGCCCACCTCACCGATTATCTCCACGCCCTCGTCGATGGCCGTATCGATGGGCGCGCCGAGCCCCTCATCACGTCTCCCGTGCCCGCCATCCTGAAATGCGACGTCATGGGCGGCGTGGCGCAATATGGTTTCGACATGGCCTGCGAGGAGCTCGTCACAAAGGCGAAAGCACTCGGCGTCTCCATCTTCACCGCGCACAACAGCTACACGACGGGCGAACTCGGCTGGTATGCCGCACGCCTCGCGGCGGAGGGCCTGGTCGCCATCGCCGCGACGAACGGGCCGGCCCTGCTCGCCGGCGCCGGCGCCACCCAGCCTGTCTATTCCACCAATCCGCTGGCCTTCGCCGCACCGCTTGCCGATGGCCGGTTCGTGCTGATGGACCAGTCCTCCAGCGCCACCGCCTTCGTGAAGGTGCGCGAGGCCGCAGCGCGCGGTGAGCCGATCCCGGACGACTGGGCGCTCGATCAGGACGGCAGCCCGACGACCGATCCCTTCGCCGCCATGCAGGGCGCGCTGCTTGCCTTCGGCGGGGCACGTGGCGCCAACATCGCCCTGATGGTCGAAATCCTCGCCGCGGGAATGACCGGCGCGAACTGGTCGCTCGACGCGCCGGATTTCCAGGCGGGTGACGCTTCGCCCGGTGCCGGCCTCTTCGTGCTGGCCTTGTCGCCGCAACTTCTGGCCGATGATTTCACCGCACGGCTCGAGGCGCAGGCGGAACGGCTTTCCCGCGATTACGGTGTCCATGTGCCCGGTCTCGATCGCCTTTCGCGGCAACAGGCCGCCGAAAGCGCGGGCATCGTCTTGCCGCGCCAACTCTTTGACAGTATTTCCTCTTTCCGGCGCAATTAGGCGGGAGGAACAGGGCATGACAGGGCGGCTGCTTGCAATCGGCGAATGCATGGTGGAACTGATGCAGGCGGAAGGCGGGCTGCTGCGCAAAGGCTATGCCGGCGATACCTTCAACACTGCCTATTATGCCCGCCAGTACCTCCCATCGGACTGGAGCGTCGACTACCTCTCCGCCGTCGGAACGGACACGATTTCCGACGAAATGCTCGCCTTCATGCAGGGCCACGGCATCGGCACCGAGCATGTTGCCCAAATCGAGGGCCGCTCGCCCGGCCTCTACATGATCCATCTGAAGGATGGCGAGCGCAGCTTCTCCTACTGGCGCTCCGCTTCTGCCGCCAGGCTGCTGGCGCGTGACGGCGATCGTCTGCGCGCGGCGATGGATGCGTCTGACCTCCTCGTCTTCTCTGGCATAACGCTGGCGATCCTGCCGCCGGAAGATGTGGAAACGCTGCTGGCCGAGTTGCGCCGCGCGAAGGCCACCGGCAAGCGCATCGCCTTCGATCCCAATATCCGCCCCCGGCTATGGGACGATGCCGCGCGCATGCGCGACACGATCACCGAAGGCGCACGCGCCGCCACCCTCGTCATGCCGAGCCTGGACGACGAAACGACCCATTTCGGCGATGCCGGGCTGGAAGAGACCATCGCCCGCTATCGCGCGCTCGGCGTGGCCGACCTGGTGGTGAAGGATGGCGCCGAGGGCGCGACGCTGGTCTTCGGCGAGGAGCGCAGCCACGCCCCGTCCGCGAAGGTCGAGACGATCATCGACACGACGAGCGCCGGTGACAGCTTCAACGGCGCTTTTCTCGCCCGCCTCGCCACGGGTGCGAGCCCGCAGGACGCCGCGCGGTTTGCCGCAAACGTCGCCGCCGCCGTCATCCAGCATCACGGCGCACTGGTGGCCAGGGACAAGCTGCCGGAAGCCTGATTGATCGGATCGGCGCCAAAATCGATCGGCCGTGCACCGACGCGGATGGAGTCTGCGCCTACACTTTTCCTGTCTCCAAGGTACACAGGAAAAGACCATGACCATATCCCGCTGCATGGCGACCTTCATCGCTGCCCTCTCCTTTTGCCCCCTTGCCGCCCATGCGGCCGATTTCACCGTGACCAGCAGGGCCTTCGCCTCCGGGCAGGTCCAGCCGGCCCAGTTCTCCGACATCATGGGCTGCACAGGGCAAAATCTCTCACCCGATATCCACTGGTCCAACGCGCCTGAGGGCACGAGGAGTTTCGTGGTGACGATCTATGACAAGGATGCCCCGACGGGCTCCGGCTGGTGGCATTGGGTCGTGGTGGACCTGCCGGCGGACGCAACCTCGCTCCCGGCCGGCGCCGGCAACGGCAAAGCCGGGATACCGGAGGGTGCACGCATGACCCCGACGGATATGGGGGCACCCGGCTTCCTCGGCGCCTGCCCGCCGGAAGGACCGGAGCACGATTACACCATCACCGTGAAAGCGCTCGGGATCGACAGACTGCCGGTGCCCGACAATGCGACGCCCGCCATGGTCGGCTTCGTGAGCAATATGAATGCGCTTGCGACAGCGACCATTTCCGCCAAGGGCAAGCGCTGATGGCCGACGTCTTGCCCGGCCCGGCCGCGAAAGGCTAGGCTCGGGCAGGAACAAGGATGAACCGGATGAGCATCGCCATACGCCCTGATGTCGGCGCTTCCGCACGCATCGTGCAGTATAACCGGCTGCGCTATGCCAATATCCTGATCAATCGCCCGGTCCTTATCCTGGTCGAGCGCGGCACGAAGATACTGCGCAGCGGCGAGGAGGAATGGGTGGTGCCGGCCGGCGGGTGCATCGCGCTTGCCCAGGGCGAGACCTTCGATGTGGTGAACGCGTCCGAGGGCGAGCACGCCTATGAAGCGCGCTGGATCGCCTTCGAGCCGGATACCGTGGGCGCCTTCGCCGCCAAGTCTGGGCAAGGCCGGCCTTTCCCCCGCGCTTTCCCGATCCACGGCCCCCACAAGCGGTTCCATGATGCCTTCGCCGATTGCGCGCAGGCGATCACCGAGCCGGGCGGCATCCCGGTCGAGATTGCCCGACACCGTCTCGACGAACTCCTGCTCTGGCTCGATCTGGCCGGTGGGCGTTTTGCTCCACCAAGACCGCCCGGCTTCAGCGACCGCGTACGCGACCTCATCTCGAATGAACCGAACGGGGACTGGACGAGCATGCGGCTCTGCCACCTCACTGGCGTCAGCGAGGCAACCTTGCGGCGCAAGCTCGCGGCGGAAAACTGGTCACTGCAGTCGCTGCTGATCGATGTGCGTATGTCGATCGCCATGCAGCTCCTGCAATCCACTGACCTTTCGATCCTGCGCATCGCGGAGGCGGTCGGCTACGAATCGCAATCCCGTTTTGCCGTGCGGTTTCGCGCGCGCTTCGGTTTTGCGCCAAGCGCGATCCGCGGGCACATCAGACCTGACCCGAAAATCAGCGCCTCTTCTTCGCCTTCGAGGCATACGGATTGTCCGTTGCCCTGAAGTGGATGCGGATCGGCACGCCCGGCATGTTGAAATCGTTGCGCAGACCATTGGTGAGGTAGCGGATATAGGATTCCGGCACGGCATCGGGACGCGTGCAGGAGATCATGAAGCCCGGCGGGCGGGCCTTCACCTGCGTCATGTATTTCAGCTTCAGGCGCCGGCCCGAGACGGCCGGCGGCGGATGCTGCGTCTGCTGCGCATCCAGCCAGCGGTTGAGCTTGGCAGTAGAGATGCGGCGGTTCCAGGTGCGATCCGTGTCGATCACGGCCTGCATCAGCTTGTCGAGGCCGCGGCCGGTCTGGCCGGAAACGGGAACCGCGCGGATACCGCGCGCCTGCGGCAGCAGCCGGTCCGTCTTCTCGCGCAGATCCGCCAGCACCGCCTGCGGGTCGTCGATCAGGTCCCACTTGTTGAAAGCAAGCACGGCTGCGCGGCCCTCGCGCAATACGAGGTCGACGATCTGCAAATCCTGCTTTTCGAAGGGAATGGTCGAATCGAAGACGATGACGACGGTCTCCGCGAAGCGGATGGCGCGCAGGCCGTCGGCAACCGATAGCTTCTCCAGTTTCTCCTGCACGCGCGCCTTGCGCCGCATGCCGGCCGTGTCGAACATCTTGATCGTCCGGTCGTTCCAGCTCCAGTCGACGGAGATGGAATCGCGCGTGATGCCCGCCTCCGGGCCGGTCAGCAGCCGGTCTTCGCCGAGGAAGCGGTTGATCAGCGTCGACTTGCCGGCATTCGGCCGACCGACGATGGCCACGCGCAGCGGCTTCGTCTCGTCATATTCCGGCTCGTAGTCGTCGTCGCGCTCGATGCCCTGCTCGGCGGCTTCCGCGCGCAGGTCGATATTGGTGACGGCCTCGTCCTCTTCCGGATAGGCCCGCTCCTCGCCGATGGCGGCGACGATCGCGTCGCGCAGGTCGAGCATGCCCTGGCCGTGTTCGGCCGAAATCGGCGTCGGCTCGCCAAGCCCCAGCGTGAACGCGTCATAGAAACCGCCGTCGGAGCCGCGGGCTTCCGACTTGTTGGCGACGAGCACGACGGGCTTGCCCTTCTTGCGCAGCATTTCGGCGAGCGCCTGGTCGACGGGCGTCAGCCCCATCTTGGCATCCACGACGAAGAGCGACAGGTCGGCCTCGTCGATGGCGGCTTCCGTCTGGGCGCGCATGCGGCCCTGCAGCGTTTCGGGTGCGGCCTCTTCGAGACCCGCCGTGTCGACGATGCGGAATTTCAGGTCGATGAGACGGGCGTCGCCCGGCCGGCGGTCACGCGTCACGCCGGGGGTATCGTCGACCAGCGCAAGCTTCTTGCCCACGAGCCTGTTGAACAGGGTGGACTTGCCGACATTCGGGCGTCCGACAATGGCGACGGTGAAGCTCATGGATCAATTCCGTTTCGGTGTCCGGCGAAAGCCGGATCAGGAGGACAGCTTGCCGCTTGCCGTAATCAGGTCAAGCAGCATCTGCGCACGGTTGGCGACGTTGCGCGGCGTCTCGTTGTCGTTGAGGATCGCGTCGAACCATTCCTTGGCGCGTGCGTAATCCCCATGCTTGTAGGCGGACAGGCCGAGAACCTCGCGCGCGGAGTGGCGCGTGGCGCTCTGCGGCGTGGTCAGCTGCTCGACTTCAGCGGAAACCTGCTCGTAGGTTCCGGTGTCGACCAGAAGATAGGCGGCGCGCAGGCGGGCGGCATCGCGCACCGGCTGCGGCACGGATGTATCCTTGGCGATGGCGGTGAAGGCGTTGACGGCGCCCTGCGCATCCGTTTCGGCCAGAAGCGAGGCCGAGCGCATGCGGGCGAGCACGGGATAGGAGCCGAAGCCTTCCTTCTCGAGCTTGCCGAGGGCTGCAAGCGCCTCGTCCTTCTTGCCGTCGCGGGCAAGTGTCAGCGCGGCCAGGAACTCGTCGCCGGCCGCGGATGCTTCCGAATCCCGCCAGTATTCGTAGCTCACCTTGCCGATTGTGCCGAGAACGACCAGTACGGCAATGCCGATGAGAATGCGTCCGAAACGCTTCCAGACCAGACGCATCTGGTCCGAGCGCAGTTCCTCATTCACCTCGCGGATAAAGCTGTCGTCCTGATTTACCATTCCCTGCCCGGCTCTTGCTGACGATTGGAGTTCGCGCCTTCTACTCCATTTTGGCCGCGTTGTAAGGGGGCAGGCGCGAAAAGCGCCGGTTCAGCCCCCGATCACGGCAGCGGCGCGACGCCAATCAACCATTCGTGAAGCTTGAAGAGGATCACGAGGTAGAGCGCGAGGCCGATGACGACGGAAATCGCATCGTATTTGGCCGACACGAAGACCGGCAGTTTCGTCTCGCCATTGGCGATGCGCTTCTTCAAAGTGATGCGCAGGATCACCGCCCAGGCGAGAATGGTCACGAAGAGCAGCACGGAATAGCTCTCGCCGTTGGCCAGAAGATGCGCCAGCGCCCAGATCTTGATCGCGACGAGGATCGGAAACTTCAGCTTTGTGCGGATATGGCCGGCCGGGAGAAACCCGGCGACGAGACAGATCGAGGCGATCAGCATCAGCGTCAGCGCGATATGCGATAGGAATTTCGGCGGGAAATAGAGCATCTCCCCGCCATTCTCGCGCGCCTGGACAAAACCGTAGGCGATGAGCGCAAGGCTTACGAGCGAGGCGATGCCATGCAGGGCCATCCAACCCGGCTTGCCGAGCGCTGCGATGGCGGAATTGCGCAGCCCGGGCGCGATGGGCCTCAGCAGATGCGTGGCGATGAAGAGAACGAGACCGGCGACGAGCAGCGTCATGATAATGCCCCTTGAAGAACTTCCGGCCGCAGGGCCGTTTGCGCAGGAATATCCGTCACGGAACGATAATGCCAGCCCGATCAAAGGATTGCCGCATTCACAATCGATGACGGACCCTTTGCAAATTGTCGCGGGTGGTCCTCTTGTCGTTGTTTTCGTCTCGTTTCGTCCTTCTTTGCCTTTCCGTAGCCGTGGCCGCCGTGCCGGCGCTTGCCGAGGACAAGGCCGGCGAGACGGTCAAACGCAAGCAGCTCGTCATCGTCTCCTTCGACGGCGCGCATGACAATGCGCTCTGGGAGAAGAGCCGCGCCATGGCCAAGCGCACCGGCGCGCATTTCACCTACTTCCTCTCCTGCACCTTCCTCTTCCCGAGGGAGGACCGGGCAACCTATCAGGCGCCGCACGAAAAGCGCGGCCGCTCGAATGTGGGCTTTTCGCCGGACAGGCAGGATACGTTGCTCAGGCTCAGCGAAATCTGGATGGCGAAACAGGAAGGCCACGATATCGGCAGCCATGCCTGCGGCCATTTCGACGGCGGCAAATGGAGCGAGAAGGACTGGACGGCAGAGTTCACCTTCTTCACCGATGCGCTGAAGAACGGCTGGCGCAATGCCGGGGCGCCCGAGCGCGAGCCCGCCGACTGGCAACGCTTCGTGAAAGAGGACATCAAGGGCTTCCGCGCACCCTACCTCTCCGCCGGCCCCGGCCTCGTCAAGGCGCTGGAGGCGAAAGGCTTCACCTACGATGCGAGCCTCGTCACCAAGGGGCCGGCCATGCCGGTCACCAGCGGCGATATCGCCCGCTTCGGCCTGCCGCTCATTCCCGAAGGCGCCTCCCAGCGCCCTGTCATCGCCATGGATTACAACCTCTATGTCCGCCATTCCAAGGGCAAGGAGAACCCCGAAAAGAGCGCGGCCTTCGAGGACAGCACGCTGAAAGCCTACCGCGAGGCCTTCACCGGACAATATGACGGCGCGCGCATTCCCCTCCAGCTCGGCTTCCATTTTGTCGAGATGAATGCCGGCGCGTACTGGCGCGCCCTCAACCGTTTCCTGACCGAGACCTGCGGCAAGGAGGATGTGGCCTGTGTCAGCTATGCCCAGGCAATGGACATTCTCGCCAAGGAAAAAAGGGCGGCCGGAGCCGCCCTCTGATCGTTTAAGGTCGAAGCGTTACGGTCGATTGGCCGCAAGCTCCCCTTCGGCAGCTTCCCGCTCCAGGTAACGCTGGTCGATTTCCGGCAGCGGCTTGTCATCGATCGCCGCTTCGAAGGCTTTCAGACGCTTGTAGATGGAAAGCAGCTCGATAATGGTCGACCAGTAGCTGACAAGGTACTGGAAGGAATCCGTCACCTGGCCAAAGGCCGTGCTGATCTGCTGCCACAGGCCCATCGTGATCTTGCCCGCAGCAACGGTGGGAATCAGGATGAAGGTGAGGAAGCTGCCGTCGAGCTGGTTGTAGCCGAAGCGCGCGATGTTGAAGTAGCAATAGTGCCAGTACATGCGGAAGTAGTTCTTGCGCACATTGTTGAACAGCTCCCGCACCGTGACGGGCTGTGCCCGGTCCGCGTCGTCCTCGCCATAGACGAGTTCCTTACGATAGGCCGCCTCGACGCGCTGGTTGCGGAATTGCAGGCCCGGCAGCTTGATACCGGCGAGCGCCAGCAGCGCCGTGCCGAAGATTGACCAGCCGATGGCCAGCCAGAACAGCGAGTGCGGAATGGCGCCGAGAACCGGCACATCCGCCATATGCTCGGACAGCTTGAAGAGCAGCGGCAGGAACACGACGAGCGTCATGATGGAGTTGATGAAGACGACGCCGAGGCCTTCGACGATATTGGCGAAGCGCATCGTGTCTTCCTGCACACGCTGCGAGGCGCCTTCGATATGCCGCAGCTTCGGCCAGAGCGACATGTAATAGTCATTCATCGCGGTGCGCCAGCGGAAGACGTAGTGGTTGGTGAAGAAGGCCGTGACGACATTGATGACGACGGCGACGGCACCGATCTGCAGGAAGTAGATCTGCATGTCCCACAGTTCGGTCGCGGTGACGTTTCCGGGCCCGGTCAGGCCTTTCTGGAAGAGGTCGAAGAACGGGCCGCGCCAGTTGTTGATGGCGACATAGGCCTGCACGGTGAAATAGGCGATGAAGATGAGGAACGCGGTGCCCCAGATCGACCAGTTCGTCCAGGGATGGTCACGCGCGATCACCTTCCAGGCTCCACCGAAGATCGCGACGAAGATCGCGAAATACAGGTAGAACCAGAGATTGTCGGGAGAGAAGAAGTAGGCGATGCCGAGCGGCGCGGCCTCACCGGGCGCCAGTGGCGGCAAGCCGATCGCCGCCCCCATTTGCGGCCCCACCGTATACCAGACCACCATGCAGATGATCGACCAGACGACGAAGGACGAGAAGAACAGCTTGGGCTGCGGGAAGAAGGAATGGAACAAGGGCGAGACTCTCGATCGTTCAGCGGCAGCGGCACCGCCAATTCACGCTGAATCTAGAGGAGTTTGCGCGCCGCAACAATTACCGTGGGCCGGCATTACGGAGATTTAATGGAAAGCGCTCCGCCGGCGACGACCGTCACCGCGGCGATCAATAAGATGCCGGCTGCGACAAGGCTCGGCAGCACATAGCTGCCGGTCTGCGCGGCCAGTACGCCGGCGCCGAGCGGGCCGACGATCTGCCCCACCCCGAAGGCGGCCGTCATCAGCGCCAGCACCTGGCGCGGGCTGTCGCTTGCCAGTCTGCGGCCGAGCTGCAAGCCGTAAGCCGTCACGATCATGAAGGTGAAGCCGAGCAGCGCGCCGCCGATGAGGGCCGATGCCGGAAACGGCAGCACGACGGTCGCCGCGACACCGACCGCTTCCAAAAGAAGCGCGGCCAGATAGGTTGCTGCCACGCCGAGACGGCGCTCGACAGGGCGCCATGCAAAAAGGGAGATTGCCGCAGCCGCGCCGGTCACGAGCCAGGTGAGGCATTCCAGCAGCGGATCATGGGCGCCCGCGCGCGCGATGGCCACGATGAAGGTGGCGGTGACGACATAGCCGATGCCGAACAGGCCATAGCTCGCCGTCAGCGCCACCAGTGGCCGCGTCCATCTGATGGACGGCTCGCGTCGGGAGCCAGCCTGCGCGGCCGGACGGGGCAGAAGAAGCGCCACGGCTGCAAGGCCGACAGCCCCCAGAAGCCCGCCGGCCAGCCAGTCGATGCGCCACGGCGAAATCGCCGTGGGCGGAACCAGCGACAGGACATAGACGAGCACCGCCGAAACCGCGATGCCGCAGCCGACGCCGGAAAAATGCGCCCGCTGCACGCGCGGATCGCCGTGGCTGAGGCCGATGGAAAGCACGATGCCGGAGGTGAAGATCATGGCGAAGGCGCTGGCGAGCCCTGCAAGGAAACGAATGACGGAGAGCACCGCGACATCGGACGCCAGCGCCATGGCAAACAGCAGCAGCACAGTGGCGGCGAGCGCACCGATTGCCAGAGGCCTCTCCCGGCCGGTGGCCCAGCCGTGGGCGGCAAGCAGTGCTCCCAGCAGGTAGCCCGCGAAATTTGCCGCGGCAATCACGCCGGCCTCGGCCGCATCAAGACCAAGCCCCGTCATCATGCCCGGCAGCACGGGTGTGTAGAAGAACCGGCCGATGCCCATCGCAACGGCCATCGCGACCGCGCCGGAAAGCGCGGCCCGCACCGGCTCGCGGGACAGGAAATTTGTGCACTGCGTCATGGCGCGACCATGGCACCGCGGCGCCAGGCGAACAAACGAGATAAATTGATCCGTCGATCAGCGCCGTTGAAGGCTCAGCCCGGCAGCGTGACGACGAGCGGCCCGTTGCGGGTGGCCACCACCGTGTGCTCGAACTGCACGGTCGGCGCGCTCGGCTCGCTGTAGAGCGTCCACTCGTCCTTGTCGCCGCTGCCCGCCCAGTTGGCGCCGAGCGACAGGAACGGCTCCACCGTGAAAACCAGGCCTTCCGTCATGCGGCGCTTTTCCTGTGGGTCTGGCCAGGTCGCGATTTCCGTGGGCTCCTCGTGCAGCGACCGGCCGACGCCGTGGCTCGCAAGATTGGCGATCAGCGTGTAACGGTTCTTTCGGGCGAATTCGCCGATGGCGTTGCCCACCTGCGCGAAAGGCTTTCCGGTCTTGACCTCCTTGAGCCCCACCCAGAGCGCCCGCTTGCCGTCACGGCAAAGGCGCTCCACGGCAGGCGTCGAACGGCCCAAGGTGAAGGATGCGCCCGTATCGGCAAAATAACCGTCCCGCACCGCCGAGACGTCGATATTGATGAGATCGCCGTTCCTGATCACGCGTTCGCCGGGAATGCCGTGCGCAACTTCCTCGTTGATGCTGATGCAGGTCGCGCCCGGAAACTTGTAGCAGCTCTCCGGTGCGGAGGTGGCACCCGCCTCCTCCAGCATGCGCCGGCCGATCAGGTCGAGTTCGCCGGTCGTCATGCCCGGCCGGACGGCCGTCGACATATGCTGCAGAACATTGGCGCAGATTCGCCCGATGGCCTTCAGGCCCTCCAGGTCTTCATCATTTTCTAGAGTCATCGCATCTCTCTTTCGCGGGGCGTCCTAACACAACCGCGCGCCGCTGTCAGGCGGGAGCGGGCGCCTCCGCCGTCTTGTCCTCGGCCAGCATCTCGCGCACCAGCGGCGCGACCTTCGTGCCGTAGAGTTCGATCCCGCGAAGAAGCCGGTCATGCGGCATCAGCCCGATTGCCATCTGCAAAAGAAAGCGATCGTTGCGGAAAATCCGCTGATGCGCCACGATCTTGCGCGCCACCGTCTCCGGGTCGCCCAGGAACAGATGGCCGTCAGGTCCGGTCGACTGGTCGAACTGCGCCCGGCTGGTGGGTCCCCAGCCGCGCTCGCCACCGATGCGGTTCATCACCGCAGCCTGCGGGCCATAGAACGTGTCGGCAGCCTCCTGCGTGGTGTCAGCGATGAAACCGTGAACGTTGATGCTCGTCTTCAGCCCCGCTGCGTCCTGGCCCGCGCGGCGAGCAGCCTCGCGGTAGAGATCGAAGAGCGGCGCATAGCGCGCCGGCGTGCCGCCGATGATGGCGAGCGCCAGCGGCAGGCCATAGGCGCCCGCGCGCGCCACCGATTGCGGCGTGCCGCCGACGGCAATCCAGATCGGCAGCCGGCCATGGACCGGCCGGGGATAAACACCGAGCCCGGGCAGCGGCGCGCGCATGGTGCCGTTCCACGAGACCTTTTCGCTCTCGTTGAGCGCGAGCAGCAGATCCAGCTTCTCCTCGAAGAGCTTGTCGTAATCGTCGAGCGCATAGCCGAACAGCGGGAAGGATTCGATGAAGGAGCCGCGCCCCGCCATGATTTCGGCCCGGCCACCCGAGATGAGGTCGACAGTCGAGAACTGCTGAAACACCCGCACCGGATCGTCCGACGACAGCACCGTCACCGCACTTGAGAGCCGAATGGTCTTCGTGCGCGCCGCTGCCGCCGCCAACACGACGGCGGGGGCAGACGCCGCATAGTCCGGACGGTGATGTTCACCAAGTCCGAACACGTCGAGGCCGACCTGATCGGCAAGCTCGATCTCGTCAAGCAGCTCTTTCAGCCGCCGCTCCCCATCCCGACCCTTGTCGGCGGCATTGGGATCGACATCGGCGAAGGTATAGAGGCCAAGTTCCATGGGAGGTTCCAGATCAGAGGATTTTCCCTGAAATATGGCGTCCGCGCCCCGGTTGAAAGCCCCGCTCGGGAAACAGTGTGTTTACGGAGCGCTTGAAGGCACGGCACCTGCGGCCATCTCACGCTGCAGGCTGTCGAGATGCTGGCGGATATGCGCGGCTTCCGCGGTAGAGGTGGCAAGTGCGATCGCCTTGCCGAAGGCGTCGCGGGCCTCGGCATAGCGGCCGAGCTGTTTCAGGAGCCCGCCGCGCAGGCCGTGGAAGTAGAAGTAGCCCGAAAGCGTATCCGCCAGCGGCTCCACCAGCGCCAGTGCGGCCTCCGGCCCCGCGCGCTTCGACACCGCCACCGCCCGGTTGAGCGTCACGACCGGCGACGGCTGGAGGCGCTCCAGTGTCTGGTAGAGAAGATCTATCTCCAGCCAGTCGGTTTGCGCGGCAGTCAGCGCGCGGGCATGCAGCGCGGCAATCGCCGCCTGGATCTGGAATGGCCCCGGCGCGCGATGGCGCAGCGCCTTGTCGATAAGCACCAGTGCTTCGTCGATCATGCCGCGGTCCCAGAGCGCCCGGTCCTGGTCCTCCAGAAGCACGATCTGGCCGTCGCCGTCGAAACGCGCCTTGCGCCGCGCATGCTGGAGCAGCAGCAGCGCCGTCAGCCCCATGATCTCCGGTTCGGCCGGAAACAGCACCAAAAGCAACCGCGCCAGCCGGATCGCCTCCGCGCAGAACGGCGTATCGAGCTTTTCCGGCGCGCCGGCCGAATAGCCCTCGTTGAAGACGAGATAGATCATCGCGGCGACACGGCCGAGGCGTTCGGCGCGCGCCATCGCATCCGGCGTCTCGAAGGCAACGCCCGCCGCGCCGATCCGCGCTTTGGCCCGCGTGATGCGCTGCTCCATCGCCGCTTCCGATACGAGGAACGCGCGCGCGATCTGGCGCACGGAAAGCCCGGAAACGATGCGCAGCGCCAGCGCGATCTGCTGTGTCGCCGGCAGTTCGGGATGGCAGCAGACAAAGAGCAGCCGCAGAATATCGTCGCGGTAATGCGCGCCGTCCAGCCGGTCGGCCATGTCCGCCTCCCGGTCCTCGAGGTCGGAGAGCATCTCTTCGGGCGGCAGCGGCTGGGTCTTTGCCCGCTTGCGCACCTGGTCGATACCACTGTTGCGGCCCACGAAGATCAGCCAGGCCGCGGGGTCGCGCGGCGGTCCCTTTTCCGGCCAGGTCTTCAGCGCCCTGAGACAGGCCTCCTGAAAGGCCTCCTGCGCGAGGTCGAGGTCACGGAAATAGCGCAGAAGCGCGCCCATGGCCTGCGGCCGCGCCGATGTGAGCGCAAGATCGATCCAGCCGGGGTCCGTCATGCGATGGGCACTCCCGGCATGAAATATTGCAGCGGCCGGATTTCATAGGTGCCGTGCGCCGGATTGGCGGCGGAAAGCTCGCGCGCGAAGGTGATCGCCTCCTCCAGCGTCTCGGCCTGCACCACGAAGAAGCCGAGGAACTGTTCCTTCGTCTCGGCAAACGGCCCGTCCATCACGATGGCGTCGGTCGCGCCCTTGCGCACCGTCACGGCCGCCGTCGTCGGCATCAGGCGGGCGACAGGCCCCAGCTTGCCGGCCTCGGCATAACGCTGGTTGACGGCGCCGAGATCGGCCATGACCTTGTCGTCCTGCTCCTTCGACCAGGCACAGACTTCACTTTCGGAATCGTAGCAGAGAACGGCATACAGCATGGAAACCTCCCGTTGGCTGGAAGACGTAGACGTAGCGCGTCCGCCGACAGGCCGCACCGGATTATTTTCACCGGATCAGATCTTGAAGACGTCGTCCTGCTGGAACACGATGACATAGCCGCCTGTCGACGCCCCCTGGTCAGCCCAGGCCTGCAACTGCGCGTGATACGGCTCCAGCCGCCAGATATCCGCGTGATCGGGATCGACCAGAACGGTGATCTGCGGCCCCTGCCGATAGATCATCATGTGGGAACGCGACGGGTCCCAGGCAGCGCCGAGCGTAGCGTCCGTCATCCACAGACAGAGAAAATCCCGGCAGACAGACGGCCGCTCCTCGTAGATCGAACAGCCCTTGCCAGCAATACAATGCCGGCACCAGGCGTTGGCCGGCTTGTCGAACAGGTCGATATCGGGCAGCCGGCAACACAGCGTGCATCCACCGCACGCCCGGCCCGGCACGGTGGCGGGCGAAGGCGTCGCGCACCGGTCTTCGGCCTGCGGCATGGCGATCTCCATTGACAAACCGGCCGATCCATACCGCTCCGCCCGCCGTCATGCACCGATTTTCTGCACGCATCCGCCGCCGGGCTGGCAAAGCAGAGAAATCGGGCTTAGTTACCGCCAGAGGGAGGACCGAACGCATGACGGTGTTGCAGACCAAGCAACTGACACTGACCCCGTGCACGCCTGACGACCGCGCCGATTTCATCGCGCTCGAAAGCGATCCCGCAGTCATGCGCTTCCTCAATGGCGGCCACCCGGTCGGAAAGGCGGAGAGCGACCCGGATGCAACCTTCCTCATGCCGCGCGGCACCGAGCCCCATGTCTGGACCGTCCGACGCACCGCCAGCCGGGTCTTCGTCGGCTGGATCTGCCTTTGGCCGGAAACGGGAAGGCTGGCCGAACTCGGCTACCGCCTGCGACAGGCGCAATGGGGCCACGGTTTTGCATCGGAAAGTGCCGCAGCCCTTGTGAACTGGGGGTTCGAGAACGCCGGCTACGATACCATCGTCGCCTGCACGATGGCCGTGAACCATCCCTCGCGCCGCGTCATGGAAAAGCTCGGCATGCGCCCCACGCGCACCGTCGATGTTACCGGCCCGGACATCTTCCCGGGCTGCGAACAGGGCGAAGTATGGTACGAGCTGAACCGCGCGGACTGGAAGGGCGCCAGACCGCCCTCCCCGTGACCAAAATCCTAGCCGGCGCTCAGCGTGCGGCGAACCGCATCTTTCCAGCCCTTGATCTTCGTCGCGCGGGTCTTCTCATCCATTTTGGGCTCGAAGCGCGTGTCGCGCGCCCAGGACTTGGCAAAGCCCTTGCGGTCCGGCCACACGCCGGCGCGCTGGCCGGCAAGCCATGCGGCCCCCAGCGCCGTCGTCTCCAGAATGGTCGGGCGGTCGACGGGCGCGTCGAGAATGTCGGCAAGGCGCTGCATCGTCCAGTCGGAGGCGACCATGCCTCCATCGACGCGCAGCACCGTTTCCTTGCCGTTCGCCTTCCAGTCCTTGTGCATGGCGTCGAGCAGGTCGCGCGTCTGGTAGCACACGGCTTCAAGCGCGGCGCGGGCGAATTCCGCCGGCCCCGTATTGCGCGTCATGCCGTAGATCGCCGCTCGCGCCTCCGGGTCCCAGTGCGGCGCGCCCAGCCCTGTGAAGGCAGGCACGAGATAGACATTTTGCGTCGGGTCGGCCTTGGCCGCGAGATCGCCGGTATCGGCGGCCGACTTGATGACCTTCAGCCCGTCGCGCAACCATTGCACGGCCGCCCCCGCAATGAAGATCGAACCCTCGAGCGCATAGGTCGTCTCGCCGTCCAGCCGGTAGGCGATGGTGGTCAGCAGCCGGTTCTTCGAGCGCACCATGTCCGGGCCGGTGTTGAGCAGCGCAAAGCAGCCGGTGCCATAGGTAGATTTCATCATTCCCGGCTCGAAGCAGGCCTGGCCGATGGTCGCAGCCTGCTGGTCGCCGGCCACGCCGAGGATCGGGATTTCCGCACCGAACAGGCTTTTCTCCGTCACGCCGAAATCCGCCGCGCAGTCCAGCACCTCGGGCAGCATGGCCGTGGGCACGCGCAGGATGTCGAGGAGGTCGTCGTCCCAGCTGTTGTCGGCGATGTTGTACATCAGCGTGCGGCTGGCATTGGTGGCGTCGGTGACATGGGCCGTGCCGCCGGTCAGCCGCCAGATCAGGAATGAATCGATGGTGCCGAAGCACAGGTCGCCCTTGGCCGCGCGGGCGCGGGCGCCCTTCACATTGGAGAGCAGCCAGGACAGTTTGGTGCCCGAGAAATAGGGATCGAGCAGCAGGCCGGTCTTCTTCGTGAAGGTCTTTTCAAGGTCCTGCCGCTTCAGCTTCTCGCAATAGGAGGCCGTGCGGCGGTCCTGCCAGACGATGGCATTGTGGATCGCCTTGCCGCTCTCGCGCTCCCACACCACGACCGTCTCGCGCTGGTTGGTGATGCCGATGGCGGAAATGTCGGAGGCCTTGACGTCGGCCTTTTTCAGCGCCGCCTTGACTGACCAGACGACGCTTTCCCAGATCTCCTCCGGATCGTGCTCCACCCAGCCGGACTGCGGAAAGATCTGCGTGAATTCCTTCTGCCCCGAACCGACGACCTTCTGCTTGCCGTCGAAAACGATCGCCCGGCTCGATGTCGTGCCCTGATCGATCGCGAGAACATATCCGCTCATTCCGCCCTCCCGTTGCGGGCCTCTCCAGGACCCTTCGAATCTTCAATACGATACAAAAACGAATGTCAAAGGAAAATAAAACGCACCTTTGCTCCGCTTCCAGCGGGACTGTACCGCGCGCAAAACGCAATTGTCATTGCTTGAATTTTGGGCGTAGGCTGCCGACATCAGAGCATGAACTGGAGATTGCCCTCATGAAAAGCGTCGTCGTCACCGGCTCGACCAGCGGCATCGGTCTCGCCATCGCCACCGCCTTTGCCGAAAACAACGCCAATGTCGTCATCAACGGCTTCGGCGCGGCCGATGAGATCGAGGCGATCCGCGCGAAGCTCGACGGGCTCGGCAAGGGCAAGGTGCTCTACCACCCCGCCGACATGACCAAACCGCACGAGATTTCCGACCTCATCCAGACGGCGGTCGAACAGTTCGACGGCGTCGATATCCTCGTCAACAATGCCGGCATCCAGCATGTCGAGAAGATCGAGGACTTTCCCGTGGAGAAGTGGGACCAGATCATCGCGATCAATCTTTCCAGCTCCTTCCACACCATTCGCAATGCCGTGCCGCACATGAAGCGCAAGGGCTGGGGCCGCATCATCAACATCGCCTCCGCGCACGGCCTGGTCGCCTCCCCCTTCAAGGCCGCCTATGTCGCCGCCAAGCACGGCGTCATGGGTCTCACGAAGACCGTGGCGCTGGAAGTTGCCGAAAACCGCATCACCGCCAACACCATCTGCCCCGGCTATGTGCTCACACCCCTCGTCGAAAAACAGATCCCCGATACGGCCAAGGCCCGCGGCATCAGCGAGGCCGAGGTGAAATCGGATGTCATGCTGAAATTCCAGCCCACCAAGGAATTCGTCGGCACCGACGAGGTCGCGGCCATCGCGCTTTTCCTCGCCTCGGATGCGGCAAAGTCCATCAACGGCACCCACATCTCCGTCGATGGCGGCTGGACCGCCCAGTAAGAACAAACAACCGATAAGCAGCAAACAAGAAGACAACAATGAATTTTCTGCAGGACAGCCTGGAGGGTTTTCTCGCCCGGGAACACCGCGTCGTCATCGTCGATATCACCGCCGTCAAGGGCTCGGCCCCGCGCGACGCCGGCGCCTTCATGCTGGTGGCGCCGACCGATATTCACGGCACCATCGGCGGCGGGCAGCTGGAATACGAAGCCATCGAGAACGCGCGCAAGCTGCTGGCCGAGGCCGGCGGCGAGCCGGTGCTCGAGATCCAGCTTGGCCCCGAGATCGGCGAGTGCTGCGGCGGCCGCGTCACGCTGACCTTCACCTTTGCGGACGAGCCAGCCCGCGCCGCGCTGGATGCACGGCTGGCCGAGGATGAGCGGCGCAAGCCGCAGGTCTGGGTCTTCGGCGCGGGCCATGTCGGGCGCGCGCTGGCCGATGCGCTGACGCCTCTGCCGCTCAAGGTTTTCGTCGTGGAGACGCGCGAGACCGAACTCGACCAGATGACCTCGGAGGTGCATCATCGGCTGAACGCCATGCCGGAATCGGTGGTCGCGGACATTCCGCCGGGCTCGGCCGTCGTCATCGTCACGCATGATCACGCGCTCGATTTCATGATCGCGCGCGAAGCGCTCGCCCGCACCGACCTTGCCTATATCGGCATGGTCGGCTCGAAGTCGAAGCGCGCCAGCTTCCTGCACACGCTGGATGAGGAAGGCATCGAGCGCAGCGTGGCCGACAGGCTCGTCCTGCCGATTGGCGGAACGGCCGTGAACGACAAGCGGCCTGAGGTTATCGCCGCCATGACCGCCGCCGAACTGCTCGTCGCCTTCGCCGCGAAAACCCAGGGCATTTCCAGCCGAAGCGGGATTGCTTCGGTATCGAATGATCCGGCAGGGCTCTAACAGCGCCCGTCAAGAAAGCCGAGATCCCGTTTCAGGTGATCCGATAGCGCGGTGACGTCGAGCCGCGATATAGCCGCCCGCTGCCGGCGGAAGATGCCGTGTGACAGCCTTTGCCAGAAAGTGAGTTCACGAAACGGCAGGACGCCGACGGGCTCCCGATCAACAGCGTAGGACATGATGAAGCCTCGAAATTTCCAGTGATGGATTGCACGATGCCCTGGAAAATGTTGGAATTCCAATCGAACCTTCATCTACATCCATAAAGAGAACTTGGCCTTGAAGATGTCCCGGAACGTCCCGCTCAATGCGCTACGCGTCTTCGAGGCGGCCGCACGTCACGGCAGCTTCACCCGCGCCGGCGACGAGCTCGGCATGACCCAGACGGCGGTCAGCTACCAGATCAAGCTTCTGGAGGAGACGCTCGGCGTAACGCTCTTCCTGCGCCAGCCGCGTCAGGTCGTGCTGAGCGAGGCCGGCGAGCGTCTGCGGCCCAAGGTGGCGGAAGGTCTCGGCAAGCTCGCCGAAGCCATCGCCGACCTGAAGGGCGCGAGCGAGGAAAAGCTGCATATCAATTCCACGCCCACCTTCGCCACGCAGTGGCTGAGCCGCACGCTCGGCGATTTCCAGCTCAAGCATCCGGCCATCGCGGTGCGGCTGTCCACATCGCAGGACCTGATCGATTTCTCACGCGAGGAGGCCGATGTCTCGATCCGCTGGGGCAAGGGTGACTGGCCGGGTCTTGCCTGCCACCGCGTCATGCGCATGGATTTCGCACCGATGCTCAGCCCCAAACTTGCCGAGACGATCGGCGGCATCCGCGCGCCCGCCGACCTCCTGAAACTGCCCATCATCAGCCCGCTGGACATCTGGTGGCGCACCTGGTTTGCCGCCGCGGGCATCGATGATCCGGGCCTGGAACGCTTTCCGGCCAACGAGCTGGGCGTCCAGACCATCGACGCACAGGTCGCCATGGCCGGCCAGGGCGTCGCCATTCTTAATCCCGGCCATTTTCGCGCCGAAGTCGCCGCCGGCCAGCTCTACCAGCCCTTCGAGCTTACCTGCAACGACGGCCGCGACTACTGGCTCGCCTACCCCGAGAACCGCCGCAACATCCGCAAGATCAAGGCCTTCCACGACTGGATCCTCACTGCCTTGCCCAAGGCGGTGTGAGGGACGGCACCTGCACGCACGCCGCCCCGCCCTCTCAACTGTCCCAACCTTTCCGCCGTCATCCCCAGGCTTGCGGGGACTGTGACGCCACAACAGCGAAATGCGGGGACATCGACGCCGGAAAAACCCAATTCTTCCAATCCTCGCCGCCCTTTTCATCCGCAAATCATCCTCGCCTTCCGCGCATCGCCTATCCTGAACGTCCTTCCGCCGCCGGACGGATCGCGTAACGTGTCGATGCGGGCGGGAGGAGGCGCTTTCGTTGTCTGCCGTAACGTGCGGCAGGGGCGAAAGAGGTTTGGAGCGACGAGGGGGTGACGCCCTTCGCCGTGCGGGGCTTCCCCCTTCCCCGGGTCACGGGGTCGGTTTGGGTCCGCCATGCAGGCAGAGTGGCAGCGCATATCCCCGAAAAGTGCGGAACGCGGTTTTCGGAAAAGGCATATGCGCCAACAAACTGCGCAGCGAAGCCCTGCCATGCCTGAAGGAGGACAAGACCGCCTCCGAAGAACGCCTGGGCCGCGCGAAAGCGAAGCCACCACACACACCCTTTCCAGAGGCAACGCTTTCGCGCGGTTCTCCGGATTGCCGAATGCCCATCACCCCGGCGGTCCTCCGTACGGGCTGAACCGCATGGCGGACAGCATATGCATTCACCCTTCCCTCGCCCGCGAATCTTGCGCAATGTGGCAGTCGGCGCGATCATCAGAGGGGAAGACCGCATGTACGAATATGCCATTGCCTGGGAGTGGATGACCTTCGCCGTCCGCTGGCTGCATGTCATCACCGCCATCGCCTGGATCGGCTCGTCCTTCTACTTCATCGCGCTCGATCTCGGCCTGGTGAAACGGCCGCATCTTCCCGCCGGCGCCTATGGCGAGGAATGGCAGGTTCATGGCGGCGGCTTCTACCACATCCAGAAATACCTCGTGGCACCGGCCTCCATGCCCGAGCATCTGACGTGGTTCAAATGGGAAAGCTACATGACCTGGCTTTCCGGCTTCGCGCTGCTCTGTCTCGTCTATTACGGCGGCGCCGACCTCTTCCTCGTCGATCGCAACGTGCTGGATGTCTCAACGCCGGTGGCGATCCTCATCTCGCTCGCCTCCCTGGCGCTCGGCTGGATTCTCTACGACCTGCTGTGCAAGTCACCGCTCGGCAAAAACACATGGGGACTGATGATCGTCCTCTACTTCATTCTCGTCGCCATGGCCTGGGGCTATACGCAGGTCTTCACCGGCCGCGCCGCCTTCCTGCATCTCGGCGCCTTCACCGCCACGATCATGTCGGCGAACGTCTTCTTCGTCATCATGCCGAACCAGCGTGTGGTGGTGGCCGATCTCATTGCCGGCCGCACGCCCGATCCGAAATACGGCGTCATCGCCAAACAGCGCTCCACCCACAACAACTACCTGACGCTGCCCGTCATCTTCTTCATGCTGTCGAACCACTATCCGCTCGCCTTCGCGACGGCCTTCAACTGGATCATCGCCGCCCTCGTCTTCCTGATGGGCGTGACCATCCGCCACTGGTTCAACACCACCCACGCCCGCAAGGGTAAACCGACCTGGACCTGGCTCGTCACGGCGCTCATCTTCCTCGTCATCATGTGGCTGTCCACCGTACCGAAGGTCCTGACCGGCGAGCGTGCCGATGCCGCCCTGCCGCCGGCCGCCCAGCGTTTCGCCTCAAACGGCCATTTTCCCGCGGTTCGCGATCTCGTCTCGACGCGCTGTTCCATGTGCCATGCGGCAGAGCCGGTCTGGGAAGGCCTGCGTGCTGCACCCAAAGACGTTGTGTTCGAAAGCGACAAGCAGATTGCCCTTCATGCCCGCGAGATCTATCTGCAGGCAGGGCGCAGCCACGCCATGCCGCCGGGCAACCTCACCGGCATGACGCCTCAGGAGCGCGCCCTCATCACCGCGTGGTTCGAAACATCGACAGAAGGAAGCTGACCGCCATGACACAAACCCTCGTTCGCGGACGTCTGCTCTCCTTCGTGCGCCGCCCGCAGGCCATCGATGACACGGCGAGCTATCGCTACGAGGAGGACGGCGGTTTGCTGGTGGAGGACGGCAGGATCGTCGCGGCCGGCCCCTATGGCACCGTGCGCGCCGAGGCCGCCGCGGATGCCGAGGAGATCGATCATCGTCCGCATCTCATCCTGCCCGGCCTCATCGACACGCACCTGCACTTCCCGCAGA
Source organism: Shinella sp. H4-D48 (assembly GCF_022637395.1). Classification (GTDB taxonomy): domain Bacteria; phylum Pseudomonadota; class Alphaproteobacteria; order Rhizobiales; family Rhizobiaceae; genus Shinella; species Shinella sedimenti. The sequence goes on along the minus strand of NZ_CP093337.1, from coordinate 944,109 downwards.
TGCAGGTAATCGGCTCCTATGCCGCAAACCTGCTCGAATGGCTCAACACCTACACCTTCCCCGAGGAATGCCGTTTCGTCGAAAGCGAACACGCCGCGCGCATCGCAAGGCACTTCTACGACGAGATGATCCGTCACGGCACGACGACGGCCGTCGCCTACTGCTCCGTGCACAAGGCCTCGGCCGACGCCTATTTCGCCGAGGCCCTGAAGCGCGGCATGCGCATGGTCGGCGGCAAGGTCATGATGGACCGCAACGCCCCGCAGGGCCTGCTCGATACGCCGCAGATGGGCTACGACGAGACACGCGCCGTCATTGCCGAATGGCACGGCAAGGGCCGCAACCACGTCGCCATCACGCCGCGCTTCGCCATCACCTCAACGCCGGCACAGATGGAAATGACGGCCGCACTCGCCCGAGAGTTCCCGGACCTGCACATCCAGACGCATCTGTCCGAAAACCACGATGAAATTCGTTTCACGGGCGAGCTCTACCCCGACGCCATCGACTACACGGATATCTACGCGAAGTACGGCCTGCTCGGCCCCAAAAGCCTGTTCGGCCACTGCATCCACCTTTCCGAGCGAGAGGCGGATGCGATGAGCGAGGCGGGCGCGGTCGCCGTGCATTGCCCCACATCGAACCTGTTCCTCGGCTCCGGCCTCTTCCCCTTGAAGGCGCTGTCACGTCGGGAAAAGCCGGTGCGCATCGGCGTCGCCACCGATATCGGCGGCGGCACGAGCTATTCCATGCTCAAGACGATGGACGAGGCCTACAAGATCCAGCAGTTGCTGGGCGAACGGCTGAACCCGTTCGAGAGCTTCTATCACATGACGCTTGGCAATGCCGAAGCGCTTTCGCTGTCCGACCATATCGGCACGCTGGAAGCAGGCACGGATGCCGATTTCGTCGTGCTGGACGCCGCCGCCACCCCGGCCATGGCGCTGAAGATGGAAGTCACACGCTCCCTCACCGACGAGCTTTTCCTGCTCCAGACGATGGGCGACGACCGCGCCGTGCGCGAAACCTACGTGGCGGGCAAGGCGATGAAAGCTGCGTTATAAGCATTTCAACCAACGCGAAGTCGCTTCGGCGTAGAGCATTTCCGAACCCGAAATGCTCTAGCTCCCGCGATAGGTCGAGTAGCCGTAGGGCGAAAGCAGCAGGGGCACGTGGTAGTGGCTCGACGGGTCGGCGATGCCGAAGCGTAGCGGGATCCGGTCGAGGAAGGCCGGCTCCGGCAGATCAGCGCCTGTGCCGCGCAGATAATCCCCGGCGTGGAACACCAGTTCATAGACCCCCGCCATGAAACCGACACCCTCGACGAGCGCGCCATCCACGCGTCCGTCCCCGTTGGTCGTGACGGTGGTAATATGCTGGCGCTCCTCGTTTTCGATCCAGTAGAGATCGATGCGCAGACCGGCGGCGGGTTTGCCGAGCGCGGTATCTAGCACATGGGTGGTGAGGCGTCCGGGCTTGCTCATGGCGTCCTCTCAAGGCTTCTCGATGATGAAAGGCGTGTCGAAGAAATGCTCTTCCAGATTGACGCCCCCGCCGAGGCGGTCGACGACGAGAAAATCACTGACGGCGCCGACCGCGATCAGCGGATGGTGCCACACGTTGCGCCGGTAGTTGATGCCCTGGCGTCCGCCTGCGCGAAACACCTGCGGCCTGCCGGGCCTGCCGCCCTCATCCTCTGCCACCACGACCAGCCAGGGCCGGTCGTCCAGCGGCGAGAAGCTCTGGCTGCCGAACGGATGGCGCTCCATCATGTCGATCGCATAGGGGAAGGTGCGCGGACTGCCACGGAAGAGGTTGATGATGACCTTTGCATCCTCACCCGTCGCCTCGGCCTCGGCCAGCGCATGGTAGCGCTCGGTCGTGCCGCCGTTGATGTGGCGCATGGTGGCGGGGTCCGCCTCGACCACCGTGCCGAACGGCGCGAAGGCTTCGCGGGTCAGCGGCCGGATCGTCAGTGTCTCAGCCATCGGACAGCCCTCCCGGGGAGAGGAAGGGCGGTCGTGGGTCATCGGGCATCGTCAGTCTCCGGGGAGCAGAGCAGTCAATCTCAGGAGCGCGATGCGCTCCACCTGGGTTTTCGCGGCCTCGAATTCCGCCTGCGCGGAATTGTCGATACGCGTCTCGAAGGCAGCGAGGATATCGTTTTTGGTCAGACCCTTCACTGCGATGATGAAGGGAAAGCCGAATTTTTCGATGTAAGCGGTGTTGAGTGCTGTAAAGCGCGCATGCTCTTCAGCGCTCAGCCGGTCGAGCCCGGCGCCGGCCTGCTCCCTACGGCTGTCCTCCGTCAGTCCGCCGGCAATCGCCAGCTTGCCGGCGAGGTCGGGATGCGCCCGCAGCACACCCAACTGCTCGTCCGCGCTCGCCTTGCGGAAAACTTCGGTCAGCGCAGCATGCACGCCGGCCGCCGTCATCGGCTCCGGCACGGTGCCGGCGTCCAGCGCCCGCTCGGCAATGAAGGGCGAATGCTCGAAGACGCCGCCGAAACGGGCAAGGAAATCCGCGCGCTCGATCATGCGCCCCGGCCTCTCGACGGATGATGGTTCTCGATCCAGTGGCGGGCGATGTCGATACGGCGCGGGATCCACACCTTCTCGTGGCCGAGCACGTAATCGACGAAACGGGCGAGCGCGGCGACACGGCCGGGGCGCCCGACGAGGCGGCAGTGCAGGCCGATATTCAGCATCTTCGGGCTGCCTTCGGCGCCTTCCTGATAGAGCACGTCGAAGGCGTCCTTCAGGTAGGTGAAGAACTGGTCGCCGGTATTGAAACCCTGCGGGGTCGCGAAACGCATGTCGTTGGTTTCGAGCGTGTACGGGATGATCAGGAAGGGCTCGCCGTCGAGACCCGGCACCCAGTAGGGCAGATCGTCGGCGTAGGAATCGGAGGAGTAGACGAAACCGCCCTCCTCCATGATGAGCCGCAGCGTGTTGGCCGAGGGTTTGCCCTGATACATGCCGAGCGGATGCGAGCCGGTCAGTTCCTTGTGCAGGCGCACGGCCTCGCGGATATGCTGGCGTTCCGTCTCCTCGGAGAAATCCTTGTATTCCAGCCAGCGGTAGCCGTGGCTGGCGATTTCCCAGCCCGCCTCCTTCATGGCCGCGACCGCTTCGGGATTGCGCGCCATGGCGAGCGTCACGCCGTAGACCGTGGTCGTCACATTGCGGCTGGTGAAGAGCCGGTGCAGGCGCCAGAAGCCGGCGCGCGATCCGTATTCGTAGATCGATTCCATGTTGAGGTTGCGCTGGCCGGGCCAGGCCGCCGCGCCGACGATTTCCGACAGCAGGCATTCGGAGGCGGGATCTCCGTCCAGAATGCAGCTCTCGCCGCCTTCCTCGTAGTTGATCACGAACTGCACGGCGATATTCGCATCGCCAGGCCAGCGCACTACGGGCGGGTTACGGCCGTAGCCGATGAGGTCGCGTGCGTAAGTCTTGTCCGTCATTCCATCTCCTCGGCCATCTCCTCGCGCCCTCCGTCGCGGAGAGCTTCACCCTAGCACCGGAGCGCCCGAAGTCGAACGAAATCTGGCACTTGAGAGGAACCATTAGCGCCCGGGACCGTTTTCTGTCCATGTCAACCAAGGAGAAACACTATGGCCATGCAGGATGCAAACATTCGCGAAACCCAGGATCTCATTGCCAGTGACAAGGTCGAAGGCACGAGCGTTTACGGTGCCGATGGCAAGCATATCGGCTCGGTCGAGCGCCTGATCCTCGACAAGAGAAGGGGTCATGTTTCCTACGCTGTGCTCAGCTTCGGCGGCTTCCTCGGCATCGGCAGCGATCACTATCCGCTGCCCTGGGGCAAGCTGAACTATGACGAAGGCCTCGGCGGCTATCGCGTCGATCTTACCAAGGAACAGGTCGAAAAAGCGCCGCACTATGAGAGCGATGCGGAATATGAGTGGAACCGCCAGAACGGCAAGGTGATCCACGACTATTACGGCGTCCCGCCTTACTGGATGTAAGGGACGCTAGAGACGTCGGGCTTCCTCGAAGTGGGCTGCGACGGCGAAAGAGGGCGGTACGTCGAGCGTGCCGCCCTCGATCTCATTCAGCACCTGTCGAGCGAGGCGATGCGCGATGCCGAAACTCACCTTGAACCCGCCGGCCATCAGGCTGATACGGGCGTGATCGGGGTGACGCCCGACCATCGGTTCGCGGCCGATAGCCCTCGGCCGCAGCCCGGCCCAGCGCTCCACGACGGGCGCGTCGGCAAGGACCGGCGCCGTCAGACGCGCCCTGTCGATCAGCGCATCGAGCAGGCCGTCGGTTCCGTAGGGTTCGGCGAAATCGTTCTCGCTGGTGCTGCCCACGGCAACGAGGCCGTCCTCATGCGGCACGACATAGAGACCATCGGCGAAAATCACCGGCAAAGCCGGGTCGACCGACGCACGCAACAACGCTGCCTGCCCCTTGACCGCCCTGCCGAACGGACGAGCGACTGGTTGGGAAAAAGAGGCGAGCAGGTCAAACGCCTCGACACCGGCGGCCAGCACGCAATGACCAAAGGGTAGATCCGTCCCGTCATCAAGCCGCGCGATTGCGGCATCAGGATCAAGACTGGCGAGCCCGACACCTTCACGGATCGTGACGTTTGCCCGTTGCCCAAGCGCAGCCTTCAACGCCGAAACCAGCGCCCTGGGCGCCAGCCGGGCGGCAAGGCGGTCGTAAACGACGCCATGCGCCATGACCGCAGGTGCCGGCCAGCCGGACACTGGCGCCGTGTCCAGCACCTCGAAAGCGAAGGAGCGGTCCGGCGTCTGCCATACAGAGAGCGCCTCGTTTGCGGTGCGCAGGGCAAGGTCGCGGTTGTGCGGCTTGGGCAGTGGAATGAGGCGGCCGGAGCGGCGGTAACCGGCCGAAAGGCCCGTTTCGGCCTCAAGCGCGGCGATCTCGGCCTCCAGCGAGACCAGCGCCTCGAACTGAAAACCTTTCTTGGCGTTCCAGCGATCCGGCAGATGCGCCATCAGCGCGCCGAGCAGGCCGCCGCTGGCGCCAGAGCCGATCCGCCGCTTCTCAACAAGCGTGACCGAGCGGCCGCTGCGCGCGGCATAGAGCGCCGTCCACAGGCCCATGACCCCGCCGCCGACGACAAGGAGGTCCACGCCCGGTTGACCGGCGGCCTTCCCGCGATTATCGGCATGCGCCATGGCTGATCACGATCCTGAAAACACGACTGATAAGACGGCCCTCGACTGGCACGAGGGCGATATGCCCTATTCCCGCGCCTTTGACGATCACTTTTATTGCCGCAGCGACGGCCGGCTGGAATGCGGCCACGTCTTCCTTGCGGGCAACGATCTGCCGCACCGCTGGCAGCGCGGCGGCGCGTTCCGCATCGGCGAACTCGGCTTCGGCACCGGTCTCAATCTCTGCGAAACCTGGCGACAATGGCGTGAAAGCGCGCCTGAGGGCGCAAGCCTTCACTTCACTTCCTTCGAGCTTTTTCCGATGGCACGCGCCGATATCGACCGCGCGCTGTCGCATTGGCCGGAAATCGACCGTGAACGCGCGCTGCTCACCGCAAAATGGCCCGATGCGCCGGAAGGCCGCGTCGAGATCGCGCTTGAGCCCTCCGTTCGTCTCACCGTCGTCTGCGGCGCGGCACTCGATAGCTTGCAGGCAGGCGAAAAGCCCTTCGACGCATGGTATCTCGATGGCTTCGCGCCGTCCCGTAACCCGGACATGTGGTCGCCGGAACTCATGCAGGCGGTTTTCAGGCTCACCGCACCGGGCGGACGTTTCGCCACCTATGCTGCGGCCGGGTTCGTGCGGCGCAACCTCGCCGCAGCCGGCTTCAACGTCGAGCGACGGCCGGGTTTTGCGGGCAAGCGCGAAATGTTGTGCGGCGAGAGACCCGCTTCCTGAGGCTCAGTGCGGCCTGCCCTTTGCGGCGGCGGCCTTGCTGCGCTTCAGCCAGCGGTCGAGCTGCTCTTCAAGCTTCTCGGTACTGATCGGCTTGGCGAGATAGTCGTCCATGCCGGCGGCAAGGCATTCCTCGCGGTCGCCGTGCAGCACATGCGCCGTAACGGCGACGATCGGAACGCGGTTGCCGGTGCCGCGCTCCAGCTCGCGGATCGCGCGGCTTGCCTCCAGCCCGTTCATCAAGGGCATGGAGATGTCCATGAGGATGACGCCGGGCGGGCTTTCCCGGAAGATTGCGACCGCCTCCTCGCCATTGCCCACGATGCGGAAGCGCAGCCCCGCGGCGGTCAGCATCTGCGTGAAGAGGATCTGGTTGACCTCGTTGTCTTCGGCCACCAGCACGTCAAGCGTCTCGCCCTCGGCCTGAACGGCCGGCGTCATCGGCGCGGAGGTCGGCCGCAAGGGCAATATGTTGTTTTCGACCGCCGCTGCCGCGCCGCGGCGGTTTTGGACGCTGCGTGCCGCCCGCAGCACTTCCGATACCGTTTCGTGCAACTGGTCTGCACGCACCGGCTTCATGAGATGCGCCTGCACATCCTGCGCGGCGAGCATATCATCTTCGGTCGAAAGGTTCATCGAGGTCAGCACGATCAGCGAAATGGCCGCCGTGCCGGGATGGCTGCGAAGGGCCGCAACGAAAGCGGGCGAATGCTCGGGCCGGTAATCCAGAATGACCGCATCGACCCGCACGCCGGCATCCTCGGCCGCCGCCAGAACCGCAAGCGCCTCGTCTTCAGAAGCGACCGCCGTCGCATCGAAACCCCAGTCGAGCAGCATGTCGTGAGACGCCTTGCGCGACAGCGCATGCGCGTCGACGACGACGATACGCGCGGTTTTCATCCGGGCAGGCACGATACGGTCCGGCACCGGCGCAGCAGCAAGCGCCATCGGCAGGCGCACCGTGAAGACCGAGCCGGTGCCAATCTCGCTCTTTGCCTCCAGCGTGCCACCGAAAAGGCGTGTCAGCCCGTCCGTGATGGCAAGGCCGAGGCCCGTTCCCTCATGACGGCGGGTCGACGAACTGTCGACCTGCGAGAACTTCTCGAAGATCGATTCCATCTTCTCGGTGGGAATGCCGGCACCGGTATCCTCGACGCGTATGACGATCTCCACGCCGGCTTCGGTCTGATGGGAGGCCAGATCGATGAGGACATGGCCCCGGTCGGTGAACTTTACCGCATTGCCGACGAGGTTCGTGATGATCTGACGAAAGCGCCCGGCGTCGCCGCTGACGACCGCCGGCATGTTGGCCGCGCCGCGCACGACGAGTTCGATGTCCTTTTCGGCCGCCCGCGCAGACAGCAGCGTCGCGACATCCTCAACGGCCTCGACCGGGTTGAACACCACGTCGCGCAGCGTCATCTGCCCCGCATCGATCTTCGAAAAATCGAGGATGTCATTGATGATCGTCAGCAGCGCATTGCCCGACTTCACCATGATGTCGATGAAGGTCTTCTGGCGCGTGTCGAGCTGCGACTTGGCGAGAAGTTCGGCCATGCCGAGCACGCCGTTCATGGGCGTGCGGATTTCATGGCTCATATTGGCCAGAAATTCCGACTTCGCCCGGTCTGCCATCTCGGCGTGGGTGACGAGCCGGCGCAACTCGTCCTCGCGGCTCTTGATATCCGTGATGTCGGAGAAAACGACAACCGAACGGCCGCGTCCCGTCGGCGTGACATCGAGGCGCAACCAGCGTTGATAGCCGCTGAAAACGGTGAGCGTCGCCGGCTTGCCGGTGAAGAGTATGCGGCCAAAATCGCGCGTTTCGACCCGCTCGTCTCCCACGAACCCGGCGATTTCGCGGTCGGCGCAGCTTTGCACCAGATCCGCAAGCCGCGCGCCGGGCTGCAGCAGATGCGCCGGCATCGCGATCATCGACGCCAGCGCCTCGTTGGACAGGACGACGGTTCCATCCTCGACGATGAGCAGGCCCTGGCTCATCGAGGAAACCGCATCCTTCATGAGGCTGCCCACGTCTTCCAGAGCGCTGCGGGTTTCCAGAACCTCGCGCTCGCGTTCACGCCGGTCCGTAATGTCGATGAAGGTAAGAAGGCAGCGGTCGCCCGAAATCGTGCAGCCGGCCTCTATCAGCGTGCGGCCGTTCGCATAGGCGACCTCGCGTGCCGATCGGGTACCGGAACGTATGGAACACAGCGCCTGCTCGTGACTTTCCAGGCTCGACCCACAGCCGCCCTCGCTTTCCCCACCCTGGTCGCGCAGGAACCGCATCAACTCGCCGAGCGGGCGCCCCCTCATGGGCGGCAGCACCCCATCCCACAAGGACTGAAAAGCGCCATTGACAAGCTCGATGACACCGATCCCGTCCACGACAACGATGCCGACTGGCAGCGATTCCACGACGCTTTCGAGATCCGAGCGGGCGGCTTCGGCCTGTCGCTGCGCCTCGATCAGCTGCGCCTCGCGCTTCATCAGCACGGTCGTGTCGGTGATCGAGCCGATCAGGTAGCGCTTGTCATCCAGCGTCGTGACGCGGTAGAGCCGCGAAATCGTCGGAAGGGCAGAGCCATCGGCGCGCACATACTCGACCTCGCTCTCGACAAGTTCGCCTGTGTCGAGCACGAACTGGTTCTGCTCGTGGAACGCCTCGCCCTGCTCGGGATACATTTCCCGCGTGGTCAGCCCAAGCAGTTCCTCCGGCTGTCGGCCGATCAACTCGACGAAGGCGCGGTTCGCAAAGATCATCCGCTGCTCTTCGTCGCGCATGAAGCTGGCGACGGGAAGCTCGTCGAGCAATGCGCGGTAAAGGCCGATTTCCTGCAATTGCTGGGTCAGGCGATGTTCGCTGTCGCGTACGGCGGTCGCGTCGATTCGCAAAATCACAAGCGCGCCATCCGGCCGGCGCTGCGTGACGATGCGCATCCACCCCTCGCCGACCCGAACGATGGTCTCGAAGAGCGGCAGGTCATAGCTTGCCAGGCGCGCTGCGATCCAGGCTGCACGCTCGGCCTGTGGCTGGTCCCCGACCTCAAGATCGTGCAGGGCGGCGGCAAGAGCGGCAAGAGCGACGGGACCATCCGCCGCATCGCCGAGAAGCCCTTTGTAGAATTCCCGCATCACGCCGTTTGCATAAGCCAGACGATTATCCGCCCCGAAAACGGCGACGCCGGCGCCGAGCGTCTCGAGTGCCTCGACAATGCCGTCGCGGCTGTTCGGGCTTGCGGGCGGCGTACCGTTGGCGTTGGCCGCAGCTGGTGCGGCTGTCGCTGCCAACGGCGTGAACAGGCCGACGAGGATGGAGAGCGCAGGCGACAACCGCTCACGCCTGAGCGCGATGTCGAAACTGCCACTGCCGAAGGGATGGATGAACCGGGCCTGTTCGGGATTACCGAAAACCAGACAGCGGCGCTCCGGGTCGTCCCGGTCGCCAAGCCCGGCGGCCTCGCCGATCTCGTCGCTGCGCTGGCCAATCATCGCCGCAGCGTTCAGGCCGAAGAGACCCGCATAGGCCTCGTTTACCGCGAGATAGCGCAGCTCGCTGCTCTTGACGTAGGCCGGATAAGGATGGGCGCGGACCCGCGCACAGGCCGCTTCCAGCAATTCGTCTTGAGTTTCGGCCATGCCAGTACTCCCCGAAGCGGCACGGAAGGAAGGTTTCACACAGCTCGGGGAGTATCACCAATCCTTGAACGGATGGTTAACACTTCGTTGCCACGACTTGAGTGGCCTGCTTATCGATCACGGCATCTGCCTGTCGCAAATGGCTGGGCATTTCGCCGGCCGATATGCGACAAGGGCGCAATGGCAGAACAGACCGGGGTCGCGCCGCATGGGTGACGTCATCAAGCTCGAAAACCATCTCGAAAATCCGGCGTCCGACGCCCCGCTGGAGCGCCGTCGTCGCACCGGCGGACGCAGCGCTGAACGGGTCCGCCGACCGCCGGCCACCGCGAAATATCTCAACCTCATCAATACGACGGCCCCGTCGGCCGTGCTTTCGGCGGACGCGCTCGAAGCGGTGCATCAGGCCTCGCTCACTATTCTTGAAGACATCGGCATGGATATCATCCTGCCGGAAGCGCGCGAGCGTATGAAGGCGGCCGGCGCCGATGTCACTCCCGGCACCGACCGCGTGCGCTTCGACCGCGGGCTCATCATGGACATGATGGCCTCCGTTCCGTCAGGCTTCACGATGCATGCGCGCAATCCCGTGCGCAATGTCGAGATCGGCGGGGACAATCTCGTCTTCGCGCAGGTCGCGTCCGCACCCTTCGTGGCGGATCGCGAGGGCGGCCGCCGCGCCGGCAACCAGGACGACTTCCGCAAGCTGGTGAAACTCGCCCAGTCCTACGACATCATCCACACGACGGGCGGCTATCCCGTCGAGCCGGTGGACATCCACGCGTCGGTGCGCCACCTCGATTGCCTGTCCGATCTGGTGAAGCTCACCGACAAGGTGTTTCACGTCTATTCGCTCGGCAGGCAGCGCAATCTCGACGGCATAGAGATCGCCCGCATCGGCCGCGGTATCTCGATGGAGCAGATGGAACGCGAGCCCTCGCTGTTCACCATCATCAACACCTCCTCGCCGCTACGCCTCGACGGGCCGATGCTGCAGGGCATCATCGAGATGTCGTCGCGCAATCAGGTCGTGGTGGTCACGCCCTTCACCCTTGCGGGCGCCATGGCGCCGGTCACGGTTGCGGGTGCGGTGGTGCAGCAGAATGCCGAAGCGCTCGCCGGCATCGCCTTCACGCAGATGGTGCGGCGCGGCGCGCCGGTCATGTATGGCGGCTTCACCTCGAATGTCGACATGAAGACCGGCGCACCGGCCTTCGGCACGCCGGAATATATGAAGGCGGTCATTGCCGGCGGCCAGCTTGCCCGCAAGTACAACATTCCCTATCGCACCTCCAACACAAACGCCTCCAATACGCTGGATGCGCAGTCGGCTTATGAATCGGCCTTCTCGCTGTGGGCGCTGACCCAGGGCGGCGGCAACTTCATCATGCATGCGGCCGGCTGGACAGAGGGTGGCCTGACGGCGTCCTTCGAGAAGTTCATTCTCGACGTGGACATGCTGCAGATGGTGGCGGAATACCTGACGCCGCTCGATGTGAGCGCGGATGCGCTGGGCGTGGACGCGGTGCGCGATGTCGGCCCGGGCGGCCATTTCTTCGGCACGCCGCATACTCTGGCGCGCTACGAGACCGCCTTCTACTCACCGATCCTGTCGGACTGGCGCAATTTCGAAACCTGGACGGAAGCCGGCCGGCCGACCACCTACGATCATGCCAACCGGGTCTTCAAGGAAAAGCTCAATAACTATGAGCAACCGCCGCTCGACCCCGCGATCGAGGACGAACTGGATGCGTTCGTCGCCAAGCGCAAGGAAGAGGGCGGCGTTCCGACGGATTTCTAAACGAAATCAGGCGTTGAACATGATCGAGCGGACGGATGAAATGAGCTTTTCCGTCGGCAGGTTCGAAAAGTTCTTGTCGATCTCGGCCATGGTCAGCGTGCGGGATTTGTCGGAGAGCTTGTTGCGCAGATCGCCGAGCGTCTGCGGAGCGGCGCAGACGACGAGCCGGTCGAAGGCGCCTTCGGCAGCGTAATCATCAATCCGCCCGGCAACTTCAGCGGTGAACTTCTGCTGTTCATCGCGCACCGGATCGCTGGAATACTCCATGGCGGAGCGGCCGGGGCCGACCGAGGAATGGCTGCGGCCAGGCTTGTCGGCCATGATGTCCTGCACTCGCTTCGGTTCCCAGCGGAAGACCTCCTGCTCAGGGCTCTGCGATTCGTCCTTCAGCAGGTTCACGCCTTTCAGAAGGCGGGCCTGATTGCCGTCGGCGGCGAGAATCCAAGTCGTAGCGGTCATATTTCACTCCCGTAGCAAGGTTCATCGGTGCAGATCATCTGCGTCGAGAAGCATCCCACATGATTGTGGCCGGATGCGTATCATCCAACGCAACGCGCCCCTTCAGGTTCCGGGTGTCCGCACTCACGAAGCTGTTGGAAAGCTGCGAGCGCCTCTATCACCTTGGCGGAGACGCCCGGTAAAGTCGCCCACCGACAGGAGAAGACCGATGGCCGAACCGCTGAAAAATCTGCTGCATCCCGGGCTCGTGAAGGAGATGGCCGCGCATATCTCCCGCGCAGCACCCGATTTCGACGGCAGCCGGTTCAACGATCTGGCGACGGTGGATATGGATGCGCTCGAGCTGATGCAGCGGGCCGATCAGATCAAGCACGCGTTGGCGCAGACCCTTCCGGCTGATTATCCCGCTGCCGCCGCCATCCTGCGCCGCGCCCTGCCAGCGGAGGATAAGCCCGGCCTCTCCGGATGGGCACTGCTGCCGGTCAACCAGTTCGTTTCCGAATACGGCCTCGGGCATTTCGATCTGTCGCTTGCGCTTTTGAAAGCGCTGACGCCGCATTTCACCGCCGAATTCGGCATTCGCCGGTTCATCCATGCCGATCAGGACCGAGCGCTTGCCGAAATCTCCGGCTGGGTGAGCGATGACAATCACCATGTTCGCCGGCTCGCCAGCGAGGGCACCCGTCCCCGCCTGCCCTGGGCCATGCGCCTGCCCGGCCTCGTCAAGAACCCCGATCCGATCCTGCCGATTCTGATTGCCCTTCTCGACGACCCCGAGGACTATGTGCGCCGCTCGGTCGCCAACAGCCTGAACGACATCGCCAAGGACCACCCTGCCCTCGTCGCCGACTTCGTGGAGCGCCATATCCCGGGCGCCTCCCCGCAGCGCCGGCAATTGCTGCGCCACGCCTCGCGCACCCTGCTCAAGAAGGGACATGAAAAGGCGCTCGCCAATTTCGGCTTCGCGGCCGCCAAGGGCGTCACGGCAGCGCTGACCGTCGCCACGCCCGTCGTCGTCTTCGGCGACAAGCTGGGCTTCTCGATCGATGTCACGAATGGCGACAAGGCCCCGCAACGGCTGATGGTCGACTACGCCATCCATCATGTGAAGGCGAACGGCACGCTGGCGCCGAAGGTCTTCAAATGGAAGCAGCTCGACCTGCCCGCCGGTGCGCGCCAGACCATCACCAAGGACCACGCCATCCGCGCGATCACCACCAGGGTTTATTACCCCGGAACGCACCGCATCGAGGTGCTGATCAACGGCGCGATATCGGCTGCGGCCGACTTCGATCTGCGCATGGAGTGACGGTTGCGCTTTCGCAGCTGCGAAAACAGGACTTGACTTTTTGCCGTAAAACAACGACATGAGCCCCAGCGTCGCCCTTCGGCCGCCGCGTGAGCGAGCCTGCGATTTCCCACTTTCGGGATGCTAAGAAGGACAAGCGCAAGAGAACGATCCGTCTCCCATTTTTCGGATGCCTGCGCAGACGACTGCCAACCAACCCACAAGTTCCCAATTCACGCGGGGTTCTTGACGCCGAACGAAACCGGAAACGCATGGTGCGTTCCGGCGATTTGCGTTTGGCGCCCCGAAAGGTATTTGACTTGACCACTTTTCACGACCTCGGCCTCTCGAAGACCATCGTCGATACCCTTACCGCCCTCGGTTTCGAAAAAGCCACGCCCATCCAGGCGAAGGCCATTCCGCTCGTCCTCGAAGGCTCCGACCTGATCGGTCTCGCCCAGACCGGCACCGGCAAGACGGCCGCTTTCGGCCTGCCGATGATCGAAAAGCTGCTGGCCGACGCCCGTCGTCCCGACCCGCGCAACATCCGCGCCCTCATTCTCGCCCCGACCCGCGAACTGGTGAACCAGATCGCTGAAAACCTGCGCGACTTCGTGAAGAAGACCCCGCTGCGTGTCGTCACCGTCGTGGGCGGTGCCTCCATCAACAAGCAGTCGGAAATGCTTTCCCGCGGCACCGACATCCTCGTTGCCACGCCCGGACGTCTGCTCGACCTCGTCGCCCGCAAATCGGTGACGCTGACGCAGGCCCGCTACCTCGTGCTCGACGAGGCCGACCAGATGCTGGACCTCGGCTTCATCCACGACCTGCGCAAGATTTCCAAGATGGTGCCGAAGAACCGCCAGACGCTGCTGTTCTCGGCCACCATGCCGAAGCTGATCGGCGAACTGGCTGGCGAATATCTCGTCAACCCGAAGAAGGTCGAAGTGACCCCTCCGGGCAAGGCGGCCGACAAGGTGGAACAGTATGTCCACCACGTTCCGGGCAAGGACCAGAAGGCGCAGATCCTGCGCAAGACGCTCACCGACAATCCGGATGGCCTGTCGCTCGTCTTCTCGCGCACCAAGCATGGCGCCGAGAAGCTGATGAAGCATCTCGACCATATCGGCTTCAAGGCCGCCTCCATCCACGGCAACAAGAGCCAGGGCCAGCGCGAGCGCGCCCTCAAGGCCTTCCGTGACGGCGAAATCCGCGTTCTCGTGGCAACCGACGTTGCTGCCCGCGGCATCGACATTCCCGGCGTCACGCATGTCTACAACTACGACCTGCCGGAAGTGCCGGACGCCTATGTCCACCGCATCGGCCGCACGGCCCGCAACGGCCGCGACGGCATCGCGATCGCCTTCTGCACACCCGACGAAGCGCACCTGCTGCGCGACATCGAAAAGCTGATGGGCATCCAGATCACCGTTGCCAGCGGCGAAGCCCCGGCTGTCATCACCGCCGGTCCCGGCGGCAAGTCGCGCAAGGGTCGCGGCAACGGCGGCGGCGGTCAGCGCTCCGGCAGCGGCCGCGCCGGCCAGCGCCCGGCCCGCAAGCCCTTCAGCGACGGTGCACAGGCAACGGAAGGTGCGGCCCCTTCGGGCGCCAAGCGCCCGCAGCACGGCCGCCCGGCCCAGAAGCAGGGCGAACGCCAGAATCGCAACCATGGCGGCGGCAATGGCCGCCCGCAGCAGGGCAAGCCGCGCCGGTCCGAAGGCCAGCGCCGCGAACAGGCCTGAGCCCACGACAGAGATGAACACGAACGGCGGGCTTTGGCCCGCCGTTTTCGTATGTGGAACACGCGCTTCATCGCTACGAAAGCGTTAAGCCGTCTTTGCCAATTTTAAATGTATATTAATGCAGTTTTAACGGCATCCGGCCATTTGCCGGGCCTTCCGTTGGCTTTCGGGCCGCCAGCATGCAGGCTTACGCTTCGTTTTCATGCGTGAGTTTTGCCCGAATGATATCCTTCATCGTCAGGCTGAGGAGCCGCGCCCATTTCACCATCCGGGCCAAGGCGAACCGCGGCGTGCTGCTTTCACGGCCTGACCCGCGCCGACGCATTGCCTTGCTCATTGTCGGCTTCATCTTGCTCTATACCGGCGTCGGCGCGCGCCTGGTGCAATACGGTCTCACCGATACGCTGACGGCGGGTGCCATCAACTTCAACCAGCACACCGTCGCCTCGCGCCCCGATATCCTCGACCGTCACGGACAACTCCTGGCGACGGATATCAACACCGTCTCGCTCTATGCCGAGCCGCGCAGGGTAATCGATGCCGACGAGGTGATCGAGAAGCTCGCCACCGTCATTCCCGACCTCGACTGGAGCGAAACGCACCGCAGGCTCAAATCGAAGTCGGCGTTTCAATGGCTGCGCCGCCAGCTTACGCCGCGCCAGCAGGCCGACATTCTCGCGCTCGGTATCCCCGGTATCGGTTTTCGCCCGGAAAAGCGGCGCTTCTATCCCGGCGGCTCGACCGCGGCCCACGTCGTAGGACACGTGAACATCGACAATCTCGGCCTTGCCGGCATGGAACGCTATATCGACCAGCAGGGTTATGCCGATCTCAGGGCGGCGGGGCTGACGAACGATACGCGCATGGAACCCGTTCGCCTGTCGATCGACCTGCGCGTCCAGCACATCGTACGCGATGTCGTCCAGAGTGCGATGACGAAATACGAGGCGGAAGCGGCCGGTGCGGTCATCGTTGATGCCGAGACCGGCGAGGTGCTCGCCATGGCCTCCGTGCCGGATTACGATCCCAACCAGCCCTCGCGCACGCTGGCCGACGGCAGCATCGACCGGGAGTATGAAAAGGGCTGGTTCAACCGGGTGAGCAACGCCACCTTCGAAATGGGCTCGACGTTCAAGGGCTTCACGCTCGCCATGGGACTGGATGCGGGGCATATCACGCTGTCTTCCGTCGTCGATGCCTCACGCCCCATCCGCATGGGCGGCTTCACCATCCGCGATTTCAGAGGCAAGAACCGGCCTCTCACCATCCCCGAAGTGTTCCAGTATTCCTCCAATATCGGCACGGCCGCCGTTGCCGACCGGGTCGGCATGGACGGGCATCGCGAATTCCTGACCCGGCTTGGCCTGTTGTCGAAGATGGAAACCGAGATGCCGGGCGTTGCGACCCCCACCCAGCCGCGGATATGGAAGAAGATCAACTCCGTCACCATCTCCTTCGGCCACGGCGTCGCCACCACGCCGCTTCAGACGGCGGTTGCAGCGGCGGCGCTCATCAACGGCGGAAACCTCATCAATCCGACCTTCCTTCCCCGCTCGAAAGACGCCGCAGACGAGATCGCCCGCGCGGTGGTGAAGAACAAGACCAGCGACGACATGCGCTTCCTCTATCGCTGGAACGGCATGAACGGCTCCGGCCGCTCCGCGCAGGTCGAGGGCTTCGACGTCGGCGGCAAGACCGGCACGGCCGACAAGGTGATCAACGGGCGATACGCCAAGGACATCAACTTCAATGCCTTTATCGCCGGCTTTCCGATGGCGAAGCCACGCTATGTCGTGCTGACATTCGTCGACGCGCCGAAGACCGGCGAGAACGGCGGACGCACCGCGGCCTCGACCGCCGCACCCATAACCAAGGAGATCATTTCACGCTCGGCCGCCCTTCTCGGCGTGCAACCCACGTTCGGAACGACGGACAATCCACTGGAGCTTGTGGACTACTAGCAAGCTGTGCAGAACGGTGTTCGGTCACGCCGCAGCGGCGATGTCCTTGCGGTTGGTGAGATAGACACCGGCGACCACGATGGCGGTGCCGAGGATCATCGGGACGGTCAGTTCTTCTCCAAAAACCGCTGCGGCCTGAAGGGCTGCGAGCGGCGGCACGAGATAGATCAGCGAGGCCGCGCGCGAGACCTGGCCGCGGCGCAGAAGATAGAGCAGCAGCAGGATCGCTCCCATCGAAATGCCCAGCACGGACCAGGCGAGCAGCGCGACGAAGGCAAAGCCGAAATCGACATGCTGGGTCTCCAGCGCCAGCGCGAAGGGCACGGTGACGATCACCGCGCCGATATATTGCAGCGTGGCGATCGCCCTGATGTCGCCCGTGCGCAGATATTGCTTCTGGTAGATCGTGCCATAGGTGACGGCGGCCATGCCGAGCATATTGATGATGATGGCGAAGGCAGGAATTTCCGACGCGCCGTGGCCGAAGAACTTCGGCACGACGGCAAGCAGCACGCCGGAAAAGCCGAGACCAAGGCCCGCCTTCTGTGTTGTGCTCAATCGCTCGCCGATGAAGAACGGGGCGGCGAGCGCCGTCATCAGCGGCTGCAGCGCGGCGATGATGGACGAGAGCGCCGCCGGCACCCCCTGCCCGATCGCCCACCACAGCGCGCCGAGATACAAGCCGTGCAGGAAGGCGCCGGAAATGACGGCGTGGGCGACGGTGCGCCCATCACGCGGCCAGGACACGCCCGACGCCAGACACAGGCCGGCAAACAACACCGCGGCGACGAGATAGCGGATGCTGAGGAAGGTCAGCGGTTCGGAAACGATCGTTGCATATTTCGCGACGACCCAGCCGGTCGACCAGAGCAGAACGAAGATGGCAGGCGCCAGGCGGTCGAGCGACATGGGATTACCGGCAGGAGGACATTCGTACGCGAGCGATAGGACCAGACCCGACACCGGTCAAAGGAATTTCCCTGAAACTTAGGTTCAGCAAAAGCGTGGCCGATGAGCCTTTCGGCATCTGCCGTTTTTTTCGGCAATCAGTTTTCTAGTCGATGCCACCAGCTGCTCTGCGTGGCCCCGCAGGCGGCAGCGAAGGGCCGAGTCATCGGGCGGAGCGGGCAGTCCAACTCCGACGCGAATTCTTCATAGCTAATTGAGCATGGTTCTTGCATTGCCCCTTGTGTTGTACTCAAATGGGAAAAAAGGGGAACACGCCTTTGGCATTTGACGAAATGATGAATGCGGTTTCAAATCCGCGCCAGCCTTACGAAAACTATCATGAATGGTACGAGGGGCAGGATCGGGCCCGCCTGATTGCCAAATCGAAGGAAGCCGAAAACCTCTTTCGAAAGACCGGCATCACCTTCGCGGTCTACGGTCACGAAGACAGCTCCGAAAAGCTCATCCCCTTCGACATCATCCCCCGCATCATTTCCGGCCGAGAATGGCGCAAGCTCGCCCAGGGCATCGAACAGCGGGTCATCGCCCTCAACGCCTTTCTCGACGACATTTACCACAAGCAGGAAATCATCAAGGCCGGCCGCATTCCCCGCGAGCTGATCGAGCGCAACGAGGCCTTCCTGCCGCAGATGATCGGCTTCAAGCCGCCGGGCGGCGTCTACACCCATATCGTCGGCACCGACATCGTGCGCACGGGCGAAGACCAGTTCTACGTGCTGGAAGACAATGCCCGCACCCCTTCCGGCGTCAGCTACATGCTGGAAAACCGGGAAACCATGATGCAGATGTTCCCGGAGCTGTTCCACATCAACAAGGTGCGGCCCGTCGAGGACTATCCCAAGCTTCTGCGCCAGAGCCTTGCCTCGCTCGCCCCTCCCGGCTGTTCGGGCAAGCCGCGCGTGGCGGTGCTGACGCCCGGTATCTTCAACTCCGCCTATTACGAACACGCCTTCCTGGCCGACATGATGGGCGTGGAACTGGTGGAAGGCTCGGACCTGCGCGTCGTGGACGGCAAGGTGAAGATGCGCACGACGCGCGGCTACGAGGCCATCGATGTGCTCTACCGCCGCGTCGACGATGATTTCCTCGACCCGCTGACCTTCCGGCCGGATTCCGCACTCGGCATCCCCGGCATCATGGACGTCTACCGTGCCGGCAACATCACCATCGCCAACGCGCCCGGCACCGGCATTTCGGACGACAAGGCGATCTATTCCTACATGCCGGAGATCGTCGAGTTCTATACCGGCCGCAAGGCCATGCTGGAGAACGTGCCGACCTGGCGCTGCTCGGAAGAGGACAGCCTGAAATACGTTCTCGAACACCTGAGCGAACTCGTCGTGAAGGAAGTGCACGGCTCCGGCGGCTACGGCATGCTGGTCGGCCCCACCGCGTCGAGGAAGGAATGTGCGGCCTTCGCCGAGAAGCTGAAGGCCCGGCCCTCCAACTATATCGCGCAGCCGACGCTGTCGCTTTCCACCGTTCCCATCATGGTCAACAAGGGCATCGCGCCGCGGCACGTCGACCTTCGACCATATGTGCTCGTGTCCGACAAGGTGCAGATCATTCCCGGCGGGCTGACCCGCGTGGCGCTGAAAGAAGGCTCGCTGGTGGTCAACTCCAGCCAGGGCGGCGGCACGAAGGACACCTGGGTACTGGAGGACTGAGCCGATGCTGGGACGCACTGCAAACGGCCTATACTGGATGTTCCGCTATATCGAGCGGGCTGAAAACATTGCCCGCCTGATCGACGCGGGCCTGCGCATGGCGCTCACGCGCTCCGGCTCGTCGGAAGAGGACTGGGACGGCGTGCTGCAAAGCGCAGGCGTGAGAGAGGATTTCGACGCCGTGCACGCCACGCTGACAAGCGCGGATGCGATCGACTTTCTGCTGCGCGACCGCGCAAACCCCTCGAGCGTGATGTCGTGCATCGATTCGGCGCGCAACAACGCCCGCATGGTGCGCACCGCGCTGACCCGGGAGACCTGGGAAGCGACAAACGAGTGCTGGATCGAGCTGAAACAGCTCCTGTCCAAACGCGCCAAGCCGGCCGACATGCCCGAGATCATCGATGTCATCAAGCGCAGGACCGGCCTAATCCGCGGCGCGTTCCACGGCACCATGCTGCGCGATGACATCTATAACTTCTCGCGCATCGGCACCTTCATCGAGCGGGCGGACAACACCGCGCGCATTCTCGACGTCAAATACTACGTGCTGCTGCCGGCCATCGCCAAGGTCGGATCCTCGCTCGACAACAAGCAGTGGGAGTCCATCCTGCGCTCCGTCTCGGCGCACCGCTCGTACAGCTGGGTCTATGACGGCGACTATTCGCCCGCCAACATCGCGGATTTCCTGATCCTCAACGACCGTATGCCACGCTCGCTGGCCTATAGCTACGACAAGATCGTGACCAATCTCGGCTATCTCGCCAGGCTCTACGGCGAGAGCCATGCCGCCCATGACACGGCGTCCTCGACCATGCTGCTGCTGCGCAGCCGCGCCATGGAAGACATCATGGAACAGGGCCTGCACGAATTCATCGAGGAATTCATCGTCTATAACAACCGCCTCGGGGAAGAGATCTCCGAAGGCTACCGTTTCTATCGCTAGCGGCTGACGAGGGCAGAGGATGCGACTGAAGATCAGCCACACGACGGAATATCATTATGCCGACCCCGTGCAGTACTCGCTGCAACGGCTGCGCCTGACGCCCAGGAACTATCCGGGCCAGACCGTGCGGGACTGGAAGACCACCGTGCATGGCGCCAATCTCGAGGCAGGTTATACCGATCATTTCGGCAACCACGTCGATCTCGTCAGCACGGACGCCGAGCAGGTGACGATCCGCATTGTCGCTGAAGGCGAGGTGGAGACGGAAGACCGGGCCGGCGTGTTCGGGCCGCACCAGGGTTTCGTGCCGCTCTGGCTCTACCTGCGCGAGACGCCGCTCACCAAGCCCGGCAGGCTTGTCCGCGAACTGGCCAAGTCGTCTGCCGGCGACAGCGAGCTTTCGCGCATGCACGACCTGATGGCGAAGCTGCACGAGGCTGTCGCCTACCGGCAGGGCGAGACCGCGGCGGACACGACGGCCGAACAGGCTCTGGAGAAAAAGCAGGGCGTCTGCCAGGACCATGCCCATGTCCTCATTTCCGCCGCGCGCCATCTCGGCCTGCCGGCCCGCTATGTCTCGGGCTACCTGCTCATGGACGAGCCGGCGCAGACCGCGAGCCACGCCTGGGCGGAGGTTCATCTGCAGGGCCTCGGCTGGGTCGGGTTCGATGCGGCCAACAAGATCTGCCCCGACGAGCGGTATGTGCGGCTGTCGACCGGCCTCGACTACAGGGACGCGGCCCCCGTGTCCGGCATGGTGGTGGGACTTGCAGCGGAGACGATGAATGTCGCGATCCGCGTGGAAGAGACTGGTCAGAGCCAGTCGCAAAGCCAGAGTTGAGACGTGGCGGCCGAAAAGGCCGCCACGTCTGTGCCACTAGCGGGATGCCGTTTCCAGCAGACGGCAGAGCGACACGAGACTCGCGTCGTAACCGCCGCTATTCACGCTGCGGCAACGCTTGATGAGCTGCATGCGCTCGCTGCGCGACATCTGCGAGAATTGCCGCAGGACATCGCGATCACGGCCCCTTGGGCCCGTCGACGTGCCACCGCCCGGATTGCTCGGCGTGACGCCCGTGCCTCCACCGATGCCGACATCAACATTCGCATCAAGCAGGCCGCGTCCGCCGACATTCGCACCGACATTGGCACGCAGCCCGTTGGCACCGCCGACACGGGCATTCACGCCGGCATCAACCAGTCCGCGGGAACCGCCGACATTCGCATTCACCCCGGCATTCACACCGTTGCGGCCGCCGACGGAGGCGGTCGTGCGGGAATCCGCCAGTCCGCGCGAGCCGCCGACCGTTGTGTTCGAGCGTGCGTTGATACCGTTGGAACCGCCGACGCTGGCACCGACGCCAACGCTTGCAAGGCCCTTGCTACCCCCGACATTGGCACCGACACCGGCTTTCACACCGCCGACGCTGACGCCAACGCCGACTCCAAGTCCGCCACGGCTTTTCTGCTGAGCAAGCGCGTGCACGGGCACGGCAAGAACCACCGCAGCCAGCAACGCACCCGTAATTCTGGGGATCGAAACGCCTTGTGATCTTTCAAACATGGGAACCTACCTTTCAGCGAACGGGCCGGGATTGGACCGTATCGTAAGTTGAAAGGGCGCGATGGCTCGCCGGTTCCGTGCGGGAACGAAAATGACCGGTAAAGGGGAAAAAAAATCGTTGCCAGCGGAGTGAGACATCAACCGGCTGTCTCGAAACGATACAAATCGGGCGCGGCTCCTGGAACCGCGCCCGCGAAAGCTCAGTGACTGTCTTTGCCGACCGCGCTGCCACGGCAGCCCTTGAGGAAGTCGAGGTCCGCGCCGGTATCGGCACCCTGCACGTGCTGCTGGTGCAGCCAGGCGTAGCCCGAGGCGGGCTGCTCGTGGTTCGGCTGCCATTCGGCGAGGCGACGCGCCAGCTCCTCGTCCGAGATGTCGAGATGCAGGCGACGGTTCGGCACATCAAGCTCGATCATGTCGCCATTCTTCACGACCGCCAGCGGGCCGCCGACGGCGGCTTCCGGCGAGGTGTGCAGGACGACGGTGCCATAGGCCGTGCCGGACATGCGGGCATCGGAGATGCGTACCATGTCGGTGATGCCCTTTTTCAGCACCTTGGGCGGAAGGCCCATATTGCCGACCTCGGCCATGCCGGGATACCCCCTCGGACCGCAGTTCTTCATGACCATGACGCAGGTCTCGTCGATGTCGAGATTGTCGTCGTTGATCTTGGCCTTGTAGTCGTCGATATCCTCGAAGACGACGGCGCGGCCGCGATGCGTCAGAAGATGCGGCGAGGCTGCCGACGGCTTCAGCACCGCGCCCTTCGGCGCGAGATTGCCGCGCACGACGACGATGCCGCCCGACTGCGTCAGCGCTTTTTCAGCCGGCAGGATGACGTCCTCGTTCCAGTTGACGACATCCTTCACCTCGTCCCAGACGGTCTCGCCCGAAACGGTGATGGCATCCTTGTGCAACAGGCCCGCTTCGCCGAGGCGCTTCAGTACGACCGGAAGACCGCCGGCATAGAAGAACTCTTCCATCAGGTACTTGCCCGACGGCATGAGGTTGACGATGGTGGGCACGTCGCGGCCGCAACGATCCCAGTCGTCCAGCGTCAGGTCGATGCCGACGCGGCCGGCCATGGCGAGCAGGTGGATGACCGCATTGGTCGAGCCGCCGATGGCCGCATTGGTGCGGATGGCATTCTCGAAGGCCTGCTTCGTCATGATATCAGACGGCTTCAGGTCGTCCTTGACCATCTGGACGATGCGACGACCGGTAAGCTGCGCCACGACCTTGCGGCGGCTGTCGACGCCCGGAATGGCCGCATTGCCTGACAGCGCCATACCCAGGGCCTCGGCCATGGAAGCCATGGTGGAGGCCGTACCCATCGTGTTGCAGGTGCCCGACGAACGGCTCATCGAGGCCTCGGCCTCGAGGAATTCGGCCTGCGTCATCTCGCCGGCCTTCACCATCTCGGAGAACTTCCAAAGATGCGTGCCGGAACCGACACGCTCGCCGCGGAAATAACCGTTCAGCATCGGCCCGCCGGTGACGACGATCGAAGGCAGATCGACGGAGGCGGCGGCCATCAAAAGCGACGGCGTGGTCTTGTCACAGCCGACCATGAGCACGCAGCCATCCATGGGTTGGCCGCGAATGGTTTCCTCGATGGCGAGAGCCGCGAGGTTGCGATACATCATCGCCGTAGGGCGGAACGTGTTCTCCGACGCCGAGAAGACCGGTACTTCCATCGGGAAACCGCCGGCCTCCCAGATGCCCGCCTTCACCTTCTCTGCAAGCTCGCGCAGGTGGCCGTTGCAGGGCGTCATGTCCGACCAGGTGTTGAGGATGCCGATCACCGGCCGTCCGTCGAACAGGTCATGCGGATAACCCTGGTTCTTCATCCAGCCGCGATGGTAGATCACGTCACGGCTGGTGCCGCCGTACCATTCCTGCGACCGCAGCCTGCGCGGCCATTCCGCTTTCTTCGTCATCTTTACAGTCCTTGAAGGGACCGCCCGGAAGCCCGAACGGCCTTTGTCTCACGCCAGGGTGTAGGCGGTCTTGACGGTTGTGTAGAATTCGTTGGCGTATTTGCCCTGCTCGCGCGAGCCGAAGGACGATCCCTTGCGCCCACCGAACGGCACATGGAAATCGACACCCGCCGTCGGCAGGTTGACCATCACCATGCCGGCCTCGGCATTGCGCTTGAAATGGGTGGCGTGCTTGAGGCTGGTCGTCGCGATGCCCGAGGACAGGCCGAACGGCGTGTCGTTGGCAATCGCCAGCGCTTCCTCGTAATCCTTGACGCGGATAACGGCGGCGACGGGGCCGAAGATCTCCTCGCGCGAGATGCGCATGTCGTTCGTGGCCTCGGTAAAGAGCGCCGGCGCCAGATAGAAGCCGGGCGTGTCGCGCTTCAGAAGATCGCCACCGAAGGCGAGCTTTGCGCCTTCCTTTTGGCCGATCTCGATATAGTCGGTGTCCTGCTTGAGCTGCGTTTCATCCACGACCGGGCCGATATGCGTGCCGGCCTTGAGCGCATCGTCCACGACGACGCTCTTCAGCCGCTCGCCCACCGCGGCGACGAACCGGTCATGAATGCCTTCCGTCACGATGACGCGCGAGGAGGCCGTGCAGCGCTGGCCGGTCGAGAAGAAGGCCGAGTTGACGGCGGCTTCGACCGCGACGCCGAGATCGGCATCGTCGAGCACGACGAAGGGGTTCTTTCCGCCCATTTCGAGCTGGTACTTGCGGTTATGCTCGACGGAGGCGACGGCGACACGCTTGCCCGTACCGGTGGAGCCGGTGAACGTGATGGCGTTGACATCAGGGCTGTCCAGCATGGTCTGGCCGACGACCGAGCCCTTGCCCATGACAAGGTTCAGGACGCCCTTCGGCAGGCCGGCCCGCACGAGGATATCGACGATGGCCCAGGAGCAGCCCGGCACCAGTTCGGCCGGCTTGAAGACGACCGTGTTGCCATAGCAGAGCGCGGGCGCGATCTTCCAGGCGGGAATGGCGATGGGGAAGTTCCAGGGCGTGATAATGCCGACGACGCCGACCGGCTCGCGGGTGATCTCAACGCCGATATTCGGCCGCACCGACGGCAGCACCTCACCGGCAAGCCGCAGACATTCACCGGCGAAGAAATCGAAGATCTGGCCGGCGCGCACCGTTTCGCCGATACCTTCCGCCAGCGTCTTGCCCTCTTCGCGCGACAGGAGGCGACCAAGCTCGTCCTTGCGGGCGAGGATCTCATCGGCAGCCTTGCGCAGGATGGCGTGGCGCTCGAGAATGCCCGAGCGCGACCAGGCAGGAAACGCTGCCTTTGCCGCAGCGATGGCCGCCTTGGTGTCTTCGACGGAGGCGCGGGCATAGGTTCCGACGACGTCGCCGGTATTCGACGGGTTGATATTCTCGACGCCGTCTGCACCGACCCATTCGCCGGCAATCAGGTTCTGGTGGATCGTCATGGTATCAGCCTCCTATCCGCAGCCTCAGAGCTGGCGGATTTCGATCTCTTCTTCCTTGGCGATGGCAAGCGGATTGCGCAGCGGCAGGCCGAACCCGTCAGCGCCGATCTCGAACACGTCACCTTCCTGCGTGCGGATGCCGTCGCCGAAGGACAGCGTCGCCGTGCCGAACATATGGACGTGGATATCGCCCGGCACGCGGAACAGGCCGTATTTGAAGTGGTGATATTCGAGATTGGCGAAGGTGTGGGACATGTTCGCCTCGCCGGAGACGAACGGCTTTTCCCACAGAACCTTGCCGTCGCGGACGATGCGCGAGAAACCTCTGATGTCATCGGGCGCGGCGCCGATGCGGATTTCCGGGCCGAAGCTCGCCTGACGCAGCTTCGAGTGCGCAAGGTAGAGATAGTTGATGCGCTCCGTCACATGATCGGAGAATTCGTTCGACACGGCAAAGCCGATGCGGAAGGGCGAGCCGTCAGCAGCGATGACGTAAATGCCGGCCATTTCCGGCTCTTCACCACCATCAAGCGCGAAGGACGGCGAGGTGAGCGCGGCACCCGGCGCGACGGACTGCGTGCCGTTGCCCTTGTAGAACCATTCCGGCTGGACGCCCTTCTCGCCGGGCTTCGGCTTGCCGTTCTCAAGCCCCATGCGGAACATCTTCATGGAGTCCGTCAGCGTCTCCTCGGCGGCTTCCGACGTCTTCTTGTGCATGGAATCGCGCGTGGCGGCCGAACCGAGATGGGTGAGGCCCGTGCCCGTGAGATGCAGATGCGCAGCATCCGGATGGGTGATGGGCGGCAGAAGGCGACCGGCGGCATAGGCCGCCTCGAGATCGACCTCGTCGCCAAAGCCCTTGCCCTCGATGACGGCCTTCAGCGACGTACCGGCATTGGCGGCTTCCATGGCCAGTGCATAGACGCTCTCCGCACCCTTGACCGCGCGGCCCTTGCCGCCTTCTTCGCGTGCTACGACCGTGATCGAACCGTCAGCGTTGGATACCTGCGAAATCAGCATTTCCGTTTCCTTCCTCAACCCGGCATCAGCCAAGGCTTCGCACCTGCGGCGGACACACGCCGCCGCACTGGCCGCTGGCGCGGCCGGTCAAACATGCTTGCAACCTGTTTGGCCTGACCGGTTACCCGGTCAGCCCTTGTTCTTGTTGTAGACGTCGAAGAACACGGCAGCGAGCAGCACCAGGCCCTTGATGAGCTGCTGGTAGTCGATGCCGATGCCCATGATCGACATGCCGTTGTTCATGACGCCCATGATGAACGCGCCGATGACCGCGCCCGTGATCTTGCCCACGCCGCCCGAAGCCGACGCACCGCCGATGAAGCAGGCCGCGATCACGTCGAGCTCGAAGCCGACGCCAGCTTTCGGCGTCGCTGAATTCAGGCGGGCCGCGATGATCATGCCGGCAAGTGCGGCAAGCGCGCCCATGTTGACGAAGGTGTAGAAGGTCAGCCGCTCGGTGTTGATACCGGAAAGCTTCGCCGCCTTCTCGTTTCCGCCCATCGCATAGACGCGACGGCCGATCGTCGTGCGCGTCGTCACGAAGGTGTAGAAGGCGATCAGCACGCCCATGACGACGAGAACGTTCGGCAGGCCGCGATAGGTCGCGAGCTGGAAGCCGAGGAAGATCGCCACGGCGCCGATGATCAGCATCTGCACGGCGAAGAAGGCGAAGGGCTCGTTCTCGGTTTCATGCAGCGCGTTGAGACGACGCTCGCGCAGGCCGGCATAGATGGCGTAGGCCACGAGCAGCACGATCATGACCAGCGCGAAATAGTTCTTGATCAGGCTCGTCGAAGGATCGGTGAAGGACAGGAAGTCCGGCACGAAACCCGTCGAGAGTATCTGGAAATCCTTCGGAAACGGACCGACGGGGCGGCCACCGAGCACGACATAGGTCATGCCGCGGAAAACCAGCATACCCGCAAGCGTCACGATGAAGGACGGGATCTTCTGGTAGGCCACCCAGTAGCCCTGCGCCGCGCCCATGACCGCACCGACGAGGATGCACGCCGGCACAACGACAATGGCCGGAAGGCCCCATTTCACCAGCATGATCGCCGATATGGCGCCGATGAAGGCGACGATGGAGCCGACGGACAGGTCGATATGCCCCGCCACGATGATCAGCAGCATGCCCAGCGCCATGATGACGATGAACGAGTTCTGCAACACGAGGTTGGTGATGTTGACCGGGCGGAAGAGGACGCCGTTGGTGATGACCTGGAAGAAGATCATGATCACGACGAGCGCGACCAGCAGGCCATACTCGCGGATGTTCTTCTTGAGATAATCCCCCACCGAAGGCTGGGGCGTCTTTGTCGCTGTATCGGTGGCCATTAGTGTTTCTCCCCGGAGCGCATGATGGCGCGCATGATGGATTCCTGGCTTGCTTCCGCCTTGGAGAGCTCGGCCACGATGCGTCCTTCGTTCATGACATAGATGCGATCGCAGGTCCCGAGCAGTTCCGGCATCTCCGACGAGATCATCAGGATGCCCTTGCCCTCGGCGGCAAGCTGGTTGATGATGGTATAGATTTCGAACTTGGCGCCGACATCGATGCCGCGCGTGGGTTCATCGAGGATCAGCACCTCGGGATTGGTGAACAGCCATTTCGACAGAACCACCTTCTGCTGATTGCCGCCCGAAAGATTGACCGCTTCCTGATAGATCGAATGCGAGCGGATGCGCAGCTTCTGGCGATAGCCGGAGGCGACCTTCGCTTCCTCATGGTTGTCGATGACCGTTGCCTTCGAGACGCCGCCGAGATTGGCGAGCGTCGTGTTGTGCATGATGTTGTCGATCAGCACGAGGCCGAGATGCTTGCGGTCCTCCGTCACATAGGCAAGGCCGGCGTCGATCGCCTTGGGGATGGTACTGACGTCGACCGGCTTGCCGCGCATGCTGACTTCACCGGTGATCTTGTGACCCCAGCTGCGGCCGAACAGGCTCATCGCCGTTTCCGTCCGCCCTGCCCCCATGAGGCCGGCAATGCCGACGACTTCGCCGGCGCGCACGGTAAAATTAACATCGTGCAGGAACTGCCGGTCGCGGTGGTGCTGATGGAAGACGTTCCAGTTCTTCACCTCCAGCAGCGTCTCGCCGACCTTGGGCTCGCGCGGCGGGTAGCGGTCTTCCATCTCGCGGCCGACCATGCCCTTGATGATGCGGTCTTCGGAAATGTCCTCGTTATGACAGTCGAGCGTCTCGACCGTGCCGCCGTCGCGCAGGATGGTGATCTGGTCGGCGACCTTCTTGATCTCGTTCAGCTTGTGCGAAATGATGATCGAGGTCATGCCCTGGGCGCGGAACTCCACGAGCAGCTTCAGGAGCGCATCGGAGTCCTTCTCGTTGAGCGAGGCCGTCGGCTCGTCGAGAATGAGCAGGCGCACCTTTTTTGAGAGCGCCTTGGCGATCTCGACGAGCTGCTGCTTGCCCACGCCGATATCGGTAATCAGCGTGCCGGGCGATTCCTTCAGGCCGACCTTGTCCAGCAGTTCCTGTGTGCGGCGAAACGCCTTTTTCCAGTCGATGATGCCGTTGGTCGCGACCTCGTTGCCGAGGAAGATGTTTTCGGCAATCGAGAGCAACGGCACGAGTGCCAGCTCCTGGTGAATGATGATGATGCCCAGATGCTCGCTGTCGGAGATCGTGGAGAAACGGCGGACTTCGCCGTCGAAATGGATTTCACCCTCGTAGGAGCCGGCCGGATAGACGCCGCTCAACACTTTCATCAGGGTGGATTTGCCGGCGCCGTTTTCGCCGACAAGGGCGTGAATCTCGCCTTCGCGGACCTTCAGATTGACGTTGTCGAGCGCCTTTACGCCCGGGAACGTCTTCGTGATGCCACGCATTTCGAGAAGGGTCTTGCTCATATACAGTTTCCAGCGGTCATCCCCACCGGGCGGCGGGGGAACCGAGCCTATTCGCTCTGCGATCCGGAGAAAAGAGGGTCCGCACGCGAAGCGCGAACCCCCGGGAACAAAAGAACGATCAGTTCTTGATCTGGTCTTCCGTGTAGTAGGCCGAGTCCGTGACGAGGATCTTCTCGGCATTGGACTTGTCCACGGCAACCGGCTTCAGCAGGTAGGACGGAACGACCTTGACGCCGTTGTCGTAGGTCTTGGTGTCGTTCACTTCCGGCTCCTTGCCTTCCATGATCGCGTTGACCATGCCGACGGTGACCTTGGCGAGTTCGCGCGTGTCCTTGAAGACCGTCGAATACTGTTCGTCGGCGAGGATCGACTTGACGGACGGCAGTTCTGCGTCCTGGCCGGTGACGATGGCCATCGGCTGGTCGCCCGAGCCGTAGCCGACGCCCTTCAGGGCCGAGATGATGCCGATCGAAAGGCCGTCATAAGGCGAAAGAACGCCATCGACGCGGCCATCGGTGTAGGTCGAGGACAGCAGGTTTTCCATGCGGGCCTGAGCCACGGCACCGTCCCAACGCAGCGTGCCGACGGTTTCCATGCCGGTCTGGCCGGACTTGATGACGATGTCACCCTTGTCGATCAGCGGCTGGAGAACCGACATCGCGCCGTCATAGAAGAAGAAGGCGTTGTTGTCGTCCGGCGAACCGCCGAAGAGCTCGACGTTCCACGGCTTGGTGTCCGGGAACTTCGCCTTCAGGCCATCGACGAGGCTGGTGGCTTGGAGAACACCGACCTGGAAGTTGTCGAAGGTGGCGTAGTAGCTGACATTGCCCGAATCGCGGATGAGGCGGTCGTAAGCGATGACCTTGACGCCGGCGTCGGCAGCCTTCTGGAGAATGTCGGACAGCGTCGTGCCGTCGATGGCGCCGATGACCAGAACCTTGGCACCCTTGGTGACCATGTTCTCGATCTGGGCCAGCTGGTTCGGGATGTCGTCGTCAGCAAACTGCAGGTCCGGGGTGTAGCCGGCTTCCTTGAACAGCTTTTCCATCGTCTCGCCGTCGGAAATCCAGCGGGTGGACGTCTTGGTGGGCATGGAGATGCCGACCATGCCCTTATCCTGGGCAAAGGACGGCGCCACGAACGACGCGACGCTCATGGCAGCGGCGGCGAGCAGCGAAGTGATCATTTTCATTGAAAGGTCTCTCCCTTTTGCGCACTGGCCCGAACTTCCAGCCAGGCATTGTTCTGTGCGTGATGAGCCGCATTCAGACGGCGGTCCAGGCTGGCAGATACTTCGTCCAGCCGTTCCCCTCCCCAGAGCCCAGCGCACATTCAGCAAGAAATCCACGGAATTGCCATAACTGTCAAATGCAATAAGCTTCTAAAGGGATATCAAAACTGATATATAAAAGCCGATATATATTATTTTTGAGAAAGCGACCGCATGCGCCCGGATGATATCAAAGACGACCCGCGCTTTATCGAGGGCGGAGGCGATGCCCTTCAGACGGTCGGCCTGCTGCGCAGCGGCCTCAAGCTCAACCACCTGCGCATGATCCTCGCCATCGAGGAACACAAGCAGGTCAGCGCCGCCGCCGATGTTCTCAACATATCGCAGCCGGCCGCATCGCGCATGCTGACGGACATGGAGACAATTCTCAAGGCGCAGCTTTGCGAACGCGCAGCGCGCGGCGTCACGCTCACCGCCGCCGGTCGCGCGCTGGCCCGTCGGGCCCGCGCCATCCTGCTCGAACTGCGCGAGGTCGATCGCGAGCTTTCGGCGCTGAAATCCGGTACCGGCGGCTCGGTCTTTCTAGGATCGGTGACGGCCCCCGCC
Source organism: Shinella sp. H4-D48 (assembly GCF_022637395.1). Taxonomy (GTDB): domain Bacteria; phylum Pseudomonadota; class Alphaproteobacteria; order Rhizobiales; family Rhizobiaceae; genus Shinella; species Shinella sedimenti. Next base: position 913,030 of record NZ_CP093337.1, on the reverse strand, counting down.
ATCAGCCTCGCGGTGCCCGCCATCAAGCAGGTCAGCGCCGCCTATCCCGGCATCGAGGTGAATGTGCGTGTCGAAACGAGCAACGTTCTCGCCCGCGAGCTGCTTGATGCCAAACAGGATTTCATCATTGCCCGCGTGCCCGACGACCTCAATCCGCGCCTGTTCGACGTGACCGAGATCGGCATCGAGAAGGCCTGCCTCATCGTGCGCAAGGGGCATCCCCTGACGGAGAAGCCGGTCGTCCAGCTGACCGACCTGCCGCATTACGACTGGGTCTTCCAGTCCGCCGGCACACTTTTGCGACGGCGCATCGAGGAACTGTTCATCGCCGCCGGCGTGCCGCTGCCGTCCACCGTCGTCAACACCTCATCGATCCTGCTGACGACCGCCATCGTGCACGGTTCGAACGCGATTGCCCCCGTCGCGCGCGATATGGCGACCTTCATCGCAGATGTCGGCGCGCAGGCCGGCGAGATCCGCATTCTCGACACGGATTTCGAGATTGACATCAAGCCCTACAGCCTTATCTCGGTCAAAGGGCGGGCGCTGCCACCCAGCGCCAAACTGCTCTACGATCTGATCTGGCAGCGCAGCCAGACGATTTCGCCGGATTGAGCAAGGACACACGATGCTCGGCATGACGGTTTTCGAATCCGTACTGGAAAGGCTGAAGGCCGAAGCGCTTCAGGCCGAGCCAGAAGAGGACGCCGCGCCAATCGCGCCCGCATCGACGATACGCGGCCTGACCAGCGGCTTTACCGGTCCCGGCGGCAGCGATGCCTTCGTTTCAGGCTCGCAGGCGGCGGCCGCCTATCTCGATCTCTATGAGGAGACGACGCCGCCGGAACCCGCCAAACCCGATCCGTCACCACCACCGCCGGCACCACCGCCGCATCTGCTGCGCACCGCCCCCGAGGAAGTGGCCGACGATCTGGCACTCGATGGGACGCAAAGCGTTGACGATCTCGTCGGGCTGCGCCGGCGTTTCGCGCGCGACAACCATCCCGATCAGGCGCCGCCGGACATGCGCGCCAACGCCACCCTGCGCATGAAGATCGCCAATATGCTGATCGACGAGACGATCCGGCGGATCAACGTGGAAAAGAGCCTCGGGATCTCGCGCTAGCTCTTTGTTTCGCCAGTCTCTTCCACTGGTTTTTCGGCGGCGGCGGACGGCTTGAAGAAGAGGATCAGGTTGGCGAAGACATAGGCGGTCACGACGAGGAAGATCGTGCCCCAAGTCTGCTCGTTGTTGTAGAATTCCACGGCCGTCCATGCCGCACAGACCACGACCAGCAGCAGCCGCCGCCAAAGCGGCCGGTAGAACGGATGGTCGGTGTCGATGATCTTCATGAACGTCTCCTCGGGCCTCTGCGCGCTTACATAGGCGGTTTTCCGGCATTAGGAAACCGGCTTTGCTTTCGGCCATCGCGCAACGGCATCATCGCAACAATCCGCTTTGACGCGCCTGACTGACGTGGCGATCATCGTGCGTGCATGCGAGGCCGCCGATCCGCGGCCGCAAAGACCGGAGGAAACCATTCATGCCGCAGCTGACCTTTGCCCTCAACCATATGACCGCTCCATCCCTGCCGCTCGACGCCTTCTTCGCGCTGGCTGCCGATCTGGGGATAAAGGCGGTCGAAATCCGCAACGATCTGCCCGGCAACGCCATTCACGACGGCACCACGCCCACCGATGTGAAGGCGGCCGCGCAGCGACACGGCCTCACCATCATCTCGATCAACGCCCTGCAACGCTTCAACGCATGGTCGCACGAGCGGGAGGCCGAAGCGCGCGCACTCATCGACTACGCCGAAGCCTGCGGCGCCCGGGCGCTGGTGCTCGTGCCGAAAAACGATGGCACCGGACGAGCCGACGGCGAACGGCAGGCAAATTTGCGAGCAGCGCTGACAGCCCTGAAGCCGCTGCTGGATAAGGCTGGCATCATCGGGCTCGTCGAACCGCTCGGTTTCGAAATCCGCTCGCTTCGCTCCAAGCGGGAAGCGGCAGAGGCGATCCGATCCGTCGGCGGCGAAGGCACCTTCCGCCTCGTGCACGACACGTTCCATCACCACCTTGCCGGTGAGCCCGAGCTTTTTGCCGACCTGACGGGACTTGTCCACATCTCGGGCGTCGAGGACAGCGGCATTGCCATCGGCGATCTGCGCGACAGTCACAGGGTGTTGGTCGGTCCCGGCGACACTCTGGGCAATGTCGAGCAGATCAAAGCGCTGATTGCCGCCGGGTATGCCGGGCCGCTGTCGTTCGAACCCTTCGCATCCGTCGTACACGATCTGCCCGACCCGAAGACCGCGATCGCCGGGAGCATGGCTTTCCTTCGCGAAACCGTCTGACCGGACACGGCGGGCCGTAAGACACGGCGCTGCTTTTCACCACCCCTCATGCCGATCCCGGGACTGCGATGGAACAGACTTGACGCCACGCCCACAAATGGAATAAACATTCCGAAGTTTGAAATTCGCGGTTTGTTTATTCTGTTTTGATCCTTGCGTCCCGGGAGGAGCAAAGGTCATAGGCCTGCAAGGGCCGACCATCCGGATATGTCTGTGGTGCACCGGACACCACCTTGAGGAGGATACGACATGAAAAAATTCATCCTTGGCTCGGCACTCGCCGTCATGATGTCCACCGCCGCCCATGCCGAGACGATCGGCGTGACGATGGCGCAGTTCGACGACAACTTCCTGACCGTTCTGCGCAATGGCATGTCCGACTACGCCAAGACGATGGACGGCGTCCAGCTGCAGATCGAGGACGCGCAGAACGACGTCGCCAAGCAGCAGAGCCAGATTCAGAACTTCATCGCGTCCGGCGTGGATGCCATCATCGTGACCGCGGTCGACACCGATGCGACCGCTGCCATGTCGAAGGCCGCTGCCGATGCGGGTATTCCGCTCGTCTACGTCAACCGCGAGCCGGTCAATGTCGATCAGCTTCCCGAAAAGCAGGCGTTCGTGGCCTCGGAAGAAACCGTCGCCGGCACGCTGGAGACGCAGGAGGTCTGCCGCCTGCTCAACGGCAAGGGCAAGGCCGTCATCATGATGGGCGAACTTTCCAACCAGGGCGCACGCATGCGCACCAAGGCCGTCCATGACGTTCTCGCCACCGACGAATGCAAGGGCATCGAGATCGTCGAGGAGCAGACCGCCAACTGGCAGCGCACGCAGGGCCAGGATCTCGTGACCAACTGGCTGGCTGCCGGCGTCGAGTTCGACGCCGTGATCGCCAACAACGACGAGATGGCTATCGGCGCGGCGCAGGCACTCAAGGCCGCCGGCCGTTCGATGGACAGCGTCGTGATCGCAGGCGTCGATGCCACCCAGGACGCGCTTGCCGCGATGGCGGCCGGCGATCTTGACGTCACCGTCTTCCAGGACGCGGCGGGCCAGGGCAAGGGTGCACTCGACGCGGCAATCAAGCTTGCCAAGGGCGAGAAGGTCGAGGCGAAGGTCTACATTCCCTTCCAGCTCGTGACCCCGGCCAACATCGCCGACTACCAGCAGAAGAACTGATCGAGCAGGGCATCGAAAGCCTATGACAGGGAGGGCCGCGCCTTCGCGCGCGGTTCTCCGGTTTCAGGTCGATCCGGGAGGGAGAGGACGATGGTCAGTCCGACCACCATGGCCGCGGTTCGTGCAAGCGGCGCCATTCCGAATGCTGAATACCTGCTCTCCGCAGAGGGCATCCGAAAGGAATTTCCGGGTGTCGTCGCGCTCGACGACGTCCAGTTCAAGCTCAAGCGCGGCTCGGTGCACGCGCTGATGGGCGAAAACGGCGCAGGCAAGTCCACGCTGATGAAGATCCTCGCCGGCATCTACACGCCCGACCAGGGCGAGGTGCTGCTCAAGGGACAGAAGATCCGCCTGCAATCGCCGCTCGACGCGTTGGAGAACGGCATCGCCATGATCCATCAGGAACTCAACCTGATGCCCTTCATGACGGTGGCTGAAAACATATGGATCCGCCGCGAGCCGAAGAATCGCTTCGGCTTCGTCAATCACGGTGAGATGAACCGCAAGACGGCCGCGCTCTTCAACCGCCTCAACATTACCATGGACCCGCAAACGCAGGTTCGCGACCTCTCGGTCGCCAATCGCCAGATGGTGGAGATCGCCAAGGCCGTTTCATACGAAAGCGATGTCCTCATCATGGACGAGCCGACTTCCGCGCTGACCGAGCGCGAGGTGGCCCACCTCTTCACGATCATCCGCGACCTGCGCGCGCAGGGCATCGGCATCGTCTACATCACGCACAAGATGAACGAGCTGTTCGAGATCGCGGACGAGTTCTCGGTGTTCCGCGACGGCAAGTACATCGGCACGCATGCCTCCAGCGACGTGACGCGCGACGACATCATCCGCATGATGGTGGGCCGCGAGATCACGCAGATGTTCCCCAAGGAAGAGGTGCCGATCGGCGACGTCGTCCTGTCAGTGAAGGAGTTGAGCCTCAAGGGCGTCTTCCACGACGTGTCCTTCGATGTGCGCGCCGGCGAGATCCTCGGCATTGCCGGGCTCGTGGGCTCCGGCCGCTCGAATGTGGCCGAGGCGATCTTCGGCGTCACGCCGGCAACGTCGGGCACGATTTCGATCAATGGCAAAGAGGTCGATATCGACAGCGCGAACACGGCGATCAGGCACCGCATGGCGTTTCTGACGGAAGACCGCAAGGACACGGGCTGCCTTCTGATCCTCGATATCCTCGAGAACATGCAGATCGCCGTTCTCCAGGACCGGTTCGTCAAGGGCGGGTTCGTTTCCGAACGCGCGCTGACGAAGGTCTGCGAGGAGATGAGCAGCAAGCTGCGGGTCAAGACGCCGAACCTTTCGGAGCGCATCGAGAACCTGTCGGGCGGCAACCAGCAGAAGGTGCTGATCGGCCGCTGGCTCCTCACCAATCCGCGCATCCTCATTCTCGATGAGCCGACACGCGGCATCGATGTCGGCGCCAAGGCGGAAATCCACCGCTTCGTGACCGAACTCGCCCGCGACGGCGTCGCCGTCATCATGATCTCGTCGGAAATGCCGGAGGTCCTCGGCATGAGCGACCGCATCATGGTCATGCACGAGGGGCGCGTCACGGGCTTCCTCGATCGCGCGGAGGCGACGCAGGTCAAGGTCATGGAACTGGCAGCCCAGTAAATTCAGGCCCAACGGCCACCAGGGAGGTAATCATGAGCACGAATTCCGCAGCGCAGGCGCAGGCCGCAGCGCAGAAATCTGCCCGCCGGCTCCCGCCGGAACTCAACATCTTTCTCGTCCTCATCGGCATCGCGCTGGTCTATGAAGTCCTCGGCTGGATCTTCGTCGGCCAAAGCTTCCTGATGAACACGCAGCGCCTGACGATCATCATCCTTCAGGTCGCCGTCATCGGCATCATCGCCGTCGGCGTGACGCAGGTCATCATCACCGGCGGCATCGACCTGTCCTCGGGCTCGGTGGTCGGCATGACGGCAATGTTCAGCGCCTCCCTCGCGCAGGCCTCGACGTGGCCGCGCGCCCTCTATCCCTCGCTGACCGACCTGCCGGTCATCGTGCCGCTCGCGGTCGGCATCGGCGTCGGCCTGCTGGCCGGCTTCATCAACGGCCAGCTGATCGCCAAGACCAAGATCCCGCCCTTCATCGCGACCCTCGGCATGATGGTGTCGGCGCGCGGCATTTCGAAGTGGTACACCAAGGGGCAGCCGGTCTCGGGCCTTACCGAACAGTTCAGCTTCATCGGCACCGGCATCTGGCCCGTCGTCATCTTCCTCGTCGTCGCGGTGATCTTCCACATCGCGCTGCGCTATACGCGCTACGGCAAGTTCACCTATGCCATCGGCGCCAATGTGCAGGCCGCGCGCGTCTCCGGCATCAATGTCGAATCGCATCTCGTGAAGGTCTATGCCATCGCCGGCGCGCTGGCCGGCCTTGCCGGCGTCGTCACCGCGGCCCGTGCCCAGACGGCTCAGGCCGGCATGGGCGTGATGTACGAACTCGATGCCATCGCGGCCGCGGTCATCGGCGGCACCTCGCTTGCCGGCGGCGTCGGACGCATCACCGGCACGGTCATCGGCACCGTCATCCTCGGCGTCATGACCTCGGGCTTTACCTTCCTGCGCGTCGACGCCTACTATCAGGAAATCGTCAAAGGGGTGATCATCGTCGCCGCCGTCGTCGTCGACGTCTACAGACAGAAGAAGCGCAAGACGTAATTTTAGGCAGTAAGCAGCAGGCGATGGAAATGCCTCTCGACTAGCAACCCGCTATTCCCTACCGCCTTAACTCCTACCGCCTATCTCCAAAATCAAAGAGGACAACATGACTGTAAGATTTGGTCTCCTCGGCGCCGGCCGCATCGGCAAGGTCCATGCCAAGGCAGTGACCGGCAACCCGGACGCCAGGCTGGTTGCGGTCGCCGATGCCTTTCCGGCGGCAGCCGAGGCGATCGCCCAGCAATACGGCTGTGACGTGCGCACGATCGAGGCCATCGAGGCGGCGAGCGACATCGATGCCGTGGTGATCTGCACCCCGACCGATACCCATGCGGACCTTATCGAGCGCTTCTCGCGCGCCGGCAAGGCGATCTTCTGCGAAAAGCCGATCGATCTCTCGGTCGAGCGCGTCAGGGCCTGCATGAAGGTGGTCGAGGAGACCAAGGGCAAGCTGATGGTCGGCTTCAACCGCCGCTTCGATCCGCATTTCATGGCCGTGCGCAAGGCTATCGACGACGGCCGCATCGGCGACGTCGAGATGGTGACGATCACCTCGCGCGATCCCGGCGCCCCGCCGGTGGACTATATCAAGCGTTCGGGCGGCATCTTCCGCGACATGACGATCCATGACTTCGACATGGCGCGCTTCCTGCTCGGCGAAGAGGTGGCAACGGTTTCGGCAACTGCCGCCGTGCTGGTCGACCCGGAAATCGGCAAGGCCGGCGACTATGACAGCGTCTCCGTCATCCTCCAGACGAAGTCCGGCAGGCAGGCCATCATCTCCAATTCTCGCCGCGCCACCTACGGCTACGACCAGCGCATCGAGGTGCACGGCTCCAAGGGCGTCGTCTCCGCTGAAAACCAGCGCCCGGTCTCCATCGAGATCGCCAATGGCGACGGCTATACGCGCCCGCCGCTGCACGACTTCTTCATGACCCGCTACACGGAAGCCTATGCCAACGAGATCGCGAGCTTCATTGCCGCAATCGAGAAGGGCGCCACCATCACGCCGTCCGGCGCCGATGGTCTTGCGGCCCTGCTGCTCGCCGATGCCGCCGTGAAATCCGTGGAAGAGAAACGGCAGATCGCCGTCGCCTGACGGCCATCTCCTCCCAAGCAACTGGCCGGGCGCTTCGTCGTCCGGCCTTTTTTGTTCGGCGTCATTGCGCAGCCTTCGCCGCGATGATGTCGTGATCCATCTCCGCCAGCGCGCGGGCGAGATGTCCTTCCAGCACCAGCGTCGCCTCCTCCGGCACAACGGAAATCGGCGGCGCGCCGAAAAGCCGGACCTGCTGCGATTGCGCAAGGCCCTCCTCCATGCCGCGCTGCATGAGATCGAAATAGCGCGTGCCCGGTCCTGTGATGGCGATCGGCATGGTCTCATACAGGCTCACCATGCGCGACAGCCCCTGCCCCAGCGCAAGACCCGCCTGGCGGAAGGCGTATTCCGACATGCGATGGCCCTGGCGCGCCCTGAGCGCGATCTTGTCCATTTCCGCAAGCGGCACGAATTTGGCAGGTATGGTATCCGGCGGCACTTCGAACGCGGTGCGCAGGATGCCGTAAAAACCCGCCGAGGCCTCGATGCAGCCCTGCGCGCCGCACCGGCAGAGCTTGCCGTCCGCCGAGTTGAGCATATGGCCGAAATTCGGCGCCGTGACGGTCAGTTCGCCCACACGATCGAAACGCGCGATGCCAAGTCCGATGCTGTGCCCGAGAGACAAAGCGGCCACCGCATGCAGATCGTTCATGCGCGCCTTTTCCATGCGCGAGGCCATGGCATGGGCCACCAGCAGCGTTTCGTTGCTGAGCAGGATCTTGGCCCGCCAGGCCGGCTGAAGCAAGCCTGCAAAATCGACCTGCTCCGCCCCGAAGACCGGCGACCAGACGAGCCGCGCCGATGCAGAATCGACCAGCCCCTTGCTGCTGATGGAAACGACCAGCACATCGTCGTGCCGGATTTGCGACCGTTCCACCAGCCTTTCAAGCGCAGCAACAAAGGCGGCCGCGAACGGCTCGGTCGAAACATCCGCATGGTTGCGCGGCTCCTCGAAACGGTCGAGCAATGTGCCGCCGTAATCGGCCAGCGAATATTGCACCATGTCTGAAGAGATGCGCACGGCGATGAGGTAGCCCGCCTCGCGCCGCTGCCCGAAGATGACGCGGGGACGTCCGCGCGTTGCCGCAGCCTGCTGCTCGCGGCGTTCCAGAACGTCCGCCTTCTCCAATTCCGCAGTGATGGCGGAGACGGTGGCGGATGCCAGGCCGGTATGCTGGGAAATTTCGGTATGGGCGAGCGGGCCATGCCGGCGAAGCGATGCCAGAACGAGCGCGCTGTTTTGCTGACGCACAAGCTCCGTGCTCGATTTTGTCAGCATCTTCCGATTCCATTCGCTCTTTCAGGCGGCAACACATGCTCCTCCCAAAGCATCTGTCACGCTGTCATTCAAGGCTTCACGCCCTGGTTGACAGCCTGGAAAACTTCTGACATTTATTTTCTCGACTGTCGAGAAAAAAGTCCCGGCATGATCGGGAGGGGCATCGAGGCAGTATTATCGTGACCGGTTGTTGATGGGGCGGGAGGTTCGCCCGGCGACCGGCGTTCACTTGGGAGGATATTATGAAGTCCGTTTTGAAGCTGATGGCAGGGGCTGCCATCATCGTTTCCATGCATTCCGCTGTTCACGCCAAGGACCTCGTGGTCGGCGTTTCCTGGTCCAACTTCCAGGAAGAGCGCTGGAAAACCGACGAAGCCGCCATCAAGGCCGCTCTCGAAGCAACCGGCGACAAATACATTTCCGCTGACGCCCAGTCGTCGGCAGCCAAGCAGCTGACCGACGTCGAGTCGCTGATCGCCCAGGGCGCCAACGCCATCATCGTGCTCGCCCAGGACAGCGACGCCATCGGCCCGGCCATCGAGAAGGCCGCGGCGGAAGGCATCCCGGTCGTCGGTTACGACCGCCTGATCGAGAACCCCTCGGCCTTCTACATCACCTTCGACAACAAGGAAGTCGGCCGCATGCAGGCCCGCGAAGTGTTCAAGGTGAAGCCGGAAGGCAACTACGTCTTCATCAAGGGCAACTCGGCCGACCCGAATGCCGACTTCCTCTTCGCCGGTCAGCAAGAAGTGCTGAAGGAAGCGATGGATGCCGGCAAGATCAAGAATGTCGGTGAAGCCTACACCGATGGCTGGAAGCCGGAAAATGCCCAGAAGAACATGGAGCAGTTCCTGACGGCGAACGACAACAAGGTCGACGCGGTCGTCGCCTCGAACGACGGCACGGCCGGTGGTGCGATTGCCGCACTCGCAGCTCAGGGCCTCGCCGGTTCCGTTCCGGTCTCCGGCCAGGATGCCGACCACGCTGCGCTCAACCGCGTTGCGCTCGGTACGCAGACGGTCTCCGTATGGAAGGACTCGCGTGAACTCGGCAAGCGCGCTGCGGAAATCGCGGCCCAGCTCGCCGGCGGCAAGACCATGGACGAAATCGAAGGCGTCACCACCTTCAACGGCGGCCCGAAGGGCGTCGAGATGAAGTCTGTCTTCCTTGCACCGCTGCCCATCACCAAGGACAACCTGAACGTCGTCATCGACGCGGGCTGGATCTCCAAGGAAGCAGCCTGCCAGGGCGTTGCCGCCGGCTCCGTCGCGGCCTGCAACTGACCGCCCGCATCCGGGCAATACGCTGACCATCGACCAGGCGCCGCGACACCACGTTGCGGCGCCTGTTCAAAATGGGCAGCAGGCGCGGGACGACACGGCAATCGATCCTTGAAAAACCGCCCGGACGGATACGTTCAACAGACATGAGGGAACGGCAAAGCCATGGCCGACATCACCAATACCGCAGCCAATCGCGCGCGATCGGCAAGCGAGAACCCGGTGAAGCGCTTCTTTCGCGCCACCGAAATCGACACGCGCCTGCTTGGCATGGTCGGTGCCCTGCTGATCATCTGGATCGGCTTCAACATTCTGTCGGGCGGCCTGTTCCTGACACCGCGCAACCTGTGGAACCTCTCCGTTCAGACCGCCTCCGTTGCCGTCATGGCAACCGGCATGGTGCTGGTCATCGTCACCCGCAATATCGATCTGTCGGTCGGCTCCATCCTCGGTTTCGTCGGCATGATCATGGGTGTGTTGCAGGCTGAAATCCTGCCGCAGATCCTGGGCTTCAACCACCCTGCCACCTGGATCCTCGCGCTGCTCGCAGGCCTCCTGCTGGGCGCCGCCATCGGCGCGCTGCACGGCGCGATCATCGCCTTCCTCAACGTTCCCTCCTTCATCGTCACGCTCGGCGGCCTTCTCGTCTGGCGCGGCGCCACCTGGTTCGTCACCAGCGGCCGCACGGTCGCGCCCATGGACGCGACCTTCCGCCTGATGGGCGGCGGCACCGAAGGTTCGATCGGGGCTACGGCGAGCTGGATCGTCGGTGCCCTCGCCTGCATCGCGATCATTGCCACCATCGTCAATTCGCGCAAGCAGCGCCAGCGCTTCGGCTTCCCGCAGCGGCCGATGTGGGCGGAGTATTTCCTCACCGCCGTCGGTTGCGCGCTCGTGCTCGGCGCCATCGGCGTGGTCAACAGCTATCCCTGGCCGGTCGCCATCGCACGCAAATATGCCGACGCCAACGGCATCGCCTGGCCGGACGGCGGCCTGTTCATTCCGCACGGCATCGCCATTCCCGTGCTGATCGCCATCGTCGTCGGCATCGTCATGACCTTCATCGCCACGCGCTTGCGCTTCGGCCGCTACGTCTTCGCACTCGGCGGCAACCCCGAGGCGGCCGAGCTCGCCGGCATCAAGACCCGCTGGGTAACGGTCAAGATCTTCGCGCTGATGGGTATGCTCTGCGCCATCGCCGCCGCCATCTCCACCGCCCGCCTCAATGCCGCCACCAACGCACAGGGCGAGCTCGACGAGCTCTACACGATCGCGGCTGCCGTGATCGGCGGCACGTCGCTTGCCGGCGGCATGGGCACAATCGCCGGCGCCATGCTCGGCGCCCTCGTCATGCAATCGCTGCAATCGGGCATGGTGCTGGTCGGCATCGACACCCCGTTCCAGCGCATCGTGGTCGGTATGGTCCTCGTCGTCGCCGTCTGGCTCGACACGGTCTACCGCGCCCGCGCCAAGTAAGGAGCCGCACCAATGACGGACACTCGTACGCCCCTCGTGGAGATGAAGAACATCTCCATTTCCTTCGGCGGCATCCACGCGGTCGACAATGCCTCCATTGACCTCTATCCCGGCGAGGTCGTGGCGCTGCTCGGTCACAACGGCGCCGGCAAATCGACGCTCATCAAGATTCTCTCCGGCGCCTACAAGCGCGACAGCGGCGAGATCCTGATCAACGGCGAGCCGGCCGATATCAACAACCCGCGTGACGCCAAGAAATACGGCATCGAGACGATCTACCAGACGCTCGCCGTCGCCGACAATGTCGATGCGGCCGCCAACCTCTATCTCGGCCGCGAGCTGCGCACCCCCTGGGGCACGCTGGACGACGTGGCAATGGAGGCCAAGACGCGCGAGGTGATGGGCCGGCTGAACCCGAACTTCCAGCGCTTCAAGGAGCCGGTGAAGGCGCTGTCCGGCGGCCAGCGCCAGTCGGTGGCGATTGCGCGCGCAATCCTTTTCAATGCCCGCATTCTCATCATGGATGAGCCGACGGCCGCACTTGGCCCCCAGGAGACGGCGCAGGTGGGCGAGCTGATCAAGCAGCTGAAAAAGGAGGGAATCGGCATCTTCCTGATCAGCCACGACATCCACGACGTCTTCGACCTCGCCGACCGCGTCTCGGTGATGAAGAACGGCCAGGTCGTCGGCCACGCGCGCACAGAGGATGTCACCAAGGACGAGGTGCTCGGCATGATCATCCTCGGCAAGGTGCCGGAAAAGGCCATCCCCGGCCCCGGCGCCATGCAGACCACCTGATCCTTACGCCAAAAACGGAAGCCGCCATCCCCGGCGGCTTCCCCCCGGCCAGCACAGTCCGCCCATCAGATCGCCTTTTCTCCAATTTCCCGATTGAAGCCCGCCCCCACCTGAGCTAAGAACCCTTCATCGGACAGGCGATTCATCGCCGTGGGATGCACCCGTAGCTCAGCTGGATAGAGTGTTGGATTCCGATTCCAAAGGTCACAGGTTCGAATCCTGTCGGGTGCGCCATTTCAGAACAAATTGCAGCAGAAAACTCCTATGTGATCGACGATGCCCTGCTCGACCGGATAATTGCCGTGCCGGTCCTGATCAACCGGCCGTTTGTCAGGACGGCTCTAGGGGTGCGGCTCTGCCGGCCGTCGGAGCATCTGCTGGAGATCCTGCCGGAGACACATCCTGGCTGACGTCGGCGTTTCGCGCTGCCGTCGCGGGCGCCATGCCGAAAGCCGCACGCAACGTCACCTCGCTTCTTTGGGCGAACCGTCGGGCCGCATACCGCCCCCAGGCGGCATTTTGCGGCGGAAGGGGACCGGTCAGGCGTTCGATGATCTGTTCCGGCGCCACGGCGATGTGCAGGAGATTTTCAACCGTGCACAGACGGTGGGCAAGCGAGCCCTGCCGCACCACCACGGGAATGCCGAGCTGCACGGCCCGCCCGAGGATGCCGCTGGCGTGATCGCCCGCGCGCGGATAGAGGCACCAGATCACATCGCTCGCCGCATAGGCGCCCAGCAGTTCGGCATCCGACAGGACGCGATCCACAGCCACGCCGCCGGCCTCCTCCAGCACCAGCGCATGCTCGGCAATATCGGGCGCAACCCTGCCGCAGGCAAGAAAGGTAAAGCGCTTTCGCAGGGCGGAAAAGCGGGCAAAGGCATCCGCAAAGAGATCGAAGCCCTTGCAACGGCTCTGCGTGCCTAGAGCCGTCATAACGAAACGGTTTCCCGGGCGGCGCTCCCGGCGCAGGCGCTCGACGGCCTCGCGCTCCTCTTCTGTCACATCCCAGAGCTGGAAGTCGTAGATCCAATCGTCGGCGATCGCGGAGAAGGCCGGAAAGACGCTGAACGGTACGATGGTCAGCGTGCGGACCAGCCGACAACGCTTCATCACGCGCAGCACCATGCGCTTGGAGCGGTAGCGCAGGCGCGGAGAAACGGCGATCGGCATGGGCCGCAACAACAAGCCCACCGTCCGCCGGCCGAGCAGGGCGCGCACAAGCGCGACCAGGACATAAAGAAGAAATGTTTCCTCGACCGCGAGAAAGACGACTGCCGCCCGCGCCAGGAAGAGATCGCGCAGACGCCCATGGCGCGCGCCAAACAGCCGCTCGAGCGCACGCAGATAGGCCGGGCGCCGCCCCGTCTCGCTGTGCATATAAACAACAGGACCGCCGGGGCAGCCGACCGCCCCGCCGGTCCCTTGCCGGCCCCTCCACCAGGCGCCCCACGCCCTCAAACTGTCCGACCGCGCAAGCGAACCCGACGCCGCCGGCTGCCTTGCGTCAACCTGCATGCCTGCCCCCCGAATGTATCGCAGCGTGTTTTCGGCGCACGCAGGAAACCGTCCGACAGGACGGGCTTTCGCCAACCTGTCGGTTGAAGCACTTTTTCAGCCCGAGGTGACACACCTCGAAATGCAACTTTATCGCTAATAATAAGACTTTAACTTGTTTTTAACAGATATCAAGTGTCGTTTTGCAACCTGTAAAGGTACGTGTCGTCAGAGCGCGGTTGCATGCTTGTCGCGCGCCACCTCAGCGTCCATAAAGACCTTTCACCCGCAAGCGCGCAGAGACCCGTATGAACCTCAAGGAATTCGCAAGCCGCATCGGACTGTCAGCGACGACGGTGAGCCGGGCGATGAGCGGCTATCCGGAAGTACGGCCGGAAACGCGCGCGCGGGTGCTGGAGGCTGCCGAGACGCTGGGCTACCGGCCGAACATCAGCGCGCAACGCCTTGCGACCGGCCGGGCCGGCGCCATCGGCATCGTGTTCCAGGGCGGTGGACGCTTCGGCCCGCATTCAAGCGAGTTCATGGGCGGACTTTCGACGCGCCTGCAACGGGACGGCATCGATATTCTCGTCTCGACCGTCGAGACGGAAGTGGAGGAAATCGCGGCCTACCGCCGGCTCGCCGCGAGCAAGAGGGTCGATGCTGTAATCCTCCATACGCCGACCTGTAGGGACAAGCGGATCGCGCTTCTCCAGACGCTCGGTCTTCCCTTCGTCGTCCATGGGAGGAGCGAAGCAAAAAAGCCCTTCGCCTTTCTCGACATCGACAATTTCGGAGCGATCGCAGAGGCGACGCGGCATCTTGCCGTGCTGGGTCACCGGCGCATCGCCTTTATCAACGGAGATACGGCCAGCACCTTTGCCCGCGACCGCCAAGACGGTTACTGCGCGGCGCTGGCAGAACATGGCCTGACGCCCGACTCCACCCTGATGAGCCATGGCGAATTTACCGACGAGACCGGATTTCGCCTCACGCAGTGCTTTCTCGGCCTGCCCTCCCCGCCCACCGCGATCATTGCGGGCTCCATGATGTCGGCGCTCGGCGCCATGCGGGCCATCCGCGTCGCGGGGCTATCGCCGGGAACCGATGTCGCGATCGTCGCCCATGATGACGTCTTTCCCTATCTCAGCCCCGAAAACCTCGTGCCGGCTGTCACGACGACGCAATCGCCGATCCGCGCGGCTGGCGAGCGGATCGGCGACATGGCGCTGCGGCTGCTGCAGGGTGAGCCCCCTGAGACATTGCAGGAGGTCTGGCCGGTCGAGCTTATCGTACGAGACTCCACACGCCCTGCCCCGGCCTGAGATCACACGGCGAGTTCGCGCCGCTCCTTCTCGGTTTCCATGGCAAGATCGAGCACCTTCTGAAGGTCCGCGGCGTGGCGGAAGCCCGGCTCGATGGTTATGCGCGCTTCTACGGCGGCGGCAAAGCGCTGATAGTTTGTCAGGACCGAGCCCGCATCGATATCACGCCAGATGGCCTTTTCGACATCCTCGCCCAGGCAGCCGCGTAGCCTCGATCCTTCCGTCGAGTGCACCACCTCGAGCGCGCCCCTGTCGCCATGCATGCGCAGGCGCAATTCGTTGAGGTGGCCCGTGGCCCAGCGGCTGGCATGGATAACCCCGAGCGCGCCGTTCGCAAAGTCGACCGTCATGGTGAAGCTGTCATTGGCGTCGAGATCGTATTCGCCGATGCGATTGTCCGGCGCCTTGTCGAAGGCCTTCATCCGGGCAAAGACATGCTCCACATCGCTCGCCGCGCCATAGCTTGCAAAGTCGAGGATGTGGATGCCGACATCGCCGAGGACGCCGTTGGAACCGTGACGTGTGGAAAGGCGCCAGAGCCACTGGCTTTCCGTCGCCCAGTTGCCCCAGGCCTTCGAGACGAGCCAGCTCTGAAGGTAGGAGGCCTCGACATGACGGACATGCCCGATCTCGCCTGCCAGAACCATGGTGCGCGCCACCTGAAGCGGCGCGACATTGCGGTAGGTGAGATTGACCATGTTGACGAGGCCCGAGGCCTCGGCAACGCGCGCCATCTCGTCGGCCTTGGCATAAGTCTCGGCCAGCGGCTTTTCGCACATGACATGCTTGCCGGCGGCCAGAAGTGCAAGCGTGGTGGGGTGGTGCGCCCGGTCCGGCGTTACGTTTGTCGCGGCATCGAAGCCGTTCCATGCAATGGCATCGTCCAGCGAGGTGAAAACATTGGGAATGTCGTGCATATCGGCAAACGCTTTTGCGCGCGACGGATCCACATCGACGGCACCGACGAGACTGACGCCGGGGATCGCGGCAAAATGCTGGGCATGTGCCTTGGCCATGCCGCCGGTTCCGAGAATAAGAAGACGCATGGAAACCTCAACGATACCCGGCTTCGCCGGCTTCATGCAGTTTCGGGCCGCGTTCCTCTATCGGTTCCAGCGCCTGTTCGACGGGCACGTTCGGCGCGTCATGGATGGCCGCATAGGTGCCCTGCGGATTGAAGGCCCATTTCACACCGTTCACGAGCACCTTCTGAACGGTAGCATCGTGATAGGTCGGGTAGGTTTCATGGCCGGGACGGAAGTAGAAGATGTTGCCGGCCCCGCGTCGCCATGTCATGCCCGAACGGAAGACTTCACCGCCGGCAAACCATGAGATGAAGACCGTCTCCAGCGGTTCCGGCACCGAGAATTGTTCGCCGTACATCTCCTCGTTTTCCAGAACGAAGTTTTCCCCGAGGCCCTCCGCGATCGGGTGACGCGGATTGATCACCCAAAGGCGCTCGCGCTCGCCCGCCTCACGCCATTTCAGCGCGCAGGGCGTGCCCATCAGCCGCTTGAAGATCTTGGAGAAATGGCCGGAATGAAGGACGAGCAGCCCCATGCCTTCCCAGACGCGCCTGGCCACCCGCTCCACCACCGCATCATCGACGGCGCCGTGGTCCTTGTGGCCCCACCACAGAAGCACATCGGTCTCGGCAAGGCGCTCTTCGCTGAGGCCGTGTTCCGGCTCCTGAAGCGTGGCCGTCGTGGCCTGAATGGCGGCATCCCTGTTGAGCGCGTCGGCGATCGTGTTGTGCATGCCGTTGGGATAGATCGAGCGGACGATCGCGTTCGTCTGCTCGTGGATGTTTTCACCCCATACAATGGTGCGTATCGCCATGTGTCGTTCCTCTGAAGCCAAAATTGAAACCGCTTTCAATTTTCCCGAATCGTTAGAACCAGTCCCGATTCTTTGCAAGCGGGATGCACTGCGGATTCCGGTATCCTTCAGTGGAATGTCGACTTGGAGAAAAGGTTCAGTACAAGAACGCCTGCAATGATGAGACCGAGGCCGAAAAGGGCCGCCGGATCGAGCTTCTGACCGAAGACAAAATAGCCGACGAGCGAAATCAGAACGATTCCCAGCCCGCTCCAGATTGCGTAGGCGATGCCAACGGGCACATAGCGCAGGCTCCAGGACAGAAAGAAGAAAGCGATGGCGTAGCAGACGACCATCGCCAAGGTTGGAACGAGGCGGGTGAAATGCTGTGCGGCCTGCATGGCGGAGGTCCCGAGTACCTCAAAAACAATGGCGACGACGAGGACGGCATAGACAATGGCGGGGTTCATGGCTTTGCTCCGGCGCACAGGCGCCAACAGGACGATCAGAGGCGGGACATATCCAGCAGCCGCTTCAACAGGGTCGCACGCATCGCAGTGTCTATGACCGACACGCCGAGAAGGTCGTCGAGCCACAGACCGTCCACCGCGTAGCGGGCGAGCGTGGCATCGAGTGACGAGTCTGTGCCGATATTCTCGACGAGGTGCCGGTCGAACCATTCCCGCCACCGGTCGCGTAGATGCGGCTCGGAAATCAGCGCGACGGTCAGCACCTTCCATCTATCGCCATCCTCCAGTCCTTCCGGCTGGAAGAACGTGGCGATATAGGCGCGGGTGAACCGGCCCTTCGGCTCCGGATCGACCTGCATCCGCTCTGCCAGAACCCGATCCAGATCCTGTGTCAGGTCGTCGAACAGGCCGTCGAGCAGCGAAAGCTTGTTGGGAAAATGGTGCAGCAGGCCGCCCTTGCTGACCCCCGCCGCCTGCGAGACAGCGTCAAGCGTCACGCTCGCCGGCCCCTTTTCCAGCGACAGGCGTGCTGCCACCGCCAGCACTTGCCGGCGGACCGCTTCGGGACGTTTCTTACGATGATGTGCCTTGCTCATGAAAAAACATACCGTCTGGACGGTTTTCTGTCAATGCCAAGCGATACCGCGCGGCGCGCTTCGTCGCAGGCATCGCATCGACATTGCCAGCCCTGACGGCAGGCGGTAAGACGGACCAAACGGAAGAGCACCATGACGGACGAACCCGACGGTCAGGGAAGAGAGACGATCACCCTTTACGAAGCCGTCGGCGGCGACGCGGGCGTGCGGGCGCTAACGCGCCGGTTCTACGAACTGATGGATACCCTGCGGGAAGCCGCGCGGTGCCGGGCCATCCACCCGCCGGATCTCGCCGGAAGCGAGGAAAAGCTCTACGAATACCTGACAGGGTGGCTGGGCGGCCCGCCGCTCTATACCGAAAAGCGCGGGCATCCGATGCTGCGCCGCCGGCATTTCGATGCGGCGATCGGCCCGGCGGAGCGCGACGAATGGCTCCTCTGTTTCGTCCAGGCGCTGGAGGAGACCGTACCGAGCGAGGGCTTGAGAAAGATCATTCTCGAGCCTGTGACGCGCCTTGCCCACCACATGCAGAACCAGGATTGAACCCATGTCGTTTTCGTTTCGCTCGACGAGCCTTCTGATCGCCGGCCTTATGGGCCTCACCGGCATCGTGGCGGCTGCCGCCGCGTCCCATGGCAGCGACCCGCGCCTGATGGCGGGCGCATCGGCCATGTGCCTTGCGCACGCCCCCGCGCTGATCGCGCTCTACAGCGCCTGGCGGTCCGTGCGCACCGCACCGCTGGCCGCTCTTTTGATGATTGCGGGAACCGCGCTCTTTGCCGGCGATCTCGTCATGCGCCACTTCGCCGGCCACGGGCTTTTCCCGATGTCCGCGCCGACGGGCGGCGTCATCATGATGTCGGGATGGCTGGCCGTGGCACTGGGCGCCGTCCTGCCGCGCAACGAGGCCTGAACGGCGCGTCGTCCTGCCTGCGACGTAAAAGGCCAGGCGTGATGACACACCGGGCTGCCATGAATTGACGCTGGCGAAGGTCGTCTCAGGCGCCGACGACGGCGGTAAAACCTTCGAATTTCGGCGGGCCGAGATACATGGCGCGGTTGTCGCCGGCATTCTTGTGCGCCTGCCGGAAGTTTTCCGATTTCGTCCAGGCGACGAAGTCCTCTTTGCTCGCCCAAACGGTATGGGAGGCAAACAGCGTGTAGCCTTCGTCGGCATCCGTATCGCCACGCAACAGGTGGAAGGTCTTGAAGCCGGGCATTTCGGCGAGGCTCGATTCCCGCCCCTTCCAGATATTCTCGAAAGCCTCCTCATGACCTACGGCGATGCGGAAGCGGTTCATGGCGACGAACATTCAAGACCTCTCAGTGCTTTTCCCACCGCAGGCGATGCGGCACCGGGAAGGCTACGACATTGTCGTTGCGCGCATCAAGCCCTTGTTCGCCTTCGAAACCGGCCGAACGGTCGGAACGGACATTACGGAGGGGGAACTCCGTCACATTCCCGCTCTTCAGCATCTCCTGCCGGTTTGCCATCCATTCGTAGAGCTCCGGCACGAGGCCGTCGCCATTCTGCGCGGCGAGCTTGTGAAGGCCGATCATCATGAAGGGCTCGGGTCTCTCGTCACTCACTGCACATTGTCTCCCTGGCTCATGCTCTGCAAGGCGCGCTCGAAGGAGGATTTGCTGCCGTTGCGCAGCGGCACGAAGGCCTTCTCCCACTTCTTGCAGCCCGTCTTCACGCGGATGCAGGCATCGTGGCTGATACAGTCGATAGGGCAGAAGACGCAGTCGACCGAGGGCAGCACATTGTCGATGCGCGAGACCGCCTCGCGCAGACCGCCGTCGTGGTGGATGAGGTTTGCACCGTAGGAGCTGGCGATCTGCCTGAGATGCGCCACCTGGCAATCGCGGCCGCCGACATACAGGAAACTGCGCCCCTTGAGCTCGGCCTTGCCGTCGGACTTCTGGTCCGCCTCGACGTCCCGGCGGGCCTGATGCTTCTGCCTGTTCTTCTCACGCATGGCTTTCCTCTCCGCTTCGCCGGTCCTGCGCTTGATGGTGGTCACTTCCACACTTTGCTGCGCCTTAACCTCGGCCTGCGCCGTGGCAGGCACCACTGCTGCAACGGCTTGCGGCGCGTCAGCCATCTGCTTCCTGAGCGCTGCCAGCTGGCGTTCCAGGTCGGCGATACGCCGGTCACGCTCGGCAATCTTCGCCTTCAGGATCGATTCCATACGGCCCGCAGTCATTCCGTTCATGCAACATCCCCTTTGGCACTCCACCGCTGTGGAGCCTCAGTCAGGGCAACCTACAAAACTTGATTTTCAGAGTAAAGTATAAAGTTGACCATAAAACTCATATTTTATGGCAAAAGAATCCCGCCGATCATAGGACGGCGGGAAAAGAACGTCAGTTGAAGACGATCGGAACCGTGAACGCCCAGGATGAACGCCCGGCCGCCTCGGGAATCTTGGCGAAGGGTGCCGCGCGCATCACGGCCTCAACCGCGGCATTGTCGAGCGCACCGCTGCCGGAACTGCGCGCAACCCTGACGCCGCTCGCCTGACCGCCGGCGCCCACGGTGAAGCTCACCACAACGCTGCCGCGATCGCCGCCCGACACGCGCCGCTTGGCGCGGTTGATCTTGCTGCGCACCTTTCCCGGATAGTTGCTGACGGCGGCATTGCCGGCCATCGTCGAATTGCCCTTCTTCTGCCCGCCGACGGCGCCGACCTTCACATCGGCGGAACCATCGACCTCGCCGCGGGTCGCATTTTCCCGGGCCTTGCCCTCCTCGCCAGCCTTGCGAACGACTTTCTGCTTGGGCTTCTTGCGCTCCACCTTCTTGACCGGCTTTTCCTTCTTCACCTCGGGAACCGGCTTGATTTCGCGCTCTGGCTCTATTTCAGGCTTGATCTCCGGAATCGGCACGGCCGCAATTTCCACCTCCGCCGAGGGAACAATCATCTCCTCGACAGGCTGGGAAACGATCGGCTCGACGGGAGCGATCTCGCTTGTTTCGGGCGTAATTTCCGTTGGCTGAATTTCGGCCACTTCCTGCGGCTCAGATTCCGCCACCTCGGGCTGGATCGTCTCGGGCGTGATCATGTCGTCGGGCTTGCCCGATTCGACGGCCTCGAATGCGCCATTGCCGAGCATCGCCACTTCGGCGACGACGCCACCGGCGATCAGCGCTTCGTCTTCCGGCGGTTGCGGCGTCATGGTGAGGATTGCAGCCGCACCCGCATGAGCAAGCAGGGAAAGAATGCCCGCACCGCCCCAGAGCCATTTGCTTCCAGCCATCACGCCACCCGTATTTCCGTTTCATGCATCGCGATGCGTCATGCACCGCGCACTCGATTCAATCCCTTCGGCTCAACCATCGAGACCGGCAGAAGCCTTGCTGCGTGTAACGATCCCGTCCATGCAGCGACCCTTTTCCAACCCTTCGCCTTCGCAGACGGGCGCGTCGTTGATCAGCAGATTCTTCACCGTTTCGCACTTGATGCCCGGCACATCGAACTGGCGCACCTTGGACTTGCCGGCAGGCAGTTCACGGAAATCGAGCAGCGCGAGGCGCTCCACCGTACCCTTGTCGTTGAAGATCACGAACTCGAACGACACCTTCGAAACGTCCTGCGCAAATCCGTTGCCGGCGACAAAGGTGAAGAGGCAGCCCTTTTGCGACGCAGCCAGCGCGTTCAACTCGATATCCAGCCCCTTGGCTGCGGCCGCCTCCTGGGCTGCGGCACCGGTGACGGCGGCAGCGGAAAGCATCGCGGAAATCAGAAGGGTGCGTCGGATCATTGTATCGCCTGCTTTTTTTGTCGGCCGACTAGCGCGGCCATCGCCATTCCACCAGCCCCGAACAATTAACATGACTTTCCGGGACTGGTATTGCGTCAATAGATAAATATGAGTAAGCAAGTCAAGATAGTAAAGACCAGAATTCCTGCCAAACCCCTGCTTCAACGAGAAAAATCTCGGGGAAAAAGCAGGCCAAGAAATTGCAACACGCATCTCGACGAAGGCCGCGCCCAATGACCAATACGACCCGACCGACCCCCGCCGAAATCCGCGCTTTCCGCGCCGAAAACCCCAAGATGCGCGAACGCGACATCGCCGCACAGCTCGGCATTTCGGAAGCGGCGCTCGTGGCGGCGGAAGTTGGCCTGACGGCGGTGCGCATCGACGGCGACGCCAATCGCTTTCTGGAGCGCTCGGAAGCGCTCGGCGAAGTCATGGCGCTGACCCGCAACGAGAGCGTGGTGCACGAAAAGATCGGCGTCTTCGAGAATATCAATACGGGCAAGCACGCCTCCATCGTGCTGGGCGAGAACATCGACCTGCGCATCTTCCCCGGCACCTGGGCGCATGGCTTCGCCGTGACGAAGGTGGACGGTGATCAGGTTCGCCGCAGCCTCCAGTTCTTCGACAAGGCCGGCAATGCCGTCCACAAGGTGCACCTGCGCCCGGCTTCCAACCTCGAAGCCTATGAGGCCATCGTCGCCGACTTCCGACTGGAGGACCAGTCACAGGAATTCGTGGAGGTCATCTCGGAGAAGACCGTCGAGACCGGCCCCGTCGACGTGGAGGCGCTGCGCGAAAACTGGAGCACGATGACGGATACGCACCAGTTCTTCGGCATGCTGCGCAAGCTGAAGATCGCGCGCCAGGACGCCGTTCGCAGCATCGGTGAGGATTTCGCGCACGAGGTTCGCGCAGATGCCGTGAGCGCTCTGCTGCATGCCTCCGCCGAGCGCGGCGCCGATATCATGTGCTTTGTCGGCAACCATGGCACGATCCAGATCCACACCGGCCCCGTCCACAACATCCAGCCGATGGGCCCATGGATTAACGTCATGGACCCGACCTTCCACATGCATCTGCGCACCGATCACGTCGCTGAATGCTGGGTCGTGCGCAAGCCGACCAGCGACGGGCACGTCACTTCGCTCGAGGCTTACGACGCCAGCGGCGAAATGATCGTACAGTTCTTCGGCAAGCGGAAGGAAGGCATGACGGAACGCGCTGACTGGCGCGAGATCCTCGAAAGCCTGCCGCGCCCCGACAGCGCCGCCGCCTGAGGGCATGTCGCCGCAGGATCACCACCCGAGGATCAGACCATGAGCAAGAGCTTCGACTTCCGCCGCGCCCGTCCCTGGGAAGTGGCGCTTACCGTGTTCGCCCTGTCCGCCCCACTGCTTCTGCCCTTGTCGCCCGCAGGGTCGCAGGGCTTCGTCCGCCAGGCGATCGCTCAGGAGATGCAGCAGGTCGACACCTCCAAGGTGGTGGTGATCGGCGGCGCGCTCACCGAGATCGTCTATGCGCTGGGTGAAGAGGGTCGCCTCGTGGCACGCGATTCCACCAGCATGTATCCCAAGGAAGCCATGAAGCTGCCCGACGTCGGCTACATGCGCGCGCTTTCGCCCGAAGGCGTGATGGCCGTCAACCCGACCGCCATCCTGGCCGTCGAAGGCAGCGGCCCGGCCGATGCGCTGGCGGTGCTGAAGAGCAGCGGCGTTCCCTTCGAGACGGTTCCGGAAGGCTTCGACCGCGCGGCCATCCTGAAGAAGATCGACATCGTCGGCACCTTCCTCGGCGTACCGGAAAAGACGAAGGCACTGGAGGAGAAGGTCGGCGCCGATCTGGATGCCGCCATCGCCGAAGCTGCCAAGCGTCCTGAAAATGAACGAAAACGCGTCCTCTTCGTCCTCAGCTTCCAGAACGGTCGGGCCATGGCGGCCGGCGGCCACACAGCGGCCGACGGCATCATAGGTCTGTCAGGCGGCATCAACGCCACGGATGGCGCATTCGAAGGCTACAAGCCGCTGACCGACGAGGCGGTCATCAATGCCAAGCCCGATGTGATCATGCTCATGGATCGTCCGGGCCACGGCTCGAGCGACGAGGAGGTTCTGAAGCATCCGGCAATCTCGCTGACACCGGCCGCCGCAAACAAGGCGATCCTACGCATGGACGGCCTGCACCTGCTCGGCTTTGGCCCGCGCACCGCCTCGGCCATTCGCGACCTGAACAAAGCACTGTACGGCAAGGCCGGTAATGTCTCTCAATGATGCCTTGCGCACCCCTGCGCACGGTTCTCGCCTGATGCGTAGCGCCAAGATCCGCCCCGAAGGGGACAGAAGCGCGGTCGCCCGCCTGACGCTGGTCATCCTCGTCGGGCTGTCTCTGATCGCGCTCGCCCTTTCGATCGCCACGGGCGCTTCCGATGCATCCGCGCTGCGTGTCATCGGTGCGCTGCTCGGCGGCACCGAAGACACCGTGCTCAGCATGCGCGACCGCATCATCGTGCTGGATATCCGCATGCCGCGCGCCCTTCTCGGCTTTCTGATCGGCGCAGCACTCGCCATGTCGGGCGCCGTCATGCAGGGCCTTTTCCGCAACCCGTTGGCCGATCCCGGTCTTGTCGGCATCTCCTCGGGTTCGGCGCTCGGCGCGGTTCTGATGATCGTGCTGGGCGCGAGCATGCCCGCCGGTCTCATGGCCTCGCTTGGCGCTTTCACGCTGCCTGCGGCCGCCTTTGTGGGCGGCCTCCTGACCACGCTGCTGCTTTACCGCATCGCCACGCGCGGCGGCCAGACGTCGGTTGCCACGATGCTGCTCGCCGGCATCGCCATTTCCGCACTGACCGGTGCCGTGACCGGCATCCTCATCTACATGGCCGATGACAAGCAACTGCGCGACATCACCTTCTGGGGTCTCGGCTCGCTCTCAGGCATGACCTGGACGAAGGTCGCCGCCGCAGCACCCATCATCCTGCTCGCCCTCGTCGTCGTGCCCTTCCTGTCGCGCGGGCTCAATGCGATCACGCTTGGCGAGGCTGCGGCCTTCCACATGGGCGTGAAGGTTCAGCGCCTGAAATACACCGCCATCGTGGCCGTCGCCGGCGCGGTCGGCGCGTCGGTTGCCGTCAGCGGCGGCATCGGGTTCGTCGGCATCGTGGTGCCGCATCTGTTGCGCCTCGTCATCGGGCCTGATCACCGCTATCTTCTGCCGGCGTCAGCCCTGCTGGGCGGTGTCCTGCTGCTTGGCGCCGACATGCTGGCGCGCACCATCGTCGCGCCGGCCGAAGTGCCGATCGGCATCATCACCGCGCTTGCCGGCGCGCCCTTCTTCCTCTGGGTGCTGCTTCGCCATCGTGGACGCGACAGCTGGTAGAACACATGATCGACGCAAGAAACCTCACGGTCAGCCTCTCCGGCAAGACTATCGTGCACAGCGTGTCGCTGGCCGCGAAAGCCGGCGAGATCACGGCGATCGTCGGCCCGAACGGCTCAGGCAAGACCACCACCATGAAGGCCATCGCGGGTGAATTGCCCAGCAAGGGCGAGATCACCCTGAACGGCCACGATATCCGCGCGCTCGAGCCGTGGCAGCTTGCGGTCAAGCGCGCAGTCCTCCCCCAGGCCGCCACAATCGCTTTCCCGTTCACTGTGCGGGAAATCGTGCGCCTCGGCCTCACCGTCGGTCCGAACCGCCACGCCGAGCGTGTCGATGCTATCACGGCCGAAGCCCTCGCTGCGGTGGATCTCGGCGGCTTTGCCGGACGCTTCTATCAGGAGCTTTCCGGCGGCGAACAGCAGCGCGTGCAGCTTGCCCGCGTGCTCTCACAGATATGGGAACCCGTGCTCGACGGCGAGCCCTGTTTCCTCATGCTGGACGAGCCCGTTTCCGCGCTCGACATCCGCCATCAGCTCACCATCATGCAGCTGGCAAGACGCTACTGTGAAGGCGGCGGCGGCGTGATCGCAGTCATGCATGACCTCAACCTGACGGCGATGTTCGCCGATCACATGGTGATGATGAAGAACGGCACCGTTGCCCATGCTGGCCGCCCCGCCGCGGTGATGACCGACGACGCCATGGAGGCGGTTTTCGGCTGCCGCATGCGCATCAACGGCGTTCCAGGACCGGGCGTGCCTTTCGTTCTGCCGCATACCGCGTCATACTGATTTTTCGGAACCTTTTTTCGTTCGCCACGTTAGGTTGCCGGAAGACCGTTCCGCCAAGGGGGTGGAGCGCGTATCGCACGCGCCTGACGCAGGCGACCGCAAAAGGAGAAACGGCATGGCCAACGGAATGTTTTCATCGCGAAAGAAGAGCCTCCGGGAAGGTCTGGACGACAAGGCAAGCGCCGTAGAGGACCAGATTGCCGAGCTGCGCGAAGAACTTGCAGCACTTGCCCGCAGCATGGCCGATGATGCCGCAAGCGGCGCCAGCAGCATCCGCAAGAAGGCCCGCGCTGCCAAGGCTGATGCCCGCGACACCGTGCGCGGCCTGAAAAGCCGCGCCGACACAGACATCCGCGACATGATCGCCGCCGGGGAGGATATCCTCGCGGACTTCCAGTCGCGTTACCAGGATTCCGGCCGCAAGGCACGCGAGGCCGTGCGGGAGCACCCGCTCGCGACCCTCGGCATCGCCGCCGCCGCAGGCTTTCTGCTCGCCGGCCTGCTGCGTCGCTGATCATACAAATCCTGAACGGGGAAGCCGCAACGGCTTCCCCGCCTTATTTTTGCGGAGCGCAAAAGCATGCTGTCACTGGGGGCCGTTCTCGTCCAAAATCTCGTCAGCCGTGTCAGCGACCGGGTCGATGAGACGGTGGACATCGCCAAGCGAAACGTAATCGCGGGCCTTGTGATAGGTCTGCTTCTGCTGACCGCCTATGTCCTGACACTTGTTGGGGCGGCCATTCTGCTTGCGCGCCATTACGGCGCTGGCCCCGCCCTGTTCGGGCTGGCGGGCGGCTTTCTGGTGCTGGCACTGATCATTCTGGGGATCGTCGCGGCCCGCAACAAGCGGGAACGGGAACTGCGGCGCCTGCGCCGTCAGCAGCTCGCAGCACGTCGCGACCTGATGGCGGCCGCCGCGACCATGGCGACCCGCAAACCCTTCGCCGCGACCGCAGTTGCGCTCGCGCTCGGTTTCATGCTCGCGCCGAAATCGCGCCGCGACGACGACTGAGCAAGGCGTTACATCAACGATATGGTGATTAGAGCGGCAGTCGTATGACTGCCGTTACGCCTTGCGGCAGATATTCAACATGAACGCTGCTGCCGAGGATCTTGTCCAGGCTGCGCTCGATCAGCACGGAGCCAAAGCCCCGACGTAAAGCAGGGGCGACCGGCGGGCCGCCCATTTCATGCCAGGTCATATTGAGCACGTCCTGACCGTCCTCGACTACCACGCGCGCGGTGATGACCACCTTGCCTGACGGCACCGAGAAGGCGCCATATTTGCGCGCATTGGTTGCCAGTTCATGCAGCACCAGCCCCAGACCGACGGCCTGATCCGGTCCGAGCTGAACCTCGTCCTTGTGGACCTCCACCTGCTGTTCGAAGTCAATGGCATAGGGCATGATCTGCTTTTCGAGCAGCATTTTCAGCCGGATGACGCCCCATTCATGATCGCTGAGCAGCCCATGCGCTTCTGAAAGCGATTGCAGGCGCCCGGCAAACGCATCCATGAACGCCACCGGATCGCTTGTCTGGCGCAGCGTCTGCCGCGCAAGCGATTGCAGCATGGCCAATGTATTCTTCACGCGATGGTTCAATTCACGAAGCAGAAGACGCGTCCGGTCCGATGCAAGCTGCGCGTCCGTCACATCCACGTTGATACCAAGGAAAACCGTCGGTTTCCCGTTGGCGTCTCGCTCATGCACCCGCCCGCGTCCGAGCAGCCAACGACCGGACTTCGCCGTGCGGAAAAGCCCGTCATACTCCTTGCCGGAGGCCAGTGCACGACGCAGCCGCCCGATCGCGAGCTTCCGGTCGGCGCCGTGCACCGTCATGAAGAACTTTCGCGCGCTGAGCGGGCGTGGAGGCTGCACGCCGAACATGCGGTAGAACGTGTCATTGCCCGAAATGATCCCGGTCGAGATATCCCAGAGCCAGCTCGCCACATTGGCCGCATCCAGCGCCAGCGCATGGCGCTTCTCGTCGCGCGAGATTGCTTCGGCCGCAAGCGTGCGCCGGCGTGTCTCCTCCTTGAGCTTGATCAGCGATGCCGCGAGCGAGGCAAGCCGTTCCAGCCGC
This sequence comes from Shinella sp. H4-D48, assembly GCF_022637395.1. Taxonomy (GTDB): domain Bacteria; phylum Pseudomonadota; class Alphaproteobacteria; order Rhizobiales; family Rhizobiaceae; genus Shinella; species Shinella sedimenti. The sequence continues at coordinate 885,156 of NZ_CP093337.1, read as the reverse complement.
TGCAACAAATCGTCAGGCCAATGCGCCTGCGCAACCACATCGCCGACGACAACGCATCCAACCGGCCGGCCGTCGATCATGATCGGCGCACCGGCATAGGACAGCAGTTTGGGCGTACAGCCAAACGTCTCGAGATTGGAGAAACGGGGATCCACGCGCGCGTCGGGGACCAGCAGCGCATCACCGCCATGGGCCATCAGGCTGGCGTTGAAAGTTCCTCTCAGCGGCATCCTTATTTCTGATGTGCCAAGTCGGGCGAGAAAACACTGGTCCTGGTCAGCGAACACGCTGACGATGGAAACCGGCGCGGAAACGAAACCGGCGGCCAGAGCGGCGATGCCATCGAAATCCGGATCCGGGCCGAAGAACTCAGGGACCGCATTGCCAAGCGCCGACGAGCGGTCTGGTAATCCCAGAGCCGCAGCGTCAACCACCGGCAATGCTTGAACAGTGTCCTTCATCCACCTTCTCGTCAGGCGATCGCGTGTCCGCTGAGCGCGCCCGAAGGCACTGGCACAGCCGCGTTTCGCCTTACCCCTCTTCCTTCCCCGTCATCGTGACGGCAACCCCTCTTACCATCTCACGATGCAAAAGCGCGCGACGTGATCGGCGCCGACACGGCGTCGGGACCGTAGTCGCTCTCCCCGCTCACCTGCAAGAGCTCCTGCAGGCGCTGCCGGGCACGATTGACGCGGCTCTTGATGGTACCGAGCGCGCAACCGCAAATCTCGGCCGCCTCTTCGTATGAGAACCCGGACGCGCCGACAAGGATAATCGCCTCGCGCTGCTCGTCCGGCAGCTTTTCCAGCGCCTTCTTGAAGTCCTGCATGTCGAGCGAGCCATACTGGGAGGGATGCTGGGCCATGTTTTCGGTGAAGATACCATCGGAATCCTGCACCTCGCGGCCGCGCTTGCGCATCTTGCTGTAAAGCTCGTTGCGCAGGATCGTGAAGAGCCAGGCCTTCATGTTCGTGCCCATCTCGAACTGTTCCTGCTTGGCCCAGGCCTTCATGATCGTGTCCTGAACGAGATCGTCGGCCTGATCATGCCGGCCGATCAGAGAAATCGCAAAGGCGCGAAGGCTGGGAAGAACAGCCAGCAGTTCCCGCTTGAACGTGGTCGGTTGCTCCATATGGGTGCCCTCACTCGACCCGCTGGGCGCTGTTTTCAACAGCGTCGAGCTTTTCGAGGAGATCCAGAAACTTCTGGGGAAGCGTCTCCTCCTGCACCGAATGGTAGAACGCGCGCAATTTGACCGCGATCTGCGCATTTGCGCCATTCACCTTCGCGGGAGGCTGTCTCGTGTCTCTTTTCTTTTCCAAGCTATTCACTCACGGCCACTTTCTTTGTTCCTGGCGCCAGTCAGGCGGATTTGGCTTGAAAATGCCCGGCATTGAAAAAAGTTCCATGGTTCGGAACCTAATTTCGGCAAGCGCGTTAATGCCGTCAACTGCGATTGTCGCATTTCCAAAAACAGGGGATAAATCATGCCGATTTCCGACCGCATCGGGCCACACCTGCCGGCGTTGCGCCGCTATGCGCGTGCGCTTACGGGAACCCAGTCTTCCGGTGACGCCTATGTGGCCGCGATGCTGGAGACCATTCTCATCGACCCTTCTACAATGGCCGAGAACGGCGACGATAAAAAACGCCTCTTCTGCCTGCTCAGCCGCATCATTTCTTCGCTGCCGGTATCGATCAGCCGCGGTACGGATGCACCGTTGCCGGGCGTCGCGAACCCCTTTGATCTTTCCACCGTTCCGCCGCTTGCGCGGCAGGCATTGCTTCTGGCGACCGTCGAAACCTTCTCCGTCGAAGCGACGGCCGAAATCCTCGATCAGGAGGTCGATACCGTCAGGCGCCTGCTCGACGCAACATTCGCCGACATCGCCGCTCAGGCTGAGACCGGCATCATGATCATCGAGGACGAACCGCTCATTGCGCTCGATCTCGCCCATATGGTGAGCGGCATGGGCCATCGGGTGGCGGGCATTGCCAGGACGCAGTCCGAAGCCGAGGCGCTGTGGCGCGACAGCCAGCCGGGCCTCGTTCTCGCCGACGTGCGGCTTGCCGATGGATCCTCCGGCATCGACGCCGTGAACACCATCCTGTCGAGGGTCGATATTCCCGTCATCTTCATCACCGCTTATCCGGAACGCCTTCTGACGGGCGAGCGCCCGGAACCAGCCTTCCTCGTCTCCAAGCCTTTCAATCCCGAACAGGTGAAGGTGCTCATCAATCAGGCCCTGCTCTTCACGCCGCAGCCCCGCGTAGCGGCTTGATCCTGCTCCCGGACAAGCCGTAGCGGCGGCGCGGCTGGGCGGCGGTGGGATGGCACGCCCACCGCCGCCTTTTATTTGGGAATTTTTGCCAAAAAAACAGCCAGTGCCGTCGCGGCACTGGCTGCTTGATTGTCCACGAACCGGAGGGGGGACGGTCTCGTGGTCGTGAACCGGTCGAGGGCCTCGCAATTGGGGGATATGCGCAGACCGGTTACAGCAGAAGAACTCACGGTCTGAAATTTGGTTCCGCCGTTTTGCAGATTTATTGAAGGTTTTACACGTCGAGATTTTCAAGCTCCGCCCGGTGCCGGTGGAGCGCCAGGAAACGCTTGTAATCGCGATCGTATCCGGCCTTTCGCGCAGGATCCGGCAGGAAGGCGGACCCGCCCGGATACATGGCAGCCCCGGCTTCGGAAAGATCGGCATGAAGACCGCCTGCAACGGCCGCAACCATGGCGGTGCCGAGAAGCACGGAATCCTCCGTTTCCGGCACCACGACACGGCAGCCCGTGACATCGCGATAGAGTTCCATCAGCAACGGATTGCGCACATGGCCGCCCGCGACATGGAGCGTATCGAACCGGTAGCCGCGCTCGCCGAAGGTTTCGAGGATATGCCGAATGCCGAGCGCGATACCCACACAGGTTCGCCAGTACAGCCGGCAAAGACCGCCGAAGGATGCGTCGAGCGTAAGGCCGCTGATGACGCCCAGCGCATGGGGATCGGCCAGCGGCGCACGGTTGCCGTGGAAATCCGGCAGCACATGCATGCGTGCGGCAAGCGCGACGCCCTCCTCCTCAAGCATCTCTCGAATGCGGGCGACGATCCGGGCATGGTTGCGCGTGGACGGCTCGCCGCCGGCGCTGTGTGAACGCACGATATGATCGAGCAATGCGCCGGTGGCAGACTGTCCCGCCTCGACGAGCCACCACTCGGGCAGCAGCACCTCATAATAAGGCCCCCACGTGCCGTGGCCGAATTTCTTGTCCCGCGCAAAGGCGGCGATGCAGCTCGATGTGCCGCCGATCAGCGCAAGCTGCCTTTCCAGCATTTCAGGTTCGCCGGCGAAGGGACCGAGCAGGCCTAGCGTGCCGGCATAGGCATCGATGAGGCCCGTTGCCACGACGCAACCGGCGTCGAGGCCGAGATCCGCCGCCGCCTGCGGTGTCAACTGTCCAACGGCTTCGCCTGCGGCCAGGATATCGTGCGGCAGCAAACCCCTGCGGTCCATGTCCTCAAGGCCGATAACCTGGAGAAAGCTTTCGTTCCAGGGTTTTGCCTCGTGAGAGAGATAGCACCACTTCGCCGTCATGGTGCAGCGCGAACGGGCATTCGACCCCGTGGCACGCCAGGTGATGAAGTCGGCAAGGTCGAAGACGTAGCCGGCCCGCGCCCATTGCTCCGGCTGGTGGCGCTTCAGCCACATCAGCTTGGGCATCTGCATTTCCGGCGACATCACGAAACCCGAATGCGCCAGCACCGGATGGGCGGTTTCCGTGCAGATGTCGGCTTCCCTCAGGGCCCGATGATCGAGCCAGACGATCGTATCCCAGTGATCGTCCGCGCCGGAGACAGCGAGAGGCCGTCCCTCGGTGTCGCGCATCACGAGGGAGCAGGTGGCATCCACGCCGAGGGCTGCGACCCGCGACGCGTCCACGCCACTTGCCGCCACCGCACCCCTCACGGCGGCACAGGTGGCCCTCCAGATATCTTCGGAATCGTGTTCGGCGTAATCCGCAGCCGGTCGGCGCATCGCGATGGCATGCTCGGATCGGCCGAGCAAAGCACCGCTCCGGTCAAACACGCCCGCACGGGCGCTGCCGGTGCCGATGTCCACCGCAACGATCAGATCGCGCATCAATGCTCTTTCCCGTCGCCCTTTTCGTTGCGGATAAACTGTAACAATTCCCGCATGTCGTCAAACAGCGCGTCGGGTTGCAGGCGATAAAGAGCTTCTTGGTGCTCCGGAGAGCGCGCATGCGAGCCGCCGGTAAAGGCCACGACCCGCATTCCGGCGGATTTGGCCGCCGTAATCCCGGCCGGACTGTCTTCCACCACGACGCAATGCGCAGGCGCAACACCCATCGCAGCACTGGCGTGGAGGAAAAGATCAGGCGCCGGCTTGCCGCGTGAGACCATGGTGGCGCTGAAGATATTGGGTTCGAAGCGGTCGATAAGCCCTGTCACGGCAAGCGAGAGACGGATGCGCTCTGGCTGGCTGGAAGACGCGACGCAGTGAGCAATGCCGAGCCTGTCGACCGTCTCGGCAATGCCGTCGATCGGCTGGAGTTCGGCGCGAAAGCGCGCATAGAGCGCCTTGCGCATCGCTTCCAGAAAAGCGGCATCGACAGCAAGGCCATAATCGTCATGCAGGATTTCCGACATGCTTTTCAGGCTGCGGCCGAGAAAGCGGGCATGCGCCTCCGCCTCGCTCATCACCACGCCGGCCGAAGCCAACGCCTCGACCAGAACCGCAAGCGAGATCGGCTCGCTGTCGACAAGCACGCCGTCGCAATCGAAGATGACCAGTTCCGTCGGGTTGGCGGCCATGAGGTTCCGTTCCATGTTCAGAGCCCCCTCCTACTTCCTGCCAAATACGATGAAAAGGCCCGGATCGACCACGATCTTTCAGTTTGCCAGATTACCTTCCAGATAGAGCTTCAGCGTCGCCCGCGTCCCCTTGCGCTGGAGGGTTTGCAGCGCGTTCGAGAAACGTCGGCGGAAGAGTTCGGAATCCGCCACAGAACCGAAGATCTCCTTCAGTTCCAGGAACGCGGCCGGATTTTCCCTGGCGGCCAGAGCGGCGGCATGGATGCGGTCGATGTTGGGATCGTTGAAGCCGATCGTCTTGCCGCTGTCCGTCGTACCGGCCAGATAGTGGCACCAGAGCGCCGACACGAGTGCAAGCCCCACGACATCCTCGCCGCGCGAAAGCCGGTCGGCAGTCGACGGCAGGATGAACTTGGGCTGACGGTTGGAGCCGTCCTGTGCAAGCCGCGGAATGGTGTCGCCGATCTTGGGATTGGAAAAGCGATGTTCGATGAGCGCGAAATAATCGTTGAGGTCGGTGTCCGGCACCGGCGGGATCACGGGAATGATCTCTTCGCGCTCCAGCTTGGCCAGAAAGGCGCGGATATCCGCGTCCTCCATCGCCTCGTGCACGAAATGAATATCGAGCAGCGCGGCCGGATAGGCGATGGCTGCATGACCGCCATTGAGGATACGGATCTTCATGTGCTCGTAAGGCGCGACGTCGGGCACGAACTGCACGCCGACCTTTTCGAGCGCCGGGCGTCCCTCAGGGAAGTTGTCCTCCAGCACCCACTGCTTGAACTCTTCGCAGAAAACCGGCCAGGCATCCGCAATGCCGTAGTCGTCCGCGACGATACCGATTTCGCGCGGGCCGGTGGCCGGCGTGATACGGTCGACCATACCGTTCGGAAAGGCAACGCTGGCATCGATCCAGTCGGCAAGATCAGGATCGGAAAGGCGGGCAAGGCCGGAGACAGCCGCATGCGTGACCTCGCCATTGCCCGGAATGTTGTCGCAGGACATCACCGTATAGGGCGCGATACCCTTATCCCTGCGGGCCTTCAGGCCGGCGAGGATGAGGCCGAACACGGTCTTCGGCGCGGCGGGATCGGCCGCGTCCGCGACGATGGCGGGATGGGTCGGATCGAAGACACCGGATGCGGGGTTGATGAAGTAACCGCCCTCGGTGATCGTCAGAGAGACGATCCGGATCGCCGGATCGGCGAGCGCCGCAATGGTCGCGGCGGCATTGCCGGGTGCAAGGTAATCGATCATCGCGCCGGTTACGCGCGCGCCGGACCTGTTGTTGTCCTGCTCGACCACGGTCGTCAGGAAATCCTGCCCGGCCAGCTTGTCGCGCATGGCCGCATCGGACGGCAGGACGCCGGCGCCGACGATTGCCCAGTCATGATCGCGGCCGAGATTGAAGAGATCGTCGAGATAGATCGCCTGGTGCGCCCGGTGGAAATTGCCGACGCCGAAATGGACGATGCCGGCCTTGAGGCTGCCGCGGTCATAGGAAGGCACGCTGGCGGTGCCTGAGACGTCCTTGAGGGTGGCGAGCGACAGTTTCGTGGTCATGGTCATTCCTTCCGGTTTGCTCCGGTCAATGCTTGTGCAGGTCCGACGCGATGCGGTTTCGCTCATCGGGCAGGCGCGGGCTTTCGCTACGCCCGACCGATGCCGCGTGCCCCTATCGGATCGCCTTGTCGCTTTCGTCGAAGCGGTGAATGCGGCTGTCGTCCGGAGTGAGGTAGACGACGTCACCGTGGGTGACGATGAAATCGCCGTCGGCGCGAACGGTCAGCATGCCGATACCCTCGACATTTACATGCAGGAACGTGTCGGAGCCGAGGTGCTCGGCCACGCCGACGACGCCCTTCCAGGTGCCGGCATCCTTGGAAAGCTTGATATGCTCGGGGCGGATGCCGACGGTCGGCGCATTCCACGGCTTCGCGGACTCACCTTTGACGAAATTCATGCGCGGCGAGCCGATGAAGCCGGCGACGAAGAGGTTGTCGGGCTTGTTGTAGAGATCGAGCGGCGAGCCGACCTGCTCGATATTGCCGGCATTCAGCACCACGATCTTGTCGGCCATGGTCATGGCCTCGACCTGGTCGTGGGTCACGTAGATCATCGTGGTCTTCAGCTGGTGATGCAGTTCGCTGATCTCCAGCCGCATTGTGCCGCGCAGGGCCGCATCTAGGTTGGACAGCGGCTCATCGAAGAGAAAAGCCGACGGTTCGCGCACGATCGCACGGCCGATAGCCACACGCTGACGCTGACCGCCGGAAAGTTGGCCCGGACGGCGTTCGAGATAGTTGGTGAGGTTCAGCACGCGCGCCGCTTCCGCCACCTTCTTTTCAATCACCTCGGGGCTTGCCTTCGCCATCTTGAGCGGGAAGGCGATGTTCTTGCGCACCGTCATATGCGGATAGAGCGCATAGGACTGGAACACCATGGCAAGGCCACGCTTGGCGGGCGCCGCCGATGTCACGTCCTTGCCGTCGATCTCGATGGTGCCGGAGGTCGTGTCTTCCAGGCCCGCGATCAAACGCAGCAGCGTGGACTTGCCGCAGCCCGACGGGCCGACGAAAACGACGAATTCGCCATCCTCGATGGTCAGGTCGATGCCCGGAATGACCTGCGTCGCGCCAAAGGACTTGTTGACCTTTTTCAGGATGATCTTGCCCATGAGTTCCCTCCCCTTACTTCACGGCGCCGAAGGTCAGGCCGCGGACGAGCTGTTTCTGCGAGAACCATCCCATGATGAGGATGGGGGCGATGGCGAGCGTCGATGCCGCCGATAGTTTCGCCCAGAAGAGACCCTGCGGGCTCGAGAACGACGCGATGAAGGCCGTCAGCGGAGCGGCGTTCGTCGTCGTCAGGCGGATCGTCCAGAACGACTCGTTCCAGGCGAGGATGATGTTGAGCAGGAGTGTAGAGGCGATGCCCGGCACCGCCATTGGCGTCAGAACATGCACGATCTCGTCGAACAGCGAGGCGCCGTCCATGCGCGCCGCTTCCAGGATTTCGCCCGGAATCTCGCGGAAGTAGGTGTAGAGCATCCACACGACGATCGGCAGGTTGATCAGCGTCAGCATGACCGTCAGGCCGATGCGCGTGTCGAGCAGGCCGAAATCGCGGAAGATGAGGTAGATCGGTACCAGCACGGCGACGGCGGGCATCATCTTGGTGGAGAGCATCCACATCAGGATGTCCTTGGTGCGCCGCGTCGGCGAGAACGCCATGGACCATGCCGCCGGTATGGCGACAAAGAGCGCGAGAATCGTGGAGCCGACCGCGATGACCACCGAGTTCATGAACGGCTTCAGATAGCCGCTCTGCGTCTGCACCGTCACATAGCTTTCCAGCGTGAAGGACGGGATGAGGTTGAAACCCTTGATCGCTTCCGTCTCCGTCTTCAGCGAGGTGATGATGGTGTAGAGGATCGGGAAGAAGATGATGAGGGCGATGATCCAGGCGGCGGCGGTGGCCACGGCCATGCGGCGGGTCGAGACTGCTCGTGCCATGACGTTTCTCCCTACTTGTCCAGGTTCTTGCCGACAGCGCGCATCAGGAAGATGGCGATGATATTGGCCAGGATGACCGCGATGATGCCGCCCGCCGATGCGCCGCCGACGTCGTAGCCCAGAAGCGCGGTGCGGTAGATCAGGAAGGCAAGGTTGGTGGAGGCATAGCCCGGCCCGCCATTGGTGGTGACGAGGATTTCCGCATAGACGCCGAGCAGGAAGATCGTCTGGATCAGGATGACGACCGTGATGGCACGCGACAGATGCGGCAGCGTCAGATAGACGAAGCGGCTCACGAAGCCCGCGCCATCCATTTCAGCCGCCTCCTTCTGCTCACCATCGAGCGACTGGAGCGCCGTGAGCAGAATGAGGGTGGCGAACGGCAACCATTGCCAGGCGACGATGATGATGATCGAGAGCAGCGGGAACTGTGCGAACCAGTCGATCGGCTGGAAGCCCAAGGCGCGGTTGATATCCGCAAGCACCCCGTAGCCGGGATGCATGATCATGTTCTTCCAGACCAATGCGGCCACCGGCGGCATGACGAAGAAGGGCGAGATGATCATGATGCGCACGATGCCCTGGCCCCACATCGGCTGGTCGAGCAGGAGCGCGATGCCGATGCCGCCGATGACTGTGATCAGCAGCACGCCGCCGACGATCAGCAGCGTGTTCCAGATAGACTGGAAGAAGGCCGGATCCGTGTAGAAGAACTTATAATTGAAGAGACCTGTCCAGCTGACATTCGCCGGGTTCAGAAGATTGTAGTTCTGGAACGAGAACCACAATGTCATGGCCAGCGGCACGATCATCCAGATCAGAAGCAGGCCCACAGAGGGTGCCAACATTAGACGCGCAAGACCGCGCGTATTCTCCGTCGCCATGATCGTGACCTCCCGGTTTGCCGGCGCGCCAAAACGCCGGACAGGTTTCGCTTCCCCGCATTGGGTGGAACCCAAATGTTCTTGTCACTTGTTTTTTATTGAGCCGGCGCGAGCTGCGGCAAGCGTCCCGCGCCGGAAGAGACTGCCCTTCCAGAGGCTGCCCGGAACGCATTCCGGGCAGCCTGTCCTTGGGGAGGAGGATTTTACTTGATGTAGCCGGCGCGGGTCATTTCGCGCACGGCCGCCGTCTGGGCCTGTGCGAGCGCGTCGTCCACGGAGGACTGGCCGGCAAGCACCGCCGAGAAGAGCTGGCCGACCGTCGTGCCGAGACCCTGGAATTCAGGAATGGCGACAAACTGGCCGCCCGTATAGGGCACCGGCTTGACCGACGGCTTGGTGATATCGGCCGCGTCCATGGCAGCAAGCGTCGGCGCTGCGAAGGGTGCTGCCTTCTCGTAGTCGGCGTTCTTGTAGAGCGAGGTGCGCGTGCCCGGAGGAACGTTTGCCCAGCCTTCCTTGCTGGCGACTAGCTCGGTGTAACCCTTGCTGGTTGCCCAGGCGATGAACTTCTGCGCGGCTTCCGCCTTGGTCGAGCTTGCGGGAACGGCGAGGTTCCAGGACCACAGCCAGTGACCATGGTTGCCGTTGCCCGTGTCCGGGAAGATCGCGTAGCCGACCTTGTCGGCAACCGTCGAGTCCTTCGGGTTGGACACGAAGGACGCAGCCACGGTCGCGTCGATCCACATGCCGCACTTGCCCTGCTGGAAGAGCGTCAGGTTTTCGTTGAAGCCGTTGGAAGAGGCGCCCTGCGGGCCGGCATCCTTCATCAGGTCGACGTAGAACTGGAGGGATGTCTTCCACTCCGGCTGATCGAACTGCGGCTGCCACTTCTCGTCGAACCAGCGACCGCCGAACGAGTTGTTGAGTGCAGTCAGGAACGCCATGTTCTCGCCCCAGCCGGCCTTGCCACGAAGGCACATGCCGCTGATGTCGGAGCTGCGGTCCGTGATTTTGCGGGCTGCTTCACCGATGAATTCCCAGGTCGGGGAATCGGGCATGGTGAGGCCGGCCTTTTCGAACAGGTCCTTGCGGTACATGATCATGGCGGATTCGCCGTAGAACGGCGCGGCGTAGAGCTTGCCGTCGACCGAAAGACCACCACGGATGGCCGGCAGCAGGTCGTCGACGTCGTAGTCGTCGCCGAGGCCGTCGAGGGCGACGAGCCAGCCCTGCTTGGCCCAGATCGGAACTTCGTAGTTGCCGATCGTGACGATGTCGTACTGGCCGCCCTTCGTCGCGATGTCAGTCGTGACGCGCTCACGCAGCACGTTTTCCTCGAGCGTGACCCACTCGAGCTGGATGTCCGGATTCTTCGCGGCAAAATCGTCCGTCAGACCCTGCATGCGGATCATGTCGCCGTTGTTGACGGTGGCGATGGTCAGGGTTTCGGCATTGGCGAAACCGCACAGGAGAGCAGCCGAGCTAACGCCCAGCAGAAGGGTTCTCAAATTCATCATCTTCCTCCCAGAAAGCTTATGAGCATTTGCTTCGCTCATGGGCAATTACTCACAAACTGACGAAGAAAGTCAACGGGCATTCGTTGCTGCGCCGCACAATGCGGGCAGACACCCGTTGAATTTCATGGGATTTTTCTATGAAAGCTATGAAGCGTTGGGCGCGGAAAAGCCCGGTCAGGCCGCAAGCAGGTAGCGGGCCGTCGCCTCATCGGTGATGACGCCGTTGATCATGTGGCCACGAAGGGCTGCAAGCAGGGCGGCATATTTGCGCTTGCCCTTGGCAAGGCCGATGACGGTGGTGGTCTCGCGCGACGGCAGCGGAACGGACGCGACGCGCTCGTTGATGCTGCCTTCCAGGAGACGACCGTCACCGTCATACATCCAGCCGCAAATCTCGCCGGTCGCCCCTTCCTCCATCAGCCGCATCATTTCGTCCGGATCGAGAAAGCCATCCAGGCACAGAGGGGCATCTACGCCGAGTTCGCCGATACCGACGAAGGCGACATCCGCCTCCCGGCCGAGCTTGAGCGTCGACTGGACAAGGCTTTGCCGATGCAACAGGTCTCGCTCCTCGCTGGAAGAAACAAGGACAGGCAAAGGCATGGGATAATGCCGCGCCTTCACGGCATCGGCCATGGAGAAGATGACGTTGTAATAAGCGGCCGAACCGTCGGGACCGATATTGCCGGTCAGCGACATGATACGATGCTGGGGGCACTCCATGGCCGGCAGCTGGTCGATGGCCGCCTTGAGCGTACGCCCGGTCCCGACCGCCAGCACGATAGGATCTGCCTTCTTGAGCCAGCGCTCGATTTCGGCGGCCCCCGCCTCGGCAATGCCGATCGTCGTGGAGGAAGAGCCCGGATCGCTCGGCACGATATCGACATGCGTAAGGCCGAACTTGCTGCGCATCGCCTCACCCAGTTCCAGGCATTCGGCAATGGGATGGTCGAGGCGCACCTTGATCAGGCGTTCCGCCACCGCCAGCGAGACGAGGCGCTGCGCCGACTGGCGGGAGATGCCCATGGCGGAGGCGATTTCATCCTGCGTGCGGCCGGCCACATAATAGAGCCATCCGGCTCTTGCCGCATCGTCCAGCCGTCCGACTGTTTCCGTCCGCTTTGCCATCGTTCACCCCAATCGTTTCACGCGATTTGCTGCATCTTTTCGGACATTCTGTCAAACGTCATGTGCCGGCGCAGACACGGCAAGCAAGCATGGCCGCCGTTACTGACGACCCATAAAGAATACCATAAAACTCATGTTTATTTTTGCGGCAGGCATTGAAAAATCAGCATTTCTTTTGAAGTTTTACCGTTTGATAAAAAAATAAAGCTGGGTTACCGTTCTCCTATTCAAAAAGCCCACGCGAATGGGAGATAACAATGGGAACGACGCAGTCTGGGATACATCGGGGGCGTCTTGCGCCTACCGAATACGAAACGAACTTTTCCGACCTCCACCCGCGCCTTGACGATCACGAGGCGCTGGTCGCAGCTGACCGCTGCTACTTCTGTTACGACGCGCCGTGCATGACGGCCTGTCCCACCTCCATCGACATTCCGCTGTTCATCCGCCAGATCTCGACGGGCAATCCGGTCGGTTCGGCCAAGACGATCTTCGACCAGAACATTCTGGGCGGCATGTGCGCCCGCGTCTGTCCCACCGAGACGCTCTGCGAACAGGTTTGCGTGCGCAACACCGCCGAGCATCGCCCCGTGGAGATCGGCCGCCTGCAGCGCTATGCGACCGACGTCGCAATCGCCACCAACACGCACTTCTATGAGCGCGCCGCGCGCACCGGCAAGGCCATCGCCGTGGTCGGTGCAGGCCCCGCCGGCCTCGCCTGCGCCCATCGCCTCGCCGTGGCAGGCCATGACGTGGTAGTCTTCGAAGCGCGCGAGAAGGCGGGCGGTCTCAACGAATACGGCATCGCCACCTACAAGGCGGTCGATGACTTCGCGCAGGCCGAAGTGGACTACGTGCTGTCTATCGGCGGCATCGAGGTGAAAAACGGCCTGAAGCTCGGCCGGGACTTCACGCTCTCCGACCTCACCGCCAATTTCGATGCGGTCTTCCTCGGCATGGGTCTGTCTGGTGTCAACGCACTCGGGGCGGAAGGCGAGAACCTGCCCGGCGTCGTGGATGCCGTCGATTTCATCGCCGAACTGCGTCAGGCCGCGGACAAGGCGACCGTTCCGGTCGGCCGGCGTGTCGTGGTGATCGGCGGCGGCATGACCGCCATCGACGCAGCCGTACAGGCCAAGCTGCTCGGCGCCGAAGAGGTGACCATCTGCTACCGCCGCGGCAAAGAACAGATGAACGCCTCGGAATTCGAACAGGACCTCGCAGCGTCAAAGGGCGTGATGATCCGCCATTGGCTCCAGCCAAAGCGCGTCATCGCGCGCGACGGCCATGTCGCCGGCATCGAGGTCGAATATACCGAGATGCGCGACGGCAAGCTCACGGGCACCGGCGAAACCGGAGTGCTCGCCGCCGACCAGATCTTCAAGGCCATCGGCCAAACCTTCGAGCCGGCCGGCCTCGGTTCGCTCGCCATGGCCAGCGGGCGCATCGCCATCGATGCAGAGGGCCGTACCTCCGTCGCCAATGTCTGGGCGGGCGGGGACTGCGTGAAGGCCGGCGAAGATCTGACCGTCACCTCCGTCGCGCAGGGCCGCGATGCCGCCGATTCGATCAACCGCATGCTGGCTGCCGGTGCGCAGCCATCGATTGCCGTCGCTTGAGGGAGATGAGACATGGCTGATCTTCGCAACAACTTCGTCGGCATCAAGTCGCCAAACCCGTTCTGGCTTGCCTCCGCACCGCCCACCGACAAGGCCTACAATGTCGAGCGCGCTTTCAAGGCCGGCTGGGGCGGCGTAGTCTGGAAAACGCTGGGCGAGGAAGGCCCGCCGGTGGTCAATGTCAACGGTCCGCGCTACGGCGCGATCTGGGGTGCTGACCGCCGCCTGCTCGGCCTGAACAATATCGAACTGATCACCGACCGCGACCTCTACACCAACCTGCGCGAGATGAAGCAGGTCAAGATGAACTGGCCGGACCGCGCGCTCATCGCCTCGATCATGGTGCCCTGCGAGGAGGAAAGCTGGAAGGCGATCCTGCCTCTTGTGGAAGAAACCGGCGCCGACGGCATCGAACTGAACTTCGGCTGTCCGCACGGCATGTCCGAGCGCGGCATGGGTGCCGCCGTCGGCCAGGTACCGGAATATATCGAAATGGTCGTGCGCTGGTGCAAGCAATACACCCGCATGCCCGTCATCACCAAACTCACGCCGAATATCACCGACATCCGCAAGCCCGCCCGCGCGGCGAAGGCCGGCGGCACCGATGCCGTGTCGCTGATCAACACGATCAACTCGATCGTCTCCGTAGACCTCGACAACTTCGCCCCGAACCCGACGGTCGGTGGCAAGGGCACGCATGGCGGCTATTGCGGCCCGGCGGTCAAGCCCATCGCGCTCAACATGGTGGCCGAGATCGCCCGCGATCCGGAGACCTACGGCCTGCCGATCTCCGGCATTGGCGGCATCACGACATGGCGCGATGCCGCTGAGTTCCTGGCGCTCGGTGCCGGCAACGTGCAGGTATGCACCGCGGCCATGACCTACGGCTTCAAGATCGTGCAGGAGATGATATCCGGCCTGTCGGACTGGATGGACAGCAAAGGCCACCGCTCGCTCGACGATATCTGCGGCCGTGCCGTGCCCAATGTCACCGACTGGCAGTATCTCAACCTCAACTACATCGCCAAGGCACATATTGACCAGGATGCCTGCATCAAGTGCGGCCGCTGCCACATCGCCTGCGAGGACACCTCGCACCAGGCGATCACGCAGTTCGTGGATGGCGTCAGGCATTTCGAGGTGATGGAAGACGAGTGCGTCGGCTGCAATCTGTGCGTCAACGTCTGCCCCGTTGAAAACTGCATCACCATGGTCGGGCTGGAGCCCGGCACGCTGGACCAGCGCACCGGCAAGGTTGTGGATCCGAACTACGCCAACTGGACGACGCATCCGAACAACCCGGCAGCCCGCCAGGCCGCCGAGTAGGGACACGCAGCCGGGGCCGCTCAGGCCCCGGCAAACTGGTCGTAAGCGCGCAATGCGTCTGCCGCATACATGAGAGCCGGGCCCCCGCCCATATAGACGCACATAGCCATAACTTCCCCGACCTCCTGCCGTGTGGCTCCGAGCTCGTGCAGCGCTTTCGCGTGAAAGCCGATACAGCCGTCGCAACGTTGCGTCACGCCAATCGCAAGCGCGATCAGTTCCTTCGTCTTCTTGTCCAGCGTCCCGTCGGCGCCCGCCCCTTTCGCAAGCGCATGAAAGCCCTGCATCGCTTCCGGCGCCAGCTTGCGCAATTCGCCCGTATAGGCCGCGATATCGCGCGTGATTGCCTTGTAATCCTTCGTCATCGTTCGCTCCTGCGCTTTACATTTCATATTTTATTGATATCATAAAAACATGAATCGTAAAGAGGCTGTCATGACAATCACCGAGGAGATGCCGGCAAAAGCGGAGTCGGTCGCAGACTTCCTGAAGGGGCTGGCCAATTCCCATCGCCTGCTCATTCTCTGCGCACTTGCGAATGGCGAGCGTAGCGTAGGGGAGATCATCGAAGAGACCGGCATAGCGCAGACCTCGATGTCGCAGCACCTCGCCAAGCTGAAGGACGAGGGAATCGTGCGTTACAGGCGCGATCACCGCACGCTTTTCTACGCCATCGACCATCCGGCCGTGATGGAGATCATGGCTGTGCTTTACACCCATTTCTGCGGAAAGGACCGCATATGACCAAGACCATTTCCCCGCGAGAGGCGGCAAGCTGGCTTGCCTCCGGTGAAGCCATGCTGCTTGATGTGCGCGAGCCTGACGAGTTCAGCGCAGAACACATCGCCTGCGCCGCCTCGGTTCCCCTCGCCTCGGTCGGCACAACGTTTGCCGGCATGCAGATACCTGCCAGCCGCAAGGTGATCTTCCAATGCCTGAAAGGTGGCCGCGGCGAGACCGCCTGCCTTGCAGCGGAACAAGCCGGCACCGGGCACATGATCTACAATCTCGAAGGCGGGATCAATGCCTGGAAAGCGGCCGGCTTGCCTGTCGTCGGCAATACGGGGCAGCCGGCAGTGCCTATGTTTCGGCAGGTGCAGATCACGATCGGACTTTTGATCGCAGGTCTCATCCTCATGGGTTTCTCCGGCCTGACAGCCGCTTTCGCGCTGGCCGGCATTATAGGCGCCATGCTGGCCTTGGCCGGTGTCACCGGCTGGTGCGGCATGGCCTTGCTGTTCGCGCGGATGCCGTGGAACCGGCGGACGACGTAACCGCGCCGTCAGCCGAAAAGGTTGAAGCTGCGGCCTGCGCTGTAGGCCAAGAGGGCGATGGCGGAGAAATAGACGATGGTCAGCACGACCATGACATAGCCGCCCAGCACAACGAGCCCGTCACGCTGCGAAATGCCGGCCGCCATCAACAGGATCGCCACCCCCGGCAGGGTGTTGGAAAAGGGAATGAGGCCGAGCGGCGCCATCAGCAGCAGGCCCGCCCCCATCAGCACGAGACCGTTGAAACGGTTCATGGCCGCACCGCTCGTCAAGCCTGAGAATCGCGGCTTGAAGAAGCGGTCGATGCGCCGCAGGAACGTCACGCCCCGCTGAAGCACCGGGCGCAGCTTGCCGCTCTCAAGCCGCCGGTCGGCGACCTTCTGCGGCAACCATGGCAGGCGATTGACAGTGATCGCGGCGCTGATCAGCACGATACCCGCACCGAAAACGGTGGAAACACCTGGAATGGAGACGGGAAACAGGAAGGGCAGCGACAGGAAGGCACAGAGCAAAAGCAGCCCGCTTTCGCCCATCATCGCGAGAAGATCGCGCAGGGTGATGTGCTCGCCCTTGATGGAATGCAGGATATCCTCGAGCAGTTCGCTCGTCTTGCGGTCCGTGTCCTTGAAACCGATCGCTGTCGTCATTGCTTCTCCTTTTCCGTGGCACTGGCTAAGTGGTTATTGCGGCTTTCCTGTGCCGTCGTGCGGCATGACACTTTTCGACGTCATCAGTGCCATCGCGAAGAGTGGACGATAGGGCGATTTCGTTGACGAAACGTGGCCCTCATCTCCATCCATGACCACAATGGGCGTCCGAAAACCCGCTGCCGGTAAATTTATCGGGAACGATCATACGCGCCGCGCGTTCCGGCCCCCATAGGGGCGCATCTTGTTTTCAGCGGAGCGCGGATTTTGAAGCGATTTGAGATCATCGACGGCATGCGAGGCTATTTTCTCGTCTTCATGCTCATCAATCACCTGATCTTCGTTGGCGGTTACTGGATGATGGAAGTCAACCATCGTCAGTTCGCCTTTGTCGAGGACGCACAGGGATTTGTCTTCCTGTCCGGCCTGCTCATCGGCATGGTCTATGCCCGAAAGATGCTCAAGAATGGTTATGAGAAGGGCCGGCAGCTCTTGTTTGACCGCGCCTTCGAACTCTACCGCTACGCCATGGGCACGGTGATGGCGGTGCTCGTTGTCCAGATGATCCTGCCCGATGCCCAAAGGCTCTGGTACAACTGGCTCGGCACCACGAATTTCGACGAGCCGCTGCGGCTGGCGGCCATCGCCACCTTCCTCTTCCAGCCGACCTTCATGGACATCCTGCCGCAATATATCGTCTACATGCTGTTTGCCCCGCCGCTCGTCTGGCTCTGCCTTCGCGGCAAGTGGGTCCATGTGCTCGCGGGCTCGCTGATCGTCTGGATGGCCGCGCAGCTTGGCCTGCAGCGCTTCCTCACAGAACCGCTGAACGCGCTCATCATGGGCACCGACGATCAGGGTATCCGCGCCAGCTTCAACATGCTGGGCTGGCAGATCGTGTTCTTCTCGGCCATGGTCATCGGCGTGCTCACGGCGCAGAACAGGATCGAGTGGACACGCATCTTCTCGCCGGAAAAGACGATGCTGCCCAAGGTCGCACTTGCCGTGTGCCTGTTCTTCCTTCCGCTGCGCATCGTCACCGCGTGGGATCTGCTGCCGCCGGCCGTGCTCGACAAGTTCGCGACGATGGAGATCCGCGCCGATTTTGGCCCCGTCTATCTGCTGAATTTCGCAGCCGTCGCGATCGGTCTCGCCTGGTTGCTGATCGCCGGGCCCAAGCACCACAATCTATGGATCCGCAGGCTCGCGGGCATCGTCACGGCCGTCTTCACGCTCCGCTTCCTGCGCCTTCTCGGGCGGCATTCATTGCAGGTCTATGTCTGGCACGTGGCCATCGTTTATGCCGTCTATTACGCCGACGGGCGCACCCCGGCGCTTTCCCAGCTCACCAAGACGACGATTGCCGTGATCTGCATCGGTTTGCTCGCCCTGCCCGCACTATGGCGCGAGCGCGATCAAATCGCCGCAAACCTCTTTGGTCAGCCAAAGACAGAGCCGGCGCGCAGCAAGCCTAGGTCGGCTGCTCGTTGATGTGAAGGCCGTTGAGGAAAAGCTGTTCGAGGAAGCGCGCCGCATCCTCGAACCGCCCGTCACCGGACTGGTCCTGACCGAGAACAGCGCGAACCTGCACATCGAAATCCGCATAGTGCTGGGTGGTGGACCAGATCGAAAAGATCAGGTGATACGGATCGCATTTAGCGATCTTGCCTGCCTTGGCCCAGGTTCGGATGACCTCGGCCTTTTCGTCGACCAGTGCCTTCAGCGGCCCTTTCAGCTCGTCCTCGATGTTCGGTGCGCCCTGGAGGATTTCGTTGGCGAAAAGCCGGCTTTCGCGCGGAAAATCGCGTGCCATCTCCAGCTTGCGGCGAATATAGGAGCGGATTTCCGAGACGGGATTCCCGCCGGCATCAAACTCGCGCAACGGATCGAGCCAGGTGTCGAGAACGCGTGTGATCAGCGCGCGGTGCATCGCCTCCTTCGTGCGGAAATAATAGAGCAGGTTAGGCTTGGACATGCCGGCGACCTCGGCGATCTGATCGACCGTTGCCCCGCGGAACCCATGCAGTGAAAACACCTCAAGAGCGGCCTCGAGGATCTGCTCCTCCTTGGCCTCCTGGATGCGCGTGCGCCGTTGTGTCCTTGCCGCCCTCGGTAATGCCATCGTGCCTCCCGGCCTCTTCTCCGGTAGAAAAGTGCCGCAAAATTCACCAGTTTAAGTCGCCGCCATTTTCTTGGGCGAAGCTTCAAGGTTTTTGGTTTTTCGGCTTGAGTGCCGCCCCGGAAGCTGTAATGTTTACCAACCGGTCAAATTATCAGGCCGTTGTCAAGTAAAGACGACGAAACTGAACGGTAGGCGCAAAACAAACAAGAGCGCTGCCGGCCGGCGGGAACAAAATTGAGGCTTTGAAAGCCCGAAGACGTGGGAGCATACGACATGGCCGCACCCGGCGAGAACATGCGTGTCAACGCGGACCGCCTGTGGGACACCCTCATGGACATGGCGAAGATTGGCCCCGGCATTGCCGGCGGCAACAATCGCCAGACATTGACCGACGCGGACGCCGAAGGCCGGCGCCTCTTCCAGACCTGGTGCGAAGCTGCGGGCCTTTCGATGGGCGTCGACACCATGGGCAACATGTTCATGACGCGCGAGGGCACCGACCCCGATGCGCTGCCCGTCTATATCGGCTCGCATCTCGATACCCAGCCGACAGGCGGCAAATATGATGGCGTGCTCGGCGTACTGGCTGGGCTGGAAGTCGTTCGCTCGCTGAACGATCTCGGCATCAGAACAAAGCATCCGATCGTCGTTACCAACTGGACGAACGAGGAAGGCGCCCGCTTCGCGCCAGCCATGCTTGCCTCAGGCGTCTTCGCTGGCATTCACACGCAGGATTATGCCTATGCCCGCAAGGATCCCGAGGGCAAGATCTTCGGCGAGGAACTGAAGCGCATCGGCTGGGTCGGTGATGAAGAGGTCGGCGCGCGCAAGATGCACGCCTATTTCGAATATCACATCGAGCAGGGCCCGATCCTTGAAGCCGAGGAAAAGCAGATCGGCGTCGTCACCCATTGCCAGGGCCTGTGGTGGCTCGAATTCACACTGACCGGCCGTGAGGCGCATACCGGCTCGACGCCGATGAACCTGCGCGTCAATGCCGGCCTTGCCATGTCACGCATCCTCGAAATGGTGCAGACCGTGGCCATGGAAAACCAGCCGGGCGCCGTCGGCGGGGTTGGCCAGGTGTTCTTCTCGCCCAACTCCCGCAACGTTCTGCCGGGCAAGGTGGTCTTCACCGTCGACATCCGCTCTCCCGACCAGGCGAAACTCGACGGCATGCGCGCGCGCATCGAGGCGGAAGCACCCAGGATCTGCGAGGCGCTCGGCGTCGGCTGTTCCGTCGAGGCCGTCGGCCATTTCGATCCCGTCACCTTCGATCCGACATTGGTCGCCAGTGTGCGTAAGGCCGCCGAAGACCTTGGCTACAGCCACATGAACATAATCTCCGGCGCCGGCCACGATGCCTGCTGGGCCGCCAAGGTCGCCCCCGCCACCATGATCATGTGCCCCTGTGTCGGCGGTCTCTCGCACAACGAGGCGGAGGAGATTTCCAGGGAATGGGCCGCCGCGGGTGCGGACGTGCTGCTGCATGCTGTGATCGAGACGGCGGGGATTGCGGAGTGAAGCACCCTGTCTCCCACGATGATAAAGTGACGGATGAAAGCGGTAAGGCCACGATCGAATACTCCTTCGTCATGCGCTTAAAAGGCGTTTCGCAGTCCGACATCGACCACTTTGCTGCCGGCATCGACGGCTGGAGAATTAAGACAGGTCCTGACGTCATCGTCCTTTATCCGCACGAAAAGGATGGTGTGGGTGGCGATGCCGGCGATTACCTGCAGAATGCCATCGACCGTCATCGTGCAGTGTTCGAGGCCGCCGCGCAGGTTGGGACATCCCGCGAGATCAGCCTCGCGATCTACTTCGATGCAGAGCGGGTCGCTGCAATATGCCCAGGCTTCAACACCGCCATCATTCGACTATTGGCAGACCTGAATTTCTCTCTCGAAATCTGTGTGTTTCCGAGCAGCTTTGAAGACGATGAAGGGACGGAAGAATGAGCACAGTCATCAAGGGCGGAACCGTTGTCACCGCCGACCTCACCTACAAGGCGGACGTCAAGATCGAGGGTGGGAAGATCGTCGAGATCGGACCGAACCTCTCGGGCGATGAGGTGCTGGATGCGGCTGGCTGTTATGTCATGCCAGGCGGCATCGATCCGCATGTGCATCTCGAAATGCCCTTCATGGGCACCTATTCGGCGGATGATTTCGAAAGCGGCACGCGTGCGGGCCTTGCCGGTGGCACGACCATGGTGGTCGATTTCTGCCTGCCCGATCCCGGTCAGTCGCTGCTGGACGCCCTGAAGCGCTGGGACAACAAGTCGACGCGCGCCAACTGTGACTATTCCTTCCACATGTCCGTGACCTGGTGGGGCGAGCAGGTGTTCGACGAGATGAAGGCAATCGTCGAGGAAAAGGGAATCAACACCTTCAAGCACTTCATGGCCTACAAGGGCGCGCTGATGGTGAACGACGACGAAATGTTCGCCTCGTTCCAGCGCTGTGCGGCCTTGGGCGCCCTACCCCTCGTGCACGCGGAAAACGGCGACGTGGTCGCGGCCATGCAGGCCAAGCTGATCGATGAAGGCAACGACGGGCCGGAGGGCCACGCCTATTCGCGCCCGCCGTCGGTCGAAGGCGAGGCAACGAACCGGGCCATCATCATCGCCGACATGGCGGGCGCACCGCTCTATGTCGTGCACACCTCGTGTGAACAGGCGCACGAGGCCATCCGCCGCGCCCGGCAGAACGGCATGCGCGTCTATGGCGAGCCGCTGATCCAGCACCTGACCCTCGATGAGAGCGAATATTTCAACAAGGACTGGGACCACTCGGCGCGCCGCGTCATGAGCCCGCCCTTCCGCAACAAGCAGCACCAGGATTCGCTCTGGGCAGGCCTTGCGGCGGGTTCGCTACAGGTGGTGGCGACCGACCATTGCGCCTTTACCACCGACCAGAAGCGCACCGGGGTGGGCGATTTCCGCAAGATCCCCAACGGCACCGGTGGCCTTGAGGACCGCATGCCGATGCTCTGGACCTATGGCGTCAACACCGGCCGCCTGACGATGAACGAATTCGTCGCCGTCACCTCCACCAACATCGCCAAGATCCTCAACGTCTATCCGCGAAAGGGCGCGATCCTTGTGGGCGCGGATGCCGATATCGTGGTGTGGGATCCGAAGCGGTCGAAGACGATTTCGGCGCAGAGCCAGCAATCCTCCATCGATTACAACGTGTTCGAGGGCAAGGAGATCGTCGGGCTGCCGCGCTACACGCTGACGCGCGGTGTCGTGGCCATCGAGGAATCGACCGTCAAGACCCGCGAGGGCCACGGCCAGTTCGTGAAGCGCGAGCCCTTCGCCGCCGTCAACAAGGCGCTGTCGACCTGGAAGGAAATCACCGCGCCGCGCAAGGTGGAACGCAACGGCATTCCGGCGAGCGGCGTGTAATGCGCGCGCGCCGCTTCTTCCTTCCTCTCGCCGCGGGCTTCGCCGTTTCCGGCCAGGCGTTGGCGGCGGCCGATATTGTCGACGGCAGCTATGGCAATAAGGAGGGCTGCTTGTATTCAGAAACCGGGGAATCCTCCGGTGCGGACGTCTTCTTTCTCCTGAACAAGGAGGGCGTGACGACCGCGGCCTCCTATTGTGAATTCAAGGGCGAGGCCAGGAAAGTCGGCGGCGCGACTGTCGTGGCAGCCGAATGCAGCGATGAGGGCTCCGAGGAACCGACACCCTATGAGCTGACGCTGACGCCGGACGATGGCGGCTACACGGTCAGCTTTCCCGACGGCACACGCTGGGGGCCGCTGGCACGATGCAGGAAATGAAGGTCAGGCACCCAGCATACAGGCTCTTACGCCGGGACGAGCGCTTCGAGATGCGGCAGAA
Source organism: Shinella sp. H4-D48 (assembly GCF_022637395.1). GTDB lineage: Bacteria > Pseudomonadota > Alphaproteobacteria > Rhizobiales > Rhizobiaceae > Shinella > Shinella sedimenti. The sequence goes on along the minus strand of NZ_CP093337.1, from coordinate 862,442 downwards.
GCACAACGCTCTCCTGCTCGTGGGGATCTGTCCGCGCGATAACGGCCGAAGCCGGTTGGTCGGAGAGATTGGCGGGCAGATGCGGCACGCCGGCGGGGATGTAGAACATCTCCCCCGCTCTGACGATGACATGGTTTTCCAGCCGTTCGCCATACCAGGTGTGTGCCTCGCCGGAGAGCATGTAGATCGCCGTCTCGTGGCTCTCGTGCATATGCGCCTTCGCGCGCCCGCCCGGCGGGATCGTCAGAAGATGCATGCAGATGCCGGTGGCGCCGACGCTCTCGCGGGCGATGCCCTCGAAATAGCTGAACCCCTGCTTTCCGTCATAGGTGCTGACCGGGCGCACGACGTGGCACGTAGGCTTTCCTTCAAGCGTCATGTCTTTCTCTCCCGAAAGAATTCCGTGCGCAGATTGATACCGCAGACAATGCCGATTGCAATGCCGGAAAGGGACATGCAGTCTGCCGGAAACCGCGCCCTGCGAGGCGCCGAAAGATGTTGAGCATGGCCCCAGCGAATACCGTCGTCTCCGCAAGCGATCTCGGCCTCACCTTCCAGACGGCCGACGGCCCCGTCACGGCGCTGACGGGCGTCAATCTCAATGTCGAAAAGGGGGACTTCGTCTCCTTCATCGGCCCGTCGGGCTGCGGCAAGACCACGTTTCTGCGCGTCATCGCCGACCTTGAGAAGCCGACCTCCGGCACGATCACCGTCAATGGCATGACGCCAGAGGAAGCACGCCGGCAACGCGCCTACGGCTACGTGTTCCAGGCGGCGGCGCTCTATCCCTGGCGCACCATCGAAAAGAATATCGCGCTGCCGCTCGAAATCATGGGCTATTCCAGGCAGGACCAGAAGGCCCGCATCGACCGCACGCTGGATCTCGTCAATCTTTCTGGTTTCGGCAAGAAGTATCCCTGGCAGCTTTCGGGCGGCATGCAGCAGCGCGCGTCCATCGCCCGCGCACTCGCCTTCGATGCGGACCTGTTGCTGATGGACGAGCCCTTCGGTGCGCTGGACGAGATCGTCCGCGACCACCTCAACGAGCAGCTTCTGAAACTCTGGGCCGCCACCCAAAAGACCATCTGCTTCGTCACCCATTCAATACCGGAGGCCGTCTATCTTTCGACGAAGATCGTCGTCATGAGCCCGCGGCCCGGCCGCGTCACCGATATCATCGAGTCGCCGCTGCCGAAGGAGCGCCCGCTCGACATCCGCGAGACGCCCGAATTCCTTGCCGTCGCCCATCGCGTCCGCGAAGGCCTGCGTGCCGGCCACAGCTACGAGGAGCACGCCTGATGAAGCTGCCCTTCGTGCTCTGGCTGTTCGGCGCCACCGCTGTCTTTATCGGCGCAGCGACCGCATCGCGCGCCTATATCGGCACCACGAACATTCTCTATCTCCTGCTGTCCCTGGCGCTCTACATCGTCGGCAACCTGATGATGCTGAGGCTCATGCGCGAAGGCGGGCTCGGCCTTGCCATCTCGCTCTCCGCCATCACCCAGTTGCTGCTCGTCAATGTCATTGCCTTCCTGTTCTTCGGCGAGCGGCTGAGCAACACACAGATCGCCGGCGTCGGCCTCGGCATCCTTGCCATGGGGCTGATGCTCCTGCCCTCGCCGGCACGGAGCTGACGATGGAACAGGCCAGCTTCTTCAAGGATCGCCTGCTTCCCATCGGCACCGTCGTGCTGGCCCTTATCGTGCTCTGGTATGTCTTCGTGGTGGTGCTAAACGCGCCCTTCGAGCGGGATACGGCCGCGCGCGCCGGAACGACCATAAGCTTTTCGGAACTCCTGCCGAGAACGATGGCGCAGGAACGGCCGGTCCTGCCGGCGCCGCACCAGGTTCTCGCCGAATTGTGGGATACCACCGTCAACAAGGCGATCACCTCCAAGCGCAGTCTCGTCTATCATGCCTGGGTCACGCTTTCCGCCACGCTGATGGGCTTCGGCATGGGCGCCGTCCTCGGCATCCTGCTTGCCGTCGCCATCGTGCACAATCGGGCGATGGACCGCTCCCTGATGCCCTGGGTCATTGCCAGCCAGACGATCCCCATCCTCGCCATCGCGCCGATGATCATCGTGGTGCTGAACGCCGTAGGGATTTCCGGGCTGATGCCGAAGGCGCTGATCTCGACCTACCTATCCTTCTTCCCGGTCGTCGTCGGCATGGTGAAGGGCCTTCGCAGCCCCGAACAGATCCAGCTCGACCTGATGCACACCTACAATGCCTCGGCGTCCCAGACCTTCTGGAAGCTGCGCTGGCCCTGCTCGATGCCCTACCTCTTTACATCGCTGAAAGTCGCGATCGCCATCTCGCTGGTCGGTGCCATCGTGGGCGAACTACCGACCGGCGCCGTCGCGGGCCTGGGCGCCCGCCTGCTCGCCGGCTCGTATTATGGCCAGACGGTGCAGATCTGGGCGGCGCTGTTCATGGCGGCCGCCGTTGCAGCGCTGCTCGTCATCATCGTCGGCTTTGCGCACAGCCTTGTCCTCAAGCGCATGGGGGCCCGGGCATGAACATTTCCATCCTGATCGCCGCCATCGTCTTCTGGCTCGCCGCATGGGCGTTCAACGAGTGGCTGGTGCGGCGCAAACTCACGGGCGCGGCCGACCGGGCCGCGCGCCTCGCGGTGCCGCTGATCTTCGGCATGACCATCCTTGTGCTGTGGGAAGGCATCGTGAGAGGCTTCAACGTACCCTCCGTCCTCTTGCCGCCGCCCAGCATGATCTGGGCGCGGCTCATCAGTTCGGTGCCGACGCTTTGGGCAGACTTCCGACAGACCTTCCTGAAATCCGTTCTTGTCGGTTATGCGCTGGGCTGTGGCCTCGGCTTCCTCGTCGCCATCATCATCGACCGGTCGCCCTTCCTGCAGAAGGGTCTGCTGCCGCTCGGCAATTTCGTCTCCGCCCTGCCGGTCATCGGCGTGGCGCCCATCATGGTCATGTGGTTCGGCTTCGACTGGCAGTCGAAGGTCGCGGTCGTCGTCATCATGACGTTCTTCCCCATGCTGGTGAACACCGTCTCGGGCCTCGCCGCTACCAGCCACATGGAGCGTGACCTGATGCGGACCTACGCCGCCGAGTGGTTCCAGACGCTCGTCAAGCTGCGCCTGCCCGCCGCCTGGCCCTTCATCTTCAATGCGCTGAAGATCAACTCCACGCTGGCGCTGATCGGCGCCATCGTTGCCGAATTCTTCGGAACGCCCATCGTCGGCATGGGTTTCCGCATCTCCACGGAAGTGGGCCGCATGAATGTCGACATGGTCTGGGCCGAAATCGCGGTCGCCGCGGTGGCGGGCTCGGTCTTCTACGGGATCGTCGCGCTCATCGAGCGGGTCGTCACGTTCTGGCATCCGTCTGTCCGTGGTGGGCAGACGTAAAATAAAGAAGAAAGAGGGAACTGACATGAAAACGAAGATCGCATCGCTCCTGCTGGCAAGCGCCTTCTCGCTTGCCGCGTTCCAGACGCAGGCCGCCGACAAGGTGACGCTGCAGCTGAAATGGGTCACCCAGGCCCAGTTCGGCGGCTACTACGTCGCCAAGGACAAGGGCTTCTACGAAGAGGAAGGCCTCGACGTCGAAATCAAGCCTGGTGGACCGGACATCGCTCCAGCACAGGTCATCGCCGGCGGCGGTGCCGATGTCATCGTGGACTGGATGCCGTCTGCCCTTGCAACCCGCGAAAAGGGCGTAGCGCTCGTCAACATCGCGCAGCCGTTCAAATCATCAGGCATGATGCTCACCTGTCTGAAGGAATCCGGCGTGAAGACGCCCGAGGACTTCAAGGGCAAGACGCTTGGCGTCTGGTTCTTCGGCAACGAATACCCCTTCCTCTCCTGGATGGCACATCTGAAGATCCCGACCGAAGGCGGACCAGATGGCGTGACCGTGCTGAAGCAGGGCTTCAACGTCGATCCGCTGATCCAGAAGCAGGCTGCCTGCATCTCGACCATGACCTATAACGAGTATGGCCAGGTGCTGGACGCCGGCATCAAGCCAGAGGACCTTGTTACCTTCAAATACGAGGACCAGGGCGTCGCCACGCTGGAAGACGGGCTCTACGTTCTGGAAGACAAGCTCGCCGACCCGGCCTTCAAGGAAAAGATGGTCAAGTTCGTCCGCGCCTCCATGAAGGGCTGGAAATATGCCGAGGAACATCCCGACGAAGCCGCAGACATCGTGCTGGAAAACGACTCGACCGGCGCCCAGACCGAAGCGCACCAGAAGCGCATGATGGGCGAAGTCGCCAAGCTGACCACCGGCTCCAACGGCGCGCTCGACGAAGCCGACTACAAGCGCACCGTCGCGACCCTGCTCGGCGGCGGTTCCGATCCGGTCATTTCCAAGGAGCCGGAAGGCGCCTGGACCCATGCCGTGACGGACGAAGCGCTGAAATAACCGCCCGGCTGAACGAACGACCTGCGGGGCCTCAGGGCCCCGCACTTTTTTGAGCAGCAGGCCGGGCGCGGCAACACGCCGCCATTGCCTTGGAAAGGCCAAACACCTAGAATATTGAGGCACCATTCCGTTGCCTCTTGTATGGTTGGCCGGTGCCGATTACATAAACCGCATAGTCGGAACTGGAGAGGCCAGCGCGCCATTCGTGCCCTCCACACTGGCAGGAACAGATCCGGCGATAAACCTAGAGAAGCGCCCGGACACGAAACACGCATCATGCTTTTGGGATAGCTCTGCCTATGGCTTTTGGACACGGGAAAATGCGCTTCGTTTCTGCTGCGGTCATGATGGCGCTTGCGCAGACGCCGGTCTTTGCGGCCGATGCGGCAACCGGCGATGCCGACGGGGCCCAGCAGGTACAGAATCTGCCCGCCATTGTCGTCACCGCCGCCGAACAGCGCAACCTCATTGATCGCGTGATCGCCACGGGCACGATCCAGGCTGTCGAGGAAGTCTATGTGACGCCGCTCGTCGAGGGTCTTTCGATCCGCACGCTTGAAGCCGATGTCGGCGATCGTGTCGCGGCGGAAGGCACGCTCGCCACGCTGAACGACGATGCGCTCCTCCTGCAGAAAAGCCAGACCGAGGCTTCGCTCGCCAAGGCGCGCGCCGGGCTTGAACAGATCAGGGCGCAGCTTGTGGAAGCCAAGGCCAATGCCGACGAAGCCGTCCGGGTCCGCGACCGCGCGCAACGGCTCGTGAAGTCCGGATCCCAGTCGCAGGCCAATGCGGACCAGGCAATCGCGGCGGCTGATGCAGCGCTTGCCCGCGTCAATTCCGCCGAGCAGGCCGTTGCCGTTGCCGAGGCCGACATCAATGTCGCCCAGTCCCAGATCGACGATATCGACCTGAGACTTGCCCGCACCGCCGTCAAGTCGCCCGTCGCGGGCGTCGTTTCCGCGCGCACGGCCAAGATCGGCGCCATCGCCAGCGGCTCGGCATCGCCGCTGTTCACCGTCATCCGCGACGGCGCCATCGAACTGAAGGCCGACGTATCGGAAGACATGATCCTCAAGCTCAAGCCCGGCCTCAAGGCCAAGGTCTCGCTTGCGGGGGGAGCGGCGACACTCACCGGCACGATCCGCCTCGTCGAACCGACGCTCGACCCGCAAAGCCGCCTCGGCCGCGTGTACATCGGCTTCGACGAGCCGGACAGGGCGCGCGCCGGCATGTTTGCGAGCGCCGACATCGTCGTCGAGGAAAAGCAGGGCATTGTCCTTCCCCTCTCGGCCATTACGACGGCGGACGGCAAGACGGTGGCCCGCAAGGTGGAGAACGGCGTGGTCAGGCTGGTGCCGGTCGAAACCGGCATTCAGGACGGCCAGGGGATCGAAATCGTCAGCGGGCTTGCGGCCGGCGACGAGGTCGTGGCCAAGGCCGGTGCCTATGTTCGCGACGGCGACCGTATCAATCCGGTCAAGGGCGAGCAGGCTTCGGCCACGAAATGACGTAGGGGCTCCGCCGCAATCGGAGCCTTGAACAGGGGCAACGGGGTCGCGACCCCTCCCGGACGCGTCTGGTCTCTTATCGAGGACTTTGGGGACATGAACTTTTCAGCTTGGTCCATCCGCAATCCGATTGCGCCGCTGCTCGCCTTCGCGCTGCTGCTCTACGTCGGTATCCAGTCCTTCTATTCGCTGCCGATCACACGTTTCCCCAATATTGACGTTCCTGTTATCGCCATTTCGGTGACCCAGAGCGGGGCGGCTCCGGCGGAGCTTGAGGTCCAGGTCACCAAGGAGATCGAGGACGCCGTCGCCGGCATCGAGGGCGTCGACGACATCGTGTCGACCGTCACGGACGGCAGCTCCGTCACATCCGTTCTCTTCAAGATCGAAAAGCCGACGAACCAGGCGCTGCAGGACGTCAAGGACGCGATAGACCGCATCCGAGGCGACCTGCCGGCCTCCATCGAGGAACCCGTCGTCAGCAAGATCGACGTGGAAGGCCAGGCGATCCAGACCTTTGCTGTCTCCTCGCCCAACATGACGCTGGAAGAGCTGTCGTGGTTCGTCGACGACAAGGTCAAGCGCGCCCTTCAGGGCCAGCCAGGCATCGGCAAGATCGACCGCTTCGGCGGCGCCGACCGCGAGGTGCGCATCGATCTCAACCAGGACAAGCTCGACTCCTACGGCATTTCCGCCGCAGACGTGAACCGCCAGATCCGCAGCATGAACGCCGATGCAGGCTCCGGCCGCGGCCAGATCGCCGGCGCCGAACAGGCCATCCGCACGCTCGGCGACGCACGCTCCGTCGAAAAGCTGACCAATACGATGATCGCGCTACCGAACGGCAGGTTCGTGCGGCTGTCCGAGCTTGGCAAGATTTCCGATACCTATGAGGAGCCGCGCTCCTTCTCGCGCTTCAACGGCAATCCGGTCGTGACCTTCGCGGTCTTCCGTTCCAAGGGAGCGAGCGAGGTGACCGTCGCCGGCTCCGTCGAGAAAGCGCTTGGCGCGGTCCGCGCGCAGAATCCCGACGTTTCGATCGAGATGGTCGACGACGCCGTCTACTTCACCTACGGCAACTACGAGGCAGCACTTCACACGCTGATCGAAGGCGCATTGCTTGCGGTCGCCGTGGTGCTGCTCTTTCTGCGCAACTGGCGCGCGACGCTGATTTCCGCGGTCGCGCTGCCGCTGTCGGCAATCCCGACATTCTTCGTCATGGACATGCTGGGCTTCTCCCTGAACCTCGTGTCGTTCCTGGCGTTGACGCTCGCGACCGGTATCCTGGTGGACGATGCCATCGTGGAGGTCGAGAACATCGCGCGCCACATCCGCATGGGCAAGTCGCCCTATCGGGCGGCGATCGAGGCGGCCGACGAGATCGGGCTTGCGGTCATTGCGACGACCTTCACCATCATCGCGGTGTTCGTTCCTGTGTCGTTCATGCCGGGTATTCCGGGCCAGTACTTCATCCAGTTCGGCTTGACCGTCGCTGTTGCCGTGTTCTTCTCGCTTGCGGTTGCACGCCTGATCACGCCTGTCATGGCAGCCTATCTGATGCGCTCCAGCGATGCCGACGGGCATGGCGAGGAAAAGGAAGGCCGCTTCATGCGCGGCTATACCTGGCTCGTCAGCAAGACGACCGGCACATGGTATGCCCGCTATGCCACCCTGCTGGGCGCCTTCGCCTTCCTGATCGCATCCGTCATGCTGCTCTTCACGGTGCCGGGCAGCTTCATGCCGCCGGAAGACGCATCCCGCGTGGTGTTGTCCGTCGAACTGCCGCCGGATGCGATGCTCGACGATACCGACCGCACGACCACGCAGGTCTATGACAAGGTGAAGGATATCGACGGCGTTTCAAGCGTCTTCGTCCTCGGCGGCTCCTCGCCGAAGGGCGATCTCGAGCTGCGCCGTGCCTCTGTGACTGTTATCCTCGACAGGCTGGAGCATTCCCTCGCCTACCGGCTGGTGAATGACGTTCTCGGCGGCATTCCCGTGATCGGCCCCTACCTGCCGAAGATGGAAGCGCATGGCCGCCTGCGGCCGCAATGGGATATCGAGAAGGAAATCTTCGCCAAGCTTCGCGATATCCCGGATGTGCGCATCATCAAGCTCAACGATCGCGGCGAGCGTGACCTTGCCTTCAACCTGCTCTCCAATAACGAGGCGGACCTGAACGACACGGTCGCGGTGCTGGAAGCCAAGCTGCGTGCCGACCCGCTGCTGGCCAATGTAAGCTCCGAAGGCTCGCTGCCGCGACCGGAACTGCAGATACGCCCGCGCGACGACCAGATGGCCCGCTTCGGCATAACAACGGCGCAGATATCGGAAGTCGTGCGCGTCGCGACCATCGGCGATATCGACTCGCAGCTCAGCAAGGTCTCGCTCGACAACCGCCTCATCCCCATCCGTGTGCAGGTGGACCGCGCCTTCCGCGCCGATCTCGCCGCCATTCGCAATCTGAAGATCCAGACGGCCGGCGGCCAGTTCGTGCCGCTCTCCAGCGTCGCCGACATCGAGTACTCGGAAGGCCCGAGCGCCGTGAAGCGGCACAACCGCAACCGCGTTGTCTCGATCGGCTCCGATCTCCAGCAGGGCGTGGCGCTCGACACGGCAACCGCCCGCTTCAAGGAAATCGCCTCCGGCATCGACATGCCGTCGACAGTGCAGTTCGCCGAAAGCGGTGACGCGGAAATTCAGGCCGAGATGCAGCAATCCTTTGGCAATGCCATGCTGCTCGGCCTGCTGCTCGTGCTGATGGTGCTGATCCTGCTGTTCAAGGATGTTATTCAGCCGTTCACCATCCTTCTGTCGCTGCCGCTCGCCATCGGCGGCGTGGCGGCCGGTCTCATCCTCACGCAGAACGCGCTCTCCATGCCCGTTCTCATCGGCATTCTCATGCTGATGGGCATCGTGACCAAGAACGCCATCCTGCTGGTCGATTTTGCCATCGAGATGCGCCATGCCGGCATGGAGCGCGTGGAGGCCATGATCGAGGCCGGTCGAAAGCGCGCGCGTCCGATCGTCATGACCTCCATCGCCATGTCGGCCGGGATGCTGCCATCCGCCCTCGGCGTCGGCGAAGGCGGCGCTTTCCGCTCGCCCATGGCGATTGCGGTGATCGGCGGTATCATCGTCTCGACCGTGCTGTCGCTGGTCGTCGTGCCGTCGTTCTTCCTGATCATGGACGACGTCTCGCGCTTCCTTGGCTGGCTCTTCGGCCGCTTCGTCGGCAAGAAGGATGACGAGCTGCTGGCCATGGAGCCGCAGGCCCTGACACATCTCGCCGACCAGACGGCGCGCACCGTGACAGAGCTGGAAAAGCGCATCGAGACGCTCGAAAAGAAGAACGGCGAACGAAAGCCCTTCACTGTGGTGCACCACTCCACGCTCGCGGCAGAATAAATCGCCGGGCTCACAGATGAACGGCCGGTGCGGCATTTGTCGCGCCGGCCGTTTTACGTTGTTTGATCGAAATCAAGACGCGTATTCCCGCCCTGGACTATCGTTTCAGCTGGAAGAAAGAACGAGGCCTGCGGGAGCATGGAGTGAGATCGATGAACAGGCTGATGAAGCCCGGCGCACGGGAACGGGAAACGCTTCTCAATTCAGGTTTTCTGGCTTCGCTCGGCGTGGAGAGCGTCGCGGCGATGATGGAAATCGCTGTTATCGGCAACCTGCCCGCCCGCCAGATGCTGTTCCGGGAAGGCGAGCCCGCCGACATGCTGCATTGCGTTCTTTCCGGCTACATCCGCCTCTACAAGCTCGACCCTGACGGCCGCGAAGCCGATGTCAGCCTTTATGGCCCGGGCGACCTGATCGGCGCGAGCGTGGTGCTCGACGGCGGCCGCTATGCCGCGACGGCGCAAGCGGCCGAGCCGGCATTGCTCGCCCGCTTCGATTTAAGGCGCGTGCGCGACATCGCAAGCCGCCGCCCGGATCTCGCGCTCGCGCTTGTCAACATCGTCTCCGTGCAACTCGCCGCAAGCTTCACCAGCCTTGCCGATGACCGGCTGCACACCGCACCCCAGCGCGTGTCGCGCTATTTGCTCGACCATTGCCCCGCAGACGGCAAGGCGACGAGCTTCCGCCTGCCTTACCAGAAAAGCCTGCTCGCCGGGAAACTCGGGCTCGCGCCTGAGGCGCTATCACGCGCCTTCTCGCTTCTGCGCAATCACGGCGTCAATGTTCGTGGCCGGCTCGTCCATATCGGCGATCCCGAGGTGCTGAAGAGGGTTTAATCCAGAGCATTTCCAGCCGAAGCGGGATCACTTCGGCGTCGGACAATGCGGCAAGACAAAAGATTGAGCTTCCGGTGAACCCGTGTTCACCGGAATGCTCTAGAGACCGCCCTGCACACGCAGGAAATCGACGATGCTGTCGATCCCCTCGCCGCGCTTCATGTCGGAGAACACGAAGGGCCGCGCCGCGCGCATGCGCCCCGCATCCGCCTCCATCACATCCAGATCCGCCCCGACATAAGGCGCGAGGTCCTTCTTGTTGATGACGAGAAGGTCCGAGCGTGTGATGCCCGGCCCCCCCTTGCGCGGAATTTCCTCGCCCTGGCAGACGGAGATGACATAGATCGTCAGATCCGCGAGGTCGGGCGAGAAGGTCGCAGCAAGATTGTCGCCACCGGACTCGATGAAGACGACGTCGAGATCGGGAAAACGCCGGTTGAGGTCGGCGATGGCCTGGAGATTGATCGAGGCATCCTCGCGGATGGCGGTATGCGGGCAGCCGCCCGTCTCCACGCCCACAATGCGGTCGGACGGCAGCGCCTGCATGCGCACCAGCGCTTCCGCATCCTCCTTGGTGTAGATGTCGTTGGTCACGACGGCCACGGAATAGTGCCCGCTCATGGCCTTGCAGAGCTTCTCGGTCAGCGCCGTCTTGCCCGAACCGACGGGACCGCCGATGCCGACGCGCAGGGGACCGTTCTTCGATGTCATCGTCAATCTCCGAGAGTTTTCCGGCAGACAGACGGTAGCGCCGTCGATCCGCCCTTGTCTATCTGTGCCCGGCAGGGCTTGGCGGCCAGCCCGCTCATGAGCGGAACAGCCGCGTCGTCAGTGTTTCATGCCGCAGGCTGGCAATCTCCGCGCGGATGGTGGCGGAACCGAGATCGTCGAGCGTCGAGCCCGCCGCACGTCCGGCAAGTGCGATCACACTCGGCTCCAGCCAGGCAAGAACAGCCACGCCGTCGCGCTGTCCGATAACGCCGCAACGGATCGCCACCGAAACGAGGTTGGAGGCAACCGCGTGGAGAAAGGCAGCCAGTGCGGCCTCCGCCCCAATGCCATGTCCGCCAGCAACCGCACCCACAGCGACCGGATAAGCTGCCTCCTCACCCAGCACATCCAGAACGGGGTGCGGCCAGCCCGATGCTGCGGCCAGGAATGCACCGCCCTGCAGCATCGTTTCCCTGTGCCGCTCGGCTGAGCCCGCAAGCGCCTCGGCAAACGCCGCGACCGCCTTCAAGTCCTCTTCCGCATCGACGCTGCGATGCGCCTCGGCAAACAGCACGGCATCATTCCAGAGATTGCCGTGGCTAAGCAGGCTAGACAGCCAGTCCCGAAGCGTCGCGGCGTCGCGCACATCGCCATCGCTCACCACTTGCTCAAGGCCGCCGGAATAGGAAAAGGCGCCGACGGGGAAGGCCGGCGACAGCCAGGTCATCAGCCGGACGAGTGCTGCGGCGTCAGTCATGGCCGTGGTGGTGATGCCCGTGGCCGGAACCGTGATAGGCACCGCGCAGCGGGTGAAACGGCTCCGAGACCTCCTCAACCGTCGCGCCAAGCCCAACCAGCATGTCGCGGATCACATGGTCGCGCAGGATGAGAATGCGCTCCTTCTCGATTTGCGCCGGCAGATGGCGATTGCCGAGATGCCAGGCGAGCTCGACGAGGTGAAGCGGCCCCTTCGGCGTAACCGCGTAGAGAAGCTCCTCAGCCGCAACCACCTCGATCGTTTCGCCGCTTTCCGTCCAAAGCAGGTCGCCATGGGAAAGCTGGACCGGTTCGCGCAGATCGACCATCACGACGTCATCGTGCTGCATGTGCAGGAGCTTGCGGCGAATATGACGCTGGTCGTGCGGGAGAATGACGACATCGATGGGTGCCTGGTCGACGGCGGTCCCCTGCGGCAGTATGTGGATGGAGCGGTAGGGCATATGAAACTTTCGGGCAGAAGAAGGTGTCAAAACAGGAAATAGCGCTGCGCCATCGGCAGCACGGTTGCGGGTTCGCAGGTCAGCAGTTCGCCGTCTGCACGCACCTCGTAGGTTTCCGGATCGACCTCGATATGCGGCGTCAGGTCGTTGAGGATCATCGAGGCCTTTGAGATGTTGCGCGTGTTACGGACCGGCAGAAGCTGCTTGGCAACGCCGAGGCGCTCGCGAAGGCCGAGATCGATGGACGCCTGCGAGACGAAGGTGACGGAGGAATTCGTGCGCATCTTGCCGTAGGCGCCGAACATCGGGCGGTAATGCACCGGCTGGGGCGTCGGGATCGATGCGTTCGGATCTCCCATCGGCGCCATGGCGATGACGCCGCCGAGAAGGACCATGTCGGGCTTCACGCCGAAGAAGGCCGGGTTCCACAGCACGAGGTCGGCACGCTTGCCCACTTCGATCGAGCCGATTTCATGGCTCAAGCCCTGCGCGATGGCCGGATTGATCGTGTATTTGGCGATGTAGCGGCGGATGCGCAGGTTGTCGTTGTCACCGGTTTCGCCGGCGAGGCGGCCGCGCTGGCGCTTCATCTTGTCAGCCGTCTGCCAGGTCCGGATGGCGACCTCGCCGACACGGCCCATTGCCTGACTGTCGGAAGAGATGACGGAGAAGGCGCCGATATCGTGAAGGATGTCCTCCGCCGCGATGGTCTCCTTGCGGATACGGCTTTCGGCAAACGCAATGTCCTCGGGGATCGACGGCGACAGATGATGGCAGACCATCAGCATGTCGAGATGCTCGGAAATGGTGTTGACGGTGTAGGGCCGGGTGGGATTGGTGGAGGACGGAATGACGTTGGCGTGGCCGCAGACCTTGATGATGTCGGGCGCGTGACCACCGCCGGCCCCTTCCGTGTGGAACGCGTGAATGGTTCGCCCGCCGATCGCTGCGACCGTATCCTCCACGAAACCGCTTTCATTGAGCGTGTCGGTGTGGATCATCACCTGCACATCGTACTCGTCGGCCACGGAAAGGCAGCAGTCGATGGCCGCCGGCGTCGTGCCCCAGTCCTCGTGCAGCTTGAGCGCCGAAGCGCCCGCGCGGATCATCTCCTCGATGGGCGCGGCCACCGAGGCGTTGCCCTTGCCTGCCAGCGCGAGGTTCATCGGAAAGGCATCGAAGCTCTCGATCATGCGCTCGATGTGCCACGCGCCCGTGCAGGTGGTGGCGAGCGTGCCGTGGGCAGGCCCCGTGCCGCCGCCCAACATCGTCGTGACACCGCTCGCCAGCGCGTGCTCGATCTGCTGCGGGCAGATGTAGTGGATATGCGCATCCATCGTCCCGGCGGTGAGGATCTTGCCCTCCCCCGCGATCACCTCCGTCGACGGACCGACAATGATGGTCACGCCCGGCTGCGTATCGGGATTGCCCGCCTTGCCGATGCCGGCGATGCGGCCGTTGCTGAGGCCGATATCAGCCTTGAAGATGCCGCTGTGGTCGATGACCAGCGCATTGGTGATGACGGTATCGACCGCACCCTCGCCGCGCGTCGCCTGACTCTGGCCCATGCCGTCGCGAATGACCTTGCCGCCGCCGAATTTCACCTCGTCGCCGTAGCTCGTGAAGTCCCGCTCCACCTCGGCGAAGAGTTCGGTATCGGCAAGGCGAACCTTGTCGCCGGTGGTGGGGCCGAACATGCGGGCATAGGCAGCGCGGGACATGGTGTAGGACATGGGTCAGCTTCTCCGGGAGGCGGGAGGATGATCGAGACGGTCGAGGCGGCTGGCGGTGACAAGCGCAGCGACCCAGCGCCGCTCGGCGGCGAAAGGATGCCATTGCCAGCCTTCGTGGCTGAAACCGGCAATCGACACGCGGTCGCCGTCTTCGGCGAGATTTTCAAGGGCGTGCGCAATCGCGACAAGGCCCGAGCTCGGCACAACGTAAGGCGCGGCATCGAAGGCGGCCAGCCCGGCGTCGACGGCGTTATGCAAGGCGGCGGGGATGACGCGCAGCCGACGCCCGGTTGCCGTCGCGAAAGCCTCGAAGCCAGCCGTGTAATCGTCGCAGAAATCGTCGAGATCGGGGTGGCTGAGGGCCAGCGCCGCGCGCATGGCCGCAAAAACCTCGGGGGATCGCACACACCAGATTTCGCCGGCCTGCCGCACGGTCGCGCTGTCCTTCCAGCGACCGCCACCCAGCATGTCGAGCGCCGGCCGGCCGGTGTTGCACACAGCGATGATATCGGTCTTCATGCCGCCGGCGCCCGCCGACCGGCAGCCGTTGAAACGGATCACGATGTCAGCCGCGTCGATCGTCGCAGCCAGCCCCTGCGGGATGGCGCCATTGCCGACGATGACGATCCTGCGTGACACCGCCGCTCCTCAGTTTTCCTGCTCGTAGAAAGCCTTGAGCTCCGCCGTCCGCTTGCGTGTGAGATCCGCAAGGCAGCTGGAAACCAGCAAGGGCTCCATGGAGCCGCCGCGTGCCTCGAAGCCGGCAAGCTCGCACTGCCCGTCGCGATAGCCGATCCAGGAGCGTTGGGCACGTTTCAGCGCATCGACCGCACCGACATACTGCTCGCCCATGTCCTTGAAGCCTTCATCGGTCTCCTTGGCGGCCTCCAAGGCCTTCTTGTAGACGGCATTCAACTCGTTGTCGGCCGTCTTGTAGTCGCGGCCGGCGCAGATGTTCATGTCCATTTGCGTCTGCGCATTATCGCAGTCGACCTCGGGCTCCTGCGCCATGGCGACCGTAGCCGAAACGAGCAGCGAGGCGGCGGCGAGAAGAAGAGAATGTCGCAATGTCATGTCAGAGTTTTCCCATCACGGCCTGCCGGAACCCGTAAATCTCCCGCTTGCCGGCAAACGGCACGAGGCGGACGGTGCGCGTCTGGCCCGGCTCGAAACGCACGGCGGTGCCGGCGGGGATATCGAGCCTGAGCCCCCTTGTCTGCTCGCGCTCGAACGACAGGCCGGGATTGGTTTCGTAGAAATGATAGTGGCTGCCGACCTGGATCGGGCGGTCGCCGGTATTGGAGACATCCAGCACGGTAACCGGCAGTCCGACATTGAGTTCGATATCGCCATCGGCAGCGATGATTTCGCCCGGGATCATGGAGTTCCTCTCGCAGCTTGCGCCGGGCCGCAGCCCTCGGCTTTCAGGATACGTTTTGTCGATGCCGGATATTTTTCGAGCATGGCAGCCGGCCGCACCGGACGATGCATGAACCCGCCGCCGCAATTCGGGCAGGCGCCGTGCAGAACCGTGCGCACGCACTGCGCACAGAAGGTGCATTCGAACGTGCAGATCATCGCCTCGCCGCTTTCCGGCGGCAGGTCGCGGTCGCAGCATTCGCAATTGGGCCTGAGCTCCAGCATGAGTCTACCGGATGGGTTCGTGCACGGTCACGAGCTTTGTGCCGTCAGGAAAGGTTGCCTCCACCTGGATGTCGTGGATCATCTCGGGGATGCCATCCATCACCTGCTCTCGGGTGAGAACATGCGCGCCAGCCTCCATCAGATCGGCGACGGCACGACCGTCGCGTGCTCCCTCCACCACGAAATCGGTGATGAGCGCGATCGCCTCGGGATGGTTGAGCTTCACTCCGCGCTCCAGACGCTTGCGCGCCACGATCGCGGCCATGGCGATCAGCAGTTTGTCTTTTTCGCGGGGGGTCAGGTTCATGAGTGGTCCGTCGCTGGTTCCGTCGCGCGACAATAGGCGGCTGTTTGCGCGCGCGATATACGCAAAACAGGAAGCGGCAGGCGACCACGGATCGAGCCGGGCCACCCGGTTTCAGAGTGACCAGAGTTTCGGCACGCTCGCGCCCTTGCGCAAGTGCGAAATGATCGGGATCAGCATTTTTCGCAGGGAGAAGCCATCATCCGCCACGACGCGCGCAACGAGCTTGTCCTGCCACTGGCTGACGCCAGCCGCGCCCGCACCGATCAGCCGGCGCAACGGTTCGACGTGCCCTTCTGCATCGGGGCCACACAACAACACGGTTGCAAAGGCGCGCGCACCGCCGAGCGTCGCAAGTTCGCCCGTGAGGCCGGCAACATCGCCATCGATACGCGTTTCTTCAGCATGGATGAGCTTGCCCGCCCGGCGCACGCGCCAGCAGTCATGAAAGAAACCCGTCTCCACCGTCTCGCCCATCGCCTTGCGGCCGAGAATCACCGCCTCAACGGCAAGGAAGACAGCATCGGCGGCCAGATCCACCTCCAGCCGGCGATTCAGCGACGACCGGTCGAACAGGATCGTCTCCTGTGGCAGCCAGTCGACACGCGCACCATCCGCAACGGTGATGCGTGTTTCCAGCCTAGCGGTCGAGGCGCTCGCCTTGTAGATCCGCTCGCAGGCTTGCGTGGTCACGGTCAGGCGCGTTTCGGCGCCGGCTGCAAGCGACCATTCCACATGATCGCCGCCCGTCAGACCACCCGCCGTGTTGATGAGGACGGCCTCCATCGTACCATCGAACGTTTCGGGCAGCCGTATCTTGGCGCAGCCTTCCTGGTAAAACACGTCGAGCCGTGTGCTCTGCGCCGACCGCTTCGCAACCAGGCGTCCGACGCCTCGCGCCCGCTGCTGGCGGCCGACTGCCTCATCCCCCACAAGCGCTACGTCCATACTGCCATTCCTCTCGTCGTGACCTCGCCAGTGGGTCTGAACAGGTCTTCAAGAAAAAGCCCGGCGCAAAGGCCGGGCTCGAAGTGGTCACGGCCGGGCGGCATGCGTGCGCCGCCCGTTCCATGAAACGATTACTCGTTTTGGAAGTAGGTGTACTTGCCGTCTTCACCCTTCTTCCAGGTGTACATGACGTAGTCCGGACGGGTGATGTCGCCCTTTTCGTCGAAGGACAGTTCGCCGATAGCCGTGTTGAACGGGCCCTTGGCCTTGATCGCTTCTGCAACGGCCTGCGCGTCGTTACCGCCGGCAGCCTTGGCAGCTTCAGCGATGACCTGAAGAGCGGCGTAGGAGTAGAGCGTGTAGGCTTCCGGTTCGAAACCGGCAGCGCGGAACTTCTCGACGAGTTCCTTGGCAGCAGGGTTCTTGCGCGGATCGGGCGCGAAGGTCATCAGCGTGCCGTCAACGGCGTCGCCGGCAATCGAAGCCAGTTCGTTCGAAACGATGCCGTCGCCCGAAATGAAGGTTGCCTTCAGGCCCTGGTCGGCAGCCTGACGTTCCATCAGGCCGAACTCGGTGTGCAGGCCGCCCCAGTAGACGACGGAGACGCCGGCTTCCTTCATCTTCGCGATGAGGGCCGAGAAGTCCTTGTCGCCGACGTTGACGCCTTCGTAGATGACTTCCTTGACGCCGGCTTCGTTTGCCGCCTTCCTGGTTTCGTCGGCGAGGCCCTGGCCATACGGGCTCTTGTCGTGGAGAACGGCGACCTTCGCATCCTTGAAGTTGGCCGCGATGAAGGCACCGGCTACAGCGCCCTGCTGGTCGTCACGGCCGCAGGTACGGAACGTGTTCCACAGGCCGCGCTCGGTGTAGGTCGGGTTCGTGGACGCCGGCGAAACCTGCAGGATGCCGTTTTCGGCGTAGATTTCCGACGTCGGGATGGAAACGCCCGAGTTGAAGTGACCGACAACGAACTTCACGCCATCGGCGACGAACTTGTTGGCGACGGAAACGCCCTGCTTCGGGTCGGAAACGTCATCGCCCAGAACGATCTTGATCTGCTCGCCGTTGATGCCCCCGGCCGCATTGATGTCGGCAGCAGCCTGCTCGACGCCCTTCTGGATCTGCGCGCCGAAAGCGGCGTTCGGACCGGTCAGCGGGCCGCCGACGCCGACCAGGATGTCGGCCCAAGCGCTGCCGCTGAAAGCGACCATTGCAGCCAAAGCAACAGCCGACATGAGAGACTTCTTCATTTGGTTACTCCCAGATTTATAGCGGGCTGGTTTCAACCGGGCGCAACACCCGCATTCATTGCGCCGGTATCGTTTTGCCCCGTCCAGGCGGACGGGTGTTCCCTTGATTATTTCGACTTCCAGGAAAAGGGCGAGACCTTCTCATAAAGCCAGTAGTAATTGTTGGTCATCTGCCGCGTCCGGTAGTAGCGGTAGCCGAGCGTAGCAAACAACAAAAGAACGGCAGTGTCCACGACATAGTACTGGGCGGTGAGCATCGTGCCGTTGAACAGCGCGTGGTGGATGAAGCGGATCGCCACACCCAGGAGAAGGATGTAGATGACGAGCGTCCGGTAGGGCTGCCAGCCCTCGGCGACGCTCTTGCCGGTGCGCCATGCGGTCCAGCCGCCCATGATGACGGTGATGAACAGGAACTGCCAGAAAGACGGTTCCTCGTAGAGAATTCCCTGCATTGTCCGTCTCCTTGTCCTAGTGCCTGCCGCCTTCGAGATAGGCCGCGCGCACTTCCGGATTGGCCAGAAGCTCCTTGCCAGAACCGCTCATCGTTACCTTGCCGTTGACCATCACATAGGCGCGGTCCGACAGCTTGAGTGCGGCAAAGGCGTTCTGCTCCACGAGGAACACGGTCAGCCCCTCTTCCTTGTTCAGCACCTTGATGGCGTCGAAGATGCCCTTCACGATCAGCGGCGCCAGACCCAGCGACGGCTCGTCGAGAAGCAGGAGCTTGGGACGCGCCATCAGCGCGCGACCGATGGAGAGCATCTGCTGTTCGCCGCCCGAAAGCGTGCCGCCGCGTTGCGACTGGCGCTCCTTGAGGCGCGGGAAGAGCGTGAAGATCTTCTCCACGTCCTCGTCGAAATACTTCAGGTTGTCGAGGCTCGCGCCCATCTGAAGGTTTTCGTAGACGGTCATGCGCGGGAAGATGCGACGTCCCTCCGGCGACTGCGCGATGCGGCGGCGCGCGATGAGATGCGTCGGCAGGCGGGTGATATCCTCGCCGTCGAACGTGATGGTGCCGTTGCGCGCCTGGGGGCTGCCGCAGATCGTCATCATCAGGGTCGACTTGCCGGCGCCGTTGGCGCCGATGAGGCTGACGATCTCGCCCTTCTGCACCTGGACATCGACGCCGGCAAGGGCGCGGATGTTGCCGTAATAGGTTTCAACGCCCTGGACGCTGAGAAGCGTATCGCTCATCAGTGCGTACCTCCCACAGTGCCCTCGATCTCCTCGATTTCTTCGATCACCTCTTCGACCTCATCATCTTCAACACCGAGATAGGCCGCGATAACCTTCGGATCGTTTTTCACATGGTCCGGCGTGCCGTCGGAAATCTTCTGCCCGTATTCGAGCACGACGACATGGTCTGAAATCTCCATGACGACAGACATGTCGTGCTCGATGAGTAGGATCGACGTGCCGCTTTCCTTGCGGATGGAGCGGAGGAGTTCGTTGAGGGCAAGCGATTCACGCGGGTTGAGGCCCGCCGCCGGCTCGTCGAGGCACAGGACCTCCGGTCCCGTGCACATGGCGCGGGCGATTTCGAGACGCCGCTGGGCGCCGTAGGGCAGATCGCCGGCCGGGTCGTCGGCACGCTCGATGAGATCGGCCTTTTCCAGCCAGTGCCGGGCCACCTCGATGGATTCGGCCGCGGCCTTCTTGTATCCGGGCAGGCCCAAAAGGCCGAGGACCGTGTAGCCGGAGGCCTTCATCAGCGTGTTGTGCTGGGCGACGAGCAGGTTTTCCAGAACGGTGAGGCCCGAGAAGAGCCGGATGTTCTGGAAGGTGCGGGCCACCTTGGCATCGCGCGTGATCTCGAAGTCGTTCAGCCGCTCAAGCAGGAACTCCTTGCCGCCCTTCTGGCGCATGGTGATCATGCCCATGGTCGGCTTGTAGAAGCCGGTCACGCAGTTGAAGACCGTGGTCTTGCCCGCGCCGTTGGGGCCGATCAGAGCGGTGATCTCGCCGCGCTGCGCCTCGAAGGAGAAGTCGTTGATGGCCATGAGGCCGCCAAAGCGCATCGAGAGATGCTCGACCTTGAGAATGGGATCAGCCGTCATCGTGTTCGTTGTCATTGTTTCGGACACCATCAGCCGTGTCCTTCCTTGGTGAAGCTGCCGGAGACCGCCTTGCGTTCCTTCAGGAAGGCAGTCGGTTCACGGCTGCCGACGAAGCCACGCGGTTTCCAGACCATCACGATGACCATGGCGAGGCCGAAGATCAGCATGCGGTACAGTTCCGGCGTGAAGTCGGGACCGAAAATAGCCTTAAGGAACGTCATCTCGCGCAGCAGCTCCGTGCCGCCGACCATGACGACCGCGGCAACGGCAATGCCGACGAGCGAGCCCATGCCACCGAGAACCACGATGGCGAGAATGATCGCCGATTCCAGGAAGACGAAGCTTTCCGGCGAGACGAAGCCCTGACGCACGGCGAAGAAGGAACCCGCAAAGCCACCGAACATCGCGCCGATGGAAAACGCTGTCAGCTTGGTCGTGACCGTGTTGATACCCAGCGAGCGGCAGGCGATCTCGTCCTCACGCAGCGCTTCCCACGCGCGGCCGATCGGCATGCGGCGCAGGCGGATCGTCACGTAGGCGGTAAGCAGGGCCAGCGCCAGGATGAGATAGAACAGGAAGATCTTGTAGTAGGCCGAGGACATCGGCAGTTCGAAAACCTTGGCGAAGTTGTTCGGCGCACCAACGTCGAACGACCAGATGCCGAAGACGGAAGCCTTGGGAATGCCCGAGACGCCGAACGTGCCGCGCGTCACTTCCGTCCAGTTGATCAGCACGAGGCGGATGATCTCACCGAAAGCGAGCGTCACGATGGCAAGATAGTCGCCCTTCAGACGCAGCACCGGAAAGCCGAGGATCATGCCCCAGAAGGCGGCCAGAATGCCGGCGAGCGGCAGCAGGACCCAGAAGGAGAGACCAAAGTACTGCGACAGCAGCGCATAGGAGTACGCGCCCACCGCATAGAAGGCGACGTAGCCGAGGTCGAGCAGGCCGGCGAGGCCGACCACGATGTTGAGGCCCCAGGCGAGCATCACGTAGATGAGAATCTGGATGCCGAAATTATCGACCCATTTCAGCGAGCCCTGCACGCCGAACAGCATGACCATCAGCGGCGGATAGATCAGGAGCGCGACGATGGCGATCTTGCTGAAATTGCGCTTGAAGAAGCTTTCGTCTGCCTCAACCGGCGCCTTGGCGGCAGCCTTGCGGGCATCCATCCACGGACGAATATAGGCGACCGTTAGGAAGCGACCGACAGCGGCCACGGCGACAAAGATGGCGAGCAGGCCCCAGCGCTGGTTCAGCACCAGCTCGTTGCGGATGTTCTGCGTGGTCTCCAGACCGACGAAGAGGACGAACAGGCCGAGTGCCACGATACCGGCAAAAATGCCCTCGCGCAGAGCCCGCGCCGTCAGGTTACCGCCGGCGCTCTCAGGAGAGTGGGAAATGTTGGACATGGATCAAACCTTCTCGACTTCCGGTCGTCCGAGAATACCGGACGGCTTGAAGATCAGGACGATGGCGAGGATGGAGAACGTCGCGACGTCCTTGTAGTCGATGGTGAAATAAGCGGACCACAGGCTCTCGATGAGACCGATGAGCATGCCGCCGAGAACCGCGCCCGGAAGCGAACCGATGCCGCCGAGAACCGCGGCCGTGAAGGCCTTGACGCCCGGAATGAAGCCGTCGGTAAAGACGGTCACGCCGTAATACATCAGGTACATGGTGCCGGCGACAGCCGCCAGCGATGCGCCCATGATGAAGGTCACGGAGATCGTGCGGTCGACGTCGATGCCAAGCAGTGCCGCCATCTTGCGGTCCTGTTCGGTGGCGCGCTGGGCACGGCCGAGCGAGGTCTTGTTGACGATGTACCAGAAGGTCGTCAGCAGGATCGCCGTCAGCAGCATGATGATGATCTGCTTGAGCGAGATCGCGATGCCGAAGACATTGTAGACCGACGAAACCAGCGGCGGGATTGGCTTGTTGCGCGGACCCTGCGTGACCTGGATGAAGTTCGACAGCGCAATCGACATGCCGATCGCCGTGATCAGCGGCGCGAGGCGGAAAGAGCCGCGCAGCGGGCGATACGCCATCTTCTCGATCGTCCAGTTCCACAGCGACGCCGTCAGCATCGCTGCAACCATCATGACCAGAAGCAGAATGACAACCGGCAGGCCGACAAACACGCTGGTCAGGACGAGAAAGGTGATAAGAGCGGCAAATCCGCCGAGCATGAAGATATCGCCATGGGCGAAGTTAATCATGCCGATGATGCCGTAAACCATGGTGTAGCCAATGGCTATCAGACCATAAATCGAGCCAAGAGTCAGCCCGTTAACGAGCTGCTGGACGAAATACTCCATATATAATCCCCCGGATGCAGTCCGCTTTGGCCACATCTCTTGTTCTTGCGCTCATTTTTTGAGCTTGTGTAGACAAATGAATTCCATACCGCTTTCGATACAAAAGGGAAGCCAAAAAAACCCGGATCGACAATTTCTTTGGGCGAAAGCGCCAAATGACGTAATTAACGCCACGATATCCAAAAAAGCGGCAAGAAAAGCGGGACCTGGGTGCAAAACGATGCACCGCGACGACGCGAACATTGGTTCATAACGAAACATCGTCGCAACGCCGCGGCAGGCCTTACTTGCGCATCTTGGCTCCCGAGGGATCGAAAAGCGGCACGCGCTGCAGGCGGGCGGGCAGCATCTCACCCAGAAGCTCCACCGACCAGCCCTCCGCCACGTCTGCGAGGTCCTTCGGCACATAACCGACAGCGACCGATACGCCGGCCGCATGCGCGTATCCCCCAGATGTCACCCAACCGCGCACGACGCCGTCGAGAGAGATCGGCTCGTCGCCGATGACGTCGGCATCCGTCGCCTCGAGGATGAAGGTGCAAAGCCGCAACGTGCCGCCGCTCTCCCGCTCCGATCTGGCAGCGGCCTTGCCGATGAAGTCCGTCGCCTTGTCCAGCGCGACGAAGCGATCAAGCCGCGCTTCCAGCGGGCCGTAGAGCGGGCGATATTCCCGCGACCAGCTGCCATAGGATTTTTCCAGGCGAAGCGCGTTCAGCGCCCGAAGGCCGAACAGGCGGATGCCGAATTCCTTGCCGGCGTCGAGGATCAGGTCATAGAGGTAGCGCTGATACTGCGGTTTCATCCAGATTTCGTAGCCGAGGTCGCCGGTATAGCTGACGCGCCCCACGATTGTCGGCGCCATGCCGAGGTCCATGCGGCGCACCGCCATAAAGGGAAAGGCGGGCGTCGACAGGTCCTTATGCGTGAGCTTGCCCAAGACCTCACGGGCGTTCGGGCCGGCAATCGCGAGGCCGACCAGACCGAGATTGAGGGCCTCGAGCGTGACCGACCCGTCCTTCGGAACATGCGCTTCGAACCAGCGCATGTGGTAATCCTCGGCAATACCGGAGCCTATGAGCAGGAAATCGCCCTCGCCCAGCTTGGCGAGCGTGAAATCGCCGATCAGCTTGCCGTCCGCCTTCAGCATGGGCGCGAGCGTCATGCGGCCGGTCGCGGGCATACGGCAGGCAAGCAGCCGATCGAGAAAGGCTTCCGCACCCCTCCCCTTCACGGCATATTTGGCGAAGCCCGAGGTCTCCATAAGGCCGACGCTCTCGCGCACGGCTTTGGCCTCCGCACCGACCGTCTCGAAATCCGTCGATCGCCGCCAGGAAAAGTGATCCTCGACACCGGCGGGGGCGAACCACAGCGGCTGCTCCAGGCCGTAGGACGCGCCGAAGACGGCACCGGCTGCCTTCAGCCTGTCATAAATCGGCGTCGTCAGAAGCGGGCGCCCGGCCGGCAGCTCCTCGTTCGGATAGCGGATGGAGAAACGGCGTGAATAGTTTTCACGCACCTTGGCGTTGGTATAGCCGAGAGTCGCGAAGTCGCCGTAGCGCGCGACATCCATGGCAAAGACATCGAAACCGGGATCGCCATGGATCATCCAGTTGGCGAGCGCCAGCCCGACGCCGCCGCCCTGGCTGAAACCGGCCATGACAGCACAGGCCGACCAGAAATTCGTCATGCCGCGCACCGGCCCGACAAGCGGATTGCCGTCGGGCGAGAAGGTGAAAGGACCGTTGATGATCTTCTTGATGCCCGCCTTGTTGAAAGCCGGAAAATGGCGGAAGCCCACTTCCAGCTCCGGCGTGATGCGCTCGATATCCTCTTCCAGCAGCTCGTGCCCGAAATCCCAAGGCGTGGTCAGCGGCGACCACGGACGGCACGCCTTCTCATAGGTGCCCATCAGCATGCCGTTGCGTTCTTGGCGGAGATAGATTTCCCCGTCGAAATCCACGCAATGCATCAGCTCCTTGCCGCGCGTCTGGTTGAATTCGATGACCTCGGGCATGTCCTCGGTGATGAGATACATGTGCTCCATGGCCAGAACAGGCAGTTCGAGCCCGACCATGCGGCCCACCTCACGCGCCCAGAGGCCGCCGCAGTTGACGACATGCTCGGCGATAATCTCGCCCTTATTGGTGATGACGCGCCAGCTGCCGTCCTCGCGCTGCGCGAGGTCTTCGACCTTGGTGTGCAGGTAGATTTCCGCACCGTTCTTCTTGGCCGATTTCGCATAGGCGTGGGTGGTGCCGTAGGGATCGAGATGGCCTTCCACCGGATCGAACACCGCGCCGACGAACTGGTCGGGATCGATGAGCGGCATGAGGTCATGCGCTTCTTTGGGCGTCAGCAGCTCTGCCTCCAGCCCCATATAACGCCCCTTGGCGAGGATCGACTTCATCCAGTCGAAACGGTCCTTCGTCGCCGCAAGCATCATGCCCGACGTCATGTGCAGGCCGATATCCTGGCCGGAATAGTCCTCGATCTCCTTGTAGAGTTCCACCGTGTATTTCTGGAGCTTGGCGACGTTCGGATCACCGTTGATCGTGTGCATGCCGCCGGCGGCGTGCCAGGTCGAGCCGGAGGTCAGCTCGGAGCGCTCGACGAGCACGACATCGGTCCAGCCAAACTTGGTGAGATGATAGAGAACGGAGCAGCCGACGACGCCGCCCCCGATGACCACGACCCTGGCATGGCTCTTCATGAAAAACTCCGGCTTACGGCGGTTGAAGGAATGAGAGGCAGTGCGTGAAGGCAGCCTATTTTGTCCCTCGCCGGCCCGGCAAGCCCGGGTTGCGAAACCTCATGTCGCTTTATCGATTTCCAATGTCGGGCGGCGGCGCGCGGCCCCGTCAGCGCGTCGCGAAATCGACTGATAGATCGTGGCTGCGCGCCATGATCTTGATGTCGCCCACCAGCGCTTCGGCAAAGCTGCGCATGGCGACAAGATCGAAGCTTTGCGCGCCGGTGCGGGCCAGATTGACTGAAATGTGATGGCACAACACGTTCGCCGCCCGGCCCACGGGAAAGCTGTCGGCGTGAAGATCGACCGCCACGCCATTGGCGAGAATGCGCGCGGCATCCGGCCCGGACAGGGTCAAAGCAACACGGCCGTGGCTCTGGTCGATGACGAAAGCCGCATCGCCGAGCCGCACGCCGAGTTCGGCGGCAAGCGTTTCGGGCGCATGGACCTCCGACAGCACCAGCCACTCGCCGGGACCGGAAAACCGCACCTCGAAGTCGCCGTTCGCGACGAGAATGCCGACCGCCTCGGGCACTCGGCCCGGCGACGCCAGAACCATGGCCATTGCCGTCGCACGGTGTACGGCGAGATGGTTGGCCCGCCGCTCGGCGATCGCGCCGATCGTCCCTTCCAGAGCATGAACCGCCTGATAGTCGTAAGCCATCCCTGCCCCCTATGCCGTGAGCTTGCTGTTATCAGGATCGACGAAAACCGGATGGCAGACTTCCGCCATGGTCTCGACCCCGCGCAGCCGGTCCCACACCACGACCTTCTCGCCATAGCGCTCGCGGCCGGACTTGAGGAAGGCAAGCGCGATGGGCCTGCCGAGCGTCGGGGAGAAGCAGGCGGAGCTCACCCAGCCCTGGTCATTTATCGTCGAGGGCTTGGCGCCGTCCTTCAGCAGATGCGCGCCGGCCCGTATATCTTGATCCGCTTCAAGCGTCCTGAGGCCGACGAGCTGCGCCCGGTCTGCGGCCGTCAGGCCGAAGCGGCTGGAAAGCCGCTTGCCGATAAAATCCGCCTTGCCCGCGGCCATCATGTGGCCCAGCCCGGCGTCGTCGGGTGTCACGCGGCCGTCGAGTTCAGCGTGGGTGACGTGGCCCTTCTCGATCCGCAACACATTGAGCGCTTCGACGCCATAGGCACATATGCCGTGCGGGGCGCCTGCGCACATCAGCGCATCGGCCACCACCTCGCCATAGCCGGCCGGCACCGCAAGCTCGTAGGCAAGTTCGCCGGAAAAGGAGATGCGGAAGAGCCGTCCCTTGAGATTGCCCTTGAGGCGGACCTCACGGGCGGCCAGGAACGGGAAGGCCGCATGGGACAGGTCGTCCTCCACGATGGACTGAAGGATGACGCGTGCCTTTGGCCCGGCAATCGACATCTGCGCCCATTGGTCGGAGACGGAGAGTAAACGTACGCGCAACTGCGGCCACAGCACCTGTGCCGCAAACTCCATATGCGAGAGCACGCCCGCCGCCATGGCGGTGGTGGTCGTGATCAGGAAATGCACCTCACCTAACCGGCTGACCGTGCCGTCGTCGAAGACTATGCCGTCCTCGCGCAGCATCAGCCCATAGCGGGCCTTGCCGACCGGCAGTTTCAGGAGCGGATTGCAGTAGAGCCGGTTGAGGAATTCGGCCGCATCCGGCCCGAACACCTCGATCTTGCCGAGCGTCGAGACATCGCAGAGGCCCGCATTCTCGCGAACGGCGCGCACCTCCCGGTCGACGCTCTCCCGCCACGTCTTCTCCTCGCCCTTGGCAAACCACGACGGGCGATACCAAAGGCCGGCCTCGATGAAGGCAGCGCCGTTGCGCGCCGCCCAGCCATGCAGCGGCGATCGGCGGGCGGGTATGGCATGCGCGCCGACCGACGTACCGGCAAGCGCGCCGAAGGAGACCGGCGTATAGAACGGGCGGAATGTCGTGGTGCCCACCGCGGCGGGGCTTACGCCGCGCATGGCAGCGAGAATGCCGATCGCGTTGATGTTGCCGAGCTTGCCCTGGTCCGTCGCCATGCCGCCCGTCGTGTAGCGCTTGGCATGTTCGACATGGCCGAAGCCCTCGCGGACGGCAAGGCCAAGATCGCCGAGATGCACGTCGTTCTGGAAATCCACGAAGGCCTTCGACTTCGCCCCAGGCACATGCCAGAGCGCAGTGAAGGATGGATCGGTTTGTTCGCCGACCGCCGGCGCCTTGAAACCGGACGCTTGCCGCCCGAGCGCCTCGACGACGGCGGCAGCCTTGCGTGCACCATCCTCGAAACAGGCAGACAGGCTGTATTGCCCGGCAGCCGCACCGGCAGGCGCGAGGCCGATCCCGACATCGGGCGCCAGAAAGGCCTGCAAAGCGTCCGACCAGACAGGCTTGCCGCCGCGCTGGCAGGCAAGATGAATGACCGGGCTCCAGCCGCCCGACATCGCGACGGCATCGCAGGCGATCAGCTCCTCGAAACCGCCGCGATCCGCGACAATGCCGCGAAGACGCGCACCACCTTTAGTATCGACGATGGAGCCGCCGCGGATGAGCCGAACGCCGGCCGGCGCCGCATCGGCGGCATCCGTGCGGCTGTCGATGAGGGCGGCGATCCCGACGCCTTGCGCAGCCAGGTCCTGCGCCGTGCGGTACCCCGAGGAGCCGTTGGTGAAGATCGTGACGGCCTTGCCGGCGGCCACGCCGAAGCGGTTGGCATAAGTGGCGGCCGCACTTGCCGTCATCACGCCGGGCCGGTCATTGCCGCCGAAGACCAGAGGACGTTCCTCCGCTCCCGTCGCGAGGATGGCGCGCTTCGCCACGATGCGCCACAGGCGTTCGACGGGTTTTGCCGCATCCGTCGTAGCGCCGTGTTTCTGCACCCGCTCGAGCGCGCCGAACACATTGTCGTCGTACCAGCCGAAAACCGTCGTGCGCGGCAACAGGCTGACATTCGGGCTGTTCTGCAATTCGTCCAGCGCGCGCCGGGCTAAGAT
Organism: Shinella sp. H4-D48; assembly: GCF_022637395.1. Taxonomy (GTDB): domain Bacteria; phylum Pseudomonadota; class Alphaproteobacteria; order Rhizobiales; family Rhizobiaceae; genus Shinella; species Shinella sedimenti. The sequence goes on along the minus strand of NZ_CP093337.1, from coordinate 834,380 downwards.
ATAGGGTGCCTCGCCGTCGAGCCGCGTCGTCTCGGAAAGCAGCGTGCCGCCGAGAGCGAAATCCTGCTCGGCAAGAATCACACGCAAGCCCGATCGCGCCGCGACCAGCGCTGCCGCAAGACCGGCCGGCCCGGACCCGATCACCAGCAGATCACAATGCGCCCAGCTCTTTTCGTAGGAATCGGGATCGGCCGAAAGATCGGTACGGCCAAGCCCGGCGGCGCGCCGGATGAGCGGCTCGTAGACCTTTTCCCAGAAGGCCGCCGGCCACATGAAGGTCTTGTAGTAGAAACCCGCCGACAGAAAACGCGACATCCAGCCGTTGACCGCGCCGATATCGAAGGCGAGGCTCGGCCATCGGTTCTGGCTGGTGGCGACGAGGCCGTCATACAGCTCGGCAACGGTCGCCTTCGTGTTGGGGTCACGCCGCACTCCGCTGCCCACGGTGACCAGCGCATTCGGCTCGGAGGGGCCGGCCGTCACGATGCCGCGCGGACGATGATACTTGAAGCTGCGACCGACGAGCAGCCTGTCGTTGGCCAGAAGCGCCGAGGCGAGCGTATCGCCCGCATGGCCAGCCAGGTTTTTGCCGTCGAAAGAAAAGGCAAGCGTGTGGCTGCGGTCGATCAGGCCGCCGGCCGGAAGGCGATAAGCGGTCATTGGCCGCCCTCCGCCGCGGCATCGGCCACGGAAAAGACGGCATGGGTGAGATTGTCGCGCTCCACGAGCAGCCAGCGCCGGCATCCGGCGACGTGCTGCCAGTGTTCCCGCACGCGGCCACGCGGATTGTTCCTGAGATGCACATAGTCGTGCCATGCCTCGTCGGAAGCCATGGCCGACGGGCGAACCGGCGCGGCGTCGCCTCTGATCATAAACTCTTCCTTGGGGCGCATACCGCAGTGCGGACAGGAAATCAGGCTGGCCATGACGCGCTCAATGCAGGTTGGGCTGGGTGCCGGCACCCGCCTCGTCGATGGGGAAACCGCGCTCGAAGCGATCGAGCCGCAACGCACGCGCCACATGATGGCTCTCGCCCTTGGCGATCAGATGCGCGAAGCAGAATCCGGAGGCCGGCGTCGCCTTGAAGCCGCCATAGCACCAGCCGCAGTTGAGGTAGAGATTGTCGATGGGCGTGCGGTCGATGATCGGCGAGCCGTCCATCGACATATCCATGACACCGCCCCAGGAGCGCAGCACCCGCACGCGCGAAAGGCCGGGGATCATCGTCACGCCTTCCTCCATGACATGTTCCGCCGTCGCGAGATTGCCGCGTTGCGCATAGGAGGAGTAGCCGTCGATCTCAGCGCCGAAGACCAGCCCGCCCTTGTCGGACTGCGAAATGTAGAAATGCCCCGCGCCGTAAGTGATGACATGATCGATACAGGGCTTCAGCCCCTCGGTCACGAAGGCCTGAAGCACATGGCTTTCCAGCGGCAGTTTCAGGCCCGCCATCTCGGCGACGCGCGACGAGTTGCCGGCTGCGGCAAGCGCCAGCTTGTTGCAGCCGATGAAGCCCTTCGTCGTCTCGACGCCCGTGACCACGCCGTTCTCCCGACGGATACCCGTGACCTCGCAGTTCTGGATGAGGTCGACGCCATGCCGGTCGGCCCCGCGGGCGAAGCCCCATGCGACCGCATCATGCCGCGCCGTCCCGGCCCGCCGCTGAAGGAGACCACCCATGATGGGGAAGCGCGCATGATCGAAATTGAGGAAGGGCATCATCTTCTTCAGCGCATCGCGGTCGAGCAGCTCTGCCGCGACGCCTTCCATCATCATGGCATTGCCGCGGCGGATATACTGATCGCGCTGGCCGTCATTGTGATAGAGGTTGATGATGCCACGCTGGGAGAACATGACATTGTAGTTGAGGTCCTGCTCCAGCCCTTCCCACAGTTTCAGCGAGAACTCGTAGAACGGCTCGTTGCCGGAAAGCATGTAGTTGGAGCGGACGATCGTCGTGTTGCGCCCGACATTGCCCGAACCGAGATAGCCCTTTTCGATGACGGCGACGTTGCGCAGGCCGAATTCCTTGGCGAGGTAATAGGCCGTCGCAAGACCGTGGCCGCCGCCGCCCACGATGATCACGTCATAATGCGGCTTCGGGTCCGGCTCCCGCCATGCAGGTTTCCAGCCGAGATTGCCGGCGAAGGCTTGCTTGAAGATCGAAAAGGCGGAGTAACGCATGCGATGTCCCGGATGAGATGCGCCACCTTCGCATATGGCGCGCAAACGGCAAGACGGGAGATCGCCGCACCCTGCCCTCAGCAATGATCTTTCCACATCCACGGCCGGCCACGTCTTGGCATTTGCTTTCGGACCGCGCCGGGATTAAGCCATTCCATCATGCAAACGGACCTCGCAGAGCTGAAACAGGTGCTGGAGACCGCGGCGCTCGCCGCCGGCCACGCCATCATGCTCATCCACAATGCTGGCGCCCATATCCGGCACAAGTCGGACAATTCCCCCGTAACGGAAGCGGACGAAGAGGCCGAGCGGGTGATCCTTGCGGCCCTGCGCCGGCATTTTCCGACCATACCCGTCGTCGCCGAGGAGGCGGTCGCCGCGGGCATCGTGCCGGATATTTCAGGTGGCCGGTTCTTCCTTGTCGATCCGCTCGACGGAACCAAGGAGTTCGTGGCAGGCCGCAGCGAGTTCACGGTCAACATCGCTCTCATCGAGAATCGCGCGCCGATTGCCGGCATCGTCTTCGCGCCGGCGCTGTCGTCCGGTTTCGTGGCGGTGGACAATCGGGCGGAACGCTTCACGGTAGCGGAAGGCCGGACCATCGCCGAACGACAGGCCATCGGCTGTCGCAAGCACGGCGCGGCTATTACCGCCGTTGCGAGCCGCTCGCACGATACGCCGCAGACCGCCCGTTTTCTCGACGATCACGGCATCGATGCCTGCACGGCCATCGGCTCTTCGCTGAAGTTCTGTCTGGTGGCAGAAGGTATCGCAGACGTCTATCCGCGTTTCAGCCGCACCATGGAATGGGATACGGCCGCGGGCGATGCGGTGCTGCGCGCGGCCGGCGGCGGCACGCGCACGCTGGATGGCGAACCGCTTACCTACGGCAAGCGCAACCAGCCTGATGACAGCGACTTCGCCAACCCGAACTTCATCGCCGCTCGCGCCGGCTGGAACGCCATCCTGTCACCCAAAACGAAATGACCTCGCTTCCGGCGAGGTCATTTGCAGGTGATATCAGGCGGCGGTGACGGGTTCGGGCTCCGGTCCGGGCGTCGCCTCGTCCTTCTCTTCCGGCTTGATGCGGAACCAGGCGATATAGAGCGCTGGCAGGAAGAGCAGCGTCAGCACCGTACCGACGATGATGCCGCCCATCATGGCATAGGCCATCGGGCCCCAGAACACTTCCCGCGAGATGGGGATGAGGGCAAGGCTCGCTGCCGCCGCCGTCAGCATGATCGGCCGCATGCGATGCTCCGTCGCCTCCCGAACCGCATCCCAGGCATGTTTGCCCTCCTCCCGCAGATGCTCAATCTGCACCACGAGGATGACGGAGTTGCGGATGAGGATGCCGATCAGCGCCAGCACGCCCAGGATGGCGACGAAGCCGAGAGGCGCCCCGCTGCCGAGCAGCGCGATGACCACGCCGATGAGTGCCAGCGGCGCCACCGCGAAGACCAGGAACAGCCGCGAGAAGCTCTGCAACTGCAGCATCAGGATCGTCGCCATGGCAAAGAGCATCAGCGGTACGACGGCCACGATGGGCGCCTGGCTGTTGGCGCTTTCCTCGACCGCACCGCCGACGGCAATATCATAGCCGGAGGGCAGTTCGGCGCGGAAGGCATCGACCTGCTTTTCCATCTGCGAGACGATGGTCGCCGGCTGCACGCCGCCGGTCACGCTCGCCTTGACCGTGATTGTGGGCTGGCGCGAGCGGCGCCACACCACCGGCTGCTCCATCTCGTAGCGGAAGTTGGCGACGGCGGCGAGCGGCACCGAGGTTCCGTTGGCCGTCGGCAGCTGCAATTGGCGCAGCGTCTCGATGGACTGGCGCTCGCCGGCCCGCGCCCGGCCGATGACATCGATCAGGTAGGTATCATCACGGATCTGCGTGACCGTCGTGCCGCCGACGACACCGTTGAGCGCCGAGGCGATATCCTGCGATGTCACGCCGAGTTGGCGGGCCTTGTCCTGGAGGACATCTACCTTCACGACGCGCGCTGGTTCATTCCAGTCATAGACGATATCGCCCAGCCGGTCGTTGCGGCCAAGAAGCTCGCCGAAAGCAAGCGCCTGCTTGCGCACTTCCTGGATATCGGGACCGCTGACACGGTACTGGATCGGACGCCCAACCGGCGGGCCGATGTCGAGCAGCTTCACGAGCGCGTCCGTGCCCACAAGCGTCGTGCGCAGATAGGCATCGAGATCCGCCTTGAGCCTGTCCCGCGCTTCAAGATCCTTGCTGACGATGACCGTCTGGCCGAAGGCCGGCGACGGCGGCTGCACGTCGAAGGACAGGAGGAAGCGCACCGCACCCTCGCCCACATAGGACGACCAGCGCTCGATATCGGGATTTCCCTTGAGCTTTTCCTCTTCCAGCCTGGCGATCTGCGCGTTGGTTTCGGCAATGGAGGCGTTCTGCGGCAGCGCCCAGTCGATGACGAGCTCGGGACGGTCGGACGACGGGAAAAACTGCTCCTGCACGAAGCGCATGCCGAAGACCGAGACAGCGAAGACGGCGACGGTCGCAACGATCGTCGTCCACTTCCAGCGCATGCACACATCGAGGATGCGGGCGAAGATGCGTCCGAACCAGCCCTTCTGCTCATGGTGCTGCTTCATGCTCTTGGGCAGGATCGTCACACCGAGCAACGGCGTGAACACCACGGCCACGACCCATGAGACGACAAGCGAGATCGCGATGACGACGAACAGCGAGAAGGTGAACTCGCCGGCGGCACTGTTGTTGAGGCCGATCGGGATGAAGCCCGCCACCGTGACCAGCGTGCCGGTCAGCATCGGGAAGGCGGTGGATGTGTAGACGTAGGTCGCCGCCTTGCGCAGCGTGTCCCCCGCCTCCAGCCGTGCCACCATCATCTCGACCGCAATCATGGCATCGTCGACGAGAAGCCCGAGCGCGATGATCAGCGCGCCCAGCGAGACGCGCTGCAGGGATATCCCGTCGTAATACATGAAGACGAAAGTGATGCCGAGCGTAAGCGGAATGGAGAGCGCCACGACGAGACCAGCGCGCAGGCCAAGGCTCACGAAACTGACGATGAGCACGATAGCGACTGCCTCGAACAGCGCGCGCGTGAACCCCGACACCGCCTCCTCGACCACCTTCGGCTGATCGGAGACCAGATGCACATCGACGCCAACGGGCAGCTCCTGCGAGAGCGTCTCGATCTTCTTCTCAACCGCTGCGCCAAATTCCAGCAGGTTCGAGCCCTGCTTCATGCCGATGGCAAGGCCGATTGCCGGCTGGCCGTTGAACCGGAACAGCGCCGACGGCGGGTCTTCGTAGCCGCGGGTGATGGTGGCGATGTCGCTCAGGCGGAAGAAGCGGTTGTTTACGCGCAGATTGACCTCGCGCAGGCTTTCCTCCGAACTGAACTGCCCGCCGACGCGCACGCTGACGCGCTCCCCGCCTGCCTGCACGACGCCCGATGGGGCAATCGCGTTCTGCGCCTGTAGCGTCGAGACGACCTGCTGGGTGGAAATGCCGAGCGCGGCGAGCTGGCGCGTGGAGAATTCGAGATAGATGACTTCGTCCTGCGCACCGATGAGATCGACCTTGCCGATATTCGGCACCGTCAGCACGCGCCTGCGGGCATCCTCGACGTAATCGCGCAGCTGGCGCTGGGTCAGGCCATCAGCGGTGAAGGCATAGATATTGCCGAAGACATCGCCGAAGCGGTCGTTGAAGGCGGGACCGACGACACCGGCAGGAAATTCTCCTCTGATATCGTTGATCATATTGCGGACGGTCTGCCAGGTCGGCGCCACGTCGCGGGCGCGCGTCGTCGGCTTCAGGTTGACGAAGACGAGCGTCTGGCCGGGCGTCGTCACGCTGCGGGTGAAATCGAGCGATTCCAGCTCCTCCAGCTTGCGCTCAATGCGCTCCGTCACCTGTCGTGTCGTCTCCTCCACGGAGGCGCCGGGCCAGGCAGCGCTGACCGTCATGGTCTTGATGACGAAGGACGGATCCTCTTCACGACCGAGATTCTGATAGGTGAAGAAGCCGAGCAGCGCGAAGACGATCATGAAATACCAGACAAGCGACGCATGATCGAGCGCCCAGTCCGAAAGGTTGAACTTCTTCATAGGCTTGCCTCGTCTTCGATCTTTACTTTCTGGCCGTCCTCAAGGCTGTTCACCCCGGCTGTCACCACGCGGTCGCCCTCTTTGAGCCCGCTTGAGACGGAGAGATACCGTCCGGCAGCGGCCCCTGTCTCCACGGCGGCAAGGTGCACCTCGCCCTTTTGCGTATCGACAATCCAGACATGCGGCTTGCCATCTTTCAGGAGGATAGCCGTCTCCGGCACCATGATCGCCGTGAGGTCCGGCCCCTCCAGTTCGGCCGTAATCGTCGTGCCGAGCCGCACCGTGTCCGGCGGGTTTTCCAGAGCGATTTTGACGCGCCGCGTGCGGGTGACCGCATCGGCGGACGGCGCGACCTCGCGGACGGCACCGTTGACGGTTATGGCAGGGTTGATCTGGAGGGAAACGCGGAACCGGCTGCCCACCGCAATCGCCACGGCGGTCTCGGGAATATCCACCACCGCATCGCGCTCATCGGGGCGGGCAATGGTCACGATGGCCTCGCCCGGCGAAACGGTCTGGCCGACTTCCGCCCCCGTGGCGACGACGACGCCGTCGAATTCGGCCTGGATGCGGGTATAGGAAAGTTGCTCCTCGGCCTTCTTGAGCGCCGTGCGCGCCCTGGTCAGGCCGGCCTCGGCTGCGGCGCGCGATTGCTCTGCGCTTTCGACGGCAGCCCTTGCGGCGGCGTTGGACTGAAGCAGCGTCCGCTGCCGTTCATCGGCCGCCACCGCGCTCGCCAGCGTCGCTTCGGCGCTGGATAGCTCCGCCCGGGCCGAACGAACCGCCAGCTCATAGGCGGTCGCATCAAGCACGGCAAGCTCGTCGCCCTTCCCCACGAGATCGCCGACATGAACGCTGCGCGAAACAAGGCGGCCGGCGACCCGCGAACCGAGCGCGGCCTGAACCTTCGCCTGCACCGTGCCTGCGAAGCGGGTGCCCGGCAGCGCGACCGGCGTGGCCACGGTGTAGAGCACGGGCCGCGGCGGCGCGGCCGCTTCTTCTTCCTGCTTGCAACCGGCAAGGGCCGTCGCAGCGATGAGAACCGCGCTCATGACAAAGAACCGTCTCATTGGGCTTTCTCCTCGGTCGCGGTGATCGTCTGGCCGGGCCTCAGCAGCTTTGTTCCATCGGTGACGTAGGTCTCCCCTTCCTCGACCCCGCCGGAAACCAGCGCTACACCCGTTTCGAAGGAGAAGATTTCAACGGGGCGGAGGTTTACGGTGCTCTCCGCCTTGTCGACGATCCAGAGGGCCGGCTTGCCGCCCGATTCCGCGAGCGCCTGCCACGGCACCACCACGACGCGGCGCGGCGCAAGCGTGCCGACACCGAGGACCGATGCGCCGAGCGTCATTTCCGGCGGTGTGCGGTCCATCGCGACCTTCACGCGCACCGTACCGGTCTGCGTATCGATGGTCGGCGAGATTTCCCGGACATTGCCGGTCGTCTGCACCTTGTCGTCGCTGAGCAGCGTAACCTGCACAGCATGCTTCGAGGGTTGCTCGAAGAACAGGGATTCGTAGACGTTGAATACCGCGTCACGCGGTCCGTTGTCGGCGACGGAGAACATGGTCTGCGCCGCCTGAACGACCTGGCCCGCTTCGGCGAGACGCGCTGTCACGATGCCGTCGGCCGGCGCGCGAAGCTCGGTATAAGAGAGCACGTCCTTGGCGGTATCGCGCTGGGCAATGGCCGTTTCGCGCGCGCTTTCGGCGTTGCGTAGCGCAGCCTCGGCATCGTCGAAATCGCGCTGCGTGCTGATGCCATCATCGAGCAGCGACTTCTGACGGTCGAAATTGGCGCGGGCGAGCTTCAGCTGTGCTTCCGCCGCCTGCACGCCGGCCTCGGCCGCCTCGACATCGGCCTTCTGCTCTTCGGGATCGAGCCGCGCTAGAACCTGCCCGGCGCGAACGGCATCGCCGACATCCACGAACCAGCCTGTGATGCGGCCGCCGACGCGGAAAGAGAGATCGGTTTCCACCCGCGCGATGACCTCTCCGGTGATGGAGACGGTCTGCTCCCGCTCCTCGAAATGAACGGGTGCGACATGAACCGGACGCGCCAGGCCATCTGCGCGGACAGGCAGGCAGACCAAAGACAGCGCCAGCGTCGTCAACAGCATCCTGCCGGATAGGGTCATCATCATCTCCAACTGCGGAACACCCACTTAATGTGGGTCCTCATTATATCGAGAAGAACAATCTGGCAAGCGACGACATAACTGGACGTCGCGTTCCACGCTCACGAATTTTGACGCAGTGTCCGGAAAAATCCAACGGCGAAACGTGTTCGACGGAAATTAATGGAAGAGGCGTTTCGCACCGACGCTTGAAACAATAAAGCCGCCGGCAATCCTGGAACCTTGCTGGTCCCTTCAGGCTGCGCGGCGGCTTGATCGGAGCACCGTTTTTCGGACGCTTCTATCTCGGTCCCCTCTGGACCTGCAATTTAAGAAGCAGGAAGCGTGCCAGCTTCGGAGAAAGCGAAAAAATCTTTTATATTCAATACCATAATGGAGAGTCCAAAATGTAGACCCTCCTGGTATCCGCAGTAAAACAGATCAAATTTCATGCAGCGCACAAAACTTGTGCACGCTTTTGGCACCCACAAAAAGGGCGGCCTGTCGAGCCGCCCTCATCACACTTGATGCAATCTCAGAATTCTTCCCAGTCCTGCGCGATGGCCTGGCCGCCACCCAACGCCGCGACGAGCTTGTTGCTGAGCGCACGGGCGCCGGATGTGACGGGACGGTGTTCGCTCGCGGATGCTATAGCCGGACGCGTGGCAACGCCGCCGGCGCCGAGGCGGAACTGTGCGACGAGTTCGTTGAGTGCGGCGGCCTCGCTTGCCAACGCGTGGCTTGCGGCGGTCTGCTCCTCTACCATGGCCGCGTTCTTCTGCGTCCCCTGGTCGATGGAGTTGACGGCGGCGTTGATCTCGTGAAGGCCGGTCGACTGCTCGCGGGCCGAACGCACGATGGCAGCAACGTTCTCGTCGATCTCCTGCACCTGGTTGACGATCTGCTCGAGCGCCGAGCCTGTCTCGCCGACGAGCGCCACACCGAGGTTGACCTGCTCTCCGGACTTGGTGATCAGCGCCTTGATCTCCTTGGCCGCATTGGCCGAGCGCTGGGCAAGCTCACGAACTTCCTGCGCCACGACGGCAAAGCCCTTGCCGGCCTCTCCGGCGCGCGCGGCCTCGACACCGGCATTGAGCGCCAGCAGGTTCGTCTGGAAGGCGATCTCGTCAATCACGCCGATGATGTTGGAAATCTCCCGCGACGAGGTCTCGATGCCGCTCATCGCGCCCACCGCCCGACGAACGACGTCACCGGACTTTTCCGCGCCGAAGCGCGTGCGCTCGACCAGCTGGCCGGCATCCTCCGCGCGCTTGGTCGCATCCTTGAGCGAAGTCGTAATCTGCTCGAGCGCAGCCGCCGTCTCCTCGACGGAGGCAGCCTGCTGTTCGGTGCGCTGGGCAAGATCATTGGAAGCCGTGCGGATTTCCGCGGAACCGGCCTGGATGGCATTGGCATTGCTGCCGACAGAACGCAGGACGGCCTGGAGCTTTTCGACTGACGCGTTGAAATCATGGCGCACCTGATCGAGCGAACCGGCAAAGCTCTTTTCGATTCGGTAGGTCATGTCACCGTTCGCCAGCTTTTGCAGGCCATCGGCAAGGGCCTCGACCGCGACGCGGGTCTGGCGCTCGCGCTCGGCGGCCTCTTGCGCGCTCTGGCGGCGCTCTTCTTCGGAAAGGGCGCGGCTCTGTTCCGCCTCCCCTTCCAGACGCACCTTGGCGAGTGCGGCGTCACGCAGCACGGCGAGCGAGCGGGCCATTTCGCCGATTTCATCCTGACGCGTCGATTCGGAAAGGTCCGCATCCATGCGACCCGCCGCGATCGCGCTTGTCGCGTCGATGACCTTGGCGAGGCGCTTGCGGAAGCGCGTGGCGAGAGCCCAGCCGATCGCCGCCATGAAGCCTGCCGCAATGGCGATCACGACAATAGACGTGGTGGCGAGCGCCGACACGCTGGCAAAGAGCACCGATTTCGGAACGGCGACGACGGCAAACCACGTCGTATCCGGCGTCAGCGAGATCGGCACGGCCACGGCCGCCAGCGCCACGCCGGCAGCATCGGCGATGTCTTTTACCGCCCTGGGATTGGCGATCAGGTCCTGCCAAGCGGCGGCGTCGAGCCCGGAATCGGCAAGCGACTTGCCGAGCAGGGCCGTATCCGGATGGCTGATGATGCCGCCGTTCTGGCTGAGCAGGGCAACGTAACCCGCGCCGAGAGGCTTTAGTTGCATCACGTCGCCGGCCAGTGAATCCAGCGCGATATCCACGCCGGTCTCTCCCATGAACTTGCCGTCGAACAGCAGCGGTACCATGAAGGATGTCATCAGCACGTTTTTGCCGCCGACGGCGTAGCTGTAAGGCTCGGTCAGGAAGTCCTTACCTGTGGCCTTCGGCACCTGGTAGTAGTCGCCGGCACCGGGCTTGTCATAGTCAACGAGCGCCTCCACGCCGACCTTGCCTTCGTTGCGCACAAAATAGGGAACGTAGCGGCCCGTGGCGTCATGGCCGGGCTTGCCTTTGTAGGCATCGTCCTTGCCGTCGAAGGCATTCGGTTCCCAGCCTGTGCTGACACCGAGAGCGAAGGGATTGTCCGCCATCAGCCGCTCAAATATCTGGTTCATCGTCTCGCGGCTGGGCTCGGCGGTCGCCTTCATCGCATAGAGGGCGGAGCGCATGTTCCAGCTTAACGCCTTGACCTGCGCGAAATAGGTCTCGACCTTGCCGGCGCTGGCGTCAGCGGCATTGACCATTTCGGAAATCGACCGCTCCTCCACCGCCCGATGGGAAAGCCAGACAAGAACACCCGCTGTCGCAACCGTCGTGGCAACACCGGCCGCCACGATGGCGAGCATGTTTCTGGCAGTCGCGGTTTTAGGCAGCATCAGTCGTCTCCTGAAATGAGCGTATCGGTCGTCATAGGGAAGGAACAGGACATGCCGCCGCCAGCGGCCCGGAGAGACGAAATTCATTTCGCAAGAATGAACGTAAGCTTGTGCTGGTTTATGAAACGATAAAATTTGATGGACCAATCTTGCGCCGGCCCGAAAAACCCGTCGTTTTCAAACAAATGCGGCAGTCCGGGCTGTCATGGCACCGTGACACGGCTGAAACGCCGTTCAATAAAAGTGAACAATCCGTTCGCCCTGCCTGGGCTTCCGGGCGGGGCCTTCAGACACGATATTCGGATCAATGACAGGTCTCGCCCCGAGGCCGCCAGATGTGCCGAAGTTCCGGAGAGGAGTTCATCATGACCTTGCAGCTTACAGGCATCCATCACCTGACCGCCATCACCGCGAATGCGCGCGAGAACCTGCAATTCTATACCCAGGTTCTGGGCTTGCGCCTCGTCAAGAAGACGGTCAACCAGGACGATACCAGCGCCTATCACCTTTTCTACGCCGACGGCCTCGCCTCGCCCGGCTCGGACCTCACCTTCTTCGACTGGCCGGTCGGCCATGAGCGGCGTGGCACGCACAGCGTCTCCCGCACCGGCCTGCGCGTCGCCAGCCTGACGTCGCTCGAGTGGTGGAAGGCACGCCTTGCCGAAAACAAGGTCAAGGCAGGCGGCATACGTGACGTCGCGGGTCGTGCCTCGCTCGACTTCGAGGATGGCGAAGGCCAGCGCTTCCGCCTGACCGTCGATGATGCCGGCGCACCGTCCAATCCCTGGGACAGGAGCACGGTCCCGGCCGAGCACCAGATCAAGGGTCTTGGCCCCATCACGCTCAGCGTACCGGATATCCGCAATACGCAGGCCGTGCTCGTGCAGGTGATGAACATGACGGAAATCTCGACCTATCCCAACCCGGATGGCGAGGGCGATGTTCATGTCTTCTCGATGGGTGACGGCGGCCCGGCGGCCGAACTGCATGTCGCTGTCGAACCGAACCTGCCGGCGGCCCATCAGGGTGCAGGCGCCGTACACCACGTCGCCTTCCGTGCGCCTGACGTCGAGGCCCTGCACGCCTGGACGGAACGCCTGCGTGGCTTTCGCCTGCCTTCCAGCGGCGAGGTCGAGCGCTTCTACTTCCGCTCGCTCTACTTCCGCGAGCCGAATGGCATCCTGTTCGAAATCGCGACGGACGGCCCCGGATTCGCCGTGGACGAACCGCTAGAAACCCTGGGCGAAAGCCTCTCGCTGCCGCCCTTCCTCGAGCCGCGCCGCGCGCAGATCGAGGCCCGGCTGAAGCCGCTTGCCTGACTTGACCCACGACCCCGGCGCGACGAACAATCCGCCGGGGTTTTTCATATCCATGAACGGAGACACGAGATGACAAAACTGGTCGCTATTTCCGGCAGCCTGCGCAAGGGATCCTTCAACACCGCACTGCTGCGCGCATCCCTTGGAATGGCGCCGGAGGGTGTCACCATTACGGCAGGCTCCATCCATGGCATCCCGCTCTACGACGGCGATGCGGAAGCTGCCGACGGCATCCCCGAAGCCGTCGTTCGCCTTAAAGACCAGATCGCCGAGGCCGACGGTGTCCTGCTGTTCACGCCCGAATACAACAACGGCATTCCCGGCGTGTTCAAGAATGCCATCGACTGGCTGAGCCGTCCCTCCTCCGATATCGAGCGAATATTCGGCGGCAAGCCCTTCGCCATCACCGGCGCCTCCCCCGGCAATTTCGGCACGCTCCTGTCGCAGGAAGCGTGGCTGCCCGTGATGCGCACGCTCGGCACAGTGCCGTGGTTTGGCGCAAAGCTCATGGTGTCGCGCGCCGGCACCGTCATTCAGGATGGCAAAATCGCCGATGAAGCGACCGAGAAGAAGCTGCGCGATTTCGTGGCCGGCTTTGCCGCCTTCGTGCGAGACTACAAGAGCTGACTTTATTCAACTCATCGAATCGAAAAGGGGCGTGTCCTGCGACGCGCCCCTTTTGTGTTGTTACCTTCGGCATCAGCCGATGATGCGTTCCTTGTAGGCCTTCGCCAGCTCGAGATCGGCGGCGCCGATATCATGGCCCGCGCCGAGCAGGGTGTTTTCCACCGTGGCACCGGCGGCCTTCAGGTGCGCCTCCAGGTCGCCCGCATAGCGGCCATAGGGGTCGGACTGGCCTGTGATCATCAGCACGTTGGCGCCGGAAAGATCCGCCTTCGGCACGGTTTCCAGCACGTTCATGCTGCGCAGCAGCACGGCGTTGCGGATAATGCCGGGATGCAGGAGCATCACCGCCCCGATCATGTTGGCGCCGTTCGAATAGCCCACGAACAGCGTCTTGTCCGGGTTCAGCCCGTAGGCGGCATTCGCGCCCTCCATGAAGGCCGCGAAGGCTTCCGCCTCATTGACGATGTCCTTCTGGTCGAAGGTGACAGCGGTCAGGCGGCGGAAGAACCGTGGATAGCCCTCATCGGCGCTGCGGCCACGCGGGCTGAGCAGCACGGCACCCGGCGCAAGCCGCGCGCCGAAGGGAAGCAGGCTCGTTTCGTTCCCGCCCGTTCCGTGCAGCAGCACGACGGCGGTGCCATCGGGGTTTTCAGGATTATGAACCCGGTGGACAAAGGGAAGGTCTCTTTCACGCATTCTTTCTTCTCCCGGCAGTGAAAATTGCGGAAGCCGAGCCCGGACATCCTCCGGGTCGGCGCGGAAATACCTTGGCACGAACAGCTGCGTGCCGAGCGTTTCAAGCGGTTCATCCACCGTCATGCCCGGACCGTCGGTCGCGTATTCCAGAAGCGAACCTCCCGGCTCGCGGACATAGAGCGAGTAGAAGTATGTGCGGTCGTGCATGTTGGTGTCGCCCGCATCGTCGTTCGCCAGCCGGCCGGCCACAGTTTCCACCGCGGCGCGATCGGGCGCGCGAAGCGCAACATGGTCGATGGTCCCCGTGCCCGGTGCCGCTGTCCAGAAACCGCTTGCATCGCGGATATCCAGGATATCGCCGGCATCACCGGCCAGCCGCAGGATGCCATTGGCATCGGCCACCTTGTGGAAGCCGAAATGACGCGCGATGAAATCAGCGGTCGCGGCCGGCGCTTCCGACAGGATCGTCGCACCCCGGATACGCTGGATCGCATCTGCCGCCGCTATATCCTTCAGAACATGCGGGGCCGGCCCTTCGACATCGGCCTCGCCCACGAGCTTGACGATGATGCCGTCAGGATCCTTCAGGCGCAGCACCGCTTCGCCGAACTCCTGCACGGGACCAGTCATCGCCACATTGTAGCGGAGCGCGCGCGTCAGCCAGAAGCCGATGGCCTCCGGCTTGATCGAAAACGCGATCTCCGACGGCTGACCGAGCCCGACCCGTCCGGGAGAACCATCCTCCCACGCCAGGAACGTGATCAGCGAGCCGGGGCTGGCTGCCGCGTCGCCGTAGAAGAGATGAAGCTGGTCGGCGTCCTCGTAGCCGGCCGTCCGCTTGACGAGCCGCAGGCCGAGAAAGCCTGCATAGAAATCGACGTTCTCCTGAATTTTCCGGGTGATCGCCGTGATGTGATGGATGCCACTGGTCATGGGGCACCTCCTTTCACGCTCAGAAAATCAGGATTTGCGGGGCCGCGCCAGCCGAACGACAGTGAATGGATTGTTCACAAAAAGAGACCGGCCTCGCGATAAACGAGGCCGGTCGTCAACCGACACAAGACAGTGCCGGGCACATCCAATTGATGATTACGCCGCCGCGATGCGGCCCTGCGGCATCGCCCGCGCAGCGCCCGGAGGATTGCTGAGAAGACGGCGGATCGCCGCCCGCACTTCCTCTGCCGAGGAAAAACGCTGGGAATCGAGATCCCAGACGGAATATTTTACGGCAACGAACTTCAGCCGATCCTCATCCGGAACGACGACGCCGACGGCTTCACCACCGATTTCGATAACCTGCTTTTGCATAACAACTCCTGCCGTACCGGGGGCACAGCCAATTCTCTTTGCGATGAATTCGAAGAGGGTACTCGGATCACATTCGGCAGAACGCCGTATGCACTTTCCCTGTAATCGTTTCACGACAGGAGCTCGCCACGCGCACGGAGGCGATGCATTTATAATCGTACATGACACACTCCCTTTGGTTGGCGCTGACACCCAAAACCGGATGTCAGAGGCGGACCGGATCAAAACAGCATGCGGCCCTCATGCGATGCTGCGATAGTTAATTGTCCCTTCGGCTCCTGTCAAGGAATTTCGCGGCATTTTGAAAAAAATTACCATCGAATCCATCGGACAACGCGAAACACAAAATAATGTTCGCGCTCGCAGCATTATGCAGAAAAATATGTCACAAAGACGAAAATTGGCGGGCATCTCGGTGACGCAACCCAGTGGCGTTCTGCGCTTTGTCAACTTTCGCAAAGCGCGCAGAAAGCAAGCCGCAGCCGTTGCAGAGCGGACACACCATGCTTCCGAAGCGGGGGAAAAACGCTGTGGGACCATTCTTTTTTTGAAAGGAGGCTCGATCTTGGAGCCAATTATAAATAAAGGATGAATCAGCAATCCGTTCCGTTAAGATAAGCCGAGATGGCCGGCAGGGTAGTGTGACAATGAATTTCACCAGAGCGTTTTTTCCGCTGAGCATGATTCTCTTGTCCGGCTGCGTCGTCGGTCCGGATTACCAGAAGCCGGATGCCGTGCTGCCGGCCAAGTTCTCCGAAAGCAAGGCTGCCAGCGCCGAAAACGTCACGCTTACACCCTGGTGGGAATCCTTCCGTGACCGTCGCCTGAATGACCTCGTGCATCAGGGCCTTGCCGAGAACCTTTCGGTCCGCCAGGCACTCGAGCGCATCACGGCCGCCGAAGCGAACGTGGTCATTGCCGGTGCCGGCGCCCTGCCCAGCCTCGGCGCAGCGGCGGAAGGCAACGTTGCCGGTCAGGACGGCAGCTATCTGCGCCGCACCACCACACGCGATCATTCGGAAACCAAGTCCATCAGCGCGGGTCTGAGCGCATCCTGGCTGCTCGACTTCTTCGGCCAGTATCGCCGTTCGAAGGAAGCCGCCACCGCCTCGCTCGATGCCGCCTATGACGACGTGAACGTTGCACGCCTCGCCTATCTCTCCGATCTCGTATCGAGCTATGTAAACGCGCGCTACTATCAGGAGGCGCTTGCGCTCAACCGCAAGAACCTTCAGTCGCGCCGCGAGACCCTCAAGCTGACCAACGAGATCAAGGAAGCGGGCGCCGCCTCCAGCCTCGACGTGCTGCAGACCGAAGGTCTCGTCAACCAGACGCTCGCCGAGTTGCCGGGCCTGGAAACCGGCTTCCACCAGTCTGCCAACCATATCGCGACCCTTCTCGGCGTACCCGCCAGCACGATCACGTCCAGCCTGATCAAGGGCGCGGCCCAGCCGATGCCGCGCTATTCGACCCGCGTCGGCATCCCCGCCGACCTGATCCGCAACCGCCCCGACATTCGCGCCGCTGAACGCCGCCTGCAGGCCGCGACCGCCGAAATCGGCGTGGCCGAATCGCAGCTTTACCCGAGCATTCAGCTCGGCGGCTCGATCGGCGCCTCGCGCAATTTCAACCTCGTGACCGGCAGCCTTTCGAACTGGTCGTTCGGCCCCTCGCTGAGCCTGCCGATCCTGAACGGTGGCGCGCTGAAGGCACAGGTAAAGGCCGCACGCTCCAATGCCGAGCAGCAGTACCTGACCTGGAAGTCCACGGTGCTGAACGCAGTCGAGGAAGTCGAGAACGCCCAGACTGCGCTTATTCGCGATGGCCAGACGGTCGCCGCCCTGCGCAAGGTGGTCAATTCCTACGAGCAGACCCTGAACCTCGCCCGTGAAAGCTATCGCGGCGGCGCCAGCACCATCCTTGATGTGCTCGATGCCGAACGCAACGTAGCCTCCGCCCGTCTGTCACTTGCATCGGCGATCCGCCAGCTGGCGCGCGACTATGTCGCGCTCAACGTCGCCATCGGCGGCGGCGCCGAGATCGGCGCGGCAACGGTCGCCAGCAAGTAAGCGATCAGGTCTCGAAGAAATTCGCGAGCATCGCGGCGGTTCTGCCGTAATGCTCGCGAAGCGCTTCTGCGGCACCGTCCGCATCCCGCGCAAGCGCACGTTCCAGCAGTTCACGGTGCTCTCCCAGAACATCGCGCGCCGCGCCCGACACGCTCACGGACATGCGGCGATACCGATCGGCCTGTAACGACAGTTTCCCGCAGATTTCCAGCAATGTCGGCGACCCGCAAGCCGAGATCAGCGCGACGTGAAACGCGCCGTGCCGCGCCTCCCAATCCTCGCGCATGACCGAAGGCATATCCTCCCGGCCCTGCGGAATGCGCGCCATGAGATGGTGCGCAGCCACAACCCGGGCTTCCCAATCTTCATCGCCCTTCATCACCGAAAGGCGGAGCGCCTCGCCTTCGCACAATTGCCGCGCTGCCGTGATGTCGCCAAGCTCTGCGAGCGACAGGCGGGCGACGCTATAGCCGCGGTGTTCGTCAAGCACAGTGAAGCCTTCCGCCGTCAGCCGTGTCAGGGCCTCGCGGACCGGCGTCACACTCATGCCGCACAAGTCCTGGAGCGCCGAAAACCGCAGGCGTTCGCCCGGACCGAAATCCCCGGTGCGGATCGCCTGCCGGATGGCATCATAGGCATCGCCGGCGCGTGTTCCCGCCCCGTCCCGCTTTTGTGTCATGGGCGCCTCCGTACAAAATCCAATAGATTTTCGAAAATCATTGACTCCATGTAAGGCAGCGAGGATGGTGTCCGCAATCGAAATCGGCAAGGCCGGCAATCAAGGAGGACATTCATGAAACTGGTGCGCTTTGGCGCGGCGGGCGCGGAAAAGCCCGGCATTATCGATGCGGACGGCAAGATCCGCGACCTGTCGGGCATCGTGCCTGATCTCGCCGGCGAGGTTCTCGGCCGCGAAAGCCTAGCTCGTCTGCGCGCAATCGATCCCGCAACGCTTCCGCTGGCACCGGAAGGCAGCCGCTTCGGGCCCTGCGTTGGCCGCGTCGGTAATTTCGTCGCCGTCGGTCTGAACTATGCCGACCACGCCGCAGAAAGCGGCATGGCCGTGCCGAGCGAGCCCGTGCTTTTCAACAAGGCCCCCTCGTGCATCGTCGGCCCCGACGACGCGGTCCTCATTCCGCGCGGCTCGGAAAAGACCGACTGGGAAGTGGAGCTTGCTGTCGTCATCGGCGAGCGCGCTTCATACGTCTCGGAAGCGGATGCGCTGAATTATGTGGCGGGCTACTGCGTGTGCAACGACGTGTCTGAACGGGCCTTCCAGACAGAGCGGGGCGGCCAGTGGACGAAGGGCAAGGGTTGCCCGACCTTCGGGCCGATCGGCCCATGGCTTGTGACGACCGATGAGGTGGATACAAGCGATCTTGCCATGACGCTCAGCGTCAACGGCGAGCGGGTGCAGAACGGCTCATCAAGCACCATGGTCTTCAAGGTGCCGTTCCTCATCCACTACATTTCGCAGTTCATGATCCTGGAACCGGGCGACATCATCACAACGGGCACGCCTCCAGGCGTCGGCATGGGCATGAAGCCGCCACGTTATCTCAAGCCAGGCGATACGATGGAAGTTGCCATCGCAGGGCTCGGCGTCCAGCGTCAGAGCGTTGCCGCCGGCTGATGTCATAGAGATGATTCGGAAGGGGCCTGCGGGCCCCTTTCTCGTTCCGGCGGTCAGTGCACCGTTGCGGGCGAGATTTCGTCCTCGAGGATCCGGAAGGCTTCGCTGAGCGCGGCCACCAGAATATCCGTCAGTTCGTCCGCCTCGTTTTCGAGAAGGAAGAGCGCGACAGCCGTATTGTCCAAATCGCTGTAGTGTTCGAGGTCGTTCGACATATCATTGTCCCCATTCCAGCCGGCACCATCCCGGTTAACGGAAAGTATAGGAACGCAGGCTTGCGCATGGCTTGTGCCGGAAAGGGACAGGAGAGGCAAGGCAAAAAGCCGTCAACCGCACCAGGATTGGTGCTGTCCGGTCCACGGTCTTGCGAGGCCCTCGCTAACGAGCCGGCGACCAACGGACTGCCCGCCGCGCAAGACGAGATGCGGTGCAGCGCCCGGTTTTCCAGCCGCCGCACCTCGGGCGGCAACAAGCGTCACATTGCCCTCATTGAGGATTTCGCGCAGGCGAAGCTTCGCATCCCCGCCGCGCAGGCGCTCGGCTTCGCAACGCGCCTTGTCGATAGCGGGCACGTCGATATCCGCAAGGCGCACCTTTCGGCCGGCATAGAGAATGGTGCTGCCGTCCAGCACGCAGTAATCCGTCTGCGTCGTGCAGATGAACCATTTGCCGGAGAATGCCGGAAGCGCCTCCGGCACCGGCACGACTTCCGCCTTCTTCTCTCCCACGGCGACCTTGGGGCGCGGCAGCGCGGCTTCGCGGCGCTCGGCCTTGCGGCTGTCCTTGTCCTTGCGCTCGATGGAGGCCGTGCGAACGGCCGAAGCACCCTTTTCGGGCCCAGGAGTCATGTTGTCCATGTAAAGGACGCCGCCGACGATTGCCGCACCGAGCACGTACCACGGCGCCATGCCGCCCGTGCTGCGCGCGCCCGCACTTCGCCGCGTACCGGTCCGCTTCTTTCTTTTGGTCGTCTTCGCCATAGCCTTCTCCTGGCCCAGACAGTGCGACGATCTCTTGAAGATATGGTTACCGGAAAACGCAAAGGCACGGCGCATCACTGAAGGCGGGTTACGGGCGCACAGGACGCGGGAAAACGGCCCCTGCGCGATGCACGCCGGTTCAACGAGCGCGGGAATCCCCGATTTTCCAATGCTTTCCGGGCCCGGCAGCTTCACCGCACATTAGTAATAACAAGGGAACGCGCTTGCACGCCCATGCCCCCTGTGCCAGTGCTTTGGCAGAGGTCGCAATGTCAGAGGTGTGTCTAATGGGGACGGACGAGTTCGGGGGAGAGCAGCAGGATCGGGTCGACCAGACCACGATCATTGGCGGCTTGCCGATCACGCTTCTCGATCTGGAGGAATCCGCCCGGCTGTTCGTCGAGGCCGCGCATTCGGCGCGCACCGGCAACAGGCGTCCCTATTACTCCACCTCCGCCAACGGCCAGGTCATTGCGCTCGCCCGCAGCGACGAGCCGTTCAAGGCGCTCCTGCTCGGCGCCGACCAGATTCATGCGGATGGCATGCCGATGGTGCTGCTCTCGCGCATCTTCTCCCGCAAGGCACTCAAGGAGCGCGTGGCCACCACCGATCTCGTGCACAGCGTCGCCGCACAGGCCGAGCAGGCCGGGCTGAGCTTCTATTTCCTCGGTGGCACGCCCGACGTAAACCGCACGGCCGTCGCGCGCCTGCAGGAGGCCTATCCCAAACTGCGCTTCGCCGGTGCCCGCGACGGTTATTTCACCGCCGACAAGGAGCCGGCCATCGTTGCCGAGATAGCAGCGTTGAGGCCCGATATCCTGTGGATCGGGCTTGGCGTGCCGCTGGAGCAGCAGTTCGTCGCCCGCAACATCGACAAGCTTACCGGCGTCGGCGTCATCAAGACCTCGGGCGGTCTCTTCGATTTCATCTCCGGCAAGAACAGCCGCGCACCGGCCTGGATGCAGAATGTCGGTCTCGAATGGCTCTACCGCACCATTCTGGAGCCGCGCCGCCTCTTGTCGCGATATCTGAAGACGAACCCCATCGCGCTGTGGCAAATCATGTTCAACTCGCGGTGAGGCCGGCGACATCTCCGTGACGCCGATCCTGCCATAGAACGGCAGCGCAGCATCACGCCCAAATTTTGCAACCGAATACAAATACAGCGTGTGGATTTACAGCATGGTAACCCGGCGATGCGAATGCTCGATGAGCCACGGTTACGGAGCAAGACCTTGACGTCCGTCTCGATAGTCATCCCGGTTCGCAACGGCGAGCGTTACATCGAAGAAGCGCTGGAAAGCGCGTTGCGGCAGGGGCCGCTTGTCGGCGAAATCCTCGTGATTAACGATCGCTCAACCGATGGCACCGCC
Source organism: Shinella sp. H4-D48 (assembly GCF_022637395.1). Classification (GTDB taxonomy): domain Bacteria; phylum Pseudomonadota; class Alphaproteobacteria; order Rhizobiales; family Rhizobiaceae; genus Shinella; species Shinella sedimenti. Next base: position 813,123 of record NZ_CP093337.1, on the reverse strand, counting down.
GCAAAGGTGGCGGCGATAGGGGACGCGCGAATCCGACTGCTCGACCACTCTTCGGGACGGCAAGGCGTTTCGGCCGTACGCAATGACGGGCTTTTGCAGGCGACCGGTGAATGGACCATGTTCCTCGACGCCGACGACCGCCTGCGCGACGGCGCCATCGCCGCGCTTTACGCCGGTGCGGTCGATACCGGTACGGTGGCTGTCTATGGCGACTACGAACGCATCAGCGAGACCGGCGCCAAGATCGGCCGCCGCAACCTGATCCGTGCGCGACGCAAGAGCGGCGGGCATGTCTTGGAAACGCTGCTGGGCCGCAACTTCATCGTCAATGGCGGCATCATGCTGGTGCGAACCGACGCCTTCCGGTCGATCGGCGGCTTCGACGAGACCCTGCGTTATGCCGAAGACTGGCATGGTTGGTGCCGGCTGGCGGCGCTGGGAACATTCGCCTATCTGACGGACTGCTACGTGCTCGACTACCGGGTGCACACGGCGAGCGTGATGATGAAGCAGCTACTGACTTATGCCGATTGCAGCCCCGCGATCGAAGCCGTTTTCACGGACCCCGCAATCGTTGCGACCGTCGCACCCAACCGGCTGGCGGAATTACGCCGCAAGGCCGAGGCCCACATGAACGCCTATGTCGTGGCGCAGGCCTTCCGCGCGCACCGCTATCGCGATGCCTTCCTTTCCCTTGCCGACACGATGCTGAACCGCCCGCGACAGAGCCCGCGCGCCATGTTGCTGTCGGCTGCCGCACTGGCGGGAATTTGAGGCGCCGGGCGTTCTTTTTACGCGAAGAACAACTTCGGCGCTTGCAACTGTCCGTCGACTCGCGCGAGGTTCGCATCTCGCTTTCCGCTAGGCCTGACGCGGCCTTGCTCAAGAACGAATGGACCGATCCGTGACGCCGACAGCCCAGCAGCCCTCCCCCATATTGCGTACCCTCGGTGCACCCGCATTCTGGCTCTGGCTCACCGCCGCACTGCTGGCCGCACTGCTCTGCGTCAGGCTCGTGTTGCCCATCGGCCCGATGTACTGGGACACGTTCCTGTATATCGATGCGGCGCAACGGATCGCCGTCGGCCAGATGCCGAGCGTCGATTTTGCCGCGCCGGTCGGGCCATTCGGCTATTACCTGTTCGCATGGGGGCTGAAGCTCTTTCCGGCGGCGCAGCCGCTCCTGCTGGCGCAATGGTCGCTCCTCGTGGTCATCGCGCCCCTGATGGCCGTTGTCGTGTCAGAGGTGTCGAAGACTAGCCGGGGCCTCGCCTTCGCGCTTCTCATTCCGGCACTGGCCTTTGCCGTTTTCCCTTCCAATGCACAGTTCTACCATCCCCTGCCCGGCGTGGACGGCTTCGGCATCTACAACCGGCAAGGCGTTATCCTGCTTTACGTGCTGACCTGCGGGCTGCTTTTCCTGCCTGACGGGCGCAAGCTTGCCCTGTTCTGCGCCGTCGCAGGCCTCGCCCTGTTCACGATCAAGATCACGGGCTTTCTCGTCGGCGGGCTGCTCGGGGTCATTGCAATGCTGTCCGGCCGGCTTTCGGTTCGCACCGCCCTTTTGGCAGCCGTCGCCTTCGCGGTGCCGCTTGCAGCGCTCGAACTCGCAACGGGAATGGTTTCTGCCTATATCCGCGATATCCTGCAACTGGCATCGCTCAACGAAGGTACCTTCCTGCCGCGCTTCCGCACGGTCGTTTCGGCGAAATTCGATGTCATCGTGCCGGCGGTGGCTCTTGCCGTGCTTCTCGCCTGGCTCGATTTGCGCCACCGTGACCGTTCCGTCCGCCTCCTAGACAGCAGCACGGTGTGGTTCTGTGTGGCGATGGCCGGTGGCGTGATCTACGAGACGCAGAACACCGGTAGCCAGGAGTTCATTTTCATCTGGCCTGTCCTGCTGATGATCTATGGCCGCGTCGCGCCGCTCGAAAAACGGACACGCGTCGTCTTCGTCGCACTCGCCGCCTTCTGCACGATCCCGACCGCATCGGCCATCAGTGCCAAGACGATGAGGGCCGTCGCGGTGATGCCGCTTTACGAGCAGCCAGACCTGTCACGCCTGCGCAATGTCGGCCAGGTCTCAGCACGCCACGACATCCTTGCGCGCGCCGAGATGCTCGATGACCACTTCGCCAGCTTCGAGCCGGCCTACGAGGACCTTGCCAGGCACGAACAAATGCCCGGCTGGCAATATTATTCCGAACCCGACAACCAGCTCCAATGGCTGCTTTCGGCAAACAGGATGCTTGCTGCGCTGGAGACATTCGAGACGTCGAACAACATGCGCCTCGACAGCGTCATGACGCTCGACTTCACCGACCCGTTTCCCTGGATCCTGAACCGCACGCCGACCCGCCATGTCCAGATCGGTCGCGACCCGTCCAGAACCGTCGGCGAGATGACGCCGGAGACCCGGCAGGCGATCGAGGCGACGGCGGGCATTCTGAAACCGAACTGCCCCTATACCTGGGCGCGCCGCGACCTTCAGGCCACCTACGCGCAGGCGCTTCAAGGCCGCAAGGTTGTTGCGCTGACACCCTGCTGGGATCTGCTGTTGCGGCCCGACCTGCAGACGCAATAAAAAAGGCCGGGTTTCCCCGGCCTCTTCTTTCTCCGCGGTGGCGGATTTATTTCATCTGTGCCGTCACGAAATCGCGGACGATCTTGACGATGCCGCGCGACAGGACCTCATCCAGCGCGGTAATGAAATCATCCACATGGCTGCGTTCGCAGATGAGCGGCGGTTCCAACCGGATGACATTGCGGTTGTACTCGGTGAAGGCCACCAGAACGCCGTGATCGCGCAGCAGATGGCTGCCGATAAAGCCCGGCAGCGAGCCCTTGAGTTTGTCGTCCAGCACCGAAAGCAAGGGGCGCAGGACCATCGGCATGGCCTGAGAGAAATCGTGGAACTCCAGACCCACCATCATGCCCTTGCCACGCACTTCCTTGAGGAGCGTCGGATAGCGCGCCTGCAAGGCCCGGAGCCGCTCCAGCAGATAGTCGCCGACCTCGGCCGAATTGTCGATCAGCCCCTCGTCGTAAAGCACATTCAGCGCCTCGATGGAGGTGATGCAGGCCTCGCCGATGCCACCGAAGGTCGCCATGGCATGGATCATGGCTGTCTTGGGCGTTCCATAGGCCTTCATATAGACCTCGCGGCGAGCGATCATCGCACCAACAGCGGCCTTGCCACCGCCGAGCGATTTGGCGAGCGCCGTCACATCAGGCACGACGCCGTAATGCTCGAACGCGTAGAACTTGCCGGTACGGCCGAAGCCGCACTGAACCTCGTCGGCCACCCACAGCACGCCGTACTGATCGCAGAGCTGGCGCAGCTTTTTCCAGAACGCTTCGTCGGCCTGGATGATGCCGCCGCCACCCTGCACGGTTTCCAGCACGATCACGCCAATCTGCGGATCGGAGCGGAAGGCGTTCTCGATGGCTTCGATGTCACCGAACGGCACGCGCACATTGTTTTCGACCAGCTTGAATTCGCCGCGGTAGAGCGGGCCGTCCGTAATGGACAGAACGCCCTTGGTCTTGCCGTGGAAGGAGTTCGTCGCATAGACGATCTTCGGCTTGGCGGGGCCGGCGGCGCGCTCGGCCACCTTGATAGCCGCCTCCATGGCTTCCGAGCCGGAGGAGCCGAGGAACACCATGTCGAGATCGCCGGGAGAACAGGCTGCGAGGTTATGGGCAAGCGCCGTCGCATATTGTGACATGAAGGCGATCGCGATCTCGTGGCGCTTCTCGTTCTGGAAGGCCTGGCGCGCCGCGACGATACGCGGATGGTTGTGGCCAAAGGCGAGCGAACCGAAACCGCCGAAGAAATCGAGGATCTTCCGGTCGTTCTGGTCGTAGTAGTACATGCCATCGGCACGCTCGACCTTGATCTTGTGGAAGCCGAGCAGCTTCATGAAATGCAGCTGGCCGGGGTTGAGATGGCTGGTGAAGATCTCCGTCATCTTCGCGAGGTCGAGGGCCTTGGCGTCGTCAACGGAAAGAAGGGCGGGCTTCGGCGTGACCGGCGTGGAAACCTCGGTGTGGGCCAGGCGGACTTGACTGTTCATGGTGTTCTCCTCAGGCAGCTTTGGACTGGCCGACATGGGCCTCGACGCTGCCGCCGATTTTCTTGCGATATTCCGTATAGGCGGCGATCAGCATGTCCTCGTCGCGGTACTGCGGCACCCAACCGAGCTCCCGCTCGCCCTTGGACACGTCGAGAACGCACATCTCGTCGGCGATGAGATACTGTTCGGGATCCATCAGCGGCATGTTGACGAGATCCAGCATGTTGAGGACCTGCTTGACCGCCCAGGCGGGCGTCGGCAGCAGGATAGACTTCGAGCCGGCATGCTTGACCAGGTCGCCGAGCAGCTTGCGCACCGGCGGCGGGTTGAGCGAGCCCAGATTGTAGACCTCGTTCGGCACGCCGGCCTTGAAGGCGGCATGCGCCGCCGAAGCGCAATCGAACACCGAGATGAACTGGTATGGGTTCTTGCCAGAGCCGATCATCGGCACCGGAAGGTTGCTGTCGATCAGCTTGAACAGCTTGGACAGGATGCCGAGGCGGCCGGGACCGATAATGAGACGCGGGCGGAAGAGCGAGATGTTCATGCCGCGCTGGCGCCAGTCGGCCGCCAGTTCCTCCGTCTTGAGCTTGGACAGGCCGTACTCGCCCAGCGGCGCGCAGGGGTGATCCTCCGTCTGCGGCCAGGTATAGGTGTGGCCATAGACCATGTCGGTGGTGAAGTGCACGAGCGATTTCGCACCCGCCGCATCCATCGCCTTGATGATGTTCTCCGTGCCGTAATAGTTGACCGGGAAGAAGAAATCGTGGCGCTTGGCGCGCACCTGGATGGGCGACAGCATCTTGGCGGACAGATTGTAGACCATGTCGTCGGCGCCGATTCCGAGCTTGGCGATGGACGCCGGGTCCGTGACATCGGTCTCCACGAAACGCACGTCGCGATAGTGAGCGAGATCGCTCTTCACGATGTCGGCAACCACGACCTCATGGCCGTCGGCGAGCAAGCGGGGTGCAAGGTAGCGCCCGACAAAACCGTCACCGCCGAAAATAATGTGTTTCATGGTCCTATCCCTGTCTTATCTGATGGAGTTCTTGTTTCTGGATCGATGTCAGGTCTTGTTGAGCTTGTAGCTCGCCGCCGCCGTCTCGGTTTCGGCCGGCTTGCTGCCGCTCTGCGCAATCAGAATCGTGCCGACGCAGATGAAGGCGATGCCTGCAATCTTCAGCGCGCCTAGTTCCTCCTTGAACAGCAGCCAGGCGCAAAGTGCTACTGCGACATAGGCCAGGCTGAGGAACGGGTAGGCGAAGGAAAGGTCGACCTTCGAGAGCACATAGAGATGCGAGGCCATGGAGATCACGAACATCGCCAGCCCCGCGAACACCCACGGATTGAACACGATCTGGAAAATCTTCTGGATCAACGATTCCGATGAGAAGCTGAGCGGGCCGAGCGTGATCATGCCGTATTTCAAAAGCAGCTGCGCCGCCGCATTGGTCATGACCGTGAACAGGATGAACGGAATATACTTCATGGTGTCCTCATGTGTCCTTGCGGCCGGCGGTATCATCGCGACCCTGTAGCGTCAGTGCGGTGCGCCTCCAGAAATCCGAGCAGAAGGCAGGGTCGCGCATGCTTTCCAGCGCCGTCCATTCCGGAAACCCGGCCTGGAAGGTTGCGGCACTCATCCGCCCGTCCTTGTAGGGATTGACCCGCCCGCCGGCGGCCACCGTCATCCGGTCAAGTGTTTCGAGGAGGGCATGGGTCGAAGCACCCCGATTGGGAAAATCCATCGTCAGCGTGTAGCCGGGCTGCGGGAAGGACAGCAGGCCCGGCGACGGCACCGTTCCGAACCGCTTCAGCACGGTCAGGAACGAGGCATGGCCGGCCGTGCGGCTGGCAGCCAGCATCGCCGGGATGACCGCACGCGCAGCATCGAAGGGAATGACGCTCTGGTGCTGGTAGAGACCGGCCGGGCCATAGAGCCGGTTCCAGCCCCCGATACCGTCGAGCGGGTAAAAGAATGCGCCGTAACCACTGATATGCGGCGCCTCCTTGCGCTTCTTGGCATGGAAATAGGCGCCGTTGAACAGGCGCAGGCTCAGCCCGTTGAGCATGGAAAACGGCAGGTCGAACGGAACGCTCAGACGCGCCGCCCTGTCATCTGTCTTGAAGTTTCCGTTCCGCGCGTGATTGCCGGTGATCAGCACACCACGACCCGCCGAAGCACCTGCGGCGAGCTGATCCACCCAGGCAACCGCGTATTCGTTTTCGGCATCGGCGGCTTCGGCCAGATCGAAATAGCCGTCGAGATTGGCGAAGGCGGTGATCCGTTCCTCGATATCGAGCGAGCCGACAGGCATGAGGCGAAGCTTAGCGCTCAGCACCAGACCGGTCAGGCCCATGCCGCCAATGGTGGCCGCGAAGAGACCGGCATTTTCCAACGCGGAGCAGTGATGGACGACCCCGTCGGAGCGCAGGAGCTCCAGGCTCTCGACATGGCAGCCGAAGGTTCCGCGGACATGATGGTTCTTGCCATGCACGTCATTGGCGATCGCGCCGCCCAGCGTCACGAAGCGCGTGCCGGGTGTCACCGGAAGGAAGTAGCCGGAGGGGGCCGCATGCGCGATGATCTCGGCAAGGCTCACGCCCGCCTCCGCCTCGATGAGGCCCGTCGCCGGATCGAAATCGATGATCGCGTGTCGCGAGCGCATCGCAACGAGAGCACCCGTGTCGTTGTGGCAACTGTCTCCATAGGAGCGGCCGTTGCCATAGGCGAGCAGGCTCGGAAGCGTGCCCGTCCGGCGGAGCAAACCGTTCAGCGCGAGATCGAGGGCGAGGCCCTGTCTTTCATGCCGGTTCACGCGACCGAAGCTGTCGAAAGCTCCCCGCATCATATGAAACTCGCAACGAGAAGCAGGCATGCGCCGAGGAGAATAAAGGCCTGGCTGCGCCAGTCGGTGGCGATGAAGACGACGGGGTCGTCATGCATCTCGCGGCGATGCGCGAGGATCCACACACGCACGATGATGTAGAGAACGATGGGCACGATCGGCCAGATCAGCCACGGCTGGGTATAAAGCTCGGCAGTTTCCCGCGACTGGATGTAGAGCGACAGAACGAGGGCTGCCGCGAAAGCGGATGACACGCCGGCCTGTCCAACCACCTGGATATCCTCCGGGCGATAGCCACGGCCTGCGATCCTGTCTCGCTCGTCAACGGTTGCGACCTGCAATTCGACATAGCGTTTGACGAGGGCAAGCGAGAGGAAGAAGAACAGGGCGAACGCCACGAGCCAGAACGACAGCGGCAGTTCGGTCGCGGCCTTTCCGCCCAGCAGGCGAAGGCTGTAAAGACCGGCCAGGCACAGAACGTCGATCAGAAGCATCCGCTTTACCGACAACGAATACGCCGTCGTGGCGATCAGATAGATTCCGATGACAGCAGCGAAGGCGGCGGGCAGCAGGAGGCAAAGCGATGCTGCGGCAAGCAGCAGGCATGCCGACATGGTCAGCCCGAACGGAATGGACAACGCGCCGGAGGCAAACGGCCGGTTGCGCTTGGTGGGGTGGCGGCGGTCGAGCGGCAGATCGATGATATCGTTCAGGATATAGATTGCCGACGCGGAGAACGAAAACGCCAGGAAGGCGATGGAGGAGGCAATGATCGTTTCCGAATAGGCGATCGTATGGGCCAGCACGGCCGGAGCGAAGACCAGCAGGTTCTTCAGCCACTGATGCACCCGCAGCATCTTCACATAAGTCTTCAGGCTCGCTTTATGGGAATCGAAGCGCTGGGTGCCGTGACGCTTCTGATAACGATCAGCGGCAACATCGGGCGCAACGATGATGGCGCTGCGCGCGACATCGAACACCGGAATATCGGCGCGGTCGTTGCCCGCAAAGTCGAAGCCCTTTTCGCCATAGGCAGCGCAAAGCGCAGACGCCTTGCGTTTGGCGGAAAGATTGTTTCCCGCACTTGTCGAATAAACAGCGCTGAAAAGCTTCAGCTCATCTGCAACGGCCCGGGCGATCGGCTCGGCCGAAGCAGTGGCCAGTACGATCTGCCGTCCCGCTGCATGCTCGCGCCGGAGGAACGCAAGGAAGTCCTTACGATAGGGCAGATGGCTCGCATCAACGGTAACGCGCTTAGCGATTTCCCATTTCAGTCGCGCCTTGCCGGAATACAGCCAGACGGGAAACAGGAAGAGATAAAGCGGGTTCTTCTTCAGGAGGAGGAAGACGGTTTCCCACAGCATGTCCGTCGAGACCAGTGTCCCGTCCAGGTCGACTGCCAGCGGTAAATCCATTCTGTGGTGTACAGGCGCGTTCATCGTCTCAACCAAACCCCGGCCCTCGCCCGCACCCATGACGCGGGCCGCAGGACGGTGTGCCTCCGTAGAATTCGACGAAACCCTAGATGGAAAGTTCGAAAACACCCGTTAATGGGAAATGCCGCAGCGGCCTTTGGGGGCGGCAAACTGGGATTACAGTTAAGAAACCCTCAGTTTCAGCGCACCGCAGCGCGACACTCCAGCGCGCAACGGCGACCGGATTTACGCACTCCGGGCTCCCGTCGAAGTGGCATTTTAATCGGCTGTTAAGGTTGATTTGTTCTAAACGAGCGTGGATTCGCTGCGAGCTCGAGAATGTACACTGACGATCACCCGGACCGGGGACACAGGAAGCGGCTGCGCGCATCGCCGCCGGTCGCCGCCGTTCACGCGTCAAAACCCCGGGTGAGCGCCCGCGATTATCTCAAACGCAGCGCTACGAACGATTACAACCTAGCCCAGTCTCGCTACTCCGCTGACCGCGATGCGCGGGAAGAAGAAACGGCAGGCACATCCAGCTGGCTGGACCTCTTCACAGTCTCCAATCTTTTCGGATGGCTTCTTGCCTACAAGTTGATCATCCTTGCGACGGTCGTCGTCGGCGGTGTCGCAGCCTTTGCCTTTCTCAAGATCACGCCGCCGCGCTACACAACCTATGCTGAACTGCTGGTCGAGCCCACGGATCTGAACGTTGTGGCTGACGACATCTTTTCGCAGAACGCACAACGCGACTCGCAGTTGCTTGCCGTCGAAAGCAAGCTGCGCCTGATCACGTCAGGCAATGTCCTGGAACGCGTGGTGACGAGCCTCGACCTGGCAAAAGACCCGGAGTTTGGTGGAAAGCCGGCATCGGACGCGGATCGAAATGCCCTTGCTGCGCTTGAAAAGCGCATCGACGCGCGGCGCGACACGCGCTCCTTCCTCGTCAGCCTCAGCGTTTGGAGCGGAAATCCGGACAAGTCCGTCGAGATCGCCAATAAACTGATCGAATCCTTCCAGGACGAACTGGGCAATGCCCAGGTCGAAGGCGCCGGCCGCGCCGCCAGAGCACTTGTGGCCCGCATCGACGACCTGAAGGTCGAAGTGGAAAAAGCCGAAGCCAAGGTGGAGACGTTCAAGCGCGAAAACGGCCTGCGATCAAGCGCCGGCGAGCTGGCAAGCTCGACCAGCGCGACCCGGGTCAACAGCCAGGTTATCGATGCGCGCGCACGGCTCATTCTTGCACAGGCCCGCCACAAGGACCTGACCTCGAACGATCCAGAGAGCCGCCTCAACGCTGCAAGCGCCCAGTCGGAAACGATGACCGCCCTGCTGACGCAGAAATCGCTGATCCAGCAGCAGATCCGCTCACAATCCGCGGTTCTCGGCCCCCGTCATCCGAGCCTTCTCGCCCTGAAACCACGCGCCGATGCGATCCAGGCGCAGATTCAGGCCGAAATCCAGCGTGTCGTCCAGTCCAGCAAGGCCGAGCTTGAGCAGGCACAGGGCGCCTATGACCGGCTGAACGCCGAGCTCGGCACCGCCCAGTCCGTCGTCTTCAAGGAATCCGAAGCGCAGCTTCAGCTGCGCCAGCTGGAGCGCGAGGCGCAGGCGAAGTCTTCCGTATACGAAAGCTACATGAACCGCGCCAGCGAGGCCGCGCAGCGCCAGCGCATCGATGCGACCAACGTGCGTGTCGTGACCCAGCCGATGCCACCGATCCATCGTAGCTATCCGCCGCGGGGTGTCATTATCCTCGCTGCCGGCTTGATGGCCGGGTTCATCGCCGGCGCAGGCGTTGCCATTCTCTTCGGCCTGTGGCGAAGCCTTTCGCCGCGCAGGGCCGGGTGATGTCGCGGAAGGCCGGTATGGCAACGACCGCCGTTATAAAGCCTTTTGAGCACGAGTCTTCCGCCAGCCGCCGCTCGGTCAAGCCCATCCTGTTCATCGTGATGGCCTACTTCTGGATCACGCTTTCGCCGTTGCCCGACATGTCCGAACTGACCTCGGACACCGGATGGGGCGCAAGCTCCAGTGCGCTCAATCAGATCATCGTACTGCTCATGGCGGGCGGTATCCTCGCCAGCCTCGCGGCCACAAGGGCGTGGAAGCTCATCTTCCAGCAACGTCTTCTCCTGACATTCATTCTCCTGTGGTTCACGGCGACGGCGCTGCTCGGGAATGACCCTGCGGCCGGTTTCCGGCGCATGATGTTCGTGGTCATCGTCTGCTTCTGCGCCAATGCCTTCCTGCTCGTGCCGCGCAACCAGGCGGATTTTACCTTCACCCTCGCCTGCATCGTCAGCATCGTCGTCGGCCTTTCCTATATAGGGGTCATCGCGCTGCCGGTGCGGGCCATCCACCAGGCGACGGATGGCCTAGAAGCCTCGCTTGCCGGCAGCTGGCGCGGCATCTACAGCCACAAGAACATCACCGCTGCCGCCATGGCGATGGCCGTCTTCATCGGCCTCTATATCGCCTCTACCGGATCGAAACGCCTGGGCTGGACACTGGCCATCGGCGCGCTGCTCTTCGTCCTGTTCTCCGGCGGCAAGACCTCGACAATCATGGTGCCCTTCACCTTGCTGGTCGCGTGGGCCTTCGAGCGCTTCAGACGGGTTCGCGGACTGATGGTGTGGGGCATCCTCATCGTCGCCAACACCATCCTCCTCGGCTCGGCATTATCGCCTACGGTTGCGGACACGCTAACAAGCCTCGGCGTCGACGCGACCTTCACGGACCGCAGCTCCATCTGGCGGCTCTCCATTGACGCCATCGAACAGCGTCCGCTGCTCGGCTACGGCTTCCAGTCCTTCTGGCAGACCCAGGCGCTGTTCGATAGCGACGCGGCCCTCGAAACCTGGGCCGTGACGGCCGCAAACGCCCATAACGCCTATGTTGAGGCCATGGTGAATGCCGGCGTGCCCGGCCTGATCCTGACCCTGATCTGGATGGTCTATTCGCCGCTGCGAAATGCGACGGCAGCCCTTGAAACCCAAAACGACATCCGCCTCACCCGGCTTTTCCTGCGGATCTGGCTTTTCGGCCTTTTCCTGTCGTGCCTCGAAAGTGCTTTCTACGTGAACACCGGGCCGGTCTGGTTCACGATCCTGCTCAGCGTCTTCGGTCTCGGCCTGCAGGCCCGCTCAACGCTGGCAAAAAACGACGCGCTGCCCGCCGCAGGCAAGCCCGCGCGTCGCGGCTGACGTCAGGCCTTCGCCTGATACGGGCTGGGGGTGAGCCCCAGAAGCGGTGCCATACGACCAACCGACATCAGCAACGGATGGGTTGCCGGAACGATTTCGCCGGTCCGTACGAGGATAGCCAGCGAGCGCACGACGCCGAGGCTGAGGCTGACGAGGTTCTTCGCGAACACCTTCACGCCGGCGAAGGCACCCATATGCAGCCGATCGATCACGAAGTTAATGCTGCCGATGCGCATCGACCGCTGCATCAGCCACTTCGGATTGGACCGATCGGACGGGACCGTCTCATGGATGATCGCCTCGGCGCACCACCAGGTCTTGTAGCCGGCCAGCCGGCAGCGGGTGAAGAATTCCATGTCGCCCCCGCCGAGAAAATTGAAGCGCAAATCGAAGAACGGCGCTCCGAAGCGCTCGAAAACATGGCGAGCGATCAGGCAGTTGCCCGACCCGTGGATCATTTCCACCTGACGCGTCTCTCCTTCGATGGAGCCGAAGATCGCATGGTTGCGGATGGACGGGGGCACATCCTCTTCGAATGTCCGCGTGACGGGGCCGCCGACGATATCGGAGTCGTTGCGGCGCGCCGTAGCCACCATATGTTGCAGCCAACCAGCCTCTGCGATCTCGTCATCATCGATCATCAGAAACCAGCGCGCCGACGGATAGTGTTGGAGTGCAGAAGAAAAAGCGCGGTTGATCGCATAACAATTACCCTGCGAGGGCTCGATCTCCAGCGTTGAGGCAATACCGGATGTCTCGAGCATTGCCTTCGCCACGTCGTGGCCGGCGGGATTGGCCGCATCATTGTCAACGACAACGATGGCAAAAGGAAAATCGGTTTTCTGCGAAAGCACGGATTCGAGTGTCTGGCGCAGCCAGGCCGGACGGCGGAAGGTTGGGATACAGACGACGGCTTCCACGTTGCTGTCGAGAGGTGTGCTGTTCATTTGCATTATCCGCGAAATCGAGCCGCGCGCGACCGATGCAGGGATCGCGACGATGCCCCGACTGTAGATTTGCCGTCTGAAGAACGCGTTAAGGACTACTCTTAACGTTGCAATTACCCCTCGCCCCTATGATTGCGGGAACAAGCCAGCCCCGCTGGCGCAGCCTTCCGCGCATGAAGCGCCGCGGGTCGAACGGAAAGTGTGGCTTGAATGCGCAGACGAGACTTCGTCACGGCGGCCGGTGCCGCTGGTCTGGCACTGTGGACCCGCGGGCTCTTCGAAGGGGCCGCTGCCGAATCGCATTCTTCCATTCCGTTTGGCGCCGCCGTCAATGACGGGCCGCTCCAGACGGACGCTGCCTACCAGAAGGCGCTGATCGAACACTGCCATCTCGTCGTGGGCGAAGGCGGGTTGAAATGGGCAGACCTGCGCCCTTCTCCTTCTCAATATGTCTACGATCAGCCTGACCGCCTCATCGCCTTCGCAGAAGCCAACGGCATGAAGATGCGCGGCCATACGCTTGCCTGGTATGCCGCCATGCCCGACTGGGCACTGCAACTGAAGGGCGAGGCCGAGACGAGCCGGGAGCTGATGACGCATATCGAAAACGTCGTCGGGCGCTACAAGGGCCGCGTCCCGAGCTGGGACGTCGTCAACGAGGCGCTTTCGGATGATGGCCCGCGCGTCGGGCTGCGCGAATCCGTCTGGTCGTCCAGCCTGGGCGAATATTATATCGATCTCGCTTTCCACACCGCCCGTGCCGCCGACCCGAACGCCCAGCTCGTCATCAACGACTACGGGCTTGAGGCCGCAACAGCGAAGTCCAGCGCGCGTCGCCGGGCGATGCTCGATCTTTTGCGCCGATTGCGCGACCGCGACGTTCCCGTTCAGGCACTGGGCTTCCAGGCCCACCTTCCGGGTAACGAGGAGATCGACAAGGACGAGGTTTCGCGTTTCGTGTCCGACGTCAAGGATCTCGGCCTCGACGTGCTGGTAACGGAACTCGACGTCATCGACGACCAGCTTCCCGCTGATTTCAAGGAGAGAGATGCGATCGCCGCCAAGCGCGTCGGCGCCCTGCTGGGCGCCATTCTCGACGTCACGCGGCCGACGGCTGTCCTGACCTGGGGCATAACGGACCGCTATACCTGGGTTCCCATCTGGTACAAGCGCTCGGACGGATACGCCAACCGCCCGCTGCCTCTGGACGAGAACTACAGGGAAAAGCCGATGATGCGGACGATCAAGCAGGCCGTAGCGGGAGCCTGAGGCATGTTGAGGCAGGCTTCCACATACCTCGCGGCCCATATGGTGTCGGCGATCCTGGGCTTCTTGTCCATCGTCGTCTTCACGCATCTGCTGACGCCCGATCAATACGGCCTCTACGTCGTCATCATGGGTCTTGCCGGCGTGATCTCGGCAATCGCCTTTTCCTGGATCCGGCTATCCGTCGTCCGTTTCAATCATGGCGGGCCGGAAACGGACATGCGCGGCACCGCGCTCATCTGCTATCTGGGCCTGCTGCTCCTCGCGCCGGTCACGGCAGGCATCGCCTCCCTCCTTGCCAATGTACCGTTCTGGCAGGGCGCGTTTGCGGTGCTCGTGGCTTTTCTCCTCGCCTTCTTCGAATTCGGTCAGGATATCTTCCGGGTCCGGCAGGAAGCGGGGTCCTACGCGCGCGCCGTCATCCTGCGTTCGGTCGCCTCTTTCGCGCTTTCCATGGTCTTCGTGCTTGCCGGTTACGGCGGAGAAGGGTTTCTGGTCGGCATCTGTCTGGGCTATGCGCTGGCGGCACTGGTTTCCGCGCCAAGCGTCTGGCGTGGGCCGCGCCGCGGCTTCGACCACGCGATCCTGCGCAATCTCGTGCAGTTTGGCGTGCCGATGACCATTTCGGGCGGTGCCTTCGCGCTGCATGCGCTGCTCGACCGCCTGATCATCCTCGCCTATCTGGGCGAAGCCGGAGCGGGAACCTACGGTGCTGTCGCCGATCTCGTGCGGCAGATCATCCTCTTCCCGTCTATCGCCATCGGCTCGGCGATAATTCCCGTCGCCGCGCGCCTGCTGGCAAATGACGAGGCGCTTGCCGCCCGCCACCATCTGGAACGCAGCGCCGAGCTGCTGCTGGCGGTCGTGCTGCCGGCGGTCGTGGGGCTGGCGCTCGTCGCGCGCCCGCTCTCGCAGCTCATGCTTGGTGCTGAATTTCGCGAAGCCGGTGAAACGGTTATGCCGATCCTGGCCTTCTCCTGGCTCTTCCAGGCGATCACCCAGCAATATGTGCATGCAAGCTTCCATCTCGGCCGAAAGCCCTCGCTGATGCTCTACCAGGGGCTGGCAATGCTCGCGATCAATCTGGGTGCGATGTTCCTCCTGGTGCCGGCCTATGGCCTTGTGGGTGCTGCCTGGGCGCTTGTCTTCACCGAATTCTGCGGCATGGTTCTCGGCTATGTACTGTCGTTCCGGGCCCAGCCGCTCGCCTTTCGATTGGCAGATATCGGCAAGGTGACGCTCGCCACTGCGATTATGGCCGGGTCGACATTTGCCGTGCTGACGATGAGCCCGTTCGGACCGGCCCTGTCGCTGTTGATCGCCGTCAGTGCCGGCATCGCCGCCTACGGCCTCTCGGCCATCCTGCTCGACGTGCTCTCGCTGCGCGCGACGGCTTGGTCGATGCTGGCGCGCTTGCGGGCCAGACTGGCCTGATCCAGGAGCATTTCCGACGCCTGAGCGACCCCGCTTCGGCTGGAAATGCTCTTGTCGACGTCAGTCCGCCTTCCAGCGCGCGAAATGCCCGATCAACTCGTGATCGATTTCATGAAGAGCGGGATCGAAGGCATCGCGATCAAGACGATCATATTTCCAATTGCTGTTGATCTCGCGGAAATGGCGATAGGAAAAAACGGAACTGACCCTTGCGGCGGGCAGCCAGTTGGCAATGCGGTGCACCCCCCACTGCGCCGCTTCGGGGCAACGCCGGGGCACGACCGTCCATTTCGGCGGGCAGGCATTTGCGTCCTGCGGCAGAAAACCGAAGCGCCGACGCTCGCGGCGCTGCAGTATGGTATCGTAGTCGGCGTGCCGGCGAAGTCTTGCGGTGTCGAGCGGCGGCATCCTGTCCGTCCCGATGACCCATCGACCGCGGTAGCGTACCGTACCGAAGAGATCATCCTCGGCCGCCGCAAACACGCTCTTGCCGGTTTTCGACAAGACCAGTTCATCGATGTCCCCGACCTGCACGGATCGCGCCATTGCCAGAAAACGCCACCGCGCCTGTTCCCAGGCGCCCAGCTGGCAGAAGTCGGAATCCCAGAAACGCCAGGCATCCAGCCCCTGCGGCCCGTATTTGAAGGGCCACGACAAAACTTCGACGCTCTCGATACCCGAAACGCCGGAGAGTGCCTCCCGCACGGTTTCCAGGCCGTACCGATCGGAAAGATTGTCATACAGCAAAACCGCGTCGGCTCCGTGGAACCGCTGCGCAAAGCGCACCCAGTCGCGTATCCACACGGGATCGTTGTTCTTCGACAGCGTGAACAGCACGCGGCGCCCGGCAAAGCGTTCGGACAGGTTGGACCCGACGACCACCTCGGTGCGATGCCCGCCGAGGTCGAGCGAAAGCGCTGCACAATCGGCCGGCGCCTCCACGATGATCTGCATGTGGCGATCGAGCTTGCGGTATCGAAACGCGCATACGCTATTGCCCGGCAGTGCACGGACGCTGTCGGGCCGCAGCAGCGGTTCGAGATTGAAAAGCGGCGGCCCGAGCAGCACGACCTTGCCATCCCGCCGGCGAAACGCGTCATAGATCAGCACATCGCTATCGAACTTGCGGTCGAAGTCATCCGTCCTGAATTCCACCGGCCGCTGCGGCTCCCGCTGCAAAGGCGAAAAATCCGACAGCGAAACAATCGACAGGAGGGGTGAGAACGGCGTTTCGGTCATGAAGCATTTCGCAGGTTGCGCGCCACACCTGCGCGACGAATGCGCAACGGGCCAAATAGACTGGTCACATCCTATGCGAGAGAGCTTCCCTGTTCGTTAAACAACAGACGGTATCGGCACACTCAGGAAACGAATGCACAACTGGCGTTGTTGTCTGACACAGGTATCCCCGCCACCAACCGGACGGAGGACATCCTCCGATTAAACCGTCCAAGCTACGAGATTTGCCATATCGAGTAGGTACAACGGTCGAGTTCCGCTTCACAAAATCGACCGTGGCGGCGCAGCATCGATTTCGTATTATCAATTACCGCCTCTGCACTCAGAGTTTCATCATCTCCTTCCGAAATACAGTCGTTGATCTGAGGGATACAGGCGATAGCAACCAAGATCCCACTCTCATAAACTTTCACAAAAACGTTCACATTTCCGCACCCCCATTATCACCCAGCACACCGCTTAACTGCGAACTGAACTCACCAATTCGCTCATTACTGCGATATTTACTTTAAAGTCTCCAGCCGAAATTGGGAACAAGGAGCAGCGCGCCATAGATCACGAAGCCGTGACACGCGACCTAATGCTTAACCGCACGCAATACGAGGCCAGCAGCAAACCGACCGGAGGCGACCATGCCTAGAGCGCGTAAGTGGTTCACCTGCTCGTATCCTTTCCAGGGCCGCGCCGTGCACGCCCTGAGCTATGCCGAGGGTCATGTCGGCCGCTCGGTCGATCTCATCGTCGGCGGCGGGTATTCGGCCAAGCGTGTTGCCAATGCGAAGAACCCTTATGCTGCCGCCGTCGAAAGTGTCGCAGCCAAGCTGAAGGCGATTTCGATCTTTGACACGGGTGGCCCGGATAGCGAGGCAAGCCTCGCATATCGCGCCGACTTCTCGTCCCGCTTCACCTACCTCGTCGATCCCTATGTGCGTGTCGCGGACGGCAGCGCGATCATCAGCAAGCCGGCCTCGCCCTGGGCAGCGGCCATGTTCGTTGCCAAGGACAAGAAGAAGGGCGGTCCCTACTGGTCGCCGTCCAATCAGGAAGTGCTCGGCATCCTCGGCACCTCACGGCCGATCACCTATTTCGACGGCGAGATCGACCACGAGGCCAACCTCCTCAACGAGGCGGGCATCGCCACCTTCATCCCGTCGCGCATCGTCCAGAGCGCCGGCGGCCAGTTTACGTCGAATGGCCGCATCCTTTGGGGCAACCGCACGGCATCCGAGGACCCGATCTGGCAGTTCGTGAACGTGGTGCGCACGCGCGCCACGATCGAGAAGGCGATCGTCACCGGCTTCCGACCCTGGGCGATCGACGACAACATGGCCTCACACCTGTTTTCCAAATTAAGCTTAACGAGGCAGACTGGACGGATGAGCTATTTATAGCCCGAACCGCCCAACATCTTAGGAACAATTCGAAATGGCTAAGGTCCAGCAATGACCTTAGGTCATCCTTTAGCTTGAAGTACCCTCGGGAGTTTGCGCGACTAAATAACGCTGTAGTCGTAGCCGGAAATGCGCTGAAGCGGTCGGAGGGTTTCAACACCCCCCGCGTTCATGCGCTGGAGATCGAAGAGTTAGCGGCCGTCGTCGTGAAAATGACAAGTAGCCTTTCCCTTAAAGGGCTCCTCGAGCCTTCAGAACAGACACCTGAGACAGATCCAGAAATCTGATAATTCCGATTTTCCGTGTCAAAATTCCGAAACTTCGCGGCGAGCTACAGTGCATTCCTGATCTGATATATTTGGGAAATTCGATGGTAGCGGAGGAGGGATTCGAACCCCCGACACAAGGATTATGATTCCTCTGCTCTAACCTACTGAGCTACTCCGCCGCCCGAAGGGACGATCGACAACGATGTGCGTTCGCGTCCGGTGCGCGGCTTATAAGGCGCTGTTCCCGCGGGTGTCAAGCGACCTTCGCAGGAAAAATCGCTTTGTCCGCAAGGGCCTTGGCATGTGCTTGGCGCTAGGCGGCAACCGGGGTCGACAGGATGCGCTTCAGCGCCTCTTCGGCCGCGGGTTCGCGCTCGGAACGCTGGATGAAGCCGCCGCCATAGATGCGCGCATCCTCGCCCTCGCCCGAATAAAGCGCGCAGGCCTGCCCTGGGGCAACGCCGGCTTCGCCTTCTTCGAGTTCGACGTAGATACCGCTTTCATTTGCCTGAATGCGCGCGGGGCGCGGCGGACGCGTGGAGCGGACCTTCGCGTAACAATCGAAGCCGCCAGCGGCCACGGCATCGAGATTACCGTCCCCCAGCCAGTTGATGTCACGCAGATAGAGCCGCCGCGTTTCAAGCGCTTCCTTCGGGCCGACGATCACACGCCGCGAGCGCGCGTCGAGATAAACGACATAGAGCGGCTCGCCGGTCGCCACCCCGATGCCGCGGCGTTGGCCAATTGTATAATGCAGGATACCGTCGTGGCGACCGAGATGGCGGCCATCGATATGCACGATATCGCCAGCCAGAGCGGCATTCGGCTTCAGCTTGTTGACGATGTCGGAATACTTGCCCTGCGGAACGAAACAGATGTCCTGACTATCCGCCTTCTTGGCGACGACAAGGCCCATCTCTTCGGCCAGCGCGCGGGTTTCGGCCTTGGAGAGATGGCCGAGCGGAAAGCGCAGATAATCGATCTGTTCCTGCGTGGTGGCAAAAAGGAAATAGCTCTGGTCGCGTTCCGCATCCACGGGGCGATAGAGCGCGCGGCGCTCCGGGGCACCCGGCGCGGGATTGGGGCGCGAGCGGATGTAATGCCCCGTTGCAAGCGCGTCTGCGCCGAGATCCTTGGCGGTCGCCAGGAGATCGGCGAACTTGACCGTCTGGTTGCAGGCAACACAGGGGATCGGCGTTTCGCCGGCGACATAGCTTTCGGCAAAGGGATTGATCACGGTCTCGCGAAAACGCTTCTCGTAGTCGAGCACGTAGTGGGGAATGCCCAGAGTTTCGCACACCCGGCGCGCGTCGTCGATATCCTGGCCGGCACAGCAGGAGCCGGCGCGATGCACGGCCGCGCCATGATCATAGAGCTGCAGCGTGATGCCGAGGACGTCATAGCCCTCGCGTTTCAGGATGCCGGCCACGACGGAACTGTCAACGCCGCCGGACATGGCGACGACGACGCGGGTATCTTCCGGCTTGCGATCGAAATCGAGACTGTTCACGCGAGGTCCGTTCCGGTGCCGCGGGACCCTTGTCACCGGACACCTTGTCCTGGGGCCGAAACCGGCCGTTGCGGCGCGCCGTCAAGCCAGAGCGCCTTTCGGGCGACATATAGAAACTTGCCGCTGCAAGGGCAAGAGAAGGCCCGAAACCTCGTCTTTCCGACCCTTGTCACTTTCTCAGGCGACGTCAGATGAGCCGCAGGCGCATGGCGATGGCGATGGCCTGCATGCGATTAACGGCCTTCAGCTTGCGGGTAACGCTCTTGAAGTAGCTGCTGACCGTATAGACGGAAATGCCGAGAATGACGGCGATCTCGTCGCTGCTCTTGCCGGCCGCAGCCCAGCGCAGACATTCGACCTCGCGGCTGGAGAGCTTTTCCCGTCCGGCTGTTGCTGCCGTAAATGTCTTTTCGAGACATTCGAAAAGCTGCAGGGCGGCGAAATGCAGCTCCGTCAACTCCGGGTGGGACAACGGTGTGCGTATGCCGGAAAACACCATCAGATAAGGGTCCGACGTCGTTGAGTGCAAAAGGAACGCCGTTGACGTGGAAAGGCCGTGGCTTTCGGCAAGCGCGATTGCCTCGCCGGCCTGGGTGTTTTCCCAGTCGGCGGGCGCGAGAAGCGAACTGTCGCCCTGCACAGGCAGCTTTGTGGCGCCGGTATCGAGCGCCAGCCGGCTGATGTGGAAGAGGTTCATCGCATCGTATTTGCGCACCAGGTCGGCCGGCCAGTTGCTGACCATCAGGCGCTCGGCAAAACGCTGCTGGGCATTCGCGGGAAAGCGCGTCACGAGGAAGTGACTGAAGGAGAAGTGATTGGCACACTGACGCATGAGGTGCAGCACCTCGTATTCGGTCTGCACGGTCTCGATGTTAGCTGCGGCCAGAAATTCAGGTGACCAACCCTGCCGCATGAGCATGTTGTCTGGGTCTCTCATTTTCCGTTTCCAACGCCGGCGCTCAAGCGCCGGGCTCGGGTGTATTCTCGGTCCGGAAAATTTCAGGAGCACCCGGCGTTCAGACGGCGACTAAAAACGCCGCTTAAAGCCATCTCCCGAAGGGAAACAGCTTGCGGAGGGTATTCAATTGGGTGCTTCCTGGAGGCTTCCGGTGGCATCGATCCGATAGCCGCCTCCAAATTTTGCCGCGTATTAGCAGTATTTGAATAAAATAGAAATGAGATATTTGCATGGCTCCCATGCGGGTCATGCGCCGGGCGATCCGCCCTATGGAGCGGAAAGTGAAGCATTCCCAAGGGGTGCTGCGGTCGCGAAGCCGCTCAAAAGATTAGAAAATTGTTAGCATGCGCTTAGGCAAATCTTAAATGTGGCGGGCTAGAGTTCCGTCATATGGTCTTGCGTTTATGTAGAGAGTACAATGACCGATCTGATACGACCCCGCGTTAAATACGTCATCGGCCCCGATGGCAGCCCACTGACGATCGCCGATCTGCCGCCTGCCAATACACGGCGCTGGGTGATTCGCCGGAAGGCAGAAGTCGTCGCCGCCGTACGTGGCGGACTGCTCAGCCTCGAGGAAGCCTGTGAACGCTACACGCTAACGGTCGAAGAGTTCCTGTCCTGGCAGTCCTCGATCAACGACCATGGCCTTGCCGGCCTGCGCACCACGCGCATCCAGCAGTACCGCCACTAGGCGATCCCATCATTCGTCAAGACCGACCAGCGGCCGCTCAATGCGGCCGCAACGTCATTTGCAGAATGCCTGGAATAATGGCGGAAGCCGCATAGAACCACAGGCCCGGCTGCGTGAACGCCGAGGCCATGCCGCTCGTCTTCGCCGCGACGATGACCAGCGCCACCAGCATGACATCCATCATCGACCATTTTCCGAGCACCGGCAGCAGACGCGAAAGCCAGGTCGCCTTGCCGCTGGCGAAGGCGGGAGCCGTCGCTTCCAGCGCGATCGCACACAGTTTTACCACCGGAAAGAAGATGGAAAACAGGGCGATCAGCACCGCCAGGCCACCACTCCCCTGCCCCCACAGAGAAACGACGATGTCGATCAGCGACGGTGTTTCGTTGAAGAAGTAGAGCTTCTTGAAATGCACGAGGGGCAGGACGAGGCCGAGCGCGAGCGACATCGCTGAGAGAACCAGGAGAACAGGCACGACGAGAATCATGGGCGGTTTCGCGTTTTCGATTTGCCTTCGATAACACCCGCCGCATCCGGATGCAGCACGAACTGTTCACCGCAGCGAAGCTTGCCGTCTTGCCCGGAAGAGGAAAGGATGGTGCCAACGCAAAAAAAGCGAGGGCATCATCATGGACATCCGACACGAAGACACCGGCTCGAAGGGCCGCTACTACACCATCGTCGAGGGGCATGAAGCGGAAATGACCTATTCCCGCGCATCGGCGCAGCTCGTCATCATCGATCATACCGGCGTCCCCGATGCGCTGCGCGGCAAAGGCGTCGGTCAGGCGCTCGCCGCGCACGCCGTCGAGGAAGCCCGAAAGGGCGGCTGGAAGATCATGCCGCTCTGCCCGTTCTTCCGGGCTCAGTCGCTCCGCCACAAGGAGTGGTCGGACGTTGTCAACGCCTGAAAAACGCCAAGAACCCTCGTGAGCGGTCTTGCGGCCACTCGCGAGGGGTCTTCAGAGGTCTTGTCCTCAGGCGCGCAGACGCACCGCGTTGTCGCGCTCTTCGAGCGCCGCCGCCTTGGCGAACTCCGCTTCCGCCTCTTCCAGCGAAAGTTCGGCGGCGTCCTGCTGAACCTTCAATTCCCGGATGGAGACCTGGAGGTTGTCTGAGCGCTGCCGTGCTGCCTTGGCAAAGGTGGGATAGGCGAAGTGAGTGGGATCGGTGATCCCGGATTTCTTCTCTTCGATGGCGATCTGGGTTTCCAGTTCCTTCGACATCCGTTCGAATTCGGACATCATCAACTGAAGCTGGGCCAGCTGCCGTCTTTTGTCTTTGACCTGAAATTCCTTCAGGCGAACTAGGCTCTCACGCGACTTCATACGCAATACTCCCGTGGATAGCGAGACCCCGGCATTGAAGTGAACGATCGCCGAAAAACACATCCGACCGCTCACCGGCACTCCAAATCGGCACACGGACCATGGTGAATCACCACGCGCCGCGCACCGTCATTCCACCCGTAGACCGGCCAGAGTGCCGGACCTTAAAAAAAATTCAGCGAGATTAATGAAATCCTACCGCTGGTAACCTTTCGTTTACGGGCATCGTTAATCATAGGGACCAGGGTTTAAGGCCCGGTAAATGCGGTTCGCAAAAAACGACATGTTCCGCATTGACGAGTCTAAAGAGTCGGTTAGCTGTGTTTCTTCACTTTGTATGTTAAGAGTCACAATTCTGATTCATATGAAAAATCAGGGGACTGCCCGAAATAATTAACAGATCGATACACCTTGCCAAAGTGAATCAGGATTTGTTAACCATTTCGTGGCAGCCTCCAAATCAGGCAACGACTGGATCCGTATCGCGTAGGGGGCCAGGATACCTTGAGCGGCGGAAAAGGGGACAGATATGCGGGTTCTACTCATTGAGGACGATAGCGCGACAGCGCAGAGCATCGAGCTGATGCTGAAGTCCGAAAGCTTTAATGTCTACACCACCGACCTCGGCGAGGAAGGCGTGGATCTGGGCAAGCTGTATGATTACGACATCATCCTGCTTGACCTGAACCTGCCCGACATGTCGGGTTACGAAGTTCTTCGCACGTTGCGCCTGTCCAAGGTCAAGACGCCGATCCTCATCCTCTCCGGCATGGCCGGCATCGAGGACAAGGTGCGCGGCCTGGGCTTCGGCGCCGACGACTACATGACCAAGCCGTTCCACAAGGACGAGCTGGTCGCCCGCATCCACGCCATCGTGCGCCGCTCCAAGGGCCATGCCCAGTCGGTCATCTCGACGGGCGAGCTTATCGTCAACCTCGACGCCAAGACCGTCGAAGTCGGCGGCCAGCGCGTGCACCTGACGGGCAAGGAATACCAGATGCTCGAGCTGCTCTCGCTGCGCAAGGGCACGACGCTCACCAAGGAAATGTTCCTGAACCACCTCTATGGCGGCATGGACGAGCCGGAACTGAAGATCATCGACGTCTTCATCTGCAAGCTGCGCAAGAAGCTCGCAAACGCCGCCGGCGGCGCCAATTACATCGAGACTGTCTGGGGCCGCGGCTATGTGCTGCGCGAGCCTGATGGCGACTACGCCGAAAGCGCCTGATACCCCTCCCCGCTCACGTATTTCGAAACCCGCCGCTTGCCGGCGGGTTTTCTTTTGCGCGATTCCAAATTGCCGCCGATGTTGCAAAAAGCAGAACGCGGCCGGCTCCGGGGAGCGGCCGCGTCGCGGAAGTCCGTCGTTGTGGCGTTCTATTTCAGGCAGCGAGCGAAAGGCTGCCGAAGACCTGCGTCAGGATCTTGCGATCAAAGGGCTTGAGAAGGAAGTCGTCGGCGCCGGCGCGTTTGCCCATCATCATCTTCTTCAGATCGGCCTCGACCACACAATAGAAGATACGCACGGACTTGCCCTGCGGCAGGTTGCGGATATTGCCGATCAACTCGAGCGCGCCATCCATGGTGGAATCGACGATGAGGATGTTGGGCAGTTCCGCCTCGCAGCGAACCAGCGCTTCAAGCGCACTGGACGCTTCAAGGACGAGGAAATCCAAACCTGAAAGAATACGCTTGCCGACCTTCCGGACGACATCGGAACCGTCGGCGATCATCAACCGCTGCATTATCTGCTCCTAGGTCTCCCGCCATCAGGCAGGAACGATACAGGTGCAGCTTACCGACGGCTGGCAAACAAAGCGTTAGCGGCCATGGTTAACGCCACAGCCGCCGACACGGATCATTCAGGGGCGACCATCGAGCGGGCGGAGAACACGATCTCGTCCTCGCGCGGCTCCACGGCGAGTTCCATCCCCGCCTCGTCGGCCAGCAGCACCGTATAATACGGCTGGATCGAGTGCGCATCGACCGCCTCTCCCGGCGTTCCGGACAGGAGTTCCGTGAACTTCGGCGGAACGCGCAGCATGCGGCCCTTGGCCACGAGCTTGAAGACCGCGTCGGTCTCAGGGTTCTCGAGGCTGATATCGATCGAACCGCCGCGCGGTATAGCGCTGTAGGCCACGAGAAACAGGTTCAGCAGCAGCTTGACCTTGTTCTTCGGGATAATGGCGCGCGGGCCCGTCCAGGTGATTTCCGTCTTCTTTTCGGCAACGGCGAAATCGCGGGCGGCCTTCTCGGCTTCGCCCGTATCGATCGAAGCGCCGACGGAGCCGGAGGCACCGAACGCCAGGCGGGCAAACTTCAGCCGGACTGAAGCGTTGAGCGCGCTGGCACGGATAAGATCCATCGCCTCGGCGTCCGCGCCGCCCTCATCGAGCAGTTCGAGCCCATTGTTGATCGCGCCCACGGGCGAGATGACGTCATGGCAGACACGGCTGCAAAGAAGCGCTGCCAGATCGGGGCCCGTCAGCGTAAGGTTCGGATTTTTCGCCATAAAATTCTCCCAGATCCACGCATTCATTCATCGCGGGACGCCTTGTTAAAGGCGCACGCGGATTCATTCCGCGCGACGCATAGCACGCCTGAATTGCGCGAGGCGTGCTCCATTTAAAGACAGCCATAATGACACCACATTTGGTAAACCGATTGTTAATACCCTCGGATCAAATTGCTGCATGGAACGGAGCCTAGAACAAAAGGAAGGCGAACGGGATATGATTGGTTCAAATCTCCTCACCGCGGCGTTCAGGATCGTGACGGCGGCGGCCGTGGCAATCGTCCTCGCTGGACCAGCCGCGGCGCAGCAATCGAATCAGTACAGCATGCAGGAAATCATCGATGCTGGACACGGTTTCTTCGGTGAGGCCTCTGGCGGACTGGCCAAGGTGGTGGAACGCGCGTTCGAATCCTATGGCCTGCCCAACGGCTACATCCTCGGCCAGGAAGGATCCGGCGCTTTCGTTGCCGGCCTGACCTATGGCGAAGGCACGCTCAACACCAAGAATGCCGGCCAGCATCCGGTTTTCTGGCAAGGCCCGTCCCTTGGCCTCGACTGGGGCGGCCAGGGCAGCCGGACGATGATGCTCGTCTACAATCTGCCTGACGTGAACGCCCTTTATGACCGTTTCGGCGGTGTTTCGGGCTCGGCCTATGTCATCGCCGGCGTTGGCATGCAGGTAAACGTCAACCGCGATATCGTACTGGTGCCGATCCGCACCGGCGTCGGCGCACGAATCGGCATCAATGCCGGCTATCTCAAACTGACACGCCAGCCGACCTGGAACCCCTTCTGATCGAATGAAAGTCTGTCCCGGCCCGTCTGGTTAACCGAAAGTTGATTTCGCCGGGACAGCCCCTCCCGCAAATCCGGGTGAACCGCTATAGTGCAGTCGCCCGGTCCCGCGCCGGGCTTCCGTTTGGCGCCTGTTAGGTAGATCCGTGATCGAGTATGCCCTTCTCTTCGCGCTCGGCTTCCTCGCCGCCACGCTGACCGGCCTCCTTGTCGCGCCGGCGGTTCAAAAGCGCGTCGTAAAGTTCACCGAAGACCGCATGCGCGCCACCATGCCGCTCAGCCCGCAGGAAGTGCGCGCGCAGAAAGACATGGCTCGCGCTGCTTTTGCCGCAGAAAATGCCCGGCTGGCGCAGAATGTGCGCCGTGAACGCGAAAAGCGCACCCAGGAGATGGTCCGCAGCGAAAAGCTTCTTGCCGATGCCGCCGCCGTCGGCACGGAAAATGCCGAGCTGCACGCGCAGATCGCCGACATGAACATCGAGGCCGGCGACATGCGTTCGGCGCTTCGCCGTGAGGAGATGAAGAGCGAGCAACTGCGCGCCGCCCTTGCCAATGCCGACCGCGAGATCCGCGCAAGGCTTTCCGATATCGAACGCCTCAACGCTACGATCGCGCATTTCGAAGCCGATATCGACAATATGAAAATCGACCTCGCTACCCGCGACACCACGATCGAGGCCTTGAAGAGCCGCATCACAAATCTGAAGGACGAGCGGGACAAGGCACGCGACGACCTTAAGACGGTGGGCGAGAAGGCAAAATCGCTGGAGCTTCGCGTGTCGCGCGAAGAGGGCCGCTCGCGCCAGCTGGAAACCCGGCTGACACGCGAGCTTGCCGGCAGCGCCGACAAGGACAATGCCATCGAGCGGCGTATTGCCGAAATCGATCGCCTTCGAGACAAGGTGAAGACACTGACAGCGGAAAACAAGGAAGCGGCCAAGGCCGCGCGCACCACGGGGCTTGCCCATACCATCGCCGCCAACAGGATCACGCCGCGTCGCCCCACCAAGGCCAAGTCGGCACCGCCGGTCGATATCGCCACGCTGGAAGAGGAAGTCCGAAACCAGGGCACCGCACTGACGGAGCGGCTGATGGCTGCCGGCAACGGCGGCAACGACGCGGCGCTTCGCGAGGAAATGGCGGATCTCGCCAGCAAGATGATCGTGCTGACAGCCGCGCGCGAAGGCGCCAGTTCACCTGTCCACGACCTGCTCGCAACGATTGACCCTTCGCTTGAAGGCGACGATAGAAGCCTGGCAGGCCGGGTCCGCGAACGGCTTGGCAGCGACGAGGGCTGATCGGCCCCTTAGCCGACACGCCCCATAGCAAGAGCAATCTGGTAAAGTGCGATGCCGCTGGCCGTCGCGACATTCAGGCTGTCGAGGCCCGGCCGCTGGGGAATGCGGGCCGTGCGGAAGGACGAGAGGATACTGGCCGGCAACCCCTCCCCCTCGGTGCCCAGCACCAGCGCAATACGTCGCGCCGCCGGAATGGCCGACACGGACACCGCACCGCGCGGCGAAAGCCCCCAGATCTCGAAACCTGCCGCCGCAAGCCGCTCCAGCATGACCTGAGCCGCAAACCCGCGCGAGAACGGCACGCTCAGCACGGAGCCGACCGAGACGCGGATGGCCTTGCGATAAAGCGGGTCGCAGGACGTCTCGTCGAGAAACACGGCGTCGGCCCCGAAGGCGGCGGCATTGCGGAAGATCGATCCGACATTGTCGTGGTTGGAGAGGCCACAACCGGCAAGCACCAGGCTCGTCTCCGGCAGGCGATCCATGAGGGAGGCCGTCCGCTCTACCGGCGGCTTGCGGCCGAGGGCAAGCACACCGCGATGCATGTTGAAGCCCGCGACGGCATCGAACACCACCTGAGATGCGACATAGACCGGCACGGTGTCCGGAAATGAAGCCAGGATATCTGCAACGCCTGAAAGGCGATTTTCCAGAAGCAGGATCGACTCGGCGGCAAAACCGTTGGCCAGCGCTGCGGGCTGGCCGAGCATGCGTAGCACCACCGTGCCCTCCGCGATGAAAAGGCCCTCACGGCCCGTCAGGTCACGCTCGCGGATGGAGACAAAGCCGGCAATACGCGGATCAGCCGGATCGTCGATGCGGACCGGTGCGGCGGCCATACCGGATCAGTTGCCCGTCACGTCGATCTCGGCGACGATGCGGCCGGCCGCGATATCGAACACCAGCGCCTTGCGCGCGCCGCCCGGCATGACACCGTAGAAGAGAATCTGGCCACCCGATTGCGATACGGCCGACACCGCAAATCCATCGGGCAGCACCGCCGTCGCCTTGACCGGCGCATCGCTCGGAACGGACAGGCCGCTTGACGTCGCCACCGCTTCCGGCTTGCCATCCCGCGTGTTGATCTTATAGACAATGGCAGCAAGCACCGCCAGGAACATCAGGAACATGATGCCGCCGGAGATCAGTTGCAGGCGCATCATCTTGCGGCGGACGTTTTCCATGACCGGGTCGAGCGGCTTGTCTTCCTGATCGTCGTTTTCGATGTTGGACATGGCGGCGCCCTTCCGGCAATGAGTATAATTGAACGATGACCGACCCCTTTAAAGAAGCCGACGCCACAAGAAAAGTCCTGACCGTGCCCGAAGATGCCGAGGGACGCATCGATGCGTGGCTGGCCGCCACCCTTGCTGGCGACTTTTCGCGCAGCCGCATCAAGGCGCTGATCGAGGAAGGCGCAGCACTCGTCAACGGCAAGGTCACGACGGAGCCGAAGCGCAAGATCCAGCCGGGCGACGTGGTGGAGCTGGCGCTTCCCGCCCCGCGCGATCCCGAACCCAAGGGCGAGGATATTCCCCTTGAGGTGCTCTATGAGGACGACGACCTGATCGTGCTGGTCAAGCCGGCCGGACTGGTGGTGCATCCCGGCGCCGGCAATTGGACCGGGACGCTCGTCAATGCGCTGATCGCCCATTGCGGAACGAGCCTTTCCGGCATCGGCGGCGTGCGGCGTCCCGGCATCGTGCACCGGCTCGACAAGGAAACGAGCGGCGTTATGGTCGCCGCCAAGAACGATGCCGCCCACCGCCATCTCTCGGACCAGTTCGCCGATCATGGCCGCTCCGGCCCGCTGGAACGCGCCTATCAGGCCGTCGTCTGGGGTCGCCCTCGCCAGCTCAAGGGCACCATCGACGCTCCGCTCGGCCGAGGCAACGACCGCACCAAGCGCGCCGTCAAGCGCGAGGACGCCGATGACGCGCGCGAGGCCATCACGCACTACACGGTGGTCGAGCGCTACATGGAGACAGAGGCGGCGACCAGCCTCGCCTCTCTCGTCGAATGCCACCTGGAAACCGGCCGCACGCACCAGATCCGCGTGCATATGGCCCATATCGGCCATCCGCTAATCGGCGATCCCGAATATGGAGCGGCCTTCCGCACCAAGGCCAACCTGCTGCCCGAAAAGGCCCGTGCCGTCGTCAACGGTTTCCACCGGCAGGCGCTGCATGCCTTCATGCTGCAGTTCGAGCATCCGACATCTGGCGAAACCATGCATTTCGAAGCGCCGCCGCCTGCAGACATGGAGCAGCTGATCAACGCGCTGCGCGGTATGGATGAAGCCGATACCCCTTGATTTCCCGGCCCTGCTCACCATTTGAGCAGGGTGCGCAAAGCCGTCCGTCATCGCCGCCTTCACGCAGCCGTGAAGCGTGCGGCGTCTTGAACCATTGTTTCGCCATACCTATCTTTAGGATCGTGGGGACGCCATGTCCCACAGGGAGCGTGGTTGCTGACGGGGAGCCTGTTTCAGGATCAAGCTCCATACCAAGGCTTGCCTCAATGGAAGCCGTCTCAGAAAGGGGTGCTGAATGGCCCGCAATACACTGCCGTCTATCACGTCTGGAGAAGGTGGTCTCAACCGCTATCTCGACGAAATCCGTAAATTTCCGATGCTTGAGCCGCAGCAGGAATACATGCTCGCCAAGCGCTATCAGGAACACGACGACCGCAACGCCGCCCATCAGCTCGTGACGAGCCACCTTCGTCTCGTGGCAAAGATCGCCATGGGCTATCGCGGCTACGGCCTGCCGATCGGCGAAGTCGTCTCCGAGGGCAATGTCGGCCTGATGCAGGCCGTCAAGAAGTTTGATCCGGAACGTGGCTTCCGCTTGGCAACCTATGCCATGTGGTGGATCAAGGCGTCGATTCAGGAGTATATCCTGCGTTCGTGGTCGCTCGTGAAGATGGGCACGACCGCCAATCAGAAGCGCCTGTTCTTTAACCTGCGCCGGATGAAGAGCAAGATCCAGGCCATCGACGATGGTGATCTGCGTCCCGATCAGGTCAAGGAAATCGCGACCAAGCTGAAAGTGTCCGAGGAAGAAGTGGTCTCGATGAACCGCCGCCTGTCCGGCGACGCATCGCTGAACGCGCCCATCAAGGCGTCGGAAGGCGATTCCGGCCAGTGGCAGGATTGGCTTGTCGACGACCACGACAGCCAGGAACAGACGCTCATCGAGCAGGACGAGTTGGAAACGCGCCGTGCGATGCTTGGCCGTGCCATGCGCGTGCTGAACGACCGTGAGCGCCGCATCTTCGAGGCTCGCCGCCTTGCGGAAGATCCGGTCACGCTGGAAGAGCTCTCCTCCGAGTTCGACATCAGCCGCGAACGCGTCCGCCAGATCGAGGTCCGCGCCTTCGAGAAGGTCCAGGAGGCGGTGCAGAAATACGCGGCCGAACAGGCCAATGCCGTTCGCGTCATCGAAGACGCCTGAGGCGCCAGCGATATCAGAAATGAACAAAGGCCCGGCAGCAATGCCGGGCCTTTTCTTTTGCGGTTCCAACTGGCGTGGAGGCTGCTACTGGCTGCTGCCCGCCGCTGCCCAGGCGCGCATGACCTTGTCGAACGCTTCGGAGCCGGCCGTTCCCTTATCGAGGGTCAGCAGGGCGCGGCGGCCATTGCGGTAGGTAATCGGGATATCGATCCACGGTCGCGTGCGCAGGAGTTCCGTGTTCTTGGCAATTGCCTCCGGGAAGTCGTTCAGCGCGATCATGTGGAAATCGTCGGTGATCTTCGCCGGCACGGCAATGAGTGCATCGCCACGATCCTGCTCGGTCCGCTTCATCGCCACGCGCTGCACGCTTTCGATGCCGCCGCCCTCGAAGTTCTCCGGCAGGGAGAAGACGAGTTCGATGATATGGCTCGCGGGCAGAGAATTGTCGGCATTGCGGCGGAAGGTGACAAGCGCCGTCAGGCCCTTGGAGGGCACATTGATCTGCGCGCGCACAACCGGCTCCGGCTTGGCGTCTCCACCCGGTGATTCCTCGCCGGACGACCATGCGACGGTGCCTTCGATTGCGGTCGGCGACGTCTGGCCGAGCCGCTCTTCATAGAGGAACATCTTCTGCGTCACGCCGATGGCGGCGGCCTGCTCGCCGCCGGCTGCCGTCGTCTGCGTGTCGGTTCCGGCAGCGGTCGCACCACCCGGGGTCTGCGCAGTGCCATCGGTCGCGGTCGCAGCGGCCTCGCCGCCCGTGGCCGGCGTACCGGCGCCGACGGCAGCAGATGCCGATTCCGTCGTCTGCGCGGCAACGGATTTGCCTTCTTCCGCCGTGCCGTCGAGCGCCTGCGCGGGGCCGTTGTCGACCTCCGTGCCGTCCGCCAGGAGGCGTTGGGTAAACTTGCCGCCGCTTGACGGTGTGACGGCAGCGACTTCCGTGCCGCCCGCCGTATTGTCCTGCGACGTCTGTGCGGTTTCGGCGGGCGGGGTCTCGGCAGACACGCCGCGTGTACCTTCGGCCGTTTCAACGGGTGTGTCATCGTTCGCAGAACCGGAGACCGAGGCCACGAGATTACCGACCCAGCCGTTCACAGCATCGCGGTTGAACCAGTATGCTGCGCCGGCACCGCCAACAACCGCCAGCAACGCAACGGTGGCGGCGAGCGCCCCGAGATTGAGGCGGGACTTGCGGGGTTCGGTGCGGAACGAGCGTTGTGGAGCGCGTGCCGTATCAGCCGTCGAAATGGACGATGCCGCAGCCGACGACGATGCATCGCCAGCAACATTGGCCTGCGATGCCGCAGCCGCCGTCGCAACGGCGGCCGGCGTGGTGCCAAGCAGCGTGTCGAGATCGCTCCAGCTGCCGGCATGGGCAGATTTTTCGGGCTGGCTTTCAACGCTTTTAACGTCTGCGCCCTTGTCTTGCGGCCATTCCCAAGCGAGCAGATCAGGTTCCTGCGCGGCCGGCACCGACTTTTCCGCCGGTGTTTCAAGGGAAGGCTGTTCATGCCACTCCCACTGCGCATCGACATCGGGCAGGCGCGCATCGGCGACCGGCTCGGCCTCGGGGACCTGCGCGTCGTGCACCTCGTAGTCGTGATGCGGGGCGGGATCGAAAGCCTCGGCGGTCTCGACCGCCGCTGGCATCGCCGCCGACTGACGCTCGGCCTCAGGCTCCTGCCAGGACGGCACATAATCGTCCGCCGGCGTTGCTTCCACCTGCCACGACGGCTCCGAACGGGCCTCGACGATTTGCGGCTCCGGCTCCGTTTCGAGCGCGGGTTCGATATAAGCGACCGGTTCGTCTACCGGCGCGCCCTCGGTGAAGGCGTCCTCACGATGGTCTTCTACCGGCTCAGGCGCGGGTTCATCAGCCACTGGCTCATCGTGATAGGCCTCGGGCTGATAGGCATGCGTCTCGGCCTCGACCGGCTCTTCCGGCTCGGATACGTCAGCGACCGCTGGCGGAGCGTCATAACGCTCTTCCTCGACCGCTGCCTGTTCTTCGACAGCTTCGCCGGCAGGACCCGGATCCTCGACGACAGGCTCCGGCTCGACTGCTGCGACCGGTGCAATTTCCTCGATGGGCTCCGGCGCAACCTCCTCGACCGGCAGCGCTTCGGCATGGTCGATTTCCACGCTTTCGATCGCCGCTTCCAGCTTGTCCAGCTGGCGCTTCATGAGGTCATCGGAAGGGCGCGGGTTCATGGATTCAAGCTGGCGGCGAACCGCGCCGCGCGCCTTGTCATAAACCTTCTGCCGCATCTCGGCATTGTTGTCCGAGAGGCCATCAACGGCCCTTCGAATGACTGCTACAAAATCCGCCATCAGAACTTTCCATCGTGTCCGCGCACTATCCCATTGGAATAGGTCGCGGAACTTGTTTTGATTTTGAGATTAATCCTCAAACGGGTCCGTCACAAGTATGGTGTCGTCACGTTCCGGGCTGGTCGAAAGCAGCGCGACCGGCGCGCCGATCAGCTCCTCGACCTGACGGACATACTTGATCGCCTGTGCCGGCAGGTCCGCCCAGCGGCGTGCGCCGACGGTCGATTCCTTCCAGCCTTCCAGCGTGATGTAGATGGGCTCGACACGAGCCTGCTGACCCTGGCTGGCCGGCAGGTAGTCGATCTCCTTGCCGTCGAGCTTGTAGCCGACGCAGATCTTCAGCTCGTCCAGACCATCGAGAACGTCGAGCTTGGTGAGCGCGATGCCGGTGATGCCGTTCGTCTTGACCGTCTGGCGCACGAGAACCGCATCGAACCAGCCGCAACGGCGCGGGCGACCGGTGTTGACGCCGACCTCGCGGCCGACCGTCGCCAGGTGCTTGCCGATCTCGTCTTCCAGCTCGCACGGGAAAGGACCTTCGCCGACGCGGGTCGTGTAGGCCTTGGTGATGCCCAATACATAGTTGATCGCCGTAGGACCAAGGCCCGAGCCGGCCGAAGCCTGCCCGGCCACCGTGTTGGACGAGGTCACGAACGGATAGGTGCCGTGGTCGTTGTCAAGCAGCGCGCCCTGCGCGCCCTCGAACAGGATGCGCGCGCCGGCCTTGCGCTGCTTGTCGAGTAGATCCCAGACGCGGTCGACATAGGGCAGGATGTGCGCGGCGACGGCGGACAGCTCCTCTTCGATCGACTCGACGGAGATTTCCGGAAGGTCCATGCCGCGGCGCAGCGCGTTGTGGTGCGTCAGCAGGCGCTCGATCTTCGGGCGCAGCGTCTCGGGCTCGACGAGATCGATGACACGGATGGCGCGACGGCCGACCTTGTCTTCATAGGCAGGGCCGATACCGCGACGGGTCGTGCCGATCTTGGTGCCGCTGGCCGAAGCCGCGTCCTCGCGAAGCGCGTCGAGATCGCGGTGAAGCGACAGGATGAGCGGCGCGTTGTCGGCGATGCGCAGAACGTCCGGCGTGATGGCAACGCCCTGGGCCCGCAGCTTCTCGACTTCTGCGACGAAGTGGTGCGGATCGACGACGACGCCATTACCGATGACGCTGAGCTTGCCGCGCACGAGACCGGAGGGCAACAGGGCCAGCTTGTAGCTGATGCCGTTGATGACAAGGGTATGGCCGGCATTGTGACCGCCCTGGTAGCGAACGATTACCTCGGCCCGTTCCGAGAGCCAGTCGACAATCTTGCCCTTGCCCTCGTCACCCCATTGCGAACCGACAACCACCACACTTGCCATTTCATCTTTCCCGTTTTCGCGCGAAAACGCATGGACACATGCGTGGGCGCCAGACTTCAAACCCGCGCATCTATACTGTGTTGTCTTTGGGAATGCGACCCTGTTATGACGGCCGGCATCCGCTTTTTGAGTGACTTCCCGCGCTTTTTCGCCTTATCTGTGGCACCCGCCGGCGCCCCTTCGTGCGCCGTTCCTTCATCGAGACAATACAGCCGTGAACAGCAGAGCCTATTTCTACCTGTGCATCACCGCGCTTTTCTGGGGCGCGAACTCCGTGGCGGGCAAACTTGCCGTCGGCCATGTGAGCCCGATGGTTCTGACGACATACCGCTGGATCGTCGCGCTCCTCATCATCCTGGCGTTCCTGCTGCCGCAGGTGAAACGCGACTGGCCGATCATCCGCAGGCATTGGCTCCAGCTGCTGCTGTACGGCGCCGTCGGTTTTACGGCGTTCAACGCGCTACTCTACACGGCACTGGGCTATACCAGCGCCATCAATGCCGTCATCGAGCAGGCCGGCATTCCCATGTTGATCTTCGTCTTCAACTTCGTGCTGTTTCGCATACAGGCGTCTCTCGCACAGGTTTTGGGCTTTAGCGTGACGCTGATCGGGGTTCTCATCACCGCCTCGCACGGCGACTTCTCGGCGCTGGCGGAACTGGAATTCAATTTTGGCGATGCGCTGATGCTGCTCGCGGGCATCGTCTACGCCGCCTATACCGTTGCTCTGCGCTGGAAACCGGACCTGCAGTGGCAGGGTCTTATCGCCGCTTCCGCATTCGGCGCCCTGCTCAGCGCCATCCCGCTGTTCTTCTGGGAGCTGTCGCGGGGTGCTGCGATCTTTCCGGATACCACCGGCTGGGCAGTGGTGCTCTATGCCGGAATCTTCCCATCCCTGCTTTCGCAGGTGCTCTACGTGCGCGGCGTCGAGATGATCGGCGCCAACCGTGCCGGACTGTTCATCAACGCAATTCCCATCTTCGGAACAATCCTTTCGGTGCTGCTGATCGGCGAGACGTTGCACTTCTTCCATGTCATCGCCCTGCTCTTCGTGCTGGGCGGCATAGCGATAGCCGAATGGGGCCGCCCCAAGGAAAAGACAGCCTGAGAAATGCACAAGGCCCGCATGTAAAAAACTGCGGGCCTTGGCTTTCGTCTTGGGAGGACGATGGTCAGTCGACGTTGAAGACCAGCGGCTTGATCTGGCGGATTGCCGAATTGGCGCGCAGCTTGTTCAGCACGTCCTCAGACACGGCAGCATCGACATAGAGCAGCGCGATGGCGTCGCCGCCCTGCTTGTCACGGCCGAGCTGGAAGTTGGCGATGTTCACGCCGGCTTCGCCGAGCGTCGTGCCGATGAAGCCGATCATGCCGGGAACGTCGGTGTTGGTGATGTAGACCATGTGGTTGCCCACGTCGGCATCGAGATTGATGCCCTTGATCTGGATGAAGCGCGGCTTGCCGTCGGAGAAGACGGTGCCGGCGATGGAACGCGTCTGGTTCTCCGTCTTTACCGTGAGGCGGATATAGCCGTCGAAGACGCCCGACTTGTCGCGCTTGACCTCGGACAGGATGACACCCTTTTCCTTGATCATGACCGGGGCCGAGACCATGTTCACGTCGGAGACCTGCGAGCGAATGAGGCCGGCCAGCACCGCGCTGGTCAGCGCCTTGGTGTTCATCGACGCGGTTGCGCCGTCATAGAGGATCTCGATTTCCTTGATCGCGCTTTCCGTGACCTGGCCGACGAAGGCGCCGAGCACGTCCGCAAGACGGATGAAAGGCTTCAGGATCGGCGCTTCCTCGGCCGTGATCGACGGCATGTTGATAGCGTTGGAAACGGCGCCCTTGATGAGGTAATCCGACATCTGCTCGGCGACCTGCAGGGCCACATTTTCCTGCGCTTCCGTGGTCGAGGCGCCGAGATGCGGCGTGCAGACGACATTCTCGAGACCGAAGAGCGGACTTTCGGTTGCGGGCTCCACTTCGAAAACGTCGAAGCCGGCGCCAGCGACATGGCCGGACTTGATGGCTTCGGCAAGGGCTGCCTCATCGACGAGACCGCCGCGGGCGCAGTTGATGATGCGCACACCCTTCTTGGTCTTGGCGAGTGCTTCCTTGCCGAGGATGCCGCGGGTCTTGTCGGTCATCGGAACGTGCAGCGTGATGAAGTCGGCCCGGGCGAGCAGGTCGTCCAGTTCAACCTTCTCGACGCCCATTTCCACGGCGCGCTCGGCGGACAGGAAGGGATCGTAGGCGATGACATGCATGCCAAGGCCGATCGCCTTCTTGCAGACGATGCCGCCGATATTGCCGGCACCGATCACACCCAGAACCTTGCCGGTGATCTCGACGCCCATGAACTTCGACTTTTCCCACTTGCCGGCCTGCGTGGAGGTATCGGCGGCGGGCAACTGGCGGGCGACGGCGAACATCAGCGCGATGGCGTGCTCGGCGGTCGTGATCGAGTTGCCGAAAGGCGTATTCATCACGATGATACCGCGGCGCGAGGCGGCCGGGATATCGACATTGTCGACGCCGATGCCGGCGCGACCGATGACCTTGAGATTGGTCGCAGCGGCGATCAGCTTTTCCGTCGCCTTCGTGGCCGAGCGGATGGCGAGACCGTCATAGTTGCCGATGATTTCGGCAAGCTTTTCCTTATCCTTGCCGAGCTTCGGCTGGAAATCGACTTCGACGCCGCGATCGCGGAAGATCTGGACGGCGGTTTCCGACAGTTCGTCGGATACGAGTACGCGAGGTGCCATGAGAGGCCTCCTTCAATGAAACAGGGGAAATAAGATCAAAGGTGGCTTCGCCCAAGGGACGAAGCCGGTCGCGAGATCAGGCCGCAGCCTTGGAAAGCGTCACCTTCTGGGTCTCGAAAGCCCAGGTCAGCCAAGGCATCAACGCCTCGAGATCGGCGGTGTCGATGGTGGCACCAGCCCAGATGCGCAGGCCCGAAGGAGCATCGCGATAGGCGCCGATGTCATAGGCGACACCCTGCTTGTCGAGGAGAGAGACGAGGCCCTTGGCGAAGGCCGCCTGCGCATCGGCGTCGAGCGCCAGCACGTCCCTGTCGGCGATGGTCAGGCACACCGAGGTATTGGAGCGGGTCGCGGGGTCCTTGGCAAGATTGGCGATCCAGTCGTTCTGTTCGACGAAATCGAAGATGACCTTGGCATTGGCATCGGCGCGGGCCATCAGGCCCTTGAGGCCGCCGACTTCCTTGGCCCACAGCAGCGCATCGATGTAATCCTCGACGCAGAGCATGGAAGGCGTGTTGATCGTCTCACCCTGGAAGATGCCCTCGATGATCTTGCCGCCCTTCGTCATGCGGAAGATCTTCGGCATCGGCCATGCCGGCGTATAGCTTTCCAGACGCTCCACGGCGCGCGGCGACAGAATGATGACGCCATGTGCGCCCTCGCCGCCGAGAACCTTCTGCCAGGAGAAGGTGACGACATCGAGCTTGGCAAAATCGAGGTTCTGAGCGAAAGCGGCCGAAGTCGCGTCGCAGATCGTCAGGCCCTTGCGGTCGGCCGGGATAAAGTCAGCGTTCGGCACACGCACGCCCGAGGTCGTACCGTTCCAGGTGAAGACCACGTCACGGTCGAAATCGATCGTGGAAAGGTCGGGGAGCAGGCCGTAATCGGCGGTAATTTTGCGCGTGTCGGCAAGCTTCAGCTCCTTCACGACATCCGACACCCAGCCCGAACCAAAGCTTTCCCATGCGACCATATCGACGCCGCGCGGGCCAAGCAGCGACCAGAGCGCCATTTCGACAGCGCCGGTGTCCGAGGCGGGCACGATGCCGATGCGGTAATCCGCAGGCACTTCCAAAACTTCACGGGTGAGATCGATGGCCTGCTTGAGCTTGGTTTTGCCGATCTTGGCGCGGTGCGAACGACCGAGCGGAGCATCGGAAAGCGCGTCGAGCGACCAGTTGGGGCGCTTCGAGCACGGGCCAGAAGAGAAATGGGTATTGTTCGGACGTACGTCCGGTGCGGTGACGGTCTTCGTCATGATCGCTATCCTTCCAGATAGATAGCTCCTCGTTGGGGAGGAGTGTCCCGCCGCCGTGAATATGGAAAACCACTATTTTCGTCAAGAGGTTTCTGTCGCTATCGAAAAATAATCCGGCGCAAACGAAGACGGCGCGCCGGTTGCCCGACGCGCCGCGAGGAAGACGGGATTGAAAGGATTTACCAGGTGTTGACGCGGATACCGGCACGTATCTCGTGCTTCTGGAAACCATCGTCACGACCGTTGACGGCATCGATGGAAGTTCCGAGCCCACGCCCGCTGAAGGCCTTGCCGCCCGCCGTGTCGGAGAATCGATATCCGAAATCGAGCTTCACGCGCTCGGTCAGATCGACGGATGCGCCGGCCATCAGAGCGTAGGTGAAGCGCCAGCTGTCCTCGCCCTTGAGGCCGACGGCACCGTTGCTTGCGCCCGCGCAGCTGCCGGCGCCATCCAGGCAGACCGGAAGGACGCTGGTGTCGCTCCATTTCACGTAGGTCGCACCGGCACCGATGCCGACATAGGGCGTAATGCCTGCGACCGTGCCGAGATCGACATATCCGTTGGCCATGACGTTCACGGCGGAATAGTCGCCCTTGTAGTCGAAACGGCAGTTCGTGCCGCCGGGCGCGCCCGCAGCGCAGCCGCCGGAGAACGCCGAATCGCCGGACATGTCGCCGCTGAAGAAATCCGTCGTCAGGTCCGCACGGCTGAAATCGCTGAACTGGTAGCCCACGCCGACACCATAGGAGACCGGCTTGGAGAAGCGCGCACTGTCGAACGGTTGCGAGAACGTTCCTCCACCTGCCCGCTCCGCCGTGTAATCGGGCCTGTCGGTACTGCCCCAGCCGGAATAACCGAGGTCGCCGCGAATGTACCAGCCCTGCGCCAGCGTCGTCTGGGAGACGTCGATTTCCGGCGCGTTGATGATATCGAGGTCGCCGGCAAGGGCGCTCGTGGCAAGCAGGCCGGCGAAGGCCGCGATGACAGGCGATGCGATGCGACGGACCATGATCTCTATCCTTGCAGCCGAAAGCCGGCGATTGAGCCATCGGCGCAGGCCGAATCCGACACGCTACACCGTTGATTAACCATATTCGTTAACCGGTGAAAAAACGGTTAAGCGTCGCCTCGACGCAAAAAGGCCGCCCTTTCGGACGGCCTTCGAATTTCAAATTGCGGAAATGGATTACTTGTAGACGGGCTGCTCGATCGGGATATCGGCCGGCGGAATGTAAGTCGCCGTTTCGCAGCCGTTGAAGGAGTAACGCAGACCGGCGCGCGCTTCGTGGCTGTAGAAACCCTTGTCGTAACCCGGACCGCCATTTGCAACGTATCCGAACATGTCACCCTTGGTGACGTGGCGGAAGCGATAGCCAACATCAGCCTTCAGGTTGCAGGTCAGGTCGATCGCCGTACCGGCCATCAGGGCATAGGTGAAGCGCCAGCTCTTCTTGCCGCCATGTTCGGTCGTGCTGCAACCCGGATTGCCAGGATCGTCGCAGATTGTGTTCCGCAGCTTGTTCCACTTGACATAGGAGCCACCGATACCGCCACCGACATAAGGCGTGAAGACGCCATACTTGCCGATATCGACATAGGCGTTGGCGAGCAGCGTCAGTGCCGTCAGCGAGCTCTCATCGCTCGACGTGCAGGGAGAGCCACCGCAGTCGCCGCTGGTGCTGCCGCGGAACTTCGACTTGAACATATAGTCAAGCGTCAAGTCCGTACGGAAGTGGTCGGTGATCTGGTAACCGACACCACCGCCGATGATGAAGCCGCTTTTCAGCTTGGCGGTGTCGAAATCACGGTCAAGGCCGTTGGAGCCCTGGAAGTAGTGCGCACCGCGCAGCTTGTTGTAGGACCAGCCCGCATCGCCGCGCAGATACCAGCCGCCCGTCTCTACGATGGCGGTTTCCTGGACCGGTGCCTCGATAACCTGCGGCTGATAGATATCGGCCGCATAGGCCGACGTGCCTGTCAGCAACACGGCCGCGACGCCACTCAAAACTTTCCTCATCGCCTGACTCCAATAGGCTTGCGCTTGGCACGCCCGGCACCCCGGTCCCCAAGCCCTTCGATCAGGCGTGGATAATGAAGAAGAAAGGTTAAGGGGCGATTAACTACAAAGATTTACCCTGTTCATTAAATTTCGTTTACCAATTCAGTAAAGTTTTAAATAAAATTGCTGGATCGACTTCAAGACAAAAGAAAAGGCCGAAGCATTGGCTCCGGCCTTCTAGAACACTTGAAAGAGGAATGCCTCAGGCGGCGTTGCGTACGGCGCCGATCACGCTGACGAGTTCGTCCACGATGCGCTCGACCTGGGCGCGATCGTCGCCCTCGGCCATGACACGAATGAGCGGTTCTGTGCCGGACGGACGGATGAGCAGACGGCCGTTCTTGGCGAGTTCACTCTCCGCATCGGCAATGGCCTGCAAAACGGCGGCATCTTCGAGCGGCGCGCCAGCCTTTACCCGGACGTTCTTCAGCACTTGCGGAACCGGCTCGAAGCGGTTGCACACTTCGCTGACTGTCTTGCCGCTGCGCTTGACGCAGGCCAGGATTTGCAGGGCGGCGACGAGGCCGTCCCCCGTCGTGCCGAAATCGGAGAGCACGATGTGGCCCGATTGCTCGCCGCCGACATTGTAGTCGTTCTGGCGCATATGCTCGACGACGTAGCGGTCGCCGACCTTTGTGCGCTCAAGGCCGAGGCCCCTGCCCTTGAGGAAGCGCTCGAGGCCGAGATTGGACATGACGGTGGCGACGATGCCGTTACCACGCAGCATGCCGTCTGCCGCCCAGCTTTCGGCGATCACGGCCATCAGCTGGTCGCCATCGATGATCTTGCCGTTCTCGTCGACGATCTGCACGCGGTCGGCGTCGCCATCAAGCGCGATGCCGATGTCGGCGCGCACTTCATGCACCTTGCGCTGGAGGGTTTCGGGATGGGTCGAGCCGCATTCGAGATTGATGTTGCGTCCATCGGGTTCCGCACCAATCGTCACCACGTCGGCGCCGAGTTCCCAGAGCGCGAGCGGTGCGACCTTATAGGCGGCACCGTTGGCACAGTCGACGGCGATCCGCAGGCCCTGCAGCGTGACATCGCGCGGCAGCGTGCGCTTGGCCTGCTCGATATAGCGATAAATGTCGCCCTCGACGCGCTTGGCCCGGCCGATATCGGCAGGCTTTGCCAGCTGCGTAGAGAGATCGCTGTCGAGCAGTTCCTCGATCTGCATCTCGATGGCGTCTGAAAGCTTGTAGCCGTCAGGGCCGAACAGCTTGATGCCATTGTCCTGATAGGGATTGTGCGAAGCCGAGATCATCACACCGATATCCGCGCGTAGCGAACGGGTCAGCATGGCGACGGCCGGTGTGGGGATCGGGCCGAGCAGGAAGACATCGAGGCCGGCGGCGGTGAAGCCCGCCACCATGGCATTTTCCAGCATATAGCCGGAAAGACGCGTATCCTTGCCGATCACCACCCGGTGGCGATGATCGCCGTTCCGGAAAATCGTGCCAACGGCAATGCCAACCCGCATGGCGAGATCCGGCGTCATCGGGAAGATGTTGGACTGCCCCCGGATACCATCCGTGCCGAAATAACGACGTTTCATGTTCGCTCCTGAAAAAGATCGCAGGCCGGTGCGGCGCTATCCATCCGCAACATGCTCAACCTGCAGCTGTCGCCATGCCATATATCAAGGCGGGCAAGACGGAAACCGTTCAGGCGCGCAACATCACTTTATCCTTAAATGCGCGCGGCCTTCGCGCTTCTTTGCCACAAATGCGGGCAAAGCACATCCACCTGTGCATCAGATTTCATTACAGCCCGTTACCAAAAGAAAACGGCCGGGAACTACTTCCCGGCCGTGTGGCATGCATTATCAAGACGAGCAGTGTTACTGCGGCTGCGGTTCCAGGCCGCCTTCCGGCTCGCCACCCTTCTTGTGGCCCGCCTTCGGTACGGCAGAGCCGCGGCTGGGCGGAGTGTCGTCGCCAAGGTCGCGGGCCGGCTTTTCGCCACGGATCAGCGCCTTGATCTCCTCGCCCGTCAGCGTCTCATATTCGAGCAAGCCTTCGGCGAGCGCCACGAATTCGTGGTGCTGCTCGGTGATGATGCGCTTGGCCTCGGTATAGGCCTCGTCGATCAGGCGACGCACTTCGTTGTCGATCTTCTGTGCGGTCGCTTCCGACACGTTCTTCTGCTGCGACACCGAATGGCCGAGGAAGACCTCCTGCTGGTTTTCGCCGTAAGCGACAAGACCAAGCTGATCGGAGAAGCCCCACTGGGTGACCATCGCACGCGCAAGCTTGGTGGCCTGCTCGATATCGGAGGAGGCGCCGGAGGTGATGTTGTCCTTGCCGAAGGTCACTTCCTCGGCAACACGGCCGCCCATCATGATGGCGAGGCGCGAGACCATCCACTTGTAGCTCATCGAGTAGCGATCGCCCTCGGGAAGCTGCATAACCATGCCGAGCGCACGACCGCGCGGAATGATCGTCGCCTTGTGCAGCGGATCGGCAAGCGGAACCTTGAGCGCGACGATGGCGTGGCCGGCCTCGTGATAGGCGGTCAGCTTCTTCTCCGCCTCAGTCATGGCGGAGGAGCGGCGCTCGGCGCCCATCATGATCTTGTCCTTGGCGTCCTCGAACTCCTGCATGGTGACAAGGCGCTTGTTGCGACGCGCGGCCATGAGGGCAGCCTCGTTGACCAGGTTCATCAGGTCAGCACCGGAGAAACCGGGCGTACCACGGGCAAGAACCTTGAGATCGACATTCGGCGCCAGCGGCACGTTGCGGACATGGACCTTGAGGATGCGCTCGCGGCCGACGATATCCGGGTTCGGCACGACGACCTGACGGTCGAAACGGCCGGGACGCAGAAGCGCGGGGTCGAGAACATCCGGACGGTTGGTTGCGGCGATCAGGATGATGCCTTCATTGGCTTCAAAGCCGTCCATCTCGACGAGGAGCTGGTTCAGCGTCTGCTCGCGCTCGTCATTGCCGCCGCCGAGACCGGCGCCGCGGTGACGACCGACGGCATCGATTTCGTCGATGAAGATGATGCAGGGCGCGTTCTTCTTGGCCTGCTCGAACATGTCGCGCACACGGCTGGCACCGACACCGA
Organism: Shinella sp. H4-D48; assembly: GCF_022637395.1. Classification (GTDB taxonomy): domain Bacteria; phylum Pseudomonadota; class Alphaproteobacteria; order Rhizobiales; family Rhizobiaceae; genus Shinella; species Shinella sedimenti. Next base: position 769,618 of record NZ_CP093337.1, on the reverse strand, counting down.
CGAACATTTCGACAAAGTCGGAACCGGAGATGGTGAAGAAGGGCACGTTGGCTTCACCCGCAACGGAGCGCGCAAGCAGCGTCTTACCCGTACCGGGCGGGCCAACGAGCAGCACGCCGCGCGGAATACGACCGCCGAGGCGCTGGAACTTCTGCGGGTCGCGCAGGAATTCAACAATTTCCTCAAGGTCCTGCTTGGCTTCATCGACACCCGCGACATCCGCAAAGGTGACGCGGCCATGCGCTTCCGTCAGAAGCTTGGCCTTCGACTTGCCGAAACCCATCGCGCCACGCGAGCCACCCTGCATCTGGCGCATGAAGAAGAGCCAGACGCCAAGAATGAGCAGCATGGGCAGCAGGGTGCCGATATAGCTCAGGAAGCCCGACGAGCCATCCGTTTCAGGCCGCGCGCTGACCACGACGTTCTTCGCTTCCAGGCGCTGAACCAGCGAATTGTCGCCGTTTGGCGCGTAAGTCTGGAAGGTAGCCCCCGTCTCGACATAGCTGCCGACGATCTTTTCGCCGGTGATGACGACTTCCTTCACCCGGCTCGCATCGACTTCCTTGAGGAACTGCGAATAGGGAATGTCCCGTGAACCGGTCTGGGTCGGGCTCGTCTGGAACATGCTGAACAATGCGATCAGCAGGAGGGCGATGATCGCCCAGAGGGCGAAGTTTCGGAAATTGGGATTCATCGAACGGTCCGGGCACTTTCCCGGCCGGGCTGTCCCGGCCGCTTCTCTGGTCTCTAACATAGGGTCGCCACGCCGCCTTGCCAAGGCAAAGAGCACGGCAAGCGGGCATTTCTCAAACTATCGTCAACAGGCACGCGACAGCGGCTGTTCTGCCTCCCGCCTGCATCGCTGCATTCTAGCACAACGCCCAAGGCGTGGCCTTCATTCGTTTGGCGGAGAGGGAAACGGCAGCCGGCCGCACAGCACTGCCAGCGCCTGCGCCAGAGGCAGGTCAAAACGCGGCAGAAAATGAGTGTAAGGCGCAATCAACCGCTCCGAAAGCACGGCGCCGTCAGGCACGCGACCGCCATGCTCGAAAATGAGGCGCGGCGCCGCACTTGCAGCCCGCAAAGCAGGTCCACGCAGCCCCTTCCCACCGACCTCATCGGAGGCCGTCACGATAATTGCGCGGCCCCCACGGTTGGCAAGCCGGTAACGGCCGTCCCACAGCGCCACGCCCTCCGGCGGCACAGTCACCGCCGCGATGTCACGGCATTCGCGATAGAGATAAAGCCCATCGCGCCGCCGATCGAACACCACGCGGCCCGCGGTCAGCCGCGACAGCGTGTCGCTGGCGAGGAAAGCGCGAAGCCTCCCGGCAGCCCGCGCCTCGATGACGTGAGGACGTCCGCCCGCCGTTGCTGCCAGCAACAGAAGCGCCCGCCACGCGGCCGGATCGCCCAGTGCCGCTTGAACGCCATCCGGCGACAGTAGAAAGGCCTCACTCGCTGCCTGCACATGGTCGCGCAGGAAATCCGCCCCGCGCAAGGAAAGGGAAAACCGCTGGTTTGGCTCCGTAGCGGAGACCCTGGGGTCATCGCCAGACCGCACCCGCACCCGCTCGAATTTCGGATTGCTGTTGCTGGGATCCTCGATCCAGCCCTGTCCGCGCTCTTGAAGAAACGAGCGGATTTCGGCGCGACCGAGGCCGAGGAATGGCCGAAGCAACCAGATGGCGCTTTCCAGCAGCACGGCGTCCGCCATGCCGGAAAGTCCAACCCCTTCCTGCGACCGTGTGGCGCGCATGGTCACGGTCTCGTGCTGATCGTCCAGGGTATGAGCGGAGAGGATGGCATCGGCGCCCGCTTCGCCTGCGGCATCCACGAGCAATGCATAGCGCTTCGCGCGGGCGGCAGCCTGCAAGCCGGCCTGCGGCTTCAGGCCGCTCCAGCGACGCGTGAGATGATGTACGCCATGATGCGCGCAGACGGTTGCGACCCATTGCGCCTCTTCGGCTGAGCCGGCACGCAAATCGTGGTCGACGGTGCAGGCGCAAAGCCGGATGCCGGGATAATGCCCGCTTGCGCAAAGTTCCGCGAGCGAGAGGAGAAGGCCCAGTGAATCGCTGCCGCCGGAAACCGCGACCAGAAGCGTTACGGGACGCTTGAAACTTTTGAAAAGGCGGTCGGCTGCCTCGATGACGGTATCGTCCGCCCGGGTCACGACCACTCTATGCCCCGCAATCAGCAGGACAGTCGGCTCTGTTCGGAAGAGACCTTGCTTTTCACGGCCTTGGACGCGTCCGGATAGCGCTTGTTTACCTCGCGCAGCGTGGCGCAGGCAGTTTCACGGTTGTCGAGCGCAGCAAGCGACATGCCAAGCTTCAAGAGCATCTCGGGCGCCTTCTTGGACTTGCCGAAGGTCTGATGCGCGTTGAGGAAGGTCTTGGCCGCGTCGTTGAAATTGCCCTGCGAGTACTGCGCCTCGCCCAGCCAGAAATTGGCGTCGGCGGCCTTCTCCGTGTTGGGATAGATGTCGAGATAATCGCGGAACTCGCGCTCGGCGAGCTGGTAATCGCCGGAAAGCACATGCCCGTAGGCGACCTTGTAGAGATCGTCGGGATTGTCGAGCGAAGCCGTCGAGGACTGCGTCGCCTGCGACTGGCCGCTATCGACGCCCGGCAGCGAATTGTCGTTGCCGATCGAAGCGCTCTGGTTGTTGAGATCGGGATTGGTGTCCGCGCCGATCGGATTGCCGTTCTCGTCGAACTTGATGGAGCCGAGCTCCTGCGGCATCGCACCGCCACCGGTATTGGCACGGGTGTTCGCACCGGCGGTATCATCCGCCGGCACGTTGTTCGTTGCAATCTGGCTGTCGGCCGTTCCGCCATTGACCGGCTTGTCGAGCGAGCCGCTCTTTCCGCTGGCGCCAGATTTTCCGCCTTCCAGTTCCTGGAAACGGTATTCGTTGTCTTCCTGCGCCTTGCGGATCTGTTCCTGCATCTGGAGAAGCTGGTAGCTCATCTCCTCGATGCGACCGTTGAGCGTGCGGATCTGCTCTTCAAGCTGGCCGACCCTGGGGTCCATGGCCTGTGCAAGAATGACATTGCCCTTCTCTGCCCGCTCGGCCTTGGCCGTAAAGAGACCGCCTGCCAGCGTGGAGAGCGGCGATGCGCTGATCGGCCCGACAGTGCCCACAACCGCTGCCAGACTGAGAACGCCTGCCGCGACAAGTTTCTTCATCTATCGTCGTCCTGTTGATCGAAAATGCGCCGAAGCACAGGCGCAAGAGTTTTCCAAATGCTCTTAAAAAGCAACGGAGTTCGGCCAAAGTGTGTTGAAAAAAGAAAGGCGGCCTTGCGGCCGCCTCTCCGTTTCTTCCCCTTGGCGGGGAATTACATGCCCGCGCCACCCAGTACGGTGACGGCACGGCGGTTCTGCGACCAGCAGGAAATGTCGTCGCAAACGGCGACCGGCTTTTCCTTGCCGTAGGAGATCGTCTTGATGCGGTTCGCCGGGATACCACGCGAAGCAAGGTACTGGCGGGTCGCGGCCGCACGGCGTGCACCGAGCGCAAGGTTGTATTCACGCGTTCCGCGTTCGTCGGCATGGCCTTCGACCGTGATGCCGTAGTTCGGATAGCGCTGCAGCCACTGGGCCTGACGATCGAGCGTCGCGGCGGCATCGGCGCGAACCGACGAGGAGTCGGTGTCGAAGAAGATGCGGTCGCCGACATTGACCGTGAAGTCCTGCTGCGAGCCAGGCGTGGCCGAGCCGCCGGCCCCGCCGTTCAGGCCGAGATCGCCGGCGCTGTTGGGCAGGTTCTTCTTGGAAGCGCAGCCAGCGAGAGCCAGCGTCATGAACAGAGCGATAACGGCCGGGTTACGGGCGATGGTCTGCATACGGCCAGTGGCCGGGGTATCAATGCGGCTCATGAGCCGGTCTCCTTGCATCAGGTCTAGCGTCAAGTTCGTTGAAGCGTCGGTTTCAATCAGGGTTGCCAGACTGTAACCGCGAGCGGTTAATCCGCATTCAACGATTATGGTTAATGATTGCTTGCAAGACCGTCCCCGGCCCCTCGCATTCCAGTGGATATGGGCCTGCCGCATCTCGCCTCATCCCTGCCTTGCAGGACTTTGCGGCAAGAACGCGGCAGGCCCGTCCCATAAACGTCACTATTCCAGAAGCGGCGACCATGCCGGGTCGGACGCAAAGCCCTTCGTCTGGACCAGCTGTTCGTTATAGCCCGAAAGGTCGATCGAGTAGATCTGCGGACCGCCGGCGCCGGCTGCCTGACGGAAGAACATCAGCACGCGGCCGTTCGGCGCCCAGGTCGGACCTTCGTTATGGAAACCCGTCGTCAGGATACGCTCGCCCGACCCATCCGGCTTCATCACGCCGATCGAGAACTTGCCGCCCGATTGCTTGGTGAAAGCGATCAGATCGCCGCGCGGAGACCAGACCGGCGTGGAATAGGAACCGTCGCCGAAGGATACACGACGCTGGTTCGATCCGTCAGCCCCCATGACATAAAGCTGCGGCCTACCGCCCCGGTCGCTTTCGAACACGACCTGCGCGCCATCGGGCGAATAAGATGGCGAGGTATCGATCGCCGCCGTCGAGGTCAGGCGTGTCGTGGTCCGCGACCGCAGATCCATCGTGTAAATGTTCGAGTTGCCTTCCTGCTGCAGGCTCATGATGACCTTCTGTCCATCCGGCGAGAAGCGCGGCGAGAAGGTCATGCCCGGGAAGTTGCCAACCACTTCACGCTGCCCGGTCTCCAGTTGGAGCAGGTAGACGCGCGGCTGGTTGCCCTCGAAGGACATGTAGGTGATCTCCTGACGGTTCGGCGAGAAGCGCGGCGTCAGCACGATGTCGTTGCCATTGGTCAGCGCGCGTGCGTTGAAACCGTCCTGGTCCATGATGGCAAGCTGGCGCTTGCGGGCGGTCTTCGGACCGCTTTCGGCGACATAGACGATGCGGGTATCGAAGTAGCCCTTCTCGCCGGTCAGGTTCTCATAGATCGCGTCGGCGATGATATGAGCCACACGGCGCCAGTTTTCCGGCTGGGTAAAGAACTGCTGGCCCGTGAGCTGCTGTCCGCCGAAGGTGTCCCAAAGGCGGAACTCGGCACGCAGACGGCCGTCACCTTCCTGCGTCACGCGGCCCGTCACAAGCGCCTGCGCATTGATGACCTTCCAGTCTTCGAAGCGTGGCGGCTGGTCGGGATTGGAAATCTTCTCGATGAAGGCCTGCTTGTTGACAGGCGCGAAAAGGCCGGAACGCTTCAGGTCCGCAGCGATCACATCGGTAATCCGCTGGCCGAGATCACCACTGGCGATGAAGTCGGTCACAGCGATCGGCAGAGGCTCGACATTGCCCTTGTTGATGTTGATTTCAACTCTCGCCGACGCGATCGGCATGGACGCCGCTAGACCGGTCAGCACGATCAGAAATCGAATGAGGTTACGTCTCAGCATGTATCTAGGCCTTCCCTAGTTCTTACATCATCTGGCTGGGGTCGAAGTTCACGACGACTTCGCTCCAGGCATCATATTTTTCCGGCGGCAGTCCCTTGAACGGCCGCGATTTCATGATGGCGCGGCGCGCGCCGCCGGCAAGGGCGCGACGCGCAGAGTCCGTGCCGCCGGTCGCGACGACTTCGGGTTCGCCGATAATGTCGCCGTTCTGATCGAGCTGCATCGTCACCTTGATGCGCACATCCTCGGCGCCTGACATGCCGGGCGTGATCGACCAGTTGTTCTGGATCTGGCCGCGCAGGGCGTCCATTTCGCTCATGGACAGCTTGGTGCCGCTGGTGGTCTTCTTGCCACCCAGCGCCGCCTGCTCCTGGGAACGCTTGGCGCCACCACCGGCTGCCTTTTCCTTGTTGAGAAGCGCTGCGATCTCGTCGGAGTTGAAGTCGCTGTCGTTCTGCGACGTCGCCTTCTCCTGCTTCTTCTTCTCGTCCTTCTTGCGGTCGGGCGTTTTGGCGGTCTCGGCCTTTGCCGTTTCCGTCTTCTTCTCGGCGGGCTTTTCCGCCGGTTCGGCCTTCTTCGTCTCGACCTTCGGCTTCATTTCCGGCAGCGGAATCTTGTCCGGCAGCGCCTCGGCTTCCGGGTCGGCAGCGGGCTTGTCCTCGGAGGGTGTCGCTTCCGGCTTCGGGTCGGGCTTGACCTCTTGCTTGGGCTCGGCAATGGCCGCGACCTCGGTCGAGGGCTCGCTGGCCTTCTGCTCGTCCTGCACCTGTTCGACGGGCTTGGAATCGGGCGTCTGAACGACCTTCTCCGCCTTTTCCGGTGCCGCCGCGGTCTCGATATCACGTGGCTTTTCACCCGGCGTCGGCAGGTTCTTCAGGTCGACCTCGTTCTCGCCGACATTTTCCGCGTTTTCGACCGGCGTTTCCTTCTTCGTCGGAACCGGCGCGGCCTTTTCCTTCATTTCGGCTTTCTTGTCGCCCTGCTGGATCTGCGTCAGCTCCTCGATCGACACGATGTCGACCGGCATCGCCTCGACGTTAGCCACGTCGAAGCTTTCGGGAGAGCCGAGCGATACCAGCGCCCAGGTCAGAACCAGGGAGTGGAGCACGGCGGATGTGGCAAGGCTGCCCTTCATGGCGTGCTGTTACCTGTCCGGTTTCTGCTCGGTGACGAGGCCGATATTGGTGAAACCACCGGCCTGGATGCGCGACATGACATCGGCGACCACGCCATAGGGCGCATTGCCGTCGCCGCGCACGAAGACGCGCTCGGTGTAACCCGTCGTCGCGACGGCCTGAAGCTTGGCGGCGATCTCGTCGATCGGGATTGCCGTCTCCTGCAGGTAGACCTGCCCGTCCGACTTGACCGAAACGGTGATCGGCTGCGTATCGGCATTGAGGGCGGCGGCCTGGGTTTTCGGCAGGTCGATCGGCACGCCGACCGTCATGAGCGGCGCAGCGACCATGAAGATGATGAGCAGAACGAGCATGACGTCCACGAACGGCGTCACGTTGATTTCGCTCATCGGGGCCCGCTTGCCACCGCCGCGACGGCGGCGACCGCCGCCCGAATTCTTTGCACCGACTGACATGCCCATGGCGTTGTCTCCGTTTCAGTCTGCCGTTACTGCGCTGCGGCGCGCGGCTGCAGCTTTTCGTCGATCTGGCGCGAGAGGATGGCCGAGAACTCGTCGGCGAAACCTTCCATGCGCGAGGTCAGCTTGCCTGCATCTGCGGAGAACTTGTTGTAGGCGATAACCGCCGGAATTGCGGCGAGAAGGCCGATTGCCGTCGCCAGAAGCGCTTCCGCGATACCGGGCGCCACAACGGCAAGGCTCGTCTGCTTGGAGCCTGCAATGGCTTGGAACGACGTCATGATACCGACGACCGTACCGAAAAGCCCGACGAACGGGGCTGCCGAGCCGATGGTGGCAAGCGAGCCGAGGCGCGCTTCCAGCGTTTCGGATTCACGCGACAGCGTCACGTCCATTGCCCTGTCGATACGCATCTGAAGGCCGATGGGCGAGCGCGCACCCCGTTCGAAACTCTTCTTCCATTCGCGCATCGCCGCCACGAAGATGGCGCTCATGCCCGACGTCTGACGGTCGGACAGCGTGCGATAGAGCTCCTCGAGCGATTGCCCGGACCAGAAGACCTGCTCGAAATTATCGAGCTGACGACGGGCGCGCCCGTATGTCACCGTCTTGTCCACGACGATCGCCCATGTCCAGACGGACGCGGCGATCAGGCCGAGCATGACGAGCTTTACGACGAAACCGGCCTGCATGAAGAGACCCCAGAGGGTCACACTGTGCGCGGCATCCAAACCCACTTGTTCCATAGACCTATGTCCCCGAATCCAAATACCCGGCACGGGCACATCGCAGCCCGACCGGGTAACATTCCGCCGTCGCGACCGCCTGGGAGTTGGGGCCGCTAGGGCATTCACAAACGCACGTCGCAGCCAGGATCTCGATCCGCACCCGCTTCGCAGCCCGTCAAGAATGTCCGGTTGATGCTGCCGGCCGCCATGCCGGTCAAACGCTTACAACCTGCCTTCTTCACGGCAAATTTGGTTAAAGGATGACGTGCAGTGCACAAAATCCTCACCAACCGAGTAAGACATCATTATGGTTAAGGGAGCGTTACCGCTAAACGACACCGGTCAATTCTTGCGCTCTGGCAAGAAAACGGGTGGCGAGCGCCTCCGGCAGGCGACGGGGCCTGCCCTGCGCATTGATGACGGCGATGATGACGCGCGCGGCAATCAGTAGCTGCTCGCCGCGGCGGATCTCCTGGTTCAGGATCATCTTGGCGCCGCCGGCCTTTTCGGTGGAGGTGAGGATCGTCAGGATATCGTCCATGCGCGCCGGCGCCTTGAAATCGATCTCCATGCGGTGCACCACGAAGACGAGCCCCTCACGGTCTTCCTCCAGCACGAGGCTACCCTGCTCGACCCCGAGCAGGCGAAGATAGTCCGTGCGCCCGCGCTCCAAGAAATGCAGGTAGCGCGCGTGATAGACCACGCCGGAAAAATCCGTGTCTTCGTAATAGACCCGCTGCACGAGCCTATGGCCCGCTTCGGTCAGTTCACCCGAGAGATGGTGAGGCATATCTGTCAAGCTTCAGTCTCCGTTTCGGCCTGCCGCGACACCCCTTCCCGAATGACGACATGTTGAACCGCGGCCGGCAGCCGGTCTATGTGATCGGCAATGAACTGCGGTTTCAGCCGGTCACCGACCAGTGCGGAAGGCGTGGCGCGCAACCAGCGGAACTCGACCTCGAGACCATCAACGATGCGGTGCACAATGTCGGTCTCGTGGAAGGGAAAGTCCTCGTCCATGGACAGCAGATAATAGAAACCGAGTTCGTGAGCGGCGTAGCCTTCATAGGCGAAGAAGCTTTCAACCGTCCATAGCAGGCGCTCGATGCGCACATCGCGATGGAGTTCTTCGCGCATTTCCCGCAGGATCGTCTCCTGCGAGCTTTCGCCGATCTCGGCGCGCCCTCCGGGCAGCGCCCAGTAATCGTCCTTCACCGCGCGCTGCGCGAGAAGATAACCGTCACGGAAGATCAGGCCCGCCACGCGAAAGCTGAAAAGCTGGGGTTTGCGGTCGATGCGGATCATGTGGCGACCCGGCTCACTCATCATCGAGCCCCAGCCGGAACTGCGTGGCTTCCAGCTCCTTGGGCGGCGTGAGGCCCATATGCTTCCAGGCATTTGCGGTCAGAACGCGACCGCGCGGCGTGCGCTGGATGAAACCCTGCTGAATCATATAGGGCTCGATGATATCCTCGATGGCGTCACGTGGCTCGGAAAGCCCCGCAGCGATCGTCTCGATGCCCACAGGCCCGCCGCCGAAATTATGCGCGATCATCGACAGATAGCGCCGGTCGAGCTGGTCGAGGCCCATATTGTCGACCAGAAGCCGCGTCAGCGCCTCGTCTGCGATTGTTTTTGTGACGGCTTCCGCCCGTGCCACCTCGGCGAAATCGCGCACCCGGCGTAGAAGCCGGCCAGCGATGCGCGGGGTGCCCCGGGCGCGGCGCGCAATCTCGCGCGCGCCTTCGTCCGTCATGCCGAGCCCCATCAAGCGGGCACCGCGTCGGACGATCGATTCCAGTTCCTCGACGGTGTAGAAATTCAACCGTACCGGGATGCCGAAACGGTCGCGCAGCGGCGTCGTCAAAAGCCCGAGACGCGTGGTGGCGGCGACTAGCGTGAATTTAGAGAGGTCGATTTTCACCGAGCGCGCGGCGGGGCCTTCGCCGATGATGAGGTCGAGCTGAAAATCCTCCATGGCCGGATAGAGGATTTCCTCGACGGCCGGATTGAGGCGGTGAATTTCGTCGATGAAGAGCACGTCACGCTCCTCGAGATTGGTGAGCAGCGCCGCAAGGTCACCGGCCTTGGCAATGACGGGGCCGGAGGTCGATCGGAAATTGACGCCGAGTTCCTTCGCCATGATCTGGGCGAGCGTGGTCTTGCCAAGACCGGGCGGGCCAACGAACAGCACATGATCGAGCGCTTCGCCGCGATTCTTCGCCGCCTCGATGAAGATCTTGAGGTTGGCGCGCGCCTCCGCCTGGCCGGTGAAGTCGTCCAGCGTTTGCGGCCTCAGGGCCGTGTCGATGTCCTCGCCGCGCTTGTCCGGCGAAAGCAGTCTGTTTTCGTCGCTCATCGCGCCCTAATCCCATTGTCCACGGCGGAAGGCAACCGCGTCACCGCGACAATTCCTTGAGACCGAGACGGATGAGCTTGGCGCTGTCGGCGCCCTCCCCACCGTTCTTCAGCGCGGCCGCGATGGCATTGGCGGCCTGGTCGCGCGAGTAACCGAGATTGGTGAGCGCCGAAACGGCATCGGAGACGGGCGCGGAGGCAACGCCTTCGCCGAGTTCCTGCTTGAGGCCGATGGAAGCGCCGGCCTCGCCGGAAAAAGCCGGGGCCTTGTTGCGCAGTTCCGTCATGATGCGCACGGCCACCTTCGGCCCGACGCCCGGCGCGCGCGACACCGCCGTCTTGTCCTGCAGCGCGATGGCATTGGCCAGCTCACCCGGCGTGAGCGTCGAGAGCACGGCGAGCGCGACCTTGGAGCCGACACCCTGCACGCTCTGCAACAGGCGGAACCATTCCCGTTCCAGCGCCGTCAGGAAGCCGAAAAGCCGGAACTGGTCCTCGCGCACATAGGTTTCGATGAACAACACGGCCGCCTCGCCGGCCGAGCCGAGCTTGCCGAGCGTGCGGGCCGAACAATGGGCGACATAGCCGACCCCGTGCACGTCGAGGACCACATGATCCTCGCCGATCTCGTCGATAGTGCCTTTGAGTTTGCCGATCATGGAAGGATCCGTCAGGGATGGGTTTCGGGAGAGATGATGCCGAGCGCAGGGAAATAGCCACGGTAACGGGCGGCATCGCGTGTAAGAAGCCGATGGGCCCGCACCGCGGCATGGGCACCGATCAGGAAGTCCGGTAGCGTGCGCTCGCGCAGCCCGCCCGCGCGACGATATCGCTGATGCGCCAGTCCCGCCTGGTAGGCGGCGGAAAACGGCAGGGCCTCGCGAACCGGGTTGAGCCGTGAAAGCGTTTGCGCGAGGGTATCCTCGCTCGCCATCAACCCGGCAAGCTCGGCCCAGACGATCGGCGAGAGAATGAACTGCACATCCGGTTTGAGCGCGAGGATGGTTCTCAACGACCAGTCCTTGAATGACGTGTCGAGCCCGAAGACATCGATGATGATGTTCGTATCAATCAGAACCGAGGTCATCGCGCGGTCCACGGAGCCATTCCATATATTCGTCGGTCGTCATGCCGCCGGTATCGAAGGTGCCCGTCCGGCTTTTCAGCCAGGCTTCGAAATCATCCGGTTCCGAAAGTTTTCCGCCAGCGACGACGATCAGCCGCGCGCTCTTCCCGTCCGCAACGAAATCCACCTCCGAGCCAGGGCCGATATTCAATCGGTCGCGGATCTCCTTGGGGATGGTCACCTGACCTTTTTCTGTAACGCGCATAGTAATACCTCTGAGGTATTACCTACCGGTCGCGCCGGAACAAGTCAAGAACAAATCAGCCGACAAGCTTGGCGAGACGGCCGGACAGGCCCTGGCGATTGTGGGCATGGCAGATGGCGATGGCCAGCGCGTCGGCGGCATCATTGCCCACGAAGGTCGCCTTGGGCATGAGGACCTTCAGCATCATGTGGATCTGTTGCTTTTCGCCATGACCGACGCCTATCACCGCCTTCTTGACGGCATTGGGCGCATATTCGGCGACGCGCAGGCCGGCACGGGCCGGCACCAGCATGGCGATACCGCGCGCCTGGCCGAGCTTCAGCGTTGCCACTGCATCCTTGTTGACGAAGGTCTGCTCGACGGCGGCTTCGTGCGGCTGGTGGCTGTGTATGATTTCGGCAAGGCCGTCATGCAGCTGGCAGAGGCGCGAGGCAAGGTCCATGTCGCCATCGGAGGTCACGGTTCCGGACGCCACGAAGCGCAGCGAATTGCCGAGTGTCTCGATGATGCCCCAGCCGGTGCGGCGAAGCCCCGGATCGATGCCAATGATGCGAATCGTTTCCTGCATGCGTGAACCCTAATCCTGTCGGACGGACCCTGCCAGCCAAATGTGAACAAAACAAAAACATTCAAGCTATCGTCACAAACTCGGAACGCCTCGCTTGGATTTCACGAAACTGAACCTACATGGGAGGACGATCAAATTCCCTTACATGAGGCTGCATCCATGGTGCCCTTCTCCATCCTCGACCTTTCACCGGTCATCGAAGGCGGCACCGTCGCCCAGTCGCTGGCCAGTTCCCGACGCCTTGCGCAGGAAGCCGAAGCACAGGGCTACAAGCGCTTCTGGCTCGCGGAGCATCACGGCATGCGCGGCATTGCCAGCGCCGCCACCGCGCTCGTCATCCAGCATGTCGCCGCCGGCACACAGAATATCCGCGTGGGCTCCGGCGGCATCATGCTGCCGAACCATTCGCCGCTCGTCATCGCCGAACAGTTCGGTACGCTTGCAGCCCTCTTCCCCGATCGCATCGATCTTGGTCTCGGCCGCGCGCCGGGAACCGACATGCGCACGGCCCAGGCGCTACGTCGCAATCTCGAAACCAGTTCCAACAATTTTCCGCAGGATGTGGTCGAACTGATGCAGCTTATGGGGCCGATCAGCCCGGTGCAGAAGGTCATTGCTATTCCCGGAGCAGGCAGCAACGTGCCCGTCTGGCTGCTCGGCTCCAGCCATTATTCGGCGCATCTGGCCGGCATGCTCGGCCTGCCCTTCGCCTTCGCTTCGCATTTCGCTCCCGATATGCTGCTCTCGGCACTGGAAATCTACCGTGAACGCTTCGAGCCGTCGCAGTATCTCGACAAGCCTCACGCCATGGTGGGCGTGATGGGAGCCGCTGCCGATACGGATGCGGAAGCCGACTACCTCTTCACGTCCATGCAGCAATCCTTCGTGCGCCTGCGCCGCGGCACGCCCGGCGCCTTCCCGGCACCGGTGGACAGCATGGACGGCTTCTGGAGCGAGCAGGAGCACATCAATGTCGAACATACGCTGCAATATGCCGTCGTCGGCGGCCCTGAAAGAATCCGCCGGCGCATCGCCGATTTCCTGGATCTGACCAAGGCAGACGAACTGATCATCTCCATGCCGATCTACGACATGGATGCGCGGCTGAAATCGGTACGGCTGTTTGCGCAGGCACAGCGGGAATTGGCCGAGGCGCCATAACAAAAGGCCGGGGACAAAACCCCGGCCTTTTTGCTGTTCGCAATCACTCCCTACGCCATTCTCGGGGCCGCCCGATGCGACGGAAGAGATCGAGGATCCAATCAGGCCGAAAGCTTGGCCATGACCTCGTCGGAGACTTCGAAGTTCGAATAGACGTTCTGCACGTCGTCATCGTCTTCCAGCGTGTCGATGAGCTTCATCAGCGACTGCGCCTTTTCCTCGTCAACAGGCACCGTGTTCTGCGGCTTCCAGATCGCCTTGACGGTCTCGGCCTCGCCGAGCTTGTCTTCGAGCGCCTTGGACACTTCACCGATATCCTCGAAACCGCAGATGATCGTGTGGCCGTCCTCGTCCGTCGTCACGTCCTCGGCGCCGGCCTCGATGGCGGCTTCCATGACGGCGTCGGCGTCGCCGACGGAAAGCTTGTAGGTGATCTCGCCGACGCGGTCGAAGGAGAAGGAAACCGAACCGGTTTCACCCAGCGCGCCGCCTGCCTTGGAGAAGGTCGAGCGGACGGAGGAAGCCGTGCGGTTGCGGTTGTCGGTCAGCGCCTCGACGATGACGGCGACGCCACCCGGGCCATAGCCTTCGTAGCGGACTTCTTCGTAGTTCTCGCTGTCGGCACCCGAGGCCTTCTTGACGGCGCGCTCGATATTGTCCTTCGGCATGGACTGCGCCTTTGCGTTCTGGATGGCCAGACGCAGCCGGGCGTTCATCGAAGGGTCTGGCAGACCCGTCTTCGCCGCAACCGTGATTTCACGGGCAAGCTTGGAGAACATTTTCGACCGCACGGCATCCTGCCGACCCTTGCGGTGCATGATATTCTTGAACTGTGAATGGCCAGCCATGGCACCCCTGTCTCGTTTGGCGCCCGTCGTTTCGGTCGCCGGTCTGTACGCTGGAGCACAAGGGCGCTGTATCGCGCCGGCCTGCCGCCCCGATTTTCGGAATGCCGCCTTATAATTTCATTGCCGCCGCACGTCCAGCAGGGCGGCAGAACAAAGCGCGGCGGCTCAGTCTGCGCGCACGCGGGCGCGGCTCAGCAGGAAGGAATGCCCGTCATTGCGCTCGCAGGTCAGCCCCGTGCGCTCCGAGTAGCAGGTGAACGGGCCGCCATTCCAGACCTCGCCGTAGTCGATGGTCCGATCCGCGCTGCAACAGGCCTGGTCGCCGACATTGGACAAGACGGTGGCCTTGCCGCTGCGCCCGAGGGTCGCTCGAAGATATTTCGGCTCGATACGGTCGCAGGAGAGTTCCGGGCCGCCATCCGGCGGCTGATAGACATCCGTCCCGCCCTGGGGAATGTAGGTGCAACCGATATTGCCTGATGGCATGACGAAATGTTCGGCCACGCCGAAGGCGCGTGTCGGCGGCTTTTCCACCGGCTTGGCTTCCGTCTGGCGCGGCTTGCCGGCATCTCCTGCGGGCCCGCCGGGTGTCGGCGCGCCATTCGCGAAGGCAAGGGCCGATGAAAGCAGCACGGCAGGCACGGCAAGAACGAAACGCATCACATCAACTCCGGCGTCAGACGCCGGAGAGAATATGAATCGTCGGCCGTTTCGGCAAGCTGCGGATGGAAACCGTGACGCTGGCGTCATCGTCGGTCACGGCATCGAAGCCGCTGCCGAACATCGAAAGGAACCGGCTGATCGGCGGTCCCCGACGGTGCATGGGCAGAATGAGCGCGGAACGAAGGCGCTGCACGACACGGCTCATGCTTTCCGCGCCCATGGTCAAGCCGCCATCGACCGGCACCATGAGAACGTCGAGCCGGCCGATCTCGGCATACTGCTTTTCCGTCAGTTCATGATGCAGGTGGCCGAGATGGCCGATGCACAGGCCCGCGACCTCGAAGATGAAGATGGAATTGCCGTTCGGCTGCATCGCGCCGCCCCAGCCCCGGATATCCGTCGGCACATTGCGGATATAAGCGTCGCCAACGACGATATCGTGCTCGGCACCGTTCTCGGAGGCCTCGTCCCAGCCGTGCAGGACATGGTTGATCCCGGGATCGGGGTTCAGCGTATAGTGGCTGGAATGCGCCTTGTTCATCGTCACGACATCCGGCACCGCCGGCGGCGCATACCACCCGTTATAATCGGTGGCGATCCGCACCCCGGCCGGCGTCTCGATAAAGAAGGTCGAATGGCCGATATAGGTGATGCGCACCTCCTCATCCGCCTTGGCCTGCACCTTCAGCACCGGGTCGGCGGAAAAGCTGGCAAAAGTGACTGACGGCAACGCACGGGCAATCATCTGGCACTGGCTGACCGGCGGCGTCTCGGACTGGGCAAGGGATGGACGCGGCGCCAGGAGATACACGGCGACCACGATCAACGGAATGAGCAGGAGATGCGGCATGAGCGGCTCCGTTCATTGGTCGACGCGACTATGCGCCCGGTGCATCATCACGTCGAGGCCGCGATACCGGGTGCGCGATCACAATCCGTTGAGCGGAACCTTCGGCGGGGGCCTCACGTTTTCCGCGGGAACCGACCAACGATTGCGAGGAACACCATGTCCAACATTACCCGTGCACGCGAAAATCCCAAGGAACAGCTCTTCGACGAGATCGACAAGATCCATGCCGGCATGCTCGGCGTCGAAGGCAGCCACATGCACATGCAACCGATGTCGCCGCAGCTCGACCGCCAGACGGCGACGATCTGGTTCTTCACCCGGACAGACGCCGAGATCGTCAAGGCGCTGACGCCCGGCGCGCACGCCCATTTCTGCGTTGTGGGCAAGGACCACGACTATCATGCCTGCATTGCCGGCCGTCTGAGCGTAAGCAAGGATCCAGCCAAGATCGACGAATACTGGAGCTCGATCGTCGAGGCATGGTTCGACCACGGCAAGAGCGATCCGAAGCTGACCATGCTCGCGCTCGAAATGGACGATGCCGAAATCTGGGCTTCGACCGGCAGCAAGCTGAAATTCGGCTGGGAAATCGCCAAGGCCAACTTCAATCCGGACGAAGAGCCTGATGTTGGCGTGAAGGCGCATCTGCGCTTCAACGAAGGTTCAGCCGATCATCTGCGCCGTATGATCTGACATTACCAGAAGCTTGGCACCGTTTCGCTAAGGCGTGGCCCGAGGCGAAGCGGTGCGATCTTCTCGGCAAGTCCGGTGCGGTCAGAGATTTCCACGGCAAGCCCACAGATCGTGGCCGGGCCTGATGCGGCCTCGAACCGGCCCTTCGGCATCTTCGAGATGAAGCGGTTGAGCGGTTCTTCTTTTTCCATGCCGAGTGATGAGTCGTAATCGCCGCACATCCCGGCATCCGACATGTAACCCGTTCCGCCGTTCAGGATCTGGCAGTCGGCGGTAGGCACATGGGTGTGTGTGCCGACGACGACGCTGGCGCGCCCATCGACGAAATGGCCGAAGCACTGCTTCTCGCTCGTCGCTTCTGCATGGAAGTCGAAGATGATGGCATCCGCTTGCTCACCGAGCGGGCAGGAAGCAAGGATGGCCTCGCCCGCATTAAAGGGATCGTCCAGTTCCGGATGCATGAACACGCGGCCCATGATGTTGGCGACGAGCACGCGCGCCCCGTTTCGGGCGATGAAGAGGTTCGCACCACGGCCGGGCGTGCCGGCGGGATAGTTGGCGGGGCGCAGAAACTGGTCGTGACGGCCCGCAAAGCCCACAGCCTCCTTCTGGTCCCAGACGTGGTTTCCGGTCGTCACCACATCGGCACCGGCATCGATGGTGCTGAGGTAGATATCTTCCGTGATGCCGAAACCGCCGGCCGCGTTCTCCCCGTTGACGACGACGAAATCCAGCTTGAAATCGCTGATCAATCCCGGCAGGCGCTCCCAGACGGCCGTCCGCCCGGTCTTGCCCACCATGTCGCCCAGAAAGAGAAAACGCATCGAACTGCCTTAAGAAACCTGTTGGACCATTCGGAGACCGCTTTCCGTAAGAACGGCGTCGAGGGGGACGTCGTGCGGTTCCGCCGGTACTGATGCCACTTCCTGGCAGTCGAACGCAATGCCGATCAGTTTCGGCGCCCGCCCTTTCGCTTTCAGCCGGTCGATCGCGCGGTCATAGTGACCGGCACCATAACCGATCCGGTTCCCGGCTCTGTCGAACGCGGAAAGCGGAACAAGAAGAATATCGGGTTCGAGCAAGGCCGCCTCAGGTCCCGGCCCTGTCGTGCCGAAGCCCGTCTTGACCACAGGCGCATCCGGTTCCCATGCGCGAAACACGATGGTTTCCCGGTCGAGCACGACGGGCAGGCAGAGCCTGGCGCCCCGCGCGCGCAGGTGCGCCATGAGCGGCCGGATATCGGCCTCGGAGCGAATCGGCCAGAATCCCGAAATGACGGTGCCCGGCGCAAAGGCGATATGGTCGCCGGCATGAAACGCCATAGCCTGTCCCGCTTCGATACGCGCCTGCGGCGTCATGGCATCGCGCAAGGCAAGCCGTTCGTTGCGGATCGCCGCCTTCTGTTCCTTCGCCGTCATGGAAGATGTCACGGGTATCTCCAGCATTTTTCCGTGCCTTATCAGGTGAAAGTGCGCAAAGGCAAATCCCTCATCCGACCAAAGCAGGCATTCGCCGGCAGCAACGCCGAATCCCGAAATGGCACATGTGTGGCAGAGATCGACCGCGCGCGTTAAGCATTGCGACAGTTTGAACTTTCCGCAGGCACGCCAAGTCTCTAACCGGGCCGCATGCCTGCGCCGAGTAACCGCCCCCCTTGCCCCGAACTGACGGAAATAGAAAAGAGATGTCTCGAGCTCGCCGCCCTCGGCAGGAGCCCGGGTGAGATCGTGCTGGAAACCGACCTGGCCTCGCAGCGCGTGGCGGACGCGATGCGCAGCGCGACCGACAAGCTCGGCGCGCGCAACATTACGGGCGCGATTACGCGTGCGCTGCGCCTCAATCTGATTTGAGATCAGCCGAAGCGGCGTCTTCGGCCAGTTGCAGCATGGCCAACGCCGCGCCTTCATCGGTGATCAGCGTATTGCAGCCGACACGCCGGATCGTGGCCCGGATGGCCGGAGCCCGGTGCGCCCCGCCCGAGACGAGCACGATGTGACGCGCCTTCTTTACCGTATCGAGATCGATCGACATGACGCGGTCGCGGATCGGATGATCGATCGTGCGCCCTTCAGCGTCGAGGAAATTGCACATCGTGTCGCAGACGCAGCCCGCCGCGACCAGTTCCTCCAGCTCATGCCGGGCAATGAAGTCGCGTGACAGAGAACTGGAGCGCGGGCCGATATCACCGCAGCTGACGACGGCGATATCCATGTTCTCAGCAAGGTCGAACAAGGTCTTAAGGCCGCATTTCTCGATGAGGCTGCGCTTGGTCTCGCGGGAATCGACGAGCAGCGGTGCGAGGAACAGGTAGCATTCCGCTCCCAGCTGGCTGGCCAGCTGCCAAGTATATTCGATCGGGTTGATGTGATGCGCCTCGACCACGCCGCCGAGCAGAGACACGACCTTGACGCGCTCGCGCCGCGCCGGGCGGAAGCTTGCCAGCGATGCCGTCAGCGTCCGCCCCCAGCCGACCCCGACCGTGCAGTCATCGGGAATCGCCTCGGTCAGGAATTGCCCGAGCGCGAGCCCCACGCTCTTGGCCGTCGCCTCCGCGCTATTAGCCGCCGGCACCACCACGGCCTCGTCAAGCCCGTAGGCCTTCTCGAGCCTGACGGCCAGTTCCACGCAATCAGCAATGCCCTCATTGATCCAGATCTGGACCTCGGAACGCTTCAGCGCCTCATCGAGCATGCGGATGACGGTGGAGCGGCTGACGCCGATCTTTTCCGCGACATCCTTCTGCGTGAGGCCCTGATTGTAATAGAGCCAGGCGGCGCGCAGCCGAAGTGCCGCCGATTCCGAATAGGCCGTATGTGTGTCGCGCCGAAGCCTTGCCACGTCGCCTCCCGTTTCTGCCATTACTCGTGCTGCCTTGCAGCGCACTGGCACCATAACACATCACTCGAAAATGCGACATATGTTCAAAACAATCAGCAAAAGTACTTGATTTTCTCCCTGCAAACGACGATAGTCCGCTCAGATCCACTGGCGGCATTCCGGCGGCGGATTGGTTGTGCGGGCACGCGCGGCGACGGAAAAGGAAGCACTGTCGCCGCACGCGTTTGCCGACGAGGAACATGGAGGAGGGTTCAGCGTTCCGTTGGAACGCCACCCAGCAACAACCATTTCGGGATTTCGGATATGACGTCCAAGCTTGAACAACTTCGCGCGATGACGACCGTCGTGGCAGACACCGGCGACATCGAAGCCGTGCGCCGCCTGAAGCCGGTCGATTGCACCACCAATCCCACGATCGTTCTCAAGGCGCTCGGCACGCCGATGTTTGCCGACACGGTCGCAGAAGCGATCCGCTGGGGCCAGTCCCAGGGCGGAAACCGTGAAGGCGTCGTTGCGGCCGTTGCCGACCGTCTCGCCATTTCCGTCGGCGCAGCACTTGCTGAGCTCGTTCCGGGCCGTGTTTCGACCGAAGTCGATGCAGACCTTTCCTTCGACACCGAGGCCTCGATTGCCAAGGGTCGCGACATCATCAAAGCTTACGAGGCGCGCGGCATCACCCGTGACCGCATCCTCATCAAGCTCGCCTCCACCTGGGAAGGCATCCGCGCTGCGGAAGTTCTCCAGAAGGACGGCATCGACTGCAACCTGACGCTGCTCTTCAACAAGGCACAGGCCATTGCCTGCGCCGATGCCGGCGCATTCCTCATCTCGCCCTTCGTCGGCCGCATTCTCGACTGGCACGTCAAGGCATCGGGCAAGACCTTCACGGCCGAAGAAGATCCGGGCGTGGTGTCGGTCCGCTCGATCTACGACTATTACAAGTCCAATGGCATCAGCACGATCGTCATGGGCGCCTCCTTCCGCAACATCGGCGAAATCGAAGCCCTCGCCGGCTGCGATCGCCTGACGATCAGCCCGGCCCTTCTTGAGGAACTCGACGCTGCTGAAGGCACGCTTGAGCGCAAGCTCTCGCCGGAAAAGGCTGCGAAGGTTTCGCCGATCAAGATCGACGAGAAGACCTTCCGCTGGATGCTGAACGAAGATGCCATGGCCACCGAAAAGCTCTCCGAAGGCATCCGCGCCTTCGCGAAGGACCTCGGCAGCCTGCGCGCCATGATCGACAAGGAACTGAAGGCGGCCGCGTAAGCGACGATTTCAAGAACCAACCATCGAAAGGCCGCCCCTCACGGGCGGCCTTTTTCGTGTGCTAAACGCCAATCCGCTTTCGACTTTGACTTTACCGGCTCGCGCCATAACTCGGGCCGGACTATTCTGCGCACGAGAGGGTATCCATGAAAACGACAGCACCGTTTCTTTCCAAACTCGCCCTTGCCGTCACCCTTTGCGGACCGTCGGCAGCCTATGCCGACACGGCGTTCAAACCCGGGCTTTTTGTGCGGCAAACCCAGCATTGGGATTCCACGACGAACAGCTTTCTGCCCGGCGCCGAAGAGGGTGAAAGAGACGGATGCTGGCAGGTGGAAAGCGTCGGCGCGGGTGAGGTGAAAATGAAACTGGTCAGTGGTGTCTTCAAGCCGTGGTGGGCAGACAGCGCGATCGAGATCGGCACGTCCGACACTTGGTTCGACAATGAGGTCTACCAGGAAGCCAATCCCGGCGCTGCGCCGCTTTCCCAGCTGCGCAAGATCTTCACGCCCGTCGAATCCTGCGGCTGAGCGACCGCCAGTTCTGCACTGGGCACCGGAGAAAACAGAGAGGGTGCGATCCGCGGCGACCGATGGAGATTTACGATCCTGGGTGCCTACAAACGTAGGTGGGCGCCATATGTCCAAGCCCACGGGCCTGGCCAGGGACAGCTCCCTTTGGATCGAGTATGGCCCCAGGGATTGTGGTTCCTGTCGGGAAGCGCAGATCGCTCATGACATATAGGCGCAAAGCAGCGCCTTCGCCAGTGGCAATCGACTAAGCGTTGGCTGTCTGAACGAAAAACAACGCCCGGATCAGTTGACCTGCGGTTTGCCGTTGAGCTTGGCGGCCATGCCCTGGATCTGGTTGGTGAGTTCGCCGAGCGCCTGGGCGATCGCCTCTTCGCTGCGCGACACCTCGACCAGCACGCCTTCGCGGCCGCTGCGAAGTTGCTCGGTTTCTTTTTCCAGCGTTTCAAGCCGGCGCGTCACATCGTTGAGCTCGTCCATGACCATGATGCCGGCCATGACGGTGATGCGCAGGTCGCCAATCTCGCCAAACTGCTCCTTGAGGTGCCCGACATACCGATCGAACCCGGCGGCGAGGTCTTCGAGGTGGGACTCCTGCCCCTCCTCGCAGGCCATGCGATAGGCCTTGCCATCGATCTGAACGGTTACCTGAGCCATGCGGATTCTTTCTGTTGCGCCTATCGGTCAAGTACGGCGCGGATGGTCTCCATCGCCGTGACGAGACGGCGGGACACCTCGCGGTTGACCTCTTCCAGCCGGTTGGCGCGGAATTCGGACTGGTCCAGCTCCTGGGCAAGCCGCGAACGGTCGGCATTAACGCGACGCACCTCGCCTTCCACCTCGCCGTGTTCCCGTTCACGGTCAAAGCGCATGTCGAGCGCATTCTCGAGACTGCCAAGCGCCTTGCGAAGCTCCTCGATTGCAGCCCTGACTGTTTCCCCGTGTGTCATAACGCCTTCACCGGCACTCTCAAAAAACACGAATCGCCGCCGCCAGCGCCGGTTCCCACGCGTTGACAGTATTCAACTGCGGGGCAGAGCGTCAACTGCGCGGGTGCACCCACCGGAAAGCCCCTGTGGATCAGCTTCCAGATGGCTGCCGTGCGGTGGCATCCGCACCCGCCAGAAAACGCTAAAAAACCCGGCGAATTCGGCGCTCAAACGCCGCAGGAACAGCCGAATTCGTTGACTTAGACGGTGCACCTGCTATGTGTCAGCCGCTTCCAACCGGCGCCCCTCAGGGACACCGGCCCTGACACCCCGAAGAATACGGAACAGTCATGATCTCTCGCGAAAAACACGACCGGATGGCGAACGCAATTCGCTTCCTTTCCATGGATGCCGTGGAAAAGGCGAACTCCGGCCACCCCGGCCTTCCCATGGGCGCAGCAGACATCGCAACGGTTCTTTTCACCCGCTTTCTCTCCTTCGATCCGAAGACTCCGCACTGGCCGAACCGCGACCGTTTCGTCCTGTCGGCCGGCCACGGCTCGATGCTCCTCTACTCGCTGCTCTATCTGACGGGCTACGAGGACATCACGATCGACGAGATCAAGAACTTCCGTCAGCTCGGCGCCAAGACCGCCGGCCACCCGGAATACGGCCACGCCGCCGGCATCGAAACGACGACCGGCCCGCTCGGCCAGGGCATTGCCAATGCCGTGGGCATGGCGATCGCCGAGCGCAAGCTGCGCGACGAGTTCGGTTCGGACCTGATGGAGCACCACACCTACGCGCTCGTAGGTGACGGCTGCCTCATGGAGGGTATCAGCCAGGAAGCAATCTCCCTCGCAGGCCACCTGAAGCTCAACAAGCTGATCGTGTTCTGGGACGACAACAACATTTCGATCGACGGCCCGATCTCCATGGCCGACTCGACCGACCAGCACGCCCGCTTCCGCGCGAGCCAGTGGCACACGATTGCGGTCGACGGCCATGATCCGGATGCGATTGCCGCTGCCATCGAAGAAGCCCACAAGTCCGACAAGCCCACGATGATCGCGTGCAAGACGACCATCGGCTTCGGCGCGCCCAACAAGGCCGGCACGCACAAGGTGCACGGTTCGCCGCTCGGTGCGGAAGAAATCGCCGCCACCCGCAAGGCACTGAACTGGGAATCGGAAGCCTTCGTGGTTCCCTCCGACGTCCTCGACGCCTGGCGCCTCGCCGGCCTTCGCTCTGCCAAGGCGCACAAGGAATGGGAAGCCCGCCTCGACAAGACGGATGCCGAAAAGAAGGCGCAGTTCGTCCGTCGTTTTGCCGGCGACCTCGAAGGCAGCCTCGATTCCGCAATCGCCGCCTACAAGAAGAAGCTTGCCGAAACGAAGCCGAACCCGGCTACCCGCAAGGCTTCGGAAGATGCGCTCGAAGTCATCAACGGCGTGCTCAGCGAAACGCTCGGCGGCTCGGCCGACCTGACGGGCTCGAACAACACCAAGACGAGCCAGACCAAGTCGATCACACCGACCGATTTCTCGGGCCGTTACATCCACTACGGCATCCGCGAGCACGGCATGGCCGCTGCCATGAACGGTATCGCGCTGCACGGCGGCCTGATCCCCTATTCCGGCGGCTTCCTGATCTTCTCGGACTACTGCCGTCCGTCGATCCGCCTCGCCGCACTGATGGGCATCCGCGTCATCCACGTCCTGACCCACGACTCCATCGGTCTTGGTGAAGACGGTCCGACGCACCAGCCGGTCGAGCAGATGGCCGCTCTGCGCGCCATTCCGAACCTGCTCATGTTCCGTCCGGCCGACGCCACGGAAACGGCAGAGTGCTGGCAGCTGGCGCTCGAAAGCCACAACCGTCCTTCTGGCCTGGCGCTTACCCGCCAGAACCTGATGCCGGTCCGTCTGGAATACGAAGAAGAGAACCTCTGCGCCCGCGGTGCCTATGACCTCGTGTCGGCCAGCGACGCCCAGGTGACGATCTTCGCATCCGGCTCGGAAATCGAGATCGCGGTCAAGGCCGAGCAGACGCTTACGGCCAAGGGTATTTCCACCCGCGTCGTCTCCGTTCCCTGCTTCGAACTTTTCGCAGAGCAGCCGGAAGCCTACCAGAAGGCCGTCATCGGCAACTCGCCGGTCAAGATCGCGGTCGAAGCCGGCATCCGCCAGGGTTGGGATCACTTCATCGGTTCGGATGGCATCTTCATCGGCATGTCCTCCTTCGGCGCATCGGGCCCCTACAAGGAGCTCTACAAGCACTTCGGCATCACGCCGGAAGCCGTCGTCGCCGCCGCGGAAGCCAAGCTGGGCTGAGTGCCCGAAGGCGCGGCTTTCGCCGCGCCTCTCACCGCCAAAACGTTTATCCATAGGGAGAGACCCCAAATGACTGTGAAAGTTGCCATCAACGGCTTCGGCCGCATCGGCCGCAACATCCTGCGCGCCATCGTCGAATCCGGCCGCACCGATATCGAGGTCGTGGCGATCAACGATCTGGGCCCGGTCGAGACCAACGCGCACCTTCTGCGCTACGATTCCATCCACGGCCGTTTCCCGGCCGAAGTAAAGGTCGACGGCGACACGATCACCGTCGGCGGCGGCAAGCAGATCAAGGTCACCGCCATCAAGGATCCGGCAACGCTGCCGCACGGCGCCATGGGCGTCGACATCGCCATGGAATGCACGGGCATCTTCACCGCCCGCGACAAGGCCGCCGCTCACCTGACGGCCGGCGCCAAGCGCGTCATCGTCTCGGCCCCGGCCGATGGCGCCGACCTGACCGTCGTCTACGGCGTCAACGATGACCAGCTGACGAAGGATCACCTCGTCATCTCCAACGCCTCGTGCACGACGAACTGCCTCGTGCCCGTCGTGAAGGTCATCGACGACCTCGTCGGCATCGACCATGGCTTCATGACGACCATCCACTCCTACACCAACGACCAGCCGTCGCTCGACCAGATGCACAAGGATCTGTACCGCGCCCGCGCTGCTGCCCTCTCGATGATCCCGACCTCCACGGGCGCTGCGAAGGCCGTCGGCCTCGTGATGCCGCACCTCAAGGGCAAGCTCGACGGCACCTCGATCCGCGTTCCCACGCCGAACGTCTCCGTCGTCGATTTCAAGTTCGTCGCGAAGCGCGACACGACGGCCGCCGAGATCAACGAAGCCATCAAGGCTGCCTCCAACGGCAAGCTGAAGGGCATCCTCGGCTACACCGACGAGCCGCTCGTCTCGAAGGACTTCAACCACGACAGCCACTCGTCGATCTTCGCGACCGACCAGACGAAGGTTCTCGAAGGCAACTTCGTTCGTATTCTCACCTGGTACGATAACGAATGGGGCTTCTCGAACCGCATGTCCGACACGGCCGTCGCCTTCGCGAAGCTGATCTAAGGACGCCCATCATGTTTCCGCCCCTCACCTTCAAGACGGCCCGCTGGCGTCCGTTGAAGGGCGAGGGGCTGGAACACCTTACCGTGCGTGCCATCGAAGGCGGAATCCGCGCCGAAAGTACGGTTGTCGGCGAAGACAGCGACGGACGTCCCTTTGGCGTCCACTACCGTATCGATCTCGATTCGAATTGGTGCGTCCGCTCCTTCCGCGTGGAAGAGACGGATGGCCGTGGCGTGGCGATGACATCGAACGGCGAAGGTCAGTGGCGCAGCCACAGCGGCAAACCGCTTGCGGCCTTCGACGGCTGCATCGATATCGATCTGGCGGGAACGCCCTTCACCAACACCCTGCCGATCCGCCGGCTGGGGCTTGCCCCCGAAGCCGGAACGGTGCGGTTGAAAATGGTCTATGTGCCATTCGATACGTTTTCGCCGTTTCCGGACGGGCAGAACTACACATGCCTCGACCCGGCGCGACGCTACCTCTACCAGGCCGCTGACCGGACCTTCCAAGCGGAATTGCCTGTCGATGCAGACGGCTTCGTGACCGACTATCCCACCCTATTCGCAAGACTCTGACGGGAGCCCTCCCATGACCTTCAAGACCCTCGACAACCTCACCGACATCGCTGGCAAGCGCGTGCTCGTCCGCGTCGATCTCAACGTGCCGGTCAAGGACGGCAAGGTCACCGATGCGACCCGCATCGAACGTGTCGCGCCCACCATCCTCGAACTGTCGAAGAAAGGCGCCAAGGTAATCCTGCTGGCACATTTCGGCCGACCGAAGGGCGAGGTCGTCGCCGACATGTCGCTCAACCAGATCCTGCCGGCGGTGAACGAGGTTCTCGGCACGACCGTCGCCTTCGCATCCGACTGCGTCGGCGATGCCGCGGCATCCGCCATCGCAGAACTCGGCAACGGCGGCATCCTGCTTCTGGAGAACACCCGCTTCCACAAGGGCGAAGAGAAGAACAACGCGGACTTCACAGCAGCCGTCGCCGCCAATGGCGATATCTACGTCAACGACGCCTTCTCGGCCGCGCATCGCGCCCATTCCTCGACCGAAGGCTTGGCTCATCTCCTACCCGCCTATGCCGGTCGCACCATGCAGGCCGAACTGGAAGCCCTCGAGAAGGGTCTCGGCAATCCGAACCGGCCCGTCGTCGCCATCGTCGGCGGCGCGAAGGTTTCCACCAAGATCGACCTGCTCATGAACCTCGTGAAGAAGGTCGATGCACTGGTCATCGGCGGCGGCATGGCGAATACCTTCCTCGCCGCCCGCGGCACGAATGTCGGCAAGTCGCTCTGCGAGCACGACCTCGCCGACACTGCCAAGCAGATCATGATCGAAGCCGCAGGCGCCGGTTGCGCGATCGTGCTGCCGGAAGACGGCGTCGTTGCCCGCGAATTCAAGGCGAATGCCGAAAACGAGGTCGTTGCCGTCAGCGCGATCCCGTCCGACGCAATGATGCTCGATGTCGGCCCGAAGACCATCGACGCCGTCAATGCCTGGATTTCGCGCGCCTCGACGCTGGTCTGGAACGGTCCGCTCGGCGCCTTCGAGATCGCCCCCTTCGACGCCGCCACGGTGGCAGCCGCCAAGCATGCCGCCGCGTGCACCAAGGACGGCAAACTCGTTTCCGTCGCCGGAGGCGGCGATACCGTGGCTGCCCTCAACCATGCCGGCGTGGCAGACGACTTCACCTATGTCTCGACGGCTGGCGGAGCGTTCCTGGAGTGGATGGAAGGCAAGCCGCTTCCGGGCGTCGACGTGCTCAACCAGCAGAAATAACGCGAAGGGCTTGTGTACCGCGTGGGATCACCTACATTGCTGTTATCGTCAACGAACAGAAAGGAAGGTGATCCAATGTCTAATGAGATTTCGGTCTTGGCTTCGGGCATGGGAATTGTGGTGAACGAAACGAGGCAGCCCTCGTTCTGATCCCACCTTCCTTCGAGCCGTAAGGCTCGGGTCCGCACGGGACCAAACCTCATGGGGGCCACCTTCGGGTGGCCCTTTTGCGTTTCAGGGGCGGATGACAACCGTCAGCATCATCAGGGCGATGGCGCCCACCGCGATCTTCCAGAAATCGGCGCGCCGCCGCAGGCCCGGCAGGCCGAGCGGCCGGATGATATGAAGCAGCATGACGGCAAGGAGAAGTGCTGGCAGGATTTTCGACATGGCGGCCTTTCTTGTCTCTTCCTGTCACACCTCAGACACTTTTCCAAGCGATCAGCCCGTAGGGTCAAAACCGCCCCGCCGCCGTCTTTGCATCTGGCAATCAGCAACAGGTGCGCTATTGCTTTGCTATCGATGAATTTGTGAAGAGCTCATGCGAAAAAACCTCATATCCGTCTTCTCGCTTCTGATGGGCACCCTGTTCCTCTTCCTCGGTAACGGCCTGCACGGCCTGCTCCTGCCGATGCGCGGCGCCTTCGAGGGATATGAGACGACCATGCTCGGCCTTCTCGGTACGTCATGGGCATCGGGATTCGTTCTGGGCTGCCTGCTGGCGCCGACGGTGGTGAAACGCATCGGGCATGTGCGCGCCTTTTCGGGCTTTGCATCGCTCATCGCCATCATCGCGCTGTTGACCGGCATGCTCGTCGATCCCGTCTGGTGGATCGCGCTGCGCGCTGTAACCGGCTTCTCGATTGCCGGGACGTCGATGATCATCGAGAGCTGGCTGAACGAGCGCGCCACGAACGAAAGCCGCGGCCTCATCTTCTCCCTCTACATCGCCATCACCCTGGTCGGCACCGTCGGCGGCCAGATGACGGTCGCGCTCGGCGATGTCACCACGCCGATGCTCTTCATGTTCGCCGGCATCCTCTATTGCCTGGCCATGCTGCCGACGACGCTTTCCACCGCCGCATCGCCACAGCCGCTGAAGCAGGTCAAGCTCGACATTCCCGCCCTTTACCGCACCTCGCCCATCGCCTGCGTCGGCATCGTGCTGATCGGCATCGCCAATGGCGCCTTCGGCACGCTCGGCGCGGTCTTTGGCGCCAATGCCGGCCTGACATCCAGCACCATCGCCATCATGATGAGCGTGGCCATCTTCGCCGGCGCTGTCATGCAGCTGCCAGCCGGCCGCATTTCCGATCGCGTCGACCGGCGGATCGTCCTTGCCATTCTGTCAGCCATTGCCGCCGGGGCAGGTTTCGCACTCTTCGTCTTCCAGCCGGCGTCGGTGACTCTCCTGCTCGTGCTGACGGCACTTTATGGCGCCATGGCAAACGCGCTCTATCCCATCGCCGTCTCGCATGCCAACGACTTCGCCAGCCCCGAGGATTTCGTGAAGGTGTCCGGCGGCCTGCTCTTGCTATACGGCGTTGGCACGATCATCGGACCGACGATCGGCGGCCCGATCATGTCGGCCGTTGGCCCCTATGCCCTCTTCGCCGTCACATGCTGCGCCCATATCCTGATCACCGCCTACGCGATCCTGCGCAGCCGGCGTCGCGCCGCCGTACCGGCTGAAATGCGCGATTCCTACACCACCATCAACCCCGGTACGATGACCACGCCGGAAAGCCTTCAGCTGTCGCCGCGCGCCCTGCCCCAGGTGCAGGCCGGCGCCGACGTACCACAGGAGGAGCAGACCGCATGAGCCTCTTCGACGACGATCGGCCCAAGAAGAAAATTGCGCATGAGATCGGCAGCGACCTGTCGCTGCTGTCCGCGGATGAGCTGACAGCGCGAATCGACCTGCTGAAACAGGAAATCGCGCGGCTGGAAGCGGAGCGGCAGAAGAAAGATGCCAGCCGTTCGGCGGCCGAAAACCTGTTTCGCTAGGCACCAATTGTCGCACCCTGGCCGAAAAGGCACAGTTATCGGCAAAGCTGCAACAAAGTTAACCGGCCATTAAGCCTTACAGCCTATTACTTGCACATCCGGTCCTTCCGGGTTCAGACATTTTCACCGCTTGGCGAATCGGTCTGATTTTCTCCCTGTTTTACCTTGAGAGCCGCTTTTCGCGGCTCTTTTTTTGTTTGCCGCAAAGCCGCCGCAAAGTGTCCGGAAACAATTGTGGAGATTAACCCTTTCTTAAGAATACCCTTGCGCGAATTAGGCTAAGAGATCATCCTCACGCCATGGAACGAAGAGCTGGAACACCAGCGTCCGACCTGCCGTTACCTGCAAGTGATGCGTTCAACAGGGAAAGAACCATGTCCGAAAGAGGATTGAATACCGTCAGCTTCGCTGGCCATGTGGCGTCGTCCGCACAATTCAAGTCCATCTATGCCGAGGGCATGGGTCTCGTCGAGGAAACTGCGAGTTATCTGGACGGTGTCGGTCGCCAGGCCTCGAAGGTCCTGCCGCGCATGGCATCCGTGCTGTATGCAGCTGAATCGATGCGCCTCACCACCCGCCTGATGCAGATGGCATCCTGGCTGCTGCTTCAGCGCGCCGTCAACAATGGCGAGATGAGCCGCGACCAGGTCCTGTCGGAAAAGAGCAAGGTCCGCCTCGACAGCTTCAATGTCGACAAGACCGCCCCTGGCTGGAACGACCTGCCGGAAGCCTTCCGCGACCTGATCGAGCGCTCGCTTCGCCTGCAGAACCGTATCGCCCTGCTCGACCGCGAAATATACCGCCCGCAGGATGTCCAGGCCTTTCAGCCGGATAACCAGAACAGCGTCCAGGCCCAGCTCAGCCTGCTGCAGACCGCCTTCGGCAATAGCTGAAGACGGCGCAGGCAGATGTAGAACACCCGGCTTCGGCCGGGTTTTTTGTTGCCCGCAGTTCTGTACTACCCCTCACCTGACAGCGGGCATCCTCGCCTTACAAGTGGCGAGGAACGATAGGCTCGCCGCTTTCCTCAAACCTTGACCGAGAGAAGGGCGCCCGCAGGTAGACGGGCAACCCACCAAATACAGGCAACAAAAAAAACCCGGCCGAAGCCGGGTTTTTGCAATTCTTTGGAAGCGGTGATTAGAGGCCGAGGCCTTCGAAACGCTTCTTGAACTTGGAAACGCGGCCGCCGCGGTCCAGCATCTGCTGGTTGCCGCCGGTCCAGGCCGGGTGCGACTTCGGGTCGATTTCGAGGTTCATCGTGGCACCTTCCGAACCCCAGGTCGAGCGGGTTTCGTACTCGGTGCCATCGGTCATGACGACCTTGATGACGTGGTAGTCGGGATGGATATCAGCCTTCATGACACTCTTCCTGCTTGTTCCGGGGGCCATTTGTCGCAACGCATTGCGGCAGCGGAGCCAAAGACGTAAATGAAGCCGCAGTCGGCTAGACCTACGGCTTCCCAATTCGATGGCGAGCCTATACATGAAGGCCGTCTGGATAACAAGAGCCGAAAGAGAATTCGTGCCGCCAGGCACTGGAAACGGGGGTATGGTGTCCACAGACAGAGAGACAAACGCGGCACAGAAAACCGCGCGTCGCAACATTCGTCCGCTGGGCAGGCTTGCTCCCTATATCGGCCGTTATCGCGGTCTTGTCGGTGGCGCGCTGGTCGCCCTCGTGCTGGCTGCCGTCACGACACTCGTGTTGCCGATCGCGGTGCGCCGCATGATCGACAACGGCTTCTCTGGCGCCGATGCCGGCTTCATCAATACCTACTTCGCGATGCTCTTCGTGCTGGCCGGTTTGCTGGCGCTCGCCAGCAGCCTGCGCTACTACTTCGTCATTACGCTTGGCGAACGCATCGTCGCCGACCTCCGCCGCGACGTCTTCGCCCATGTAACGAAGCTCTCCCCGGCCTTCTTCGACGTCAACCAGTCCGGCGAGATCGTCTCACGGCTGACAGCCGATACGACGCAGATCAAATCCACCGTCGGCGCCACCGCATCCGTGGCGCTGCGCAACCTCATCCTCTGTTTCGGGGCCATCGCCATGATGGTCTATACCAGCCCGAAGCTGTCGAGCCTTGTCATTGCCGCCATCCCGGTCATCGTCTTTCCGCTCGTGGCCTTCGGTCGCTCGGTGCGACGCCGCTCGCGCGAGGCGCAGGATACGCTTGCAAGCGCGTCCGCCTATGCCGGCGAGGCGATCGGCGCGACGCGCACACTCCAGGCCTTCAATGCCGAGAATTCGGCACGCGCCCGCTTCTTCGGCGAGGTGGAAAGCGCCTACGAAGCCGCGCGCAGCGCCATCCGCGCCCGCTCGCTGCTGACCGGCTTTGCCATTGCCATGATCTTCGGTTCGGTCGTCGCCGTGCTGTGGTTTGGTGCACGCGATGTGCTGGCGGGTACGCTTTCGGCCGGCACGCTCGGCCAGTTTCTGCTTTATGCCGTCTTCGCGGCCGGCAGCCTCGGTGCGCTCTCGGAAGTCTGGGGCGAACTTTCGCAGGCCGCCGGTGCGGCTGAGCGCCTGAGCGAATTGCTCGAGGAACCGCCGGCCATTACAGCGCCCGCCAATCCGGTCGCGCTGCCGGTTCCCGCACATGGCGAACTCACTTTCCGGGATGTCCATTTTTCCTACCCGGCCCGCCCCGGCTATCGCAGCCTGAACGGCCTTTCCTTCGCCGTGAAGCAAGGCGAAACCGTTGCGGTCGTCGGCCCCTCCGGCGCCGGCAAGAGCACAATCCTGTCGCTGGTCGAACGCTTCTACGATCCCGATTCCGGCACCGTCCTGCTTGATGGCGTGGACCTGCGTGCAGCAGATCCGGAGGAGATCCGCCGCCGCATGGCGCTTGTGCCGCAGGATGTCACGATCTTTGCCGCGTCGATCCGCGACAACATCGCCTTCGGCATGCCCGATGTCGGCGATGACGCCATCCATGCCGCCGCCCGGGCCGCACAGGCCGAGGAATTCATTGCGCGCCTCGACAAGGGGTATGACACCATGGTCGGCGAACGGGGCGTGACGCTCTCCGGTGGCCAGCGCCAGCGCATCGCCATTGCCCGCGCCATCCTCAAGGACGCGCCGCTCCTGCTGCTCGACGAAGCCACCTCGGCGCTCGATGCCGAAAGCGAAACCCTCGTGCAGCGCGCGCTCGACGGACAGATGGGCAAGCGTACCACCATCGTCATCGCGCATCGCCTTGCAACCGTGCTGAAGGCCGACCGCATCCTCGTGATGGATGGCGGCAGACTGGTGGAAGAAGGCACACACCAGTCGCTGATCCAGCAGGGCGGACTGTATGCCCGCCTCGCCCGGCTGCAATTCGACCACGGCGGCCAGGCCTTCCTGGGCGAAGCACGCGCCGCCAGCTGATGGTGCGGCGGTAGAGCCAACAGGCCGGGAAACAAAATCCCGGCCGTTATTTTTCCGTCAGCTTCAGTTCGATGCGCCGGTTGGTGGAACGCGCGTTTGTGTCATCGCCTTCGGCAATCGGCTGGAACTCGCCGAATCCCGCCGCCACCAGGCGGTTGGCCGGCACGCCATTGGCGATGAGGAATTTCACGACCGACGTCGCACGGGCGGACGACAGTTCCCAGTTGTCGCGATATCGTCCGGCACCGGAAAGCGGCACATTGTCCGTGTGGCCGTCAACCCGCAGGACCCAGTTGATCTCCGGCGGGATTTCCCGCGCAAGATCGAGAAGGGCTGCAGCCAGCTTGCGCATCTCCGCCTGCCCGGCCTCGTTGAGATCGCTGCCGCCGGAGGGGAAGAGCACCTCCGACTGGAACACGAAACGGTCGCCGACGATTCGGATGTTCTCGCGATCCGACAGGATTTCCCGCAGGCGACCGAAGAAGTCCGAGCGATAGCGGTTGAGTTCCTGCACGCGCTGCGCCAGCGCCACGTTGAGACGACGGCCGAGATCGGCAATCTTTGCCTGCGAGGACTGGTCCTTGGCTTCCGACGCCTGCAACGCCTCCTCGACGGCGGCGATCTGGCTGCGCAGCGCAGCAATCTGCTGGTTGAGCAATTCGATCTGGCTCATCGCGCGGGCGGACACCTGCTTTTCCGCATCCAGCTCGCCTTCAAGCGTGGTCGCACGCGCGCTGGCCGCATCAGAGGCACCGGCGCCGCTATCGAGCAACTGCTGGAGGCGCGTGCGGTCACGTTCCGACTGGGCCAGGGAAACCTGGAGATTGGCCAGCGCATCCTCAAGGTCCTGCTTGCCGCTCTTTTCCAGAGCCAAAAGCTGTGTCAGTTCGTTGATCTGGCTCGTCAGACGGTTCAATACGTCGTCTTTGCCGGAAATCTCGCGGCTGAGAAAGAACTGAGCCAGCACGAAAACCGTGAGCAGGAACATGATGGCGAGCAGCAGCGTCGACAGGGCATCGACAAAGCCCGGCCAGTAATCCACCGTGCGTTGGCTGCGCCTGTTTCGGGCGAGAGCCATGTCTATTCGCCCCCTGTAATCTTGGCTTTTTCGGCCTTCTCGGCGGTGCGCGTGACGAGACGGTCAAGCGTGCGGCGCAGCGCCTTCGATTCCTCCTGCTGCGCCTCGATCCAGTCGCGCAGCATCTGCTGTTCGCTGCGCATGTTCTTCACGAGACCCTGAATGCCTTCGGCGAGACTTGCCATCGCGGCCGTCGAGCGGCTACCGCCGCCATCCTGCGCAAGCTTGAGGATCTGCTCGGCCAGCGCCTGCACATCGGCGGAGGATGAGGTTTCGAGAGCGCCGGCAAGCGGCTGGTGTTCGGAGCCGACATCCGTCACCGATGAAAGCCAGTTTTCCAGCTCCGTATAGAAGCGGTTTTGCGCACGGCCGGCCTGAAGGTCGAGGAAGCCGAGCACCAGCGAGGAGGACAGGCCGAAAAGCGACGTGGAGAATGCGGTGCCCATACCCTGGAGCGGTGCGGATAGCCCCTCCTTCAACGCGTTGAGAATATCATTCGCCGTGCCGCCGCCTGCGTCGAGCGACTGGATGACGGAGCTGATCGAACCGATCGTGCCGAGAAGGCCCCAGAACGTGCCGAGAAGACCGAGGAAGACGAGCAGGCCGATGAGGTAGCGCGAGGTGTCGCGGGATTCATCGAGACGCGTGGCGATCGAATCGAGGATGGAGCGCAGGGTCGTCGTCGACAGCGTCATGGAATGGCGGCGGCCGATCAAGGCGCGCATCGGTGCCAGCAGCACAGGATCGCGCCCGACCTTCTCCGCGCTGCCGGCTGCACGGAAGGAATTGAACCAGCGCACTTCCGGCCGCAGCGCCAGCACATGATTGAACACCAGCAGGATGCCGATCAGCAGCACGCCGAGGATGAGGCCGTTGAGGCCGGGATTGCTGAGAAACGCAGTCTGCGCCTGCCTAAAGAGGATGGCGGCCACGAAACCGACGATGATGAGAAAGATCACCATCGTCCAGAAGAAGGCCATGGGGCTTGAGAGTTTGTGCGGGTCTTCGTGCCCGGTCTCGTCGGTTCCGCCCCAGCCCGACAGCGCCAGCTTAGCCATATAGTCGCATCTCCGCTTCCTCGTCGGGGCGGAGACTAGTGGAAGATTGAGCCGAATTGAAGGGCTTGGCGGCAACAGCGGTGCATTCCTGCACCGCGCGTTTCACCCGTCAGCGTGACGGTACAGGCCGCTGCACGACCTCGCGCAACGCCTTATGGATATATTCGTTGCCCGCAACGACAGTGCCGCTCGACAGCACAGTGTTGCTGCCGTCGAGATCGGTTGCATAGCCGCCGGCTTCGCGAATCAGGAGAACACTGGCCGCGATGTCCCACGGCATGAGGTCGCGCTCCCAGAAGCCGTCAAAGCGACCGGCTGCCACATAGGCGAGATCGAGCGAAGCCGAGCCAAGGCGGCGCACGCCGGCGACTTCGCCCATGACATGGCGCAGTTCGATGAGGAACTTGCCGTGGTTGACGTCACCCAGATGCGGAACGCCGCAGCCGATGACGGCATCCGACAGGTTCTTGCGCGCCGCAACGCGCAGGCGGCGATCGTTGAGGAAGGCACCGCCGCCACGCTCGGCGGTGAAGAGTTCGTCCGTCGCCGGGTTCAGCACGACGCCCGCGACGATCTCGCCATTGCGCTCCAGCGCGATCGAGATCGCAAAGAAGGGAATGCCGTGCAGGAAGTTGGTCGTGCCGTCGAGCGGATCGACGATCCACCGATGCGCGCCGTCCGTGCCGATGATCTCCTCGGATTCTTCACCGAGGAAACCGTAGGTCGGGCGGGCCTTCATAAGCTCCTCGCGGATGAGCTTTTCGGCCTTGCGGTCGGCCTGCGAAACGTAGTCGCCCGGCCCTTTCAGCGAAACCTGCAGGTTCTGCACCTCGCCGAAATCGCGCGCGAGCGACTTGCCGGCCTTGAATGCGGCCTGAACCATGACGTTGAGAAGAGCGGAACGTGCCATGAAATGAATGTCCTTCGGGAATGTCCGGCGCATCGGGCGGCAAAAGCCGCAGCGCGAAAATGTACCGGGACCGGATGTGGCGCCTCAAGACCACAAATCCCCCGAAGTTTCAAGCCTCAAGCCGTTGCACGGCATGCAAAGCAGGGGCACCGATCGTGCAACAGGGTAAATAGACGCCCGTCAGGACCCTGTGCGGAACTTGTTGGCGGCCGTAATCGCCGCCTTCTGCTGCGACTCCTCAAGACCGAGATAGAAGTCCTCCAGCGAGGGGTCGCTCAGTCCTGCGCGACGTGCCAGCACGAACCATTTCGCCGCCTCGACGGGATCGGATTTCGTGCCTATGGCGTGGATGTAGAGCTGGGCAAGCTTGCTCTGGGCGACGGCGTTGCCGCCCTCGGCGGCGCGCTTCAGCCAATTGAAGCCCGCCTCGTAATCCCGCTCGCCGGCCGTGCCGTTGACCAGCCACATGCCGAGGTCCAGCTGTGCGGTGTCGTAACCGGCGCGCGCAGCCCGCAGCAACCACTCCCGGGCGCGGTTTTTCTTTTCGTCCGGCAGGTCCTTCAGGCTGATGTAAATCTGCGAGAGCGCATATTGCGCATCGGCAATGCCCTGCTCGGCCGATTTCTCATAGTAAGGCAATGCCTCCCGCAAGCCCTTCTCACCCGGGCTGTCGGCCACCAGAACTTGGGCGTAGTTGAACTGGGCCGACGCGTTACCGAGATCGGCCGCCTTCTTCATCAGCTCGTCGGCCTTTTTGCGATCGTCCTTTGAGCGGGAACGCTCCATCAGCAGAACCGCGTATTTGAACATGCCGGTCGGGTCGCCGCCATTGGCGGCCTGCTCATACCAGAACATCGCCTGATCGCGGTTGCGCTTAACGCCGAGGCCCCGGTCGAGGATTTCGGCGACCAGCGTTTGCGCGGCCGGGTCTCCCAGCTGCGCGCGCGGTAAAGCCAGTTCTATCGCCGTCAGGTAACGGCCACGCTGGAAGGCGCCATAGGCCTCGTCGACTTTTCCGGTGAAAGGCTTTTCCGCTGGCAGGTCGGGAAGTTCCGCGCCCATGCGGTCCAGAACGCCCAGGCCGCCAGAAGGACCATCGGCCTGGCCGTCCTTCTCGGCGGGCGTCGCGGACTCTGTCCCCGCCGCCGGCCGGTCTTCCTTTCCGGTATCGCCGGCAGTGACCGCTGGCCCTTTCTTCGCGACCTGCGCAAAGGCCGGCGCGCACGTGAAAACGCCCGCGGCAAGAAGCGCCACCGGCACGATACGGCAAGCTTGCGAAAGGACGACCCTGATCATGAGCGGCTACTATTCCCCAAACCGTGGCGCTTTTTCGTCAAGCAGTGCATTTACGGCGGCAACGATGTGGGGCGCCTGCGCCGGCTCGGCAAAAACGGCCTTGTCGAGCGCCACGAACTCCGCGCCGCTTTCGGCGACGGCCAGCGCGGACTGCGGATCCGTTCCGCCCAGAACGATGCAGGGGATTTCCACCATGGACGCCCACCATTCGGCGAGCGCCACATTCTTGGGATGCGCCTCCGGCTTGATGTCGCCGCCGATCTTGCCGAAGAAGATGTAGTCCGGCTGGATTTCGCCGATCTCCAGCGCCTTGTGGCGATCCGTGGCGTTGCCGCCGCCAACGATCAGCTTGGGCGTGAACTTTTCAACCGCCTCCGCGAATGCCTCCAGTCCGCCGGTCACATGGATGCCGTCGGCCTTCGCACGGCCCGCGACGCGCGTGTCGCCGGCAACGAGTGCGGCCGCGCCCGCGTCCTGAACGATCTTTACCAGCGCTTCTGCGTGCTTTTGAAACTCACTGTCGTCAAGGCCGTATTGCGGCAGGATCACGGACGCCACATCGCCGCCCTTCAGCGCGCCTTCCAACATTGCGGCCCGCGCGGGAAGGTCATCGCCTTCCGGAAGGATCAGCACAAGGCGGCAGCGGTTTTCGACATCGGACATGAAAGGCACTTTCCTAGGATTAGCGGTAGCCAGGCTCGTCATAACAGAACAAAGCGGATAGACGGAAGGACGAACAGGATCAACCGTCAGCAATGTCCATCGACCCTACCATCTATTACGCAGCGATTCCCGCTGTGCTTCTCGTCGGCCTGACCAAAGGCGGCATGGGCGAGGCACTCGCCCTCATGGGTGTGCCGCTACTCGCCATGGCCGTACCGCCGGTCCAGGCCGCAGCAATCCTCCTGCCCATTCTCGTGGTGATGGATTGGGTGTCGCTCTGGATATGGCGCAAGCACAACAACCGCCAGCTCCTGAAAATGATGTTGCCCGGAGCCCTGCTCGGTATCGCCATCGGCTGGGCCACGTCTGCCTATGTGCCGCGCGATGCGTTGCGCCTCATCATTGGCCTCATCACCGTGCTGTTCGTGCTGCGATACTTCTACAACAGCTGGCGCGTCCGCCACGGCCACGTCATCGAGCCGAAGCCGCATCGCCTGGTGCCGGCGGCCTTTTTCGGCACGCTCTCCGGCTATGGCAGCTTCGTCGCCCATGCCGGCGGGGCGCCCTTCCAGGTCTATGGCCTGCCGTTGAAGCTGCCGCCGCGCGATTATACCGGCGCAGCAGTGCGGTTCTTCGCCATTCTCAACCTCATAAAGCTCGGCCCCTATTTCGCGCTCGGCCAGCTCGACACGACGAACCTGACCATCTCCGCGACCCTGGTGCCGCTTGCCATTGTCGCCACAGCCTTCGGGGGCTTCATGGTCAAGCGCATGAAGCCGGAAGTGTTCTATCCCTTCATGTATTCCATGGCACTGATTGCGGGTACGAAGCTCGTCTACGACGGCATCCTCGCCTTCATCTGAAAGTTGCCGCAGCGCACAAAATACTTGCCGGAAATGCTGCTTTGCCATAGCGTTCAGCCATGGCGAACCCTGATCCCTTTGCTGCGATTGCCGATCCCAACCGCAGGTTCCTGCTGGAGGAGTTGCGCCGGTCGCCGCGCACGGTCAACGAATTATCCGAGGGTTTGCCGATCAGCCGGCCGGCGGTGTCGCAACATCTCAGGGCGTTGCTTGATTCCAATCTTGTCAGCGTGACCTCGGCGGGCACGAAGCGGATTTATGCGATCAATGCGAAGGGCTTCGACAGGCTGAACCTCTGGCTCGATCAGTTCTGGTCCTGAAACAGAACGCCCCGGCACGGAGATCCGGTTGCCAGGGCGTCACGACATCGATGATTTCTATTGCGGTATTTCCATTGCGGGAAGTGGTTTCGCGGAACGGGCTCCTACCCTGATCTTCCCATACAGACCGTCTGTTCCGCGACTTGCTCCCTTAATTCTCCGTGGAATTCCTGTCTTCAGTGCGCCGAGCGAAGCCGCTCGATCTCATCCTTGATGCGCAGCTTGCGACGCTTGATCTCCGCGATCGTCTGATCCTCCGAGGAGGGGCGCGTGACCGCAGCATGCAGCTCTTCCTCCAGAGCGAAATGCTTCTTTTCCAGCGTAGCCAGGTGAGCCTCAATCGTCATGTGACAGTTCCTTCCTTTTGTTTTCCACCCGATCCCGTACGGACCGGATGGTCCAGGTTGCAACAAAGTCAGTGTGCCATTTCATTTTTCATTTGTCGAAGGCGAAAACGTGGCAAGGGATAACTTCCCGTTACCACAGCTTTCGTGATAGGAGCACGATTGATTGAGAATGGAGGCAAGCGGGCCAACCGCTGTTTCCGACGACGGGGAAAAACAGCATGGCAGATCAGGACCAGGCGGAATTGCGGCTTGCGGCCGCACGGCTTCGCCAGGAGCACGAAGATTATGACGCAGCCATCAACGCCATGATCCAGACTGGCTGTGAAGCCCTGAGAATCCAGCGCATGAAGAAGAAGAAACTGGTCCTGAAGGACAAGATTTCCAAGCTGGAAGATCAGATCATTCCCGATATCATCGCCTGAACCGGACGAGACGCCTTGGACACGACAGAAACGCCACCCGTCGCCATCATCATGGGAAGCCAGTCCGACTGGGAGACGATGAAGAACGCCGCCGACACGCTCGATGCGCTCGGGGTGGACTACGAGGCCCGTATCATTTCGGCGCATCGCACACCCGAGCGGCTCTACAGTTTCGCGCGCGGCGCCAAGGCCGAGGGTTTCAAGATCATCATCGCCGGTGCCGGCGGTGCGGCGCACCTTCCCGGCATGGCAGCGGCCATGACGCCACTTCCGGTCTTCGGCGTACCGGTTCAGTCCAAGGCACTTTCCGGTCAGGACAGCCTGCTGTCGATCGTCCAGATGCCGGCCGGCATTCCCGTCGGCACGCTCGCCATCGGCCGCGCCGGCGCCGTCAATGCCGCGCTCCTATCGGCCGCCGTCCTGGCGCTCAACGACCCGGAACTCGCCCATAGGCTCGACGAATGGCGCGAGACGCAGACGAACGCCGTCGCCGAATATCCCGTGGATGGCCCGCTATGAGCGCACGCACGATCGGTATCATCGGAGGCGGTCAGCTCGGCCGCATGCTTGCCATGGCGGCAGCGCGCCTCAACCTGCGCACCGTCATCCTTGAACCCCAGGCCGATTGTCCAGCCGCACAGGTGGCGAACGCCCAGATCGTCGCTTCCTATGACGACGCCGATGCGCTTGCCGAGCTCGCCCGCGTCTGCGATGTCGTCACCTACGAATTCGAGAACGTGCCCGTCGCCGCCGCCCAGGCGCTGGCCGCTGCCGTCCCGGTCTATCCGCCGCCGCGCGCGCTGGAAGTCTCTCAGGACCGGCTGGTCGAGAAGAGCTTCATCCGTGACTGCGGTATCCTCACCGCCGATTTCGCCGCCGTCGACAGCCAGGGCGATCTCGAAGCCGCCCTCGATCGTTTCGGCGGCGTAGGCGTGCTCAAGACGCGAAGGCTCGGTTATGACGGCAAGGGGCAGCGCGTCTTCCGCTCGCCGGCCGAAAACCGCGACGGCGCTTTCGAGGC
Organism: Shinella sp. H4-D48; assembly: GCF_022637395.1. Taxonomy (GTDB): domain Bacteria; phylum Pseudomonadota; class Alphaproteobacteria; order Rhizobiales; family Rhizobiaceae; genus Shinella; species Shinella sedimenti. Next base: position 729,264 of record NZ_CP093337.1, on the reverse strand, counting down.
GCTCGGCGGCGTACCGCTGATTCTCGAAAGCCTTGTGCCCTTCGAGCGCGAGATCTCGATCATCGCCGCGCGAGACCGCGACGGCACCATCGCCTGCTACGATCCGGCGGAAAACGTTCACACCAACGGTATTCTCCACACGTCCACCCTGCCCGCCCGTGTCAGCGAAGCAACGGTGGATCTCGCCCGCAAAGCCGCCCGCGCCATCCTCGACAATCTCGGCTATGTCGGCGTTATCGGTGTGGAATTCTTCGTGCTGCCGGATGGCGGCCTCGTGGCCAACGAAATCGCGCCGCGCGTGCACAATTCCGGTCATTGGACGGAAGCAGCCTGCGTGATATCGCAGTTCGAGCAGCACATCCGCGCCATCTCCGGCCACACGCTTGGCGACCCGCGCCGGCACTCCGATTGCGTGATGCAGAATCTCATCGGCGACGATATCGACGACGTTCCCGCCTGGCTCGCCCGGCCCGGCGTGCTCGTCCATCTCTACGGCAAGACGGAAGCGCGTCCCGGCCGCAAGATGGGGCATTTCACCCAGATTTTCGATTGAGAGAGACTGGAAAACCGGCGATCGGCATGGAAAACCCGGCGCCTGTGGTTGACAGCGGAAATGTCACGGGTTACATGCCTGCCCAACCTGAAAGCGCGCCCGAAACGGCGCGTTTTTGATTGAGGAAATCCGGCGAGTCCATCGCCCTGCAATACGCGGATCAGAAAAATGAAGATCAAGAATTCGCTCAAGTCGCTCAAGGCTCGCCACCGCGAGAACCGCCTTGTTCGCCGCAAGGGCCGCATCTACATCATCAACAAGCAGAACCCGCGCTTCAAGGCTCGTCAGGGCTGATCGCGTCTGCCTGTCCCCTCGTGCGGACAGTGATGAACAAAAACTGTTTGAAGTTGCGCGCTGGCGGTTTACCATGACCGCCATGCGCTTTTTCTCGTTGTCCGTATTGCTGCTTTCTTTCGCCCTCGCCGGTACTGCTCCGGCAGCGGCACTGGCACAGCAGGCCGACAAGGCCTCTGTCGATCCGTCGTCCAGCAGTGCCTTCACGACCCAGACGCAGCGTCTGGACAAGCTTTTCGGCGAGTTGAAACGCGAGGGCGATCCTGACAAGGCGAAGGGCATTGCCAACCAGATCCGACGCGAATGGCAGGATTCCGGCAGCGCCACCATCAACTTTCTCATCCAGCAGTCGGACAAAGCCGTCGAAGAGAACCGGAACGCCGCCGCACTCGATTTCCTCGATGAGGCGATTCGCCTGAAGCCCGACTATGCAGAAGGCTGGAACCGGCGCGCCACGCTGCATTTCAAGATGGGCAACTATCGCAAGTCGATGTCCGACATCAACCAGGTCCTGCGGCTCGAGCCCCGCCACTTTGGCGCACTCGCGGGCATGGCGGGCATCATGACCCAGACAGGGCGGGACGAGATGGCACTGAAGGCCTGGGAGCGCTTCCTTCTGGTCTACCCGACCGAGCGGCAGGCACAGAAGGCCCTTGGGGAACTCGCCGAAAAACTGACCGGACAGAGGACGTGATCCGCAGGTGATCCGCCAAGGCTCCGTCGTCGTAAACAGGCTGTAGCCTTACAGCAGCCCTCACTTCTCCATGCAGCCCGGCCTCCATGCTGACAGCCCTCCTCGCCGTCCCCTTTGCTCTCGCGCTTGTCGGCTTTCTCTTCAGTGCATGGCAGACGCAGTCGATCGAGCGACGATACGACAATATCGGCGAACTCATCGATATCGGCGGCATGCGCATGAACAGCGTGTTCGTGCCCGCCGGTGAAGAGGCAGACCTGCCGCCAATCGTCTTCATCCACGGCGCAAGTGGCAATCTGCGCGACCCCATGCACGCCTTTCTTCCAGCGCTGGAGGGCCGGGCCGATCTGCTTTTCCTCGACCGGCCCGGTCATGGCTATTCCGACCCTGGCGGCCCGGAAAATGCGCGGCCCGACGGGCAGGCCCGCGCTATTGCGCGCCTGATGGAGGCGCGGGGCATGGCGCGCGCAATCATCGTTGGCCACTCCTTCGGCGGAGCCATCGCGGCCAGCTTTGCCCTCGAACATCCGGAGAAAACGGCCGGCCTTCTTTTCCTCGCGCCCGCGACCCATCCCTGGCCGGGCGGTGTCGACTGGTACTATAACCTTGCGAAGATGCCGGTGGTTGGCTGGCTGTTCAGCCATATCGTTGCGATGCCCGCCGGCCTTACGCGCATAGAAAGCGGCACGCGTTCGGTCTTCGAACCGAACCCGCGACCGCAGGACTATGTCGACGCAACGGCCCCTGCCCTGGTGCTGCGCCCGACGACGTTCCGCAACAATGCAATCGACGTTGCCAACCTGCTCGCATATGTCCGCCGCGTGCAACCGCGCTATCGGGAAATCCGCACGCCGACGGTCATCGTCACCGGCGATTCGGATGGCGTCGTCTATGAGGAAATCCATTCCCGCGGGCTGGCGCGCGACATTGCCGGATCGGAACTCGTCTGGATCCGCAACCTCGGTCATAAGCCGGATTATGTCGTGACCGATCTCGCCGTCGAGGCCATCGAAAAGATCGCCGGTCGCGATCGCGACCTCCAGGAATCAGCAAGGCGGGCCGAGGCCCGCCTTGCAAAGCAAAATACCAAATAGCGCGCCGCTCAGACGCCGCTGACGCCGTCAGCTCCGATATAGGCGATGCGCAGCATGTTTGTGGCGCCCGGCGTGCGAAGCGGAACGCCGGCCGAGATGATGATGCGGTCGCCCGGCTTGCCGAATTCTTCAGCAACAACAATGCGGCAGGCGCGGTTCACCATGTCGTCGAGGTCTTCCGCATCGCCCGTGACGACGCAGTGCAGGCCCCACACGACCGAAAGACGGCGAGCCGTCTCGATGACCGGTGAAAGCGCCAGAACCGGAACTTCGGGCCGCTCGCGGGCGGCACGCAATCCCGTCGTACCCGACGAGGTGTAGCAGACGATGGCCGACAGCTGCAGAGTCTCGGCGATCTGGCGGGCAGCAAGCGAGATAGCATCGGCACCCGTGGCTTCCGGCGTCGAACGCTGCGCGTAGATGATGCCGGGATAGTGCGGATCGCGCTCGACCGTGCTGGCGATGGACGCCATGGTGGATACGGCTTCGATCGGATAAGCGCCGGAGGCGGATTCGGCCGAGAGCATCACGGCATCCGCACCTTCGAACACCGCAGTCGCGACGTCGGACACTTCGGCGCGGGTCGGGACCGGCGCGGAGATCATCGATTCCAGCATCTGGGTCGCGACGACGACCGGCTTGCCGGCGCGGCGGCAGGCGCGGATGAGCTGCTTCTGGATGCCGGGAACGGCTTCGAGCGGCATTTCCACGCCGAGGTCACCGCGCGCCACCATCAACGCGTCGGAAAGCTCGATGATTTCATCGATGCGTTCGACAGCCTGCGGCTTTTCGATCTTGGACATCAGGCCGACGCGGCCGCGCGCGATTTTGCGCACTTCCACGAGGTCTTCCGGGCGCTGGATGAACGAAAGCGCGACCCAGTCGACGCTACCGGTTGCCAAAACGGCGTCGAGGTCGACGCGATCCTTCTCCGTGAGTGCGCCGACGCCGAGCAGCGTGTCGGGCAGGCTGACGCCCTTGCGGTCGGAAATCTTGGTGCCTGATACGACGGTACAGACGATCGCCTTGCCGTCGGCGCTTTCGGCGCGAAGATGCAGCTTGCCGTCGTCGATGAGGAGCCGGTCGCCGGCCTTGACGGACTCAAGGATTTCCGGATGCGGCAGGAAAACGCGGGTGTTGTCACCCGGCTCGTCGCGATTGTCGAGCGTGAAGGTCTGGCCGGGCGTGAGCTCTTCCGACCCATTGGCAAACTTCCCGACGCGCAGCTTGGGGCCCTGAAGGTCGGCGAGAATGCCGATCGGGCGGCCACAGCGGGCTTCGACGGCGCGGATGCGGCTGATCAGCGTGCGCATGAGATCATGGCTGGCATGGCTCATGTTGATGCGGAACAGGTCTGCTCCCGCCTCGTGCAGCTTCTGGATCATCTGCTCTTCAGCCGATGCGGGTCCGAGCGTGGCGAGGATTTTGACTTTTCTGTTCCGTCTCATCAGTTCTGGCTTTCCTGCGTGCCGGGCGTATCGGAAAGCTGTACCATCCAGCTTCCCTGCCGCCCCGTGTCATATTCCTTGAAGCCCATGCGCTGGAACCCGCGTGCGAAGCAGTCTTCGACACCGGTGACCTTGAACTCGTTTTCGGCGACGCACATGTTGACGTCACCGGTCCAGCGGCCGCCTCGGGCGGCGTCTTCGGCATAGAGATAATAGTAGCGCGATTGCAGCTCGCCCTCGATCAGCGTCGCGCAGGTCGTGGCGGGCACCTGCCACCAGCCTTCGCTGATCCAGCCCTCCTTGGCGCGATAGCCTATAGCGACGCCCACAAGGTTCTGGGTTCCGTTACAGACACGGAACTCCGCCTTTGCGGCATCGGGAACGGAAAGGGCAAAGAAAGCCGATGCGAGAAAAAGACCGGCCTGCAGAAGGCCGCTGGCTTTCGGGAAAAACGGGCGTTGGCTCTTGGTTCTCACGGCTTCCAATGGAACTCCGTTGATTTGAATATGCGCTTTCTTGCGACGGCGTGGCATGAATGTCAACGCAACACTAATCGATTACATTTTAACGACAACGCGGTGAATCCTTTCGGCGGGCAAGGCCACACTTCTTGCGGGCAACACCACCCCGTGCGATCAATCGGCTTGTGTGACACACATATGGCAAGAGATATGCAGGACCACCCTCCTTTTGAAATCATCGACGGCGACCTCTCCCTCGGACTCGTTATCCTGGCGGACCACGCCACCAATCTCCTGCCTGCGCGTTACGGCCGCCTTGGCCTGCCGGAAAGCGCCTTTGAGCGTCACATCGCCTATGATATCGGCGTCGAGGGCCTCGTGCGAGGGCTGAACCAGCGCCTGAACGCGCCTGTTGTCATGAGCCGCTTTTCCCGCCTGCTGATCGATCCCAACCGCGGCGAAGACGACCCGACGCTCGTCATGCGCATCTCCGACGGAGCGATCGTTCCAGGCAATCATCCGATCACGCCGGAAGAATGGCAATATCGCCTCGATACCTATCATCGCCCCTATCACGATGCAGTGTCCATAACGATCGCAGCCGTCACGAAAAAGACCGGAAAGGCACCACTCGTCCTGTCCATGCACTCCTTCACCCCCACCTGGAAAGGCGTCGCGCGCCCCTGGCAGGTCACGGTGCTGTGGGACAATGACCATCGCGCGGTTCACCCGCTGCTCTCGGCGCTAGAAGCGCCCGGCGACGTGGTGGTCGGCGACAACGAACCCTATGACGGCGCGTTGCGCGGCGACACCATGTTCCGCCACTGCATGAAGCCGGGGATCGCCCATGCGCTCATCGAGATCCGCCAGGACGAGATCGGCGATGCCGAGGGCATCGCGCGATGGGTTGACCGGCTCTCGCCCGTCTTCGCCCGGTTGAACGCGGACGAAAGCCTGCACACATACGAGATATTCCCGTCCCGCACGGGACCTTACTGAGGCCGAGATCATGACCGAACTGAGCAAAGAGCAGCAGACCGAATTCGAGGCAGCCGCCTTCCGCCGGCTGGTCAGGCATCTGCGCGAGCGCACCGATGTGCAGAACATCGACTTGATGAACCTCGCCGGTTTTTGCCGCAACTGCCTGTCGAACTGGTATCGCGATGCGGCCAGCGAAGCCGGCGTGCCGCTCGACAAGGAAAGCTCGCGGGAGATCATCTACGGCATGCCCTACGAGGAATGGCGCGACCGTTACCAGCGCGACGCCACCGACGCGCAGAAGACAGCCTTCGAGACGAACCGTCCGAAGGAATAGACGACACCGTTGCGAAAATCCTGAAGGACCGTGCGATAGGTCTTGATCTTGCCGGAAGTTCGCGGCAAGTCACGGCGCTCACGAATTTCTAGCCCACCAAGGAGAACATCATGTCGGATGCCCACGGCGTCGCACGCGACCAGCTTCGCGCTTTCATCGAACGCATCGAGCGTCTCGAGGAAGAAAAGAAAACCATCGCCGACGACATCAAGGACGTCTATGGCGAAGCCAAGGGTACGGGCTTCGACACCAAGATCCTGCGCAAGGTCATCCAGATCCGCAAGCAGGACAAGGACGAGCGCATGGAGCAGGAAGCCATCCTCGACACCTACCTCCAGGCTCTCGGCATGATCGAACTGCCGCCGGATGCTGAATAAGACCGGATAGAAACGCAAGAAAAAACCCCGCGGATCGCTCCAGCGGGGTTTTTCTTTAAATGGTGAGACAAGCCTAGTTCTCGGCCCGCTCAAACTTGCGCACTTCCATGAAGTTGACCGCCGTTCCGCTGAAACGACCCGAGTCCACGGATTTGCTCTCCGGCTGGAAGCCGGCGAGGTAGACAGTCGTCGGCGCGGCGCGCAGCGTGCGGCTGACGAAACGGGGCGCCTTGACCGGCTTGGCATTCGCCGAGACACTGTCCTGGGCCAGCGCCCACTGCGACAGGATCTTTTGCGTCGCCTTCGGCTCGGTACGGATGGCACCGCGGTTTGCGGCCTCGGCATCCTTCTTCTTCGGACGCCCGCCCTTCGTCGGCGTTTCTTCCGCGGCGGCATTGCTTTCGAAGGCATCGACACCGGAAAGCGAACGGCTTGCGCCACGATCGGACGCGAGCGCGGCCATCTCGATCGGATCGCCCTCCACACCCGTGGCAGGCGAACCAAGCGCGGCAAGGCCGGAGCGGTCGGCCGTCGCCGGCAGCGCGACATCCGCTTCCGCAGCGGCCATCAGCGCCGTCTGCGACTTGTCAAGCTCGACCTGTGGACGCAGGCCCGGCACGGGAACCATCGCGAGTTGCTCGGCATCCTCCGTCGCCGCCTCGGCGGTCATGACACTATCAGGCTGCGCATCGCCGGCCTGGCCGCGTGCGCCCAGCGATACAGGAAGCGGAATCTTGTAGGCGGCAAGATCCTCGAATTCGGGCTTCTGGCCCTCCGTCGTCGCGGCTTCGAGCGCGGCAACGGCACCGCTCGTTGTCGGCGCGACCAACGCAAGCTCGCTTGCGGTCTCGTTCGACTTGAAGGCAGGGCGGCTGCCCGGAACCGGCGCGGTGAAGGCAACCTCCGTTTCGGCCGCAACGGCGGCAGGCTCAGCGGTCTGCTGCGTCGCCCTCCGGCCGGGTGCCGCGCCTTCATCGAAGTCGTCGGCGATCGCCGTGGTGCTTGCGATCATTTCGGGTTCTTCATCCTCATCGCCGCCACCGCCGAAGAGGGCAGCGAGGAAGCCTCCCTTGCGCTTGGATGCTGTCGGCGACGAACCGCCACCGGCCACCTGAATGGCGCTTGAGCCTACGCGGCGCTTGTAATCGGCAACGGCCTGCTCGTAGCCAGGCAGCGGCTTGCCGTCCGTCGGAACGTGCATGGTCTTGCCATCGGGGAAGAGCTGGACGAGTTCCTGGCGGCTCATGCGCGGCCACGCACGCACGCTTCCGACATCGAGATGCACGAAAGGCGAACCAGACGTCGGGTAGTAGCCGACCCCGCCCACCTGGAATTTCATTGCAGTGGCACGCAGCGTCGAGAGCTTCACGCCGGGGATGTAGAAGTCCATCGCCTTGCCGAGCATGTGCTGGCTCTTCTTTGCGACGCCCTTCGAACGCGTCCGCAGCATCGAGTTCGTCGAGGGCGAGCGATAGGCGGAAACGACGTTGATGTAACCCGTGGCGCCGGTCTTGCGGTAGACTTCCCAGACAAGGTCGAAGAGGCGCGGATCCATCTTCGTCGGCTCGTTGCGGCGCCAGTCACGCAGGAAAGTGTTCAGTTGCTTGAGGCCACGCTGATCGTAGCGCCCGTTGCGCTTGAACGTGATCTCGGCCTTTTCCTTCGTATGGATGTAATAGAGCTTCAGCGTGCGGTTGCCGCTCTCGGCCTGAACCGTCGCTGGAATGGCCGCCGGCAAAACGAGGGCAGCAGAGAGCACAGCCGTGGTCACGACCTTGGGCAGCTTATGCAATACGGTCTTGCACAGGCTGCTCAGGGAGGTCCCCGTGCGCTTCATCGATGCGAACAAATTTGCCAACTCTTACCCCGTCCGAAGGACAACGAGCGTCCGTTGCCCCAGATGAATGCCAAATGCGGTGAGAGCATGGCAAATCGGCCACACTCGTCCTCGCGCACCCGTTATAGTGAACAATCCACTAACAGGGAATAAACGGCAATCAGGAAATCTCAAGTGACGGGGATTCCAGCAGTTTTTACGCAGCCTCCTTCATAGGATCATCAGGGTCGATGCCGTAATCCTTCAGTTTCCGGTAGAGAGTCGAACGGCCGATGCCCAATTTGCGGGCAACCTGACTCATCTGGCCATGGTAGAACTTAAGGGCAAAGCGGATCAGTTCTTCTTCCACATCGGCCAGCTTGCGCACATGGCCGCCCCTGTCGACGCTTGCGATGGCGTTGTCGGGCGTCGTGTCCACGGCCTCGGCGGCGCGGAAATCCGGGTAGACGCCGGGCAGGCGGCTGTCCATGGAGTGTTCCGGCGCGCGCGCGGCCACGGCCTCGAAATTCACCCCGCCGCTCTCGGCAAGGCCGTAGCCGGGAACCTGCGCTGCGATCTGCGGGAAGTCGGCAGCCGTCAGTTCATCGCCTTCCGCCAGCACCACGGCACGGAAGATGGCATTTTCCAGCTGGCGAATATTGCCCGGCCAGTCATAGGCCGTCAGCAGCGCCATGGCGCCGGCCGATACGCCGAGCGGTCGCGCGAGCTTCTGTTCACCCGCGAAGCGCTGCACGAATGCGCGCACCAGGACCGGGATGTCCTCCTTCCGCCGATGCAGTGCGGGGATCGTGATCGGGAAAACGTTCAGGCGATAGTAGAGGTCCTCGCGGAAGCGCCCCTCGCGCACCTCGTTGATAAGGTCACGGTTGGTCGCCGAGATCAGGCGCACGTTGACCTTCTGCGGGAAACGGGCGCCGATCGTCTCGATCTCGCCCTGCTGAACCGCACGCAGCAGCTTCACCTGCACCTCAAGCGGCAGGTCGCCGATCTCGTCGAGGAACAGCGTGCCGCCGTCGGCCTCCATGAACTTGCCGGTATGGCGCTCCGTCGCGCCCGTAAACGCACCCTTTTCATGGCCAAACAGGATGCTCTCGACCAGATTGTGCGGAATGGCGCCGCAATTGACGGTGACGAAAGGCTTGTTGGCCCTGTCGCTCGCCGCCTGGATGGCGCGCGCCACCATTTCCTTTCCAACGCCCGATTCGCCTTCCAGCACGACCGGAATGTTGGACTGCGCGGCGCGGCGGCCGAGCTCGATGACCCGCAGCATTTCCGGGCTTGCCGAGATGATGTCCTCGAAATGGATGGTTTCGGCACGGTTGCGGCGCCCGGCACGACTGCGGCCTTCGCGCTGGTCCATCTTGAGCGCATTGCCGACGGCGACACCCAGACGCTCCGGCGAAACCGGCTTCACGACGAAATCGAAGGCACCGGCCCGCATGGCCATGACCACCGTCTCGATACCGCCCTGTCCTGTCTGCACGATGACGGGAATGGTGTTCTCGCGCTCGGCGAGCACTTCGAGAAATGCCGTACCGTTCATCTCCGGCATCATCAGGTCGAGCAGGATCACGTTGATCAGGCCGCCCTTGCGATCGAGCAGATCGAGGCCCGCGCGACCATTTTCCGCCATATGGGCGACATGGCCGGAGCGCTCGATCATGTTCTTCAGAAGCCTGCGCTGGACAGGATCGTCATCGATGACAAGAATATGGGCCGTCACTGGAACCTCCTTGCCTAAGGCATGCGTCATGCATGCCCCGGGAAACTGAATACCAGTGGACCTTGGCAGAAAGGGTTGAACATGCCGTTTTGAGAAAGGCTTGCATTTTAACCATTGCCGACGCAAGCAGGACACCGATCTGCCCATTCTGGAAGAGAGATAGAGATGACCCGCAATTTCCCCGAACCCCGGATCACCTTCGCACCGGCCGAAGCCGCCGCAAGCGCGCAACTCGGTGACCTTCCCGGCTGGAACCTCACCGATCTCTATCCTTCCCAGACCTCTCCCGAATTCCAGGCCGATATGAAGAAGGCTGAAGCCGACACGCTCGCCTTCGAAGCCCGGTGGAAGGGCAAGCTTGACGCCGCCACCGAAAAGACCGGTGACGATGGCATCGGCGCCGCCGTGCGCGAATTCGAGGCGCTGGAAGACGTGATGGGCCGCCTCATCTCCTTTGCCGGCCTCACCTATTTCACCAACACGACCGAGCCGGCGAAAGGCAAATTCTATGGCGACATCCAGGCCAAGCTGACCGACCTTGGCGCGCACCTGCTGTTTTTCTCCCTTGAACTCAACAGGATAGCGGACGAGCGCATCGACGCGGCGCTGAAAAACGATGCGCTGGCCGCGCACTATCGTCCGTGGATCGAGGACCTGCGAAAGGACAAGCCCTACCAGCTCGACGACAAGACCGAACAGCTCTTCCTCGAGAAGTCGATGACGGGTGCGGCCGCGTGGAACCGCCTCTTCGACGAGACGATGGCGTCGCTGCGCTACACGATCGACGGCGAGGAACTGCCGCTCGAAATCGCCCTCAACCAGTTGCAGTCGCCCGATCGCGACGCCCGCCGCAAGGCCGCCGAGGCGCTGGCGAAGACGTTCAGGGACAATATCCGCACCTTCACGCTGATCACCAACACGCTCGCCAAGGACAAGGAAATCTCCGACCGCTGGCGCGGCTTTGCCGACATCGCAGACAGCCGCCACCTTGCCAACCGTGTCGAGCCGGAAGTGGTCGCAGCCCTCGCTGAAGCCGTGCGCGACGCATATCCGCGTCTGTCCCACCGCTACTATGCGATGAAGGCGAAGTGGCTCGGAATGGAGCAGATGGAGTTCTGGGATCGCAACGCGCCGCTGCCGGAAACGCCCGACGCGATCATTCCCTGGAACGAAGCACGCGACACGGTGCTTGCCGCCTACGGCGCCTTCGCGCCTGAAATGGCCGACATTGCCAAGGAATTCTTCGACAAGGGCTGGATCGACGCGCCGGTGCGCCCCGGCAAGGCTCCCGGTGCCTTCGCGCATCCCACCGTTCCGTCCGCGCATCCCTATGTGCTCGTCAACTACATGGGCAAGCCGCGCGACGTCATGACCCTCGCCCACGAACTCGGACATGGCGTGCATCAGGTTCTGGCCGGCGGCCAGGGCGCGCTGATGGCCTCCACGCCTCTGACGCTGGCCGAAACCGCTTCGGTCTTCGGCGAGATGCTGACCTTCCGCAGCCTGCTCGACAAGACGAAGGACAAGCGCGAACGCAAGGCCATGCTCGCCCAGAAGGTCGAGGACATGATCAACACGGTCGTGCGCCAGATCGCCTTTTACGAATTCGAGCGCAAGGTGCACACCGCCCGCAAGGAAGGCGAGCTCACGTCCGACCAGATCGGGGAACTCTGGCTCTCCGTGCAGGAAGAGAGCCTCGGCCCGGCAATCCGCATTTCCGAGGGCTACGAGACCTACTGGGCCTATATCCCGCACTTCATCCACTCGCCCTTCTATGTCTATGCCTATGCCTTCGGCGACTGCCTCGTGAACTCGCTCTACGCCGTCTACAGTCAGGCCGAGGCGGGCTTCCAGGCGAAGTATTTCGACCTTCTCAAGGCCGGCGGCACGAAGCACCACACGGAGCTTCTCAAGCCCTTCGGCCTCGATGCGAGCGATCCGTCGTTCTGGAGCAAGGGACTGTCGATGATCGAGGGGCTGATCGACGAACTGGAAGCGCTTGATAAGGCGTAATCGAAACGGAAGCCGGACGCCGCCCGCATGACCGACCGCGAACGCTTTGTGCTCCTCAGGGACGACCGCGAGGACCGGACGGTGGTTTTCGCCGATCCGCTGGCGGTCGTCACCGTGCGAGACCGTGCCGGCTTCGAGCCTGCCTTCGCAGCACTTCAGGCTGCACAGGCGAAAGGCCACTGGATCGCCGGCTTCATGAGCTATGAGGCCGGCCACCTCTTTGAGGAAAAACTGGTAAGGCTTGCCGTCGAAGGCCGCCCGACGCCGCTGATGAGCTTCGGCATCTTCGAAAAGCCGGCGGATGGCCACCCGCCGGCAAGCCCGCGGCAGCGCACCGAGAACGAGCCGTTCCTGACCGAGCCGAAAGCTGACTGGGACTTCGAAACCTACCGCAGCCGTTTCGACCGCCTCCACCAGCATCTGCGGCAGGGTGACTGCTATCAGGCGAACCTTACAATGCCGATCCGCGCGCGCTGGAACGGCGATCCACTTGCCGCCTTCTGGTCGCTCATCGAACGCCAGCCGGTGCGCTATGGCGCCTTCGTCTCCCTCGACGGTCCGCAGTTGCTTTCCCGCTCGCCGGAACTCTTCTTCGACATCGACAGGGACGGATGGATCGAGACGCATCCGATGAAGGGTACCGCTGCGCGTGGGGCGAGTGCCGCCGAAGACGAGAGCATCATCGCCGCCATGCAGGCCGATCCCAAGACGCAGGCGGAAAACCGCATGATCGTCGATCTCCTGCGCAACGACATTTCGCGCATCACCGAGGTCGGCACTCTGCATGTGCCGAAACTCTTCGCCATCGAGACCTACCCGACGGTGCATCAGATGGTGAGCCATGTGCGGGCGAAGCTCACCTCGGGCACCTCCATTCGCGAGATCTTCGCCGCCCTCTTCCCCTGCGGCTCGATCACCGGCGCGCCGAAGATGCGCGCGATGGAAATCCTGCACGATCTGGAAGACGGCCCGCGCGACGCCTATTGCGGCGCGATCGGCTTCATCGCTCCCGATGGAACCATGCGCTTCAACGTCGCCATCCGCACGATCTCGCTGTTCGACGACGGCAATGCAGTCTTCAATGTCGGCGGCGGCATCGTTTTCGATTCCACCGCTGCATCGGAATATGAGGAATGCCTGCTGAAGGCGCGCTTCGCCGTGGGGGACCAATGGATATCTCGCTGATCGAGACCCTGCGCTTCGAACCCGGCACGGGTTTCATCAGGCTTGAACGGCATCTGTCTCGCCTCACGCGTTCCGCTGCCGCACTGGGGCTGCCCGGCGCTGAGAAAGCGGGGGAGGCCCTGTCCGCCAGCGCCTGTGCCGACACAGCGGCGCGGGTGCGCCTCGAACTCTTCGCCGACGGCCGGATCGACGTGCAGACCGCCCCATTCGCACCGATTGCGGCGGACACCGTCTGGCGCGTGAAAATCGCCACCACCCGTCTTTCGTCCACCGACCCGCTGTTGCGCCACAAGACGTCCCGACGCGTCCTTTACGCCGCCGCCAGAGCGGAAGCGCCTGCCAGCGAAGCCGACGAGATGATCCTTCTCAATGAACGTGGCGATGTGTGCGAAGGCACCATCACCTCGCTCTTCCTCGATGACGGCTCCGGCATCCTGAAAACGCCTCCGCTGGCATCGGGTCTGCTTGCAGGCGTACTCAGGGAAGAGCTTCTGGAAAGCGGCCGGGCCATCGAGGCGGTCCTGCGCCCCGAAGACATCGAGAAGGGCGCCGTCCTGATGGGAAATTCCTTGCGCGGCCTCATACGGGCACGCCTCGCCTGAACCCTGAATTACCGGCGGTTCCAACCGGTTAAGAATATCGCCAAGGAATTCCCCGGCAATCTTTATTGTGACAGAAAACTGTGCTCTAGCGCTGGCATATTATGCTATGGGGGCCTTCGAGGCCCTTTTTTCGAGCGCAAGCGGCCGCCCCGCAGGAGAACCAAATGGCAGACAGCACCTACCCGGTACATGGCGAAATTACCGGCCCGATCGTGATGATCGGTTTCGGCTCCATCGGTCGCGGCACGCTGCCGCTGATCGAGCGCCATTTCAAGTGCGACCGGAACCGGCTGATCGTCATCGAGCCGCGTGAAGATGCCGCCGATGCGGAAATCTACGCGCGTCACGGCGTCCGTCACATCAAGGCGCATGTCACGAAGGACAATTACAAGACCCTTTTGAAGCCGCTGCTGACGGAAGGCGAAGGCCAAGGCTTCTGCGTCAACCTCTCGGTGGATACGGGCTCCGTCGACCTCATCAAGCTCTGCCGCAAGCTCGACGTGCTTTACATCGACACGGTCGTCGAGCCCTGGCTCGGCTTCTACTTCGACAAGGGCATGAAGAATGCCGACCGTACGAACTACGCGCTTCGCGAAACACTGCGCAAGGAGAAGGACAAGAACCCCGGCGGCACGACGGCGATCTCCACCTGTGGTGCCAATCCGGGCATGGTTTCCTGGTTCGTCAAGCAGGCCCTCCTCAACCTCGCCAAGGACCTCGACATCAAGTTCGAAGAACCCTCGCAGCATGACCGCGAAGGCTGGGCCAAGCTGATGAAGAAGGTGGGCGTCAAGGGCGTGCACATCGCCGAGCGCGACACCCAGCGCACCAAGAACCCGAAGCCCTTCAACACGTTCTGGAACACCTGGTCGGTCGAAGGTTTCATCTCGGAAGGCCTGCAGCCCTCCGAACTCGGCTGGGGCACCCACGAGAAGTGGATGCCGAAGAACGCCAAGAAGCACAAGAAGGGCAGCAAGGCGGCGATCTATCTGGAGCAGCCGGGCGGCAATACCCGCGTGCGTACCTGGTGCCCGACTCCCGGCCCGCAATACGGCCTGCTGGTCACGCACAACGAATCCATCTCCATCGCGGATTATTTCACGGTGCGCGATAAGGACGGCGATGTCACCTATCGCCCGACCTGCCACTACGCCTACCATCCCTGCAACGACGCCATCCTGTCGCTGTACGAGATGTTCGGCAACGGCGGCCAGCAGCAGCCTGTCCTGCACGTTCTCGACGAGAACGAGCTGGTCGATGGCGTCGATGAACTCGGCGTTCTCCTCTACGGTCACGACAAGAACGCGTACTGGTACGGCTCGCGCCTGTCGCTGGAGGAAACCCGGCGCATCGCTCCCTACCAGAACGCTACGGGCCTGCAGGTGACATCGGCCGTGCTGGCCGGCATGGTCTGGGCGGTCGAGAACCCGAAAGCCGGCATCGTCGAAGCCGACGAGATCGATTACAAGCGCTGCCTGGAAGTGCAGACGCCCTATCTCGGCCCGGTTGAAGGCCACTATACCGACTGGACCCCGCTCGATGGCCGCCCGGGCCTCTTCCCGGAAGACCTCGACACGAAGGACCCCTGGCAGTTCAGGAACATTCTCGTTCGCTGATCACGGCACCCGTCATCTGCTTGAAAGACGCCCGCGGCCTGCTGCGGGCGTCTTCGCTTTCAATGGGATAATGCCCATCCACCGGGCGGCATGTCTTGCTTTCAAAATCTCTTCGCGGCATGTTCGGGCAAAATGGACGGATGCTTCGCGCCGGCCACGACCTCGGGAGACTTCAGATGAAACCAATCGCTGTCCTGGGCCTGCTTGCGGCAGCAGCAGCACTCGCTTCCTGCCAAACGGAACGTGCACCGCGCGAAATGCCCATGGCCCAGCGCCCGGTTCCGACCGGCGTCGAAGGCGCATGGGTGGATCCGAACGGTATTGTTTCGACCTTTGCGGCCGGCACATTCACGACGCGCACAACCGATACCAACCAGCTCCTGGCATCCGGCACCTACATCAATACATCGCCGACGCTGGTCGAGATCAACATGACCTCGCTCGTGCGTAACACGCAGTCCAAGGTCAATTGTGCGCTGGTCAGCCAGCAGCAGCTGAACTGCACCACCTCCGCCGGTGCGCAGTTCTCGCTCGCACGCCGCGCCTGAAACGGCATTGCCATGTCATGATCAAGGGGCCGAAAGGCCCCTTTTTCGTTGTGCGCCGGTCCGGTAAGGCAGCACGCGTCCTGTTTTTTCTTGAAGTTGCCGCCGACCGATGAAAACATTCACCGGCTGGCTGTCATGTTCGCCGTCTATCTGGGATCGGCCAGCGTTCCGTGCCGACAGGCGCGGCAAACAAGGAGAAGAGGACCATGACGATTTTCCGATCCGGCCTTCTGGCCGCCTCCCTCATCGCACTTTCGAGCGGCTCGGCTTTCGCCGACTACGAGCTGAACATCCTGCACATCAACGATCTGCATTCGCGCATCGAGGCCATCAACAAATACGATTCCACCTGCTCGGCCGAAGAAGAAGGCAAGAACGAATGCTTCGGCGGCATCGCCCGCGTGAAGACGGCCATCGATAACGCGCGCAAGGCGTTGACGGACGCGAAGGCCAACGTGCTGGTGCTGGATGCCGGCGACCAGTTCCAGGGCTCCCTCTTCTACACCACCTACAAGAGCCAGGCGGTCGCCGAGTTCATGAACGGCATCGGCTTCGATGCGATGGCAGTCGGCAACCACGAATTCGACGACGGCCCGGAGGAGCTTGCGAAGTTTCTCGACCAGGTGAAGTTCCCGGTCATCTCCGGCAATACGGTGGCCGGCGCCGAGACGCCCATCGCCAACCGGATAAAGGGCTATGTCGTCAAGGAAATCGGTGGAGAGAAAGTCGCCGTCGTCTCGGTGCTGGCAACAGATACGGGCGAGACGTCATCACCCGGCAAGGGCGTCGTCTTCGAGGACGAGATCACCTATCTCAAGAGCGTCATTCCGACGATAGAAGCCGAGGGCGTCAACAAGATCATCCTCCTGTCCCATGTCGGCTACAAGCGTGACAAGGAGATTGCCGCCGCCGTTGAAGGCATCGATGTGATCGTCGGTGGCCACAGTCACACGCTGCTTTCCAGCACGGACGACAAGGCGGCCGGTCCTTATGCCACACTCGTGAAGAACCCGGCCGGCGTCGAGGTTCCCATCGTGCAGGCCTACGCCTATTCGAAATATCTCGGTGAACTGAAGGTCGTCTTCGACGATGCCGGCAAGGTGACGGCGACGAGCGGGGCGCCTCTCCTGCTTGACGCCGCCGTCACACCGCACACGGGCTTTGCCGCGCGCGTGAAGGAACTGGGCGCGCCGATCGAGGAACTGAAGAAGAAAGAGGTCGCCGAAACGACCGACACCATCGACGGTTCGCGCGAAACCTGCCGCGCGCAGGAATGCACCATGGGCAACCTGGTCGCCGATGCTATCCTCGACCGCGTGAAGGCCCAGGGCATATCCATCGCCATCCAGAATGGCGGCGGCCTGCGTGCGTCGATCGACAAGGGCGTCGTCACCATGGGCGAGGTGCTGACCGTGCTGCCCTTCCAGAACTCGCTTGCGACGTTCCAGCTCAAGGGATCCGACGTGATCCTGGCGCTGGAGAACGGGCTCAGCGAGATCGAGGACGGCGCAGGTCGCTTCCCGCAGGTTTCCGGTCTGAAATACACCTTCGACCGGTCGAAGCCAGCCGGCAGCCGCGTGGTTTCCACTGAGGTGAAGGAAGGCGAGACCTTCGTCCCGCTCGATCCGGAGAAGACCTACGGCGTCGTGTCCAACAACTATATGCGTGCCGGAGGCGACGGCTATTCGGTCTTCGCGACATCAGGGCAGAACGCCTATGACTTCGGCCCGAATCTTGAACTGGTCGTTGCCGATTATCTTGCCGCGCATCGCCCCTACAAGCCCTATACAGACGGCCGCATCGCCGAGGTCACCGCGGCAGCGACGCAACCAGTTGCGAATGAGGCGAAGACCGCCACCGACGAGGCGGCAACGTCGACGCCAGCCGGGAGCGCATCCGGCACCGTCGCCGCCGGGGGCAAACACGTCATCGCGCGGGGCGATACGCTATGGGACATCGCCAAGGCTGCCTATGGCGATAGCACATTGTGGCGCCGCATCGCGGAAGCCAATGGCAATCCGCGCCCGCGCGCCCTGCATATCGGGACGGAACTCTCCATTCCCGGGAAATAAGGACAATTTGTCTCCACATTTTCTGCCGGTCCGGTCTTTTCCGGGCCGGCATTTCTTTTTAGAACCATTCCGAACCGAACGGCCTCCCGCCGCGTAGAAGAACAACGACCGAAACCCCGCACGCACAGGACCGAACCATGCAGGACAGCGCCGCCGCCAAGCCCACCAGTCATCCGCCCGTCAAGCACGGCAAGGTGGGCGTTCTGCTCGTTAATCTGGGCACGCCCGACGGCACCGACTACACGTCCATGCGCCGCTACCTGAAGGAGTTCCTGACGGACAAGCGCGTCATCGAGTGGCCGAAGATTGCCTGGTATCCGATCCTCTTCGGGATCGTGCTCAACACGCGCCCCGGCAAGGTTGGCAAGGCCTACGAGATGATCTGGAACAAGGACAAGAACGAGAGCTACCTGCGCACCTACACGCGCAGCCAGGCCGAACTGATGGCCGCCTCTCTCGCCGAACATTCCAACGTCATCGTCGACTGGGCCATGCGCTACGGCCAGCCCTCCATCGCGTCGCGCATGGAAGCGCTTCAGAAGCAGGGCTGCGAACGGATCCTCCTCTTCCCGCTCTATCCGCAATATGCGGCCGCGACGACGGCGACGGTCAACGACAAGGCCTTCGAGTTCCTGCTCAAGCAGCGCTGGCAGCCGGCGCTGCGCACCGTGCCGCCCTATCACGACGACCCGGTCTATATCGACGCGCTCGCCGTCTCGATCGAAAAGCACCTCGCCACGCTCGACTGGGAGCCGGAGCGCGTACTGACCTCGTTCCACGGCATTCCGCAAAGCTACTTCGACAAGGGCGATCCCTATTACTGCCAGTGCCAGAAGACCGCGCGCCTGCTGCGCGAACGGCTCGGCTGGTCGAAGGAAAAGCTGGTGATCACCTTCCAGTCGCGCTTCGGGCCGGAAGAATGGCTGCAGCCCTACACGGACAAGACCGTCGAGAAACTGGCGCAGGAGGGCATCAAGCGGATCGCCGTGCTCAATCCGGGTTTCGTTTCCGATTGCCTCGAGACCCTGGAGGAGATCGCCGAACAGGCCGCTGAAAGCTTCCTGCACAATGGCGGCGAGAAGTTCGCGCATATTCCCTGTCTCAACGACAGTCCCGAAGGCATGAGCGTGCTGGAAACGGTCGTGCGCCGCGAGCTCTCCGGCTGGGTCTGAGCCCGGATAAATCTTCGCCCTGAGCAAATAGACTGGTATCGCGGCACGTATTGCTTACAGTGCGCCGCGATACATGGCTGTCAGGAGAAGAAGAATGGAATTTGCAGGATTGGATATTGTCGTCATCGCCCTCGTGGTGCTGGTGGTCCTCATCCTCTTCGCCGGGATCAAGACGATCCCGCAGGGTTACCAGTACACGGTGGAGCGTTTCGGCCGCTACACCCGCACCCTGCAGCCCGGCCTCAACCTCATCATCCCCTTCATCGACCGCATCGGCGCAAAGATGAACGTGATGGAGCAGGTGCTGGACATTCCGACCCAAGAGGTCATCACCCGTGACAACGCCAGCGTCTCGGCCGACGGCGTCGCATTCTACCAGATTCTCAATCCGGCCCAGGCGGCCTATCAGGTCGCCAACCTGGAAAACGCCATCCTCAACCTCACCATGACCAACATCCGCTCTGTCATGGGCTCGATGGATCTGGACGAGCTTTTGTCCAATCGCGACGTGATCAACGACAAGCTGCTGCGTGTCGTCGATGAAGCGGCCAACCCCTGGGGCATCAAGATCACCCGCGTCGAGATCAAGGACATCGCGCCGCCGAAGGACCTGGTCGATTCGATGGGCAGGCAGATGAAGGCCGAGCGCGAAAAGCGCGCACAGGTTCTGGAAGCCGAAGGCGCCCGCAATGCGCAGATTCTGCGGGCCGAGGGCGCCAAGCAATCCGCGATCCTCGAGGCCGAAGGCCAGCGCGAAGCCGCCTTCCGCGATGCAGAAGCGCGCGAGCGCCTCGCCGAAGCCGAAGCCAAGGCGACCAAGATGGTGTCTGAGGCGATCGCCGCCGGCGACGTGCAGGCGATCAACTACTTCGTCGCGCAGAAATACACCGAAGCCATGGCCGCAATCGGCAAAGCGCCCAACTCGAAGATCGTGCTTATGCCGATGGAAGCATCGTCGCTCATCGGCTCCCTCGGCGGTATCGGCGCCATTGCCAAGGAAGTGTTCGGCAACGGCAACGCCCCGGCCGGCGGCAACCCCCAGCGTGCGCGCCAGACGACGCCTGCCACAACCACGACCGCCGCCACCTCGTCCTTCCGCAACCCCTTCGACACGCCGCAGGGAAGCTGAACATGATCCAGCGCATCGTCACCGAGCTTGGCCCCTGGGCGTGGTGGGTGCTCGGGATCGTCCTGCTGATCCTCGAAGTGCTGCTGCCCGGCGTCTTCCTCGTCTGGATCGGCATCGCCGCCATCGTAACGGGCGCGGTTTCGCTTCTCCTGTGGGGGGAGGCCTTCTGGGTCTGGCAGGTGCAATGGCTGGTCTTCGCTGTGCTGTCGCTGGTCGCGGCCGTTGTCGGCCGGCGCATCGTCAGCCGCAACGGCTCTGCGAGCGACCAACCCTACCTGAACCAGCGGGGCCAGAGCCTCGTCGGCCGCACCGCGACTCTCGAGCACCCCATCGCCGAAGGGCGCGGCCGGATCCGTCTGGACGATACGATGTGGAGCGTACAGGGACCGGACCTGCCGGTTGGCACACGCGTGCGTGTCACCGCCAGCAACGGCCGCGACCTCACCGTCGAGCCGGCCTGAGCCTCAGGCGACGCCGATCCGCAGAAGATCGTGAAAATGCACGATGCCGACGGGACGGAATGTCTCGTCGGTCACGATCAGCGCCGAGATATTGTGCTGGTTGAGAAGCGCCAGCGCCGATGTCGCGAGCGTCGCCGGCTTCACCGTCTTGGGACTGCGTGTCATGACCTCGTCGACGACGAGTTCGGAGAGGTTGCGCGACAGGTTGCGGGCAATGTCGCCATCGGTGACGATCCCCACGAGCAGGCCCTCGTCATTGACAACGCCAACGCAGCCGTAGCGCTTCTGCGCCAGCATCAGCACCGCATCCGGCATCGAGGTGCCGAGTCCCACCAGCGGGATGTTCTCGCCGCTGTGCATGATATCGCCCACATAGGAAAGGCTCGCGCCCAGCTTGCCGCCGGGGTGGAACGTCTTGAAATCCACAGCCGTAAAGCCACGCGCCTCGAGAAGCGCCACCGCGATCGCGTCGCCCAGCGACAGCTGCATCAGCGTCGATGTGGTGGGTGCAAGCCCGTGCGGGCAGGCTTCCTGTACCTTGGGCAGCAGAAGCACCGTATCGGCCTCGCGTGCCAGCGCCGAGCGCTCACCTGACGTCATGGCGATCAACGGGATCGAGAAGCGGCGCGAATAGGAAACGATGCCCTGAAGTTCTGCCGTCTCCCCGCTCCAGGAGAGCGCCAGAATAACATCGTCGCGGCCGATCATGCCGAGGTCGCCGTGATTGGCTTCGACAGGGTGGACAAAGAAAGAGGGCGTGCCGGTGGAGGCCAGCGTCGCGGCGATCTTCACGCCGATATGGCCGGACTTGCCGATGCCGGTGACGATGACCCGTCCTGCGATGCTGCCGATCAGGCGCACGGCCTCGCAGAACGCATCGTGCAGGTCGCCCTGCAACGCGGTCGAAAGGGCAAGCAGCCCCGCCTTCTCCGTCTCGACGGTCCTCAGCGCAGAGGCAATGGCACCCTCGCCGTCAACGTTTGCCTGTCTCTTGATCATGCGCGCCTCGTTAGCGTTTTTGTCCGAACCTGTCCATGCAGAACGTAGCCGCACCAATAGCGTCCTCGAAACCAAGCGTTAACCATGACGGTTTACGTTCGCTTAGGAATTCGAGAATCGCAGGGCCGATCATGGCAAAGGCACAGCTACAGGCACGCGGGACCCTATGGTCACGCCCGACACGGCGTCTGGCAGCGCTGCTGCTTGCCGGCACCATGCTTGCAGTCGTGCCTGCCATGGCCCAGCAAAAAATGGTCCCCGCTTCAAGCGCCTTCCCGGACCCACTGGCCTCGACCGAAGAGGGAACCGACACTGACGCGACCGCAACGGGCAGCACGTCCGGCACGCCCACGACCACGGGCGCGATAGAGGCGCGCGCCCCCATGTCGGACGAGGATGCGGCGCGACCGGTGGAGACGACGCCCGGCGAAAACGGCGCGTTCCTGCCGGCCGATCGCCGCGCCGAGCGGCTGAACCAGCGCGAGGCCGATCTCGACAATGTGCGCAGCAATTTCGGCAATCCCTACGAGCCGACCGGTATCCGCCTCGGCACTTTCATCCTGAAGCCCTCGCTTTCGCAGGGCATCAACCACGAAAAGACCAAGACAGGTTCCGTCTCCACAAGCCGTTCCTTCTGGCAGACGGGCCTCAAGGGCTCGCTGACCTCCGATTGGTCGCGCCACCAGCTGACGATCGATGCCGAGGGTATTCATCAGCGCAACATCAGCGGCAGCGGCGAAACCGAGCCCAAGGTCAACGTCAATGCCGACCTGCGGCTCGACCTCAGCAACGACACGATTGCCAACCTGACGGCGGGCTACGCGTTCGAGCGCGAAAGCTCCAGCGATCCCAATGCAATCAACGGGGCCACGACCCAGTCCGGCGTGCACAAATTCGCCGCCGGCGCGAGCCTGAAACGCGATTTCGGTCTTATCCGCGGCACGATCAGCGCCGATTTCGACCGCGAGGTCTATGGCGATGCGGCACTTCAGGATGGCAGCAAGCTGGATCTGTCAGATCGCAACTTCTCGGCAGGAACGCTGACCGGCCGCGTCGGCTACGCCCTGTCGCCTGCGCTCATCCCCTATCTCGAAGCCTCCGTCGGACGGTCGCTTTATGATCAGAAGCGGGATTCGCTGGGCTACGAACGCTCCGCCCTCACCCTCGGCGGCCGCGCGGGCGTGGAGGTCGATCTCGGCGAAAAGCTTCGCGGCGATCTCGGCCTGGGCTACAAACGCGCATCGTTCGATGACAGTCGCCTCGCGGCACTCCAGGGCATCGCGCTGGACGGCGCCGTCTTCTGGTCGCCGCAGCGCGGCACCGACCTGCGGCTCGGGCTGCGCACGGAACTGGAGCCTTCCACCGCCCCAGGCCAGAGCGGCTATGTCGAATATACCGCCGATGCCGCCTTGACCCATGACCTGCGGGATAACTTGGTGGCGCGGCTGAGCGGCGCCTATACGTGGCGCGACTTCAAGTCTGCCACGGTCATCCCCAACCAGAGCGTCTACCTCGCCGGGGCAGGCCTGACGTGGAACGTCAATCGCTGGCTGGCGCTCACGGGCGACGTTTCCTACGAACTGACGCGCCAGCGCGGTACGGTCGATACCGGCATCACGCGTGCCGGTATCGGTCTCGTCTTGCGTCGCTGAGCTTTACTTCAGACCCGCGACCAGTTCCTTCAGAGGGCCTTCGACCGAAGGACGGATATCTGCGCGCGCAAGCGCAAAGGCGATATTGGCGAGGATGAAGCCATCCTTCGCACCACAGTCATAAGTCTCGCCGCGGAAATGATAGGCGGCGAACTTCTGATCGGTCGCGAGCTTCACCATAGCGTCGGTCAGCTGGATCTCGTTGCCCGCACCGCGCTCCTGCGTTGACAGGATCGGGAAGATTTCCGGCTGCAGGATGTAGCGGCCATTGATGAAGAAGTTGGACGGCGCGGTACCCTTCGGCGGCTTCTCGACCATCTCGGTGATGGCAAAGCCTTCGCCGATCTTTTCGCCGACGCCGACGATACCGTATTTGTGCGCCTGATCGGGCGCGCATTCCTCGACGGCGATGATGTTGGCGCCGCTATGTTCGAAAAGCTCGACCATGCCCTTCATGCAGCCCTTCTCGGCCTTCATGATCATGTCGGGCAAAAGCAATGCAAAGGGCTCGTTGCCGACCAGCTCGCGTGCGCACCACACTGCGTGGCCAAGGCCAAGCGGCTCCTGCTGGCGCGTGAAGCTCGTGGAGCCAGCAACCGGCAGGATGCTTTCCAGCAGCGTCAGCTCCGCCGTTTTGTTGCGCTGGCGCAGCGTCTGCTCGAGCTCGACCTGGATATCGAAATAATCCTCGATGACGGCCTTGGAGCGACCCGTCACGAAAATGAGGTGCTCGATACCGGCGTCCAGCGCCTCATCCACCACGTATTGGATCACCGGCTTGTCCACCACGGTCAACATCTCCTTCGGAACGGCCTTGGTGGCCGGAAGGAAGCGGGTGCCGAGACCGGCCACCGGGAAGACTGCTTTGCGAACCTTGCGTGTCTGCGACATTTTTCACCTCGTTGAGCCAATTGCCCTCATGGCTAGCCATCACTGTGCCGGAATAGTGTCCAATTGCTATTTTTTTGCAAAGAGAGACGGGGCAAAAGTTTGATGGTAAAGAATTTGTTGACTTCGTTTTTATAAGTTTGCGTCCTCGCCGGTGGTTCCCGGCCACCGAACCGAAATTTGAAAACGGAAACGACAGCTGATGACACAGAATCTCAAAACCGTTCTGCGCCGATCCGCGCTCACCCTCCTCCTCTCGGCCGGCCTCTTTGCCCAGACCGCGGTTGCGCATGCGGACGCGCGCTTCCAGAAGTGGATCGCCGATTTCTATCAGACGGCGGCAGAGGCAGGCATCAGCAAATCGACCTACCAGCAGGCTTTCGCCGGCATCAAGACGCCCGACCCGGATGTGCTCCAGAAGGCCGCTTACCAGCCGGAATTCAAGCACCAGATCTGGGATTACCTCGATTCCCGCGTCAATCCCTACACCGTGCGCATCGGCCGTGAAATGGCGAAGAAGCACGCCCGCACGCTCGCGGCCGTCGAGCGCCATTTCGGCGTGGACCGCAATATCCTGCTCGCCATCTGGTCGATGGAATCGAACTACGGCGCGGTGCTGGCAAAGGACGACCGTCTGCACTACGTGCCGCGCGCGCTCGCCACACTCGCCTATGCCGACAAGAAGCGGGCGAAATATGCGCGCACGCAGCTGATCGCCGCCCTCAAGATCATCCAGCGCGGTGACATTGCCGCGCGCGACATGACTGGCTCCTGGGCCGGCGCGATGGGCCACACGCAGTTCATCCCGACGAGCTACATGCTCTATGCGGTGGATGCCGACGGCAACGGCCATCGTGACATCTGGAACTCCATTCCCGACGCACTCGCAACCGCAGCCAACCTGCTGGCCAAGAACGGCTGGCAATCGGGCAAGACCTGGGGCTACGAGATCGTGGTGCCCTCGGGCGGCGGCAAATATTCCGGCCAGACCAAGACGCTCGCGCAATGGGCGAAGCTCGGGTTCACGCGTCCGGGTGGCAGCGGTTTCAAGAACGGTTCGGACCGTGCGGAGCTGAAGATGCCGGCCAATGGCGGGCCGGGCTTCCTGATGACCAAGAACTTCTTCGTCATCAAGCGCTACAACGCCTCGGATTCCTACGCGATGGGCGTCGGCATGCTCGCCGACCAGATCGCCGGCTACGGCGGCGTCAAGCAGCGCTGGCCGCGGCCGGACGGCACGCTCGACATCACCGAGAAATTCGAACTCCAGACGCGCCTGAAGGAGCTCGGCTACTACGACGGCGAGGTCGACGGCAATTTCGGTTCGGGCTCGAAAGCCGCCATCCAGGCCTTCCAGAACCGCATGGGACTGCCCGCCGATGGCGAGCCGAGCCAGAAGCTCCTGCGCGCACTCCAGCGTTGAAAATAGCGGCAATCCGGCATGAGGGCGCTTCGGCGCCCTTTTTGCTTTCCCTCGCCCCTGGCATTTGCCATCATGCCGCCATCGACCGTCCGCAGAATGCGTAGAAATCGCGGAGCCCTGCAATGAGCATGACGATCCGGATCATCCGCCTCGGGCTTGCCCTCGCCGTCTCCGCTAGCCTCGCAGCCCCCATGGCGACGCCGGCCGGCGCGCAGGAGCGCGTCGAGCGCAGATCGATCCTCGAATTTCTCTTCGGCAAAAAGAAGCCCAGGGAAGTCGCACCCAAACCGACCATTCGCAAACCTCGCGCCGCCGTCAGGAAAAAGCGCCCGGCAACGGCAGTGGCGAAGAGCCCCGAACCGGCGCCGGTGGAAAAGCTGGCGGACGCGAAAGTTGTGCTCGTCGTCGGCGATTTTATTGCCGGCAGCCTCGGTGACGGCTTGATCGAGGCCTTCAAGACCACGCCCGGCATTATTGTCGATAAGCGCACGAACGGCTCTTCCGGCCTCGTGCGCGACGATTACTACGACTGGCCGGCCTCGTTGCCCGGCCTGATCGCGGAGACGAAGCCGGCGCTTGTCGTGATCAGCCTGGGCGCGAATGACCGGCAGCAGATGACGATTGCAGGCGAAAAGGAGAAGTTCCGCTCCGAAGCCTGGACGAAGGAATATGAAACCAGGGTCGAGCGTATTGCCGCAATCGCCCATGAGGGCAACAAGCCGATGCTCTGGATGGGCATGCCCGCCTTCCAGTCCTCGGCGCTCACCGCAGACATGACGACACTCAACGGTATCTACCGCGCCAGCGCCGAAAAGACCGGCGGAACCTTTGTCGATATCTGGGACGGCTTCGTCGACGAGGGCGGCAAGTTCGTGACGTCGGGCTCCGACATCAACGGCCAGCAAGTGCGCCTGCGCGGCTCCGACGGCATCAACTTTACGCCGGCCGGCAAGCGAAAGCTCGCCTTCTACGTGGAAAAGGAAATCCGCCGTATCCTCGGCGATGCGGCGGCCGACGGCCCGAGCCTGCAGAACGACCTGAAGGACCTGATCGTCGCCACTCCGCCGGTCGAGGATGCCGAAATCACCAAGACCCAGCCGATCAGCCTCTCCGACCCCTCGCTCGACGGTGGCACCGCCCTTCTGGGCGCCGCCGCCATCAAGGGCAATGGCAAGAGCCTGAGGGACAAGCTCGTCGAAAAGGGCGAAACCGCCGATGCCCCGCTCGGCCGCGTGGATGATTTTCGCCTCAACAAGAGCGCGACGCCCTGAGCCACGGAATGGTCGGGCCAAGACGGGTCACGGCCGTGCCAGGGTCACTGGATCACTCGGACGAGAGCGCGCCGTTTTTCGGCGCGCGCTCCCTGTGCCTTAACGCGGCAGCGTGGTCACACCCATCAAGGCCTCGTCGATCGCGCGCGCAGCCTGACGGCCTTCGCGGATCGCCCAGACAACGAGGGACTGGCCACGGCGCACGTCACCGGCCGTCCAGAGCTTGTCGACCGAAGTCTTGTAGTCGCGGTCATCGGCGATGACGTTCGACGAGCCGCGCTTGTCGGTGTTGATCGCAAGCTTGTCCCCGAGATCCTTCAGCACGCTGTCGGTTGCGGGACCGCGGAAACCGATGGCGATGAAGGCGAGATCGGCCTTGATGATAAACTCCGTACCGGCGATCGGCCTGCGGCGCTCATCCACCTGGCAGCACTTCACGCCCGTCAGCACACCGTCCTCGTCACCGACGAATTCGAGCGTTCCGACCTGGAACTCGCGCACCGCGCCTTCGGCCTGCGAGGAGGAGGTACGCATCTTTGTCGCCCAGAACGGCCAGACAGCAAGCTTGTCTTCCTTTTCAGGCGGCTGCGGGCGGATGTCGAGCTGGGTAACCTTGACGGCCCCCTGGCGGAACGCCGTGCCCACGCAGTCCGATGCGGTGTCGCCGCCGCCGACGACGACGACATGCTTGCCGCCAGCCAGAATGGGCTCGGACGGCCAGCCGACGCTATCGATGTTTTCCCGACCGACGCGGCGGTTTTGCTGCACGAGATAGGGCATGGCATCGTGCACACCGGCGAACTCGACACCGGGAATACCCGCATCGCGCGGGGTCTCGGAGCCGCCGCAATAGAGCACGGCATCGTGCTCGGCAAACATCTCGTCCATCGGCTTGTCGGCGCCGACATTGACGCCGTAGTGGAACGTCACGCCCTCGCCGCGCATCTGGTCGACGCGGCGGTCGATGAAGTTCTTCTCCATCTTGAAGTCCGGAATACCGTATCGCAGCAGGCCGCCGGCCTTGGATTCGCGCTCGTAGAGATGGACCTCGTGGCCGGCGCGGGCGAGCTGCTGGGCAGCGGCCATACCGGCAGGACCGGAACCGATGACGGCGACCTTCTTGCCCGTCTTCACCGTCGCCGGCTGCGGCACGATATAGCCCATCTCATAGGCCTTGTCGGCAATCGCCTGCTCGACGGTCTTGATCGAGACCGGAGTATCCTCGAGGTTCAGCGTGCAGGCCTCCTCGCAGGGTGCGGGGCAGACGCGGCCGGTGAATTCCGGAAAGTTGTTGGTCGAATGCAGGTTGCGGATCGCCTCTTCCCAGTTGCCGTTATAAACGAGGTCGTTCCAGTCGGGGATCTGGTTGTGCACCGGACACCCGGTCGGACCGTGGCAATAGGGAATGCCGCAATCCATGCAGCGCGCAGCCTGCTTCTGCACCTCGGCATCCGACATCGGGATGGTGAATTCGCGGAAATGGCGGATGCGGTCGGAGGCCGGCTGATACTTCGCCACCTGCCGATCGATTTCCATGAAACCAGTTACCTTGCCCACTTCAGTAATCCTTGCTCAAAGACGGGCGCCGTTCCGGGGCCCGTGCCGGTCGCAGCCCCCGCTGCAAGACCGGCAAGATGAATTCGATCCTGATCGCTTGAAGCGATCGGTCAGTGAAGGTTGGTGAACCGCTGCCTCACTCGGCAGCGACCCCCATCCTCATGCGCTCCATCTCTTCGAGCGCGCGGCGGTACTCGACCGGCATCACCTTGCGGAATTTCGGACGATAATCGGCCCAATGGTCGAGGATCTCCTTGGCTCGCGGCGAACCTGTATAGTGCAGGTGGTTCGAGACGAGCTGATAAAGCCGTTCCTCGTCATGGCGCGTCATGTCGTCGGACACGTCGACCATGCCCTTGTGCATGAGGTCGCCGCCATGGTGGTGCAGCTTCTCCAGCATGTCGTCTTCTTCCGGCACCGGCTCGAGCTCGACCATCGCCATGTTGCAGCGACGGGCGAAATCGCCGGCTTCGTCAAGCACATAGGCGACACCGCCCGACATGCCAGCCGCGAAGTTGCGCCCCGTCTGGCCGATCACGACGACGACACCGCCCGTCATGTACTCGCAACCATGGTCACCCACGCCTTCGACGACGGCGACCGCACCGGAGTTGCGCACGGCGAAACGCTCGCCGGCCACGCCATTGAAGTAGCACTCGCCTGCAATCGCGCCGTACAGAACGGTGTTACCGACGATGATCGATTCATGCGGCACCGCGCGGTTGCCTTCCGGCGGGCGAACGACGATGCGGCCGCCCGACAGGCCCTTGCCGACATAGTCGTTGCCGGCGCCGACCAGATCGAAGGTTATGCCGCGGGCAAGGAATGCGCCAAAGGACTGGCCCGCCGTGCCATGCAGCTTCACGGAGATCGTATCGTCCTTCAGACCCTTGAAGCCGTAACGCTTGGCCACTTCACCCGAAAGCATAGCACCGGCCGAACGGTCGACGTTCTTGATGTCGACCTCGAAGGCAACAGGAGTCTTGGATTCGAGCGCCGGCTTCGCCTGCTCGATGAGCTTGCGGTCAAGGATGTCGTGGATCGGGTGATTCTGCCGCTCGGTCCAGTAGGTCGCCTCCTTCGGCGCATCCACCTTGTGGAAGATGCGAGAGAAGTCGAGACCATTGGCCTTCCAGTGCGAAATCATCTTCTCCTTCTCTAGAAGCTCCGAGGCGCCGATGATCTCGTTCAGCGAGCGAACGCCGAGCGAAGCCAGGATTTCACGCACCTCTTCGGCCACGAAGAAGAAGTAGTTGATGACGTGTTCGGGCGTACCCTTGAAACGCTTGCGCAGAACCGGGTCCTGCGTGGCGACCCCTACCGGACAGGTGTTGAGGTGGCACTTGCGCATCATGATGCAGCCGGCCGCAATGAGCGGCGCGGTGGCAAAACCGAACTCGTCGGCGCCCAGCAGCGCGCCGATGACGACGTCACGGCCGGTCTTCAAGCCACCATCGACCTGCAAGGCAATGCGCGAACGCAGCTTGTTGAGCACCAGTGTCTGGTGGGTCTCCGCAAGGCCGATTTCCCAGGGGGAGCCGGCATGCTTCAGCGAGGTAAGCGGCGAAGCGCCCGTGCCGCCGTCGAAGCCCGCGACCGTGATATGGTCCGCGCGCGCCTTGGCGACCCCGGCGGCAACCGTGCCGACGCCGACTTCCGAAACGAGCTTCACCGAGATATCCGCCTCGGGATTGACGTTCTTCAGGTCGTAGATGAGCTGCGCCAGATCCTCGATCGAGTAGATATCATGGTGCGGCGGCGGCGAGATGAGGCCGACGCCTGGTGTCGAGTGACGGGTCTTGGCAACCGTCGCATCCACCTTGTGGCCGGGCAGCTGGCCGCCTTCGCCGGGCTTGGCACCCTGCGCCACCTTGATCTGCAGCATGTCGGCATTGACGAGATATTCCGTCGTGACACCGAAGCGACCCGACGCGATCTGCTTGATCGCCGAACGCTCGGGATTGGACGAGCCATCAGGCAGCGGCAGGTAGCGATCGCTCTCCTCGCCGCCTTCGCCGGTGTTCGACTTGCCGCCGATCCGGTTCATGGCGACGGCGAGTGTGGTATGCGCCTCACGGGAAATCGAGCCAAAGGACATGGCGCCCGTAGAGAAGCGCTTGACGATATCGGCTGCGGATTCGACCTCATCGATGGAGATTGGCTTGCGACCCGCCGCTTCCGCGCCCTTGATGGAAAACAGGCCGCGGATCGTGTTCATGCGCAGCGACGAGGCATTCACCAGTTCGGCGAATTCCTTGTAGCGGTCGGCGGCATTGCCGCGCACCGCGTGCTGCAGGGAGGCGATGACGTCGGGCGTCCAGGCGTGTTCCTCACCGCGCATGCGATAGGCGTATTCGCCGCCAATATCGAGCGTGTTGGCAAGCAGCGGATCGCGCCCGAAGGCCGCCTTGTGACGGTTGAAGGTCTCCCGGGCGATCTGTTCCAGGCCGACGCCCTCAATGGTGGTCGCCGTGCCGAAGAAGAACTTGTCGACCAGTTCGGACGACAGCCCGATGGCGTCGAAGATCTGCGCGCCGCAATAGGACTGGTAGGTCGAAATGCCCATCTTGGACATGACCTTGAGAATGCCCTTACCGATCGCCTTGATGTAACGGTAGACGACTTCCTCGGCATCGACTTCCTTCGGAAACTCGCCCCGCTTGTGCATGTCGGTGAGCGTGTCGAATGCGAGATACGGGTTGATCGCTTCCGCGCCGTAGCCGGCGAGCAGGCAGAAATGGTGCACTTCTCGCGGCTCACCGGTCTCCACGACGAGACCGACCGATGTGCGCAGACCCTTGCGGATCAGGTGATGGTGCACGGCGGCCGTTGCGAGCAGTGCCGGGATCGCCACGCGGTCCGGCCCGATCTGGCGGTCGGAAAGCACGATGATGTTGTAGCCGCTGTTGACCGCCTGCTCGGCGCGCTCGCACAGCCGCTCCAGCATTTCCGGCATGCCGTCGGCACCGCGCGCCACGTCATAGGTGAAATCCAGCGTCTTGGTGTCGAAGAGATCCTCGACATGGCCAATGGAGCGGATCTTTTCCAGGTCCCCATTGGTAAGGATCGGCTGACGCACTTCCATGCGCTTGGCCTTGGCCGCGCCGCCATGATCGAGAATGTTCGGACGCGGACCGATGAAGGACACGAGGCTCATGACCAGTTCCTCGCGGATCGGGTCGATGGGCGGGTTCGTCACCTGCGCGAAGTTCTGCTTGAAGTAGGTGTAGAGCAGCTTGGTCTTGTCGGACATGGCCGAGATCGGCGTGTCCGTGCCCATGGAGCCGATCGCCTCCTGCCCCGTCGTCGCCATGGGCGACATCAGGAGCTTGGTGTCTTCTTGGGTGTAGCCGAAGGCCTGCTGGCGGTCGCGCAGCGAGACGTCGCGGCGCAGCGCCCGCGGCTCGACCGGACCGAGGTCTTCCAGAATGATCTGTGTGTTATCCAGCCAGTCGCGGTAGGGATGCTTGGCGGCGAGCGAGGACTTCACCTCCTCGTCGGAGATGATGCGGCCCTCTTCCATGTCGATAAGCAGCATCTTGCCCGGCTGGAGGCGCCACTTCTTGATGATGCTCTCTTCCTTTACGGGCAGCGTGCCGGCTTCCGACGCTAGGATGACGCGGTCGTCATCGGTCACGATATAGCGGGCCGGACGCAGGCCGTTGCGGTCGAGCGTCGCGCCGATCTGCTTGCCATCCGTGAAGGCGACGGCAGCGGGGCCGTCCCACGGCTCCATCAGGGCGGCGTGATACTCGTAGAACGCCTTGCGCTCGGGGCTCATCAGCTGGTTGCCGGCCCAGGCCTCGGGGATCAGCATCATAACGGCATGGGCCATGGAGTAGCCGCCGCGCACGAGGAATTCGAGCGCGTTGTCGAAACAGGCGGTGTCAGACTGGCCCTCATAGGAGATCGGCCAGAGCTTGGTGATGTCTTCACCGAAGAGCGGCGAGGAGACCGAGGCCTGGCGGGCCGCCATCCAGTTGACGTTGCCGCGCAACGTGTTGATTTCGCCGTTATGGGCGACCATGCGATAGGGGTGCGCGAGCTTCCACGACGGGAAAGTGTTGGTCGAGAAGCGCTGGTGCACGAGGGCGACGGCCGATTCGAAACGCGGATCGGCAAGGTCCTTGTAATAGGCGCCGACCTGATAGGCCAGGAACATGCCCTTGTAGACGATGGTCGTCGCAGACAGCGAGACCGGATAGAAATTGCTCTCCTCGCCTTCATATTCGTCATAGATGCGGTTGGAGATCACCTTGCGCAGCGTGAAGAGACGGCGCTCGAACTCGTCGCTCGTCGCGGCTTCACGACCGGCGCCGATGAAGACCTGAACGTGGCGCGGTTCGGTGGCTGCGATCTCCGGCGCCTTGGAGAGAGAGGAATTGTCGACCGGCACATCACGGAAGCCGAGCAGAACCTGCCCCTCCTCCGCGACGACATCTCCGATGACCTTCTTGAAATAATCGACCAGCTTCTCGTCCTGCGGCATGAAGATGTGGCCGACGGCGTATTCGCCTGCCTTCGGCAGCGTAACGCCCTGCTTGGCCATCTCCTCGCGGAAGAAGCGGTCCGGAATCTGTACGAGAATGCCCGCACCGTCGCCCATAAGCGGGTCGGCGCCGACGGCACCGCGATGCGTCAGGTTCTCGAGCATGAACAGCCCGTCCTGCACGATCTGGTGCGACTTCTTGCCTTTCAGATGCGCGACGAAACCGACGCCACAAGCATCGTGCTCATTGCGCGGATCATAGAGTCCTTGTTTTTTTGGCAGGCCCAGGGCGGAAGCGCGCGTTTTGGCGCCCGTCGCAGTCGTCGTCTGCGCCCGGGTCTGCCGATAATCATGTGCTTGGGTCTTCACCATGTCTCTCTCCTGTGGCCCGCATTTCGCAGGCTTTTGCTTCCACCCACATGGCCGCGGCCTGCGTTGCAGCAAGCCTCGGCCATGACTGTCTGTTCCTGAGCGTGACGCGGTCAACCAAGACGACCGATCAGCTAGCGATCATCGGACCGTCCTGGGCGGCGGGGCGTTCTGGAGAGCGGCTCTCCTGGCCCGTCGCCTCTGCCCCGGCCTCGAGGGAGGGGCGTCGCTCGGTCTCTTGACCGAAATAGGACAGCAACCCTGTCCTATTTCATGTGCTCTATGCCAGAAACGCCCTTGGCCTGCAAGGCCATCATGCCAAATAAACACGACCTTATGAAGAAAAATTGCCGCCTTCCACGAAAGCCCGAAATTAA
The DNA here is from genome assembly GCF_022637395.1 of Shinella sp. H4-D48. Lineage (GTDB taxonomy): Bacteria > Pseudomonadota > Alphaproteobacteria > Rhizobiales > Rhizobiaceae > Shinella > Shinella sedimenti. Next base: position 695,645 of record NZ_CP093337.1, on the reverse strand, counting down.
ATTACGGGACGGCGCCACATTGTTTCCGTTCCTTTCATTTTCGACGACCCTCACCATGCTGGATCAATGCGGCGATTGATCGCCTTGGTTTCTGCATTATGGTCTGCGCAGCCTTGAACCGTACAGAGATTCCGATGTTTTTCGCTTCCGACAACTGGGCCGGCGCCCATCCAGACATTGCGCAAAGCCTTGTGGAGGTCGCTGGCGGCTTTGCCCCGGCCTACGGCACCAGCACCCTCGACAAGCGTGTGGAAAAAACCTTCTCGGAAATTTTCGAGCGCGATGTCGCCGTTTTCTTCGTCGGCACGGGCACGGCAGCCAATTCGCTTGCGCTCGCAAGCGTCAACCGGCCCGGTGGTCAGGTTTTTTGCCATCGCGAGGCCCACGTAAATGTCGATGAATGCAACGCCCCTGAATTCTTTGCGACCGGCGCCAAGCTCGTGCCCGTCGATGGCCCGGCGGGCAAGATCACACCGGACGCGCTCACCGCGGCCATAGGCCGCTTTCCGCCGGATTTCGTGCATGGCGGCCAGCCGATGGCGGTCAGCATAACACAGGCGACCGAAGCCGGCACGGCCTATACGCTGGACGAGATCGCCGCCCTTTCCGATGTCGTGAAGAACGCCGGACTGCCGCTTCACATGGACGGTGCACGCTTTGCCAATGCGCTCGTGCATCTGGGGACGAGCCCCGCGGAGATGACCTGGAAACGCGGCGTCGACATTCTCTCCTTCGGCGGCACGAAGAACGGCTGCTGGTGTGCGGAGGCTCTGGTCCTCTTCGACACATCGAAAGCCCAGCAGATGCATTTCCTGCGCAAGCGCTCCGCCCAGCTCTTTTCCAAGTCGCGCTTCATGGCCGCGCAATTCGACGCCTATTTCCGCGATGACCTGTGGCTTACCCTCGCCCGCCATTCCAACGGCATGGCGAGCCGACTCGCGGACGGCTTTGCCGCCTCCGACAAGGCCCGCCTCGCCTGGCCAACCGGATCGAACGAACTCTTCGCCATCATCCGCAACGATGTCTTGAAAACGCTGCGGGAAAAAGGTGCGGCCTTCTATGACTGGCCCGCCGGACCGGCCGTGAAAGCGACCCTGCGCGACGACGAGACCTTGGTGCGCCTGGTGACAAGCTTCGCAACCCGCGAGGCCGACGTCGACGCCTTCCTTTCGGCTCTCTGAAACGAAAAAAGGCGGCGCCTTGCGGCACCGCCCTCCTCACTCCGATAAAGCCGGGCTTAGTTGCTCTGGGCTTCGATTTGCTTGGTTTCGCGGTTGACGGCCGCAATCTCGATCCGGCGCGGCTTGGCGGCTTCCGGAATCTCGCGAAGAAGATCGATGTGGAGAAGGCCGTTCTTCAGCGAAGCGGCGCGCACTTCCACATGATCGGCGAGCTGGAAGCGGCGCTCGAAAGCGCGCTTGGCAATGCCGCGGTAGAGATACTGGCTTTCATCAGCCGTTTCGTCTTTCTTTTCGCCCTTGACGGTCAGCGCATGTTCGCGCGCTTCGATCGAAAGCTCGCTTTCATCGAAGCCGGCAACGGCCATGGTGATGCGGTAGGTGTCTTCGCCGGTACGCTCGATATTGTAGGGCGGATAGGTTTGAGCCTGATCAGGCTGACCAAGGCTATCGAGCATGGTGAAAAGACGGTCGAAACCGACGGTGGAACGGTAGAGGGGGGAGAAATCGACGTGACGCATGGTGTCCTCCTTCAGAGCAACGGTTGCGATCTTTCTGAAGGCTGCCCCTGATTTCCGAAGGGTCAGCCCGGTTCATCCGGTCTGCGCCCCATTCTGGCGACGAAGACCTCGACGAGCCCTTTCGGCGCCCGTGTCCATGAGATGGGAACGTCTTTTGGCCCGTTCAAGGGGTTGCCGCGGCCGGAAGACGGCTACGCGATTTTTCCGGCATGAACGGCGGATGAACGTGCACTTCGGATATCGTTCAGCTTGGCCTTGCTAGAAACGCGACATCGGAAGCGAAAGCTTTCGAAGACCGGGGTGCAACGTCCCTTCCGCCCTGGTTAAACTGCGCCGGCTGCATGTGTGCCACCCCCGTTGCCATATGCATCCGGCTTTTTTCTTTGACGGCCCGAGAGCAAGCGCATATCCATCCACTAGCAACCTCGAGACCGCCTGCCCCGATGGATCCGATCCTCCACGCCAGCACCGACAACCCCGTTCCCGAGAACCATTTTGCCGGTTTTCTCGAAGGCCGCGGCGGCGTAAAAATCCGTTACGCCGTCTTCCGCTCAAGCACGCGGGAAGCGAAAGGCACCGTCGTTCTGCTGCAGGGGCGCAGCGAATGCATCGAGAAATATTTCGAGACGATCAACGACCTGACCGCCCGTGGCCTTTGGGTGGCGACGTTCGACTGGCGCGGCCAAGGCGGCTCGGACCGCCTGATCGCCGGAAACCGGGCCGGGCATGTGGCGCGCTTCTCGGATTACGAGGCAGACCTCTCGCTGTTTCTTGAAAAGATCGTGCTGCCGGACGCCCGCCTGCCCTTCTTCATCGTCGCCCATTCGACAGGCGCGCTTGTCGCGCTGTCGCAGGCGCCGAGCCTGGAGAACCGCATCGAACGTATGGTTCTCGCCTCGCCCTTCATCGCGCTCGACGGACAGACGATGAGCCAGCGCAAGATTTCCATCATCGCGCGGCTCGCCTCCTGGACCGGGCTCGGCAAGCGCACCTTTCGCAAGGGCGATCCACGTCTCGATTTTCCACGCAATATCGTCACATCGGACGAGCGTCGCTTCCGGCGCAACCTCGCCATCGTTACGGAACATCCGGAACTATCGATCAGCTGGCCAACGGCACGCTGGCTCAACCAGGCGCTCGCGGCGATGGCGAAGGTGACGCGGCAGGATCACCTGACGCGCATCCGCATTCCCACGCTTCTGCTCTGTGCGACCTCCGATGCCCTCGTGCCACGCGCCGCGGTCGGAAATCTTGCCCGCATCTTCCGCGCCGGCCGTCTGATCGAAATTGACGGCGCGCGGCATGAGCTGTTTCAGGAAGCAGACCGCTATCGCGCCCAGGTGCTGGCCGCCATCGAAGCATTCATTCCGGGCAGCGACGCCGAGGATACCAGCCTCGGCGCCTGAGCCGTTCAGCCCTGGAGCAGCGCGATTGCCTCGTCATAGACGGCGCGGCTTCCGGCCGCGATGATCTCCCCGCCGCGCTCCGCCGGCCCGCCATCCCATGCCGTGATGATGCCGCCCGCCTGCTCGATGACGGGAATTAGGCCGCCCACATCGTAGGGCTTCAGCCCGCATTCCACGACAAGATCGACATGACCGGCCGCCAGCAGCGCATAGGCGTAGCAATCGACGCCATAGCGGAAAAGGCGAACCTTTTCCTGAACGGCCTCGAAACGGTCCCGTCCGCCGCCGGTGAATAGATGCGGCGAGGTCGTGAACATGATCGCATCGGCAAGGCTGGGGCACGACCGGGTGGCCAGGGTCTTACTGCCATCCGGGCCGGCATAATGCGCGGCCTTGCCATCAGCGAAATAGCGTTCGCCGGTAAAAGGCTGGTCGACCATTCCCATGACCGCATCGCCGTTGCGATAGAGGCCAATCAGAGTGCCCCAGACCGGCACGCCGGAAATGAAGGCGCGGGTGCCGTCGATAGGATCGATCACCCAGACATATTCACGGTCGAGACCGACGGAGCCGTGTTCCTCGCCGAGAATGCCATGTTCGGGAAAATGCTGCTCGATCAGCGCGCGGATGGCTGTTTCGGCGGCGCGATCGCCTTCCGTCACCGGATCGAAGCCGCCGGCCTCCTTGTTGACCACGTCAGCGCCGACACGGAAGCGCGGAAGAGTTTCCTTCTTTGCCGCTTCGGCGAGAAGGTCGAAAAAAGCACGATCAGGCAGCATGGAATTCTCTCAAGCGAAGGAAACTGTCCTTCCCATAAAACATTGGCAGGAAAAACGAAACTGGAGAGAGTCACCGCCGTCGCGTCATCTGCTCCAGAGCGATGAATACTTCGCAGTCGCACTTGACATTTGTGCAGCGCAGCATTAGTGTTTTCTGGCAGTCACTTGTGGCTGTAATACCCTCCTTGGGTGTTTCCTCCCTAGACTTGAACCGCGCCACAAGCGCGGTTTTTTTTGGGAGAAAACGGGGCCTATTCGGCAGCGAGCGACCGGTCGGCCGCATATTCCTCGACGTAATCCGAAAAATCCTGAAGGAAAGCAGAGATCGCCGTCTGCAGCACCGCGAAGTCGGGCTTCTTCTCCAGTGTCGTCTCGTCGATATAAAGCCCGCGGTTCACCTCGATCTGCAACGCGTGCAACCCCTTGGCGGGCCGGCCGTAATGCTCCGTGATGAAACCACCCGCATAAGGCTTGTTGCGCACGACGGAAAATCCCATGTCGTCCAGCAGGCGCATGGCGACGCGCGGCAAGTCCCCGGACGCGCTGGTGCCGTAACGGTCGCCAATGATGAAGTCCGGCCGCAGACCCGAGCCTGAAACGCGGATATTGCCAGGCATGGAATGGCAATCGATCAGCACGGCGAACCCGAACGCAACGTGCGTGCGCACCACGAGGCGGCGCAGACAGGCATGATAGGGCTTGTAGACCGTTTCCACCCGCTCGAGCGCTTCTTCCACCGGCAAACGGCCGTTGTAGATTTCCATGTTCTCTGCAACGACCCGTGGCACCGTGCCAAGCCCGCCCGCAACGCGGATCGAGCTGATATTGGCATAGGAGGGTAGCGGCCCGTCGAACATGCGCGGATCGAGTTCATAGGGCTCGCGGTTCACGTCGAGCCAGGCACGCGGAAAGTGCGCAACAAGCATGGGCGCGCCCAGCGCGGGGGCGACGGAGAAGAGCTGGTCGACATAATGGTCTTCCGAGCGGCGGATGCCGAGGGCATCGAGACGCGAACGGGCGAGGAAGTCCTGTGGATAACGTCGCCCGCTATGCGGCGAGTTGAAGACGAGGGGCACGCTCTGCGAAACCGGCTCCAGCACTTCGAAGTGGCTGATTTCGCTGAAAGCCTCCGCCATTGCCGTCCTTTACCATGCCTGAAAGTCATTGCGTCGCCCATGTTGCCAGCGGGCCCAGGCCGTGTCCATACTCGATGGCATATGGATGGGGCTTGTCCTGCCCCATTCACCGGATATTTACCGGAATACGATCTTGTAGCAACAGCGCCCCTCCGCGGGCAGATAACCTCAGCAATGGTTCCCGAATTCCATGACACCAAAGATTCTCCTCGCAGAAGACGACAACGACATGCGCCGCTTCCTGGTGAAGGCGCTCGAAAAGGCGGGCTATCAGGTGCTGTCCTATGACAACGGCGCCAGTGCTTATGACCGGCTTCGCGAAGAACCCTTCTCGCTTCTCCTGACCGATATCGTGATGCCCGAAATGGACGGTATCGAACTGGCGCGCCGCGCGACCGAACTCGATCCCGACCTCAAGGTCATGTTCATCACCGGCTTTGCGGCCGTTGCCCTGAACCCGGATTCCAAGGCCCCGAAGGATGCCAAGGTCCTCTCCAAGCCCTTCCACCTGCGTGATCTCGTGGAAGAGGTCAACAAGATGCTGGCGGCCTAAGCCTCGGAAAAGACCACGAAAACGGCACGTAAAAAAAGCTTCAAAAAGCCTATTGACGCCGCCGGATGTTTTGTGGTCTATGCGCCTCATCGAACGGGCGTGTAGCTCAGCGGGAGAGCACTACGTTGACATCGTAGGGGTCACAGGTTCAATCCCTGTCACGCCCACCATTCGATCCAAAAGGCCCTGTTTTCACAGGGCTTTTTTGTTTTTCGGGTTTCGTGATCGGTTCGCGTCGCCTCCTCATTTCCGAGAAACCGGCAGTGCATAGCGGAGCTCGCATGCGGCTTTATTTCTGGCTCATCGCACTCATCGCCGGCACCCTCTTCCTGGCCATGCTGACGGTCGATTTCGGGCTGACTATTGGCGAGCGGGCGCAGGGTGGGTATGCTGCCCGTACCGCCGAAGAACAGGTGGAAGCGGAAGCGCGCGCGGCCGCCAGCAGGGCGGAGGCGAACGACGCCGCGGACGAAGCGATGAAAGCGCTGGACGCTTTGAACGCTTCCGGCAACAAGGCTGCCGACACGAAGGAATGACGCATTGAACGCTCATCGCCATCACCGATGTTCCACCGGACAAAGAGGATGACATGACGGCACGTTTCTTTCTTGCGGCCTTCGCCACAGCGGCCATTTCGCTTTCCCTCCCCGCCTTCGGGCAGGATGCTACGTCGCAGCGCCCTGCTCCGAGCGACAAGAAGAGCTGGTCGCAGGCTGTCGGCGCACAGATCAAGCGGCAGAGCACGCTTGCGGTGATAAAAGCCCGCGAGCTCGGTCTGGACGGCGATTTCGAGGTCAGCGTCGGGTTTACGATTTCTGTCGACGGCAAGGTCTCCGATGCCCGTATCGTCACATCCTCAGGCAATCCTGACCTGGATGCGGTCGCCATCGACATGGCCAATCGTGCCGCGCCCTTCCCCACTTTTACGCCTGACATGGGAGAAGAGCCCGTATCGTTGGTGGCGCCGATCATTCTGAAGCTGAAGAAGCCCGAAACAGCCGACACGCTGTCCGAACCGGCCCCGCCCGCCGCGGCCGAATAACGTTTGCAAGACAGCTGTGCCGTGCAGGAAAAAGTTGACGACACTCCAACTTTGACGTTCAAATAACGTCGCATACAGCTTGCGTGGAAATTTGCCAATTGCGCAAGCGCTTGAAACGAAAACGGAATTTCGATGATGCCCGGTGTTTCCGGGTAATCTGCCTGTGCGTGATTACCCCGGAAATCCGTAAAGTGTTTATTGCCCGCCTATACTTGCAGCCCGCACCCCGGCTCCCAAAGATGCCCCCTCCCGTTGGAGGACGGGACTTGAGGGGTCGACGTGATAGGAGGAGTATCCATGAGCGACGCATCCAGCATACATCCCGTGGATGAGAGGTTGCCCACGGGCAGGCTCGCCACCCTCGGCATACAGCATGTCCTCGTCATGTATGGCGGGGCGGTCGCGGTGCCGCTGATCGTCGGACGCGCCCTGCAGCTCAGCCCGCAGGACGTCGCCTTCCTCATCTCCGCCGACCTCTTCGTCTGCGGTATCGTCACCATCATCCAGTCTCTCGGCTTCGGGCGCCACGTCGGCATCCGCCTGCCCGTCATGATGGGCGTGACGTTCGCCTCGGTCGGCCCCATGGTCTCCATGGCCAATGCCGTGCCGGGCACGGAGGGTGCGCGCATGATCTTCGGCGCCATCATCGGCGCGGGCTTTATCGCCTTGCTGCTTGCCCCCGTCATGGGCCGGCTGCTGCGCTTCTTCCCGCCCATCGTGACCGGCACAATCATCCTGGTGATCGGCGTTTCGCTGATGCGCGTGGGCATCAACTGGATCTTCGGCAATCCCTTTGGCCCCACCGCCCCCAAGCTGGTGGACCCGGCACACAGCGAATGGCTCGCCCAGATGAAGACGCTGGCAGAAACCGGTGGCCCGGCCGTGCCGGATGGTCTTGCCCTCGCACCGAGCGTTCCAAACCCGATCTATGCCGAGCCCGGCCATATCGCGCTTTCGGCGCTTGTGCTTGTCTCCATCCTGCTTATCGCCCGGTTCGGCCGCGGCCTTATCAGCAATATCGCGGTGCTCTGCGGCGTGATAATCGGCTGTCTCGCCGCATCCATCCTCGGCATGATGCATTTCGACCGCGTTTCGGATGCCGGCTGGTTCGCCGTCGTCACGCCGCTGCATTTCGGCATGCCCATCTTCGATCCCGTGCTGATCGCCACCATGACGCTCGTCATGATCGTCGTCATGATCGAATCGACCGGCATGTTTCTGGCGCTCGGCGAAATCACCGGCCGACAGGTTTCGCAGCAACAGTTGACGGCAGGCCTGCGTGTCGACGGCATCGGCACGATGATCGGCGGCCTGTTCAACACCTTCCCCTATACGAGCTTCTCGCAGAATGTAGGCCTGGTCGGCGTTACCGGCGTAAAAAGCCGCCATGTCTGCGTGGCCGGCGGCATCATCATGATCGTGCTCGGCCTTATCCCGAAGATGGGCGCGCTGGTGGAAGCCGTGCCCACCTTCGTTCTGGGCGGCGCGGGACTGGTGATGTTCGGCATGGTCGCGGCAACAGGCGTGCGCATTCTCTCGACGGTAGACTTCAAGTCCTCGCGCAACAACCTGTTCATCGTCGCGGTCTCTGTCGGTTTCGGCCTGATCCCGCTTCTGGCGCCGAACTACCTGATGTGGATGCCGCATGCGATCCACCCGATCATCGAATCGGGCATCGTGCTGGCGTCCATCGCCGCTGTGGTTCTCAACGCCTTCTTCAATGGCGTGCGCTTCGAACAGGCCTCGGCGATCGATGCCGCAAGACTCGCCGACAGCCACTGAAGCACAAGCCAAACAAGAAAGCCGGTCCGTTCATTGCGGGCCGGCTTTTCTTTTTTCGTGATCGGATGATCAGTTCAGCGGAACCCGCATGCCACCGTCCGAAACCGGCGGGCGTGCATAGGTGGTGTTGTCGGCCGACGACGTCGTGCTGCAACCCGCAAGCGACAGAACAGCAAAAGCGGCGGCGATGACGCCGATGATGGGACGCATGGACCTCTCCTTCGTAGTGAACGCAAAACACATAGGCTCTTGAGCGGCATCCGTCCACCGGCGGGGCACGCGGAAAAAGCGCGCGGCCAGTGAAAAGACCCAGGCCATCGCGACACGCCGCCATAAATATTGACTTTTGCTGGCAAAGTGCATAATGCGCAGACCAACAGAGGAAATGCGATGATTGCCGATCTTCCCGCCGTGCTCGTACTCAACGCTAAGGACAATGTCGGCGTCGTGCCTGCCAATGTCGATGCCGGCCGCGCGCTGGTGAACGGCGTCATTGCCGCCGAGCGCATTCCGCGCGGTCACAAGGTGGCGATCTCTCTCATTGCCGAGGGCGCACCCGTGCTGAAATACGGCCAGATCATCGGCTACGCGACGAAGGCCATCCAGCCCGGCGAGCATGTGCATCTGCAGAACCTCGCCATCCTGGATCTGGCACTGAAGCATGAATTCTGCGTGGACAATGCTCCGCCCGTCATGGTGCCGGCGGAGCGGCGACGCACCTTCGACGGCTTCGACCGCGGTAACGGCCGTATCGGCACCCGCAACTATATCGGTATCCTCTCGACCGTGAACTGTTCCGCCACGGTCTCGCGCTATGTGGCCGAGCATTATGCCCGCAGGTTCCGCGAGGCCGGCCACGACAATATCGATGGTGTGGTGGCGCTGACCTATGGCGGCGGTTGCGCGCTGAACCTCCGGTCCGAGGGCGGGCGCATTCTCACCCGTACCTTCAAAGGCTATGCACGCAATCCGAATTTCGGCGGCATCCTGATGATCGGCCTGGGTTGCGAGACCTTTCAATACGGCCCGCTCGTGGAAGAGGCCGGGCTGGAGGAAGGCAAGACCTTCCGCACCATGATGATCCAGAACCAGGGCGGCACGCGAAAGACGATCGAGGCAGCCTGCGAGATGATCGACGACATGCTGCCGGATGTCGGCCGCATCCGCCGCACGCCACAGCCGCTTTCGGGCATCAAGCTGGCGCTCGAATGCGGTGGATCGGACGGCTATTCGGGCATCTCCGCCAATCCGGCGCTGGGCATCGCCTCGGACCTCCTTGTGAGGGAGGGCGCGACGACGGTGCTCTCCGAGACACCCGAAATCTATGGCGCAGAACACCTGCTGACCCGCCGCGCCGCCCGGCCGGAGGTCGCAGAAAAGCTCCTGTCGCGCATTGATTGGTGGCGCGACTACACGGCGCGCAATGATGCCGAACTCAACAACAACCCCTCTTTCGGCAACAAGGCGGGCGGCCTGACGACCATCCTCGAAAAATCACTCGGCGCGGTCGCCAAAGGTGGCTCCATGCCGCTCAATGCCGTCTATGAATATGCAGAGGAAGTGACGGAGCCGGGCTTCGTCTTCATGGACACGCCCGGCTACGATCCGGCGGCCGTGACCGGGCAGATCGCCGGCGGTTGCAATCTCGTCGCCTTCACCACAGGCCGCGGTTCGGTTTCCGGCTACAAGCCGGCCCCCTGCATCAAGATCGCCACGAACACGCCCATGTACGAACACATCAAGGACGACATGGATATCAACTGCGGCACCATTGTCGACGGCAGCGAGACGATCGAAGAGGCCGGCCGCCGTATTTTCGAATTCGTCATCGAGACCGCGTCCGGACGCAAGACGGCAAGCGAGGCCTTCGATTACGGCGACAACGAGTTCGTGCCCTGGCAGGTCGGCGCTATCACCTGATCATCGCGTGTGCATGACGATATTGATGAGGGTGCCGGCGGGATCGCGCACGAAGAAGCGGCGCACCCCCCAGGGCTCGTCCACCGGCCCGTATTCGATGGTATGACCGCCAGCACGCGCAGCCAGATACGCCGCCTCGACATCGTCGACCTCGACCGAAAGCGCCGGCACCGGCGTGCCGGACCCGCCTTCGGAGGCAAAGCTCACCTGTGGTGATGTCTGGCTTTGGTTGCCATAAGTCACGATCCAGCCATGGTCCATCAACAGGTCAAGACCCAGCACCTCCCTGTAGAAGGCGGCCACCTCCGCAGGATCGGTCGTCGCTATATTGGCGACGATGCGCTTGACCTTCATGCCGGTTCTCCCGCGCGCGCCACCAGCGTCGCATAGGCCGGCGTGTCCGGCCGGTGCACCCCGCGCAGTTCCGCAACGCGGCCGATCACCTTGGGCAGCGAAACGACGATATGATGGCGCAGCGTCTCGGCCGCCCGGGCGAAATCCTCGACATCGAGCGCGCGAAACACCGCGAGGTGCTCGGCGATGAAAGGCTCGTCTTCCGGCATGCGGTGCGAGACGCCGATGACATGCTTGCTGACATTCAGCATGAAATGGGCGCGACGCAACGCGATCAGCAGTTCGCGGTTCGGGCAATAGCCAAGGCAGGTGATGTGCAGGTCCGTTTCCAGATTATCCATCGCCTCGACGGACAGGGCAGGATAGACGGCCAGCGCCTCTTCCAGCCGCTCCGTCATCGCCTGCCGCTCAGCCGGCGGAATGAAGGGGGCCGCCTGCAGCAATGCGACGGGCTCCAGCGCGACACGAATGGCATGCAGGTCGCGCATGCGTTGTTCATCGAGCGGAACCAGCGTCCAGCGCATGCGCTCGTCCTTCTCGACGATACCGAGGGCTTCCAGCCGCATAAGCGCATCGCGCGCCACCTGCCGGCCGACGCCGCGGGCGCGCGCCAGCTCCACCTCGTTGATGCGGTAGCGCCCGAACACGGAGAGGTGCACCATTTCCCGTTCAAGGCTCTCGTAGATTGCCTCCCAGCCTGGGGCCTTGCGCAACGCCGGCGCCTCCTCGTCGAGGCCCAGCATGTCCGCCGTCAGCGCCACCCGTTTCGGCCCGCTGCGGCCCTGCCCGACAAGGAACCCGCGCCCGTCGAACCGGCGTACCATGCCCCCCTCTTCGAGAAGGGCGAGTGCTTGGCGAACCGGCGTTCGGGTGGAGGCGAAAAGCGTGGCGACCGGCCCCTCCAGCAAGAGCGCGCCTTTCGGCAGGCGGCCGCCGGAGATCGCATCGGCCAGCACGTCGCGTATACGCAGGTAGAGCGGGCTCTTGTCGAGCGCCGCCTCCACGCCTTCTCCGCCGGCCTCCGCCAAACCCTGACTGCTTTCGTTCATGGCGCGGACCATGCCACGAATGCACCATGCCGACAACGGTCAGCACATAGCCCGCTTCTGGCAAGGAAATTGCGCCGCGCCGGCAAAAAATCGTCATTCCTTTCGTGACGCGCGAGGCGTTTTGCGCTAGGGAACCCTCTCAAGGCTCGCAATGCGGCCGCCAAGGCCCCATATGCCAGCCGCGTCCATCTCCGAGGAACTGACCATGCCCGCATATCGCTCCCGAACCACCACCCACGGCCGCAACATGGCCGGTGCCCGCGGCCTCTGGCGCGCGACCGGCATGAAGGACTCGGACTTCGGCAAGCCGATCATTGCGGTGGTGAACTCCTTCACCCAATTCGTGCCAGGTCATGTGCACCTGAAGGACCTCGGCCAGCTCGTTGCACGCGAGATCGAGAAGGCCGGCGGCGTCGCCAAGGAATTCAACACGATCGCCGTCGACGACGGCATCGCCATGGGCCATGACGGCATGCTCTATTCGCTGCCGTCGCGCGAGGTCATCGCAGACTCCGTCGAGTACATGGTCAACGCGCACTGCGCCGATGCCATGGTCTGCATCTCCAACTGCGACAAGATCACGCCCGGCATGCTGAACGCCGCGATGCGCCTCAACATCCCCTCCGTCTTCGTCTCCGGTGGCCCGATGGAAGCGGGCAAGGTCGTTCTGCACGGCAAGACCCATGCGCTCGACCTCGTTGACGCCATGGTCGCCGCCGCCGACGACAAGATGTCCGACGAGGACGTCAAGGTCATTGAGCGCTCGGCCTGCCCGACCTGTGGCTCGTGCTCGGGCATGTTCACCGCCAACTCGATGAACTGTCTGACGGAAGCACTCGGCCTGTCGCTGCCCGGCAACGGCTCTACGCTGGCCACCCATGCGGACCGCAAGCGCCTCTTCGTCGAGGCCGGCCACCTGATCGTTGATGTCGCCCGCCGCTATTACGAGCAGGAGGACGACAGCATCCTGCCGCGCAACGTCGCCAACAAGCGAGCCTTCGAAAACGCCATGTCGCTCGATATCGCCATGGGCGGCTCGACCAACACGGTGCTGCACATCCTCGCCGCCGCGTATGAAGGCGGCATCGACTTCGACCTCGACGACATCGACGAGTTGTCGCGCCGCGTGCCGTGCCTTTCAAAGGTGGCGCCCGCCAAGCAGGACGTGCACATGGAAGACGTGCACCGTGCCGGCGGCATCATGCGCATTCTCGGCGAACTGGAGCGCGGCGGCCTGATCCACCGCGACACCCCGACCGTTCATGCCGAAACACTGGGCGACGCGATCGACCGCTGGGACATCACGCGCACTTCCAGCGAGACCGTGCGCACCTTCTTCCGCGCAGCACCGGGCGGCATCCCGACCCAGGTCGCCTTCAGCCAGGAAGCCCGCTGGGACGAACTCGACACGGACGGCGAAAACGGCGTCATCCGCTCCGTCGAACACCCATTCTCCAAGGATGGCGGCCTGGCCGTTCTCTCTGGCAACATCGCGCTCGACGGCTGCATCGTGAAGACGGCCGGCGTCGATGAATCGATCCTGAAATTCTCGGGCCCTGCCGTGGTCTATGAGAGCCAGGATGCGGCCGTGAAGGGCATTCTCGGCAACGAGGTCAAGGCTGGCGATGTTGTCGTCATCCGCTACGAGGGCCCTAAGGGCGGCCCGGGCATGCAGGAAATGCTCTATCCCACGAGCTACCTGAAGTCGAAGGGCCTCGGAAAGGCCTGCGCGCTGATCACCGACGGCCGCTTCTCCGGCGGCACCTCTGGTCTGTCGATCGGTCATGCCTCACCCGAGGCGGCGCAGGGCGGTGCCATCGGCCTCGTGCGTCAGGGCGACCTGATCGAGATCGACATCCCGAACCGCACCATCAACCTTGCCGTTTCGGAAGACGAACTTGCAGCCCGTCGCGCCGAACAGGACAAGCTCGGCTGGAAGCCGGCTGCTCCGCGCAAGCGCAATGTCACGACGGCGCTGAAGGCCTATGCCGCCTTTGCCGCCAGTGCCGACAAGGGCGCCGTGCGCATCCTGCCGGAATAAGGTTTTCCCGGGCGCGCGGCTTTCGCTCCGCGCCCGGCTGCGATCCCGCTTGCAATCTTTCTTCGCAGCGCACAAAATCCTCTCGATGGCGGCGTGAGACCGCCCGAGGGGAACAAGAGCGCGTATGTCGATCAAGGCCGGTATCTACCACCTCACCCATTACATCTACGACAAACCGGTCCGCCTCGGACCCCAGATCATCCGGCTGAAGCCGGCGGCACATTCCAAGACCAAGGTAATCAGCCACGCGCTGAAGGTTTCGCCCGAAAACCACTTCGTAAACCTGCAGCAGGACCCGTACGGCAATTACCTTGCCCGCTACGTCTTTCCCGATCCGGTCACCGAACTGAAGATCGAGGTCGACCTCGTCGCTGACATGACCGTCTACAATCCCTTCGACTTCTTCGTCGAAGAGCAGGCGGAACAATGGCCGTTCGACTATCCGGAAGACCTGCGCGAAGATCTCGAGATCTACCGTACCCCCGAACCCATGAGCGCCGCACTCGAAGCCTTCATGGCGACGGTCGATCGCACACCCGGGCAACGCACGGTGGACATGGTCGTGGGGCTGAACGCGCGCCTCCAGCAGAAGATCGGCTATGTCATCCGCATGGAACCGGGCGTGCAAACGCCCGAAGAGACGCTGGAAGTCGGCCTTGGATCTTGCCGCGATTCGAGCTGGCTGCTCGTGCAGATCCTTCGCAACCTTGGCTTTGCGGCCCGCTTCGTCTCCGGCTATCTCATCCAGCTGACGCCGGACCTGAAGGCACTCGACGGCCCCTCCGGGACCGAAGTCGATTTCACGGATCTGCATGCCTGGTGCGAGGTCTATCTGCCAGGCGCCGGGTGGATCGGCCTCGATCCGACATCCGGCCTCCTGACCGGCGAGAGCCACATACCGCTTGCCGCCACGCCGCACTACCGCAATGCGGCCCCGATCAGCGGCGGCTATTTCGGCGAGGCGAACACCGCGTTCGATTTCGCGATGACGGTGGATCGCGTGGCCGAGCATCCGCGCATCACAAAGCCTTTCTCCGAAGAAAGCTGGGAAGCGCTGAATGCGCTCGGCCGCGATGTGGACGGCGTGCTGGCGGCAAACGACGTGCGCCTCACCATGGGCGGCGAGCCGACTTTCGTTTCCATCGACGATTTCGAATCGGGCGAGTGGAATACAGATGCCGTCGGCCCCACCAAACGCGAGAAGGCCGACCAACTGATCCGTCGCCTGCGTCAGCGTTTCGCGCCGGGCGGCTTCCTGCATTACGGACAGGGCAAGTGGTATCCCGGCGAAAGCCTGCCGCGCTGGACCTTCTCGCTTTATTGGCGACGCGATGGCAAGCCGATCTGGCGTAATCCGGACCTGATTGCCGAGGAAGGCAGCGATGCCGCCGTGAGCGAAGCCGACGCGGCGGCCCTTCTCGGCGCTGTCGCGCAGGAACTTGGTCTCGCGCCCGATCTGGTCCAGCCCGCCTACGAGGATCCTGCTGAGTGGATCATCAAAGAAGGCAACCTGCCAGACAATGTCGATCCGTCGAACTCGAAACTCGAAGACCCAGAGGAGCGTAACCGCATCGCGCGCGTCTTCGAGCGCGGCTTGACCAAACCGACCGGCCACATCCTGCCGGTGCAGGCGTGGAACGCAAAGGCGACCGGCAAGCGCTGGATCAGCGAGCGATGGCAGACGCGCCGCGGCAAGATCTTCCTCGTTCCCGGCGACAGCCCCGTCGGCTATCGCCTGCCGCTCGGCGCCCTGCCCCACCTGCCGCCATCGGATTATCCCTACATCAATCCGGCCGATCCCTCGGAGGTAAAGCCGCCGCTGCCGGACTTTGCCGAGGGCGGCCGCGCAATGGCCGAGGCGTCGTTTCAGGCGAGTGATGCCGGGCAGCAGGGCCGCGTCGAGCAGGTTCGCAGCGACATCGTCGGCACCGTGCGCACGGCCATGAGCGTCGAGGCCCGCGATGGCAGGCTGTGCGTCTTCATGCCGCCCGTCGAACGCGTGGAAGATTACCTCGAACTGGTGACGGCTGCAGAACAGGCGGCGACCCGTCTCAACCTCGCCGTCCACATCGAAGGCTATGCGCCACCGCAGGACGAGCGTCTCAACGTCATCCGCGTCGCTCCCGATCCCGGTGTCATCGAGGTCAATATCCATCCCGCCTCCAGCTGGCAGGATTGCGTCGACATCACCAGCGCGGTCTACGAGGAGGCGCGGCTTTCGCGGCTCGGCGCAGACAAGTTCATGATCGATGGGCGCCATACCGGCACGGGCGGTGGCAACCATGTGGTCGTCGGCGGCAGGAACCCGAATGACAGCCCGTTCCTGCGCCGGCCGGACCTGCTGAAGAGCCTCGTGCTGCACTGGCAGCGCCACCCCTCGCTTTCCTATCTCTTCTCCGGTCTCTTCATCGGGCCGACGAGCCAGGCGCCGCGCATGGACGAGGCGCGCCACGATTCGCTGTATGAACTGGAGATCGCGCTCGCGCAGGTTCCGCCCCCCGGCCAAGGCGCACCGCCCCTGCCGTGGCTCGTCGACAGGCTCTTCCGCAACCTGCTCACCGATGTCACGGGCAACACGCATCGCTCGGAAATCTGCATCGACAAACTGTTCTCGCCGGATGGACCCACCGGACGACTGGGCCTTGTGGAATTTCGCGGTTTCGAAATGCCGCCCAATGCCCGCATGAGCCTTGCCCAGCAATTGCTGATCCGCGCGCTCATTGCCCGCTTCTGGCTGAACCCGGCCGAAGGCGGCTTCGTGCGCTGGGGCACGACGCTGCATGACCGTTTCATGCTTCCGCACTATGTCTGGCAGGATTTTCTCGACGTGCTGGCCGACCTGCGCGCCAACGGCTTCGATCTCAGGCCGGAATGGTTCGCCGCCCAGCTGGAGTTCCGCTTTCCCTTCTGTGGCGAGGTGGAATACGAAGGTGTCGGCTTGGAGGTGCGCCAGGCGCTGGAGCCATGGCACGTCATGGGCGAACAGGGCGCGATCGGCGGCACCGTCCGCTATGTCGATTCCTCTGTCGAACGCCTCCAGGTGAAGCTCGAAACAACGAACCCGGCGCGCTACACCGTGGCCTGCAATGGCCGCCCGGTGCCGCTGAAGCCGACGGGCACGCAGGGCGTTTCCGTCGGCGGCGTGCGCTACAAGGCCTGGCAACCCGCCTCCGGCCTCCATCCTGTGCTGCCCGTCAACGCCCCGCTTACATTTGACATTTATGATACATGGTCGCGGCGGGCGATCGGGGGCTGCATTTATCACGTTGCCCATCCGGGCGGACGCAACTATGACACCTTC
This sequence comes from Shinella sp. H4-D48, assembly GCF_022637395.1. Classification (GTDB taxonomy): domain Bacteria; phylum Pseudomonadota; class Alphaproteobacteria; order Rhizobiales; family Rhizobiaceae; genus Shinella; species Shinella sedimenti. The sequence goes on along the minus strand of NZ_CP093337.1, from coordinate 678,583 downwards.
CCGGTGAACGGAAACGAGGCCGAGGCGCGCCGGCTGGCGCGATTCGAACCGTGGGGTCACCGGGCGGGCGGCTACACGCTGTGGCCGGAAACGCCGTCGGCGGATTTCCCGCTGACGCTGGATCTGCGCCGCCCGCCGGGGCTCTAGCCGCCTTTAGGAGAATGTAAGTGAAGACCACGAGTGCGCAGGCACAGCCCGAAGCCGGAGCGGCCGAAAAGCCGGTCCGCGGCTATGCGCCACTCCCTGGCGTGGCGGACGAGATGGTCGACACGGACGGCAATGTCCGTCCGGTCTGGCGGCATTTCCTCTCGGCGCTCGAACGGATGGACGAGACGGAGCTTTCCGGCCGCTTCGCCCGCGCCGACCGCTACCTGCGTGATGCCGGTGTCTTTTACCGTGCCTATGGCAAGGAGACGGTCACAGACCGTGCCTGGCCGCTCTCCCACATCCCGGTTCTCATAGACGAGGCCGAATGGGACGACCTCTCGCGAGGGCTGGTCCAGCGCGCCGAACTGCTCGAGGCGGTGGTGGCCGACATCTACGGCAAGAACGAACTCGTCGCGAACGGTCTGCTGCCACCGGCCCTTGTCGCGTCCAACAACGAATTTCTGCGGCCGCTCGTGGGTGTGCAGCCGGCCGGGCAGCACTTCCTGCATTTCGTGTCTTTCGAGATCGGCCGTGGCCCTGACGGCAACTGGTGGGTTCTTTCGGACCGGACCCAGGCCCCGTCCGGTGCAGGCTTTGCCTTGGAAAACCGCGTGGCGACGACACGTGCCTTCTCCGATGTGTATGCCGAAACCCATGCGCACCGGCTCGCCGGCTTCTTCGGCGCCTTCCGCAATGCGCTGCAGGCGGGCAAGCCGGCCGAAGACCGCATCGCCGTCCTGACGCCGGGGCTCGCCAACGAAACCTATTTCGAGCACGCCTATATCGCCCGCTATCTCGGCTTCATGCTGCTGGAGGGAGAGGACCTCACCGTCGTTGGCGGCAAGGTCATGGTGCGCACCGTCGCGGGCCTCAAACCTGTCGGCGTGCTCTGGCGACGCCTCGATGCCGCCTTTGCCGACCCGCTGGAGCTGAACCAGAATTCCCATATCGGTACGCCCGGCATGGTCGAGGCGCTGCGCGCCGGTTCTGTTACCTTCGTCAACGCGCTCGGCGCCGGTATCGTTGAAACACGCGCCTTCCTTTCCTTCCTGCCCAATATCTGTCGGCATCTGCTTGGCGAGGACCAACGCCTTCCCTCCATTGCCACCTGGTGGTGCGGCCAGGAAGACGAGCGCGCCCATGTCGCGGGCCATATCGAGCGCATGATCGTCGGTCCGGCCTATTCGACACGCCCGTTCTTCGATGACAACGAACAGTCCGTGCTCGGTTCTTCACTGCGCGAGACGGCTAGACAATCGATTACGGAGTGGCTGGAAACGGATGGGCCGAGGCTCGTCGGGCAGGAAGCCGTCACGCTCTCCACAACCCCCGCCTTCGTTGACGGCAAGCTTGTGCCGCGGCCGATGTCGCTGCGTGTGTTCGCCGCGCGCACCCGCGACGGCTGGCAGATCATGCCCGGCGGCTTTGCCCGCATCGGTGCCGGCGACAATGTCTCCGCCATCGCCATGCAGGAAGGTGGCTCGGCGGCGGATGTCTGGATCGTCAGCCGCAAACCGGTAGAGCGCACCAGCCTGCTGCCGGCGGAAGAGATGTTCATCCGCAACATGCCCGGCAGCCTGCCGAGCCGCGCGGCCGACAACCTCTTCTGGCTCGGCCGCTATATCGAACGTGCGGAAGGCGCGTTGCGCATCCTGCGTGCGTGGCATGGCCGCTATGCCGAATATGCCGACCCATCCCAGCCGCTGCTGAAGGATGTCACCGATTATCTCGACGCACTCGACATCGACACATCGGAAGCCGTGCCGACAAGCCTCATCCGCAACATCGATAGCGCCGTCTTCTCCGCCAGCAACATCCGTGACCGCTTCTCGCCCGATGGCTGGCTGGCGCTGAACGACCTGTCGAAGACAGCCCGGCGCTTCCATGTCAGCATCGAGCCGGGCGACGACGCCACACGCGCCATGACCGTGCTGTTGCGCAAGCTCGCGGGCTTCGCGGGCCTCGTGCACGAAAACATGTACCGCTTCACCGGTTGGCGCTTCCTGTCCATCGGCCGCTATCTCGAGCGTGGCCTGCACATGACGCGCCTTCTCGGCCACATGTCGGGCGAGGATGCCCCTGACGGGGCGCTCGACATGCTGCTTGAGATCGGCGATAGCGTGATGACCCATCGCCGCCGTTACAACGTTGCCACCGCTCGCCTCACCGTGACCGACCTGCTGGCGCTCGATCCGCTCAATCCCCGCTCGATCCTCTACCAGCTCAACGAGATCAAGAACGAGGTCGAGCAGCTGCCGAACGCCTATGCCAACGGCCAGATGTCGCCGTTCTACCGCGAGGCGATGCGCCTGCATGCCGGTCTTGCCGTAATGACGCCGGAGGCTATGACGGACGCCGTCTACAAGCGCTTCGAGGTGGAGCTCGAAAAGCTGTCCGACATCCTCGCGCAAACCTATCTGAGCTGAGCCGGAGGACGACGCTGTGACCATGCTCTACGACGTCAACCTTCATATCGGCTATCTCTACGACACACCGGTCTCCGGCGGCCGCCATATCGTGCGCGTGCTGCCGCTTTCGCTGGGCCGGCGCCAGCGGCTGGTGGCCGGGACAATCGGCGTGGCGCCGGTGCCCGGCGAGCGCGTCGATCACAGCGACTTCTTCGAAAATCCGATGAGCGCGATCCTGTTTCGCAGCAACCACGAGCGCCTGGACATCCGCATGCAGGCCCGCGTTCATGTCGACGTGCCGCAGGCCGCCGCGGATTTTTCGCCGCGTCTGGACGCCCTGCCGTCGGAGATCGCCGGACACTGGTCACTCGATGCCAACTCGCCGCATCATTACACCGGCTCCAGCCCGCGCCTGAAGGACTGCCCTGACATCACCGACTATGCCCGGGGTATCGTCAATCCTGATATGACGGTCCGCGAGATCGCCGCGGCCATCTGCGCGCGGATTCACAAGGACTTCACCTACGACGCGGAGGCAACGAGCGTGGACACGACCCCGCGCGAGGCCTTCAAGCTGAAACGTGGCGTCTGCCAGGACTTTTCTCATGTGATGATCGTTGCGCTGCGCAGTCTCGGCATACCCGCGGGCTATGTCAGCGGCTTCTTGCGCACCATTCCACCGCCGGGCAAGGAACGCCTTGAGGGCGCGGACGCCATGCATGCCTGGGTGCGCTATTGGTGCGGCCGGGTCAACGGCTGGATGGAACTCGACCCGACCAACGATATTCCCGCCGGCAACGACCATATCGTCGTCGCCTATGGCCGAGATTATTCCGATGTCGTCCCGGTCATCGGCGTTCTCAAGGGCTATGGCGAACACCAGACCACCCAGGCGGTCGACGTGGTTCCCGTGCGCCAGCCGGCCTGAATTCCCGTTTGGGAACAGAACTATGGTCGGAATTGCGGGATGGGCGCAATTTTACGAAAACTATACCACGCCTTCAAACCGTTGAATAAGACTTCGCTGATAGGTTGACCGCACATTAGGGCAATGGCGGGTGGCATCTCATGACGAAGAAGATACAAGGGCCGGCGATCCTCTCGCGGTTGCTGAAGGATCGTCTCGGCAATTTCGCCATGGTGACGGCAGTTACGATACCCGTCATCCTCGCCGCCGGCGGCGTCGCCATCGACATGACCAAGATGGTTCTGGCGAAAGCCGAACTCCAGGATGCATCGGATGCGGCCGCACTCGCGGCGGCATCAGCATTGGCCAACGACAACAAGACGGCCGCCGAAGCCAAGAAGATTGCCGCCGAACTTTTCGCCCTTCAGATGAGCGGCACGTCGGGGATCGTCAAGGAAGGCGACAAGACGCTCGTTGATGACGCGCCAGTCATCGATATCAAGGAAACAGCGATCCAGAACAATGGCAAATCCTACACGGTTGACATTGCCACAAGCTACTCTGTCAAGTTCAGCGTCTTCACACGTCTTTTGGGTCACAGCACGATCAAGCTTGCAGCAGCCAGCACGGCCGAAAGTGTTTCCGCGACGGAATCAAAGAATGCCTTCTCGATGTTCCTCGTGCTGGACCGCTCCGGCTCGATGTCGTTTATTACCACTGAGATCGAGAGCAAAGATAATCCGTGCCAGAATTTCACAAGTTCCAACTGGAACGAACAAACGAACCTAAAAAAGAGCAAGCCTTGCTACGTTCCAAAAATCAATGCTCTTAAAAGAGCGGTTGGAACTCTCGCCACGCAGATGAACAAGGCTGACCCGAATGCTCAATATGTCCGCATGGGCGCTTCCTCTTACAACGATATAATATGGCCGCAGATTTCAGCCCTCGCGTGGGGCACGAAGAGCGTGGTCGATTATGTCAACGCAATACCCAGAATGCCAACGGGAGGAACCGATTCAAGCGACGCCTTCGCCGAAGCCGTTAAAAGGCTCAAGGATGCAAGCGAACTTACGGCGCACCAGACCAAGAATGGCAAGACGCCAAACCGCTATATCGTCTTCATGACCGATGGTGAGAACACGCACTATAGAAAACAGGCTAGCGATACCGAGGCGGATCGGCATACGAAGATCAGTTGCGATGAGGCTCGAACCGCAAATATCGAGGTTTATGCCGTTGCCTTTCTCGCGCCCGCACGCGGTCAGAAGCTCCTGAAGTATTGTGCGACGACCGAGCAGCATTATTTTGCGGCGGAAAATGTAGAATCCCTCGTCAGCGCTTTCAGTGTCATCGGCTCGCAAACCGCCGCCGTCGTCTCTCGTCTGACGAAATAATCAGTCAACGTCTCAAAATACGACCGCTGTGCGTCCATACAGCGGTCTTTTTGTCATTTTCATAGTCCTTTAGCTCCACTTAAAATGCATGCGTCCTTTCTTGAAAACGCATATTGCAAGCGCTTCGGATAGATGCATAAATTGATTTAAACGCGCTTTTCGAAGCACCGAAAACAGAATGACGCGAGGGGCATAGTTCACCGATGATGAACCGGGTTAACAGCAACGACCTCGCTCCGGCGCTCCGCACCTCAAATGTCGAACAACTGGCGATCGAGCTTCTGGAACGCCTGAAATACCGCATCGGCAAGGACCCGAAAGTGGCCAAGCCGCATGACTGGCTGACGGCCGCCATTCTCGTCGCCCGCGACCGCATCACCGACGCCTGGATGGACTCGACCCGCCGCACCTATGCGACGGGCGCCAAGCGCGTCTACTATCTGTCGCTGGAGTTCCTCATCGGCCGCCTCATGCGCGATGCCATGACGAATATCGGCATTATGGAGGAGATGCGCCAGGCGCTCGCCTCGCTCGGCGTCGATATCGATGTCATCGCGGAGCTGGAGCCGGACGCCGCCCTTGGCAACGGCGGCTTGGGGCGTCTGGCTGCCTGCTTCATGGAAAGCATGGCGACGGTGGACGTTCCAGCCTATGGCTACGGCATCCGCTACGTGCACGGCCTTTTCCGCCAGCAGATGGCCGATGGCTGGCAGGTGGAACTGCCCGAGACCTGGCTTGCCCATGGCAACCCCTGGGAATTCGAGCGGCGCGAGAGCTCCTACGAGATCGGCTACGGCGGTGTCGTCGAAACGATCAATATCGGCGAGGCCAAGCAGCGCTTCGTCTGGAAGCCTGCTGAGCGCGTTATCGCCACCGCCTACGATACGCCGGCCGTCGGCTGGCGGGCGAAACGCGTCAACACGCTGCGTCTTTGGGCCGCCAACCCCATCGACCCGATTCTTCTTGAGGCGTTCAACGCCGGCGATCACATCGGCGCACTGAAGGAAAGCAACAAGGCCGAAAGCCTCACGCGTGTTCTCTACCCCGCCGATGCCACACCGGCCGGCCAGGAACTGCGCCTGCGCCAGGAATTCTTCTTCTGTTCGGCGTCGCTGCAGGACATCCTGCGCCGCCATCTCCAGCAGTATCCGGATTTCACATCGCTTCCGGATGCCGTGGCCATCCAGCTCAATGACACGCATCCCGCCGTCTCCGTCGCCGAACTCGTTCGGCTGCTAAGCGATGTACATGGCCTCGATTTCGATACGGCCTGGGATATCTCGCGCCGCACCTTTTCCTACACCAACCACACGCTTCTTCCAGAAGCACTTGAAAGCTGGCCGGTTCCGCTGTTCGAACGTCTGCTGCCGCGCCACATGCAGATCGTCTATGCGATCAACGCGAAGATCCTTCTGCAGGCCCGCAAGGAAAAGGATTTCGAGGACCAGCGGATCCGCAGCATCTCGCTGATCGAGGAATCGGGCGAACGGCGCGTGCGCATGGGCAACCTCGCCTTCGTCGGCTCCCACTCGATCAACGGCGTTTCCGCGCTCCACACGGAACTCATGAAGGAAACCGTCTTTGCGGACCTTCACAAGCTCTACCCCGACCGCATCAACAACAAGACGAACGGTATCACGCCGCGTCGCTGGCTGATGCAGTGCAATCCGGGCCTGTTCAACCTGATCCGCGAGTCGATCGGCGACGCCTTCATGGACGACGCTGAGGCCCTGACAGCACTCGATGCGTTCGCCGACAACAGGGATTTCCAGGAGCGTTTCGCCGCGATCAAGCGCGACAACAAGAACCGCCTTGCCAATCTCGTCGGCAGCCGCATGGGCGTGCGCATCGATCCGACCGCGATGTTCGACATCCAGATCAAGCGCATCCACGAATACAAGCGCCAGCTTCTCAACATCATCGAGGCCGTCGCACTCTACGACCAGATTCGCTCGCATCCCGAACTCGACTGGACGCCCCGCGTCAAGCTCTTCGCCGGCAAGGCGGCGCCGAGCTATCACAACGCCAAGCTCATCATCAAGCTGGCGAACGACGTCGCCCGCGTGATCAACAACGACCCGGCCGTGCGCGGCCTGCTCAAGGTCGTCTTCGTGCCGAACTACAATGTCTCGCTTGCGGAGATCATGGTTCCTGCAGCAGACCTGTCGGAGCAGATCTCCACCGCGGGCATGGAAGCATCGGGCACCGGCAACATGAAGTTCGCGCTGAACGGCGCGCTCACCATCGGGACGCTCGATGGCGCCAATGTCGAAATGCGTGATCATGTCGGCGAAGAAAACATCGTCATCTTCGGCATGACGGCGGAAGAGGTCGCAACGGTTCGGGCCGAGGGACACAATCCGCGCGCCATCATCGAGCAGTCGAAAGAGCTTTCGCAGGCGCTCGCCGCCATCTCCTCCGGCGTCTTTTCCCCCGACGACCGCAATCGTTTCACCGGCCTCGTGGACGGTATCTACAATCACGACTGGTTCATGGTGGCCGCCGACTTCGACGCGTATGCCAAGGCTCAGCGCGAGGTGGACGGCATCTGGAACGATAAAACGTCGTGGTATTCAAAAACAATCCGGAACACAGCGCGCATGGGCTGGTTTTCCTCGGACCGGACCATACGTCAATACGCCAAGGAAATCTGGAGAGCTTGATGACCACACCGCCGAACAAAGGCACGACGGACCAACCGTTAGAGCTTCTGGCGAAGGCGGACATCGATGCAATCCTCGAAAGCCGGCACTGGGATCCGTTCGCAGTTCTCGGCCTTCATGCTTCCGGCGACCATCATATCGCCCGATGCTTTCTGCCTGGCGCGACACAGGTGATTGCCCAGACCTTAGCCGGCAAGGAAGTCGGAACCTTGCAGCAGCTGGATCCGGCCGGCATATTCGCCGGCGAGGTGTCGGTCAAAAAGTTGCAGCCGATCCGCTATCGTGCGCGCAATGAAAGTGGAGAATGGGTCGTCATCGATCCCTACAGCTTCGGTCCGGTTCTCGGGCCTATGGACGATTATTATATCCGCGAAGGCTCGCATCTTCGGCTCTTCGACAAGATGGGCGCCCATCCCATGACGGTGGAGGGTGTCGACGGCTTTCACTTTGCCGTCTGGGCTCCCAATGCCAAGCGCGTTTCCGTCGTCGGCGACTTCAACGCCTGGGACGGTCGCCGGCACATGATGCGCCTGCGACGCGACACCGGTATCTGGGAAATCTTCCTGCCTGAAATCGGACCCGGCCATGCCTACAAATACGAAATCGTCGGGCCGGATGGCGCGCTCGTGCCGCTCAAGGCCGACCCTTTCGCACGTCGTTCCGAACTGCGCCCGGCGAATGCATCCGTCACCACCGGCCAGATCGACCAGAAATGGGAAGACGAGGCGCATCTGAAACATTGGGCCGAGGCTGACGCCCGCCGCCAGCCGATCTCGATCTACGAAGTCCATGCCGGTTCCTGGCAGCGCCAGCACGGCGGCGGCTTCCTCACCTGGGACGAACTGGCCGAGCGGCTCATACCCTACTGCGTCGATATGGGCTTCACCCATATCGAGTTCCTGCCGATCTCCGAGTTCCCCTTCGATCCGTCGTGGGGCTACCAGACCACCGGCCTCTATTCGCCCACCGCGCGCTTCGGCGAGCCGGACGGGTTCGCGCGTTTCGTCAACGGCTGCCACAAGGTGGGCATCGGCGTCATTCTCGACTGGGTGCCGGCGCATTTCCCGACGGACGCACACGGCCTTGGCCGCTTCGACGGCACCGCCCTCTATGAGCATGAAGATCCGCGCCAAGGTTTTCATCCCGACTGGAATACCGCGATCTACAATTTCGGCCGCGCCGAAGTGCTCTCCTACCTCGTCAACAACGCGCTCTACTGGACCGAGAAATTCCACCTCGATGGCCTGCGTGTCGATGCCGTCGCCTCGATGCTCTATCTGGACTATTCCCGCAAGCACGGCGAATGGGTGCCGAACGAGTATGGCGGCAACGAGAACCTCGAGGCCGTGCGGTTCCTCCAGTCGATGAACGCGCGCGTCTATGCCGCTCATCCGGGCGTGCTGACCATTGCCGAGGAATCCACATCCTGGCCGAAGGTTTCCGCACCGGTGCACGACGGTGGCCTCGGATTCGGCTTCAAGTGGAACATGGGTTTCATGCACGACACCCTGCAATATCTGTCGCGCGAGCCTGTTCATCGCAAGTTCCACCACAACGACATGACCTTTGGCCTGCTCTATGCCTTCACGGAAAACTTCGTGCTGCCGCTCAGCCACGACGAGGTCGTACACGGCAAGGGCTCGCTGATTGCCAAGATGCAGGGCGACGACTGGCAGAAATTCGCCAATCTCAGAGCCTATTACGGCTTCATGTGGGGCTATCCGGGCAAGAAGCTCCTGTTCATGGGCCAGGAATTCGCCCAATGGCAGGAATGGAGCGAGGAACGGTCGCTCGACTGGAATCTGCTGGAATATCCGCTGCATGAAGGCATGCGCCGGCTCGTGCGTGACCTCAACGGCACCTATCGCCGCAAGGCTGCGCTGCACGCCCGCGATTGCGAAGGCGACGGCTTCGAATGGCTGATCGCCGACGACCGCGAGAACTCCGTCTTCGCATGGTTGCGCAAGGCGCCGGGCGAAAAGCCGATCGCCATTGTTACGAATTTCACGCCCGTTTACCGCGAGAACTACGGCGTGCCGCTTCCGATGGAGGGACGGTGGCGGGAAATACTGAACACCGATGCCGAAATCTATGGCGGCAGCGGCAAGGGGAATGGTGGCGCCGTCCAGGCAAAAAAACACGGCGATGGAACGATAACAGCCAATATCACGCTGCCGCCGTTGGCGACGCTGATGCTCGAGCTGGATGCATAAAACAAGAATCGGGAGGACACCTATGGAGCAGAAGCGCATTCAACCCCTTGCCCGTGACGCCATGGCCTATGTTCTAGCCGGCGGGCGCGGCAGTCGCCTGAAGGAACTGACGGACCGGCGGGCGAAACCCGCCGTCTATTTCGGCGGCAAGGCGCGCATCATCGATTTCGCGCTGTCCAATGCGCTGAACTCCGGTATCCGCCGCATCGGGGTGGCCACCCAGTACAAGGCGCATTCGCTGATCCGCCATTTGCAGCGTGGCTGGAACTTCTTCCGCCCCGAACGCAACGAAAGCTTCGACATCCTCCCAGCCTCCCAGCGCGTCTCCGAGACGCAATGGTATGAAGGCACCGCTGATGCCGTTTACCAGAACATCGATATCATCGAGGATTACGGCGTCGAATACATGGTCATCCTAGCCGGCGACCATATTTACAAGATGGACTACGAGCTGATGCTTCAGCAGCACGTGGACTCCGGCGCGCAGGTCACCATCGGTTGCCTGGAAGTCCCGCGCATGGAGGCGACCGGATTCGGCGTCATGCATGTGGACGAGAAGGACGAGATCATCGCCTTTGTGGAAAAGCCGGCAGACCCGCCGGGCATTCCGGGCAATCCGGAGATGGCGCTGGCTTCCATGGGCATCTATGTGTTCCACACGAAGTTCCTGATGGACCTGCTGCGCCGCGATGCCGCTGATCCGACCTCCAGCCGCGATTTCGGCAAGGACATCATTCCCTATATCGTGCAGCACGGGAAAGCAGTGGCGCACCGCTTCACCGCATCCTGCGTGCGCTCCGATTTCGAACGCGAGGCCTATTGGCGCGACGTCGGTACGGTCGATGCCTATTGGCAGGCCAATATCGACCTGACCCACATCACGCCGGAACTCGACATTTATGACAGCTCTTGGCCAATCTGGACCTTCGCCGAGATCAAGCCGCCGGCCAAGTTCGTGCATGACGACGAAAACCGCCGTGGCTCGGCGATCTCCTCACTCGTCTCGGGCGACTGCATCATTTCCGGCTCCACGCTGCACCGCAGCCTTCTCTTCACCGGCGTGCGGGCAAATTCCTACTCGCGCCTCGATGGTGCGGTGGTGTTGCCCAATGTGATGATCGGCCGGCACGCGCAGCTTCGGAATGTCGTCATCGATCGCGGCGTCGTCATCCCCGAGGGCCTTGTCGTCGGCGAGGATCCGGAACTCGATGCCAAGCACTTCCGTCGCTCGGAAAACGGAATATGCCTCATCACGCAGAACATGATCGACAAGCTGGAGCTCTAACCCGGACATGAATATCCTTTCGGTGGCATCCGAAGTGTTCCCGCTCATCAAGACGGGAGGCCTGGCCGACGTTGCCGGGGCGCTGCCGCTCGCGCTTGCCGGACATGGAATACGCGTACGTACGCTGATGCCCGGTTATCCTATCGTCATGCAGCGCCTCACCGGACCAAAGGTTGTCGCCACCTTCGACGATCTCCTCGGCGAGCCTGCCCGCATTCTCGCAGTGACGCACGAGGGGCTCGATCTCCTCGTGCTCGACGCACCCGCCTTCTTCGACAGACCGGGCGGCCCCTATACAGACGGCAGTGGCAACGACTTCGTCGACAACTGGCAGCGCTTCGCGGCTCTTTCGTTTGCGGGGGCCGAAGTCGCCCGCGGCCTGTTGCCTGACTGGCGACCGGATATCGTTCAGGCCCATGACTGGCAGGCCGCGATGACCCCGGTCTACATGCGCTACACCGGTCTGCAGCACATCCCAACGATCCTTACCGTGCACAACCTGGCTTTCCAGGGCCAGTTCGGTGCCGATGTCTTCGACAAGCTGCGTCTTCCGCCCCAAGCCTTTGCCGTCGACGGTCTGGAATACTACGGTGATGTCGGTTTTCTGAAAGGCGGTTTGCGCACGGCGTGGTCGATCACGACCGTCAGCCCGACTTACGCCCAGGAGATCATGACGCCGGAATATGGCATGGGCCTCGAAGGGCTGATCAATGCCCGTGCGGCCGACCTTGAGGGCATCGTCAACGGCATCGATACGGCCGTCTGGAACCCGGAAAGCGATACGCATATCGCTCGACCCTATGCGGCGGGCTCGCTCAGGCAGCGCGCCGTCAACCGGCAGGCCGTCGCCGAGCGTTTCAACATCGAGCAGGATGGCGGCCCGATTTTCTGCGTCATCAGCCGCCTAACCTGGCAGAAGGGTATCGACATCATCGCAGATGTCGCCGACTGGATCGTCGAGCAGGGCGGAAAACTAGTGGTGCTGGGCTCTGGCGACCAGGGCCTGGAAGGCGCGCTTCTCGCCGCCGCCTCGCGGCATCGCGGACGCATCGGCATCGTCATCGGCTACAATGAGCCGCTGTCGCATCTCATGCAGGCAGGCGCAGATGCGATCCTCATCCCGTCGCGCTTCGAACCGTGCGGCCTCACCCAGCTCTACGGCCTGCGCTATGGTTGCATTCCCGTCGTCGCTCGTACCGGCGGCCTTGCCGACACCGTTATCGACGCCAACGAGGCGGCCCTCTCCGCCCGTGTCGCGACCGGCTTCCAGTTCACACCCATCAATGCGGATGGCCTTCGCCAGGCGCTGCGCCGCGTCTTCAAGGCCTGGCAGGAGCCGAAGGTCTGGGGCCGCATCCAGAACCAGGGCATGAAGGCGGAGGTTTCCTGGGAAAGCAGCGCCGCCCGCTATGCCGACCTTTTTTCCAGTCTCCTGACGCGAGCCAACCTTTCCTGAAGAGTATCAGCCTATGACCATCAAGACCGTAACGACCGCGCCCTATACCGACCAGAAGCCCGGCACGTCCGGCCTGCGCAAGAAAGTGCCGGTCTTCCAGCAGCAGAACTATGCGGAGAACTTCATCCAGTCGATCTTCGATTCGCTGGAAGGCTTTGAGGGCGAAACGCTGGTGATCGGCGGCGATGGCCGCTACTACAACCGCGAGGTCATCCAGCTCGCCATCAAGATGGCGGCCGCCAATGGCTTCGGCCGCGTTCTCGTCGGTCGCGGCGGTATCCTCTCCACGCCGGCCGCCTCCAACGTCATTCGCAAGAACAAGGCCTTCGGCGGCATCGTGCTCTCCGCCAGCCACAATCCGGGCGGGCCAACCGAAGACTTCGGCATCAAGTACAATATCGGCAATGGCGGCCCGGCACCGGAAAAGATCACCGACGCCATCTTCACCCGCACAAAGACCATCGACAGCTACAAGATCGCAGACGTCGAGGACGTCAATCTCGACCTGGAAGGCACGCACGAAATCGCCGGGATGACGATCAACGTCATCGACCCCGTCGCTGATTACGCGGAGCTGATGGAGCAGCTTTTCGACTTCGAGGCTATTCGTGGCCTTCTCGCGGGTGACTTCCGCATCGTTTTCGACGCCATGAGCGCCGTCACCGGCCCCTATGCAAAGGAAATCCTTGAAAACCGCCTTGGCGCCGCCAAGGGCTCGGTGCTGAACTTCATGCCGCTGCCGGACTTCGGCGGTCACCATCCCGATCCCAATCTCGTCCATGCGCGCGCGCTCTATGAAACGATGATGGCCGATGATGCGCCGGATTTCGGCGCCGCCTCCGATGGCGACGGCGACAGAAACCTCATCATCGGCCGGGGCATTTTCGTTACCCCATCCGACAGCCTTGCCCTCCTGGCAGCCAATGCCCACCTGGCACCCGGTTACGCACAAGGCCTTGCCGGCATCGCACGCTCGATGCCCACATCGGGCGCCGCAGACCGCGTTGCCGAAAAGCTGGGTATCGGCCTCTACGAAACCCCGACCGGCTGGAAGTTCTTCGGCAACCTGCTCGACGCCGGCCTTGCCACGATCTGCGGCGAGGAAAGTGCGGGCACCGGCTCTAATCACGTGCGCGAGAAGGATGGCCTCTGGGCCGTGCTACTCTGGCTCAACATCCTGGCGGTGCGCAAGGAAAGCGTGTTGGACATCGTCAAGCAGCACTGGGCGAGCTTTGGCCGCAACTACTACTCGCGCCACGACTACGAGGAGGTCGATAGCGAGGCTGCAAACGGCCTGATGGCCAATCTGCGCGACAAGCTCGTGACCCTGCCCGGCAAGCGCTTCGGCGCCCTCACGGTCGAGACTGCAGACGACTTCGCCTATAACGACCCGGTCGACCAGTCCGTCAGCCGGAACCAGGGCATCCGCATCCTGTTCGAAGGCGGCTCGCGCGTCGTCTTCCGCCTCTCCGGCACGGGCACGTCAGGCGCGACGCTGCGGGTTTACATCGAGCGCTATGAGCCCGATGCAGCCCGCCACGGCATGGACACGCAGGAAGCATTGGCCGACCTCATTGCCGTCGCCGACGAGATCGCCGGCATCAAGTCACGGACGGGCCGCCAAGAACCCAGCGTGATCACGTAAGATGGCCCTCACCCCTCCCTCCTTCGCGCCGGGCGCGACGCTCTCCGGGGACGGAGTGGAGTTTTCGGTCTATTCGCGCGATGCCGCGCGTGTCGATCTCTGCCTGTTCGACGCCAGCGGCGACAAGGAACTCGCCCGCCTCGCCATGGGTCGGGACGAGAACGGCTTTCACCGCGTCTTCGTCGAGGGCGCGCAGGAAGGCACACGCTACGGCTTTCGCGCCGACGGCATCTACTCGCCCGATCATGGCCTGTGGTTTGATCCTGCCAAGCTGCTTGTCGATCCCTACGCAAAGGAACTCGACCGCCGCTTCGTGCATGACGCCCGCCTGACGCAGTTCGGCACCGAAACGGCCGATATCGTACCGAAGGCCATCGTCACACACGATCGCCCGGTCGACGTGAAGCCGCCGCTTTTCCGCACCGGCGGCTTCATCTACGAGATTGCGGTTCGCGGCTTTACCATGCTGCATCCCGACATACCGGAGGCCATGCGCGGAACCGTCGGCGCACTCGCCCACCCCTCCGTGATCGCGCACCTCAAACTGCTCGGTGTCGATGCCGTCGAGCTGATGCCGATCACCGCCTGGATCGATGAGCGGCATCTGCCGCCGCTCGGCCTTTCCAACAGCTGGGGCTACAATCCGATCGCGCTGATGGCACTCGATCCGCGTCTGGTGCCCGGCGGGATGCAGGAGCTTGCCGATACGGTCGCCACACTCAGGGCCGAAAATATCGGTGTGATCCTCGACCTCGTCTTCAACCATTCCGGTGAGAGCGACCGCCACGGAACGACGCTCTCCATGCGCGGCCTCGACAACCTAACCTACTATCGCCACGTACCCGATCGGCCGGGCGAACTGATCAACGACACCGGCTGCGGCAATACCATTGCCGGCAAGCATCCCGTCGTGCGGCAGCTCGTGATCGACAGCCTGCGCCATTTCGTGCGTCAGGCCGGGGTCGACGGTTTCCGCTTCGATCTCGCGACCATTCTCGGCCGCGAGGCCGACGGCTTTTCCGCCAATGCGGCCCTGTTGGCCGACATCTGCGCTGACCGTCTGCTGAAGGAGCGCGTGCTGATCGCCGAACCCTGGGATATCGGCCCCGGCGGCTACCAGCTCGGCAACTTTCCCGCTCCCTTTCTCGAATGGAATGACCGTTATCGCGATGACACGAGAATGTTCTGGCGCGGTGACAGCCACAAGCTCGGCGCCTTCGTCACAGCGTTTGCGGGCTCGTCGGACATCTTCTCCCGCCATGGCGGGGATCGCACACGCAGCGTCAACTTCCTTGCCGCCCATGACGGCTTTACGCTCATGGACCTCGTTTCCTACACGCACAAGCACAACGAGGCGAACGGCGAGGACAATCGGGACGGTCACAACGAGAACCATTCCTGGAACAACGGAGCCGAGGGCTCGACGACGGACGGTGTGGTGCTTTCAGCCCGGCGGGCAGACGTTAAGGCGCTGTTGTCCAGCCTCTTCATCTCGCGCGGCACGGTGATGCTGACAGCCGGCGACGAGGGCGGCCGATCCCAGAAAGGGAACAACAACGCCTATTGCCAGGACAATGCACTGACGTGGCTGGACTGGAAGGATCTGGATGACGGCCTGATCGAACACACCGCCATGCTGTCGGGGATCCGCAAGCGTTTTCCGGCGTTGTCCGAGACGACGTTTCTGAACGGAGGCGGCGATGTTGAATGGCTGACCGCTGCCGGCACGCCGATGACCGTGGAGGACTGGGAGCAGCCGGGAGCAGGCACCTTCGTTGCCCTTTTCAAGACACCGGACGCTCAGCAGCAGCGCATCGTGCGCCTCGCGGTCATCGTCAATCGCAGCCATGGTGAACAGCCGCTGGCGCTTCCCTTGCCGGATGGTCGCGAATGGGTCAGCCTGCTCACCGTCGGCCGTCCGCCCAACGGAATGGTGCCTGCACGCACAGTCGAAATTCTTGTCGAAAACCACTGAAATTCATTGCCCGGCCAAAGCGCGTCTCTAGAACGAACGCCAATCGATCAATGGAAAGCCCTATGCCCGCAGATATTCATTTGAAAGATGTGCCCGCACTCGTGGGAAGTGAACTCGGCATTTCGCGCTGGTTCGTCGTCGATCAGACGATGATCGACCGTTTTGCCGGTGCGACCGAGGATCACCAGTTCATTCACACCGATCCCGTCCGAGCGGCGGCCGAGACGCCATTCGGCGGCACCATCGCCCACGGCTTTCTGACCTTGTCGCTGCTCTCGGCCATGAACTTCGATTGCGTGCCGCGCATCATAGAGCAGACGATGGGCATCAACTACGGATTCGACAAGGTCCGCTTCATCACGCCGGTGAAAAGCGGTGCCCGCGTGCGGGGTCGGTTCGTGCTGGACGAGGCGCGCTTCCGCGGCGCCGGCATGGTGACGATCCGCTACGATGTTTCCGTGGAGATCGAGGACGAGCGCAAGCCCGCACTCACCGCCGACTGGATCACCATCATTCAGTTCGATCCGAAGGATCGGCCGGAGGACGTCTAAAAAAATCCCGCCTCAAGGGCGGGATTTTTCATTAGAGACCGGCGTCTTCCGCACCTTCGGCCAGCATGCCGAAGGCGTAGGACGAGAACGAGCGCCAGCACTCGACGCGGTAATCCTCTTCCCCCGTGCGCAGCAGGACGATTTCTATCTTCCCAAGTACGGTGCGCGCGGCAGCACCGACCGGGAAGACCGTGTTGCCGAGATCGAGCGGGCAGGCCGCTGCGATAGCTTCCGCTGCGTTGGGACCGGAAACGATGATCCCCGTGTTGCGGTGGGAGACATCCGTTGCCGAATGCAGCGCCGAAACGCCACCGGCAATGCCCATCAGGTCCGCGCCGCTCTCGTCGATCAATAGCCACTCGTCGGGACCAAGCCAGACTGCGTGACGACCGCCGACCGAGGCGGAGGTCTTGGCACGCTGCGGCAATTCGAGACCGAAGGCCAGCGAAAGCGTGCCGACGGCATCGGCGCCGGCGCGCAGCGAAAGACGGGTTGCGGGTGCGGCAGGCGTGACGCGTGCACTGGCGGAACCACCATGGCTGCGGCCAAGCGGCGGCTTGCGAAGAGCTTGATCAGCCATTGAGGCGTCCTCCTTCCTTGTCGACAAAGACCATGTCGCTGACCTCGACCGCGATGGTGCGGTCCGGCATCGGCACGTAGAGCGTCTGGCCCAGACGGGCCTGGCCACCGGCGACGAGCGCCATGGCGATCGACCGGCCGCAATTCTCCGACCAGTAGGAAGACGTGACATGCCCGAGCATGGTCATGGGCTTGGGCTGGTTCGGATCGGCGACGATTTGTGCGCCCTCCTCCAGCACCACGTTCGGGTCCTTCGTCAGGAGGCCGACCAGTTGCTTGCGGCCTTCCTTGACGAGATCCGGCCGCTTGAGGCCGCGGATGCCGACGAAATCCGTCTTCTTCTTGGAGACGGCCCAGCTAAGGCCGGCGTCGTGCGGGGTGACCGTACCGTCCGTGTCCTGGCCGACGATGATATAGCCCTTTTCGGCGCGCAGAACGTGCATGGTCTCGGTGCCGTAGGCGCAGGCACCGAGCGGCTCGGCCCTTGCCCAGATCGCTTCCCAGACAGCTTGCCCGTAATCGGCGGGAACGTTGACTTCGTAGCCCGCCTCCCCGGTGAAGGACATGCGGAAGAGCCGGGTCGGCACGCCGCAGATCTTGCCTTCGCGCACGCTCATATGCGGGAAAGCCTCGTTCGAAATGTCGATATCTTCGACTAGCGGCTCGAGGATTTCGCGCGCCTTCGGGCCTTGGACTGCAATGACCGCCCACTGTTCCGTGGTGGAGGTCAGCCAGACCTTGAGATGCGGGAATTCCGTCTGGAGATAGTCTTCCATGTGGTGCATGACGCGCGGCGCACCGCCCGTCGTGGTGGTGACATGGAAGCGATCCTGCGACAGGCGGCCCACGACACCGTCATCATAGACGAAGCCGTCTTCGCGCAGCATGATGCCGTAGCGGCAACGGCCGGGCTTCAGCGTATCCCAGGCGTTGGTGTACATGAGGTTCATGAACACTTCTGCGTCGGGCCCGACGACCTCAATCTTGCCGAGCGTCGAAGCATCGAAGAGGCCGGCGGCGTTACGAACCGTGCGGCACTCGCGGTTGACCGCGTCGTGCATCGTCTCGCCCGAACGCGGATAGTACCAGGCGCGCTTCCAGTTGCCGACGTCCTCGAAGACCGCGCCGTGGGCTTCTTCCCATGCATGCATGGGCGTCTTGCGGGCAGGATCGAAAAGTGCGCCGCGCGAATGGCTGATCAGCGCACCGAAGGTGACGGGCGTATAGGGCGCGCGGAAGGTCGTGAGGCCGATCTTCGGGATCTCGCGGTTGAGCACTTCGGACGCGATGGCAAGGCCATGGATGTTGGACAGCTTGCCCTGGTCCGTCGCCATGCCGTTGGTGGTGAAGCGCTTGATGTGCTCGATCGAATGCATGCCTTCGCGCACCGCGAGGCGGATATCCTTGGCACAGACGTCGTTCTGGAAGTCCACGAAGGCCTTGACGGTCGTGTCGGCGCCGGCGCCTTCGGCGCTACCGGCCATGCCGCCAGTCCATTCGAAGGCGTTTTCGCCGCGAAGCTCGACCTTGGCGCCGCCTTCATTGCCGGTGGCGCGTGCCATCAGTTCGCCGGCAGCCAGCGATTCCTCGATGGTTGCCTGAAGACCGTCCGTACCGTTGCACGAACCGACCGAAAGGCAATCCTGCGCATAGGTGCCCGGCAGGAAGCGGCCGGAAGCCGCATCATAGGCCACCTTGCCTCGCGACTGCGAGAAGAGGTGCACGGAGGGCGTCCAGCCGGCGGACATCAGCAGCGCATCGATTGCGATCGACCGCG
The DNA here is from genome assembly GCF_022637395.1 of Shinella sp. H4-D48. GTDB lineage: Bacteria > Pseudomonadota > Alphaproteobacteria > Rhizobiales > Rhizobiaceae > Shinella > Shinella sedimenti. Next base: position 659,583 of record NZ_CP093337.1, on the reverse strand, counting down.
CCGAGCCGCCGCCGTTGCGAGCGACCGACATGGCGGAAACACGCAGCTTGCCTTTGGTGTCGATAACCGAGTGACCGGTCAGAACCTCGATGCCGAGCCTGCGGGCTTCGGTCAGCACCGCCTCACCAGGCTTCTCGCGGTTGTCGACGATGGCGGCGATGGTGACACCGGCCCGCTTCAGGTCGAAGGCGGCCTCATAGGCAGAATCGCTTGCCGTATAGACGCCGACCTTGCGGCCGACAGCAACGCCGAAATGGTTGAGATAGGTGCGCGCGGCCGAGGCCAGCATGATGCCGGGCCGGTCGTTGTTGGCGAACACCATGTGGCGTTCGATCGAGCCGGTCGCGAGAATGACGCGCTTGGCGCGGACCTGCCACAGGCGCTCGCGCGGCAGCTTCTTGTCCGGCTTGGGGAGATGATCGGTGACGCGCTCGACGAGGCCGACGAAATTGTGGTTGTAGTAGCCGAAGGCCGTCGTGCGCGTCAGAACGGTGACGTTCTCCATCGCCTTCAGCTTCTCGACCGTCGCCTGTGCCCAGTCGTAACCGTTCTGGCCGTCGATCTTCACCGACGTATCATAGTGCAACGCGCCGCCGACTTCCGGCTGCTCGTCCACGAGGATGACGCGGGCGCCGGATTGAGCCGCTGCCAGCGCTGCAGACAGCCCGGCGACGCCGGCGCCGGCAACCAGCACGTCACAATGCGCATAGCGGTTGGCGTAATGGTCGGGATCGTCTTCCGTCGGCGAGACGCCGAGGCCGGCGGCCTTGCGGATGAAGGGCTCGTAGACCCTCTCCCAGGCAGCCTTCGGCCACATGAAGGTCTTGTAGTAGAAGCCGGCTGCGAAGAACGGCGACAGCAGATTGTTCACCCCGCCGATATCGAAGGCGAGCGAGGGCCAGCGGTTCTGCGATTCCACCTTCATGCCATCGAAGACTTCCTGCACCGGCGCGCGCACGTTCGGCTGGCGGCGCGCGGCATCGCGGGAAACGTCGATCAGCGCATTCGGCTCTTCCGGACCGGCCGAAAGAATGCCACGCGGACGGTGATACTTGAACGAACGGCCGACCAGATGCACGCCGTTGGCGAGCAGCGCGGAGGCGACGGTATCGCCTTCAAGCGCCTGATAGGTCTTTCCGTCGAAGGTGAAACGCGCCGTCTTGGCGGGCGTCAGGCGGCCCTGACCGGCAATGCGATTGGCGCCGCTCATTTCGCGGTTCCTTCCGTGGCTTCATAGGTTTCTACTGTCTTTTCGGACGCGGGCGCGGCACCCGGCAGATCCGGCTTCGGCTCACCGGCCTTGTAGCTCATGACGAACTTGTCGCTCACGGTGTCGCGTGCCGCATTGAAGAAGCGGCCGCAACCATGGATGTGGCGCCAGCGTTCGAAGATCAGCCCCTTCGGGTTGTCGCGCAGGAAAAAGTATTCCTGGAACTCCTCGTCGGAAATGTCGGCGATGTTGGTCGGCCGGGCGATGTGCGCGTCGCCACCGTGGCGGAATTCGAGCTCCGAGCGCTCTTCCTCGCAGTAGGGGCAGTAGATCAGCAGCATTGTTTCCTACCTGTTTAAAGCTCCGGTTCCGTCACAAACGAGCCCGGTTCCTGATCGCAAAGTCGCTGTCCCATGGAGACGAAAGGCACAAGCCGGTAAAGCAGTTGCGCGCTATCCTCATAGGGGGCCAGCACATTCGTTATTCCGAGATTGGCAACACTCATCGCAAGAAGGTTTATGTCGATGTTGTAGGCCCGCTCCATCTCGTCGCCCGGGATGAAATAGACCACCCGCTTGCCAAGCATTTCGACGCACCCCAGCATCCCCCTCTCTGCAACGAAAGGCCAGTTCTGCTCGCCCGCCGCCTTGTGGATCGACTGAAGACGGAAATCGTCGGGTTCGGGAATGATCGAACCCACCGGCATTACACCGGCCGTCATCAGCAATCCGGCGGCGAGCGCCACGTTCATCAGTGTGCCACGGCCGCGGCCGCTGCCTCGTCGATGAGGCGGCCGGTGCGGAAGCGGTCGAGCGTCAGGCCGGCCGCCAGCTTGTGCGGCTCGCCCTTCGCGATGAGATGCGCGAAGAGATGCGCCGAACCGGGCGTCGCCTTGAAGCCGCCGGTGCCCCAGCCGCAATTGACGAAGAGGTTCTTCACCGGCGTCACGCCCTGGATCGCCGAACGATCAGGCGTGTTGTCGGTGATGCCGCCCCACTGGCGCATCATCTTCACACGACGGAACATCGGGAAGAGTTCGCAGATGGCATCCAGCGTATGCGTGATGATCTGCAGGCCCCCGGTCTGGGAATACGAATTGTACTGGTCCGTACCGGCGCCGATGACGAGTTCGCCCTTGTCCGACTGCGAGATATAGGCATGCACCGAGTTGGACATGACCACGCACGGGAAGATCGGCTTCATCGGCTCTGAAACCAGAGCCTGGAGCGGCACCGAATGCAGCGGCAGCTTCACGTCTGCCATCGACAGGATGACCGAGTTATGGCCGGACGCCGAAACCGCTACTTTCTTGGCGCCGATGAACCCCTTCGAGGTCTCCACGCCCGTCACGGCGCCGTCGGGCCCGCGGCGGATGCCCTTCACTTCGCAGTTCTGGATAACATGCACGCCGCGATCCGACGCCGCACGGGCATAGCCCCATGCAACAGCATCGTGCCGAGCCGTACCGCCGCGGCGCTGGAGGGCGGCACCATTGATGGGGTAGCGCGCGGAGGCCGAAATATCGAGGACCGGAACGAATTCCTTCGCCTGCTGGGGCGTCAGCCATTCGTTATCGATGCCGTAGAGGCGGTTGGCATGAATGTGGCGGCCGAAGGACTGCTTGTCGTGCACGTTGTGCGACAGCATCATCACACCGCGCGGCGAGTACATGACGTTGTAGTTGAGGTCCTGGCTCAGCCCTTCCCAGAGCTTGAGCGAGTGCTCATAGATATCCATGCTCTCGTCATAGAGATAGTTCGAGCGGATGATGGTCGTGTTGCGGCCGGTATTGCCGCCGCCGAGCCAGCCCTTCTCGATCACGGCGATGTTGGTGATGCCGTGCTCCTTGGCGAGATAGTAGGCTGCGCCCAGGCCGTGGCCGCCGCCGCCGACGATGATCACGTCGTATTCCTTGCGCGGCTCGGGCGAGGTCCACTGCGCCTCCCACCCCTTGTGGCCGCGCATCGCCTCCCGGGCGACGGCGAAAACCGAATATTTGCGCATCCCGTATCCTCAATATCTCGCCGGTCGCGCCGGCTGTTTCCTGCCCCGATAAAAAGCAAATCCTGGCGTTTCGCGCCGTATCCTTTGCGACGCATTCAGGCGCACCTTGTACCACATGCGACATGGCCCGCATCCGCCCTTTGCTGGGGATTTATGACGGCGCCATGCAAATATCCTTAACACGCGCCGTCAGAGGCTGGACTTTCCTCAGACGATCTGATATCCGACCCGCCAATTGCCGGCCCGTTGGGCTGAGCGAACGTCATCCATTTGCCTCGCGACCAGTACTCGCATGGCTTACAACAACCAAAGGAACGGGATTCTCGTGCAGGTACTTGTCCGCGACAACAACGTTGATCAGGCTCTCCGCGCTCTCAAGAAGAAGATGCAGCGCGAAGGCATTTTCCGTGAAATGAAGATGCGCGACTATTACGAAAAGCCGTCTGAGAAGCGTGCACGCGAGAAGGCTGAAGCCGTCCGTCGCGTTCGCAAGCTCGCTCGCAAGCGTGCGCAGCGCGAAGGCCTCGTCAGCGCACGTCCGGGCGCCCGTTAATCGGCCGTCATTTCGACGTTTTCGGATGCAAGACCGGGCGGGGGCGAACATATCGCCGCCGCCTTTTTTGACGTGAACGGATCTTTTTTCACCCTTATGAAAGACGTTCCGTGCAATTTCGGGCGCACCCGCTACAATTACCCGCCGGAATTGCTGACAAAGCCGTAGCGGTTTCCTTGCGCATGAGGCGCGAGAGAAGCTTACTTTGAGGATTCGCACTTGAATATGGCTGCATCTACCGGGTTTCTGAACAATCGCTTTCCCGCCGCTGACATGCGTCGCTCCCTGATGGCCGCGGTTGCCGCGACCTCGCTCGCCGTTCTTCTGGCGGGCTGCCAGTCAACGACCTCGACGGATGTCCTCAAGGTCGAACGCGCCCAGGGATCGCAGCAGAATATCGCGTCGCTTTCGGCCGTGATCGCCGCCAATCCGCAGGACCCCGAAGGCTACAATGTGCGCGGTTCGGCCTATGGCCGTGCTGGTGAAAACCGCCGGGCCCTGGACGACTTCAACCGGGCGATCGAGCTCAATCCGCGTTTCTACCAGGCCTATGCGAACCGCGCGCTCGTGCAGCGCAGCCTCGGCGATCAGGCGCAGGCGGTCTCCGACTACAACACCGCGCTGCAGATCAACCCGCGCTATGACGTGGCCTATATCGGTCGCGGCAATCTGTACCGCCAGGCCGGGCGCCTGGACGATGCGTTCCGCGATTTCAACCGCGCCATCGAGCTCGATACGACCGATCCCCGCGCCTATCACAATCGCGGCCTGATCTATCAGGCCCGCCGCCAGCACCAAAAGGCGATCGAGGACTTCTCGAAGGCCATCTCGCTGTCGCCGAACTCGGCTGAGCCCTATAACGGTCGAGGCATTTCCTATGCGGCGCTGGGCGACGACGACAACGCGTTCTCGGACTTCAACACGGCCATCGGCCTCGACGGGAAGCTATCGGAATCCTGGGCAAACCAGGCGCTGATCTACGAGCGCCGCGGCGAAATGGCCAAGGCTTCCCGTTCCTACTCGCAGGCGCTGCGCCTCGATCCCAACTACAAGCCGGCCAAGGATGGCCTCGCCCGCACGCGCGGCGCCGGCAACAAGCCCCAGCCTGCCTGACAAGGCTGTCGCCCTTCCCAAACAAAAGCCCGCGAGATGATCGCGGGCTTTTTCATTCCGGGCTGGTTTGAACCGCTTAGTGGTTCATCGCCTTGACGATATCGTCCGTCATCTTCTTGGCATCGCCCAGCAGCATCATCGTGCCATCCTTGTAGAACAGCGTATTGTCGATGCCGGCATATCCGGAGCCGAGCGAACGCTTGACGAAGAGGCAGGTCTTGGCCTTGTCGACGTCAAGGATGGGCATGCCGTAGATCGGCGAGGACTTGTCGTCGCGCGCGGCCGGGTTCGTCACGTCGTTGGCGCCGATGACATAGGCCACGTCGGCCTGTGCGAATTCCGAGTTGATATCCTCGAGTTCGAACACTTCGTCATAGGGCACGTTCGCTTCGGCAAGCAGCACGTTCATATGGCCGGGCATGCGGCCCGCGACCGGATGAATGGCATACTTGACCTCGACGCCGTTCTTCTTGAGAGCGTCTGCCAGTTCACGTACCGCGTGCTGAGCCTGGGCAACCGCCATGCCGTAACCGGGCACGATGATCACCTTGCTGGCATTCGCCATGAGGAAGGCCGCATCGTCGGCCGAACCCTGCTTGACCGTGCGCTGCACGCCGTCATCGCTTGCCGCCGCACCGCTATCGCCGCCGAAACCGCCCAGGATGACGGAAATGAACGAGCGGTTCATGCCCTTGCACATGATATAGGACAGGATCGCACCCGAGGAGCCGACCAGCGCGCCCGTGATGATGAGAGCGAGGTTACCCAGCGTGAAGCCGATACCGGCCGCCGCCCAACCCGAATACGAGTTGAGCATGGAGACGACGACGGGCATGTCGGCGCCGCCGATCGGTACGATCAGAAGCACGCCGAGCGCCAGCGCCAGGATAACGATCAGCCAGAAATCGAAATGGCTTTCCGACAGGGTCAGTCCGACGATGAAGACGACTATCGCTGCCAGCAGCGCGATGTTGATCACATGCCGGTAGGGCAGCATGATCGGCTTGCCGGACATGCGCCCGTCGAGCTTCAGGAAGGCGATGATCGAGCCGGTGAAGGTGATCGCGCCGATGGCCGCACCGAGCGCCATTTCGACAAGCGCCTGGCCATGGATCTCACCGACCTGACCGATGCCGAAGGACACCGGCGAATAAAGCGCGGCAGCGGCGACCAGCACAGCGGCAAGGCCGACGAGCGAGTGGAAGCCGGCGACGAGCTGCGGCATCGACGTCATCGGGATCGAGCGGGCGATATAGGCGCCTGCACCGCCGCCGATGGCAATGCCGAGCACTATGAGCACGAGACCGCCGAAGGACGGCGTTGCCAGAAGCAGCGTCGTGCCGATGGCGATGCCCATGCCGATCATGCCGAGCATATTGCCGCGCCGGCTGGTCGTCGGGTGCGACAGGCCGCGCAGTGCCATGATGAAGAGTACCCCGGAAACGAGGTAGAGGAAGGCTGCGAAGTTCACGTTCATCTGGCCGCCCTCACTTCTCTTTTTTCTTGTACATCGCCAGCATGCGCTGGGTGACGAGGAAGCCGCCAAAAATATTGACGGAGGCGAGGATGAGCGCGACGAAGCCGAAACCCGTCGCAACACCCGAAAGCGAGATGCCGACAGCCAGAAGGGCACCGACCACGATGACCGACGAGATGGCGTTGGTAACAGCCATCAGCGGCGTATGCAGCGCGGGCGTTACTGACCAAACCACGTAGTAGCCGACAAAGATCGACAGCACGAAGATCGCGAGGCGGAAGACGAAGGGATCGATCGCCCCGCCGGAAATGCCGTGCGCAGCGGCAGCGGCCGCATCCGGCACGTATTCGGACGCCGTACGAACGGCTTCCACGGCGCGTTCAAGATCAGTGATTGCCTTGTCGAGAAGTTCGTTCGCCATCACTTGCCCTCCCCTTGCTGAACCGCACCTCCGAAGTTCGGATGCACAACGGCGCCGCCGTTGGTCAGCATCGTCGCCTTGACGAGTTCATCCTCGACATTCACCGAAACCGATTTCGTTTCCTTGTCGACCATGGTCTCAAGGAACGTGAGAAGGTTCTTCGCGTAAAGCGCGGAGGCGGAGGCCGCGATACGGCCCGGCACGTTGAGATAGCCGATGACCTTCACGCCCTCGACCTCGACGACCTTGCCGGGCTCGGCGCCTTCCACATTGCCACCGCGTTCGACGGCAAGATCGACGGCAATAGAACCGTTGCGCATGGCGGCCAGCATCTGGCGGGTCACGAGGCGCGGTGCCGGACGGCCCGGAATAAGCGCGGTCGTGATGACGATATCCTGCTTGGCGATATGGTCAGCCACGAGGGCTGCCTGCTTCGCCTGATACTCTTTGGACATTTCCTTGGCATAGCCACCAGCGGTTTCCGCGGCCTTGAACTCGTCGTCCTCGACGGCGATGAACTTGGCACCGAGGGAAGCGACCTGCTCCTTGGCGGCCGGACGGACATCTGTCGCGGAAACGGCCGCACCGAGCCGGCGGGCGGTGGCGATGGCCTGCAGACCGGCAACGCCGGCGCCCATGACGAAGACCTTGGCGGCCGGCACCGTGCCGGCGGCGGTCATCATCATCGGCATGGCGCGGTCGAATTCATGGGCTGCATCGATGACGGCCTGATAGCCCGCAAGGTTCGCCTGCGAGGACAGGATATCCATCGACTGGGCGCGCGTGATACGCGGCATCAGTTCCATGGCAAAGGTGGTGAGACCGGCATTCGCCATTTCGGCGATGGCAGCTTCGTTGCCGTAGGGATCCATCGTAGCGATGACGACGGCACCGGGCCTGTAGGTGGCGATTTCACCGGATGAGGGCCGGCGCACCTTGAGCACCACATCGGCGGATCTCGCCTCTTCGGCCCCGACGATGCGCGCACCGACAGCTTCATAGTCGGCGTCGAGAATTCGGGATCGAAGCCCCGCTCCGGCCTCTACGAGCACATCCAGCCCGAGGCCTTTCATTCTCTTCACGGTTTCCACGGAAGCCGCGACACGACCTTCTGCCGTATCACTTTCACGCGCTACAAAAACACACTGACTCAAACCGTGGTCCTCCCCCCGAGACTGGCCGTGTTGGATCGCGGCGCCGGATGGCGCCGGAACAAGCTGCGGTATTGCAGATGTTGGATTAACGAAGCAGGAAGAAACCGGCGACGTTGAGAATGATGAAAAGCAGGAAGGCGCTGAAGAAGCCGGCGCTGGTGAAGAAACCGGCAGCCATGGCGATCAACAGCGCAACGCAGATCAGCGTGCCGTACTTGGCGCCCGCGATGAAGAGACCGTAGGTCTTCTCGTGCTCGGGATAATCCATCGGAGCGCCCATTTCGATCGGTCCGGTATGATGTTCAGCCATAGTCACCTTCTCCTAAGCAGCCACGCTCGCCAGCCGGAAATCCCCCATCCGATGAGCGCTTATAACCATCGGGCCTGCGAAGCGGCCCGGCTCTTCCCCAAGCGCCAGAAGCGCACGTTGTTCAGGCCATACACAATGGATCGCCAAAGCGCAACGGCAAGGGGAACTTAGCCTTTGCCACTTTCCCCTTCCGGAAACGATGCAGGCCGGTTTCAGGTGAAACCGGCCTGCACTGCGACATAAAGGCGCAAGCATTACCCAGCGTAGGCGCCGCCCGACAGCTGTATCCGGCGATGGCTGTCGGCAAGGCGCGCCGTTGGCCGCACCGTCAGGGGGCTGAACGGCATATCTTCGCCACGGGCAAAGAGCATCCGCCGTTCGAAGGGTTCCGACTGGAAGAACGGAAAGCGGGCATAGAGCGAAGACCGCACGTCCTTGCAGCGCGTCGCCATCAGCATCAGGTCGATGATGAACTTGCCCTGGTTGCTTTTCGGCGAGGCGACGAAGTCACCGTCGAACACCCGCTTGTAGAAGGCCGCATGCGCGGGCTTCACCATCTGAAGCACGCGATCGGCATCGAAATAGTCGGCCGCCATCGTAGCCAGTCGCAATGTCAGATAGGGAATGGCGGGCATTTCGCTCCAGATTTCGGGATCGGCCGCCAGCCGCACCGGGTCGATCAGCGTCAGACCGGCATCGAGAAATGCCTTCGTCTCATCGGGAAACACCTTGCCCGACGAGGTCACGCGATGATCGGGCGTGACGTGGTGCAGGCGCACGGTCGAGATCAGGCGCTCTTCATAATAGATGCCGAACACATAGGCATGGCTATCGAAATCGACTTCGTCGATGAGGAGCGGCGTTTCCTCGCCCAGATGCATCACGCTGCCGGCCTTGTAGGCCTTGTAGCGGATACGGGCGATATCCTCCATGTCCTCGCTCGTCTCGACGCGGCGGTATTCCACCCCGTCGAGCAGCCCCAGCAGTTTCTCAGAAAAGCGATTGGCTACCGTTCCGACGCTCGCCATTGCCCAACACCCCCGAATACACACCGGCGATACGACATCCCCGGAATCGATAATCAGCGATATAAGACAATTTGTGTAAAATACCATTCATTAACCTTAATATATGGTTAACGCTAAATTTGCATAAACTGATGCACGCGGTGGGTTTTCAGGCCAAGGGAAGATGGATCAGGCGACGCGCCGCCCGCGACGGCGGGGCTCAGCCGGCTTGCGGGCCAGGCTTTCGTAGCGGTCACGGAGGGCATCGGGCGACATGGGCGCCGCGAAGACATAGCCCTGGACCAGATCCGCGCAGTGATACTTGTTGATAAGCGCGAGCTGCTCCTGCGTCTCGACGCCTTCGATGACGATCCGCAGCCCCAGTTCCCGCGACAGGTTGACCGTGCCGCGCAGCAGCTTGAAGCGGCGTGCGTCTTCGCCGATGTTGCGCACGAAGGACCGGTCGATCTTGATGACATCGAGCGGCAGCTGATCGAGATAGCTGAGGCTGGAATAGCCCGTGCCGAAATCGTCGATGGCGATAGTAATGCCGCGGGCGCGCAGTTCCTGCAGGATAGCCTGCACCTTGACCGGCTCTTCCATCAGGCAGCTTTCGGTAACCTCCAGATGCAGCCGATGCGGCGCAAGCCCCGCCGCCTCCAGCGCCTCCGAAACGACACCGATGATTGCCGTACCGCGCAGGTCCTGAACGGAGAGGTTGACAGAAACGCTCATATGCGACGGCCACGTCACGCAGTCGGCGCAGGCACGGTTGATCATGAATCGGGTGATTTCCGAGACGATGCCCATCTCTTCGGCGATCTGGATGAATACATTCGGCGCAACGGCGCCACGTTCGGGATGCGTCCAGCGCGACAGCGCCTCGCAGCATTCTATGCTCGTGCCGTCGGGCACGAACATCGGCTGGTAAGCGACGGAGAGCGCGTCAGCGGCAAGCGCCTCGCGAAGATCTTCCTTGAGCTTCTGGCGATCCACGTATCGCGCGTCCATCTCTTCTTCGAAGACGGTGACGCTGCCCTTGGCGCGGGACTTCGTCTCGAACAGAGCCAGGTCGGCGCGAATCTGCATTTCATCCAGCCGGAACTCATCGCTCGGCACCGTCACACATCCCGCGCTGAATGAGACAAGGAATGTCATGCCGTCGAATTCATAGGTGCCGCGCAGCTGCTCGTGGAAGCGACGCATGCGCGCTTCCAGATCGCGACGGTTCGCCTCATTGGGGAAGAAGAGGATGAATTCGTCACCCATCAGGTGGCTTACAATGATCTTGTCCACCGCCAGCCGCCGCAGCCGCTCGCTGATCGCGCACAGGAGGCGGTCACCCGTGATGTGGCCCTTCATGTCGTTGACATGTTTGAAGTCGTCGACATCGAGCACCATGAAGCCGACCATGCCGGGCTTCTTGCGCTCCGAAAGCGCATCCTGAACGAGATCGGCGAAATAGGCGCGGTTCGGAAGCCCGGTCAGGCTGTCATAGCGCACCATGTGGAGGATCTTCTTTTCCGCCCGAACACGCGCCGTGACATCCTCGAAAATCAGGACAGCGCCGCCGTTTTCCCGGCGCGCCGCGGTGAATTCGAGGTAAAGCCCTTCCCTCACCTGCAAGAGCGCCCGCGAGCGGTCGCCGTTCAGAAGCTCCTGGAGCTGGCGCAGGATAGCCTTGCTCTGCTCAAGGTTCAAAAACGTGTTGCGAACGCCATAGCGCAGCACGAGGTCGAGGTGGCAATCCTTCAGCCGTTCCTGGCTGCCGAGATGCAGAAGTTCGCAGGCACGCCGGTTGGCGACCAGAATGCGGTGGTCCGCGTCCAGCATGAAAAGGCCATGCGGCATGTTGTTGAGCGCCGTGTCGAAACGGTCCGCGATGGTCGCAAGGTCACGCGCCGCCAGCACGTTTTCGTAAAGGAACGTGCGAACGCCGTTGGCCATCGAACGCGTCGTCATCGCAAAGGGCAGAACCAGCGATGCGAGGACGGCATGATAGAAATCCTGCAGGGCCAGGAAGCCGACCGCAATCGGCAGGCAAGCCGCTAGAACCATGTAGTTTACGGTCCGGGGAGAGCCGTAGTTGCGACCGACGACCGAAACCATGGTGCCGAAAGTCACCGAGATACAGGCAATTTCCGCAAAGGCGTCGCGGCTGACCACAAGGCTGTAGCAGCACGCCGTGCCCAGCGCGAATGTCGTGCCGACGGCGCCGAGATTGTACCAGTTCTCCCAATAGCGAATGCCCGCCATGTCGAGCGCGGCTTTATGGGCCCGGTCGAAACGGCGCATGCCGCGCGCGCGCAGAGACCATATGAGCACGACCAGCGCGCTCCACAGCAGGAAGAACGGATCGGAAGTCTTGGCGAATACAAAGGAGAGCGTGATGACATGCGAAATCATGCCCACGAAAAGGGTCTGACGGTTTCCGTACAGCGAGCTGACGAACGACAGGTATACATCAGCCGGCAGTGTGTTTTGACCCTTATCCGTCATGGACTCGGCACTCCCTATGGCATGCGAGGGTTACCGGCCAAAATTTAATGAATGATTTCGGGAGATTACCCAATAACTGGGGACTCACTCGGCAATTTTCGCGTGCACCCCCAACGCGGAAAAGATAGTTTCAACCAAATATTGCAAAATAAAGGCCGAAAGTAAACATACTCAACCAGCCATAGGTTAAACTTGCAACTCTAGGCGTGAAAAAACGCGAAAGTATTTATTCAAAACGCATGGGAGTAATCGTCTAGTACAACCTGGATTCGCCGTTTTGTGGTTAACGATTATTTGCCGATGTACCCGTGAAAACTGGTGATCTCACAAACCAGCGCCACGCAGCAGGGAAACGGCCGTCGTCGTCATTTCGCCCGAAAAGAGGAATTGACTGAAACCAGATTTGATATCAAATCCTCTTTTGGTATTTCTTTTCCCGGAGCCCAGCATGTCGAAACCCGTCGTCGCCATTCCAGCCGATATCAGGGAGATCGAAGGCAACGTCTGGCAGGCAACCCCAAACCAGTATGTGCGTGCCGCCGTAAAAGGCGCTGATGTCACCGTCTTTCTTGTGCCGGCACTTGATGCGGACAATGACTTTGACGGCATCCTCGACCGGGTGGACGGGCTTCTGGTCAGTGGCTCGCGAACGAATGTGCATCCGTCGCTTTACGGCAAGGAGGCGACTGATGCAGAAGGGCCCTATGACCGCGCCCGCGATGCGACCAGCCTGCCGCTCATCAAGCGCGCGCTGGAGCGCGGTATTCCGTTGCTTGCCATCTGTCGCGGCATTCAGGAACTCAACGTTGTTCTGGGCGGCACACTTGCCAACGAGATTCAGGAACAGCCGGGCATGTGGGACCATCGCAAGCCCGATACGCCCGAACTCGACGTTGCCTACGGTATCCGCCAGAAGGTGATCGTCAAGGAAGGCAGCTGCCTTGCAGGCGTCGTCGGCACTGGCGAGATCCAGGTCAACTCGCTGCATCGGCAGGCCATTTCGGACATGGCACCGCGTCTGGCCGTGGAAGCGGTCGCGGAAGACGGCACGATCGAGGCGGTTTCCGTCATCGGCGCGAAGGCATTCGCGGTCGGCGTTCAGTGGCACCCGGAATACTGGGTCGGCTCCGATCAGCCGTCAAACAAACTGTTTGCGGCCTTCGGTGAGGCCGTTCGCGACTACGCCGCCGCTAGGCAGGGCATGGCGCGCCAGACAGCGGCCGAGTAGGCCGGCTCAGTCTGCCGCGACAAAGGTAACCATCGCATTTGCCGGCTCGACGGCCTCATAGGCCAGCCCGTCGCCATCGACAACAGTGAGAAGCGCTTCGCCACGCGCATCCAGCACATCGACCGTGCCGTCGCCGTTCTGCGTCCATGTCCGCGCGCCGGCAAGGCCGGGCCAAACGGCATCGCAGTCCGGATCAGCTGTAAAGCGCGTGCTGCGCCCCGAGATCGCCGCGCCACGTTCGGCAAGACAGGCCGTTTTCGCAACGGAATTGGTGATTGTGTAGCTGTGTCCGGCCGCACCAGCGGGAATGGAGCTCGAAACGATGGGATCCACGTCCGGTGTCCGGTCGCGACCGACAGCCCAGAGCCCCAGAGACACGACAGCGGCCAAAGCGGCGATTGTGAGTGTCTTCATGGAGATCTCCTTTGCACGATTCGACAGGAAAAGCATGCGCCCGCAAGCTTGCCGAATGGTTAACGAAGACTTTCCGGATACTAACCTGATTTTCGGGTAAAGGGCGTTTCCGGCACTGGAGTCAGGGCCTGCCCGCGATCGAACCACGCGATGAGATTATCGACGACCAGATCGGCCATCGCATCGCGCGTGGCGACCGAGGCCGAGGCGACATGCGGCAAAAGCGATACGTTCGGCAAATCGAGCAGGCCGTCGGGGACGTTCGGCTCGTCATAAAACACGTCGAGCCCGGCGGCAGCGATAACTCCGTTCTTCAAGGCAGCAACGAGCGCCGCCTCATCGACCGTCCAACCGCGCCCGACATTGATCAGCACGCCATTGCTGCCCAAAGCCTTGAGAACATCCGCATTGATCGTCCGATGCGTTTCCGGCGTCTTGGGAACGATGGCAATCAGGATATCGACGGCCTGTGCCAAGGCCGTCAGTGAAGAATGATACGTATAGGGTACACCCTCGCGCGGCTGGCGGGTGTGGTAGGCGATGTCGAGGCCGAAGCCCTCCAGCCGTCGTGCGATCGCCATGCCGATGCGCCCCAGACCGTAGATGCCGGCCTTGCGACCACGAAGGCTGAGCCGCGAGAGCGGAAAGGCCCCGTCGCGCTGCCAGCGCCCTTGGCGCAGCCACGTCTCGGCCTGCGGAAGACGGCGTACGGTATTGAGCAGCAGCCCGATCGCCGTATCAGCGACCTCGTCATTCAAAACGTCAGGCGTATTGGTCACGACGATGCCGCGTTCAGCAGCCGCCGACACGTCCACGCCATCATAACCGACACCAAAGCTTGAGATGATCTCCAACGCCGGCAAATGCGCGATCATCGCCGCATCGAGCCGCCCGGAAACAGCCACACCCGACACGGCTGCGGCTTCGGATCGCGCTACCAGAGCCGGGTCCGCACTGTCGATACGCACGATATCGAAGGCGTCTTTCAGGCGTTCAACCACGCGTTCACGGATGATGCCTGGAATAAGGATGCGCGGTCTGTTCATGAAGGAAACTCCTCAGCCTTCCGGATGCGGCTTCAGCGGCCCGGTGGACTGGCGAATGCGCATTTCCGGTTTGATGAGATGAATGCCGTCAGGCTCGTGGCTGCCGGACAGCTTGTCGAGAAGCGCGCGCGCGGCATTGCGTCCCACTTCCGACTGGCCGTTCCAGACGGTGGTCAGCGCGGGCGTCGCGATTGCCGCCTCCTCCAGGTCGTCATAGCCGGTAACGGAGACGTCGCGGCCGGGCACGAGGCCGGCGCGCGCGATGCCGTTCATCAGGCCGATGGCCACGAGATCGTTCCAACAGACGGCCGCTGTCGGCTTTTGCGGAAGCGAGAGGAAATGCACCGCTGCCTCGAAACCACCCTGCTTGGTGCGCGGCCCGGGAATGCGCAGGCTGGGATCAACCTCGATATTGGCCTTGCGCAGGGCGTTGACGTATCCTTGATAGCGGTCGCGGCCGGTGGAGGTCTGGTCCGTCCCGCCCACCATGGCGATGGTGCGGTGGCCAAGGCCGATCAGGTGATTGGTGGCAAGCGAAATTCCATAGCTGTCGTCGCCGCGAAAAATCGGCACATCCAGTCCGTCGATCGAGCGCGCGATCAGGATCGCCGGCATGCCGTTATCCTCGGCGAGCCGGATATCCTCCGGCGGCGTGCCGATCGCCGGCGACATGATCACGCCGTCACCACCCAGCTGGAGAAGCGTCTCGACGAAGTTGCGCTGCTTTTCGACCGAATCGTAGTGGTTGGAAAGGATGAAGGTCTGCCGGTCGCGGTCCAGCTCGCTTTCGATGGCCTTCAGGATTTCCGCATAGAACGGGTTCATGATGTCGTGAACCACGACCCCGATGATGCCGGAGCGCGACGTGCGAAGGCTCGCCGCGCGGCGGTTATAGATATAGCCCAGCGCGCGGGCCTGCTCCTTGATCCGGTCGCGCGTCGATGCCGCCACCAGCGGGCTGTCCCTCAGCGCAAGCGATACCGTCGCCGTGGAAACGCCGAGCGTATCCGCTATGGTGGAAAGCTTGATTTTCTGTGCCACGACCCCTCCCCGACGACCGCGCCATCCTGCGCGTTTAAAACAGTTTATTTAAACAGTTTAAATCTCGTCGGCAACTGTCTTTTCGCTGTCGCGGGCCTCGTCCGGCACGGCGCCATGCAGGTTTTCGTCCATGGCGCGCAGCAGTTTCAGGAGATTGCGCACGTCCTTTTCGCTCAGGCCCTCGGCGGCCTGCTGCTCGCTCAATCGTCCCGCCTCGGTGATTTTCTCCACGGAGGCGTGCCCAGACTCCGTGAGATGCACGACGGTCAGGCGACCATCCGTGCCATCGGCCCGCCGTTCGACGAAACCCTGCGCTTCGAGCCGCCCGATCGTGCGCGTCATGGTCGGCGCCTTGACACCGAGCCGGTTAGCAAGCGCCCCGGCGGTCAGCCCGCCCTCTTCGGCAAGCGCGAGGATAACGCCGTCCTGTCCCGCATAGAGGCCGGTGGCGAGCAGATTGCGCGAAAGCACCGTACGCATGGAGCGCGCGGCATTCACGACGGCCGCGGCGAGACCCGCGCCGGAAACCGCATCGTGCGATTTCTTCTTCTTAGCCTTCTTTCCGTCCTTGCCGTCTTTGTGCTTCTTGCCCATCGATCGCCTCGCTCCTCGCCCTTGCATCATGGGCCTGTCCTTGTATGACTCAGGTTGAAGGCTGGCGGCAAGTGAGGATCGGAGGCAGGAATGGCGCATCCGAAGATGCGGTGGACCGAAAACGACCCGATGCTTGCGCCGGAGGACCGCGCCGGCTGGATCGCGGTGTTGCCGCTCGGCGCCCATGAGGGCCACGGACCCCACCTCCCGTTCGAAACCGACACGCTAATCGCCGAGGGCATCGCGGAGCGCCTGATGGCCGTCCTGCCGACGCATCTGCCCGTGACGTTCCTGCCGACAGAGCCCATCGGCTATTCGCCGGAACATCTCGACGTGCCCGGCACGCGCTCGCTGGATTATGCCGTCGCCATCGAACGGTGGCTGCGCATCGCCGCGGATCTAAACCGCTTCGGCCTGCGCAAGCTTGTCCTTCTCAACGCACATGGCGGCAACGCGCCCCTGATGACCATCGTGGCAACGGAAGCACGCGTGCGTTTCGACATGCTCGTCGTGGCCACGGCCTGGACACGGTTCGGCCAGCCCGAAGGCTGGATCACGCCGGAAGACAAAGCGATCGACATCCATGGCGGCGACATCGAGACATCGGTGATGCTGGCGCTGCACCCGGAAAAGGTCCGGATGGACAAGGCGGAGCGCTTCGGCTCCCGGCAGGCGGAATTCGCCGCGCGTTTCGCCCATCTGCGCGCCTATGGCCCCCATGCCTTCGGCTGGAAGATGTCTGATCTCAATCCGGCGGGCGTTGCCGGCGACGCGAGCGCCGCGACGGCCGAAAAGGGCGAGCGATTGATCATGCACGCCGTGCGCGGTCTCGTCGGTCTTCTCGAGGATGTTGACGGATTTGACGTCGAAACACTTCGCTGACGGCATTTGCGCTGGCCCTTTCGATCTCCTATATCAGTCGCGACGACGGACCCAAACGTCCCATCCCTCGAGGTTCCCATGACCGAAACAGCTCTTCCCAAGCCCATTCCCGTCACCGTGCTCACCGGCTATCTCGGCGCCGGAAAGACGACGCTGCTCAACCGTATCCTTACGGAGAACCACGGCAAGAAATACGCCGTCATCGTCAACGAATTCGGCGAGATCGGCATCGACAACGACCTGATCGTCGAGTCCGATGAAGAAATCTACGAGATGAACAACGGCTGCATCTGCTGCACCGTGCGCGGCGACCTGATCCGCGTGGTGGAAGGCCTGATGCGCCGCCCCGGCCGCTTCGACGCCATCATCGTCGAGACGACGGGCCTTGCCGATCCGGTTCCCGTCGCCCAGACCTTCTTCATGGACGACGATGTCCGTCAGAAGACGGAACTCGACGCGGTCGTCGCACTGGTCGATGCCAAGCACCTTCCGCTGCGCCTCAAGGACAGCCGCGAGGCTGAGGACCAGATCGCCTTCGCAGACGTCGTCCTCATCAACAAGACCGATCTCGTGAGCCCGGAAGAGCTTGCAAGGATCGAGGCGACGGTACGGGTGATCAACCCGTCCGCCCGCATCCATCGCACGACCCGCTCGGATATCGACCTCACCAAGGTTCTCGACCAGGGGGCGTTCAACCTGGAGCGCGCGCTCGAGAACGATCCTCACTTCCTCGACCACGATCATCCGGACCATGTCTGCGGCCCCGATTGCGGCCATGATCACCATCATCATGGGCACGACCACGATCACCACCATCATGAGCACGGTCATGATCATCACCACCACGATCATGACCACGGCCACCACCATGATCATGACCACGGCGTTTCGCCGATCCATGACGTGACGGTGCAGTCTATTTCGCTGCGCGGCGGCGAGATGAACCCGGAACGCTTCTTCCCCTGGATCCAGAAGATCACCCAGACCGACGGGCCGAACATCCTGCGCCTCAAGGGCATCATCGCTTTTGCCGGCGACGAGGAGCGTTATGTCGTTCAGGGCGTGCACATGATCGTTGAAGGCGATCACCAGCGCGCCTGGAAGGACGGTGAGAAACGGGAAAGCCGCCTCGTCTTCATCGGCCGCGACCTCGACCGTGAGAAGATCGAACGGACCTTCAAGGCCTGCGAGGCACAGAAGGCATGATCCGGAAAAGTGTGAAGCGGTTTTCGGATAACACCACAGGCAGGAAAGACGTGTAATGCCGACAGTCGCCCCTCTCGATCTCGACGGCCACGTCGTCGCGACCGCCTTTCTCGGCGACGTGCCGTTTTTCGCTTCCGCTTCCGGCACCGTCCATCGTCTCGACCATGGCCAGAAGGCCACCGAGGCGCATGACGGCCTGCTGGCCTGCGTGCGCGACGAGGCGAACGATACGCTGATCACCGGTGGCGAAGACGGCAAGGTCCAGCGCATCGCCGCCGACGGCACCGCGACGGTTTTGGCAGAGGTGCCGCGCAAGTGGATTTCCGTCGTAGCTGCCGGCCCGCAGGGCGCCGTCGGTTTCGCGGAAGGCCGCACGGCGCGCGTCCGGTTAGCCGACGGGACAATCAAGGAATTCTCCGAAAGTCGTTCCGTCGAGGGCATGGCCTTCGCGCCGAAAGGCCTGCGCATTGGGATCGCCCGTTACAACGGCGTTTCGCTGCATTGGGTCGCGATGGCGGCCCAGCCGGTCGAACTGGAATGGAAGGGCGCGCATAACGGCATCACCTTCTCGCCGGACGGCCGCTTCGTCGTCACCACCATGCAGGAAAACGCCCTGCACGGCTGGAAGCTCGATCCGAAAGCGGGTGCCGATACTCGCCATATGCGCATGACGGGCTACCCCGCCAAGGTGAAGTCGTTCTCCTGGTCCGCCAAGGGCAAGTGGCTCGCTTCGTCCGGCGCGCCCGCCGCCATCGTCTGGCCGTTCTCGGCCAAGGACGGCCCGATGGGCAAGCCGCCGCTCGAACTCGGCACCCGCGCCGATGTCATGGTCACCTGCGTCTCCTGTCATCCGGCGGAAGATGTCGTCGCCATCGGCTATTCCGACGGCATGGTGCTGGCGGCCCGTTTCGCCGACAGCCGCGAAGTCCTGCTGCGCCGCCCCGGCAAGGGCGCCATCACGTCGATGGGCTGGAACCGCAATGGCAAACTGCTTGCCTTCGCTAGTGAAACTGGCGACTGCGGCGTCATCGATCTGGCCGGCTGATACCGAACACGCCCCAACATGATGAACCCGGGAGAGCGAGCTCTCCCGGGCCACTGACCGCAGGGACAGGGTGGGGATTACGGTCAGTGTCTGCGCTTCTTGCAGCCGCAATCGCTGCCGCCGCTGCCGCTCAGAATGCCGAGGGCCGAGCCGTTGAGCACGCCGGAAAGCGTGCCGTTCAGGTTGTTGTTGAGCACACCGTTCAGGATGTTGTTGTCGCTGAGGACGTTCCCGACACCCACGCCGACACTCGGGGCGATCACGATGCCGCCGGTCTTGGTCTTGTTGGCGCTGAGGATACCGAGGCCGAGCAGGCCGCCGGCGGAAGCCTGGCCGGCACCGGCAAGAGCAATCACGGTGGCGATGGCGATGATACGGGTCTTGTTCATGGTCTCTCTCCGTTGGTTGCGCATCTCATGGATGCACAACCAACGGTAATATATAATTCCATCAACACAACCGGATTTGCCCGATATAGCAAAGAGTTAACCATAACGTAGACAAGTTTAACGAATACCTATCGAATGCAACCAATACGGATATATACCTCAATATACCCCAAAATATTCAACCTTTGAGAGTTTTTTAACCACGTAAGTCTAGGTTTCGAGCCATGAACCGACACGGGGCGCGGAACCGGATGCGTATTTTTCATGGCACGCTGACCACCATCCTGCTGCTGGCAGGCAGCAATCCGTCGCTTGCGGACTCAACCATAGATTACACCTTCGGAGGTGGCCGCACATCGAATATCTTCAAGGATACGACGCGCCTTCCAGCCTCCTTTGCCGAAGCAGGACTGAGCCTTCGCGGCAGTTTCGACCTTGAGGAAACCGACGTCGCCTATGCGGTGACCACGCGGGCGCGGCAGGTGCCCCGATACCGTTTTGCGGACGAGCGCGCGGCAGGGATCGAATTAGGCCTCACGCGCGACATCGGTGAGACCGTCAAGTTCACGCTTCGAGGCGGCATCGAACACCGGCAGACCGGCGACATCCTGCTCGCCCTGCCCGGCCTTCTCCTGGGCTACCGGCAGACGGACATTCTGGCCAATGCCAGCACCGGCGTCACCATCGAACATGCCGGCGGCAAGAGCCACCTCACCGCATCGCTCGCCCGTTTCAGCCCTGGCAAGGCGCGATTGACGATTCCCGACCTGCCGCGCGTGCAGCTTGAAGGCGGCAACACGCTCTATGAAGTGACGGCAGGGCATATCCGCCCGCTGCTCGGCGGCGAGGTGGGCGCAACGGTGCAGTTTCGCACCAACCGTATTCCAGGCGATCCCCAGGACAATTTCGAGCGCTATCCTGCACAGACCCTGCGCGGCTCGATCGCCTTCGGGCGCGTGTTCGGCGCAGTAACGTTGCTGGCGGAGGCGGGTCTCGTGCGCGTGCAAAGCCCGCAACTGGGCACGACCGTCGATCCGACCCGTCCGTTTCTGAAAACCGAACTCGCCTGGGCAATCACCGACGCGGTCGTGCTCAAGGGAAAGCTGTCACGAGACATCGCGCTTGCCGACATAGACGACCCCATGGGCGAGGACGTCCGCACGGTCAGCCTTACGCTCGAAACTGCGCTGACGGAGAAGCTGAAGCTCAGCCTCGCCTTCGAGCAGGCCTATAGTGACTGGCTGACCTACGACTACCGGACCCGCACCAATGCCACGACGGCGACCCTCACCTACACGCTTGCCAAGGGCGCGGCCGTGGCGCTGGAATACAGTCATCTCGCGCGCAAGGAGGCCGACGAGACCGCCGACTTCAAGGTCAACGGTCTCGCGGCACGGTTCCAGGGCTCGTTCTGAGCCTCACCACTCCAGTTCCAGATGCGGCCGGCCGTTCGAGGTCTTTTCCAGTGTCCGCCCCGTTTCATCGACGGTGCAGCTGACCCGCTGGCGGAAGGCGGAGAAACTGTCGAAGGTCACCACATCGACGGGCGTGTCGAAATGCAGTGTCATGCGGTAACGACCCGGCTGGGTGGTCAGCGCCTGCACGCCGATCACCTCAGCGTCGAACGGTTGGCCGAGATAGCTGCCCCGCACGCGCGAGCCGAGCATCCAGGGATCGAACGGCGGCCGGTTGCCGACCGCGGCATGCAACGTATTCCAGTCGCGAAAGCCGTATTGGGCCGCGATCAGCTCCAGGGCACGCGAATGCGAAACGGGCTGCATCTCGTCAGCAAAGCGCGCACGCAGGCGCTTTGCCTGATCTTTCAAGGTGTCGAGGGAAGGTAGGGGCGTCGAGAGAGGACGCATGTCGGATCTCCAGTGTCTGCATGCGTCATTTCGGAGGGAGCCCGCATTGCCACCGGTTCGCATGCGTGATGCTGGAAGACCGATTATTCTGAGAGAGACTTCACCAAAGCTCGCGCTCGCGGACGGCAGGGGCTCTCACCCTGCCCTGCACATAGGTCTTCACCGCCCGTCTGTCAAATCCCCCGCTTGCACGACGGCCAGAAGCGTGGGAGCACTTTCGCAGGAGGAACCACCATGACGTCCATTACCCTCATTGCCTTCGCCGCCGTCGCTTTCATCGGCATTGCCACACCCGGCCCCACCGTGCTTCTCGCCCTCACCAACGGCTCGCGCTACGGCATCCGCCGCGCACTTCCAGGCATGGTTGGCGCCGTTCTGTCGGACTTCGTGTTGATCGGCGCAGTTGCGCTTGGCCTCGGCGCACTGCTGGCGGCCTCGGAATTCTGGTTCACCGTCGTCAAATGGCTGGGTGCGGCCTATCTCGCCTTCCTCGGCATCCAGATGCTGCGCTCCACCGGCGCGCTCGGCCGCGCCCTCGACGACGCACAGGCCGCCGGCCGCACGACAGCGCGGGCGATCTTCTCGAAAAGCCTGCTGGTCGCCGTCACCAATCCCAAGGGTTACCTGTTCTTCTCGGCCTTCCTGCCGCAGTTCATCGATCCTTCAGCCCAGCAGACACAGCAATATGCCCTGCTCGCGCTGGTCTTCGCGGCCATCGATTTCATCGTGATGTTCGGTTATGCGGCGTTGGGCTCACAGGCCGTGCGGCTGCTCAAGACGTCGGGTGCGGCCTGGCTCGACCGCATCTGCGGCGGTGTGATGCTGGCGCTAGCAGGCTCGCTCGCCTTCTATCGCCGCGCCGCGAACTGATCAGCTTCCGGCAGTGCCAATGATCTTGGCCAGGAGGTCATGCAGCTCATCCCGATAGCCGGAGCGGGCGGAAGGGTCACCCTCGTCGGAGGTCATTGCGACGGTCAGGGCCAGATCGGGCACGATATAGAGCATCTGGCCGCCAAAACCCCAGGCATAATGGACCGTCTTGCCGCCGATGACCCGCTCGAACCAGCCGTAGCCATAGCCGTCGTTGGAAAACCGCGAATTGGTGCGCGACTGCCAGGATTGGCGGATCCAGTCCTCAGGCACGATTTGCGTGCCCTCCGCTGTGCGCCCGCCATTTCGGTAGAGCTCGCCGAAGGCCAGCAGTGAGCGTGTGCTCATCGCCATCTGGTTGCCACCGAGATAGATGCCCTGCGGGTCTCGATCCCAGGCGCCGATGCGGAAATCTTCGAGCGGTCCGAGCCAGTCGCGCGCCAGCGCCAGGGTGGACTTGCCGCCGACCTTCGTCAGGATCGCCGAGAGAAGATGTGTCGAGCCGGTGGAGTAGAGCATCGCCCCACCCGGATCGTCGGCGAAGGGCATGGCGAGGGCCGCGCGCACCCAGTTGCGGCTGGCCACCCAGCGCCCGTAGTTGCCACCGGAAGTGCGCTCCAGCCCCGCCTGCATCGAAAGCAAGTTGCCGATGGTGATGCGGTCGAGCCGCGGATCGCGTTTCGCCGGCAGGTCGTTGGCGAGGATTGGCGCAATCGGCTGGTCGACGCCCTCGAGCAGGCCCTTGGAAATGGCGATACCGACAAGAGCCGAGATGATCGATTTCGACGCCGATTTGATATTCGCGCTTTCGGCCGGCGTATGCCCGCCATAACCGCGCTCGGCGACGATCTTGCCGTCACGCGCGACGACGACCGCCTTCAGTTGCGACAACGATGTCGCCGCAGACAGCGTCTCCGCGATCGTCTGCGCCGGCCGGGCAATAACGGGTTCCTGCGCGCAGGCGCCGGCGAACGGCAGTGCCAGGGCGAGACCGATGATGAAAAGCTGCTTCCTCATTGGACGGCAGATAGACGACCGGCAGCGCAATTTCATGGCCGATGGCCGGGCTTCACGCAGTGTTGAAAACCTGTGTGCACCCGGCCACGGGCGGCTCCGTTCTCAGAAGCGGTAGGTGATACCGGCGCCCACCAGCCACGGGTCCAGCTTCGCCTTGCCGGTCAGCGGTGTCCCCTGATAGTTGACCTTCCACTCGGGCTCCAGGAAGAGCTTCTTCACGTCGAAGTTCACGCCCCAATGCTGGTCGATCATGTAGTCGAAGCCGACCTGCAGGGCAGCGCCGACCTTGTTCTTGACGTCGAGATCGGTGAAATCACCGGACCCGGACTGGTTATAGAACAGCGTGTAGTTCACGCCCGCGCCGACATAGGGCTTGAATGCGCCGAAATCGGTGAAGTGGTATTGCAGGGTCAGCGTCGGCGGCAGCAGCCAGGTCTTGCCGACCTTGCCGAGGCCGGAAATGGAATCGGCGGCATTCACGTTCGCATAGGTCGTGCCGAGAATGAGTTCCGCCGCGATATTGTCCGTGAAGAAATAGGAAATGTCGAGTTCCGGAACGACCGTGTCGGAGTAGCTCAGGCCCGAACCTGGGATCGCGTCCACATAGCCCGAATCGTTCGTGATGACGCCCAGCCCGCGCACACGGATCTGCCAGGGGCTCTGTGCCGCGATATCCACCGGTGCCTCCGCCGGCGCCATGCGCTCGGCAAGATCAGCCGCAAAAGCGCCGCCACCGATCAGCGTCACAGCTGCGGCAAGCGCCGCAAGCCTGATCCGCACAATCCCATCTCTCTTCATGTCGTCTCTCCATCATCACGACTCGTTTTGCGACGCGACTATGAGAGCGCAGTGCAGGAGAAGCATTTGAGATGGATCAATTGAAAGGTGCGCAAATGGAAGATTGTTCGGAAATCAACACGAGACTTGGCAAACGCTCAATTAAAACAATGACAAGCGTCAAGAATGGAAAGGCCGGCGCACCACCGGCCTTTCTTCAGGCAGCCTTTCGCGTAGCCGGCATGACGCGGCGGCGACCGCTGGCGACGAGCAAGCCGGCAGCGCCATCCAGCCAGTTGTCCTTGAGTTCCAGCGCCAGGAAGCGGCGGCGCTCGAAGGGGCCGGGCATGACGAGATGCTGCGCCTTGGCGGCAAAGAAACCGAAGCGCTCGTAATATTCGGGGTCGCCCACCAGAAGCACCGCACCGTGCCCACGGTCGCGCGCCTCGGTGATGGCAGCCCGCATGAGCGCGCCGCCGATGCCCTTGCCCTCGTGCTGGCAATCGACGGCAAGCGGGCCGAGCAGGAGTGCCGGGACCGCATTGCCATCGGCATCGACGCCGGCTTCGACATTCCACAGACGCACGGTACCGATGACATGGCCATCCGCATCGCGCGCGACCAGCGCCAAACCTTCGGCTGGCAGGCGGCCGCGGCGCAGCTTCTCGGACGACTTGCGAAAGCGAGCTTCGCCCATGACGCGGTCGAGCAGACGCTCGCGCGCGAGCACGTCGCCGGCGTTTTCCTGGTCGATGGTAAAGGCGGCATGCGCGAAGAACGCGCGGACAGAATCAAGAACAGTGGCCATCTCTGGGCCTCCCGTGCTCAAAACCGATTCAAACGGTATCCGGAACGAATTGTGAGGGTGGCGCTCCCGCAGGGACGGGAGCGCCGAGGTGGTCAGATGACAAAAGCCTTGAGCGGTTCGAAGCCGTTGAAGGCGACCGCCGAATAGGTGGTCGTATAGGCACCGGCGCTCTCGATCAGAACCTCGTCGCCGATCGAAAGGGTGATCGGCAGCGGATACATGTTCTTCTCGTACATCACGTCGGCCGAATCGCAGGTCGGGCCGGCGAGAACGCAGGGCTCCATCTCATCGGCATCACGCGCCGTGCGGATGGGGTAGCGGATCGCCTCATCCATAGTTTCGGCAAGGCCGCCGAACTTGCCGATGTCGAGGAAGACCCAGCGATGCGCATCGTTATCCGACTTCTTCGAAACCAGAACGACTTCCGCCTTTATGACACCCGCATTGCCGACCATGCCGCGGCCCGGCTCGATTATGGTTTCCGGGATCTGGTTGCCGAAATGCTTCTTGAGCGCCGAGAAGATCGCCTTGCCGTAGGCTTCAGCTGACGGGATATCGCGCAGATACTTCGTCGGGAAACCGCCGCCCATATTGACCATCTTCAGCTCGATGCCCTGCTTGGCCAGCTGAACGAAAACGCGCTTGGCATCAGCAAGAGCCGCATCCCAGGCGTCGAGCTTCGTCATCTGCGAGCCGACATGGAAGGACACGCCATAGGACGTCAGGCCCAGCTGGTGGGCATAGACGAGCACGTCGACGGCCATCTGCGGCACGCAGCCGAACTTGCGCGAAAGCGGCCATTCCGCACCTTCGCCATCCGTGAGGACGCGGCAGAAGACGCGGGCGCCGGGGGCGGCGCGTGCGACCTTCTCGACTTCCTCATGGCTGTCGACGGCAAAAAGGGAGACCCCGAGCGCATGAGCGCGCGCGACATCGCGCTCCTTCTTGATCGTGTTGCCGAACGAAATGCGGCTCGCGGTCGCGCCGGCATCCAGCGCCATTTCGATTTCCGCGACAGAGGCGCAATCGAAGTTGGAGCCCATGCTGGCGAGAAGGCGCAGGATTTCCGGCGCCGGGTTTGCCTTGACGGCATAGTAGATCGCGCTGTCCGGCAGGGCGTGGCGGAAAGCCTTGAAATTGTCGCGCACGACGTCGAGGTCGACCACGAGGCACGGGCCGTCGGGACGTCGGGTGTTCAGAAAGTCGATGATACGTGCGGTTGCCATCTCGGTATTCCCCATATCCAGGTTGCTCCGGGATAATCCCAGAGGACAAAGGGCGGATACGAACACGCTCTGGAACCAGCCGGTGGAGACCCCGGTACCAAGCATGCGCATCAGCGCGAACGGTGAACCAAAGCCCGCCTAGGCTTCAATTCGGCTTTGTCTGCCTTGGATTGGTGGGAAACCCGACCGCACGTCCGGCAATGAAGGTGTGCCTCTTCAGTAACCCCGGCTGATGGAAAGCCGGCAGACACCAGAAAGGCCCGCACCGTCGTTGCTTCAAGATGTCCTCGCATTTCCCGGTTGGCCGGAATAGCGACTGGAGCGGTTAGTTCCAGGTACCTTACCGATTATCCTCACCAAATCGAGGGTCGGCGGACACCCACAGGCACGTGCGACTTTGGGCAGCACGGGAGATAGGAAGAATCGCTGTCGTAATCAAGAGCTTTTTTTGCCTCGCGCTATTGAAAATAATCCGCCAGCCACGACATTCGCGAAACTGGCTTTTGATGGAACTTTTTTCTACGATCGGCGACCCAAGCGCCGACTTCAGCCGCAGGCCGCACATGCGATCCAGCGGCACGTCTATTTAAGTGGGGACACATGGACACTTTGACCCGAATTCGGGCCTTCATCGACGTCGTCGACGCCGAGGGATTTTCCGCTGCATCGCGCAAGACCGGCCGGTCCAAGGCGCTTCTGTCCAAATATGTACGCGAACTGGAAGACGAACTCGGCGCGCTGCTGCTCAACCGCACCACCCGCCAGTTCTCGATGACGGAGCCCGGCCATACCTATTATCGCACAGCCTCCGACATCCTGAAGGAGATCGACAACCTCGCCGACCTCGTTCGCGAAAAGAACACGGACCTGCGCGGCAAGCTGAAGGTTTCGGCGCCGCGCACCTTCGTCGATGCCGAAATCGGCCAGTCGCTCATCGATTTCGGCAAGGAATATCCGGAACTGTCGCTTGAGATCGTCGCCGACGACCGATTCGTAGATCTCGTCGAGGAAGGCTTCGACGTGGCGATCCGCATCACGCGGCTGGAGGATTCAGCCCTCATCGCCCGCAAGCTCGGCGACTTCCTTCTCAAGATCTGCGTGACGCAGGAATTCCTCGACCGCACCGGGCCGATCAATCACCCGAGCGATCTCGCCCACCTGCCCTGCATCATCGACACGAACGGCAAGTCGCACAGCAACTGGCGCTTCGTGGACGATAAGGGCGCGGGCTTCAGCGTACCGGTCGGAGGGCATATCGAGGTCAACAGCCCGACCGCCGCCATACGCGCGGCCGCAAGCGGCCTCGGTGTTGCGCAGGTGCCTGCCTTCATTGCCCGGCCCTGCCTGGACGCGGGCAATGTCGTTTCGGTCCTTGAGGATTATCTGCCGACCGACCGCGGAATCTACGCGATCTACCCGCACAGACGCTATCTGCCGGCCAAGGTGCGCACCTTCGTCGACTTCCTGCATGGCTGGTTCCGCCGCAATCCGGGTATCGAAGCCTGAGGGTCCCAATTCCGACCCATTTGCGTTAGATTCATCCGGTCGATTCCTATCGCCGAGAGGACTGAACTTCATGCGCTTTCTGCCTCGCCTGCTCGCCGGCGCAGCCCTGCTGGCACCGGCCACGGCCTTCGCCCATCCGCACATCTTCGCGGAAGCGCGGCTGGAGGTGACCGCAAACGAGGACGGCACCGTCAGCGAGCTGCGCAATGTCTGGCGTTTCGACGAAATGTTCTCCGCCAGCGTCGTGATGGACTTCGACAAGAACGGCAACAACCAGCTCGATCCGGACGAGCTTGCCGAAGTGGGCAAGACGGTGCTCGAGTCGCTTGAGGAGTTCAGCTACTACACCACCATCACCGAGGGTGGAAAAACGGTGAAAGTGGCGAAGCCGGATGCAATCAATGTCGATTACAAGGACGGCCAGCTCCTGATGTTCTTCACGGTGAAGCCGGGCGAGGTCATGCCGCTCAAGGGCAAGCTCACCTTCGGCGTCTACGATCCCACCATGTATGCCGCGATGGATTTCGCCTCGGACGACGATCTCGTCGTGGTCGGAAACAAGTTTGCGGCCTGCAAGCGCGAGGTCGTGCGCCCCGACCCAGATGAAGTTCTGGCGCAAAATCAGGCCAGCCTGACTGAGGCCTTCTTCAATGACCCGGCCGGCACCGACATGTCGAAGATGTTCGCCACCCGTCTGGAGCTGACATGCTGACCCGCAACCGCGCCATCGCTTTTGCCACCGTCACGCTGGCCATCGCCGCTACTGCAACGCTTGCCCACGCTCAGTCGCCGCTCGGCATCGGCTCTGCGGAGCCCGGTTTCAACACCAATGGGGCTTTCGGCGGCCTGTTTTCTTGGATCAACGCGCAACAGCAGGGTTTCTATCGAATGATGACCGGCGCGCTGAAGGATATGCGCGAAAACCCCTGGGCGGCATCCACGCTGGTCGGTCTCTCCTTTGCTTACGGCGTCTTCCATGCCGCCGGTCCGGGCCACGGCAAGGCGGTCATCTCGTCCTACATGCTGGCGAACGAGGTGGAGCTTCGGCGCGGCGTGCTGCTCTCCTTCCTCTCGTCGATCCTTCAGGGCGTCGTCGCCATTCTGCTGGTGGGCGCCGCCTATCTCTTCCTGCGCGGCACGACCGTCTCGATGACGGACGCCACCCGCGCGCTGGAGACAGGAAGTTACGCGCTCATCACGCTTTTCGGTGCCTGGCTGCTGTTCCGGAAACTGCGCCCGGCACGTCGGCCCTCGGCGCTGGGTGCGCAGGCCGTGGAAGTCCATGACCACGGCCATCATCATTCGCACGGGCACCATCATCATGCAGGCGAGGTGTGCTCGACCTGCGGCCACGCCCACGCACCGGACCCGTCGCTCCTGAAAGGCGACCGCTTCGCACTGCGCGAAGCATGGTCGGCCATCGTCGCGGTCGGGCTGCGCCCCTGCTCCGGCGCTCTGATCGTCCTGAGCTTCGCACTGCTCAACGGCCTCTATCTCGGCGGGATGCTAGCCGTTCTCGCCATGTCGATCGGCACGGCCATCACCGTCTCGATCCTTGCCACGCTTGCCGTCACGGCCAAGGGCGCCGCCGTGCGCTTTGCCGGCAACGGCTCGGCGGCCGTGCGTGTCGGCACGGCAATCGAGATCGCCGGCGCGCTGATGGTCATGGTTCTGGGATTGCTCCTGCTCGGAGCCTCGCTCCAGCTCTAGTTTTCGCGGTTGCGCTGATAGCGTGCCCGCAGCCAGAAGAGCAGGAAGAAGCAAAGCACCATCGCCGCGCCGAACGCTCCGGCCAGCCATGGCGAGAGGTCGCCAAGCGCGACCATGATGCGGGGCACGAAGTAAAATACCACGCCCGTTCCGAGAAGAATGACCAGTGCGGCGAGCGCCGTCGACCGTGCCTTGTTGTCGCCGCTCATGCCGCGCCTCCTGCCGTAATGCCGGCCCTGATATCCTCAAGCCTGCGCTTTTGATTTCCATCCGCATCGAAATTGTTCGGTGCCAGCCACGCCTCGAAAGCCTTCGCAATCACCGGCCATTCGCTGTCGATGATCGAGAACCACGCCGTGTCACGGTTCTCGCCCTTGGACAACATGTGCTGGCGGAAAACACCCTCAGAGGAAAAGCCGAGACGGGCGGCGGTCCGCTTGCTGGCCGCATTGTCGTTGTGGCACTTCCATTCGTAACGACGGTAGCCGAGGTCTTCGAAGACGTGCCTGGCAAGCAGATACTGCGCTTCGGTGGAGAGCGGCGAGCGCGACATGCCGCTGCCATGGGCAATTCCGCCGATCTCCACGACGCCGTTCGCCGGATCCGGCCGCATGTAATGCGCCATGCCGACGACCTTGCCATTGGCCTTGTCCACGATGACCTCGCGCACCCAGCCGGACGTGATCACCGCGTCAGACCAGGCATCGAAAGCCTCGATACCTGTGAAATCGGGCTGCGCGAAATAGCGCAGCAACGGATTGATGGCCATGCCGCCGAACGCGTCCCACAGCGCATCGAGATGGCGCGCGCGATCATAGGGCTCCAGTCGCACGTAACGGCCTTCGAGCAACACGGGAGCGGGAGGCGGTGCCCCTTTCCAGTCCTTGAGATCGCGCATGATATCCTCCATCGGTCGTGCCGAAGGGATAGAG
The DNA here is from genome assembly GCF_022637395.1 of Shinella sp. H4-D48. Taxonomy (GTDB): domain Bacteria; phylum Pseudomonadota; class Alphaproteobacteria; order Rhizobiales; family Rhizobiaceae; genus Shinella; species Shinella sedimenti. The sequence goes on along the minus strand of NZ_CP093337.1, from coordinate 629,279 downwards.
CAGCGGGCGGTTCCGCGCAATGCGCAAAGCAGGGAGCGGCGTTCCGCCGCCCCCCTCGTTAATCAAACGGTGGCGGCCGAAACCGTCGCTTCGATATGGTCGACCAGCCCATCCGCCAAGCCGAGACGGCCGGCGAGCAAATCGAGATAACCGCGCTCGGCGCGCGACTTCGGCTCTATGGCTATCCGCGAGGCTGTATAAAGCTCGACGCGCTGTTCTTCCGTCTGCGCGGCCGCGACGATCGAGTCGATATCGACCGGGTTGGCAAGTTCCGTTTCGAGGAACGTCGCGGCATCGTCACCAAGACCCGACACCTTCAGCTTGTCGATGATACGGGCACGCTCGGCATCGTCGATATGGCCGTCCGCGCGGGCGGCCGCAATCATGGCACGCACGAGGATGAGCGCGAAGTCGCTGCTCACCGCCTGCGGATGGAAGCCGGAATCGGACGGCGGCGGCAGAAGTTCAGGCGTACCACCCTGCGGGGTTTCAGCGGGGTTCTGTCCGTCGCGGTAGTTCTTGTAGGCCTGGTAACCGAGGCCGGCAATGGCAGCGAGGCCGCCGATCTTCAAAGCGGAACCGGCCACCTTACGGCCGCTGTCCGTGCCCAGCAGGACACCGGCGATGGCGATGCTGGCGAGCGGATTGTCCTTGGCAAGTTGCGTGACCTGACCTGCACGGTCCCGAACGCTTCCACCGGCGCCGGGCACCTGCGAACCGAGGAACTGATCAAGCAACTTCTTCGCGTCAAACATGGGGCGGTCTCCATTGTTCCTGCCGACTATCAGGCAAGATAGGAATGACCTTTGCCGATTACAAACGCATAACGGGCGACCAGGGCCGCCCGTTTGCAAATTCCGAAAACTGCGATCAGCCCTTCAGGGTAGCCGCTTCGGCAGCCAGTTTCTCGATACCCGCCCAGTCGCCCTTGGCGACGAGATCCTTCGGCGCGACCCACGAACCGCCAACGCACACGACGTTCGGCAGCGAAAGATAGTCGCGGGCATTGGCAAGCGAGATACCGCCGGTCGGGCAGAACAGCGTGCCGGCGAGCGGCGAAGACAGCGATTTCAGATAGGCGGCGCCGCCAGCTTGTTCGGCCGGAAAGAACTTCAGCACTTCATAGCCTTCCTCGCGAAGACCCATAACCTCGCTTGCGGTCGCCGCACCCGGCAGGAGCGGAATTTCGGAATCGGCGGCCGCGTCGATCAGCTCCTGGGTCGTGCCGGGGCTGACGATGAACTGCGAACCGGCCTCGACAGCCGCCTCGAACTGAGCGGCATTGAGAACTGTGCCCGCACCGGCGACGGCACCTTCAACCTCGTTGGCGACGGCGCGGATCGCTTCCAGGGCGGCGGGCGTGCGCAGCGTGATCTCGATTGCCTTTAGCCCGCCGGCGACGAGTGCGCGTGCCAGAGGAACGGCCGTCTTGACGTCTTCGATGATAAGAACCGGCACGACCGGCTGGAGCTTCAGGACCGAAAGCAACTTGGCATTCTTATCGCTCATGACACCACCTTTTAAAACGATTGAATTGAAATCGGGCATATCGCGTCTGCGACCACGTGTCGAGCCTTAAGCGCGATTCTTGGACTTGTCATGACACCTGCATGGTGTAGTGTTTGCCCGCTCCTGACGTGTCTCCAACAGCGAAAGCGTGCCTATGGCAAAAGAGATCGAGCGGAAGTTCCTGGTGTCGAGCCAGCGGTGGCGCGCCTTCGCGGATGAAGGCATCGCCATAAGACAAGCCTATATCGTCGCGCAGGATGACCGCTCGCTCCGGGTACGCATCTATGGCGACGGTCGCGCACGCATCACCCTGAAGATCGGTCATGCCGTCCTTGTGCGCGACGAATACGAATTCGACGTCGATCGCGATGAAGCCGAGGACATGCTGCGCCATGCGATCGGCAAGGTGATCGAGAAGGTGCGCTACCGGGTGCCCCACAAGGGCCATGTCTGGGAGATCGATGTCTACGAAGGCGTCCATCGCGGTCTCGTCATCGCGGAAGTGGAGCTTGCCTCTCGTCTCGACGAGCCGGAGCTCCCAGATTGGGTCGGCCGCGAAGTGACCGGCGAAAGCAAGTATTCCAACCAGTCTATGGCGCTCGGCATCAGCAACGGCGCCAGTCTCCGCCAGCTGACCTGAACCGCTACGTCACGCCGCATTGCGGGAAATGCGGCGAAGCTGTATGTGGCGACCATGACAAACGAGATTGCTTCACCGACTGAAGAAAGCGGCTTCCTGGTGGCCGCGCTGTATCATTTCGTCTCTGTTCCGCGCTTTGCGGAGCTGCGCGCACCCTTGCAGGCACTCTGCGAGGAGAACGGCGTGCGCGGCACACTTCTGCTCGCCCATGAGGGTATCAACGGCACCATCGCCGGCCGCCCTGCCGGCATCCGCACAGTCCTTGCCTTCCTTCGCAACCAGCCGGAATTCGCAGGCCTGGAGCACAAGGAAAGCCATGCGGTCGACATGCCCTTCCTGCGCATGAAGGTACGCCTCAAGAAGGAGATCGTGACGATGGGCGTCGAGGACATCGACCCCACCCGCTCCGTCGGCACCTATGTCGCGCCGGCGGACTGGAATGCGCTCATCTCCGATCCTGACACAATCGTCATCGACACGCGCAACGACTACGAGACAGCCATCGGCATGTTCAAGGGCGCGGTCGATCCCAACACCAAGACCTTCCGCGAATTCCCCGATTGGGTGCGCGAAAACACCGGCCTGCACAACAAGCCGAAGATCGCCATGTATTGCACCGGCGGCATCCGCTGCGAGAAGGCAACGGCCTTCATGAAGGAGCAGGGTTTCGATGAGGTCTATCACCTCAAGGGCGGCATCCTGAAATATCTCGAGGAGATCCCGCAGGAGGAAAGCCTGTGGGAGGGCGCCTGTTTCGTCTTCGATGAACGCGTCTCCGTGACGCACGGTCTCGAAGAAGGTGAGCACAGGCTTTGCCGTGCATGCCGTCATCCGCTCACGCCGGACGATATCGCCTCACCGCTCTATGAAGCCGGCGTGTCCTGTCCGCATTGCCACGACACGCGCAGCGAGGACGATCGCCTCCGCTTCCGGCAGCGGCAGAAGCAGATGGACCTTGCCAGACAGCGCGGCGAGCGCCATCTCGGCAAGTGACCCTGGCGCCGGGATCAGCCGGCGCGATGATTGCCCTTCGGGAAATGCCTGGCCAGCGCACCGTACCAGTGGCCGCTCTTCTTCACCGTGCGCACCTGCGTTTCGTAGTCGACATGAACGATGCCGAACCGCATGCGGTAGCCTTCCGCCCATTCGAAATTGTCCATGAGGCTCCAGGCGAAATAGCCGCGCACCGGGTAGCCTTCGCCGATCAGGTCCGCTGTGACGCCGAGATGGTCGACGATGTAGTCGAGCCGCATGCGGTCGTTCACCTCCCCATTCGCAACCTCAGTGTTGTCGCAGGCGCCGTTCTCCGTGATATAGCAATCCGGTAGAGTGTAGACGGCATTGAGCTTGCGGATGAGATCGCCGAGTGCCGGCGCGTAAACCTCCCAGCCGATATCCGTTCTGGTGTCGGCAACCGGCGGCGCGTCGATGGTCGCCGGAAAGATCGCCGTCTCGGACGGATCATGCGAGACGCGCATCGGCGTGTAGTAGTTGAGACCCCACCAGTCGAGCGGCTGGGCAATCGTCTCCATGTCGCCGGCCTCGATCTTCGGCATGCGGTGCCCGAGGGCCGAAAAGAAGCGCTCGGGATACGTCCCCTTGAAGACCGGCCCGAAGAAAACGCCGTTGTGGAAATCGAAGGCGCGGTCCGCAGCCGCTTCGTCTTCGGCGCTGTCGCTGCCAGGATAGATGCTGTGCGCGTTCAGGACGAGCCCGACCGCCAGATTGGGCCGTTCGGAGCGAATGGCCGAAACGCCAAGGCCATGGGCAAGGTTTGTGAAGTGCAGCGCATGCAGCGCGGCATCCATGTTGCGCTCGCCGGGCGCATGGATGCCATAGAGATGGCTGAGCCACACCGAACACCACGGCTCGTTGAAGGTCGCCACGGCATCGAGCCGGTCGCCGAGGCGCGCGATCGTGGTCTTGGCGTAACGCTGGAAAGCATAGACCGTCTGGCGTGCCGTCCAGCCACCATCGCCGGCCAGCATGAGCGGCAGGTCCCAATGGTAAAGCGTCGCGAACGCCTTGATGCCGCGTGCCTTCAAGCCATCGACAAGGCGGTCATAGAAATCCAAACCCTTCTCGTTTACCGGCCCCGTTCCCTCCGGGATGATCCGCGGCCATGCAATGGAGAAGCGGTAGGCTTCCACACCAAGGGCCTTGATCAGGTCGAGATCCTGTTCCAGCCGGTTGTAGTGATCGCATGCGACATCGCCGTTGTGGCGCCCGTAGACCCGTCCCGGCATGTTGGAGAAGGCATCCCATATCGACGCTTTCCGGCCATCCGCCTTGGTGGCGCCCTCGATCTGGAACGCCGCCGTCGCCACGCCGAATACGAAATCACCGGGGAAACGCTCGGCGAGAATCCTGGGATCGGTCATCAGGGGCCTTTCAAAGTCATCGAAATTACTGCAACGTTGCAGTAAAAGTGACAGTCGGAAAAATCAATCGCTTTCTCTGTCGCGATAGCCTCCCTAGCTATCTTCCATTCATATGTAAATCAGATGACGCTTAATCAGTAATTAGGCTTCTCGGGATAAGCTCTGTCAGGTTCTGCGGGGATAAGGGCGTGGTACTCAGAATTCCGAAGCATCTCGTGCGAAAGGGTATGTTCATCGAAACGGTGGAATGCCCGGTCACTGAATTTCAGGCCAGACGCTTTCTTATTCAATCCGAAGAAGCGGTGCGCGCCATTTTGGCAACATCTGCCACTCACGCCTTGGTCAACCAGCAACAAAGCACGATCGACGTGAGAGCCTTGATGGACGGGGCGCCCCAGAGAAGGGAAGAAGAGCAGCAACGGACAGTCGAGGCGGTATCCGCCGCAACACAGTCCTTGCGAGACAGTTTCACGGCAGTGCAGTCCGGCACGTTTGAAATCGATTCGCTCGGCCCTGTTGCCGGTGAACTTTCAGAGCGTATCGAGGCGGCACCGGATGTCTTTCTCGAAGTCACACGCCTGAAGACCAAGGATGAAGGAACCTATGTGCATTCATTGGCGGTCAGTGCACTGATGATGCAGCTCGCCCGGTCGCTCGGCTACGAAGACGAGGCAATCCGCGAACTTGGCGTTGCAGGCCTGCTCCACGACGTCGGTAAGCTGATGATCCCCAACGCGGTGCTCAACAAGACCGATCGCCTTGATGCCAATGAAAGGCAGATGATCCGCAATCATCCCGAACTCGGCTATCGCATGCTCAGGCAGCAGGCCAATGTTTCAGATATCGTGCTGGATATATGCCGGTTTCACCACGAAGCCCTCGATGGCAGCGGCTACCCGCTCGGGCTTTCTGGGCAGAAGATTCGCGCCGAAGTCCGGCTGGCAACCGTGTGCGACGTGTTCGAGGCATTGACCAGCGCCAGACCCTATAAAAAGGCTTGGTCCACCAAGGACGCCATCAACTGGATGTTCGATCACAGCCAGATGTTCGACAAGAAGTTGGTACTGCGCCTCGGAAGCATGTTCTCGTAAAGCAATAGCAGCCGCCGCGAGGATGCAGCGGCTGCTTGACTTGAACCGTTAGACCTTGACCCAGGCACCGTTCTTCTTCGAAGACTGCACGCAGGCATCCACAAAGAGCATGCCCTTCAGCCCGTCATCCACCGTCGGATAGACAACGGCCGCATCAACGGCCGCACCATTACGCTTGGCGTAGATCGCGCGTGCGGCTTCCGAATAGATGTTCGCAAAGCCCTCAAGGTAACCTTCCGGATGACCGGACGGGATGCGACTAACGCGACCGGCGGCGGCACCGGCGCCGGCGCCATTGCGGGTGATCAGGCGCTTCGGCTCGCCGAACGGCGTGTACCAGAGGTAGTTCGGATCGGCCTGCACCCATTCCAGTCCGCCCTTCGTGCCATAGACCCGGACCTTCAGGCCGTTCTCATGACCGGGCGCGACCTGACTGCACCACAGCATGCCCTTGGCGCGCGCACCGTCCTTTTCCTTGAAGCGCATCATGACATGGGCGTTGTCGTCGAGCTTGCGACCCGGCACGAAACTGTCCAGATCGGCCGAGAGTTCTTCAAGCTCAAGGCCCGAGACGAAGCAACCGAGATTATAGGCATGGGTACCGATGTCGCCCGTCGAGCCGCCGGCCCCCGATTTCGAAGGATCCGTGCGCCATGCCGCCTGCTTCTGGCCGCTCGATTCTATGTCCTCGGTCAGCCAGTCCTGGGGATATTCCATCTGCACGAGGCGGATGGTGCCGAGATCGCCGTTCGCGATCATCTCGCGGGCCTGCCGCACCATCGGATAGCCGGTGTAGTTGTGTGTCAGAACGAACAGAGCGTCGCTTTCGTCCGCCAGCTTCTTCAGCTTGCGCGCATCGCCGAGCGTCGAGGTCAATGGCTTGTCGCAGATGACATGGATGCCGCGCTTGAGGAACTCCTTGGCAGCCTCGTAGTGCACGTGGTTCGGCGTGACGATTGCCACAGCCTCGATACCGTTCTTCAGCTTGGCCTCGCGGATCGCCATTTCCTTGAAGCTGCCGTAGCTGCGGGAGGGGTCAAGGCCCAGTTCGCGCGCCGACTGTTCGGCCTTTTCCGGCGAGGACGACAGCGCGCCGGCAACGAGTTCGTAGTGATCGTCGAGCCGGGCAGCCATGCGGTGCACCGCGCCGATGAAGGCGCCGGAACCGCCGCCGACCATGCCGAGCCGGATACGGCGTTCGCGCGTTTCGTTCGCGCTTCCTTCGATTGCCATCCTGTGTTCCTCCTTAACGTTTCTCTCGGGGCAAGGGCCCTCATCCGGCCTTCCGGCCACCTCTTCTCAGCAAGCGGGGCGAAGGTGATATGCTGCCTCGCGCCACGCTCGCAGGAAGGGTCGCCTTTACAGGCCCAGCATGCGCCGGTTGGCCGCCTCGTCGGTGCCACCGTCGGCAAAGTCGTCGAAGGCCTTGTCCGTGACGCGGATGATATGCGCCTTGACGAACTCCGCGCCCTCGCGGGCTCCATCCTCGGGATGCTTCAGCGCGCATTCCCACTCGACCACGGCCCAGCCGGCGAAATCATTGGCCGCCATCTTGGAGAAGACGGCGCCGAAATCGACCTGGCCGTCGCCCAGGGAGCGGAACCGACCGGCGCGGTTGACCCAGCCCTGATAGCCGCCATACACGCCCTGCCGGCCTGTTGGATTGAACTCCGCATCCTTCACATGGAACATGCGGATGCGGTCCTTGTAGATGTCGATATTGTCGAGATAGTCGAGGCACTGCAGCACGTAGTGCGAGGGGTCGTAGAGCATGCAGGCGCGGGCATGGTTGCCGGTGCGCTCCAAGAACATCTCGTAGGTGATGCCGTCGTGCAGGTCTTCGCCAGGGTGGATCTCATAGCAGACATCCACGCCGTTCTCGTCCGCGTGGTCGAGCAGCGGCTTCCAGCGCTTTGCGAGCTCGTCGAAAGCGGTCTCCACCAGACCGGCCGGACGCTGCGGCCAGGGGTAGACGAACGGCCACGCCAGCGCGCCGGAAAAGCTCGCCATGGCATCCAGGCCGAGATTGCGCGATGCTGTCAGCGCCATCTTTACCTGCTCGACAGCCCAGGCCTGCCGCGCCTTCGGATTGCCGCGCACCTCGGGTGCCGCAAAGCCGTCGAAGGCTTCGTCATAGGCGGGGTGAACGGCAACGAGCTGGCCCTGCAGATGGGTGGAAAGTTCCGTTACCTCGACGCCGTTCTCACGCGCCTTGCCGGCAAATTCGTCGCAATAGGTCTTGGATTCCGCCGCCTTCTTTAGATCGATCAGCCGCCCGTCCCAGCTGGGAACCTGCACGCCCTTGTAGCCGATATCGGCAGCCCATTTGGTGATGCTGTCCCAGGAATTGAAAGGAGCAGCATCTCCGGCGAACTGTGCGAGAAACAGGGCCGGGCCCTTGATCGTCTTCATATTCGGCTTCCTCCCATGCAGCCGGACGCTCCTCGCGACCGGTTGAAGATGTTCTTGCGGTACGTACCGCAGATTTTGAAAACTATCGACCTTCGACGGTGCGAGCAATGCGAAAATCGATATGCCCGCCAAAGAAAAGCCGCCCGGAGCGCAATGTCCCGGGCGGCACATCAGCATTGGATCAGAACGGGGAATCCGGGAAGTAGAAATCCTTCGCGTTGTCCTTCGTCACCAGCGTGGCATCGATCGTATAGACGCCGCGGACCGGGACCTGGCCGTAGAAGTGGGCAGCCGCCATTTCAAGGGCGGTACCGACCATTGCCGGCGGATAGAGTACGTCGACGGGGATCATCTTGTCGCCGTCCATGACCTTCTTGATCATGTCCTTCGAACCGGCGCCCGCGACGACATACTGGATGTCCGTGCGGCCAGCCTGCTCGATGGCCTGGAGTACGCCGACAGCCATGTCGTCGTCCTGGCACCATACGACATCGATCTTCTGGTACTTGGTCAGGTAGTCCTGCATGACCTTGAAGGCATCGTCGCGGTTCCAGTTGCCGTACTGACGGTCGAGAATCTTGACGCCCGAGCCTTCGATACCCTTGTCGAAGCCGTTCTGGCGTTCCTGGTCGATCGGGATCGGCATGCCGCGGATGACGACGACTTCAGCTTCCGGCGTGGTGTCCTTGATGTACTGACCGGCCACTTCGCCGAGCGCGAAATTGTTGCCGGCGACATAGAGGTCGCGCACGGTGCTGTCGTTGACGCTCGGTGCACGGTCGACAAGTGCGACGAAGGTGCCGTTGCCCTTGATTTCCTTGACGGCGTTGACCAGCGGATCCGGGTCGGTCGGCAGAATGACGAGCGCGTCGATGCCCTGGGTGGCAAGATCCTGCACGGCGTTGGCCTGGCTTGCCGGGTCCGGCGAGGTCTTGACGACGACGTTGAGGCCCGGATGGCTTGCCATCAGCTGCTTGGCGACACGTTCGGCATGATAGATCACGCCTGCCGTCCAGCCGTGGCTGGCGGCCGGAATCGAAACGCCGATCGTTACCTTCTTCTCTTCCTGAGCGTGGGCGAAGCCGGCAAAGGCGGCAACCGCGGCGACCGTCAGGCCCAATAGTTTCTTGCGCATGAGTTTCCTCCCAAAAGCAGGTCTTGCTTCGCGGCCGGGCGACCTGTGAACCCGGCTATTCTCCCGCAATCCCGGCCGCCTTGTGCTGTGGCCGGAATTGCCTGGCTTACGACTTGCGTACCAGCGAGCGCTGGACGAGCATCGCAATGATGATGATCGCGCCCTGGATGGCTCCGATCAGATATTCGCTGATGAAGTTGGAGAGCAGCATGATGTTGCCGACCAGCTCGAGAATGAACGCGCCGCAGATCGTGCCCCAGACGCGCCCTGCCCCGCCCTTCAGCGCCGTGCCGCCGACGACGACCGCGGTGATGGCCTGCAATTCCCACAAGATGCCGGTGGTGGCCGAGGTGGAACCGAGACGCGGCACGTAAAGCAGCACCGCAATCGCCACGCAGACGCCCTGGATGACGAAAGCGATGGTGCGCACGCGGTTCACCGGAATGCCGGAATAGCGCGCGACGTCGCTGTTGGAGCCGACAGCAACTACATGGCGGCCATACCGGGTGCGGTAGAGAACGAAGGCCGCGACGATCGTCACCGCCAGGATGACGACGATCGGAACCGGCACGCCCAGGATGGTGCCGAAATAGGCCGGACGATAGAGCGTCTGCAATTCCGGTTCGCGCAGCGTGATGGCGCCGCCCTGCGACAGCCATGTGGTGAGACCGCGATAGATGCCCATCGTGCCGAGCGTGGCGATGAAGGGCTCGATCCTGCCGACGGTGGTGATCAGGCCGTTCGCCAGGCCACAGCCGGCGCCGATGATGATCGTCAGCGCCACCGCCGCCGCAAGCATCAGCGACGGATCAGCAATCGCGCCGGAATTCATGAAGAGGATCATGATGCTGGCCACGAAGGCCACCATGGATCCGACCGAGAGATCAAGGTCGCCGGACGAGATGACGAAGGTCGCTCCGACCGCGATGATCGCGATGAAGGCGCTGCGTGTCGCCACGTTCGCGAGGTTGTTGAGCCCGATGAAATTCGGATTGACCAGCGCACCCACGATGAGGAGCAGTGCCAGCGCCGCAAAGGGCGCGACCGCTCTCAGATCGATGTCTCGCCAGGTGCGGCCCCTCGCGCTGGTTTCTGCCGCGTCTTCGCTTGCCGTCATGTTCGTCCCCGACGTGAGTGTTTTGTTGTCGTGCCGCCCGCCATTCGAGGCTCAGGCAGCGGTCTTTTTCTTCAAGCCGGCCGAATAGCGCATGATCTCCTGCTCGGAGATCTCCTCGCCTTCGAGAATGCCGACGATCCGCCCTTCCCGCATCACCGCAACGCGGGTGCACAGCCCGATGATCTCCGGCATCTCCGAGGAGACGACGATGATCGACTTGCCGTCGCGCGCGAGCGCGGAAATGAAATGATAGATCTGCTGCTTGGTGCCCACATCGATGCCGCGTGTCGGCTCGTCGATGATGATGACGTCGGGCTCGGTTTCCATCACCTTTGCGAGCAGAAGCTTCTGCTGGTTGCCGCCCGACATGCGGCCGGCGACGACGCGACCGTCGCGCACGCGAATGTCGAAGCGTCGCCGCGCCCGCTCGAGGGCGGCCGCTTCGCTCTTCGGGCTCAGGTAACCATGCTCGCCGTGTCTGTCCAGCGACTGCAGGGTAAGGTTCGCGGTCATACCGGAGTTCAGAAGCAGGCCCTTATGCTTGCGGTCCTTCGTCATGTAGGCAATGCCGACGCGATTGGCGGCATGCACATCGCCCGCCGGCACCGGCGTCCCGCGAACGGACACCTCTCCCGCAGTGCGGGACCTGAGGCCCGCGACCGCTTCCATCAGCTCGGTGCGCCCTGACCCGATCAAGCCGGAGAAGCCGAGAATTTCACCCTTGCGCACATCGAAGCTGGCGTCCTGAACATACTGTGTAGACAGCCCAGCGACGGAAAGCATCACATCCTCGTCGACGCTCGGCTCCTGCTTGGCGGGATAAAGGCTGGAAAGCTCGCGACCGACCATCAGTTGGGCGATCGACTCGCCGTCGAGAATGCTGGTCGGCGCCGTCTTTACCCATTGGCCATCGCGCAGCACCGTGACGCGGTCGGTCAGCTCCATCACCTCATCCAGCTTGTGCGAGACGAAGACGAAGGACGTGCCACGCTCGCGCAGCTTGCGCACCTGCCGGAAAAGATAATTGGTTTCCTCGCGGGAGAGAACGGCCGTCGGCTCGTCCATGAAAATGATGCGCGCATCGCGGCTGATCGCCTTGGCGATTTCCACCATCTGCTTGTCGGCGATGGACAGAGAGCTGATCAGAGCGTTTTCATCGACATGCGAGCCGAGCTGATCGAGCACGCGGCGCGTCTCCGCGCGCATGAACTTGCGATCCAGCACTCCAAAACGCGTGACCTCGCGACCGAGGAAAAGGCTCTCGGATACCGTAAGGTGCTCCGCCAGATTGAATTCCTGGTGGATGATGACGATGCCAAGCGCCTCGGCCTGACCGTTTGGCGGCAGCTTGGTCGGCTGGCCATCGAGAAGAATTTCACCGGAGGTCGGCTGCTCGAAGCCCGAAAGGATCTTGACGAGCGTCGACTTGCCGGCGCCGTTCTCTCCCATCAATGCATGGATTTCACCGGCGCGCAGCTCGAAATTGACGCTGAAAAGCACCTGCACGCCATTGAAAGATTTGGAGACACGGCGTGCGGCTAGAACAACGGGTGCGCCGTCGGCAACGTCCGGATTCATCGATTTCCTCCCTGCGGCTCCTCGACCGCTTGGGCATTATGTAAACCTTTACACGGTCTATGTAAAGGTTTACATCATCGGACATCAGGAATTTTCGTCAAGCGTCGTTTGACCCTCGGGCCAGTCTGTGTAGTGTCCCGCAAATCGTTTGTATCAGCCGTTCCGGATAGAGAATCGTTTCGCATTTCTGGAACCGCCGCCGCCGAGTGAGAGCCAGTTTGTCGATGTCCAGTCCAGCCACGATCGAGGATGTCGCGCGTATCGCGCAAGTCTCGATAGCGACCGTGTCACGGGCCATCCACACACCGGAAAAAGTGGCCAACTCGACGCGGCTGAAGGTGAATCAGGCGATCGCTATCACCGGCTATACGACCAATGCGATGGCGCGCAGCCTGCGACTCGGCCGCTCGAACATGATCCTCGTCGTGGCGCCCGACATCGGCGACCCGAATTTCTCCAACATCCTCGTCGGCCTTGAGAATGAGGCACGCGCCCACGGCTACGGCATCCTGATCGGCCATACGCAGAACGATCCGCAACGCGGGCTGGAATATCTGAAATTCCTGAATTCGAACCAGGCTGCCGGACTGATCCTCTTCACTGGCATCCTCCCCTTCGGGCACCAGACGATGACCGCCCGCCTGCCGCCTAGCGTCGGCGTCTTCGAACCCGTCTATAACGGCGGCATTCCCTATGTCGGCGTCGACGATATCGAAGGCGCGCGCAAGGCGATTGACCTGCTGATCGCCGAAGGTCACCGAAAGATTGCCTTCGTCGGCGATTCGCGCACGCGCCTTGCCTACAGCCGACGGCGCCAGGGCTATGACGCGGGGCTAGATGCGGCCGGTGTGCCGGAAAGCGAACGGATCGTACTGGAAGGCGATGGTACCATCGAAAGCGGGCGGCTCGCACTCGAGCAGCTCTTCATGCGTGACACCCTGCCGAGCGCCTTCATGTGCGTGAACGACCAGACGGCCATCGGCGTGATGATAGGGCTCGCCGCGCGCGGCTACGATGTACCGAAAGACTTTTCCGTCACCGGCTTCGACGACGTGCCGCAGGCGAGTTTCATGTCGCCGTCGCTGACCACGATCCGCCAGCCGCGCACGGCCATCGGCAAAAGCGCCATGGCACTGCTCTTCGAACTGCTCTCAGACAGCGAGCCGGCCGAAACGGAAATCCTGCTGCGCCCCGACCTTATCGTGCGCAATTCCGTCTCGGCTCCCTCGCGGCGTTTCCTGAAGCGGTAGATCTCAGCCGTACCGCCGCACTTCGGCAACGGCTGCCACTCGGGCGCGCCCGGCCGAGACCGTAAAGCTGTCGACCAGACCCTTCAGGTTGGTACTGATCTGCATCAGATTGTGCGTGGCGGCATTGGTTTCCTCAACCATGCCGGCATTCTTCTGGGTCATCTGATCCATGCTGACGACTGCCGTGTTGATTTCGGAAATCCCAGCGGATTGCTCGCGCGCCGAGCTGGCGATCGCATCGATATGCCCGTTGATGTGCACGACCTGCTCGCCGATATGGCGCAGCGCCTCGCCTGTCTTGTTCACCAAGGAAACCCCCAGCAGCACATCTTCGAACGACTTGTCGATCAATGTCTTGATCTCCTTGGCAGCCGCGGCGGATTTCTGCGCCAGTTCGCGAACCTCCTGCGCCACCACGGCAAAGCCCTTGCCCGCCTCACCGGCGCGCGCTGCCTCGACGCCGGCATTCAGCGCCAGAAGATTGGTCTGGAAGGAAATCTGGTCGATCACGCCAATGATCTGGGTGATTTGCCGCGAAGAATCCTCGATCGCGCTCATCGCCGAAACCGCCTGCTCGACGACGTCGCCGGAGCGCCGCGCCTCCTCTGTGGCGCTTCCGACGACACGGCGTGCCTCGTCGGCGCGATTGGCGGCTTCCCGTGAGATTGTGGTGATTTCTTCAACCGCCGCCGCAGTTTCTTCCAGCGACGCCGCCTGCTGCTCGGTTCTTCTGGACATGTCGTCCGTCGCGGCGACCAGTTCGCTGGAATTGCCGGCCGCGTCCTCGGCCACAGCGGCGATGGAGCCCAGCGTATCGTCGAGCTTGCCGATCGCGGCATTGAAATTGGAGCGCAGCCGCTCGAACTGCGGCGCGAGCGGCTTGGTGATGGAGGCGGTCAGATCACCCCCGGCCACCCGGTTCAGCGACGTGTCGAGCGCAGCAAGCGCCTCCTCCTGCTCTGCATTCTGCGCCTGCCGTTCGGACTCGCCCTTGTCACGCTCTTCCTGCAGCGCCTCGAGATAGACCGAGATCGCGTAGTCCATGTCGACGAGCGCGGCCTTGACGACGGACGAAACCTCCTCGCCAAGCGCCGCGGCCTTCTTGCGGAAAAGGAAACCCTCGAGATGCTTTGAGATGACGCTTTGAAGAATGGAATCGAGGATCAGTGCGTAGCCGCCGATGTACCAGCGCGGCTCGAGCCCAAGGCGGGCATGGGTCTTGCCGATCGTGGTGACCGCATCGACATACTGCGCATCGAATTTCGCGGAGCCGATCAGTTCCCAATGCTTGATCTGCCGTCCCTTTGCGCCCTGGATATGCGCCTCGCTGGAAAAGAAGCGGGCAGTCTCCGGCGTCGCGCGCGCCTTGCGATAGAACGTGTCGAGCGCTCCATCCAGCGAGGCAGAAATCGTGGGAAGAGCGCGCCTGAGTGCTTCGCGCTGCGTTACGTCGAGATCGACAAACTCGAGGCGATCATTCAGTTGCTTGGTCTTGGCATCCTGCGCCGTCATCGGAATAGTCCTGGTGGCCGCCATAAAATCAATCAAAGGTTGAGGCCACAGCACCCCTGATTCCCTTCAATTCTTCGGAATGATAGTAAACAAAGCCTCTATTTTGGATAAAATTCGCACTTAAATTGAAAAATATCAATTCTACAACGTTATCTGAAATCTGAAACGATACAGAATACAACCTGGAAAATATTGGACGAACACATAACGTAACGTTAGGCAGTAGATCCGTCACACCCATGGTTTTGGCATCCTGAAACGCAAAAGGGCGCCATCGGCGCCCTTCGCATTACCAGTGGAATACAATCAAACGTAGCGGTTGACGACGTTCTCCAGATACTCCTGACGGCCGGAACGCGGCTGCGGATTGACATTTCCGTTGACCACATAGGCTTCCAGTGCCTCCAGCGATGACCCGCCGGCGAGAATCTTCTGCGCCTCGGGCGTCTGCCATCCGGCGTAGCGATCAGAAAGCGGTGCCGACAGCGCCTTGTCTTCGATCATCTTCGCCGCAGCCTTCACGCCGCGCGCGCAGCAATCCATACCGCCGATGTGACCGATCAGCAGGTCCGCCGGGTCGATCGACTGGCGCCGCAGCTTCGCGTCGAAGTTCGTGCCGCCCGTCGTGAAGCCGCCACCGGCCAGAACCTGGTAGAAGGCCAGCGCCATTTCCGGCACATTGTTGGGGAACTGGTCGGTATCCCAGCCGGACTGGTAGTCGTTGCGGTTCATATCGATCGAACCGAAGATGCCGAGTGCATTGGCGAGCGACAGTTCATGCTCGAAGGAGTGGCCGGCCAGGATGGCATGGCCCTGCTCGATATTGACCTTGACCTCGTTTTCCAGGCCGTACTTCTTGAGGAAGCCATAGACCGTCGCGACATCGTAGTCGTACTGATGCTTGGTCGGCTCCTGAGGCTTCGGCTCGATAAGGATCGCGCCCTTGAAACCGATCTTGTGCTTGTACTCCACGACCATATTGACGAAACGGCCGAGCTGATCGAGTTCCTGGCCGATATTGGTGTTGAGCAGCGTCTCATAGCCTTCACGGCCGCCCCACAGCACGTAGTTGTCACCACCGAGGCGATGCGTGGCATCGAGGCAGGTCTTCACGGTGGCGGCGCCGAACGCGAAGACATCCGGGTCCGGATTGGTGGCGGCGCCACCCATGTAGCGGCGGTTGGAGAACAGGTTCGCCGTGCCCCACAGTAGCTTGACGCCGGTTTCGGCCTGCTTCTTCTCGAAATAGTCGACGATTTCGTTGAGGTTCTTCGTGTTTTCCACGAAGTCCTTGCCTTCCGGGCGAACGTCCGCATCGTGGAAGCAGTAGAACGGCACGCCGAGCAGCTGGAAGAATTCAAAGGCTACGTCTGCCTTGAGCTTGGCTGCCTTCATCGTGTCGTCGAACCACGGACGCTCGAAGGTCTGGCCGCCGAAGGGGTCGCCGCCCGGCCAGACGAAGGTGTGCCAATAGGCAACGGCGAAGCGCAGATGGTCTTCCATGCGCTTACCGAGAACGATCTCGTCGGGATTGTAATGGCGGAAGGCGAGCGGGTTGGTGCTCTCGGGGCCTTCATATTTGATCTTGGCGATATCGCCAAAGAAGCCTGTGGACATGGTGTCTCCTCTCGTTTTCGTTGGTCAGTAAGCCGCGCGGATCGCGGGGTAGAGGCGGCGGTAGCGCTGATAGGCGTCCTCGTAGGCGGCAGACAGCGCCGTCTCCGGGTGGATTGTCTCCGCTGTCGCGGGAGGCGTCAGGATATCCGTCGGGTTTGCACCGGTCGCGGCAATGAGGCCGAGGCGCGCCGCACCGAAGGCAGCACCGAAATCACCGTCCGCCGGCAGATCGACGGGCAGGCCAAGCGCGGCCGCGATGGACTTCAGCCAATAGTGCGAGCGCGAACCGCCGCCGATGGCCGTAACGCGTGTGAGCTCGGTGCCTGCGGATTTCAGGGCTTCCAGACTGTCACGAATGGCGAAGGCCACGCCTTCCAGCACGGCCTGCGTCAGCACCGTACGGTCCGCCTCGTGGCCGAGGCCGAGGAAGGCGCCGCGGATCGTGGCGTCGTTATGCGGCGTGCGCTCGCCCGAGAGATAAGGCAGGAAGGTGACGTGAGACGGTGCCTTCAGCGCATCGCCCAGTTCCTTCGTCAGGTCGGCAGCGGATGCGCCGGTCACGCGGGCGTGCCAGTTCAGTGCATCGGTGGCCGAGAGGATGACGCCCATCTGGTGCCAGGTATCCGGCAATGCGTGGCAGAAGGCGTGCACGGCGCTTTCCGGATTGGGCAAATAACGGGCATTGGCCGCAAAGAGTACGCCGGATGTACCCAGCGAGACGAAAGCCGTGCCTTCGCGCACCGTTCCCATGCCGCAGGCGGAGGCCGCGTTGTCGCCGGCACCGCCAGCGATGACGATGCCCTCGCCGAGGCCCCACTTTGCGGCAAGCTCCGGCCGCAGCGTTCCCGCAGGCGCGGTGCCTTCCACGAGGCCGGGCATCTGGCTTTCATCAAGGCCCGTCGCCGCAAGCAACTCTGCGGACCATTTGCGCGCGCCCGTGTCGAGCCAGGACGTGCCCGCCGAATCCGACATTTCCGAAAGATGCTCACCAGCGAGCCAAAGGCGCAGATAATCCTTGGGCAGCAACACCCAGCGGACCTTGGCAAAGATATCCGGTTCGTTGTTCTTCACCCAGGCGAGTTTCGGTGCAGTGAAACCCGGAAAGACGATGTTGCCGGTGATCTTGCGGAAGCGCGGATCCTCATCCAGCGCCGCCGCCTCACGGTGGCTGCGCGTATCGTTCCACATGATGCAGGGCCGGAGAACCTTGTCGTCGCCATCGAGCAGCGTCGCTCCATGCATGTGCCCGGAAAGGCCGATGCCGCGCACAGCGGAGAGCGCATCAGGATGGGCGGCCCGCAGGCCGGCGATCGCCTCTTCCGTCGCGCGGATCCAGTCGGCCGGGTCCTGCTCGGACCAGCCGTCATGCAGGCGCGAGGTGGTGACTTCCTTGCTGGACGCCGAGCCGACCACTGTCTGGTCGGCGCCGATCAGCATAGCCTTGACGCCCGATGTGCCGAGATCGATCCCGAGATACATGCGTTTCTCCCTAGTTGCCGGCCGAGCCGGGCGTATCGTCCATGCCCGGTTCGGACGGAAGATTGTCCTTGATGAAGATTTCGAGCCGGATGCGCTCCTGCGCGGCGATGACAGGCAAGCCATCGGCCTTGGCACGCAGCACACGGATGGCGCTGCGCACCTCGTGGCCGGCATCCTGGTTCAGTACGGCATCGACCAGCCCGCCCTCGAGCGCGGCACGCGTCTCATCGGTCACTTCGTGCGCGATCACGCAGAGGTTTCGGCCCGTGCCGGCCGCAAGCGCCCTGACAAGGCCGCGGTTACCGGCGCCGAGACTGTAAATGCCGGCAAGATCGCGCACCTCAGCGAGGCATTCGGCGATGAGCCGGAAGGAAAGCTCGGGATCGTCCTGGCCTTCCAGCACAGGAAGGATCGCCCGGGACACCGGCATGGCCGACATGGCGGCAAGGAAGCCTTCGAGGCGTTCACCGTGGTCGCGCACGCGCATCGATCCGGCGAGAACTGCAACGGGACCGGGCCTTTGGCCCAGGAAGCGACCCATCAGGCTGCCGGCGGTGCGGCCGGCCGCAATGTTGTCGACGCCGATGAAATGATCGCGACCGGAATTGGCAAGGTCCGACACAAGCGTGACGAAGGGTATGCCGGCCTCGCGCGCCCGGCCGATGGCAGCCAGCACCTCCGGTGCATCGACCGCGACAGCAGCGATGCCGGCGACCGCCCGTTCGATGGCCGAGTCGATTTCCCGCGCGAGCGCGCTGCCGTCGAAGGCGGGGACCGTGACCACGGAAAGCTGCGTACGCTCGACCAGCGAATGGGCACCAGCGCGGCGAACCTCGTCCTCAAGACCGCGCATGAACGGATTGTCGCCCTCCGGCAGAATGAAGACGAGGGGATAGACACGGCTCTTGGCGAGGTTGGCGGCAGCCACGTCGCGGACATAGCCAAGATCGACAATTGCGGCTTCAACCTTGGCACGCGTCACGCCGCGCACGCCTGGCCGATCGTTCAGAACCCGATCGACGGTCGCAAGGCTTACGCCTGCCCGTTCGGCAATGTCGTGAACTGTCGGTCGCATGTCTCCTCCGTGGCCAGACCCTTAGAGGAGTTTTTGATGTACGTAAATCAAAAAATGCATCGACGTTTCAAAACCGGTTTTTTAACCGTTCAGGCGCTTGCTGAAAGCGTGGGTGAAGACGATGCCGGCGTCGCTTTCCCCGGCATGGGCAAGTGCCACATCCATGAAGCTATCCGTCACGCGTACAACTGCAAGACCTCCCATGAAGGCGGCGATGGGCTTGAAGATATCGTGGCCGTTGCGGTTGTAGATCATCGGCGTCGGATGTTCATGACCGTGGAAAATACCGATGACATTGTACTTGGCGAGCGTCGCAAGAAGGGCGGAGCGTGCCTCGTCGCTCCACCAGTGCGCGGGCCCGGCGCCATGCGGATCAAAGGTCTTGGCTGTGGGATCCCAGTGTTCGGTGGAGAAATCGTCCCAGCCGTAGTGCTGGAACAGCACGACCGGCCGGCCGTCTGCCGCATAGGTGGCGAGATCCTGCTGGAGCCAGGGCAGGCCGTTTACCGCGCCTTTCGTCGTGTCACCGCCGAAACGTTGGAGCTGGACGAGATGGAGCCCGCCCCAATCCCAGGAATAGTTGTCGGAATCGATATCGTAGTTGGTGACCGGCACAGGGGCTTTGTAGAACACCGTCGAGCGGTGGTTCAGTTCGATGTAATCACGCAACTCGCGGCGATACCAGTCGGCATGCGGCGGCACGCCGTCCTGATCGAGGTCATGGTTTCCAAGCCCGGTATAGACGGGATAATGCACCCGGTCCGGCCCGGTACCCTGCTGGTAGCGGCTGGCGAACTGCTGCAGCTGGCGCCCTTCTCCCGGCACCTTTACCTGCCCGCCGCCGTCATCCGTCATGTCGCCTCCGAAAACGAGGCCGAGCGGCGCGGATATGGGGCTTCCCGCACTGGCAAGACCCGTGGGCCTGCCGTCGATCTCGCCGGGCCATGCAAGGCCGGCAATCCCGTTGACCACCGCGACATGCTTCAGCAATGCCGCGTCCGTCTTCCCCTCATCCGCGCAATTCGGGCTGAGGGCGTCGGCGGAAACGAGGCAGGCATGCACATCGCATGAAAACAGGAAGGTTACGTCCGTCGCCGGACGCTGCGCCTGCGCGAGGCCACGCCGCCCCGGCAGAATCGTCGAAAGACCGAGCCCACCGGCTGCGGCCAGCAGATGGCGACGTGAAATATGGGCGGGCATGCGGACCTCCGGCTAGCGATTCCAGACCCGCATTCTGATGGTATTGCCAAGGCCGGGGCAAGAGGCATGACAGCAGACTCAGTGCCCGCCGCCACCTCCGACGCCCGACTGCGGCTTCTTGATGATGAAGGCGCACAGGACAAGGCTGCCGAACAAAGCCGTCAGGAGCAAGAAGACATCCGCAAAGGACAGGATCGTGGCCTGCTGCTGGACGAGCCCCGACATCTTCTGAATGGCTATCGTACTGCCGTCGAGACCGTGCGCGTTATAGTTCGAGGCCATGCTGTTCAACTGGTCCATCGCGGCAGGATTGCCCCACTGCACATGCTCTGAAAGCCGGGCATAGTGCTCCTGCTGCCGCTGCGTCAGGATCGTGTTGATCACGGCCAGCCCGACGGCACCGCCAAGGTTTCTCGTCAGGTTGAAAACACCAGAGGCGCCTCGGATCTTGTCGGGCGGCAGGGTTCCCAAGGCAACGTTGTTGATCGGCACCATGCAGATCATCAGACCGAAGCCGCGCAGGATCTGCGGCAGGAGCAACTCGTAGAAGTCCCAGTCCGTCGTCAGGCTGCTCATGATCCATGTGCCATAGGCAAAGCACGAAAAGCCTATCATCATCATGAAGCGCGGATCCATGCGGCTCGACAAGGCGCCGGCGATGGGCGCGGTGCAGAACATCGCAAGGCCGCTGACAAACATGGTTTCGCCGATCATGAGCGAATCGTAGCCGCGGATGCGCCCCAGATAGAGCGGATAGAGATAGGTCAGCCCGTAGAGGCCAATGCCCATGACGAAGGAAAACAGCGAGCCGAGCGCGAAATTCCGGTTGGTGAAGGCGCGCAGGTCCACCACGGGAAAGTCCACCGAAAACACACGGTAGAAGAAGATCAGGCCGCCGAGGGTCGAGGCGACGGCGCCCATGACGATGTATTCGTCATTGAACCAGTCGTTGGCATTGCCCTCTTCGAGAACATATTCCAGAGCGCCCAGGAAGACCGCCATGGCGGCAAGTCCGAGCCAGTCGAACTTCTTCATGAGGCTGAGCTGCGGCTTGTCGAAATCGATGAGGTTCCAGGTCAGCACGGTCACGATGATACCGGGCACGATATTGACGAGGAAAAGCCAGTGCCACGAGAAGGCATGGCTTAGATAGCCACCGACGGTCGGGCCGATGGTCGGGGCAAGCGTGGCGACGAGGCCGATCATCGGCGACACAACCGAGCGCTTTGACGGCGGAAAGATGGTGAAGGCCGCCGCAAAGACCGACGGGATCATGCCGCCGCCTATAAAGCCCTGGATAGCGCGGTAGATGATCATCTGATCGATATTCGTCGCGGTTGCGGCAAGCGCGCTCGCAATAGTAAATCCCGCCGCCGACGTGGCGAACAGCACGCGCGTCGAAACGATGCGCGCCAGCGTCCCGGACAGCGGGATCATGATGACTTCGGCGATCAGGTAGGAGGTCTGAACCCAGCCGATTTCATCTGCGCCCGCACTCAGGCCTGCCTGGATTTCGGCAAGCGAGGCGGAGACGATCTGGATGTCGAGGATCGACATGAACATGCCGAAGACCATCGCGAAGAACGCGACCATCCGGCGGACGGGAACCTTGTCTGACTGCGCCGGCGCCGCCGTAAGGGCGCCAGCAGTCGGTTGAGCGGTCGCGGCCATCGCCCGCGCTCCTTCGTTCGTGAGGCCTATTCGGCTTTCGCCACTGCCGCCGTATCGGTCGGCGCCGTTCGGCTGTCGACATCGACGACGACGCTGAGCCCGGCCCTCAGCTTGCCCGTGTCCAACGCGTCCTGCGGGATGGCGATGCGGACCGGCACGCGCTGCGTGATCTTTGTGAAGTTGCCCGTGGCGTTTTCCGCCGGCAGCAGCGAGAAGACCGAACCGGATGCCGGCGCAATCGACGTCACCGTGCCCACGATATCGTCCTTGTCGAAGGCATCGACATGCAGGTGCACCTTCGAGCCCGGCACGAGATGCGCGATCTGCGTTTCCTTGAAGTTGGCCTCGACGTAAAGCTGCGTGACCGGAACCAGCGCGGCAAGCCTCTGCCCGGCCGAGACGAGATCGCCGACCTGCACCGAAACGTTGCCCACGACACCGTCATAGGGCGCCTTCAATACGGTGAAGCCAAGGTCACGCTCCGCCTTGTCGCTTGCCAGTTGAAGCGACCGGACCGTGCTTTCCGCCTCGGCACGCTGGGCCTGCAGGACAGCGATGTTGGCCCTGGCCGAAACGATGTTGGCATCCGCGCCGACAAGGTTCGCCTTTGCCTGATCGAGTGCGACGGTGGCGCTGTCCAGCGAGGCGGTCGTGCCGACAGCCTTCGCATTCAGCTCCTTCGCGCGCGTTTCGGCGACCTGCGCACCTTCGAGGGCAGCCTGGTAAGCGGTTTTTTGCGCTTCCGCCTGGGCAAGGCTTGCCTTGGCGCCTTCGATCTGCGCGTCGATACGGTTGAGCGCCAGCTTCTGGGTCGCTATCTGGGCGTCTGCCTGTTCGCGAGCGATGCGGTAGTCACCGTCATCGAGCGTCACAAGCGGATCGCCGGCTTTCACCGTCTGGTTCGCCACGACATTGACGGCGGCCACATAGCCGGAGACCTTCGGCGAGATGGAGGCGATGTCGCCTTCGATGTAGGCATCATCCGTCGAGATCATGAACCGGCCGTTGGTCCACCACTGATAGCCAAACCAGCCGGCCCCGGTGAGCAAGGCCAGCGCGATGACGGGCAGCACGAAACGGCGCGCGCCCTTCTTTTTCTCCGGCTCGCGAGCGGCATCCGCCGAGGGAGAGACATCAGCGTCGGCCGGTGCGGCCTCGCCGGTCTCCGTCTCGAAATCGTCGTTGACCGGGCGGACCTTTGCCGCGCCGGCACCATGGGAAGTCGACATGCGAGCGTCACCATTCTCTGGATAAATGTTCGAACTGAACTGTTCGGTTCGATTTGACATAATGCTATTTTTCCCCCATATCAAGTGAAATCGAACCAACCGGTTCGAAATAGTTTCACCTAGGGTTTCGGACACACAACGATAGATGGACACGACGGAAGATAGATTGACCGTTGCACAGCCGGGAAGGCGCGCTGCCGGGGAAGACCCGGCAAAGCGTGAGCAGATCCTCGACGGCGCTAAACGCGTTTTCATGAAGCAAGGTTTCGAAGCCGCGAGCATGAATGACATCACGCGTGCTGCCGGCGTCTCCAAGGGCACGATCTATGTGTATTTCCAGAACAAGGAGGACCTGTTCGAGGACATGGTCGAACGCGAGCGCAGCAAGCTCACGGAATCGGTCCGCCATGTGCTGGATGCAAATCAGCAGCTGGAAAAAGCGTTGGAAGAGTTCGGTACACTCTTCGCCACCCATGTCACGACCGATTCCACCATTCGCGCCATGCGCATGGTGATCGCCGCCAATCATCGCCTGCCGAAACTGTGTCGCAATTTCTTTTCCACATCGACGGTCAATCCCGTCTCGGTTCTCCAGGCCTATCTCGACAGGCAGGTGGCGGCGGGCGTCCTCGTCTGCGACGACACCGCGCATGCGGCCCGGCAATTCATGGAACTGACCACCGTCGGCCTCTTCAAGCCACGCATTTTCGGCGTAATGGAGGAAGCGCCGCTGAAAGCGACGATCGAGAAGAATGTTGCTTCAGCGATCCGGGTTTTCACCGCAGCCTACCGTGCCAGGCCCTGAAAACATCCGCGACAGCCGCAATCTTATAACGAATACGTGAAATAATGTGTGCCGGGAGGTCCGGCCGCTTGTCAGCCGTCAATTTCCTCATACATACGGAACCGTTCACACACCGTACCTTGGAGAGGAACACACCGGATGGACAGCATTCTTGCACTCATGCAAGACCCGGCCGCTTGGATTGCACTCGTCACGCTCATCGTGATGGAAGTCGTTCTCGGCATCGACAACCTCATCTTCATCTCGATCCTGACAAACAAGCTCCCGGTGGAGCAGCGCGAACGCGCGCGGCGCATCGGCATCGGGCTTGCGCTTGTCATGCGCCTGGCCTTGCTGGGCACGGTCGCCTGGATCGTCAAGCTGACCACCCCTATTTTCGAACTCTTCGGCCACGGCTTTTCCTGGAAGGACATCATCCTGATCGCTGGCGGTCTCTTCCTCGTCTGGAAGGCCACCAAGGAAATCCATCACAATGTGGACCCGATCGACCACAAGGAAGACATGGTCGGCCGCACGGTCGCAACGAACTTCGGGGCGGCGATCGGCCAGATCCTGTTGCTCGACCTGGTTTTCTCGGTCGACAGCATCATCACCGCCGTGGGCATGACGCCGCATCTTCCCATCATGGTCGTCGCCGTGGTCTTTGCCGTGGCGGTCATGCTGCTCGCCGCGACGCCGCTGGCGAACTTTATCGAAAAGAACCCGACCATCGTGATGCTGGCGCTCGCCTTCCTGCTGATGATCGGAACCACGCTGATCGCCGAAGGCATGGGCTTCCATGTTCCGAAAGGCTACATCTACGCCGCCATGGCCTTCTCGGCGCTCGTCGAGCTCTTGAACATGTTTTCTCGCCGGGCACGGCAGAAAAACAAGGGCGCTACCCATCATTGATAAAGAACCGGCGGGATGACAGATCCCGCCGGTTTTCTTTTCTAGGGCCTTGATCGGGGCTGAAGGCGGACCGGACGGGTTGGGAGCTCGCCTGCCGTTTCGTTGGCCACGGGAAGAAACCGGAAAAATCCCCGTGTTCTCCATCTCCGTCGGGTCCGGTTGACACGGTCCGCCCTCTCCTTGCAAACCGTGCGGGACGAGGATTGTTCCTGAAAAACGGCAGGCGTCTCCCGCCGTGTATAAGGGAACCGCAGCCACCCCAGCGGAATTTCCGCAGACCTTCGCTTCATGCATGGACCCCGACATGACCCTAGAGCAGACCTTCGCCTTCGCCGTCATCGCGCTGATGATGGCGGCATTCATGTGGGGTCGGTTCCGTTATGACATTGTCGCGTGCTGTTCGCTGCTTCTTGCACTGGCGCTTGGTATCGTGCCCTTCGACAAGGCGTTTTCTGGCTTCTCCGACGATATCGTGATCATCGTGGGCAGCGCACTGCTGGTGAGTGCGGCCGTCGCGCGCTCGGGGATCGTCAACATTGCGGTGAAGCGCTTCTTCCCGAATCTCATCGCGATGCGCGCACAGCTTGCCCTGCTGCTCGTGTCGGTCGCTGTGCTCTCCGCCTTCATCAAGAATATCGGCGCACTCGCGATCATGATGCCGCTCGCCTTCCAGTTCGCGCGCAAATCCGGCGCACCTGCCTCGAAGTTCCTGATGCCCATGGCCTTCGCCGCGCTGCTGGGCGGCCTCATGACCCAGATCGGCACCTCGCCCAATATCGTTGTGTCCCGCATGCGCCAGGAAATCACCGGCGAGAGCTTCACGATGTTCGACTTCACGCCCGTCGGCGCGACCCTTGCCGTATGCGGCATCCTTTTCATGCTGTTCTTCAACCGCCTCGTGCCGGAGCGCGGCAACAACAATGCCAGCATCGAGGAATCGCTGGAGGCCGCCCCCTATTCCTCCGATGCGACGGTTGAGGACGGTTCGTCATCCGTCGGCAAGTCCCTGAACGCGGTATTGCGCAACGGCGACGGCGAGGTCATCGCGACAGCCGTTATCCGCGGTAATGTCCATCTGAGGCCGCTACCCGATATCGTCCTTCAGGCCAATGACACGATCCTGATGGAGGGCACGGCTGGCGGGCTCGACAAGGTGGTTTCGGCCGCAGGGCTGGCACTCTCGGGCAAGCCGATCCTTCTTGAGCGGGGAGAGGATGGAGAAATCAGTGCGATCGAAGTCGTGGTCGGCACGGAATCCCGTCTGATCGACCTCTCGGCACGCAGCATCGGTCTTTTCCATTCCTACGGCATCAACCTTCTTGCTGTGAGCCGGCAGGGCCAGCGCCTGAGGGAGAAGCTCTCGGAGGTGCGCCTGCGCCCCGGCGATCTCATCGTCATTCAGGGCAACAACCGCACCCTGCCATCGCTCCTGCCGGAACTCGGACTTCTACCCCTCGCCCAGCGCGAGATCCTGCTCGGTTCCCCGCGGCGCGCGATGATACCCGTGCTGATCCTGGTTGCCGCCATGGCGGCCACTGCGCTCGGCGTCGTGCCAGTCGCCACCGGATTCTTCGCCGCGGCGGTGGCCATGGTCCTGTTCCGGGCCGTACCCCTTCGCGAGGCCTATGCCGCGCTGGACGGCGCGATCCTCGTCATGCTGGCGGCCCTCATCCCCGTTTCCGATAGCCTGCGCACGACGGGCGCCAGCGAACTCATCGCCGAATGGCTCGGCGCGGTCGCCGTGCACCTGCCGCCCTTCGGCGCAATAGCCCTGATCCTGCTGACCGCCATGGCTGTGACCCCCTTCCTCAACAATGCCGCGACCGTGCTTGTGATGGCCCCGATTGCCGCGAGCTTCGCCAGCACGCTGGGCTACAGGCCAGAGGCCTTTCTGATGGCTGTGGCGATCGGCGCGGGTTGCGACTTCCTCACCCCCGTCGGCCACCAGTGCAACACGCTCGTCATGGGGCCGGGCGGCTACAAGTTCTCCGACTACCCGCGCGTCGGCCTGCCGCTTTCGGTCTTGATCGTCATCGTCAGCGTTCCGGCACTGCTCGCTGTCTGGCCCGTACAGTAACAGACGGAGTTTTTCTTGACGCGCCGGGCTGAATATGGTCTCACCCAGCCCAATGGAAAGCCTCTTTCCGCCGTGTGAAACGGCTCAAAACCGGGCTATCCCCTCCATAAGTCAAGACGGGCCACATCATGAGCACTTCCGGAACCGCATCCGGCGTTCGCGTACGCATCGCACCCTCCCCGACCGGCGAACCGCATGTCGGCACCGCCTATATCGCGCTGTTCAACTATCTCTTCGCCAAGAAGCACAACGGCACCTTTATCCTGCGCATCGAGGATACGGACGCCACGCGCTCCACGCCGGAATTTGAACAGAAAGTGCTTGACGCGCTGAAATGGTGCGGCCTGGAATGGTCGGAAGGCCCTGACATCGGCGGTCCCTGCGGCCCCTATCGCCAGTCCGACCGCAAGGACATGTACCGTCCTTACGTCGACAAGATCGTTGCCAACGGCCATGGCTTCAAGTGTTTCTGCACGCCCGAGCGGCTGGAGCAGATGCGCGAGGCCCAGCGCGCCGCCGGCAAGCCGCCGAAATATGACGGCCTCTGCCTGACGCTTTCTGCCGAAGAGGTCACGAAGCGCGTCGAAGCCGGCGAGCCGCATGTCGTACGCATGAAGATCCCGACCGAAGGCTCTTGCAAGTTCGTCGACGGCGTCTATGGCGAAGTCGAAATCCCGTGGGATGCGGTCGATATGCAGATTCTGCTCAAGGCCGACGGCATGCCGACCTACCACATGGCCAACGTGGTCGACGACCACCTGATGAAGATCACCCATGTGGCGCGCGGCGAGGAATGGCTCGCCTCGGTGCCGAAGCACATCCTGATCTATCAGTATCTCGGTCTCGAGCCGCCGGTCTTCATGCACCTGTCGCTGATGCGCAATCACGACAAGTCGAAGCTCTCAAAGCGCAAGAACCCGACCTCGATCTCCTACTATTCGGCGCTCGGCTACCTGCCGGAAGCGCTGATGAACTTCCTCGGACTGTTCTTCATCCAGATCGCCGAGGGTGAGGAACTGCTGACCATGGATCAGCTTGCCGAAAAGTTCGATCCGGAGAACCTGTCCAAGGCCGGCGCCATCTTCGATATCCAGAAGCTCGACTGGCTGAACGGCCGCTGGCTGCGCGAGCAGCTGACCGAGGAGCAGTTCACCCAGCGCGTGCTGGAATGGGCCATGGAGAACGATCGCGTCCGCCAGGGCCTCAAGCTCTCGCAATCGCGCATCTCCAAGCTCGGCGAACTGCCGGACCTTGCCGGCTTCCTGCTGAAATCGGATCTCGGCCTGACGCCGGAGGCCTTCGCCAAGGTGAAGTCCACCCCGGAGGAGATCCTCGAAGTGCTGAACCAGGTACAGCCGGATCTCGAAAAGATGCCGGAATGGACAGTCGAAAGCATCGAGGCGGAACTGCGCGCCAGCGCCGACAAGCTCGGCAAGAAGCTGAAGGTCGTCGTGGCCCCGCTCTTCGTCGCCGTTTCCGGCTCGTCGCGCTCGCTGCCGCTGTTCGACTCGATGGCCATCCTCGGCCGCTCCGTCGTGCGCCAGCGCCTCAAGGTCGCCGCACAGGTGGTGGCATCGATGGTCGGTAGCGGAAAGTAAGGACTTAGAAGAATGAACGACAAGACAGAAACCGCCCTTTCGTCCGATCCGACGGAAGTCCGCCGCCAGAAGCTCGACCAGCTGCGCAAGACGGTCGGCGATGTTTATCCGGCGCATTTCCATCGCACGATGTCGAATGCGGAACTGGCCGACAAATACGAGACGCTGGAACCCGATACGGAAAGCGGCGATGTCGTGACGGTCGCCGGCCGCGTCTATTCCTCGCGCAATTCCGGCATGTTCATGGACATCCATGACGCCTCGGGCAAGATCCAGATCTTCAGCCACAAGGACACCACGCCGGAAGAGGCGCGCAACCTCCTCCCGATGATCGACATCGGCGACATCATCGGTGTCACCGGCGTCGTGCGCCGCACCAAGCGCGGCGAGCTTACGATCAACGCACAGCACATCGTCATGCTGACGAAGACGCTGCTGCCGATGCCCGAGAAGTGGCACGGCGTTTCGGATGTCGAAATCCGTTATCGCAAGCGTCACCTCGACATTATGACCAACGAGGAATCGAAACTGCGCTTCCAGCAGCGTTCGAAGATCGTGTCGGGCATCCGCCGCTTCATGGAAAACGACGGCTTCATGGAAGTCGAGACGCCCATGCTGCACTCGGTCTACGGCGGCGCGACGGCAGAGCCCTTCAAGACGCATCACAATACGCTGAAGCTCGACATGTACCTGCGCATCGCGCCGGAACTGTTTCTGAAGCGCACGCTGGTCTCGGGCCTCACCGACAAGGTGTTCGAGATCAACCGCAACTTCCGCAATGAGGGCGTGTCCACCCGGCACAATCCCGAATTCACGATGATGGAGTGCTACTGGGCCTACGCCGACTACGAGGACATCATGGACCTCGTGGAACGCCTCTTCGCCGAGCTGGCCATCAAGATTCACGGCTCGACCGAGTTCGCCTATGGCGACAAGGAACTCTCGTTCAAGGGCCCGTTCAAGCGCGTGCCGATGCCCGATGCGGTGAAGGAAGCGACCGGCATCGACTTCCTTGCCATCAAGACGGATGAGGAAGCGCGCGCCGCCGCCAAGGCTGCCGGGTTCGAAGTCGAGAAGGACTGGACCTGGGGCGAGTGCCTTGCCTTCATCTTCGAAGAGAAGGTAGAGGGCACGCTGATCCAGCCGAGCCACGTCACCCACTTCCCGAAGGATATCTCGCCCTTCGCCAAGGAAGTGCCGGGCGAGCCGCGTCTTGTCGAGCGTTTCGAGACCTATTGCAATGCTTGGGAGCTGGGCAACGCATTTTCCGAACTCAACGATCCCGAAGAGCAGCGCGCCCGCATGGTCGAGCAACTCAATCAGGCGCATGCGCGCGGCGAGAAGGACAAGCAGCTCGATGACGAGTTCCTCGACGCCATCGACCAGGGCATGCCGCCCGCCGGCGGCCTGGGCATCGGCGTGGACCGCCTGATCATGCTGCTGACCAACGCCCCGTCGATCCGCGACGTCATCCTCTTCCCGGCCCGCCGCGCGAAGGCTGACTGAGGTCGGATCTCGCTCCCAAAAGACAAAGCCCCGTCACCGGCCGGTGACGGGGCTTTCTGTTAAAATCGCGCAGCGTTGCTTTACGCCTCGATCGACACGTCGCCGATAGGCCGTGAGCAGCAGGCGAGGATGTAACCTTCCTCGATTTCGTCATCGAGAATGCCGCCATTGTGGTGCATCTCGACCTCACCGGAGATCTTCATCACCCGGCAGGTGCCGCACAGACCGCCTTCGCAGGCCGCACCGATACGCACGCCAGCCGAACGCGCCGTCTGGAGGATGGTCTGGCCGGGCGCGCATTTCGCGTCCTTGCCGGCCATGGTGAAGGTAACGGTCGAGACCGCATTGGCATCGACCTCCTGTTCACCCGCACCTGCCCGGATCGCGATTTCCTCCGGCGCCGGAGCAGCCGCTGGCTGGAAGCTTTCCTCATGGTAGCGGTCCATGTTGAAGCCGCACACCTTGAGCATGTCGCGCACGCCGCGCATGAAGGGTTCCGGGCCGCAGCAGAAGACGGTGCGATCACGGAAATCGGGCGCCAGCAGCGACAGGCGGGCAGCATCGATGCGGCCGCGCACGCCATGCCACCCGTCACGCGGGTTGTGGCCTTCAACGACGAAGCCCAGGGAAAGATTGGGCATCTGGGCTGCGAGACATTCGAGTTCCGCCTTGAACAGCAGATCTTCCGGCGTGCGGGCGCAGCTGACGAAGGCAACGTCCGACTGCGGGCTGCAATCCGACATCCACCGCGTCATCGACATCATTGGGGTCACGCCGGAGCCGGCCGAGATGAAGAGGTACTTCTCCGCTGGATAGCGCACGAAGGAAAAGTCACCTAGCGGGCCGAACGCCTTCAGCTTCATGCCGGGACGCAGATGATCGAACATCCAGCGCGTGCCGATCGAGCTCTTCTGCGCCTTCACCGTCACGGCGACGGAGAAGGGGCGCGAAGGGGTCGAGGACAGCGTGTAGGTCCGCATGACCGGGTCGTCTTCCGACACCGGCAACTCCAAGGTGACGAACTGGCCCGGCAGATACCGGAACCAGTTGTCGCGATCGGAACGGAAGGTGAAGGTCATCACGTCGGTCGTCTCCACCGTGACGGCGATGCATTCCAGCATGTGCTGGCGATCGTTCCACGGCTGGAGTTCGTCGAAATGGCGAAAATCGCTCGTGACCGTCATGTCAGGCTACCCGCGACAGCGGCTTCTTGGCGCCGTCGAGCCGCTCCACCATGAAGTTGGTGTACCACTCGACAAACTGCATCACGCCACCCTCGTCTTCGGGCGAGTAGGGGCCGGGCTGGTAGGCCGGCGAGCGGATGCCGAAGGCATTTTCCTCGACGATGCGGCGGTCCTGGTCGTTGGTTTCCGTCCAGACATGCGTGAGTTCATCGAGACGGTAGTCGACGCCTTCGACCGCATCCTTGTTGACCAGCCACTTCGTCGTGACCTGCGTCAGCTCGGGGCCGAGCGGCAGGACGCGGAAGGTGATGGCGTGATCGGCCAGCACGTGGTTCCAGGTCGTCGGATAATGGAAGAGCAGCAGCGTGCCGATATGGCTTTCCAGCACGTCGCTCGACAGCGGTCGCTGGACGGCGCGTGCGCCGGACATGGTGTAGCTCTCGGCATCCTGGATGAGAGGCATGCGCGCCGCGCGGAACTGCCCGGTGGGCGAGATCTTGAACTCGCTCGGCAGGCCGGCGGCTTCGCACTTTGCCCAGTGTTCGGCGATAACGGGATCATCCTTGGCGCCCTGCACACCCGTCGCGCTCGGCGCTTCGGGATAGGTGCGGCAGAGTTCGGGGTGGTTGGCCGCGCAGTGGTAGCACTCGCGGTTGTTTTCCCAGACGAGCTTCCAGTTGCCCTTCTCGATGATCGTGCTTTCAAAGGCGACCTTCGTCTCGCCGAGGCGATGGCGGGCGAGATAGGGATCGACCAGATTGCGGAACGGCGCGAAATCCGGCGCTTCGTCGGCAAGGCAGATGAAGATATAGCCGCCGACCGTCTGGCAGTGGATCTGCTTCAGGCCGTGTTGGGTCTTGTCGAAATCCTCCGCCATGTGGCGTGCGAAGAGCAGCGAACCGTCAAGTTCGTAAGTCCACTGGTGGTAGGGACAGACGAGCTTGGCGGAGGAGCCCTTGTGCTGCGTGCACACACGCGAACCGCGGTGGCGGCAGGAATTGTGAAGGGCGCGAATGGTGCCGGTCCGGTCGCGGGTGACGACGACGGGATAATCGCCCACCTGCACCGTGAAATAATTGCCGGACTTGGGGATCTCGCAGTCGTGGCCGATGAAGAGCCAGTCGCGGTACCAGATCGTCTCAAGATCGAGCTTGTAGTAGTCGGGGTCGATGTAGAAGGCCTGCTCGAGGCTGTGGCCTTCGCGCCGGTTCTTGAGCTTGCGGAGCACGTCGCTGTGAATGTCCATGCCGGATCCTCAGAATATCCAAAATTTGCTGAGGCGCGCTTAAGGAGACGGCATCCGGCGGCAAGCCGCACGGTCTGCACGCTTCCCGGCCGCCCGCCGCAGCCAGTCACGATCGTTACTCCAGGCTGGTTTCCGGGCTGAGGAGTGTCCTTGGCCGGTCATGACCCTGTCAGAAAGCCTCGCGGCTCGCTTTGGGACCATGCCTTCCGGACCTGGTGCAGCGCCTTCCCGGACCTCCCGTCCAGTGGCTTCCTGCTGCACCGTGCTCCAACACCGTTGCGGGGGCAGCGCCGGATTTAAACCGGCTTCCCAATTCTCCACCCCTCCCTTGGAGGCGGCACCTTGAGTGTTCTTATCTAACCGCAAGAAAGACCTGGCGGCACGCCGGAAAACGACATGGCATCATGTTTTGACGACAGCAGTCTATGCGGACACATCATCCCCATCGCCTTCATTAAGTCAAAAGTATCAATGCGATGCGCCTAATTTTGCAGCGCAATGCGAATAGTTTCGGCAGCAAGTCGCCGCAGGCTGATATGTTGTCATATTGCGACCACAAAGGGTGCATCTGGAAAGTGGGCCTTTTCGGAAAGGAAAGTTTAACGACGTTTCCATAATCTTCCGTCGACAAGAGTGCGGCGATGGGGTGCGACGGTGCAGCAGACAGCTTTCCGATACTACGACGCTGTCGCTTTCAAGCGTGCGAACCCGCCCCGATCTGCGCATACCGAATTCCTGCGCACCGGGCGGATCGATCGCACGCCGACTTGGAGCCCCACCGAAAAACGGTATCTCAGCTACGAAGAAGTCGCCGAGCGCACGGGCCGCAAACTGGAGCGGGCCGGCAGCGTCACCCATGGCCGCATCAACCGCTTCCATCAGTCCATCCAGTTTCCCCGCCTGATCTTTCACCGAACGCTCACCGGAACGCCGCATCTCGGTTATTGCCACATCACTGTCGCCAACTCCCGCTTCGCCGAATTCGAGAATGTGCAATGGGCCTTCTACATGGCGAATTTTCAGGCTGATATCGGCGCTGACAGCGATCACGGGGAACAGTTTTTCGACAACACATCCCGCAAGCCGGGTCGCATGTACTTCGCCGTGGCCATCACGCCCGCGGAAGAAGCCGGCCGGCTCAAGATTGACTGCAAGATACGTGGAAACGGCGTACTCTTCCGCACCGATGACCCGAAGCTGGCGATGAAGAACGTCCTGATGCTGGGCGCAGGCAGCGAGGCGCTGCGCAAGACCATCCGGGCGATGTAGGCAGGTAGCGCCTGATGGCTCAGGACGCCCGGTAGAGCATCCAGTCGCGCCCGGAAGCAGCTGATGCGCCTGGCCCGTGCACCACAACTCTGTCACCGCCGCCTGCCCGTGCCTCAGCCAATGCCTGCTCGCAGGCGGATGAAAGTGCCAGCGCGCTATCGGCCCGATCGGACATGCATACGCCGGCGGAAAGCGTGAGATGGCCAAGATTGCGGCCCGTGCGCGGATCGCGCAATGCAACCGTTTCGAAGGCGGTACGCAACTGATCGATGAGCCGCAGCACCTCCGCTTCCTCCGACGTGTGGAACAGGAACCCGAAGCGTAACCCGTCGAAGCGAACGGCGAGATCCTCACCGGGAAACACCTGACGGATCAGGCCGCCATAAAACGTCACAAGGTGGTCCGAGAGGGCCTCGATCTGCCCGGGAGAGAAGCGCCGTCCCGCATCGACTTCGGCAATGGCAACGCCGCACAGCATGGGCAATTCGGGATTGGCATAAATGCCGGCGAGCGCCTTGTTGAAGGCCCGGCGATTGCCCAGCTTCGTCGGCGGATCGATGAACTTCATCGCCTCGAATTCCGCCATCTCTTTCTGGATCCCGTCCATGACGGCCGATTGCGCCGCAACCTTCTGCGCCATTTCGGCCGTATGCGTGACGCGTAGCTCCGTCGCCCGCTGAAGGGCTTCAAGCGAACTGCCCAGCACACCCTCAC
Source organism: Shinella sp. H4-D48 (assembly GCF_022637395.1). Taxonomy (GTDB): domain Bacteria; phylum Pseudomonadota; class Alphaproteobacteria; order Rhizobiales; family Rhizobiaceae; genus Shinella; species Shinella sedimenti. The sequence continues at coordinate 595,093 of NZ_CP093337.1, read as the reverse complement.
CCATGCCGCTGGCATTGCGGATCACCTGCGACGCCTCGCCGATCAGGCGGCCATAATCGGAAAGCGATGCGCGCTCCTGGCCGAGCAGGTCCATGAAGTTGGCCATTTCGTTGGTGATCGCGCCCGCCGAGCGCTGCAGCACGCTCGCCTCATGCTGATGCGGCAGGTATTTGCGGCCGAGTTCGTCGAGCCCCGCCTGGGTCTTGTACTTGCCCAGCGCAATGAACTCGCGCACGAGATCCGGATTGTTGCCCGAATAGGCCTCATAGACCAGCTCGTAATTTCGCGGCAGGCCCTCGATGCCCATCTGCTTCATAGCCGTCGCAACGCGAAGCGCGACATCAATCGTGGAGGATTTCTTATGTGTCATCAACCGGAACCTGTGGCACAACCTGTTACCATCAGGCATATCAGTGCGCCCTTACGGCCAGTCTAATCAGGTCGCTCCAATTTTAGGCAATGGGCTGGCCTCTTGGCATTCCCCGCCAAACCCCTGTAAAGGAAGCCGACGAAACGGAAGGGCAGAATGGCTGATATCGTGGACACGAGAACGCATGCGGCGGCAGCCCTGGAGCGCGCCTGCGAGACCCTGTCCCGCGGCGTGCCCGTAGCCATTCCCACGGAAACCGTCTACGGCCTTGCAGCCGACGCCACCAACCCGCTGGCGATCACCCGCATTTATGAAATGAAGGGTAGGCCGCGCTTCAACCCGCTGATCTGCCACATGACCGATCTCGCGATGGCGGAGAAACATGCGGTCTTCGATCCCGTTTCGCGGGCACTCGCGCAAGCCTTCTGGCCAGGCCCGCTGACGCTTGTTCTGCCCATTCGTCCCGAGAGTGCCATCCATCCGCTGGCGCGCGCCGGCCTCGATACGGTCGGCATCCGCGTGCCAGCGGGTTTTGCAAGCCGCCTGCTCGAAGCCTTCGACCGTCCGCTGGCGGCACCGAGCGCCAACACGTCGGGCAGGATCAGCCCCACGACGGCCCGCCACGTCGCCGACGACTTCACAGACAAGTTGGAACTCGTTCTCGACGGCGGCCCGGCGACTGTCGGGCTGGAGTCGACCATCCTCAAGGTCGAGGGCGACACGATCCGGCTGTTGCGCCCCGGCGGCCTCGATGTCGCCGAGATCGAACGCGTAGCGGGCCGACGCGTCCAGCGGAACGAAAAGGCCGGTGCTGCCATCGAGGCGCCCGGCATGCTGGCTTCGCACTATGCGCCCGTTGCCCCCGTGCGGCTTAACGCAAGCGATGTCAAACCCGGTGAAGTGCTCATACGCTTCGGCGGCAAGCCGCTTCCGGGCGAGGATACCGCCGCGCTCGTGCTCGATCTCAGCCCGGCAGGCAACCTTGCCGAAGCGGCCACAAACCTGTTCGGCTATATGAAGCGTGCCGACGCGACCGGAGCCGGCTCCATCGCCTTCTCGCCGATCCCTGAGACAGGCCTCGGCGAGGCTATCAACGACCGCCTGCAACGGGCCGCCGCGCCGCGCGGCTAGATTTATGACGGCATTCCCCGGCGCCGATGCAATCGCGTGGGCAGGAGATGCACAGGAAGGAACGACGACGCATGGTCAAGGCGACCTTTTCCCCCGACCTCATCGCGCGGTTCGCCGCCATCGTCGGCCCGACCCATGGCCTTGTCGATGACAGCGATATCGCCCCCTATCTGATTGAAAGCCGTGGCCTGTATCACGGTGTCTCGCCGCTGGTGCTGCGGCCGGGAACCGTGCAGGAGGTCGCCGATATCCTGGCGCTCGCCACGGAAACGCGCACAGCGATCGTGCCGCAGGGCGGCAATACCGGCCATGTCGGCGGCAGCGTGCCGCGCGAAGGGGCCGCCGACGTCGTGCTCTCACTCTCCCGCCTCAACCGCATTCGTGATATCGATCCGGTGGGCAATGTCATCGTCGCCGATGGTGGCTGCGTTTTAGCCGATATCCAGGCGCAAGCCGAGGCGGTGGGCCGCCTCTTCCCGTTATCGCTCGGTTCAGAGGGGTCCTGCCAGATCGGCGGCAACCTTTCCACCAATGCCGGCGGCACCGCCGTTCTCGCCTATGGCGGCATGCGCCAGCTTTGCCTCGGGCTCGAGGTCGTTTTGCCCACGGGCGAGATTTGGAACGGCCTTCGCCGCCTCAAGAAGGACAATACGGGCTACGATCTGCGCGACCTCTTCATCGGCGCGGAGGGTACGCTCGGCATCATCACGGGCGCCGTGCTCAAACTGTTTCCCCGTCCGCTCGGTCATGAGGTCGCGTTTGCCGGGCTTAAATCCGTCAAGGACGCGCTGGCGCTGTTCGAGCGTGCCGCCAGCCGCTGCGGCACCGCACTTACGGGCTTCGAGCTGATGCCACGCCTCGGCGTGGATTTCACCACGCGGCACATTCCCGGAGTCCGCGACCCGCTCGCCACCCCACACGATTGGTATGTGCTGATCGATATCTCGACCTCCGATGCCGCCGAGACCGCCACGCGCATGATGGAGGCACTTCTGTCCGAAGGTTTCGAAAACGGGCTGATCGGCGATGCCGTGATCGCGGCAAGCGAGGAACAGCGCAAGGCGCTCTGGCACATGCGCGAAAGCATGTCGCCGGCACAGAAACCGGAAGGCGGATCGATCAAGCACGATGTCTCGGTGCCGGTTTCCGCCATCCCGGACTTCATGGCGGAAGCGGACACCGCCGTCATGGCCGCCATTCCCGGCGCGCGCATCTGCTCCTTCGGGCACATGGGCGACGGCAACATCCACTACAACATCTCCCAGCCCGTGGGTGCCGACAAGCAGGCCTTCCTCGACCGTTGGCGCGAGATGAACCACCTCGTCCACGGCATCGTGCTGAAATATCACGGCTCGATTTCAGCCGAGCACGGCATCGGCCAGTTGAAGCGCGACGAACTCGCCGCGGTGCGCGAGCCGATCGAGATGGATCTGATGCGCAGGGTAAAGCGCGCCTTCGACCCCGCCGGCATCATGAACCCCGGCAAGGTCTTGAAGGCCTGACGTCAGGCGCCGCCGGTGCGCAGCTGCGCCAGCGACATCATGAGGTCGGCGCTGATGCCGGCCGAACCCGAAGCGGTCAGCACGGACAGGGCGGGATCGGTCGTCGCCTGATTGTCCAGATCGTAAAGCACCGAGAACTTCACGATCATCTTGGAGACCTTCTCCGGGTCCTGCAGGTCCTTCAGGTCCAGATGACGTTTGATCATGTCGGCCTGCGCATCGATGTTGGCGCTGCCGACCTCGTCAGGCAGCTGGAACAGCGTCTTGAAGACCGCAAACAGCGCGTCGTCCGCAAGAATGTCATAGGCACTGCTGACCGACGGGGCCTTGCGCTCGAAATAGAGGGCGAGGCGTACGCCGGCATTGTCGCTGCCCGCTTCCTCTTCCAGCATCTGCCGGACATGACTGTCGATGGTCTCGTAGATGCCGCGCCGCGACTGCACGGCATCGGCATCCGGCTGCACGACCTTGCCATCGGAATTGAAGTTGAAGGAGGCCACCATCTTTCGATAGGCGCGGTTGGACTGCTGGTTGGCGAAGCTCTTGGGATCGTCGAGATCGGAGGTGAAGATCTTCGCCATGAACTCCGCATCGACGCTTTTGGTGTCGATCCCGTTAGCCGTCAGTACGAAAGCGACGAGGCGTGCATCGGACAGAAACTCCTTTACGGTCTCCACTTTCTGCATCTGGGCGGAGTAATATTCCGCCTCCTTCTGCGCCAGCTCCTTGTCGTCTTTCGTGCCGAAACGGGATTTTGCCGTCAGATAGGCGCGCGACATCACGAGAATTTCGGCTTCCGACTGCGCCAGCTTGGGCGCCGTCACATTGCCGTCCGGCCCGAAATTGAACGCCTTCGCCAGTTCGACGAAGCGCTCGTCCTTCAATTGATACACGTAGCTTTTCGGGTCGTTGAGATCGCTTTTCAGCACATTCTTGATTGTAAACGCCGAGACTTTGGCCGGATCGATGCCGAAGGCCTTCAACGCGAAGCTGTAGAGCGTGGACTCGCCGAGGAAGTCCTGCAGGGTCTTCACGGCGCCGATCTGTCCCTTGAAGCGCTTGATGGCGAGCGCGTCGGCCTCTTCGTCCTTGTCATTATAATGTGTGAGATATGCGCCGGCGGTTTTCGCCGTCTGTGTGGCCGTCTGCGCGCTGTCACCCGCAGCAAGCGTGCCGTCCTCCTGAAAATTGAAGGCCGCGCGCAACGCGACATAGTTGGCCTTGTCGGCGCCGCCGAAGGCGTTGATGTAGCTCGACGGGTTGTTCGGGTCAGGATCGCTCGTGATGATATTGCGGATCGTCAGGCTGCCGACCGAAAGCTTGTCGAGCCCGTAGGCCACCTTCAGATAGGCGACGAGGCGCGAGTCATCGGCAATTTCCTGCGCGGTGGTGATGCTGCCGATCCGGCTTTCGAAATACTCCTGATGGATCAGGGCCGCAGCCGTCGTCACACGCGGATTGGAGAGCGTGTAGAGTTCCTCCGTGCTCGTCTTCTGGCTTGCATCCTGAACCGTTCCGGCCACCGCCGTCCCGTCCGCTGCGAAATTGAAAGCCGCTGCAAGCATGAAATACTTGTTGGCACTCGAAATGATCGTGTCCTGACGCGCGATTTCCGTCTTGAGCGACGCGATGCGGGACGCCGCCTCCGCGCGCGGAACCAGCACCGTATCGAGATCGGCCACGGCGGTCTGCTTTTCGACCAGCTCCGCCTGATAATCCGACCGGCGGGTCTGGAGGGTCGCCTTCGCCGCCTCCTTGCTGTCGATGAGCGCTTGAAGCTCCGCAGCGCCAAGCCCATCCGGATTGGTCGAAAGCCGGGCGATCTCGGCATCCAGGTCGGTGATCTGGGTCTGCAAGGCCGGGATGTCGGTTTCGAGCTTGGTGATGCGTGTCAGATGCGTCTCGCGCAGCTGTAGCGGGGCCAGCGCATCGCTCGCCACCTGCCGGGCCTCCTGGGCTGCAATCACACCGGCACCGAACTGCGTGTTGATGTAACTGGACGGATCGTTCAGGTCGCTCGAAAGCGCGCCACGCACGGCCTCGCGCGAGTATGTCTTGGGGTCGATACCGAAGGCCGTGAAGACATAGCTTCGCAGCCGGTCATTGTTGAGAAGCTGATCAACGTTCGTGATCTGGTCGATCACGGCATTGTAGTACCGGCTCTCCTCCTTGATCGCCGATCCGGCATTGGCTGCGCCCGCGGTGTAGAGGCCGATGACTTCATCGAGCTGCGCGTCGGTCTGGGCCGTCGCCGTTGTGGAGGTGTTGAAGGTGAAGGCGCTCGCAAAGTTACGGTAGCGCTCGTCCGTCAGCTTGTTGGCAAAGCTGTTGGGGTCGGCAAGGTCGCTGTCGAGCACCTTGCGCATGAACGCCTTGGCGTAACTCATGTCGTCCAGACCATAGGCCTTGACCGCATAGGAATAGAGCCGGTGATCGTCGAGGAACGCGTCGACCGAGGTAACCTTGCCTATATTTTCCTTATAATAGGCGGCATCGCGCGCATTGACCGTCTCCGTCGCCGTTCTGTCCAGCGACTTCAACAGGTCCTTCGCGATGAGGTTGTAGCTCGTATAGGTCGACAGCATCGGGAACCGTTCCTTCCAGTCATCGGCAAGCCGATCAGCTGTATTGTCGCCGTCGAGGCTTGTCCCGACCTGTCGGCATGGCACCGCACACATTGCCCCGCCGGCATTCATAAGTTCGAAACCCTAGCCGGTTCGGTTTTGCTAACCATCGGGAACCGCAAAGTTTTCTTAACCGCAATTTTTAAGCGGCTCGGAAGGGACCGCGCCTATTCTCGCTCTCAGAGGACGAAAAGTCCCGATGAGCAGACCGGATACCGGCTCTCAAGGAAAACAAGGGCGAAAGACATGCTGAATACCGTTTCCAAGCCGGCATGGGCCGGCAACACGCTCCGGCTCGATCCCAAGCGCTTCCCGCAGCAGGTGTCGTTCGAGCTGCGCGCCGAGGGAACCGATGCCACCATCACCCTCGACGAGCGCGGGGCAGTATTGCGCAAGGTTCTGCCGTCGAGCGGCCTTCCGCTTTCCATCGCGCTGCCGGCTCGCGCCTTCAAGGGCGTCGCCGCCCGCGCCATCGACCATGGCAACGGCGACGTGACCGTCACCCTCGAACTCCACCACGACGACCCGGATCTCTGCATTCCGCTGCTGGTGGCGCACGATCTTTGCGATATCGCCGCCGACTGGCGCAGCTGGTCGGATGCCTACCGCATCCCCATGCTGATGGTTGAAGCCGATGGCGTGGCCCGGCCTCTCGATGAAAATCTTACCGTAGGCAGCCGCCCGGCCAAGCCGCGCCGTCGCCATTCCTACTTTGCGGACCGCCGTCCGCGCTTCCTCGTGCGTCGCACGACGGGCAAGCTCGGCGTCCAGATGAAGATCGACGGACGGGAAATCATCGCCCGCCGTTGAGCATGCGCAGACCTCCATGAAAAGCCGGCCGTTCCCTGCGGCCGGCTTTTTCGCGCCAGCCTGTTCCCGCAGGAACACCCGCCTCCGCCCCTTCATGCCACATAGCGTTCAGCACCGGTCAGGCCGGAACGAACGCAAGGGACGGATCACATGGCAAAGCTCTTCACCACACTCCTCATCCATCTCCGCAAGGCGGATGCATCCCTCGTCTCACATGGACGTCCGCCACGCCGCGGCTTCGAGCTTGCCATGCATCCCGCAACGCTCCGTCGCGCAGGCCTTCGCTCGCAGAACGGCACGCACCGCGGTTAAGGATCAGGCAAAGGGAATGGCGACAGCCAGCGCGAGGAAGATACTAAGGCCGACGACGCCGTTGAACTTGAAGAGCGCCAGGCACTGCTCTGGATCGTCGATGTCGAGTGTCCTGATCTGCCAGGCCAGCATGAAAGCCGCGACGACGAGCCCCAGCCACGCGACGAGGCCGACGCCGGCAAGCCAGAAAGAGACGGCAATCAGCCCAACGGTCAGGCCGTAAAGACCGGCCAGCCATTGCTTGGTTCGTTCGCCAAACAGGCGCGCGGTTGAGCGCACGCCGATGAGTGCGTCATCTTCCTTGTCCTGATGGGCGTAAATGGTGTCGTAACCGACGGTCCAGGCGATTGCGGCGACATAGAGGGCGCCGGCTGCAAGGGACAGCTTGCCAAATTCAGCGGCCCAGCCCATGAGCGCTCCCCAGGAAAACGCCATGCCGAGGAAGAACTGCGGCCAGTCCGTGAAGAGTTTCGCAAAGGGATAGATCGCGACGATCAGCAGCGAAGCGATCGCAAGCAGCATGGCGAACAGGTTGAACTGAAGCAGCACGACGAGGCCGACCAGCGTCTGCAGGAGCATGAACACCTTCGCCTGCCGGCGCGTAACGCGGCCGGACGGCAGCGGACGCGAGCGGGTGCGCGCCACCGCATTGTCGATATCGTGGTCGACGAGATCGTTATAGGTGCAGCCTGCGCCCCGCATGGCAACGGAGCCGATGAAGAACAGTGCGAGATGGAAGACGAAACGCGTCCAGTCGAACGTCCCCGCGGCGGCCGCGACATTGGCGGCGAGCACAGCCGACCAGAAGCACGGCCACATGAGCAGCTGCCAGCCGATCGGCCGATCCCAGCGCGCAAGCTGCGCATAGGGCCATAGTGCGCGCGGCAGCGCGCGATAGACCCAGTTGTTGGACGGTGCATCGGCAACGCGGCCGGAATCGGTCGAAGTGGTGATCATGCACCTTGATCGCAAGCGTCCACGTTCCGGTCAAGCGGCACGCCGTCGCAACCATAAGCCCGCGACGGCGCTTTGGGTTTAGCGGAGCGTGAAATCAAACCTGTAGGTCGCCGCGACACCGATCAGGAACTGATCGCGGTCGCCACGCTGCTTGACCAGGCTCGAGTCCGCCGCCGGGCCGACAAGGCGCTTGTATTCGGCAAAGGCGCTCGTCTCGATCTTCTCGTTGACCTGCCAGGTGATCGCAGCACCCGCGCCAACGGACTGGATGCCACCGCCCGGATCATAGGCCGCAAGTCCGGAGGCCGCGACTTCGCTCGGCTTCACGCCGTAATAGGCCTTCATGTAGTCCTTGGACGCAATAGTCATGCGCGGGCCTGCCGAAACCCGGACATTAGGCACAACGTCGACGAAGGCATCTGCCGCGATATCGGCAACCACGCCATGATGGCTGCGGATACCATGGCGCACCTCGCCGCGCAGGCGCAGGAAATCCGTCGGATAGACTTCGGCGAAAGCGCCGAGCTCTCCGCCGAACTTGACCGGCGTCAGGCCCTTCAGATCGTCCGAATCCCCCTCGTCGCGCGGCATGATCAGCTTGCCGGTCGCGCCAGCGCGAAAAGCGCCGTTGTCGATGAGCGCGAAGGACGGATTGTCGTTGCGCGAGGAGAAGCGAACGGTGCTGCCGGCCTTGCCAAGCGAGATCAGCGGCGTGACCTGGAAAAGGTACTTCTTGGACCCCTCGTAGCGCGGAGCGGAAAACCCGGCCGCACCCACCTTCAGATACCAGTCGCCGGACCAGAAATAATCGCCGGCGCTGGCGGATACGGGCGCAAGCAGAAGCGCAGCCGCAGTCATTGCGGTCGTAACACGGATACTCAAAACACAATCCTCGCTTGACCGGCGGCCCCGCAGCAGGCCGCCGTGAACTTTGATTGCCTAGAATTATCCATGTTTGATTACCGATTTGCTAACCATCGCGTCCGCGCCCGTTACAGGAACGATTCGCTCCAGTTTGCGTTTTTAGGAAATTGAAACAAGGAGTTTCCGATGACCGTAAGCACGATGGAGTTGAAGCTTCAGGAAATCCGAAGCGAAACGGGCCTTTCCCGCCAGGAGAAGATCGCAAGGCTCGAGAAACTTCGCAGCGAAGCACGCGCCCTTCAACGCGCCGCCACCGAAAGCGCGATGGTGGATGACGATGGCTGGTACGAGGACGTACACCTGATCGACACCGAACTGGAGAACCTCGGCCGTCCCATCGAGGAAAAAGGTGCTGCTACCCTCTGAGGGGCCGCGGCCCTTGACCTTTCGCCCCCGTCCCCTTAACCCGCCTGCTAAATCACGGACGGATCGAGGGTACGGGTATGAAGGTTCTGTTGATCGGATCAGGTGGACGCGAACACGCCCTTGCCTGGAAGCTCGCGCAGTCGCCGCTTTTGACCGCGCTTTATGCGGCTCCCGGCAATCCCGGCATATCCGAATGCGCGACGCTCGTGGCACTCGATATCGAGAACCATGAAGCCGTTGCCGCCTTCTGTGCCGAGAACGGCATCTCCTTCGTCGTCGTCGGCCCGGAAGCGCCGCTGGTCGCAGGAATGGCCGACGTGCTGCGCTCCAAGGGTATCGACGTCTTCGGCCCATCGGCTGCGGCTGCGCAGCTCGAGGGCTCCAAGGGTTTCACCAAGGACCTTTGCGCGAAATACGACATCCCCACCGGCGCCTACCAGCGCTTTACGGACGCGGTAGCGGCCAAGACTTATGTCCGCGAACAGGGTGCCCCGATCGTCATCAAGGCCGATGGCCTTGCTGCCGGCAAGGGTGTGACCGTGGCCATGACGCTGGACGAGGCGCTGGCCGCGATCGATGACTGCTTCGACGGCGCATTTGGTGCCGCTGGCGCGGAAGTCGTCGTCGAGGCGTTCCTCGATGGCGAGGAAGCCAGCTTCTTTTGCCTGTGCGACGGCGTGAATGCCCTGCCGCTTGCCTCGGCACAGGATCACAAACGCGTCGGCGATGGTGACACCGGCCCCAATACCGGCGGCATGGGCGCCTATTCGCCCGCCCCGGTGATGGCGCCTGACATGGTCGAGCGCACGATGAAGGAAATCATCGAGCCGACGATCCGTGGCATGGCGGCAGACGGCCATGCGTTTCAGGGTGTGCTTTTCGCCGGCCTGATGATCACCGCCAAGGGCCCCGAACTCATTGAATACAATGTGCGTTTCGGCGATCCCGAATGCCAGGTGCTGATGATGCGGCTCGAAAGCGACCTGCTGCCGATCCTCCACGCGGCCGCCGTCGGCCGCCTCGACAAGGTCACCGCGGAATGGCGCGACGCGCCGGCACTGACCGTCGTCATGGCATCGAAGGGTTACCCGGGCGCCTACGAGAAAAACACGCCGATCCTGTCGCTGCCGGCGGATGACGCGGCAACGAAGGTGTTCCATGCCGGGACAGCCCTGAAGGACGGACAACTGGTCGCGACAGGCGGCCGCGTTCTCAATGTCACCGCCGTCGCGCCAACGGTGGCGGAAGCGCAAAAGGCCGCTTATGCCGCCGTCGACGCCGTAACATGGGACAACGGCTTCTGCCGCCGCGATATCGGCTGGCGCGCCATCGCCCGTGAACAGGCCTGAGGCTCCGGCCGCAACGGGCCGGTTTGCTCAAATTTTACCATCTCTCCTGACGAGACCGTAACCCGTCGCGGCTATTCTTCCCTCAACCATGAGGGAGACCCGTTGATGCGTACCCTGCTGCCGACCTTTGGCCTGCTCCTGCTCGCCACGCCCGCGTTTGCGGGTTCCATCGAGACCGTGCCTGCCACCACCTCATCCTCGAGCATCTCGACGGTGAGCTGCGATGAGTGCCCCGCGCTGAAACCGAAGGCAAAGACATCGACCTATCACGTCGATGCAATCGCGCCCGGCACGCAGAAGATCGAAATCCGCGAACAGAACGGCGAGCGCAAGATTTTCCGTACGGAAGCGTGGATGGGTGGCTCGCCGGTATTGTTCGTCAACAAGGCGCCCACCGAGACGGTCCGGGCGGCCGAGGCCGAAAAGCCGCTGGACGAGAACGCGGTGGCCGAAACCGTCGACACGAGCGCCAAGACGAGCGCACTCGGCACGGATGCAGCCCATGAGACGACGACCGCCGCCGTCGCCACCTCACGGGAGTTTGATCCGGCAAAGTTTGAACTTCGCGTGGAATGACCCCATATTGGAAGGACCCTGCCTCTCGGTCCCTCCAGACTGACGGGAATTCGCGAAAGCGGACGTTGCGCCCCTGACCTCAAGCAGGGGCGTATGCGTGTCAGGCGGTCTCCGAGAGATCACGCGCCAGCGCATCCACTTCAAGGTCAGAGTAGACGGCAATCCCGTTTCGACGCAAAAACGCCGCCGTCACGCCCTTTCCGCCATGCCGCACGCCGGAAAACGAGCCATCATAGATAAAGCCTGACCCGCAGGACGGGCTGCCGTCGATGAGCAGCGCATGCCTGCAACCATTTGCGAGAGCCACGTCGAGCGCGATACGCGCGCCCTCGATATAGGCCGCCGACACATCGAGGCCGGAAATTTCCAGCACACGCGCCCGCCCGTCGAGCACATCGTCGCCATCCAGGCCGTTTTCGATTTCCGCGGGAGGCCGAGGCACGGCGAATCCGCCGGCCAGTTCGGGACAGAGCGTCACCAGCCGTCCCGCCGCACCCCAGCGATCCACGGCCTCGTGAAGCAACGGCTTGGCCGATCCGTTGTAGCGGACCGGCAGCCCCGCAAGGCACGCGCTGATGAGGATCTTCCCGGTCATCAGCGCCGGCACCTCATCCCGCGATCTTGGAGAAATCGGCAACCGTGCCGGTCGCAGCACGGATGGCGGAGAGCAGCGCCAGGCGGTTGGCTCGGACCGCCGGGTCTTCGTCATTCACGAGAACGTCGGTGAAGAACTGGTCGACCGGCGCGCGAAGCGACGAAAGCGCGGCCATGGCGGAGCGGAAATCCTCGCCGGCCACAGCGGCAGCGGCATCCCTGGAGGCCGTGTCGATGGCTGCGTGAAGCGCCTTCTCGGCATCCAGCGTCAGAAGATCGGGCGAGACGGCGACTTCGACTACCGTGCCCTTCTTCTCTTCGGCGGCCAGCAGCTGCGTCGCACGCTTGGTGCCGGCAAGCAGGTTGCGACCTTCCTCGGACGTGATGAACGCTGTCAGGGCTTCCACGCGACGGGCCACCATGAGCAGATCGTCGGCGTCAGATGTCAGGACCGCGTCGATCAGATCATGGCGCGCGCCCATGTCACGCAGGTAGACCTTGAGACGATCGTGGAAGAAGGACACGAGATCGGCGTCTTTCACCACCGTCAGGAGCGGCAGCCGGATGTTCTTTTCGAGCAGCATGCGGATCACCCCGAGCGCGGCGCGGCGCAGTGCGTAGGGATCCTTCGAGCCGGTCGGCTTTTCGTCGATCGCCCAGAAACCGATCAGCGTATCGAGCTTGTCGGCCAGCGCGACCGTGAGGCCGACCTTGCCCGAGGGCACGCGATCGGACGGGCCCTGCGGCTTGTAATGATCCTCGATGGCCTCTGCCACCGACGCATCCTCACCCTGCAGGAGCGCATATTTGCGGCCCATGATGCCCTGGAGTTCGGGAAATTCGCCGACGGCCTCAGTGCGCAAATCCGCCTTGGAGAGCACGACGGCCCGGTCGACCAGCGACGGATCGGCGCCGATGATCGGGGCGAGTTCCGCTGCGAGCGTGCGGATGCGCGCGACGCGTTCGCCCTGCGTGCCGAGCTTGGCGTGGAAGGTCACGTTGAGGGCGTCGAGCTTGGCCATGCGCTGGTCGAGCGGCTTCGAAAGATCGAGACCGAACTTTTCGGCCGAGGCCTTCAGCGTGTCGAGATCCGGCAGGTCGCCCTGGTCGCGCAGCCAGAAATGCTTGGCATCGGAGAGCCGCGCGCGCACGACCTTGCCGTTGCCGTGCACGATCTCCTTGCCGCCATCCTTCGCCTCGATATTCGAAACGAGAATAAAGTGGTTGGAGAGCGTGTCGGCGCCCGGCTTGCGGGTCACGAAACACTTCTGGTTCGTCTTGATCGTCAGGCGGATGATTTCCGAGGGGATCGACAGGAAATCCTCCTCGAAAGTGCCCATCAGTACCTGCGGCCATTCGACGAGGCCGGACACCTCTTCCAGAAGCCCTTCGTCCTCGACCAGTTCAAGGCCGTTGGCGAAGGCGATATTGTTGGCGTCGGTCGCGATGATCTGCTTGCGGCGCTCCGCATCGAGCACCACCTTGGCCTTCTCGAGGCTGGCGGCATAATCCTCGAAACGGCGCACCGTTATGGGTTCCGGCGCGTGGAAACGGTGGCCATAGGTGACATTGCCGGCAACGATGCCGCCAATCTCGAACGGCACGACACGCGTTTCCTCGGTTTCCGAACCGAAGGTGCAGACGATGGATTGCAGCGGGCGCACCCATTGCAGCGAGCCGGGCCTGGCCGACTCCACACCCGAGCGCATCGGCTTCGGCCAGGGAAAATTCCTGATAATGCCGGGCATCACCTCGGCGATGATCTCATCGGCCACGCGGCCCGGCTTGACGACGTGGGCGACGTAGAAGTCACCCTTCTTCGGATCGCTGTGGACATGGGCCTCGGCGATCGAGGAAAGGCCAGCCTTGCGCAGGAAACCCTGGATCGCCTGCTCGGGCGCAGATGTCGCGGGCCCCTTGATATCCTCGCGTACATCGCTTGAACGGGCATTGAGGCCGCGGATATCCAGCGTCAGACGACGCGGGGTCCAGTATTCGCGTGCGCCCTCATAGGTCAGGCCCGCCTCGACGAGTGCGTCGGTGACCAGCTTCTTCAGGTCGCCTGCCGCCTTGCGCTGCATGCGGGCAGGAATTTCCTCGGAGCGGAGTTCAAGCAGAAGATCGGGCATGTCAACTTTCCTCACCCTCTCGATCAGGAGAAGGTCGGCACACCGGCCGGTACGGGGTCAAAATCGTGTGCTTCTGCTAGCAAAGTTGGGTGGTGCTGTACAACGGCAAAGTTGCCATGCGGCGGGCGGAAACGCCGTCAGTGACCGCTCGAGGCAACCTCGTGCGAGCCCTCGTCGGCCTTGTCGGCAGAGGCGTGGCCATCGGCCGGGGCCTCGTGGCCGCCCTCCTCCGTCTTCGCCTCGCCATGGCCGCCGGATTTGTCGGCCTCGGCCACCGCATTGGGATCGATACAGTCTTCCCGTTCCGTCATGGCGGTGACGATGGTCTTGATCTCGTCGAGCGAAAGCTCCTTGCGTTCGCCATAGAACTCGCCATTGCCCGCCGGCTTTCCATCTGTATAGCGGGCGACGAAAGGCGCGCTCATACCGGGGATTGCGGAGGGGTCGCGCGCGAAGAGCACTTCAGCGCCGATGGCGCGGCCACGCATGTCCGCGCGATAAACCGGACCAGCGGCATCCAGCATGATCACCTGGTAGAGATCGGCCTCCTCCGCATTGGAAACGGCGCCGGCAACGCGCAGCGCCGTCTTGATGCGCACCTCCCCGTCCTTGGCATCGGAGCGCACATATTTGCGCAGCCACTGCTGCCCATCGCGATCCAGCCTGACGGTGGTGACCGTAGTGCAGGCGGCACCGGACACCGTTTCAGTCGAGGGTCCGAGAAGCACATCGCGGCCGACGAAGATGGCCGCGGCACCGGACGCGCCGGTCAGCACCGTCACACCGGCAACGATGATCAGAAGCTTCCGGGACAAGCGGAATGAAATCGGGAGCAACTTCACGGGCGACGGACTTCTCTTGAACGCAGAACCACGAACGCGCCGAGAGCGCGCGAACTGACTGCACTCTACAAGCAGGGCGTTTCGGAAGTTTTAAGGGAAAAGGTCCATTTCGGCACATAGTTGCGAATGATTTGCAATAGCGTTGACAGCGCGGGAAAGGGCCCTATAGTTTAATGCAACTCATTCGCAAAAGCAGTTTAGGGCCATTCATGCTCCGTCGTTCATTCAATGCGCTTATCCTCAGCCTGCCGCTTCTCGCCACGGCGCCCGCCTTCGCACAGGAAAAGCCGAAAGTGGTGACCACGTTCACGATCATCGCGGATATCGCAGCCAACGTGGCCGGCGATGCCGCCGTGGTGGAATCCATCACCAAACCCGGTGCCGAGATTCATAACTACCAGCCGACGCCGCGCGATATCCTGAAAGCGCAGGACGCCAAGCTGGTGCTATGGAACGGCCTCAACCTGGAACTCTGGTTCGAGAAGTTCCTGGCCAATCTCGGTGACGTGCCGAACGTTGTCGTGAGCGACGGCATAGAACCCATGAGCATCGTCGAAGGACCCTATCAGGGCAAGCCGAACCCCCATGCCTGGATGTCGCCGGACAACGCGCTTGTTTATGTCGAGAACATCCGCAAGGCGCTGGTCGCACTCGATCCGGCAAACGGCGCAACCTACGACGCCAATGCCAAGGCCTATGGCGAAAAGATCAAGGCGCTCGGCGAGGAGATGAAAGCCAAGATCGGCGCGCTGCCGGAAGAAAAGCGTTGGCTTGTCACCAGCGAAGGCGCGTTCAGCTATCTCGCCCGCGATTTCGGTCTGAAGGAACTCTTCCTCTGGCCGATCAATGCCGACCAGCAGGGGACCCCCAAGCAGGTGAAGACGGTGATCGATGCGGTGCGCGAGCACAATATCCATGTCGTCTTCAGCGAAAGCACGGTGTCCGCCGACCCGGCCAAGCAGGTCGCGGCGGAAACGGGCGCGGCCTATGGCGGCGTGCTCTATGTCGACTCGCTCAGTGAAGCAGACGGTCCCGTGCCGACCTATCTCGACCTGCTGCGCGTGACGTCTGAGACAATCGTGGAAGGTCTCTCGAAATGATGATGGGAAGCAAGCCCAAGAAGGTCGCCGGCATCGTCGCCGAGAATGTGACGGTCACCTATCGCAATGGGCATACCGCCCTTCGGCAGGCCAGCTTCTCCGTGCCGAAAGGCACCATCACCGCCCTTGTGGGTGTCAACGGCGCCGGCAAGTCGACACTCTTCAAGGCGATCATGGGCTTCGTGCCCATCGCCGCAGGCCAAGTGACGATCCTCGGCCTTTCCGTGAAAGAAGCCTTGAAGAAGAATCTCGTCGCCTATGTGCCGCAGGCCGAGGAGGTCGACTGGACCTTTCCCGTGCTGGTCGAGGACGTCGTGATGATGGGCCGCTACGGCCACATGAACTGGCTGCGCATCCCCTCCAAACATGATCATGACATGGTCGACGAGGCGCTTTCGCGCGTCAACATGAGCGCTTTTCGCAAGCGCCAGATCGGCGAGCTCTCAGGCGGTCAGAGAAAGCGTGTGTTCCTCGCACGCGCGCTGGCGCAGGAGGGCCAGGTGATCCTGCTCGACGAGCCCTTCACAGGCGTCGACGTCACCACCGAGGAGCAGATCATCGAATTGCTCGGCAAGCTGCGCGACGAAGGCCGCGTCATGCTGGTTTCCACGCACAATCTGGGCAGCGTGCCGGATTTCTGCGACCGGACCGTCTTCGTCAAGGGCACGGTCATCGCCTCCGGCCCCACTGCCGAAACCTTTACAGAGGCCAATCTGGAGAAGGCCTTCGGCGGCGTGCTGCGTCACTTCATTCTCGGCGGCCAGGACCTGCACGACGACGAGGACAAGCGTTCGGTCAAGGTGATTACCGACGATGAGCGCCCGTTCGTCATCTATAGCGAGCGCGAGCAGGAGAAAGCGCCGTGACCGATCTGCTCATCGAGCCTTTCGCCTATGGCTACATGGTCAATGCCATGTGGGTGAGCGCGCTGGTCGGCTGCATCTGCGGCTTCCTCTCGGCCTATCTCATGCTGAAGGGCTGGTCGCTCATTGGCGACGCGCTCTCGCACTCGATCGTGCCGGGCGTGGCCGGCGCCTACATGCTGGGCCTGCCCTTCGCGGTGGGCGCCTTCCTTTCCGGCGGGCTCGCCGCCGCCGCCATGCTTTTCCTCAATCGTCAGACGCGGCTGAAGGAGGATGCCATTATCGGCATGATCTTCTCCTCCTTCTTCGGCCTCGGCCTCTTCATGGTCTCGCTTTCGCCGACCCCGGTGAACATCCAGACCATCGTGCTCGGCAATATCCTCGCGATCACCCGAGAAGACACGATCCAGCTCGCCATCATCGGCTTCGTCACGCTGGTCATCCTCCTTCTCAAGTGGAAAGACCTGATGGTCGCCTTCTTCGATGAGAGCCACGCCCGCTCAATCGGCCTTAACCCGACGGGCCTGAAGATCCTGTTCTTCACCCTGCTCAGCGCCTCCACGGTCGCCGCCATGCAGACCGTCGGCGCATTTCTGGTCGTCGCCATGGTGGTGACGCCGGGCGCAACCGCCTATCTTCTGACCGATCGCTTCCAGCGTCTCATCGTGATCGCCGCCGCGCTTGGCGCGGGAACCAGCTTCGTCGGCGCCTACCTCTCCTATTTCCTCGACGGCGCGACCGGCGGCATCATTGTCGTGCTACAGACAGCGATCTTCCTCGCGGCCTTCCTCTTCGCACCGAAACACGGACTGCTTGCCGCCCGCCGCAAAAGCCGCCTGGCACTAGAAACCACGGAAAGCCTTCCGTCATGACTGAAACGCTTGAACTCGCGCTTCTGCCTTTCCGGCTCGGCTTCATGCAGAATGCCTTTTTGGTGACGCTGATGATCGCCGTGCCGATGGCGCTCCTGTCCTGCTACCTCGTCCTTAAGGGCTGGTCGCTGATGGGGGATGCCGTCTCCCATGCCGTACTGCCGGGCGTCGTCGGCGCCTATGTGCTCGGCCTCCCCTTCGCTGCCGGCGCCTTCGTCGCGGGCCTGTTCTGCGCGCTGGCGGCCGGGTATCTCAAGGATAACAGCCGCGTGAAGGAGGATACCGTTCTCGGCATCGTCTTTTCCGGCATGTTCGCGCTCGGTCTGGTGCTCTATGTGAAGATCCAGCCCGATATCCACCTCGACCACATCCTGTTTGGCGACATGCTGGGCATCGGTGCCTCCGACCTTCTGGAAACCGGGGTTATCGCTGCCGCTTCCACAGGTTTCATCCTCGCCTTCCGCAAGGACCTGCTGGTTCATGCCTTCGACAGGCAGCATGCATCGGCCATCGGCCTGCCGGTCAGGCTGCTGCATTACGGGCTGCTGGCCGTGCTTTCGCTCGTCGTCGTGGGCGCGTTGAAGGCTGTCGGCATCATCATTGCCATCGCCATGCTTGTGGCGCCGGGAGCCATCGCCGCACTTCTGACGCGGCGTTTTCCGACAATGCTCGCCGTCGCCGTGCTCGTGGCTGTCGGGTCCTCGTTCTTCGGGATCTGGCTGAGCTTCATCATCGATAGCGCACCGGCGCCGACGATCGTGCTTCTGATGTCGATCCTCTTCGTTATCGCCTTCGTGCGGCAGGTCGCGCGCAACCGCAGGCCGGCCGAACAGGTCTGATCGCGACGATTTGTGCGCTGTCGACAGCCATGCCGTTTGCGTCTATCGTCCGGCGCAAACGGCCGGCATGCTTCGGCCGCC
Source organism: Shinella sp. H4-D48 (assembly GCF_022637395.1). Classification (GTDB taxonomy): domain Bacteria; phylum Pseudomonadota; class Alphaproteobacteria; order Rhizobiales; family Rhizobiaceae; genus Shinella; species Shinella sedimenti. The sequence continues at coordinate 576,852 of NZ_CP093337.1, read as the reverse complement.
AGCGTTGAAATCGACACAAACGGGACGGCATGGCGCATATCGGAATCGTCGGCGGCGGCATCATCGGCTGCGCCACAGCCCTTCATCTGCTTGAGCAAGGCCACAGCGTTACCATTCTGGAGCGCGATGCCGGCGGCCTCCCCGCATCCGTCGGCAATGCCGGCATCCTGGCGGTGCCGGAAATCGACCCGATCGCCCGGCCGGACATGTTGCTCTCCGTCCCGAAATGGCTGCTCGATCCGCTTGGCCCCCTCACCCTGCGCTGGCAGGACCTGCCAGCGCTTGCCCCATGGCTCGTCCGGTTGCTGCTCTCCACGCGCGCCGGCAAGGTCGCCGCCAGTCGCACCGCCCTGCTTCATCTCATGAAAACGGCCGAGGCCGACCATGTGCATCTCGGCAATCTTGCGGGTATTTCCGGCCACATGCGCGACACCGGCGCGCTGACGGTCTTCGACAGTATTGCGGCGCGCGACAAGGCGTTTGCCCACGAGACCGAGAATGCCCGGCTGATAGGCTGCAATGTCGAGAAACTCGATCCGAAGGAAGCCCGCTGCCGTGTGCCCGCCCTGCAGGGCAGTTTCGCAGGTGCCATTTTTAACGACGGCTACCGCACCTTCGATTATCCCTTGACGTTCCTTCGCCGCCTGCAGGCGGTGCTGCGCGAGCGCGCCACGTTGCTGGACGCGACGATCGCCTCTGTGGCGCAGGGTGCAGACGGCGTCATCGTCAGGACCGAAGGCGGACGGGAATTCACCTTTGACAAGCTGGTGATTACCGCCGGTGTATGGTCGCGCCGCTTCGTCTCCGATCTGGGCCTCAAGGTGCTCCTGGAAACGGAGCGCGGTTACAACACGACCTTCATGAACCCGTCGACGACGCTTGAAATGCCCGTCTTCTTTTCCGAGCATGGATTTGTCGCGACGCCCTTCGAGAACGCACTGCGCATCGGCGGCGCTGTCGAGCTCGCATCTCCCGAAGCACCTGCCAACTACAAGCGCGCCGCCGCCATGCGCAGGAAGATGCGCCGCTACGTGCCAGATCTTCAGGAGGAAGGCGGCACGGAATGGATGGGCCGGCGCCCCTCAACACCGGATTCGCTGCCGGTGATCAGCCTGCACCCGCGCGACCCGCGCATTGCCTTCGCCTTCGGCCACGGCCATCTCGGCCTGACGCTTTCAGCCACGACCGGCCGTCACGTCGCCCGGCTGCTGGCCGGCCAACGCGACGATGCGCTTACCCCCTTCTCCATCGCCCGCTTCCAGTAGGCGGCACGCTCTTCATAAGAAAAACAAGACAGAGAAACATATGCATAAGGTAATTTTCGACACGGACCCTGGCGTCGATGACGCCATGGCGCTGCTGTTCCTGCACAATCATCCCGAAATCGACCTGATCGGCATCACCACCGTCTTCGGTAATGCCTCTATCGAGACGACCACGCGCAACGCGCTGTTTCTCAAGCGGGAATGGGGCATCAGTGCCCCCGTCGCCAAGGGCAACGGCCAGACCTACGATCCGGCGCGCAATACCGCCGACTGGCCGGTGATGATCCACGGCCATGATGGGCTGGGCAATATTGGCGTGCCCGAGACGATCGATCTTCCCATCGATCCGCGTCCGGCCCATCGCTTCATCATCGACACCGTTCGCGCCAATCCGGGCGAGGTGACCCTGATTGCCGTCGGCCGCATGTCGAACCTTGCGGATGCCCTTAAGGAAGACCCTGAAATCGCGGGCCTTGTGAAGCAGGTCATCATTATGGGCGGCGCCTTCGATGTGCCCGGCAACATCACGCCCGCCGCCGAGGCCAACATCCACGGCGACCCGGAAGCGGCCGACGTGGTGATGGGCGCGCATTGGAAGGTTATCGTCGTCGGTCTCGACGTGACGATGAAAACCGTGATGACGCGCAAGCGTCTGGCTGAACTCACCGCAGCCAACGGCAGGCACCTCAAGCTGCTCTCCGATATCTCGCAGTTCTATATCGATTTCTACGGCCGGCATGTGAAGGACGAGGGTATGGTGGTGCATGACAGTTGCGCCTGCGTCTACCTCGTGGCGCCGGAACTCTTCACCACGCGAAGCGGCGCAATCCGCGTCGTGGCCGGCGGCATCGCGGATGGCCAGACCATCCAGAAGCCGGACGGCCGCGCGTTCCCGCCGGGCGATTGGGACGGCCTGCCCAGCCAGCACGCCTGCACCGGCATTGATGCGGACAAGGTGATGGCGCTGCTCGACGAGACGCTGGTGCGTTAAGAAACGGCCGGCGCGCTACTGAGGCGTCGCCGGCAGTTGCCAGTCGATCGGCTTGCGGCCATGTTTTTCGAGAAAGGCATTCGCCTTGGAGAACGGCTTGGTGCCGAAGAAGCCATTATGCGCCGAGAGCGGCGAAGGATGCGGCGAGCGCAGCACGAGGTGACGGCGGCTATCGACGAAGGCCGCCTTCTTCTGGGCGTATGATCCCCAGAGAATGAAGACGACGGGCTTTTCCTGCTCATTGACCGCGCGGATTACCGCGTCGGTGAAACGCTCCCAGCCCTTGCCCTGGTGCGAGGCCGCGTGGCCCATTTCTACCGTCAGCACGCTGTTCAAGAGCAGCACGCCCTGCTGCGCCCAATGCTCCAGAAAGCCGTGCCGCGCTGGGGGAATGCCGAGATCCGCCTGCAATTCCTTGTAGATGTTGACGAGCGAGGGCGGAATGCGCACGCCCGGCTGCACCGAAAAGCACAGGCCGTGCGCCTGCCCTTCGCCGTGATAGGGATCCTGTCCGAGGATGACGACACGTACTTCGTCGAGCGGCGTCAGATCGAGCGCCCGGAAATATTCCGCACCCTTCGGAAAGATCCGTTTCCCGTCTTGCTTCTGCGCCAGCAGGAAGGCTTTCAGCTCGGCCATGTACGGACTGGAGAATTCCGCCGCCAGTGGTGCCTTCCAGCTTTCGCCGATCTTCACGTCGCCAGCCGTCATATCCTGCTCCAGGTCACGCATTCCATGACCGAAGTTTAGCGTCTGACGGCGCAATCGACCGGCCAAACGGCCGGTCATCCACAGCTATCTCAGGAAATGCCGAGCACAGTCATCAGGCTTTTCATGCGAGCGACCGCCAGTTCCGGCTTGTCCAGCACATTGGCCTTGTCGGCGAGGCGGAACACATCCGCATAGTGCACGACGCCGCGGGCGGATTGCATGCCGGCAGGCATGGTGAAATGATCCTGATGGCCGTTCAGCCAGGCGAGGAAGACGACACCCGCCTTGTAATATTGCGTCGGCGCTTCGAAAATCTTGCGGGACAACGGAACCGTCGGCGCGATAACGGCCCGAAAGCGTGCGACGTCTCCAGCCGCAAGGGACGCCAAGGCCTGCGAGGCCTGTGGCGCGACGGCATCGAAGATACCGAGCAGCGCATGGCTGTACCTCACCCCGTCGCCCTCGATCAGTTCGGCATAGTTGAAGTCATCACCCGTGAAGCAGAGCACGCCCTCCGGCAGGCGATCGCGCAGCGCCACCTCATATGCATTGTCGAGAAGAGAGATCTTGATGCCTTCGACCTTGGCGCGGTTCTCCTCGATGATCGAGATAACCGTATCGAGCGCCGGCTCGAAGCTTTGCGAACCCCAGTAGCCCCGCAGCTGCGCGTCGAACATGTCGCCCAGCCAGTGCAGCACGACCTTGTCCTTCGCCTGGCCGAGGATGCGACCGTAGACCTTGCGATAATCGTCCGGGGAGCGAGCGATGCGCGCCAGTGCCCGGCTCGCCATCATGATGGCGCGACCGCCATGCCTTTCGACAAAGGCGACCTGCTCCTCATAGGCCCCGATCACATCATCAAGAGAACGGGCATCCGCGGGGTTGAGATGATCCGTGCCGGCGCCGCAGGCGAGGTCCGCGCCCGGCACCGTCTTCGCCTCGGCAAGCGAGCGGCGGATGAGTTCCTGCGCACCGGCCCAGTCGAGCCCCATGCCGCGCTGCGAGGTGTCCATTGCCTCCGCAATGCGAAAACCAAGCGACCAGAGGTGATGGCGAAACGCCATCGTACGCTCCCAGTCGATGGCCGGCGCCTCCCAGGGCAGGGCATCGCGGCGCGGATCGGAAACCACGTGCGCGGCTGCATAGGCGATGCGGTTGAATGATGGCGCTGAGGCCGGACGCGCGGTGGGTGTACCCGAGAGGGCATAGGCTTCGACGCCGCCATCGGCGCGCGGCAGGGAAAGGCTGATAGACACGACATCCTCCCAAAGGTTTTTTAGCGCAATAATTTAGATCGTTCCAAATTTCAAGCACTATTCCTTCACCTGCTTCGTGCGACATTGCGCCCTTTGCGGTGACATATCCCCTTTCGGCTTCAGCTAACGAGCCTCATAACGCCGCAAGGCGACAAGCCAGTTTACGGGATTCGCAAGCGTTATGATGCCTCTCTGATGATTACGATAGCGCTTGCTGGGTGCCGCTGAGTTCACTTGTCACGATATCTGGCGAATTCACTCATCGCTTGCCCACGGTCAAGACTCACCCAAAATGCACTTGACAGATTTGGAACGATCCAATTAATTACCCCTCAACAAGCGAGCGCAAAGCCCGATGCAGGGAGGATGACCGTGAGCAGGAACCGGGTGACCGTTGTCGATATTGCGCGCGCCGCCGGCGTGTCGAAGTCGACCGTCTCGCTCGTCCTGCAGGCAAGCCCCCTCGTCAACGAGACGACACGCGCGAAGGTGAACGCGGTCATCCGCGAGCTGGGCTATGTCTACAATCGTGGCGCGGCCAACCTGCGCCAGTCCGCCTCGTCGCGCATCATCGGCATCATCGTGAACGACCTGACCAACTCGTTCTTCGCCGAGCTCGCCGTCGGCATGGACATGGTCATGCAATCCGCCGGCTATGTGCAGTTTCTGTCGAATTCCGCCGAAAGCGTGGATCACCAGCGTGAGGTTGTCGCCTCGATGCGCGAACACGGCATTTCCGGCCTGATCATCTCGCCCGCCCGGGGAACGGAAGCCGCCGACCTGAAACCGCTGGCCGCCAGTGGCATCCCGGTCGTATCCGTGGTGCGCAATGTGGTGGGCGCCAAGGTCTCCTCCCTCGTTTCCGACAACTATGCCGGCGCGAAGGCCGCCGTCGCCCACCTTGTTTCGCTCGGCCACAGCCGCATCGCCTTTCTCGGCGGCATCGCCAACACCACGGTCTTTGCGGAGCGGGTTCAGGGCTGGCGCGATGCGCTGACCGAAGCAGGACTTGAGGCGCCGGATATGCTGGTGATCGGCTCGACGGCCTCGCGCGCCGGCGGCGTCGCCGCCATCCAGCGCGCTTTGTCACTGCCCGCGCCGCCGACGGCAGCTCTCTGCTTCAACGACGCGGCCGCCTTCGGCGTCTGCGACGGCCTGCGTGCCGCCGGCAAGGAGCCGGGCCGCGACTTTGCGGTGGTCGGCTTCGACGACGTGATCGAGGCCGAAACCGCCGTGCCGGCGCTCACAACCGTCTCCGTCGACCCGCAGGGCATGGGCCGGCGCGCCGCGCAACTGCTGCTGAAGCAGATCAATACGGGCAAGGTGGAGCCCGAAGCGATCGTCGGTTCCGTGCGCCTTGTTGTGCGCCAGAGCTGCGGCGCGGGAGAAAAAGCAGGGAGGACGTCTGCATGACGCGGTGGGGTTTGATCGGGGCAAGCACGATTGCCCATGAATGGATGATCGGCGCGATCCGCGCCACCGGCGGCGACGTCGTCTCCGTAATGAGCAGCAGCGCCGAGCGCGGCCGCAAATACGCCGACGACCACGGCATCGCGAAGGCCGTCACATCGCTCGACGACCTGGCAAACGATCCCGCGATCGATGCCGTCTATATCTCCACGACCAATGAACTGCATCGCGACCAGGCGCTCGCCGCCGCGAAAGCCGGCAAGCATATCCTGTGCGAAAAGCCGCTCGCCATGTCGCTAGACGACGCCCGCGCCATGGTGCAGGCCGCGGAGGATGCCGGTGTCGTCCTGGCTACCAACCACCACCTGCGCAACGCCGCCACGCACCGCGCAATGCGCGAGGCCATCAAGGCCGGGCGCATCGGCATGCCGCTGGCCGCCCGCGTCTTCCATGCCGTCTATCTGCCGCCTCATCTGCAAGGCTGGCGCCTCGAAAAGCCAGAAGCCGGCGGCGGTGTCATTCTCGATATTACCGTGCACGACGCGGATACGCTGCGCTTCGTCCTCGACAGCAACCCCGTGGAAGCCATCGCCTTCTCGCAGGCCGGCGGCATGGGCAAGGGCGGACTGGAAGATGCGGTAATGGGCGTGCTGCGCTTCCAGAATGGCGTGATCGCTCAGTTCCACGATGGCTTCACGACGAAATTCGCTGAAACCGGGCTTGAAGTGCATGGCACGGAAGGCTCGCTGATCGGCCGCAACGTCATGACGCAGCGCGCGATCGGCTCGGTAACGCTGCGGGATGCGAATGGCGAGCACGACCTGCCGCTCGACCAGGCGAACCTCTACGAAACCGCGCTTTCGGCCTTCCATGCTGCCGTCGCTGGTAACGGGAAGCCCTCCGCGACCGGCAAAGACGGCATCTGGTCGCTGGCGACGGGGCTTGCCGTGGTGGAAGCCGCGCGGACCGGCGGCGTGGTCAAGATCGCGCCTGGCATTTGAGACGGAATTCGGAAGAGACGATGGGCAAGCATATCACACCACGCGAGGCCGCAGACCTCATCCCCGACGGAGCCATCGTTTCGGTCTCCTCGTCGTCGGGCCTCGGTTGCCCGGATCTCATGTTGCAGGCGATCGGCGCGCGTTTCGAAGAAACCGGCCACCCCAGGAACATCACCACACTGCATCCGATCGCAGCCGGGGACATGAGCGGCATCAAGGGTGTCGATCACATCGCCCGAAAGGGGCTACTGAAGAAGATCATCGGCGGCTCCTATCCGTCCGGCCCCTCCTCCTCCGAGCCGCCGCTGATCTGGCAGATGATCACCGGAAACGAGATTCCAGCCTACAATATCCCCTCGGGCATCCTTTTCGACATGCACCGCGAGGCCGCAGCCAAGCGGCCCGGCGTGATCACCAAGGTCGGCCTCGACACCTTTGTCGATCCCACCCGCGAAGGCTGCGTCATGAATGCCGCCGCAGCGCAGGAGGCAGTGGTGGAGAAGATCACCTTTGCCGGCGAAGAGTGGCTTTACTTCAAGGCCATCGCGCCGCAGGTGGCAATCATTCGCGCGACCACCGCAGACGAACGCGGCAACCTGACCTATGAACACGAGGGCGCCTATCTCGGCGGGCTCGACCAGGCGCTTGCGGCCCGCAACAACGGCGGCATCGTCATCGCGCAGGTCAAGCGCATCACCAAGGATGGCGCACTCAAGCCGCACGACGTGCGCGTACCCGGCGTGCTGGTCGACTATATCGTCGTCGATCCGGACCAAAAACAGACGACGCAGACGCTCTACGATCCCGCCATTTCAGGCGAGATCTTCCGGCCGCTGGACACATTCCGCGTGCCTGAATTCAACATCCAGAAGGTCATTGCCCGGCGTGTCGCGCAGGAGCTCGAGGCCGGCAGCGCCGTCAATCTCGGTTTCGGCATTTCCGCCAACGTGCCCCGGATCCTGCTGGAAGAAGACCTGCACGGTGCCGTGACATGGGTGATCGAACAAGGCGCGGTCGGCGGCGTGCCCCTGCTCGACTTTGCCTTCGGCTGCGCCTCGAACGCCGATGCCTTAATGCCCTCGCCCTACCAGTTCACCTATTTCCAGGGCGCCGGGTTCGATGCTTCGCTGCTCTCCTTCCTCGAAATCGGCAAGGACGGCTCGGTCAATGTCTCGAAGCTTTCCTTCCGGCCGCATGTAACGGCCGGCGCCGGCGGCTTCGTGGACATCACGGCGCGGGCCAAGAAGATCGTCTTCTCCGGCATGTTCAATGCCGGCGCGAAACTGGCCATCGAGAATGGCAAGCTCGTCATCGAAAAGGAAGGCAAGCTCAAAAAACTGGTGAACGCGGTCGAGCATGTCACCTTCTCCGGCCCACGCGGCGTAGCGCAGGGCCAGGACATCACCTATGTCACCGAGCGCTGCGTGCTGAAGCTGACACCTGACGGTATCGTGCTGACAGAGATCGCACCCGGCATCGACCTCCAGGCTCATATTCTCGACCAGTCGGAATTCGATCTCATCGTCTCACCGGATGTGAAGGTTATGGATGCCGCGCTCTTCACCGACGCGCCGATCGGCCTGACCCTGCCGCAGAAGGCCCCGCGAACACTGGCGAGGGACGACCATGGCTGAGCCGCGCATCAGAGTCAGCATCGAGAGCGCCGTTGCGATCATGACCGTCGCGCGGCCGGAAAAGGCGAATGCCTTCGATATCGACATGCTGAAGGCGCTTTCCGCCGCCTGCGACGACGTCGAAGCCAATGCCGCCGTGCGCGTCGCGATCCTCACGGGCGAGGGCAAGGCCTTTTCCGCCGGCGGCGACATCCGCGCCTGGGCGGGCATGGAGGCCAATGAGTTCGGCCATGCCTGGGTGCGCTTCGGCCACCGGGTCTTCGAACGGTTGGCGACGCTGCGCATGCCGCTGATTGCAGCCGTCAACGGCCATGCGCTGGGTGGCGGGTTGGAACTGGCGGCTGCTGCCGATATCCGCATCGCCGAAACGCAGGTGAAGATCGGCCTGCCGGAAGCTGGTCTCGGCATGGTGCCTGGCTGGTCCGGCACACAACGGCTGGTCAAGCGCTTCGGCGCACAGCCCGTGCGGCGCATGCTGCTGGGCGGCGAGGTCCTGACGGCGGTCGAGGCAATGGCCCTCGGGATTGTCGATCAGGTCGTCGAAACGGGCACAGGCGTCGAAGCGGCACGATCCTATGCGGCCCGCATCGCCGCACGCGGGCCGGCCGCCACGGAGATTTCCAAACTGATGATTTCCGTTGCGAACGGTGAGGACAATGGCGCGGCGGTGGAAGCGCTTGGCTCCATCCTCGTCGCCAAGACCGGGGACCTCAAGGAAGGCGTCGCCGCCTTCACGGGCAAGCGCCCCGCAGATTTCAAGGGAGAATGGTGATGACCGCGCATGTAAGGCCGAAGGCGCTCGACAATTTCAAGGCACGCGACTTCCGAATGCTGATCGACGGGGCGTGGACGCAAGGCGCAGGCAGCGCAATCGAGCGCGTCGCGCCGGGCCATGGCGTCGTCGTCAGCCGCTATCCGGCCGGCACAAAGGCGGATGCCGAGCGCGCCATCGCCGCCGCGCGCAAGGCCTTCGACAATGGCCCGTGGCCGAACATGACCGGGGCGGAGCGCTCCAACATCCTGCTCAAGGCAGCAGACCTCATCGCCGCACGCGCCGACGAACTCGCGTTTCTCGACACGATCGAAAGCGGCAAGCCGATCAGCCAGGCCAAGGCCGAACTCGGCGGGGCCGTCGATATCTGGCGCTATGCCGCGGCCCTCGCACGCGACCTGCACGGCGAAAGCTACAACACACTTGGCGATGGCACGCTCGGCGTCGTGCTGCGCGAGGCCATCGGCGTCGTGTCCATCATCACGCCGTGGAACTTCCCTTTCCTGATCGTAAGCCAGAAGCTACCTTTTGCGCTGGCGGCGGGCTGTACGACAGTCGTGAAGCCCTCGGAAATGACGTCCGGTTCCACGCTGGTTCTCGGCGAAATCCTCATCGAGGCCGGCGTGCCCGCCGGCGTCGTCAACATCGTCACCGGCACCGGCCCGGAAGTCGGTGCGCCGATGACGACGCATCCCGATGTCGACATGGTCTCCTTCACGGGCTCCACCGGTGTCGGCCGTCTCACCATGGCCAATGCGGCGCAAACGCTGAAGAAGGTTTCGCTCGAACTCGGCGGCAAGAACCCGCAGATCGTCTTCCCGGATGCCGATCTCGACGCCTTCATCGACGCCGCAGTCTTCGGCGCCTATTTCAATGCCGGTGAGTGCTGCAATGCGGGCTCACGCCTGATCCTGCACACGTCCATCGCCGATGACGTGACGGCGCGCATCGCCGAGCTTGCAAAGAAGGTCAAGGTCGGCGATCCGCTCGATCCCACGACCCAGGTCGGCGCAATCATCACGCCACAGCATCTCGAAAAGATCGGCGCCTATGTCGACGGTGCGTCGAAGGCAGGCGCCTCGGTCGCACTCGGCGGCGGCACACTCGATCTCGGCATCGGCCAGTTTATGGCGCCGACGATCCTCTCCGGCGTGCAGCCCGATATGGCCGTCGCCCGCGAAGAGGTTTTCGGCCCGGTGCTTTCAGTACTGACATTCGATACGACGGAAGACGCCATCCGCATCGCAAACGCCATCGATTACGGCCTGTCGGCCGGTGTCTGGAGCCGGGATTTCGACACCTGCCTGACCATCGGCCGCAAGGTGCGCGCGGGCACGGTCTGGATGAACACCTTCATGGACGGCGCCTCCGAGTTGCCCTTCGGCGGCTATCGCCAGTCCGGCCTCGGCCGCGAACTCGGCCGCCATGCGGTGGAGGACTACACAGAGACCAAGACGCTAAACATGCATATCGGCGCGCGCACCGGCTGGTGGATGCCGCGATGAGCAGATCCGTCCCGACAACCAGGAAGGGGACCGGCCGTGCAGCCCGCTCAGGGCGTCGGGAAGCCGAACTGCGGTCCCAGGAGCATGGTCAGGTCTTCGGCGTTCTCGCCGGCAATGCGGCGCAGGAGCAGCCGTCCCATCGCCTCGCCCGCAGCCGGCAGATCCTCGTAGATCGTCTCGACCTTCGGCTGGATCTGACTGAGCAGGCGCGACGTCTGCTTGGCGACGATGTCGTATTCCGCGCAGAGCGTGAAGCCGTTATCGCTCATGCCGGTAATAGTGGCCAGCGCGGAGACTTCCCCCGGACAGGTGTAGCCGTCAGGCGGATCGGGCTCGGCGCTGCGGCGGCGCACATAGTCGCGAATCATGTCGGCAGGACTGTCGAGGTCGAGCGCATCGGCAATCTCGTAGGAGACACCCGCCTCGCGCACGGCCGTCATGAAGCCGTGCAGCATATACTGGTGGAACGTCAGCCGCCTGGGGGGCAGGATGATCGTGACCTTGCGCCGGCCCTTGGCGATCAGCCGCTTGGTCGCTTCATAAGCGAAGGCGAAGTTGTCATAGTCGACGAAGGCATGCGGGGTGGAGAATTCCGTGCGCCCGTGGGTCACGAAGGGAAAGCCGTTTTCCAGAAGCAAGCGCACGCGCGGATCGAAGGGCTCGGTGCGCGAAAAGATCAGGCCATCGGCCATGCCGTTGCGGATGATGTAGTTGACCGCATCGACATTGCTGCCGTCGAGAAAGTTCGGCGTGACGATGAGGTGGTAGGACGTCGCCTGCAGCGCGCGGGCAAGACCATGCATGATCGAGGTGCCGAAACCGAGGATTTCCTCATGCGGGTCGAGCAGCACGGAGATCACGTTGGTGCGGCCAGTCTTGAGGCGCTGGGCGGCGCGATCCGGCAGATAGCCGATTTCGGCGGCGACAGCGTGGACCCGGCGGCGCGTGCTCTCCGAAATCTGCGGTGCATTGCCGAGCGCACGCGAGACCGTCGTAATGGCAAGGCCCGTCATCTCGGCAATGGTTTTAAGCGTCGGCTTGCCCGCTCGGGAGATATTGGAAGCGGTTTCGCGGGCGACGGACTTTTCGATTGGGGACACGGCTGCAATTCTTCGGCTGGGGACGATCAATCGCCCGTACCATACCGAGCCATCAGAAGCTCTGCAATCTTGCAATGCACAGGATTTATAACGATTGCAATGCGACGCACAAAATGTCGTGCTGCGTTGAAAACGGGCTGTCAGCCCGAATTTAAAGCCTTCTGAAATCGTGATGCGGTGCCATGCCATGGCGACTTGACTTCGGAAATTTACAACGTTTTAAATTACACCGGCATTGAGCCAGAGAGACAATTCCGACGCCAAGCGCGTCGGGGACATCGGCGGGAGGAGGTTCTCGCCTTTGAACTTGCAACCGGGAGGAAAACGATGCGCAAGTTTGTGACCACCACCGCGATTGCCGCGGTCATGATGGGCCTGGGCGGCACTGCCCCTCGCGCCGCCGAAAATGTGGAAGTGCTGCACTGGTGGACCTCGGGCGGTGAAGCCGCCGCACTCGAAGTCCTCAAGAAGGACCTTGAAACCAAGGGCATTTCCTGGACCGACATGCCGGTTGCCGGCGGTGGCGGCACGGAAGCCATGACCGTGCTGCGCGCCCGCGTCACGGCCGGCAATGCGCCGACCGCCGTACAGATGCTCGGCTTCGACATTCTCGACTGGGCCAAGGAAGGCGCGCTCGGCAACCTGGATGAAGTGGCCAGCAAGGAAGGCTGGGACAAGGTCATCCCGACTGCCCTGCAGCAGTTCTCCAAGTATGACGGCCACTGGATAGCAGCCCCCGTCAACGTCCACTCCACCAACTGGATGTGGATCAATAAGGCGGCCCTCGACAAGGCCGGCGGCAAGGAACCGACGAACTGGGACGAACTCGTCGCCCTGCTCGACAAGTTCAAGGAACAGGGTATCACGCCGGTCGCCCATGGCGGCCAGCCGTGGCAGGACGCGACGATCTTCGACGCGGTCGTGCTTTCGTTCGGAAACGACTTCTACAAGAAGGCTTTCATCGATCTCGATCCGGAAACGCTGGGCAGCGCCCAGATGAAGGAAGCTTTTGACCGCATGACGAAGCTGCGCTCCTATGTGGACGACAACTTCTCGGGCCGCGACTGGAACCTGGCATCCGCCATGGTCATCGAAGGCAAGGCCGGCGCGCAGTTCATGGGCGACTGGGCCAAGGGCGAATTCATCAAGGCCGGCAAGAAGCCCGGCGAGGATTTTGTCTGCATGCGCTATCCGGGCACGCAGGGCTCGGTGACCTTCAACTCCGACCAGTTCGCCATGTTCAAGGTCGCTGCTGACAAGGTTCCGGCCCAGCTCGTTATGGCCTCGGCCATCGAAAGCCCAGCATTCCAGTCGGCCTTCAACGTCGTCAAGGGTTCCGCGCCGGCACGCACCGATGTCTCGGACGAAGCCTTCGACGCCTGCGGCAAGAAGGCCATCAAGGACCTCGCGGAAGCCAATGCGAACGGCACGCTCTACGGCTCCATGGCCCACGGCCACGCCAACCCGGCGTCCGTCAAGAACGCGATCTATGACGTCGTGACCCGCCAGTTCAACGGTGAGCTTTCCTCGGAGGAAGCCGTCGAAGAACTGAAGTCCGCCGTAGAGGCCGCGAAGTAAGGAGGTAGCTCCTCACACCCTACCCTCTCCCCACCGGGGAGAGGGAACTTGAACGTCGCGGCAAAGCCCTTCTCCCCGGCGGAGAAGGTGGCGGCAGCCGGATGAGGGGGCCACGCGCCGCCCTGCAACCCGATTTCAACGGTGGTATCGACCATGGATAGCCGAAGCCGGCTGCAGGAGCTTCTGCCGAAGCTTGTGCTGGCACCCAGTTTCCTCATCGTGCTCGTCTTCGTCTACGGCTTCATCGCCTATACGGGCTTCCTGTCGCTGACGGACAGCAAGATGTTGCCGTCCTACAATTTCGTGGGACTGAGCAACTATTACAAACTCTGGGCGCTGCCGCACTGGTGGCGGGCGGTTTCCAACCTCGCGATCTTCGCCTCGCTTTATATCGTCATCTGCTCGGTGCTGGGACTGGGGCTTGCCATCCTACTCGACCAGAAGATCCGCGTCGAAGGCATCCTGCGGCCGATCTACCTCTATCCGATGGCACTCTCCTTCATCGTCACGGGCACGGCCTGGAAATGGTTCCTCGATCCCGGCATCGGACTTGAGAACACCATGCATCTCTGGGGCTGGGAGAGCTTCGCCTTCAACTGGATCAAGGACCGCAACTACGCCATCTACTGCGTGGTGATTGCAGCTGTCTGGCAATCGTCCGGCTTCGTGATGGCGATGTTCCTCGCCGGCCTGCGCGGCGTCGACAACGAAATCATCAAGGCAGCGCAGATCGACGGCGCCTCCACCTCGACCATCTATCGCCGCATCATCATTCCGTTGATGCGTCCGGTCTTCCTGTCGGCCTTCGTCGTGCTCGCCCATCTCGCCATCAAGGCCTACGACCTCGTCGTAGCACTGACCGGCGGTGGCCCGGGCCAGGCGACCGAATTGCCGGCGACCTTCATGTATTCCTACACTTTCACCCGCAACCAGATGGGCATCGGCGCCTCCTCGGCCATCATCATGCTGGTCATGATCTTCTCGATCATCATCCCCTACCTCTATTCCGAAATCCGCGGAGGCAAAGGCCGATGAGCGTTTCCAGCCCCGACAACGTCATCTCGCACAACAGGCTCACGCGCGCGCTGATCTACTCAGCCCTCATCCTGTTTGCGGTCTATTACCTGCTGCCGCTCTACGTGATGCTGGTGAATTCGCTGAAGCCGCTGGAGGAAATCCGTCAGGGCGGCATGCTGAATCTGCCGCAGCGATGGACCATCGAGCCCTGGATTTCCGCCTGGTCGACGGCCCAGATCGGCGTGCAGCCGACGGGCCTGCGCCCCTTCTTCATCAACTCGATCCTGATGGTCGTTCCGGCCGTGGCGATCTCCACGATCATCGGTGCGCTGAATGGCTACGTGCTGACCAAGTGGCAGTTCAAAGGCTCGAATGTCTTCTTCGGCCTGCTGCTTTTGTCCTGCTTCATACCGTTCCAGATCGTGCTCATTCCGATGGCGCGTATTCTCGGCATGGTGGGCCTCGCCGGGTCGATCTGGGGCCTGACCTTCGTCCACATCATCTACGGCATCGGCTTCACGACGCTCTATTTCCGCAACTACTATGAAAACTTCCCGACCGAACTGGTGCGTGCGGCGCAGATCGACGGCGCGAGCTTCTTCCAGATCTTCTACCGCATCCTGCTGCCGTCCTCCGGCCCGATCATCGTCGTCTCGGTCATCTGGCAGTTCACCAATATCTGGAACGACTTCCTGTTCGGCGCCTCCTTCTCCGGCGCGAACACCACGCCGATGACGGTGGCGCTCAACAATCTCGTCCAGTCCTCGACGGGTGTGAAGGAATACAACGTGCATTTCGCGGGCGCGATCCTCGCCGCACTCCCCACTCTGATCGTCTATGTCGTCTCCGGACGCTATTTCGTGCGCGGCCTGATGTCCGGCGCCGTGAAAGGATAGCCCATGTCGTTCCTGAAAATCAGCAATCTGCGCAAGTCCTATGGTGCGCTGGAAATCCTCAAGGACATCAATCTGGAGATCGAGCAGGGTGGCTTCCTCGTGCTCGTCGGTCCCTCCGGCTGCGGCAAGTCCACGCTGCTCAACACGATCGCCGGGCTGGAACCCATCACTTCGGGCGACATTGCCATCGATGGCCGCTCGGTCGCGGGACTGCATCCCTCCAAGCGCGACATCGCCATGGTATTCCAGTCCTACGCGCTCTATCCGAACATGACGGTGGGCGGAAACATCGCCTTCGGCATGGAAATTCGCGGCGTGCCGAAAGAACAGCGCGAAAAGGCGATCAAGCAGGTCGCCGACATGCTGCAGATCGGCCATCTGCTCGACCGCAAGCCCGGCCAGCTTTCCGGCGGTCAGCGCCAGCGCGTCGCGATGGGCCGGGCGTTGGTGCGCGACCCCAAGCTTTTCCTGTTCGACGAGCCGCTGTCCAACCTCGATGCCAAGCTGCGCGTCGACATGCGTACGGAAATCAAACGCCTGCACCACCGCATGAAGACCACCATCGTCTACGTGACGCACGATCAGATCGAGGCGATGACGCTCGCCACCAAGATCGCCGTCTTGAAGGATGGCGTTCTCCAGCAGTTCGGCACACCGGCCGAAATCTACAACAACCCTGCCAATACCTTCGTTGCCGATTTCATGGGCTCGCCCGCGATGAATCTCCTCTCGGCACGAATCGTGGAAGACGGCTCCGGCGTGGCCGTTTCGCTAGCCCGCCATCAGTCCGACCCGCTGGTATTGTCCGTGCCGAACGCACCGGGCGGACTTGCCGCCTACAAGGGCAAGGACGTGATCTTCGGTATCCGTCCCGAGGCCCTGACCGATCCTGATGGCGCGGACCGCAATGCCCGCACTGTCGGCGAAGGCGATTGCCTGATCGAGGTGGTGGAACCGGCCGGCGCAGACACCTTCGCCGTCACGCATCTCGGCGGCAAGGAGGTCGTCGCACGCCTGCGGGCCGATGTGCGCATCGCCGCCGGTCAGACGGCGCGCCTTGCCTTCAACCTCGACAAGGCCGTGTTCTTCGATCCCGCAAACCAGCTTCGCATCGCCTGAGCAGACCATGACAACACAGCCGGACATCGTCATCATCGGATCGGGTATCGGCGGCTCAACGATGGCCGCCGCCCTCGCCCCGACGGGCGCAAGGATCGTCATCCTGGAGGCGGGCGACCACCTGTCAGACCGTCCGGAAAACCGCGACCAGCGTGCGATTTTCCAGCGCGGCCATTTCCGCCCCAAGGAGATGTGGTACGAGGCCGACGGCACCGCCTTCAACCCCGGCAATTACTACAATGTCGGCGGCAACTCGAAATTCTACGGCGCGGTGCTGGTGCGCTACCGCAAGGAGGACTTCGAGGAGATGCGCCACAGCGAGGGCGTCTCCCCCGCCTGGCCCTTCGCCTATGAAGAGCTGGAGCCGTGGTATTCGGCTGCGGAGAAACTCTACAATGTGCGCGGCGCGCTGGGCGAAGACCCCACCGAGCCGCACCACTCCGCGCCCTATCCTTTTCCGCCCGTGCCGGACGAACCTTCCATCGCGAAAGTCCGCGCCAGAATGAAGGCGCACGGCCTTCATCCCTATTCGCTGCCGCTCGGCGTCGATATCGACCGCTGGTTGGCAAAGGCGAAGACGCCATGGGATGCGCATCCGAACAGCAATGACGGCAAGATGGATGCGGAAAGCACGGCCCTTGCCGAAGCGCTGAAACATGCCAATGTGGAATTGCGGACGAACTGCCGGGTGACCCGGCTCGCCACCGCCGCGCATGGCCGCACCATCTCGACGGTGCACTACATGCGCGGCGATCAGCCGGAAAGCGTTTCACCGAAACTCGTGATCCTGTCGGCTGGTGCGGTGCAATCCGCCGTACTGCTGCTGCGCTCGGCCTCGGAAGCTTTCCCGAACGGGCTCGCCAACAGCTCCGACCAGGTCGGCCGCAACTTCATGAACCACAATTCGAGCGCCGTGATCGGCGTCTCGCCCTTCTACCGAAACACCTCGGTCTACCAGAAGAGCTTCGGCTTCAATGACTACTATCTGTCGGATGGCAACGGTGGCCCTCCGCTCGGCAATGTCCAGCTCCTCGGCCGCGTATCGGGAAAAATCCTGAAGGCCAACATGCCCTCCGCGCCGGAATGGCTGCTGGAGCAGGTCGCCGCCCGCGCCATCGATTTCTACGCCATGAGCGAGGACCTGCCGCATCCCGAAAGCCGCATCACGGTGGATCGCGACCGCATCGTCATGAAATGGACGCGGACCAACTGGCAGGCCCATCTCGACCTTGTGACCAAACTGAAGACCGCGCTGAAGCAGGCCGGTTTCCCCATCGTGCTCGCGCGCGCCTTCGACAAACGCACGCCTTCACATCAGTGCGGCACCGTGCGCATTGGCAATGACCCGGCGACGGCGCCTCTCGATATCTGGTGCCGCGCCCATGATCATCCCAACCTCTTCGTGGTGGATGCTTCCTACCTGCCCACCTCGGCAGCGGTGAACCCCGCGCTGACGGTAGCTGCGCAGGCGCTGCGTGTCGCCAATCACATCCAATCCAGGGATCTGGCCGCATGACGACACCGGACAGACCCGTCGCCATCATCACAGGCGGCCGCCGCGGTATCGGCCTGGGCATCGCAAAGGCCCTGGCATCGGAAGGCTTCGATATCGCCATAACCGGCATCGGCGACGGCGATGCGACGACGGAAAGCGTGATCAGCGACCTTGCGGCGATCGGCGCGCGCGCCATCTACGTCAAGGGCGATCTTGCCGATCTCCCGGGCCATGCGCGGACCGTTGTGGCTATTGAAGACCAGCTTGGCGCGATTGCCTGCCTCGTCAACAATGCCGGCATCGCCTCCGTCGTGCGCGGCGACTTTCTCGATCTCGCCCCGGACCATTTCGACACGATCGTTTCGACCAACCTGCGCGGCACCGTCTTCTTCACGCAGGCCGTGCTGAAGGCGATGCTGCATTCCAAACAGGCCGCCGGACCGCGTTCGATCATCAACATCACCTCCGTTTCGGCAAGCCTCACCTCTCCCGAGCGGCTTGATTACTGCATGACCAAGGCAGGGCTCGCGGCCTTCAGCCAGGGGTTGGCGCTGCGGCTCGCCGATACCGGCATCTCTGTCTTCGAAATCCGCCCCGGCATCATCCGCTCCGACATGACGTCCGGTGTCTCCGCCAAGTACGACGCACTCATCGAGAGCGGCTTGGTACCGATGAAGCGATGGGGCGAGCCGGAGGATATCGGTTCGGCCGCAGCAGCGCTGGCAACGGGAAAATTCGCCTTCGCCACCGGCTCGGTGATCAATCTCGACGGCGGACTTTCGATCGGGCGGCTGTGAACGGCACGGCGCGGGGGTGCCCCTCACCCCGCCCTCTCCCCGCAAGCGGGGCGAAAGATACGAGAGGGCGTGGCAAATTCCTTCGCCCCGCCTGCGGGGAGACGGTGCCGGCAGGCGGATGAGGGGGCAACCCACGACCGCCACGGCACCGAACCATTCTGAGGACCAGGGCATGACCTACGACTATATCATTACTGGCGCCGGCCCGGCCGGCTGCGTTTTGGCGAACCGGCTTTCCGAAGATCCGAGCGTTCGCGTCCTGCTTCTCGAAGCCGGTGGCGGTGACTGGAACCCGCTGTTTCACATGCCGGCCGGCTTTGCGAAAATGACCAAAGGCGTTGCAAGCTGGGGCTGGGAGACCGTGCCGCAAAAGCACATGAAGGGCCGCGTCCTGCGCTATACGCAGGCAAAGGTCATCGGCGGCGGCTCCTCGATCAACGCACAGCTTTATACCCGCGGCAACGCCGCCGACTATGACCTGTGGGCCAGCGAAGATGGCTGCGAGGGCTGGAGCTATCGGGAGATCCTGCCCTACTTCAAGCGCGCCGAGGACAACCAGCGCTTTGCCGACGACTATCATTCCTACGGCGGCCCGCTCGGCGTCTCCATGCCGGTCTCGGCGCTGCCGATCTGCGACGCCTATATCCGAGCCGGCCAGGAACTCGGCATTCCCTACAACCATGATTTCAACGGCCGCCAGCAGGCCGGCGTGGGCTTCTACCAGCTGACCCAGCGCAATCGCCGCCGCTCCTCCGCCTCGCTTGCCTATCTGTCGACAATCAAGGATCGCAAAAACCTGACGATCCGCACAGGCGCCCGCGTCGCCCGCGTCGTGCTCGAAGGAACGCGCGCCGTCGGCGTCGAGGTGGTGTCGGGCACGAGCATCGAGACCATCCGGGCCGAACGCGAAGTGCTGGTCTCCTCAGGCGCCATCGGCTCCCCGAAACTGCTTCAGCAATCCGGCATCGGCCCGGCGGACCACCTCCGATCAGTCGGCGTTCAGGTGAAGCACGACCTGCCCGGCGTGGGCTCCAACATGCAGGATCATCTCGATCTGTTCGTGATTTCAGAATGTACCGGCGACCATACCTATGACGGCGTCGCCAAGCTGCACCGCACGGTCTGGGCCGGCCTGCAATATGTGCTGTTCCGCTCCGGCCCCGTCGCCTCGTCACTCTTCGAGACCGGCGGCTTCTGGTATGCTGATCCCGATGCGCGCTCGCCGGATATCCAGTTCCATCTCGGCCTCGGCTCCGGCATCGAGGCGGGCGTCGAAAAGCTGAAGAATGCCGGTGTCACACTGAACTCGGCCTACCTGCATCCCCGCTCCCTCGGCACAGTGCGGCTTTCGTCCGCCGATCCAGCCGCCGCACCGCTGATTGACCCGAACTACTGGGAAGACCCGCATGACCGGAAGATGTCGATCGAGGGCCTGAAGATCGCCCGCGAGATCATGCAGCAGGCCGCGCTGAAGCCCTTCGTCATGGCCGAACGGCTTCCGGGGCCGAAATTCGTCACCGACGAGGACCTCTTCGATTATGGCTGCGCCAACGCCAAGACGGATCACCACCCGGTCGGCACCTGCAAGATGGGTACGGGCGCCGACGCCGTCGTCGGGCTTGACCTGAAGGTGCGGGGACTTGAAGGTCTGCGCGTCTGCGACAGTTCCGTCATGCCGCGCGTTCCGTCCTGCAACACCAATGCCCCGACGATCATGGTGGGCGAAAAGGGCGCCGATGTCATCCGCGGCCTGCCGGCGCTGCCGGCCCAGGTTTTTCAGTATGAGCGCAACGATGCACGCCCCAGAGCGCGCGCCAATATCCGATAGGGAAGATCATGATCCGCCACTGCGTTTTCATCCGCTTCAAGCCGACCATCTCCACCGCCTATAAGACAGAGCTGTTCAACGAGATCGACACCCTCAGGGACCGCCTGCCGGGCATGCTTGCTGTCCATATCGGCACCAATGTCAGCCCCGAAGAAGGCATGGACAAAGGCTTCTCCGACGGCTTCATCGTCGATTTCGCCGACAGTTTCTCACGCGACGCGTATCTTGAAGACACGGAGCACAAGGCAACCGGTGGCCGGCTTGTGGCGGCGGCCGAGGGCGGGGTTGCCGGCATCCTCGTCTACGATCTCGAAACGGGCGACTAGAGCATTTTTGCATCGTCCGACGTCGAAGCAATCCCGCTTCGGCTCGAAATGCTTTAGACCCGTCCGGCTCGGCGTGCGAGCGCACGTTCGACGGCCGAGAAGGCGTCGTAGATCAGGACAGCCAGCACAGCAACGACGACGCCGCCCTGCAGCACGAAGGCCAGGTTGTTGGATTGCAGCCCGGCAATGATGACCTCGCCCAATGTCTTAGCCGCGACCGTGGAGCCGATGGTGGCGGTGGCAAGGCTGATCGTGACGGAGAGGCGAATACCGGCCAATATGACCGGTAGTGCCAAGGGCAGCTCCACGCGGGTCAATTGCTGCCAGGCCGTCATGCCCGTCCCGCGCGCCGCCTCGACGATCGCCTTCGGCAGCGTGGAAAGGCCGGTCATGGCATTCTCGAAAACCGGCAAAAGGCCGTAGAGAAACAGGGCAATCAATGTCGGTTTCTCGCCGAAACCGACGATGGGCACCGCAAGCGCAAGCACGGCGACCGGCGGAAAGGTCTGGCCGATATTCACGAGGCTTCGCGAGAGCGGCAGGAACTCTGCCCCGACCGGCCGCGTGACGAGGATGGCAAGCCCGACCGCGACGAGGGTAGCGGCGAAGGTTGCCGTGAAGACCGTGGCGAGGTGCGACAGGGTCAGCGAAAGCAGGCTGCCCTGATTGTAGATTGCCGGCGCATTCGCCTGCACCAGCGGCTTCAGCAGCGGCTCGAAAAGCTCAGGGCGCACCAGAAATGCGATCAGCAGGATCAGCGCTGCCAGCCGCAGCAGGTTGGGCAGGAACCGCCTCATTGCGGCCTCGCGGCGCGCCGGGCAAGACCGGCTAGCGTGACACGACCGAGGGGGGCACCATCCGAGCCGACCACCGGCAAGGCCTCGCGACCCGACCAGAGCAGCGAAGACAAGGCCTCGCGCTGGCTGAGGGAGGCAGCGATCGGCTCACCCTGCGCTTCGCCTGCCTCGGCAGCGTCCCCGGCAGTCCCGATCGACAGCAGCCGGAATGGCCTCTCCTCCGTGCCGATCAGGGTTTCGACGAAATCCGTCGCCGGGTTCACCAGCATTTCCTCCGGCGCCGCGCATTGCACGATCCGGCCCTTGTCCATCACAGCGATCTTGTCCGCGAGATGGAACGCCTCCTCCATGTCGTGCGTGACGAGAACGATGGTTGTGCCAAAATGCTTCTGGATCGCCAGAAGATCGTCCTGCGCCTTGGCGCGAATGACGGGGTCGAGCGCACCGAAGGGTTCGTCCATCAGGAGGATGTTCGGCTCGGCGGCGAGCGCCCGCGCCACACCGACACGCTGCTGTTGACCGCCCGACAGCTCATGCGGATACCGCGGACCGAAGGCGGAGGGATCGAGCTGGAACAGCGTCAGCAGCTCCTCGACCTTGGCGGCGATGCGCTTCTTGTCCCAGCCGAGCAGGGTCGGAACCGTCGCGATGTTTTCGCCGACCGTGCGATGCGGGAACAGGCCGTGGCCCTGGATCGCGTAACCGATGTGGCGGCGCAGTTCATAACCGGGGATCGAGCGATTGTCCGCGCCATCGATGCGGATCATGCCCTCGCTGGGTTCGACGAGACGATTGATCATGCGCATCAGCGTCGTCTTGCCGGAGCCGGACGTACCGACGATGACGGTAATCGTGTGCGGCTCGACCGTCATCGAGACAGTGTCAACAACGGTGTTGTCGCCGTAGCGCTTGGTGATGTTCTCGATCTCGATCATGCCGCCCTGCCGCGTTTGGATTTGGAAAGTTCGGCCGCCGCATCGAGCACCACGGCGGCGGCGAAGGCGAGCGCCACGGTCGGCACGGCGCCGAGCAGCACGAGGTCCATGGCCGTCTGCCCGATGCCCTGGAAGACGAAGACACCGAAACCGCCCCCGCCGATAAGCGCCGCGATGGTGGCAAGGCCGATATTTTGCACGAGCACGATGCGGATGCCGGTCAGGATGACCGGGAAAGCCAGCGGCAGCTCCACGCCGAAAAGCCGCTGGCGACCGGTCATGCCGATGCCGCGGGCGGCATCGTTGGCATCCCGCGGCACACCCGCAAGGCCGACCACTGTATTGGCGACGACGGGAAGCAGCGAATAGAGGAAAAGCGCCACGAAGGCCGGAGCAGCCCCGATGCCGCGAATCCCGAGCGCGGAGGCCCCTGGCACATTGAGCGCAATCCAGCCGAGCGGCGCGATCAGAAGACCGAACAGCGCAATCGACGGGATCGTCTGGATGATATTCAGCCCGTTCAACACGCCGGCGCGCAGCGACGGAACGCGATGGCAAAGAATGCCGAGCGGGAGGCCCACCAGGCACGCGGACGCAAGCGAGCCGAGGGCCAGAACGACGTGGCGCCCTGCCTCCAGCCAGAAGGTCTCGGCACGGCTTCCATATTCCTTGAGGATCGAAAGCCCGTCCCAGATGCCGGACACAAGAAGGCCCGAGACCGTCGCGGCAACGGCCAGCAGCAGGCCGATCCGGGCGAGCGGCGAGAGCCGCAATCGCGCCAGCGCATCTGCTGTCAGCAGCGCGAAGGCGAAGCTCGACAGCCAGAAACCGGAGGCGGGCGAGACACGCGCATAGGTGTTTTCAGGCGGCGTCAGGTGACCGGCAGAGAGGCCAATGAGGACCGCAAGGGCAAGGAGTGCGACAAGACCGAGCAGAAGCCGGAAAAGCGTCGGCGTCTTCAGGACGATGAGAACGATGGCGATAGCAATGAAGGCGAGCAGCGCTGCCCCGTAACCGGCCGGAAGCGCCTCGACAATCCATCGCGCCTCGCCCGGCACGATACGGTTTGCCCGGAAATTGGCGAAGGGCGCCAGAAAGCCGCCATAAGCCAGCAATGCGGCGATCACCACGCCGAGCTTGTCGATCCTGAACCCCATGCGCCCCTTTCGGATAGGTCCCTCCGCCCGGATGGGCGGAGGGAAAGTCGGATTACTTGATGAAGCCGTTCTTCTTCAGGAAGTCCTCGGCAACCGCCTTGGCCGGCTCACCGCCCACCTGAACGCGGCCGTTGAGATCCTGCAACGTCACGAGATCGAGCTTCTCGAAAACGGGCTTCAGCAACTCCTCGATCTGCGGGTTGGCCTTCAGCACCTCCTCGCGGATGATCGGAGCCGGCTGGTAGACCGGCTGCACGCCCTTGTCGTCTTCGAGAACGACGAGACCCGAGGGCGCGATGCCACCGTCCGTGCCATAGACCATGGCGGCGTTGGCGCCGTTCGTCTGGTTGGCGGCAGCGGCGATGGTCGCAGCCGTGTCACCGCCCGAAAGCGTGATGAGCCGGTCCGGCTTCAGCGTGAAACTGTAGGTCGTCTGGAAGGCCGGCAGCGCCGCCGCGGAGTTCACGAATTCGGAGGACGCCGCCAGTACCACCTTGCCTCCGTCAGCAACATATTTTCCGAAATCGCTCATGGTCGCGAGCTTGTTGGGCTCGGCGATATCCTTGCGCAGCGCGATCGCCCAGGTGTTGTTGGCCGGCGAGGGCGTCAGCCATACGATCTTGTTGGCGTCGAAATCGAGCGTTTTGGCGAGCTCGTAGGCCTTGGTCGCATCCTTCCACGCCGGATCGTCTGCCTTCTCGAAGAAGAAGGCGGCATTGCCGGTATATTCCGGATAGATATCGATCTCGCCGGCGGTGATCGCCTGCCGCACGACGGGCGTAGCACCCAGCTGTACGCGATCCGTTGTCTGGATGCCGTTGGCATTCAGAACGGCCAGGATGATGTTGCCGAGAACGCCGCCTTCCGTGTCGATCTTCGACGAGACGACGACCTGGGCGTTGGCTGCACCGGCCGCGAGGCTGAGGGCGAAAGCTGCTCCGATAAACTTGACGACTGGGCGCATGTGAAAACCTCTCCGTATTGCAAAAACCCGTGACGGCATTTTCATCACGTTCGGGAATGCCCGTCCCGGCAAAGCATTCCATATATGGCGGCAAATGGCAAAAAACAGATCGCGCCGGAACGATCGACACAATGTTCCATCGGTCGTCAAAAGATGCCGGAAATCAGGCACTCGCCGGTGGCATTCCCGCATGGACCGGAAGAAGCGCGCAAAGCGTATCCGCAACGACACTGCCATCGTGCTGGCCGCGCTGCCAGGCATCCTCGAACTCCCCGACGACCGCCTCTGCGCCCAGCCGCGCGCAGGTCTCCTCCAGCGCGCCGTTGCCAAGATAGGCGAAGGCGCCGGCGCTCTTTTCGAAGGGCAGCAACTGGCGGTTCGCCAGAACATGGGTGAAGAGGCGCATCTCCGAGCCACCTTGGGCGTGCCACACCCGCGCCGCCACATCCAGCATGCGCGCCAGATCCATTCCGCGCGTTTCGCGACATTGCAGGATGTTGCCGATGAAGATGCGTCTTGCATGTACATTGCGGACAATGGCCGCAACAATGCCGTCCACCAGGAAGTGCGGAAGCACGCTTGTAAAGAAACTGCCTGGCCCGAAGACGATGGCATCAGCGCTTTCGATACTCTCGATCACCGCGTCATTGGCCGGCGCACCGTCCGCCCCTGCAGAAAGCGAAATCTCGCGAATACCCGCCGCGCCCTCTTCATCCGTGAGCGCCGTCACCCGGTGCTGCCCGTCGATTACCCTGCCATCCGTCAGCACAGCGGAAAGCGTCACCGCCGGCGAAACCGTCGATGGCCAGACATGGCCGGTAATGTCGCAGAGTTTGCGGAATACGAAGATGGCCGTGTTGATGTCGCGGTTATGAGCAAGATGCGCCCCGGTCAGGATGAAGTTGCCGATGCTGCCATTGCGAAGGTCGAAGTCGTCGCCGACCGCGGACTGGAACGTGCGCAGATAATTCAGGATCGCACCCCGCAGGCCGGGCTCCATGCGCTCCAGCAGCGGGTGACGCCCCTCTGCGTAGAGGGCGAATTCCGTGCGGGCATCCTCCCGCGCACCGGTGGTAAGCCGCGCATTGCAAAGCTTCACTACGTCACCGGACCGTCCCTCGCCATAGGCCATTGTGATCAACGCCTGACGGATGTCACCGACAGCCAGGAGGCCGAGGCTTTCGCGGATCACCTTCGAACTGCCCCCGCTATCCCAGGCGGGTACGATGCGCGTCAGCCGCACCGGCTTGGAACAGAGGGCAAGATTGGTCGAGCGGCAGGCCGTGCCGCCGGAGAAGAGAACGATATGCGGCAGGCGGCCCTCGGCCATGCGGTCTCCCTACGTTTCGGTTCGGGCCACTATATTATAGGCCAAGCCGATCAGAATCTTGGTATAATCCGCCTTCGGCGTGCTGAAAATGGCATCCTTCAGCCTCTCCTCGACAATCCTGTCGAGCCTTGAGGAGGAAAGCGGACCTGGTCAAGCGTCTGCAGCCTGTTCGCGAGACCCTGGAAACGGCGGATGCACAGCCCATATCTTGCTTCACTAAGCGGTCCTAAAGCGCTGAGCGCTTCGGAGAATGAGAAAAATATTCGCATTTGCCGAAACTATTCGCAGTTTTCTGCCCATCGTTTTGCAATGTTTTCTGCGATTGATCGCCCATCGAACATCCAAGCCAGAAACGGAGTCCCGAGATGAACTGGTTGAAGACACTTGCCGCAGCCGCAGCCCTTCAGGTGGCCGTCCTGGCGCCGGCCCATGCCGGCGAAAACCTTGCCGCAATCCAGTCGGCCGGCACGCTGAAGATCGGCACCGAAGGCACCTACGCACCCTTCACCTATCATGACACCGACGGCAAGCTGGTCGGCTTCGACGTCGAGATTGGCGAAGCCATCGCCGAGAAGCTGGGCGTCAAGGCCGAGTTCCTTGAAGGCAAATGGGACGGCCTGATCGCCGGTCTCGACGCCAACCGCTACGACGCCGTGATCAACCAGGTCGGCATCACCGAGGCGCGCAAGCAGAAATACGACTTCTCCGAGCCCTACATCGCTTCCAAGGCCGTTCTGATCGTCCGCGGCGACGACGACAGCATCAAGGGCTTCGCCGACCTCAAGGGCAAGAAGTCCGCCCAGTCGCTGACCAGCAACTTCGGCAAGATTGCCGAGGGCGCTGGCGCTGAACTCGTCGGCACAGACGGCTTCGACCAGTCCATTCAGCTCGTGCTGACCGGCCGTGCCGACGCGACGATCAACGACAGCTTGTCCTTCCTCGACTTCAAGAAGCACAAGCCCGACGCAAATGTGAAGGTCGTCGCCGAACAGGCCGATGCCGATTATTCCGGCGTGCTCATCCGCAAGGGCGAGCCGGAACTGCTCGAGGCGATCAACAAGGCGCTGGCCGACATCAAGGCCGACGGCACCTACAAGACGATCTCCGACAAGTATTTCGGTCAGGACGTCTCGAAGTAATTGCAGCGTGACCGCTTCGCGGCGGTCCTTTCCTCGCATATAGATAGGCGTTCCGACTGGCCGGGGATTTCCCCCGGCCAGTCGCATTTCCGGAGGTTTCGCCGTGCCGCCGTGGCTTCAACTGATGCTGGACTCGCTTGCGCCCCTGCTCTGGGCTGCGCTCGTCTTCACCATTCCGCTCACTCTTCTCTCCTTCGTGCTCGGCCTGGCGCTCGGCCTGCTAACGGCCGTCGTTCGGCTCTTTGCGCCGCGCCCCTTCTCCGACATCGCCCGTTTCTACGTCTGGGTGTTTCGCGGCACACCGCTGCTGGTGCAGCTCTTCGTCATCTTCTACGGCCTGCCCAGCGTCGGCATCCTGCTTGATGCCTTCCCCGCCGCGCTCATCGGCTTCACGCTCAATGTCGGCGCCTATACCTCCGAGATCATCCGCGCCGTCATTTCCTCAGTGCCGCGCGGCCAGTGGGAGGCAGCCTATTCGATCGGCATGACGTGGTCGCAGGCCATGCGCCGCACGATCCTGCCCCAGGCAGGCCGCGTCGCCGTGCCGCCACTTTCCAACACCTTCATCTCGCTAGTGAAGGATACGTCTCTCGCGGCAGCCGTTACCGTGCCGGAACTCTTCCAGACGGCGCAGCGCATCGTCGCCACCACCTACGAGCCGCTGATCCTCTACATCGAGGCCGCCCTGATCTATCTGGCCTTGAGCTCCGTTCTATCGGCGCTGCAAGTGCGGCTGGAGAAGCGTTTTGCCCGCTATGGCGGCTTCCTGGAGGCCAGGACATGATCGAACTCGAACATATCGAAAAGCGCTTTGGCGACAACCATGTCCTGCGCGACGTCAGCCTGCAGCTCGCCGAAGGCAGCGTCACCGCGCTGGTAGGGCCATCGGGCGGCGGCAAGAGCACGCTGCTGCGCTGCATCAACCTACTGGAAATTCCGACCTCCGGGTCTATCCGCCTCGGTACAGAGAAAATCGATTTCGTCCCCGGCAAACCGGTGGGCTGGGATGCCATCCAGAAGCTGCGCCGCCAGACCGGGATGGTTTTCCAGAACTTCCAGCTCTTTCCGCACCAGACGGCGATCGGCAATGTGATGGAGGGTCTCATCACGGTGTTGAAATGGCCGGCCGACAAGGCACGCGCCCGGGCCATGGAGCTTCTTGAAAAGGTCGGCATGGCACACAAGGCAGATGCATGGCCGGCAACACTTTCCGGCGGCCAGCAGCAGCGTGTCGCCATTGCCCGCGCGCTTGCGCCATCGCCCCGCGTTCTGCTCTGCGACGAACCCACCTCCGCGCTCGATCCCGAGCTTGCAGAAGAGGTGGTCGAGGTGCTGAGCCGCCTTGCGCGCGAAGGCACGACGATGGTGATGGCCACGCATGACCTGCGCCTTGCCTCGCGCGTCGCCGATACGGTCGTTTTCCTCGATGGAGGTGTCGTGGTAGAACAGGGCGGGCCGCGCGGCATCTTCTCGACGCCGCAGCAGGAGCGCACGAAAAAGTTCATTGCATCCCTTAGCGCGCCACACAGTTACGATATCTAGGCAACACGTCGCCTCACGTTACGGTAGCGATGAAATTGCGTTGTAGCAGTTGCATCGGCCGGGCGATTCAAGCAGAGTGGCCTCGATTAATATGACCACGCCATGCCCCCGCATGATCGAAGTGGAGAAAGCTCTCATGAACAAGAAAACCCCCAACCCGATTGATGTGTTCGTCGGATCCCGCGTACGCCTGCGCCGCCTCATGGTGGGCATGAGCCAGGAAGCGCTTGCGGATCGTCTCGGCGTTACGTTCCAGCAGGTGCAGAAATACGAGAAGGGCACGAACCGCATCAGCGCCAGCCGTCTCCAGGCCATCTCCGACGTATTCCGTGTGCCACCGAGCTTCTTCTTCCAGGACGACGACGCTTCGGGTGCAACCACGGGTGCCGGCCACGATACCGGTGACGTATCCACCTTCGTCTCGTCGAAGGAAGGCCTTGATCTCAACCGCGCCTTCCTGAAGATCGAGGATGCGGGCGTGCGCAAGTCGATCATTTCGCTCGCCACCGCTCTTTCCAAGGCCAGCGAACTCTCGAGCGAGCGCACAGAAACAGCACCGGAACAGCGGATCTGATTGCCGCATGCAGGCCCGGCTGAAGACGCTTGGCCATCTGCGCCTGCTCGATGAGAGCGGCGAGGATATCGTCTTCCCGGAAAAGGCACTGCTGATCCTGAGCTATCTCACGGCGCGCGGCCTGCCGGACATACCGCGCGCCGATGCCGCCGCTTTGTTCTGGGACGATGCCAATCCGGCTGCCGCCTATGCCAGTCTGCGTCAGACCGTGTCGCGCGTGCAAAAGCGCCAGCGCGATCTCTCGCGCAGCTTCCTCATCTTCACCGACAGCACCATTGCGCTCGGCCCCGAACGCATCGAGAGCGATCTGGATGCAATAGGCGAAAATGCCCCGCTCGCCCTGCTTGCGGAACGGCTGACCGAGGACTTCCTGAAGAACATAAGGCCGGACACGCAGGCTCTGACCAAGTGGATTGCCCTGCATCGGGCTTCTCACATGGCCCTGCTGCGGAATGCGCTGCTTGAAGGAAGCCGACAGGCAACCGGTGCTTCGCGTCAGGTCCGGTCCGCCGCGGCGCTGAGGCTGCTGGAGACAAACCCGGACGATGATGAAGTCCGTAGCGTCCTGACAGGCCATATCGTCACGCCGCGCCCTGCCCTGATGACGGTCCAGCCGTCCGCTTGCCTGCCCGTTCAAGACCACGTCGAGATTGCGCCGGCCCGCCAGAACCCACCGCGTATTGTCTTGCTGCCGCCCGCCACGAACCACGCTTCGCGCGCTGCTGCCGGTTTTTCCGAAGCCCTGATCGAGGATGTGACGATCGGGCTATGTGCATTGCGGTCCATATCGATTATCGCGCCGCACACGGCCACCCAGATTGCCGGCCAGACGGATCGCGCGGCGACCTACGAGCGTCACAAGATCAGCTACATCCTCGAGACCCGGTTGCGGGGCGAAGGTGCCGGCCATACGCTCTTTGCTCAGTTGATCTTCTTCGGCAGCGACGAGGTCATCTGGGCCGAACGATTCCCGCTTTCATCCGACGGCCTGCTGCGGTCGCGCCAGATGATCGCCCATCGCATCGCCGGCGCAATCGCCACGGGGATCGAGGACAACGAACTGGTGCGCAGCGGCTATGAGGGCGATGCAAATGCCTATCGCAACTTCCTCTTTGGCCAGGGCCAGCTGAAAAACCTCGACCTGCGCGATATCCGACGCGCCCGCAAGAGCTTCCGCGACGCCTTGCAATTACAGGCCAGCTTTGCGCCCGCGCTCAGCGGCCTCGCCCGCAGTTACTTCCTTGAATGGCTTGTGACGGCCCGTGGCGACGAAGCACTTCTCCATCAGGCGGAAATCCACGCGCAGGACGCCATTCGAGCGGATGAGCGCCTGCCATCTGGCTACCGCGAACTCGGAGTTGTCAAGCTCTACTCCCGCCAGTTCGATGAAAGCGCGCACTATCTGGACCGCGCCGAGGCGCTTAGCCCGCATTATGCCAATGTCATTGCAAGCTACGCCGACACGCTGGTCCAGGCGTCGCGGCCGGATGAGGGTTTGAAAAAGATCGAGCACGCGATCGACCTCAACCCTCTGCCGCCAGACGAATATTTCTGGACGGCCGCCAGCGCGGCCTATTCGCTGGGACGGTACGAGGAGGCGCTCGCCTATATTTCCCAGATGAAGGATAAGGATCCGGTACACCGGCTTTCGGCTGCCTGCTGGGCAATGCTCGGCGACATGAAGAAAGCACGGCTCTTCGTTCGGCGTACCTATGACATCAATCCGAATTTCGATTTCAATGCCTGGATGGCGGTCGTGCCGATCAAGGAAGAATGGCACCGCCAGCACTATCGCGAAGGTCTGAAAAAAGCAGGTTTCAAGTAAGCGTATTTCACCAAATGAAAAGGAGAGGTTTGAATGGCTAAAATTGTTGTGCTCGGCGTTGCAGGCGAAGACGGTCTCTGGATTGCGGATCTTGACGCCGGCACCGTGTCCAAGATCACGTCGCCTGCAACCGGCGACCTGAAGGCAGCCGACGATCTGCGCAAGGCCGGCGCCGTCGTCGTCAAGGGCGTCAATCTCGCCGCGCTGGCGAAGTCCGCCGATTCCGTTTCCGGCGGCTTCCTCGATGTTTCCGGCGGCTTCCTGGACAATTAAGCCGGTGCCGCATTATTCGGACCGCATCTGCGGCCCCGAACAGACCTGGAGCCGGATCGAGGCCTTGCTGCCCCGGTTCGGCATCACCCGCCTCTCCCGCCTGACGGGACTGGATCATCTCGGCATCCCCGTGTGGAATGCCGTGAGCCCGAACGCCCGCTCGATCGTCATCAATCAGGGCAAGGGCATATCCGATATCGACGCGAAGGTATCGGCCGCCATGGAGGCGCTGGAACGGGCAATCGCAGGCGAGCCCCTCGCGCCAAGTCGACGCGCCGCACGCCGGGATTTCGCCCAAGCAGGTGAACCGTACCTGCCGCTAGACCTCTTCGTGGCGACCGGACAATCGCTCCTGACCGAAGAGGAAAAATTCGATTGGCTCGCGGGCCGCAATGTCGCGACCGGCGAGCGCATCTGGGTGCCGAAGGAGGCGGTCTGCCTGGACCGGACCGACTTCACACCCCGCTTCTGGCAATCCTCCGACGGCCTGGCATCGGGAAACTCGGAAACGGAGGCGGTGCTGCACGGCCTCCTCGAACGCGTCGAACGCGATGCCGATCGCCTGTGGCGCCTACTGCAGCGGGCAAAGCGTCTGTCGACTGCCATCGACCCTGCTGCTTTCGCCGATCCCGTTATCGACGACCTTGCTGACCGTTTTCGCAATGCCGGGCTGGCCCTGCGGCTGTTTGACCTCACCAGCGACCTTGCCATCCCCACCTATGCGGCCGTCCTGGGCAATGCCGGGCTCGCCAAAAAAAAGCAGCCGCTCTTTCATGATGTGACGATCGGCTATGGCACGCATCCTGTTCCGGCCCGCGCCGCGATCCGTGCACTCACCGAGGTTGCGCAATCACGCCTCACTTACATCAGCGGCGCGCGCGACGACCTGTTTGCAGAAACGTTCAGCCGACCGCTGGCGGCCGAAACGCTGGCCTTGTTCAACGCTGCGCCACGTTCGTCCACCCTTTATGCAGCACCTGAGGGCGATGCGGCAGCGCTGCTCGACTGGGTTCTGGAAAAGCTTGCCGCAGCGAAAATCGCACCCATCGTCGCCGTGCCGCTTGGCGATTCCTCCCTGCCGATCTCCGTCGTCAAGGTCGTCGTACCCGGCCTCGAAAGCCCGGAAGGCGCAAGACGCCAGGCTGTCGGCATGCGTGCGCTTTCCCGCATGGCCTTTGCACCATCATGAAGCTTCTCTTTGTTGGACCGAGCCTGCCCGATGCCGCCAAGCTCTGCGGCGATGTCTTGGCTGTCCGTCCACCCGCCGTGCATGGGGACGTTCTGGCGGCCGTTCGCGCCGGTGCAACGGCGATCGGTATTATCGACGGCGGTTTCGAACATGTCGCTCCTGTCTGGCACAAGGAAATCCTCTATGCCTTGCAGGAAGGCGTCGCGGTCTTCGGCGCGGCCAGCATGGGGGCGCTGCGCGCCGTCGAATGCGCCGCGTTCGGCATGGTGGGCATAGGCCGCATCTACGAGGATTATAAAGGTGGGCGACGCCTGGACGACGCCGACGTCGCCCTTTTGCACGGCCCGGCAGAACTCGGATATCCCGCGCTTTCTCTCCCTCTCGTCAATGTTGACGCGACGCTTGATCGGATGGAGGCCGAACGGATTATCGAAACGCGTGAAGCGGCAGGCCTTCGCGACGCCGCCCGGCGGCTTTTCTACAAGGATCGCACATGGTCCGCGATCCTCAGGGCGGGTCAAAACCGGACTGAATGGACGGTTACGACACAACTCCTGACCGAATGGACCGTAAACCAGAAACGGCAGGACGCCCTGGCGCTTGTGCAAGAAATGACCTTGTGGTCGGGCAAAAAGCCCGAAAAACGCAGTGATTGGACGTTTCGGGCCACCTCGCTGTGGCGTATGGCCGCAAATCAATCTTAAACCGCTTTAGTCACACAATTTCGCATTCCGCGTGTGTCACGCCTGAGTCACGCGCCAAAGCCGGTCGCCATGCCTATACTCGCAGGCAGGGGTAAGATCGACGCGGCGGGGGCCAGCACATATGGAAATCGATACGATCGAAATGGAAGACCGCGGCACCGAACTGATGGCGCTCGCGAGGATGCTCGCCTTTGCGGTGGAAACCGCAAAAGGCCTCGAAGTCGAGGCCGTCGAATATTGCCTCGACACCGCGCTACGCGCCGTCCTGAACGAGATCGACGAACCGTCGCGCATGACGCTGACGGCGAACGACATCATGCTGATGAACCGTTCCGCTCTCTGCTGAGCGGAAAGGCACAGGCTGGCTGGCCGCCCATACGGCGATAAAGACCTTTCACACCCTTTCCCAAACCGACCGCACCGTCTATCGGAGGCGGGCGCGCATTCCGGCGCGCGAACGGAGAGCGGTATGACCGAGATGTCCGGATGAGCGCGCTAGCGGCCTATGGCGGCCTTTTCCTCGCCGCCTTCATCGCCGCCACCATTCTGCCGGCGCAATCCGAAGCGGTACTCGTCGGCCTGCTCGCCGCCGGCAGCTATTTACCCACCCTCCTGATCATCGTCGCCGGAACGGGCAACGTGCTCGGCTCCGTCGTCAACTGGCTGCTTGGCCGGGGCATCGAGCGATACCGCCATGCGCGCTGGTTTCCGGTCAGCGCCGCAAGCCTCGAGCGTGCCGGCAACTGGTATCGCAAATACGGCTGGTGGAGCCTGCTTCTGAGCTGGGCACCGATCGTCGGCGATCCGCTGACGGTCGCAGCCGGCATCATGCGCGAGCCGCTTTTCCGTTTCGTGCTGGTCGTCTCCATCGCCAAGTTCGGCCGCTACCTCCTGCTCGCCGCAGTCGTTCTGCACTGGTTTTGAATTTTTTTCGGCAATCAATGGAATGGAAGCCGTTCGGCTCTCGTATATTGGGGCATGAACGCAAAGACACCCGGCTTCAACGTGATCGGACAGCTTGCGGCGCTCAGGCGCTACGCACTTTCGCTCGTCCGCAATCCGGATGACGCCGAGGATCTCGTGCACGATGCGCTGGTGAAAGCGTATGAACGGCAGGGCACGTTCCGCACCGGTGCGAATGTTCGCAACTGGCTGATGTCGATCCTGCACAATGCGCATGTCGATCGCCTGCGCCAGCGCCATTCGATGCAGCGCCGCCACGACGGTGCGGCCGAAGTTGCCGAGACCGCGATACCGGCCAATCAGGATCATTCGGTGCGCCTCACGCAGCTGCGCAACGCCTTCTTCACGCTTCCCGAAGAGCAGCGCGCGGCCCTGCACCTCGTCGGGATCGAGGAGCTTTCCTACCAGGAAGCGGCGACCGCCCTCGGCATTCCCGTGGGTACGCTGATGTCACGCGTCGCCCGGGCGCGCGAGCGCTTGCGCACATTCGAACAAAGCGGCCCGTCCGCGACCGTCACGCATCTCAGGATTGTCGGAGGCACTGGCGATGACCAGCAATGACCCCATCCTCGAAGCCGATCTCAACGCCTATGTCGACGACCAGCTGGCCGTCGGACGGCGCATCGAGGTGGAGGCCTACCTGTCCGAGCGCCCGGCCGTCGCCGCGCAGATCATGAAGGATTTGCGTGTGCGCGACGAGCTGCGCCTGGCGCTCGCCGACCACCGCACCGTGATCCGGCAGGAGACCCGCGAGGCCGCGCGCCAACTGGAGCGCTCGCTGTCACGCCGCCGCATGCTTTCGGTGTTCCGCCGGGCCGCCGCGATTACACTCTTCGTCGCCGCCGGCTGGATCGCCCATGCCGTGTTCGGGCCCTTCGGCGCGACCGAGGTCATCGCCTCGGTGCAGCCGCCGGCCTTCGTGGAGGAGGCTGTGCGCGCCCACCGAACGACGCTGCTGCGCGACACGATGGCATCGCAGCCGGAGACGGAGACGTTCGACCGTGCGGAGATCCGCTCGGCCACCGCGATCGTCCTGCCGGACCTGCCGAAAGGCTGGACCGTCCTCGATACTCAGGTCTTCCCCTCAGCCTACGGTCCAAGCGTCGAACTGGTGCTGCAGCCGGAGGCAAACGAGCGCCTCTCGCTCTTCGCCGTACGCCCGGGTTCGTTTGCCGTGCAGCATGTCCTGCTGTTCCACGCCGACAATGCCCGCGCCGCCTACTGGCAGATCGGCGACGTCGCCTATGCACTGGTCTCCGAAAGCCGAAAGGCCGACGACCTGACACAAACCGCGCGGGAGCTTTCCCGCACGCTCTACTGATCAACCGTTTCCATAAGGAGATATGAGATGGAACCCGTACAACAGCGATTTGGCTACGGCGCACAGGCGCAGTCCGCGGCCCTCTTCGACGAAGGCCTACGCCAGCATATGCTGCGCGTCTACAACTACATGGGCGCCGGTCTGATCATCACCGGCCTCGTCGCCTTCATCGTCGGCTCGACGCCGGCGCTCTACGTGCCGATCTTCTCGTCGCCGCTTAAGTGGGTGGTAATGCTGGCGCCGCTCGCTTTCGTCTTCTTCTTCTCGTTCAAGATCCAGACGATGTCGGCCAGCACGGCACAGATGACCTTCTGGGCGTTCTGCGCCGTCATGGGCCTCTCGCTCGCTTCGGTATTCCTCGTCTTCACCGGCATGAGCATCGCCCGCACCTTCTTTATCGCCGCAACCATGTTCGGCGCGACGAGCCTTTACGGCTATGTGACGAAGCGTGACCTTTCGAAGTTCGGCTCGTTCCTGATCATGGGTCTGATCGGCGTCGTGATCGCGTCGATCGTCAACATCTTCCTGGGCTCCAGCGCCCTGCAGTTCGCGATTTCGGTGATCGGTATCCTCGTCTTCGTCGGCCTGACGGCCTGGGATACGCAGAACATCAAGTCGCAATATGCCGAGAACATCGACCAGGAATCCCAGCAGAAGATGGCGGTATTCGGTGCGCTCTCGCTCTACCTGAACTTCGTCAACATCTTCCAGCTGCTGCTGAATTTCACGGGCGAACGCGAATAGTTTTCGCGAATGATTTCAAAGGGAACGGCGGGGCTTTGCTCCGCCGTTTCTTTTTTTGTGCGGCGCAAACCGGGTAAGTATAAGCTTACCTATATCACGCATGTTGACAAATCGCCCGGCAACGGCTTTGCTTAAGGCATTCACCAGGGGGGTCCCGACAAGGGGCTGAGATACTGCTGGCTTTCGCAGCGCAGTGACCCGTTGAACCTGATCCAGTTCATACTGGCGTAGGGACGGTGCAAGCGCTGTGGCAGGACATCCGAGAACCCGGATTCCGTCTTTGCGTTCTTCCATCATTCCGGCTCTAGGACTGGGTCTCCAAACCGAACTTGGAGCCTCCCGATGAATATTGCCGCCCAGAAGCTTACCCCGACCGTCACCACCGGCGCTCTGCCCGCCTCGCGCAAAATCCACATTGCCGGCGAACAGCATCCCGAGATCCGCGTGCCGATGCGCGAGATCTCCCTTCACCCGACCTCGGGCGAGCCGCCCGTCATCGTCTACGACGCCTCGGGCGCCTATACCGATCCCAACCACATCGTCGCCATCGAAAGCGGCCTGCCGCGGCTGCGCGAAAGCTGGGTCGCCGCGCGCGGCGATACCGAAGATTATGAAGGGCGCCACATCCGCCCGGAGGACAACGGCTTTGCAACCGGCGAGCGGCTAACGCCGGAATTCCCCGTTCGCAACCGCCCGCGCAGGGCGAAGGACGGCAAGGCTGTGACCCAGCTCGCCTATGCCCGCGCCGGGATCATCACGCCGGAAATGGAGTTCATCGCGATCCGCGAAAACCTCGGCCGCAAGGCCGCGAAGGACGCCCTCATCCGTGATGGAGAGAGCTTCGGCGCGCATGTTCCCGATTTCGTCACGCCGGAATTCGTCCGCCAGGAGGTCGCCAACGGCCGGGCGATCATTCCCGCCAATATCAACCATCCCGAAGCCGAGCCGATGATCATCGGCCGCAATTTCCTGGTGAAGATCAACGCCAATATCGGTAACTCCGCCGTCACCTCCTCCATGGCTGAAGAGGTCGAAAAGATGGTCTGGGCGATCCGCTGGGGCGCCGATACCGTCATGGACCTGTCCACCGGTCGCAACATCCACAACATCCGCGAATGGATCGTCCGAAATTCGCCGGTTCCGATCGGCACCGTGCCGCTCTATCAGGCACTGGAGAAGGTCAACGGCATCGCCGAGGACCTGACCTGGGACGTGTTCCGCGACACACTCATCGAGCAGGCCGAACAGGGCGTCGATTATTTCACCATCCACGCCGGCGTGCGGCTGCATTACATCCCGCTCACCGTCAATCGCGTCACCGGCATCGTCTCGCGCGGCGGCTCGATCATGGCCAAGTGGTGTCTCCATCACCACCGCGAGAGCTTCCTCTACGAGCATTTCGAGGAAATCTGCGACATCTGCCGCGCCTATGACGTCTCCTTCTCGCTGGGCGATGGCCTGCGCCCCGGCTCGATTGCCGATGCCAATGATGCGGCGCAGTTCGCTGAACTCGAAACCCTCGGCGAACTCACGCAGATCGCCTGGGCCAAGGATTGCCAGGTCATGATCGAAGGCCCCGGCCATGTACCGATGCACAAGATCAAGGAGAACATGGACAAACAGCTGAAGACCTGTGGCGAGGCCCCGTTCTACACGCTCGGCCCGCTGACCACCGATATCGCGCCCGGCTACGACCACATCACGTCGGGTATTGGTGCGGCGATGATCGGCTGGTTCGGAACAGCCATGCTCTGCTATGTCACGCCGAAGGAACATCTTGGCCTGCCCGACCGCAACGACGTGAAGGTGGGTGTCATCACCTACAAGATCGCTGCCCATGCCGCCGATCTCGCCAAGGGGCATCCTGCGGCGAAGATCCGCGACGACGCGCTGTCGCGCGCCCGCTTCGAGTTCCGCTGGGAGGACCAGTTCAACCTCTCGCTCGATCCGGAAACGGCCCGCTCGTTCCATGATGAGACGCTGCCCAAGGAAGCACACAAGGTGGCGCATTTCTGCTCGATGTGCGGCCCCAAATTCTGCTCCATGCGCATCTCGCACGACATCCGCGCCGAAGCCCAGAAGGAGGGGCTGGAGGCGATGGCCGCAAAGTTCCGCGAGGGCGGCGACCTCTACATGCCGCTTGGCACGACACCCGCAGGAGAATGACCATGCGCATCCTCGTCAAGGGGGCCGGCGTCGCCGGCCTCACCGTCGCCTGGCAACTCTACCGCCATGGCTTCGATGTCACCGTGCAGGAAAAGGCCGACGCCGTCGGCACCGGCGCCTCCGGTTTTGCCGGCGGCATGCTGGCACCGTGGTGCGAGCGCGAGAGCGCCGAGGAACCGGTGCTCTCGCTCGGGCGGACGGCCGCCGACTGGTGGGAGGCCGCCCTGCCTGGGCAGGTCCAGCGCCACGGAACGCTCGTCGTTGCGGGCGGGCGCGACACGGGCGAACTCGACCGCTTCGCATCGCGCACCACCGGCTGGGAATGGCTCGACGAGGCGGCAATCGGCGCGCTCGAACCGGATCTCGCCGGCCGTTTTCGCAGGGCGTTGTTCTTCCGTGAGGAGGCGCATCTCGATCCACGTCGTGCACTTTCAGGCCTGACCGCCGCCCTTGAGGAGGCGCGCATGCGCTTCCTCTTCGGAGCCGGCAAGGACACGGGGCGTTTCGACCGTATCGTCGATTGCACCGGCGCAGCCCGTATCGGCCAGTTGCCGGACCTGCGCGGCGTGCGCGGTGAGATGCTTTATCTCGAGACCGAAGATATAAACCTCTCCCGTCCCGTCCGCCTCCTCCATCCGCGCCACCCGATCTACATCGTGCCGCGCGAGAAAAACCGGTTCATGGTCGGCGCGACCATGATCGAGACGGATGATGCCGGCCCGGTGACGGCCCGCTCGATGATGGAACTGCTGAACGCCGCCTATGCGCTGCATCCCACGTTCGGCGAGGCGCGCGTGGCGGAAACCGGCGCCGGTATCCGCCCCGCCTACCCTGACAACCTGCCGCGCGTCACGGCGTTCGGCGACACCATCCATGTCAACGGCTTCTATCGCCACGGCTTCCTGCTGGCGCCCGCCATGGCGGGCGAGGTGGCGCGGCGCCTGCTGGCGGAAGCCCCGCAACCGGAAAGGCTGGCATCATGACCTTCATCATCAATGGCGAGGAGCAGGACGTATCGGCGACGACGCTCGCAGCGCTGCTCGATGTCCTCGAATACGAGGGGGAATGGCTTGCGACAGCGGTGAACGGAGAGCTTGTGCACCGCGAGGATCGTGCAGCTTTCACGCTCAGCGAGCGTGACCGGGTCGAGATCCTCTCCCCCATGCAGGGAGGCTGACATGCTCACACTCTACGACGTCACCGTCCAGTCCCGTCTTCTGCTGGGCACGGCCCGCTACCCCTCGCCCGCTATTCTTGCCGAAGCCGTGCGGCGCTCGAAGACGGAAATCGTTACCGTATCGCTGCGCCGCGAGACAGCGGGCGGCAAGGCGGGAGGCGCGTTCTTCGAGATGATCCGCGCTCTTGGCGTTCGCGTTCTGCCCAATACGGCGGGATGCCACAGCGTGCGGGAAGCCGTGCTGACAGCGAAGATGGCGCGCGACGTGTTCCGCACCGACTGGATCAAGCTGGAGGTCATTGCGCATCACGACACGCTACAGCCGGATGTCTTCGGCCTCGTCGAGGCAGCACGCATCCTGACGGCGGACGGGTTCCAGGTTTTTCCCTATACGACGGATGATCTCGTGGTTGCCGAAAAGCTGCTGGAAGCCGGCTGCTGTGTGCTGATGCCCTGGTGCGCGCCGATCGGCTCGGCCATGGGGCCTGTCAATCCGATGGCGCTGCGCAGCTTCCGGGCGCAATTCCCCGACGTGCCGCTGATCGTCGATGCCGGCATCGGTCGCCCATCGCATGCGGCAGCGGTGATGGAACTCGGTTACGATGCCGTCCTGCTCAACACCGCGGTTGCGAACGCCGGCGATCCGGCCACCATGGCCGAGGCCTTCGCGCTTGCGCTCGATGCGGGCCGGCTCGCGTACGCAGCCGGCCCGATCGAGCCGCGCGATATGGCCGTTCCCTCCACCCCCGTTATCGGAAAGGCTGTCTTCGCATGAAACTCGATCCATTCTACCTGATCGTCGACAGCGCCGACTGGATCGAGCGCCTCGTTCCTATCGGCGTGAAGCTCGTGCAGTTGCGCATCAAGGATGTGGCTGAGGACGATCTGCGGCAACACATTCGCCGCGCCAAAGCCGTCTGTGCTGAACACGGCTGCGTTCTGGTCATCAACGACTACTGGCATATCGCCATCGAGGAAGGCTGCGGCTTCGTGCATCTCGGTCAGGAAGACCTGGCCGATGCCGATGTTGCAACGATCCGGTCCGCCGGCCTGAAACTTGGCCTGTCGAGCCATGACGAAGCGGAGCTGGAAACCGCACTCGCCGCAAAGCCGGATTACATCGCACTGGGCCCCGTCTGGCCGACAATCCTAAAGAAAATGAAATGGGCGCCACAGGGCGTGGAACGGCTGAAGACATGGAAGGCGCGCATCGGGGAAATGCCGCTCGTCGCTATCGGCGGACTGAACCCCGGCCGGCTCGCGGCCGTCTTCGACAACGGCGCGGATATCGCGGCCGTCGTTACCGACATCACGCTGAACGCAGACCCCGAAGCGCGCACACGCGAATGGATCGAACGCACGGCACGCCGGCGCTGATCGCCCTTTGAGTGAACTGGAGGGACAGCCAACCGGCATGCTAAAGCCATGACGGTTGCGGCAATGGCCCGCACGTTACGATCCAGGGGAATGCAGGAGACCACGATCATGCAGGACAGCGCAGACCAGCCAACCTATGCGTTCACCCCGGCGACGGTGCCCAGCCTGCCGATAAAGGGGAGCGCCACGCGCTTTCCAGTGCACCGAATCTATTGCGTCGGCCGCAACTTCGCCGACCATGCAATCGAGATGGGACATGACCCGAACAAGGAGCCGCCCTTCTTCTTCCAGAAGAACCCGGATACGCTGGTCGCGCCGGAACAGGGCTTTCCCTATCCCTCCGCCAGCAATGACGTTCATCATGAAATCGAACTTGTGATAGCGCTGAAAAGCGGCGGTAGCGACATTTCACCCGAGCACGCGCTGGATTGCGTCTACGGCTATGCCGTCGGCCTCGACATGACCCGCCGCGATCTGCAGGCGGAGGCCAAGAAGCACGGCCGGCCGTGGGAGGTCGCAAAGGCCTTCGAGCATTCGGCACCCTGCGGGCCCGTTCATCCCGTCAGCGTTATCGGCCATCCGGCCGACGGCTCCATTCGGCTCACGGTAAACGGTGCGCCGCGCCAGAACGGCAACCTCAACCAGATGATCTGGAAGACGCCTGACATGATTGCCTATCTCTCCCGTCTTTTCACCCTCCAGCCTGGTGACCTGATTTTTGCCGGCACGCCCGCCGGCGTGGGCGCCATCAGCAGGGGCGACATCATGGCCGCTCACATCGATGGACTGGACGACATCGTCGTTACGGTCATCTGACAAACGGCATCTCCTGCGACAGCACGCCACGCCCGAGACCTCCCGCCCGTTTGATCAACGTCAAAGAAGACGATCACGCGCGGCAGTACCTCTTGCGCATGAACGAGAGACGTTCGTCATCAAGGAGAATTCCAGTGCGTATCATGGCAAAGAGCATCGTCGGCACGGCAGCGGTCATCCTGGCCTTGGCGCTTCCGGCAGCGGCGGCGGATTTCGAAGTGCACATGCTCAACAAGGGGACCGCGGGCGCCATGGTGTTCGAGCCGGCCTTCGTGAAGGTCGCGCCGGGGGACACGGTCACTTTCATCCCGACCGACAAGGGGCACAATGTCGAAACGATCAAGGACATGATCCCTGAGGGGGCCCAAGCCTTCAAGAGCAAGATGAACGAGACCTACAAGGTCACCTTCGACAAGGCCGGCGCCTATGGCGTCAA
The DNA here is from genome assembly GCF_022637395.1 of Shinella sp. H4-D48. Classification (GTDB taxonomy): domain Bacteria; phylum Pseudomonadota; class Alphaproteobacteria; order Rhizobiales; family Rhizobiaceae; genus Shinella; species Shinella sedimenti. Next base: position 534,722 of record NZ_CP093337.1, on the reverse strand, counting down.
GTGCACGCCGCATGTCGGCATGGGCATGGTGGGCCTCGTGGTCGTCGGCGACGCGCCAGCCAATCTCGACGCGATCAAGAACGGTAAGCTTCCGAAGAAGGCACGCGAGCGGCTTGATGCGGAGATCGCTGCGGCGGGTCTCTGAAAAAATCCTTTGCGGCGGGGGCTGGACCCGGTGCGGAGCAATCCGTGCCGGGTTTTCTATATAAGGACACAGCGTGTGGGTGAGAGAACTTTCACAATTCGAATGATGGGGATTTATATATTTAATTTTCTAATGCCCCGTGTGCCTGCTAACTTTCCGGCCGACACGTCAACAGGATAGCGCATGCTGAAATCCGTCCTGCTCTTCGCCTGGCTTTTTCTTGCAGCGCTTTGCCATCCCCTTTTCGCCGCCGGAAACGCCATGACCTCTGACCTTCACAAAGCTGCCGCTGCCAACGACGCCGCGGCAATCGCAGCGCTTCTGAAAGAGGGAGCGGAGATCGATGCACGCGATGAGAGCGGCGCAACCCCACTGCTCGTGGCGACGCACGGCAACAAGGTGGATGCCGCAAGAGCCCTCATCGAGGCTGGTGCCGATGTGAACGCCAAGGACGAGATCAGCGACAGCCCCTATCTGTATTCAGGCGCGCGCGGCCATCTTGATATTCTGAAGTTGACGCTCACCCATGGCGCCGACCTCAAGAGCATCAATCGCTATGGCGGCACCGCCCTCATCCCGGCCGCCGAACGCGGCCATATCGAGACGGTCGACACGCTTATCAAGGCCGGCGTTGATGTAGACCACGTCAACCGCCTCGGCTGGACGGCGCTTCTGGAGGCGATCATCCTCAGCGACGGCGGCCAGCGCCATGTCGATATCGTCGACCTGCTGATCAAGGCCGGGGCGAATGTTGATCTTGCCGACAATGACGGCGTGACGCCGCTCGCCCATGCCCGCAGCCGCGGCTATGGCGCCATCGTGGCGCTGCTGGAAAGAGCCGGCGCGACTTGACGGCTGCGTGAGACCGCTAAAGCGATATTCGCTGCAAGACTGAACACACTTGAAGCCAGGGGCCTGAAACGACAATGCAACGCAACTACTATTCCTCTCTCGGCGGCCATCCGCCGCAAAGCGACCTGCTGACCGGGCGCGCCGTGTTCACCGAAGCCTATGCGGTGATCCCGAAGGGCGTGATGCAGGACATCGTCACGAGCTACCTGCCCTTCTGGAACGACACGCGTCTCTGGGTCATTGCCCGCCCGCTTTCCGGCTTCGCCGAGACCTTCTCGCAATACATCATGGAAGTGGCACCGGGCGGCGGCAGCGACCGGCCGGAGCAGGATCCGGACGCCGAAGGCGTGCTCTTCGTCGTCGACGGCGCGGTGGAACTGACGCTGCCCTCCGGCAAGCATGTTCTCCAGCCGGGTGGCTACGCCTTTCTGCCGCCGGGCCTCAAATGGTCGCTGCACAACCGCTCGGGCGCACATGCCCGCTTCCACTGGATCCGCAAGGCCTATGAGGCCGTCGAAGGCCTGCCCCATCCCGAACCGCTTATCCTCAACGACAAGGACGTCACGCCCAACGCGATGCCCGGCACGAACGGCGGCTGGGCGACGACCCGCTTCGTCGACCCCGCCGACCTGCGCCACGACATGCATGTGACGATCGTCACGCTTCAGCCGGGTGCCGTCATCCCCTTTGCCGAAACGCATGTCATGGAGCATGGCCTCTATGTGCTGGAGGGCAAGGCTGTCTATCGCCTCAATCAGGACTGGGTGGAGGTCGAGGCCGGCGATTTCATGTGGCTGCGCGCCTTCTGCCCGCAGGCCTGCTATGCGGGCGGCCCCGGCCCGTTTCGTTATCTCCTCTACAAGGACGTCAACCGCCACATGGCGCTCCATCCCGGCGGCCTGCGCCGCTAACGTAGGCATCCGATCCCACCCGCGCCTCCCGGCGCGGGCTTTCATGACGTTGACGGCATGGCCTGCGGGTAGGATCGCGGATCGAGGCGCAGGTAAAGCAGGGCGGTTACAAGCACGCAGCCGAAATGCAGCGCCCAGCCGGCGGCAAACCCGCCCGTCCAGTCGTGCAGAACCGCCATCGCGTAAGGCCCGAGCGCTGCGATGAGAAAGCCGCCGCCCTGCATCAGTGCCGCCAGTGCACCGGCCTGTTCCGGCCGCGGCAGATGATCGAGTGCTGCAACGATGGCCAGCGCGAAACCGCCACCAAGGCCCGCACCGCACAGGCCAGCCCAGACCGCCGGCGCGGCGGCGGGAATGGCGGAAAGACCGGCAAACCCTGCGGCCTGCAAAGCGATGGTGAGAAAGAGCCACCGGCGGCGATCGACATTGCTTCGCGCCAGCACCGGGAGCCCCAGCGCGACAACGGCCTGACACAAAGCCATGACCGCGACGAGGCTGCTGCTGTCGCCACTCGTCCAGCCCTGCGCCTGATAATAGGGCGAGAGCCAGGCGATCATCGAGGTATAGCCCGCATTGATGAGGCCGAAAGCCGCCATCAGCAGCCAGGTGCGAGGCCGTCTCAACAAATGCTGCGTGAGCGCGGCGTCCGGCTTGCGCGAGCGCACGTCCGGCAGGATGCGCCAGGCTGCGGCAAGTGCGATCGCGACCGGCACTGCGAGCCAGGCGAGCGCCGTCTGCCAGCTGTAGCCTGCCTGCAGGAAGACCGGCATCAGCCGCGCCCCGAAGGCGCCGCCCGCCATGATCATCGCCGAGTAGAGACCCGTGACGACCGGCACGCTCGCCGGGAAGGACGCCTTGATGATGCCCGGAAAGGCCGCCTGTATGAAGGCGACGCCGATACCGCACAGCGCCGCCGTCAGGATAAGCGAGACGCCGTCCAGGGCGCCGAGACGCAACGCAGAGCCGGCAAGCAGAACGAAGAGCGCAACCAGCAGGCCACGGCGCGTCCCGATCTGCGCCTGAAGGCCCGGCGCGGCGAAAGCGCCAAGCCCCATGAGCAGCATCGGCAGCAGCGTGAGCATGGCAATGCCACCGTAGGCGAGACCGGTATCGGCAACGATATCGGCGAGCAGCGGCGCCGGCGCAGCGAGAAAGGGTCGCAGATTGAGGCCAATCAGAACCACCAGAACCAGCATGGGTATATCAAGCCCGGGGCGTGGCGGCGTCATGTCTGGTTTCTCGTACGGAAGGATACATCAGGGGAATGTTCCCGGCATATCGGACAGCGCTATCATTCGCTTGAATCATGCGCAAATTAGATGTTCAGATAGATATCATTCTTGATTGCGATGGAGATGCCATGCTTGATCCGCGCCTTCTCCGGGCCTTCGTGGCCATCGCCGATTCCGGCAGCTTCACGGCCGCAGCCGACCGGCTGCACATGACCCAGTCGACCATGAGTCAGCAGATCGCGCGTCTCGAGGAAGCCGTCGGCCGCCCGCTGGTTGATCGCGGCGCGCGGCCGGTGCGCCTCACCGTCACCGGCGAGCGCCTGCTGGGCCATGCCCGGCGCATCCTGACGCTGCAAACGGAAGCGCTGACGCTGGTGGCGGAGACATCTGGCACGACCTCCGTGCGCATCGGCATGCCTGATGATATCGCGACGCCCGAAATGGCGCGCGCTTTCGCCGCCTTTACAAGGCGTCACAAGGAGGCCCGCCTCGATGTCACGACGGGCTTGCGCTCGGATTTGACGCGGCGCTACCGCTCGGGTGAACTGGATATCGTTGTTTTGAAGGAGGACACGCCCAGTCCAGACAGCTGGGCAAGCTTCGTCGAACCCATCGCCTGGTTCACCGCAAGCGACGCGCCGTCCGAGCGATCCGATCCGGTGGCGCTTGTCACCTTCCCGCCGGGCGGGCTCTATCGTGATGCGATGTTCGAACGGTTGGAGCGCGAGCACCGGCGCTGGTACGTCGCCTTCACCTCCGCAAGCCTGCGCAACGTGCTGATGGCGGTTGAAGCCGGGCTTGGCCTCTCGCTTCTGCCGATTGATGCGACGAAGGGATGGCGCGTGGAACAGATCGCCGATATCGGACCGGAGCCGCCTGTCGTCGCCTCGCTCTATGCCTGGGAACGCACCGGAATCGTGGGCGAACTCGCTCACGAGGTCCTGGATATCCTTGAGCGGCATTTTCAACGCCCGTGATCCCGTAAAAGGCTAACGCAGCAGGCCCTGCCCGCCGTCGATCCACAAGGGCGTGCCGGTAATGTGGCGCGCCTTGGAAGAGGCAAGAAACAGGATGGAGTCCGCGACGTCATCCGCCGTCCCCGGTTTGCCGCGCGAAACGGGAATATCGCCTTCGGGCCAGACCACCGGAATGCCCGACGTTCCTGCCGCACGCTGATCCGTGTTGTCATCGATGCTCGTTTCGATGGCCCCGGGGCAGACGGCATTAACGCGGATACCGTCCTTGCCGAGCTCCAGCGCCAGCTGCTGTACCATGGCCAGCTGTGCCGCCTTGGTCGCGGAATAGGCAAGTGCTCCGGGCGTCGTGAAGGTGCGGGTGCCATTGATCGAGGAAACGACGATGATGGCACCCTCAGCTGCCTTCCTCAAATGCGGCACCGTCAGATGCAGCGTCAGGAAGGTGCCGCGCAGATTGATGGCAATGGTTTCGTCCCACTCGGCGGGTTTCAGATCGTCAATCGGCGCCCACACACCGTTCACGCCAGCATTGGCGACGACGATATCAAGGCCGCCGAAAGCATCGACAAGCGCCTCGACAGCACCGCGCATAGAGGCCTCGTCCCTCACGTCGGCAACGAGCGGCAGCACAGATCCGCCAAGCGAACGAATCTCGGCCGCGACGCTCTCGAGCTCTTCGGGCGTGCGCCCAAGCACGCCCACGCTGGCGCCATGGCGCGCGAACGCACGGGCAGATGCCCTGCCGATGCCGGATCCACCGCCGGTAACCAGGGCGACCTTGTCGGCAAAAAGCATCGGCTATTCCTTTCCGTAAAAACGTAACATGAGGCACAATGCCTCGCGGGCTGGTGGGTTCCCGGAATTATCGCGGAACCAAGCCGAACGGATCGCGTTAAGATCCGTCACCAACCATTTGGCAGGAGTGCACCGTGCGCCAGAAGAAAAAGCCGCTCGCCCGTAGACCCGAGGTTGATCGTGAGACGGACCCGCGCAAGGCGTATGCAAGGCGCAACGCGCTCGAACCACAAGTCATGATGCCGCATCGCTCCGACATACCGCTCGCTCGGCCGGAAAGGGACGAAGTCATCGTGCCCGCCATGGTGACCGGCAAGAGCCTCATCAGCGGGCGTCACTGAGAGGGCGTGCAGATGAAGGTGAAGGACGTCATGTCGGCGCAGATCGTCACCGTTTCGCCCAGCGACACGGCGCAGTCGGCTGCTCGGCTGATGCTTGAAACCGACGTGGGCGCTCTGCCCGTCGAAGTCCCGGGTGTTGGCGCCATCGTCGGCATCATCACGGATCGCGATATCGTCCTTTCGGTTCTCGCCCGCGGACTGTCCACCTCAACCACAATTGCAGAATTCATGACCGTCTCGCCCGAGGTTTGCGACGAACAGGACGATACGGCCGCCGTTGCCGATCGCATGCGCGAACGGGGCGTGCGCCGCCTCGTGGTGGTGAACGCAGACCACCGCGTGGTCGGCATCGTGAGCCTTGTCGATCTTTCATCGGACGAACCCAAGAAGGAGAAATGGCAATGACGATCTTCCCCATCGACCGACTGTGGGATGAAGCCGTCGTGCTCGAAGGCGACAGGCAGATGTTGCGCATTCAGAGCACACGCGACGCGTTGCTGTGCCTTAAGAACCATTGGCCCATCGACCGCACAGATGCCGTGTCGGCGGCCATGAGTGCGTGTGAACAGGGGTTGCAGAGCGATGAGGATCCGACACGCGCGCGGCAAGCCCTGATAGACGCGGCAAAAGAAGCCGGCTTCCGCGTCAATTCCTGGACGACATAAAGACGCAGCAAGGCGGAGGCATAATCCGCAGCAGACTGACGAGCATACATCATCCAAATCATTGCCATCCGAAGGGAAAAGTTCGTGAACGAAGAACGGCAGGAATGGATCAACAAACGCGCCTACAGCCTTTGGGAACAGCACGGTCGAGAGCATGGTCACGACCAGGAACATTGGGAACAGGCAACACGGGAACGTGACGAGCTAGAGCGGATCGCCCTCCCCCATCATCTCAAGAGGAGCGGATCGGGCGAAGTGGACGACGCGACCCGAAAAGCCATCAACGGCACCCGCAACACGACCGCTGCTCCGACAAGAAAATCCAGGCCCACCGCTGACCGCGGCAACACCGTCTAATTCATCCGTTATCGATGATAAAAAACACCGACTGCGGCAGGCTGCAGTCGGTGTTTTTATGTCCGGTCTAAATGTGAAATAAGGTCTCTCTTGCCTTCGAACGCTTAGGCGGGTTCGAAGGCGGCAACGCTGGCGCCATAGACCATAGCGGGGCATTCAGCGGGATGTTCCGCAAAGCCTTCCTCTGTCGCGCCAGTGTCCAGCACCCGCTTCCATTGCTGGATGCCGTTCACATCAGGCAGTTTGACCTCGCAGTCCCCGCCGGCGTTGAACACCAGGAAGAGCTGATCAGCGCGATCGCCATCCACGGACTTGCAAAGAAAGAGCCCGAGCGTCCGAAGTTCGGCATCCTGCCAAGTGGCATCGTCCATCTCCTCCCCGTCCGGCCGATACCAGCCAATCTCCACTGTTCCGTCTTCTGCGGGTTCGCCGGTCAGGAACCGCTCCTGCCGAAGGGCGGGATGAGCCTTGCGGAAGGCGATTGCACCCTTGCAGAATGCCAGGAATGGATCGTCCAAGCCGCTCCAGTCGGTCCAGCCGATCTCGTTGTCCTGGCAATAGGCATTGTTGTTGCCGCCCTGGCTGTTGCCGAGTTCATCGCCGCCAAGCAGCATCGGCACGCCCTGGCTGAGCATCAGCGTCGCAACCATGTTGCGCCGGCGACGGTCGCGGGCGGCTCGGATATCCTGATCGTCCGTCGGGCCTTCCGCGCCCATATTGTGCGAGTGGTTGTCGGAATGACCGTCGCGGTTGTCCTCGCCATTCGCATCATTGTGTTTTTGGTCGTAGGAAACCGTGTCCATAAGGGTGAAACCGTCATGGGCGCTGAGGAGATTGACCGACGACGTTGCGCCACGGTCGGAATGGTGGAACTGCTGGGCTGAACCGGTAAGGCGTGCAGCGACACCGGGCACGAGCCCGCCGTCCCCCTTCCAGAAACGACGGATGTCGTCGCGATACTTATCGTTCCATTCGCGGAACGGATGGGGAAAGCCGCCGACCTGATAGCCGCCGTCCCCGACGTCCCACGGTTCAGCGATCAGTTTCACGCCCGACAGGATAGGGTCCTGCCGGATCGCATCGAAGAACGTGCCTTCACGGTCGAATTCGATATGCCGCGTGCGGCCGAGCGTGCTGGCGAGGTCGAAGCGAAATCCGTCGACATGCATCACGCCAACCCAGTAGCGCAGGCTGTCCAGCACCATGCGCAACACCATCGGATGCGAGACGTTGACCGTATTGCCTGTCCCCGTCGTATCGTAGGAGTGACGCGGATCATCAGGCGAAAGGCGATAGTAGCTGAGATTGTCGAGGCCGCGGAAACTCAAGGTCGGCCCCCGCTCGGAACCCTCGGCCGTGTGATTGTAGACCACATCCATGATCACCTCGATGCCGGCGGCGTGGAAGCGTTTCACCATTGTCTTGAATTCGGTGACGGCGCCCGCCGAAAGGAAGCGCGGCTGAGGGGCAAAGAATCCGAGCGTCTGGTAGCCCCAATAATTGCGCAGGCCTTTTTCCAGGAGGAAACGGTCATCAGGGAAGTACTGGATCGGCAGCAGTTCGATGGCGGAGATGCCGAGATCGACAAGATGCTCAATGACAGGATCGCTTGCCATGCCGAGGAATGTGCCGCGCAGCTCGTCCGGTACGCCGGGATGGGTCATCGTCAGGCCGCGCACATGGGTTTCGTAAATGATGGTGTCGGTCCAGGGCCGACGAATGGCAGCGTCCCCTGCCCAGTCGAACTCAAGGTTCTGCACCACCCCCTTCACCATGAAGGGCGCGCTGTCGCGATCATCGAAGGACAAGTCCTCTTGCGGATCACCGACCTTGTAGCCGTAGAGCGCATCGTCCCACTGAAGTTCACCCGTCACCTGCTGGGCATAGGGATCGAGCAGCAGCTTGTTGGGGTTGAAGCGGTGCCCGGCCTTCGGCTCGTACGGCCCATGGGCCCGATATCCGTATAGCGTGCCGGGCTTAAGCCCTGCTATGTAACCGGACCATATATCGCCCTCGCGCTTCGGCAGCGCCAGACGCGCGGTCTCCTCTTTTCCGTCATCGCTGAAAAGGCAGAGTTCGATCTGTTCAGCATGGGCGGAAAAGACCGCGAAATGCGTGCCCTCGCCGGTAAAAGCGGCACCAAGCTCGGGCTTCATGAAATCGAGCTCGGAAAACGAATAACTCATGTCGTGTGTCCCCTTCATTCGGCCGGCGGCATCGCGGGGGGAGTCAGTTGCCGCCCAGCGCGAAGTCCCGAGGAAATTCAAAATGTGCTCGTGTGCGGCGCTGGAGGCAGTCGGAAGAGCGATGGTGCAACGCGAAAAGAGCCGGATTGTTCCGGAACATTTGACGCCGGCCCCGGTTGCATCCGTGCTCTGAACCGAAGAGGAAGGCAGCGATGACACCATCACCGACGCGACGAACATGGGGGCCGAGCATAACGGAGGATGGCAGCGTACGGTTTAGACTATGGGCCCCGGCGGAGGATACGGTCACATTGATTGCGGGCGAGCAGGAAATAGCCATGCATGCGCAAGCGGATGGGTGGCACGAGGTCGAAACCGACCTCGTTCGACCGGGATCAGCCTACCTCTACCGTCTCCAAGACAACACCGAAATAGCCGACCCGGCATCCCATGCACAGCTGGCGGAGATCGAAGGCCCTTCCCTCGTCGTGGACCACGAAAGCTACGTCTGGCGTACCTCTGGGTGGAAAGGACGGCCCTGGGAGGATGCTGTCATCTACGAACTTCATATCGGCACGTTCACGCCGCAGGGCACCTTTCGTTCAGCGATCGAACGCCTGCCGCATCTGCACGATATCGGCATCACGGCCATCGAGATCATGCCGGTCGCGCACTTCGCAGGCACACGCGGCTGGGGCTACGACGGTGTGCTCCATTACGCACCACACCCTGCATATGGCACACCCGACGACCTGAAGGCCCTGGTGGATGCGGCGCACGGCCACGGCATCATGGTTCTGCTGGATGTGGTCTATAATCACTTCGGTCCGGTCGGAAACATGTTGCACCGCATCGCTCCTCCCTTCTTCCACCCTGAACGACACACGCCCTGGGGCGCGGCGCTCGCTTTCGAAAGGGAAGCAGTACGCCGTTACTTCATCGACAACGCGTTGCACTGGCTGATCGACTATCGCTTCGACGGCCTGCGTTTCGACGCCACCGAAGAGATTATCGACGACAGTGAAAACCATGTCCTTCTCGAAATGGCGACCACCATCCGGCAGACCGTCACCGATCGACAGGTCCATCTGGTCGTCGAGGACCAGACGAAACGCAAGAGCCTGCTGAACCGCGACAGCGGCGATGCCGGTTACTATACGGCGGGCTGGAATGACGTGTTCCACCACACGCTGCACATCATCGCTACACGGGAAGAAAGCGGCCACTATGCCAGGTATAGTGAGGACACGGATGACGTGCTTCGTCGTGCGACGGCCCGGGGTTTCGTCGCGGAGGATCGGGAAGGCGACGGGACCGGTCCGCTGCCGCAAAAACCGCTGCCCCAACAGGTCAATATCAACTTCCTGCAAAACCACGACCAGATCGGCAACCGCGCTTTCGGCGAGCGCCTGCCCACGCTGACCGATCCCGTACTGCACCGGGTCATGAGTGCCCTTCTGTTTCTCGCGCCACCTGTTCCGATGCTCTTCATGGGTGAGGAATTCGGCGAAAGCCGCCCCTTCCTGTTCTTCGCGGATTTCGATGGCGAGCTTGCCGAAGCCACACGGGCGGGTCGCATCGACGAGGCCAAGAAATTCGGCGGCCTGCCGGAAGGCAAGACAGCAGACGACCTGCCGGACCCGAACGACGAGACGACATTCCTCGCCTCCAAGCTCGACTGGGAACATGCCGCGTCGCCAGAAGGGCGGCGACATTCCGAGTTCGTGCGCTCCCTCGTTCGGCTTCGACAGGACAAGATCAGACCACTGCTCATGGTGGGCGAGGCGCCTGAGCCGCGGATTCTCGCTGCAGAGGCGGGAATTCTTGCCATTGACTGGCGCTTTGCCGAACAGACCCTTTCCATTCGCGCAAACCTCACACACGGCACCGGGACCTGGCCACCGTTGTCCGGCGAGACGATTTTCGAGATTCCGGCGGTAAACGGTGCCGGTCCCTCCATTGCCATCTCGATCCGTCAGACATGAAAGGTCGTGGAACAAAATCAGCCGTTTATCTGTTTGTTTATGTCGGGAGTTCGATCGCGAGGCCGCAATGCACATCCACGAGATCATGAGTCGTCACATCCACCTTGTACGGCCGGAGGAAACCTTGCAGTCGGCAGCGGCCATCATGGCGGAGCGTGACGTCGCCTTTCTGCCCGTCGTCGATGCGAGCGGCCTCGTGGGCACGTTGACGGACCGCGACGTGATCCTGCGCGCTGTCGCCCCCGGTTTGAATGCGGAAACCACACTCGTCTCGGACATCATGACCACGGATATCACCTACTGTTTCGATGACGAGTCGGCGAGCACGGTGCTGGCCAACATGCTGGCGCTACACCTGCGCCGGATCGCCGTCCTCGACCGTCAGAACCGGTTGACCGGCGTCGTTTCGCGGTCGGATTTTGCTCGACACAACCTTTAAAAAGCGAACGGAACAAAGCGGTCCTGCACGCGTTTAACGCCGCCAATCTGGCGTTCACATCGGCGATCAAGGACAGAATGACCGGCCTTCTCTCGACCTATCGCCTCCAGTTTCGCAATGGCATGACCTTCGGCAAAGCCGCTCGGCTCGTGCCCTATCTCCATGCACTCGGCATCAGCCATCTTTACGCATCCCCCTTGATGACGGCTGTCAGCGGCTCGACACATGGCTATGACGCCACGCGGGTTGACGAAATCGATCCGACGCTCGGCAGTATCGAGGGCCTGCGGCAGCTGGCAGCCGAACTTCGTGCATACGGCATGGGTCTCATCCTCGACATCGTGCCGAACCACATGGCCGCAAGCCTGGAAAATCCATGGTGGCGAAGCGTCGTCGTCTGGGGATCAGAAAGCCCTTTTGCGCATCATTTCGACATCGACTGGTCTGAGAAGCTCACCCTCCCCTTCCTCGGCAACGACTTTTCAGAGGAACTGGCGAATGGAACGATATCGCTCGCGCTGGAGCCTGGCTTCGACGCCTTGGCAATTCGCTACCACGACAGTTATTACCCGCTTCATCCCGGCACCTACCGCGACGTGCTCGAAGCAACCGACGTATTCTTTACGGCCGCCACGCCTTCAACAGACCCGCAGGGTCGCGCGATCCTTTCTGCCGCCCTCGCATCTCATACGGCGCGTGCCGGTCTTGAGACGCAGTTGGCAGACATCACATCCGACCCTGCCCGCATCGCCGCAATTCACGATGCGCAGCCATGGCGGCTGGTGAACTGGAAGACGGCGAGCGAGAACCTCAGCTACAGGCGCTTCTTCGAGATCGCAGGCCTCGCTGGCCTGCGCGTCGAGGATGAGCGCGTCTTCACGGACAGCCACCGCCTGATCCTCGAACTCGTGCAAGACGGCACCATCGACGGGCTACGGATCGACCATATTGACGGCCTTGCGGATCCGCAGGGCTATCTTGAGCGCCTGCGCGCGGCAGTCGGGCCGGAGACCATCATCCTTGTCGAGAAAATCCTGGAAAGACAGGAGCAGCTGCCGTCCGACTGGCCGATCGCAGGCACGACGGGATACGAATTCATCGCAGCACTCGCCGACGCCTTTGCCGATGAAAAGGAAGAGGGCAGACTGACGGCAGCCTTCAACGCGTTAAAGGGCGACGACGATCGTCATGCCTATTCGGATGAGATGTACGCCTGCAAGCGGCAGATGCTGGCGGACAATTTCCGTGGGGAAGTGCGCCGCCTTGGCGGGTTTGCCAAGCGCGTGGCCGACTGCCTGAGCGCCGATTTCTCTCGCAGCGCGCTGACCGAGGCCATCTGCGCCGTTATCATCGCCCTCCCGGTTTATCGCACCTATCTCGCATCCGGGCAAAGTATCGACCGGCGCGATCATGAAATCCTGGCAACGGCGCGTTGCGAAGCGCAGGCGCGGGTGCGGCCGGAGGTGCGCGAGGCGATCGACCTCATCTGGGAACTGCTGACCGACGACAAGACCTGCGAGAAGATACCTGAATGCACCGAGTTCCGCACGCGTTTCCAGCAGTTGACCGGCCCCATCATGGCCAAGGCACTTGAGGACACCCTGTTCTACCGCGAAAATGCCTTCATCGCCCTCAACGAGGTTGGCGGCGATCCGGGGCATCCTCCGGGCGGACCGGCTGCCTTCCACACCGCGATGCAGGATCGCGCGCAAAACTGGCCTTTCGGCCTTTCAGCGACCTCCACGCATGATACGAAACGCGGCGAAGATGCGCGCGCCCGCCTCTACACTTTGAACGAGGCACCCGAAGCGTGGATTTCGGCGACGCAGCGCTGGCACGCTCTGTCAGGCCGGGCAAGACGAGAAGCACCGGCTGCCGATACGCAATGGCTGATCTACCAGGCTCTTGCCGGCGCGTGGCCGATCGGTGGATGCGGTGACCGTGCTGCAATGGACGCGCTGCCGGAACGCATGCAGGCCTATGTCGAGAAGGCGCTTCGTGAAGCGAAGAGACAGACGAACTGGAGCGAGCCGGATCTCGAGTACGAGGCCAGCGTCACCGGTTTTGTGGAGGATCTGCTATCGGATAAGGCATTTATCGACGATTTCACCCGGACGCTTTCGCCATTCATCGATGCCGGCCTGTCCAACGCCCTCGCCCAGACCCTGGTGAAGCTGACGGCGCCGGGCGTTCCCGACATATACCAGGGAAGCGAGCGCAGCGATTTCTCGCTGGTCGATCCAGACAACAGGGCAACCCTCGCGATAGAATCCCTGCGGATACCCGCTAAGCCCGCTCCGTCGCGAGCGCATTTTTCCAACTACAAGCAATGGCTGACGGCAAAGGTGATTGCCTGCCGGCGCCAGTCCGCAGAGGTCTTTAACGGCCCCTACCAAGCCCTCGCGCTCTCTAATGGCCGACATCAAGCCTTGGCATTCCTGCGGGGAGACACGGAGGCCTTTGCCATCACCGTGGTCCCGCGCCTTGTTTTCGGAAAGATCGGTGCGGAAACGCTGTGCCTTTCAGAGGCTGCGACCCACGACCTGTCGCTTACGATCCCGCACGCAATCGAAGGCCGCACGGTGCGCTCGGCCCTCGATGACAGGACTTTCACGCTGGGCAGTTCGTTACCGCTTTCGGAGATCTTCCGGACGGATCCGGTGGCGCTTCTGCTTTCGGCATAGCGCAACCGCTACCGGCCTTGTGACCGGCTCAGCCCTTTGCAAAAAGCTGGACGAGATCCACCGCACCGGTCTCTGGGGAACCAAGCCGGAGATGGCTTTCGATATGGCGCAGGTGAAGCGTCATCATCCACGCCGCCTTTTCGGCGTCCCTTGTGTGGAAAGATCCGACAATGGCCGCGTGGTCGTCGTCGCGACAGTTGCTGACACCGGGCGCCCCGAAGATCCCAATGATCAGCGACGTCCGCGTCACCAGCTCCTTCATCGTGCGCAGGAGAACGGCATTGCCGGCGATCTGCGCCATCAGGGTATGAAACTGACCGGACAGGCGGATGGCATCGTGCCGGTGCCGCTCCTTATGGGCGACATATTCCATTTCGAGATGCCGGTTGAGCTGGGCTATGTCTTCATCCGTCGCTCGCTGGACGGCGAGGCGGGCGATGTTGGGCTCTAGAGCCAGGCGCGCCTCGAAGACTTCGCGCGCCTGCTCGGCGGTCGGAGAGGCAACGAAGGCGCCGCGATTGGCGTGCAGTTCCACGACTTCGCGGCTTGCCAGCAGAAGCAGGCTGCGGCGAATGCGCATGCGTCCGACGCCGAACGCCTCGCACAGTGCGGACTCGGAAAGCTTCGTGCCCGGGGGCAATCTCTGCTCGATCACCGCTTCGAAAATGCGATCGACAATATCGCTCTCGTCCGCCTCGACCAGGTCGTCCCTGTCTACATTCACCACCGAATTCACCTCATGCGCCTCGGGATCGCATATCACTAAATAGGTCCGATTTGGTTCACCAACAAGCGCCCATTTCGTCGACACGGGCTCGTTGATTTGTTTACACCCACTTGACAAGATTGTTAACAATACGCTCAATGACTGGGCCAAGGCTGAGCATGACCGCCATTAGCGGCCCGCTTGCCGATAGAAAATAATCAATGGCCCAGAGGAAGAACATCATGCACAAGCGTACATTCCTGAAATTCTCCGCCCTCGCCGCAGCGACCGTCCTGTCGATGCCGCTGATGGCCCACGCCGAAGACGCCACCCTGAAGATCGGTTTCGTCGGCGTCACCTCCGGCCCGGCCGCGGCCTGGGGCATTTCCAACCAGCGCTCCATGGAAACGCGCGCAGCCTGGCTAAACGAACTTGGCGGCGTGAAGATCGGCGACAAGACCTACAATATCCAGATCGTGCCCTTCGATGACCAGAAGGACCCCAAGCGCGCCATCGCCGGCATGGAAAAGATGGCCCAGGACGGTGTGCACTATGTCGTCGGCCCGAACGTCGATGACGGCGCGGCCGCCGTTCGCCCGGTCGCCGAGCAGAACGGCATCATGTATTTCCCCTACGCCTTCCCCAAGGAGCTCTTCACCGCGCCGGCATCCAACGCGATCCTCGGCATGGTGGCAAACTACCAGTCTGGCCCGGCCATCTACAAATATCTCAAGGAAAACAAGGGTGTGAAGAAGGTGGCCTTCGTCGCGGCCAACGAGTCCGACCCGCTCAGCCAGCGTGAATCCGGCATCGCGGCCGCACAGGCGCTGGACCTCGAAGTGGTGTCCGGCAACGTGACGTATCAGGTGGACACCACAGACTTCACGCCGGTGCTGCTGCCCGTCATCCAGGCTTCGCCTGACCTGCTCGTTCTCTCGGGCGTTTCGCCCGCCAACGCGCCGCAGCTCATCCGCTCGGCCCGCGAGCTTGGCTATACCGGTTTCATTTCCACGGAAACTGGGCAGGATGCGACGGTTCTGCAGGAAGGTGCCGGCGAACTTGCCGAGGGCTTCATCTCGGTCGGCGGCGCATCCACACCGGAACTCGCCAGCGATACGATGAAGGAGTTCGTCGAACGCTACACCAAGATGTTCGGCGAATACAACGACGAGTCCAACACCAAGGTCTATGCGCTCGAATACATCATCGAAACGCTGAAGGCGAACCCTGCGGCAATCGACAATGTCGAGGAATACAAGAAGACCATTGACACGTTCGAAGCCGCCAACCCCTTCATGAAGGGGGATGCCAAGCTGAAATATGTCGGCATGACCTCTTTCGGCCAGAAGCGTCAGGTCTCCGTTCCGCTCGTCGTCAACGAGTATAAGGGCGGCAAGTTCGAAACGCTGTTCGTCGGCCAGGTCGACTGACCAGAGCCCAGGCATTTGCTGAACGGGGCCCGGAACGCACGCGCAGTCCGGCCGGGTCCCACCTTGCCTGAACCTTCCATTGGAGGCTCACGATGGAACAGATAATCGCCAACGGTCTCTATCTCGGGGCGCAATATGCGTTGATCGCCCTCGGACTGACCCTGATCTTCTCGCTGATGAACGTTCTGAACTTCGCCCACGGGCAGATGTACGTCTTCGGCGGCTTCGTTACGTATACGGTCGTGGTCCAGCTCGGTCTGCCCTTCGTCGTCGGCCTCTTCGCTTCAGCCCTCGTGCTGGCGATCATGGGTGCCGCCATCGAGAAGTTCCTTTTCGCGCCGGTCATACGACGCTCCAAGCGCGATGAGTCGACCATGCTGCTCGCGGCCGGCATCGCCTTTTTCCTTGATGCCGTCATCCTGCTCGCCTTTGGTGAAAAACAGCGCGGCGTGCCGAAGATCGTGAACGGCGTCTTCAACTGGGACATGCGCATCATCATGCCCTACGACCGCATCCTGATCGGCGTCCTCGCCATCCTGCTCATCGTCGTCTTCATCGGCTTCATGAACTATTCGCGAACCGGCCGCGCCATGCGCGCCCTGGCGCAGGACAAGATGGCTGCCCAGCTCATGGGCGTGAATGTCGCGCGCTATTCCATGATCGGCTTTGCGCTCGGCGCCATGCTCGCCGGTCTCGTCGGCGGCCTGCTCGTCACCATCACTGGCGTCAATCTCGGCATGGGCGGCCCCACTTCGGTCAAGGCCTTCCTGATGATCATGATCGGCGGCGCCGGCGTGATCTCGGGCGCGATCGCCGGCGGCTTCATCCTCGGCATGATGGAAAGCGTGGGCCTGACCGTGCTCTCGGCCTACGGCGACATCACCTATCTCGTCATCTTCGCCACGCTGATGGTGTTCCTGGCCGTCCGCCCGCAAGGGCTGATGGGCAAGCCGTGGGGTTAAGTTCATGAACGCGAAAAAACTCCTCGGCTTCGCCGCTTTCCTTCTCGCCGTCTTCGTGCTGGTGCCGCTCATCATCAAGGCGACCGGACGGTCGGATTTCTACTACACACTGACATCCGTGGCCCTTCTCTCCGTCGGCGCGGCCGGTGTCTGGCTGACCTTCTATATCGGCCGCATCAACATCGGCCAGGGTGCCTATGCGCTGGTGGGCGGTTACGTCTCGACCATCCTCGTCACGCAGGCCGGCGTCCCGTTCTGGCTGACCTTGCCGCTCGCGGGCCTGTTCTGCGCGGTGATATCGGTCCTGATCGGCCTGCCGATCCTGCGTCTGCGCGGCGTCTACTTCGCCATGGTGACGCTCGTGCTCACCGAAGTCGCGCGCCTCACTGCCCTGGCGCTGCCGATCACCAATGGCGCAAAGGGCATCACCTCCATCCCGTTACCGGGTGAGCTCTCGCTCTTCGGCATCACCCTCATCCCGGCCTTCGGCTCGCTCGCCAATCCGCGTTTCGGCTTCTACGTCATGGCCGTCGTGCTGATGGCCATCACCTATCTGGTCCTCTGGCGCATCGTGAACTCCAGGCTCGGCCACCTCTGCCGCAGCCTCCAGCAGAACGAGGAGCTCTCGGCGTCGATCGGGGTCAACACAGCCTATCTGCGGGTGCTCGCCTATGCGATCTCGTCGTTCTTCGGCGGCATCGCGGGCGCCATGTTCGCCTCCATCGCCCAGTCGATCTACCCGTCCTCCTTCGTGGTCGCAGACAGCGTGAACTTCATGCTCTACTGCTTCCTCGGCGGCCTCGGTTACGTCTTCGGCCCGATGCTCGGCACGCTGCTGCTCTATTTCGGCTGGGACCTGTTGTCGATTGCCCGTGAGTACCAGCTTCTCATCTACTCCGGCATCATGATCCTGCTCATGCTGGTCCTGCCGAACGGTGTCCTCAGCCTTCTCGACAAGAAGGAGGGCCGCGCATGAGCCCGATCCTGCAAATTCGCAACATCACCAAACGCTACGGCGGCCTGACGGCGGTCAACGACGTTTCCTTCGACGTCAGCAAGGGCGAAATCCTCTCGGTGATCGGTCCGAACGGCGCCGGCAAGTCGACGCTCTTCAAGCTGATTTCCTCCTTCGTGCCGGCAACATCCGGCGAGGTAATCTTCAACGGCGAGCGCATATCGAGCCTTGCCCCGCACAAAGTGGCCCGCATGGGCGTCGTGCGAACCTTCCAGGAAACGACGATCTTTCGCTCCATGACGGTGCGCGAAAACATCATCGTCTCCCATCACCTGCGCTCGAAAGCGAGCCTCCTCGGCTTCTTCCTCGGCACGAAGCAGGCGAAGGAAGACGAGCAAGCCTTCGCTGCCTCGGCCGACGATATCGTTGATTTCCTCGGCCTTCAGGCCATCCGCAACGAACTCGCCTCCAACCTGCCGCAGGGGCATCTGCGCGCACTCGGCATGGCCATCGGCCTTGCCACCGATCCAAAGGTCATTCTGCTGGATGAGCCCTTTGCTGGCATGAACCACGACGAGACCATGAAGATGGTCGCGCTCGTGCGGCGTCTGCGCGACGAGCGCGGCGTCACCGTGCTCCTGGTCGAGCATGACATGCCTGCGGTCATGAAGATCAGCGACCGGATCGTGTGCATCAACTTCGGCCAGAAGATCGCCGAAGGCACGCCCCAGGAAATCCGTGAGAACGAGCAGGTCATCGAGGCCTATCTCGGCTCCGAAGATGCGGCGATCGGGATGTAAGCCATGACGAACATATTGAGCATTGAGAACATCGAACTCTATTACGACCACATCTATGCGCTGAAAGGCGTGTCCATCGATGTGGCGGAAGGCGAGACCGTCGCGCTGATCGGCGCGAACGGTGCGGGCAAGTCCTCGATCCTTCGGGCGATCACGGGGCTTCGGCCACTCAAGTCCGGGCGGATCCTCTATCAGGGCGAGCGGCTCGACGGCACATCGGCATCGGATATCGTCCGCAGGGGCATTTCCATGGTGCCGGAAGGGCGCCGCGCCTTTCCGTTGATGTCGGTGAAGGACAATCTCCTGATGGGGGCGTTTACACGCACCGATAAAGCCGAAATCGAACAGACGCTGGAAAGCGTGCTGACGCGGTTTCCGCGGCTGCGCGAGCGTTATCACCAGCAGGCCAGCACCATGTCCGGCGGCGAACAGCAGATGATGGTGATCGGCCGCGCTCTGATGGCACGCCCGAAGCTGCTGCTTCTGGACGAACCGTCGCTCGGCATTGCCCCGAAGCTCGTGCAGGACATCGCACGCGCCATTGTCGCGATCAGCCGCGACGAGAAGGTCTCCATCCTTCTCGTTGAGCAGAACAGCCGCATGGCTTTGTCCATCTCCAACCGCGCCTATGCGCTTTCCACCGGGTCTATCGCGCTGTCGGGTAATTCCAAGGAACTGATGAACGACGACCGCATCAAGGCTGCCTACCTCGGAGGCGAACTCTGACATGAAAATCCTCGTCATCAATCCTAACACAACCGCCTCGATGACGGCGCATATCGGGAAGGCGGCGCGTGCCGCCGCCTCTCCCGGCACGCAGGTGACCGCAATCAATCCCGTCCATGGCCCTGTTTCGATCGAGGGCTATTTCGATGAGGCGATGAGCCTGGTTGGCCTGCTCGACGCGATCCGCCGCAATCCGGATTGCGACGCCGTCGTTATCGCCTGTTTCGACGATACGGGCCTCGATGCCGCCCGCTGCCTGACCGACAAGCCGGTGATCGGCATCGGCGAGGCCGCCTATCACTTCGCTTCGATGATCTCGAACAAGTTCACCGTCGTGACCACGCTGGCCCGCTCGGTGCCGGCGCTGGAACACAATCTCGCCCGCTACGGGCTCGATGCGCGCTGCGCCCGCGTGCGCTCCTCGGAAGTCGCCGTGCTGGAACTGGAACAGCCTGGCTCCAACGCCCGCCAGAAGATCAGTGCCGAGATCGGTCTTGCCATCGGCGAGGACCGCGCCGAAGCCATCGTGCTCGGCTGCGCGGGCATGGCGAGCCTTGCTGCGGATCTCGCCGCCGAACACGGGCTACCCGTTCTCGACGGCGTGTCCTGCGCAGTGAAGCTGGCCGAAGCGATGGCCGGCCTCAACATCCGCACCTCCCGCCTCGGCGGTTATGCCCCGCCGCCGCCTGCCAAACTTGTCGGTGCCTTCCCTGCCGTGGCCGGCTAAGGCATCAATCTGCCGACGCATCCCCGAAATCACCGAAGGCGGTCCATCCGCCATCGACCGGCAGAACGGCACCGGTAATGCCGGACGCTGCGGGCGACGCGAGAAAGGCCACGGCGGACGCCACTTCCTGCGCGGCTATCAATCGGCCGATTGGCGTGCGACGGCGCAACGTCGGCAGGTCGATGCGCCCCGCATCGGCGAGTTTGCGGACAAGCGCCGTTTCCACGAAGGCCGGTGCAACCGCATTGACCCGCACGCCCCTGCCCGCCCATTCGCAGGCCATGGCGCGCGTCATGGCAACGATGCCGGCCTTGGCGGCGCCGTAGGCGTTGCGTTTCGGCAATCCCGTCAGTCCCGCAATCGAGGACAGGTTGACGATGGCGCCCGATTGGCGCGCAACCATGCCTCGGCCAACCTCGCGCGACATCAGGAAGGTGCCAGCAAGATGCACGTCGAGCACTTTGCGGAAGGGATCGATCCCCTGTTCCAGCGTAGGCAGGTGGCTGTCGCCGATGCCGGCATTGTTGACCAGAACGTCGAAGGGCGCCGCGGACGCCGCCGCGATCGCCTGCGCCTCATCGGTGATGTCGCAGGCGAGACCGCGATGGCCTTCGCCAAGCTCCAAAGCCCGCGCTGAAGCCTTCTCGCCATCGAGATCGGCGATGGTGACGCGATAGCCGGCATTCGCCAGGGCCTGCACGATGGCAAGCCCGATCCCGTCGGCACCGCCGGTGACGAGTGCGTGTTTTACGTCACGCATAGCCAGGTCTCGGCACCAGACCCATGAGGGTTTGCGACAGACCGCCATCGACCACGATGTCCTGC
This sequence comes from Shinella sp. H4-D48, assembly GCF_022637395.1. Classification (GTDB taxonomy): domain Bacteria; phylum Pseudomonadota; class Alphaproteobacteria; order Rhizobiales; family Rhizobiaceae; genus Shinella; species Shinella sedimenti. The sequence goes on along the minus strand of NZ_CP093337.1, from coordinate 514,022 downwards.
CCGGACACATAGGACGCGCGAGGCGAGGCGAGGAACAGCGCAACGTCCGCCATGTCCTTCGGCTCGGCGATCCGCCCAAGCGGTACCATAGCCTCCCGCTTCGCCTTTACCTCTGCATCGCGATAGAACGGCTCGGAAAGGGGCGTGCGCACGAGGCCGGGGCTGACCGTGTTGGAGCGGATCCCCTTCGGACCCCATTCATAGGCAAGCTGGCGCGACAGCATCAGGATCGCCGCCTTGGAGGCCGAATAGGCGCCGCTTGACGGCTGGGGATGCGTGCCGGCGATGCTCGCCACATGGACGAGAGTACCGCTGCCGCGCTCAATCATACCCCTGCCGAAAGCTTGCGCGGCCGCGAGATAGCCATTGAGATTGACCGAGAGCATGGCCGACCAGTCGGCCTCGCTCACGCTTTCGAGCGGTCCTGGCCGCAGGATGCCGGCATTGTTGACGAGAATGTCGGCCCCGCCTTGCGCCTCCACCGCCGTTGCAGCGGCGGTGATCTCATCGCTCTTGGAGAGGTCGCAGGACAGCACGAAGGCACCGTTGCCGAGTTCGTCCGCCAGCGCCCGGGTACGCTCTTCCGTGCGATCGAGCAGGACGACACGCACACCCTCTGCGGCAAAGGCCCGCGCCAAGGCCTGGCCGATCCCGCCTCCCGCGCCCGTGATGACGACAGTCTTTCCATCCAGTCCAAGCCAGCTCATGCGGCTTCCTCCCTGTTCGTCGCATCGGGCCCGATGCCCGCAAGATAGCGGCCGGTGATCCAGCCAAAGGTCATGGCCGGACCGAGCGTGATGCCCGCGCCAGGATAGTTGCCGCCCATGATCGACGCCCGATCGTTGCCGACGGCGAAAAGGCCGGGGATGACGCCGCCCGAACGATCCAGCACTTCGCCGGGCACGGTGGTCTTCAGGCCGTCAAAGGTGCCGAGATCGCCCATCTCCAGCTTCACCGCATAGAACGGTCCCTGTTCGACGGGCGCCACGCAGGGGTTCGGCTTGTTTTCGGGATCTGCAAGATAGCGGTTGAACGACGTCTCGCCGCGATGGAACGCCTCATCGCGCCCCACTCTTGCACCGCGATTGAATTCCGCCACCGTTGCTTGGAGTGCGGCGGGCTCGATGCCGCAGGCCCGCGCGAGCTCAGCAAGCGTTCCGCCTTTCTTGAGATAGCCGCTACGCAGCCACAGAGAGAGCGGCATCGGCGCGGGCTTGGCATGGCCGAGGCCGTATTTGCGGATGGTGCGGTGATCGCAGATCAGCCAGGCGGCGGCTTCTCCGGCGGCGATCATCGCGGCACCCACGTCGTGGTAGCTCGCGCTCTCGTTAGTGAAGCGCTTGCCGTGGGAAAGCACGGCGATCATGCCCGGCTTGTAGCGGTCGAGCAGATGCGGAAAAACACCCTGTCCGGGTACCCGGCTTATCGGCATCCAGGCCGCCGGCTGCGGAAATTCCGCATCGAAGGCACCACCCGCCGCCTCGCCAAGGCGAATACCGTCACCGGTATTGCCCTCCGGCACCGGAGAATAATGCCCCGCCCTGCCGGACTTGAGATGGGCATAGACATCAGCCCGCCGGGCGAGATCCTGCGCGTAGCCGCCGCAGGCCAGCACCACACCCTGCCGGGCGGTGATGGTGCCAGGCTCTGCGCCACCGACCTCAGCCCCCGTCACGCGGGCGCCGTCCATGACGAGACGCAGCGCCGGCGTTTCCGTCAGGATCGGAATGCCGAGATCAAAGCAGCTCTTCGCCAGCCGGGCGGCGAGCGCGTTTCCGCTTGTTACCTGCACACCCCGCCCATAGCGCGCCACCTCGCCCGCATGGGCCGCAAGTCGCTTCAGAACATAGGCGAACGACGTCAGCGATTTCGTGGCATTGAAGAAGTGCTTGATATCCGCATTGGACGAATTGAACATCATGCCCATGAAGGTGATGGTCGAGAGCGGTGGACGCAGGCGTTTCAGGTTGTCACCGAGCGAACTCGTGTCGAAGGGTTCGGCAAGCACCGAGCGGCCGACATCGGCGCCGCCATCCACCGTCGGGTGGTAATCGGGATAGAGCGTCGGCACGAACTTGACGTCCGTCTGCGTCTCGAACCAGTCGAGCATCTTGGGGCCGGCATCGAGGAAGGCATCGACGGCCCTTTCATCGAACCAGTTTCCCGTCTCCGCCTTCATGTAGCGGCGTGCCGCCTCGCGCGTATCGGCAGGATTGTTGGCCTTGCCATGGCGATTGCCGGGTATCCAGAGAACGCCGCCGGAGAAAGCAGTGGTTCCGCCGAACACCGGTTCCTTCTCGATGACGATGACGGAAAGACCGTGTTTCTTCGCGACGATGGCCGTGGCGAGACCGCCAGCACCCGACCCTATGACCAGCACGTCGCAGACGCGCTCTTTCTCCTCAAGCCGCTCCATCGGATCCTCCCTGTCATGAATGGCAGGACATCTTGCTAAGCCGCGGGCCAAGCCGAACCAATGGACGCACCCGTGGAATTATTGCACAATTCGATTGTGAGAAACCGGGGAGAAGAAATGGCGAACGGGGCCGGGCGCAGCATTCCGCATTACTATCTCTATGGCGATCAAGGCGCAGACGTCGAACTCGACTTCCTGCATGTCGAGCCGATCCGCGACCGCAGCGGCCCGAACGATTGGAGAATTCGTCCGCATTCCCATCCCGATCACATGCAGGTTCTGCTGGTGAAAAGCGGGGGCGGCTCCATCCGCATGGAAGAACAGGTCCTGGAGATCCCCGCCCCGGGCATCCTCGTCGTGCCCGCCGGGATCGTGCACCAGATCGACTTCAACCCCGGCACCGACGGCTTTGTCGTTACCGCCGCGCTCGGCTGCCTCAAGGCCGCCTCGGCCTCCGATGCACGCCTGGCGCAGGCATCGGAACGACCGGCGGTCTATCCGCTGGAAGGGACCGGCGTCTCCATCCCAGCCGTCATGGAGACCTTCGAGTGGATGCACCGTGAGTTCATCTGGTCGGCGCCCGGGCGGCGCACGGCGATCATGGCGCAGTTCATGCGCGTCCTCGTCGTCGTGCTCAGGCTGAATGTGTCGCATGACGATCCTGGCATTGCCGCGCCTGACCGCGACTACGATCTTCTCGTTCGTTACCGTGCCCTGCTTGAGGATCATTTCCGCAATGAACGTTCGCTGGCCTTCTATGCCGGCGATCTCGCCGTCACCCAGGCGCGCCTGAACGCAGCCTGCAAGGCCAGGGCCGGCAAGACGGCCTCAGACCTCCTCTATGAGCGCATTGTCATCGAGGCGAAACGCTACCTCGTCTATACGGAAAGCAGCGTGGCGCAGGTGGCCCATCTCACGGGCTTCGACGATCCCGCCTATTTCAACCGCTTCTTCACCCAGCGCGTCGGCGTCTCGCCCGGGGCCTTCCGAAAACAGGCGCTGCATCACGATAGCTGACGACCCACCGGGTATCGTCCAATCTTTCCGACGCTCCGTCCATTTCCCAAATCGGTCCCTATGGTCAGTTTGCGCACCATGGGAGACCGACATGATCCATGAGTGGCGAAGCTACCGCCTGAAGCCGGGCGCGGCGGGCAATTACCTTGCACTGCTGGCCGACGAGGGACTGCCGCTGGTCACGCGGCACCTGCCGCTTGCCGGCTACTGGCTGGGCGAGACCGGTCCGCTCAACACCATTCACCATCTCTGGTCCTATGCCGACTGGGCCGAGCGCGAGGCCTGCCGCGCTTCGCTCGCCACCGAGGCGGCCTGGGTTGAAGGCTTCATTCCCAAGGCCTTCGCGCTGGTGGAGGAGCAGGAAAACCGCTTCCTTCAAACGGTCGCATCCTCCGCTGCCTTCGAGGCAATCGTTGCGGACAGGCGAAAGCCGCATCCGGGACGGGCGGCGGGCAAGCCGCTCTTTGCGCCGGACTGCGCCGCGCTCGTGTCCGGCGAGCCGATCGACGGCGCGGTTGCGACATGGACGGTGCTTTCCGGCCGGGCGGCGGGCACCTTCTCGCTTCTGCCTCGCAGCCCCGATCCCGTTCCGTCCATCCCTCTGGCGGGGGGCAGCAGCCATATCGTGCTGCGCCCGCTTGCCTTTTCACCGCTGTAATCTCGGGAGCGAACGCACCATGCGTCATCAGGTCGTCATCATCGGCGGCGGGCCTTCGGGCTTGCTGCTGTCACTTCTTCTGCGCCGCAAGGGTGTGGATGCCGTCGTATTGGAACAGCGCGCGCGCGCCTATGTGCTCGCGCGCATCCGGGCCGGTGTGCTGGAACAGGGGCTTTGCGACATGCTGCGCGAGGCGGGTGTCGGCAAGCGGCTTGATGCCGAGGGCTTCGTGCATGACGGCACGCTGCTTGCCGCACATGGCAAGCAGGTCCATATCGATTTCAAGGCCCTGACCGGCAGCTCGGTGACGATCTATGGCCAGACGGAAGTGACGCGCGACCTCTATGAGGAACTGGAGCGCACCGAAGCGCCGATCTACCACGAGGCCGAAGGCGTCGAGATTCACGGGGCCGATGGTGGCGCGCCCTATGTGACCTTCACCCATGGTGGAACGAGCCATCGCATCGACTGCGATTACATCGCCGGCTGCGACGGCTTCCACGGCGTCAGCCGCAGGACCATCCCCGAAACGACACGCCGCGAATATGAGCACGTCTACCCGTTCGGCTGGCTTGGCATTCTCTCGGAAACGAAACCGCTTCAACACGAGCTGGTCTATGCCGGCTCGGATCGTGGCTTCGCGCTGTGCTCCATGCGCAATGCCCGTCTCAGCCGCCACTATCTGCAGGTACCCTTGACCGACAAGACGGAGGACTGGGGCGACGAGGCCTTCTGGACGGAACTGCGCCGTCGACTGCCTGCAGAACTGGCGGACACCTTGGAAACCGGACCCTCGATCGAGAAATCCATCGCGCCGCTCAGAAGCTTCATTTCCGAGCCCATGAGCTGGGGACGGCTGTATCTGGCAGGCGATGCGGCTCATATCGTGCCACCGACGGGCGCAAAAGGCCTGAACCTTGCCGCCTCCGATGTCTATTACCTTTCGCGGGCGCTGATCGCCCACTATGCCGGCGACGATGGCCACCTGACGTCCTACTCCGCCACGGCACTCGCCCGCGTCTGGAAGGCCTCGCGGTTCTCCTGGTCCATGACGCGCATGCTGCACACCTTCCCGGACGAAGGGGAATTCCTTCGCCGCATGCAGGGGGCGGAAATCGAATATCTCGCGGGTTCGACGGCCGCGCAGACGGCGCTCGCCGAAAACTATGTCGGCCTGACCTACTGATCAGGCCAGCATCGATGCAAGCTCGACCTGCCTCTTCAACAGCGCCGGCAGATAGCGTTCGACAATGGCCGCCATCGGTTCCGCGGTGGCGGCAAGGCCTACATTGAGCGCAGCGATGGTTTTGCCGCGCGACGTGCGCAACGGCACGGCGATGGAGCGCAGCCCCGTCTCCACCTCCTGATCGATGGTCGCGAAGCCGAGACGGCGTACATCCGCCAAGGCCGCCATAAGCGCGGGCAACTCCGTCACCGTGCGCTCGGTTCGGGCCACGCGCGGGGAAGCCTCCAGCAGCGCCAGCGCCTCTTCTTCCGCACGCGCGGCCAGCAACACGCGGCCCATCGACGTGCAATAGGCCGGCAGTCTGGAACCGGGCATCAGCGCGATGGACATCACGCGCTGCTGGGCGGCGCGGGCCACATAGACGATTTCCCACTCGTCGAGGATCGATACCGACGTGCTCTGCCCGATTTCTTCCGACAGAAGGTCGAGCGTCGGCTGGACGATGCGCGGCAGCGGCATGGTGGCAAGACAGCCGGTGCCCAGCCGGAGGATGCGCGGGGTGACGGTGAAGAACTTGCCGTCATAGGCGGCATAGCCGAGTTCGGAAAGCGTCAGCAGACAGCGGCGCGTCGTCGCGCGGTCGAGCCCGGCGATATCGGCCGCCTCGGCAATGGAAAGCCGCGGACGCTCGGCGCTGAAGGCCTCGATCACCTTCAGACCCTTCGCGAGGCCTCCCATGATGTCCCGTTCCTTCACCGTCATCAACCATCACCATTTGTGCGATATTCGAACAAAAGTCACATAACGCACAAACTGATTGCCGTCGAATGCTTTTGCGCCTTAAGTCCAAACCCGGAAACGGCGGGCCCTGCGGGCTTGCGCTGTCGCATGGAGGTTTGGAACATGGACAAGACAATCGCGAGTGCGGCCGAGGCCGTCGCCGGGATCGGCGATGGCGCGACGGTCATGATCGGCGGCTTTGGCGGCTCGGGCGCGCCCATCGAGCTGATCCACGCCCTGATCAACAAGGGCCCCAAGGGGCTCACCGTCATCAACAACAATGCCGGCAATGGCCGCATCGGCATCGCCGCGATGATTGATGCCGGGCTGGTAAAGAAGATGATCTGCTCCTTCCCGCGCTCGTCTGACCCCCGCGCCTTCACGGAAGCCTACCTCGCCGGCAAGGTGGAACTGGAACTCGTGCCGCAAGGCACGCTCGCCGAGCGAATTCGCGCTGGCGGCGCGGGCATTCCCGCCTTCTACACACCGACGGGCTACGGCACGGAACTTGCTGAGGGCAAGGTCATCGCCGAATTCGATGGCCGCGCCTATGTGCAGGAGCGCTGGCTCAAGGCCGATTTCGCCATCGTGAAGGCGCATGTCGGCGATATCCACGGCAACCTCACCTACAACAAGGCTGCGCGCAACTTCAATCCGCTCATGTGCATGGCCGCGGCCAAGACCATTGCGCAGGTCTCTAAGATCGTTCCGCTCGGCGGCATCGACGCCGAGCATGTCGTGACACCGGGTATTTTCGTCGATGGCGTCCTCGAGATCGCCAATCCGCAACAGGAAGAAGTCCTCATCCGGTCGGGAGCCGTTTACGCATGACCGTCGAAACCACAGAAGACCTCAAGCTTTCCAACGCCCAGATCGCCTGGCGCGCCGCGCAGGACATCCAGGACGGTGCCTATGTCAATCTCGGCATCGGCTTCCCGGAAATGGTCGCGCGCTACCAGCCGCCCGGTCGGCAGGCCATCTTCCATACGGAAAACGGCATTCTTGATTTCGGCGAACCGCCGGCCGAGGGCGAAGAGGACTGGGACCTGATCAACGCCGGCAAGAAGGCCGTGACGCTGAAGCCCGGCGCCTCCTTTTTCCACCACGCCGACAGCTTCGCCATGGTGCGCGGCGGCCATCTGGATGTCGCCATTCTCGGCGCCTATCAGGTGGCCCAGAACGGTGATCTCGCAAACTGGCGCGTCGGTTCCAAGGGCGTTCCTGCCGTCGGCGGCGCGATGGACCTTGTGCATGGCGCAAAGCAGGTCTTCGTCATCACCGAACACGTCACCAAGGACGGCAAACCCAAGCTGGTGGAAGCCTGCACCTTCCCGTTGACCGGCGTCGGCTGCATCACGCGCGTCTACACCAGCCTTGCCGTGATCGACATCGTGGACGGCCGCTTTGTGCTGCGGGAAAAGTTGTCGGGCCTCTCCTTCGAGGATCTCCAGGCAAAGACCGGCGCAAAGCTGCACACCGATGGCCCCGTCGCCGATCTCGTCGCCCCGGAACTGTGAGGACACCAAAACCATGACCGAAGTCTTCATCTGCGATTATATCCGCACGCCCATCGGCCGTTTCGGCGGTGCCCTGTCCTCCGTGCGCGCCGACGATCTTGGCGCCCTCCCGCTCAAGGCCCTGCAGGAGCGCAACACGTCCGTCGACTGGGAGGCTGTCGACGACGTGGTGTTCGGCTGCGCCAACCAGGCGGGCGAAGACAACCGCAACGTCGCCCGCATGTCGCTGCTTCTGGCGGGACTGCCGGGCTCCATTACCGGCACGACCGTCAACCGCCTGTGCGGCTCGGGCATGGATGCCGTCATCATCGCCGCGCGCGCCATCAAGGCCGGCGAAGCCGAGCTTATGATTGCCGGCGGCGTGGAAAGCATGAGCCGCGCACCCTTCGTTATGCCCAAGGCCGACACGGCCTTTTCGCGCAAGGCGGAGATACACGACACCACCATCGGCTGGCGCTTCGTCAACCCTGTCATGAAGGCGCTCTATGGCGTCGATTCCATGCCGGAGACCGGCGACAACGTCGCCATCGACTATAAAGTCTCGCGCAAAGATCAGGACGCTTTTGCCGTCCGCAGCCAGGAGAAGGCCGCCGCTGCACAGGCCAATGGCCGTCTCGACAGCGAAATCGTGCCCGTCAGCATCCCCCAGAAGAAGGGCGATCCGCTGACCGTGGCACAGGACGAGCATCCGCGTGCCACCAGCCTGGAAGCGCTCGCCAAGCTGAAACCGGTAAACCGCATGGATGGCGCGACCGTCACCGCGGGCAATGCCTCCGGCGTCAATGACGGCGCAGCGGCGCTCATCATCGCCTCTGCAACGGCTGCGAAGAAATACGGTCTCACCCCGATTGCCCGCATCGTCGGGGGCGCGACGGCGGGTGTTCCGCCACGCATCATGGGTATCGGCCCGGCACCGGCCTCGCAGAAGCTGCTGAACCGCATCAACTGGACGACCGGCGATCTCGACGTCATTGAACTCAACGAAGCCTTTGCCTCCCAAGGCCTTGCAACGCTCCGCCAGCTCGGGATCGCCGATGACGATCCGCGCGCGAACCCGAACGGCGGAGCGATTGCGCTGGGGCATCCGCTCGGCATGTCCGGCGCACGCATCGCCGGTACCGCAGCCCTCGAACTCTCGATCACCGGCAAGTCGAAGGCGTTGGCAACGATGTGCATCGGTGTCGGCCAGGGTATCGCAATCGCTCTCGAGAGAGTCTGAGCCGTCGTTTCCAACAGCGTTTTATCGATAGCCGCACGCGGTTTCCGCGTGCGGCCTTTCCGTGTTGGCGTTCCCTCGCTGAAAGGCCTTGACTGCAAGCCGCGCAGGGTCAAAATGGAATAACAATCCATATTGGAACGAGTATGAGCACGCTTGAAAAATCCTTGAATATCATCGAGCTGCTGGCTGCCAAGCCGGGCGGCCTATCCGTTTCCTCCATCGCGGGTCAGGTCAACCAGCCTGCAAGCGGCGTGCACCGCACGCTCAATGAGCTGATACGGCTTGGCTATGTTCGCCAGGTGCAGGACCAGGGCGATTATGCGCTCACCATGAAGCTTGCGGCCCTCGGCGTGGGCTTCCTGGGCCGGACCGGTGTCGGCGACGTCGCACAGCCTATTCTCGACCGGCTTGCCCAGACCAGCGGCGAACTCATTCGTCTTTCCGTGATCGACGGCGACGACCTCATCTGGGTGGCCGTGGCGCAGGGTGCGACGGGCGGCCTGCGTTATGACCCGGGCCAGGAACAGGGCGTGGTGGTACACCTCGCCTCCAGCGCCGGCGGGCAGGCATGGCTATCGGCGATGAGCGACGAGGAAGCGCTGGAGCGGGTCTCGCGGCAGGGGCTGATCGATTCCTCCAAACCCACCGGACCGGGCGCGCCGAAAACGATCGCCGAGCTGCTGACCGTGCTGGCCGAAACCCGCAAGCGCGGCTACGCCGTGTCGATCGACAGCTATATTGTCGGCATGGCGGCCATGGCAGTGCCGGTCTTCGGCGGCGACCGGGTGATCAGCTGCCTGTCGATTGCCGGCCCTGCCGTGCGTATGACGCCGGATCGCATGAAGGAGCTTGCGCCGGATCTGGAACAGGCAGCGCGGGAAATCGGCATGTCCGCCACCGGCTCGCGCTATTTCCCCGGGCTGCACAAGCAAGCCTGACGCCTGCAAAGAGGAACGCCCCTCTCCTGCCGAAAGGGGCGCTTTTCGCTGGAATCAAATCCTCATTTCAGCGGCGAGTTTGCCGTCGGGAAGGCGATGGTGGACTGCATGTCCCTCGTCAGCCAGTCCGGTCCACCCTTTGGCGGCCACACACCCTGCGTAACGGAATCCGCACGCACCTGCCCGCGCTCGTTGACAGAGCTGAAGGGCCAGATATGCGTCATGCGCGGCTTACCATCGATGCCGTACATGCAGATCGTCAGTTTCGACAGTTCGGTGCGTGCCGGAACGGCCGCTTCCCACGCCCGGATCGTCGGCTCCAGGCCGCCGGTTTTCAGGACATAGGTGCGGAACTCGTAGGCCGGCCCGAAGCTGCCAGTCTCCACCGGCGGCAGGAATGGAAACGGGGCATAACCTTCCAACTCGAGCCCCGTCAGCCACTCGGCGGAACCGAAGGGATTGGACGCCCTGAGCGTGCGCTCGCGCTCCGCGTCGTAATCCGCCACCGTGTCGAAGCCGCGCAGGACGAGCACACGATTGAGCACGCCGATATCGGCATAGAAGATGCCAAGCAGCCTGCCGTTGCCTTCACCGGCAAAGGCTTCGATGGCGGGTGCAGCCTTCGCCGCAGCGCCCATCGTGGTCGAGAGTGTCGCGATTTCATAGCGTTGCATGTTGTTTCCTTTCATCCGTCATTGCGCCGGCGCTCTCGGCCAGCTTGCCGGCGGCGTGCTTGGCCACACGCCAGCCGAAAACCAGAGCCGGGCCGAGCGTCGTGCCCGGGCCGGGATAGGTGCCGCGGAAGATCGAAGCGAGATCGTTGCCGCAGGCATAGAGGCCGCTGATCGGCTCGCAATCTTCATCGAGCACCCGGCCGAATTCGTCGCCCGAAAGGCCCGCACTTGAGGCAAGGTCGGCGGGACGTACCGCCATGGCGTAATAGGGGCCCGCGCCAACCGGACCGAGGCAGGGGTTCTTGCTGCCCGACGCCGCATCGCCATTGAAGCGGTTCACGACGCTTGATCCGCGCCCGAATTCATCATCGACGCCTGATGCGGCAGCGCGGTTGTAGCTTTCAACCGTGGCGGCCAGCGCTGCAGGATCACACTGGATCTTGCTGGCCAGTTCCGTGAGCGTGCTCGCCTCGATGACGTAACCGGCCTTCACCATCGCCCTGAGGTTCCTGGCGCCGGGCAGGATCATGCCCATGCCATAGCGGCGCATGAATGCGGCGTCGCAGACGAGATGCGCCGGAATGGCGCCCGTGGCGATCTGGCCCATGGCGAAGTCATGGTAGGAATTGGCCTCGTTGACGAACCGCCGGCCCCGCACATCAACGGCGAACAATCCGGGCTTGGCGCGATCGAGAATGATGTGCGGCCAGACAGCAAGCGTTCCATCAGGCCGACGGTAGGACGAGCAGGGCATCCACAAGGCGGGGCTGTCGCCGCCATCTTCGAAGCGTGCGCCAATGGCCATCGCGACATCGGCACCGTCGCCGGTATTCGTGACCGGCCCAAGCGCATAGTCGCGCGTTCCCTGCGGAAACAGCCTCTCGCGGATCGCCTTGTTCCAGCACACGCCGCCCGTGGCCAGCACCACCCCCTTGCGCGCGCGAATGCGGCGAAGGCCTGCAGGTCCCTCCAAAACGGCGCCGACGACGCGCCCGTTCTCGACGACCAGTTCCTTCAGGCCACTTTCGAACAGGATCGGAACCTTCGCCTTGCGCAGGCTGTAGAGCAACCGGGCAACCAGCGCGTTACCCATGAGGAGCCGCGTGCCGCGCCTGTAGCGTAGCCGGTCGAGCATGTAGCCGCCAACGATGGCGATGGCGCTGCGGAGATTGGCGATCGATGCGAAGGGCGCGAGCAGGGCGCCAACCTCGGCGCGTCCTACCATCATGCCCCCCAGCCCCATGAATTCGCCGCGCGGCGGACGCACCCGCTCGAAATCCTCCCGGCTGAGTAGACGCCCGTCAAAATTGATCGGGCCAAGCGCCCGGCCGCCATAGGCGGCACCGGGACCGTCGAGATAATCGGGGTGAGCCGCAGCGGCGGCAAACTTCACATCGGTCTTGCGGTCGAGCTCCTCGATGGCAGCGCGGCCGGACGTGAGGAAGGCTTCGCGCAGCCGCGCACCGCCACGATTTGCGACGACGGACTCCAGAAAGGCCCGGGCGTCCTCCACCCTGTCGGGCACCCCGGCCAGCTCCGAAAGATGCGTGCCGGGCACCCATGTCGTGCCGCCGGATGTCGAGGTGGTGCCACCCACCTGCGCGGTCTTCTCCGCAAGGACCACATCAAGCCCTTCCAGCTGCGCGACGAGAGCCGCCGTCATCCCACCTGCCCCGGCGCCGCAGACGAGGAGATCGACCTCCTCAAGATCATCAGGATTGCGATCGGACGGCATCTTGCTCTCCTTCATGTCTTTCGCCCTGCACCGCATCGCCCGCGGCGATGGTCTCGGCAGCCAGGAATCCGAATGTCATGGCCGGCCCAAGGGTGATGCCACCGCTCGGATAATAACCGCCCATGACGCTGTTCATGTCGTTGCCGACCGCATAGAGCCCGGGCACCGGGCGCTGTGCTCCATCCAGCACGCGCGCCTTCGCATCGGTCTCGATGCCGGCGAAGGTGCCGAGGCTGCCGGGCACGACCTTCACGGCGTAGAACGGTGTCTTGACGATGGGCGCGAGGCAGGGGTTCGGCCGATGATCGGGATCGCCCTGGGCCCGCTGGTATGGCGTCGTGCCGCGATGAAATTCCGGATCTTCGCCGCGCGCCGCGTTGCGGTTGAACGCATCGACCGTTGCGGCAAGCCCGGCAGGGTCGATCCCGCAACGTTTCGCGAGATCCACGATGGTTGGCGCCTCTATGAGATAGCCGTTGCGCAGCCAGCGGCCGAAGGGGATCGGAGCAGGCTTGACGGCGCCCAGGCCGTAGCGGCGAAGAAAATGGCGGTCGCAGATCAGCCAAGAGACGGCCGGCGTTTGCGGCGCCGTGGCGGCGATCATCTCGCGCACATAGTCGTGATAGGGCCCGCCCTCATCGACGAACCGCCGGCCCGACGCCATAACGGCGATGATGCCGGGTTTGCCGCGCTCGACAAGATGCGGAAAGCGCCCCAGGCTGCCATCGAGCCGCGGCACCAGCGAGACCGGCGCGTAGGCTGCGGCATCGACCATGCTAGGCGATACGCGGCCACCCGCACTTTCCGCGAGCCGCAAACCATCACCGCTATTGGTGACAGGTGCCGCCGAGTAATGCGGCGTACCGGCCTGCACATGCGGCAGAAGGGCCTGGAGGCGATCAGCATCGTTCGGAAAGCCGCCCGTTGCCAGAATGACCCCGCGCCGGGCAACGACATGGACGGGGCCGTCAGCCGTTTTCAAAACGGCACCGGTTACACTGGGACCGTCACGAAGCAGGTCATGGGCCGCAGCATTGGGCCACAGCCGAACGCGCCGGTCGGCGGCGGAACGCAGGAGACGGCCGACGAGTGCATTGCCGTTGACGAGCTGCATGGCGCGGCGATGAAAGACGAGATCGCGCGCGTGCTTGAGCATGCGGCCGGTAACATAGGCGAAGGCCCGCAGAGAACGGGTCGCCGTCAGGAACATGCGCATGTCCACGCCCGAGCCAATGCCCATGCCGAGCAGCGTGGTCTCGGGAATGGGCTGACGCAGACGTCCGATGAGCCCGCCAAGTGCTCTTCCATCATAGGGCGCGGCGACGACGGAACGCCACCCCTTGGCGGCACCTGGCAGATTGCCGTGGAAATCCGGCATGCCGCTGCCCGGCAGGAAGTGGACGGCCGTGTTCTTCTCGAAGAAATCCAGCATGCGCGGCGCCTCCTCAAGATAGGCGTCGATTATGCCAGCATCGTATCGGTTGCCGAGAATATGGCGCAGGTAGGTCCGTGGTCCTTCCGGGTCCTCTCCTTTGCCCGCCGCAACGGCATGCGGCGCATTGGGCACCCAAAGCCAGCCGCCGGAGAAGGCAGAGGTTCCCCCGAAGGCCGCGGCCTTCTCGGCTACGATCACATCAAGGCCGTGATGCGCGGCAGCCACGGCAGCCGCGAGGCCTCCCGCACCGGAGCCGATCACCAGCACATCGCATTGCGCATGGCGTGGTGTCTCGGCACGAGGCCCGGCCTCATCGGCACGCCGGTGATCATCGGACCGCGCGTCCATTGCCTGCATTCTTGCCTCCTCAAAGGCGCAACGACCCGCCCGCCCTTTCGGGGCGGCGGCATCCTGACGTGTCTGGAAGGTGTCGCTGGCCGTCGTTCACGCGCCTCGGCGCTTCCGACGACCAGCTATACACAAAATGGAATTATATTCAAAATAATAATTTCATTCCAAATTAAAGTCCGGCAATAACTGCCTTCGCGGCGGCGAGCGCTTGCACAGCCCGCGCACGCGGTGAAAGGCTGGCATTGAAACCGGCATTCGCAATCTCAATGCTGACCGGCACCGTCTCAGGCAGCGCCCGGACGAATGCCCGAAGATCGATGCCGCCTTGCCCCGGCAGCAGGCGACCGCCCCGCGCGATCTCTATGAGCCCGGCGTCGCTCGGATTGTATTCGGCCGGTGCGTCACAGAGCTGGAAATAGTGAATCGTTTCCGGCTGGATGAGCGCGAGGTCTTCGATACGTCCGCCCGTGCGATCCCAATGCAAGGCGTCGGCTAGCACGCCGCCATTCGCCTGACCGGCCGCCTTGACGATCGCCACGGCCTCCGCGGCATTGCGCACGCCGGTCCAGGGCATGAATTCAAGGTCGGCGGTCAGGTCGTAGCCCGCCGCAAGCTCGGCAAAGGCTGCGAAGGTCTGCGCAAGGCGCGCATGATCCGTATCGTCGCCCGCCACCAGAATGTTGGCAGCCCCTAGCGCGGCCGCGCAATCCAGGAAAGCCCTGAAGTCCGTGGCCTTCGTTTCCGGCTTCAGCCGTGCGATCTCGACATCACCGACCCGCATGCCGGTTTCGGCCAGCGCGGCGCGGGCCTCGGCAAGCACCGCCTTGTCCGTCATGATGGGGTAGGGCCCTTCCCCGCTCGCTGCGGCCGGCAAAAGGCGCAATCCGACGCTGGAATATCCCGTTTCGGCAGCGATGCGGATCGCCTCGGCAGGCGCCACATCCGGCAGGGTCAGAAAGGCAAGTGCATATTGTCTGTCCATGACGGCCTCACCTCGCGCTCAGGTAGTCGACCATCAGGTCGCGGACTTCGACGAACATGTCGACGCCGGTAATCGCGCGGCAGCCGATCGACCGCGCGCGCTCGACCAGTGGCGAGACCGCCGGCTTGGTAATGACTTCGCCGATGAACATGTCCGGCGTCAGCTTGTCGCCGTCGAAGGGCAACGGATCGCCCTCCTTCATGCCGGATGGCGTGGCGTTCACGACCACGTCGAAGCCGGTCGGATCGGCACTTCCGGCAAACACCGTCGCCATGCCGAGCGAGGAGAGACGCGCGATGAGCGCCTCACGTCTGACTTCGTCCGTTTCATGGATGGCAAGCTCGGAAACGCCTGCCAGCACCAGCGCATGCGCAATGGCGCTGCCCGCGCCGCCTGCGCCGGCCAGAACGGCGCGCTTGCCTTCCAGCACGCAACCGGCCTTCTGCAGCGCCGAGACATGGCCGATACCGTCGAACATGTCGCCTTCCCAGCCCGTTTGCGTGCGCCGGAGCGTATTTACGACGCCGAGGAACGCGGCACGTTCCGACAGCCGGTCGGCCATGTGCACGGCGGCTATCTTGTGCGGCACGGTGACGATCACACCGTCGAGATTCTTCAGAGTTTTCAGCCCTGCCCAGAGCACGTCGAGATCCTGCGGGGCGACATGGCCCGGAATGCACAGCGCGTTATGACCGCGTGCCTGCAGCATCTCGCTGACGCCCGCCGGCGACTTCACCTGCGCGATCGGATCGCCGATCACGAAATGGAGGCGCGATGCGCCGTCGAGTTCCAGATTCATGATCCCTCCCATAAAACTGAATGATATTCTATTATGGAATATACATCCATTATTATCAGGTCCAGAGGAAATCGCAGGATTCGCAGCGCGGGGCGGGCTACACGCCTGCCGCCGCAATCTCCGCCGCGGCGGTTCGGATGGCCTGCATCAACAGGGAGAGCGGAAGCGACGGCGGCGTCTCGGCACGCATCGTCAAACCCACGGGACCGCGCGTTTCCACGGTCTCCAGCGGCAGGGCGGCGAGCACGCCATCGGCGATATCGCCCGCCACCACGCCTTCCGAAATGATCCAGACCGCGTCGCTCATGCGCAGATAGGCGCGGCCGAAGGCATCGGAAACCGTCTCGATCTGCACGGGCGGCGCGGGCATGCCGTGCGCGATCATGAACTGCTCGACGATAGGACGGATAACGGAATTACGCGTCGGCATCAGCACCGGATAGGAACCGAGCCGATCGAAGGCGTTGGCACGCGCATCGAGGAGCGGATGGCCGGCCCGAACAACGAACAGGACCCGCTCCGAATAGAGATGCTCGAAGGAGAAGCCGGTCATCTTCTCCGGAGCAGCAAGACGACCGACAACAAGATCGAGATCGCCGACCCGCAATTGCTCGAGAAGAACGGCGTTCTCACCCGTCACGATCTTGACCGGACCAACGGTTCCCCCGGCAAGAAAGCGGTTCATCGCCTGCGGCATGATGCGCGCAGAGACCGTCGGCAGCGCGCCGATGCGCACGGGAGGGCCGGACAGGGCAGCTTCCTGCGAAACGGAATCCACGGCCTGCCGCAACGCCGTCAAGGTCGCGCCGGCATGACGCATGAAGATTTCGCCGTAGCGGGTGGTGCGGATGCCGCGCCCGTCGCGCTCGAAGAGCGCAACGCCCAGAATGCCTTCCAACTCGCGGATCGTCTTCGTCACCGCCGGCTGGCTGACATGCAGAAGCTCCGCCGCGCGGTTGACGCTTTTCTGACGGGCCACCTCCAGAAAGGCCTGCAGATGGCGAAACTTGATCCGGGCGTCGATTGGTGAAACCATAACTCTCAGGTTATATTTATAGCCGAAAATCTCATTTTACTTAACCGTTTTATAATTGCTAGACCTCAGATCAAGAGGAGCGCCACCATGAAGTTTCTGCACGTCGGCGATGCCGCGATCCACTACCGCACCGCGGGCATCGCGCAGGGCAAGCCCGTCATTGCCTTTATCAACTCGCTTGGCACCGATTTCCGCATCTGGGATGCGGTCATGGATGCGTTGGGCGACGCCTATGGCTATGTGCTGCACGACAAGCGCGGCCATGGGCTTTCCGGCACCGGCACCCCACCCTATTCGATCGACCGCCATGCCGACGATCTCATTGCGCTTCTCGACCATTTGAAGATCGAAAAGACGATCGTCTGGGGCCTTTCCGTCGGCGGCCTCGTCGCGCAGGCGGTGCACGACAAGCGCCCCGGCCTTGTTGCAGCGCTGGTCCTGTCCAACACCGCCCACAAGATCGGCACGCCCGACATGTGGAACACGCGCATCGATACCATCCTGGCCAACGGCCTTGAGGGCATGATCGACCCGATCATGGAACGCTGGTTCACGCCGCCATTCCGCACAGCCGACAAAGCGCTATATGCCGGCTGCCGCACCATGCTGGCACGTCAGCCGGTGGACGGCTATTGCGGAACCTGCGCGGCCATTCGGGATGCCGACTATACCGAGGCCGCAGGACGGATCGCCGTTCCCACTCTCTGCGTCGTGGGCGATCAGGACGGCTCCACGCCGCCCGAACTGGTCAGATCGCTTTCCGGCCTGATTGCCCACAGCGCCTTTGTCGAAATTCCCGGCTGCGGCCACATTCCTTGTGTCGAGCAGCCGGTCGCTTACAGCGCCGCCGTCCGCGCTTTCCTGACATCCCTGCCGGAGCATCGAGCATGACCGACACTACCCAGCTGTCCGAACGCTACACCAAGGGCATGGTCACCCGGCGTGCCGTGCTGGGGGATGCGCATGTGGACCGCGCGGGCGCCAATGCAACGCCCTTCGACCAGCCGTTCCAGACGCTGATAACCGAAGCCGCCTGGGGCACCGTCTGGTCAGGTAGCCAGTGGACCAAGCGTGAGCGCTCGATGGTGACTATCGCGCTTCTGGCTGCACTCGGGCAGGATGAGGAAGTTGCCATGCATGTGCGCGCCACGGCCAATACCGGCGCCACGGAGGAAGACATTCGCGAGGCGCTGATGCATGTCGCGATCTATGCCGGCGTGCCGGCGGCCAACCATGCTTTCAAGATCGCCAAGCAGGCGCTCGCCGGCATGCGCGCCGAAAACACCGAGAAGGAGGGAGTGAAATGAGCAATCAACCGCCCGAGACAGGGCCTTTCTTCGCACGGGACCGCGACATTCATCCGCCGGCCTACACGCCCTGGTACAAGACCTCCATCCTGCGTTCACCGCAGCGCGCGCTCATCTCTCTTGAGGGTACGAAGAGCGAAATCACCGGGCCGGTCTTCGGCCACGGCATGCTCAACCCGCTCGATAACGACCTTATCCTGAACTATGCGAAGCCGGGCGAAATGCCGATCGGCCCACGCATCCTCGTGCACGGCCGCGTGCTCGACGAGCGTGGCGCCGGTGTGCCGGGTGCCCTGGTCGAATTCTGGCAGGCCAATGCCGGCGGTCGCTACCGCCACAAGAAGGAAACCTATCTGGCGGCGGTCGACCCGAACTTCGGCGGCGTCGGGCGCACCATCACGGATGACAGCGGTTACTACTGGTTCAAGACGATCCAACCCGGCCCCTATCCCTGGCCGAACGGCGTCAACGACTGGCGCCCGGCGCACATCCACTTCTCGATCTTCGGCCACGGCTTCCAGCAGCGCCTGATCACCCAGATGTATTTCGAGGGCGACCCGCTGATCTGGCGTTGTCCCATCGTCAAGACGGTACCGGACGAGGATGCGATCCGCCGTCTCGTCGCCCCGCTCGACATGAACGCGACCATTCCCATGGACATGCGCGCCTACAAGTTCGACATCGTGCTGCGAGGCCGCCGCTCCACCTTCTTCGAGAACCGTCCGGAGGGCAACTGACATGGTTCAACCGCTTGGCTATCTCAAGGAAAGCGCCTCGCAGACCGCAGGTCCTTACGTCCATATCGGATGCACGCCGAACTTTGTCGGCATTCACGGCGTCTTCGAAAAGGATCTCGGTTCCGGCGCGCTCTATAATAATGAGACACGCGGAACCCGTGTCACCATTCGCGGCACCGTCTATGATGGCGGCGGTTACGCGCTGAAGGACGCGCTGGTGGAGATCTGGCAGGCAGACGATGCCGGCTTCTACAACAGCCCGAGCGAAACGCGCGGTGAGGCGGATCCGAACTTCCTTGGCTGGGGCCGTTCGCCCGGCGACATGGACACCGGCGAATTCGTGTTCGAGACCATCAAGCCCGGCCGCGTTCCCTTCAAGGACGGCCGCTGGATGGCGCCGCACATCACCTTCTGGATCGTCGCCCGAGGCATCAATATCGGACTGCATACGCGCATGTACTTTCCCGAGGAGGAAACGGCCAATGCGGAAGATCCGGTTCTCGCACGCATCGAGCACAAGGACCGCATCCCGACGCTGATCGCGAAGAAGGAGGGCGACAACACCTACCGCTTCGACATTCGCCTGCGGGGCGACGGCGAAACCGTGTTCTTCGACATCTAGACCATTTCCGGTAAGCACCGGCTCACCGGAAATGTCCTCCCTTTTTGTCTTTGCCGCATTGGCCGACGCCGAAGCGATCCTGCTTCGACCGTAAATGCTCTAAAGGTCTTCATGAGCCTCACACCGTTCGAGCACCCTTTCCTCTCCGGCCTGATGGGCGACGCCGAGATTGCGCCACTCTTCTCGGCTGAGGCGGATATCGCCGCCATGCTGCGCTTCGAGACGGCGTTGGCGCATGCGGAAGCGGAACACGACATCATTCCTGCGGATGCGGCAGCATCCATCGCCTCCGCCCTGTCGGACTTCAAGCCCGACATGGAAGCTCTGGCGAACGGGGTGGCAAACGACGGCGTCGTCATTCCAGAGCTCGTGCGGCAGTTGCGTCGTACGGTCGGCGGTACGGCGTCCAAAAACGTCCATTTCGGCGCGACAAGCCAGGATGTCATCGACACCAGCCTCATGCTCAGGCTGAAGACCGCAACGGGCATTCTCGCAAAGAGGCTGGCATCTACGATCGCTGGCCTCGACACCGTTCGGAGGCGTGATGGCCAGAACGCGCTGATGGGCCACACCCGCATGCAGGCGGCGATCCCCATCACCGTTTCCGACCGGGTTCGAAGCTGGCGCGAGCCGCTTGATCGCTCAGCACAGCGGCTGGCGCTGTTTAGCGCCGAAGGCTTTGCCGTACAGTTCGGCGGGGCTGCCGGCACCCTCGAAAAGCTTGGCGACAAGGGCGCGGATGTGAGGGCGGCACTAGCCCGCAGGCTCGATCTTGCCGACCGGCCGCAATGGCACAGCCAGCGCGATGGTCTGGCGGAGTTCGCAGGTATCCTTTCGCTCATTTCGGGAAGCCTTGGAAAATTCGGACAAGACGTGGCACTCCTGGCAGAAGTCGGCGGCGAGATCCGCCTATCGGGCGGTGGCGGTTCGTCCGCCATGCCGCACAAGCAAAATCCGGTCGCGGCCGAACTTCTTGTCTCGCTCGCGCGCTTCAACGCCGTGCAGCTTTCCGCCATGCATCACTCGATGGTGCACGAACAGGAGCGGTCCGGCGCTGCCTGGACACTGGAATGGCTCGTACTGCCGCAGATGTTGGCGGCGACGGGCGTTGCGCTTTCGACGGCAATCCGGCTTCTCGGCCAGATAGAGCGGCTGGGCCGCGAAGGACATGATTGAAACGGCGGCTTAAGCCCCAGGACGAGGATGCTCTACCCTGACGTAGCGCAGCACCATATCGGCGACATGGCTGGACAGCGTCTCCTGACCATCAGGCATAAACAGCGCGTCGCCGAAAATGAAGGAAAAGGTGGCCGCATTCGACACGTTGAAGAAGGACAGGGCGCTGATTTGCCAGTGCAGCTCCAGCGGATTGAGCCCCTCGCGGAACAGGCCGGCCTCCTGCCCGCGCTTCAGCACGGCTTCCAGCGACTCGATCGCCAGACGGTTCAGTCCCCTGATGTTTTCCGAAAGCTGCATGTGCCGGCCGTGGTGAATATTCTCGATCATCACCATGCGAATGAAGGACGGGTTGCGGCGATGATGGTCGAACGTGTAGCGACACAGCTTCACCAGCGCCGCGACGGGATCGAGCCCATCGAGTTCAAGCTCGCTCTCACCGCCGCGCACTTCCGCGTAAGCTTCTTCCAGGACGCGCTGGTACAGGCCTTCCTTGTCGCCGAAGTAATAGTAGATCATGCGCTTGGATGTGCGCGTTCGTGCCGCGATCTCGTCGATGCGCGCACCCGAAAGACCGTTCTGCGAGAATTCCTCCATCGCAACCGCGAGGATATCGCGACGCACGCCCTCGGGATCCCGCTTGGCCTGCCGCACCTGTTTTTCTTCTTTCGTCGCAGCGCCCTGTTTCATCATCATCCATTGCCGGCCAAGCCCGCGCATGTCACATTATTAACTGAATCGTACATAACGCCGGAAAGGAAGGCAATATGGCCCCCGTCGACACAGCCAGAGCACGCGCGGCAATGAAGACCTCGATCGCCACCGTCTCCATCAGCGGCGAATTTCCCGAAAAACTGGCGGCCATCGCCAAGGCGGGCTTCACGGGCGTTGAAATTTTCGAGAACGACTTCCTGACCTATGATGCCTCGCCGCGCGAAGTGTCGAGGATGGCCGCCGATCACGGGCTCGACATCACGCTTTTCCAGCCGTTCCGCGACTTTGAGGGCATGCCGGAGCCGCACCGTGCCCGCGCTTTCGATCGTGCTCAGCGCAAGTTCGACATCATGGGCGAACTCGGCACCGATCTCATCCTGATCTGCTCGAATGTCTCGCCAATCTCGCTGGGCGGCATCGACCGCGCCGCGGCGGACTTTTACGAACTCGGCGAACTGGCCGCGCGACACGGCGTGCGTGTCGGCTATGAGGCGCTGGCCTGGGGCCGCCATGTCAGCGACCACCGCGACGCATGGGAAGTGGTGCGCCGCGCCGATCACGCCAATGTCGGCATCATCCTCGACAGCTTCCATACCCTCTCGCGCAAGATCGACCCCAACTCGATCCGCTCCATCCCCGGCGACAAGATCTTCATCGTGCAGCTGGCCGACGCACCGCTGTTCGACATGGACCTGCTCTATTGGAGCCGCCACTTCCGCAACATGCCGGGCGAAGGCGACCTACCGGTCGTCGACTTCATGCGCGCGGTTGCCGCCACCGGCTATAACGGCCCGCTCTCGCTCGAAATCTTCAACGACCAGTTCCGCGGCGGCTCGGCCCGCGCGCTCGCCGAGGACGGCCATCGTTCTCTTGTCTACATCATGGATCAGGTTCGGCGGCTGGAGCCTGATATCGCCATCACGGCACCCGACATGCCCGACCGCATTCACACGCAGGGCGTCGAGTTCGTCGAGTTCACCACGGCAGCGGAAGACAAGGACGATCTCGGCGCCCTGCTTTCCACACTCGGCTTTTCCCGCTCGGCCCGTCACCGCAACCGCGACGTGGATCTCTACACACAGGGCGACATCCGCATCGTGATCAATACCGACACGCAGAGCGACAGCTTCGCCAGCGCCTCCTATTCCGTGCATGGCACCAATGCCTATGCCTTCGGAATCAAGGTCGAGAATGCCGCCGATGCGCTGAAGCGTGCGGCTGCGCTCGGCGCGCCGACCTTCGCGGAGCCACGCCAGCCCGGTGAGGCCGCCGTACCGGCCATTCAGGGCGTCGGCAACGGAGTGGTCTATTTTCTCGATGACACGCCGGCGCTGTCAGGCATCTGGGACAACGAGTTCGTTGCGATCGACGAGAAATCCGAGGCAGCCGGCGCCGGCCTCACCCGCATCGACCATCTGGCCCAGACGACCCGCTACGACGAGATGCTGACCTGGCTTCTGTTCTACACGTCGATCTTCTCGACGCGGCGCACGCCGATGGTCGATGTGGTCGATCCGGGCGGTCTCGTGCGCAGCCAGGCGATCGAAAGCGTCCCCGAGCCGGCGTTCCGGCTGACAATGAACGGCGCCGACAGCCGCAAGACCTTTGCCGGCAAGTTCCTGGCGGAAGGCTTCGGCACGAGCATCCAGCACATCGCGCTGGCGACGGACGACATTTTCGCAACGGCAAAGCAACTCGAAGCCCGCGGCTTCCAGGCCCTGCCGATTTCGCGCAACTACTATGACGACCTGGAAGCCCGCTTCGGCCTCGAGCCCGAATTCTCCGACGCGCTGCGGGCGGCCAGCATCCTCTACGACCGCGACGACAACGGCGAATATTTCCAGATCTACAGCCGCACCTTCGGCGAGGGCTTCTTCTTCGAGGTCGTGGAACGGCGTGGCGCCTATGCCGGCTACGGCGCGATGAATGCGCCGTTCCGCATCGCAGCCCAACGGCGCCTCCTGCGCCCTGACGGCATGCCGAAGAGCTGAGCAATGCGCGAGCCTGCGCGCAGGATCGGAAGCAGGCCCGGTTTTTTCTGAGCCTGCTCCTGTTCCAGATCCGACGCCCCGGTTCGCGTCAGCCCAGCGCGGAGAGATCGACCGCGACAGTCCTGCCGCTTTGCGCGGCCGCACGGATGGCATCGAGAACGATAAGGTTTGCGGTGGCGTCACGTGCGGACACCAGCGGCGCACCGCCTTCGCGGACCAGCGTGGCGAAGTGCGCGATCTGCGCCTCGTAGGGGTCTGCGGCCTCGACCGCCAGGACGGATGGCGTGAGCTTGCGCGTCCAGTCCGGTTCGCCATCGGGCTCCCATACGGTCAGGTCGGGCAGGGAAAGCCCCGCGCGGCTGCCGGAATAGTGATGAGCGCTAACGGGATGAGCCGGGAAACGCACAAGGTTCTCGCCTGCGCTCAGGTCCCAGGCCCAGGGACCAGTCGCCGCGTCGGAAATGCACAGCGTGGCAAGCCCGCCGCGCGCGAAGGTCAGCGCCACCGCGGCCGTATCCTCTACCGCAAAGCCGCGCCGCGCGTTACTGGCGATCGCCTGCACGGTGGCAATCTCGCCGAAGAAATGGCGCATCAGGTCGATCTCGTGAACGAGGTTGATGAGAAGCGGCCCGCCAGCCCCGGGCGCGCGCCGCCATCCCGCCTCGAAATAGGAGGCGGGCTTTGCCAGCGCGCAGGTGACGGTCGCCATGACGAGATCGCCGATCCGGCCGGCATGGATCGCGGCATGGGCGGCACGGATGATCGGATTGTGGCGGCGGTGATGGCCGACGAGAAGCGGCACTCCGGTTTCCTCCGCCACCGCGATAAGCTGCAGGGCCGAGGCAAGGCTTTCGGCAACGGGTTTTTCCAGGAGCACAGGAATGCCGGCCCGCATGAGGGCTTCCGATACCGGAAGATGCGTTTCATTCGGCGTTGCGACGATGGCAGCCTGTGCCAGTCCGGCATCGATGAGCGCGGCGACATCGGGCAGGCACGGCACACCATGGGCCTCTGCAAGCGCGCGCCCGGTGGGTGCCGGGTCGACAATCGCCGAAAGCTGCACACCGTCCATACGCACCAATGTATCGATATGCGTTTTGCCGATAACGCCCGCACCGATCACGGCGATGCCGATCTTCTTTATCATAAGGTCCTCCCTGGCCACTCCAAAAACGTAACAGAACAAAAATAAATTGGAATTCAAGTTTAATATTGAACGTCATTCCATTTTTTGCAATGATCAAGATCGATAGGGGAGTAGGAGACCGCATGCAGCACCCTGGAACAGAACGGGTTACCGGACTCTGCCACGTCGGATATATTGGAGAGCGGACGTGAGCCGCATCCTCCTGACCGGCGGGACCGGCTTCGTCGGGGTGCGCGCTGCAGCAGCGCTTGCCGCCGCAGGCCACTCCGTGCGCATCTTCGATCTCGCACCCCGCCCCGAACGGCTTCCGCCGGGACTCGATGTCGAAATCGTCTCGGGCGATATAACCGATACCGCCTCCGTTATCGAGGCAGCGCATGGCTGTGATGGAATTGTCCATCTCGCCGGGCTTATGACGGTGGACTGCGCCCGCGACCCGGTGCTTGGCGCGCGCGTCAATCTCATCGGCAGCCTCAATGTATTCGAGGCCGCAAAACCCAACCGTCTTCCGGTCGCCTATCTCTCGACGGCCGGCGTGTTCGGGCCGGAAGATGCAATCCATCCGCAGCCCATGACCATCTATGGCGCGACCAAGCTTGCGGTGGAAGGAGCTGCCCGTGCGTTCTTCCTCGACCATGGCGTGCCGAGCCTCGGCTTGCGTCCCTACATCGTTTACGGGCCGGGCATCAGCGCGGGCATCGCCGCCGGCCCGTCCATCGCCCTTGCGGCTGCTGCGAACGGCAAACCGGCGCAGATCCGCTTTTCCGGCCGTGTTGGGTTCGTCTTCGTCGATGATGTCGCCCGCCTGCTTGCCACAGCGATGACGGTGCCGCTGGCGGGTGCGACCGCGCTGACGATGGCCGGCGATACCGCCGAGATGGAAGACTTCGTGACCGAACTGTCGATACAGACCGGCTGGTCGGACATCACCATTGATGGACCACCGTTGCGCATCCCCGCCGATCTCGCCTCGGACCCGGTCCCGGCCTTGCTTGGTGCCCAGCCGATCACCGATATCAAGACCGGCATCCGCTTGTCGCTTGCCGAAATCACCGGCACAGCCGATGCGGAATCATCCAATGTTTAACCCCCATTGTCCATTTCCCCGCTACCGTTCGCATGGTCTTGTCAATCATCAAGCCGACAGCCCGCCGGACAAGACGAACCGTCGCGCGCGGACATAGGGTGACAGGAGGAAGACAAATCGCGGCCTGCCGGGGAGGAGACCTGGAGACTGCGTTTCGAAAACGAGCCATTCGGGTGCGCTTTCGGATTTCGGCATATGATCATTCAAGGGAGGAACACGATGATCAAGAAACTGCTTTCCGCAACCGCAATGGTGCTGGCGCTTGGCGCGGCACCCGCGCTGGCAGATCTCAAGGTCGGCTCGATCGTCGAGCTGTCCGGCCCCGGCGCTGCCGCTGGAACGAATTTCCGTGACGGCGTGAATATGGGCTTCGAGGAAATCAATGCCGAAGGCGGCATCCTCAAGGAACCCGTCAAGGTTATCGAATATGACAGCCAGACCGATCCGCAAGTTTCCCGCGCTATGGTCCAGAAGGCGATCGACGATGAAGTCTACGCCATCATGGGCACCGTCTTCTCGTCTTCGACCGTCGTGAACATGATCGTCGCCAAGCAGTATGGCATTCCGCAGTTCACCGGTTCCGAAGCCCCGTCGATCACCGCCAAGGGCAACCCCTATATCTTCCGCACGGCTTTCGGCTCGCAGAAGGGCGTTCCGAAAATGGTGAAGTACATGGTCGAGAAAATGGGTGTGAAGAAGGTCGGCGTCGCCTGGGCGAATACCGAATTCGGCAAGGGCGGCCATCAGGCCTTTATCGATGAAGCAGCCAAGGCCGGCCTCGAGATCGTCGTGGACGTTCCTTCCGAACAGGCCCAGGCCGATTTCTCCGCCGACGTGCTGAAGCTCAAGAATTCCAATGCCGATGCCTTCTTCGTCTACTACACCGAAGAGGAAAGCGCGCGCTTCCTGCGCGAGGCCCGCAAGCAGGGCATCGATAAGCCGCTGATCGGCGAAACCACCCTGATCGGTCACAAGGTGATCGAGCTTGCCGGCGATGCCGCAAATGGCGCCATGGGCCATGTCGGTCTGACACCGGATGCAGATGTGCCCGCCCTGAAGGACATGGTCGAGCGCTTCAAGACCAAGTTCAAATACACGCCGGACCACAACGCCATCAAGGGCTACACCGCCGCCTGGACGCTGAAATACGTCACCGAAATGGTCGGCTCGCCGGACAGCAAGGCCATCGCCGAGAAAATGCATGGCCTTACCCTCAAGGCCTCCGAATATCCTGGCGTCCTGATGGATGTGAGCTGGGACGAAACGGGTGAAATGTCGCGCGAGAGCTTCTTTGTGAAGGTCGAGAACGGCAATCAGGTCGTCGAGGCCATCCTGCCCGCCAACTGACCGGTCCCATCGCCGGTGGCGCATTGCGCCACCGGCGTGCCCATCCAACATCGCCAAGCCGACCACCAGCCCTTGAGGACTTCATCATGGCCGAGCTTCTCCAAATCCTGATCTC
The DNA here is from genome assembly GCF_022637395.1 of Shinella sp. H4-D48. Taxonomy (GTDB): domain Bacteria; phylum Pseudomonadota; class Alphaproteobacteria; order Rhizobiales; family Rhizobiaceae; genus Shinella; species Shinella sedimenti. Next base: position 487,036 of record NZ_CP093337.1, on the reverse strand, counting down.
CGGCCTTGCCGCAGGCTCCATCTACGCGCTTGCCGCCGTCGGCTTCACGCTGCTCTGGCAGGCGTCGCAGACGATCAACTTCGCCCAGGGCGAGTTCGTCATGCTACCGGCTTTCTTCGTCCTTATCGGCATGACCGTGCTCGGCCTGCCGATGTGGACGTCCGTCATCCTCGCGTTGGTGCTGTCTCTCCTCATTCTCGGCGTCGCCTTCAAGCGGCTGATCGTCGAGCCCATGCTGCCGCACGGCACGCTGCCGCTGGTCATCGCCACCATCGCGCTCGGCCTTCTGATGAAGGAAAGCGTGAAGGAGTTCTACGGCGCGACCGCCCAGCCCTTCCCCGCCATCTTCCCGCAGGATGTCTACCACATCGCGGGCGCCAGCGTTTCCGTGCAGGATATCGGCAATCTCGTCGTCTCCATGCTTGCCATCGGTGGCCTGCAGCTCTTCCTCAGCCGCACCCGAACGGGCCGCTGCATGCAGGCGAGCGCGCAGAATCCGGCCGTTGCGGAAATCCTCGGCGTCAACGTCAAGCGCATGGTGCTCTACACGTTCCTGATCAACGCGACGCTCGCCACCATCGCCTCCGTTCTGATCTCGCCTATCTATCTGGCGAAATTTTCGAACGGTGAAACGCTCGGCCTCGTCGCCTTTATTGCGGCTATCGTGGGCGGCTTCAACCAGATCCGCGGCGCCCTTGTCGGCGGCCTGCTGATCGGTGTCATCGACAATCTCTCGGCGGTCTACATCTCCGCCCAGTATCGCTCGGCCATGCCGCTCATCCTGCTCATCGTCATCATCCTGCTGCGCCCGCAGGGCCTGCTCGGCACCTCGGAAGGGAGAACTGTATGACCCGCCTTCGCCCCCTTCTTCTCCTCGCCGGCGTCGCGGCACTCATCCTGGCCCCGATCGGCCAGGGCAACTACATCGTCTATACGCTCTGCTCGTGGCTCCTGTTTTCCATCGCCGCGATGGGGCTGAACCTGACGCTCGGCTATGCCGGCCAGGTCAGCCTGGCACAGGCCGGCTTCATGGGCATCGGCGCCTATATCACCGCGCTGATGACGCTTGCCGGCATGCACTGGGGCGTGGCGGTCATCGCGTCGATCCTCTCCAGCTTCGCCGTCGGCCTGCTGCTCGGCTATCCGGCCCTGCGCGTCCAGCATCACTTCCTCGCCTTCGTAACCCTTGCCTTCAATACCTTGCTGTTCCTGGTGCTGCGCAATGAGGAAGACATTACCGGCGGCTCCTTCGGCCTCAGCGGCATGGAGCGCCCGTCCTTCTTCGGCTTATCGACGGACAGCAACCTCGCCTTTTACTATTTCTCACTGGTCTGCTTCCTGATAGCCGCCTTTTCGATGTGGTGGATCCTGCGCTCGCCCTGGGGTCGCGCCTTCAAGGCCTTGCGCGAGAACCCGATCCGCGCCGAAAGCCTCGGCCTGAAGGTCCGCCGCCAGACGCTGCTCGCCTTTGCCATCGGCTCGGCCTTCGGCGGTCTCGCCGGTGCGCTCCAGTCGCCGCTGGTGCAGTTCATCGAACCGTCGAGCTTCGCCCTCATGCATTCGCTGAAGCTGCTGCTCATGGTCGTCGTCGGTGGTGCGGGCTTCTTCTTCGGACCAATGCTGGGGGCCGCGGTTGTCATCCTGCTGCCGGAAGTGCTGCGCTTCACCGAGGGTTACTACCTCATCATCTACGCCTTCCTCGTGATCGTTCTCATGGTCTATTCGCCAAACGGCCTGATCGGCCTTGGGCATAAGCTGTTCGAGACGTTCAAGCCGAAACATGAAGCCCGTCGCGATCTCAAGCAGGGAGTCCAGCTGTGAACATGCACACCAAGCACCACGACGGCCCCATCCTCTCGGTCCGCAATATCTCCAAGCAGTTTGGCGGCATCCGCGCCGTCAACGGCGTGAGTTTCGATGTCCAGCGCGGCGAGATCCTCGGACTGATCGGCCCGAACGGCTCCGGCAAGTCCACGCTGTTCAACTGCATCCTCGGCCAGCTGCGCCCGACGGAAGGCCACTGCGAGATCAACGGCCAGTCGACCGATGGCGTGCGTCCGGCCGACCTTTCCCTCATGGGTGTCGGACGCACCTTCCAGCAGCTTTCGGTTTTCCCGAAAATGTCGGTGCTCGACAATGTCATCCTTGCCGGCCAGGAGCATGAGGGATCGATGCTCTTACGCCTCTTCGGCAAATCGGATGCTGGGCTCACGGAGAAAGCCGAGCAGCTGATCGAGTTCTTCCGCCTGACGCCCTACCGCGATACGGAGGCGGGTTCGCTGTCCTATGGCCAGCAGAAGCTCGTGGATGCCGCGATGGCCTTCATGGCCGGGCCCGGCATCGTGCTGCTCGACGAACCGGCGGGCGGCGTGAACCTCACCATGCTTGGCCATCTCAAGGAACGGCTCATCACCTATAACCGCGAGCATGGCACGACCTTCGTCGTCATCGAGCACAATATGGAGTTCGTGATGTCGCTGTGCACGCGCATCATCGTGCTGGCGCAGGGCGAGATCATTGCCGAGGGGAGCCCGGACGAGATCCGGTCGAACCAGATGGTCATCGACGCTTATCTCGGAGGCTGACATGCTGGAGCTGAAGAACATCACCGGCGGCTACGGCCGGATCACCATTCTCAACGGTACGTCCTTCACCATTCCCAAGGCGTCGATCACCACCGTGATCGGCCCCAACGGCGCAGGCAAGTCCACCGTGTTCAAGGCCATTTTCGGCCTGCTGAACATCCAGTCGGGAGAAATCCGGCTTGACGGAGAGACGGTGACGCGAAAGTCGCCAGCCGAGATGATCGCCCGGGGTGTCACCTACGTGCCGCAGGGCCGCAATGTCGTGCCGCAGCTTTCCGTATTGCACAATCTCGAGCTCGGCGGCATCACGTCCAAGGACCAAACCAAGGTGAAACGGCGCATGGAGGAGGTCATGGACCAGTTCCCGATGCTGCGCGAGCGGAAGGATCAGAAGGCCATCGAGCTGTCCGGTGGCCAGCAGAAGCAGCTGGAAATCGCCCGTGCGCTGCTTCTGGACCCCAAGCTGATCCTGATCGACGAGCCCTCCATCGGCCTCTCGCCCAATCTCGTCCAGGAGGTGTTCCAGACACTCCTCCGCCTGCGGGACCAAGGCGTGACAATCCTCATGGTCGAACAGAACGCCAAGGCTGCGCTCGCCATGTCTGACTATGGCCTGGTGCTGGAACTTGGCCAGACACGCATGTTCGACAAGGCCGATGCGCTCTTGAAGGATCCCCGGGTCGGCCAGCTTTTCCTCGGCGGCCACATCGAGGAGGCCGCCTGACGCTCCTCCGCAGGCGCAATGCGTGAAAGGCCCGGCAGAACCACCTGCCGGGCCTTGTCGTATATTATGCGGACTTTCCGGCGACTTGGCCCGTTGAAAAAGTCCAATTTGAAGGAAACCGGCACATCGCCCAGTCCCTACTCTTTGCGCCCACGGCGCCGTGAATTTCGTTACGTGATGATTCAGACAGAGAAGGACAGTTTCCCCGCAGCATCAACAGAGGTTGCCGTCGTTGCCAGCGAGTCCCAATTCTGCTCTTGCGGACCATGCTGTTTGGTAGAGGAGTGATGCGGTGTGGGCGGTTGCGGCTTTGTTGATCTTGATCTGGTGTCCTGCGCCTTCATTTGTGAAGAGGGAGGCTGGGGAGGCGACGGCGAGGCGGTTTGTTGCGTCTGCGGAGGTGTTGATGCCGACCTGGTCTGGAATGGCGACGGCAAAGGCGGCGGGGCTCCAGCTGCCGGCCTTGAACACGAGGATGCGGTTTTCGTCGAGGACATGGGCGAGCCAGCCTTCGCGCGGCGCATAGAAGGCCCAGGCGCCGTCCTGCCATGCCGCCACGCTTGTTTCCTTTGCGCTCCAGTCTCCTGTGGCGCCCGGGGGCACGATGTAGCGGTCGCCGCCGGCGGGGTTTTCGGGCGGGTTTGCGACGGCACGGCTGAGCACCGCCAGATGCAGCATGGCGTCCAGCGCGCGGATGGCCTCGTTATGGGTGACGTGCTTCTGCGCCTGGGAAGGCAGGATATAGGGGAGGCTGAGGTTGTCGGTCTTGTCCATGTCGTCCATTCCTGTTTCAGGGAGAACGATTATGGGGCCGCTGCCGAACACGGGGACGATACCGCGCTGTTTTCGTTACGGGGGAAGAAACGGTTGTCTTGCCTGACGAAGACATGCGGTGGCTCTCGCCTGCCCCAAACGAGAAAGCCCCGCGGCTTACGCCTGCGGGGCTTTTTGATTTGGTTGCGGGGGCAGGATTTGAACCTGCGGCCTTCAGGTTATGAGCCTGACGAGCTACCGGGCTGCTCCACCCCGCGTTACCCGGTTTTTGCCGTAAGGCAAAATACCGACCGATTTTTGCCGAAGGCAAAGATCGTATTTCCGGTCCGGTTTTTGCCGGAGGCAAAATACCGTTTGTTACGCTGACCTCGTATCCGAGGTTTGGAAAGCATAAAGGCCGCTTGAAGCGGCCCTTTGGTTTCGGCAGGGCCGAATGTGTGTCGAGAAGATTGTTGTCGGTATTTGTCTTGCGACAAAACCTGCTGGTATTTCGCTTCCGCAAAAACCAGAGGTATTTCGCTTCCGCAAAAACCAGATGACATTGCCTTTAGCAGACCTGGCAGCGACCTACTCTCCCGCGTCTTAAGACGAAGTACCATTGGCGCTGGGGCGTTTCACGGCCGTGTTCGGAATGGGAACGGGTGCGGCCACCCCGCCATAACCACCAGGTCGGCTAAGGGCAATGTGATGAGAAGCTGGTAGAGGAAGGAAACTTCCTCGTTTGTCTTAAGTTTTGAACACGTCTTCAGCAACAACCGGACGAACACTGCGTGTTCGCCGGGCCTGTCGCAAAGGCTTTTGCCTTTGCTCTGTCAGGACAAACGCTTCGCGTTTGCCTTGAGATGAGCATGAACAATGAGAACGATCAAGCCAATCGAGCTATTAGTACCGGTAAGCTTCACACATTGCTGCGCTTCCACACCCGGCCTATCAACGTGGTCGTCTTCCACGGCTCTCAAGGGAATACTCGTTTTCAGGTTGGTTTCCCGCTTAGATGCCTTCAGCGGTTATCCATTCCATATATAGCTACCCTGCTATGCCCTTGGCAGGACAACAGGTCCACCAGAGATATGTCCATCCCGGTCCTCTCGTACTAGGGACAGATCCTGTCAATATTCCTACACCCACGGCAGATAGGGACCGAACTGTCTCACGACGTTCTGAACCCAGCTCACGTACCGCTTTAATTGGCGAACAGCCAAACCCTTGGGACCTGCTCCAGCCCCAGGATGCGATGAGCCGACATCGAGGTGCCAAACAACCCCGTCGATATGGACTCTTGGGGGTCATCAGCCTGTTATCCCCGGCGTACCTTTTATCCGTTGAGCGATGGCCCTTCCACGCGGGACCACCGGATCACTATGACCGACTTTCGTCTCTGCTCGACTTGTCAGTCTCGCAGTCAGGCTGGCTTATGCCATTGCACTCGACGACCGATTTCCGACCGGTCTGAGCCAACCATCGCGCGCCTCCGTTACTCTTTCGGAGGCGACCGCCCCAGTCAAACTACCCACCATACACGGTCCTGGACCCGGATAACGGGCCGCAGTTAGACATCCATGACGATAAGGGTGGTATTTCAAGGATGGCTCCACAGAAACTGGCGTCCCTGCTTCAAAGCCTACCACCTATCCTACACATGCCGACACGAATGCCAGTGTAAAGCTATAGTAAAGGTGCACGGGGTCTTTCCGTCTAACCGCAGGAACCCCGCATCTTCACGGGGAATTCAATTTCACTGAGTCTCTGCTGGAGACAGCGGGGAAGTCGTTACGCCATTCGTGCAGGTCGGAACTTACCCGACAAGGAATTTCGCTACCTTAGGACCGTTATAGTTACGGCCGCCGTTTACTGGGGCTTCGATTCAAAGCTTGCACCTCTCCTCTTAACCTTCCAGCACCGGGCAGGCGTCAGACCCTATACGTCGTCTTGCGACTTCGCAGAGCCCTGTGTTTTTGATAAACAGTCGCTACCCCCTGGTCTGTGCCACCCCAAAACACTTGCGTGCCTTGGGGTCACGCTTCTTCCGAAGTTACGCGTGCAATTTGCCGAGTTCCTTCAGCAGAGTTCTCTCAAGCGCCTTGGTATACTCTACCTGACCACCTGTGTCGGTTTCGGGTACGGTCTATACGGTGGAGCTATTTCCTGGAACCGCTTCCCTGCACACCCAATCCAATAAGAATGTACAAGTTACGCAATCCGTCACTACCACCAGGCCCACGAATATTAACGTGGTTCCCATCGACTACGCGTGTCCGCCTCGTCTTAGGGGCCGGCTAACCCTGCTCAGATTAACTTTAAGCAGGAACCCTTGGTCTTTCGGCGAGGGAGTCTCTCACTCCCTTTATCGTTACTCATGTCAACATTCGCACTTCCGATACCTCCAGGAGCCCTCACGGGTCTCCCTTCACAGGCTTACGGAACGCTCCGCTACCACTTGCAGTAAACTGCAAATCCTCAGCTTCGGTGCATGGCTTTAGCCCCGTTACATTTTCGGCGCAAAGACCCTTATTTAGACCAGTGAGCTGTTACGCTTTCTTTAAATGATGGCTGCTTCTAAGCCAACATCCTGGTTGTTTTGGGATCCTCACATCCTTTCCCACTTAGCCATGACTTGGGGACCTTAGCTGGAGGTCAGGGTTGTTGCCCTTTTCACGACGGACGTTAGCACCCGCCGTGTGTCTGCCGACTAGTACTCCTCGGTATTCGGAGTTTGGTTAGGATCAGTAAGACGGTGAGTCCCCATAGCCCATCCAGTGCTCTACCCCCGAGGGTATTCGGTCGACGCTCTACCTAAATAGATTTCGCGGAGAACCAGCTATCTCCGAGTTTGATTGGCCTTTCACCCCTAGCCACAAGTCATCCCAATCTATTGCAACAGATGCGGGTTCGGTCCTCCAGTTGGTGTTACCCAACCTTCAACCTGCTCATGGCTAGATCACTCGGTTTCGGG
>NZ_CP093337.1:0-475000 GCF_022637395.1 Shinella sp. H4-D48 | reverse complement strand
TAGCAACGGCCTTCGACGATGACGACCGGCCGACGATCATTGCCGGCCGCGACCTGCCGCGCGTCTATGACGGCATCTACCGCGCCGCACTGTCCTACGGCATGGGCCAAGATATGACGGCCGAGATGATCCGCATCCTCGCCAGCAATGTCGATTTCCAGGCGCAGCTGCGGCCGACGGATTCACTCGAGGCGTTCTTCTCCGTCACGGACCAGAACGGCACGGCCGCTGAAGGCTCCGAAATCCTGCTGCTCGACGCCAAGTTCGGAGATACCGAAACGCGGGTCTACCGTTTCCAGAACCCGGAAGACGATTCCGTCGATTATTACGATCGCGACGGCAAGAGCATCCGGCAGTTCCTGTTGCGCAACCCGGTTCCCAACGGCGTGTTTCGCTCCGGCTTCGGCATGCGGCGCCATCCGATCCTCGGCTTTTCGCGCATGCATACCGGCGTGGACTGGGCCGCCCCACGTGGCACGCCGATCATCGCGGCGGGCAACGGCGTCGTGGAAAAGGCCGGCTGGGATTCCGGCGGCTACGGAAACCAGACGCTGATCCGGCACGCCAACGGATATGTTTCGTCCTACAATCACCAGAACGCCATCGCCAAGGGCATCAAGCCGGGCGTCAAGGTAAGACAGGGTCAGGTCATCGGGTATGTCGGTTCGACCGGCCTCTCCACCGGCCCTCACCTGCATTACGAGCTGATCGTAAACGGCAACAAGGTGGATGCCCTGAAAATCCGCCTGCCCGGCGGAAAGTCGCTGGAGGGCAAGGCGCTCGCGAAGTTCGAAAGCGAACGCAAGCGCATCGACGATCTGCTCGGCAGCGGAGAAAGCTCGACCGAACTGGCCGAAACGCGCTGATCGAATCCCAAAAAACGGCAAAAAGCGCGGGCTTTCACCCGCGCTTTTTATTTTATGCAATCCCGGTGGTCAGGCCGCCTTGCTGACCGCGGCACCGCGCGGCGAAAACAGCAGGCGGTCGGAGCCCGCAGTGACCTTGACGATGGATCCGTCGGGGATATCACCCGCCAGGATCTTCTCGGCGAGCGGATCCTGAAGGTGCTTCTGGATCGCACGCTTCAGCGGACGCGCACCATAGACCGGATCGTAGCCCTTCTCGGCCAGCCAGTGCACGGCCTCCTCGTCAAGTTCGAGAACGATCTTGCGATCTTCCAGAAGCCTGCGCAGGCGGGCCATCTGGATATCGACGATCGCACCCATTTCCGACCGCCGCAGGCGATGGAACAGGATGATCTCGTCGACGCGGTTCAGGAATTCCGGGCGGAACGCCATCTTCACAACGTCCATCACCTGGTCGCGAACCTTGTCGCTGTCCTCGTTCTCTCCGAGCGCCGTGAGGTATTCGGCACCGAGGTTCGAGGTCATGATGATCATCGTGTTGCGGAAGTCCACGGTACGGCCCTGTCCATCGGTCAGACGACCATCATCGAGAACCTGCAGCAGCACGTTGAAGACATCCGGATGCGCTTTCTCGATTTCGTCGAACAGCACGACCTGGTAGGGCCGACGACGGATGGATTCGGTAAGCGCACCGCCTTCCTCGTAACCAACATAGCCGGGAGGCGCACCGATCAGCCGGGCCACGGAGTGTTTCTCCATGTATTCCGACATGTCCATGCGCTGGATCGCCGTCTCGTCATCGAAGAGGAAGCGGGCGAGCGCCTTGGTCAGCTCCGTCTTGCCAACGCCGGTCGGGCCGAGGAAGATGAACGAGCCAATCGGCCGGTTCGGATCCTGCAACCCGGCGCGGGCGCGGCGCACGGCACGCGAAACCGCCTGGACGGCATCGCCCTGGCCGACGACCCACTTGGCGAGCTCGTCTTCCATCCTGAGCAGCTTGTCGCGTTCGCCTTCCAGCATCTTGTCCACGGGAATGCCCGTCCACCGCGACACCACATGTGCGATGTTGTCGGCGGTCACGACCTCCTGCACCATCGGATCGACATCTCCGGCATCACGGCCTTCGGCTTCCTCCAACTCCTTTTCGAGCTTTGGAATAATGCCGTAGGCCAGTTCGCCGGCGCGCTGGAATTCGCCCTTGCGCTGAGAAATCGCAAGTTCGTTACGCAACTCGTCGAGCTGCCGCTTGAGATCGGCGGCGCGGCCCAGCTTGGATTTTTCCGCCTGCCAGCGTGCCGTCAGCGCAGAGGCTTCCTCCTCGATCGCCGCGAGGTCGATCTCGAGTTTTTCGAGACGATCGTGCGATGCGCGGTCGGTTTCCTTTTTCAGGGCCTCCCGCTCGATCTTCAGCTGGATGATCCGGCGGTCGAGTTCGTCGAGCTCTTCCGGTTTGGAATCCACCTGCATGCGCAGCCGCGAGGCGGCTTCGTCCATCAGGTCGATTGCTTTGTCAGGCAGGAAGCGATCCGAGATGTAGCGGTTTGAAAGGGTCGCAGCCGCGACAAGAGCAGAGTCGGAGATCCGGACCTTGTGGTGCTGCTCGTACTTCTCCTTCAGGCCGCGCAGAATGGAGATCGTGTCCTCCACCGTCGGCTCGTTCACCATCACCGGCTGGAACCGGCGGGCGAGAGCCGCGTCCTTCTCGACATGCTTGCGATACTCGTCAAGCGTGGTCGCGCCGACGCAGTGCAGCTCACCACGGGCAAGCGCGGGCTTCAGCAGGTTGGAGGCGTCCATCGCTCCCTCCGCCTTGCCGGCGCCGACCAGGGTGTGCATCTCGTCGATGAACAGAATGATCTCGCCGTCTTCCGCCTGCACTTCGGCGAGAACGGCCTTCAGGCGTTCCTCGAATTCACCGCGATATTTTGCACCGGCAATCAGCGCGCCCATGTCGAGCGCCATCAGCTTTTTCTCTTTGAGGCTTTCGGGCACGTCCCCATTGACGATGCGCAGCGCGAGGCCTTCGGCGATTGCCGTCTTGCCGACGCCGGGTTCACCGATGAGAACCGGGTTGTTCTTGGTGCGGCGCGACAGCACCTGGATCGTGCGGCGGATTTCGTCGTCCCGGCCGATGACCGGATCGAGGCGGCCCTCCCGCGCGTCGGCGGTCAGGTCACGGGCGAACTTCTTCAGCGAATCAAAACCCTGCTCGGCGCTCGCCGTATCGGCGGTCCGGCCCTTTCGGATGTCGTTGATAACCTGATTGAGTTTCGTGGCCGTCACGCCGGCCTTTGCCAGAATATCCGACGTCGCAGCGGATTTCTCGATAGCCAGTGCCAACAACAGGCGCTCGACGGTGACGAAGCTGTCACCGGCCTTGCTGGCGGCGTCCTCGGCGGTGGTGAAGACCTTAGCAAGCGGCTGCGACAGGTAGACCTGCCCGTTGCCGCCGGAAACCTTGGGCAGCTTGGCAAGGGCAGCATCGTTGGCGATCCTTGCGTCACGCGCATTACCGCCGGCCCGCTCGATGAGCGAAGTCGCCATGCCCTGCTCGTCATCGAGCAGCACTTTCAGCACATGTTCGGGGGTGAACTGCGGGTTTCCGTCCGCGAGCGCCTTGGTCTGAGCGGATTGCAGAAAACCGCGAACGCGTTCGGAGTATTTTTCGATATTCATATAGGCCTCCATAACTCGGCCGGCCCTTCAGGCACCGGTCGATGATTCAGGATAAGGCTCCCTCAAAGGCAAGCCTCTCATAGATGCGATAGGCCAGCCTTGCTGCCGGTCAATCGTCTGTGAAGAATATGGTAGCGAATTTTTCGGAATTAAAGGAGCGCAGGCTCCGTCGCCGCAGATTTTTCCGGCACTTGCCGAAACGCAAGAACCCGGCACGAAGCCGGGTTCTGCAATGGTTAAAGGCAGGTTTTGCCTATTCGGAAGCGGTTTCGAGGGCCGGGGCGTCGTCGCCGCCGGACTGACCGTCCTCACCACCTGCAGCTTGGGCCTCTCCGCGGCGTGGGCGGCGCGGACGGGCGGCAGCGCGGCGACGCGGTGCACGGCCGGAAGCGGGCGCAGCACCTTCTTCTTCGAGTGCCACTTCCGCCGGCGTTCCTTCGATCACCGGCTGTGGGCCGGAGCCATCGACAACGGGTTCGTCAGCGGCCACAGCCGCCGCGGCAGCAACGGGAGCCTGCTGCTCCTCGCCATGCCCGACATCATCGTCATGATCCCGGTCAAAACCGTCGCGATCATTGTAGTCATTGCGGTCGCCGCCATCGTGGCGGTCTTCGCGCGGAGCGCGCTCCTGCATCTGCGCCTGTGCAGCAGCGATGATGCGGTTATAGTGCTCTGCGTGCTGGAGGTAGTTTTCCGCGATGACGCGGTCACCGGCGCTCTGGGCGTCGCGAGCCAAGGCTGCATATTTTTCTGCAATATGCTGGGCCGTGCCCCTGATTTTCACATCCGGACCAGAACTGTCGTAAGTTCGCGTCAACGGATTACCGCCCTTGCGGTGGTTGTTGTTGTTATTGTTATTATTGTTGTTGTTATTATTACGCCCGCGGCCGCGCTTGTTTTGCTGTCCTGGCCTCATATGTCACTCACCTAACGTATCCATGTATCGATGATTCATGTATCTGCAGCCTGATCGGGACACGCCAGATCAAACATCCTTACCCGCGGGCAAACCACGCCGGCCGGTGGTCCTGTCGCCGTAAGACGTCAAATTAACAGGTACCCGCACAGGGAAGTCTTCAACCCTAGCAACTCTTCGAGAGAGCAATCCTCACGATCGGGTCACGCGGCACAAATCGCTGCGCCATGACCTCTTGCCCAGTGCGTGGCCGCAACGTATCCCGCTTCCTTCACAATTCCAAGCTTTTTCTTTGCGACTGCGGAATTTGCTGCAATGCGGCAGCATAGGTTACAAAGATACTGTCTTGGAAAAGACGAGGACACGATCGTTGCCGCCAAGATCCTCTACCGCTGCGATTCGCGCAAAACCTTTTTCGCGCATGATCCCGGTTACGGATGTCTTCTGGTCGTAGCCGATCTCATAAGCCACCAGGCCGTCCTGCCCGAGGTGATCGGCGGCACTGTCCGCTATGGCGCGGTAGGCATCGAGCCCGTCGTCGCCGCCATCCAGCGCCATTATCGGATCATGTAGCCGGACCTCTTCGTCCAGCGTCTCGAGCAAGGAATGCACGATATAGGGCGGATTTGACACGATAATGTCGAACACCCCGGTTACCGCCGCAAACCAGTCGCTTTCAACCACTTCGAAGCGGTCCGCGAGACCATTCATGTCGGCATTGCGCATCGCGGTTTCAAGGGCGCCTCTGGTAACATCCGCGCCCACGCCCGTTGCCCCCTGCACCAGATCGAGCAGGGCAAGACAGATCGCCCCCGTGCCGGTTCCAAGATCGAGGATGCGGCAAGCGCCCCGCTCAGCAACGAAGCGGCGCGCATAGGGCACAAGCGTGTCCACGAGGATCTCGGTGTCCGGTCGCGGTTCAAGTGTATCAGGGGAAAGTATGAGGTCGAGCCGCGAGAACGCGCGGCGACCGAGAATGCGATGCACCGGTTCACGCGCGACGCGGCGCTCGATCGCACCCCGAATCGTCGCGAGTTGTTTGGCTGTCAGGGGGCGGTCTCCATCGACAAGGAAGGCCGTGGACGACAGATGGAGAAGCCCATCGAGCAAAATCCGCGCGTCGCGCGCCGCATCCGCAATGCCCGCATCTTCCAGGCGCCGCCGCGCCGTGGCAAGCGCCTCGGCAAGTGTCGTGCTCATGGCCGGCCCTGTTCGCCGAGCTGCGCGAGAAGGCCCGCCTGATAATCCGCCAGCAGCGCGTCCACCACCTCGTCGATCTCGCCCATCATCATCCGGTCGAGCTTGTAGAGGGTTAGGTTGATGCGGTGGTCGGTCACGCGCCCCTGCGGGAAATTGTACGTGCGGATGCGCTCCGAGCGATCGCCGGACCCCACCTGGCTCTTGCGGTCGGCGGACCGTTCGCTGTCGGCACGCTGACGTTCCATGTCATAGAGCCGCGAGCGCAGGATCTGCATGGCTTTGGCGCGGTTCTGATGCTGCGACTTCTCCGAACTCGTCACCACGATGCCGGTCGGCAGGTGCGTGATGCGAACGGCAGAGTCCGTCGTGTTGACGTGCTGACCGCCCGCGCCGGATGAGCGCATCGTATCGATGCGGATATCCTCGGGCCGGACCTCGACATCGATCTCCTCGGCCTCGGGCAGCACGGCGACCGTCGCCGCAGATGTGTGAATGCGGCCGCTTGCCTCGGTTTCCGGCACGCGCTGGACGCGGTGGACACCCGATTCGAACTTCAGCTTGGCAAAGACGCCCCGGCCGGTAATGGTCGCAATGATTTCCTTGAAGCCGCCGGCCTCGCCTTCGCTTGAGGAGATGACCTCCACCTTCCAGCCATTGCCGGCGGCATAACGCTCGTACATACGGAAAAGGTCGCCGGCAAACAGAGCCGCCTCCGAACCGCCTGTTCCCGCGCGGATTTCAAGGATAGCACTCTTCTCGTCGGCGGCATCCTTCGGGAGAAGCAGGATCTGCATCTCCTTTTCCAGCGCCTCGAGCCGCTCCTTGAGTTCCGGCAGCTCCATGTCCGCAAGGTCGCGCATCTCGCGGTCGGTCGTCTTGTCCGCCAGCAGCGCCTCGAGATCGCCGAGCTCGCCAGCGACCTTCTCGTATTCGCGCACCTTCGTCACGACCGGCTGAAGCTCGGAATATTCGGAGGCGAGGCGCACATAGGTCTCCGAATCCGGACCCGCCGACATGCGGGCCTCGATCTCGCCGAAACGGCGTTCGAGTTCGCGCATCTTTTCAACGGGAAGCTTCGCCACCGTTCAGACTCCCATCATTTCTTTAAAGCGTAATGCCGTTTTCGGCCGCGAAGTCGGCAAGGATCTGGCGGATGGAGGCCACCGGCCGCAGATCGTCGAGAGCCGGCATCAGCACCGATTCCAGCTTCGCCACATCGAGCGATAGCAACATCGACTTGACCGGCCCGATAGCCGCCGGCGACATCGAAACGGAACGGAAACCGATGCCCAGCAGCGCCATGGCCGAAATCGGCTTGCTAGCCATCTCGCCGCAAAGTGTCACCGAGGTCTCGTTGCGCTCGCCGGCGCGAACAATGTCGCGCAGGATGCGCAGGAATGGACGGCCCAGCGTATCGAAACGATCAGCGACACGGGCATTGCCCCGGTCAACCGCCATCGCAAACTGGAAGAGATCGTTCGAGCCGACCGACACGAAGTCGACCTCGGCCATCAGTTCATCGAGTTGCCAGAGCAGCGCCGGCACTTCGAGCATGGCGCCGAACTGCAGCTTCTTTGGCAGCTGTTCGCCGATCTTCGACTGCCGCTGGATTTCCTTTTGCAGGAGGCCGCGCACCTCGCGCAGCTCCGAAACCTCCGTCACCATCGGCAGCATCAACCGCAGATCGGCGCCGGCGGCGGCCCGCAGCATGGCGCGAAGCTGCGTACGCAGCAGGCCGGGCCGGTCGAGTGACAGGCGGATGGCCCGCCAGCCGAGCGCCGGGTTCTCTTCCTCGGCCGCGCGGAAATACGGCACGACCTTGTCGCCGCCGATATCGAGCGTGCGAAACGTCACCGGGCGTCCCGCGGCGTGCTTCAGCACATTGCGGTAAAAGGCTTCCTGTTCCTCCGCCTTCGGCATCGTCGAGGCGATCATGAACTGCAATTCGGTGCGGAAAAGGCCGATGCCGGACGCGCCGGATTCGTTGAGATGCGGCAGGTCGACCAGCAGGCCGGCATTCATCTGGAGATTGATCTCCCGCCCGTCCTTCGTCACAGGCTCGACGGCGCGCAGCGCGCGATACTGTTCCTGCCGTCGGGCGCGGAAACGCACCTTCTCCTCGTAGGAACGCTGGAGATCGGGCAGCGGGCGCAGGTGCACGCGCCCGTCATCTCCGTCGATGATGATCGCGTCGCCATTTTCCGCCAGTGCGACCACCCCGGCCGCCTGCCCGACGACGGGAATACCCATCGCACGCGCCACGATGACGACATGGCTTGTGACCGCGCCATCCTCCAGAACGAGGCCACGCACGTTCTCGCGCGGATAGTCGAGCAGCTCGGCCGCGCCCATGGCGCGCGCCACGACGATCGCATCGTTCGGGAAGTTGCTTGCCGAAAGCTTCGCGCCGTAGCCGGTGAGCTGGCGCAGCAGCCGGTTGGCCAGGTCGTCGAAATCGTGCATGCGCTCGCGCAGATACGGATCCGTCAGGCGGATCATGCGCGCCTTGGTTTCGCTCTGCACGCGCTCGACGGCAGCCTCGGCGGTAAGGCCGTTGCGGATCGCCTCTTCTAGCTTCCTGACCCAGCCGCGGTCATGCGCGAACATGCGGTAGGTTTCCAGCACCTCGCGGTGCTCGCCCTCCATCGACACCTCGCGGCGCGACAGCATGTCGTCGATGGAAATGCGCAGGGATCCGAGCGCTTCGGCCAGGCGACCAAGTTCGTGCTCGGAATCCTCATTGAGCAGGTTGGTGACGACGATGCGCGGCTCGTGCAGCACGACATAGCCGAGGCCAATGCCCTCGCCGAAGCTCGCGCCCTCGATCGAGACGGGCCGGGACAGGTCGAGTTCCAGGCCGGGCTTGGTGAGCTTCTTCAGCTCACCGGTCGCCACCATTTCGGCGATCACCATCGCCGTCGTTTCAAGAGCCTCCACCTCGTCCTCGCGATAGGTGCGGCTTGCCTTGTTCTGTACAACAAGCACGCCGAGCGCCCTGCCCGTCCGCAAGATGGGTACGCCGAGGAACGAATGGTAGATCTCTTCGCCTGTTTCCGGGAGATAGGTGAAGGCGGGATGCGATTGTGCGTCGGAAAGGTTCAGGGGCCGCGCGGATGCGGCAATGGTGCCGACGAGACCTTGCCCCATTTTCAGCTGGGCAAGGTGAACAGCACCGGGATTGAGACCTTCTGTGGCGTAAAGCTCCAGAACGCCGTCGGAACGCAGCACGTAGACGGAACACACTTCCGCGACCATGTTCTGCGCGATCTGGCGCACGATCTGGTCAAGGCGTTCCTGCGGCTCTAGCGGCTCCGCCATGATTTCGCGCAGCCGCTTGAGAAGAACGCGCGGACCCGCGGAGAGGTCTCTCATCGCGTGGCGTCTCCCGAAAATGACATTACTCCACCGGCGCATGCCTACGCCGGCGATCCTGAGATCGACGCCGAGTCAGCCGGTGCTTACTTCTTATCGAGACCGTAGACGGAATGCAAAGTCCGAACGGCAAGTTCGGCATAGGGACCGTCGATCAGGATGGAGATCTTGATCTCCGAGGTGGTGATCGCCTTGATGTTGATGCCCTTCTCGGCGAGCGCGCGGAAGGCCGAAGCGGCGACGCCCGCATGGCTGCGCATGCCGATGCCGATGACGGAAACCTTGACCAGGCCCGTCTCGTGCTGGATCACGTCGAAGCCGACCTGCGCCTTTGCCGCTTCGAGAACCTTGAGCGCCTTCTCGACGTCACCGAACGGGACCGTGAAGGTCATGTCGGTCTTGGAGCCGTCCTCGGAGATGTTCTGGACGATCATATCGACATTGATATGGGCTTCGGCCAGCGGGCCGAAGATCGCAGCGGAAACACCCGGCCGGTCGGCGACGCGGCGGAGCGAGATCTGCGCTTCATCCTTGGCATAGGCGATGCCGGTTACGACTTCCTGTTCCACGATCTCATCCTCATCACAAATCAGCGTACCGGGCGGGTTCAGAAGATCGCCCATGCCCGGTGCATCGGGGTCCTCGAAGGAGGAACGAACGAAGGTGCGCACCTTGTGCACCATGGCCAGCTCGACGGAGCGCACCTGAAGCACCTTGGCGCCGAGCGACGCCATTTCGAGCATTTCCTCGAAGGCGATCTTCTTCAGGCGGCGGGCCTTGGGCTCGATGCGCGGATCGGTCGTATAAACGCCGTCCACGTCGGTATAGATATCGCAACGGTCTGCCTTGACGGCCGCAGCGATGGCGACCGCCGACGTATCCGAACCGCCGCGACCGAGCGTCGCCACGCGGTTATCAGGGCCGAGCCCTTGGAAGCCGGCAACGACGGCGACCTGCCCCGTGCCCATGCGGCGAATCATCTCGGCGCCGTCGATATCGAGGATACGAGCCGCGCCATGCGCGTTGTCCGTGCGGATCGGGATCTGCCAACCCTGCCAGGAGCGGGCATCGATACCCATCGACTGCAGCGCGATGGCGAGAAGGCCGGCAGTGACGAGCTCGCCCGAGGCGACGATGGCGTCATATTCGCGCGCATCGTAGAAAGGCGAGCTTGCACCCGTCACCTTCGGCATGTTCTGCACCCATCCGACCAGTTCGTTCGTCTTGCCGGACATGGCCGAAACGACAACCGCCACCTCATGGCCGGCCTCGACTTCACGTTTCACATGACGGGCCACATTGTGGATACGGTCGAGGTCCGCGACGGAGGTGCCGCCGAATTTCATCACGATGCGTGCCATGGGTATGTACCGCTATTCCATATGTGCGCGCGGGCGCGCGGGAGAAACCGCGGCGTCTCTTAGCCGAAGACCCAGCGCTGTGCAATGCGCAAACTGTACCAATGGGTACGGTGCGGCGGAAAGGCACTCTAGCGGGCGCGGCTGATGCGGTAAACGAAGGCGGGCGGCAGATTGCGCATCGTGCTCCCGATGCGGACGGCGGAGAGATCCAGCCGATCGAGAACGGCGCGCGGAACGGGGCACCGCAGACCATAGGTGAACTGATAGAGGGCTGCTCCCTCGCCAAGGCGACTGAACGTACCGGCGAGAATGGCGAAGACCTTCTCGGGACGCATGGAAAGCAGGGGCAGACCACTGATCGCCGCTCCCGCCGGTTCGGGGCAGAAGCGGGCGAGCTTGGCCGCATCCGCACAGACGACCTTCGCTTTCGGGAAGCGCATCCGCAGAAGGCCGGCAAATTCCGGCCCGTTCTCCACGAGAACGATATCCTCCTCCGCGACCCCACGCCGCAGCAGAGCACGGGTGAAGACGCCGGTCCCTGGCCCAAGCTCGATCACCCGTCCCATCTCGGGCCCGATCTCGCGCACGATCAGATCGGACAGGGAATTGCCCGACGGCGTAATGGAAGCCACCCGCAGCGGGTCGCGGATCCAGGCACGGAAGAAATGGCAGGAGTCCATCGTCGCTGTCGTCATTGGTCGTGCTCCGCAGTCACATCGGGAATTTCAGATGGGTAAGCGTCTCGGAAAGCGTCCAAAGGCGAACGGCGAGATCGCGATCCGTCGCTGCCGGCAAGGGTCGCACGCGGGACGGCGGGCCCCGCATTTCACGAAAGCCGGCCGGGCCGATGAACTCGCCCCCGTGAAGTCCTTCCGCCGTTGCGGCATAGAGCTGATTCAGCACGCCCTGCTCCGCATCCTGGGCGAGGAACCGGGTGCCAATGCGCATGAAGAGGCGCAACAGGCCCGTGGTGCCACTGGTCTGCAGGTTGGTCGCGGCGAAGCCGGGATGCGCGAGTATACTGATGACCGGCAGTCCGGCCGCCTTAAGCCGCCGGTCGAGCTCCAAACCGAACAGCACATTTGCGAACTTGGACTGAGCATAAAAACCAAGCCTGCTGTAGCTCCTCTCGCCCGTGAGGTCTTCGAAATGGATACGGCCGCGGCGATGAAGGTCGGAGCTGACCGTAACCACGCGCGCGCCGGTCGCCTTGGATAGCAGAGGCAGCAAACGTAGCGTCAGGGCGAAATGCGCGAGGTGGTTGACGCCGAACTGCGTCTCATGCCCTTGCCGGGTCAGCCCGCGCGGCGGCATCATCACGCCGGCATTGTTGATGAGAAGATCAAGCGGAAGGCCGTCAGCCACAAGATGTTCGGCGAAGGCGGCGACGTTGTCGAGATCGGCAAGATCGAGCCGGCGAAGCTCGACGGCGGCATCCGGAAGCTCGGCCTTGATGCGTCTCAGCGCCGCCTGTCCCTTGGCCTCGTCGCGTGCCGTCATGATGACGCGCGCACCCTTTCGCGAAAGGTTGCGGGCTGTCAGAAAGCCGAGCCCGCTATTGGCGCCGGTGACGACGGCGAGGCGCCCGGTCTGGTCGGGCATGCTTGCCAATGTAAACGGTTCCCCGTCTGTCGCCTGCTGGGTGGTTGCCACATCGACTGCACGCATTATGATACCCCCGCAGAAAATCTGAACAGTGTTCACATTGAACTAGCGCATGATCTTTACACTGTAAAGATACCTTTGGGTGAGAATGCTATGAAAAAGACGAAGACCGCCGAACGCGGCTATCACCACGGCGACCTGCGCGATGCGCTGATCCACGCCGCCGATGACCTGCTGGCTGAAAAGGGCCTCGAAGGGTTCACCCTGCGCGAGACGGCGCGCCGCGCCGGCGTATCACCGGCCGCCCCCTCACACCATTTCGGCGGCTCGCCCGGTCTCCTGACCGAGGTGGCGGCTCTCGGCTATCAGGAGCTGGCCAACCGGCTCAAGGCGGCTGGCGCGAACGGCTCGCCGGCCGACCGGCTCAAGGCGCAGTGTGTCGCCTATGTGCGGTTTGCCGTTGATTTTCCGGGCCGCTTTCACCTGATGTTTCGCCATGATCTCCTTCTCAAGGAGAAGCCCGCGCTGGAGGCGGCAACCGAGCGGGCGTGGGAGGCGCTGGCAAAAACCGTACTTGCCATCCGCAATCGGCCAGACGATGCCGAACTCGATCAGGACGGCGAGGCCATGCTTATCGGCATCTGGTCGACGGCGCACGGCTTTGCCCATCTGACGCTCGACAAGAAACTCGCGCGCGTGGTCGATTGCTGCGGGGAAGAGCATGACGACGGAGCGCTTGAAACCCTTTTTCCCACCATCATCGACACGCTCTGGGTGAAAAAACTCGGCTGAAACGAAAAGGCCCGCGCACCCCAGGGCACGCGGGCAAGAGTGATCGAGAATATCGGCTGCGGGCGAAAGCCGCCCGCAGCCCCGTCATTTACTTCTGCCAGGATTTGACGAGTTCGTCATAGTTGACGGTGGTTGGTTTTTCCTTTTCGTTTTCGATCTTGAGCTGAGGTGCGAGGTTGCCCTTTGCGACGGCGTCCTTGTTCCAGTATTCGAGATCGTGCTCTTCGGCGAGCTTGGGACCCATGTCGCCCTGGACGCCGGCGCGTTCGAGGCGTTCGAGCACCTTCTCCTGCTCGGCGCACAGCGAATCCATCGCTTCCTGCGCGCTCTTGGCGCCCGAGGACGCATCGCCGATCGCCTGCCACCACAGCTGCGCCAGCTTCGGATAGTCGGGGATGTTCGTGCCGGTCGGCGACCATTGCAGACGGGCCGGCGAACGGTAGAACTCCACGAGGCCGCCGAGCTTGGGCGCGCGGTCGGTGAACGACTGGTGGTCGAGCGTCGACTGGCGGATGAAGGTCAGGCCGACATGGCTCTTCTTCACGTCCACCGTCTTGGAGGTCACGAACTGCGCATAGAGCCAGGCGGCCTTGGCGCGGTCGTCAGGCGTGGACTTCATCAGCGTCCAGGAGCCGGCGTCCTGATAGCCGAGCTTCATGCCGTCCTTCCAGTAGACACCGTGCGGGGACGGCGCAAAGCGCCACTTCGGCGTGCCGTCCTCATTGACGACGGGCAGGCCTTCCTTGACGAAGTCGGCCGTGAAGGCCGTATAGGTGAACATCTGCTGGGCGATCTCGCCCTGCGCGGGAACCGGGCCGGATTCGGAGAAGGTCATGCCGGCTGCGGCAGCCGGCGCATAGGCCTTCAGCCATTCGAGATATTTCTCGATCGAATAGACGGCCGCAGGACCGTTGGTGTCGCCGCCGCGCGCCACGCACGAGCCGACCGGACGCGAGTTCTCGTCGACCTTGATGCCCCATTCGTCGACCGGCAGGCCGTTGGGAATGCCCTTGTCGCCGTTGCCGGCCATCGACAGCCAGGCGTCGGTGAAGCGCCAGCCCAGCGAGGGATCCTTCTTGCCGTAGTCCATGTGGCCATAGACCTTCTTGCCGTCGATCTCGCGGCCGGTGAAGAATTCCGCGATATCCTCATAGGCCGACCAGTTGACGGGCACGCCGAGGTCGTAGCCGTACTTCGCCTTGAAGTCGGCCTTGTTCTTCTCGTCGTTGAACCAGTCGTAGCGGAACCAGTAGAGGTTGGCGAACTGCTGGTCGGGCAGCTGGTAGAGCTTGCCATCCGGCGCCGTCGTGAACGACTTGCCGATGAAGTCGTCGATGTCGAGGCCCGGATTGGTGACGTCCTTGCCCTCATTGGCCATGAAGTCGGTCAGCGAGCGGGCCTGCTGGTAGCGCCAGTGGGTGCCGATGAGGTCACTGTCGTTGACATAGGCGTCGTAGATGTTCTCGCCCGACTGCATCTGCGTCTGCAGCTTCTCGATGACGTCGCCCTCGCCGATCAGGTCGTGCGTGATCTTGATGCCGGTGATGGCGGTGAAGGCCGGCGCCAGCACCTTGGATTCGTATTCATGCGTCGTGATGGTTTCCGAGACCACCTTGATGTCCATGCCGGCGAAGGGCTTGGCGGCATCGATGAACCATTGCATCTCGGCTTCCTGGCCGGCGCGGTCGAGCGCCGACTGGTCGCCGATCTCCGCATCCAGGAACTTCTTGGCCGCGTCCATGTCCGCGAAGGCGGAGCCGGTAAGCGCCAGCAAGATCGCTGCCGTCGTCGTCAGAAGTTGCGTTCGCATGGTATCCTCCCTAAGGTTTTGCGATTGCGACTGCATGTGCGAAGGTCCCTCCACTCTCTCCCGGGACCTTCATTCCTTTGCCTCACACGAAGCGGAACACGCCGATGGCGTAGACCACGGACAAGGCAAGAGCCCACCACAGGTTGGGACCGACAAGCCCCAGCCATGCGAGATGAATGAACGCCGAACCGAGCAGCGACACGAACAGCCGGTCGCCGCGTGTCGTCTCGAAGCGCAGGATGCCGATGCGCGGCGAACCGCCGGGCCGCGCATATTCCCAGACCGCCATCAGCGCGATCAACAGGAAGATGGTCAGGAAGAACATGGCCGTCGGGAACGACCAGGCCATCCAGCCGCCGGGGATGAGCGAGGCGAACCAGTCGCGCGCACCGTCCTTGACGGGCAGTGCGACGACGAGAAGCCCGACAATCACGGCATAGAGGACGAGCACGGCGGCGAGTGCGACCGGCCAGCGAGTGTTGCGGTTGGCGACGGCGACCATAAGCCCCTCCCCTTCAGACCCGGCCAAGGGCAAAGCCCTTGGCGATGTAGTTGCGCACGAAGTAGATGACGAGCGCGCCCGGAATGATCGTCAGCACGCCGGCCGCGGCAAGCACGCCCCAGTCCATGCCCGACGCCGAGACCGTGCGGGTCATCGTGGCGGCGATCGGCTTGGCGTCCGTCGTCGTCAGCGTGCGGGCGATCAGAAGCTCCACCCAGGAGAACATGAAGCAGAAGAACGCCGCCACCCCGATGCCCGACGCAATCAGCGGCACGAAGATCCTGGTGAAGAAGCGCGGGAACGAATAGCCGTCGATATAGGCGGTCTCGTCGATCTCCTTGGGCACGCCCGACATGAAGCCTTCCAGGATCCACACCGCCAGCGGCACGTTGAACAGGCAATGCGCGATGGCCACCGCGATGTGGGTGTCGATCAGGCCGAAGGCCGAATAGAGCTGGAAGAACGGCAGCGCAAACACCGCCGGCGGCGCCATGCGGTTGGTCAGGAGCCAGAAGAACAGGTGCTTGTCGCCCAAAAACCGGTAGCGCGAGAACGCATAGGCCGCCGGCAGCGCCACCGACACCGAGATCACCGTGTTCATGACCACATACAGGATCGAGTTGATATAGCCCGAATACCACGCCGGATCCGTGAAAATCACTGCATAGTTCCTCAGCGTCGGGTTCGCCGGCCACAACGATACCGACGTCATGATCTCCGTGTTCGTCTTGAAGCTCATGTTCACCAGCCAGTAGATCGGCAAAAGCAAAAACACGATGTAAAGGGTGGGGACAAGCCACGAGAGGCTGCGCCGGGTGCGCACGCTAGCCCTGGTATGCGTATCGCTGGCGGCGGCCTGAAAGGCGGTTGCGTTGGTTGCCTGTGAGGTCATGGTTTCCTCCCTCACGCCTGTTCATCGCTGCTGGTCATGACCGTGTAGAAGATCCACGACAGAAGCAGGATGATCAGGAAGTAGATGATGGACATGGCCGCAGCCGGGCCGAGGTCGAACTGGCCGATCGCCATCTTGACGAGGTCGATCGACAGGAACGTGGTGGAGTTGCCCGGACCGCCGCCCGTGACGACGAAAGGCTCGGTGTAGATCATGAAGCTGTCCATGAAGCGCAGCAGGAATGCGATCAGCAGCACGCGCTTCATCTTCGGCAGCTGGATGTAGCGGAACACCGCCCAGCGCGATGCGCCGTCGATCTTGGCGGCCTGGTAATAGGCTTCGGGAATGGAGACGAGGCCCGCATAGCATAAGAGAACGACAAGGCTCGTCCAGTGCCAGACGTCCATGATGATGAGCGTCATCCAGGCATCGAAGATGTTGTTGACGTAATTGTAGCTGATACCGAGCGACACCAGCGCATGGCCGAGCAGCCCGATATCGACGCGGCCGAAGACCTGCCAGATCGTGCCGACGACATTCCACGGAATGAGCAGAGGCAGCGCCATAAGGACGAGGCAGACGGGCACGCCCAGGCCCTTCTTCGGCATGTTGAGCGCAATCAGAATGCCGAGCGGGATTTCGATCGAGAGAATGATGACGGAGAACAGCAGGTTGCGCCCAAGCGCCTGCCAGAAGCGATCCGATGCCATGACATCGGAAAACCAGCCCACACCGTTCCAGAAGAACTGGTTGTTGCCGAACGTATCCTGCACGGAATAGTTCACGACCGTCATCAGTGGAATGACCGCCGAAAACGCGACCAGCAGCAGCACCGGCAGCACCATGAACCAGGCCTTGTTGTTCCAGGTCTTGTTCATCGTCAGCCCTCCCTGCCGACACGCCAGCTGTCGGCGTAGATGTTGATGGCGGCGGGATCGAAGATCACGCGCGGCTCGGCGGGGATTTCGCCGTCCTCCGGCACGACGATGGCGATCGGCTTGCCGGCGAATTCCGCCCGCACGATCTTCTGGCGGCCGATGTCTTCGACCTTGCTGATCGAAACGGGCATGCCGTCACGCGAAAGCGAAATGAATTCCGCGCGGATGCCGAGTTCGGTCCTGGCGCCTGCGGCGACAGCCGGCCTGTAATCCAGCGTTAGCGTCTGCCCGCCAACATTCACGCTGCTGCCGTCGATGGCGGCTGGCAGCACGTTCATGCCGGGCGAACCGATGAAATAGCCGACGAAGGTATGTTTCGGTTTCTCGAAGAGCTCGGCCGGCGTACCGATCTGCACGATCTGGCCGTCATACATGACGACGACCTTGTCGGCGAAAGTCAGCGCTTCGGTCTGGTCGTGGGTGACATAGACCATGGTAAAGCCGAACTGGCGGTGCAGCTTCTTCAATTGCGAGCGCAGCTGCCATTTCATGTGCGGGTCGATGACGGTGAGCGGCTCGTCGAACAGGATCGCGTTCACATCATTGCGCACAAGGCCGCGGCCAAGCGAGATCTTCTGCTTCTGGTCCGCCGTCAGTCCCCGGGCCTTTTTCTTCGCCCAGCTTGCCAGATCGATCATCTCGAGGATTTCGCGCACCCGGCGGTCGACCTCCGGCTCGGCCACGCCGCGGTTGCGCAACGGAAAGGCGAGGTTGTCGTAGACGGTCATGGTGTCGTAGATGACCGGAAACTGAAAGACCTGCGCGATGTTGCGCTGCTGCGTGGACAGATGCGTGACATCCTTCCCATCGAACAGGATGCGGCCTTCGGAGGGCTGCAACAGGCCTGAGATGATGTTCAGCAGCGTGGTCTTGCCGCAGCCGGAGGGACCAAGCAGCGCATAGGCGCCGCCGTCATTCCACTCGTGATGCACTTCCTTCAGCGAATAGTCCGCCTCCGACTTTGGCTTTTCGCCGTAGGCGTGGCGGATATGATCGAGGGTGATGCGTGCCATAACCGTCTCCCCTATGCCGCCATCGCGACCGGCGCGCCGAGCGCCCTGCCATCCGCACCGAAGGCCATCAGATGGCGGGTATCGACATGGACGGTGATCAGCGTATCCGGCTCGATATCGTGGATGCCCGGTGAGAGCATGACCCAATGGCTGCCCTCGAACTGGACGTAGATGAAGCTTTCCGAGCCAGCGATTTCCGAGATCGCCGTGCGGACCTGAAGGCTGGCCGATGCCGAATTCTGGCTTGAAAGCGCAAGATGATGCGGGTGGAACGCGATGGTGCAGGGCCCGTCCGCCAGCGCAGACAGATGCGCCGGCACCGGCAGGACCGGCTTGCCGCCAACCTCGAACTGCCCGGCCTTCTTTGTGACCTGCATCGTGTTCAGCGGCGGGTCGGCGAAGGTGCGGGCCGTCAGCAGATCGTTCGGCCGGCGATAGACATCGATGGTGCGGCCGAACTGCGTGATGCGGCCTTCGGACAGCGTCGCGGTGTTGCCGCCCAGAAGCAGCGCTTCCGAAGGCTCCGTCGTCGCATAGACGAAGATCGCGCCGGAGGCGGCGAAGATCTTCGGCAGTTCCAGGCGCAGTTCCTCGCGCAGCTTGTAGTCGAGATTGGCGAGCGGCTCGTCGAGCAGCACGAGGCTGGCATTCTTGACGATGGCGCGCGCCAGAGCCGTGCGCTGCTGCTGGCCTCCCGACAGGTTGAGCGGCGTGCGGTCTAGATAGGGTGTGAGCTTGAGCAGTTCGGCCGCCTTGCGCACCTCGCGGTCGATGGTCGCCTTGTCGGCACCCTTGATGCGCATGGGTGATGCGATGTTCTCATAGACGGTCAAGGCGGGATAGTTGATGAACTGCTGGTAGACCATGGCGACGCCACGATCCTGCACGCGCACGCCCGTCACATCCTTGCCGTCGAACCAGACGGACCCCGCCGTCGGCGTATCCAGCCCCGCCATCAGCCGCATCAACGATGTCTTGCCCGACAAGGTCGGACCAAGCAGCACGTTCAACGAGCCGCGTTCAAGCACGAGATTGGTCGGGTGGATGTGCGCCTCCGCTCCCGCCATCTTCGTGATGTTTTTCAGTTCAAGCATTCCTATCTCCGTAGCTCTTCCCAGACACCGGATTAGGCGCTATCGCCGGGCGTTTACCGCCCCTGCATATAGTCCTCCAGCACAGCCGCCTCGGCGGCCGAAATATGCAATCCTCTCTTCGTTCGGCGCCACAGCACGTCCTCGGCGTGCCGCGCCCATTCCTCCTGCATCAGCCAACGTACTTCGACCTCGTAGAGATCGCTGCCGAAATGCCGCCCCAGATCCTCCGTCGTCCGCGCATCGCCCAGCAGGGCGGACGCCCGCGTACCGTACAACCGCACCAGCCGGCGTGCATGGGCGGGTTGCAGGAACGGAAAGCGCGCGGAAAGCGCCTTCACTTCGCCGTCGAAACCGTCAATGTTGAAATCGCCGCCCGGCAGGCGGGAATGCGCGGTCCAGCGCGCACCCTTGGCCCCGATGGCCTCGCCGATCTTCTCCAGCGCGGCCTCTGCAAGCCGGCGGTATGTCGTAAGCTTTCCGCCGAAAACATTGAGCAACGGCGCCTGCCCGTCCGCACCTTCCACCTTCAGCACATAGTCGCGTGTCGCTTCCTGCGCCTTGTTCGCGCCGTCATCGAAGAGCGGGCGCACACCCGAATAGGTCCAGACGATATCGTCGCGCAGCACCGGCTCGGCAAAATACTCGCTTGCCGACGCGCAGAGGTATTCGATCTCCTCGTCCGCGATGTGCACACCGCGCGGGTCGCCCTTGTAATCGCGGTCCGTCGTCCCGACCAGGGTGAACTCTTCCTGATAGGGAATGGCGAACATGATACGCCCATCCGGGTTCTGAAAGAAGTAGGCGCGGGGATCGGAAAATTTCTTCTTCACGACGATGTGGCTGCCCTGCACGAGGCGGACATTGTGCACGTCGTTGCGGCCGACGGCCAAGGAGAGGACCCTGTCCACCCAGGGCCCGGTGGCATTGACCAGCATGCGGGCCTGCATGGTTTCGCGCGCGCCGGTCTCGGCATTCTCCGTCTCGACGATCCAGTGCCCGTTTTCGCGGCGTGCATTGACGACCTCGGTGGCCGTGCGGATATCGGCGCCGCGATCGGCGGCGTCGCGGGCATTCAGCACGACGAGACGGGCATCATCGACCCAGCCGTCGGAATATTCGAAAGCCTTGCGGAAAAGTGCCTTCAGCGGCCGGCCGGCGGGATCCTTTGCGAGATCGAGGGTGCGTGTGGCAGGCAGCAACTTGCGGCCGCCGATATAGTCATAAAGGAAAAGACCGAGGCGGATGAGCCAGGCTGGCCGCAGGCCGCCCTTCTGGAACGGCAGCACGAAACGCATGGGCCAGATGACGTGCGGCGCCATCGCCCAGAGCACTTCACGCTCCATCAACGCCTCGCGCACCAGGCGGAATTCGTAATGTTCGAGATAACGCAGCCCGCCGTGAATGAGCTTGGTGGAGGCTGAAGACGTGCCGGACGCGAAATCCTTCATCTCCGCGAGCACGACCGAGTAGCCCCGCCCGGCGGCATCACGCGCAATGCCGCAGCCGTTGATACCGCCGCCGATAACGAAAATATCGTGGATCACGTCGCCCTGCAAAACACCCTCCCATTTCGCATTGCACAAATTTGCGCATCTGCGAAAGCAAGAAGAGTAAAAACGAAAATATTTCGAATGTCAAACGAATGCAGGCTGAAATAGCTGGCCAGCTCACTCCACGGCGGAAGTCTCGATGAGGCGCACGTCGTTTTCCTGGCAGATCGCCCGGATATCGTCGACGGGACAGCTGTCGGTGATGAAGGTGTTGACCTGCGAGAGGTGGCCGATCCTGACGGGCGCGGTTCGCTCGAACTTCGTTGCATCCGAAACGAGGATGACATGGCGGGCGTTCGCGATGATCGCCTGTGCGACCTTCACTTCACGGTAGTCGAAGTCCAGCAAAGCTCCGTCCTGATCGATTGCAGAGGCGCCAATGACGGCATAATCCACCTTGAACTGCCGGATGAAGTCGACCGCCGCCTCTCCGACGATGCCGCCGTCCGCGCCGCGCACAACGCCGCCGGCAATCACCACCTCGATTGAGGGATAGACGCGCAAGCGGTTGGCAACGTTGATATTGTTGGTGATGACCATCAGTTCCTTGTGGTCGAGCAAGGCTTCGCCCACGGCTTCCGTCGTGGTGCCGATATTGATGAAGAGCGAGGAATTGTTCGGGATCATCGCCGCGGCCGCGCGACCGATCGCCTGCTTTTCCGGCGCGGCAATGGAACGGCGCGCCTCGTATTTCACGTTTTCATTGCCGCTGGGAAACAGTGCGCCGCCGTGAATGCGCGTCAGCACCTTGTCGTCGCACAGATCGTTGAGGTCCTTGCGGATGGTCTGCGGGGTCACGGAAAAGCGCGCGGCGAGGTCTTCCACGAGCACACGCCCCTCGGCCTTGGCGAGATCCAGAATCTCCGCCTGCCGCCCTGTCAGAAACATGATACGCCTCCCACTGCTTTCGTTTTCTTTCATCATATGCAAAAACGAACCCACATCAATTGACCCGCCAAACCTTCTTGGTCCGCGCGTCGCTTTTGTGATACTGCCGGCAAGCGTGATATCGGGAGGAAAGCGCATGTTTCATCCAGCCTTGTTCAAGGGTGCCAACGTCGTCGTTACTGGCGCAGGCCGTGGCATCGGGCTGGAGATCGCCCGACAGTTTCTCGACTGCGGCGCGCATGTGCTTCTGCATGGCGGACGCGCCGCCTCCGGCCCCTTGCCCGATTTCCTGGAGAACGCCGTCGCGGAAGCGCGCGCCCATGTCGTCTATGCGGACTTCCTTGAGGAGGGCGGCATCGGCGCACTCTTGCAGCGGGCCGACAGCCTGTTCCCCCACGTCGATGTACTGATCAACAATGCCGGCACGATGGTCGGCCGTTTCCCGGCCGCCGACCTCACCGACGAGCAATACGAAACCGTCGTGCGCCTCAACCAGACCTCTGTCGTGGAAGTGACGCGCGCATTGCTGCGCTCGCTGCGCCGCGCGCAGCATGCCGCCATCGTCAACACGGTCTCCATTTCCGCGTTGACCGGTGGCAGCCCGGGTTCGGCGATCTACTCGGCCACCAAGGCGTTCGTGTCGACCTATTCCAAGGCCCTGGCCCGTGAGCTTGCGCCCGACGGCATCCGCGTCAACTGCGTCTCGCCTGGCACGATCACCACCGACTTCCATTCCCGCTACTCGTCCACGGAGAAGCTGGAGGCGACGCGCAAGACAATTCCCCTACAGCGGCTCGGCACGCCGGAGGATTGCGCGCCCGCCTATCTCTTCCTGGCATCCAATGCCCTGTCCGGCTACGTTACCGGCCAGGTGCTGGAGGTGAATGGCGGCCAGCTCATCTGCTGACCGCTCCGGTCCTCATGCGTTGACGTCGACGACGACACGCCCCTTCACCTTGCCTTCAAGGATTTGGTCGGCCAGTTCCGGCAGGTCGGAAAGCCGGCGCTCGACCACCATGGCTTCCAATACATCCATCGGCAGGTCGGCCGCGATGCGGCTCCAGGCATCGACACGCTGGTCGTAGGGCCGCATGACGGAATCGATGCCAAGCAGGCTGACCCCGCGCAGCAAGAACGGGATGACGGTGAAGGAGGGCACCCCCGCACCGGCCGCCAGACCGACCGCGGCGACAGCGCCGTCATATTTCATCTGCTTGAGGACGCGCGCCAGCATGTCCCCGCCTACGGCGTCGATCGCGCCGGCCCAGCGCTCCGATTCGAGCGGCCTACTGTTTGCCTCGGCAAGCTCCGCCCGCTCCACGATGGTTTCCGCGCCGAGCGATTTCAGATAGCCGGCCGTTTCCGGCCGGCCGGTGACGGCGGCGACCGAGTAACCAAGCTTCGCCAGCAGCGCGACGCCGACCGAGCCGACCCCGCCGGCGGCTCCCGTCACCAGCACCTCGCCCTTCAGCGGCGAGACGCCTGCCTTTTCCAGCGCGATGACGGACAGCATGGAGGTCAGCCCGGCCGTACCGATCGCCATGGCCTGCCGTGTCGAAAGCGTTTCCGGCAACGGCACCAGCCAATCCGCCTTCACCCGGGCCCGCGTCGCATAGCCGCCCCACCACACCTCACCAACCCGCCAGCCGGTCAGCACCACCCGGTCGCCCGGCCGGTAGCGCGGATCGTCGGAAGTCTCGACCGTTCCGGCGAAGTCCACACCCGGCACATGCGGAAAGGTGCGTACCAATCCGCCCTTGCCGTTGATGCACAGGCCGTCCTTGTAATTGAGCGTCGAATATTCAACCGCGACGGTAACATCCCCGTCGGGAAGCCGCGAATCGTCGAGCTCCTGGATCGAGGCGGTGACTGCGCCGTCGCCGGCCTTCTCTACCAACAGTGCCTGAAACGTCATCGCGTGCTCCTCCTGTTCTGTACGTCATCGACATATAGGGCGCAGGGCATTGGTGCCGCCACTGTTCTTTTGTATCAAGGGGGCGGGAGGGCCGTTCGGACATGATAGACAAGCTAGAATATTTCATCGCGCTGGCACGCGAACGACACTTCGCCCGGGCTGCGGAAGAAATCGGCATCTCCCAGCCGACCCTTTCGGCCGCGATCCGCCAACTGGAGGATCAGCTTGGTGTGATGCTCGTCGTGCGTGGCTCGCGTTTCCAGGGCCTGACGCCCGAGGGACAGCGCGTGCTGGAATGGGCGCGCCGCATCGTCGGCGATACCCGCACAATGCGCGAGGAAATGCGCGCGGCGCGAAAGGGCCTTTCCGGCCACATCCGACTTGCCGCCATTCCCACGACGCTGTCCATGGTGCCGCGCATCACCGCGCCTTTTCAGGAAAAACACCCCGACGTCACTTTCTCCATCGTCTCGACCACCTCGATCAAGATTCTCGGGCTCTTGGAAAATCTCGAGATCGATGCCGGCCTGACCTATCTTGAGAACGAGCCGCTCGGCCGCGTGACCAGCGTGCCGTTGCTGCATGAGCACTATTGCCTCATCACGGCCAAGGGTAATCCGTTCTCGGATCGCGAAACTGTGACCTGGCGGGAGGCCGGGACTGTTAGGCTTTGCCTATTGACCGCGGACATGCAGAACCGCCGTATTATCAACCGTCACTTCGCCGAAGCGGGCGTTACGGTCGAACCGTCGCTTGAGGCGAATTCGATGATCGTGCTGTTCTCCCATGTGCGCACAGGCCGCTGGTCCAGCATCATGCCGCGAAATGTCGCAAAATCGTTTGGATTTCCTGACGAAATCAGTATAGTTTCTCTCACCGATCCCGATCCGCACCACACGATCGGCCTCGTTGCCACGCACCGCGAGCCCTTTACACCGCTCGTTTCCGCTTTGCTCCATGAAGCGCGCACGCTGGCCGAGAAGGGCATGAGTTAATAGTAATTTTCTATCGATCAACGGGTTTGCTTTATTGACCGTTCGCGTCGTGGCTGAGAAGCTGTCCAGATAGTCCGCGGGGATCGACAGGGTTCCGGTTCTCGTCGAGCAGTTTCAAAAGCATCGGCGCGCAGGAACCCCATGTCTCCCGTGGTTCATTCGTGTCGGTTGGGAGGCCTGACCATGAATGTGCATGTCCTCGGCAGCGATGTCGAAACAAGAACGCTGGCTATTGTCGGCGACCTGAAGGGGCTTGAGGGGCCGCTTCTCCCCATCCTGCATGAGATCCAGGCGGAGTTCGGCTACGTCCCGCAGGAAAGCCTGCCGGTCATCGCGCGGGAGCTGAACCTTTCGCGCGCCGAGGTGCATGGCGTCGTCACCTTCTATCACGATTATCGCGACCACCCCACGGGCAGGCATGTGCTGAAGCTCTGTCGCGCCGAGGCCTGTCAGGCGATGGGCGGCGACGATCTTGCCGAGCGCGTGAAGTCGCTGCTCGGTATCGATTTCCATCAGACGACTCTGGACGGCGCGGTGACGCTCGAACCGGTCTACTGTCTCGGGCTCTGTTCCTGCGCACCCGCCGCCATGCTCGACGGCGAGGTGCACGGAAGGGTCGACGCCGATCTTGCCAAGGAACTTGTCACGGAGGCACGCCGATGACCATTACCATCTTCGTACCGCGTGATGCCGCCGCCTTGGCGCTGGGCGCAGACCGTGTCGCCACCGCGATTGCCCGCGAAATCGAAACCCGCGGCATCGATGCCCGCATCGTGCGCAACGGCTCGCGCGGCATGCACTGGCTGGAACCGCTGGTCGAGGTACGCACGGAGAGGGGCCGGATCGCCTACGGACCGGTCAAGCCTTCCGACGTGCCATCGCTTTTCGAGGCGGGCTTCCTGCAAGGAGCGGATCATCCGCTCTGTCGCGGGCGGACGAAGGAGATACCGTTCCTCGCCCGCCAGACAAGGTTGACCTTCGCTCGCTGCGGCGTCACCGATCCGCTTTCGCTTGAGGACTATCGGCATTATCAGGGCATGAAAGGCCTGGAGAAGGCCGTGACCATGCAGCCGGCCGACATCATCCAGCAGGTGACGGATTCGGGCCTGCGCGGACGCGGCGGCGCGGGCTTCCCGACCGGCATCAAATGGAAGACGGTTCTGGAGGCGCCGGGCGCGCAGAAATATATCGTCTGCAATGCCGACGAGGGCGATAGCGGCACATTCGCCGACCGCATGATCATGGAAGGCGATCCCTTCGTGCTGATCGAGGGCATGGCGATCGCCGGCCTTGCGACCGGCGCGACGAAAGGCTTCATCTATACCCGTTCGGAATATCCGCACGCCATAGAGACCATGATCGCCGCCGTGGAGATCGCCCGCAAGGCCGGCATCCTCGGCCCTTCCGTACTGGGTTCCGGCAAGGCCTTCGACATGGAAGTGCGCGTCGGTGCGGGCGCTTATGTCTGCGGCGAGGAAACCGCACTGCTCAACAGCCTCGAAGGCAAACGCGGCATCGTGCGCGCCAAGCCGCCGCTACCCGCCTTGCAGGGCTTCCTCGGTCGTCCCACCGTCGTCAACAACGTGATCTCTCTGGCGTCCGTGCCCGTCATCATGGATCGCGGCGCAGAATTCTATCGTGATTTCGGCATGGGGCGTTCGCGCGGCACGATCCCGATCCAGATCGCCGGCAATACCAGGCATGGCGGCCTCTTTGAAACCGCCTTCGGCCTTACTCTCGGCGAGATCGTCGACGATATCGGCGGCGGCACGGCCTCGGGCCGTCCGGTCCGCGCCGTGCAGGTCGGCGGCCCGCTCGGTGCCTATTTCCCACGCGCGCTGTTCGACACGCCCTTCGACTACGAATCCTTCGCGGCCAAGGACGGTCTCATTGGTCATGCCGGCATCACCGTCTTCGACGATACCGTCGACATGCTGAAGCAGGCACGCTTCGCCATGGAGTTCTGCGCGGTGGAAAGCTGCGGCAAGTGCACGCCCTGTCGCATCGGCTCGACGCGCGGCGTCGAGACGGCCGACAAGATCGCGCAGGGCATCGAGCCCCAGAAGAACCGCGAATTGCTGGCCGATCTCTGCAACACGATGAAATTCGGTTCGCTCTGTGCGCTCGGCGGGTTCACGCCCTACCCGGTGCTCAGCGCCATGACTCATTTCCCGGAAGACTTTTCGCCGGCGCCGATCGCCGAAGCAGCGGAGTAAGCCCATGCCTCTCGTTCCCGAAATCGATTACGGCACCCCCGCCTCCCGCTCGGAAAAGATGGTGACGCTCACCATCGACGGCAACGAAATCACCGTCCCCGAGGGCACGTCCATCATGCGTGCCTCGATGGAGGCGGGCATCCAGGTGCCCAAGCTCTGCGCCACCGACATGGTGGATGCCTTCGGCTCCTGCCGGCTCTGTCTTGTCGAGATCGAGGGCCGCAACGGCACGCCGGCCTCGTGCACGACGCCGGTCGCACCCGGCCTCGTCGTTCATACCCAGACCGGCCGCCTGAAGGACATCCGCAAGGGCGTGATGGAGCTTTACATCTCCGATCACCCGCTCGACTGTCTTACCTGCGCGGCAAACGGCGACTGCGAATTGCAGGACATGGCCGGCGCCGTGGGCCTGCGCGACGTTCGCTACGGCTATGAAGGCGACAACCACGTCAAGGCGCGCAGCAACGGCGAAGCCAATGCACGCTGGATGCCGAAGGACGAATCCAACCCCTATTTCACCTACGACCCATCCAAGTGCATCGTCTGTTCGCGCTGCGTGCGCGCCTGCGAAGAGGTCCAGGGTACGTTTGCGCTGACCATCGAGGGCCGCGGTTTCGACAGCCGCGTTTCGCCCGGTATGCACGAGCATTTCCTGGAATCCGAATGCGTTTCCTGCGGAGCCTGCGTGCAGGCCTGCCCGACGGCGACGCTGACCGAAAAGTCGGTGATCGAGATCGGCCAGCCGGAGCATTCCGTTGTCACGACCTGCGCCTATTGCGGCGTCGGCTGCTCGTTCAAGGCGGAAATGCGCGGCGAAGAGCTGGTGCGTATGGTGCCGTGGAAGGATGGACAGGCCAATCGTGGCCATTCCTGCGTCAAGGGCCGCTTCGCCTATGGCTACTCGTCCCACCGCGAGCGCATCCTCAACCCGATGATCCGCGAGAAGATCTCCGATCCGTGGCGGGAAGTGACCTGGGAAGAGGCCTACGCCCATGTCGCCTCCGAGTTCCGCCGCATCCAATACCAGTACGGCCGTGATTCCATCGGCGGCATCACCTCGTCGCGCTGCACGAACGAGGAGACCTTCCTCGTCCAGAAACTCATCCGCGCCGGCTTCGGCAACAACAACGTCGACACCTGCGCCCGCGTCTGCCATTCGCCCACCGGCTATGGTCTTGGCCAGGCCTTCGGCACGTCCGCCGGCACGCAGAACTTCGACAGCGTCGAGTTCACCGATGTCGTCATCGTCATCGGCGCCAATCCCACCGATGCCCACCCTGTTTTCGGCTCGCGCCTGAAAAAGCGCTTGCGCCAGGGTGCCAAGCTCATCGTCATCGATCCGCGCCGCACGGAACTCGTGTCGTCGCCGCATATCAAGGCATCCTACCACCTGCCGCTGAAGCCGGGCACGAACGTTGCCGTCGTCACCGCGCTTGCCCATGTCATCGTGACGGAAGGTCTCTTCGACGAGGCGTTCATCCGCGAGCGGTGCGACTGGTCGGAATTCGAGGACTGGGCGTCCTTCGTCGCCGAACCGCGCCACAGCCCCGAGGAAACGGAAGCCTTCACCGGCGTTCCGGCCGAAGCGCTGCGCGGCGCCGCCCGCCTCTTCGCGACCGGCGGCAACGGCTCGATCTATTACGGTCTCGGCGTCACCGAGCACAGCCAGGGCTCGACCACCGTCATGGCCATCGCCAACCTCGCCATGGCGACCGGCAATATCGGCCGTCCGGGCGTCGGCGTGAACCCGCTGCGCGGTCAGAACAACGTGCAGGGCTCGTGCGACATGGGCTCGTTCCCGCACGAACTGCCGGGTTACCGCCACATCTCCGACGACGCGACGCGCGATATCTTCGAGAAGCTGTGGGGCGTGAAGCTCAACAACGAGCCGGGCCTGCGCATTCCCAACATGCTGGATGCCGCCGTCGAAGGCACCTTCAAGGGCATCTACATCCAGGGCGAGGACATCCTCCAGTCCGACCCGGACACCAAACACGTCTCTGCGGGGCTGGCTGCGATGGAATGCGTCGTCGTGCAGGACCTGTTCCTCAACGAGACCGCGAACTACGCCCATGTCTTCCTGCCGGGCTCCACCTTCCTGGAAAAGGACGGCACATTCACCAATGCCGAACGCCGCATCAACCGCGTGCGCCGAGTCATGACGCCGAAGAACGGCTATGCCGACTGGGAGGTCACGCAGAACCTCGCCAAGGCCATGGGTCTCGACTGGAACTACACCCATCCTTCCGAGATCATGGACGAGATCGCCGCAACGACACCGAGCTTCGCGATGGTGTCCTACGACTATCTCGACAAGGTCGGCTCGGTTCAGTGGCCCTGCAACGAGAAGAACCCGCTCGGCTCGCCGATCATGCACATCAACGGCTTCGTGCGCGGCAAGGGTAAGTTCATTCGCACGGAATATGTCGCAACCGACGAAAAGACCGGGGCGCGCTTCCCGCTGCTACTCACCACCGGCCGCATTCTCAGCCAGTACAATGTCGGCGCCCAGACAAGGCGCACCGACAACGTCATCTGGCATGAAGAGGACCGGCTGGAGATACACCCGCACGATGCCGAGAACCGCGGCATCCGCGAGGGCGACTGGGTGCGGCTTTCCAGCCGCGCCGGCGAGACGACGTTGCGCGCGCTCATCACCGATCGCGTCGCACCGGGTGTCGTCTACACGACCTTCCACCATCCGACGACGCAGGCAAACGTCATCACCACCGATTTCTCGGACTGGGCGACGAACTGCCCTGAATACAAGGTGACCGCCGTGCAGATCTCGCCGTCGAACGGACCGTCCGACTGGCAGGTCGAATATGACGAGCTCGCCCGCCGGTCACGCCGCATCAAGGGCAAGCTGGAGGCGGCGGAATAGGATCGAGCGTGCCCGAATTTTCCACCAACACGAAGGTCCGCGAGACCGCCCGGCGCAACGGGCGGCTCTCTGACGGCGAGCGTTTCGTTCCCGAGGAAACTCCGATCGCCTTCTCCTACGCCGGCTCCACCCATGCCGTCATGATGGCGACTCCGGCGGACCTGGAAGATTTTGCCATTGGCTTCAGCCTGACCGAGGGGATCATCATGGACCCCGCGGAGATCGAAACGATCGACGTGGAGGCGGAAGACAAGGGCATCGACCTGCAGATCCGTCTTTCGGACGAACAGAACGACGCGCTGGTCGCCCGGCGCCGCCATATGGCCGGGCCTGTCGGTTGCGGCCTTTGCGGCATCGAATCGATCGAACAGGCCGTTCGCGTCACCCCGTCCGTGCGTACGTCGACACTTACGCTATCGGAAGACGAGGTGGTGCAGGCCGTGCGGTTGCTCAACGGCCAGCAGCCGCTGCACATGGTGACGCGCGCCGTTCACGGCGCGGGCTTCTATGTTCCGGGCCAAGGCCTCATTGCCGTTCGGGAAGATGTCGGCAGGCACAATGCGCTCGACAAGCTCGTCGGCGCGGCGCGACGGGCGGGCCATGCCGGCCATGCGGGCGCTGTCGTCGTGACGAGCCGCGTGTCCGTCGAAATGGTGCAGAAGACGGCGATCATCGGCAGCCCCTTGATCATAGCCATCTCCGCCCCCACCGCGCTCGCCATCCGTACGGCGGAGGACGCGGGCATGACGCTGATCGCATTGGTGCGCGGCGACGAATTCGAGATTTTCACCGGTGCGGACCGCATCGGAGCCGGCGCCGAGCGGCGTCTGGGCAACGGCTAGGAGACAGATATGTCGGAAGGCAACAAGATCGTACGCATGGCGAACCAGATCGCCACCTTCTTTCACTCCCAGCCGGCGAGCGAGGGCCCGAACGGCGTGGCGACCCACATCAACAAGTTCTGGGAGCCACGCATGCGCCGGCAGCTCTTCGACCTCGTCGACAATCATGGTGGTGAAGGCCTCGACAGCCTTGTCCTGGAAGCCGTGCCACTCATCCGCCGCCCCCCGCCCGCCGAAGTGCCGCCCGCACAGGCCGCGGCACCGGCAGCACCCTGATATCGAGGGATTGAGCGGGATCGCCCGGCATTTCAGCCGGACGATCCCACTGCAAACCAATCAGAATTCTTCCCAATCGGCGGCCGCTTGTGCCGTTGCGCTGTGCGATGCCCGCATCGTGCGCGCCACCGCATGAAGCTGGGCGATAGGCGCCGCGCGTTGCGTCTGGTTTTCGGTTTCCGCCAGGCGGAAGCGGCGAATGAGGCCATGAAGCGCATCCGCCTCACGCGCCATAGAATGGCTGGCGGCCGTGCTTTCCTCCACCATCGCCGCGTTCTGCTGTGTCGCCTGGTCCATCGCGTTGACGGCCTGGTTGATCTCGCGAAGCCCTGTCGACTGCTCGCGCGATGCTTCGACGATGGCGGCGACATTCGTATGGACCTCGAGCACCTGCGTCAGGATCTCGCGCAGTGTTCGCCCCGTCTCATCGACAAGCGACACACCATTCTTTACCTGCTCGCCCGATGTCGTGATGAGGGCCTTGATATCCTTCGCCGCGCTGGCGGACCGTTGCGCAAGCTCACGGACTTCCTGTGCGACGACGGCAAAGCCCTTGCCGGCCTCGCCCGCCCGCGCCGCCTCAACCCCGGCATTGAGCGCCAGCAGGTTCGTCTGAAAGGCGATATCGTCGATGACGCCGATGATGCTGGAGATCTCGCGCGAGGATTGCTCGATCTGCCCCATGGCGTCGATCGCCCGCTTGACGACTTCGCCGGATTTCTCGGCACCCGCGCGGGTCTGTCCCACCAGGCTGCCCGCCTCGTCGGCGCGCCGGCTCGAATCGCTCACCGTCGTCGTGATCTGGTCGAGCGCGGCCGCGGTCTCCTCGACGGAGGCCGCCTGCCTTTCGGTGCGCCTGGCCAGGTCGTCCGTCGCCGAACGGATTTGCTGCGCGCCCGAGGCAATCGCGTTCGCATTGGTTTCGACCGTCCGCATTGCCGCATGGAGACCCGAAACGGCCGCATTGAAATCGCTGCGTACCTTTTCCATCGAGGGGACGAAGGGCATGGCGAGATGTTGCGTAAGGTCTCCCTCCGCAAGCGCCTTGAGCGCACCGCCCAACGCATTGATCGCCGACATGCGCTCCGTGACATCGGTGGCGAATTTGACGACCTTGTAGACCCGGCCGTTCAGGTCGCGGATCGGATTGTACGCCGCCTGGATCCAGATCTCCTTGCCGCCCTTGCCGTAACGCACAAACTCGCTGGAGATAAAATTTCCCGCCGCAAGGCTCGTCCAGAAGTCGGCATAGGCAGGCGTCTGCGCATAGGCAGGATCGCAGAACATGCGGTGGTGCTTCCCGACGATTTCCGTCAGGTCATAGCCGAGCCCGGCACAGAAATTCTCGTTGGCGTGCAGAATTTCGCCGGTGGGCGTGAATTCGATGACCGCCTGTGAGCGCGAGATCGCATCGAGCTTGCTCGCGTCCTCGGCAGCACGGATTTTCGCAAGCGTGATATCCGTCGCGAACTTGACCACCTTGTAGGGTTTGCCACCCCGTAAGACCGGGTTGTACGACGCCTGGATCCAGATTTCGCTGCCGTCCTTGCGCAGACGCTTGTAGCTGCCTGAATCATATTCCCCGCGCCCGAGCCGTGCCCAGAACTGCCGGTAGTTATCGCTGGCCGTATGCGCGGCGTCACAGAACATCCGATGATGCTGACCGACGATCTCTGTCAGGTCATAGCCAAGCGCCGTGCAGAAGTTTTCGTTGGCAGTGAGAACGTTACCGGCGAGGTCGAACTGTATAACGGCCTGCGAACGCGACAGGGCGTCGATGATGTTGCCCGAATCCGTAAAGCCTGCGAAAGAAATCATGACCTGTCCCCATATGTGACGGCCACGGCCTGGTGGTGATTGCCGCGTGGCGATCGTCGGTTGCGGGAGTGGTCGGCATGACCCGAACCATGCGCCAGCCTCCCTTAACGCAATCCTCGAAGAGAACCCCTATCTCAAGCAAAGGCTGCACAATCAAAGATAGAGTTGCTTCATTAAAAATTTATAAAAACAGAAATAGCTGATTTTGGGGCCCTTGCATTACAATAGCTTACTTCCGACGCCGTAAATGCAGACTGACGTAACGTAAGCACGCGGCGCAAAACGTCGCGCAAAAATATACTATAGGTTGCATTCCTTGGAAATAAAAAGACCGTCACACCAGCGCATGACGGTCGTTGACATTGCGCGTGGTACGGTCGCTCAGGCGGCCATGTCCTCCATATCGCGTTCCTTGAACATGCGTGCAAGGTTGAGGAAGCAGATCATACCGTTCTCATGGGCGATGATGCCTTCCGCATACACCTTGTCGAAGGAGGTCGTCACTTCCGGCACGGGCTGGATCTGCTCACCGCGAATGGTGAGAATGTCGGAAACCCGATCGACGACGAGGCCGACCACCATGTTGTGCACTTCGGCGACGACGATCGCGCTGCGCTCATTGGCTTCGGTGCTCTTCATGCCGAGCTTGTGCGCGAGATCGATGATCGGGATGACCGTGCCGCGCAGGTTCATCACGCCGATGACATCCGGCGGCGAATGCGGGATCGGCGTGGACGGCGCCCAGCCGCGGATTTCGCGGATCGTGGTCGTCTTCACGCAGAATTCCTGATCGTGCAGACGGAATGCGATGATTTCGAGCGTATCACCGGTAAAGCCGGTCGTCTTTATGGAGGTCATCGGGGTCTTCCCAGTTGGAGCGACGAATTGACCGATCCTATGCACGCCCTGGTTAAAATCTTTCCAACATCCGTCCCGACCAACAAAAAGGGCCCCGCGTCGCAGGGCCTTTCTTCGTCTATGGATCAAGATGCTCAGGTGCGCAGCACGGCCTCGAACTGCTCCAATGCCCAATCGACCTGATCGCCGGTGATGACGAGCGGCGGGGCAATACGGATCGTGTCCCCATGTGTATCCTTGGCGAGAATGCCGCGCTCCTTCAGCGCCTCGCAATATTTGCGCGCGCCGCCGGCCGCAGGGTCGAGCTCAACCGCCAGCATCAGGCCACGGCCGCGCACTTCCTTGATGATATTGGAGCGGATGCCCTTCAATCCCGCCCCGAAGCGTTCGCCCATCCGCTCGGAATTGCCGATCATGTCTTCTTCCACCAGTACCTTCAAAGCCGCGCGCGCAATGGCGCAGGCGAGCGGGTTGCCGCCGAAGGTCGAGCCGTGCTGCCCGGGTTTCAGCACGCCCAGCACCTCGCTGTTCGAAAGCACCGCCGAGACCGGGTAAAAGCCACCGGACAGCGCCTTACCGACCAGCGTCACATCCGCCTCGATGCCCTCGTGCTCTTCCGCGAGCAGCTTTCCGGTGCGGCCGAGCCCCGTCTGGATCTCGTCGAGGATGAGCGTGATGCCGTGCTGCGTGCAAAGTTCGCGGACGGCGGTGAAATAGCCGGCCGGCGGGATCAGCACGCCCGCCTCGCCCTGGATGGGCTCGATGAGGAAGGCTACCGTATTTTCGTTAATCGCAGTGCGGAAGGCGTCGATATCGCCGAAGGGCACATGGCGGAAGCCCGGTGCGAACGGGCCGAAGCCGATGCGCGCATCCGGATCCGTGGAAAAGCCGACAATGCCCATGGTGCGGCCATGGAAGTTGTTGGCGCAGACGATGATCTCGGCCTGGCCCTCCGGCACGCCCTTCACCTCATAGCCCCATTTGCGCACCGCCTTGACGGCAGTTTCGACTGCTTCCGCACCGGAATTCATCGGTAGCACCTTGTGCGACCCGGTGAGCGCGGCGATCTCTTCGTAGAAATGCGCCAGCTGATCGTTACGGAAGGCCCGTGAGGTCAAGGTGAGCTTCTGGGCCTGCTCGACCATCGCCGCCAGGATTTTCGGGTGGCAATGCCCCTGGTTGACCGCCGAATAGGCCGAAAGGCAATCCAGATACCGGTTGCCGTCGACATCCCAGACATACACACCCTCGCCCCGCGAAAGCACCACGTCGAGAGGCTTGTAGTTATGGGCGCCCAGGCGATGCTCGATTTCGATCAGGCTTGCGGTCGACGGTGTCATGGTATCCTCCGGTTTCAGGCGCTGCGGGTCGGCCGGTCGAGAATGCGGCGGCCGAAAAGACTTGCGGTGAGCTCGACGAGAATGCGGGCGCTCTTGCCGCGGTCATCGAGAAAGGGGTTCAGCTCGACGAGATCGAGTGACGAGACGAGCCCGCTGTCGCAGAGCATCTCCATGATCAGATGGGCTTCGCGGAAGGTCGCGCCACCGGGCACCGTCGTGCCGACTCCCGGCGCGAGATCGGGATCGAGAAAATCGACGTCGAGGCTCACATGCAGCAGGCCATCCGCGGCCCGGATGCGGGCAATGACGTCGTGCATGATATGCGCCATGCCAATCTCATCGACAGCACGCATGTCGAAGACGTTGACGCCGTGCTCGGAGATCTCCTCCCGCTCGCGCGCATCGACGGAGCGAATGCCGACCTGGAACACGTTCTTCGGATCGACGAACGGGCGCCCAGCGTCGAGGATCGGCGCGAACTCCGCCTGGCCGCAAAAGAAGGCGACCGGCATGCCATGCATGTTGCCGGAGGGTGAACTCGACGGCGAATTGAAGTCGGCATGGGCATCCAGCCAGAGCACGAAAAGCGGGCGGCCGAGATCGGCGGCGTGGCGCGCCATGCCCGAGACGGACCCCATGGACAACGCGTGATCCCCGCCGAGGATAAGCGGAAACTTGCCGCTATGTGCGGCATCGTAAACAGCGGTATCGAGCGCACGCGCGAAGGCGGCGACGACCTGCAGGTTGTTGGCCTTGGGATGGTTTGCGAGGTCGCGCGCCGGCACCGGTTTCAGGTCGCCCTCATCCGTGACCGTATGGCCGAGGTCGCGCAGGGTCGAGTCGACGCCAGCGATGCGGAGGGCCATCGGCCCCATAGAAGCGCCGCGACGGCCCGAGCCCTCTTCGAGAGGCGCGCCGATCAGCGCGATATGCGTGTTGTTGTCAGCCATGATTTCCCCGCGAATGCGTGAAGCCGGTTTGCCCCGGTTTTGGGTAATTATCGCCGGTCAGGCTGTTGGCAAAAAGGGGAAAAACTGACAAATAGATTGCCTGTATCAGCATTTTGCCAAGTACGGATCGACACAATGATAAGCCTTGACGATCTCGATCATTCCCTGATCAGCGCCTTGCGCCACAATGCGCGGACTCCCGTATCATCGCTCGCCGCGATGACCGGCGCCTCGCGTGCAACGGTTGCCGCGCGGATCGAACGGCTCGTTTCCTCCGGCACCATCGCCGCCTTCACCATCAAGACCGGTGCGGAACTGACGGGCAGCGGCGTGCGCGCGATCGTAATGATCGAGGTTCACGGCAAGATGGCCGACCGCGTGGCAACGCAGCTGCGCGGCCTGCCGCAGGTCCGCGCGCTTCATTCGACCAATGGCCGCTGGGATTTCATCGCCGAACTCGAGGATCGAGACCTCGGCACCTTCGACGAAACGCTGCACCGTATCCGCCTGATCGACGGCATCAACGGCACCGAGACCAACATTCTTCTCAAGACGACGAAAAATGCCTTCGCCTGAGCGAATGGGCCTCAGTATTCCTTTTCATAGAAGATGCCAGCACCCGCGCTGCCCGCGCTGCCGGCTTCGCCGCGCAGCTTGAGGCCGCGTCCGACATCCAGATTGATTACGGCCTTGGCGCCGTTCGTCTCCGGATCCTGCTTCAGTTCGATATAGGTGCGATCGTTGAGATACTTGCCGGCGGAAACGGCCGCGCGGCCCTCCGCATCCGTCGTGATGTCGAGATCGTCGACGCCGAGCTTGCTGCGCAGGCTGTCGAGCAGGCCCGTGGAACTACCGCCGGCCAATTGGCTTGCAGCGGCGGCAAGCTGCGCGATCTGCACCGCAGACAGGTTTGACATGGAGCGGTTGAAGATGAGCTGTGCCAGAATCTCGTCCTGCGGCAGGGCAGGCGAGGAGGCGAAGGTCACGGTCGGATTGCTGGCAACGCCTGCCACGGTCACGGTGATTTCCGTCGTGCCGGCCGTGCTTCCTGCAACGAGGTTGACGGTCGGCACGAGGCCGCCGGCAAAACCGATATGCGCGCTGGAGAATTCCAGCCGACGCGCGAGGATTTCCATACGGCCGCGCTCAAGCTCGAAACCACCCGACACCACAGGCGACGAGGATGTCCCCGTCACTGTGAGACTGCCGCCCAACTCCGCATTGATGCCGCGGCCGCGCACGAAGAGCTGCCCCGGTGCCTCGATTGTGAGGTTCAGGCCAATACCGCGCGAAGCCCCACTCGACCCCTGGTCACGCTGTACGTCGGCAGTCATGCGCTTAACATCCGCCGGGGCATTGCGATGCTTGATGTCGATCTCCGACAGCGAAGCCGGGAGTTTTTGCGGAATGGTGATGTTGGCCTTGTTGATGCGCACCCGACCGGCCAGCACGATATCGGCCACCGGGCCCTTGAGGGTGAGATCGCCGGTCACATTCGCGGTGACCAGCGTGCCGTCGACATAGGTGACATCGCCCAGCTTGATCGCCACGTCGACCGGGAAGCCGCTCGCCGGATCGATGCCGACGCGCCCGCTGGCAGAAAGCTGCCCGCCGCTCGCCAGCTTGCCGGACAGCGTTTCGATAACCGCCTGCCGGCCGTCCATGGTGACGCGGATCGTCAGGTCGTCCACGGCGAGATTGCGCCTGACATCGACCAGCCGCGCGCCGCCGGCCGTAATGCTGCCGGTCACCGAAGGCGCGGCCGCCGTGCCGCCGATCGAAAGATCGACATTGGCATTGCCGGTCAGCACGAAGCCCTGCGCAGAAAGCTGGCCCTGCAACAGTCCGAACGGCACCGTGCCATTGAACTTCAGGCCAAGCGGCGTTGCGCCGCCGATGCCGACCGTTCCGCCACCACGGAAGGA
This sequence comes from Shinella sp. H4-D48, assembly GCF_022637395.1. GTDB lineage: Bacteria > Pseudomonadota > Alphaproteobacteria > Rhizobiales > Rhizobiaceae > Shinella > Shinella sedimenti. Next base: position 437,506 of record NZ_CP093337.1, on the reverse strand, counting down.
TAGCCCGCCCGCGCCCGAAAGCACCGTGTCGAGCCGGACCTGGTTGTTGGCGAATTCGCCCTTGGCGTTGATATCGACCGCCCCGATGCCCGCGCCCCGGGTCTGGCTGATGACGGCGCCCTTCCAGTCGAGTGCATAATTGACGACAGGCGAAGCCGCCCTGCCCTTGACCGTCACGGTGCCGCCAATCGCGCCCTCCGCACCAAGGCCCGGAGCGAAATTGTTGACGAGCGCCGCCGGCAAGGCATTGAGACCAAGCGACAAGTCGAGCGTCTCACCCGCCCGGCCCGATACCGCGACCGACCCGGTACCTGCCTGGATGGTAAGCTTGTCCAGAACCGCGACGCCGTTGTCGACGCCGATCGTCGTCGGCCTCGCCAGCTTCAAGGCGATGCCGCGCGGCGCCGCCTCGAACGTCTGCAGGGCGGCATCAAGGCCGCCATTGCGTTGCAGGACCTGGCCCTTCGCGACCAGCGGCGCATTATCCAGGCGACCGCCGAGATCGAAGCGGGTAGCCTGCCCCTCACGCGAGAAATCAAGATTGAGCGCGTCGACACGGTTCTCGCCCGAAACGATGCGGTCGGCCCGAACCGTGCCGGTAATAGCAAGCGTTGCGAGATCGGTGATCGTGAGGTCCACCGCCGGCTTTGAGATGCTGATCGCATCACGCCTTATTCCCGAACCGCTCGCCTGGACGACTGCCGAGGTCCTGCCGTTCGTCGTCGCGATTTCCACCTGACCGGAGAGATCACCGGCAGCCTGCTGGCCGGCCATGGCAGCAAGCAGCCCAAGATCGGGAAAATTGAAGCGGATCGTGCCGTCAGGCATAAAATCCGGCGTCAGCGCCAGTGAGCCCTTCAGCGTGTTCGCCCCGATCTCTGCCTCCAGCACCGGCACGGAAATGCGCCCGCCTTCCGACGTGATGCTGGAGCGTACATTGATCGCCTGCCCATCGAGTGCACCGGTCGCCGTCAACTCCCCGGATGGCCTGTCCGCAACGGCCTTCCCGTTGAGCGTGACGACGAGATCGCTCAGCGTGCGTCCCGAAAGCGTGGCGCCGCTCGACGTGATCTTCGCCGCAACGTCGAGTCCGTCTACCGGTCCCTTGGCGGAGACATCGAAGGCTGCCTCGCCCGAGGCATCGCCCAGCAGCTTGCCAAGGCTCAAGACCTTGCCGGCAAGCGTCGCATCGAGATTACCCTCCGCGAGTGCAACATCGCCGGCTGCCTCGACCGTCCCGGACTTGACCTGGAGACCGGATAGCTGAAGCGCGCCGTTGCCGGCCAGCTGAAGGCGGCCTTCCATCGCAATCGTCGTGTCGAACTTGCCGGACAGGGCCGGCGGCAGGACCGCGGGCAGCGCGAAAAGACGGAAATTGACGTCGGCCTCGCGGCTTTCAAGCCCATAGCGGCCCGAAAGCGTTCCACCGATGCTGGCACTCTCCAAGGTCGCGGGGTCGAAGGCAATCTCGGCGGGAGACACGTTCAGCGTTGCGACGAGCTTGGCCGGCCCCTTCACCATGCGGTCGATATCGGCATTGGCGAAAGCCATGTCGCCCGTCTCGACCGTCACGTCGACACGACCGGACTGGCTTGAGACGTTGAACGCATCGCTGCGGGCGGAAAGGCGGATATTCTCGATACGGCCCGCCGGCAGTGCCGCCGACACCACGGCTGCATCAGCGCGCAAGGCCGCGGCGCTCGCCTCGCCGGTCAGCGAAATGTCGGCGCCGTCGATCAGGATGCGGGCATCGCCATCGGCGAGGGGCCAGCGGAAGTCGATCGGGCCATCGCGGCCGTCAAGCTTCACATTGAGGTCATTCGCACCCGTCGCACTCACGGCACCGGACGCAGCAAGTGTCATCGCACCCGTCGTGATGGCGCCCTTCTCGATGCGCACCATGTCCGAACCGTCGAAAGCCGCGACGAGGTCGATACTCGTCTCACCGGCAAAAAGCGGCCTGAACTGTGGCGGCATCAGCGCATCGAACGTGCCGCCCCCCTTGAGTGACAGGGTATGCAGCCCATTGGCGGAAAGGTCGTGACGGCCATCCACACGCAGCATCTCCGTGCCGTCGAGCGCGGCGGAAAGACGACCTTTCCACTGCGACAATGGCCCATCCCCCGTCAGGCGGATGGAAACGGCAGGCTCGTTCGGCAATTTGAGCAGGTTGGCGAGCAGGCCGCCCTTCGGTTCAGCGACATCCGCCTCGAGACGCAGCACGTTCTCGGCCGGATTGAAGACGATATCCGCAGCCAGTCGCGCCTCCGGGCGCTCCAGTTCGTTGGCCGAAAGGTTGATGGCCACGCTCTCGGCCGTCGCATCGCCACGGCCGGAGACGACGATCCGCTGATCGCGACCGGCGACGGCGCCCGACACGAAGAGCTCGGGGATTGCCAGCGAATCGATATGAACCTCGACAGGCAGTTTGAACGGCGTGTCGGAGGGCTGCGCATCCGCCTTCGATTCCGGCAGGCGCAGCAGCGAGATCGAGGACGCCGAAACGCGCGACGCATCAAAGCTGAAAAAGAGAAGCTCCAGCGGCGACCAATCGACGGCGAGGTCGCGGATTTCCGCGTAGGTGCCCTTCTCGTCTCCGAGGGTGACGGCACCGGCGCGCAGCCGCCCCGTCAGAAGGCCGGACGGCTCGCTGATGGAAATGACCTGCCCGCTAGCGGCGGCAAGCTTTTCCACATAGGAACCGGCCATGCGGGCACCTGCATCCGTGAAGCCGACAAAGCCCAGAACCGCGACCAGAAAGACAAGCAGCACCGCAAGGCCGTAGCCGGCATAGCGGAGAATGGCGCGGAGAATTCGAGACAGCCTCGTCATGCTTCATCCATTTCACGTGCGCGGGCGCGCAGAATCGCTCCCCACCGTCTAGAATCCCAATCGAACTGAGGATCAAGAGCCTAGCGGAAAATTGCGGCGCCAGTCAGAACGACTGACCGATGCCGGCGTAGACCCCGAAGGACGTTCCGCCCTCATATTTCTTCAGCGGCACCGCCACATCGAGCCGAAGCGGTCCGAACGGCGTCGCATAGCGAAGACCGACACCGGCGCCGGCGCGGATATCCTTGAAGTCGGGCACCTCGTCCGTCGAGACGGTGCCGACATCGATGAACGGCACGATACCGATGGTTTCGGTGACACCGATGCGGACCTCCGCGGAGCCAGCCACATAGGATCGCCCGCCGAGCAGCTTGTTGTCCGCATTGCGCGGCGAAATCTCCTGATAGCCATAGCCGCGCACCGTGCCGCCTCCGCCAAGGAAGAAGCGACGCGTCGCCGGAATATCGGCAAGCTCGCTGCCGCCGATGATCGTTCCGGCGGAAAGCTTGCCGGCCAGCACGAAACGCTCCTCCGCGCCCAGCGCCTGATAGCCGGTGATGGCCCCTTCAAAACTGGAGAAGAAGGTGCCGCGATAGGTCTCGTAGCTCGGCTTGGCGTTGATGAGGAAGCGATAGCCTTCCGTCGGGTTGAGCTTGTCGGTGCGGGTATCGCGCACATACTCGATCGGCAGGCTCACCGTCAGATACTTGTTCTTGCCGAAGACGTCCTCGATGTTGCTCCACGCCACCTCGCCGCCGGCGCTGACGGTATCCCGGTCGGACAGCTCGACGCTCACCCCTGCCGCCGCCGTGGTGGTGAAGGCCTTGTAGGCGTCGGGATCGACGATCGAGGCCTTGAGGCTGGCATTGAACGTCGTTGCCGGGCCGAAGGCGCCGGGTTTGGAAAACAGGATAGCCGTCGAATAATCCAGGTCGCCGATGTCGGACTCACCGATGCGGTTGACCGAACCCTCGATACGCAGCGATTCCGCCTGCCCAAACAGGTTGCGATGCCCCCAGTACCCCTGCAGGCCGAAACCGTCGGTGTTGGAATATTGCGCGCCGACACCGAAATAGCGGTGCTTGCCTTCGGAAACCTCGATGGTCATCGGCAGCGATCCATCCGGCGCAAGCTGGCTCGCCTCGCGGATGGTCACGCTGGAGAAAACACCGAGCGTGCGCAGTCGTTCCGCAGCCTTGTTGAGGGCCTCGGGCGAATAAGGCTGACCGGCATTGATGCGTGAATAGCGCTGCACGAAGCCCGCATCGACCGTCTTCGTGCCCGTGACGCCCACCTCGCCGACCGGTGCGACCGGACCGCCCTCTGCAGCGATGACAACATCCACCGTGCGCGTCTTGTGGTCGGCCGTCGCGTTCCGCTCGATAAGCTTGGCCAGCGGTCGGCCCTCGGCCTTGAGATCGACGACGACCTTCTCGCCGGCCTTAAGGATGACGGTGGAATCCGCACGCGCGCCGGCCACCAGGCCGTAATCCGCCGGATTGAACCTGTCGGCGTCGCCGGAGAAGGCGACATCGCCGAATGTGAAGACGGGACCCGGATCGACCCGGATCGTCACCGGAATGGCGGCGCGGTCGTTAAATTCAGGGTTGGGCGGCAGCGAATCGAGATCCTGCCCGTTGACGGTGACATTCACCACACCGCCATAGCGGGCGTTCTCGTAGAGGGCGGCGAGGATGCGATCGCGGTCGTCGCGCGCCTTGATAACGAGGCCAAGATCGCCGGACACCGGCTGACCCTCGTCCTGCTTGAGCCGCGTCGTGTTCTCGATGGCGTCCTTGAGAGCGCTGTCATCCGTGCCAGGATCGAGCGTCAGCGTATAATTGACCGGATCGATGACGGTCACGGCCTCTTCATCGCTTTCGAAGAACTTCATCCCGAAAAGCTTGAAAGCCATGGCCGGGCGGACGGACAGGGGCGCGCACGCCAAGGCGGTAGCAACCGCGAGTGCGGTGCCAGCCTTCAGAAACGCAAAACTCTTTTCCGGCCGGTTCACTTTATCCCGCATCCGCAGCTATCCGTCGCCTTTTCCTCGAAGTGCGGTATGCGCATCAGCTTCCGACACAAACCAGGTTCGCTCCGATTCATTCGAAGCATTTGGCAAGAAAAGACCCTAACGCGTTAGGTTTTCCGTAATGTTAACGCCGGTTCTACACGCACACGCCCCGGATTTGAAGCGCCGGACGCTATTTTGTGCCATCGCCGGACAAGCAAAAGCCCCGGGGGATGCCCGGGGCTTCGCATAAGTTGCATCAGTCGGCTATCAGTAACCGGACGGGCAACGGTCGATGTAACGGCGTCCGTAACGGTCACGGTAGTAGCACTGACCGGGCTGTTCGGACACGCTGCCGATGACAGCGCCGGAAACGCCACCGATGGCCGCGCCAACGGCAGCACCGCGAACGTTACCCGTGACGGCGCCACCGATGATCGCGCCGGAGACGGCGCCGATACCCGCACCCTTTTCCGTCTGCGTGCAGCTGGCGACAGCAAGGCCGACCAGAACGAGCGCAATGACTTTCTTCATGAAGATGTTCTCCAAAGTTGAGTTGCGTCCCGGTCTTCCAGGTCCGCACTATCCCCTTCTGTTGAGCTAACATACGCGCCCGCCTCACGACGGTCATGTCTGTTCAGAGATGAAAATATACCGCGAAACGGGGAAGTCTATGGCGGCGAACTATTTTTTTACACTCCGAATAAATATGGCTGCCATTCCGTTTATTCTCCCCCGTTCGAGCGCCTCCGCATTGCGACGGACAAGCTGAAACTGGTTCGATGAAACGAGCGGTTCAGCCCGTCCCTTTTTTCGTGCAGACTTGACATGCATCAATAGGAAATGGCCTTTGGGGACCTAACATACATTGGAATGGTTCAAAGGTGGCGCCGATTTGCCGCAGCGCGACGCGTTGCGAAGGATGGGCGCCTGATATAGCCGGATGAACGACCGTCAATGACGATAATGCCCGGGACGATGCCGGGCTGGAGACTCTGGATGGACTTCGAGACTTTCTTCAAGAACGAGCTGGACAGCCTGCATCAGGAAGGCCGCTATCGCGTTTTCGCCGACCTTGAGCGCCAGAAGGGCAGCTTCCCCAAGGCGACGCGCTATACGGCCGAAGGCCCGACGGATGTCACGGTCTGGTGTTCCAACGATTATCTCGGCATGGGCCAGCACCCGAAAGTGACCGAGGCGATGAAACTCGCCATCGACCAGTGTGGCGCCGGTGCCGGCGGCACCCGCAACATCTCCGGCACCAACCACTACCACGTCCTGCTCGAACAGGAGCTTGCCGACCTCCATGGCAAGGAAGCGGCGCTGCTCTTCACCTCGGGCTATGTTTCGAACTGGGCGGCTCTTGGCACGCTCTGTTCCAAGATACCCGGCCTCATCTGTTTCTCCGATGCCGGCAACCACGCATCGATGATCGAGGGCATTCGCCACTCCAAGTGCGAGCGCGTGATCTGGAAGCACAATGACGTGAAGGACCTCGAAGCCAAGCTTGCGGCAGCCGACCCGAAGGCGCCGAAGCTTATTGCCTTTGAATCGGTCTATTCGATGGATGGTGACATCGCGCCCATCAAGGAAATCTGCGATCTCGCCGACAAATACGGCGCGATGACCTATCTCGACGAAGTGCATGCCGTCGGCATGTACGGCCCGCGCGGCGGCGGCATTGCCGAGCGCGACGGCCTGATGGATCGCCTCACCGTTATCGAGGGTACGCTCGCCAAGGCCTTCGGCGTGATGGGCGGCTATATCGCCGCCTCCACCGCGCTGTGCGATTTCGTGCGCTCCTTCGCATCGGGCTTCATCTTCACGACGTCGCTGCCGCCGTCGCTTGCCGCCGGTGCGCTCGCCTCGATCCGCCACCTCAAGGAAAGCCAGATCGAGCGCTTCGGCCATCAGGACCGCGTGCGCAAGCTGCGCGCGGCACTCGACCGCGCCGGCATCCCGCACATGCCCAACCCGAGCCATATCGTGCCGGTCATGGTGGGCGATGCATCAAAGTGCAAATGGATCTCGGACCTGCTGCTCGATAATTTCGGCATCTATGTCCAGCCGATCAATTACCCGACCGTGCCGCGCAAGACCGAGCGTCTGCGCATCACGCCGACGCCGCTGCACACCGATGCCGATATCGAGCATCTCGTGGGCGCACTGCATTCGCTGTGGTCGCGTTGCGCACTGGCCCGCGCCGTCGCCTGATATAGAAGACGCAGCCTTACCTGATAAGCCCGGCAGCCACCTGTCGGGCTTCTTCGTCTGCGGCGAAGACATCGTCCATGGATGCTGCCGGCGACAGATGCGCCAGCTTGTCCATCACCTGCTCGGCAATATCCGCCATCGACAGGAACCCGATCCGTCCACCGACGAAGGCGTGGAAAGCAACCTCCTCCGCCGCGTTCATGATCGCACCCTGAAGCCCGCCGCGCGTGAGCGCCGTGCGCGCCAGGCGGAGCGCCGGGAACCGCGTCTCATCAGGCGCTTCGAAATCGAGGCGGGACAGTTTGGCAAAATCCAGCCGCTCGACATCGAGCGGCGAGCGCTGCGGATAGGTCAGCGCATAGCCGATCGCCGTGCGCATGTCGGGCGCACCGAGCTGCGCCAGCACCGAGCCGTCGACATAACCCACCATCGAATGAATGATCGACTGCGGATGCACCACCACCTCGATCTGGTCTGGCCGCACATCGAAGAGATGTTTCGCCTCGATCATCTCCAAGGCCTTGTTGAACATGGAGGCGCTGCCGATGGAAATCTTCAGGCCCATGGACCAATTGGGGTGGGCGCGCGCGATTTCAGCCGTGACACCCGCCATCTGCTCGCGGCTCCAGGTGCGGAACGGACCGCCGGAGGCCGTCAGCACGATACGCTCCACGGCATGACGCTGATCGTCCTCCAGCGCCTGGAAGATCGCGCTGTGTTCGCTGTCGACGGGGATGAGCCGCCCCCCGCCTTCCGCCACGGCCTGAACGAAGAGGTCGCCCGCCGACACGAGGCACTCCTTGTTGGCAAGCGCGATATCGGCACCGCGCTTTGCCGCGGCAAGCGTCGGCGCAAGGCCCGCCGTGCCGACAATCGCCGCCATAACCCAATCCGCCTCGCCGGATGCCGCTTCCAGCAGCGCCGCGCGCCCGGCCGCTACCGCAATCCCGGTGCCGGCCAGCGCATCCTTGAGCGCGCCGTAGCGGTTTTCGTCAGCCGTCACGGCCAATCGTGCGCCGCAATCCCTGGCCTGTGCGGCAAGCAGGTCCACATTGCCGTTGCCGGTGACGGCGAGAACGTCGAAACGGTCACGGCCGCCGAGCTGCCGCAGCACGTCCAGCGTGCTGGTGCCAATCGAGCCGGTAGAACCGAGGATGGTGATGCGTCGCTTTTGCTGCGCGTCGAGAGCCATGATGGGGTCCGCAGTTTTCTTCTTGTCAGAAGAGGCTCTACAGGCGAAAGACGCCTGCAACAAGTCATGGAAATGCTGTAAAGCAAAGGCTTGGGTGGAGTTCTGGAACCGGCCGCTTGACCTTTTCACCCGGACGGCCATAACGTCCCCGCAAACGGTCTGCAGACCTGGACGTGATTGGAGAAACCTGTGCACCGACGCCTGAGAGTATGGACCCTCGCTTGCCTTGCCATTCTGGCGGCAGCTCCGGCCTGTGCCGACGAGCCGGTCCCCGGTGGTCTCGGCGGAACGTGGCTCGCCGAGGACATCGCCGGTAACGGCGTCATCGACAATCTCCAGACGACGCTGGAGATCAAGCCGGACGGCTCCTATGGCGGCAATGGCGGCTGTAATACCTATCGCGGCAAGCTCAAGGTGCAGAACGGCAACATCGCGTTCGCGCCGGCGGCCGCAACCCGCAAGATGTGCGCGCCCGCCATCATGGATCAGGAGCAGAAGTTCTTCGACGCGCTCGGCACCGTCACATCGTGGAAGCTGGAAAACGGCATCCTCCACCTCACCGCCAAGGAAGGTGCCCCAGCGATTCGCCTTGCGGCGATGAAGAACAACACCGATGTCGTCATCCGTCTGCCTGGCCCGGAACAGAGCGTCGCGCGCGAGACTATCAACTACCAGTGCGACGACGAACTGCGCATCGTCGTTGAATATATCAATGTCGGCGACAATTCGCTGGCCGTGATCCGGCGCGGCGAGGAAACGTTCATAGCCTCCAACGTCATCGCGGCATCAGGCGCGAAATATGCCGGCGGCCATTTCGAGTGGTGGACGAAGGGCGACGAAGCCACCCTCTACGACCTGACGAAGGGCGAAAATGCCCCCGGCGTCATCTGCCGCAAGACCGGTTGACGGCACGGAAAGGAAGAGCGCCATGCCCACGTTCCAGGTCGGACAGAAGGTCGTCTGCATCAATGACCGTTTCAAGAACGTCTCGATCGATCAGGGCATCCGCAAGGGGCAGGTCTATACGGTACGCTGGGCCGGCCACTACCGGCATTATGTGGATGGCGACTTCTACGGCATCAAGCTGATGGAACTCTATCGCGGCAAGGATGACGGCCCGGAGGGCTACGGCGCCGTCGACATGCCCTTCCGAGCCAGCCGTTTCCGCCCGCTGGTCTCCGACCGCATCCGCAATATGCTTGGCATCAAGGCTCCGCAGCCGAAGACGGTCGTCTCCAAACCTTCCATCGTGCCCGCCATACGCCCCAAGCCACGCGTCGTCACGCCGGAGCGTGAAAAGGAAGACGTCTGATCTTTCGGGGAAATGGTGATCCCGCCGCGATTCGAACGCGGGACCCCCAGATTAGGAATCTGGTGCTCTATCCTGCTGAGCTACGGGACCACTGACTGCACCCATACAAAAGCCTTAGCGTGAAGCCAAGCGATTTCCGTGGTGCGACCACGCGTTCCCTCCGCAACATCGCAGCATGGCACAGTCAGCCATCGGGTAGAATCACTCCATCCCCTACATATTCACTTTCCGAACGGCCGCGGCTGGGCTTTTCGGCGGCCGGGCACTTTCGTCAGGCGGCGAGACGGCTTTCGGCGAGCTTGACCCAGTAGGTCACGCCATGCGGGATGGCGTCGTCGTTGAAATCGTAGGCGGGATGATGCAGCCCGGCCGTATCGCCGTTGCCGACGAAGATGAAGGCACCGGGGCGGGAAAGCAACATGTAGGAGAAATCCTCGCCGCCCATCATCGGGGCGATGGCGGGTTCGACCGATGCATCGCCGGCAATCTCGCGCGCCACGGCGACGGCATGGCCGGTCTCCTGCGCGTGGTTGACGGTAACCGGATAGTTGCGGTGGTACGTCACGACGATCTCGGCGCCATGGGCAGCGGCAAGGCCGGCGCAGATCTGCCGGATACGGGCTTCGGCCCCTTCGCGCATATCAGGGCTCAGCGTGCGCACGGTGCCGGCGAGCTGCGCCGTTTCAGGGATCACATTGTGGGCGAAGCCCGCATTGAACTTGGTGACGGACACGACGAGCGAATCAATGGGGTCGGCGACGCGCGACACGATGGTCTGCAGCGCTGTCACGACCTGCGCACCGATGACGATGGGATCGACAGTCTTGTGCGGCAAGGCCGCATGGCCACCGCGTCCCTTCACCATGATGGTGAACTCATCGGTAGCCGCCATGATGGGACCCGGGCGCGTTCCGAAGGCGCCGACTGGCATGCCGGGCAGGTTGTGCATGCCGTAGACCTCGGCGATGCCGAAGCGCTCCATCATGCCATCCTTGACCATTTCGTTGCCGCCGCCGCCGCCCTCTTCCGCCGGCTGGAAGATCACCGCGACGCTGCCGGTGAAGTTTCGCGTTTCAGCGAGATACTTGGCAGCCCCCAGCAGCATGGCGGTGTGGCCGTCATGACCGCAGGCATGCATCTTGCCCCTAACGGTCGAGGCCCAGGGCTTGCCGGTCGCCTCCTCGATGGGCAGCGCGTCCATATCGGCGCGAAGACCGATGGTGTTCCCCGCGCCTTTACCACGGATGATGCCGACGACGCCCGTGCGTCCGAGGCCGGTGACGATCTCGTCGACCCCAAACTCACGCAGTTTTTCGGCCACGAAGGCGGCCGTCTTCTCCACCGCGAAGAGAAGCTCCGGCTCCCGGTGCAGGTGCCTGCGCCATCCGGCGATTTCATCCTGCATTTCTGCGGCGCGGTTCAGAATCGGCATGCAACACGTCCTGTCATTTCAGCCTGAAATTCGGCCATCGGCTCTCGATGGCTTTGCCATCACGATGCCATATAGGTTAAATAGGGCGACGGTTCGAGACAACTCCCGATTTCGAGGACAGATCTTTGCAGATGAACGGACGTACGACGCGCTTGGGCGCGCGCCTTCTGGGCTCCGCCCTGTTGCTTGCAGCCACCCTCTCCGCAACCGCGACCATGGCGGGCCCGCGCATGCTGGTGGATGTCAACACGCTCCAGGTCATCGAGCACGAGGATGCCTTCCAGCGCTGGTATCCGGCCTCGCTGACCAAGCTCATGACCGCCTACACGGTCTTCCGCGCCATCAAGGCCGGCGAGATCACGCTGGACAGCCCTGTCACGATGAGCAAGCACGCTGCCGCCGAACCGCCAAGCAAGATGTATTTCAAGCCCGGTCAGAAGATGACGCTGGACAGCGCGCTGAAGATCATCCTCGTCAAGTCCGCCAATGATGTCTCCGTCGCCATCGCCGAATCGATTTCCGGCTCCGAACCGGCCTTCGTCGACCGCATGAACGCCGAAGCCAAGCGCATCGGCATGAGTTCCTCACGCTTCATCAACCCGAACGGCTTGCCCGGCAAGGGCCAGTATACGACGGCCCGCGACCTCGCGGTCCTCGCCGTGACGCTGAAGCGGGAATTCCCGCAATATGCCTCCTATTTCTCGCTGGAAGGCTTCACGACGGGCAAGAAGCAGTATCCGAACTTCAATATGCTGATCGGCCGCTTCGACGGCGCTGATGGCATGAAGACCGGCTTCATCTGCGCATCGGGCTTCAATCAGGTTTCGTCCGCCACCCGCAATGGCCGCAGCGTCGTTTCCGTCGTTCTTGGCTCCGACAGCCTCGGCGCGCGCGCCGATATTTCCGCCGGCATGCTGCAGAAGGGCCTGACGGGTCGCCCCGGCAATGTTCCCACGCTCGGCCAGCTCAGGCCCTATGGCGAGACGCGCGATGTGGTCGCCGACATCTCGCAGGAAATCTGCTCCAAGCATGCCGCCAAGGTTCGCAGCGAAGGTCGCGATGAGGCTGGCCGCCAGAAGCTGGTATCGCCCTACATCCATGAACTCGACCGGCCGCTGCGGTTCGTTTTCGCCGGCCTTCTGAGTGGCGGCGATACGGCAAAGCCTGATGGCGTCGAGACGGTCGCGTCGAACGCCGTGGGCGACATCGCCAACGTGCCCGTCCCGATCCCGCGCCCCACCTTCTGATTGACCTCTGATTCCTGACTGGAGCGACCATGACAATCGCTGAGCGGCGTGTGCCGGTTTCCGTGCTGACCGGCTTCCTGGGTGCCGGCAAGACAACCCTGCTCAACCGCCTGCTGAAAGACCCCGCACTCACCGATACGGCCGTCATCATCAACGAGTTCGGCGAGGTGGGCATCGATCATCTGCTGGTCGAGCAATCGGGAGACGGGATCATCGAGCTTTCGGACGGATGTCTGTGCTGCACCATCCGTGGCGAACTGGTCGATACATTGGCCGATCTGATGGATCGCATGCAGACGGGCAAGATCCAGCCACTGAAACGCATCGTCATCGAGACGACCGGCCTTGCCGATCCCGCCCCGGTGCTGCAGGCGGTGATGGGCAATCCTGTCCTGTCGCAGTCCTTCAGCCTCGACGGGGTGATTACCGTCGTGGATGCGGTCAACGGCCTTTCGACGCTTGCCAACCATCCGGAAGCCGTCAAGCAGGTCGCCGTGGCCGACCGCGTGCTGATCAGCAAGGCCTCGCTTGCCGACACGGCGACGCTCGATGCCGTGCGCCGGGAAATCGCCGCGCTCAATCCGCGTGCCGTCGTCTCCGATGTCGATGCTCCCGGCCTTGCCAGCCCCGACCTGCTGGCGAACGGCCTCTACGATCCCGGCAGCAAGATTCCGGATGTCCGCCGCTGGCTGCATGAAGAGACGCACGACCACCACCATCATGGGCACGACCATCACCACCATGATCATTGCGACCACGGTTGCGATCACGCGCACCACCACGACCACGGCCACCAGCACGCCCATGACGTGACGCGCCATGACGCGACGATCCGTTCTTTCAGCATCCTGCACGATCGGCCGATCGATCCGATGGCACTGGAAATGTTCATCGATCTCCTGCGCTCGGCTCACGGCGAAAAGCTGCTGCGCATGAAGGGTATCGTGCTGATGGAAAACAGTCCCGAACGGCCGTTGGTGCTGCATGGGGTGCAGAGCGTGTTCCACCCGCCGGAGCGGCTGGCCGCCTGGCCGGAAGGCGCCGAGCGCCGCACACGCCTGGTGCTGATCACGAAGGATCTGCCGGAGGCTTTCGTACGCGACCTCTTCGACGCCTTTACCGGCACGCCGAAGATAGACCGCCCGGACCGCGCCGCTCTCGCGGAGAATCCACTCGCCATTCCGGGCCTCAAGCTCTAGCAGCCGGTCGTAAGGGCCCAAGCAGGGCGGCATGGCCGCCCTGCCGAAGTTTCTAGGCCTTCAATCGCATCATGGCATTCTCGAAGGGCAACCCTTCACTGTCGGTTGCCCGGCGTGACAGCTCTTCAAAGCCGAGGCTCTTGTAGAAGCCATAGGCCTGCACGTTCGCGGTGTAGACCTCCAGGCTCAGCTCGCCCTTCAGATCAAGCGCATGGGCGATGAGTGCACGGCCGGTTCCCAATCCCTGCCGGTCCGGCGCCACGAACAGCCCTCCGATGAAGGTGTCCAGTAGACTGATGAAGCCGACAGGCGCGCCGGCGTGGCAGGCAACCCAGGTTTCCGCCTGCGGCAGGTAGATCGTTTCGATCGCGACACGCTGCTCACGCAGACGCGCCTCACCGATGAATGCGTGCGCAGCCATTGAGGCTTCGAACCAGATGGCAGACAGTTTCAAAAGATCCGACGCCTCGTCATAGGCGCGGATGCGAATTTCCACGTTTTTCATGATTTGTCCGTAGATTAGAATGCACAAAACAGCGCCCGCTGGACGCTCGGAGCACCGCGACAAAGCGGTTCAATTGGGGCTTCTGTGCATCCATCTCCTTCTAACGCGACGGCCACGATATACCCCGGAAGGATGGATAAGCCAAGGGCCTGAGGTTCAGGCCTTCTTGCGGATGAGGAAACGGTGGCCGCCCTCGATGCGCTCGCTTGCCTCGAGCGCATGGCCGTCCTCGTGGCAGAAATGCGGAATGTCGATGACAGCGAGCGGATCCGTCGTCTCCACCCAGAGGGCCGCCCCGCCGCGCATCTTGGACAGCCGCTTGCGGGCCTTCATCACCGGAAGCGGGCATTTCAGGCCGCGCAGGTCATAGACCTCGGCCTCCGCCCGCGCCGCATTGCCGGTCATTTCTGCCAGAACTTCCAGAACGGCTTCTTCTGCGTCCGCTCGACGACCTGCTGGCCTGCTTCACCGCCGGCAACGGGCAGTGTGGCGACCGCCTCCGTCTGCTGCTCGACGGGCGCGTTCCTTGCGCTTTTTCCGGCTGACGTCGCGGTTTCGCCGGCGCGCACCGGCTGATCGCCCTGGAGAGCGACGTTTTCATTGACGACCGGCTGGACCTGCTCTGCCTCCCGCGGCTCGCTGTCCTGGCTGAAGAGCTTCCAGAAGGGTTTCTTCTCCTTCTTCTCGACGGCAGCGGCAATCCCCGGATTGTGTTCCGGCACCGGCAGAGCGCCGACGCCCCGCGCCTGCTTTTCCGCCTTGGCGGCGGCGACATCTGCCGCGAAATCGGCCGCGGCCTTGTTCTTGGCCTCCTCGGCTTCACGCACTGCGCGCTCGGCAGCCTCGACCTTGCGCCGTTCGGCCTCTTCAGCCTTCCGCTTCTGTTCGGCGATCTCGCGCTCGGTCATCAGCTTGCCGGCATCGAGAGAGTTGCCGGTCGGCGCATAGGCCAGTTCGCGGCCCTTGCGCTGATCGGCCACGATGGCCTTGCGCTGGGCCTCGGACGGCTCGATCCAGACGGTGCCGGCATATTTGCTCATCGCCTTGGCATAGGCCGTCGAATAGGTCTTGTTGTAGCTTGCGAGCGCCGTTTCCAGCGCACCGGGTGTGCTCATCGCAGGGCAAGCGCCAGCCGGCGAGAACGGCTTTTCCGCCTGCTGGTTGAAGATGTATTTGCCTTCGCAGACATTCACCTCGGGCGGACGCTTCGTCACCTCGAAATGGTCGTAGCCGACCTTCAGCATCTTCCAGAATTCGATATTGGGATTGTCGCGATGACGCGCCATGTTTTCCGCCGTCATACGGAACGGAAACGCCTGGAGCTGAACCGATTTCTGCCCGCCATCGAAGGCATCGCGCGCGAAGGCGAAGATTTCCAGCATCTGCTCGTCGGTCATCGAATAGCAGCCCGACGACGAGCATGCTCCATGGATCATGAGATTCGTGCCGCTCGCCTTGTTGGCGCGGTCATAGGTATTCGGAAACCCGGTGTTGATCGCCAGGAAATAGCTCGAATTCGGATTCATGTTCGCTCGCGAGAGCGGGTAGAAGCCTTCCGGCGCCTGGCGGTCGCCTTCCTTCATCTTCGGGCCGAGCTTGCCGGACCAGGCGCAGATCTTGTAGTTGCGCACCAGCTGGAAACGGTTGGTACGGTCGGCCTTCCACAGTTCAAGTCGGCCTTCCTCCTTGAAGATGCGCAGCATGATGGGCGAGGAACGGTCGATCTTCATCGACGCGAGCTTGCTCACGATGGACGGTGACAGCTGATAGCTGGTCTTCGAGGAGACCTTGGAGATATCCACATCGACCTTGTCGAAGGAATCGAGGGTCTCGTTGGTGCATCCCGCGGCAGCCACGGCGAGAAGCGAAACAGCGGCAAGAACAGACAGGCGCATGCAAGGGTCCGTGAGCTATCGTCAGATCGCGAGCCGTCGTACCGGCAAGGCGGAACAGGCTGTCGTAACCGGCTTATACTTCATAAATGCTTAACCGGGAATTCCTTCGCGCAGCCGAACACCGGCTGCACCCGTTTCAGACACAAGGAATATGGCCGAGATGCGGCAAAGGCGGCGCGGGCGCCGCCCCGATCAGAGTTGACGGCCGATATTGAGGTAGCGCTGGCGGCGGTCCTTGCGCAGCTGGTCGCCCGGCTTGGCCGAAAGCTCCTTCAGCGACGAAGCTATGACATCGCCCGTACGCGCGATGACAGCCTGCGGGTCGCGGTGGGCGCCGCCCATCGGCTCGGGGATGATACCATCGATGATTCCGAAGCCTTTCAGGTCTTCGGCCGTAATTTTCATGTTGCTTGCCGCTTCCTTAGCGCGGGTCGAATCGCGCCAGAGGATCGATGCCGCACCTTCCGGCGAAATGACGCTGTAGATCGCGTGCTCCAGCATGTAGACGCGGTCGCCCGTGGCGATCGCGATGGCGCCGCCGGAACCGCCCTCGCCCAGCACGACCGAGACGATCGGCACACGGACATTCAGGCACATCTCCGTCGAGCGGGCGATGGCTTCCGCCTGGCCGCGCTCTTCCGCGCCGATGCCCGGATAGGCGCCGGCCGTGTCGATCAGCGTGATGACGGGCAGGCCGAAGCGATCCGCCATTTCCATGACACGGATAGCCTTGCGGTAGCCTTCCGGGCGCGCGCTCCCGAAATTGTGCTTCAGGCGCGACTTGGTGTCGTTGCCCTTTTCCTGACCGATGACGGCAACGGCCTCACCGCGGAAGCGGCCGAGCCCTGCGAGGATCGCTTCGTCCTCGGCGAACTTGCGGTCGCCGGCAAGCGGAGTGAACTCTTCGAAGAGCTGGGAGGCATAATCGACGAAATGCGGACGCTGCGGGTGGCGCGCGACCTGCGTCTTCTGCCAGGGCGTCAGCTTGGCGTAGATATCGGCCATGGCCTCGCGGGCGCGGATTTCCAGCCGGCCGATTTCGTCGCTCGTGTCGATGCTCTCATCTTCTTCTGCGAGCTTGCGAAGCTCGTGGATCTTGCCTTCGAGATCCGAGATGGGCTTTTCGAAATCGAGGTAATTGTGCATGAGATGCGTTTCCGATCGTTTGCTCAAACCGCGCCAGGCTGCCGTCGGCCAGAGGGCCAGTCGCCAGCGATGGGGGTCCTAATCCGTTTTTTTCGCCTGTTTGGCAAGAGGGTGATGGTTTTGAACAAGCTCGTGCAGCCGTTCTTCCAGCACATGCGTATAGATTTGTGTCGTCGAAATGTCCTGATGGCCCAGCAGTTCCTGCACCGCGCGCAGGTCTGCGCCGTTCTGCAGCAGATGGCTGGCAAAAGCATGGCGAAGCACATGCGGCGATAGCGTCGCGGCCCGTATTCCCGCCCGTCCGGCCAGCGCCTTCAGATCGCGCGCAAAGACCTGCCGCGGCAGATGCCGCTCCTTGCTCTGCGCCGGAAACAGGAAGTCTCCCGCCGCCGGATCGTCGCCGATCTCGGCCGCCAGAGCTTCGCCATAGGCCTCCATCGCAGTGACGGCGGCGCGCGACAGCGGCACCAGCCGCTCCTTGTTGCCCTTGCCCTTCACCACGAGGAACCGTCCGGTCTGCGCGAGGACGCTCCCCGGCAGGGAAACGAGCTCGCTGACACGCATGCCCGTGGCATAGAGCAGTTCGACGAGCAGATGCATGCGCCGCTTCAGGAGAAGATTGCCGCCAGGCTCGCCCGCTTCCGTCTCGGCCCGCGTGATGAGACGCGTGACATCATCCACGGACAGCGTCTTGGGTAGCGAACGCGCCTTCTTCGGCGCATCAAGGATGGCGGTGGGATCGTCGCCGCGCAGTCCCTCGCTGTAGAGAAACTTGAAGAACTGCCGCAGCGCCGAAAGCCGCCGCGCCTGCGACGACGCCGCAAAGCCCTGTTTGGCGAGATGGCCGAGATAGGCGCGCAGATCGTCCGGCGCCGCCTCCGTCAGGCGCACACCACCCGCGTTGAGGAACGATTTTGCGTCTTCCAGATCGCGCTCATAGGATTGCAGGGTGTTGGTCGCGGCCCCGCGCTCGGCACTCATCATTTCGAGAAAGGATTCGACCTGAAGCGCTGACAGATCCCTCATTGCAGCGGGTTTACCCGTTCGGAGGGTATCCGGATCGTGACCTCGCGTTCGCTGGGCTCGACGAAGGTCACCAGCGCCACCATCACCCCGTAGATCGACCCGGCGATCACGGCGCAGATGAACAGGAATCGGAACAGGGTGGGCATGGCAGTCTCCGGGGCAACGTCCTCTATATCGCCCTGCCCTGCCGCCAGTGCAAGGGATGGATGGTCACGCAGGCTTGACGCTTCCGGCGCTTTGTCGATACGGAAAGGGACGAAAACCCGGAAAACGCAATGACCGAGCTGATCGAACAGCCCCCCCTTACGCTTGCCGCAGAGGCCCGCGCCGCCCTCGGCAAACGCAACCTCGTGCTGATCGGCCTTATGGGCGCCGGCAAGTCGGCGATCGGGCGCATGAGCGCCCAGGCGCTTGGCATTCCCTTCGTCGATTCCGACCACGAGATCGAGCGCGTCTCGCGCATGTCGATCCCCGACCTGTTCGCCACCTACGGCGAGGCGGAGTTCCGCGCGCTCGAGACCCGCGTCATCAAGCGGCTGCTGCGGTCGGGACCGCGCGTCGTCTCCACCGGCGGCGGGGCCTATATCAACGAGAACACGCGCCGGCACATCAAGCGCGGCGGGCTGACCGTCTGGCTGAAGGCCGATCTCGACGTGCTGTGGGAGCGGGTCAGCAAACGCGACACCCGCCCGCTGCTGAAGACGGAAAACCCGCGCCAGACACTCGAAAACCTCATGAACACCCGCTATCCGATCTATGCGGAAGCCGAGGTCACGGTCATTTCGCGGGATGTGAGAAAAGAAACCATGGTGGACGAGGTGCTTGCCGCGATCGCCGCCACCCGCAAAACCTGACGAGATAGCCATGACTGCTTCAGCCACCGCGCGCCGCACCGTGCGGGTCGACCTCGGCGACCGCTCCTACGATATTCTTATCGGCCCCGGGCTCATCGCCGCCGCGGGACGCGAGATCGCACTTCGGCTCAAGGGCCGCAAGATCGCCGTCATCACCGACGAACACGTCGCCCCGATCTATCTCGATGGCTTCATGGCTGCCCTCAAGACCGAAGGCATTGACGCCGTTTCACTCGTGCTGCCAGCCGGCGAGAAGACCAAGAGCTTCGAACATCTCGTCAGCGTCTGCGACAGCGTGCTCGCTGCCCGCATCGAGCGCAACGACGCGGTCGTGGCGCTCGGCGGCGGCGTGATCGGCGACCTCACCGGCTTTGCCGCCGGTATCGTGCGGCGCGGCTCGCGCTTCATCCAGGTGCCGACCTCGCTTCTCGCGCAAGTCGATTCCTCCGTCGGCGGCAAAACCGGCATCAATTCCCCGCACGGCAAGAACCTGATCGGCGTATTCCATCAGCCCGACCTCGTGCTCGCCGATACCGACGTGCTCGACACGCTCTCACCCCGCGAATTCCGCGCCGGCTATGCCGAAGTCGCCAAATATGGCCTGATCGACAAGCCGGAGTTCTTCGACTGGCTCGAACAGAACTGGCGGGCCGTCTTTGCTGGCGGCGAGGCGCGCATCGAAGCAATTGCCACGAGTTGCCAGGCGAAAGCCGACGTGGTCGCCGCCGACGAGCGGGAAAACGGCCAGCGCGCGCTGCTCAATCTCGGTCACACCTTCGGCCACGCGCTGGAGGCGGCGACGCATTATGACAGCGCCCGCCTCGTGCATGGCGAAGGCGTTTCCATCGGCATGGTGTTGGCGCACCAGTTTTCCGCCCGCATGAACCTGTGCAGCCCCGACGACGGCAAGCGCGTCGAAACCCATCTGCGCGAGGTCGGCCTCCCCACCACCATGGGCGAAATTCCAGGCGGCCTGCCGCCGGCGGAGGTTCTCATGGACGCCATCGCGCAGGACAAGAAGGTCAAGGCCGGCAAGCTCACCTTCATCCTCACGCGCGGCGTCGGCCAGTCCTTCGTCGCCGATGACGTGCCGCAATCCGAAGTCATCGCCTTCCTCAAGGAAAAGCTGCCGACATGAACAGCGAAACGCCCGCCGCGCTCGCTCCCTTCTCCTGGCCGGTGATCGTCCTTGTCCTCGGCCTGATCCTTCTCGTCATCCTGCTGTTCCGGTGGCGCAATCATCAGGGTGCGCGCGACGCCGAGGGCGAACGCCGCCAGAGCGACGGCTCGTCAGCACGACCCGACCGGGAAAAACTCCTGAGCGCGCTCGATCTTGATGCGCTCGAAGTGTCCGACATCATGATCCACCGCACGACCATGCGCGGGCTCGATGCCGGCGATCCGCCGGAAGAGGTCGTCAGGGCAGTGCTGGAAAGCCCATACACGCGCATGCCGCTCTGGTCAGGTTCGGTCGACAACATCGTGGGCGTCGTGCACGCCAAGGACCTCCTGCGCGCGCTCACCGAGCCCGGTATCGAGCCGAATAACCTAGACATCACCAAGGTCGCGCAGAAGCCGTGGTTCGTCCCCGACACGACGACGCTGAAGGAACAGCTCACCGCCTTCCTGCGTCGCAAGGAGCATTTCGCCACCGTTGTGGATGAATATGGCGAGGTGCAGGGCCTCGTCACGCTCCAGGACATCCTGAAGGTTATCGTCGGAGATTTGTCCGATGAAAAGGATGTCGATGTCCAGGGCGTGCGGCGCGAAGCCGATGGCTCGTTGGTCGTCGATGGCAGCGTCCCGATCCGCGACCTGAACCGTGCCTTCGACTGGAACCTGCCGGATGAGGAAGCAACGACGATTGCCGGTCTTGTCATCCACGAATCGAAATCGATTCCGAAGGAACGACAGGCCTTCACCTTCTACGGCAAGCGCTTCATCGTGATGAAACGGGTGAAGAACCGCGTCACGCGTCTGCGCATCCGCCCTATCGAGCCGGAGCAGCCCGCAGCCTGACCTACCAACGCGTTGGCTCTCCCGGAGCCGCAGCCTCGACGGCGAGCGCGTGCAATCCCGCATCGAATTCCGCCGTCACGAGATCGTTGATTGCCCTGTGGCGCGCCAAGCGGCCCATGCCGGCGAAGGCGGCCGAGACGATGCGCACGCGCATATGCGTCTCGCCCTCGCCGTCATGGCCATGATGGCCGGCGTGCAGATGGCTCTCGTTGATGACCTCGAGACGTTCGGGCGAAAAGGCCGCTTCAAGCTTCTCGGCGATGCTGGATTTTACGGACATTGAAAAACCTTTGCGTTGAAAAAACCGCTTGTCGCAACGCAACAAAATAGTTTCACAAAGCCAGCAACAATCCGCTTTGTCAATTCTTGTTGCGGGCTCGCCGCAACCCCATAATGAGCGCCATGAAACTCGATTCCAAATACTTCGACCGCATTCGCACGAAGCGGCGCGTGGAGCGTCCCGAACGTTCCGCGCCGATCTGTCAGTGGGACGGCTGCGAAGAGAATGCCGTGCATCGCGCGCCCGTAGGCCGCAATGCCGAAGGCCAGTATTTCATGTTCTGCTTCGAGCATGTGAAGGAATACAACAAGGGCTACAACTACTTCTCCGGCCTCTCCGACGGCGAGATCGCGCGTTACCAGAAGGAAGCCATCACCGGCCATCGCCCGACCTGGACCATAGGCGTCAACAAGGCGTCCAAGAACGGCCCCGCGCAGGGCAATGTGCGCTCGGGCTCGGCCGGGGCAAATCAGCGCATGCGCGACCCCTTCGGCTTCTTCAACGAGAGCAAGGGCCGCCGCCCGCAGATGGAGCCCCGCGCAAGAAAGCTGAAGACTCTGGAGGCGAAGGCTTTCGATACGCTAGGCCTCTCGGCGAATGCGACAAGCGACGACATCAAGTCGGCATACAAATCTCTTGTCAAAAAGCACCACCCGGATGCAAATGGCGGTGATAGGGGCTCGGAAGAGCGTTTTCGCGCGGTCATCCAAGCATATCAATTGTTAAAGCAGGCCGGCTTCTGCTAGAGCATTTTGCAGTCGGGCGGATTCCCGCCGGGCATCGCATGAATGCGGTCGAAACAGACGAGCATCGCCGGCAACAGACATTTGGGTGGAGGAGAGCCCGCCGCCCGCGGAGACGTGATGAGCAAGATGGATATCGATATTTCCAACCTCCCGGACACCACGGTTTCCGTACGGGAGGTTTTCGGCATTGATACGGACCTGCGGGTCCCGGCCTACTCCAAGGCGGACGCCTATGTGCCGGATCTCGATCCGGACTACCTGTTCGACCGCGAAACCACGCTGGCGATCCTCGCAGGCTTTGCCCATAACCGCCGCGTCATGGTTTCCGGCTATCACGGCACCGGCAAGTCGACCCATATCGAGCAGGTCGCAGCCCGCCTCAACTGGCCATGCGTGCGCGTCAACCTCGACAGCCATGTCAGCCGTATCGACCTCGTCGGCAAGGACGCCATCGTCGTCAAGGACGGCCTTCAGGTCACCGAGTTCAAGGACGGCATCCTGCCCTGGGCCTACCAGCACAATGTCGCGCTCGTCTTCGACGAATACGACGCAGGCCGCCCGGACGTCATGTTCGTCATTCAGCGCGTTCTGGAATCGTCGGGCCGCCTGACGCTGCTCGACCAGAGCCGCGTCATCCGCCCGCATCCCGCTTTCCGCCTGTTCGCCACCGCCAACACGGTCGGCCTCGGCGATACTACGGGCCTCTATCACGGCACCCAGCAGATCAACCAGGCGCAGATGGACCGCTGGTCGATCGTCACCACGCTGAACTATCTGCCGCACGACAACGAAGTGAACATCGTCGCCGCCAAGGTGAAGCGTCTTGCCGCCGGTAAGGACGGCCGCGAGACGATCTCCCGCATGGTGCGCGTGGCCGATCTCACCCGCGCAGCGTTCATCAACGGCGACCTGTCGACGGTCATGAGCCCGCGTACCGTTATCACCTGGGCAGAAAATGCCGAAATCTTCGGTGATATCGCCTTCGCCTTCCGCGTCACCTTCCTCAACAAGTGTGATGAGCTTGAACGCACGCTGGTTGCCGAACTCTACCAGCGCGCCTTCGGCATCGAGTTGAAGGAAAGTGCGGCCAACATCGTGCTGGAGGCCACGGCCTAAGGCCCGGTAGAAGCGCATGGCATCTCGCGGAGACAATTCGAAGCCGAGGCCCGGCGGCGTGGTCGATATGGAACCGTTCCGTCGCGCGGTGACGGGCTGTGTCCGCGCCGTCTCCGGCGATGCGGAGGTGGAGGTCACCTTCGCCAACGAGCGTCCGGGCATGACGGGCGAGCGCATCCGCCTGCCGGAACTGAGCAAGCGGCCCTCGCCGGCCGAAGTCGCGCTCACCCGCGGCCTCGGCGATTCCATGGCGTTGCGCAAGGCCTGCCATGACGCCCGCGTGCACGCCACCATGTCGCCGCAGGGAGCGGATGCCCGCGCCATCTTCGATGCCGTCGAGCAGGCGCGTGTCGAGGCGATCGGTTCGAACCGCATGCAGGGTATGGCGCAGAACCTGAACGTCGTGCTGTCAGAAAAATACGCCAAGGCCAATTTCGGCGCGATCACCCGTCAGGCCGATGCGCCGCTCGAGGAGGCCGTGGCGCTTCTGGTGCGCGAGAAGCTGACGGGGCAGGCCCCGCCGGCATCAGCCGGCCAGGTGGTCGACCTCTGGCGCAATTTCATCACAGACAAGGCCGGCAAGGACATGGACGGCCTCACGGCCGCCATCAACGACCAGCAGGCCTTTTCCCGCGTCGTGCGCAACATGCTCGCGTCGATGAACGTTGCCGAACAGTACGGCGACGACGAGACCGAGACGGACGACAGCCAGACGCCCGAGGACGAGAACCAGCCGCGCAGCGACGAACAGGACGACAGCGACAGCCAGGAAGAGGCTGGCGACGACAGCGCCCCTGCCGACGAAAACGAAACGTCCGACGAGCAGATGGAAGAAGGCGAGATGGAAGGCGCGGAAATCTCCGACGACGACCTCGCCGACGACGACGGCGACGAGACGGACAAACCCGGCGAAGTCCGCCGCCCGAACCAGCCGTTCTCCGATTTCAACGAGAAGGTCGACTACACGGTCTTCACGCAGGAATTCGACGAGACGATCACCGCGGAAGAGCTGTGCGACGAAGCGGAGCTCGACCGCCTGCGCGCCTTCCTCGACAAGCAGCTCGCCCATCTCCAGGGCGCTGTTGGCCGCCTCGCCAACCGCCTGCAACGCCGCCTGATGGCGCAGCAGAACCGCGCCTGGGAATTCGACCTTGAAGAAGGCTATCTCGACAGCGCCCGACTGCAGCGCATCATCATCGATCCGATGCAGCCGCTGTCCTTCAAACGCGAGAAGGACACGACCTTCCGCGATACGGTCGTGACGCTGCTCATCGACAATTCCGGCTCCATGCGCGGCCGGCCGATCACCGTTGCCGCCACCTGCGCCGATATCCTCGCGCGCACGCTGGAGCGCTGCGGCGTGAAGGTCGAAATCCTCGGCTTCACCACCAAGGCGTGGAAGGGCGGCCAGTCGCGCGAGAAGTGGCTCGGCAGTGGCAAGCCGCAATCGCCCGGCCGCCTCAACGACCTGCGCCACATCGTCTACAAGGCTGCCGATGCGCCGTGGCGGCGCGCGCGCCGCAATCTCGGCCTGATGATGCGTGAGGGCCTGCTCAAGGAAAACATCGACGGCGAAGCTCTGATCTGGGCGCATGATCGTCTTCTGGCACGGCCTGAGCAGCGTCGCATCCTGATGATGATTTCCGACGGCGCGCCGGTCGATGATTCGACGCTTTCGGTGAACCCCGGCAATTATCTCGAGCGACACCTGCGCGCCGTCATCGAACAGATCGAGACCCGTTCGCCGGTCGAGCTTCTGGCCATCGGCATCGGCCATGACGTCACGCGCTACTACCGCCGCGCCGTCACGATTGTCGATGCAGACGAACTGGCCGGTGCCATGACGGAGCAGCTTGCTTCCCTCTTCGCCGACGAGACGACAAGCAGCCGCCCGGCCCGCCGCCGTGCGGGCTAAGCTGACGCCCGCCCGGCAATCCCTGCTGCAACGGCTTGCAGGTGCGGCTCTCTGCGCCGCCCTCTGCCTGCCAGCCGCGCGCCCGGCCGCAGCCGACATCATCGATGTTCCCGTCGTCAACCGCGCCTTCTCGCGGTTCATGCTCGGATCCGACCAACGCATCTTCGGCAAGCTCGAATTCCTCGGCGGCATCAGCTACACCTCAAGCACCAATCTGCTTGGCTCCATCTCGGCCATTCGTTTCCGCGAGGATCGCGAAAGCTTCGTCGCCGTGCTCGATACCGGGCATTGGCTGACCGGCCGTATCGAACGGGATGCTGACGGACGGCTGAGCGGCATCACCGACGTGAAAACGCGGTCCATGTTCGATCGCAACGGCCAAGACGAG
This sequence comes from Shinella sp. H4-D48, assembly GCF_022637395.1. Taxonomy (GTDB): domain Bacteria; phylum Pseudomonadota; class Alphaproteobacteria; order Rhizobiales; family Rhizobiaceae; genus Shinella; species Shinella sedimenti. Next base: position 412,177 of record NZ_CP093337.1, on the reverse strand, counting down.
CGCGTCAAGAACAGGATGGATGCCGAAGGCCTCGCACTCGTCGATGGCGAGGCGCTGGTTTCCTTCGAGGTCTATCACCGGATCGACGCCTACCCGGATCCCGGCTTCATGGAAGCGCGGCCGAAGCGCCGCATACCCTTCCTGATCGACCCCAAGGAGTTGCGCTTCAACCGCGGCATGGAGACGCTTGCCCTGTCGCCTGCGGCAGGGCCGCTCGGTGCGGCGCTCGTTACAGTCACCGAACGCAGCCTCGATCCCGACGGCAATGTCTTTGCCGCCGTGCTTTCCGGTCCGCGTGCCGGCATCTTCTTCGTCAAACGCAACGACCCATGGGACATCACCGACGGCGCTTTTCTGCCGAACGGTGACCTGATCGTCCTGGAGCGGCGGTTCCGCCTGGCAGACGGCATGGGTATGCGCATCCGCCGTATCGACGGCGATACGATCCGGCCTGGCGCGGTCGTCGATGGCGAAGTGCTGATCGATGCCGATCTCAGCCAGCAGATCGACAATATGGAGGGGCTGGACGTCGTGGTGATGGCGCCGGACGATATCCGGATCATCGTCGTTTCCGACGACAACCACTCCATCCTCCAGCGCAACCTGATGCTGGAATTCCGTCTTCCCAATTGAAAAAGCCGCCCGCGCGCGGCGGACGGCTGTCATCTGGTCAGGAACGGTTCTCAGACCGCTTTTTCGATACCCGGCATCGGCTTCAGCCTGGTCATCAGCGCGCCATAGGGCAGCAGCATGACCACGCCGACGAGCACCTTCACCGAGAAATCACCCATCGCCCAGGAAATCCATCGGGGAGCCTCGGCATGGAAGATGCCGAGAACCGGCGCCCAGGCGATCGCGAAATCATCATTCGGCCCGAAGATCGAGAAGACCGGCGCAAAGGCGAAGGAAAAGAAGATCACCGTGTCCAGAACCGAGCCGATCAGCGAGGCGATCAGCGGCGCGCGCCACCAGCTCTGCCTGCGCAGCCGGTTGAAGACAGCGATATCGAGCAACTGGCCGGCCAGGAACGCCGAGCCCGAGGCAATCGCGATGCGCGGCATGGATACGGCAAACGAGAAGGCCACCGCCACCACAAAACCCGCGGCGACGACACGGCGCGCAACGCGCGGGCCGAACTGCCGGTTCGTCAGGTCGGTGATGAGAAAGGCGACGGGATAGGTGAAGGCGCCATAGGTCAGGAGATCGCCAAGCGCGATGCCGAACAGCTCTCCCGACAGCGGGTATTGCACCAGCACGTTGGAGGCGACGACCACGGCGGTCATCAGGAGGACATAGATAAGGGTAATGCGGTTCGCTTGCATTTTTTTATCCTGGGTGATGCCACCAGTTGGATTGACAATGATTCTCTCAACGCATTGAGGCCTGCCCGATGAACGGCCAAGCCTCAATGAGAATACGTTTGCTCAGCGCCTGGAATCAGGCAGCAGCAGCGGTCTTCTTGGCGATCTGGCGGCGCAGCAGACGAGCGCGCATCGACAGTTCGTTCTCTTCAGCCTTCAGAAGGAAGGCGTCGAGGCCACCGCGGTGCTCGACGGAGCGCAGGGCAGCAGCCGAAACGCGAAGACGGAAACGCTGGCCGAGGGCGTCGGAAATCAGCGTGACATTGCACAGGTTCGGCAGGAACTTGCGCTTCGTCTTGTTGTTTGCGTGGCTCACATTGTTGCCCGACTGGACGCCCTTGCCGGTCAATTCGCAACTACGGGACATGGTACACCTATTTGTTCTTGTTCAGGACAACACGTTTCCGGCAGCGAAACCGGCCGCAGTCCGTCTGGCCTTTTTGGAAAGTTGCGGTTCTATAGTCACACTGACCGGCGACGTCAAGCCAAACCTGCGCACAGGCTGGAAATCAGTTGCCAAGCCACACGATTCGCGGGAATAGCAGAACACGCTGAAATTCTCCACGGCGTATAATCGCCGCAATGGCAGGCTAGGCGAAGCGTTTGAACGGGAGCGTCCAGATGAACAAGCAGGGTTGGGTTGCCGGTGCGGTCGCGTCGCTTGCCTTGACGGTGAGCGCGGCACCCGTTTCGGCGGAAGAAATCCTGCATCGCACGGACTACAGCATCCGCCTTTCCGGCCTTCCAGTGGCGACGGCGAGCTTCCAATCCGCCTTTGACGGACGGCGCTATTCCATTTCCGGCAGCATGAGCTCCGCCGGCCTTGCCGATATCTTTGCCAGGACGAAGGGCACGACCTCAGTCTCGGGCATCGTCAGCCGCGACAGGCTGCGCGCGACGTCTTACTCGGTCAACTACCAGAGCGGCAAGCGCGGCCGGGCCATCGACGTCACCTTCCGCAACGGCAATGTCGTCAATGCCAGCATGATGCCGCCGCGCAAGAAGCCGGAAAACTGGGTGCCGGTTTCCACCGCCGATATGCGCGCAGTGCTGGACCCGATTTCCGGCCTCATCATTCCCGCCGGCAACCGCATCTGCCCCAAGACCCTGCCGATCTTCGATGGCGAATCGCGTCTCGACCTGCGCCTGACGTCCAAGGGCACCCGGTCCTATACCACCAAGGGCTTTGCGGGCGAGGTCACGGTCTGCGGCATTCGCTTCATCCCGAAATCCGGCTACAGGAAGGGCCGCGAGGACGTGGAATATCTGCGCCGGCTGAGCACGATGGAAATCTGGTTTGCCAAGGCCGAGGCTGCGAATGTATATGCTCCTGTTTATGTGAAGATTCCGACCAAGCTCGGTCCCGTCACCGTATCGGCCACCCGCTTCGGCGACTGAGCCTTCGGTCGATCGAGCCCCGCTCGGCAGACCGGAGACATCGGCCTTGAAGACGCGTGCAACCCTGGTCGGCTTTACCGCGATCCTGATGTGGGCGCTGCTTGCGCTGTTGACCGCGGCATCCGGCAAAATGCCGCCTTTCCAGCTTTCGGCGATCTGCTTTCTCATCGGCAGTCTGCCCGGCATCGTGGTGCTGCTGGCCCGGCCTGAGCGCGTGCGTCTGCTCAGGCAGCCGGCCAAGGTGTGGATGACCGGCATCCTCGGCCTGTTCGGCTATCATTTCCTCTACTTCACCGCACTGCGCAACGCGCCGGCCGTCGAGGCCAGCCTGATCGCTTATCTCTGGCCGCTCCTCATCGTCACCGGCTCCGCGCTGCTTCCGGGCGAGCGCCTGAAATGGAACCATATTCTCGGCACGCTGCTGGGCCTGGGCGGCACTGCGCTCATCGTGGGGCGCAACGGCGTTTCCTTCGACAGCGCCTATCTTGTCGGCTACGGCGCCGCCTTTCTCTGCGCCTTCACCTGGGCAGGCTATTCGCTCATTACCCGGCGTTTCGAAGCGGTCTCGACGGATGTGGTGACCGGTTTCTGCATCGCGACGTCCATCCTGTCCCTGGTGTGCCATCTGGCGCTCGAGACGACGGTCTGGCCGCAGACCGGATCCGAATGGCTAGCCGTCGCCGGCCTGGGCCTGCTGCCCGTGGGGGCTGCCTTCTATGCCTGGGATTTCGGCGTGAAGAACGGCGATATCCAGATCCTTGGCGCAGCCAGCTACAGCGCGCCGCTTCTTTCGACGCTGGTGCTCATCGTGTCCGGTTTCGCCGAACCGTCGCTCAGCATCGGCATCGCCTGCCTGCTCGTGACAGGCGGCGCGATGCTGGCCGCCAAGGACATGATCCTCCGCAAAACGGCCGTTAAACCGGCCTGATTTCAGAACCGGTCCTTGCGGGCGCGGATCTCGGCAAAGACTTCCGCGTCGCTCGCCGTCTTCATGCCGAGGTGTTGCCGGATAGCAGGGTCGGCCGCGCGCAGGAAGGGGTTCGTCGCCTTCTCCAGACCGATCGTTGTCGGCGCCGTGAAGGCATCTTTGGCCCGCAAGGCCTCCACGTCCTCGACACGAGCCCGCAGAGCGGCATTGTCAGGATCGACTGTCAGTGCGAAACGTGCATTGGATAGCGTGTATTCGTGGCCGAAATAGACCACCGTGTCATCGGGCAGCGCCGCGAGCTTCGAAAGCGAATCCCACATCTGCGCCGGCGTTCCCTCGAAGAGCCGGCCGCAACCGAGCGCAAAGAGCGTATCGGCCGCAAACAGCAGCTTGTCCTGCGGCAGATGAAAGCAGATATGCCCGAGCGTGTGGCCGGGCGTCAGGATGACATCGACAGGCCGGCCGGCGAAGGTGAAGCTGTCGCCGCCCTCAACCTTGCGGTCGAGACCCGGTATGGCTTCATGCGCCGGGCCGATGATCGTCGCGCCGAAACGCGCCTTGAGCGCGCCGTTCGCCTCCACATGATCCTGATGATGATGGGTGGTGAAGATGTGGCTGAGCGTCCAGCCGCGCCGGGCAAGCGCATCGAGGATCGCCTGCTCCTCCGGCGCATCGATGCTCGCCGTTTCCCCCGTCGCCGGGTCGTGCACGAGCACGCCGAAATTGTCGCTGCGGCAGGAAAAGAGTTCGATTTCGAGCGGGGTCATGGCGCAGTCCTTGTATTCACGGGGTCATTCACGGGGCATCGGTCGGGGCGAATGTAAGGCAATCGCCCTTGAAGTCTACCGGCCCATCGCTAACATCCTTGCCATGCATGCAGATATCGTTGACCTCCGTGAGTTCTACCATTCGTCGCTTGGCCGCCTCGCCGACCATTCCATCTCCATGGCGCTCGCTTCGCTCTGGGCGCGCCTGCCGGACGAGCGGCTGGTCGGCCTTGGCTATGCCGTGCCCTATCTCGACCGGTTCCGTGCCGATACCGAACGTACCTTCGCCTTCATGCCGGCTGGTCAGGGCGCTGTGAACTGGCCCGCGGGAGAGATGTCGGCCACCGCGCTCGTCTTCGACGAGGAGTTGCCGCTGCCGGATTCCTCCGTCGACCGAATCTTGATGGTGCATTCGCTTGAATTCGCCGAAAACCCACGCGAGACCATGAAGGAGCTGTGGCGCGTCCTGTCACCCGGCGGCCGCCTCGTCATCGTTGTGCCCAACCGGCGTGGCGTATGGGCCCGCATGGAGCACACGCCGTTCGGCTCCGGCCGTCCCTATTCGCGCGGCCAGCTGACGGCGCTTCTGCGCGAGACCAATTTCACCCCCGGCGCCTCCGCGGAAGCCTTGTTCTTTCCGCCCTCGAAGCTGCGCAGCGTGCAGAAGCTGCGCGGCGCTTTCGAACGGCTGGGCCGCATGCTGTGGCCGATGTTCTCCGGCGTCATCGTGGTGGAGGCGCAGAAGCGGCTTTACCAGGGCCTCCCGGTTGCCGCGCGCGCATCACGTCGCGTCTTCGTTCCCGTGCTGGCGCCCCAAGGCGTGCCGACCACGCGCGACCGCCTGCCGCGCTGATCCTCTCGACAAAAGCGGGCCTGCCCGTTAGACGGGCGGGAAAGAGCTAAAGGCGAGACATCATGACGGACGGACATTTCGACAAGATCGCACTGATCGGCATCGGCCTCATCGGCTCGTCCATCGCCCGCGCGGTCAAGCTCAAGGGCCTTGCCACATCCGTCGTCATCTCCAGCCGCAGCCAGGAGACGCTGGACCGCGCCCGCGAGCTTGACCTCGGCACCGACTACGTGCTCGACGCCGGCGAGGCCGTCGAGGGCGCCGATCTCGTCATCGTCTCGGTTCCTGTCGGCGCGTCCGGCAAGGTCGCAGAGGCGATCGCACCGCACCTCAAGCAGGGCGCCATCGTCACCGATGTCGGCTCCACCAAAGCATCCGTCGTGACGCAGATGCTGCCGCATATCCCCAAGGGCGTGCATTTCATCCCCGGCCACCCGCTGGCGGGTACGGAGCATTCCGGCCCGGACGCCGGCTTTGCCGAGCTCTTCCAGGGCCGCTGGTGCATCCTGACCCCCGTGCACGGCACCGACAAGGACGCCAAGCGCAGGCTCGCCGCCTTCTGGGAGGCGCTCGGCTCGAAAGTGGACGAGATGGACATGGAACACCACGACAAGGTGCTCGCCATCGTTTCGCACCTGCCGCATATCATCGCCTACAACATCGTCGGCACCGCCGACGACCTGGAGACGGTCACCGAATCGGAGGTCATCAAATATTCCGCATCCGGCTTTCGCGATTTCACGCGCCTTGCCGCCTCAGATCCGACCATGTGGCGGGACGTGTGCCTGCACAACAAGGACGCGATCCTCGAAATGCTCGCCCGCTTCTCGGAGGACCTGGCCTATCTGCAGCGCGCCATCCGCTGGGGCGACGGGGAAAAGCTCTTCGATCTCTTCACCCGCACCCGCGCCATCCGCCGCTCGATCATCGACGCGGGTCAGGATACATCGGCGCCGAACTTCGGACGCCCCGTTCCCGACGAAAAGGCCTGATCAGAGCGGCGGGATTTCCGCGACCGCGAACGGCCCGAGATAGACGGTGCCCTGCTGCACATTGAGCTTGACCACGGCCCGGTCCTGCCCGCCCGACAGGGCGCGCAGCGCGCTCGCCACACGGTTCACAGTCTTGGCCGCCTCCGGAAACGTCTCTGAGATCCGGTCCCGCCACAGGTCGATGCCCTCGATGGTGAGATCGACCGTGCCGGAGACGTAGCCGTCGTCACCGATGGAAACCGGCCCCGAAAGCGTCATCGTCCGGCCCTCGCCGAGATCGAATGTCAGGGCACGCAGCTCCGCGGTCGTGCCGAGTGGCAAGCCGGCCGGCGGACCTTCCTTCGAAAGCCAGCTCGCCGCATTGGCGATCGTCATGTCGGCGGCCATGTTGAACGGCGGCAGCGTCTTGTTGCCGAGATCGAGCGAAAGCCCGTCCAGCGATGCCGCGACATCGAGCGCCTCGCCCGACTGCCGCACATGGTGTTCGCCATGCGTCACCGAAACGCCCACGGAAACGCCCTGCGAAGGCGCATTCAACCGGCCCTTCAGTCCGTCATAAGCGACGGAGGCACGATCGAGGCCGGTCGTCCAGGCGACCACGCTCGCGCGCATCAGATCCCAGTTGGCGTCGAAAGCGAGATCGGGCGTCACGCGAACCTGCGCGGGCCCGTCGAGTTCGACGATCCCATGCCCCGGCCGGTAGACCTGGGCCGCCGAACGCAGCGCACCGAAGCTGGCCGAAAGCCCAGCCGGACGATCATCGAGCCCGACGGAACCACAGAAGATGCCGATACGGAACGGAAAGCCACGCACCGACATGTCCGTGCACGACGCCGCATGCATGCCCTGCTGGGACGCGGCAAGCTCCTGCGTGATGCGTTCCTTCAATTGGCTTGCGGCATAAAACCATCCGCCCGTATAGAGCGCGACAGCGACAACGATGGCAACGGCAAGCAGGATGAGCTTGCGTGTAACGCCGGATGTGTCGGCGCGGCTTGACGATGCCATACTGTTCTCCAATGGTAGCGGGCGCGATTTGTCCGAATGCGCGTCAAAGCCGGCAATTGCGGCGGCTTTTAGAGAGATGGTCCCGGTGACAGTGGATATGAACGAATTCTGGGTGTTTGGCTACGGATCGCTGATGTGGAATCCGGGCTTCGAGTACGAGGAACGACAGCCGGCTCATCTTTTCGGCTTCCGCCGTTCGCTGTGCGTGCGCTCTTGGGTCCATCGCGGCACCGAGCAAAAACCCGGCCTGGTACTCGGCCTCGACCGGGGCGGCTCCTGCCGTGGCGTGGCCTTTCGCGTTGCACCGAAAGCCCGGGATGCCGTCGTTGACTATCTGCGTGAGCGCGAACTCGTGACCCACGTCTACAAAGAGCGAGCGCTGCCTGCCACGCTCGGCGACGGGCGGCGCGTTTCAACGCTCACCTATATCTGCGACCGCGCCCATAACCAGTTCGCCGGATCGCTGTCCGTCGACGAGGCGGCGCGGACCATCAGCACCGCCGTCGGCAAGTCGGGGCACAATATGGATTACGTGCGCAACACGCTGTCGCACCTGCGCGACATGGGTATCCGCGACCACTGGCTGGAGGATGTCGGCCGCACGGCGGAAGGCCTTTACGCCCGCATCTCCGCCTGACCGGGCGTTCCCGCCTTCAGTTCCGTCAGCCGCTTGATGGCGGTCGGCGGCAGCATGAGATGCGGATTGGCATCGACCGTCTCGACAAGCAGCTTGTCGCTGGCCGTCTCCATGACGTCGACGAGATAGGCAAGGAACGCATCGGGATCCATGCCCGGCGAGATGGCCGGCAGGATCTGTACCTTGAAATGGCCCGGCTGGCGGATGAACTTGCGGCGCGGCCAGAACAGGCCGGGATGCATCACCACGGGCACGACCGGCACCTGCAGATCGCGATAGAGCCGCGCGATGCCGTACTTGTATTCCGGCGGCGCACCCGGGGGACGGCGCGTGCCTTCCGGATAGATGATCAGCTGGCGCCCGGCATTCATCTCCGCCTTGGTGCGCTCCATCACTGCGGTCATCACCTTGCCGCGCGCACCGCGGTTCACGGGCACCATGCGTTGTTTCTTGATGTACCAGCCGAACAGCGGGATCCAGGTCAGCTCGCGCTTGAGAATGTAGAACGGGTCGCTGAGCCACGGCAGCAGAGCATAGGCGTCCCAGAAGGATTGGTGCTTCGGTGCGAAGATGTAGCCGCCCGCTGGAATGTTCTCCAGCCCCTCGATCTCGAAGGTCGTGCCGACGATGACCTTGAAAAGCCAATGGTTGCTGCGCGCCCAGAACTTGGGAACGAAATAGGCCTTCTTGCGCGGCAGCAGGAAGTAGATCGGCGTGAAGACGATCATCTGCGCGATGAGATTGAGATAGAAGACGGCGTTGAAAAGCACGGAGCGAAAAGCGATCATCGGGCGGCCTGTGAACGGAACATGCTCCCGCCCTACACGATATTGCCGGACGGGGAAACTCCCGCCTGATCGATGTCAGCCGCCTTCGATATCGCCCCGAAGGCCGGACCAGTTGCGCGCACCGGCAAACGCCCTTATCTGCGCGAGACTGTACTTCACATATTCGGAAAGCATCGCCTTCAGCACGCCCGGCTGGCGCAACCAGTTGCCGTTCTTGAGATCCGTATTGACGACGGGATAGGCAATGAATTCGGTCTGCGGATCGCTGGCCTTCAACTCGAGCAGGCTGCGCGGCATATGATAGTTGTTGGTAACAACGAGAACGCGCCGGAACCGGTGGTCATTGATCCAGCGCGCCGCCTCGTTGGCATTGCCGACCGTGTCGATGGCATCGTAACCCATGTCGACGCAGCACTCGAACAATGTGGAGGAGCTCTGCGTGAGCTTGCGCAGCTGGTTGCCGCTTGTCGACGGATTGGCCCCGGAAATCAGCAGGCGCCCGCCGGCCCCCTTTTTCAGAAGGTCGATGGCGTGGTCGATGCGCTGGTAGCCGCCGGTCAGCACGACGATGGCGTCGGCTTTGGGATCGCCAGGCGTTTCCAGCCCGGCCACCGTTTCAGCGAAATAAAGGAAGCCCGCGCTTCCGAGGATGGCAGCCAGCAGGATGGCCGCGAGAATGGCGCGCACCAGCAGTCGCACGGGGCCTTTCCGCCTCCGTCGTCCGTCCCGCAGCAGCCCGTTGGGCATGCCGGCCTTTGTCTGATCCAGCATGTTCATGATTCTGTCCATAGAACCGGATTAAGGCAACCCCTAGTCCGTTTCGCAGCGATGGTAGACCGGGCACGCATTAGGAATCGGGCAGTTGATCGGTACGGGATGGATCCGAGCGGATCTGGTCGATTTCATGGATCGTGCGCATCACGGTGAAGCGGGCCGTCAGCGTGGTGAGGAGCGCGATCACCGCGATGGTTCCTGCAATGCCGAGATAGCCCGTAAGCCCCATGGAAAAGCTGCCGAACAGGGCAGTCGCCTGATCGCTCTGGGGCGTGGCGATCGCCCGCCCCTGCCAGAAACCCGCAATGGCGAAGAACAAGGCGGCCAGCAAGCCGCCGGCAAGCGATCCCTTGAGGCTGATCTTCAGGAAGTGTTTCTGAAATTCGGACGCGACGAAACCCGCCTCCGCACCCACGAAATGCAGCACTTCCACGATATGCCGGTTTCCCGAAAGCGCGCCCCGGGTGGCAAAGACGACCGTCAGCACCATGGCCGAAAACACCAGAACGAGAACGCCGGTGCCGATGAAGGCGGTCGTTCGCGCCATGGCCACGAGGCGATCGACCCAGGTGCGGTGATCGTCGAGGAAAGCCTGAGGGATCTTCTGCGACAACGCCGCCCGCATCGCGGTGAAATCCGGCGGGCTCTGCTCGTCGATGGTGACGATGACGAGGCGCGGCACCGGCAGCTCGTCGATGTCAAGCCCGTCACCGAGCCAGGGCTCCAGGAGACGCGCGGTGGCCGCCTTGTCGACAATCGTTCCGTCCCGCGTGCCGGTGAAGGTCAGCGCAAGATCGCGCGCATCTTTCAGCGCCTGCTCCATGTCGAGATTGTCGTCCGGCTTGATCTGGATGGTGATCTCGCGGGAAATCTCGCTCTGCCAGCTCGCGGCCGTCGCGCGCACCATGCTGACGGCACCGAAGGTGAGGCAGGCAAGAAAGGCCATGATGGCGATGACCAGCATCAGCGCGTTGCCGGACACGTTGGACGGCGGCACGATGGGCGCCGTGGGCCGTACGCGCATTTCCGGCCGGCGGGCCGGCTGCTCGGTCTCGGCGGTGTCGCGCATGTCAGTCATAGATGTCGAGCCGTCCCTGCGAGAGGATCATGCGCCGCGCCTCGACCTGATCCATCAGCGAAAGGTCGTGCGTGGCGATCACCACGGCCGTCCCCAGCCGGTTGAGTTCTAGGAAGAGGCTGAGCAGCCGCCGTGCCATCGGCGGATCGACGTTACCGGTCGGCTCGTCCGCCAAAAGCAGTTCCGGCCGGTCGATGAGCGCGCGTGCGATGGCCGCGCGCTGCTTTTCCCCACCAGACAGGACAGGCGGCAGCACATTGATTCGCTCGCCGAGCCCCACCCACTTCAGAAGTTCCAGCACGTCGGCGCGGTAGCTGATCTCCTCCTTGCCGCGCACGCGCAGCGGCAGCGCGACGTTCTCGTAGGTCGTCAGGTGATCGAGCAGGCGGAAATCCTGGAAGACGATACCGATTCGCCGGCGCAGCATGGGCAGTTCATCACGCGGGATGGTCGAGATTTCGCGGTCGAAGCTGCGGATGATGCCGCGCGTCGGCTGAAGCGACAGGAAAAGCAGACGCAAAAGCGTCGTCTTGCCCGCACCCGACGGGCCGGTGAGGAACTGGAAGGAGCGGCGCGGAATATCGAAGGTCAGGTCACGGAGGATCTCCGGTCCCATTCCATAGCGCAGTCCGACATTCTCGAAGTGAATCAAAGGCCAATCCGGTTCTAGAGACGATCACCCAGCGGTACCGCGGCCGACGTCGCACAGGAAAGCGGCTCTTTCACGGTCAGGTTTCCGAAGCATTAACCAGTATGGTTTACGTTTCGTAAGGATTTCATTCAATGCCCGACTTTTCGCCTAGGATTTGCGGGAAGCCGGCGACGGGAGGTGGCGATGAACGCCTTCAAAATCAAGCGCGAAGCGAAAGGCCGGGTCGACGTCCTGCCGCCCGAACCCGGCACGAAGGCCGCAAATCGCGCCGCGCGGTTTTCCAGAAGAATAGAAGTGGTGGACGCCGACTTCGTGGTGATTCGCAGCAGCGCCGCCCGGACGTCGAACGACAATCATCGCAGGCACCCAGCCGCAAACGCCCGCCCCATGTCGGACCATCCTTTGTTCCGGCTGGGTGCGACCTGCGCGCGCCTTTGCGAAGCCGGGCTGCAGCGTCTTCCGGGCCGCGCCTTTGCCGGCCTCGTCGCGCTTGCCTTTCTATTCGTCTTCGCCTTTGCCGGCGGGCTGACGGCGCTCAAAGCAGCCATCCTGCCGACGGCGCAGGCCGATCTGCTGCGCCTTACCGATATTTCCGCGATGGTCGATGACCGCAACGGCATGAAAGTCCTGACCGTTTATGGGCGACTCGACAATACGGGTAACAGCGTGAAGATCGTGCCACCGCTCGACGTTATGCTGGAAGGCAGTGGGACGCGCCGCGTCGTGCTCGATGCCGAAACGATCGCGCCCGGTGGCGCCGAGCACTTCGCGCTGCGCATCCCGCACAGCGGCGGAAAAGTACCGAAAGTCTCGGTTTCCCTCGCCCGCGAGGGTGCACCGGCCACCTGACTGTGCTAATCGGCTCCTTCATATCCATTCAGGGAGCCGCCAAGCGATGCAGATTGTCCGCGGAAAGAAGATCGAAACGCTCTACGATGCCGGGCAGATTGCCAAGCGCAACGAGGAGCTTGCCGCACAGATCGCCTCCGGCCCGACGCAGGATCTCCTCGTCATCGCCGTTCTGAAGGGCTCCTTCATCTTCGCGGCCGATCTCACCCGTGCACTGCACGCCGCAGGTCTCGCTCCGGAAGTCGAGTTCATCACGCTTTCAAGCTACGGAGCGGGCACGGTCTCGCAGGGCGTGAAGGTCATCAAGGACATCGACAGTGACGTGCATGGCCGCGATATCCTGCTCATCGACGACATCCTGGAATCCGGCCGCACGCTGAGCTACGCCAAGGAGCTCATGTACGAGCGCGGCGCACGCAATGTCACCATTGCGGTGCTGCTTGACAAGCGCGAGAAGCGCAAGACGGACCTGGAAGCGGACTATGTCGGCTTCGAATGTCCGGATCATTTTGTTGTCGGATATGGCATGGACGTCGCCTATGCCTTCCGCGAACTGCCCTTCGTGGGCGTCGTTACGGGCGACGCGGAATAGAAGGGGAAAACGCACCGCACGCTAATTCCCCCCGTCGTTCGTTTACCGATCGACAAGGAAAGTCTGGTCTTGTCGTACCGGACTGACTGAAAGGGAACATGATGGCGAAGATCCTGATCACGGAAGACGAGGATTCGCTGCGTCTCTTCGTGGCGCGCGCATTGCGGCTGGATGGTCATGAGACCGTGGAAGCGCCCGATGGCGCCGCAGGGCTCGACGCCCTGACCGAAGGCGGTTTCGATCTCCTGCTTTCCGATATCCGCATGCCTGTCATGGACGGCATCGAACTCGCGCATAAGGCATCCGCCGCGCACCCTGCCCTCAAGATCCTGCTCATGACCGGCTATGCCGAACAGCGCGAACGCGCCGACGACCTCTCGTCGAAGATCGTCGATGTCGTGAGCAAACCCTTCAGTCTGCCGGATATCCGCCGCGCCGTTGCGCAGGCGCTCGCCGCCTGATCATCCGCTTTCAACGAATACCGAGCAACCGCTCCAGATAATCCCTCTCGAAGCCCGGCGCAGCACCCGTGCCGAGGCGGCGGCGGATTTCATCGAGAATTTCGCGCGCGCGCTGGATATCGATCTCTTCCGGAATCTTGGTCGGCCCGCCGGTGTCCGGTCCACGACCATTGACATTGCGATCACGGCCAAGCGGGTCGCGTCCGTTGCGGCCGGCCTGCGGAATGCCCATGCCCGGCCCCTGGCCTTCGCCCATCGCCTGCATCTGGCTCATCATGCTCTGCGCGCCCTGACGCAGCGCCTCCAGCGCGCGGCCCTGGCTGCCGACGGCCGGCTCACCCTGGCCTTCGCCCAGCGCTTCGGATGCGCCCTTCATCTCGCGGCCGGCCTGGCCGAAACCTTCGCCGGGATCGAGCCCCATGCCCTTCAGGGCCTGCTCGACCTCCCCGAGTTGTTTGCCGAGCGCGTCCTGCTGCTCCCTCAGCTTCTTTAGTGCATCACGCAACTGTTCGGCCGTCATCCGGTCCGTGTCCTGCTGGCCGGCACCGTTGTCGCCTTCCTGCTGTTGCTGCTCCCCGTCCTCACCCGGCATCGGGTCGCCCATCTGCTGGCGATCCCGCAGCGCCTGGTCGAGCTTGAAGGTCTGCTCCATCAGCTGTTGTTGATTGCGCATGAGTTCGCCGAGCTTGTCCATCTGCTGGCGCATGGCGTCGTTCTGCTGACCTTGCTGGCCTTGCTGCGGTCGGCCGGCCTGCAGGTTGTTCATCATACGCTGGAGATCGGAGAGCATCTGCTGCGCCTGATCGCGAGCGCCGGAGCGCGCCAGGTTCTCGATCTGGTCCATCATGCGCTGGAGATCCTGTTGCCGCAGAATGCGGCCCTGCTGCTGCGCATTCTCACGCAACTGTCCGTTCTTGGCGGCCTGCCGGGCAAGCTCCTGCATATAGGCCTGCATCGCCTCGCGCAGCTCCTGCATGAGCTTTGCGACCTCCTCATCCGGCGCATTGCGCTCAAGCGCCTCCGACAGCGTCTTCTGCGCGTCACGCAACCGGCGATCGGCGAGCGACAGGTTGCCATCCTCGATACCGAGCGCGATTTCCCAGAGGTAATCCGCCGCCTCGCGCAACTGGTCGTCCGTGCGGGCGAGTTTCATGCGCGCATTGGCCGATTGCAAAAGCAGATAATGCGTGGGGTTTGGAATGGTCTCTTCCGGCCGGATCATCAGCGCCTCGTTGAGCGCAATGGCATGGGGCAGCTGATTGGCGTCGAGCGCGAAAACCTGGCGCTGCTCGGCGACGGCCGCGGCCAACGGCTCGAAGAAGGCCTTTGCCGGCAATACCATTTCCACGGGCTGGCTGCGGCCCTCCTGTCCCGCCGCATCCTTTGCGACAAGCGTGATCTTCACGCGTTTGCCAGCCAGGGGATGTTCGGAAAGGTTGCGGCTGGTCGTGCCCTTTGCTTCGCGCGCCGCGCGGCGCGGCAGGTCGAGCCTGTATTCGGGCAACGGATAGAGCGGCCGCGCCTCCGTGGGCTGATCGACCGGCACGATCTCGGCATGGGCCTCCTGAAGCCCGTAATCGTCCTTGGCGATGAAGCTGATATCCAGCGCCGCCGTAACGGTGGCCTTGGGAATGCCGTCTAAGGCGATTTCGGGCACCCGATCAGGTATGACGCTGAACGTCCATGAGCGGCCGTCGACCGTCAGCGTGCCGTCCTTCTGGATGCTGTAATGCATGGTCCTCGCGGCATTTGCGACCGCAACCGCTGGCGTGGTGTCCGTTTTGGCGGCCGCCGCCGTCTCATCCTTCGGCTTGGCATCCTCCGGGCGGATGGCCGTCGCGGTCGTCTCGCCCGCGGCCTGATAGGTTGCCTGCTCGTTGCCGCTGCCGCCCGTCACACGAACCGTCAGCTCGCTGAACTGCGGAATACGGACGTCGCCCGTCACCGCCTCCCCCTGACCGTTGCCGGTGAGGAAGACGGGCGCGCGCGACGTATGCGCCGGCGGCGTTACCCAGGCGTCGATGCGCACATCCGGTGCCGTCTCGGCAGGTGCGCGAATGGAAACGACATCGGCCAGAAGGCCGCCGCGGTTGGAATAGGAGAAGGCAAAGGCGATGACGACAAGAAGCACCGGCAGCGCACGCAGCGCATGGCGGTCGTGACGCGCGATGTCCGGCTCCGGAGCGCCGGTACGCAGGGCACCGATCATGCGGCCCATGCGCGCCTGGTGCTCGCGCCATAATGCATCCGCGAAGGCATCGCCGCCGGCCGGCCGGTCGTCCTGCACGCGGATAGCCTGGTGGGCGAGCGCATTGCGCCCCTCCAGCATGCGATCGGCCGCATCGGCCGACGGCCAGACAACGCCGCGCAGCCGCAGAAGCAGGAGGATCGCGCCGAGGGCGAAGACGGCCAGCGTTGCAATATGCAGCCAGGCCGGCACATGGCGGAAATAGCCGAACCAGGTCAGCGCAAGGAAACCCGCCACGAGCAGCAGGACCGGAAGAAGCCGCGGCGCCAGCGCCTCGAGATAGAGCACGACTTTGGCAGCGAGGCGCTTGCCCGCAAGCCGGCGCCCCAGCGGATTGCCGGTCGCCTCCCTCTTGCGCTGCTCTTCAATTGCCATCGTTCACCGCTCGCCGTCGCCTGTTGTCAGGCCTTCGAGGATAACACGCTTTGTGGCGAAGACGAGGGCGCGCGCAAAATCGTGAACGGCATCTTCGGCCGGCAGGTCAGGCAAGCCAGGCCGGAAGCGAGTCGAGACCGATGAGATCGTCATAGGTGGGACGCGGCCGGATGACGTGGAATTCCGAACCGTTGACCAGCACTTCAGGGACGAGAAGACGGCTGTTGTAGGTCCCGGCCTGCACCGCGCCATAGGCACCGGCCGAACCGACGGCGATGAGATCGCCCGGCTTCGGCACCGCCATTTCACGGTCGAGCGCCAGATAATCGCCCGTCTCGCAGACCGGGCCGACGACATCCGCGCGGATGCGAGGCGCATTGGCCGCCGAAATGACGACCGGCTGGATTTCGTGCCAGGCCTCGTAGAGCGTCGGGCGAATGAGATCGTTCATCGCCGCATCGACCACGACGAAGGTCTTCTCCCCGCCGTCCTTCACATAGAGGACTTCGGTAACGAGGATGCCGGCATTGCCGACGATCAGTCGGCCGGGCTCCGTGACGATCTTGCAGCCGAGTCCCTTGAGCTGGTTCTTGACGATTTCCGCATAGGCATCCGGCAGCGGTGGCGGCGCGTTGTCCGTCTTGTAGGGAATGCCGAGACCACCGCCGACATCGACGTGATCGATCGCATGGCCATCGGCACGCAACGTCTCGACGAGTTCGCGCAGCAGCCGGAACGCGTCATCGAAGGGCTGCAGTTCGGTGATCTGGCTGCCGATATGCATGTCGATGCCGGTCACCTTGATGCCGGGCAGCGTCGCGGCGCGGGCATAGACGGCGCGCGCGCGCTCCCAGGAGATGCCGAACTTGTTTTCCTTCTTGCCCGTCGAGATTTTCGCATGGGTGCGGGCGTCCACATCGGGATTGATGCGGAAGGAAACGTGCGCGACCTTACCGGCCTTCACAGCACGGGCGTTCAAAACCTCAAGTTCAGGCTCGGATTCGACGTTGAAGCAGTAGATGCCGGCCTCAAGCGCCAGATCCATTTCCCGTGGCGTCTTGCCGACGCCGGAAAACATGATGCGCGAGGCCGGGACACCTGCCGCGAGTGCGCGGCGCAGTTCCCCCTCGGAAACCACGTCGATGCCGGCGCCGAGCCGGGCGAGCGTCTTCAGCACCGCCTGGTTGGAATTTGCCTTCATGGCGTAGCAGACCAGCGCATCGACGCCGTCGAAGGCCTTGGAGAACACCTTGAAGTGCCGCTCCAGCGTTGCCGTCGAATAGACATAGAAGGGTGTGCCGACCGCCTTGGCGATTTCCGGAACCGGCACGTCCTCCGCATGGAGGACACCGTCACGATGCTCGAAATGATTCACGCTTGCAGTCCATTCAGGGCAATTCCGGCAAAGCCAACGTCGTTCGGAATCGCGTTAGGAAAAATTAGAGAAGGGGGTCGAGAAGGAAGCGCTTATCTTCAACCTGCTCGACCTTCTTGCCGTCGACGGTCGTCACGGCCGGCTGCACGCCGGGTCGCTCGAGGTCGCCCTTGCGGCCGCACGCCGTCAGAACCGCTGCAGAAAGGCAGAGCACGAGCGCCAGCTTGCCGATGTCGATGCGTGTCATGAAAGTTCCCTGGAATTGCCGGGTGGAGTGGGCAACATCCTTAGCGAATTCGCCCGCCCTTGTGCACCCTTAATCTGCTGATGGGTCCTGCAAGCGCCTTGATCAGTTGCGCTGCCGCCACCAGGCGATCTGCCGGCGAACCTCTGACGGCGCCGTGCCGCCGTAGCTCTTGCGACTGGCGACCGAAGCCTCGACCGTCAGCACGTTGAAGATATCGGCGGTGATCGCCTCATGGATCGACTGCAACTCCTCCAGCGACAGTTCGGCGAGATCGCAGCCCTTGCTTTCCGCCAGCGCCACGGCGCGGCCCGTCACATGATGCGCGTCGCGGAACGGCAGGCCCGCCTCGCGCACCAGCCAGTCGGCAAGGTCAGTAGCGGTTGAGTAGCCGGAACCGGCCGCAGCCTTCATCTTGTCGGTGCGAATGGTCATGTCGCGCACCATGCCGGTCATCGCGGCAATGGCGAGTTCCAGGCTCTCGGCGGCGTCGAAGACCTGTTCCTTGTCTTCCTGCATGTCCTTGGAATAGGCGAGCGGCAGGCCCTTCATCACGGTCAAGAGCGCGATCAGCGACCCGTTGATGCGGCCGGTCTTGGCGCGCACAAGCTCAGCCGCATCGGGGTTCTTCTTCTGCGGCATGATGGACGAACCGGTCGAGAAGGCATCCGACAGGCGGATGAAGCCGAACTGCGGCGTCGACCAGATGACGATTTCTTCCGCAAGGCGCGACAGGTGGACCGAGGCAATGGCCGCGATGGAGAGAAACTCCAGCGCGAAATCGCGGTCGGAGACCGTGTCGATGGAGTTGCGAGTCGGCTCACGGAAGCCGAGTGCCTTTGCCGTCATGTGGCGATCGATATTGTAGCCGGTGCCGGCAAGTGCTGCCGCACCGATCGGGCTCTCGTCGAGATGCTCGATGGCGTGGCGCACGCGCTGGCGGTCGCGGCCGAACATTTCGACATAGGCCATGCAATGGTGGCCGAAGGTCACCGGCTGAGCGGTCTGGAGATGGGTGAAACCGGGCATGACGGTTTCGGCATGCTCTTCCGCGCGGTCGAGGAAGGCGGCGATCAGGCCGGTCAGCGCCTTCTCGGTCTTCTGCAACTCTTCCTTCACCCAGAGGCGGAAATCGAGCGCCACCTGGTCATTGCGCGAGCGGGCCGTGTGCAGGCGGCCGGCAGCCGGGCCGATCAGCGTCGCCAGCCGCGCTTCGACATTCATGTGGATGTCTTCGAGCTTGCGCGAAAATTCGAAATTGCCGCTTTCGATCTCTGACAGGATCGTGTCGAGACCGTGAACGATCTTTTCCTTATCGTCCGCCGAAATGATGCCCTGACGGGCGAGCATTTCCGCATGCGCCTTTGAGCCGCGGATGTCCTGGGCATAAAGCTTCTTGTCGAAGCCGATGGAGGCATTTATCTCCTCCATGATCGCATCCGGTCCCGAGGCGAAGCGGCCGCCCCACATCTGGTTCGAGGATTTCGTCTCGGAAGTGCCGTCTGCCATGGGTGCCTGCCTGGAAAAGTGTCCTGGAGAATGAAATGTCAGTAAAGAAGACCTTCGGCCTGCCGGCAGGAAAGCTCATCGCCATTGCCGGCCTTGCCGGACTTCTCGCCGGTGGTGCTGCGATATACGTGAAGGAGAGCCTGTCTGGCAATGCCACGGGTGCTGTCGCGTCTGTCGATCCCGCCGCCTGCCCGCTCACCGCCGCCAAGGCCGAGGCCATCACCCCCTTCTCTAAGGGACAGGTCGCCGCCATGAGCACGGTCGACGAACACCGTCCACTGCCGGAACTTGTCTTCGATGGCCCCGACGGCAAGAAGAAGACCATCGCCGATTTCGCGGGCAAGACCCTGCTGGTAAACCTTTGGGCGACCTGGTGCGTGCCGTGCCGCGAGGAAATGCCCGCACTCAACGCGCTGGAGAAGGACCTTGGCAGCGACAGGTTCGAAGTCGTGGCGATCAACATCGACACCGGCGACGACGAGAAGCCGAAGACCTTCCTCGATGAGACCGGGGTCCATGAGCTCGCCTACTATCGCGATGCGTCGATGGGCGTCTTCAACACGCTGAAGAAGGAAGGCCTTGCCTTCGGCTTGCCCGTGACACTGCTGATGGACGACAAGGGCTGCCTGATCTCGGCCATGAACGGCCCCGCCGCCTGGGACAGCGACGATGCCAAGGCGCTGATCAATGCAGCGCTGACCAGCCCGAAGAGCTGACGTCAGGCCGCAGCGTAAACGCGCGGGCGGCGGATATCGAGGAAGCCCGCATCGCCTCTGCGGTGCGGGAACTCCGGCGCGGTGTCGAATTCCACCGCCTGGCCGCTTCGCGTCATCGCCAGCACGCGGCGCGAATCCGGCCGGTCGATCACGCGTACGATGCTGGCGGCGATGCCCTGCCCGTCCTCACGCCAGGTGACATCGGCCGGGCGAAACAGGATCTGCCCGCTGCCATCTGCGATTCCATCAGCCTCGAACGCGATGCCATCGACATGGGCCTTGCCGCCGCGGATTTCAGCCTCCAGCCGGTTGGCATCCCCCAGGAAATTCATCACGAAGGCATCGGCCGGACTGCGACACACCGTTTCGGGCGTGCCTTCCTGCACGATCTTGCCCTTGTTGAGGATGACGACACGGTCGGCGAGGTCGAGCGCCTCTTCCTGGTCATGCGTCACGAAAAGCGTGGTGATGCCGAGTTCATCATGGATCTTGCGCAGCCAGCGGCGCAGGTCGCGGCGCACATTGGCATCGAGCGCGCCGAAAGGCTCGTCCAGCAACAGGACGCGCGGATCGACGGCGAGCGCGCGCGCCAGCGCAACGCGCTGCCGCTGGCCGCCGGAGATCTGGCCGGGGAAACGGTCCTTGAGGCCGCTCAGCTGGACGAGGTCGAGCAATTCCTTCACCCGTGCGGCAATGGCCTGCGGCGAACGCTTGATCTTCGAGACCTTCATGCCGAAGGCGATGTTTTCGCCAACGGTCATATGCGGGAAGAGCGCATAGTGCTGGAAGACGAAGCCGACGCCGCGCTCGCGCACCGGAATATCCGTGGCGTTCTCGTCACCGAAATAGATCGCGCCGGCATCGGCATATTCGAGGCCGGCGACCATGCGCAGGATCGTCGTCTTGCCGGAACCGGAGGGACCAAGCAGCGCGACCAGCTCCCCGCTGTCGATATCGAGCGAGACGCCATGCACGGCGCGAAAGGTCTCGAACTCTTTGACCACATTGTCGAGGCGGATCTTCACGGTTTGACCTCCGGAGTGACGGTATCGGCGCCCGCAAGAGCAGAAGGACGCTGGATGCGGCCCGCTCCCTGCCGCTCGAGCGCCACCTTGACAACGAGCGTGACGATGGCAAGGCCGGCGAGGATGGATGCGGCGGCAAACGAGCCGGCCGCGTTGTAATCGTGATAGAGCAGCTCGATATGCAGCGGCAGCGTGTTCGTCTGGCCGCGAATATTGCCCGAGACCACCGAGACCGCGCCGAATTCGCCCATCACGCGCGAATTGCAGAGCACGACGCCGTAGAGCAGAGCCCATTTGATGTTGGGCAGCGTGACTGAGAAGAAAGTGCGCCATCCGCTGGCGCCAAGCGAGGTTGCGGCTTCCTCGAGATCACGCCCCTGCGCCTGCATGAGCGGAATCAGTTCGCGCGCCACGAAGGGTGCGGTGACGAACATGCTGGCCAGCACAATGCCCGGCAGCGCAAACAGGATCTTGATCTCCATCGCCTGCAGCGCATGGCCGAACAGGCCCTGGAGGCCGAAGACGAAGAGATAGGCCACGCCCGCGACGATAGGCGAGACCGAGAACGGGATCTCGATGATGACAGTCAGCAATCGCTTGCCGGGAAAATCGTGTTTGGTGATCGCCCAAGCCGCCGCCACGCCGAAAGCTGTGTTGACGGGCACGGCGATCAGCGCCGTGATCACCGTCAGCATGATGGCATGGCGGGTATCGGGATCGGCGATGGAGGCCCCGAAATATGCAACGCCCTTCGAAAATGCCTCGACGCCGATGACGACGAGCGGCGCGACGATCATCAGCCCGACAAGAACGAGGACGAATGTGAGGAGCGCGCGCCGGAAGAGCGGATGGTCGCCCACGCGCGGCGGCTTGCCTTTTCCATGATGCGCCATGGTCAGCCCCTTACCGTGTAGCGCAGGGCGCGGGCCTGCATGAAATTGGTGATCGCCAGCATCACGAAGGCCGTCAGGAGCATCACGGAGGCGATCGCGGCGGATGCCGGATAGTCGTATTCCTCAAGCCGGATGAAGGCGAGAAGTGCGGTGATCTCCGTCGAGAACGGCTGGTTTCCGGCGATGAAAATGATCGCACCGAATTCGCCAAGGCTGCGCGCAAAGGAGAGTGACACGCCCGCCAGCAGAGCCGGCGTCAGCAGCGGCAGGATGACGGTCACGAAGATCGAGAGATCGCTTGCCCCCAGCGTCTGCCCCGCCTCTTCCAGAGCAGGGTCGAGTTCTTCCAGAACAGGCTGAACCGTGCGCACGATGAAAGGAATGCTCGTGAAGCTCATGGCGACCATGATGCCGAGCGGCGTATAGGCGACCTTGATGCCGATGAGCGATAGCGGCCCGCCGAACCATCCATTGGTGGCAAAGAGCGTTGTCAGCGCGATGCCCGCAACGGCGGTCGGCAGCGCGAAGGGCAGGTCCACCAGCGCATCGACCAGGCGGCGGCCGGGAAAACGGTAGCGAACGAGAACCCAGGCAAGCGACAGGCCGAAGACGAGATTGAACGCCGTCGCCGCAAGCGCACAGGTGACCGTCACGCGGTAGCTCGCAACCGCACGGTCGGAGGAAATGATCCGCCAGTAATCCTCAGGCCCGAGGCTCGCCGCCTTGAAGACGAGCGCGGCCAGCGGCAGCACAACGATGATGGCCACATAGACGAGGGTGATGCCGAGCGCGAGCGGCAATCCTGGCAGTACACGCCGTCTCAAGCGCATGGTCCTTTCTCATGGCAACAACCGGCGGGTTTCTAGCCCGCCGGTTGCCCTACAAACAATGGTCGAACGGATCAACGGCTGCCGTAGATTTTGTCCAGCGTGCCGCCTTCGGCGAAGTGCTCTTCGGATATCTTCTTCCAGCCACCGAACACGTCATCGACATTCACTAGGCGGATTTCCGGGAACTGGTCCTTGAATTCGGCAGCGACCTTTTCGTCATGGACGCGATGGCCGAATTCGGCGGCGATCTTTTGGCCCTCGGGCGCATAGAGGAAATCCAGATAGGACTTTGCGAGGTCACGGCTGCCCCTGGCATCCGCTACCTTGTCGACGATTGCGACCGGAAACTCCGCAAGCAGCGAAACAGACGGCACGACGCTCTGGAACTTGTCTTCGCCATACTGCTTGGCGATCGACTTGGTCTCGGCCTCGAAGGTGATGATCACGTCGCCGATCTCGCGCTCCACAAAGGTCGTCGTCGCCGCGCGACCGCCCGTGTCGAAGACCGGGACATTGTCGAAGATCTTGGTAACGAATTCCTCGACCTTGGCCGGATCGTTGTTGAAGGCTTCCTTGGCATAGGCGGTGGCGGCCAGATAGGTGTAGCGCGCATTGCCCGAGGTCTTCGGGTTGGGGAAGATGACCTTCACGTCGTCGCGGGCAAGGTCAGACCAGTCCTTGATGTTCTTCGGATTGCCCGCGCGAACGAGGAAGGACGGGAAGGAGTAGAAGGGCGACGCATTGTTCGGGAACTTCTGCTGCCAGCCTTCGGCGACGAAGCCGTTCTTCACGAGGAAGTCGATATCCGTCACCTGGTTGAAGGTCACGACATCAGCCTCAAGGCCTTCCACGATGGCGCGCGCCTGCTTGGACGTGCCGCCATGTGACTGGTCGATCGTAATGCCCGGATGCTGCTTGACGAAGGCTTCGTTCTCCGCGGCAAAGAGTTCGCGCGCAACGTCATAGGAGGCGTTCAAAAGCTTGTCGGCTGCATGCGCGGAAATCGGAGCGGCAAGACCGAGAAGGGCCGCGCCGAGAAGGAGAATGCGTTTCATCTGAACACCCCAATGCAATAAGAATTGAGGCAGACAATACCGGCAGCCCGGTGAGCATCCGAGACACGGCTCTGTCGCGGGCCTCACGGCAGGCGAAACAATTTTCCCCGAAAGCAGGCTTTAACGGATTCTTCCGCCGCTCAGCGCGTGGGAACCGGCACTTCGCCTGCTGTTTGACAAATAGGTCAGGACGCCTTTCGCAGCATGTACCAGTCCACGAGACCGAGTGTGAAGCGATCCTTCGCGGCCCGCTCCCACAAGGGAGTATGATGATCTCCAACGACGAGAATATCTGTAGGAGGTAGACGAGTATCAGCCGCTATCACCGCGATGGCATCGAAAACATCACCCCACAATTCTGTCAGTTCGCACACTGTTGCGTTTGTAATTGGCGAAGTCCCAGTGCGGCAACCCAGCGCTCCCCGGTCCTTCGCGACAAACGGCACATGCGAATTGAGTGTGAGCCAATAGACAAACTTCGGTTTATCGCCCGGCTCAAGTAGGCGGGAATGAACCAAGGCGCCGACATCGCTGTCACACAACCCGAGAAAAACGCTGCCGCAACGGCGCGCGGCCAGCATCGGCGCATCCCGGACCATCGTTTCCATGGAATGGAATTCCGAGAAACCGATATTGGGGTACCAAGTGTGTCGCTCAAACATGTCGGACGTGTAACCATGATAGGCAACAGTCTCGTAACCCCGCTCACGAAGAAGTTTCGGCAGGCAATTGTCCGTATGGGCACCAGCGATATAATCGCGATGATCACCCCAGCGCCCACACAATTCCCGGGACGCGGCACCCGTCGTGGAGCCTGAATAAGGCGTGGTTCCACTGGAGAAGGCGTAACCAGCGTGTGAGGCGGCTTTTTCCAGTTTACTGCTGAGAATTTTTTTCTCTGCAGGATCAGCAAAAGCACCGAGCTCCTCTACCATCACGATGAGCAGCTTACCGCCGCGCGCGGCGACCGCGTCGGTACTCAACCCGTTTTGGGAATCGGCGCTGTCAAAAACAGATGTAGACTTGGGGAAGTAATGAAAGTTGAAGTGAAAGTCCGCAGCCATGAGCGACAATGCGACAAGAAGCACGGGTAGCGGCGATGCCAACTGTATCTCGGTGCGGTTTCGATCGAACAGCCACGCAGAAACCAGGGCAAACGCGAGGTTTATACTGATGACAGCCACATAGAAACTGGAAGCCGATACGTCGATCGTCGCCATATACCGCACGGAATCGATCGCCAGGGCAAGCGGCAGGTGAAAAGCCACCATGACGATAAGGCAGAGATCGATGACGGCAATTATGAAGAAAAGAGCATAGACTGCGAAACGCGGCAGGAAGAGTGCGGCAATCGCCGCAGTCACATAGAGCAACGGCGTAATCAACCGTTCGGCGATGAAGAACGGCATCACCACAAGAAAAAAGAGATTGGGCAGGAGCCCGACGATCAGCACGAACAGAAGAGCGCCACGTCCGATGAAACGCTGCGCGCCGCGCTCTTCCGGTAAGATAGAAATATCCGTCATAGTACCGTCGCGAGACTGAATAACCTAGTCCTCGTGAGATACCATTGAATTCTTTCAAAAGAACTGAAGTCGAAGCTTTATACGCCTCAGCGCGTGGGAACCGGCACTTCGCCGCGATAGTCGTAGAAGCCGCGGCCGGATTTGCGGCCGAGCCAGCCGGCCTCGACGTATTTCACCAGCAGCGGGCACGGGCGGTACTTGGAATCGGCGAGACCGTCATGCAGGACCTGCATGATCGACAGGCAGGTATCCAGGCCGATGAAATCGGCGAGCTGAAGCGGGCCCATGGGATGGTTGGCGCCGAGCTTCATGGCCGTATCGATGGCTTCGACCGAACCGACGCCCTCATAGAGAGTGTAGATGGCCTCGTTGATCATCGGAAGCAGGATACGGTTGACGATAAAGGCCGGGAAATCTTCCGCGACCGTGATGGTCTTGTCGAGCTTGGCGACGAATTCCTTCGCGGCGGAAAAGGTGCTTTCCTCGGTGGCGATACCGCGCACGAGCTCGACCAGCTTCATGACCGGAACGGGGTTCATGAAGTGTATACCCATGAAGCGCTCCGGCCGGTCGGTGGCGGAGGCAAGGCGGGTGATAGACAGCGAGGAGGTGTTCGTGGCGAGGATGGCCTCCGGCTTCAGCACGGAACAGACCTGGCCGTAAATCTTGCGCTTGACGGTCTCATCCTCGGTCGCGGCCTCGATGACAAGATCCGCATCCGAGAGATCGTTCACGTCGGTGGAGCCCTTGATGAGCGCCAGCGCCTTCTTCCGGTCTTCGTCAGACATCTTGCCGGACGAGACCTGACGGGCGAGATTGCCGTGGATCGTGGCGAGACCGGCTTCGATCCGCTCGGCGGACAGGTCGTAGATATGGACCTTGTATCCGGCAAGAGCAGCAACATGTGCGATGCCGCATCCCATCTGGCCCGCACCCACAATACCGACGTTCTTGATCATCGCGCCAATCGCCTCGTTATTTCAGCCTGAGCCCAGTGCCCAGGCAAAAAAACACCGGGCCGGTCAAGCCGGCCCGGTGAATTGATAAAGGCACGCGACGGATATTTCCAGTGAAATCATCGTCGCAAAGACGGCACACGGACGGCTCAGAGCGCCTTTTCGAGCTGCGGCAGGATCTCGAAGAGATCGCCGACGAGGCCGTAGTCTGCGACCTGGAAGATGGGGGCTTCCTCGTCCTTGTTGATGGCGACGATGATCTTCGAGTCCTTCATGCCGGCAAGGTGCTGGATGGCACCCGAAATGCCGCAAGCGATGTAGAGCTGCGGGGCGACGACCTTGCCCGTCTGGCCGACCTGCCAGTCGTTGGGGGCGTAGCCCGCATCGACGGCGGCGCGCGAGGCACCGACGGCAGCACCGAGCTTGTCTGCGACTGGAAGGATGACTTCCTGGAACTTCTCCGACGAGCCGAGCGCGCGGCCGCCAGAGATGATGATCTTCGCAGATGTCAGCTCCGGACGGTCAGACGAGGACAGCGCGTCATTGACGTGGGTGGAGAGGCCCGGATTCGCAGCCGCTGCGACGGTTTCGACGGGTGCATTGCCGCCCTCGCGCGCTGCGGTGAAGGACGCCGTGCGAACGGTGATCACCTTCTTGGCATCGGTCGACTGAACCGTCTGAACGGCATTGCCTGCGTAGATCGGGCGCTTGAACGTGTCGGCACTGATGACCTCGACGATTTCCGAGACCTGAGCGACATCGAGCAGGGCGGCAACGCGCGGCAGCACGTTCTTGCCCACCGAGGTCGCGGCCGAGACGATAGCCTCATAGTTGCCGGCCAGCGACACGATGAGCGCGGCCAGAGGCTCGGCGAGGTTGTTGCCGAGGCTAGCATCGTCGGCGACGAGCACCTTGGAGACGCCGGACAGCTTGGCAGCGGCGTCGGCGGCCGCCTTGACGCCCGCGCCGGCGACGAGCACATGCACGTCCGAACCGATCTGCGAAGCCGCCGTCAGCGCCTTGGCGGTCTGGTCGGAAAGGGTGGCGTTGTCGTGGTCTGCCAGAAGAAGAATGGCCATGATCGTGATCTCCTCAATCTTCCTTACAGAACGCCTGCGGTCTTCAGGCTCGCCACCAATTCGGCGACGTCCTTGACCTTGACGCCAGCCTTGCGGCCCGAGGGCTCCTCGGTCTTCAGCACCTTCAGGCGGGGGGCGGTATCGACGCCGAAGTCGCCGGGCGTCTTCTTGTCGAGCGGCTTCTTCTTCGCCTTCATGATGTTGGGCAGCGAGGCATAGCGCGGCTCGTTGAGGCGCAGGTCCGTCGTCACGACGGCCGGCAGCTTCACTTCGATGGTCTGGAGTCCGCCGTCGACTTCGCGGGTGACCTGAGCCGAACCCGAGCCGATCTCGACCTTGGAGGCGAACGTCGCCTGCGCCCACCCGAGCAGCGCCGACAGCATCTGGCCGGTCTGGTTCGAATCGTCGTCGATCGCCTGCTTGCCGACAATGACGAGGCCGGGCTGTTCAGCCTCGACGACACCCTTCAGGATCTTGGCAACCGCCAGCGGCTCGACGGCATCGTCCGTCTCCACCAGCACCGCCCGGTCGGCGCCCATGGCGAGCGCGGTGCGCAACGTCTCCTCGGCCTTCGCCGGGCCGATCGACACGACGACCACTTCCTCAGCCTTGCCGGCCTCCTTCAGACGAAGCGCCTCTTCCACCGAAATCTCGTCGAACGGGTTCATCGACATCTTCACATTGGCAAGCTCGACACCCGAGCCATCCGCCTTCACGCGAATTTTGACATTGTAATCAACGACCCGCTTGACTGGGACCAAGATCTTCATGGCTTCCTTCCTTACATATGTCCGCGAGGGGAAAATGCGCCTTTCGAGGGCGCCCTGATTGTCGGTTGGCGACATCGATACGCGTTTTTTCCCCAATTACAATGCGGCACGGCTCCTCTCCGCATGAAAACGGGCCGGTTATAAATAACCTTTACGTTAACGTCAAACTGCCGCGCGTGCGACGTCACCGTCCCCAATGGGTGGGCGGCACGGCGGGGCGATCGGCGACTTTTTCAGCGGGAACCGGCGTCTGCTCCGCATGACGAACAGCCTTGGGCGTGACGATGGTGCGATCGAACAGCGGCACGCCCCGCCTCCGCAAAACGATCACCAGAAACGCTCCGGCAAGGATGCCGCCGACATGCGCGCCCCAGGACACGCTGCCATCGCCATCCACCGCCAGCATATAGAACTGCTGGGCAATCCAGAAGGCGAGCGGGATGACCGCCGGCAGCGGCAGCGGAATACGGAAGAACACCAGCACCCAAACGCGCACCTTGGGATGAAGCAGGAAATAAGCCGCCACCACCCCGGAGACGGCCCCGGACGCGCCGATCAGCGGCGCTTCGGAAGAGGGTTCCACAAGCCCGTGTACGAGCGCCCCGGCGGCGGCGCAGGCGAGATAGAATACCAGAAAGCGGAAATGCCCGAGCGCATCCTCGACATTGTCGCCAAACACCCAGAGAAACAGCATATTTGAGGCGAGATGCATGAAATCGCCGTGCAGAAACGCATAGGTGATGTAGGTGGCATTCTCCGGGACAAGCACCAGCCCCGGCTCGAGGTCCGCGAAATCGAAGACGACGGCGGGGATATAGCCGAGCCCGACGACCGCCGCATCGGAAAAGGCCTGCGTCGAGGCGAAGCCCGTTACGAGCCACACCACCACATTGATGGCGATCAGGCTGATCGTGACATACTGGACCTTGATGTATTTCAGGGAGTTCGCGTCATGCAGCGGTATGAACATGGGTTCCCTTCCGGCCTCGCCTTGCCGGGGACCTTACCTGTTCTGCCCCGGCACCCACAATATGTCCGTGCGTCCCTTTTCGTTCACCCAACGCGCAGCGACGAACAGGAAGTCCGACAGCCGGTTTATGTAGGCAACGGCGGCCGCCGAGACCGCCTCGCCCTCACAATCCTGCAGGGCGACGATACGGCGTTCGGCGCGGCGCGCCACGGTACGCGCCAGATGCAGGGCTGCGGCCGCCGGCGTGCCACCCGGCAAAACGAAAGAGCGCAACGGCTCCAGGTCAGCGTTCAGCGCATCGATTTCCTTTTCCAGCCGGTCAACCTGCGACTGGGCGATGCGCAGCGGCTCATATTCGGGCTTCTTGCCCGTATCCGGCGTTGCGAGATCCGCGCCGAGATCGAAGAGATCGTTCTGGATGCGCATGAGTGTCTTGTCGAGCGAAGGATGGCCGGCGAGCTGCTGGCGCGCCAGACCGATGCAGGAATTCGCCTCGTCGACCTCGCCGTAGGATTCGACGCGCAGATCGTGCTTCTTGCGGCGCGGACCGGCAACGAGACCGGTCGTCCCGTCATCGCCCGTGCGGGTGTAGATCTTGTTGAGCTTGACCATCAGCCGCGGCCGCCTCCCGTCACCCACAGCGTCAGCATGATGAGGACGATGGCGATTGCCTGCAGCAGGACGCGCGCCTGCATCAGCTTGTTGGACGTGTTGCCGCTGCCGCCCTTTGCCATGTTGACGAGGCCGCGCACCAGCACGATGGCGACAAGACCCATGACGAGCAGTGTCAGGAATGTAAGGAAGGAAGACATGCCAGCGTTCCGGTTTGATTTCTGTCAGGCATTCACATAGGGCATTTCGCGCAAAGTGCACGCATTTTGCGTTGCCGTGGCTGCGGCGACGCGCCGCGTCAGCCGAGACGGCCGATGATACGGTAAAAGAGCGACGCCGGCAGCAGCTTCTTGAGCAGCGCCCCCTGCCGGGCCGGCGTGGTCACGATGTAATGCGGACGCGGCGACCGCGCCGTCAGCGCGTGGCGCAACACGGCATGCACTGCCTCCGGCCCCAGTTTGCCGCGCGCCGGCTTCGATTCGCCGCGCAGGCGCTGAAGCTGCCGGCGGTACTCGTCCGCATGCACGGAGTTTTCGAGGTCGATGTTCTTTTCGATATGCATCAGCGCATTGGCTGTGAAGCGCGAGGCGATCGGGCCCGGCTCGATGAGGCTGACATGGATTCCGGACCCCGCAAGCTCCATGCGCAAGGTCAGCGACAGGCCTTCCAGCGCGAATTTCGAGGCGTTGTATGCGCCCCGCCAGCGATAGGGCACGATGCCGAGGATGGACGAGCACTGCACGATGCGGCCGTGGCCCTGCCGGCGCATAACGGGAATCACCCGCCGCGTCAGGTCGTGCCAGCCAAAGACATTGGTCTCGAACTGCGCCCGCAGCACCTCGACGGAGAGGTCCTCGACGGCGCCGGCCTGCCCGTAGGCACCGTTGTTGAACAGGGCATCGAGGCGGCCGCCGGTGCGCGCCAGCACCTCTTCGGTGAGCGCGGCGATGCTGTCGGGCTTCGTATAGTCCATCAGCAGTGCTTCGATTCCGTCGGCCGCAAGGCTTGCGAGGTCCTCCTCGCGCCGGACCGTGGCGAACACGCGCCAGCCTTCCGCCTTCAGCGCACGCGCGCAATAAGCCCCGATCCCCGACGAGCAGCCGGTGACGATGATGCTGGGCCGATCGGCGGCAGTTGGAGAAGACATGACGGTTTCCTGTACAAATTCGCCACCCTTTCCCATATTCACAGGCCGGGGTCCTGCGCGGCGACGCGCAAGTTGGCCGGGGAATCTGAAATAGGACATAACCCCTTAAACCAAATCCGGTTTAAGGGGTTATGTCCTGACAGACAATGAGACAGGCAGCCGGAAACGGCCGCGAACGAACTGGAATTGCCGATGCCTAGCCCAATCCGTGTTGCCTACAGAGTCGTTTTCGACGCGATCTGGCACTTCTCCGAAGACGATGGCTGGGCCATGGCGAGCCATGTCGCCCTTTCGACGTTGCTGGCCATATTCCCGTTCCTGATTTTCGGTACCGCGCTCGGCTCGTTCCTCGGTGCGGACCAGTTTGCCGAGACCGCCGTCCACCTCATCTTCGACACATGGCCGGAATCGATCGCCGCCCCAATTTCACGCGAGGTCGTGGCTGTTCTGACCATTCCACGCGGCGGCCTGCTCACCGTTTCCGTGCTTGCCGCCGCCTACTTCGCTTCCAACGGCGTGGAGGCGTTGCGCGTCTCTCTCAACCGCGCCTATCGCGTAGCGGAGACCCGCTACTGGTACATCACCCGCCTCGCCAGCCTGGGTTTCGTCATCGCGGGCGTCGTGGCGCTTGCGGTTCTCAGCATCGTGCTCGTTGCGGCACCGCTTGCCGTGCGCGCCACCGGCGACTGGCTGCCCTGGCTGACCTACATCTATTCCTGGGTGGAGAGCTGGGGGCTTTTCGGCACGATCCTCGTCCTGCTCATCGGCTTGCTGATCGCCCATCTCTGGCTGCCGGCCGGCCGGCGCAAGATCGCAGACGTGCTGCCGGGCATCCTCTTCACGCTTGTCGCCTGGAGCATCGGCGCCTATGCTTTCGCGTCCTATCTCGCGACATTCTCCAGCTATGTATCGACCTATGCAGGCCTCGCCTCGATCATGATCGCGCTGGTCTTCCTCTACATCATCGGAGCAATCTTCATCATCGGCGCCGAGATCAACGCGGCGCTGCTGAAATACCGCGTCAAGCATCTGGTTCTCGACCGGATACGCGGCGTGCGTCAGCAGCCTGAGGCCGAGGAGAAGGAATCAGATGAAGCCATAGCCCGCGAGCAGGGCGCGAATGCCGGACGGTGAAACGCCCCTCTCCCGATAGGCGGCGATGCCCGTGTCCTGGTTGCTCTTGGAGAGCTTTCGTCCGTCCGCACCCAGCACCAGTCCATGGTGCCGGTAGGTCGGCGCAGGCAGGCCGAGCAGGCTCTGCAACAGCCGGTGCACTGCCGTCGCGTGGAAGAGATCCTGCCCGCGCACCACATCGGTCACGCCCTGCGCCGCGTCGTCGAGAACTACCGCGAGATGATAGCTCGCCGGTGCATCTGGTCGCGAGAGCATGACATCGCCCCAGCGCTTCGGCCGGGCCAGCACCTGCCCCGTTTCACCCTCCGGTCCCGAGCCGGTTTCCCGCCATTCCAGCGTCGCCGGCGCAAGCGCACGGGCCTTTTCCATGTCGAGCCGCCAGGCGTGTTGGCGCCCCGCCGCAATCCAGTCGAGCGCCTGCCCACGGTCAAGATCCCGCTCTTCCGTCGGGTAGAGCGGTGCGCCGTCCGGATCGCGTGGCCAGTCACCACCTGCCGCCTCCACCCGGGCCTTCACCTCACCCCGGCTCAGGAAGCCCGGATAGAGCACGCCCATCGCCTTAAGCCGCTCCAGCGCTTCACCATAAAACGCGACATGCTCGGACTGACGGCGCACCGGTTTTTCCCAATCGAGGCCGAGCCAGGCGAGATCGCGATAGATCGCCTCTTCGAATTCGGGTCGCGAGCGGGCCGGATCTATGTCTTCCATGCGCAGCAGGAAGCGGCCGCCGCTGGCGGCAGCGAGATCGTGGTTGAGGATCGCCGACACCGCATGGCCGAGATGCAGCAACCCGTTCGGGCTTGGCGCGAAACGAAAGACGCGATTTTTTGACAAAGCACTTGGCATGGGGTCTTCTGCCATGAACAGCCCTGTCCCGTCACTACAGGCATGCACGACGGAACCGGCCTGAAGAGGTGCCCGTCGCACAAGATCGAGGCCGCTTGAAAATGCAGATGCACATGATCAGGACGGATGCGGATGTCGCGGCAGGTCTCGTCGACCTCGCTTTGCTCGACGCCCGTCTTTTCAGCGTCATCGACAAGGCAGGACCGGTACCCCTGCGCCGGCTCGCACCCGGCTATCGCGGCCTTGCCGGCATCATCGTCTCGCAGATGGTGTCGCGCGCGAGCGCCGATGCGATCTGGCGCCGGCTGGAAACGGCTGCGGGCGACATCACGCCCCACCACATCCTCGGACTGTCTGACGATGATTGCCGGGCCATCGGACTGTCGCGCGCCAAGACGGATACGTTGCGCCGTGCCGCGGAAGCCGTCGACCGGGGCGATCTCGACCTCGATGCCGTCTGCCTGCTCGACGCGCAGGCTGCGGCCCGCACACTTACCGCCATCAAGGGCATCGGCCGCTGGACGGCGGACGTCTACCTGCTGTTTTGCGGCGGCCATCCCGATATCTTCCCGTCAGGCGATATCGCCCTACAGAATGCCGTTGCCCATGCACTCGGCCTTGCCGTAAGGCCGAGCCCGCAGGAACTCGACCGTATCGCTGAGGCATGGTCGCCCTGGCGCGGCGTTTCGGCCCGGCTTTTCTGGGCATATTATGCCCGAGAGATGCGCCGGGAGGTTGCTCCGGTGCTTGAAGGATGAAGAACGCGAAATAGCTTGTTTTCGCTTTTCATTCCCCGCTTCACAATGCTGTAACAACGCGCCTAATATAGAAGGGCAGATGCCGAATCGCTCAGGAGAAGCCCTTGACGATTTCAGTTTCACCACAGGCCCTGCCAGCTCTCGTATTGAATGCTGACTACAGGCCACTGAGTTATTACCCCTTGTCGCTCTGGTCATGGCAGGACGCGATCAAGGCCGTATTTCTTGACCGCGTAAACATCATTGCCGAATACGAACACTCGGTATCCTCTCCGAGTTTTTCGATGCGCCTGCCAAGCGTCGTATGCCTGAAAACCTACGTGCAGCCGTCACGCCACCCGGCCTTTACCCGGTTCAACGTGTTCCTGCGCGACAAGTTCGAATGCCAGTACTGCGGGTCGCCGCACGATCTGACCTTCGACCACGTCATACCCCGCGCCCATGGCGGCGAAACGACGTGGCAGAATGTGGTCGCTGCCTGCTCCCCGTGCAATTTGAGAAAAGGCAGCAAGCTGCCGAAGCAGGCGGGCATGCACCCGCATCAGAAGCCCTACCAGCCGACGGTTCAGGATCTGCACAACAACGGGCGACTGTTTCCACCCAACTATCTCCACGAAAGCTGGATGGACTATCTCTACTGGGACGTCGAACTGCAGCCCTGACCGGCTGCGGGGATCATGCCTTGCGCGACCGCACGCCGGAGAAGGCGATCGCGGCGAGGATGAGGCTTGCAATCACGTTCCAGCCGGCAAAGGACAGACCGAGGAAACGGAAGGATGCTTCCGTGCACGACGGTCCATGCTTGCTGTTGAGATCGGCGAGCAGGTCGCCTGCATTCTGGGTGACGCCCTGGGCCGTGGTCGCGCAAGTCGCCGGGCCTTCCCAGAAACCCCACTCTACCCCCGCGTGATAGACGCCCATGCCCGCACCCACGAGCATCATGATGCCGGCGATCGCCAGCAGCGTCCGCGTCAGCCACGCCGGGCCGCCGAAGAGCGCCGACGCCAGCGCCGCAACCGCAACCGGAATGCCGTAATAATAGGGATCGCGCTGCAGCAGGCAGAGCGCGCAGGGAATGTAACCGCCGATATGCTCGAAGCCCAGGGCGCCGCCGACCGTCGCCACCATGCCGAGGGCGAGCAGCGCGGATGAGACCACGGGCGAGGAAACGCGTTGGAAAGACATGGATGCTCCAGTTCAAGACAGGTCCCCGGGCTGCCACAGACCGGCGCGGGAAACGCGATGACGGCGGCAGTCGCGGGCCGCACCCCGTATCGCGGACATTTACCACCTGCCGTCACCAAGTAAATCACCGCACGAACATGTGATGCGTTATAACTGCTGGAGACGTCATTCATGTGGGGCATAGGTGGGAAATGGTGCCCCGCGCCGGGATCGAACCAGCACTCCGTGAGGAACCGCATTTTGAGTGCGGCGCGTCTACCAATTCCGCCAGCGGGGCATGCCTCCCCAATAAAGCGAGGTGGCATGGGGTGTCAACGGGAAAGGCCGGTTGCACGAACGATGATGCCGGCTGCTCCATTTTCTCGTAAAAATTTCTTTTTTAGCGGGAACGAATTTTCGTTAGCCCCGTTTAAGGGACGCAACTGCAGACACCCCCGGATGCGGTTGCGAGGGGGACCCAAGGGCGATGTGCACGCTCTTGGGTCTCAACCCGAATGTCCGACATGCACAAACTTCCAACAGTATTGAACCCATGCGCCGGCCGAGACGAACAAATGCGTCGGTCCGGCGTTCTGTCGCGCAGACGGCAAAGGAGAGCACCATGGTTTTCAAGGAAGGCACCTTCAAGGGCGAACAGCCCGAACATTTCGAAGGCCCCCACCCCGCATGGCTTGAAACGGCCGTCGCGGATGCGCTTTCGACGGCGGGCGATATCGATGCGTCCGACATCTCCGTTACCTGCAAGGGAACGCGCATCATACTGACCGG
Organism: Shinella sp. H4-D48; assembly: GCF_022637395.1. Taxonomy (GTDB): domain Bacteria; phylum Pseudomonadota; class Alphaproteobacteria; order Rhizobiales; family Rhizobiaceae; genus Shinella; species Shinella sedimenti. The sequence goes on along the minus strand of NZ_CP093337.1, from coordinate 377,018 downwards.
CAGTGTCGGCACTCCGGAAGAGGGCACCCGGGCCGTAGAGATCGCGGCGTCCGTCAAGGATGTCAGCGAGGTCGATAGCCGCCTCTCCTGGCTCTGACCCGCAAAAGCGGCCATTGCCCGGCCGCGCTCCGGAATGCTAGTTGCGATGCAGCAGCACACTGGAGCTATGGCGGATGCTTGTCGAAAGACCGGACTATGAAGCGCTGTACGCGGATTTCCGCTGGGATATCCCTGATCGCTTCAATATCGGCACCGCCGTCTCCAATACATGGGCTGCACGCGATCCCGATCGTGTGTGCCTCCATCATTTCCTGCCTGATGCAGCACCCCTCTCCCTGACGTATGGCGAACTTGCCGCGAGATCTGACGCGCTGGCAACGGCCCTCCGCGCAGAGGGCGTCGAGAAGGGCGACCGCGTCGCGATCCTGCTGCCGCAGGGCTTCGAGACGGTCATCGCCCACTTGGCGGCATACAAGATCGGCGCCATCGCCCTGCCCCTCGCCCTGCTCTTCGGCGCCGACGCCCTGTTCTTCCGTCTGGAGAATGCCGGCGCGAAGGCTATCATCACAAATAACTTCGGTCTTGAGCGCCTCCAGACGATCCGCACGGAGCTACCATCGCTGCAACTCGTCATCGCGACGGACGCCGCCGCCGATCCCACCGCGAAATCCTTTTACGACCTCATGTCGCGTCACACAGGCCCCTTCGACCCTGTCGACAGTGGCCCTGATGATCCCGCGATGATGATCTACACCTCGGGCACGACGGGCCCGCCGAAGGGTGCGTTGCACGGCCATCGCGTTCTGCTGGGTCATGTCCCCGGCTTCCAGATGCATCACGAGTTCCTGCCACAGCCGGGAGATCGTATCTGGACGCCGGCCGACTGGGCCTGGGCGGGCGGCCTGCTTAATGTTCTGCTACCGGCCTTGCTGCTCGGCGTGCCCGTCGTCTCCTCGCCAGGCCAGAAATTCGACCCCGACATGGCCTATCGCATCATGCAGGACATGGACGTGCGCAACGCCTTCATTCCGCCCACGGCGCTCCGACTGATGAAGACGGTCGCTAATCCTCGTGCGAAATACAGGCTGAACCTGCGCACGATCGGCTCGGCCGGCGAATCGCTCGGCCGTGAGACCTGGGAATGGGTGCGCGACACGCTCGGCATCACCATCAACGAGTTCTACGGCCAGACCGAGTGCAACATCGTGCTTGGCTCCATCGGCAAGCTCGGCGTTTCGCGGCCCGGCCCCATCGGCAAGCCCGTGCCCGGGCACACGATCGCCATCATCGACGCGAATGGCGCGGAAGTGCCGCGCGGCACCGTCGGCCAGGTCGCCGTCAAGCGCCCCGATCCCGTGATGTTTCTCGGATACTGGAACAACGCCGGGGCAACCGCGGACAAATTCATCGGCGACTGGATGATGACCGGCGACCTCGGGCACATGGACGAGGAGGGCTACGTCACCTTCTTCGGGCGGGACGACGACGTCATCACCTCGTCCGGCTACCGCATCGGGCCAAGCGAAATCGAGGATTGCCTGGCCGGTCATCCCGCCGTGCAGCTCGCCGCGGCGGTCGGCAAGCCCGATCCGGTTCGCACGGAGATCGTCAAGGCCTATGTCATGTTGCGGCCCGACCACGCGCCGTCCGCAACGCTCGCCGCCGACATACGCGACTGGGTGAAGTCCCGCCTCTCGATGCACGAATATCCGCGCGAGGTGGAATTCGTCGATGCGCTGCCGCTGACCACGTCCGGCAAGGTGATCCGCCACCTCTTGCGCAAGCGCGCAGCGGCCGAAGCGCCGTTTTCCGCCTAACCTATCGCCGGGCGAGAGACCGGATCTTCTCGCGCAGCAGCCGCGCCACGTTGCGGGTGTTGCGGTAGAGGTGCAGCTGCGTCGCCACCTGCCGCACATCCCGGTCCCGGTTCTGCTGAAGACCCACGACCAGCGTGCCCATATCCTCACGCTCTTCCCAGAACCGGCTCATCACGGGATGATCCGGCACGGCGCAAGAGTCCGAGCGCAGGATATTGGCGTCGTCCAGATGCCATTCGGTCAACTCGGCAAGGAGAAGCTTGCCGGGCGAATATTTCGCGAACTCCTCGTCATAGGCCGTCTTCCACGTATAGGCCTCGCCCCCCATCAGGAAGACGACCATGGACGCGATGGCGCGACCGTCGAGATCGAGCGTATGGATACGCACGCCGTCTGTCTCGGCGAGATTCGTGATAGCCTCGCGGGCGAAGGCAGCGCGATAGCGGTCGTTGATCATCGCCGTGCGGCTGCGGCCCTTCCAGCCAGAGGCTTCGAGAAGGAGGAACTCCTCCATGCGCACGCGGATATCCGCAGGCTGGCGGGCGACATTGTAGCTGAGCGCGCCGAGCCGATCGAGCTTGCGCCACTGTCGCCGCAGCTCGCGGAAATGCTCCGGGGAGATTGCTTTCTGAAGGTAGGTCTGCCCGTCCAGCAGGCTTTCCAGCATCGGGCGCCGATAGGTGTCGGTCACGGTCACCGGCAGGTTGCGGCCAATCGCGACGGCGCGCATCAGCTGCGCGAAGGGGCCGGTGAGCCGCAGGTCCGGCAGGACGAGCACCGATGGCAGCGCCACGCCGGAGCCGCCGAGCGCCTCCAGGAAGTTGTCTAGCGTCTCGGCCGCATCTTCCGCATCGACGAGCGGCGTGCCGATCGGGCCGAACGGATTGGACCAGGCACGCAGGATGCTGGAGCCGATGGAAAAGCCGGGCTTCTCGACGGAAAACGGCATGAGCAGGCGGATGCGGCTGCGCTCCGCGCTTTCGTCCCTGATAATGGCGAGGCGGACGGTACGATCTTCCAGCCGCGGCATGGCGGGCGCCAGAAAGCGCCCGGAGAAGAAGACATTCGGCTCCATCACGCGGTTCGACAGGAAATCGAGCTCCTGCTGAAGCTCATAGCCGGCTGCCGCCGGATAGAGCGCGAGCGAGCGCCCGGCGCGGCCGACGGCAATGCGCAAATCTGCCGGCGGATGGGCCAGCGGCGGTGCCGGCGGGATGGCTGCCTGCGCGCGTCCTCCCGCGATTGCATGGTCGAAGCCGTGGCTATCGGTCATGGTTGTCCATCCCGTTGACAAGGCTTGCCTTCACCGGATTGGCGAAGGCGAAGAGAATGATCGAGAGTTTGCCCCGCACGGCGATATGCAGAAGCAGCGCTTCCACCATCATGGCACCGGCCGTGGCCACAGCGGCCCCGGTTATGCCGAAGAGCGGTATGAGGGTGACGTTGAAGGTAATATTCGCTGCAAGCGCCGTGGCATAGACGATGACGCAGAGCTTCTGCTCGCCGGACATGGTGAGCAGCACCTCTCCCGGCCCGACCAGCGCCTTGGCCATAATGCCGGAAAACAGAATGAACATCAGGCTCCACCCCGCCGTAAAGGCTGGGCCGAACAGCGACAGCAGAAGATGGCCAAACGCGAGAACGGTGAGCCCCACGCCCAGCGACGGCCAGAAGCTCCAGCGGACCGTCTCGCCGGCAAAGTTCGCAAGCGCCACACGGTCGCCGGAAGAAAAGAGCGCGGAGAAGCGCGGCGCCGCGGCCGCCTTCACCGAAAAAAACACGAAATGCACCAGCGCCATCGTCTTGGCGGCCGCGAAATAGACCGCGACGCTTTCCGGGTCGAGAAACAGGCCGACCACGATGACATCGGAATTGGTGAGCAGGAAGCCGAAACCCTCGATGAGGAAGATCGGCAACGCCGCCTTGAGCCACAGCGAAAACTCCGTCTTGTGCGGCCCCGCGACATAACGTTTGCCGAGCCGGTGGACGATGTTGAAGAACTGCACGACGGTCGTGAGATATGTGGCAGCCAGCGCGGCGACCATTGCCGTCAGTGCGGTATGCGGGGCCCCGAGCGTCACGGCCAGCACCATGAAGACGAGAATGAGCAGCGGCCGCGCGATGTAGGTCGGGCTCAGCGCCACTACTGCCCAGCTATGCGCCCGAGCGGTGCTTTCGAGCACATCGCCCAGCGCGATCATCGGCATGCAGAAGAACCCGATGAAGAGCGGCACGACATAGTAGCCCGTAACGCTGTCGCGCAGCAGCCAGAGCAGCAGCAGCCCGACAGCTGCGATCGCACTCGAGGACAGCATGGCGAAGGTGCGCGCGGTCGACGTGAGGCCACGGATTTCCGCATGCGCATTGCGGCCAGCATAGCCGGGCAGGAAGCGCACCACGGTCGTGTGGAAGCCGAGGCAGGACATATCGCCGATGATGACCACCAGCGCCCAGACGAAGACGAAGATGCCGTATTCGAATTCGCCCATCGTGCGGGCAAGAACGATCTGCGTGAGAAAGGCGATTGCCGCGCTGGCGACACGGATGGCAAAGGCGGCGAGCGCCATGCGCTGGGCGAGCGTGCGCGGATCGTCGCTGGCCAGTACGCGCAGCAAAGGTACCACCCTGCCGCGCAGACCCGATGGCAGCAATTTCTCTGCCGACTGAATGACCGCTATCAACACAGGAACCCGAACGCTACGCAGAACTCAACACGCCAGTCTTGTCAGGTCAGGGTTAACAAACGGTTGGCCGGCACTGCGGAGGCCTTAACAGTGCACAAAAGAAAATGCCGCCCGAAGGCGGCATTTTCGAAGGATTTCAGCGATCAGGCCTGCTCGAAGGCACCATGGCAGTGCTTGTACTTCTTGCCGGAGCCGCAGGGGCACAGCTCGTTTCTGCCGACACGACCCCAGGTAGACGGATCGTCGGGATTGCGATCCTCCGCGGCAACGGCCATGAAGCCCGTCGCCTCACCGACATTGAACTCGTCCTCGCCGGTGGTGCCGTCGATGTGATGGCCCTCCATCGCCGGCGGCACCGGTGCCGGAGCATCGGCGGCCTGACGCACCAGTTCGACGCGCATCAGCTGTGCCGTTACCGTCTGACGCAGGTTGGCCAGGAGCGCCTGGAAGAGCTCGAAGGCTTCCGCCTTGTATTCCTGCAGCGGATCACGCTGGGCATAGCCGCGGAAGCCGATGACGGAACGCAGATGGTCGAGATTGACGATATGCTCGCGCCACAGGTGATCCAGCGTCTGGAGCAGCACCGAGCGCTCGACATAGGTCATGATCTCCGGGCCGAAACGCTCGGCGCGGTCGGCGGCGGCATCGTCGGCAGCCTTGCGCAGACGCTCGAGAATGTCCTTCTCATCGATGCCTTCCTCGGCCGCCCAGGCCTCGATGGGCAGATCGAGATTGAGCTGTTCGAGAACGCCCGCCTTTAGGCCCTCGACATTCCATTGCTCGGCATAGGCGTTTTCCGGAATGTTGAGCTGGACGAGGTTCTCGACCACCTCATGGCGCATGTCGTTCACGATCTCGGACAGGTTTTCGCTGTCCATGAGCTCGATGCGCTGCTCGAAGATGACCTTGCGCTGGTCGTTGAGCACGTCGTCATACTTGAGAAGGTTCTTACGGACGTCGAAGTTCCGCGCCTCGACCTTCTTCTGAGCGCGCTCCAGCGCCTTGTTGATCCAGGGATGGACGATCGCCTCGCCTTCCTTGAGACCCAGCTTCTGCAGCATAGAATCCATGCGGTCGGACCCAAAGATGCGCATCAGGTCGTCCTGCAGCGACAGGAAGAACTTCGATCGTCCCGGGTCGCCCTGACGGCCCGAACGGCCGCGCAGCTGGTTGTCGATACGGCGGCTTTCGTGGCGCTCCGTGGCGAGAACATAGAGGCCGCCGGCAGCCAGCGCCTCTTCCTTCAGCTTCTTCACCTCGGCAATGACGGCGCTTCGCTTGGCATCAAGCTCCGGGCCCGGCTCCATGTCGGCCAGTTCGCGCTCGAGACGCATTTCCAAGTTGCCGCCGAGCTGGATATCGGTACCGCGACCGGCCATGTTGGTGGCGATCGTGACCGCGCCGGGCACGCCGGCCTGGGAAACGATATAGGCTTCCTGCTCATGGTAACGGGCGTTCAGGACCTGGAAGTCCTTGAAACCGGATTTCTTCAGGAGTTCGGCCAGAAGCTCGGATTTTTCGATCGAGGTCGTGCCGACAAGGATCGGCTGACCCTTGGCGCGGGCCGCCTTGATCTCTTCGATGATAGCCGAGTACTTCTCTTCCGCCGTCCGATAGACCTCGTCGTCCTCGTCGATACGCTGGATCGGCAGGTTCGTCGGGACTTCCACGACCTCAAGGCCGTAGATGTTGCCGAATTCCTCGGCTTCCGTGGACGCCGTACCCGTCATGCCGCCGAGCTTGGAATACATGCGGAAGTAGTTCTGGAAGGTGATCGAGGCCAGCGTCTGGTTTTCCGGCTGGATCGTGACCTTTTCCTTGGCTTCCAGCGCCTGGTGCTGGCCTTCCGAATAACGGCGGCCCGGCATCATGCGGCCGGTGAATTCGTCGATGATGACGATCTCGTCGTTGCGGACGATGTAGTCCTTGTCGCGGGTGAAGAGCTTGTGGGCCTTCAGCGCGTTGTTGATGTGGTGAACGATCGCGACGTTCTCGACATCGTAGAGCGATTCGCCTTTGAGAAGGCCCGCCTGGCGCAGCAGGTTCTCCAGCTTCTCCGTGCCGACTTCCGAGAAGTTGGCGGAGCGCTGCTTCTCGTCGATCTCGTAATCCCCTTCATCGAGCAGCGGGATGTAGGCATCAATGGTGGTGTAGAGATCGGAACGGTCGTCGAGCGGGCCGGAGATGATCAGCGGCGTGCGCGCCTCGTCGACGAGGATCGAGTCCACTTCGTCGACAATGGCAAAGAAGTGACCGCGCTGTACCATCTGGCCGCGCTCGTACTTCATGTTGTCGCGCAGATAGTCGAAGCCGAGTTCGTTGTTCGTCGCGTAGGTGATGTCGCAGGCATAGGCCGCGCGGCGCTGGTCGTCATCGATCCCATGAACGATGACGCCGGTGGTCAGCCCGAGAAAGCCGTAGATCTTGCCCATCTGGGCGCTGTCGCGGGTGGCGAGGTAGTCGTTGACCGTCACGACATGCACGCCCTTGCCGGCCAGCGCATTGAGATAGACGGGAAGCGTCGCGACGAGCGTCTTGCCTTCACCGGTCTTCATTTCGGCGATCGACTTCTCGTGAAGGATCATGCCGCCGATGAGCTGAACATCGAAGGGACGCAGGCCGAGAACGCGGAAGGCCGCTTCCCGCGCGACCGCAAACGCCGGCACGAGAATATCGTCCAGCGTCTTGCCCGCAGCGAGCTGCTCGCGGAATTCCACGGTTTTTGCCCTCAGCGCGTCGTCGGAGAGCGCTTTCGTCTCAGCTTCGAGCGCATTGATGGCATCAACGCGATTATTATAGGAGCGAACGCGGCGATCGTTCGAGGAACCGAACAACTTGCGGGCTAGGCCGCCAAGGCTGACCATCAGGATGGTCCTTTCTTTATGGGCGCCCCGGCGCGTGACAGGTCGCACGATAATTGCGCGCAAACCCGTGAAACGCCCGGAAACTGTTCTGGACGCGGGATTGCGTGACAGATAAGAGGGGGGTCGAATGATGTCAACGGCTCAGGCGGTTGCACAACTGCCACATTCTGGTGGTGTTGAGCGGTCTGGCACCGGATATCGACCCGATTCCGGCGAGGATGTGAAAGGTCTTTTTTCGTATGTTCAAGTACAGCAAGCTCGCAGCGGTCGCCCTGATCGCGATCGCCGCCGCCAGCACGGGTGTCCGTGCGCAGGACGCCGGCGCCGATCCGGTCGTCGCCAAGGTCGGCGCCGTGGAGATCCATGAATCTGAACTCAAGCTCGCAATGGCCGGCCTCGACCCGCAGCTTGCCAACCTGCCGGAAGAGCAGAAGCGCGTGGCTGCGCTTTCCTCCATCATCGACGTCAAGCTGCTGGCAGCCGACGCCGACAAGGAAGGCCTGCGCGATAGCGCCGACTTCAAGCAGCGCCTTGCCTTCCTCACGGACCGCGAACTGCACAACGCCTATTTCAAGAAGCACGTCGTCGACGCCGTTACCCCGGAAGAGGTGAAGGCGCGCTACGACAAAGAAATCGCCGCCATCAAGCCGGAAGACGAGATTCATGCCCGTCACATCCTGGTCAAGACCGAGGATGAGGCCAAGGCCATCATCAAGGATCTCGATGCCGGCAAGGATTTTGTCGAAATCGCCAAGGAAAAGTCCACCGACCCGAACAAGTCGGAAGGCGGCGACCTCGGCTATTTCAGCAAGGGCCGCATGGTTCCGGAATTCGAAGAAGCCGCGTTCGCCCTCGAAAAGGGCGCCTATTCCAAGGTGCCGGTGAAGACCCAGTTCGGCTACCACGTCATCAAGGTCGAGGATAAGCGCAAGCAGCAGCCCCCGGCGCTCGACCAGGTCGAGCCGCAGGTTCGTCAGCTCGTCATGCGCGACAAGTATCTCGAACTGCTGGAAAAAGCCAAGACGGCAGCGCCCGTCGATATCCAGGACCCGGCATTGAAGACGGCCTATGACGCTGTCAACAAGCAGGAAGCCGAAGGTGGCGAAGACGCCGCTCCGGCTGCCGAAGGCCAGCAGTAAGAACACAATGGCCCGGTGGATCCCGCCGGGCCTCTTCCCACCGCAGGAAAAAAAGAATGTCCGGTTCGATCTCTCCGCTTGCCCCGAAAACCTATGCTGAAATGCCGCCGGTGCGCGGTGTGCGCATGGCGACCGCCGCCGCAGGGATCAAGTACAGGAACCGGACGGACGTGCTGATGATGGTCTTCGATCGCCCCGCGGCGGTCGCGGGCGTCTTCACCCGCTCGAAATGCCCTTCGGCGCCCGTCGATTTCTGCCGCGACAACCTGCCCGGCGGCGTCGCGCGCGCCGTTGTCGTCAATTCCGGCAATGCCAATGCCTTCACCGGCCGCAAGGGCCGCGAATCGACGAAACTCACCGCCGAAGCCGCGGCAAAGGCCATCGGCTGCAAGGAAAGCGAAGTCTTCCTCGCCTCGACGGGCGTGATTGGCGAACCGCTTGATGCCACGAAATTCTCCGGCGTCCTCGACGGCCTCGCCACCGCGGGCACGGGCGACTTCTGGCTGGAGGCCGCCAAGGCGATCATGACCACGGATACCTATCCGAAGGTCGCCACCCGCACCGCCGAACTCGGCGGCGTCACCGTGCGTATCAATGGCATTGCCAAGGGCGCCGGCATGATCGCGCCCGACATGGCAACCATGCTGTCCTTCGTCGTGACGGACGCTGATCTCCCCGCTGCCGTGCTGCAATCGCTGCTCTCGGCCGGCGTCGGCAAAACATTCAACGCCATCACCGTGGACAGCGACACATCGACCTCGGACACGCTTCTGCTGTTTGCGACGGGGGCTGCGGCAGCCGACGGCCAGAAGGCCGTGACGGCGGACGACGCCACGCTCGATGGCTTCCGTGCCGCTCTCAACGATCTGTTGCGCGATCTCGCCCTCCAGGTCGTGCGTGACGGCGAAGGTGCGCGCAAGATGGTGGAGATCACCGTCGAAGGTGCGGAAAGCGACGATGCCGCCAAGCGGATCGCGCTTTCGATCGCCAATTCACCTCTGGTCAAGACCGCCGTGGCCGGCGAAGACGCCAACTGGGGCCGCATCGTCATGGCCGTGGGCAAATCCGGCGAGCTGGCCGATCGCGATCGCCTTGCCATCTGGTTCGGCGATATTCGCGTCGCCGTCGACGGCGAACGCGACCCTGACTATTCCGAGGAAGCGACGAGCGCGATCATGCAGCGTCAGGATATCCCTGTTCGCGTCGAGATCGGCCTCGGCAACGGCCGCGCGACGGTGTGGACCTGCGACCTCACCAAGGAATATGTCGAGATCAACGGCGATTATCGCAGCTAAGCCATTTTCAGGAAATATGCGCAGCCGCACCATGTTCGTGGGGTTGCGCCAGACTAGAGGCCCGGACAGCGTGACCCTTTCGGGACAGAAGACCAAGATGATCGATCTTGCAAAAGTCAGGCGGCTGGAAGCCGTCGGCTTCCGTGCCTGGCCCGCGGCCACCGTGCTGTATGACGGGAGCTGGCTGTGCCGGCTGACCGCCGGCCACCCTTCGCGGCGGCTGAACTCGGTCAATCCGCTCGATCCGTCCGACTATCGCGATATTGCCATTCGACTGGAAAAGGCGGCGAAACGCTTTGCCGACTACGGCCGTCCGCTGCTCGTGCGTCAGACGCCGCTCACGCCGCCGCAACTGATTGCGTTCATGGATGATGCCGGCTGGATGGATATGGGTCGCACTGTCGTCATGATGGCCGATCTGGCCACGCTGCCCCGTGACGAAGGCCTCGATCATCTTCCGAGCCGTGATGTCGGCCGTTTCGTCGATGCGCGGCTGCGCGTGTCCGGCGACGACCCGGCCTTGAAGCCCGGCCTGACCGAGATCATCAACGCCATCAAGCCCGAGGCCGGCCTCTTCATCTTCGAGGAACCGGGCTTCGGCCCGACCGCGGTGACCATCGCGGTACAGGACAACGACCTCGTCGGCATCCTGCAACTCGGTGTCGCCGAGGAACGGCGCGGCCAGGGCCTCGGCACCGGGATCCTTCATGCAAGCCTGCGCTGGGCGAAGCTCAAGGGCGCGCGTCATGCCTGGGTGCAGGTGGAGGCCGACAACACCGCCGCGCTCGCGCTCTATCGCCGTGCGGGCTTCCAGGACGTTTATGAATACAGCTATCGGGAACCGGCGAGCTCATGACCGAAACGATCGCACAGCCCCGCCGTATCCTGCTGGTAGCCGCCTGCGCGCTCGTCGACGCGGACGGGCGCGTGCTTCTGGCCCAGCGCCCCGAGGGCAAGTCGCTGGCCGGCCTTTGGGAGTTTCCCGGCGGCAAGGTCGAGCCGGTCGAGACGCCCGAGGAGACGCTGATCCGAGAGCTCGACGAGGAACTCGGCATTCGCACAAAGGTGGCGTGCCTCGCGCCGCTCACCTTTGCGAGCCACACCTACGACGATTTTCACCTCCTGATGCCGCTTTACATCTGCCGCCGCTTTGAAGGCACGGCGCATGGACGCGAGGGACAGGCCATCAAGTGGGTGCGGCCGAAAGCGCTACGCGATTACCCCATGCCCCCCGCCGACGAGCCCCTCATTCCCTTCCTGATGGACCTGCTCTGAGCCGTTCATTAGAATTTAAGTGCGAATTTTTAGTCTCCGTTAAGCAATCGTTTAGCAGCCTCGTTCAAATAATGCCGTGAACGTTGCAATGCCTGCGAGATCCTGTGATGCGTGACGAAGACTTCTGGAAAACCGTTCAGGAGAAAGATTTCACGCCGGCCGGCGATACCCGGACTGGCGCGTTGAATCTGGCTCTGCTTTTCGGGACAGCCGTAATTGCGCTGGCGCTCGTGCTGACGCCCGTGCTGTCAGCCAAATCGGACAAGCGCATGATGGCGAATGTCCCCGATGAATTCGACATGATCTCGACGGGCTCCATCCCGACGGACGGAGCCAAGCGCTACACAGTGCGCCGCAGCGTGCTTCAGGAAATGCCCGGCGCCGTCTGCATCGTCAACGGCTCGGGTGCCAGCGGCGGCTGCTGAGAGCGAAATTCATGCGCAAGGGGCGCGGGGATAGGAATGATGACGAGACTGCTGAAATCGTTCCTGTCCGCCGAACATGGCGCGACCGCTGTGGAATACGGCCTGCTTGCAGCCCTCATCTCCGTCGGCATGCTCGTCGGCCTGGGCGCCTTCTCCGACACGCTCGAGAACACTTTCATGATGCTCAGCGAGAAGATCGACCCCACCAAGTGAGGTCACTTGCCTCCGCCCTGCTTGAGGGCGTCCGCGAGCCGCATCGTGGCCGATCCCGGCTTCAGCGGTTTCTGCTGGCTTTCATGCGGTGCCCAGCCAGAGACGTAGATAATCGAAAATGTCGCCCTTATCCGGCCGTCGGGGTCTGAGAAGCGTTCGGCATACAGTTCCGCCGCGCGCAGCAGGACACCGCGTGCCAGCGGCCGCCGGCTGCGGCCGGACAGCGGGTTCGCCATGCCCATGGCGCGCAGATCCTTCATCAGCGGAAAGAGCGAATCGTAGCGCACCGTATAGGTTTCCTTGTCCGTCACCGGCAAGGCAAAGCCGCCGCGCTGGAGCAGGGCCCCGACATCCCGCACATCCGGAAATGGAATGACGCGCGGGCTGGCGCCGCCGGAAATCTCGCTTTCGGCCGCCAGCAACACCTCTCGCAGTTCCTGCAACGTGCCGCTGCCGGGAATGGCGGCAAGGAAAAGGCCATCCGGCTTCAGCGCCCGTCGGATCTGTACGAAAACGCCGGGCGTGTCATTCGTGAGGTGCAGAGCCAGCGGCGACACGATGAGATTGACGGATTGCGGCGCAAGCGGCACCGTTTCGAGCGCAGAAACGGTTACAGGCTCCCCTGCGGCCGAAAACCGCCGGTCGCTCTCCACGCGCTCGATGGCATCGACCTTGCCGGTACCGGCAATCGCCCGCGCCACGGCTCCGGTATGGCCATGCAGTTCCACCGCCTTTTCGAACCGGCGGTCTATCACGCTCAACCGCTCGGCAAGCTCCTCCGCGACGATGTCGAGCAGGAAGTCCGCCGGGCCGCTGCGAAGCGCGCGCAACCGGTTGGTGTCGATGAGGGCATGGTCGAAGAGCGTTTCCATTGCGGTAATCCTGTTCGGAATTCCTTCGCTTTGGCCGGCAAGTGCGACTATTGTCAACCGCATGGGCGAAATAGAGGCCGAGGCATTGCCGGCAATCCCGCTCCGGCAGGCCCTCGTCCGCCGGATGAAGGCCTTTGCGGGCGCGGCCCTCGATATCGTCTACCCGCCCGCCTGCGCCGGATGCGGCCTGCTGCTGGGCACGGGTGCGGGGCTTTGCGCGCATTGCTGGTCGCGGCTCGCGCTGATCGAGCGCCCCTATTGCGAAGTGCTCGGCACACCCTTTTCCCACGATCTCGGCCCCGGCATCCTCAGCGCCGACGCCATCGCCCATCCGCCGCCCTTTGACCGGCTGCGCTCCGTCGCTCTCTATGACGACCTCGCCCGCATCCTCGTCCATTCGCTGAAATATCGCGACCGCACGGACCTCGCTCCCATGATGGCACAATGGATGCTGCGCGCCGGCGACGGCGCGGTCGGAGCCGCCGATGTTATCGTGCCGGTGCCGCTGCACCGCTTGCGGCTGGTCTGGCGCAAGTTCAACCAGGCGGCGGAACTTGCCCGCTCGCTCGGCGCGCTGTCCGGCAGGCCCGTTCTCATCGATGCGGTGCGCCGCACGAAACGCACACGCCGCCAGATCGGGCTCAACCCGCGTGCCCGCGAGGAGAATGTGCGTGGCGCCTTCGCGATCACCAGCGCAGGCCGCGAGGCCCTGTTCGGCAAGCGTGTCGTTCTGGTCGATGATGTCTATACGACAGGCGCCACCATCGCCGCCGTCGCGCGCACCCTCAAGCGCGCGGGTGTTGCCGACATCACGGTTTTGACCTTTGCAAGGGCGCTTCCGGGACCTATATAAAGCACGGTTTTTCCGAGTATTGGAGCAGAAAGCATGGCCCCGGTCGTCATCTACACGCGTCAGTTCTGCGGCTATTGCAGCGCCGCCAAGAAGCTTCTCGAGACAAAGGGCGTGGCCTACAAGGAGCATGACGCGACCTATGCACCGGATGTGCGCCAGGAGATGATCAAGCGCTCCAACGGCCGCAACACCTTCCCGCAGATCTTCATCGGCGAGCGCCATGTCGGCGGTTGCGACGATCTGCATGCCCTCGAGCGCGCCGGCGAACTCGACGCGCTTCTCGCCGCCTGAACCGGCACAGGAGCCCGCCATGACCGTGACGATCGCCGCAATCCAGATGTGCTCGGGCACCGATCCTGTCCGCAACGTGGAAACGATGCAGCGCCTCGTGCGCGAGGCTGCCGCCAAGGGCGCGGTCTATGTCCAGACGCCGGAAATGACCGGCGCCATCCAGAAGGACCGCCAGGGCGTGCGCGCGATCCTGCGCCCGGAGGCTGACGACCTGGTGATCGCCGCCGCCGCCGACCTTGCCAACGACCTCGGTATCCATGTTCATGTCGGCTCCACGGCCATCGCGCTGGCCGACGGCAAGGTCGCCAATCGTGGCTTTCTCTTCGGCCCCGATGGCACGCGCATCTGCAGCTACGACAAGATCCACATGTTCGATGTCGACCTCGACAATGGCGAAAGCTGGCGCGAGAGCGCCGTCTACACGCCCGGCAACGTCGCCCGCATGGCGGACCTGCCCTTCGCAAGGCTCGGCTTCGCCATCTGCTACGACGTGCGGTTTCCCGAACTCTTCAAGGCACAGGCACAGGCCGGCGCCGAGATCATCTCCGTGCCCGCCGCCTTCACCCGACAGACGGGGGAAGCGCATTGGGAAACGCTGCTGCGCGCACGCGCCATCGAGAACGGCGTCTACATCATCGCTGCCGCGCAGGCGGGCGTCCATGAGGATGGCAGGGAGACCTTCGGCCATTCGATGATCATCGACCCCTGGGGCCGCGTGCTCGCCAAAGCCGGCGGCACGGGCGAGGCCATCGTGCTCGCCGATATCGATACGGGCGCCGTGAAGGCTGCCCATGACCGCATTCCCAACCTGCGCAACGGGCGGACCTTCACGCTCGAGACGGCTTCTGCCTCCGCCAAGGGGGGCGTTGCCGCGTGATCCGCTACGATCTCTCCTGCGACAACGGCCACGCCTTCGAAGGATGGTTCGGCTCGGCGGATGATTTCGACCGCCAGCAGAAGATGTCGCTGGTCTCGTGTCCCGTGTGCGGCTCCACCCATGTTGCCAAGCGCCTCATGGCCCCCTCCGTGTCGACCGCCCGCAAGAAGGAGCGTCGTCAGGAAATGGTCATGCAGGCCGGCCAGAAGGAAATGGTCGCCAAGCTGCGGGAGATCGTTTCGACGATCCGCGCCAATTCCGAGGATGTCGGGGAGCGCTTTCCCGAGGAAGCACGCAAGATCCATTATGGCGAGGCCGAACAGCGGGGCCTCATCGGCCAGGCAACGCTGGACGAGGTGCGCGACCTCCTGGAAGAGGGTGTCGAGATCGCGCCGCTCCCGGTACTGCCTGACGACACGAACTGATGCGCGGTCACCACCTCGCCGTCTACAATTTCGGCATTCACCTCGATGAATATGAAAGCGAGCGCGTCGCGGGTTTTCGCCTGCGCGAACCTTTCAACTTCGAGGCGGCGAGCCGGGCGGAAGGCTATATCGGCCGCTCGGGCTATGACGAGGTGCCGGGGCCGGAAAGCTGGGGTGAGAAGGTCTATCCCCGCTTCCTCACCGGCAGCGGTTTCCAGGACGCGCCATCATCGCTTTCCCTCTGGTCCAGCCTCGAAAGCATCATGGCCTTCACCTATGACGGTGTGCATGCCGATGCGCTCAAGCACGCTCGCAACTGGAACCAGAAACAGGCGTGGCCGGCTCTGGTGCTATGGTGGGTGAAGGAAGGCGCACGGCCGGTCTGGGCAGATGGAGCGGAACGTCTGGAGCATCTCGCCGACCATGGGCCGACGCCCCGTGCCTTTACCTTCAAGAAAGCGTTCTGCCCCGATGGCGAACCCGTCATCATCGACCGGGATCGCGTAAAGGCCATCGGCGCGCGCAACGCCGTGGGCCAGCAGGATCTGTTGGCCGCCATGCGACTGCTCGAGCCCTGATCAGGCCGGCCGGCGCGCCACCAGCATGTAGTTGACGTCCATGTCCTTGGACAGGTTCCACTGGTTCAGCAGCGGGTTGAAGAAAACCCCGGTGCGGTCGGTCACGGTGAGGCCGGACGCTGTCAGCGGCTTTTCGATCTCTTCCGGGCGCACAAGCTTTTCATATTGATGAGTGCCGCGCGGCAACCAGCGCAGTACGTTTTCGGCCGCGAAGATCGCGAGCGCTGCGGCCTTCAGCGTCCGGTTGATGGTCGCCACGAACGTCATGCCGCCGGGGCGCACCATCGAGGCGCAGGTGGTGAGGAAGAAGTCGACATCGGAAACGTGCTCGACCACCTCCATGTTGAGCACCACATCGAAGGTCTCGCCGGCCTCGGCCAGGGCCTCGGCCGTCACCGCGCGATAGTCGACCGCAACGCCGCTTCCGGCCGCATGGGCTTTTGCAATGCCGATGTTCTTTTCCGAGGCATCCGCGCCCAGCACCTCGGCCCCCATACGCGCCATCGGCTCGGAAAGCAGCCCGCCGCCGCAACCGATATCGAGGATGCGAAGACCCTCCAGCGGGCGATGGGCGGCGGGATCGCGGCCGAACTGCGCGGAGACGAGATCGCGGATGTAAGCGAGCCGCACCGGGTTGAACTTGTGCAGCGGACGGAATTTGCCGGTGGGATCCCACCACTCCGCCGCCATCGCGGAAAAGCGGTCGACTTCCGCCTGGTCGATCGTCGTGCGGGCTGCCTCGCTCATGGCCGTCTCCTTCGCGTGGATCTATACCCGTGAAGTCGTCCTACCGGCCCAAGTTGTCAAGAGGACGATATGAAGCGCCCCTGCCGGAGACGGTCTCAGCCGCGGCCGAACTCGTCTTCGATGCGGATGATATCGTCCTCGCCGAGATAGGATCCGGTCTGCACCTCGATCAGTTCCAGGAGGATTTTGCCGGGATTGGCGAGCCGGTGCAGCTCGCCCTGCGGAATATAGACCGACTCGTTTTCCCTGAGCGCGATGGTCTTGTCCCCGATCGTCACCTCCGCGGTGCCGCGTACCACGATCCAGTGCTCGGAGCGGTGGTGGTGCTTCTGAAGGGACAGCCGTTTGCCCGGCGTCACGAAAAGGCGCTTCACCTGGAAACGCTCGCCGTTCAGCACGGACGTATAACCGCCCCAGGGCCGGTAGGCGGTGGGGTGCGTCTCCGTCAGCTTCTGCGTCTTGGGCAGGCTGGCAAGCTGCTTGACGAGCTTGCCGACATTCTGGCTGTCCTCCAGTCGGCCGACATAGACCGCATCCTCGCTGGCCACGACGGCGATATCGTCGAGCCCCTGCACGGCGACATGAATATCGCGTGAGATGATCAGCGAGTTGCGGGTGTCGAGCACCGTCGTACTACCATCGGCGACATTGCCGGCCTCATCCCGCTGGCCGATCTTCCAGACGGAATCCCAGCTGCCGAGATCAGACCAGGAAATCGGCGAGGGAACGACGGCGGCAATGGGTGTCTTTTCGAAAATCGCGTAATCGATGGAGATATCCGGCGCCCGTGTAAAGGCGGCCTCGTGCAGTCGTTCGAAATCGAGGTCGTGATGGGCCTTGGCGACGGCCTCCTGCGCGGCTGCCAGCACCTCCGGCGCATATTGCTGAAGCTCGCGCAGGAAAAGCCCGACGGGCAGCATGAACATGCCGGAATTCCAGAGATAACCGCCTGCCGCAAGCATCTCGACGGCCTTGTCGCGGCCCGGCTTCTCGACGAAGCGGCGCACGGCGTTCGTACCGTTGCCGAGATCCTCACCGATCTCGATATAGCCATAGCCCGTGGCAGGCTCGTTCGGCGTGATACCGAACGTCACCAGCCGGCCGGCTCTCGCTGCGACGGCTGCCTTGTCGATACAGCTGAAATAGGTCGAGTCGGCATTGATCTCGTGATCCGAGGCGAGCACCTGAATGAGCGCGTCCTCGCCGTACTTGCGTGCAACGACCGTTGCGGCTGCGGCAAGCGCCGGCGCCGTGTTGCGCGCAACCGGCTCCAGAAGGATGGAGGCGAGGGAAACACCGGCAGTACGGGCCTGTTCGGCGACGAGAAAGCGGAAATCACTGTTCGTGATCACGACCGCCGGCTCATAGCGCGCGGTGTCAGAGACCCGCGCCAGCGTTCTCTGGAACAGCGTGGTCTCGCCGAGGAATTCGAGGAACTGCTTGGGAGCCGATGCGCGAGACAGCGGCCACAGGCGGGTGCCCTTGCCGCCAGCCATGATTACGGGCACGATCTTGCTGCTCATCATTCCTCCCGGTGAAGCGACGGTGCCCATTCTATTGGGCCGTCCTGTCCGATATCTTCTTAATCGCCGTGCGCGCAAACAGCAAATGCAACGATTAAGACAACATGATCGCAACAAAAAACCCGCCGGAGGCGGGTTCGATGTCTTGCGATGGACGCAGGATCAAACGGGAACGACGATGCCGCGCAACGTGGTGAGCTCCGCCAGGTAGCTTTCGATACCGAACTTGTGTTCGTCCGTCGTTGCCTGCGACAGCTCGGCGCGAGCCGTTTCAACGCGACGCGCGATCTCATCGGCATTGAAGTCATCGACATGGACTGCGGATTCCGCAAGCAGCGTGCAACCGGTCGGGACGATATCGGCGAAGCCGCCAAAGACCACATAGCGGTCCTTCTTGCCGTCCGCGAATTTCACGGTGACGACACCCGGCTTGATCGTCGTCATGGTCGGCGCGTGGTTGGCCATTACGGTCATCTCGCCCTCGGTCGCCGGAATGACGACTTCGCTGACGCTGCCAGAAACCAGCAGGCGCTCGGGAGAAACGAGTTCAAAGTTGAAGTTGTCAGCCATGACCATTCACTTTTTCTGATTTCATACGGCCGGGAAGATTGGCGGGCGCGCCCAGCGGGCGCCCGCCAAAAACATCAAGCGGCTTCAGCAGCCAGCTTCTTGGCCTTCTCGATAGCTTCTTCCATGGAACCGACCATGTAGAAGGCGGCCTCCGGAAGGTGGTCGTACTCGCCATTCACGAGACCCTTGAAGCCCTTGATCGTGTCTTCGAGAGCAACCAGCTTGCCCGGCGAACCGGTGAAGACTTCGGCCACGAAGAACGGCTGCGACAGGAAGCGCTCGATCTTGCGGGCGCGGGCAACGGCCAGCTTGTCGTCTTCCGACAGTTCGTCCATGCCTAGGATGGCGATGATGTCCTGCAGGGCCTTGTAGCGCTGCAGCGTCGTCTGGACCTTACGGGCGACTTCGTAGTGCTCTTCGCCGACAACCATCGGGTCGAGCATGCGCGAGGTCGAGTCGAGCGGGTCAACGGCCGGGTAGATGCCCTTTTCGGCGATCGAACGCGACAGAACGGTCGTGGCATCCAGGTGGGCGAACGAGGTAGCCGGCGCAGGGTCGGTCAAGTCGTCGGCGGGTACGTAGATGGCCTGAACCGAGGTGATCGAGCCCTTGGTCGTGGTCGTGATGCGCTCCTGCATCTGGCCCATGTCCGTGGCGAGCGTCGGCTGGTAGCCCACGGCCGACGGGATACGGCCGAGCAGAGCCGACACTTCGGAACCTGCCTGCGTGAAGCGGAAGATGTTGTCGACGAAGAACAGAACGTCTTGGCCCTTGTCGCGGAAGTCTTCAGCGATGGTCAGACCGGTCAGCGCGACGCGTGCACGTGCGCCCGGCGGTTCGTTCATCTGGCCGTAAACGAGGGCAGCCTTGGAGCCTTCGCCGCCGCCGTGCTTGTTCACGCCCGATTCGATCATTTCGTGGTAGAGGTCATTGCCTTCGCGGGTACGTTCACCCACGCCTGCGAATACCGAGTAACCACCGTGCGCCTTGGCGACGTTGTTGATCAGTTCCATGATGAGAACGGTCTTGCCAACGCCGGCGCCGCCGAACAGGCCGATCTTGCCGCCCTTTGCGTAGGGAGCGAGAAGGTCCACGACCTTGATGCCGGTGACGAGGATCTGGGCTTCCGTCGACTGCTCGACGTAGGACGGTGCTTCCTGGTGGATCGCACGCTTGCCGGAGGTGACCAGCGGGCCGGCTTCGTCGACGGGCTCGCCGATGACGTTCATGATGCGGCCAAGCGTTTCAGGGCCGACCGGAACGGTGATCGGAGCGCCCGTGTCGGCAACGGCCTGGCCGCGGACGAGACCTTCGGTCGAGTCCATGGCGATCGTGCGAACGGTGTTTTCGCCGAGGTGCTGGGCGACTTCGAGAACGAGGCGGTTGCCGTTGTTGTCGGTTTCCAGCGCGTTCAGGATCTGCGGCAGTTCACCGTCGAACGAAACGTCGACGACGGCGCCGATGACCTGCGTTACGCGACCGGTTGCAACAAAAGCAGCCGGAGCCGCAGCCTTCGTGGAGGCTTTGGCGGCAGCGGTCTTCGCAGCCGGTGCCTTTGCGGCCGGAGCCTTGGTTGCTGCGGCTGCGGCCGGAGCCGCCGCTGCTGCGGCCGTCTTGGTCGCAGCCGGCTTCTTTGCCGCTGCGGTGTCCTTCGGGGTAGCTGCCTTAGCCATGTCTCTTACCCTCTTTGTCCTGGTCCTTAGAGCGCTTCAGCGCCCGAGATGATTTCGATGAGTTCCTTGGTGATCTGAGCCTGGCGCTGACGGTTGTAGTTGAGCGTCAGCTTGTTGATCATTTCACCAGCATTGCGGGTCGCGTTGTCCATGGCGCTCATCTTGGCGCCCATTTCGCCGGCGACGTTCTCGAGCAGGGCCCGGAAGATCTGGACGGAAATGTTGCGCGGGATGAGATCGCCGAGGATCGCGGCGGCATCCGGCTCGTAGTCGTAGATCGCGGTCGCGCCGGTCGTCTCCGCCACGGCCGCCGGAGCGGAAGCGGGGATAAGCTGGAGCGCGGTCGGGATCTGCGAGATGACCGACTTGAACTCAGAATAGAACAGCGTGCAGACGTCGAACTCGCCCTTCTCGAACAGACCGATGACCTTGCGGCCCACCTGGTCGGCGTTCTCGAAACCGATGCGCTTGACTTCACGCAGGTCGACGCGGTCGATGATCAGCGAAGCGTATTCGCGCCGCAGGATATCGAAGCCCTTCTTGCCCACGCAGATGATCTTGACCGTCTTGCCGCTCGCCAGAAGCTTGCGGGTATGGTCACGCGCCAGACGAGCGATCTGCGAATTGAAACCGCCGCACAGGCCACGCTCGGCCGTGCAGACGACGAGCAGATGAACCTGGTCCTTGCCCGTGCCGGTCATCAGACGCGGCGCGCTGTCGTCCTGGCCGACGGCCTGGGCGATGTTGGCGAGAACCGCGCTCATGCGCTGCGAATAGGGCCGGGCAGCCTCGGCCGCTTCCTGGGCACGCCGAAGCTTCGCCGCGGCGACCATTTTCATCGCCTTGGTGATCTTCTGCGTCGCCTTGACGGAGGCGATCCGGTTTTTCAGATCCTTAAGTGAAGGCATCCGTTTTCCGTCCTGTAGCACGATCTCCCGGACAGGTGTCGGGGATGGTCATGCGTCAAATCCAAAAGCTCGGAGCACCTGCGCGCCTTGGGCGCGCAGGGCTGGAACCGTCAGCCTCAGCCGAAGGTCTTGGCGAAGGAGTCGAGAGCAGCCTTGAGCTTGCCCTTCGTGTCGTCGCTGATCGCCTTGTCGGTGCGGATGGCATCGAGGATCGCCTTGCCTTCCGAACGGAAGTAGCCGAGCAGACCCTGCTCGAACTTGCCGACGTCGGAGACGGCGATCTTGTCGAGGTAGCCGTTCACGCCAGCGAAGATCACCACGACCTGCTCTTCCGTCTTCAGCGGCGAGAACTGCGGCTGCTTCAGGAGTTCGGTCAGGCGGGCACCGCGGTTCAGCAGGCGCTGCGTTGCGGCATCGAGGTCCGAGCCGAACTGGGCGAAGGCTGCCATTTCGCGATACTGGGCGAGTTCGCCCTTGATCGAGCCGGCGACCTGCTTCATCGCCTTGATCTGTGCGGACGAGCCGACGCGGGAAACCGACAGACCGACGTTAACGGCCGGGCGGATACCCTGGTAGAACAGGTCCGTTTCAAGGAAGATCTGGCCGTCGGTGATCGAGATCACGTTGGTCGGAATGAACGCCGAAACGTCGTTACCCTGGGTTTCGATAACCGGCAGTGCCGTCAGCGAACCAGCGCCCATGTCGTCGTTGAGCTTTGCAGCGCGCTCGAGGAGACGCGAGTGCAGGTAGAAAACGTCGCCCGGATAAGCTTCGCGGCCCGGCGGGCGGCGCAGCAGGAGCGACATCTGACGATAGGAAACGGCCTGCTTGGAAAGGTCGTCGTAACCGATGAGGGCGTGCTTGCCGTTGTCACGGAAGTATTCGCCCATCGCGCAGCCGGCGAACGGTGCGAGGTACTGCATCGGCGCCGGGTCGGAAGCCGTTGCGGCAACGATGATCGAGTACTGGAGAGCGCCGCGCTCTTCGAGAACCTTCACGAACTGGGCAACCGTCGAACGCTTCTGGCCGATAGCGACGTAGACGCAGTACAGCTTGTCGCCGTCCGGGCCGTTGTCGTGGATCGCCTTCTGGTTCAGGATCGTGTCCAGGATGATAGCGGTCTTGCCGGTCTGGCGGTCGCCGATGACGAGCTCGCGCTGGCCGCGACCGACCGGGATGAGGGCGTCGATGGCCTTGAGGCCGGTCGACATCGGCTCATGAACCGACTTGCGCGGAATGATGCCGGGAGCCTTGACGTCAACGCGGGCGCGCTGCTTGGCATTGATCGGGCCCTTGCCGTCGATCGGGTTGCCGAGCGCATCGACAACGCGACCGAGCAGTTCCGGACCGACCGGAACGTCAACGATGGCGCCGGTCCGCTTGACGGTGTCGCCTTCCTTGATGTCACGGTCCGAACCGAAGATAACGACACCGACGTTGTCGCTTTCCAGGTTCAGCGCCATCCCGCGGATGCCACCGGGAAACTCGACCATTTCACCGGCCTGAACGTTGTCGAGGCCGTAAACGCGGGCGATACCGTCACCCACGGAAAGCACCTGGCCGACTTCAGAGACTTCCGCCTCTTTGCCGAAATTTTTGATCTGATCTTTGAGAATTGCGGAAATTTCCGCGGCGCGGATATCCATCAGCCGACCTCTTTCAGTGCAAGCTTAAGAGTAGAGAGTTTGGTGCGAAGGGACGTGTCGATCTGGCGCGATCCCACCTTGACGATCAGACCACCGAGAATGGACGGGTCGACGGTGACGGCAATCGCCACGTCTTTGCCGGTGACGCCTTTCAGCGCCGCCTTCAATTCTTTTTCCTGCGCTGCGGTCAGCGCATGGGCCGAGGTAACGTCGGCCGTGATTTCGCCGCGGGCACGGGCCGCGATGACGCGGTAGGCCTTGATCATGCCCGGGACGGCGAAGAGGCGGCGATTTGACGCAACCACCTTGAGGAAGTTTGCCACGAGGCCCGTGATGCCGGCCTTGGCGGCAACGGCGGAAATGGCCTTGGTCTGATCTTCGGCGGAGAAGACGGGGCTGACGATCAGCCGCTTGAGGTCGTCGCTTTCGTCGATCAGGGCCTGGAAACGGTCGAGATCGGCACCGACACTGTCAGCCGAACCGGCTTCCTGAGCGAGGTCGAAAAGCGAGGACGCATATCTTTCTGCAACACCGGAAACGAGCTGGGATGTGTCTGCCACGGGCACAAGCTTCTCTTCTTTTCATCCAGAGTATTGGTCAGTAGCGGAGCTACGGCCCTAACACGCTGAAATCGTTGCTGTAATCTTCAGCTCCCACAGGCGTTGACGCCCGCTTTTTCTGAATTTCGCGGTTCGTCTAGCATAGGAAACCCGGACTCGCAACACGCCGGACGCAGGAATGCGCCATAAGTCGGCCACAGTCGGGGCGAAACTTCACTGCGCGACGTGTGTTCGTCTGTCTGACGACACTAAACGCCGCTTTTGGCTCAGATGAAGCCGAATGCATATCCGAGCGGAAGCGCAGCAAGCACTGCCTGGACTGCAAGCACGAGAAGGTTCTTCAGGCTGAAGGAACCGTCCGACGCAAACGAGACGATGCGGCCGAAGGCGGCAAGTGCAAAGCCCCCGCCGATCGCCATGTAGATCCAGCTCTGCGCCATCATCAGCGCGACGATGGAAAGTCCGGCATAGAAGCCGCCGGCCGAGCGCACGAAGGCTGTCCCTTCCCGGCTGGCGTCCTGGCGCTGCAGGCCCGCAAGCCGGAGCGCCGTGCCCGGGGCAAACAGTCCAAACAGTCCGATAAGTCCCGTCACGACGGCCGCACAGAAGGCCAGAAACTCGCCTGTCTCGGTGGGGATGTAGAATTCCATCATGGGGGCCTCCGTCGCTTTGCGCGCATCTTCTATCGCATGGCGCAGCGGGCCGCAGAAGCCGGCGAAACGTCTGCGCACAATTCTTTGTTAACCATGCGCCTCACAGGAAGCTCTGCGGATCGATGTCGAGCTGAACCTGGATCGATGCGCGTTCCTTCGGGCCGTTGGCGAGCATGGCGCGCAAGAAGGCCTGCATCTCGCTTCCCCGCCGGCCGTGTACCAGCAGGCGAAAGCGATGGCGACCGCGCACAAGCGCCAGCGGCGCTTCCGCAGGTCCCAGGATGGAGATGCCGTCCGCATGGGGGGCCGCCTGCCGAAGGCCGCGCGCATGCGCTTCCGCCTCGTTGCGGCTGTCGGCCGAGACGATGACGGAGGCGAGCCGGCCGAAGGGCGGCAGAAGTGCCTTTTCCCGTTCACCGATCTCGCGGTCGTAGAAGGCCTGCGCGTCGCCGGAGACGATAGCCTGCATCACCGGATGCGTCGGCTGATAGGTCTGAATGAGGCCATGGCTCTTGAGGCCGGAGCGGCCCGCGCGGCCCGTGACCTGTGACAGCAGCTGGAATGTGCGCTCGGCAGCCCGCGGATCGCCGTTCGAAAGCCCGAGATCCGCATCCACCACGCCGACCAGCGACATCAGCGGGAAATTGTGCCCCTTGGCGACAAGCTGCGTGCCGATGACGATATCCGCCTCGCCGCGCGCGATCGCTTCCAGTTCCAGTCGCAGCCGCTTTACCCCCATCAGGTCGGAGGAAAGCACGATGGTCCGCGCCTCCGGGAAATGCCGCTCCACCTCCTCCGCAATACGCTCGACGCCCGGCCCGCAGGCCGCGAGATGGTCGAACGTGCCGCATTCGGGGCAGGCTTCTGGCGTGCGCTCGGCGTAGCCGCAATGGTGGCACTGGATCTGTCCGCGGAAGCGATGCTCCACCAGCCAGCTCGAGCATTGCGGGCACTGGAAGCGATGGCCGCAGACCCGGCAGAGCGTCAGCGGCGCATAGCCGCGCCGGTTGAGGAAAAGCAGCGCCTGCTGTTCCTTCTCGATGGTGCGGGCGATGCCGCGCAGCATGATCGGCGAGAGAAAGCCGCCGCGCGCCGGGGGATGGCGGCGCATGTCGATGAGATGCAGGTCCGGCAGCGCCGCATCGCCGTAGCGCGTCGGCAGATGCAGTTTGCGGTATCGTCCCGTATCGCTGTTGACGCGGCTTTCCACCGACGGCGTTGCAGAAACGAGTACGGCCGGAAAATCACCGATGCGCGCCCTGACAACGGCCATGTCGCGTGCATTATAGAAGACACGGTCTTCCTGCTTGTAGGCGGGGTCGTGCTCTTCATCAACAATGACGAGGCCCAGATTCTCGAAGGGCAAAAAGAGCGCGGAGCGCGCGCCCGCGACCACCCGCACATCGCCTGTCGTCACCTGCCGCCAGACTTTTTCGCGGGTGCGCGGCGCCAGATCCGAATGCCACTCCGCGGGCTTGGCACCAAACCGGTCCTGGAAGCGTTCGAGGAAGCTCGCCGTCAGCGCGATTTCCGGCAGCAGGATCAGCACCTGCCGGCCCTTCCGCAGCGTCTCGGCAATCGCCTCGAAATAGACCTCCGTCTTGCCCGAGCCGGTAATGCCGTCGATCAGGGAAACGGAAAACTCGCCCTTGCGCACGCTCTCGACGAGTTCGGCCGCACTATCCGTCTGCGGCCCTTCCAGCCTCGGCGCAACATAATCCGGGTCGGGCGGCGCCACGACGGGCGGCGGCGGCAGGAAAACCGTTTCGAATGTGCCTTGCTTGACCAAGCCGTCGACCACGCTCGTCGAGGTACCCGAGGCATGGGCAAGCCCCGAACGCGTCCAGGGAATGCCGTCCTCCACCAGCTCCAGCACGCGCTCGCGTGCGCTGGTCAGGCGCTCCGGCCGGTGGCCGGTGAAGCGCAGCCCCTCGATCATCGGCTCTGGGTCGAAAGCGGTCGGCGCGCGCAGCGCCATGCGTGTCACCAGACCGGGCGGTGTGACAGTGTAGGCAGAAACCCAATCGAGGAAATCGCGCATTTCCTTCGACAGCGGCGGGCAATCGAAGACCTTCTCGATCGGCCGGAGCTTCTTCGGATCGACCTTGCCGTCATCGCCGCCGTCCCACACGACACCCGGCACCAGCCGCGGTCCAAGCGGCACTTGCACGATGGAGCCCGGCTGAACGGCCATGCCGTCGGGCACCGTATAGGAATAGGGCACGGGCGTGGGCACCGGCACCATGACGGGCACCGTGCGCGGAAAGAGTTTGTCTCCGAAAAGGTCGGTCGAATCGCTGCTCATTTCCCGCGACCATGCCCCCATGACCGCGCGAAGAAAACCGCAAAGATGAAGCCGCCCTCAATCGTCATCGTCAGCCATTGCGCCGGTCAGCCGCATGCCGTCGATCCAGGTCGCGCCGTCATTGCGCACGACCCGTTTCGCACGCACTCCGCAACGCGCCTCCACCTCGGCGGCCAGCCGTTCGGAATGGGTGACGATCCACAGCTGGCTCGTCTGCGCCGCCTGGGCGATCATTTCGGCAAGCGGCGAGAGCATGTCCGGGTGCAGGCTCGCCTCCGGCTCGTTGAGCGCAATCAGCGGCGGCGTGCGATAGGAAAGCAGCGCCGCGGCGAGCGCAAGGAATCGGATCTGCCCGTCGGAAAGCTCGCGCGGCTGGAAGACACGCTTGGGAAACTGCGGGAAGGTCAGCCCGTAAGAGGCAAACTCCTCGGGCTCCGGCACCGAAAGCTGCGCACCGCCGAAAGCATCCGCCACCGCCCGGTCGAGATCGACCGTGTCCTGCCGCGTCCATCGAAGCGTCGCAAACACCGCCGCCATATTGGCCCCGTCCTGATCAAGCAGCGGGGCGGTAACGGCCAGGCAAGGCTGGCGCAGCGCTGAATCCCGGTCCGACCGGAAGCCGTGGAAGAACCGCCATTGCGAGACGGCTCGGCGGAAGGTGCCGATTTCAGGATAGTGCCCGGCATCGCCAAGCAGCGCGACGGCCGTTTCCGACGTCAGCGCCTGTTCGGGATATTCGACCAAACGGCCGTTTTCATCTCGCACCATGATGCCCGGCCCGGCCCGCTTCATCACCGTGACAGGACGGCGCCCGGTCTCGATCGACAATTCTTCCGCCTTGACCTGCGGCTCGAAGGCGAAGCCCGCGGCCGCCTTCGGCGGACGCAACCCCGCTTCCACGCGATAGCGGAAGGTAATCGCCCGTTCCTCGTCGAGCAGCTCGGTTTCCAGCCGGATGCGTACCGGCTCGTTTGCTCGCCGCTTGCCGGTCCACAGTGCCGAGGCCATGCCGCCTTCCGCCGCGATCTCGTAGGCGAAGTCGCCGCGCACGGCAGCCTGCACCAGTTGCAGCGAACGGTAGAGGTTCGATTTTCCCGCGCCGTTTTCGCCGACGAACAGGTTCACCCGTCCAAGATCCATGCGGATCGCGCGCAGCGAGCGATAGTTTTCGGCAGACATGGAGCGCAGTAGCATGGACCTATCCGGTTCGGTGGACGCACGTTTTAGGATCGGCTTCGTGTCTACAGGAAGGCAGGCCGCTTTGGCGAGCGCCGTAGCTGAACGTTAGCAGATCCATAACGCAAATCGCCGATCCTGTGACAAACGCCCCCGGGCTATCGCCAAAGGCAGGACATGACCGAGCTTCTCATCATCGCCGATCCCACGCTCATGAACGAGCGGCAGGCTTGGCTTGCGGCGCTTGCCGGAGAACGCCGCCTTTCGGCCAATACGCTGGACGCCTACGAGCGCGACACCCGTCAGTTCCTCGCCTTCCTGACCGGGCATATCGCTGCACCCGCCAGCTTGAAGGACATCGGCAACCTGCGGCCGGCGGACCTGCGCGGCTTTCTCGCCGCCCGGCGGCGCGACGGCGCGGGTGCGCGCACGCTTGGCCGCGGCCTTGCCGGTTTGCGCTCTTTCCTGCGCCATCTCGAGCGCAAGGGCCTCGCCAATTCCGCCGGCGCGACCGCCGTACGCTCGCCGAAACAGCCGAAGTCACTGCCCAAACCGCTCTCAGACCGGCAGGCCATCGCCGTCGTCGATGCGCATGAACAGCTCGCCGAAGAGCCATGGATCCGCACCCGAAACGCCGCCGTGCTCGCCTTGCTCTACGGCTGCGGCCTGCGCATCTCCGAGGCGCTGGCGCTGACACAAGGTGATTTTGCGGGAAGCCCGACATCGCTGCGCATCACAGGCAAGGGTGGCAAGACACGCATTGTGCCGCTCATCGCCCCCGCCCGCGCGGGCGTGGAGGATTACATCAAGCTCTGCCCCTTCCCGCTCGGCGACGACAGGCCGCTCTTTCGCGGCGCGCGCGGCGGCCCTTTGCAGCCAGCCATCATCCAGCGCGAAATGCAGAAGATGCGCGGCGCGCTCGGCCTGCCGGACAGCGCGACGCCCCATGCTCTGCGCCATTCCTTCGCCACCCATCTTCTGGCCGGAGGCGGCGACCTGCGCACCATTCAGGAGTTGCTCGGCCATGCCAGCCTTTCCACCACGCAGGTCTATACCGGCGTCGATTCCGCACGCCTGCTCGAAATCTACGATCGCGCCCATCCGCGGGCCTGATCCGTTAAGAGATTCGTGAGAACCCCGGGACTAGGGTCGCCGCAAAATGCAGGGAGTTCGACCATGACAGTCCTTCTTCACAAAAGCCGCATGGCGCTCGCCGACCGGATGGCCGATACTGGCCTGTGGCTGCTTGCCGCGGTCAACATGCTCATCGCGCTCTCTTTCCTCGTCGTGCTCGCGTCCCTATCGCCGGCCAATGCGCAGGATCTTCCGGTCTGCGGCGGCAACAACCTGCTAACGCGGTACGAGACGAACGATCCAGCCGCCTTCGCCAAACTGCGCGCCGAAGCCGATGCGGTGCCGAACGGCAAGACCATCTTCTGGAAAATCGAGAAGGACGGCAAGCCGGCCTCCTGGCTGCTCGGCACCATGCATGTAACCGACCCGCGCGTTGTCGCCATGCCCGACGGCGCGCGAAAAGCCTTTGACGAGGCCGCGACTGTCGTCGTCGAATCCGACGAGATTGCAGACGAGAAGAAGGCAGGCGTGACCATCCTGGCGCGCCCTGACCTGACCATGTTCAATGACGGGAAGTCGATCACCGATTTCCTCAGCAAGGATGATGCCGAAACGCTGGCCGAGGGGCTGAAGGGCCGCGGCCTGTCGCTCGCCGCCGTCGGGCGCATGAAGCCCTGGATGATCGCAAGCTTCGTGGCACTTCCCGCCTGCGAGATCGCCCGCAAGACGGCCGGCGCCGCCTTCCTCGACCAGAAGCTCGCCAAGGACGCTCTGGCCGAGGGCAAGACCCTCAAGGGCCTGGAAACCTTGATAGAGCAGATCTCCGCCCTCGACTCGTTACCCATCGAACCACAGATTCAGGGCCTCGTGCAGACCGTCGCCCTCGGCGATACGCTGCAGGACGTCATCGAGACGATGAGCCAGCTCTATCTGGCCGGCGATGTCGGCATGATCATGCCGATGATGCGCGCTGCGGCTCCGCAGGCCGAAGGCGATGTCGACAGCTATGCCGATTTCGAGCAGCGCATCATCATCGACCGCAACCACACCATGGCGACCCGTGCAGCCCCGATCCTCGCGGATGGCAACGTCTTCATGGCCGTCGGCGCGCTGCACCTGCCCGGCGCGGAAGGCGTCGTGGAATTGCTGCGCAAGGAAGGCTTTACGGTTACGGCCGTGAACTGACCACGCGCGTTCCGATGCCTGACAGCATCGTGCGTACGATCAGCTTGTGGAACGGCATCACGGCGGCAAGGTAGAACCGCCCAAGCAGGTTGTTGCGGTGGACGAGCGTCATCACGGAGAGCGTCTGGCCACAGGGCCGGTCGGAGCGCACGTCGATGACGATGCGAAAATCCAGATGCCGGTCGTCGAAGCCCAGCACCACCCGGTCGTCGGTGACGCTCACCACCGGAAAACCGCCGATCTCCGTCTCAGATGTCCGCACCTCGCCGGCCGCCCCTTTCAGCCCGAACGGCGCGACCAGCGCGTTGCGCAGTACCATCAGCCTGCGTATCCAGCGCGGCGGATGCTCCAACGCCAGCCGCGCGGCCTCCCGCGCTGTCAAGTGATCGACAGGCAGTCCGAGCGTGAACCGGTCCGCCCAGTCGGCGGCGGGAAGAACGGGATGGGGGAGCGAGACGGGTCTCGACACGGGCGACATGGCGGTCTCCTTCAAGGCCGCCATGCTGCGCTTTAACGCCGGGAGATGACAGGTGGCCGGTTGTCGCAGCAGGTGGCACGCCGCATCCCGACATGCGGTTACTGCGATCCCGCGTCACGTCCCGCTGGTCATTCTGCGCAGGACGGGCGTCTTCCAATAGAACTGGTGCACCGCGACACCGGCGAGATGCGCAACGATCAGGACCCAGAGCAGGGCCTTGAACAGCCCTGCATGAAGGGAACCCGTTTGCGTAACACCGAAATAATAGGCGGCGATGCCGCTGAGCGGCATCAGGAAGAACAGACCATAAAAGGCCCAATGCGCCGCTGTGGAAACACGCCTGAAGAACAAGGGCTCGGCGGCGGGCGCCTCCGGCGCACCCTGTACCACCCGCAATCCGAGACGAAGCACCGCGAGACAGAGAATGGCGATGCCGACATAGGCATGGATGTTGGCGGACGCCAGATCGTCTGGCGTGACCGTATCACCGCGACGGACGAGGCGGTTCCAGTGTTCAATGCCATCGGAAAAGATGAGGTTGAACCCGATCAGCAGGAACATCATCCAATGCAGGATGCGTTGCGAGATCGAATAGGAAAGAGCGGTATGCGAAGCCATGTGACCCTCTTCGGAAATGCATTACCAGCATTGCCGAGAATAACGGCCGCGGATGAAAAACCAATCCGCGGCCGCCACATGGCTGAAATTTAATATTTGTAAGTCGTCAAATACCGGTCACATGTGAATGGGCTTGAAGAAGGTTGCGAGCGCCGCTTCCTTGACGGCTTCCGACATGGTCGGATGCGCGTGGCAGGTGCGGCCGAGATCTTCCGAGGAGCCGCCGAATTCCATGAGGACAGCCGCCTCGTGGATCATCTCGCCGGCGCCGAAGCCGACGATGTGCACACCGAGCACGCGGTCGGTTTCCTTGTCGGCCAGCACCTTCACGAAACCATCCGTCGCCAGCATGGCGCGGGCACGGCCGTTGGCCGTGAAGGGGAACTTGCCGGCCTTGTAGGCGATGCCTGCGGCCTTCAGTTCTTCCTCTGTCTTGCCGACGGAGGCGACTTCGGGCTGGGTGTAGACGACGCCCGGGATGACGTCATAGTTCACATGGCCCGCCTGGCCGGCGAGGATTTCGGCTACGGCAACGCCCTCGTCTTCCGCCTTGTGGGCGAGCATGGGGCCGCGTACGACATCGCCGAGCGCGTAGATGCCGGGTACGTTGGTCTGGAAATGCTTGTCGATCTCGACGCGGCCGCGGCTGTCGAGCGCCACGCCGGCTTCCGTCAGGCCGAGACCCTCCGTGTAGGGCTTGCGGCCGGTGGCGATCAGCACGACATCGGCGTCGATGGTGGTGGCCTCACCGCCCTTGACCGGCTCGAAAGTCACCTTGGCGCCCGACCCCGTCTTCTCCACGCCCGTCACCTTGGCACCGAGCTTGAAGTCGATGCCCTGCTTGGCCAGCATGCGCTGGAACTGCTTGGAGACCTCGCCGTCCATGCCGCCGAGGATCGTATCGAGATATTCCACGACCGTGACCTTGGCGCCAAGGCGTGCCCAGACCGAACCGAGCTCCAGCCCGATGACGCCGCCGCCGACGACCACCATATGGCCCGGCACCTTGTCGAGCGCGATGCCGCCCGTCGAGGAGACGATGACCTTTTCGTCGATCTCGACCGGGACACCGGGAATGCCGGCGACGTCCGAACCCGTGGCGATCACGATGTTCTTCGTCTCGAGGACCTGCTCCTCGCCCTTGTCATTGGTGACGGAAACCTTGCCGGCGCCCAGCACCTTACCGGTGCCCTGGATGCCGTCGATCTTGTTCTTCTTGAAGAGGAAGGCGACGCCGTCGACGTTCGATTTCACCGTCGCATCCTTGTGCGCCATCATCTTCGGCAGATTGAGGGTCGGCTTCACACCATCGATGCCGAGCGCCTCCATGCCGTGGGCGGCGTGGCTGTAGGCCTCAGACGCGTGCAGCAGCGCCTTGGACGGGATGCAGCCGACATTGAGGCAGGTGCCGCCATAGGTGGCGCGCTTTTCCACGACGGCGACCTTCAGGCCGAGCTGGGCTGCCTTGATGGCGCAGACATAGCCGCCGGGGCCGGAACCGATAACGATGAGATCATATGCCATGACAAGTCCTTCCTACGCAGGGCCTAGCGGCCGCCGCTGACGTTGATGGCGGCACCCGTCACATAGGATGCCGCGTCGGAGAGAAGATAGAGAATGGATTGGGCCACTTCATCGGCAGTGCCCGGCCGCTGCATCGGGATGAGCGACGCCATGTCGCGCGCCCGGTCCGGCAAGCCGCCGGAGGCGTGGATTTCGGTCTCGATGATGCCGGGGCGCACGAGATTGACGCGCACGCCTTCCGCCGCGACCTCGCGCGCCAGGCCGATGGTGAAGCTTTCGATGGCGCCCTTGCTGGCGGCATAGTCGACATATTGCCCGGCGGCGCCAAGCAGGGCCGCAACGGACGAGAGGTTGACGATGGCGCCGCCTTTGCCGCCGTGTCGGGTCGACATGCGGCGCACCGCTTCCTGCGCGCAGCGGATCGAGCCCATGACGTTGACGGCGAACATGCGCTCCAGCCGCTCGGACGACATCTCGTCGACGCGCTGCGCCGTCGCCACGATGCCGGCATTGTTGACGAGACCGTCGAGCCGGCCGAACGTGCCGTCGATGGTGGAGAAGATCGAGGCGAGGCCTAGCTCGGTGCCGACATCGCCCTGGACGGGGATGGCCGAACCGCCAACCGCGCGGATTTCCGCCACCACGGCTTCGGCTGCCTGCAGATTGGTGACGTAGTTCACGGCAACCTGCCAGCCGGCAGCACCCGCCAGCCGGCAGACGCTGGCACCGATGCCACGGCTGCCGCCGGTCACGAGAAGAACGGGAGCCTCGATCATGCCGCGCATCCCTTGAGCTTGAGAAGATCCCATGGCACAGCGGACGCCTTGCCCTCGTCCCACAGCTTCGAATAGCGAAGGGACGGGCCGAAGCCGGAGAGCAGCACACCTGCCGCTGCCGTAGCACTCTCATCAGGCAGGTCGGCCGCATCGCCCGCGCCGTTGAGCGCGTAGATCACGCCCTCCCAAACGGTGCAGGCAGCGATCTCCTCGCCGGTCACATCGCCCTCCGGGCAATTGTACATGACCATGCCATTCGAGCGGGCGGGATCGCCCGGCATGACGATTCCATCCAGCACGGTGCGGCTTGAAAGGACCTTCAGCTTGAAATGGTGGCTTGTCGCCGCCGCGTCGGAGCCGGTGGGTTCGAAGGTCAGTTCATAGCCACCATCGCGATCCCCGTAGATCGCACGGTCCTGCCGGCACTCCGCCGCGAAGGCGGAGGTTGCGGCAGACAGGCTGGCAACGATGAGGACGACGCGCATTGCTCAGTGCGCCTTTTCCGTCGCGAGCTTGATGCCCAGCGCGATGAAGACGAGGCCGCTGGTGCGGTCGATCCACTGGCTGGCGCGCGAGAACGCAGCACGCATGCGCGGCGTCGTCATGAAGAGCGAGACGCCGACGAACCAGGCGATCAGGCAGGTTGCCATGACGAGGCCATAGCCGAACTTCACGGCAATCGGCGTATGCGCACTGACGACGGTGGAGAAGATCGACAGGAAGAAGAACACGGCCTTGGGATTGAGCGCATTGGCAAGGAAGCCGAGACCGAAGGCGCGTAACGCCGACTGGTCGCTCTTTTGTCCCTCGCGCCCCTCCACCGCCTCGAGCGAAAGATCGGCCTTTCCGGCGCGCAACGCCTTGATGCCGATATAGATCAAATAGGCCACGCCGCACCACTTCACGATGTTGAAGAGGTAGATCGACTGGGAAATGATCAGCCCGAGCCCGAGGATCGTATAGGTGACGTGGAACATCAGCGACGCGCCGACGCCGAAGGAGGTGATGATCGCCGCCCGGCGCCCGTGCACCAGCGACTGGCGCATGACCATGGCGAGATCGGCCCCCGGCGAAACGATCGCGAAGGAGAAGATGGCCATCAGCGAGGCGAGTTCGAGAAGATAGCTGCTCATCGTTCTCGTCCTCCTAGACGATGATGACGACCGCCATCACCGCCAAGCCCACCAGCGAGGCAAGCCAGACCAGCGAGCGGATATAGGGAATGCCCGTCAGATAGAGCGGGATATAGACAAGCCGGGCGACGAACCACAGCCATGCGCCGATGAGACCCCAGCCCGATGGGTCGCCCGCGATCGCAAGTGCCAAAGCGAGCGCGACAAAACCGGGATAGGTCTCGCGGAAATTCGCGGACGCGCGCGCGGCGCGTCCGGCGAGGATGCCTTGCGGTTCGCGTGCACCGTCACGCGGACCGGCATTCCACTCGGAGCCGAGTTCCTTCGTGGCGAACATGCCCTGCAGGAGGATATGGAAGACGAGCAGCGCCACGCTCAGGACGATGAGCACGAGGATGGGGTAAGCCGCCGTCGCTGCCGTCTCCATGAAACCCTCCTTAGAGATCGAGAACCAGACGCTCCGGATCTTCCAGGCTGTCCTTGACACGCACGAGGAAGGTCACGGCTTCCTTGCCGTCGACGATGCGGTGGTCATAGGACAGCGCGAGATACATCATCGGGCGGATGACGATCTGGCCACCGACGACGACCGGGCGCTCCTGGATCTTGTGCATGCCGAGGATACCCGACTGCGGCGCGTTCAGGATCGGCGAGGACATCAGCGAGCCGTAGACGCCGCCGTTGGAGATGGTGAACGTGCCGCCCTGCATGTCGGCCATGGACA
Organism: Shinella sp. H4-D48; assembly: GCF_022637395.1. GTDB lineage: Bacteria > Pseudomonadota > Alphaproteobacteria > Rhizobiales > Rhizobiaceae > Shinella > Shinella sedimenti. The sequence continues at coordinate 342,137 of NZ_CP093337.1, read as the reverse complement.
GCGCGCCGTCACGCGCGGCCTTGCCGAGACGGCCGATTTCCTTCTCGATGGCGGCAATACCCATCTGGTCGGCATCGCGTACGACCGGCACCACCAGACCCTTGTCCGTGCCGACGGCGACGCCGACATGGCAATAGTTCTTGTAGATGATGTCGGTGCCGTCGATCTCGGCGTTGACGGCCGGCAGTTCCTTCAGCGCGTGCGTCACGGCCTTGGTGAAGAAGCCCATGAAGCCGAGCTTCACGCCGTGCTTCTTCTCGAAGAGATCCTTGTAACGGTTGCGCAGGTCCATCACGGCCGACATGTCCACCTCATTGTAGGTGGTCAGCATGGCTGCGGTGTTCTGGGCGTCCTTGAGGCGCTTGGCGATGGTCTGGCGCAGGCGCGTCATCTTCACGCGCTCTTCGCGCGGCGCATCGGCTTCGGAAGAGGCCGGACGGGCAGCAACCTTGGCAGGCTCGGCGGAAGCCGCCGACGATGCCGTGATACCCTTTGCAACGGCTGCAAGCACGTCGCCCTTCAGCACCTGACCGCGCTTGCCCGAACCGTCGACCTGATCGGCCGAAAGGTTGTTTTCGGCAAGCAGCTTGGCGGCGGCAGGAGCAGCCGGCATGGCGGACGCGCCGCCGGCAGCGGGCTTGGCTTCGGCGACCGGAGCGGCAGCAGGAGCCTTCTCGACCTTTTCGGCGGCGGCAGGAGCAGCCGCACCGGCGGAAGCACCTTCGGAGATCTGGCCGAGCAGGCCGCCCGGCTCGACGGTTTCGCCGGCGTTGGCGGTGATTTCGCCGAGCACGCCGGAGGCGGGTGCAGGCACTTCGATCGTCACCTTGTCGGTTTCGAGCTCACAGAGCGGCTCGTCGGCCTTGACGACATCGCCCACCTTCTTGAACCAGGTGCCGACGGTCGCTTCGCTGACAGATTCGCCCAGAGTGGGGACGCGGATTTCGGTAGCCATGACTGTGTTCCGTTCGTGATTCTTTTCGTGGTTACTGGATAGCCGGGCGGATCAACCGCCCAGCGCGTCCTCGAGGAATGCGGCAAGCTGTGCCAGGTGCTTCGACATGAGACCCGTCGCCGGCGATGCGGCGGCCGGACGGCCGGTGTAGCGCACGCGCTGATACTTGGCGTCGATATGGGCGAGCACCCATTCGAGATACGGATCGATAAACGCCCAGGCACCCATGTTCTTGGGCTCTTCCTGGCACCAGACCATCTCGGCATTGCGGAAGCGCGATAGTTCGTTGATCAGCGCCTTGGCAGGGAACGGATAAAGCTGTTCCAGACGCAGCAGGTAGACATCGTCGATGCCGCGCTTCTCGCGCTCTTCCAAGAGGTCGTAATAGACCTTGCCCGAGCACATCACGACACGGCGGATCTTGGCATCCTTCTGGAGCTTGATCGGGCCGTCCTTGATTACCTCGGCGTCGTCCCACAGCAGGCGGTGGAAAGAGGTTTCCCCGGCCATTTCCGACAGCGAGGACACGGCCCGCTTGTGGCGCAGCAGCGACTTCGGCGTCATCATGATGAGCGGCTTGCGGAAGTCGCGCTTCACCTGGCGGCGCAGGATATGGAAATAGTTCGCCGGCGTCGTGACGTTGGCGACCTGCATGTTGTCTTCCGCACAAAGCTGCAGGAAGCGCTCCAGACGGGCAGAGGAATGCTCCGGTCCCTGGCCCTCATAGCCATGCGGCAGAAGGCAGACGAGACCCGACATGCGAAGCCACTTGCGTTCGCCCGAGGAGACGAACTGGTCGAAGATCACCTGCGCGCCGTTGGCGAAGTCGCCGAACTGGGCTTCCCAGAGGGTCAGAGCGTTCGGACGGGCCAGCGAATAGCCATATTCGAAGCCGAGCACCGCTTCTTCCGAAAGCATCGAGTTGATGACCTCGTAGCGCGCCTGCGTGGGCGAGAGGTTGGAGAGCGGGATGTAGCGGTCTTCGGTTTCCTGATCGTAGAGAACCGAGTGACGCTGCGAGAACGTGCCGCGTTCGCAATCCTGACCGGAAAGGCGGATCTTGGTGCCTTCCACGCACAGCGTGCCGAAGGCGAGCGCTTCGCCCATCGCCCAATCGATGCCCTCGCCCGTCTCGACCATCTGCATGCGGTTGTCCATGAACCGCTGGATGGTCTTGTGGGCCTTGAAGCCTTCCGGGGTCGTCGCGATCTTGCGGCCGATTTCCTTGAGCTGCTTCATCGGCACCGAGGTCTTGCCGCGGCGCTGTTCGTCCTGGTTGTCGGCCGAGCGCAGGCCCGACCATGCACCGTCGAGCCAGTCGGCCTTGTTCGGCTTGTAGGACTGGCCGGCCTCGAACTCCTGTTCGAGATTGGCGCGCCAATCGGCCTTCATCTTCTCGAATTCGCCTTCGGAGATGACGCCCTCGGCGATGAGGCGCGCGCCGTAGAGGCTGACCACCGTCTTGTGGGCGCGGATCGCCTTGTACATCTTCGGCTGCGTGAACGCAGGCTCGTCGCCTTCGTTATGGCCGAAGCGGCGGTAGCAGAAGATATCCAGCACGACCGGCTTGTGGAACTTCATGCGGAATTCGGTCGCAACCTTGGCGGCGTAGGTCACCGCTTCCGGATCGTCACCGTTCACGTGGAAGATCGGCGCCTCGATCATCTTGGCCACATCCGACGGATAGGGCGAAGAGCGCGAGAAGGCCGGGTTCGTGGTGAAGCCGATCTGGTTGTTGATGATGACGTGGACCGTGCCGGCGACGCGGTGGCCGCGCAGGCCGGACAGGCCGAGGATTTCGGCCACGACGCCCTGGCCCGCAAAGGCCGCATCGCCGTGCAGCAGCAGCGGCATCACCTTGGCGCGCTCACGCAGCGGGATGATATCGCCTTCGAAGACCGTCGCCATCTGGTCCTGCTTGGCGCGGGCCTTGCCCATCACGACAGGGTTGACGATCTCCAGATGCGAGGGGTTGGCCGTCAGCGACAGGTGCACCTTGTTGCCGTCGAACTCGCGGTCCGAAGAGGCGCCGAGGTGGTACTTCACGTCACCGGAGCCTTCGACGTCGTCAGGCGCGTAGGAGCCGCCCTTGAACTCGTGGAACACGGCGCGGTGGGGCTTGGCCATCACGTTGGTGAGAACGTTCAGGCGGCCGCGATGGGCCATGCCAAGCACGATTTCCTTCAGGCCCATCTGGCCGCCGCGCTTGATGATCTGTTCCAGCGCCGGGATGAGCGCTTCGCCGCCGTCGAGGCCGAAGCGCTTGGTGCCCTTGTACTTGACATCGATGAACTGCTCGAAACCTTCCGCCTCGATCAACTTCTGCAGGATCGCCTTCTTGCCTTCGACGGTGAAGTCGACGCCCTTGTCGGGGCCTTCGATGCGCTCCTGAATCCAGCCCTTCTCTTCCGGGTTGGAGATATGCATGAATTCGACGCCGATCGTCGAGCAGTAGGTGCGCTCGAGGATTTCGACCATTTCGCGCACGGTGGCGTATTCCAGGCCGAGCACGTTGTCGATGAAGATCTTGCGGTCGAGATCCTTCTCCTCGAACCCGTAGTTCGAAGGCGAAAGCTCGTGATAGTCCTCGACCGGCGCGGCGATGGCGAGCGGGTCGAGCTTGGCATGCAGGTGGCCGCGGGCGCGGTAGGCGCGGATCATCATGATGGCGCGCACGCTGTCGCGCGTCGCCTGGTTGACGTCGGCCTGATTGACGGCCGCGCCCGTCTGGGCGGCGGCGGCTTCAGCCTTTGCCTGCACCTTCTTTTCCAGGACCTTCTCGACAACGCCCCAGTTGCCGTCGAGTGCGGAGACGAGTTCGCCATTGGCGGCGATCGGCCAGTTGGCGCGCTTCCACGACGCACCCTTGGCGGCCTTCACGACATCGGAGGGCTGGTCTTCCAAGGCCTTGAAGAAGGCCTGCCATTCCTCGCCGACGGAGGCGGGGTTCGCCTCGTACTGGGCATAGAGCTGCTCGATATAGGCCGCGTTTGCTCCGTCGAGGAAGGAGGTGGCCAGGAATTGTTCGTTGGCGTCTTGCCGTGCCATGGTCTTTCGCGGGCGCCGCGCCCGCCTCCCGAACGATCGTGTTGACCGGGCCTGCCCGGTTTGCCGCCCGTCGCCCGGCTTTTGGCCGGTGACGGGTGAGATGGGTCGGCCGGCGTCTTTCGCCGGCCCACCCGCTTTCGTTTGTCAGCCCTTCAGGACTTCCACCAGCGTCTTGCCGAGACGCGCCGGCGACGGCGAAACGCGAATGCCTGCCGCTTCCATGGCGGCGATCTTGGATTCCGCATCGCCCTTCCCGCCGGAAACGACTGCGCCGGCATGGCCCATGGTGCGGCCCTTCGGCGCCGTGCGGCCCGCGATGAAGCCGGCCATCGGCTTCTTGCGGCCCTTCTTGGCTTCGTCGATGAGGAACTGTGCCGCATCTTCTTCGGCCGAACCGCCGATTTCGCCGATCATGATGATGGAGGTCGTGGCTTCGTCGGCCAGGAACATCTCCAAGACGTCGATGAACTCGGTGCCCTTGACCGGGTCGCCGCCGATGCCGACGGCCGTGGTCTGGCCAAGGCCTTCGTTGGAGGTCTGGAACACTGCTTCATAGGTAAGCGTGCCGGAGCGCGAAACAATACCGACGGAACCCTTGCGGAAGATCGAGCCCGGCATGATGCCGATCTTGCATTCTTCCGGCGTCAGGATGCCGGGGCAGTTCGGGCCGAGCAGGCGGGACTTGGAGCGGTCGAGGCGAGCCTTGACGCGCACCATGTCGGCGACCGGGATGCCCTCGGTGATGCAGGTGATGAACGGGATTTCCGCTTCGATCGCCTCGATGATCGCGTCCGCGGCACCTGCCGGCGGAACGTAGATCACGGACGCATCCGCGCCGGTCTTTTCCTTGGCTTCGGCGACGGAGGCGAAGATCGGCAGGCTTTCGCCCTTGGAGCCGGTCCAGGTTTCGCCGCCCTTCTTCGGGTGGATGCCGCCGACCATCTGCGTACCGTAATAGGCGAGCGCCTGTTCGGTGTGGAAGGTGCCGGTCTTGCCGGTCAGGCCCTGAACGAGGACCTTGGTGTTCTTGTTGACGAGAATCGACATGAGGTCTGGTCCTTCCGTTAGCCGTTGATCGCGGCGACGATCTTCTTGGCGGCGTCGTCCAGATCGTCGGCGGCGGTGATCGCCAAGCCGGATTCGTTCAGGATCTTCTTGCCAAGCTCGACATTCGTGCCTTCGAGGCGAACGACCAGCGGGACCTTGAGGCCGACTTCCTGCACGGCAGCGACCACGCCCTCGGCGATGACGTCACACTTCATGATGCCGCCGAAGATGTTGACGAGGATGCCCTCGACCTTCGGGTCGGCGGTGATGATCTTGAAGGCAGCTGCCACCTTCTCCTTGCCGGCGCCGCCGCCGACGTCGCAGAAGTTCGCCGGCTCTTTGCCGTAGAGCTTGATGATGTCCATCGTCGCCATGGCGAGACCGGCACCATTGACCATGCAGCCGATATTGCCGTCGAGCGCCACATAGGCGAGATCCCACTTGGAGGCCTCGATTTCCTTGGCGTCCTCTTCGGTCTCATCGCGCAGCGCCTTGATGTCCTCGTGGCGGAACAGTGCGTTGCCGTCGAAGGAGACCTTGGCGTCGAGAACGCGCACGCGGCCGTTCTTCATGACGATCAGCGGGTTGATCTCCAGCAGGCTCATGTCCTTTTCGACAAAGGCCTTGTAGAGGATCGGGAACAGCTTCTCGCCGTCGGCCTTGGCTTCGCCTTCGAGCTTGAGGGCCGATGTCAGCTTCGCCAGATCGTCGGCGGTGACGCCGGCTTCCGGGTTGATCGCGACGGTGACGATCTTCTCCGGCGTGTCATGCGCGACGGCCTCGATGTCCATGCCGCCTTCTGTCGAGACGACGAAGGCGACTTCGCCAACGGAGCGGTCGACGAGCAGCGAAAGATAGAGTTCGCGGTCGATATCCGCGCCGTCCTCGATATAGAGGCGGTTCACCTGCTTGCCGGCCGGGCCGGTCTGGGCGGTGACGAGCGTGTTGCCGAGCATTTCCTTGGCATGGGCCTTGGCCTCCTCTATCGAGAAGGCGAGGCGCACACCACCCTTGGCGTCGGGGCCGAGTTCTTTGAACTTGCCCTTGCCGCGACCGCCGGCATGGATCTGGCTCTTGACCACGTAGAGCGGGCCGGGCAGCGACTTTGCAGCCGCCTCGGCCTCGTCGGCGGAGAAGATCGCCACGCCTTCGGCGACCGGCGCGCCATAGCTCTTCAGAAGAGCCTTGGCCTGATATTCATGAATGTTCATGGTGAAATCCTGTCTGGAGCATGTCCAGCAAAATGCCTTTGCCGGACATGCGTGAACAAAAGAACCGGAATTACTTCAGCGCGGGCGCGATGTTGATGCAGGCTTCGCAAAGGCCTGCGACGGCCGCGACCGACTTTTCGAAGGCTTCCTGCTCGGCCTTGTTGAACTCGACCTCGATGATGCGCTCGACGCCGCCTTCACCGATCACGGTGGGAACGCCGACGTACATGTCCTTCACGCCGTACTGGCCCGACAGGTAAGCCGCGCAGGGCAGAACGCGCTTCTTATCCTTCAGGTAGGACTCGGCCATTTCGATGGCGGATGCGGCCGGGGCATAATAGGCCGAACCGGTCTTGAGCAGGCCGACGATCTCGGCGCCGCCGTCACGGGTGCGCTGGATGATTTCTTCCAGGCGCTCCTTGGTGACCCAGCCCATCTTGACGAGGTCGGTCAGCGGAATGCCGGCAACGGTGGAGTAACGGGCGAGCGGCACCATCGTGTCGCCGTGGCCGCCGAGAACGAAGGCGGTGACGTCCTGGACGGAAACCTTGAATTCCTCGGAGAGGAACAGCCGGAAGCGGGCCGAGTCCAGCACGCCGGCCATGCCGACGACCTTGTTCTTCGGCAGGCCGGAGAACTTCTGCAGCGCCCAGACCATCGCATCGAGCGGGTTGGTGATGCAGATGACGAAAGCATCGGGGGCATATTTCTTGATGCCGGCGCCGACCTGTTCCATGACCTTGAGGTTGATGCCAAGCAGGTCGTCACGGCTCATGCCGGGCTTGCGGGCAACGCCTGCGGTGACGATGCAGACATCGGCACCCTCGATCGCGGCGTAGTCGCTGGCACCCGTCAGCGAGGCGTTGAAGCCTTCGACCGGCGAGGACTGGGCGATATCGAGGCCCTTGCCCTGCGGGACACCGTCGGCAATGTCGAAGAGGACGATGTCGCCCAGCTCCTTCAGGCCAGCGAGATGCGCCAGCGTGCCACCGATCATGCCTGAACCAATAAGTGCGATCTTCTTGCGGGCCATGAAAGCTTCCTTTGCTCCGATCAACAGGCCCCGGAATGTCGCAACCGCAGGACCCTTCGGCGCAAGGGCTTACGCTTCCTAGGTTAAAAATTCAATACATACTTTTGGATCGAAGTATTTCAATCGGTTAGATGCATATTTTCTTACGTAAACGTAAGAATTTCTGTCATGCTTTCGTCACGCCCGTACTGTATCTGGCGTTGTGGTCTGCCAGATACTCGGTGCTGCGGATCTCGATGAGGCGCGAAACCGTGCGATCGAATTCGAAGCCCTCGGTGCCTTTGCGGGTCACCAGAAGGTTCTCGGGCGCAGCGGCAGCGGACGCGAAAAGACGCGCGCGATGATCGTAGATCGTGTCCACGAGATTGATGAAGCGCTTGGTCTCGTTGCGCTTTTCCGCGCCGAGCAGAGGTATGTTGTCAACGAACAGCGTATCGTAGTGCGCAAGGATCTCGAGATAATCGGCGGCACCCAGTGGCCTGGCGCACAGATCGGCAAAGGAAAAGCGGGCAACACGCCCGGCCGCCTGCGGCACGGCGATGGTTCGCCCACGAAACGACAGGGTCGCCGGAGCAACGATCGTGCCGGCCGTCTCGCGACGCCAGGCGGCATCCATCGCGCCATCCGCCTCACTGCCCAGCGGATGGCGGAAGACGGGCAGGCCGCTGTCCTTTTCCATGCGATAGTCCGTCACGGAATCGAGCGGCACGATCTCGACATACTGCTTGAGAAGATCAACGAAGGGCAGGAAGAGATCGCGGTTCAGGCCCTCGCGATAGAGGTTGTCCGGCTCGACATTCGACGTCGCGACAAGAATGCAACCACGCTGGAAAAGCTCACCGAAGAGCCGCGACAGGATCATCGCATCCGCAATGTCGGTCACGGAGAATTCATCGAAGCAGAGCAGGCGCGCTTCCTCGATAAGGCTGGCGGCCACTGGCGGCACCGGGTCAGCCTGCTTGGTCTCGCCCGCCTTCAGCTTCTGCCGATGCTTGTGGATGCGGTCATGCACATCCGCCATGAATTCGTGGAAATGCGCCCGCCGCTTGCGTTTCAGCGGCGCAAGCTCGAAGAACATATCCATCAGCATGGTCTTGCCGCGGCCGACGCCGCCATGGATGTAGAGTCCCTTGGGGGCCGCGACGCTTTCGGGCTTGCGGGAGGCGAAGAGCCAACCGAGCGCGCTCGACTTGCGCGCCGGGCGCTGGACGTGGAGTTCGCTGAGCAATCTGTCGAAACGCAGCGACATCGCCTGCTGCGCCACATCCGGCTTCAGCGTTCCGCTGTCCACAAGGGCCTTCAGCCTGCCTGAAACGCCATGGTCCGGATGTGTCGAAACACTGTCCCAGTGCTTGCCCATGGGCGATGCTTATCCGCGTCTGAGGTCGGAAAAAGGAAGGGATCAGCGCGAAAGGCTAACCGGCTGGCCCGAATTGGTCGATCCGTCGAAGCGGGTATCGGCCGTCTTGTAGAGACGCGCGATGGGGTTGCCTTCGCGGTCCTTGAGAACGACCTGCTTGCCGGCGACTTCCCAGGAACCCATTGCCGTCAGCTCGCCTGCACAACCGCGCGTGCCGCCGCGCGACCCGCCACCGAGATTGGTGAGCGTCAGGAACATGTCGCAGGAGGACGGGCCGTTCGCCACCCGCCAGTTGCCGACCATGGATTCCTTTTTGACGTCGAGCGCGCTCGCTGCCGCGGCCGCGTTGCCAGTGCCGGTCGCCATGGCCGTATCGGTCGTGGGCTGAGCCGGGAACTGCGTGGTGCTCGTGGTCGGATCGGGCAGCTGGCTGGACGACACGCTACCGACAGGCTGGCCCTGGAGAGGTGTAATGTTCGGCTGCGTATTCACGCTGTCCATCGGCGCGGTCCGCTGGCACCCCGCAAGAGCAAGCGCCATCATCAGTCCGCCAGCCACATGATGAATCCGCATTTCGATACTCCCGATATCTGCCCGATACTGCTGCCATGCAGCAATTTCCGCCGAATTAACGTGAATCGCCCGCACGAATCAAGACGAAACGGCCCGAACGGTCAGGCCGCCTCGTCACATTTCGTGAACGCTGCTTATGTAGGTCAGAGACGGCGCTCGACCAGCATCTTTTTGATCTCGCCGATTGCCTTGGCCGGATTAAGGCCTTTCGGGCACGCCTGAGCACAATTCATGATCGTGTGGCAGCGGTAAAGACGGAAGGGATCTTCCAGATTATCGAGGCGCTCGCCGGTGGCTTCGTCGCGGCTGTCGATCAGCCAGCGGTAGGCCTGGAGCAGCACGGCCGGCCCGAGATAACGGTCGCCGTTCCACCAGTAGCTCGGACAGGATGTCGAGCAGCAGGCGCACAGGATGCACTCGTAGAGCCCGTCCAGCTTGAGGCGATCGTCATGGCTCTGCTTCCACTCCTTGGCCGGCGTCGGCGACACCGTCTTCAGCCAGGGCTCGATCGAGCGATGCTGGGCGTAGAAGTTGGTGAGGTCAGGGATGAGATCCTTGACCACAGGCATATGCGGCAGCGGATAGACCTTCACCGCGCCCTTCACCTCGTCCATGCCCTTGGTGCAGGCGAGCGTGTTGGTGCCGTCGATGTTCATGGCGCAGGAGCCGCAGATGCCTTCACGGCACGAGCGGCGCAGCGTCAGCGTCGGGTCGATCTTGTTCTTGATGTAGAGCAGCGCGTCCAGCACCATGGGACCGCAATCGTCGACATCGATGTAATAGGTGTCGATCGACGGGTTCTTGCCGTCGTCAGGGTTCCAGCGATAGACGCGCAGCTCGCGCGTGTTGGAGGCGCCGGCCGGCTTGGGCCAGACCTTGCCTTCGCTGATCTGCGAGTTTTTCGGGAGAGCGAGTTCAACCATGTCCTGTTCTCCTCGATATCAGTAGACGCGCGCCTTGGGCGCGATCTTCTGGGGATCGATCCCGTCGGCGATGAGGTCGGTGTGCACGGGGCGATAGTCGAGCTTCACATCGCCCGCCTCGTTGACCCATGCGAGCGTGTGCTTGCGCCAGTTGACGTCGTCGCGGCCGCCGAACGGACCGTCGACATAGTCCTCGCGGGCATGCGAACCGCGGCTTTCCTTGCGGGCCTCGGCGCCGTAGACCGTCGTGATGGCGTTGGCCATCAGGTTTTCCAGCTCCAGCGTTTCGACGAGGTCGGAATTCCAGATCATCGAACGGTCGGTGACCTTGATATCAGGCAGTTCCTTCCAGATTTCAGTGATGCGCTTGCAGCCGCTTTCCAGCGATTCCTGCGTGCGGAACACGGCGGCGTCTTCCTGCATGGTGCGCTGCATCTTGTCGCGCAGCACCGCCGTGGGCGTACCGCCATTGGCGTTGCGCAGCCGGTCGAAGCGATGCATGATCCTGTCGCAAGCAGCAATGTCGAGCCCCGGGACGGCCTCGTTGCGATCGATGACCTCGCCGGCGCGGATGGCGGCGGCGCGGCCGAAGACCACGAGGTCGATCAGCGAGTTGGAGCCGAGGCGGTTTGCACCGTGCACCGAAGCGCAGCCGGCTTCGCCCACCGCCATCAGGCCCGGCGCGATGCGCTCCGGGTTCTGGCTGTCGGCATTGAGCACTTCGCCCCAGTAGTTCGTGGGAATGCCGCCCATATTGTAGTGCACGGTCGGCAGGACCGGGATCGGCTCGCGCGTCACGTCGACGCCGGCGAAAATCTTCGCGCTCTCGGAAATGCCCGGCAGGCGCTCGTGCAGGACGGCCGGATCAAGATGGTCGAGATGAAGGAAGATGTGGTCCTTGTTCTTGCCGACGCCGCGGCCTTCGCGGATTTCCATCGTCATGCAGCGCGAAACGACGTCGCGCGAGGCGAGGTCCTTCGCGGACGGCGCATAGCGCTCCATGAAGCGTTCGCCTTCGGAGTTGACGAGATAGCCGCCCTCGCCGCGCGCACCTTCGGTGATGAGGCAGCCCGCGCCGTAGATGCCGGTCGGGTGGAACTGCACGAACTCCATGTCCTGTAGCGGCAGGCCGGCGCGCGCGATCATGCCGCCGCCGTCGCCCGTGCAGGTATGTGCCGAGGTGGCGGAGAAGTAGGCACGGCCGTAACCGCCCGTCGCCAGAACCACCATCTTGGCGGCGAAGCGATGGATCGTGCCGTCATCGAGGTTCCACGCGACGACGCCGGTGCAGCGGCCATCGGCCGACATGATCAGATCGAGCGCGAAATACTCGATGAAGAATTCGGCGTTGTTACGCAGCGACTGGCCGTACAGGGTGTGCAGGATGGCGTGGCCGGTACGGTCGGCGGCGGCACAGGTGCGCTGCACCGGCGGACCTTCGCCGTAGTTTTGCATGTGGCCGCCGAACGGGCGCTGGTAGATCTTGCCTTCGGCGTTGCGCGAGAAGGGCACGCCGTAATGCTCGAGCTCATAGACCGCCTTCGGCGCTTCCATGGCGAGATACTGCATGGCATCGACGTCACCGAGCCAGTCGGAGCCCTTGACGGTGTCGTAAAGGTGCCACTGCCAGCAATCGGGCGTCATATTGACGAGCGAGGCGGCAATGCCGCCCTGGGCGGCGACCGTGTGCGAACGCGTCGGGAAGACCTTGGTGATGCAGGCGGTCTTGAGACCCTGCTCGGCCATGCCGAGCGTGGCGCGTAGGCCGGCGCCGCCGGCCCCGACGACGATCACGTCGAAGGAGTGGTCCACATAGGTATAGGCCTTGCCGTTGGCCGCCGGGGAGGGGATCGCTGCCATGATGGATTATCCTGCGAAGGCGATTTTGAGGACGGCGAAAAGACAGAGCCCGCCGACCAGGATCGCGAAGAAGGTGTTGAGCATGAGAAGACCGATCTTGATGCCTTCCGCATGCACGTAGTCCTCGATGATGACCTGCATGCCAAGCTTCATGTGGATGAGGCCGGAGATCACGACGAGGCCCATGAGGACGGCGACGAGCGGGTTCGACAGCGCTGCCGTCACCTCTGCATAGGAGGCGCCGTTATAGCAGATGAGGAAGCCGACGAAGAACAACAGCAGCGGGACGTTGGCGACGGCCGTGAGACGCTGGCGCCAGAAGTGCTCCGTGCCGTCCTTTGCCGATCCGAGGCCGCGAACCTTGCCGAGGGGCGTGCGCATATCCATGGGGCTCTCCTCAGCGTGCCAGATAGCCGACGACCCAGATCAGCACCGTCAGGGCGACGGAGGCGATCGGGGTTGCGATGGCGAGTTTGGTATTGAAGTGCTTTTCGTAGCCGCGGCCCATGTCCCACATGAAATGGCGGAGCCCGCCGAGCATGTGGTGGACAAGCGCCCAGGTGTAGCTGAAGAGTACGAGGCGGCCGATCAGCGTGCCGAAGAACCAGTTGACCCAGTTGAAATAGGCCTCGCCCGAAGCGGCGGCGATCAGCCACCAGGCAACGAGTACCGTGCCGAAGTAAAGTGCCGCACCTGTGATGCGGTGCACGATGGACATGACCATCGTCGGGATCGGCTTGTAGACTTGGAGATGCGGCGAGAGCGGCCGGCTTCGAGTGACATTCGCCATCTGAACCTCACGGAACCCCGGAGAGCCATAAACTGGACAAATTTTCTCCGGAATTGCAGTATGTTGTGCACAATGCAGTGATTGCGACGTTTAATCACCGGAAAGCGGAACCACAAGCCTCATTGCAGTGCAAAATGAATTTAATCGATTAGAGATCGCCCGAGCGTCCGCCCCGTTTTGGTACATCCCGGCGCCGTTAACGATAACCGCAAATTCCTCAAGCGTGTCAGTGACTTTCAGCGCCTTGCGGTCCATTCTGCCTGTTAACGATTTGTTAACCACGCCACGGAAGGCAGGACAGAATGACTCTGTTATCGGCACTCCGCGCGACGAAAGTCTTCGTGCTTGCGGCCGCGCTCGTGACAGGCGGCATGACGGCCGCTCATGCCGGAGATGGCCTGCGCCATCGCCATCATCCCAATCATGGCGGCTTGCGGACGATTTCGCGGCTCGATACCGATGCCAGCCGCGGCGGCGTCAGCACCCAGCTGCGCTACCAGCGCCACAGGATCCGGCATGCCGATCCCGATTTCTATTCCGGCGGGATCGTCGCCTACCGTGATGGCGGCAGCGGCCTCTATTTCTATGTCGAGGACGACGGCGGCTATCGCTGGTCAGCCCGGCCGGCGGAGCGTCGCGCAAGCGGGCCGAAGATCATAACGCTGAGCCCTGATCGCAACGATTGTGCCTGGGAAGCGGGCGTCTGCGTTATCCGGCCAGGCCGGTGAAACGCCACACAGTGGTCTTCTTGACCTCGCTGTCCTCAAGCGCCCGCGTCACCGGCACGGTATAGGTGGCAAGCGCTTCCATGCGATCGCGCGGACAATAGGCGCGACCGGGATCGCCGACCAGCACCGTGGCGCCGCGCGCGGCAAGCGCGGTGAACCAGGGTATGAGCGCGTCGGCGAAGGCCCGGTCGTAAAACACGTCGCCGGCAAGAACGACGTCCCAGCCTTCGTCGCGTCCAAGCATGTCCTCGCTCGTGCTGTCGAGCGAAACGTCGTTCAGCGCCGCGTTCAGGCGGATCGCCGTTCCGCTCCAGGGATCGATATCCGCCGCCAGCACAGAGGCAGCGCCCGAAAGCAGCGCTGCGATGCCGACGAGGCCGGAGCCGCTGGCGAAATCCAGCACCGATTTGCCTGCTACCAGCGCCGGGTGATCCAGCACATGGCGCGCAAGCCCCTGACCGCCCGCCCAGGCAAAGGCCCAGAAGGGCGGCGGCAGGCCGATCTCCTCCAGCTCCGCCTCGGTCTTCAGCCACAGGTCATGCGCCTCCGAGGCGAGCCGAAGCTTCACCTCCGGCACGTGCGGCGGCGCCAGCACGTCCGTGTTGTCGACGATGAAGACCTGCGGGTCCGTCCTCACGGGCGGGTCAGCGCGGCGGGTTGTCGAGACCGCCCATGCGGCAGACCTCGATCCACTCCTCCTCCGTGACCGGCTGCACCGAAAGGCGCATGGAGGTAACGAGCGCCATCTTGGCAAGCTTCGGGTTGGCCTTCACATCCTTCAGCGAGACAGGCTTCGGCATGTCGCAAACCGCCCGGATGTCGACGCAGTCCCAGCGCGGATCGTCGCCCGCCGTGGAATCGGGATGCGACAGGGCGCAGACTTCGGTGATGCCGACGACTTCCAGGCCCTCGTTGGAGTGGTAGAAGAAGCCCTTGTCGCCGATCTTCATGGCCCGCATGTTGTTGCGTGCCAGGTAGTTGCGCACGCCGTCCCACTCCTCGCCTTCCTCGCCTTTCGACTTCAGCTTGTCCCAGGAGAACTTGAAGGGTTCGGATTTGTAGAGCCAGTACGCCATGGTTCTCAGGCCTCCGGGTTGTTGAAGACCCAGTTCCAGGCCTTCACCTCGACGGATGCGAACAGGCCGGCCTTGGCATAGGGATCGTTGGCGGCGATTTCCCGTGCGGCCTCGATCGTCTCTGCCTTGACCACGACGAGGCTGCCGGCGGGCTTGCCGTCGTCGCCAAGAAAAGGGCCGGCAAAGGCGAGCGTGCCCTCCGCGTTGAGCGTGTTCAGGTAGGCGACGTGTTCGGGACGCGTGTCGAGGCGCACCTGCAGTGCGCCGGGCTTGTCCTGGCAAACGAATGCAAAATGCATGGACGATCCTTCTCTGGCTCCTGGCCGTTCTGTCATTCCTGGGTGATGGGGCGCGTCATGAGCTGCCCGATGGCCGTCTTCACATCGAGCGTACCCTCGATGATGCGCGCCACCGCATCGGTGATCGGCATGTCGATACCCTTTTTGGCAGCGACGCCGGATGCGACGGAAGCGGCGAACGCCCCTTCGACGAGGTCGCCCGACCAGCCGGCGGCCGTGCCCTCGCGCCCGAGCGCGATGCCGAAGCGCAGGTTACGCGACTGGTGGCTGGTGCCGGTCAGCACGAGATCGCCCAGACCGGACAGGCCCATGACCGTCACGCCCTCGCCGCCATGGCCTTCGACAAAGCGCGACAGTTCCGCAAGCCCACGTGAAATGAGCGCCGCACGGGCTGAATCGCCAAGCTGCGCGCCCTCGATGATGCCACAGGCAATCGCCAGCACGTTCTTGAGTGCGCCGCCGAGCTGCACACCGATCCGGTCCGTCGACGGATAGAGCCTGAAGGTCGGCCCGGACAAGGCCTGCGCCAGCGTCGCACCGATCTCGATCGTCCGCGCAGCGATCACCATCGCCGTCGGCAGGCCCTTGGCGATATCAGCCGCAAAGCCGGGGCCGGACAGCACCGCGATCTCGCGACCCGGCAGTTCCTCTTCCAGCACGTCCGTCAGGAGGCGTCCCGTGCCCTTTTCCATGCCCTTGGCACAGATAACGACCGCCGTACCCGGCGCGAGCAGCGGCGCAAGCAAGCGCGCGGCTTCGCGCTGCGCCTGCGAGGGCATGGCGAAGAGCACGATGCCGGCCCCACGCACCGCCTCGATATCGGCGCTGTATGTCAGCGCATGCGGCAGGTCGATGCCCGGCAGCGCCTTTTCGTGACGGCGGGAAAGCCGCATCGTCTCGACAATATCGGCAGCGCGGCCGATGAGAACAACGTCTCCTCCGCTTGCCGCAGCAACGCTTGCAAGCGCGGTCCCGAAGGCGCCCGCGCCAACCACGGCAATCCTGCGCGAGACACTCATGCCTTGGCTCCCCGCTTGCCGGACCCCAGAACCGTCGCCGCCGCCTTGTCGAGCGGCCAGCGCGAGCGGGGCGCCACAGAAAGATCGTCCGCCGAAAGCCCCACGGCCATGCGCTCCAGTCCCGCCCAGGCGATCATTGCGGCATTGTCCGTGCAGAGCGCCATCGGCGGCGCGATGAACCGGAAGCGGTTCTTGTCACACAGCGCCTGAAGCGTCGCACGCAGCTCCGCATTGGCTGCAACACCGCCCGCAACGACGAGCGCCGGTTTCGCGACATCAGGGTAGAGCGTACGGAATCGTTCCAGCCCGCGGCCGATGCGATCCTTCAACGTGCGCGACACGGCGCGCTGGAAGGAGGCGCAGATATCAGCGATATCCTGCTCGGTAACAGGCTCGATCGACTGCGCGGCCTGCCGCACCGCCGTCTTCAACCCGGAGAAGGAGAAATCGAGCCGCGCTTCGCCGACGAGCGGGCGTGGGAAGGTGAAACGTTCGGCATTGCCGCTCTTCGCCATCCGCTCCACCGCCGGGCCGCCGGGATAGGGCAGGCCGAGCAGCTTGGCCGTCTTGTCGAAGGCCTCGCCGAGCGCGTCGTCGATGGTTGTGCCCCAGCGCTCGTAATCATCGACGCCGCGCACCAGCACAAGCTGGGTATGGCCGCCAGACACCAGCAGCATAAGATAGGGAAATGCGACGCCATCCGTCAGTCGGGCCGTCAGCGCATGGCCTTCGAGATGGTTGACGGCATAGAGCGGCTTGCCGGTCGCCCGCGCAATGGCCTTGCCGGTCATCAGCCCGACGATCAGGCCGCCGATCAGCCCCGGGCCGCTGGTCGCGGCAATGGCATCGACATCGGCAAGCGTGCGCCCGGACCGCAGGAGCGCCTCGGAAATCAGGCTGTCCAGCGCCTCGACATGGGCGCGCGCTGCAATCTCGGGCACCACACCGCCATAGGCGCTGTGCTCTTCAAGCTGGCTCAGCACCACCTCGCCCAGGATCTCGCCATGCCCGTCCGCCGCACGCGTGACGACGGCCGCGGCGGTCTCGTCGCAGCTCGTTTCAATGCCGAGAATGGTCAGTTGGGACGACATGAAGCACTTGGATTGATTGCGATGGGCGGTAAAGCCGTTTACGAGACATCCCGGTAACAATGGATCAATGCGGATGCAAACAAAACCTTTCCGGATCGGTACGCGCGGCAGCCCGCTGGCGCTCGCCCAGGCCCACGAAACCCGTTCGCGCCTGATGGCGGCCCATGGCTTGGCCGAGGACATGTTCGAGATCGTCGTGCTCTCCACGAAGGGCGACCGCATCACCGACCGCTCCCTGGCGCTGATTGGCGGCAAGGGCCTGTTCACCGAGGAGATCGAGGCGCAGCTGTCTTCCGGCGAGCTCGATTTCGCCGTGCACTCTTCCAAGGACATGCCGACGAAGCTGCCGGAAGGTCTGCATCTCTCCGCCTTCCTGCCGCGTGAGGACATCCGCGACGCCTTCATCGGCCGCACTGCAAAGCGCCTGCTCGACCTGCCTCAGGGCGCAACCGTCGGTTCGGCCTCGCTGCGCCGGCAGGCGCTGATCCGGCGCCTGCGCCCCGATCTCAACGTCATAGTCTTCCGTGGCCAGGTCGATACCCGCCTCGGCAAGCTCGCCGCCGGCGAGGCCGATGCCACGCTGCTCGCCTTTGCCGGCCTGAAGCGTCTTGGCAAGACGGACGTGCCGACCGAACTGCTCGATCCGGTTGCCTTCCCGCCGGCGCCGGCGCAGGGCGCGATCTGTATCGAAAGCCGCATCGGCGACGATCGCATCAGCGGTCTGCTTTCCGCCATAGACGACCGTGCGACCCACGCCGCCGTCGCCTGTGAGCGCGGCTTTCTCGCCACGCTCGACGGCTCCTGTCGTACGCCCATCGCCGGTTACGCGACCGTCGAGGGCGATCACATCCGGTTCCGCGGCATGATCCTGACGCCGGATGGCAGCCGTTTCCACGAAATCGAGACGAGCGGCCCGGCCAGCGACGCCGGCACGCTCGGCGCCGATGCCGGCGAGGCGATCCGCGCGAAGGCGGGAGCCGATTTCTTCGACAGCTGGGTCTGACCATGCGCGTGCTCGTGCTTCGCCCCGAGCCGGCCGCGGACCGCACCGCCCGAACCCTCGTCGCGCGTGGTCACGAGGCCGTACTGTTGCCGTTGTCGAAAGCCGAACACGACGTCGCGGCTGTCAGGGCGGCACTCGCGACCCCGCATACCGCCATCGCCGTGACCAGCGCCGAAATCGCACGCCTGTTTTCGACGATCGACCATGACCTTACCCCGCATCTGTCGACGTGCGTCTTCGCCGTCGGACAGGCCTCCGCCGATGCGATGAAGGCCGTCGGCTTCCATGAGGTTCACGCAGCCGGCGGTGACGGCGCCGCCTTGGCCGACAGCATCATCGCGCATTATCGCGCGGCCGGTGTGCCGGAGCACCCCATCCTCTATCTCGCCGGCAACCCGCGCGCGCCCGGCTTCGAAAACAGGCTGCACGAAGCGGGCATCCCGATCCGAGCGGTAGAAAGTTACCGCATGGCGGCGCTCATCCACCCGCCGGCCGTGATCACGACCGCGCTGCTGGAGCCGGTCCCCGATGCCGTACTTCTCTACTCGCCGGAAAGTGCGCGCGCCTTCTTCCGCCTCGCCCCGCTCGAGGAAAAGCCGGCTCGGTTTGCGGCACTACGCGTCCTCTGCATGAGCCCGAATGTCGCGTCCATGGTGCCCGAACGCTTTGCCGCGCAGGCGGAAACCGCAGCCGCGCCCGATGAGGCGAGCCTGCTCGCACTGCTCTGACGGCAGAACGCAGCGGATGAATTTGCCGGCAGGGTCTTTCCCTCCCCGCCATCCCTGTCTACCTTTAGTGCAGTGCACATGAATGCAAGGAGGTCGGCCATGGAACCGGAAAACCCGTCCCGTCGCAAGAAGAGCGGCGACGAACCCGTGACGATCGATCTCGAAGCCGTACCCGCAAACGGCGACGAGACCCGGCAGGCTGCTGAAGAACCCGTGGCGGAAGACACGGCGCCGGCAACGGAAACGGCCTCTGACGCGACCGCAGAACAGGAAGAACCGAAGGACGAGCCGGTCGAGCCCGCCCGCCCGACCTATGAGGAGCCCGTGCGCGTCGAGACGCCGCCGCCTCCGCAGCGCGGCAATGCCGGCACGCTGGCCGCCGGCATTCTCGGCGGCCTCATCGCCCTCCTCGGCGCCGGCAGCCTGCAATATGGCGGCTACCTCCCCGCCCCCGGCCCCGAACGCGCCGGCGACGATGCCGCCCTTTCGAGCCTGGCGAACGAGGTCGAGGCGCTGAAGGCCCGGTTGGCGGAAACCCCGTCGGCCGCCCCGGTCGATCTCCAGCCGCTCGAAACACGCATTGCGGCCCTGGAAAAATCCACCGCTGACGGTGGCGGCGCATCCGGCGAGACCCCGGAAAGCGTAACGAAGCTCGAAGGCGATGTGACGCGACTGAACAGCGAGCTTGCCAGCCTGCGTGACCAGATTACCCGCACCAGCGAGGCGGTGGGCACCACCGAAAGCCAGCTAACCGAACGCATCGCCGCCGCCGAACAGAAGCTCGATGCGCCGCGCAGCGATATCGAAATGGCCAAGGCCGTGGCGGCGAGTGCGCTCAAGACCGCCATCGATCGCGGCGGCCCCTATCTCGCCGAGCTGGAGGCCTTCGCCAGCGTCGCACCGGACGATCCGTCCATCGCGGGCCTGCGCGCGCATGCGGCCGTGGGCGTTGCGTCGCGCGCCGACCTCGCGACGGACTTCCAGAAGACGGCTGACACCATTCTCGACGCCGTGCACCAGCCGGACGGCGAGCAGGGTATCATGAGCCGCCTGATGGCGAGCGCCGCCTCGGCCATCCGCGTTCGCCCGGTCGGCAGCATCGAGGGTGACAGCCCAGAGGCCGTCGTGGCCCGCATCGAAAACAAGCTGCAGAACGGCGATTTCAAGGGCGCGCAGATTGAATGGCAGACACTGCCGGAAAAAGGCCAGGCTGCGGGCGCGGATTACAAGCGCAAGCTGGACGAGCGTGTCACGGTCGAGGAGCTGATCGGCAGCGTCGTCTCCGGCGCGCTCAACGCCACGGCGAAACAGGGCTGACGGGAGAAGCTTCATGATCCGCATACTCGTTTTCGCTCTCTTCGTCCTCGCGCTTGCCGCCGGTTTCGCCTGGCTCGCCGATCGTCCGGGCGAACTGTCCATCATCTGGCAGGGCCAGCGCGCCGATATGAGCCTGATGGTGGCGGCGACGCTTGTCGTCTCTTTGATCGCGGCCGTGATGTTCTGCTGGTGGCTGGTGCGGGTCGTCTGGACCTCGCCGCACTCCATCCAGCGCTACTTCCGTGCCCGCAAGCGCGACCGCGGCTACCAGGCGCTGTCGACCGGCCTGATCGCGGCCGGCACCGGCGATGCCGCCGGTGCCCGCAAGATGCTGTCGCGCACCAGGGGCCTGCTCAGTGCCGACCAGGAACCGCTCATCCACCTGCTCGAAGCGCAGGCCGCGATGATCGAGGGCCGCTACGACGACGCGCGCAAGAAGTTCGAACTCATGGCCGATGACCCGGAAACGCGTGAACTCGGCCTGCGCGGTCTCTATCTCGAAGCGCGCCGGCTTGGCGCCAACGAGGCGGCGCGGCAATATGCCGAACGTGCCGCCGAGAAGGCGCCGCAGCTGCCCTGGGCGACGGAGGCGGCGCTGGAATATCGCTCGGAAGCGGGCGATTGGGACGAGGCACTGAAATTGCTTGGCGATGGCCGCTCCGGCTCGGCGGAGGACAAGAAGACCTTCACCCGCCGCAAGGCCGTGCTGCTCACCGCACGCGCGGCCGACAAGCTCGACGCCGACCCGAAGGGCGCGCGCGAGGATGCCCATCAGGCGTTGAAGCTGGACGAGACCTTCGTTCCCGCCGGGCTCATCGAGGCGAAGGCCTATCTGCGCGAAGACAACCTGCGCAAGGCGGCCAGCATCCTCGAAAAGCTCTGGAAGGCGACGGCGCATGCGGATGTCGCCAAGCTCTACGTCCGCGCCCGCAGCGGCGATTCTGCCACCGACCGCCTGAAGCGGGCCGAAAAGCTGGAGGCGCTGCGGCCGAACAATGCCGAGGCGCTCTATGTCGTGGCCGAGGCAGCGCTGGAGACGCGCAATTTCGCGCTGGCCCGCGCAAAGGCCGAAGCTTCGGCCCGCCTTTCGCCACGCGAAAGCGCCTTCCTGCTTCTGGCCGATATCGAGGATGCCGAAACCGGCGATCAGGGCCGTATCCGTCACTGGATGAACCAGGCGCTCAAAGCACCGCGTGATCCGGCCTGGACCGCCGACGGCATCACATCGCCGGAATGGCGCGCCGTCTCCCCCGTCACGGGCCGCCTCGATGCCTTCGAATGGAAGACCCCCGTCAGCGAGCTGCAGGCGCCCGTCGAAGACGGTGCCGCCAACTCCGTCGAGGAAGCGATCCGCACCCTTCCTCCGCTCGCGATCGAGACCAAACCCGTCGCGGTCGTCGAGAATGTCGTCACCGTCGCCAAGGTCGAGCCGGAGAAACCGGCCGCAGTGGCCGAAACAGCAGTCGAGCCCGTCGCGTTGAAAAGCACCAAGTCCGAAGCCGTCCCTGAAAAGGCAAAGCCGGCACCGGTCGAACCAGAGGAACGCCCGTTCTATGGCCTGCCGGACGATCCGGGCGTCAAGGAAGGCGCGCTCAAGCGTGACGGCACGAGCGGCTTCAGGCTGTTCTAGAAGGCGAAAGTCTGCCCGTGCGGACAGCAGGACATAACAACAGAATGGGCGCCTGCCGCTGAAAGCGGACAGGGCCCTGCGACAACGGGGCTGATACCATATGTTCGAACGCCTGCAGCAATTCCTTGCGAGCCTTTCCGGCGGCGAGAACAAACCTGCCTTTGCCGCCGACGATCCGAGGGTCGCCGTCATGGCGCTCTGCATTCAGGTCATGGAAGCGGACGGCAAGGTGCTCGAGGTCGAAAAGCAGACCCTGCGCGCGCGCTTCAAAGACTATTACGGCATGGATGAGAAGGAGCTGGACGCCCTCTTCGCAGCCGGCACGAACGCCGAAAGCGAAGCCATCGATTTCTTCCACTTCACCTCGGAACTGAAACGCCAGCTCTCCGAAGACCAGCGTATCGGCCTGATCGGGCTGCTGTGGGAGATCGTCTATGCCGACGGCGAGCGCAATGAGATGGAGGACCACGCTATCTGGCGCATCGCCGATCTGCTCGGCGTGTCCGGCCGCGAGCGCATCATGAAGCGGCAGGAAGTGGCCCAGCGCACCGGCGCGCATGCCGTGCACGAGGAGACTGGCGAAACCTGAACCATGCCCGACCTGTCCAATTTCCCGCCGCGCAAGCGCCCGGTTCTCGTGGTGCTGCACCAGGAGAGATCGAGCCCCGGCCGCGTCGGGCAGATCCTGGAGAGCATGGGCCATGCGCTCGATATACGCCGCCCTGTGCTGGGAGATCCGCTGCCGCAAACGCTTGCCCGACACGCCGGCGCGGTTGTCTTTGGCGGCCCGATGAGCGCCAATGACGACGAGCCCTACATCCGCGAAGAGGTCGACTGGCTGGCTGTTCCGCTTCGTGAGAACCGCCCCTTCCTCGGTATCTGCCTCGGCGCGCAAATGCTCGTGCGCCAGCTCGGCGGCAAGGTTTTCGGCCATGATGAGGGTTGGACGGAAATCGGATGGTATCCGCTCACCGCCACGGAAGCCGGCGCCGCGCTGATGCCCTGGCCTGACATGGTCTACCAGTTCCACCGCGAAGGGTTCGACCTGCCCTCGGGCGCCACCCTGCTCGCCACCGGCCATCATTATGAGAACCAGGCCTTCCGCTACGCCGACAATGCCTGGGGCATCCAGTTCCACGGCGAACTGACGCTGGCCATGATGCATCGCTGGGTGGTTCACGGCGCGCATCGTTTCGAGTTGCCCGGCGCGCAGGTGGGCAGCCTTCATCTCCATGGCCGCCTGCTGCATGACGCAGCCCTGCGGCTCTGGATGACCGCCTTTCTCAAGCGGGTCTTTCACGAGGACTGAGGGGCCGCGTTAAACATGTTGCTGCCGCGTCCGGCGCTGGCCTTGCTGGCTGCGCCCGCAATGGCTACATGTCAGCACGAAACCATTTGGAGACATCAATGATAGCGGTCATCAATACCCTATTGTTCATCATCAATATCGCCTGGTTCCTGGTGATCGCGTCCGCGATCTTCTCCTGGCTCTATGCCTTCAACGTGATCAACACGAACAATCAGGTCATCGCCACCATCGGCCGCTCGCTCTACCAGCTGACCGAACCGATCTACCGGCCCATCCGCCGCGTGCTGCCCAATTTCGGCGGCGTGGATCTGTCGCCGCTCGTCGTGCTCGTCATCCTGTTCTTCCTGGAGCAGGTGATCCGCACGGTTCTCGCCCCGGCTCTCCTGTCCTGATCCCATGACCGTCGCGCCCGGCGCCGCGATCCGGCGCCATGACGACCATGTGCGCCTGTCGGTACGGCTGACGCCGAACGGCGGGCGCGATGCGGTCGACGGCTGGGAAACCGGCGCCGACGGCGAATGCTACCTCAAGGCGAGGGTGAGCGACCCGCCCGACAAGGGCAAGGCCAACAAGGCGCTGATCGCGCTTATTGCCAAGACGTCGGGCGTGGCGAAGTCCGCCGTAAACCTTCTGAGCGGCGATACCCAGAGAAAGAAAATCCTCCGGATCGAGGGCGACCCGGAGGATATCATTTCGAGGCTGGAGGCCGCCGTACGGGGCTGAGCCTTACTTCTGCGCGTTGTAGCGCTCGACGGCTTCGAGGATCAGCTTCTTGGCGACGGTCACGTCCTGCCAGCCACCGATCTTTACCCACTTGCCGGGCTCCAGATCCTTGTAGTGCTCGAAGAAATGCTCGATCTGCTTCAGCGTGATTTCCGGCAGGTCGGTGTAGTTCTCGACCTTGTCGTAGCGGCGCGTCAGCTTCGGCACCGGCACGGCGATGATCTTCTCGTCCTGGCCGCCATCGTCTTCCATGACCATGACGCCAATCGGGCGCACGTTGATGACGCAGCCCGGGATGAGCGGACGCGTGTTGCAGATGAGAACGTCGATGGGGTCGCCGTCTTCCGAAAGCGTGTGCGGTACGAAGCCGTAATTGCCCGGATATGTCATCGGCGTATAAAGGAAACGGTCGACGACAAGCGCGCCGGCATCCTTGTCCATCTCGTACTTGATCGGATGACCGCCGACCGGCACCTCGACAATCACGTTCACGTCATCAGGCGGGTTCTTGCCAACGGAAATCGCATCGATACGCATGGGGGGCTCCCTCGATTGGAAAAGCAATGATTTGCGGGCTTCCTAATGCGAATCCCGCTGCGGCGCAACATGACTTTCGCCGAAGCCGAATAGACCGGGTCCAAGCCCCGTCTTCCCCATGACCGGAGGATCCCCATGCGCCTGATGCCCTTTCTACTTTCCGCCGCCCTCGCCGCCGGCAGCACGGCTGTCGCAAGCGCCAATGAAAGCGCCTATACGGACCGCAATCTCGATGCCTGCAAGACGATTGCGCAGGAGGATGAAGGGCCGAGCGTCACGCTGCAATGCGCCGGCTACAAAGACCTCTCCGTCTATTTCAAGGAAGGGGACCTGCGGCAGAGCCAGGCCTATGGGCCAATCGGCAAGCCCTATCTCGACGAGGCCTTCGAGACCTTCGGACCATTCAACCATACGGGCGCAAAGATCGAGTGGCGGCTGGGTGCCGACGGCGCCCCTATCGCCGCCATCGCGCGCTGGTTCGTGGCCGACCCCGAACAGACCGATAGCACGGATACCCGCTACGGCCAGATCCTCGTCGTCTCCACGATTGCGACGACAAAGAACCCGACAAGCTGCGTCGTCGGTTATGTCGATGCGCTCGAAAACAACGATGCAAACATGCTTGCCCGCGAAATTGCGGACGAGAAAGCTGGCGGTTTCGTCTGCGGCACATCGCAGCCGGAGTGGCGGGGCAAACAGGGAAAGTTTTCAGAACAGCCGATGCGTTACCTGCCCGGCGCTGCGGAGTAGTCGAGGCCTAGGGCCAGACGAAGCCGACCTTCTTGAGGTCCTTCTCGCCGAAATTCTCCATGCCCTCGGCGATGTCTCGACCGCCGGACGACCGGAAGAACCGATAGGCGTGGTCGCTGTCTTCCAGGCACCAGACGATGAGGCCCTTGCAGCCCAGCGACTTGAGCAGCAGCTTCGCCTCGCCGAAAAGCTGCCGGCCGAGGCCGATGCCCTGATATTCCGGCCGCAGGTAGATTTCGTAGATTTCCCCTTCCTGGGGGAGCGCGCGAGCGCGGTTGAGGCCAAGCGTTGCATAGCCCGCGACCGTTCCCGCCACATCCAGCACCAGCAGCGTGGCCGGGCCACGGGTCGCCTTGCGCCACCATGTCTCGCCACGGCGGTCGACCATCTGGATCAGCGGCTTGTGCGGAATGAGGCCGGCATAGGCCTGCAGCCACGAGATCCGATGCGTTTCGGATATCGCGCGTGCGTCCTGCGGCTCGGCGCGCCGCACGTCGATCGACAGTGTCTTCATAACACCACTCATATTCCTGCGCCGACTCGACCGGAATCCGGCAAGACCTGAAGGCATGCATTGCCCACAGCCGAGTTCCGGACGGCGCAAGGAAAAGTTAACGCATTTTTAACAAACGTCACAAGCCGTAAAAGTATGGCACACACATGAAAAACCCCGGCGCGAAGGCCGGGGTTCAAAGTGTCTCGATACGGGAAGGAGCGATCAGGCCGCGCCGGACGCACGCTGCTTGTCGAATCGCTTGCGGTCGTTGGCATCGAGGAACATCTTGCGCAGACGGATGGACTTCGGCGTCACTTCCATCAACTCGTCGTCCTGGATCCACGACAGCGCGCGGTCGAGCGTCATGCGGATCGGCGGGGTCAGCTTCACGGCTTCATCCTTGCCGGCAGCGCGGATGTTCGTGAGCTGCTTGCCCTTCAACACGTTGACCTCGAGGTCGTTATCGCGGGTGTGGATGCCGATGATCATGCCCGCATAGACCTTTTCGCCCGGCTCGATGATCATCGGGCCGCGGTCTTCGAGGTTGAACATGGCATAGGCGACGGCTTCGCCCGAACCGTTCGACAGCAGCACGCCATTGACGCGGCCACCGATCGTGCCCTTGTAGGGCTGGTAGTCGTGGAACAGGCGGTTCATGACAGCCGTGCCGCGCGTATCGGTGAGAAGTTCCGACTGGTAGCCGATCAGACCGCGGGTCGGCGCCAGGAACTTCAGGCGAACGCGGTTGCCGCCCGACGGACGCAGTTCCGTCATCTCGGCCTTGCGCTCGGACATCTTCTGAACGACGACGCCGGAATGCTCCTCGTCGACGTCGATGACGACTTCCTCGATCGGCTCCAGTGTGTTGCCGTTCTCGTCCTTGTGCATGACGACGCGCGGACGCGACACGGCCAGTTCGAAACCTTCGCGGCGCATGGTCTCGATGAGAACGGCGAGTTGAAGTTCGCCGCGACCGGAAACGTAGAACGAATCCTTGCCCTCGGCTTCTTCGATCTTGAGCGCGACGTTACCTTCGGCTTCCTTGAACAGGCGGTCGCGGATGACGCGGCTCGTCACCTTGTCGCCTTCCGTGCCGGCAAGCGGACTGTCGTTGACGATGAAGGACATGGTGACGGTCGGCGGGTCGATCGGCTGCGCCGTCAGCGCTTCAGAGACCGACGGGTCGCAGAACGTGTCGGCGACCGTGCCCTTGGAGAGACCGGCAATGGCGACGATGTCGCCTGCATGAGCTTCGTCGATCGCGGTGCGCTCGATGCCGCGGAAAGCGAGGATCTTCGAGATACGGCCTGTTTCGATGAGCTTGCCGTCCTGGCCGAGAACCTTGACGGCCTGGTTCGGCTTGATCGAGCCGGAATGGACGCGGCCGGTGATGATGCGGCCCAGGAAGGGGCTGGCTTCGAGGATCGTGCCGATCATGCGGAACGGACCTTCGGCGACCGTCGGCTCGGGAACGTGCTTGAGCACGAGGTCGAGCAGCGGGGCCATGCCTTCGTCCTGCGGTCCCTCGGGGTTGACGTTCATCCAGCCGTTACGGCCCGAACCGTAGAGGATCGGGAAGTCGAGCTGCTCGTCGGTGGCGTCGAGATTGGCGAACAGGTCGAAGACCTCGTTCAGCACTTCCTCGTGACGGCCGTCCGGACGGTCGATCTTGTTGATCGCGACGATCGGCTTGAGACCGACCTTGAGGGCCTTGCCGACCACGAACTTGGTCTGCGGCATCGGGCCTTCCGACGAGTCGACGAGAACGATCGCGCCGTCCACCATCGAGAGGATGCGTTCGACTTCGCCGCCGAAGTCGGCGTGGCCGGGGGTGTCGACGATGTTGATGCGAACGCCCTTCCACTCGACCGACGTGGCCTTGGCGAGGATGGTGATGCCGCGTTCTTTTTCAATGTCGTTCGAGTCCATGACGCGTTCAGCGACGCGCTGGTTTTCACGGAACGTGCCGGACTGCTTCAGGAGCTCATCGACGAGCGTGGTCTTGCCATGGTCGACGTGCGCGATGATCGCGATATTGCGGATGGACATGGTTTAATCTCTGAGGTTAAGGGGCGCGCGCAAAACGAGGGCACCGTCTTCAATGGGCGGGCTCTTACATGTTTTTCCGCAATTGCGAAAGGGGCGGTCCGCAACTCCGTTGCATTTCCGGCATTCGCGCGCCTTCAGGAGGAGAGCACGGGCGGCAGCGTGATGCGCCAGAGCTCCTGATCCTCCCTGTCCATAAGGCGCACCGTCATCTCGCGGCTTGCACCATGAATGTCGACGAGGCCGAAGAACTGGAGGCCCGCGGATGGCGGCAGGTTGCTGTCGATCCCGCCTTTGGACGATTTGATGAAACGCACCTCCGGCCCGAAGGTCCGGTCGAGCGGCTTTGGCCCGTAGGTGCCGGAATGCAGCGGGCCCGAGACGAACTCCCAGAACGGAAGGAAGTCCTTGAAGACCGCGCGCGACGGGTCGTAGTGGTGGGCTGCGGTATAATGCACATCCGCGGTCAGCCACACGACATTATGGATCGCGTTGTCCCGCATGAAGGTGAGCAGATCGGCAATGTCGCGCTCGCGTCCGGCCGGCGGGCCGTTCAGCCCGTCCGCCACGCCCTCGAAGCCCAGGCTGTTGGTGTAGTCGTCCCAGATGACGAGGCCGAGCGGCATATCGCAGGCGATCACCTTCCACGTCGCGCGCGACGCTGCAAGTTCACGGCGCAACCAGGCCGCCTGTCGTGGGCCGAACAGATCATGATCCGCCGCCGAGCGGTTGGCGCTGCGATAGGAGCGCAGATCAACGAAGAACACGTCGAGCAGCGGACCATAGGCCACCTTGCGGAAGATGCGGCCGGGCTCCTCCGCGCAATAGCGGATCGTCGTCATTTCTTGGAAGGCCTGCCGCGCCCTCGCCTCGTAGACGTGGATGTCTTTGTCCGGATAGCGCCGGTCGCCGGTCAGATCGCTGGATGCCGACCAGTTGTTCAGAACCTCGTGGTCGTCCCACTGGAAGAAGGTCGGGCACTGGCTGTTGAAGGCGAGCAGGTGGTCGTCGAGCAGATTGTATTTCCACTGGCCACGGAATTCGTCCAGCGTGCGCGCGACATCGCGCTTCTCGTCGGTAACGATGCGGTTCTTCCAAACACCGCCGTCCCGCAGCGTGATTTCGTCGGGGATCGGCCCATCGGCATAGATCGTGTCGCCGGAATGGATGAAGAAATCCGGTTCGTGGCGCAGCATGGTCGAATAGGTCTTCATGCCGACATCGTCGATGCCCCAGCCCTGCCCCGCCGTATCGCCCGACCAGACGAAGCGCACCGAGCGGTCGCGCATCGGCGCGGTGCGGAAACGCCCGACAATCGGCTCCGACATGAGGTGGCTGGAATAAGGATCGCTCGCCGTGAACCGGTAGAAGATATCCTGATCCGGCAACAGATCCCGCAGCAGCGCCTTGACGGTGTGGTCGGAGGCACCGGTCGCGTCGAGCAGCGGCATGCGCGCGGCATCGGTGAAGCTCTCCGTGGTCGAATATTCCAGCAATACCTCAGACGGACGGTCCGTACGCGCCCAGACCACGCCGGACGCGCAATCGACGTCACCCGACTGGACGCCATGGGAAAAGGACGGGCTGCCATGCCGGCGCGTATAGAAGGGAACGGCAAGCGCCGATGAGGTTGCAAGCGCACCGGCGCCGGCAGTCAGAAGAAACGACCGCCGCGTCAGCGTTTCCGGAACAATCGCCATGCCACCTCCGGCCATACCCGCGAATCGACGGGCAGACCTTCGGTCCGGGGCATGTCAGCCCGGTAACGGCACGATGACGTTTCACCTAAGCTTTGGTGACGGGACGATGACGGCGGCGGTCTACGGTGTCACAGTCCCTCATCCCAAATTACAGCGCCCTCAAGCGGCGAGCCCCTTCTTCTCCAGCATGGCCTCGGGGCTCGGCAGTTTACCGCGGAAGGCCTTGTAGGCGTCTTCCGGGTCCACCGAACCGCCAACGGAGTAGATATAGGTCTTCAGCCGTTCCGCCATTTGCGGGTTGAAGGCATCGCCCGTCTCGGTGAAGGCGGAGAAGGCATCGGCATCCAGCACTTCCGACCACATGTAGGAATAGTAGCCGGCCGAATAGCCGTCGCCGGAGAAGACGTGCTGGAAGTGCGGCGTGGCATGGCGCATGACGATGGATTTCGGCAGGCCGATCTTGTCCAGCACCTCAGCCTGCACCGCCATCGGATCCTCGACCGGTCCCCGGGTATGGAAAGCCATATCCACCAGCGCCGAGGAGGTGAACTCCACCGTCGCGAAACCGGAATTGAAGGTGCGCGCGGCAAGAACCTTGTCGAGCAGGGCCTGCGGCATCGGCTCGCCGGTCTGGTAGTGCACCGCATAGCGCGTCAGGATTTCCGGCACCGTCAGCCAGTGTTCGTAAAGCTGCGAGGGCAGTTCCACGAAATCGCGCGAAACGCCGGTGCCGGAGACCGAGGGATAGGTGACATCGGATAACATGCCGTGCAACGCATGGCCGAATTCGTGGAACAGCGTGCGCGCATCGTCGAGCGACAAAAGCGCTGGCTTGCCCTCGGCAGGCTTCGCGAAATTGCAGACATTGTAGATGATCGGGATCTCGCCGACCGAACCGTTCGTCAACGGCAGGCGATGCTGGCTCTGGTAGGAGCTCATCCAGGCGCCTGACCGCTTCGAGGAGCGGGCGAAGTAGTCCCCAAGGAACATAGCGACCAGCCTGTCGTCCCGGTCGCGGATTTCGAAGACCCGCACATCGGGATGATAGACCGGCACACCCTTCTTTTCGATGGCGCGAATGCCGAACAGGCGTTCGGCGACGTCGAAACACGCCTCGATAATCTTCTCTAGCTGGAGATAGGGCTTCAGCTCGGCTTCGGAGAAGTTGAATTTCTTGGCGCGCAGCTTTTCGGCGTAGTAGCGCCAGTCCCAAGGCATGACCTCGTGGTTGCGTCCCTCCTCCGCGATAAGTTCGGCCAGTTCCGCCTCTTCCTCGCGCGCCCGGGCCACGGCCTTTTCCCACACCTGCATCAGCAGGCCGTTCACTGCTTCGGGTGTTTTGGCCATGGTGTTATCGAGCTTCAGGGCAGCAAAGTTTTCGTAGCCGAGCAACCCCGCCTTTTCGGAGCGAAGCGCCAGCGTGTCCTTCACGATGCCGCGATTGTCCGTCTCGCCGGCATTCTCGCCGCGCGCCACCCACGCCCGGAACGCCTGCTCGCGCAACTCCCGGCGGGCGGAAAAGGTCAGGAACGGCTCGATGATCGAGCGCGACAGCGTGACGGCATAGCGCCCCTCCTCGCCGCGTTCGCGGGCCGCCGCTGCCATCGCGTCCTTGAGGAAATCCGGCAGGCCGTCGAGTGCCTCGCCCTCGTCGAGGAAGAGCACCCAGTTCTTCTCGTCGGCAAGCACGTTCTGGCCGAATTTCGCGCCGAGCCCCGCCAGCGTCTCGTTGATCGCCGAAAGCCGGTCCTGATCGGCCTTCTCCAGCTTGGCGCCCGATTTCACGAAGCCTTTCCAGTGCCGCTCCAGCACGCGCAGCTGCTCGAGCGAGAGATTGAGGCCGGCGCGGCCTTCCCACAGCGCATCGATGCGCCGGAAGAGGGCGGCATTGGTGCCGATCTTCGAATAGTGGCGCGACATCTTCGGCGCGATCTCGCGTTCCAGGGCCTGGATCGTGTCGTTGGTGTTGGCGCCCGCACGGCTCCAGAACAGCGCGGAAACGCGCGAAAGCGCGTCGCCGGCGATCTCCAGCGCCACGACCGTGTTCTCGAAGGTCGGCACGTCGGGACTGTTGGCGATCGCGTCGATTTCCGCTTCATGGGCGACAAGGGCTGCATCGAAGCTTGCGGCGAAGGCCTCGTCCTTGACCAGATCGAACCGCGGCAAGCCGTTGAGGCCGGTCCACTCGACGAGGGCGGGATCGATCGACGTTTCGGTCATGGAAGTTCCTTTCTGGCAAATCAGCGTGCGGCGAATATAGGAATGGACGGGGGCGTTGGTACAGGGTGCCGATGCAAAATCGGGGAACGAAAGACGCAAAGGCGCGTTTGTTGGCCTGCGGCACGCTGCATCTTGACGCGGAGGGCAACTTCGGTGAAAACAGCCCTACCCGCGGTCCTTTGACATCGTTTGCCGCGGCGAACCCTGGTGCCGGGCCCCTCTGGCGAGAGTTTTTACGGCGCTCTCGTGATGTCGGTACCGCCAGCAATCAGCCGGCGGATTCATACGCACATGAATAATCTCACCATGCCTCACCCGCATGCCCGTCGTGGTATGCGCAACGTCACTTCGCTTACCTCCACGAAGATGGAGGCGCTGTCATGATCGGCACCGGCGAAGGCAAGACCACACTTTCCTATCTCAAATGGGCTCTGATCTCGACCGTCATCGGTCTCGCGCTCGGCGCGTGGCTGGGATGGCAGACCGAAGGCACGCTCGCCGGCATGGCGACCGTCTTCTTCATCTGCGCGGTCCTGGCGGTGCTTGAAATCTCGCTCTCCTTCGACAACGCCATCGTGAATGCCAACAAGCTCAAGGACATGACGCCGGTCTGGCAACGCCGGTTCCTGACCTGGGGCATTCTCATCGCCGTCTTCGGCATGCGCATCGTGTTCCCGCTCCTGATCGTCGTCATCGCCGCCGGTATCGGCCCGATCGATGCGCTCATCCTCGCTGCCCGCGAGCCTGCGGAATATGCCCGCATCATGAACGACGCGCACCTGCCGATCGCGGCTTTCGGCGGCACCTTCCTGATGATGGTCGGCCTTACCTACTTCTTCAACCATGAGAAGGACGTGCACTGGATCGGCTTTATCGAGAAGCACATGGCCCGCTCCGCGACCGTCAAGGGCATCGAGATCGCCTTCGTACTGCTGCTCATCGTGCTGTTCTCGCGGTTGCTTGACGGCGAGGATGCCAATACCTTCGTCTTTTCCGCCATCTACGGTCTCCTGACCTTCCTGGCGGTGGAAGTCATCGGCGGCCTGCTCGATGCTTCGCAGAAGGCAATGTCTGAAGCCGCCAAGGGCGGCCTGGGCGCGTTCATCTACCTGGAAGTGCTGGACGCCAGCTTCTCCTTCGACGGCGTCATCGGCGCCTTCGCGCTGACCCAGAACCTGTTCATCATCGCTATCGGTCTCGGCATCGGCGCCATGTATGTGCGCTCGATGACCATCATGCTGGTGGAGAAGGGCACGCTTGCGGAATACCGATATCTGGAGCACGGCGCGTTCTATGCGATCCTGATCCTGTCGGTGGTCATGTACTGCCAGACGCTGGTGCACATTCCCGAGGTGATCACGGGTCTGGGCGGCGCGACGCTCATCGGCATCTCGCTCTGGTCCTCGATCCGCTACAACAGGCGCGAACGGGCGCTGGGGCACCATGCCAATGCCTCCGCCTCCGACCGCGTGGCGACCCAGCTCGGCGAGAACGCCTGACGATGGCAGCCGGCCGTTCGGACGGCCGGCTTTCTCAAGTAGAGAAAAAGCAACACCAAATACAGAAGGCCCGCCGGTCTTGCGACCAGCGGGCCTTTTCGTTCGGGGATTATTTAAGCGTTAGACGCGGGGGAAGTCGATGGGATTGATGCCCAGCGTCTTCAGGTCGCGTTCCTTCGGGCGGCGGTGCCCTTCAACGGCCGCAGCGGCTGCGTTGGCAGCGCTCAGGACGGCGAAGGCCCGGCCGAAAAAGCCCTGGGCGAAGGAATTGCGGAGGGAAGTCATTGTATTGCTCGCTTTCTGTTTTAGCTTACGCGCTGTAGATGATGCTTTTCGCGTGAAAGTACAACAGCCGCTTTCTCAGCCCAGCCATGCAACGAGCGCAGGCCGGAAACACGGTCCCCGGCCTGCATTGTTTTCAACGACAGAAGAAAAACTTCAGTCTTCGTTTGCCGCAAACTGCGAGAGGACTTCGCCCTTGCCCCGCGCCCGCAGAACGAGCGGCACGACCACCGCAAGGACAGCGAGCCCGAACAGCACGGCCGCGATGGGCGACATGAAGAGCGACGTCACGTCGCCCTGGCTGATCGCCAGCGCGCGGCGCAGCTGCTGTTCGGCCATAGGCCCGAGGATCAGGCCGACGACGACAGGCGCGATCGGATAGCCGAACAGCCGCATGGCAAAGCCGAGCAGGCCGAACACGAGAAGCATGCCGAGTTCGAAGACCGAGGGATTGGCGCCGATGGTGCCAAGCGTCGCAAACAGCAGAATGCCGGCATAGAGCCACGGCTTGGGAATGGTCAGCAGCTTCACCCACAGGCCAATCAGCGGCAGGTTCAGCACCAGCAGCATGAAATTGGCAATGAGCAGGCTGGCGATCAGGCCCCAGACGAGCTGCGGATTGGTCGCAAACAAGAGCGGACCGGGCTGAAGGCCGTATTGCTGGAAGCCAGCGAGCATGATGGCCGCCGTCGCAGTCGTCGGCAGGCCGAGCGACAAGAGCGGCACGAGCGTTCCGGCGGCCGAGGCGTTGTTGGCCGCTTCCGGCCCCGCCACGCCCTCGATCGCCCCCTTGCCGAACTCGTCCTTGTGCTTGGAAAACTGCCGCTCCGTGGAATAGGACAGGAAGCTCGCAATATCCGCCCCGCCGGCCGGCATGGCGCCGATGGGAAAGCCGATGGCGGTACCGCGCAACCAGGGTTTCCAGGAGCGCGCCCAGTCCTGCGCATTCATCCAGACCGAGCCCTTCACCGCCTCCACCTTCTCGGGGATGCGGTTGCCCTGACAGGCGACGAAAAGTGTCTCGCCGATGGCGAACATCGCCACGGCCAGCGTCGTCACCTCGATACCGTCGAGCAGGTCGGGAACGCCGAAGGAGAGGCGTGCCTGCCCGGTCTGCTGGTCGATGCCGATCACGGCAAGGCCGAGCCCGACGAAGAGCGCCGTCAGCCCGCGCAGGGTGGAATCGCCGAACGCCGCCGACACCGTCACGAAGGCCAGCACCATCAGCGCAAAATACTCGCGCGGCCCGAAGGAGAGCGCGAACTTCACGACGAAGGGCGCGATGAAGGCAAGGCCGAGCGTGGCGATGAGGCCTGCGACGAAGGAGCCGATGGCGGCCGTGGCCAGCGCCGGCCCGCCGCGGCCGGCACGCGCCATCTTGTTGCCTTCGAGCGCGGTGACGACGGAAGCGCTTTCCCCCGGCGTGTTGAGCAGGATCGAAGTGGTCGAGCCGCCATACATGCCGCCGTAATAGATGCCGGCGAACATGATGAGTGATCCGGCCGGATCGAGCTTGTAGGTGACGGGCAGAAGCAGGGCGACCGTCAGCGCCGGGCCGATCCCGGGCAGTACGCCGACCGCAGTGCCGAGTGTTACGCCGATCAGCGCATAGAGCAGGTTCATCGGCTGGGCGGCGATGATCAGCCCCTGCAGGAGGAATTCGAATGTATTCATCGCCAGGCCCTCAGAAGAACAGGTGCTCGAGCGGCCCGGCGGGCAGCGAGAGTTGCAGGAAGCGGCCGAAGATCACGTAGATGACGAAGCTCAGCGCAATGCCGATCGGCAGGGAAATCCAAAGTTTGCGCCGGCCAAAACCGAAGGCCGTCAGCGCGAAGAGCACGCCCGTGGCGATGGAGAAGCCGGCAGTCTTCAGGAGCAGCATCTGCCCGGCAAGGCCCGCGACGATCATCACGACCGGCTGCACCTCGATGGGCTCGCGCTCGGGAAAATCCCCGCGCCAGGCCTCGAAGGCCGTCCAGACGGCGAGCAGCGCCAGCCCGATCGCGACGACATGCGGCACCGTGGCGGGGCCGATGCGCGAATAGTTGATCACTTCCGCAAGCCGGCCGGCATCCCACCAAATGACGCAGGCAAGCACGAACAGGACCGGGGCGATGAACAGCGCCGCCCGGTCGGGGCGGCGCTTTGCGTGAGAGGACGGAACCTCGCTCATTTGACGAGCCCGATGTCCTTGAGGATGCTTTCGGTTGCGGCCACGTCCTTGTCGAGCTGCTCCTTGAAAGCGTCGCCGGCCAGATACGTGTCCTGCCAGCCCTTGGTCTTCAGCGTGTCCTTCCAGGCGGCGGAGTTCACCAACTTTTCGATGTCGCCATTGATGGTCGCGACCTGCTCGTCCGAAAGGCCGGGGGCGGCCGCGATCATGCGCCAGTTCTCAACAACGACGTCGAGGCCACCTTCCTTGAGGGTCGGCCCGTCAATGCCCTCGATGCGATCGGCGCTGGAAATGGCGATCAGACGCAGCGTGCCGGCCTTCACCTGGGCTTCGAACTCGCCGTATCCGGAAATACCTGCTGTCACCTGGTTGCCGAGGATCGCGGCAAGCGCCTCGCCGCCGCCGGCATAAGCGACATAATTGATCTTGGTCGGATCGACGCCGGCCGCCTTGGCGATCAGGCCGGCCGTGATGTGGTCCGTACCGCCGGCCGAACCGCCGGCCCAGGACACCGCGCCCGGATCGGCCTTCAGCGCCTTGACGAGGTCTTCGAGATTCTGGATCGGCGAGGCGGCAGGAACGACGATCGCCTCATATTCGCCGGTCAGGCGGGCGATCGGCGTCACGTCCTTGAGCGTTACCGGCGACTGGTTGGTGAGGATCGCGCCGACCATGACGTAACCGCCGACAATGAGCGCGTTCGGGTTGCCGTTGTTCTGGCTGGCGAACTGGGCAAGGCCGATCGTGCCGCCGGCGCCCGGAACGTTCACCACCTGCACGCTGCCGGAAATCTTCTCGTCCTGCAGCACGGTCTGGATCGAGCGGGCCGTCTGGTCCCAGCCGCCGCCCGGACCGGCCGGCGCGATGATCGTGTAATCGGCGGCCGCGGCCGGAAGCGCCAGGGCGCCGGCGATAAGGGATGCCAGGAAGAAATGTTTCAAGGGTCTGTCCTCCGTCAGGCGCGGTTTACGCGCATATCGTTGCTTGGCGAGAGGACACGCGCAGCCACGAACGGCACACGCCCGCTGGCGGGCGCGTTGCGACAGAATTTTCCTCCCGGTCTTCCCTCCGCCTCCACGGATGGGAAGACCCCTAAGCCAACACAGGAAGCTGACATCTACCTGACATGGCCACGCGCTGCCTTTCAGCGACGCCCAAAAGCCTATTGCATGCGCAGCACGTCGTTCCAGCGGGCAATGAGGCGCGCCCGCTTCACCTGGTCTAGATAGACCATAAGACCGGGACTGACCGGCACGGGCTTCAGCTGCGCGCCGAGCAGGGCCCGCATGGTGCGCGCGGTATTGGAACCGGAGACCTCCGGGCTGACGGCCGCGATCTGCAATTCGCGCGACAGGATTTCCTGCCCCTGCTTCGACATGAAGAAGGCAAGGTAGCGCCGGCCGAGTTCCGGAGACGCCGCCGCCTGCGGCACGAGGCCGATGCGCGACATGACGACGGTATAGTCCTTCGGCAGCACGATGCCGACATTGGGATTGCGCGAGGCCCAGTCCGCCGCATAGGAGCCGAGAATGTTGTAGCCGAGCACGAACCGCCCGTCGGCCACGCGCTCGAGAATGGCCGAACTGGTGGAATAGAGTTTGACCCCGGCTGCCCCCATCGCCCGGATCACCGTCCAGATATCGCCGAACTGCTCCTGGTCGCGCGCCATGAAGAGAAAGCCCACGCCCGAGCGCTCGATGTCGTAGGTGCCGATCCGGCCGTAAACCGCTTCGCCTTCGCTCTTCAGGTATTCGACGAATTCGGCGCGCGAGGCCGGCGGTTTGCGGTCCTTGAAGCTCGGCTTGTGATAGACGAAGACGGCCGGCTCGAAGGTCAACGCGTAGGCGGTGTTGCGCCAGTTGGCCCATTGCGGCCAGTGTTCGCTCATCGGCAGGTCGCTGCGCTGGGCATAGCCGTCATTGCTCAGCTTCACCTGCAGGTCCATGGCCGAAGAGAAGGCGAAGTCGGCGGTCTTCTGGCCGGCATCCGTCTCATGCACGATCCGGTCATGCACCTCGCCGGTCAGCATTTCCTCATAGCGCACCGCCACATCCGGATTGGCCGCCTGGAAGCCCGCGATCATCGGACGCGCAAGCGGCTCGTCGAGCGAGGAATAGACGACGAGAACCGCCGCATCCGCTTTTCCGCCCCTGGCCGGAAACAGCGTTCCCTCCGCAAAGGCGCACGATATCACGGCGAGCAGCATCAGGAAGGCGAGGACAAGGCGCATCGCAAGACCTTGCCAAAGCGCAAGGCCGTTCACAAGTCCGCCGCCGCCCGCTACGTTGGCCTCGGGAGGACAAAACGTGCGCATTCTGCTGGTCGAGGACAACGAAGCCCTGGCGGACGGCCTGTCCGCGATCCTCAAGGGGACCGGTCATGCCGTGGATGTGGTGCGCGACGGTGCATCCGCCGATGCGGCCATCGCGACGGAAAACTTCGATCTCGTCGTGCTCGACCTGACCCTGCCGGAAATGGACGGGCTCGACGTTCTCCGCTCCATGCGCGCGCGCCAGAACAAGGCGGCCGTGATGATCCTCACCGCCCGCGGCGCGCCGGAGGAACGGGTGCGCGGGCTCGACCTCGGCGCCGACGACTACATGATCAAGCCTTTCGACATTTCGGAATTCGAGGCGCGTGTGCGCATGCTGCTGCGCCGTCAGGCCGGGCTGCGGTCTGCCGCCGTCACCTATGGCGGCGTGGCGTTCGACCTCAATTCCCGTACCTTTTCCGCTGATGGCGCGCCGCTCGATATTCCCGCCCGCGAACTCGGGCTGCTCGAAATCCTCTTCATGCGCGCCGGCAAGGTGGTCGCCAAGGAGGCGATCATGCAGTCCCTCGCCGCCTTCGACGACGATCTCTCCGCCAACGCCATCGAGCAATACGTTAGCCGGCTCAGGAAAAGGCTCGCGCCGCACGGCCTGACGGTGCGCACGGCTCGCGGCATCGGCTACTATCTCGACAAGGCGACCGTCGCTTGACCCTCTTGCCAGCCTCCTCGCTGCGCCGCCGCCTGCTGGCCTGGCTGCTGGTCTCGACAGCGGTCATCGGCGTCATCGCCCTCGTCGATACCTACCGGGAGGCCGTGAAGACGGCGAATTCCGTCTCAGACCGCGTGCTTGCCGGTTCTGCGCTCGCCATTGCCGAACGCGTCGTGGTGACGGAGAACGGCGCGCTGGAGGTGGATATTCCCTATGTCGCGCTGGAAATGCTGACCTCGGCGGCCCAGGACCGGGTCTTCTACCGCGTGGACGGTCCACCGGGCCACTTCATCACAGGCTACCAGAACCTGCCCACCATCGCCCAGGCGGAGGGCCAGTCGATGAGGTTCCAGGACGCCACCTTCCGCGGCGAGCCGATCCGCATCGCCGTGCTTCACCGCTCGGCGTCGACGGGCATCAACTCCGTACCCTTCGCGGTCACGGTCGCCGAAACAACCATCGCCCGCCGCCACTTGACGCAGGCCATCCTCATCCGCTCGGCACTGCGCCTCGCCATGATGATCGCGGGCGCCGCCGCCATCGTGTGGATCGCTGTCACTGTGTCGCTCCGGCCGCTCTATCGCCTGAGCGATGCCATCGCCGAGCGCAGCCCCGATGATCTCCACCCGATCGAGCAGCGCGCGCCAAGCGAGGTGCAGGGGCTGGTCGACACGGTCAACTCCTTCATGGTGCGCCTGCAATCCGCGCTCGATGCGCTGCGCCATTTTTCCGGCAATGCCAGCCATCAGCTGCGCACGCCGCTCGCCATCATCCGCACGCAGCTCGCGCTCGCCAGCCGTGCCACGACGCTGGAAGAAGCCCAGGAGGCCGCGCGCAAGGGCGATGCAGCCGTCGCCCATGCCGAACGCATCCTCGCCCAGCTTCTCCTGATGGCGAAGGTCGATGCCGCCGGGTCGAACGAGCCCCGGCGCCCCGCGCCGATCGACATTTCCGCCCTCGCCCAGCAACTGATCGCCGACCGCGTACCGTCAGCGGCGGATGCCGGCATCGACCTTGGCTATGAAGGGGATGGTCCCGTGCTTGCGCGCGCAGAGCCGCTGCTGTTCGGCGAACTGCTGCGCAACCTCGTGGAAAATGCCATCGCCTATGCCGGGCGCGGCGCGGAGGTCACGGTCAGCGTTCGGCAGGCGGAGAATACGGCCGTGCTTGCGGTGGAAGACAACGGACCCGGTATTCCACTCGAACGGCGTCCCCTCGCTCGCCAACGGTTTTCGCGAGGCGAACATCGCGATGCACCGGGCATGGGCCTCGGCCTGCCGATTGTCGAGGAGATCGCCGCACTGTTCGATGCGGCGGTTTCGCTGGAGAGCGGCGAAAACGATCGCGGGCTACGCGTAACGGTCCGCTTCCCGGTGGCGGCCGGCTAGGCCTTGCGCCAGCCGAGCAGCCCGGGCGCCGCGTGCCATACGGCCTGAACGGCAAAGCCCATGAAGAGCACGCCCGACAGGCGCACGATGGCGAGTTCATGGCGGCGATAGAAGCGCCGCACCAGGCCCGCGCCGATGATCCCGATCAGGATGACATCGGCCACGAGGAAGCCGAAGAAGGACACGCCCAGGAGCGCCGGCAGCGCGGAAAAATCGAGCGCGTTGGAGGACCCCGCCAGCAGCGCCGTGAAGGTCGCC
The DNA here is from genome assembly GCF_022637395.1 of Shinella sp. H4-D48. Lineage (GTDB taxonomy): Bacteria > Pseudomonadota > Alphaproteobacteria > Rhizobiales > Rhizobiaceae > Shinella > Shinella sedimenti. Next base: position 302,084 of record NZ_CP093337.1, on the reverse strand, counting down.
AGTGCGACCGGATAACCCTTCGGATTGGTCAACCCGAAGACGAGGCCACGCCGCAGCGGCCGCTCCACCGTCATTACCGCGCTGCCGTCCTGCCGCGGTTTTGCCCGCAGCGCCGACCAGCCGATCCATGCCAGATAGAAACCGCACAGAAGACCGAGCACGTCGAAGACCGTCGTGCCGATCGTTCGCGCCCCGACGATGGCGACCAGCGCCAGCGCCGACCAGAGCAGGTCACCCGCCAGATGACCGCCCATGAAAAGCGCACCGGCCTTGCGCCCCTGCCCCGCCCCGATGCCGAGAAGCGCAAGGAAGGCCGGTCCGGGAATGAGCACGTAGAGAAGGGCGGCCATAAAGGCGCCGAAGAACATCGTGGCTGTCATGGTTTGCCCCCAGAAGATCGCTCAATCTCAGGGCTTTCAGGGGATTCGTCAAGATGGTGTCAGGCGCGGATCCGCGCGATGCAAGGCAGTCATGCAAAGGGCTGCGGGCTTGCCGGTTGCGACTGGCCACGGGAAATAGTAAGCAAGACTTAGAATAGCTGTCTGAAAGCCTCCATGTCGTCACGCCCCGATCCCGATGCGCTCGGCTTCGTCCTCACCGACGTCGCGCGCATGTTGAGAAGCGCCTTCGAACGGCGTATCGCCTCCGCCGGCCTTGGCCTCACCCCGGGCGAGGCCCGCACGCTCGTCCGCATCGCCTCGCTCGAAGGAAGCCGTCAGTTCGACATCGCCCAGCGCATGGGCATCGAACCGATGACGCTCTCCACCTATCTCGACCGCCTCCAGAGCCTCGGCCTTATCGAACGGCGGCCGGATCCGGCCGACCGCCGCGCCAAGCTGATCTTCACCACCCCCGCCGCCGGCACCCTGATAACAGGCATCCGCACGGAACAGCTCGACCTGATGCAACAGGTCACGAGCGGCATCGGCGCAGACGAGCTTGCGCAGATCCACGGCCGCCTGAAGCTGCTGCGCGCTAATCTTTCGGCACTCGAGGAAGACGACGCCGCCCTGACGCTTGCCCGGGAGACCGGACGATGACGCAGGCCCGCATGAGCGAGCGCCGCACCTCCATCATCAGCGCCTTTCTCGTTGCCATCGGCCCCGTTTCCATGGCGCTTTACACGCCCGCCATGCCCGAGCTGGTACACGCCTTCGCCTCGACGGAATCCGCAATCAAGCTGACGCTTTCCTTCTATTTCGCCGGCTTTGCGCTCTCGCAACTGGTATCCGGCACCATGTCCGACGTGCTCGGTCGACGAAAGACGACCCTGATCTTCATGTCCGTCTATCTCGTTGGCAGCATGATGGCGGCCTTCGCCCCGACCGTCGAGGTGCTGCTGGCCGGTCGCCTCGTGCAGGGCATCGGCGTTTCGGTCGGCACGACGGTGTCGCGCGCCATCGTGCGCGACCAGTTCACCGGCAGCGAGGCCGCCCGTATCATGAACATGGTCGGCATGATGCTGGCCATCGGTCCGGCCGTCTCGCCGACGCTCGGCGGCTTCGCGCTCGGCCTGTTCGGCTGGCAGTCGATCTTCTTCCTGATGGTGGGCTTTGCGCTCTCGGCCTGCGGCATCGTCTATTTCTGCATGGCCGAAACGACGACGCCGGATCCCGCCAAGGGCCATATCCGGCCGATCCTGAGCGCCTACCGCACCATCGCCAGCAGCCCGCGCTTCCTGTCGGCGACGCTGGTGATAGCCGGCGCGCTGGGCGCTCTCTATGGCCAGGCGACCATGCTGCCCTTCATCCTCATCGATCGCGTCGGGCTGACGCCCACCCAGTTCGGCGTCGGCATGCTCATGCAGTCCGGCTTCTTCTTCCTCGGCACCATCGCCGTGCGGCTCCTGATGCGGCGGCTCACGGCCAACGGGATCGTCATTGCCGGCCTCTGTTGCATCGGCACGGCCAGCATCCTCATCGTGCTGGCATCCCATGTGCTTGCGCAACCAACCTTTCTGAGCGTCATGGGCCCGGTCGGCCTCTACGCCTTCGGCATCGCTTTCATCATGCCCTATATGATGACCGCCGCCATGGAGCCCTTTCCGCATATCGCGGGCTCCGCCTCGGCGGCGATGGGCTTCATCCAGATGGGGGCCGGCTTCCTTGCCGGCGTGATCGCCGCTGCCATCGGCATGCCGCTCTTCGCCTTCGGCATCATCATCCCGTCCATGGGCCTCATGGCCGTGCTGGCCTATGCCTGGTATCGCGCGGTCTGCGGGCGCGAACCCGTCCTTGCCGGGGCAACCTCCACGGGCAAACCCTCGGAATGAAAAAACCCGCCGCCGTCTCCGGCAGCGGGCCATGTCTGCGATGCCTTGAGATCAGCCGCGCTTGTTGCGGGCGGCCAGCGTGCGCAGGCGCAACGCGTTCAGCTTGATGAAGCCTGCGGCGTCCTTCTGGTCATAGGCGCCCTGGTCGTCCTCGAAGGTGACCAGCTTGTCGGAATAGAGCGACTTGTCCGATTCACGGCCGATAACCATGACATTGCCCTTGTAGAGCTTCAGCGTCACTTCGCCCTCGACATGGGTCTGGCTCTTGTCGATCAGGGCCTGCAGCATCTCACGCTCCGGCGAGAACCAGAAGCCGTAATAGATCAGCTCCGCATAGCGCGGCATGATCTCGTCCTTGAGATGCGCGGCGCCGCGGTCGAGCGTGATCGATTCGATGGCGCGGTGCGCGGCAAGCAGGATCGTGCCGCCGGGCGTTTCGTAAACGCCGCGCGACTTCATGCCGACGAAGCGGTTCTCCACGAGGTCGAGACGGCCGATGCCGTTGTCGCGGCCATAGGTGTTGAGCGCCGCAAGCAGCGTCGCAGGCGACATGCGCACGCCGTTGATCGATACGGCGTCTCCGCGCTCGAAGCCGACCTTGATGATGGTCGCCTTGTCGGGTGCGGCTTCCGGCGAGATGGTGCGCATATGCACATATTCGGGGGCTTCGATGGCCGGATCTTCCAGAACCTTGCCCTCGGAAGAGGAGTGCAGCAGGTTGGCGTCCACCGAGAACGGCGCTTCGCCCTTCTTGTCCTTGGCGACCGGAATCTGGTGCTGCTCGGCGAATTCGAGCAGGTGCGTGCGGCTCTTGAACGACCAGTCGCGCCAGGGGGCGATGATCTTGATGTCGGGGTTCAGCGCATAGGCCGAAAGCTCGAAACGGACCTGGTCGTTGCCCTTGCCGGTGGCGCCATGCGCGATGGCGTCGGCGCCGGTCCTGGCGGCGATCTCGATGAGGTGCTTGGAGATCAGCGGGCGGGCGATCGACGTGCCGAGCAGGTAGACGCCTTCATAGACAGCATTGGCACGGAACATCGGGAAGACGAAATCGCGCACGAATTCCTCGCGCACGTCCTCGATGAAGATCTCCTTGATGCCGAGCATCTCGGCCTTCTTGCGCGCCGGCTCCAGCTCTTCGCCCTGGCCGAGGTCGGCCGTGAACGTCACGACTTCCGCGTTGAGTTCGGTTTGAAGCCACTTCAGGATGATCGAGGTATCGAGGCCGCCGGAATAGGCCAGCACGACTTTCTTTACGTCTTTATGTGATGCCATGATGATGAGGTCCGTTGCATGAAAGGGTCGCGGCAAGCCCGCAAGGCCCGGTGTCGCGGCACTTTTAGCGAGATTGGCGCGTGACGCAAGGGCGGTGCCCGCTGCATCCTGCCGCAAGCGGGGTTTGACGCCGCCGCAGGCGACCCCATATTGCGCAGGACTGGACCATGGAAGGGGATGAACCCATGACCGACCTCAAGGACATCATCAAGAAAGGCAATGTCGCCGTCATCACCGGCGGCGCATCCGGTATCGGCCTTGCCGCCGCGCGGCGCTTTGCCGAGGCCGGCATGTTCGTGACCATCGCCGACCGCAATACCGACCAGCTCGCCGAAGCGCGCGCCGAACTCGAAGCCATCGCCGGCGAAGCCAACATCATGGCGGTGGAAACCGACGTCGCCCATCGTCACGAGCTAGAGGCGCTGGAGCGCGCCGTCCAGCAGCGTTTCGCCCGCGTTCACGTGCTCATGAACAATGCCGGCATCCAGCCGGACACCTCGATCTTCAGCGCCGAGGCAAACTGGGACCACATCCTCGCCGTCAACCTCATGGGCGTCATCCACGGCACGCAGGTCTTCGGGCCTAACATGCTGGCCCATGGCGAGCCGGGGCTCATCATCAACACCGGCTCCAAGCAGGGCATCACCACGCCGCCCGGCAATCCGGCGTATAATGTCTCCAAATCCGGCGTGAAGGTCTTCACCGAGGCGCTCCAGCATGAGCTGCGCAACACGGAGGGTGCAAAACTTTCCGCCCACCTCCTCATCCCCGGTTTCGTCTATACCGCGCTCACCAAAGGCGAGCGCACGGAAAAGCCGGATGCCGCCTGGACACCGGCCGAGACTGTCGATTTCATGATCGAGAGCCTCGAACGCGGCGATTTCTACATCCTGTGCCCTGATAACGACGTGTCGCGTGCACTGGACGAGCGCCGCATGGCTTGGGCGATCGGCGACGTCATCGAAAACCGCCCCCCGCTGTCACGCTGGCACCCGGATTATGCGGAGAAATTTCGCGCCTTCGTGGAAGAGACGTAACGGGCCATAACAAGCTTTGATTGGTAATCGGCAGAAAGCCGGATAAGAGTTTTCGAACTTTCCGGCTTTCGAGACCCTTGCCATGGACTTCCTGCCCACGTTCCCGACACTGCTCGCCTTCTCTGCCGCAAGCCTTCTGCTCGCCGCCACCCCAGGCCCTGACATGACATTGTCGATCAGCCGGGCGCTGTCGCAGGGCCGCGGGGCCGCATTGTTCGTCGTGCTGGGCACCGGGCTCGGCATCTGCGTGCACACGCTGCTCGTCGCGTTCGGCATCGCGGCCCTCATCACCGCCTCGCCGACCGCCTTCATGATCCTCAAGACCGGCGGCGCCGCCTACCTGCTGTGGCTCGCCGTCCAGGCCATCCGCTACGGTTCGAACTTCACCGTGAAGGCCTCGACCGGCCCGCGCGGCAGCGCATTCGCCAACATCTCGACCGGCTTCTGGGTGAACCTGCTCAACCCGAAGGTCATCATCTTCTTCATGACCTTCCTGCCGCAGTTCGTCTCGGCGAGCGATCCGCACGTGACCGGCAAGCTCATCTTCTTCGGCATTTTCTTCATTCTCATCGGCATGCCGGTCAACGCCATCGTCGTGCTGGCCGCAGACAAGCTGGCCGCCTGGCTTCAGCAAAACCCGAAGGTGCTGCGCGGTATCGACTACACCTTCGCCGGCGTCTTCTCGGTCTTCGCGATGAAGATCTTCCTCACGCAGTCCCGGTAGGACAGATCACACCTTGTAGCGGTAGTGGCCAGTGATGGGATAGGCAAACAGCACGTCCTCCATCCGGGCGCCGGCGCCGATATTGTGCACAACCAGCGGCCGGCTTCTGTCGGGCGTGCGCTCATCCGCGACGATGCCGATATGCGGAAGGTTGCCGGGCAACATTTGCGAAACGATGTCGCCCGGACGGTAATCGGCAGCGTTATTGCTTATGGGCAGGGTCGCATCCGCCCGCCGGAAGAAGGCTTGCAGGTTGGGCACTCGCCGATGGTCGATATTGCGATCGGTCCGGCTCAGACCCCACAGAGCGGGATAGGCCGAAAAGGCGCGCCGCATGTCCTCGTGCACCAGCACCTGGAGGTCGACATCGAGAGCATCGCGATAGGCCCTGATGATGACATCCGTGCACACGCCGCGCTCGCGCGGCACATCGCCGCCGGGATAGCCGAGCTTCGTATAAGCGGCATCATAGGTGCGCGTAACACCGACCTGCCGCCGCGCGGCGGTCACGAGCTTTGCGGCGGCGTCATCGACGGGCTGCTGCGCGCGCAACGCCGTCGCCGCCGCTAGAACCAGACCTGACGACAGGCCACCGACAAGAAAATCACGACGAAACAATATGGATACCCCCGAATTCCGACCGCGCGACGCTGCAGACGGATTCGGGCGCTTTGGTGACACGCCTCAGCCGATCAGCAGGGCGTCGTCATCCAGCGTCTGGCCGCGCATCTTGCGGAACATCGCGATGAGATCCTCGACCTGCAGCGTCTTGCGGCTGTCGCCGGCAACATCCAGCACGATCTCGCCACCATGCAGCATCACGGTGCGGTGGCCGTAATCGAGCGCCTGGCGCATCGAATGCGTCACCATCAGCGTCGTCAGCTTGCGCTCGGAGACGATCTTCTGCGTGAGGGTCATGATGAACTCGGCCATGCCCGGATCGAGCGCCGCCGTATGTTCGTCGAGCAGCAGCACGTCGGAACCGGCAAGCGTGGCCATGACGAGCGAGACCGCCTGACGCTGGCCGCCGGAGAGCAGATCCATGCGGTCGCGCATGCGGTTCTCGAGCCCCAGATTGAGCTCGGCGATCCGGTCGCGGAAGAGCGCGCGCCGCTGCGGGCCAAGCGCCGAGGCAAGTCCGCGCCGTTCGCCGCGGCGGGCGGCGAGCGCCAGGTTCTCCTCGATCGACAGCGCCCCGCAGCTTCCCGTCAGCGGATCCTGAAAAACGCGCGCCACGCGCCCTGCACGGGCAGCCGTGCCCTGCCGCGTGACATCGGTCGTGCCGATCGTTACCTTGCCCTCGGTAGCGATCACGTCGCCGGCGAGAACGCCGAGCAGCGTCGACTTGCCGGCGCCGTTGGACCCGATGACCGTGACGAACTGCCCCTCCTCGATGGTGAGGCTCACGCCGTTCAGCGCCTGCTTCTGCAGCGGCGTGCCCTTGCCGAAGGTAACCTTGATATCGGAAACGGAAATCATCAGGCGGCTCCCCCGCGACGAAGGCGCGGCAGCACGAGCGCCACGGTGACGAGCAACGCCGTCACGAAGTTGAGGTCCGAGGCCTGGAGGCCGAGAATATCGGACGACAGCGCGAGCTGGATGGCGATGCGGTAGAGGATCGAGCCGACGACGCAGCCGATCAGCGCGATCAGGATGCCGCGCGCGCCAAACAGCGTCTCGCCGATGATGACGGCGGCAAGGCCGACGACGATGGTGCCCACGCCCGACGTCACGTCGGCAAAACCGTTGGTCTGCGCAAACAGCGCGCCGCCGAGCGCAACGAGCGCGTTGGAAAGCGCAATCCCGAGATAGATCTGCTTGTTGGTGTTGACGCCCTGCGCGCGCGCCATACGGGCATTGGCGCCGGTGGCACGCATTGAAAGGCCGGCATCGCTTTCAAGAAAGCGCCAGACCACGATGACTGCGATGACGACGAGAACGCCGACGAAAAGCGGGCGAACGTAGAAATCCCGCAGGCCATGGCCGAAGAACGGGCTGATCATCGTATCGGCATTGATCAGTGCCACATTCGGCTTGCCCATCACACGCAGGTTGACGGAGAAGAGCGCGATCATCGTCAGGATCGAGGCGAGCAGGTTGAGAATGCGGAAGCGCACGTTCAGCACGGCCGTCACCAGTCCGGCGAGAGCACCCGCCACCATGGCAACTGCCGCCGCCAGCCACGGATTGACACCCGCGATGATCAGGACGGCGGCAACGGCCGCGCCGAGCGGAAAGGATCCGTCCACCGTCAGATCGGGAAAATCCAGCACGCGGAAGGCAAGGTAAACACCGATGGCGACGAAGGCATAGACCAGCCCCAGTTCGACGGCACCCCAGAAGGCAATCAGGCTCACGGTTCTCGGCTTTCTCTCAGGTCACCCTCCCGCACATATGCGGGTCAGGTCCTCTTAACAGATCAACCGCTGCCGGGCGATCCGGCAGCGGTTGATTCCGATTGGCAATGCGCGGAAATCCCGCGTTTAGTCGATCACACGGGTCGCGCGGCCGACGACGGCTTCGGGAAGCGTGACGCCCATCTTGGTCGCCGCGCCCTTGTTGACGACGAGGTCCGTGCCGGCGGCAACCTTCACGGCGATATCGCCCGGCTTCTCGCCCTTAAGGATGCGCACGACGATGTCGCCCGTCTGCTTGCCCACGTCCTTGTAGTTGAAGCCGAGTGCCGCGATGGCGCCGCGCGAAACGGAATCCGTGTCGGCGGTGAAGAGCGGCAGCTTGGCTTCCTCGGCAACCGCGACCGCACCTTCAAGCGCGGAGATGATCGTGTTGTCCGTCGGGATGTAGATGGCATCGGCACGCCCGACGAGCGCGCGGGCGGCGCCCTGCACTTCGGCGGACTTGGTGGCGGCGGATTCGACGACCGTCAGACCGGCCTTTTCGGCTTCGGCCTTCAACACGGCAAGCAGCGAAACCGAGTTCGCTTCACCCGAATTGTAGAGGTAGCCGATGGTCTTCGCTTCCGGCAGGATTTCCTTGATGAGCGCGAGATGTTCGGCGACCGGCGACATGTCGGACAGGCCCGTCACGTTGCCGCCCGGCTTGTCCATGTCGGTGACGAGCTGTGCGCCGAGCGGATCGGACACGGCCGTGAAGACGACAGGGATATCCTTCGTCGCGGAAACGACGGCTTGGGCTGATGGCGTGGAAATCGGGACGATGACCGTCGGGTCCTCGCCGACGAACTGGCGGGCGATCTGCGCGGCCGTCGCGGGGTTGCCCTGTGCGGACTCGTAGAGGAACTTGAGGTTCTCGCCGTCCTTGTAGCCTGCCGCTTCCAGCGTTTCCTTCACGCCGTCACGCACCGCATCCAGTGCCGGGTGTTCGACGATGGCCGTCACGGCAACGGTGACGTTTTCGGCCTTTGCGGGCAGCGAAAGTGCAAGCGTTGCCGCACAGGCAAGCAGAAGATGGCGCATGAAGTCTCTCCCTTGAATAATTCTGGCCTTTCTAGGCAAATCGCGCAGCCAGATCAATTGTCAGACTTCGGTCGTTCAATCACATTTTCTGATGGAATCGGCGGACCGTCGCAAAACCTCAGGACGCCTTGCCCTCTTCCGCCTGATCGACGGAATAGCGCATGATCAGCGGCATCTGGGCCAGCGTGAAGACGATGGTGATGGGCATGGTGCCCCAGACCTTGAACGCCACCCAGAAATCGGTCGAGAACGAACGCCACACCACCTCGTTGAGAACCGCGAGGAACAGAAAGAACAGACCCCAGCGCAGCGTCAGCTTGCGCCAGCCCTCGTCGGTGAGCTTGAAGGCGGCATGGAAGACGTAGCCGAGCAGCGACTTGCCGAACAGCAATCCGCCGAGCAGGATGGCGCCGAACAGCGTGTTGACGATCGTGGGCTTCATCTTGATGAACGTGTCGTTCTGTAGCCATAGCGTCAGCGCGCCGAAGACGAAGACCACGATGCCCGAGATCAGCGGCATCATCGGCAGCGTGCGCGTCAGCACCCAGGAAACGATGAGCGCTATTGCCGTCGCGGCCATGAAAAGCCCCGTGGCAATGAAGATCGGGCCACCCATTTCGGCCAGCACGGGAAAGTGCGAGGCCAGCCATTCGCCGCGCGAATTGGCGAAGAAGAACACGACGAGCGGGCCGAGTTCCAGCACCATCTTGAGGAGCGGGCTGACCTTCTCCTCGGTCTTGGCCGGGGCGTCCATCGTTGCCTTGCTCATGCCTGTACTCCTGCAATCGCTTCCGCGAAATCCTTGGCCTCGAAGGGTTCGAGATCGTCGATCCCTTCGCCGACGCCGATGAAATAGACCGGCAGCTTTTGCTTGGCGGCAATGGCCACAAGAATGCCGCCACGGGCCGTACCGTCCAATTTTGTCATGATCAGGCCCGAAACGCCCGCGACGTTGCGGAAAATCTCGACCTGGTTCATGGCGTTCTGGCCGGTCGTGGCATCGAGCGTCTGGAGCACGGTGTGCGGCGCGTCCGGATCGAGCTTGCCGAGCACGCGCACGATCTTTTCCAGTTCCGCCATCAGCTCCGTCTTGTTCTGGAGGCGGCCGGCCGTGTCGATGATCAGCACGTCGCTCTTGCTTTCCTTCGCCCGCTCATAGGCTTCGTAGGCAAGGCCCGCTGCATCCGCGCCAAGCTTGGACGAGACGATTTGCGAGCCGGTGCGTTCGGCCCAGATCTTCAGCTGCTCGATGGCCGCCGCGCGGAACGTGTCGCCCGCCGCCATCATCACCTTGAGGCCGGCGCCGGAGAGTTTGGCGGCGAGCTTACCGATCGTCGTGGTCTTGCCCGTTCCATTGACGCCGACGACAAGAATGACGTGGGGCTTGTGATTGAGGTCGAGTTCCAGTGGCCTTGCGACCGGCGATAGCACCTTTGTGATCTCGCTTGCCATGATGCGCGAGACATCGGCGCCGGTCACGTCCTTGCCGTAGCGTTCGGATGCCAGCGTATCGGTGATGCGCAGCGCAGTCTCCACGCCGAGATCGGCCTGGATCAGCAGATCCTCCAGATCCTGCAGCGTGTCATCGTCAAGCTTGCGCTTGGTGAAGAGGCTGGTGATCTGCCCCGTGAGCTGCGAGGAGGTGCGCGAAAGCCCGTCGCGCAGACGCTGGAACCAGGTGCGCTTCGGCTCCGGTGCCGCGACCTCGACGACGGGTTTGCTTTCCGCCGTGGCAAAACCCTTGGGCAGCGCCTTCGGCTCGACGGTAACGGCCTCGTCGAGAACGGCATCGTCTGTTGCGGGCACCTCCTGCTCTTCGGCGGGTGCAACGCTTTCTTCCGGCTCGATGACATCTTCGGTAACAGCAACGGGCTCTTCCACAACGTCAATGTCTTCGGCCGGCGCTTCCGGTTCCGCCTCGACGATCGCGTCTTCCGCCACCACGTCCGGGCCGTCATCAGAAGGTCCGCCCGCCGTTTCCATCTCGGCCGGCGCCACCGGGTCTTTCGCGACCGGCAGGTTGGGTGCATGCGGCAGGGGATAGATATCCGGCTCCGGCTCGTCGGGAACGTGGCTGCCGGCTTCCGGATTGGCGGCCTCCGCTTCGTCGAGCAGCGCGTCGCGCTCTACGATCTCGACAGGCTCTTCCGCCACCAGGGCGGGCGCTACCGCGTCATCATCGGGCACGACGACGGGAACCTCCGCCTCCGACTTCTGCTCGGGAGCGTTGTCTTTTCCGAAGGTGAAAATCTTCTTGATGAAGCCGAGGGCCATGAAAGGTGTCCGCTAGTTATGCGAGAAGGCGGTTACGGGCCGCATGGTCAGGTGCTTTCCATTGTGGCCGGTGATCGTCACCGGCACAAGGTCGCGCGGTTTGAGACCCGCGGCATCGACCAGCGTGAAGTTTTCCGTGTGGGCAAGGCCGTTGTTCTCGACGAGGATCATTTCCTCTCTCCCTATCATGGAGACGAGATGGGCCTCGGCGAGCCGTTTTCCAGTCTCGCGCAGACGCCCCGCACGCTCCTTGACCAGCGTCCGGTCGAGCTGCGGCATGCGCGCGGCCGGCGTTCCCGGGCGCGGACTGTAGGGAAAGACATGCAGATGCGCGATGCCGCAATCTTCCGCGAGCCGCCCGGCATTGGCGAACATCTCCTCCGTCTCCGTCGGGAAACCGGCGATCATGTCGGCCCCGAAGCTCGCCTGCGGGCGGAGATCGCGCACGCGACCGCAGAAGGCACGTGCATCGGCGGCCGAATGGCGGCGCTTCATGCGCTTGAGGATCATGTCGTCGCCATGCTGCAAGGACAGATGCAGATGCGGCATGAAGCGCGGCTCGTCGGCAATCAGGTCCCAGAGATGATCGTCCGCCTCGATGCTGTCGATGGAGGAAAGCCGCAGGCGCCTGATCTCCGGCACCTGCTTCAAAAGGGTGTTGGCAAGCTGCCCGAGGCTCGGTTTTCCGGGCAGGTCGGCGCCGTAGCTGGTGGCGTCCACGCCGGTCAGTACGATCTCGCAGTAACCGCTCTCGACGAGTTTGCGCGCCTGCTCCACCACCGCGCCCATCGGCACCGAGCGGGAATTGCCACGACCATACGGGATGATGCAGAAGGTGCAGCGGTGGTCGCAGCCGTTCTGCACCTGCACGAAAGCGCGCACATGGCCGTCGATGAGCTTCACCATCTGCGGCGCGGTTTCCCGCACGCTCATGATGTCGTTGACGCGCAGTTTCTCTTCGGCCGAGACGCCGAAATCCGGCAAACGGCGATAGGAGGCGCTTTTCAGCTTTTCCTCGTTGCCGAGTACGGCGTCCACTTCCGGCATGCCGGCGAAAGCGGCACTTTCGGTCTGTGCGGCGCAGCCGGTCACGATGATGCGGGCATGCGGATTGTCGCGGCGCGCGCGGCGGATTGCCTGTCGCGCCTGGCGCACGGCCTCGCCGGTCACCGCACAGGTGTTCACCAGCACGGCATTGTTCAGCCCCGCCTTCTCGGCTTCCGCACGCATCACTTCCGATTCGTAGGTGTTGAGCCGACAGCCGAAGGTTATGACCTCGACCCCGCTCAAAGGGCGGCCGCCTCGGCGTCATCCCGGCGGAAGGCGCCGGTTGCGGGATCGAGCGTGCCGGACCACTCCCATTCGGCCGGCCCTGTCATGACGACGTGATCGTCCTCGCGCCATTCGATGGTGAGCCTGCCGCGGTTGGGGCTGCTGGCGACGGTGATCTCCACCTTGCGGCCCGTGCGGCCGGTGCGCGCGCCGGAAACGCCCGCCGAGCAGGCAGCCGATCCGCAGGCGAGCGTCAGCCCTGCGCCGCGCTCCCAGGTGCGCGTCGTCATTGAGGTCGGCGACGTCACCTGCGCCAGCGTGATATTGGCCTTTTCCGGAAACATCGGATGGTTTTCGAGCAGCGGGCCGAAACGGTCGAGATCGAAGGTCATCGGATCGCGGTCGACCCAGAAGATCGCATGCGGGTTGCCCATCGACATGACCGACGGCGAATGCAGCACGGGATCGTCGATCGGTCCGATCTGCAACTCGATCCGGCTCGTGTCGTAGAATTCCTCGGCAAGCGGAATGCGGTCCCATTCGAAGACCGGCTTGCCCATATCGACGGAAATCGTGCCGTCCTCGTGCTCGACGGCGTTCAGGATGCCGGCGACGGTTTGGAAGGTAAATGCCTTCTTGTCCGTCTCTGCGGCCAGCGCCTGCACCACGCAACGTGTGCCGTTGCCGCAGGCCTGCGCCCGCGTGCCGTCGCAATTCAGGATCTCGATGAAAGCGTCCGTGCCATCGACCTTCGGATCGTGGATCGCCATGATCTGGTCGAAGCGCGTGGCGGGATCGGCATTGAGCGCAATCGCCGCCGCCGGCGTGACGGCATCCGGACGCCCGCGCATGTCCACGACCAGGATCATGTTTCCCAGCCCGTTCATTCTCGCGAATTCGACCGTCTTTGTCATTGCGCCTGCCCGATTGGGCCAAAGGCGGCCCGTTGGGCCGTATATGGCGGAAAAGCCCGCGGATTTCCAGTACTTTGCTCAGGCCGCGGAACGAGGAACCTCGAACACCTCGCCGGGCCTCATGGCGCGAAAACGCTCGCGCCCGATGCCGGCGGCGTCCAGCGCGGTTTCCAACGCCGCCAAGGGCTCGTCCACGCCCTCGTTGGTCAGCCGGAACGTGCCCCAATGATGTCCGGCGACAAAGGCGGCACCGCTCGCCACCATGCCCTGCACGGCCTCGTCGGGATTCTGGTGCTGCGGGCGCATGAACCAGCGCGGCTCATAGGCGCCGAAAGGCAGGTTGGCGAGACGGATCGGCCCATGCTTTTCCCGGATCGCCCGGTAGTTGATGCCCCGGTGAAAGCCGGTATCGCCGATATGGTAGATCTTTCCGCCCGGAGTCTCGATAAGGAAAGCCGACCACAGCGCCATGCGGCGATCGGCCAGCCCGCGCGCCGACCAGTGGTGGCACGGTTCGCAATGGAGCGTCACATCGGCCGTCAAGGGCGTACTGCCGCCCCAATCCATGGTCGTGACGCGCCCCTTGCCAGCGACCGGTCCGATGATCCTGTCATTGCCGAGCGGCGTGAAGATCAGGCAATCGTCCCGCCTGGCCAGCGTTTTCAGCGTTGCGAGGTCGAGATGGTCGTAGTGGTTGTGCGTGACGAGCACGATGTCGATCTTCGGCAGGTCGTCGAGCCGGATGCCCGGCGGATTGACGCGCTTGGGCCCGGCAAAGGGCAAGGGGCTCGCCCGGTCGCTCCAGACGGGGTCGGTCAGGATGTTGAGGCCAGCGGTCTGGATCAGAAGGGTGGCATGGCCCACCATGGTCACGACAAGGCGATCGTCCGCCACGCGCGCCTCCGGCACGGCCGGTGGAAAAGGGCTCGGCCAGTCGGTCGGCCAAGCCACGCGTCCGCCACCGAATTGCCAGCGCAGCAGCTCGACAAAATTGTTCGGCTCCTCGCCATCGGGATTGAAGAAGCGCGTTCCGTCGAAATGGTCGCTGACGGGGCCGTCATAATAACGGTTCGCCCCCCGGCCCGTGCCCGCAACTGCGCCGCCCGAAGGCATCGCGAGAGCGCCTATACCGGACCATTTGAGAAATTTGCGACGATTCATCGCCAGAAGATAGGTGCGCGCGCCTTTTGTCGCAACGGCCCGGCGCGGGCTCTCGCAAATGTGACGACGAGCCGGATTTGGCGATGTCCTTGACTTTCCAGCCCCGATGAGGTTAAAGCCGCGCCATCAGCGACAAGTGAGAATGCTTGAAGCCGCCGACCGGGACCCGCGAAGGTATAAAGAGATCCCGGAGGTCAACACCCGACAGCGCGATGCGCCCTCGGGTGCTTTTTGGCTTTGCGTCTTGTTTTCGTCGCCGATAGCACCGACGTTTCCGGCACAACTGGAAACAAGAAGGAAGACGTGATGTTTGAAACACTCCAGGACCGCCTTGGCTCCATTCTGAATGGACTGACAGGCCGTGGCGCGCTTTCCGAGGCCGATGTCTCGGCGGCACTGCGCGAGGTCCGCCGTGCGCTTCTGGAAGCGGACGTGGCGCTGGAAGTGGTGCGCTCCTTCACCGATGCGGTGCGCGAGAAGGCCGTCGGCGCGGAAATCCTGAAGTCGATCAAGCCCGGCCAGATGGTCGTCAAGCTCGTGCATGACGAGCTTGTGTCGATGCTCGGCTCCGAGGGCGTGTCGATCGATCTCAATGCGGCCGCTCCCGTCGTCATCATGATGGTCGGCCTCCAGGGCTCGGGCAAGACCACCACATCGGGCAAGATCGCCAACCGGCTGACCACGCGCGACAAAAAGAAGGTCTTGATGGCCTCGCTCGATACGCGCCGCCCGGCCGCGCAGGAGCAGCTTCGCCAGCTCGGCGTCCAGACCGGCATCGATACGCTGCCGATCATTGCCGGCCAGTCGCCCACCGATATCGCCGCGCGTGCCGTGCAGGCCGCCAAGCTCGGCGGCCATGACGTCGTCATCCTCGACACCGCTGGCCGCACCCATATCGACGAGCCGCTGATGATCGAGATGGCGGAGATCAAGCGGAAGTCCAATCCGCATGAAATCCTGCTCGTCGCCGATGCGCTGACCGGTCAGGATGCCGTCAACCTCGCCCGCAATTTCGACGAACGCGTCGGCATTACCGGCCTCGTGCTGACCCGCATGGACGGCGATGGCCGCGGCGGTGCTGCCCTTTCCATGCGCGCCGTCACCGGCAAGCCGATCAAGCTGATCGGCGTCGGCGAAAAGATGGGCGAACTGGAGGAATTCCACCCCCGCCGTGTCGCAGATCGCATCCTCGGCATGGGCGACATCGTCTCGCTCGTCGAGAAGGCAGCCGAGAATATCGACGCCGAAAAGGCGGCCGCCATGGCCGCCAAGATGGCCAAGGGCAAGTTCGACCTGAACGACCTTGCCGACCAGCTGGCCCAGATGCAGAAGATGGGCGGCATGGGCGGCATCATGGGGCTGATGCCCGGCATGGCCGGCATGAAGGACAAGATGTCCGCCGCCGGCCTCGACGACAAGCTGTTCGGCCGCCAGATCGCCATCATCAATTCGATGACCAAGGCCGAGCGCGCCAACCCCGACATTCTCAAGCATTCCCGCAAGAAGCGCATCGCCGCCGGCTCCGGCACCGATGCCTCCGACATCAACAAGCTTCTCAAGATGCATCGCCAGATGGCGGACATGATGAAGATGATGGGCGGCAAGAAGGGCGGCATGATGAAGCAGATGATGGGCGGCCTGGCCGGCAAGATGGGCCTCGGCGGCCTTGGCGGCGGCATGCCGGACCTGTCGAAGATGGACCCAAAGCAGCTCGAGGCGCTGGCCAAGCAGGCCGAGGCCGCCGGCATCAAGCCGGGCAGCATGCCGGGTCTGGGCGGCGGCGGTCTGCCGGGCCTTGGCGGCGGGCGCCTTCCCGGTCTCGGCGGCCTTCCGGGCCTGCCCGGCCTGCCGAAGAAGAAGTGAGGGGCTGAGGCATGAGCATCGATCCGAAAGTCCGCGAACAGCTGGGCGAGTACCGGCAGTCGATCGACAATATCGACGCTGCCCTCGTGCATATGCTCGCCGAGCGCTTCCGCTGCACCCAGGCAGTGGGCGTGCTCAAGGCGACGCATGAACTGCCGCCGGCCGATCCGGCGCGCGAAGAATACCAGATCGAACGCCTCCGCCGCCTGGCGAAGGACGCCAATCTGGATCCGGATTTCGCGGAGAAGTTCCTGAACTTCATCATCCGCGAGGTGATCCGGCATCATGAAGCCATTGCCGCTGAACACAGCGGTGCAAACCAGAATACCCCTGCGTAAACCAAGCGCAGGGTCACCACATCGAAGGAGAAAAACATGTCCCTGAAAATTCGTCTCGCCCGCGGTGGCTCCAAGAAGCGTCCGTACTACCAGATCGTCGTTGCAGACGCCCGTTCGCCCCGTGACGGCCGCTTCCTCGACCGCCTCGGCGCCTGGAACCCGATGCTCCCCAAGGACGACGCCAACCGCGTCCAGATCGACGCCGACCGCGCCAAGGAATGGATCGCCAAGGGCGCCCAGCCGACCGACCGCGTTGCCCGCTTCCTGGACGACGCTGGCGTTCTGAAGCGCGAAACCCGCAACAACCCGAACAAGGCAAAGCCGGGCAAGAAGGCTGTCGAGCGCGCCGCCGAGAAGAAGCAGAAGGAAGAGGACGCCGCTGCTGCTGCCGCCGAATAATCGACGGCACGTTCATTTCGAAGCGGGCGGCGTGTCTCATGCCGCCCGTTTTCGTTTGGAGCGTGGCGCGGAACGTCGTAAAGCGTCTTCGCCCGCCCTTGTCTGAAACCGGAACGATCGAACGCTCGGAAGCAACCATGGTGAAACTGGAAAATCCCGTCCTCATGGGCAGCATCGGCGCCGCGCAGGGCCTGCGTGGCGAGGTCCGCGTGAAATCCTACACCATCGACCCCACCGCCATCGGCGATTACGGCCACCTGCACACCGACGATGGCCGGTCCTTCGAGGTGCTGGAGGTGCGCGAGGCGAAGAACGTGGTCGTCGTGCGCTTCCGCGGCATCAACGACCGCAATGCCGCCGAAGCGCTGAACGGTCTCGATCTCTACATTGAGCGCGACAACCTGCCGGACGAGGAACTGGACGAGGACGAGTTCTTCTATGCCGACCTGGAGGGGCTGGAAGCGGTCGACGAACAAGGTCGCAGCCATGGCACGGTGACGGGCATCTTCGATTTCGGCGCCGGCGACCTCCTTGAACTCAAGGGGCCCGGCAAGCGGCCGGTGCTCATTCCCTTCTCCGAAGCCGCCGTGCTGGAAATCGACGTCGAGGGCGGAAGACTGCTCATCGACCCCGTCGCCGCCGGCCTGGTTGACGACGAGAAGGAAAACGGACCAGGTCGCCGCCGCCCGCCGCTTTCAGACGGCGGTGAATGACGTGGCTTTCCGCGCCACCGTCCTGACGCTCTACCCGGAAATGTTTCCGGGCCTGCTCGGCCAGTCGCTGTCCGGCAAAGCGCTTGCACGCGGCGACTGGGCGCTGGATTGCGTCCAGATCCGTGACTTCGCCACCGACCGCCACCGCTCCGTCGACGACACGCCGGCCGGCGGCGGCGCGGGCATGGTGCTGAAGCCCGACGTGCTGGCGCGGGCCATCGACCATGCCAGCGAAGGCGACGAGCGCCCCCGCTTGCTGATGAGCCCGCGTGGCCGGCCGCTCACCCAGAAGCGCGTGCGCGAACTTGCAGCCGGCGACGGCGCCATCATCGTCTGCGGCCGCTTCGAGGGCGTCGACCAGCGCGTCATCGACGGGCGCGGGCTGGAGGAAGTCTCCATCGGCGACTACATCCTCTCCGGCGGCGAGCCGGCGGCCATGATCCTGCTCGATGCAGTGGTTCGCATCCTGCCCGGCGTCATGGGCAATGCGCTATCGGGCGAACATGAAAGCTTCGAGGGCGGCCTGCTGGAGCACCCGCATTACACCCGCCCGCAGGTCTGGGAAGACCGGGAAATTCCCGCCGTATTGACATCCGGCAACCACGCGGCAATCGAGAAATGGCGCGGCGAGGAAGCCTTGAAGCTGACGCGCGAACGCCGGCCGGACCTTCTGGCCGCTCAGCCCATCACGAAATAATAGACGGTCAGCGCCAGCCCCACGGCAACGACAAGGCCGCGAATGACCGGCTGCGGCACGCGCCGCGCCGCCCAGACGCCGGCATAGCCGCCGACGGCCCCGGCCGGCACCATGATCGCGGCCTGCGGCCAGGCCACCACATCGCCGCTCGCGAAAACGACGATCGCCATGCCGGCGATGACGAGGGCCAGGAAATTCTTCAGCGCATTCAGCCGATGGTAGTCGCCGCCCTTGGTGAGGCCGAGTACCGCGAGCGTCATGATGCCCATGCCCGCGCCGAAGAACCCGCCATAGATCGAAGTCACGAACTGGCCCGCAAGCCCGGCCGGCGAGACCGGCTTTTCCGGCGAAAGCGTCTTCGGCCGCAGATAGGGCCCGGCCGCGAAGACCAGCGTCGCGCCGAGGATCAGCCAGGGAACGAGCACGCGGAAGGCCGCGTTCGACATCGACACAAGGATGAGCGCGCCGATCAGCCCGCCCACCAGCGACAGCGCCCCGAGAACCATGGCTTCGCGCTTGTCTGCGCGGATTTCGCGCGCATAGGCGAGCGTCGAGGTAACATAGCCGGGAAACTGCGTGATTGCGGAGGTGGCGCTGGCCACGATCGGCGGCAGGCCGGTCAGCGTCATCGCACCGAAGGTCAGGAAGGTGCCGCCGCCGGCAATGGCGTTCACCACGCCCGACAGGAAGCCGGCGACAAACAGGAAAACGGCATCGACGATCGTCATCTCACTCCCACGGGCCTGAAAAGGCCTCCCCTCGATTGCTGATAGCGGTCGACGCGGGGGCCGGCAAGGCGAGAAAATTCGCCCGCACAGCCCGATTCTTCCGGCATAAGGGATGACAAGGCGGCCCGATTGGTGTATTGGCCCGCTCGGATTTGGGATTATCCCGCCGACCTGCAATCAAAGAATGGCGAATCCGCTCCGTCCGGCAACGGACTACCAAAGGAGGCATGACCTCCGAGGGACCGTCGAGCGCTCTGGCTGTTTCAGAACAACCGAAGGTTAGACCGATGAGCATCATCAAGCAGCTCGAGGCCGAACAGGCCGCCAAGATTGAAGCCAAGCGCACCCTGCCGGAATTCTCCCCGGGTGACACCGTTCGCGTCAACGTACGCGTTACGGAAGGCACGCGTACCCGCGTTCAGGCCTATGAAGGCGTCTGCATCGCCCGTTCCGGCGGCGGCATCAACGAGAGCTTCACCGTCCGCAAGATCTCCTACGGCGAAGGCGTCGAGCGCGTATTCCCGGTTTACTCGCCGCTCGTCGAAGGCGTCGAAGTCGTCCGCCGCGGTAAGGTCCGCCGCGCCAAGCTCTACTACCTGCGCGATCGTCGCGGCAAGTCGGCCCGTATCGTCGAGAACGTCGGCACCCGCGCCCGCAAGCTGAACGACGCCGAGCGCCAGGCCATTGCCGAGGAAAAGGCACGTCTGGAAGCCGAGAAGGTCGCAGCCGCTCAGGCGCTTGCCGCTGAAAAGGCCGCAGCCGAAGCCGCCGAGAAGGCCGCTGCTGAAGAAGCAGCAAAGACTGCCGAAGGCGCCGCCGAATAATCGGCAGGCCCTTGGAAGAATTGAAGCCGTCGGCCCTGGCCGGCGGCTTTTTGTTTTACGCAAACGCCTTGCGGCGCACGCGTCGTGCTTGCCTCACCGCCTGAACCTGTGACAGTGTTTCACCGCCACAATTCCAGGAGTTCAACTCGATGTTTTCCCGCCGCACCGTCCTTGCAGGCCTCGCCGCCGCTGCCCTCATGCCCGCCGCCGCGCTCGCCTCGGACCTGCCCGATCTCGGTGGCAGGACCGTCGTCGTGGTCACCGAGAACGCCTACCCGCCGCTGCAGTTCGTCGATCCCAAGACCGGTGAGCAGATCGGCTGGGAATATGACGCGATGAACGAGATCGCCAAGCGGCTGAACGTCAAGGTCGAGTACCAGAACACCTCCTGGGACGCGATGATCCAAGCCGTTTCCGACAACCAGTACAACATCGGCATGACCGGCATCACCATCAAGGACGATCGCAAGGAGAAGGTCGATTTCTCCGATCCCTACATGCGCTCGCAGCAGTTCATGCTGGTGCGCGCCGATGAAAGCCGCTTCACGGACGCCAAATCCTTCGCCGCACTCGAGGATGGCCTGATCGCCGCCCAGCCCGGCACGTCGCCCTTCTACACCGCCGTCTACGAAATCCTCGACGGCAACGAGCAGAACCCGCGCATCAAGCTGTTCGAAACCTTTGGCGCCACGGTGCAGGCGCTCCAGGCCGGCGACGTGGATCTGGTGCTGACGGACAGCGTCGCGGCGAAAGGCTATGTCGATTCCTCGGGTGGCAAGCTCAAGGTGGTCGGCGAGCCGCTCGGCACGGAGGATTTCGGTTTCATCTTCCCCAAGGGCTCCGACCTCGTCGCGCCCGTCAACGCGGCGATCGCCGCGCTCAAGGCGGACGGAACGCTCGACGCGCTCAACAAGAAATGGTTCCTCGACTACAAGATGGGTGAGTGACGGGCCGACATGGCATCCGTTTCCCCCGGTGCTGACAAGGGTGACTACCCCTGGTGGCTGGTTGCCCTTGCCCTGATCGCGCTCACGCTTGCCGGCGTCATCGTCGCGAACGATCTCTACAGCCAGGTGTTCGGCGTCGTCCTGAAGGGGCTGTGGGTGACGATCTTCGTCACCCTCGTCGCCTTCCTGCTCGCCACCCTGCTCGGTCTCGGCATCGCCCTGATGGCCCTTTCCGAAAGCAAGGTGCTGCGCCAGATTGCGCGCTTCTATACGGAGGTCATCCGGGGCGTGCCGGTCCTCGTGCTGCTCTTCTACATCGCCTTCGTCGGCGCGCCGGCGCTGGTCGCGGTCATCAATTTCATCCTCAGTCCGTTTGTCTCCGCAGGCTTGATGGAGCCGATGCTGGTGCGCGACCTCTCGCTGATGTGGCGCGCGATCATCGCGCTGATGATCGGCTATTCCGCCTTCATCGCCGAAGTCTTCCGCGCCGGCATCCAGTCCGTCGACAAGGGCCAGATCGAGGCGGCCAAGGCGCTTGGCCTCTCCCGCGTCCAGCGTTTCCGGCTCGTGGTCTTTCCGCAGGCGATCCGCGTCATCCTGCCGCCGCTCGGCAACGATTTCGTGGCGATGGTGAAGGACAGTTCGCTGGTCTCGGTGCTCGGCGTCGCCGACATCACACAGATGGGCAAGGTCTATGCCTCCGGCTCCTTCCGCTTCTTCGAGACCTATTCCATCGTCGCCTATGTCTACCTCGTCCTCACCATAGGCCTGTCGCTGGCGCTGCGGGGGCTGGAAAGACGGCTGCGGCGCGGCCTGCATCCATGATTCTTCGTGGATTGCCGAAACCCGTAAAAATCGCTATATGCGGGATCATGGAATCCAAATTCGGATGCACGGAAAAGCATGTCGTCGTGCTGCAGGACCACAAGCGCCTGCCGGCACGCTTCTTTGCGCGTGTATTCGGGGCGCTCACCAGCCGCCTATCCTGATCCCTTGCGATCTGCAGCCTCGCGCTGCCTCTCCCTTATTTCCACATGCCAGACGGATGAAAAGCCATGAGCGCACCCCGTACCCTCTATGACAAGATTTTCGACGACCACATCGTCAGCCGCCAGGAAGATGGCACCTGTCTTCTCTACATCGACCGTCACCTCGTTCATGAAGTGACGTCGCCGCAGGCCTTCGAAGGTCTGCGCATGACCGGCCGCAAGGTGCGCGCGCCGGGCAAGACGCTCGCCGTCGTCGACCACAACGTTCCCACCTCGCCGGATCGTGCCCAGGGCATCAAGAACGAGGAAAGCCGCATCCAGGTCGAGGCGCTGGCCAACAATGCCGCGGAATTCGGCGTCGAATACTATTCGGAAAAGGATGTCCGACAGGGCATCGTGCACATCGTCGGCCCCGAGCAGGGCTTTACCCTGCCGGGCATGACCATCGTGTGCGGTGACAGCCACACCTCCACGCACGGCGCCTTTGGCGCGCTCGCGCACGGTATCGGCACGTCGGAAGTGGAACACGTTCTGGCCACCCAGACGCTGATCCAGAAGAAGGCCAAGAACATGCTGGTGCGCGTCGACGGCCAGCTGCCGGAAGGCGTGACCGCCAAGGACATCATCCTTGCCATCATCGGCGAGATCGGCACGGCCGGCGGCACCGGTCACGTCATCGAGTTCGCCGGCGAAGCGATCCGCTCGCTTTCGATGGAAGGCCGCATGACGGTCTGTAACATGACGATCGAAGGCGGCGCCCGCGCCGGCCTCATCGCGCCGGACGAGAAGACCTTCGAATACATCAAGGACAAGCCGCGCGCGCCCAAGGGCAAGGCGCTGGAAATGGCGCTCGACTACTGGAAGACGCTCCACACCGACGAAGGCGCGCATTTCGACCGCGTCGTCGTGCTGGATGCCGCCAACCTGCCGCCGATCGTTTCCTGGGGCTCCTCGCCGGAAGACGTCGTCTCCGTCGAAGGCGTCGTGCCGAACCCCGATGACATCGAAGACGAGACCAAGCGTTCCTCCAAGTGGCGCGCCCTCGATTACATGGGCCTGAAGCCGGGCACGAAGATCACCGACATCGCCGTCGACCGCGTCTTCATCGGCTCGTGCACCAACGGCCGCATCGAGGACCTGCGTGCCGTCGCCGCCGTCGTCGAAGGCCAGAAGGTAGCCTCCACCGTCAATGCCATGATCGTTCCGGGCTCCGGCCTCGTGAAGGAGCAGGCCGAGAAGGAAGGTCTCGACAAGATCTTCAAGGAAGCCGGTTTCGACTGGCGCGAGCCGGGCTGCTCCATGTGCCTTGCCATGAACGACGACCGTCTGAAGCCGGGCGAACGCTGCGCTTCCACCTCGAACCGCAACTTCGAGGGCCGCCAGGGCTTCAAGGGCCGGACGCATCTCGTGTCGCCCGCCATGGCTGCCGCCGCCGCCATCGCCGGCCACTTCGTCGATATCCGCGACTGGCAGTAATCCCGGCATCATCGCCATCTTGATAGAAGGCCGGGAGCATGCTCCCGGCCTTTTTGTTTAAGGAAATAGGATGAAACGCCTTCTCCTGCTGCGCCACGCCAAATCCGCCTGGCCCGATGGCGTCGAAGACCACGACCGCCCGCTGAGCGAGCGAGGCCGCCGGGACGCGCCGCGCATGGCCGCCTACATTGCCGCCGCCGGTCTCAGGCCGGATTTCGCGCTGGTGTCATCCGCACGACGCACGCAGGAGACCTGGGCTCTGGTCGCGCCGGCACTCGGCGGAGGATGCCCCTCCCGTACGGTGCCGTGGATCTACGAAGCGGAGCCGGAGGCGATTCTCAAGGCAATACAGGACGCGCCAGAGGAGAGCGAAACGCTGCTGGTCATCGGACACAATCCGGGCTTCGAGAATGTGGCCGCATTGCTCGCGCCGCACGGCGATCATGAAGCCCTCGCACGAATGAAAACCAAGTACCCGACGGCCGGTTTGGCGGTAATCGCAATCGACCGCCAGCGCTGGACTGACGTCGCGCCCGGCTCGGGCCGGCTTGAAACCTTCGTCACGCCGAAGACGTTGCCGTAACTGGTAAACGACGGCAGAGCCTGCGATATCCCCCTCATACGGCTCTTCGAGCCACCATCTCCCCGGCAGAGAGAAGGTGTCGGCAGGCGGATGAGGGGGCTCTCTTCAATCAATCAGAACGTCGCGGTCTTCGGATCCGGCCCGATACGCTTACCGTTCTTCTCCAGGCTGGCGAGGGTCGTGAGGTCATCGGCGTCCAGCTTGAAGTCGAAGACCTTGAAGTTTTCCGCGATGCGCGACGGCGTCACCGATTTCGGGATTACGACGAGCCCGTTGTCGATATGCCAGCGGATGATGACCTGCGCCGGCGTGCGGCCATGCTTTTGCGCGACCTGCCCTACGACAGGGTTTTCCAGAAGCTTGCCCTGACCGAGCGGGCTCCACGACTGGGTGACGATGCGGTGCTTGTCGTGCCAGATCCGCGCCTGCGTCTGCGGGAAATCGGGGTGCAGCTCGATCTGGTTGATCACGGGCGTGATGCCCGTCTCGTCGATCAGGCGCTGGAGGTGCTCGGGATAGAAGTTGGACACGCCGATGGACCGGGCCCGGCCCTCCTTCTGGATCTGGATGAAGGCCTTCCAGGTATCGACATACTGGTCGCGATTTGGCGCAGGCCAGTGGATGAGATAGAGGTCGACATAGTCGGTGCCGAGACGCTTCAGGCTGGCATCGAACGCTTTCAGCGTCGAATCGTAGCCCTGATCGGCGTTCCACAGCTTGGTCGTGAGGAAGATTTCCGAACGGTCGACGCCGGAGGCGCGGATGCCTTCGCCCACCCCCTGCTCGTTCTCGTAGATCGCCGCCGTATCGATATGGCGGTAGCCCTCCGAAAGGGCCGCCTTAACCGCTGTCACGGCCGTGTCGTTCGGGGTCTGCCAGACGCCGAGGCCGACCTGCGGAATGCTGTTGCCGTCATGAAACAGGATTGTTGGTTGATCGCTCATCAGAATATCTCCCTGAAATGAGGGTGCGCCCGAGCCATCGAGGGCTCTCCGTCGCCATGGACCGACGCCGGTGCGGCAACCGATATAGGGCCGCGATATGCACTTTTAAAGAACGCGCACCGTGGTGCCGCGGCGCAGATGCGGCAGGATGCGCAGCATGTCGCGTCTGGCCACGGCGATGCAGCCGGCGGTTGGCTCGTAGCCGGGGCGGGCAAGATGGAAGAAGATTGCCGAGCCGCAATGGCGCCGCCGCGACGTCACGTTCCAGTCGAGCACGAGGCAGATATCGTAGAGTTCGTCCGAGCGCTGCATCTCCTCGTGGCTCGGCCGGAACGGGGCTCTTACGAGCCGGTTATAGCTCGGATGGCCAGGTGCATCGCACCAGAGCATCGACGGCCGGATGCGTCTGAGCGAAAGTCCGCTCGCCGGTGCGCAGAGCCGGTCCCCGCGCAGGAAGCCGTAGAGCAGCGGCATGGCCGCAATCGGTGTTGCGCCGTCGCCCTCGCGCTTGCGGCTGGTGCGGCCCGAGCGGCCGAGGGCCGCCGGCAGGCGAAGGGGCCCGAGCTGCACGATCGCCCGGCTGCGGTTTCCCGCCACCGGCCGCACGACAATGGTCTTCACGCGATGTTCATCAGATGTGATCCCGCTCATTTTATTCCGCCATATTCGCGCCACGCCACGACTCTCTTGGCTAAGTCCATGGGCGGGCTTGCCAAAAGCGCCAGTTCCCTTACTTTCCAGAGGAATGCCGAGAGGTAAAGCATGACATCCCGCACCATCCTTCTTGTCGATGACGACAACGACCTCCGTGAGACGCTCGTCGAGCAGCTTTCGCTCTACGAGGAATTCTCCACGCTCGAGGAATCCACCGCCGGCAAGGGCATCCAGACCGCGCGTGCCAGCCAGATCGACCTCCTCATCATGGATGTCGGCCTGCCGGACATGGACGGCCGCGAGGCCGTGAAGCTCCTGCGCAAGGGCGGCTTCAAGGCGCCGATCATCATGCTCACCGGGCACGACACCGATTCGGACACCATTCTGGGGCTGGAAGCCGGCGCGAACGATTACGTCACCAAACCCTTCCGCTTCGCCGTGCTGCTCGCGCGCATCCGCGCCCAGCTACGCCAGCACGAGAGCAGCGAAGACGCCACCTTCACCGTCGGCCCCTACACGTTCAAGCCGGGCCAGAAGCTGCTGACGCTGGAAAACGGCCAGAAGATCCGCCTGACGGAAAAGGAAGCGGCGATCATCCGCTACCTCTACCGCGCCGATCAGAAGGTTGTGACGCGCGATGTGCTTCTGGAAGAGGTCTGGGGCTACAATTCCGGCGTCACGACCCACACGCTGGAGACCCATGTCTACCGGCTGCGCCAGAAGATCGAGCGGGACCCTTCCAATGCGGAGATTCTCGTGACAGAAAACGGCGGCTACAAGATCGTACCGTAACGTTTTTCGCGGCCGGCATGGCGCAGCTTCGTGCAGCGCCATCGACCGCAACACAAGGAGACGCCGAACGTGGCTCTCAGCGATGATATCGCCCTTCTTTCGCGCGTGCCGCTTTTCGCGGGCCTTGCCGATGACAAGCTGCGCCTGATGGCCTTCGGCGCCGAACGCCGGCGGCTGGTCGAGGGACAGACGCTGTTTCGCGAGGGCACCTCGGCCGATTGCGGCTTCGTCATCGCGGAAGGATCGTTCCAGCTCACCTCTACCCTCCGCGACGGTTCGGTGCGCGACGAGGGGACGGCCGGCGCCGGCACGCTTTTGTCGGAACTCGCGATGATCTCGGCCGTCGAGCGCAAATATACGGCACTGGCGATGGAAGACAGCGAGGTCATCCGCATCAACCGCCCGCTCTTCCGCCGCATGCTGGAGGAATATCCCGACGTCGCCGTCCTGGTCGATGCCCGCATCCGCGAAAACCTCGCCGCGATGATCGAGCAGATGCGCGGCCTCACCGGCCGCTTTGCCTGAAACAATGCCTGTAGAGAGTTGGGTCGCCCCTCACCCGCGGGGGCTATACTCGCTGGAACGACACCAGACCGAGAGCCTCCCCAAGCAACCTCAGAAATCGAATTCCGCGATAACAGGCACGTGGTCGGACGGCCGTTCCCAGCCGCGCGCCTCGCGGATGACGGCGATGTTGGAAAGATGCGGTTCGAGATCGGCGGATGACCAGATATGGTCGAGGCGGCGGCCCTTGTTGGCGGCCTGCCAGTCGGCCGAACGGTAGCTCCACCACGTATAGAGCTTCTCGGTAGCCGGCACCTTGCGCCGCATCAGATCGACCCAGGCACCCTTCGTCATTACGTCGGTCAGACCCTCGGTCTCGATCGGCGTGTGGCTGACGATTTTCAGGAGCTGCTTGTGCGACCACACATCATGCTCCAGCGGCGCGATATTGAGGTCACCGACGAGGATGGAGGAGATACCGGCTTCTGCCTCCGCATGCAGCAGCTTCATTTCCTCGATGAAATCGAGCTTGTGGCCGAATTTCACGTTGATGGTGCGGTCGGGCTCGTCGCCGCCGGCCGGCACATAGAAATTGTGCAGGCGGATCGACTTGCCCCGGTGATGAAACAGCACGGAGACATGGCGCGCATCGCCGACGCCGCAATAATCACGCCGCTCGACCAGCTCCGTCAGCGGCAGGCGCGAGACGGTGGCGACGCCGTGATAGCCCTTCTGGCCATGCATGACGATATGCTCGTAACCCAGCGCCTTCAGCGGCTTGGAGGGAAACTGGTCGTTCGGGCACTTGGTCTCCTGAAGGCACAGGATATCGGGCGAAAACGTCTTGAGGAAATGCTCGACGAGCGGCATGCGCAGCCGAACGGAGTTGATGTTCCACGTCGCAATCGAAAGTGCCATGCCCGTCCCCGAAAACTGTTCCGGCCCGTCAGGCGGGCCGGTCGGGGCGTCTTAGCGCATGTGCCGTGAAAACGGAAACGTCTTTGTCACCGGGCGCCGCGGTTGCGGATCTCGTCATAGGGGATGGCGAAGACCCGGTCGTCGAGCTTCATGCCGGTCTGCACGTTGAAGATCATGACCGACGTGTCCTTGCCCTGCGCATCGGTGATCGTCCACTGGCGCAGGTCGTAGGTCTTCGGGTCGAACATCATGGTGATGGTGGAATCGCCGAACATGTTCTTGTCGCCCAGCACGATCGTCGTCAGGTCCGCCTCTTCCTTCACGTTGCGCACCATCCGGGCCGAAAGGTCGATCTTGTTGCCGAGCAGCAGGTTCAGCGGCGTCTTGGACAGCGGATAGATGTCCCAGGTCTTGAGCTTGCGATTGCCGATAACCACCGACTTGCCGTCCGCGATGACGCGCATCGGCGAGGGGTCCTCGTAGTTGAAGCGGATGCGGCCGGGGCGGTCGATATAGAACTTGCCGCCGGTCTGCTCGCCGCGCGGGCCGAACTGCACGAACTCGCCCATCATCGTCTTCACCGATGCGAAGTGGTCGGCGATCTTCTGGGCGGCGGCACTTGCCTGCGCGGCGGCCTCACCGGGCGACAGCACCGAAAGGCCGGTCGCAAGCACAAGACCCATCAGACCGGTGAAACCACGACGGGTGAGAGAGGGGGCCACGCGGCCGGTTGCGGATCGGTTCATGTCGGTCTCCTTCATGCGTCTGTCATGCGGGCCAAACGCGGCGCCATAATGGCATCGGCCGGCGCACGGCTGTGCGCGGGGCTTGCCGGGCGAAACGCCGCAGCGGGCGGCGCGTTCCCGGTCACCGCCGCGAAATTTAGTCTTCCGTCGGCACCAGAATTTCCCGCTTGCCGGCATGGTTGGCGGGGCCGATCAGCCCCTCCTGCTCCATGCGCTCGATCAGCGAGGCGGCGCGGTTGTAGCCGATGCCGAGGCGGCGCTGGATATAGGAGGTCGATGCCTTGCCGTCGCGCAGGACCACGGCAACGGCCTGGTCGTAGGGATCGTCGGAATCCTCGAGATTGGCCGTGCCGGCCGGACCGTTACCGCCCTCGCCGTCCTCGTCATCATCCTCGGTGATCGCGTCAAGATATTGCGGGGCGCCCTGCGTCTTCAGATGCGCGACGACGGCCTCGACCTCGTGGTCGGAGACGAACGGGCCGTGCACGCGCTGGATGCGCCCGCCGCCGGCCATGTAGAGCATGTCGCCCATGCCGAGCAGCTGTTCCGCGCCCTGTTCGCCGAGAATGGTGCGGCTGTCGATCTTCGAGGTCACCTGGAAGGAAATGCGGGTCGGGAAGTTCGCCTTGATCGTGCCGGTAATGACATCGACCGACGGGCGCTGGGTCGCCATGATGACGTGAATGCCTGCCGCACGCGCCATCTGGGCAAGCCGCTGCACCGCGCCTTCGATATCCTTGCCGGCCACCATCATCAGGTCGGCCATTTCGTCGATGATCACCACGATGTAGGGCATCGGCTGGAGATCGAACTCCTCCGTCTCGTACATCGCCTCGCCGGTCTGGCGGTCGAAGCCGGTCTGCACCGTGCGGGTGATCTGCTCACCCTTGGCCAGCGCCTGCTCTACGCGGCTGTTGAAGCCGTCGATGTTGCGCACGCCGATCTTCGACATCTTCTTGTAGCGCTCTTCCATCTCGCGCACCGTCCACTTCAGCGCCACGACGGCCTTCTTCGGATCGGTGACGACGGGGGAAAGCAGATGCGGGATGCCGTCATAGACGGAAAGTTCCAGCATCTTCGGATCGATCATGATCAGGCGGCACTGCTCCGGCTTCATGCGGTAGAGCAGCGACAGGATCATGGTGTTGATGGCGACCGATTTACCCGAGCCGGTCGTGCCGGCCACGAGCAGATGCGGCATCTTGGCGATGTCGGTGATGACAGGCTCGCCGCCGATCGTCTTGCCGAGCGCCATGGCGAGGCGGGCCTTCGAAGTTTCGAAATCGCGGCTGGCGAGCAGTTCGCGCAGATAGACCGTCTCGCGGGTCGCGTTCGGCAGCTCGATGCCGATGGCGTTGCGGCCCGGCACGACCGCGACACGAGCGGCAATCGCACTCATCGAGCGGGCGATATCGTCGGCAAGGCCGATGACGCGCGAGGACTTGATGCCGGGCGCCGGCTCCAGTTCGTAGAGCGTCACGACGGGGCCGGGGCGCACATGGATGATCTCGCCCTTGACGCCGAAATCCTCCAGCACGCCTTCCAGCATGCGGGCGTTCTGCTCCAGCGCATCGGCCGAAAGCGTGGCATCGCGCACCTGGCCCTTCGCTTCGGCGAGCAGGTGCAGCGAGGGCAGCTGGAAGCCGTCCTGCCCGACGAAGGAGGTCTGGGCTTCGCGCTCGATCCGCTGGCCGGGCTTCGGCCGCGACGCAGGCGGCACGACGCGGGCACTGGCCGAAGGCAGCGGCGAGCGGGCCGGGGCGCGGCGCGGCGCCCAGTCGGCGGCGATGTCGTCGGAATCCTCGTCCGGAAGGATGCCGCTCGGATGCGACAGCGGACCGTCGTCGAAGGGCATGTCGTCGTCATCGTCGAGCGCGATGGACGGGGCCGATACGGCGCGGCGGCCCTCCATGGACGGCTCGACGCGCTCGGTCGAGCGGCTGGCACGCGCGCGCACCGGCTCGTTCAGCGTGCCGAACTCGTCCTCGTTGAAATCATAGGGCTGCTCGATGCCGCGCGCCCGGCGCCGCTGGTTCGACAGCCCGAACAGACGGCGCACGCGCGCCTGCGCGGTGTACCAGGCGTGGGTCATCGCACCGGCAAGAACCGTGAAGGGCCCGCTACGCTCCTCATCCTCGTTGTCATCGTCCTGCACCGCAGGACGGTTGCGGCTTGCGACCGGCACGGGGGCAAAGTCCTCTTCGTCATCGATCGAAACCGTGCCGATGAGGCCGGACGCAAACACCATGAGCCAGATCGCAGGAACGGCGATGATCGCGCCGACGATGCTGGCGAACATGCCGGTCGGATAGGCGCCGGTGAAGAGGGCGGGGAAGCGCAGGATCATGTCGCCGAACACGCCGCCGAGCCCCGTCGGCAGCGGCCAGGTCACCGGGCCGGGCACGCAGGCGAGTGCCGCGGACGCCAGGATGGCGCCGCCTAGCCAGGCGGCGGCCCGTTGCAGGATACGGTTGAAACGGCGCCCGCTGATCAGGCCGATGGCCCAGGCGACGACCGGCAGCAGCGCAATCACGCTGGCAAGCCCGAAGAACTGCATGAAGACGTCGGCGAAGATGGCGCCGGGATAACCGAGAATGTTCTTCGGCTCGCCACTCGAGGCATAGGACAGGCTCGGGTCGGACACGTTCCATGTCGAGAGTGCGGCGATGGCGAGCGCCAGAAACAGGAAGACGCAGAGGCCGATGAGGATCTGTACCTGTCGCCACACGAAGGCCGACAGCACGAAACGGTCGTGCCGATTGTCCAGTCCTGCCGAGATGCTTCTGCTCATGGTTCAGCCTGTGTCCGCTCAGGGAAGTTTGCACCGGCCCCGCATGATTCGCGCGCGGTGCCTCACTGCAAACCCTACGAAGGAAGCCTTAATGGCGTGTTAACCATGCATATTCGTCATTCGTTTATTATCGTGCCGCCGAAACGAAAAAGGCCCGGACACACGGTCCGGGCCAGGAACGGCATGGTTTCCCATGACCGCGACGGGATCGTGGCGGCGGCCTTGCGGCCGCCGCGAGCCCTTACGAGTGGTAGGCTGCTTCGCCGTGCGAGGACAGGTCGAGACCTTCGCGCTCGGCTTCGACCGGCACGCGCAGGCCGACGATGAGATCGACGATCTTGTAGAGGATCGCCGAGCCGATGCCGCACCACAGGATGGTGACGATGACCGACTTGATCTGGATCCAGACCTGCGCGCCCATCGTGATGCCTTCCGCATAACCGACGCCGCCCAGCGAGGTTGCGGCGAAGATGCCGGAGCCGATGGCGCCGACGATGCCGCCAACGCCGTGGACGCCGAAGACGTCTGCCGTGTCGTCATAGCCGAACTTGTTCTTCACGACGGATACGAAGAAGTAGCAAAGCGCCGAAGCGATCGCGCCGAGGAAGATGGCACCGATCGGGCCGACGGCACCGGCGGCCGGGGTGACGGCGACGAGGCCGGCGATGACGCCCGAGGCGGCACCGAGCATGGAAGCCTTACCGCGCGAGACGGTTTCAATGACGCACCAGGCGACGACGGCGCCGGCCGTTGCAGTGAAGGTGTTGATCATGGCGAGACCGGCAACACCGTTTGCAGCGGCAGCCGAACCGGCGTTGAAGCCGTACCAGCCAACCCACAGCATGGAGGCACCGACCATGGTCAGCGTCATGGAGTGCGGAGCCATCATGTCCTTGCCGAAGCCCGTACGCTTGCCGACCATGATCGCGCCGACCAGACCGGCAATACCGGCATTGATGTGAACGACGGTGCCGCCGGCGAAGTCGATCGCACCCCAGTCCCACATCAGGGCGCCGTCACCCGACCAGACCATGTGGGCCATCGGGAAATAGACGAAGGTGACCCAGAGAATGCAGAACAGCATGACGGCCGAGAACTTGATGCGCTCGGCGAAGGCGCCGACGATCAGGGCCGGCGTGATGCAGGCGAAGGTCATCTGGAAGGCGATGAAGACATATTCCGGAATGGAGCCGGAAACGCTGTCGGGCGTCACGCCGGCGAGGAACAGCTTTTCGAAGCCGCCGACGAAGGTGTTGAGGCCGCCGCCGTTGGTGAAGGCGAGGCTGTAACCGTAGACGACCCAGACGATCATGATGGCCGCAGAGACGACCAGGCACTGCATCAGGACCGACAGCATATTCTTGCTGCGCACCAGACCGCCGTAGAACAGCGCAAGACCCGGCAGGATCATGAAGAGAACGAGAACGGTGGAGGTCAGCATCCAGGCGGTATCGCCGGAGTTGATCGTTGCGGCGGCTTCCGGCGCCGCGGCTGTTGTTTCTGCTGCTTCCTGCGCAAAGGCCACGGCCGGTGCCAGCAGACCTGCTGCGGCGATACCGACGCGGGTAAGTGTGTTGATGATGGGGTTAGACGACATTGAACAATGCTCCCTGATAGGCCGTTTGCTTAGAGCGCTTCGGAATCGGTTTCGCCGGTGCGGATGCGCACGGCATGGTCGATGGCGTAGACGAAGATCTTGCCGTCACCGATCTGGCCGGTCTTGGCAGCGGATGCGATCGCTTCGACCGCGCGGTCGACGAGGTCGCCGGGCACGGCGATTTCGACCTTCAGTTTTGGCAGGAAGCTGACGGCATATTCCGTGCCGCGATAGATTTCCGTGTGCCCCTTCTGACGTCCGTACCCCTTCACCTCGGTAACGGTCAGGCCCTGGATACCAACGGCGGTGAGGGCTTCGCGCACCTCATCGAGTTTGAACGGCTTGATAATCGCCATTACGATTTTCATCTGGTTTCCCATCCTTCGTGCTTGTCCCCCAGCCGGGGCCATCTCTCCTCGCCGTTGGCAACGTCATGTCCGCAACGACTGGCGATATACATTCAAGGGGCGTGCCAGATTCAAACGCACTAAATAAGATATTGAAATAAAACGGATAAAAATGACAAAAGCGGCTAGGCGCAAAAAAACGCCACCGCTAATGGTGAAAAAATAGGCGCTATTGGGACAATGGGTAAAATTTAGTCAGTTGCCTTTTTCCGAATCAACCCTTCCTGGGCGACGGAGGCAATGAGGGTGCCGGAGCGGGTGAAAATCGCGCCACGCGTCATCCCGCGGCCGCCGAAGGCCGATGGGCTGTCCTGGCTGTAGAGCAGCCAGTCGTCGAGTACCGGCGGGCGGTGGAACCACATCGCATGGTCGAGGCTCGCAACCTGCAGCGACCGGTCGAGCACGGAGGTGCCGTGCGCGAAAAGCGATGTGTCAAGCAGCGTCATATCCGAGAGATAAGCCAGCACGGCGGCCTGCAGACGCCGCTCGGCCGGAACCGGTCCCGTCGTGCGCACCCAGATGTTCTGGCGCGGCGCCAGTTTATCGTTGGAGAGATAGTGCGCGAGCCCGACAGGCCGCAGTTCGATGGGGCGCGGACGCTCCCAGTAGGCGCGGATCGGCGGCGGCGCCTGCTGCATGAAGCGCACCTTCAATTCGGCCTCGCCGGGCAGGTCTTCCGGCTGCGGCACGTCAGGCATCGCCACCTGATGCTCGAAGCCGTCCTCGTCGTCCTGGAAGGACGCCGTCATGAAGAAGATCGGCTTGTCGTGCTGGATGGCGACGACGCGCCGCGTGGCGAAGGACCCGCCGTCTCTGATAATCTCGACTTCGTAGAGGATCGGCACGGACGGATCGCCCGGCCGCACGAAATAGGCGTGCAGCGAGTGCACGTAGCGCTGCTCCTGCGTGATCGTGCGCGTCGCAGCGACCAGCGCCTGGCCGATCACCTGCCCGCCGAACACCCGTTGCCAGCCGACCTGCGGGCTGCGCCCGCGAAACAGCCGCCCCTCCAGCCGTTCGAGATCCAGCGTATGGAGCAGCACATCCATGGCGGGGTTCGGGGCATTCTGGCGCGACATTTGGACGTGGCTCCCACGGTAGGAAACGGACTCTTCCTCCTCTATATAGAGCAAAGAAAGACCTCAAGCGTCCAGGAGGACACCATGCCCGAAGCCACATCGCTCGACGTTCTGGTCGCCGGCGGCGGTTATGTCGGCCTGTCGCTCGCAGTGGCGGTGAAGAAGGCGGCGCCGCATCTGGCCGTGGAAGTGGTCGATGGCGCGCCGGAGCATGCCTGGCAGAAGGAGGAGCGCGCCTCCGCCATCGTCGCGGCCGCCCGCAACCTGCTCGATGTCCTCGGCGTCTGGAGCGAGATCGCGGCGGACGCCGAGCCGATCCGCCGTATGGTCATCACCGATTCGCGCACGGCCGATCCGGTCCGCCCGGTCTTCCTCACCTTTGACGATGCGGCGTCCGACGAGGACGGCCAGCCCTTCGCCCACATGATCCCCAACCGCGCCATGATCGGAAGCCTGCTTCGTCAGGCTGACGCCCTCGGCATCCCGGTGCGCTGGTCGACATCCGCCACGGACTTCAAGACGGGCCAGCACTCAACGCAGGTCAGCCTTTCCGACGGATCGGAGGTCAGCACACGCCTCCTCGTCGCCTGCGACGGCGCCCGCTCGAAACTGCGCGACATGGCAGGCATCAAGACCGTGCGCTTCGATTACGGCCAGTCCGGCATCGTCACCACCGTGGAGCACGAACGCCCGCATGACGGCACGGCCGAGGAGCATTTCCTGCCCGCCGGCCCCTTCGCGACCTTGCCGCTCACCGGCAACCGCTCCTCGCTCGTCTGGAGCGAGCGCACGGAGGATGCAAAGCGCCTCGTGGAAGGCGACGATCTGGTCTTCGAGGAAGAGTTGGAACGCCGCTTCGGCCACAAGCTTGGCAGCCTCAGGGTCGTCGGCGGCCGCCGTGCTTTCCCGCTGGGTCTCACGCTCGCCCGCGCCTTCGTCGCCCCGCGCTTCGCGCTGGCAGGCGATGCCGCCCACGGCATCCACCCGATTTCCGGCCAGGGTCTCAATCTCGGCTTCAAGGATGTGGCGGCCTTGGCGGAAACCATCGTCGAGGCCGACCGGCTCGGTCTCGACATCGGCGCGCTTTCGGTGCTGGAGCGCTACGAGACATGGCGCCGCTTCGATACGGTGCGCATGGGTATCACCACGGATGTGCTGAACCGCCTGTTCTCCAACGACGTGACGCCGCTACGCGTGCTGCGCGATGTCGGCCTCGGCCTGGTCGATCGCCTGCCGGGCCTGAAGTCCTACTTCATCCGTCAGGCCAAGGGCACGGCGGGCAGCGGCCATCCGCGCATGCTCGTCGGTCAGCGCATCTAGACCGATCGCCACGCGAAAGGCGTCAGTCCTTGATCTCGCGTGCCTCGGAAATCAGCATGATCGGAATGCCGTCACGGATCGGATAGGCGAGCTTCGCCTTTTCGGAGACCAGCTCGCCCGCCGCCGCGTCATAGCTCAGGCGCCCCTTGGTGAGGGGACAGACGAGAAGTTCGAGCAGCTTGACATCCACTCCGCTTTTGCCGGCGCTCATCGTCCCCCCTTACTGCAGCCGCGTATCGACATCGCCATAGCTGCGCGCCAGAACGATCTCGGTGATGGCGATCAGCGTTTCGGCCCGGGTCTTCAGGTCGGGCGCCTCCAGCAGCGCCTGCTTTTCCGCCGGCCCGTAGGGCGACATCATCGCCATGGAATTGACCAGCGTCGCGTTGCTGGCGCGCTCCACGCTCTCCCAGTCCGCTTCCAGCTTGTTGGCGTCCAGATAGGCCCGGAAGGCTGACAGGAGCGCATCGCGGTCGACGCTCTGCTCGTCGTCGTGCGCCGTCAGATCGGCGATGAAGGGCGCGATGCGGAAGCTGCGATAGGCTTTCGTGCCCCGCACCTCTTCCATCAGCCGGTAGCGGCAGATGCCGGTGAGCGAAACGATATAGCGGCCGTCGCCGGTCTCGGCAAAGGAGGTGATGCGCCCGATGCAGCCGACCTGGCACAGCGCCGGGGTCTCGGCCTCGTCATCGTCCTTGCGCTCGCCGCCAAAAACGGGCTGCACCATGCCGATCAGCCGGTGCGAGGCAAGCGCATCGTCGAACATGGCAAGGTAGCGTGGCTCGAAGATATTGAGCGGCAGCTGGCCGCCGGGAAGAAGCAGCGCGCCCGTCAACGGAAAGACCGGAATGGTCTCCGGCAGGTCTGCCGGTTTCAGATAACGCGCGTTTCCCACTTGCATTGCAGTGCCTTCCATTCCGCGGCGCAGCCCGCAGCCTCGCGCCTTACCCCGAATGTGGGGTAGGCCCGGCGATTCTCAAGGGAGGCCGGGCCGCTGACCTGAAAAACTCAGGAGAACAGGATCGACGACATCTTGCGGCGGGCGGCAATTGTCGCCGGATCCATCGGGCCCCAGACCTCGAAGAACTGCAGAAGCTCGCGCCGCGCGCCGTCATCCTCGAAGGCACGGTCGCGCTTCATGATCAGTAGCAGGTGGTCGGCAGCAGCCTGCCGATCGC
Source organism: Shinella sp. H4-D48 (assembly GCF_022637395.1). Classification (GTDB taxonomy): domain Bacteria; phylum Pseudomonadota; class Alphaproteobacteria; order Rhizobiales; family Rhizobiaceae; genus Shinella; species Shinella sedimenti. The sequence continues at coordinate 265,231 of NZ_CP093337.1, read as the reverse complement.
CCTCGACATTGCGGATCTTCGCAAGCTTCATGCGCGCGGCATGATCGTCCGGGTTGACGGCAAGCGCGTGTTCCAGCGCAGCCGGATCACCGAGTTTGCGGGCTTCCTCGATCTGGTCGAGCTTCTTCAGCACCGCGCTGACGGCAGGGTCGGCCGCCACCGCCTCGGGCAGGTTGGTGAGCGCCTGGCGGGCATTGTCATGCTGGCCGACGGCGATCATGCATTCGGCGATGCCGGCGAGCGCGCCGGCATTTTCCGGATCGGCCTGCAGCAATGCGCCGTAGAGATCGGCCGCACCCGCGACATCGCCGGCTTCGAACAGCGTCTTCGCCTCGGCAAGCAGCGCCTCGATCTGGGCCTTCTCATCGGCGTCGGCCGGACCGGCGATCTTGTCGATGAACTGGCGGATCTGGCTCTCCGGCACCGCACCCATGAAGCCATCCGCCGGGCGGCCGCCGACGAAGGCGACGACGGCCGGAATGGACTGGATGCCGAGCTGGCCGGGAATGGACGGATGGTCGTCGATGTTGAGCTTGACGAGCTTCACGCGGCCCGCACTTTCGCGCACGACCTTCTCGATAACAGGCTGCAACTGCTTGCAGGGCCCACACCAGGGCGCCCAGAAATCGACGAGCACCGGCTGATGACGCGAGGCCTCGAGCACATCGCGCGCGAAGTTCGCGGTCGTCGTGTCCTTGATCAGGTCGTCGGCCGCGGGCGCGCCGCCGCCATAGCTCGCGGAAACGTTCATCTGCCCGCCATAGGACGATGCATAGGGATTGTCGCTCATGGTGTCTCCTGTCGCGCGTCGCGCCCGAATATCGCTTCAGCGCCCAAAATCGTATGTCAGGCCGTGACTTTCAAGACAAGCGGCTCATGTCCCGTCGCTTCGATGAAGCGCATGAGGTCCTTGGCGCCAATCGAGGTCGTCGCATCGTTGCGCAGCGGATGGCAGTTGATCGTATCATACGCCATCAGATCCGCATCGATGATGATCTTCACCTTGCCCTCGGTGTCGTTGATCACGCCGAAGGCCGTGACGGCGCCGGGAATGACGCCGAGATATTCCATCAGCTTCTCCGGCTTGCCGAAGGACACGCGGCTTGCCGCACCGATGATGCTGTGCACCGTCTTCAGGTCCACCGTCGCATGCTCCTCGACCGTCATCAGGAAATAGTTGTCCTTCTTGTCCTTCACGAAAAGGTTCTTCGTGTGGCCGCCGGGAATTTCATCGCGCAACGAGACCGATTCGGCGACGGTGAAGACCGGCGCGTGTTCCTTGGTGCTGTGCGTGATTCCCAGTCCGTCGAGGAACGCGAAAAGCTCCTTGTCGGTCTTCGGCTGCATGTCCGTCATCTCTTTGGCTCCGGCCCGATTTGTCCTGTCCGCTGATAGGCCGTCACCCGTCTTCACGCAACCGCCCGGGAATCAGGGAGTTTGGGAGCGGACGCATTTTTTTCTGAAAAATCCTTCATTTCCCTGTTGCAATTGAAAAGGCCTTGGGTCATATAGCGCCCGTCGCCGCAACGCAGCGACCTTCGGCCAACCACTACCCCAGGCCGTCGACGATGAGCGGGTGTAGCTCAGGGGTAGAGCACAACCTTGCCAAGGTTGGGGTCGAGCGTTCGAATCGCTTCACCCGCTCCATTCTTTTCAAAGTTTCGAAGCCTCGGTTCGCAGGGGCTTTTGTGCTTTTTGGCCACGCCGTCGCTATTCTAGCGCGCTGCAATTACCAGAACCATCCGGCTCGAAGCGCCTTGAACGCCAGTTGTTCGCTTGCAAGCAAACGTCTGCAATCTGGCATTGTTTTTTACCGTTATAAATGAGACTTCTGGTATTGTTTTCCCAGCCCCCTAAGGCATGGCGTTTCGCCAACCGTATCGGGAATGCTCCGTGAGGAAATTCCAAGGCAATGCGCATAACGCCCTCATCACTCCCGATATCCCTTATTCTTTTTGTCGCGATCATTCCGATCTTGATAGTTTATTTTCTCGAGATCAGTTTTGCGGCCTTTCTCCTTATCATCGTCGGGCCTGCTCTGCTCGTGAACGCGGGCATGGTCGGTATCGGCGCAGAGGCACTCTTCGGGCGGGTATCGCGTTGGTGGTTGTTGGTTCCCCTTGTTTTTTACGGCTGCTACGGCGCAGTGGCCGTTCACGACCGCATCACGCTAAGCTCGCTCACCGCAGCTTATGACGCGGAAAATGCACGGATAACCATCCCGTTCGATCCGGCGGTTCATTCGCTGGCCGTCGATGACCATTCCGGCGAATGGCTCACACAGAATACCGACTTGCCCGTCGCTTACGCTGCCAATCCGAATTTCCCCGAAGGATATCTTTCGTATCGGGTAGCGGATAAAGCGGTCTGCGACAGAGTCCGCAGCGTCCGCGCCTTGCGAGCCGCCGCCATAAATAGCTTGGGATTCCACAATGAGGGCGTCACAACCGCGCAGCGGTTCGAAACCCGCTTCTGCCAACTTTCAATGCCCGAACGGCCGACGCTTTCTCTGGCGAGAGTCTCCCTTGCAACCGAAAATACACGAGTAGGATGGCTGCCCGTTCGGCGGTCCACTACAACCGTTACCATGCCGGACGGAAAACAATTCCATCTCCTCGGAGGTGATGCGTTTCCCCTGCGCTGGTTACCCATCCCGATGTTCGGATGCGGAGTGATCTCGACACGAGCGGATGGCAAATGTAGCGCATCCTTCTTGCGTGAGAGATACTGGCCTATCGTGTCAGGAGAGATGGAATACAACCGGGATAAAGTGGTCCTGGCGCGCGCCTTGGGACTGAACCTCGTAACGGCTGAGGATCGTAAGGGTGGAGACCCGACATTGGTCGTTGAAAAGATCGCAAGCGTGGAACAGGCGGCAGTTAAGCAAGAGTTGGCAGCGCTCGATATCCTGGCCGCCAACCCTGCGGAAAAAATCAAGGGCTTTGAGATCGATGATATTATCCATCGCCCTGATGCCCTGGCCTCGCGCGCAGAGGTTATCATGGCCGCGCTGGAGCGATCGGCAACCATCAGCGATCGGGATAGTGCAGCAGAGAACGGTGCGATCTTTGCGCGGCTGCTTGCAAGCCTCCCCCGCGATCATTTCAATGAATTTGGGCCTCGCATCCTCGCCCTTTACCATCACGCAGACGACAAGCATTGGCTGTGGAGTGTGGCCGCGCTGTTGGGACGACTCGGCGATCTGGGCCCGGATGCGCTACCTTACTTGCGCCGCGCGCAGGCATTGGCGCTTTCTCCTGACAGCGCCGTAATCGAAGGCCTTTGCCGCATCGGCCCGCCCGCTCGCGCTGTCGCGGAACCGATGCTGGTCGACTTCTGGTCGAAAGTACGTGACGGACGCGAGCGAGACCTCCCAGCCGCCATATATGTTGCCATGCGCCGTATCGGAGGCTCGGACAGGCTTCTTGTAGAAGGTGGGCTGAGTCAACTGAGCCTCCTGCAGTCAAAGTGGCCTGGGATCTCGCCACGTTCACCGTCTCGCGTCTGCAACATACCCGCCGAACGCCGAGCACGAGACGAGGAGAAGTCCGGCGGCAAGCGCCTCTCCAACCTTTATTGAGCGACGGGCTCCACCTCACCCCTTGCCGAACACGTAGTCCGTCTTCTGCCGCAGGGTCTCGCCGGGGCGCAGGATGGCGTTGGGGAAGGTCGGGTGGTTGATGGCGTCGGGCCAGATCTGGGTTTCGAGGCAGAGGCCGGAGAATGCGTCGTAGCGGCGGCCTTCGAGGCCCTCCAGCGGTTTGATATAGGCGCCGGTATAGAGTTGCAGGCCGGGCTCGGTGGTCACCACCTGGAGCGAGAGGCCGGAGGCGGGGCTGCGGACCTCAGCGACGAGGCGCGGGGCCTCGCGGCCATGCGACAGGCAGAAATTGTGATCGAAGACCACGCCGCCTGCCTCCATCTGGCGGCGGAGCGGCGTCCAGCCGCGCAGATCGAACGGCGTGCCGGCGACTGGGCGGATTTCGCCCGTCGGGATCAGGTTGTCATCGACAGGCAGATAGTGTTCCGCCTTGATGCGGATTTCATGATCGAAGATGTCCTCGCCGCCGTCGAGAATGAAATAGCTGTGCTGGCACAGATTGACCGGCGTTGGCGCATCCGTGGTTGCCTCGTAGGTGACGGAGAGGGTTCCGTTGCCGGATAGCGCATAGGTGCAGGCGATGGCGCAGGTGCCGGGATAGCCGGCACGGCCGGCAGGGTCGGTCAGCGTGAGGGTAACGAAGTCGGTGCCGCTCTCGGCGATGCGCCAGTTCTGCTGGCTGATGCCGTCATGGCCGCCGTGCAGGTGGTTCACGCCGCGCTCGTTGCATTCGAGCTGGTAATCCGCGCCGTCGATGGTGAAGCGGCCGCCGGCGATGCGGTTGGCGCAGCGCCCGGCTGACGCGCCGAAATAGGTGATGTGCGTGAGATAGCTTGCGAGATCGTCGAAACCCAGCACGAGCGGCGCATCATGCCCATCAAGGCGCAGGTCCTGAATGATCGCGCCGAAGGTCAGCACCTTTGCGGTGAGCCCGCCACCGCGGATCGTTACGCGCTCGACGACCTCGCCGGAGCCGAGCCGCCCGAAAATCTCCTGTCCTGCACCCATGGCCATCTCCTCCCGCTGCCTGATCATTGGCCGGCAAACTGCGGCAATTCCAGGCGATCCGCAATCGAAAAGTCATACTTTTCGATGTGTTTCAGAGGTTCTTCTGGTACACGATGAAGGGCGTCTTTTCAGCGATGCGGTCATAGAGCTGGCGTGCTGTGGCGTTGAATTCCTGCGTCATCCAGTAGACCTCCGGCGAACCCGCCTCCTTCGCCTTGGCATAGACGCCTTCGATCAGCGCCCGCCCGATGCCGGAGCCGCGCACATCGGGGTCGGCGAAGAGGTCCTGAAGGTAGCAGACATTGCCAGTCGTCCAGCAGGAGCGATGGAAGAGATAATGCGCAAGGCCCACCGGCTTGCCATCAAGCGTGGCGAGAAGGCCGCGATACTCGCCCCCTGCCGCCTCGCCCGTCAGCCGGGCGAAGGTGCTGGCATAGACCTCCTCGGACAACACCGTCTCGTAGAAGGCGAGATAGGCGGTCCACAGGCGGCGCCACGCGCCCTCGTCGTCCTTGTGCAGCGGGCGAATGACGACGCGGCTCATGGCATCAGGCTCCTGTTCCGATCTTCTCGAGGTCATAGGGCGTGGTCTGGTAGATTTCGTTGATCCAGTTGCCGAACAGCAGATGGGCGTGCCCGCGCCAGCGGTTCTGCGGCGGCAGGGCCGGATCGTTGTGCGGGAAGTAGTTCCGCGGCATCTTGATCGGCACGCCGGCCGAGACATCGCGGAAATATTCGTCTGCGAGCGAGGTCGAATCATATTCGACATGATTGAAGATGTAGAGGCGGTTGCCCGCCTTCTCCTGGACGAGGCAGACACCCATTTCGTCCGAATCGAGCAGGATTTCGAGGTCGGGCACGGCGCGGATATCCTCCGCGCGGATCTCCGTCCAGCGCGAGACCGGCACCTCGAAATCATCCGAGAAGCCGTTCAGGTAGATCGACGAGGGCTTGCGGTTGTGGTGACGGTAGACGCCGAAGGCCTTTTCATCGAGCGTGTATTTGGGCACGCCGTGGAAATGGTAGATCGCCGCCATCGCGCCCCAGCAGACATTGAGCGTCGAATGGACATTGGTCGTCGTCCAGTCGAAGATCTGCTTCATCTCGTCCCAATAGGTGACTTCCTCGTAGTCGAGGGTTTCGATCGGGGCGCCGGTGATGATGAAGCCATCGAACTTGCGGTGCTTCACCTCTTCCCAGGTGTCGTAGAAGGCGAGCAAGTGCTCCTCCGAGGTGTTCTTCGCGCGGTGGCCGCCGACGCGCACCAGCGACAGCTCGACCTGAAGCGGCGAGGCGCCGACGAGGCGCGCCATCTGCACTTCCGTCTTGATCTTGTTCGGCATGAGGTTGAGCAGCCCGATCTGCAGCGGGCGGATATCCTGCCGGATCGCCACCGTTTCGGTCATCACCCGCACGCCCTCGTTGACGAGGGTCTGGAAGGCGGGGAGCGTATCGGGAATCTTGATGGGCATGTCTCAACTCGATCCAAAACAAAAACCGGCCGCAACGATGTCGCAACCGGTCCACGTAAGGCTCTTCCTCGCGCGGCCCTTTAGCGACTTGTTTAACGTGGCTGCAAGCCGGCCGGCCAAATCACCACGGCCTCCTAGATAGCGCCTGTTTGCCGGCGAATCAATCCGCCGGTCTTCAAGTGTAAAGGGCCCGGATGCGGCGGGCATCCGGGCCTCGTCTTTTGCTGCGGCAAGCAGCGCTCAATAATAGCTGTAGTAGCGCTTGCCGACGACGATCCTCACGCCGTAGTGCCCGCCGTAATGACGCTTGGCATAGTGCTTCCTGTAACCGTGATGCTTGTAGCCATAATGCTTGTGGCCATGGCTCTTGTAGCCGTAGGAGCCGGCATGGGAGGGCGCGGCGAAGGAAATGGCAGCGACGGCGGCGACAAGGGCGGAGATGATGAATTTGCGCATGGGACTCTCCTGATCTCTTTCGGTTGCAGGATGAGGTCCTCTCATCCAATGACCGAACGATCGCATGCCCAGGCGGCGGCCGCTGTTTCGCGGGGAACAGGGCTTCGAGACCGTCTCAGCCCTCCAGCTCCTCCCGCAGCATTTCCAGCTCCAGCCATTCCTCTTCCATCTTCGTGAGCGAGGCGCGCAGCTTTTCCATTTCCGCGGCAAGCTTGTTGAAGGTGGCGGGGTCCTTGGTGAAGAGGTTGGGATCGGCCATCTTCGCCTCGCGGGCGGCGATTTCCTTTTCGGCCTTCTCCATTTCCTTCGGCAGGTTTTCCAGCGCGAATTTCTGCTTGTAGGAAAGCTTGCCCTTGGCCTTGCTGTCAGACGGCGCGGTGGCGGCGGGCGCGGCTTCCGCAGCCTTCGCCTTCTCGGCCTTCTCCGCCCGGCGCTTGTCTTCGATGACGCCGCGGCGCTGCGCCATCATGTCGGTATAACCGCCGGCATATTCGATCCAGCGCCCATCCGGATTTTCCGGATCGGCCGGCGCGATGGTGGAGGTGACGGTGCGGTCGAGGAAATCGCGGTCGTGGCTGACGAGCAGCACCGTGCCGGTGAAGCCGGCGACGATCTCCTGCAACAGGTCCAGCGTCTCGATGTCGAGGTCGTTGGTCGGCTCGTCGAGGATGAGCAGGTTGGTCGGCCGCGACAGGATGCGCGCCAGCATGAGGCGGGCACGCTCGCCGCCGGAGAGATTGCGGATCGGCGTGCGGGACTGCTCGGGCTGGAACAGGAATTCCTTCATGTAGCCGGTGACATGGCGCTGCTCGCCGTTGACCAGCAGCGTCTCGCCGCGCCCGTCGGTGAGGTAATGGGCGAGCGTGTCGTCGAGGTTCAGGTCCTCGCGGCGCTGGTCGAGCGTGGCGATCTCCAGATTGGTGCCGAGCTTCACCGTGCCGCTGTCGGGCGCGAGCTGGCCGGTCAGCATCTTGAGCAGCGTGGTCTTGCCCGCACCGTTCGGGCCGACGAGACCGATGCAATCGCCGCGATGCACGCGGATGGAGAACGGCGCGACGATGGTGCGGTCGCCATAGGCCTTGGTGATCTTGTCCGCCTCGATGACCAGTTTGCCGGATTCCTGCGCATCCGAAACGCTGGCCTGCACGGTGCCCTGCGGCCCCTTGTGGCCGCGGTAGCGGGCGCGCAGATCATGCAGCGCGCCGAGGCGGCGCATGTTGCGCTTGCGCCGCGCGGTCACGCCATAGCGCAACCAATGCTCCTCACGCTCGATGGCCTTACCGAGCTTGTGCTGTTCAAGCTCCTCGGCCTCCAGCACCTCATCGCGCCAGGCCTCGAAATGGCCAAAACCCCGGTTGAGCCGGCGCGACTGGCCGCGATCGAGCCACACGGTGGCGTTGGAGACCTTTTCCAGAAAGCGCCGGTCATGCGAGATGACGATCAGCGCCGAGCGGGTGGATTGCAGCTCGCCTTCCAGCCATTCGATGGTCGGCAGGTCGAGATGGTTCGTCGGCTCGTCGAGCAGAAGGATATCCGGCTCCGGCGCCATGACGCGGGCGAGCGCCGCACGGCGCGCCTCGCCGCCCGACAGGGACTTCGGATCTTCCGTGCCGTCGAGACCGAGATGTTCGAGCAGGTAGGTGACGCGGTAGGGGTCGTCGCTCGGGCCAAGACCCGCTTCGGCATAGGCCGCGACCGTGTCGTAGCCGTCGAAATCGGGCGCCTGATGCAGGTAGCGGATCGTGGCGGACGGGTGGCGGAAGACTTCGCCCGACTGCGGCTCGGCGAGGCCGGCGGCGATCTTCATCAGCGTCGACTTGCCCGAGCCGTTGCGACCGACGAGACAGATGCGGTCGCCGGGCTCAACCTGCAGGCTTGCGCCCGCAAGCAGCGGCGTGCCGCCGAAGCTGAGGAAGATATCATCGAGTTTGAGAATGGGCGGTGCCAAGGATCAGGCTCCTGAGAGATCATAGGGCCGGGCGATGAGGATCGCGCGGCCGGAGGCAAGCGAAACGCGGATAGGACCTTCCGCGACATTGGAGATGGTGCGCGACGAGCCGAAGGGCAGCGCGAAATCGGTGAGCGGGTAGCGCACGTTTTCGAGATAAAGCCCCGACAGCGGCGTGAGGCCGAGCACGGAAAACAGGCTGCCGGCGGGCAGGTCGATATCGCGGCGGCCCGGCAGGAGCGGCCACGCCTCCTCCTCGCCGGAGGTGAGCTTGATGGCGACGCCGGCTTCCGCAAGCGAGAGGGCGTGGATGAGATGCATCAGCGCATGGTCGCTGCGCTCGCCGCCGAGCGCGCCGGCAAGGAGGATGGAGCGGGCGCCGCGCCCGGTGGCAACGGACACGGCAAGCTCGCCATCCGTTTCGTTCTTGGCGGCCGGATAGGGCTGGCGCTCGACATCGGGCCATGCGGCCAGAAGCTCCGGCGGCGTCGAATCGAAATCGCCGACCCACAGATCCGGCGTCACGCCGAGGCTTTGCGCATGGCGCATGCCGCCATCTGCCGCGATGAAGCGCGCGCCGGCAATATCGGCCGCCAGACGCCTCGTCGCGACGAGCGCGCCCCCGAGGAGGACGACATAGGTTTCATCTGTCGAAGCCGGCATGGTCATGGCTGATGCCCTTAGCGCATGTTGCGGGGAAAGGGAAAGAATTTGGCGTTGGCGGGCGTGGGCCGGGCCGCCAGCACGACGATCCACGTGGCGGTTTCGCCCGTGGTTCCAAAAAGCATTCGGACGTGGCGCTGCAAGCTGCCTTATCTGAATGGTATGTAAATGGCACCTTTCAGCGCCCCGTTCAGCGGTTTTTGCCCGCGACTCCGGTCTCTCTGCAAAGGCGGGAAAGGAGGATGTTGACCGCCGGTTTCCGGGAAGGGCATGGCCGTTTGACAACCGGAGCGCACGCCTTGGCGATACGGCGGAAAGTGTTGCCACCTCCCGGCCTGTTTCCATCCCGGCGGACGATGCCGACGCATCCGCCAGTTCCGCCCCCTTGTGTGCCGCACAGGCACGCCCGACGCGCCGTTCGGGGCTTGAAACGGCAGGATCGGTCCGACATCCCGCCATTTCCCCCGTGTCGCCGGAGGGAGACCACTTTCCGCGAGCCCGGTGCATGAGGTTTCGCGTCATCCCCTCACGCCCCGCGCCGACCCCGCCTCGCCGCAACGCCTTGCGGTGTATCCGAGGGCGGGATGGGGGGATTGTAGGCACGGATGATGCGGGCGGGGAAAACGACGCCGAATTTTGCTGCGAAATCAGGGCGTGCGCTGGGTGTATGTCCTCGGGTCACGCCCAGGCGCCCACCACCACAAAGGGCGGGTGCGTGCTATTCGGCGATGATCTTGTACTTCTCGCCGGGGCGGACCGCGCTGCTGACGGTCATGGCGTTGATCAGGCGGAAGAGGTCGAGCTTGCGGTCGGTGCCGAGCATGCGGCCGGCCAGCGTGGCGACGGTATCGCCCGGGCGGGCGGTGACGACGCGCACGCGCAGCGGCTTCAGGCTCTCGACTTCCGCCGGCGTGAGCTTGCGGAACGAGTTGCGCAGGATGTTCGCCGTCGGGTCGAGTGCCGGCGAACCGGTCGGCACGGCCGTCAGGAAACGGTAGATCTTCTTGTCGATGCGCACGACGGTCACGTCGAACTCCCAGCGGTCGGCGGCAGCGCGCGCGGTTGCGGCCTCCAGCCCGTTGAGGCTGACGGAACGGATGGTATCGGGCCTCAAGCCCGTCACCCAGCCGCTGGAAATGTAGTTGACGAGGTTCTGGCCGCGGCTGTCGGCCACGCCGTCGAAACGGATGGCGACATCACCGGGGCCGGTCGCCAGCACGGCATCGGCCTTGTTGTCGATCTGGAATCCGGCCGGCACGTCGAAGCGGATGCCGAGCTTGCCGTGCAGGAATGTCTGCCCGCGCACATAACCCTCTTCCGGCGCATCGCCGTAGAGCAGCCCGTCGATGCCGGCGAGATAATAGTCGCGACCGCGATCACCCACCTGCCCTTCCGCACCGAAGGCACGGGCATGCATGCGCGCCAGCTCCACGCGCTGCGGCGCGTTGGGATGGCTCGACAGGAAGTCGAGGCTCTGGTCGGCATCGGGGTCGACCGCCGTGAAGCGGGCATAGGCCGCCATGGAATCGAGGAAGCGGGCAGCGGCATAGGGATCGTAGCCCGCCTCGCCCAGCATGCGCACGCCGATGACGTCGGCCTGGAGTTCCTGGTTGCGCGAGAAGGCTGCAAGGCGCAGCTTGCCGCGCGCCAGCGCCTGCTTGCCGGCGATGTTGCTCGACAGAACCTCGGCGACCACGCGGCTGGCGATGACCTCGGCCTCTTCCTTCTTCTGCCGCTCGATGCCGTGATTGGCGGTGACATGCGCCATTTCGTGCGACAGCACGGCGGCGACCTCGGAGGCATCGTCGGCAAGCGCCAGGAGGCCACGCGTCACGTAGAGATAGCCGCCCGGCAGCGCGAAGGCATTGATCGCGGGCGAATTGAGGATGGTGATGCGGTAGGACTGGTTCGGGTTTTCCGAGACCTGAGTCAGCGCGCCGGCGATGCGCGCGACGAGCCGCTCCGTCTTGGCGTCCTTGTACTCGCCGCCATAGCTCGCGACGATGCGCGGATGCTCGCGCGCGCCCATCTGGGCACGCGGATCGTTCTTCTGTACCTCGTCGACGATCTGCGGATTGGAGGACGGCGCGATCGTGGGCTCATAGCTCTGCTCGATCAGCGACTGACAGGACGTCAGCATCGTGGCGGCAAGCAAAAGGGCCGCGACAGGTCTCTTCACCCCGCGTCCGGATACGATTGCAGCTGCCTGCCTTGCCTTCGCCATGTCTCTTGCCCACGCCCCTTGATGGGTCCGCCCCTCGTCTGCAGTCAAAGGATGCAGACACGGCGCGGCTTGTGCGTTTGTGAATGCAGGAGATAGACGCGCCCCATACAGTCGGCAACTCCCCATTCAACAAACGGTTCCCATGTGGCTCCGGTGACACAGGGGGGCGACCAAATTGTGGCGCCGGGCGCGGCAAAAGCACCCCGGCTTTCGCTAAAGCACGGAATGGCCGAGGAATTTCGCGATGTCGGCGGGTTCGCGCCGCGCCAGGAAATCGCTGGCCGGCTCGTGGAAGCGGATCCTTCCATCCGTCACGTAGATCACCTGGTCTGCCAGCCGGCCGATATCCTCGGGCTGGTGGGTGATGAACAGCATGGTCGCCTTCGTCTCGGCGACGAGGTCGGCAAGCAGCGCCGCCATATCCGCGCGCATGGCTGGATCGAGCGCGGCGAAGGGTTCATCGAGCAGCAGGATCGGCCGGCGGCGCACCAGCGCGCGGGCAAGCGCCACACGCTGCCGCTCGCCGCCCGACAGCGAGCCGGGCAGGCGCTTCTCGTAACCGCCGAGGCCGACGCGGGCGAGCGCCTCGGACACAGTGCGCCGCGCAGCCGCATCCAGACGCAGCCCCGGATCAATACCGAGGCCGACATTGTCGGCGATGGTGAGGTGGGAAAACAGGTTGTTGTCCTGGAAGACGATGGAAACCGGCCGCTCGGCGGGATCGCGGCCCGCCATGTCCTCGCCAAGCAGGCGTACCGTACCGCTCGCAGGCGTCTGGAAACCGGCAATGACGTTAAACAGGGTCGACTTGCCCGCCCCCGACGGCCCGACCACGGCGATGGCGGAACCGGCTTTTATGGCGCAGTCGAAGGCGAGCGTCTTTTCGGCAAAGCGCACGGTGACATCGGAAAGGACGATGGCAGTCTCAGGCATCCGGGCCGGTCCTTTCGGTTGCGCGCTCGGGCGCGGTCGAGGGCAGCGTCAGGAGCAGGCAAAGCACGCCGAGGATGAGCGCGATGCCGGCCGCATCTGCCGTGCGGTAACTTGCCATGCGTGAGTAGAGCAGCCAGGGCAGCGTGACGAAACCCTCCGCACCGAAGATAGCGACGGCGCCGAGATCGCCGAGCGACAGCGCCATGGCGAAGGCGAAGGCGGTGAGGAACGGTTTCTTCAGCGCCGGCCAGTCGATCGTCATGAGGCGCCGGCGACCCGTGATGCCGAGGCTGAGCGCCAGGCGTGCGGTGCGCGCAAGATGCGTGCGGTAGGCAGGCTCCAGCACGCGCACCACGAAGGGCAGCGCCATCAGCGCATTGATGACGGTGACGATGGCCGGGGCGAAGCGGCCGGTCTCCCCGAACAGCCGCAGCATCAGGAACCAGCCCGTCGCCACGACGACCGGCGGCACGAGCAGGATGAGCGAGCCGACTGCCGGCAGCCCGACCGCCATGAGCCGCCGCGCCGGCCGCGACGCGCCGCTTTCGGCAAGCTGCGGCACCAGCACGACGGGCAACGCGATGGCGAGGCTGAGGCTGGCGGAAGCAAACGAGATGGCGAGGCTGGTGAGGAGTGCCCGGTGCAGCATCGGATCGAGCGCCAGCCTGCCGAAATCGGCGGCGAGGCCCGAAACGAGCGTCGCCAGCAGCGGGGCGGCGGTGAAGAGGGTGAAGGCGAGGATGACGAACCCGTCCGTGAGGCGCCGCCGGCGGCCGTCGAAGCGGCGGATGGCGCGGCCCGCCGTCACGCCCTCATCCTGCGGCCGGCCGAACAGCGAGAGGACGAAGAGCAGCAGCGCCGTGACCGCGATCTGCAGGAAGGCGAGCAGGACGGCGCGGGCGGGATCGAAATCGAAGCGCAGCGCCTGGTAGATCGCCACCTCGATGGTGGTGGCCGCCGGCCCGCCGCCAAGCGTGAGAACAAGGGTGAAGCTCGTGGCGCACAGCATGAAGACGAGGCCGGCAATGCCCGGCAGCACGCGCCGGATGACCGGCCATTCGATGAGCCGGAACACCGCCCCGCCGCCCATGCCGAGATTGGCCGAACTCAGCCAGTATTCCGGCGGGATGCGGTCGAGCGCGGCAACGAGGAAACGCACGGCAAGCGGCAGGTTGAAGAACACATGGGCAATGAGGATGCCCGTCAGTCCGTAGACGCTGACCGGGTTCTGCAGGCCCGCAAGCCGCAAGAGATCGTTGACGACGCCCTGCCGGCCCCAGATCTCGATGACCCCGAGAGCGGCAACCAGCGCCGGCAGGCCGAGCGGCACGGCTGACAGCCGCAGAATCCAGACACGGCCGAAAAAGGCGCGCTGGCGCGCCAGGGCACGCGCCACGGGAATGGCCAGCGCCACCGACAGGAGCGTGGAAAGGGTGGCCTGAAGAAAGGTGAAGCGCGCCACCCGCAGGATATAGGCATCGAACAGCGGCGCGTCCGCGCCGGACCCTGTGCCGGCATGACCGAGCAGCACGGCGGTCGCCGCGCCGACGAACGCCAGCACGCCGCCAAGCGCGAGCGCGCCGGCGATATCGAGCGTGCGTCTTTCGGCGCGGGCGAAGATCACGATGCTTATCCGGCTTACTTGGCGCTCATCACGGCGAGCCACTCGTCGATCCAGGCCTTGCGGTTGGCCGCAACCTCTTCCGGTGACATCAGGAAGGTCTTTTCCGGCTTGACCAGCGCATCGAAGGCGGCGGGCAGCGGATCGCGGGTTTTGGCGGCCGGCATCATCCAGTTGGTTTCCGGGATGATCGACTGGAAATCCGGGCCGGTCATGTAGGTGAGGAACTGGCGGGCGAGATCCTTGTCACCAGCGGTGCGGGTGAGACCGGCAACCTCGATCTGGATGTAATGGCCCTCAGAGAAGGCGGCCGCCTTGTAGCGCTCGCTCTTCTCCGCGATGACGTGATAGGCGGGCGAGGTCGTGTAGGACAGCACCATCGGCGCCTCGCCCTTGGTGAACAGGCCATAGGCTTCCGACCAGCCGGGCGTGACCGTGAGCACACGGCGCTTGAGCTTTTCCCAGGCCTCGGGCGCCTTGTCGCCATAGACCGACTTCACCCAGAGCAGCAGGCCGAGGCCCGGCGTGGAGGTGCGCGGATCCTCGATGACGATCTTCTCCGCGGGATCGCCCTCGACCAGTTCCTTGAGGCTGGTCGGCGGGTTCTTCAGGGTCTCGCTGTCATAGACGACGGCGAAATGGCCGTAGTCATAGGGCAGGAACGTATCGTCGGAGAAGCCGCCGGGCACCGTCAGGTCCTTGGGCGAGAGACCGTGCGTCTCGAACAGGCCCGTGGCCTTCGCCTCGGCGATGAGATTGGTGTCGAGACCGAGCACGATGTCGGCCTTGGTGCCCTCGCCCTCCAGCTTGAGGCGGGTCAGGAGTTCCACACCGTCTGCAACGCCGACCCATTCGACGTTGCAGCCGCAGGTCTTCTCGAACTCTTCCTTGACCTTGGGGCCCGGGCCCCATTCGGCGATGAAGCTCTCATAGGTGTAGACGGTGAGCGTCTTTTCCTGCGCGATGGCAGGAGCGGCAATGCACACGGCAAGCGCCGCAGCCAGAGTGGAAAATAGCGTGCGCATCCGCGCCTCCTTGTTTGTCACAAACGGGAATAGGGCGCTGGATTGAGCCGTCTAATCCCTCCGCCGGTACGAGCCGGATCAGGTTCTTCGGGTTGGCGGTACCGCCTCTCAGCCAGCAGACCGAAACCTGCGGGCACCCCGTTAGAGCAGAACAAGGCATAATCCGGCCTGCGACGGCGCGCAAGGGGCCGGTGGGGCAACAAGCCCTGACGGGCGGGAGTGGGCGGAAAATCGGCCTGTTCCGTAGGAAACAGCGGACAATGCCGCACGGTGCGATCTTCTCATCACCGGACGAGAACAGCTCGTCGCAAGCGAGGTCAGGCCAGACATCAGGAGAGCCCCATGCGCAAGACCATCGTTTCCGCCACTATTGCCCTCGTCGCCGCCGTTTCCGTCGCAGCGCCCTCGTATGCCTGCGACGACAGCTACGGCTACGAACCGCAGTGCTTCATCAAGAAGGTGAAGTCCTACGACTATTACGGCGATGTCGTGATCCGGAAGATCAAGGTCTGCAACTGAACCATATCGTCAACGACCTCCCGAAAGGCCCGGATGTCCCTGCATCCGGGTCATTTGCATTGGGGGGCGTGTGGGCCCTTGGGTCGGGCCCGAGGGCCCGTGAAGACCCGGCGCGACTACAGCTCAGGCGTAGGCGAAATCCGTAGTCTTGCTGACGAGCACGGCCTTCAGCTTTTCGAGCGCCCGGTTCTCGATCTGGCGGACGCGTTCCTTCGAGATGCCGAGCAGGACGCCGAGTTCCTCAAGCGTCGCGCCGTTTTCAGCGAGGCGGCGGGCGCGGATGATCTTCATCTCGCGTTCGTTGAGTTCGCCAAGCGCGGAATGGAGCCAGTGGTGACGGCGTTCGCCATCGATGGAGCCTTCGGCCTGCTCATCCGGCAGGGGGGCCTCGCTGGCGAGAAGATCGATGCGGCTGGCGCCTTCGCCCTCATTGGGCGAGATCGGCGCCTGCAGCGAGATATCCGACGAGGACAGGCGCGCATCCATGGTGCGCACGTCGGCGGTGCTGACACCGATGGCGGCGGCGATTTCCTGATGCATGGCCTCGGCGGTCAGGCGGGTATCGCCGCGGGCGAGCCGGGCGCGCAGGCGGCGCAGGTTGAAGAACAGCGCCTTCTGCGCCGAGCTGGTGCCACCGCGCACGATGGACCAGTTGCGCAGCACGTAATCCTGAACCGAGGCGCGGATCCACCAGCTGGCATAGGTGGAGAAGCGAACCTGCCGTTCCGGCTCGAAGCGGGCGGCGGCCTCCAGGAGACCGATATAGCCTTCCTGCACGAGATCGCTGAGCGGAAGGCCGAAATTGCGGAACTTGCCCGCCATCGAAACGACAAGGCGCATATGGGCCATGGCGATGCGGTTACGGGCTTCCTGATCTTGATTGTTCTTCCAGGCCTGGGCAAGAGCCTGTTCCTCGTCCCTCTCAAGGTAGGGCGCGGACATGGCAATCTTGATCATGCGGCGCTCTGCAGTCGTCGTAGCCATCAGTCTCTCCACGTGAACCGAAACGGCTCCGGGGAGGCACGCGCCGCCCGTTCGCCCATAGAGAAGACATTCCGGAGAGGCCAATGGATTGCCCGGCACGGCCGGGACAATGCCGCGGCACAACGCCCTTCGGTCATCCTCGGCCAGTCAAACGGGCATGCTGCAAAAAAGTTCCATAAAAAAACCCGGCTGTCGCCAGCCGGGCTTTAAATCGTGACGGAGCGCCCTAGATCAGGCGGCCTCGTCCTGGCTGTCATCTTCCTCGATGGCCTTGCCGCGCTTCGGACCCTTGGCGAGGTTCGTCTCCACGAGGCGAACGGCTTCGGTTTCCGACATCTTGTTGACGGCGGCGATTTCGCGGGCCATGCGGTCGAGAGCGGCTTCGTAAAGCTGGCGCTCGGAATAGGACTGCTCCGGCTGGTTCTCGGCGCGATAGAGGTCACGGACCACTTCGGCAATGGAGATCAGGTCGCCGGAATTGATCTTGGCATCGTATTCCTGCGCGCGGCGCGACCACATGGTGCGCTTCACGCGGGCCTTGCCCTGGACAACCTTCAGCGCGCGTTCGACGAAATCGGTCTCCGACAGTTTGCGCATGCCGATGGATACGGCCTTGGCAACCGGCACCTTGAGACGCATCTTGTCCTTTTCGAAATCGATGACAAAAAGCTCGAGCTTCATGCCGGCGACTTCCTGCTCCTCGATGGCCACGATCTGGCCGACACCGTGAGCGGGATAGACGATCGACTCGCCGGTCTTGAAGCCCTGGCGCGTGGAAGATTTCTTCTGCTGGGTCGTCATTCTGTTCAAATACTCCCTGTTACACTCCCCGATGAGGCCGGGGTGGGTCCGGGGACCCGGGAAAGACGGGGGGCACCCTGCGGTGTCACCACTCTGGTCCGTCCGCCATGCGCAAAGAGGTCCACTGCAACGCGATCACATGCGAGCAACCGAGGTTGCCTATGGGAGGTGAGCGACGGTGAGGGATCGTTTGCTTTCGTGGTGGTGTTCGGGCACGCAAAATGCCGCGATGTGGATCAGTATCAGGACCCTACCACAAAAAAGTGCCGAAATCAATAATTTGCTTCGCATGGGTCATCAAGCCTGCCCTATCGCCTTTTGGCGAGGACAAGCTTTTTTCCCCAGCTTCGGCGGCCGCGGTGCGACCGGTCAGTCGCCCTGGCCCGGATTCGGCGAGAAGTACTGCTCGTACTTGCCTTCCACGCCGTCCATTTCCTTGGCCTCGGGCATCGCATCGCGCTTGACGGTGATGTTGGGCCAGATCGACGCGAATTCCGTGTTGATCTTCAACCACTTGTCGAGGCCCGGCTCCGTATCGGGCTTGATCGCCTCGGCGGGACATTCCGGCTCGCAGACGCCGCAATCGATGCACTCGTCCGGGTGGATGACCAGGAAATTCTCGCCTTCGTAGAAGCAGTCGACAGGGCAGACTTCGACACAGTCCGTATATTTGCAGCGGATGCAGTTGTCGGTCACGACATACGTCATGATGAACTCCAGAAAAATCACTAGCAGGCGAACGGCGGAACCGTCCATCGCCGCAAAGCCTGTCACGCAATCGGCTGGCAGACAGCAGAAGATGCGAGAAGCAGGCTGTCCGGTGGCTGAGGTAAAGGCTTTACGGGCGCTTTGCAAGCGTAATACATGCGCGATTGGCGTCTTGCGAGGTATAGAATTCTAAAGCGCGGCCTCAGGCCTGACTGTGTTCAGTCGTCGCCCTCGCCCGGATAATCGTGCAGGCGGTCGATCTCGCGGCGCTCTCGCTTGGTGGGGCGGCCCGCGCCGCGCTCGCGCGTGGCCTGCGCGAAGAGATTGCGCTCCTCGCGCGGCGGCGGGGGCGGCGTCATGTCGCTGTAGAGAAGGCGGGCCTCCTCATAGGGGCCGCGGCGCTCGCCGGTCTGGAGCACCTTCACCACCATGTCGTGGCGCTCGAGCGAAAGCACGATGACATCGCCGGGACGCACGGCATAGGAGGGCTGGCGGATGGCGAGGTCGTTGACGCGCACATCGCCCGACTCGACGGACTTCGCCGCCAGCGAGCGCGACTTGCGCAGGCGCGCGAAGAACAGCCATTTGTCGATGCGCTGTCGCGCCTGACCTGCCGGCTGTTCCTCGTCGCGCGCCATGGCTTACTTCTTCAGCTGCTCCTTGAGCGCTGCGAGCTTTGCGAAGGGTGAATCCGGATCGATCGGCTTCTCCTTGCGGGGCGGACGGGCCTCGAACTTCGCCTGCTGCGGCTTTCCGCCGCGATCGTTGCGCTCGCCGCGCTGCTCGTTGCGATCGGGACGGTTGCCGCCCTGCGGCTTTCCGTCGCGGTTGCCGCGATTCTGGTCGGGACGGCCGCGGCCGCCTTCGCGACGCTCGCCGCGCTCACCGGCCTGCTGGCCGCGATTGCGGTCACCGCCACGGCGCTCGCCGCGTTCGGGACGCTCACCGCCCTGACGGTGGCCGCCCTGGCGCTGGTTGTCGTGACGCGAGCCCGGACGCCAGAGCAGCACGGGCTTGACCTCGACCGGCTCGGTGCCTTCGCCGGCAGCCTCGGGGGCTGCGGCTTCCGATGCAACTGGGGCTTCCGCCGTCTCGGCGGCCGGCGCCTCTTCAACAGGTGTTTCGGACGCAGGTGCTTCGGCAGCCGGAGCTTCGCCTGCCGTCTCTTCGGCAGCGTCGGCCTGTGCTTCGTCCGCCTCGGCATCCTGTTCGCCGGCGGTGTCCGCCGGAGCGGCAGCGCCCGCATCGGCCGGAGCCTGCGCGGCGAGGAAGGCGGCGGCCTCTTCGGCCGTCACGCTGTCGGCACGGTAACCAAGACCCTTGAGGATCTCTTCCATGTCGTCGGGCGTGGCACCGAGGATGGAGAGCATGGCGGTCGTCGCCGTGAAGCGGCGGCCGTCATAGGCGCCATCGGGACGCGGCGTGCCCGGCTTCCACTGCAAAAGCGGGCGGATGAGATCGGCGAGGCGCTCGAGAATGTCGATGCGCACGGCGCGCTTGCCGAGGAACCGGAAGCCGGCGAGCTTGTAGAAGGTGCGCTCGTAGCTCGGATCGGTGACGACCGAGGTGCGGCCGGCGGCCAGAACCGGAATGAGATCGCCATAGCCCGGCTTGTCGAGTCCGTCGTTCTTCAACGCCCAGAGCAGCGTGATGAGTTCGGCCGGTGCCGGCTTCAGGAGCGCGGGCATGAAGATGTGGTAGGCGCCGAAGCGGATGCCGTGCTTGCGCATGGAGGCGCGGCCGTCCTGATCGAGCGACTTCACGTCATCGGCCACATCACGGCGGAACAGCACGCCGAGGTTCTCGACGAGCTGGAAAGCCAGACCCTTGGCGAGACCCTGCAGGTCTTCGGCGCGCGACAGGTCGTCGAGCGGCTTCAGGACGGTGGCGATGTGATGGTTCACGAAACGCTCGATGCGGGCGGCGACATGATCGCGCGCATTGCCCGTCAGCTGCTCGTCGGAGAGCAGGATGACGCGCGGACGCATGATATGATCGGACGCGGCAAGACGCGCGACGGGATCGCCGAGCCAGCGCACGGTGCCGTCGGAGCCGAGCGCGAGATCGCCGTTGCCGGCCGCATGCAGGCGCGCGGCCCGGGCTTCGAACTCCAGGGCGAGCGCCTTCTGCGCAGCCGCCTGCACGGCCTTCGCATCGGGACCTTCCGTTCCGGAGACGAGCGTGAACCGGAAACCGGCCAACTGCCCGACATGATGTCCTTCCACGAAGACATCGCCATTCACACTGATTTCAGCTTCCAGCATCGCATTCTCTCTCAGGCGCTTCATGAGCACAGATGTCCTGCGATCAACAAAGCGTTTCGTCAACCGTTCATGTAACGCATCGGACAATCGGTCTTCGATTTCCCGCGTCTTTTCCTGCCAGTGTGTCGGATCGGCAAGCCAACCGGGCCGATTCGACACATAGGTCCACGTCCTTATCTGCGCGATTCGCGCCGAAAGCGTGTCGATCTCGCCATCCGTGCGATCCGCGCGGCGGACCTGATCGGCCATGAAGTCCTCATTGACCGTGCCACGACGGACGAGATCCGCATAGAGCGTCGAGATGAGGTCGGCATGCTGGGCCGGCGTGATGCGGCGATAGTCGGGCAGCGCGCAAGCCTCCCACAGCTTTTCGACACGCTGGGGCGTGGTCGCGAGTTCGCGGATATCGGGGTAGCGCGACAGATGCTCCAGCGCCTGTTGGTCGACCGCCGGAAGCGCGCGTGTCAGCCCGCCGATCGGCGGCACGGCCTCGAGCGACAGGCGAAGCGATTGCAGCGAGGAATAGTCGAAGCGGGTCGTGCGCCATTGCAGCACCTTCACCGGATCGAACTGGTGCGTCTCGATGCGCTCGACCAGCTCCTCGTCGAAGGGATCGACGCGGCCCGTGACGCCAAAGGTGCCGTCACGCAGGTGGCGGCCGGCGCGGCCGGCGATCTGGGCAAGCTCGGCCGGATTGAGATTGCGGAACTGGAAGCCGTCGAACTTGCGGTCCTGCGCAAAGGCGACGTGGTCGACATCGAGGTTGAGACCCATGCCGATCGCGTCCGTCGCGACGAGATATTCGACATCGCCCTCCTGGTAGAGCGCGACCTGCGCATTGCGGGTACGCGGCGAAAGCGCGCCCAGTACCACCGCCGCCCCGCCGCGCTGGCGGCGGATAAGTTCGGCGATGGCATAGACCTCGTCGGCCGAGAAGGCGACGATGGCCGTGCGCTGCGGCAGGCGGGTGATCTTCTTGGAGCCGGAATAGAACAGCTGGGAAAGCCGCGGGCGCTCGATGACATGGATGCCCGGCAGCATCTGTTCGAGGATCGGCTTCATGGTGCCCGCACCCAAAAGCAGCGTCTCGTCGCGCCCGCGCAGATGCAGCACCCGGTCGGTGAAGATGTGCCCGCGCTCCAGATCTCCGGCAAGCTGCACCTCGTCGATGGCGACGAAGGAGGCGCGCGTCTCGCGCGGCATGGCTTCCACCGTGCAGACCGAAAAGCGCGCCATATGCGGCGTGATCTTCTCCTCGCCGGTGATGAGCGCGACATTGTGCTGGCCGACCCGCTCAACGAGGCGCGTATAGACCTCGCGCGCCAGAAGGCGCAGAGGCAGGCCGATAATGCCCGTCTCATGTGCCACCATGCGTTCGATTGCGTAGTGGGTCTTGCCCGTATTGGTCGGGCCGAGCACCGCGGTGACCCCGCGGCCGCTCACAATCATGGGTGCTTGCGACAAGACATGCCCCGGCTGGTTCAGTTTCCGGCAACAGATGCCCATCACAGCCGCCGATGGCAAGGGGCAAGGCGAAATGCGGCGGATTTTCCGGTCTTTTGCCGGCTCGTGGAACAGCCGCGGAACGAAACGGAGACGAATCGCTGACTCGCCCGCATTCCGGGTTTGTTCACCGCAAGTCCTTGATCGGACTCACAATCCCGCCACAAGATGCTGAATCGGACCCACGACGATGCACGGTTTCCTGAAACCGAAAATGCCTCTCACACCGGATGATCGTACAGATCCGTACCGTCCCAGGCGCTTCCCGTGTCGTAGAGCGGGAAGACCTCTTCCGTGAGGTATGGCCCGCCGCCGACGGATTCCTTGGAGGACATCAGGACGAAGCGGTTCACCATGAAGGGGGCAGTGTGGAAGTTGCCGCGGCCGGTGAGGTAGCGCGCGACATCCTCGGTGCGGGCATTGCGCAGGCGCGCCAGCGTGACATGCGGCGTGAACTTGCGCGGATCGGCCGGCAGGCCGAGCCGCTGGCAGATGCGCTCGATTTCCGCCTGGAGCGCAAACATATCCGGCGCCGGCGTGACACCGGCGAAGACGGAATGCGGCTTCTTCGACCCGAAGGAGCCGATGCCGGACAGCGCAAGCTGGAATTCCGGCCGCTCGATGCGGTCGAGCCGGTCGACCACCTCGTCGGCCGTGCGACCGTCGATGTCACCGATGAAACGAAGGGTTATGTGGAAGTTCTCGACATCGATCCAGCGGGCTCCGGGAAGGCCGCCTCTCAAAAGCGAGAGGCTCATCGCGGCATTGCGCGGCACTTCGAGGGCGACGAAAAGTCTTGGCATGGTGACTTCTCCCTACTGGAATGTAACGTCAGCGAATCACGCAAAGCCGTTTCGCGCAACCCTAATTTCGCACCCGCGAAAATTACTCCCCGGCCTTGATGGAAGTCAGGAAACCTTCAACGGCCGGCAGCATCGCCTGCACCATCGCATCCACGCCGCGCGCATTGGGGTGCATGCCGTCCTCCAGCTGGAGATCGGCCTTGGTGACGACGCCTTCGAGGAAGAACGGATAGAGCGGCACGTCATGCTTGTCGGCAAGCTTCTGGTAGATGGCGTTGAAGCGCTCGCCGTATTCGGGGCCCATATTCGGCGGCGCGAGCATGCCGGCAAGCAGCACGGAAATGCCGCGCTCCTTCAGCCGCGTCAGCATCGTGTCGAGATTCTTTTCGGTCTCTTCCGGCGCAACGCCGCGCAGCGCATCGTTGGCACCGAGTTCGAGGATCACGCCCTGCGTGCCATCCGGCACCGACCAGTCGAGACGGGCAAGGCCGCCCGAGGTCGTATCGCCGGAAACGCCGGCATTGGCGATCTCCACCTCATGCCCCTTGGCGCGCAGGGCGGCTTCCAGCTTGACCGGGAAGGCATCGCCCGCCGGAAGCTGGTAGCCGGCCATCAGACTGTCGCCGAAGCCGACGAGCTTGACGGGCTCGGCGCGCGCAGCACCGACGGATAACAAAGCTGTGATCGCAAGGGCGGTTAAAAAACCGAGCTTCGCTTTAAACGCCATGGCGAGGTTCCTAGATTGCTGGCATTGCGGTTCTTCACAATCATATAGGGCAGAATTCCTTGGCCAAAAGCATCATCGATCTCAAAAAAGCCGATCTCACCCTGGGCCAGGCGGCCGCCTCGGTTCATGTGCTCAAGGGAATCGACCTTTCGATCGATGCGGGCGAATCGGTCGGCATCGTCGGCCCCTCGGGTTCCGGCAAGTCGACGCTGCTGATGGTTCTGGCCGGCCTGGAGCGGCTCGACAGCGGCGAAATCCACATCGACGGCGCCGGGCTGCACGGCATGAACGAAGACCAGGTGGCCGATTTCCGCGGCCGTAACATCGGCATCGTCTTCCAGTCCTTCCATCTCATTCCCAACATGACGGCGCTCGAAAATGTCGCGGTGCCGCTGGAACTGGCCAATACGCCCGGTGCCTTCGACATCGCCCGGCGCGAACTGACGGCCGTCGGGCTGGGCGAGCGCCTGTCGCACTATCCCGGCCAGCTTTCGGGCGGTGAACAGCAGCGCGTGGCGATCGCCCGGGCGCTCGCGCCCTCGCCGAAGCTGCTGATTGCCGACGAACCGACCGGCAACCTCGACACCGAGACCGGCCGGCAGATCGCCGACCTCTTGTTTGCGAAGCAGGCCGAGCGCGCCATGACGCTGGTGCTGGTGACGCACGATCCCGCCCTTGCCGCTCGATGCAGCCGGCAAGTCGCCATGCGCTCGGGCGAAATCGTCTCAGGTGCCGCACCCGCGGCAACCATTTCCGAGGCGGTGCCGGCATGAGGATCGGCACGGTCCTCAAACAGTTTCCGCTTGCCCTTCGCCTGGCGCTGCGCGAGATGCGCGGCGGCCTGAAGGGCTTCTACATCTTCCTCGCCTGTATCGCGCTCGGCACGGCGGCGATTGCCGGCGTCAATTCCGTCTCCAGCGCCATCACGCAGGCGATCGCCTCGCAGGGCCAGACGCTGCTGGCCGGCGACGTGCGCTTCGAGCTGCGCAACCGCATGGCGACGCCGGAGGAAATGGCCTATTTCCAGGGCCTCGGCGACGTCTCGTTGTCGACCGGACTGCGCTCCATGGCGCGCATGCCCGACGGGTCCGACCAGACGCTGGTGGAGGCGCGCGGCGTCGACGGCGCCTATCCGCTCTACGGCACGCTGGAAACCGTGCCGCAGCAGCCTTCCTCGGAGCTGCTCGGACGCAAGGGCGACGCCTGGGGCGCCATCGTCGCGCCGCTACTGCTCGACCGGCTCAACATCGCCGTGGGCGACGAGATCCTGCTCGGCAATGCCAAGATCAAGGTGACGGCCACCATGGCGCGCGAGCCCGATGCCGTTTCCGAAGGCTTCGGGCTGGCCCCGCGCCTGATGCTTTCGCAAGAGGCCTTGCAGGCCAGCGGGCTGATCCAGACCGGCAGCCTTGTCGAAAACGCCTACCGCATCCGCCTGACCAATCCCGACGCCTCCATCGCAACGATCCGGGACGATTCGGCAAAGGCGTTCCCGACCGCAGGATGGTCGATCCGCACCGCCGACAGCGCGG
This sequence comes from Shinella sp. H4-D48, assembly GCF_022637395.1. Taxonomy (GTDB): domain Bacteria; phylum Pseudomonadota; class Alphaproteobacteria; order Rhizobiales; family Rhizobiaceae; genus Shinella; species Shinella sedimenti. The sequence continues at coordinate 240,439 of NZ_CP093337.1, read as the reverse complement.
CCCCCTCGCTCACCGCCAATATCACCCGCTTCTCGCAGTTCCTGACGCTGGTCGGCCTCACGGCGCTGATCGTCGGCGGCGTGGGCGTGGCGAATGCGGTGCGGGCCTATCTCGATTCCAAGCGCTCGGTCATCGCCACCTTCAAGTGCCTGGGCGCGCCGGCCTCGCTGGTGGCGCTCGTCTATCTCACGCAGATCGCGCTGATTGCCGCCGTCGGCATTCTCATCGGCCTCGTCGCGGGCGCGCTGATGCCGCTCATTGCCATGCAGTTCCTCGAAGGCGTACTGCCGGTGCCGGCGGAGGCGCAGCTCTATCCGTCCGCCCTGCTGCTGGCCGCCGTCTTCGGCCTTCTGACGGCGCTCGCCTTCGCCATCATGCCGCTCGGCCATGCCCGCGAGGTGCCGGCAACCGCGCTGTTCCGCGAGCAGGGCTTTCAATCGTCACGCCTGCCGAGCTGGCCCTATGTGCTGGGCGCGGCCGCATTCCTCGCGGCGCTGGCGGGGCTGGCGATCTTCACCGCCTATGACCGCTACATCGCTTCGGTGTTCCTCGGCGCCATCGCCTTCGCCTTCGTGGTGCTGCGCGCCGTCGCCATGCTGATCACGGCGATCGCCAGGCGCAGCCCGCGCGTGAATTCGCCGTCGCTTCGGCTTGCCATCGGCAACATCCACCGGCCGGGCGCCCTTACATCGTCCGTCGTGCTGTCGCTCGGCCTTGGGCTGGCGCTGCTGGTGACGCTGACGCTGATCGACGGCAACCTGCGCCGTGAACTGACCGGCAGCCTGCCGGACCGCGCGCCGAATTTCTTCTTCGTCGACATCCAGGGCGGCGAGCTCGACGGCTTCCGCAGCGTGCTTTCCTCCAACATGCCCGAAGGCAAGATCATCGAAGTGCCGATGCTGCGCGGTCGCGTGATGGAGCTGAACGGCGTGGATGTCGCCAAGGTCGACGTGCCGCCGGAGGGCCAGTGGGTGCTGCGCGGCGACCGCGGCATCACCTATGCGAAGAACGTGCCGGAGAATTCGACGCTGAGCGCGGGCGAATGGTGGCCCGAGGACTATACGGGCGAACCGCTCGTCTCCTTCTCGACCGACGAGGGCCGCGAACTCGGCCTGAAACTCGGCGACACGGTGACGGTCAATGTGCTCGGCCGCAACATCACCGCGCGCATCGCCAACTTCCGCAATGTCGAGTGGGAATCGCTGTCGATCAACTTCGTGATGGTCTTCTCGCCCAACACCTTCGCCGGCGCGCCGCATGCCTGGCTCGCCACCGTGATCGATCCGGGCGCGACCGCCGCGCAGGAAGCCGCCACCTTGAAGGCGATCACTAACGCCTATCCGACCGTGACCAGCGTGCGCGTCAAGGATGCGCTCGACGTGGTGAACGAGCTGGTGGGCCAGCTGGCGACCGCCATCCGTGCCGCCGCCGCCGTGGCGCTGATCGCCTCCATCCTTGTGCTGGCCGGCGCACTGGCCGCCGGCAACCGGGCACGCGTGCACGATGCCGTCGTGCTGAAGACGCTGGGCGCCACCCGCGCCACGCTGATCCGTGCCTTCAGCTACGAATATCTGATGCTGGGACTGGCGACGGCGCTGTTTGCACTCTTTGCGGGCGGGGTATCGGCCTGGTTCGTGGTGGCCCGCATCATGAAGCTACCGTCGAGCTTCCTGCCCGACGTGGCCGTCATGACGGTGGTGACGGCTCTGATCATGACGGTCGGCATCGGCCTTGCGGGAACGTGGCGCATTCTGGGACAGAAGGCAGCACCGGTGTTGCGGGAGCTCTAAATCGGCATCCCTGCGGCTCTCCCTGATGTCGCAGGTCTTGTGCACAACGCAATTGATGCGCATATTTACATCAGGCAAGCTGGAGCCCCGCAGCGGCTGCCCGGACCCGCAAGAAGCGCTTCGAACCGTCGAAGCGAATAACCAGGCGCCCGACACCGTATAGACCATGGGGCTTGAACATAGAGGAAAACATGGCTGATCTCCGTAACTACCAGACTCGAACGGTGAATTCCGGCGCTCAGGCCGGCGCCGTCATCGACGAGGGCCTGCGCGCCTACATGCTTCGGGTCTACAACCTGATGGCACTGGGTCTCGCCATCACGGGTGTCGTCGCCTACTTCGCTTCGCAGGCTGCCTTTGCCGGCGGCCAGCTCACGAGCTTCGGCTACGCCATCTATGTGAGCCCGCTGAAGTGGGTCGTGATGCTCGCCCCGCTCGCCCTCGTCTTCTTCCTGAGCTTCCGCATTAACTCGATGAGCGTCGCTGCCGCGCAGACGACGTTCTGGATCTATGCGGGCCTGATGGGCCTGTCGCTCTCGTCGATCTTCCTGGTCTACACGGGCGCCAGCATCGCGCAGACCTTCTTCGTCTCGGCCGCCGCCTTCGGCGCCCTGTCGCTGTTCGGCTACACGACGAAGCGTGATCTCTCCGCGATGGGCTCGTTCCTGATCATGGGCCTGTTCGGCCTGATCATCGCCTCGCTCGTCAACCTGTTCCTGCAGTCTTCGGCTCTCGACTTCGCCATCTCCGCGATCGGCGTTCTTGTCTTCGCCGGCCTGACCGCCTGGGACACGCAGAAGATCAAGGAAATGTACTTCGAAGCCGACGACGTCGCCGTGGCCGGCCGCAAGGCCATCATGGGTGCGCTGACGCTCTACCTCGACTTCATCAACCTCTTCCTCTTCCTGCTGCGCTTCCTCGGTAACCGCGATTAAGCACGGCAGCCGAAGGGCTGGTCATGGAAACCCCGCTGGAAACGGCGGGGTTTTTGTTTGTCCGCATGGCAACCGGACCGGAACCAGATCGCTGCAACCATTGACGGCTTTGCCGAATCATGCATATTCTCACGCGATTATGCATGATTGGTAAAGATGATGTCGATACAAGACCTATTGCTGGGCGAGCGACAGGCGCTGATCCGGACACGGCTCGATCTGTCGGGGCGGGTGATCGCGGCGGATCTGGCTCAGGAACTTGGCGTGTCCGAAGACACGATCCGGCGGGACTTGCGCGAGATGGCATCCGCCGGGCTGTGCCGCCGCGTCTATGGCGGGGCGCTACGCCTCTCCCCGTCGACGACATCGATGAACGAGCGGATCGGCATTGCCGGTGAGAGCAAGGCCGCGCTGGCGCGCACGGCGGCGGGGCTGCTGCCCGCGGGCGCGACCGTCTTCCTTGATGCGGGCAGCACCAATCACGCGCTCGCGCGCGCCTTGCCGACGGGTGCAGACCTGACGGTCGCGACCAATGCGCCGGCCATCGCCGCCGCTTTGCTGGAGCGCGACATCGCCACGATCCAGCTCGGCGGCATGGTCGATGCGCGCGTCGGCGGCGTGATCGGCACCAGCGCGATCCGTGATGCAGAGGCGCTGAGGCTGGATATCCTCGTGCTCGGCGTATGCGGCATCGACCAGGACGCCGGCGTGACCTGCTATTCCTTCGAGGACGCTGAATTCAAGCGCTTCGTCGCCCAGCGCAGCAGGAGCGTGCTGATCTCGGTGACCAACGACAAGCTTTCCATTGCCGCGCCCTATTCGGTGCTGCCGCTGTCGCGCGTTTCGCGCGCGATCATCGAAGCGGATGCGGACGCAACGCAGGCGGCGGCGCTGGCCGCTGCCGGCATCGATATCCTGCGCGCCGTCTAGGCACGCACTTTCCACAATGATGGACCTTCCATGACGACGCCCGACCAAGCCCTTGCCGCCAGATCCTTCTTCGGCAGCTATTTCCCGCCAACCCGGCGCGCCATTTCCGGCCTCTTCCTGCTGAACGGGCTCTATGCGGGTGCCTGGGCGCCGAAGATCCCCGAATTCGCCGGCCGGCTCGACATTTCCGAAATGCAGCTCGGCCTGATGATCATGTGCTTCGGCATCGGCTCGCTGATCCTCATGCCGATTGCCGGCGTGCTGATCGCCCATTTCGGCTCGGCGCGCACGGTGAAGGGCGCGGCGCTGTTGTTTCTGCCGACGCTTCTCCTGCTGTCGCTGGCGCCGAACATCGCGCTCGGCGTCGCCGCGATCTCGCTGTTCGGGGGCCTGCTCGGCACGATGGACGTGGCCATGAACGGCAATGCCGTGGAGGTGGAGAAATCCATGCGCCGCGCGATCATGTCTTCCTGCCACGCCTTCTGGAGCCTCGGCGCTTTCATCGGCGCCACGACCGGCGGCTATCTCATCGAGACCATCGGCGTCATAGGCCACGCGGCCCTGCTCACCGTTTTCGCCGCCGTCGCGCTCGCCTTCATCTGGCCTTTCGTGCTGCGCGACGCGCCGCACCGGACCGAGGAGCGCAAGAAGGTGGGCCTTCCCGTCACGCCGCTGCCCTGGCTGATCGGCCTGATGGCATTGTTCTGCATGGTGCCGGAAGGCGCGATCCTCGACTGGAGCGCGCTCTACATGCGCAACGAGCTCGGCGCGCCGCTGGCACTCTCCGGCTTCGCCTTCGGCACCTTCTCTCTGACCATGGCGGCGATGCGCTTTGCCGGCGACCATGTGCGCGACCGCTTCGGCGCGGTGAAGACGTTGCGCTATTGCACGGTCATCGCAATGGCCGGCATGATCATCGCGGGCACCGCGCCGCACGGCTATGTGGCGGTGCTGGGCTTTGCGCTGTGCGGCGTGGGCATTTCCAACATGGTGCCCATCGCCTTTTCCGCCGCCGGCAACCTGCCGGGCTACGCGCAGGGCGTGGCGCTGTCGGTTGCGACCGTCATGGGCTATTCCGGCTCGCTCTTCGCACCTTCCGTCATCGGCTTTATCGCCGAGCATACGGGCTTTGCCATCATCTTCGCGCTGCTGCCGGTGCTTTTCATCGTCGTTCTTCTGCTCTCGCACCACGCGGTCCATGCGGATGTGCGCGAGCGGCACTGACAGCCATGGGCGGTAAGGGCGATCAAATCGTCGCGCCTGCCCGCGCCTGCGGTTGACAAGCCCCTTTTCCTGCGCCACCTGAGGGCAAAGGCCGCGCTGCAAGCCCCGCGCGGCCGCGTTCGCGCAAGAGGCCCCAAGATGTCCTTCTCCTTCGACTTTGAACCGAAGCCGCGGCGTCAGTCCGTCGGTGTCGATGTCGGCGGCGTGCTGGTGGGCGGCGGTGCGCCTGTCGTCGTCCAGTCGATGACCAATACAGACACGGCCGATATCGACGGTACCGTGGCGCAGGTCGCAGCCCTGCACCGCGCCGGTTCGGAAATCGTGCGCATCACCGTCGACCGCGACGAGAGTGCCGCCGCCGTGCCGAAGATCCGCGAGCGCCTGGAACGCCTCGGTCTGGACGTGCCGCTGGTCGGCGACTTCCACTATATCGGCCACAAGCTGCTGGCCGATCACCCGGCCTGCGCCGAAGCGCTGGCGAAATACCGCATCAATCCGGGCAATGTGGGCTTCAAGGACAAGAAGGACAAGCAGTTCTCGGCCATCGTTGAGACCGCCATCCGCTATGACAAGCCGGTGCGCATCGGCGTAAACTGGGGCTCGCTCGACCAGGAGCTCCTGACCCGGCTGATGGACGAGAACCAGGACAGGGGCTCGCCGCTCACCGCCCAGCAGGTGATGCGCGAGGCGATCTGCCAGTCGGCGCTGCTTTCGGCTGAGATGGCCGAGGAAATCGGCCTGCCGCGCAGCCGCATCATCCTCTCGGCCAAGGTGTCCGCCGTGCAGGATCTCATCGCCGTCTACGCCATGCTTTCCTCGCGCTCCGACCATGCGCTGCATCTCGGCCTCACCGAAGCCGGTATGGGCACCAAGGGTGTCGTCGCCTCCTCCGCCTCGCTCGGCATTCTCATGCAGCAGGGTATCGGCGACACGATCCGCATTTCGCTGACACCCGAGCCCGGCGGAGACCGCACCCGCGAGGTGCAGGTGGCGCAGGAACTGCTGCAGGTCATGGGCTTCCGTCAGTTCATTCCCGTCGTCGCCGCCTGTCCGGGATGCGGCCGCACCACCTCCACGGTGTTCCAGGAGCTCGCCCAGAAGATCCAGGACGACATCCGCAAGAACATGCCGGTGTGGCGCGAGAAATATCCCGGCGTCGAGGGCCTCAAGGTCGCCGTCATGGGCTGCATCGTCAACGGGCCGGGCGAAAGCAAGCATGCCGATATCGGCATCTCGCTTCCCGGCACCGGCGAACTGCCGATCGCGCCCGTCTATGTCGACGGCAAGAAGGCCATGACGTTGCGCGGCACCAACATCGCCGGCGAATTCGAGACGCTGGTCAACGATTACATCGAGAAACGCTACGGCCAGGGCCAGGCTGCGGCGGAATAGGCTTTCCGGCGCGGCTCAGAGCCGCGTCGTCAGGAGCTTGAAGCCGGCAAAGGCGAAGAAGGCGGCCATGACGCCTTCGATGGCGCGACGTGACTTGAGATAGGCGCGATGCACCGGGCCAAGCGAAAAGACCAGCGCGAAGCCAAGGAACACGCAAACGCCTATAATCATGCAGCCGGCGATGAAGGTTGCCATGACCCCGCCGGGCGCGCCCGGCGGCATGCCGAGCGATGTCAGCATGATCCATGCAAAGATCGCCTTGGGATTGGTCAGGTGGATGCCGAGGCCCTTGAGATACTGCCGCCGCAGCGACAGCGCCGGCATGGCGATCATGCGCGCACGGTGGCTCTCATCGCTCCGGCACGCGGAACGCCAAGCGTTCCAGGCAAGGTATAGCAGATAGCAGCCGCCGACGATCTTCAGCACGACGATCGCCTCGCCATAGGTGCGGATGAGGGCGGAAAGGCCCGACGCGGTGAGGATCGCCCAGATATACGAGCCGGTGAGGACGCCAAGCGCAAGTGCCACGCCCGCCTGCCGGCCGCGACTGACCGAGGTCGCGATGATGGCGAGAATCGCCGGTCCCGGCGAGGCCGTCGCGATGAAATAGGCCGTCCAGGCAACGGCAAGCTGCGGCAGATAGGGCGTAAGATCGGGCATGGGATTTCCGGATGAATCTCCGGAAACGATATCCGATCCTTTCGCCGTCTCACAGGTGGAGAATTGCACCACATGTCCCTGTCGGGCCGCGGTTGACGCATCCCCTCATCCGACTGCCGGCAGGCGGATGAGGGGGGCTCGCGAAAATTCAGAGGATCTCTTCGAGCGCCGCGATCAGGCGGTCGCATTCTTCCGGCGTGCCGATGGTGATGCGCAGGAAATCCGAGATGCGGGGCTTGGCGAAGTGGCGCACGAGCACCGCCCGCTCGCGCAGGCCGCTGGCGAGCGCCTCGCCGCTGTGATCGGGATGGCGGGCGAAGACGAAATTGGCCTGCGAGGGCAGCACCTCGAAGCCGCGCTGGCGCAGCGCGCCGGTCACGCGCTCGCGGCTCTCGATGACCTTGCCGCGCGTCTCGTCGAACCATGCGCGGTCGTCGATGGAGGCGGTCGCGCCGGCCTGGGCGATACGGTCGAGCGGATAGGAGTTGAAGCTGTCCTTGACGCGCTCGAGCGCATCGATCAGCGGGCGCTGGCCGATGGCATAGCCGACGCGCAGGCCGGCAAGCGAGCGCGACTTGGAAAGCGTGTGCACCACCAGCAGATTGTCGTATTTCTTCGTCAGCGGGATCGCGCTCTCGCCGCCGAAATCGATATAGGCCTCGTCGATCACGACCGGCTGGTCGGGATGGGCCACAACCAGCGCCTCGATGGCCGAAAGCGGCAGGCCGATGCCCGTGGGCGCGTTCGGATTGGCGATGATGATGGCGCCGCAGGGGCGCTCGTAATCCTTGAGGTCGACGGTGAAATCGTCCTTCAGCGCGATCTCTTTCGCCTCGATCCCGAACAGGCGGCAATAGGTCGGGTAGAAGCTGTAGGTGATGTCGGGGTAGAGGAGCGGCTTCTCGTGCTTGAGCAGGGCGGCGAAGACATGCGCCAGCACCTCGTCCGAGCCGTTGCCGACAAAGACCTCGTCCACCGCCACGCCATGGAAGCGGGCGATCGACTGGCGCAACGCCAGCGCGGACGGATCGGGATAGAGCTTCAGGCTGTCGGCGACGGCCGCCTGCATGGCGGCCATGGCCTTGGGCGACGGCCCGTAGGGATTTTCGTTGGTGTTGAGCTTGATGAGGTTTTGGATGCGCGGCTGTTCGCCAGCGACATAGGGCTTGAGCGTGGCGACGATCGGCGACCAGAATTTGCTCATGGCGTCAGTTCCTGCGATTGGCGATGAAGTGGGCGGTTTCGACGAGGATCCCGGCCCGATGGCTGAACGGCGCAAGAAGCGCCTCGGCCTCCTTCACAAGCGCCTGGAGGCGATCTTCCGCCCAGGCCTGGCCGCGGCGCGCCACCAGCGTCGCCTTGCCGCGCTCCGCATCCTTCCCGGTCGCCTTGCCCATGGTGGCGGCATCGGCTGTAAGATCGAGCAGGTCGTCGGCGATCTGGAACGCCAGACCGACGGTTTCGCCGTAGCGGCGCAGCGCCTCGCGATCGGCCGGCGACGCCCCCGCGATGATCGCGCCCGCTTCGCAGGCAAAGCGCAGGAGCGCGCCTGTTTTCATCGCCTGCAATGTGACGATGCCGGCCTCGTCGGGCGCCGCCTTTTCCGCATCGAGATCGAGCGCCTGGCCGCCGGCCATGCCGCCGATACCGGCCGCGCGCGAAAGTGCCAGTACAAGCGCAGTTTTCGTGGCGTCGGGCAGCCGCGTCTCGGGCGACGCCACGATATCGAAGGCGAGCGTCAGCAGGCTGTCGCCGGCAAGGATCGCGGCGGCTTCGTCGAAGGCGATGTGCACGGTGGGCTGGCCGCGGCGCAGGTCGTCGTCGTCCATGGCCGGCAGGTCGTCATGCACCAGCGAGTAGCAGTGGATGCATTCCAGCGCGGCGCCGACGCGCACGGCCGTCTCGCGCTCCACGCCGTCAAACAGCGCGGCCGCCTCGATGACGAGAAACGGGCGCAGGCGCTTGCCGCCGTTCAGCACGCCATGGCGCATGGCGGCGAGAAGCCGCGCCGGGCGCGCGATCTCGCCCGGCCGCACATCCACAGACAACAGCGTGGCCAGCACGGCCTCCACCGCCTCGCCATTGTTCTTCAAGAGGGACAGAAATTGCTGATGACGCTCGCTCATGGCCGCTCTTTGGCATGGCCCCCCGGCCGAAGCAACGGGAAGGACGGGATGGCGACAAAGAATCGCGGCGCAGTGCTGGTTTTTGGCGCGCCGGAACGGTATGAAGTCGCAACACTGGAAGGACGGGCGCCGACACTTGGACATCGTACCTGAGACGCGGGAAGACACGATCGAAAGAAAGGCTGAGCCCGATGCCAGGGATGGCTGGATGACCCGCCTCCGCAGAAACTGGCGTCGCCTCTGTCTGGCGCTCCTGGCCTTCATTGCCCTGCCCTATGTGCTGATCGTGCTCTACACCGTGGAATTCGTCCGCCCGGTTTCCACCCTCATGCTGCGCGACGTCGTGCTGCTGCGCGGCTACGACCGGCAATGGGTGGATTTCGAGGACATCTCGCCCAATGTGGTGCGCGCCGTGATGATGTCGGAAGACGGGCAATATTGCCGTCACGCCGGTGTCGACTGGGGTGCCATGCGCGAGGTCGTCAACGAGGCGCTGGCCGGCGAGCAGACGCGCGGCGCAAGCACCATTCCCATGCAGACCGCCAAGAACCTCTTCCTGTGGAACGGCCGCTCCTTCGTGCGCAAGGCGATGGAGGTGCCGCTCGCGGTGGTCGCCGATTTCGTCTGGAGCAAGCGCCGCCTGATGGAAATCTATCTCAACGTCGCCGAATGGGGGCCGGGCATCTACGGCATCGAGGCGGCGGCGCAGTACCATTTCAACGTTTCCGCTGCCAAGCTCTCGCGCCGCCAGGCAGCGCTGCTCGCGGTCTCGCTGCCCAATCCCTATACCCGCAATGCCGGCAAGCCCGGTCCCGGCCTGCAAAGCCTCGCACGGCTGATCGACCGGCGGGCCGGCCGCTCCGGCGATTACATCAAATGCCTTTATGACTGACGTCACGGCTTTTCATTGGTACCGGCACCGCTGAGCGCGTTACCATGCGGCCTCTCACGGAGCCCATGCCATGTCCGACCTCATCCTCTATATCGGCAACAAGAACTACTCGTCCTGGTCGCTACGGCCGTGGATCGCCATGCAAGCGGCCGGCGTGCCCTTCACCGACCATGTGATCCCCTTCGATTTCCCGGCGGGCAACCCGAAGTTCAAGCCGATTTCGCCGACGGGGCGCGTGCCGGTGCTGCATCACGGCGATGTGCGCGTGTGGGAATCGCTCGCCATCATCGAATATGTCGCCGAGCTGTTTCCCGATGCCGGCATCTGGCCCAGGGATGCGGGCGCCCGCGCCCAGGCCCGCGCGATTTCAATGGAAATGCTGTCCGGCTTCCGCGCGCTGCGCAATGCCTGCCCGATGAACATTCGCCGCCAACCGCGCGCCATTGCGCTTCCCGAAGGCGTGATGGACGACGTGGCGCGCATCGAGACGATCTGGAAGGAAACGCTGGCGCGCTCGGGCGGGCCGTTCCTGTTCGGCGCCTTCTCGGCGGCGGATGCGATGTATGCCCCCGTGGTCAACCGGCTGGAAACCTACCGCCTCACGCAGGACGATGCCGTGCTCGCCTATATCGCGCGCGTGAAGGCGCATCCGGCATGGCAGACGTGGCAGACGGCCGCGCTGGCCGAACCGTGGATCGTGCCGGAGGACGAGGCATAGGGGACTTATTCGAAAAAAACCGGCCGGGGACTGGTCAAGCAGGGTTTTGCTGTGTATAAGCCGGCCCAATTTCCGAGATAACGACATGTTCTTGTCAGCCATTCGGTGGCGCGAGGATGTGTTTGCCTGATAAGTGGAGTTAGTCAAATGGCTGTACCGAAAAGAAAAGTGAGCCCGTCCAAGCGCGGTATGCGCCGTTCGGCAGATGCTCTGAAGGGTTCGACCTACGTCGAAGACAAGAATTCGGGCGAACTGCGCCGTCCGCACCACATCGACCTGAAGACCGGCATGTACCGCGGTCGCCAGGTTCTGACGCCGAAGGAAAGCGCGTAATCCGCGTTTCCAGCGTCAGCTGAGATCAGGGGCCGGGCGACCGGCCCTTTTCTTTTGCCGGCTTTTTCCGGCCTGCCTGCCCCATTCCGGCACGTCGCCGTTCCCTTGCGGCCGATCTTCGGCTAAGAGGGCCCGGACGCCGCCATGACGCGCGGCCACCGGGAGTTTGCCGATGCTGCTGGCCATACCGCTGCTGATCCTGCCCTTCGCGCTCTACAACCTCGCCATGACGGGCCTGTTCGGCACCGGCGGCACCGCCGTTCTCGACAGCGAGGTCATATCGGTCAACATGCTCTCAGGCGCGACCTGGACGCTGGCCTTCGGCGACCTCATCATCCTCATCGCGCTGGCACTGCTGTTCGTGGAAATCCTGAAAGCCACGCGGCCCGGCTCGCGGGCGCTGCTCGATCACATGCTGTCGATGGTGCTGTTCGTCGTCGCACTCGTCGAGTTCCTGCTGGTGCAGGGCGCGGCGACGCAGATCTTCTTCATCCTGATGACCATCATCTTCATCGATGTGGTCGCCGGTTTCGCGGTTTCGATCCGCACGGCAAGCCGCGATCTTTCCATCGGGCTTTGACGGCGCGGGTCAGACCCGCGCCCTTCTCTTCTGCTTCAGCCGAGATTGTCGAGCTTCGTCTGGAGCGCGCGCAGCTGCTCCTTCAGCTCATCGATATCCTTGGCCTCGGCCTTGCGCGTTTCCTTGGCCGGCGCGGCATTGGCGAAGGGCGAGAACATCTTCATCGCCTGCTGGAACATCTCCGTGTTGCGCCGCACCGTCTCCTCGACGAGCGCTATCGGCACCTGAAGATTCTTGCCGAGCGGCGTATCGCCGAAGGTCTTGTTGATCTGCTCGCGCATTTGCACCTGCTGGTCGGTGAAGGCCTGCATGGAATGCTCGAGATAGCTCGGCACGACCATCTGCATCTGGTCGCCGTAATAGGAGATCAGCTGGCGGAGGAAGGAAATCGGCAGAAGCGTGTTGCCCGTCTTCGATTCCTGCTCGAAGATGATCTGCGTCAGCACCGAATGGGTGATGTCGTCACCCGACTTGGCGTCCTGCACGGTGAAGTCCTCGCCCTTCTTCACCATGACCGCGAGATCGTCGAGCGTCACATAGGTGCTCGTGCCCGTGTTGTAGAGCCGGCGGTTCGCATATTTCTTGATGACGATCTGACCGTCGTTTCTGGCCATTAGGGTCTCCTCATCCCCGTCTTCCCATTTTCTTTTTGGTCGTTTCGAGTATCGGCAAAAACACCTCGCCTGACAATCGAATTGTGCGATGCGGCGAGGAATGCTGCGCAACATGAATTTTCATGCAGCATGTCGTGCCGATGAAATTTTAGCGAGGCCGGATATCGGGTTTGACTCTCCCCCTCCGCTTTGCCAGTTTTGACATCGGGAGAACCGCCGGGCCTGCGTCCTTCGCGCGCTGGGGCCCGGTTCCAAGGCCGCAAGCCCGGTCGCAGACCTGAGGAAGAACACACCATGAGCACCTCGTCCATTGTCATCGCCAGTGCCGCCCGTACAGCGGTCGGTGCCTTCAACGGCGCCTTCGCCAACACGCCCGCCCACGAACTCGGAGCCGCGGCGATCTCGGCGGTGCTGGAGCGCGCGGGCGTGGAGGCCGGCGAGGTGAACGAAGTGATTCTCGGCCAGGTCCTGCCGGCCGGCGAAGGCCAGAACCCGGCCCGCCAGGCCGCCATGAAGGCCGGCATACCGCAGGAGGCGACCGCCTGGGGCCTGAACCAGCTCTGCGGCTCGGGCCTGCGCGCCGTCGCGCTCGGCATGCAGCAGATCGCCACCGGCGACGCCGACATCATCGTGGCCGGCGGCATGGAATCCATGTCCATGGCGCCGCACTGCGCGCATCTGCGCGGCGGCGTGAAGATGGGCGACTTCAAGATGATCGATACGATGATCAAGGACGGCCTGACCGACGCCTTCTACGGCTACCATATGGGCATCACGGCCGAGAACGTCGCCCGGCAGTGGCAGCTGTCGCGCGACGAGCAGGACGCCTTTGCCGTCGCCTCACAGAACAAGGCCGAGGCCGCCCAGACGCAAGGCCGTTTCAAGGACGAGATCGTTCCCTTCATCGTCAAGGGCCGCAAGGGCGACGTAACCGTCGATGCCGACGAATATATCCGCCATGGCGCCACGCTCGATTCCATGACGAAGCTGCGCCCCGCCTTCGACAAGGAAGGCACGGTGACGGCCGGCAACGCCTCCGGCATCAATGACGGCGCGGCCGCAGCACTGCTGATGAGCGAGGCGGAAGCCTCGCGTCGCGGCATCCAGCCGCTTGCCCGCATCGTTTCCTGGGCGACCGCCGGCGTCGACCCGAAGATCATGGGCACCGGACCCATCCCGGCCTCGCGCAAGGCGCTGGAGCGCGCCGGCTGGTCGACCGGCGACCTCGATCTCGTGGAGGCCAACGAGGCCTTCGCCGCCCAGGCCTGCGCGGTCAACAAGGACCTCGGCTGGGATCCCGCGATCGTCAACGTCAATGGCGGCGCCATCGCCATCGGTCATCCGATCGGCGCGTCGGGCGCCCGCATCCTCAACACGCTGCTCTTCGAAATGAAGCGCCGCGGCGCATCCAAGGGCCTTGCCACGCTCTGCATCGGCGGCGGCATGGGCGTGGCGATGTGCGTCGAGCGCCTGTAAGCGCCGGCTTGCACGCTGCTTTGCAATGACCCGCCGCCAGCGGGGCGTCGGGTCTCACTGAAAAAAACACAAGGGGAGTGAGCCAAATGAGCAGGGTAGCACTGGTAACGGGCGGATCGCGGGGCATCGGCGCGGCCATTTCGGTGGCGCTGAAGGCAGCCGGATACAGGGTGGCCGCCAACTATGCCGGCAATGACGAGGCTGCCGAAGTTTTCAAGGCCGAGACCGGGATTGCGGTCTACAAGTGGGACGTCTCGAGCTACGAGGCCTGCGTCGAGGGCATCGGCAGGGTAGAGGCGGACCTCGGCCCGGTCGACGTTCTCGTCAACAATGCGGGCATCACGCGCGATGCCATGTTCCACAAGATGACTCCGGAGCAATGGGGTTCGGTGATCGGCACCAACCTGACCGGCCTCTTCAACATGACCCATCCGATCTGGTCGGGCATGCGCGACCGCAATTTCGGCCGCGTCATCAACATCTCCTCGATCAATGGCCAGAAGGGCCAGATGGGCCAGGCGAACTATTCGGCCGCCAAGGCCGGCGATCTCGGCTTCACCAAGGCGCTGGCGCAGGAGGGGGCGGCAAAGGGCATTACCGTCAACGCCATCTGCCCCGGCTATATCGGCACGGAGATGGTGCGCGCCATCCCGGAAAAGGTGCTGAACGAGCGGATCATCCCGCTTATCCCCGTCGGGCGTCTTGGAGAACCCGAGGAGATCGCACGCGTGGTGGTCTTCCTCGCCTCCGACGATGCCGGCTTCATCACCGGCTCGACCATCTCGGCCAATGGCGGTCAGTTCTTCGTCTGACGCCGACACCATATGTAACGGAACACGGCGCCTTCCGGCGCCGTTCTCCATGGCGAGAGAAAGCGAGGGCCCATGAAACAGGAAAAACTCGACGAAACCGCCATCACCGAGGCGCTCAGTGGCGTGGAGGGCTGGGCCCGTTCAGACGACGGCATCGCCATCGAAAAGACCTTTCGGTTCAAGTCCTTCCGCGAGGCCTTCGGCTTCATGACCGAGGGCGCGCTCGCCGCGGAGAAATTCAACCATCACCCCGAATGGTTCAACGTTTATAACCGCGTGGACGTGCGGCTGACCAACCATGATGCGGGCGGCCTGACCGCGCTCGACTTCAAGCTGGCAGCGGCGATGGACGGTGCAGCGGCCCTGCGCACGAAGAGTTGAAGCGACGTGACTGCATTCCCATATGATGAACGCCGGACGATACCGGCATCGCCACCTGAAGGAGGCCGTGCATGGATGATGTGAAGATCGGCGAGATTCTTCTGCCGGGAGACGAAACCGAACAGGAGCGTCAGCGCGAGCGCGTGCAGAAGCGGTTCTGGCCGGTTCTCAAGCGTGCCGTACGGCAAATCCCGTTCTCGCGCGACCTGATCGCGTCCTACTATTGCGCGCTCGACCCCCGCACGCCGCTGCGTGTACGGGGCACGCTGCTCGGCGCTCTCGCCTATTTCGTGATGCCCGTGGACATCATCCCGGACTTCCTGGCGATGGTGGGTTTCACCGACGACATTGCCGTGCTGACGGCGGCATTCGCCGCGGTTCGCGGCCATGTGCGCGACGACCACTATGTCGCCGCAGACAAGGCGCTTGCGGACGAGCCGGACCTGCAACCGACGCGATAGGCCGCCGGTCACAGGGCTGACACGATCCGGGTCAAAATCTTGCCCTATTCCTTGTGCCTTTAAGGGGTTCGACGGGTTCTATCTCACCAAATGGGGACTGGGGACGCCCGCCTTTCTTCCAGAAGGCAGCGGCGCGGTTCGACGCAATCACGTCCCGGTGCGGCGCGGATGGCCTTCGTAAAATGCGTGCATGTTGACGGTTTGGTAACCTGAATTAAGTCAAAATAAATCAAATCGTCATCATGCATGGCCGACACCGGCAGGACAGGCATCGCCTTCGGCCGCAACCACTGGCAAGACAACCGGCAGGAAAACATGTTTGTAAGAAAGCTCGCAACCGCACTCGCCCTCGTTCTCACGACCGCCGGCGTTGCCTCGGCCCAGTCGCCGACGCGCATTCAGCAGTTCAATGCCTGGGGTGCCTATTCCTACCAGGCCAATGGCGGCAAGGTGTGCTACGTCCTATCCGTTCCCAAGGAGAAGAACCCGGCCGGCGTCGACCACGGCGACATCTTCTTCCTCGTCTCGCAGCGCCCGGGCCAGAACATCTCCTACGAGCCGCAGGCGATGATGGGCTATCCGCTGAAGGAAGGCTCGAAGGTCAACGTCAACATCGACGGCCGCAACTTCGTGATGTTCGTCAAGGGCAACTCGGCCTGGGTGGAGAACGCCGCCGAAGAGCCGGCTCTTGTCGCCGCCATGCGCAGCGGCCGCGACATGAAGGTTCAGGCCACCTCGCGCCGCGGCACCGGCACCAACTATGCCTATTCGCTCTCGGGCATCTCGGCGGCGCTGAAGCAGATCGAAACCTGCCGCTGAGGCACGCACCCCCAATCCAAGCAAAGGCCGGCATCACGCCGGCCTTTGTCGTTTCAGGCAGTGCCTGACCTGTTCGTCCTGAAACGGATGGCCATCAGCGCGAGGGCCCCAAGCAGAAGGGCGGCCGCCACGGCGAAGGTGACATGAAGGCCGGTCGCGACGGCCGCGCCCCCGGCATTGGCCACATCCCTGGTTCCGACCGCCAGCGTGAAGATCGCACCCATCAGGGAGGCCCCGGTGATCAGGCCGAGATTGCGCGACAGGTTCAGGAGCGCTGACGTGACGCCGCGCTCGTCCGACGGTACGCCGGACATGACGGCCGCATTGTTTGCCGCCTGGAAAAGCTGGTAGCCGGGCGTCAGCACGACGATGGCGGCGATATAGCCGGGAAGGCCGAACAGGCTGGAAAGCACGGGCAGTGCGCCGGCGCCGGCCGCCATGGTGGCAAGTCCAGCCAGCGTCATCCTGACGGCGCCGAAGCGATCGACCATGCGCCCCGCCAACACCCCGGTCAGCACGGAAACCAATGGACCCGTCGCCAGAACGAAGCCGACATGGGCAGGACCGAGGCCGAGCGTGCGCGACAGGTAGAAGGGCCCGACGACCAGCGTCACCATGATGACCGTCGCCACTTGCATGCTGGCGACGAGGCTGGCGGCAAAGCCCGGGCGGCGAAACGCCGCAGGGCGAATGAGCGGAAAGGCCGCCCTGCGCTGCCTGACAACGAAGAGCGTCGCTGCCACCACCGCCGCGGCCAGCAGGCCAGTGTTCCAGGCGTCGATTCCGCCCGCGCCCACCGTCATGGCCAGCGCATAGGCGCCGAGTGCTGCGGCAAGCAGCGTGGCCCCGGCAAGATCGAAGCGACCTGAACCTTTCACCCCCTGCCCGGCTGGCAGGAAGCGCCACACAAGGGCGAAGGCCAGGATGCCGAAGGGAACGGCAATAAGGAAGATCGACGGCCAGCCGAAGGTGGCAATGAGCAGACCGCCCAGCGACGGACCAAGCGCCGTGCCGACGGCGGAGGTTGTGCCGAAGAGACCCATGACACTGCCGATACGCTCCTTCGGCACGGTTTCGCTGACAAAGGCCATGGCAAGCGCCATCATGGCGGCGGCCCCCGCGCCCTGGAACGCGCGGGCGACAATCAGCACCGTCAGAGACGGTGCGGCAGCGGCAAACAGCGCAAGCCCGCACAGCAGCAGGAGACGCCGGCCGAGGAGATCGCCGAGACGGCCGATGCCGGCGATCAGCACCGTACTGGCCAGCAGATAGGCCAGCACGACCCACTGGACCTGCTGGAAGCTCGCCGAAAACACATGGCCGAGCGTCGGCAGGGCGACATTGGCGATACTGGTGCCGAGCGACGAGAGCAGAATGGCGAGCGACAGGCCCGCCAGCGCGCCCAGCGGGTGCGGTCTATCCGTTGCGATGACATGCATGTGGTTCATGGCCTTATCCTCTGGTTTCCACCGAGAGATAGGCCGGCAGAATATAGGGCGGAAGACGCAGCATTTGCACTTCATTCGTGCGTTTGGCGCAATATCATGTTTCCGCAAGCGTGCTAGATTGCCTTCATGGCCAGACCCGACCTCAACCTTCTCGTCACGCTTGACGTGCTGCTTGCCGAAGGCAATGTCGCGCGCGCCGCCCAACGCCTGAGGCTCAGCCCCTCCGCCATGAGCCGGGCACTGGCGCGCCTGCGCGATGTCACGGGCGATCCGCTGCTCGTGCGGGCCGGGCGCGGCCTCGTGCCGACACCGCGGGCGCTGGAACTACGCGGCATGGTGGGCCAGGTGGTCGAGGACGCCGAGGCCCTGCTGCGCCCGGCGCGCAGCCTCGATCTCAAAACGCTCGAGCGCACCTTCACGCTGCGCAACCGCGAGGGCTTCGTCGACACCTTCGGCCCTGCACTCGTTGCCCGCATCGCCAACGAAGCGCCAAAGGTTTCGCTGCGCTTCGTGGCGAAGCCCGACAAGGAAAGCACGCCGCTGCGCGACGGCACAGTGGATCTCGAAACCGGCGTGATCGGCGACACGACCGGGCCGGAGGTGCGCGCGCAGGCACTGTTTCGCGACCGGTTCATCGGCATTGTACGCGAGGGTCATCCGCTGCTCGACGGCCCCTTGGATGCGGCGCGCTATGCCGGGGGCAACCATATCCTTGTCTCGCGCGGACGCCGCGAGCGCGGGCCCGTCGACGAGGCGCTGGAGCGGATGGGGCTGAAGCGCCGCATCGCCGTGACGGTCGCTAGCTTTTCCGAAGCCGTGGCGCTTGCCCGCAGCTCCGACCTCATCGCGCAGGTTTCCGACCGTGCGACGGCCGCCTTCCGCGACGGCTTGGTAAGCTTCGCGCTACCGGTGGACCTGCCCGGCTTCACGATTTCCATGCTCTGGCATCCGCGTATGGATGCCGATCCGGCACATCGCTGGCTGCGGACCTGCTTCCGGGAGGTGTGCAGGGGCAAGACTGGTGACTTTCAGCCGGAACAGTGCTAAAGGGCCCGGCAACTGGGCCGCAAGCCGCACTCGCATACGCTGTTTGGCCCGTCGTAACTTCTGTCGAGCATGGACCGCTTGTGGCGCAACAGCCTGCGCCGGGGCAGCCTGTTCCTGGGGAATGACCCGATGGCAAGCATGGATTTTCTCAATACGGCCGAGCCGGTGAAGGCACCCGTCGTCCGCAATATCCCGGCCGCCGAAAAGCCGAGCCTGATCGGTCTTTCTCGCGAAGACATGGGCCGCGCGCTGGTCGACAAGGGCGTCAACGAGCGCCAGGTGAAGATGCGCGTCAGCCAGCTCTGGCACTGGCTCTATGTGCGCGGCGTCTCCGATTTCGACGACATGACCAATGTCTCCAAGGACATGCGCGAAATGCTCAAGACGCATTTCACCATTGCGCGCCCGGAGATCGTCGACGAGCAGATTTCCAGCGACGGCACCCGCAAATGGCTGCTGCGCTTTCCCGCGCGCGGCGCCGGCCGCCCCGTCGAAATCGAGACCGTCTACATTCCCGAGGAAGGCCGCGGGACGCTGTGCATTTCCAGCCAGGTCGGCTGCACGCTCACCTGCTCCTTCTGTCACACAGGCACGCAGAAGCTGGTGCGCAACCTGACGGCGGAGGAAATTCTCTCGCAGCTCCTGCTGGCCCGCGACCGGCTGGGCGACTTCCCGGACCGCGACACACCGGCCGGCATGATTGCGCCGGCCGAAGGCCGCAAAGTCTCCAACATCGTCATGATGGGCATGGGCGAGCCGCTCTATAATTTCGAGAGCGTCAAGACGGCCCTGCTGATCGCGACCGATGGCGACGGCCTGTCGCTTTCCAAGCGCCGCGTCACGCTGTCGACGTCGGGCATCGTGCCGGAAATCTACCGCACCGGCTCCGAGATCGGCGTCATGCTGGCGATCTCGCTGCATGCGGTGCGCGACGAACTGCGCGACATGCTGGTGCCGATCAACAAGAAGTATCCGCTGAAGGAACTGCTGGACGCCTGCCGCGCCTATCCGAGCCTGTCGAACGCCCGCCGCATTACCTTCGAATATGTGATGCTGAAGGACGTGAACGACAGTCTGGAAGACGCCAAGCTGCTCATCCAGCTGCTGAAGGGCATTCCGGCGAAGATCAACCTCATTCCCTTCAATCCCTGGCCGGGCACGAACTACCAGTGTTCGGACTGGGAGCAGATCGAGCGCTTTGCCGATTTCATCAACCAGGCAGGCTATGCCTCGCCGATCCGCACGCCGCGCGGCCGCGACATTCTCGCCGCCTGCGGCCAGCTGAAATCGGAATCCGAGCGCATGCGCAAGGTCGAACGCATGGCCTTCGAGGCCATGATGATCGTCGGCCATGGCGAAGACGACTGAGGCCTTCGCCTCAGTCACTGCCTGACATTTGAGGATGAGGATGGGCCGTCAGCCGGTCTGCGCCGGCGTACCCAATGCCTTTTCGATGGCCGGGAACAGCCCTTCCTTCAGGCTCTTGTCGTCGAACGGACCAACCCGCTTGTAGAGGATCGTGCCATCAGGGCCGACAAGGTAGCTTTCCGGAATGCCGTAGACGCCCCAATCGATCGCCATCTTGCCGACGGGATCGAGGCCGATGGCCGAGAAGGGATTGCCGAGTTCACCCAGGAAGCCGAGCGCACCCTCGGCGCGATCCTTGTAGTTGACGCCGACGACATTGAGCCGCGGGTCCTGCGACAAGGAAAGGATGATCGGGTGTTCCTGTCGGCAGGGCACGCACCAGGAAGCCCAGAAATTCACCAGCGTCAGCTTGCCCTTGCCGGTTTCGGTCGTGAGCGCCGGCACCGGCGCGCCGTTCCTGATCGCACCCGCCAGCGGCTCCAGATCACGATAAGGCGCCTTGGTGCCGATGAGCGCCGAAGGGATTTCGGACGTGCTGCGGCCGGAGGTAAGCTGCGTCCAGAAGATCAGCGCCAGCCCGACGAAGATCGCGAGCGGCAGGGCGGCCAGAATGACGCGCGTGCGCTTGCCGCCGGCTTCGGCATTACCCTCGGGTTCGCTCATTCGGCGTTCTCCTGGCGCGCGGAGCGACGGCGGATTCCGGCGGCTTCCAGACGCGCAAGCTCGCGATGGCGGCCGCGATGGTCGAGCCAGACCCACAGCGCGAGGCCGAAGACGACGCCGAAGGCGGCGCCATAGGATGCCGTGACGTAAAAAGCGTGGCTCATGCGGCCTCTCCGGCCGAACGGGCGGCGTGGCGGCGCAGCACGGCGATGCGGCGACGCAGGATCTCGTTGCGCATGGCAAGGACATGCAGCGTGAAGAACAGCATGGTGAAGGCGAAGGCCATGATCAGCAGCGGCCACAGAAAGGCCGGATCGATTGTCGGACCGTCCATGCGGATCACGCTCGCCGGCTGGTGCAGCGTGTTCCACCACTCGACCGAGAACTTGATGATCGGGATGTTGACGAAGCCGACCAGAATGAGGATGGCGCTAGCCTTGGCGGCGCGCGTCGGGTCGTCCATGGCGCGGTTGAGCGCGATGAGCCCGAGATACATCAGGAACAGCACGAAGACCGAGGTCAGCCGTGCATCCCACACCCACCAGGTGCCCCACATCGGCTTGCCCCACAGCGAGCCCGTGATGAGCGCGACGAGGGTGAAGCCGGCACCGAGCGGTGCTGCGGCCTTGGCCGAGACATCGGCCAGCGGATGACGCCAGACGAGCGTGCCGAGCGCCGACAGCGCCATGACCGTGTAGCACATCATCGACAGCCAGGCGGCCGGTACATGCACATACATGATGCGCACCGTCTGGCCCTGCTGATAATCATCCACCGAGGCGAAGGACAGGTAGAGCCCGACGGCGAACAGACAGACCGTCAGCCCGGCAAGCCACGGCCAGACGATGGCGACCAGCGCCAGAAACCGGGTCGGGTTGGCAAGGTCGCTGAATTTTCGGATGGCAAGGCTCGGTTCGCTCATGATGGTTCTTTAACGCGTCAGCCCCGTCTCTTCAATTGATCTGCCGCAATCACATTCCTGTCAATTCGGCGCGTCAATCGCTGGACAGGCGAAGCGCGGCGGCGGCGGCCACGGGGCCGATTACCGCGAAGAACAGGTTGAGCGCCACGAGGATGAGGAAGGGCGGCAGGAAGGGTGCGGGATCCTGGATCGCCGCATAGACGGCGGAGACGCCGAAGATCAGCACGGGAATGGCAAGCGGCAGCACCAGGATGGAGACGAGCAGCCCGCCGCGCGGCAACGCAACGGCGATGCCGGCCCCGGCCGCGCCGATGAAGGTTATGGCCGGCGTGCCGACCAGAAGCGTCAGCGTCGTCGCGCCGATCGCCACCTCGTCCATATTCATGAAGAGGCCAAGCAATGGCGAGGCGATGACCAGCGGCAGGCCGGTCGCGAGCCAGTGCGCCAGGCATTTGACGAAGACGGTGAGAACCAGCGGCGTCTCCTGCATGAGCAGAAGGTCGAGCGAACCATCCTCGCGTTCCGCCTGGAACAGCCGGTCGAGCCCGAGCAGCGAGGCGAGCAGCGCACCGATCCACAGAATGGCGGGGCCGATGCGGGCGAGAAGATTGAGGTCCGGCCCCACGCCGAAGGGAATGACGGCAACGACCGTCATGAAGAACAGCACGCCGATCAAGGCACCGCCACCGGCACGCATGGAGAGTTTCAGGTCGCGGGCGAGGAGGGCAATCATGCCGTGGTCTCCGGGCAAGGCGGGTGGGTGCTACTCCCCCCTGCCCTGCCGGGCATCTCGCCCACAAGGGGGGAGATCGAATCGCTGCCAAGTCTCGCCAAACGCAAACGATGGAGATGAGGCGGCGTCAGCGCCACCAGCCAATCTCCCCCCCTGTGGGGGAGATGCCCGGCAGGGCAGAGGGGGGTGGCCACAAGCTCGCCCATCACCACACAGTCTCCGCCGCGCCCGTAAACCCGGTCATTCGCAACTCCCTCAAACCTTCCAGCCCCAGCGGCTGGTGCGTTGCGGCGATCGCGATGCCGCCGCGGGACAGATGGGCCGTCACCAGCCCGGCAAACATGCGTTCGGCTGCCACGTCCAGCGCGGCCGTCGGCTCATCGAGGATCCAGACCGGGCGCCAGGCGACCAAAAGCTTGGCCATGGCCATGCGGCGCTGCTGGCCGGCGGAGAGATAGCCGAAGGGCAGATGGGCGATGCCGCCGAGCCCGACCGTATCGACCGCCTCGTCGACACAGACGCCCGCGCCGCCGGCGAAATCACCGAAGAAGGCTTTCCAGAAGGTCAGGTTCTCCTCGACGGTCAGTTCCCGCTTCATGGCATTGCGGTGGCCGAGATAGTGGGCGGCCTCACCGAGACGCTCCACCGGTTGCGTTGCAGCAAGAAGACGCACCGTGCCGGCCTCCGCAGCCAGCAGTCCGGCCAGCACGCGCAACAGCGTGGACTTGCCGGAGCCGTTCGCACCCTTGACGAGGAGCGCTTCGCCGCCGGCGATTTCGAAGGAAATATCCCGGAAAATCAGGTCTTCGCCGCGCCTGGCGCTCAATCCTTCGGCGACGAGCCGCATGGTGCTTCACTTTCCCTTTACGACCTCGGTCGCAATGCAAAAAAATTGTGCCGTTTTACCGTTCGGCGCTCTGGATCGTTCCTTAGAAATTATCTATAACGCCCGCAACACGCCAGCGGTCGGCGTGAATATCATCCAAGCGCCGAACACGGGAATGATTTCCGCGTACGGACAGCGGAAATGACCGCACCCGCATCCCATTCGCGCGTCACACGCGCACGGGCGTTCGTACGTCAGATTTCTGGCGCCAGACGAGACGGGGTATCAATGTCCAAATCCCTAGACAGTTTCAATTGTCGTTCGGTCCTTACGGTCAACGGCACCGACTATGTATATTACAGCCTCCCGAAGGCTGAAGCGAACGGCCTCGCCGGCATCTCCAAGCTGCCCTACTCCATGAAGGTGCTGCTGGAGAACCTGCTGCGCTTCGAGGACGGCCGCTCGGTTACCAAGGAGCAGATCCTCTCCGTCGTCGAATGGCTCAAGAACAAGGGCACGGTCGAAAACGAGATCGCCTATCGCCCCGCGCGCGTTCTGATGCAGGACTTCACCGGCGTTCCCGCCGTCGTCGACCTGGCAGCGATGCGCGACGCGATGGTTTCGCTGGGCGGCGACCCGGAAAAGATCAACCCGCTCGTTCCCGTCGACCTCGTCATCGACCACTCCGTCATCGTTGACGAATTCGGCACGCCGACCGCCTTCGCCCGCAACGTCGAGCTCGAATATGAGCGCAACGGCGAGCGTTACCGCTTCCTCAAGTGGGGTCAGCAGGCCTTCAAGAACTTCCGCGTCGTTCCTCCGGGCACGGGCATCTGTCATCAGGTCAATCTGGAATATCTGGGCCAGACGGTCTGGACCAAGGAAGAAGACGGCGAGATCGTCGCCTACCCGGATACCTGCGTCGGCACCGACAGCCACACGACCATGATCAACGGTCTCGGCGTTCTGGGCTGGGGTGTGGGCGGTATCGAAGCCGAAGCGGCCATGCTCGGCCAGCCGGTCTCCATGCTTCTGCCCGAGGTCATCGGTTTCAAGCTGACCGGCAAGCTCAAGGAAGGCGTCACCGCGACCGACCTCGTGCTGATGGTCGTGCAGATGCTGCGCAAGAAGGGCGTGGTCTCCAAGTTCGTCGAATTCTTCGGCCCCGGCCTCGACAACATGACGCTGGCCGACCGCGCGACAATCGGCAATATGGGCCCGGAATACGGCGCGACCTGCGGCTTCTTCCCGGTCGACAGCGAAACCGTCAACTACCTCACCATGTCCGGCCGCGAAGAACAGCGCATCGCGCTGGTCGAAGCCTATTCGAAGGCCCAGGGCATGTGGCGTGACGGCGACGGCGCCGACCTCGTCTTCACCGACACGCTCGAGCTCGACCTCGGCGACGTCGTTCCGGCCATGGCCGGCCCGAAGCGTCCGGAAGGCCGCATCCCGCTCGAAAACATCGCATCGGGCTTCGCCACGTCGCTTGAAAGCGACTACAAGAAGCCCGGCCAGCTTTCCACCCGCTATGCGGTCGAAGGCACCGACTACGATCTCGGCCATGGCGACGTCGCAATCGCGGCCATCACGTCGTGCACCAACACGTCCAACCCCTCGGTCCTCATCGCGGCCGGCCTGCTCGCCCGCAACGCCGTCGCCAAGGGCCTGAAGACCAAGCCGTGGGTGAAGACGTCGCTGGCACCCGGATCTCAGGTGGTCGGCGAATATCTCGCCAAGTCCGGCCTCCAGGCCGACCTCGACACGCTCGGCTTCAACCTCGTCGGCTTCGGCTGCACGACCTGCATCGGCAACTCCGGCCCGCTGCCGGCGCCGATCTCCAAGACGATCAACGACAAGGGCCTGATCGCCGCCGGCGTCCTGTCGGGCAACCGCAACTTCGAAGGCCGCATCTCGCCGGATGTGCAGGCGAACTACCTCGCCTCGCCGCCGCTCGTCGTGGCCTACGCGCTTGCCGGAACGGTCCAGAAGGACCTGACGACGGAGCCGCTCGGTGAAGACCGCGACGGCAACCCCGTCTACCTCAAGGATATCTGGCCGACCTCGCAGGAAATTCAGGAATTCATCCTGAAATACGTCACCCGCGCGCTCTATGCCACGAAGTATGCCGACGTCTTCAAGGGCGACGCCAACTGGCAGGCCGTTCAGGTGCCCGATGGACAGACCTATGCATGGGACGACCAGTCGACCTATGTGCAGAACCCGCCCTACTTCGTGGGTATGGGCAAGACCGGCTCGGGCCTGAAGAACATCAAGGGCGCCCGCATCCTGGGTCTCTTCGGCGACAAGATCACGACCGACCACATCTCGCCGGCCGGTTCGATCAAGGCGGCCTCGCCTGCCGGTGCGTATCTCACGGACAACGGCGTCGCCGTCGCGGACTTCAACCAGTACGGCACGCGCCGTGGCAACCATGAAGTCATGATGCGCGGCACCTTCGCCAACATCCGCATCCGCAACCACATGCTCGGCCCGAACGGCAAGGAAGGTGGCTACACCATCCACTACCCGACGAAGGAAGAGCTTTCGATCTATGATGCGGCCATGAAGTACAAGGCCGAGGGCGTTCCGCTCGTCATCTTTGCCGGCGTCGAATACGGCAACGGCTCGTCGCGCGACTGGGCGGCCAAGGGCACGAACCTGCTCGGCGTCAAGGCCGTGATCGCGCAGTCCTTCGAGCGTATCCACCGCTCCAACCTCGTTGGCATGGGCGTCGTGCCCTTCGTCTTCGAGGACGGCACGAGCTGGGCATCGCTCGATCTCAAGGGTGACGAGATCGTCACGATCGAGGGCCTGGAAGGCGACATCAAGCCGCGCGAGAAGAAGATCGCCAAGATCACCTACTCCGACGGCACGGTGAAGGACGTACCGCTGCTTTGCCGCATCGATACGGTCGACGAGGTCATGTACATGAACAACGGCGGCATCCTGCAGACCGTTCTTCGCGATCTCGCCGCCTGAGCGATTTCGAATTTAAAGGGAAAATGCCGGGGCCTTTGCCCCGGCATTTTTCGTTGTGGCAGCTGCTTTCGTGTCTTTTCGCAGTTCAGGACGCAGAACCGCTGCACATTTTCTGGAATTGCTTCCCAAAAATCTCACTCCATCGTGACTTCCTGTTGAAGCCGCAACGGCGTATGACGGGCTCGAAAAAGCCGGCCTGTGCCGGCTCTCCATTGGGAATGATCATGCCGAGACCGCATTTTCCGGAATGTCTGGCGATCCTGCTGATGCTCGCCGCCGGCGCCGCCCACGCGCAGGAGGCCGTCGCGCCCAAGGGTGTGGTCGAACTCTTCACCAGCCAGGGCTGCTCGTCCTGTCCGCCCGCCGACAAGGCGCTGGAAACGCTGGTGCGCGAAGGCGATGTCGTCGCGCTCGCCTATCATGTCGACTACTGGAACTATCTCGGCTGGGCCGACACGCTCGCCTCCAAGGACAATACGGACCGGCAATATGCCTATGCCCGCATGTTCGGACGCAACGGCGTCTACACGCCCCAGGCTGTGCTCAACGGCCGCGAACATATCAACGGCGCCAATATTTCCGGCATCCGTGACCGCATCGGCGCGCTCTCCACCGAGGGCAAGGGCCTGAAGGTGCCGGTCGACGTGGCCGTGACGAACGACGAGTTGCGCATTCGCGTCGGCGCCGGTGAAGGCAAGGCCAACATCGTCATCGCCTATTTCGAGCGCGAGCGGACGATCAACATCGACAAGGGCGAGAATCGCGGCAAGACGGTCAACTACTGGCACGCCGTGACGTCGATGGAAACGATCGGCATGTGGGAAGGCAAGGAAACCAATCTCGTGCTTCCGGCCGACATGCTGAAGAAGAAAAAGAAGGCCGGCGGCTGCGCCGTGCTGGTTCAGCGCATGAAGACCGCGGACACGCCCGGCGCCATTCTGGGCGCCACCGTGCTGACGGGCGAAAAGGCTTCCCGATAAGGTTTTGAGGGAGGTCCGGCCCGGCTTCCTCGAGGGGCTGGGGCTTGAGGGTTCGAAGAGAGACGGACCGGACCTGGACGAAGCTGCCGGCAACGGAATACAAGGCAGCTCCGAATGACGCACTCCGACCGAACCGCTTTCTGCACAAGGCAGCAGGCTGGCATGAGCTGCGACAGCGGGACTGTCTTCTCAAATTTGGGCGTCTGTTTGTCTGAAATGCGGCGGGACCTTTTTTTTGCGAAAAGGTAAGTCCCGGCGCTCCAGCTTGCATTTCAAGTCCACTCAGGCAAACTGTCACCGTGCCGTCATACAGCAGGTACGGAGATTCGATGACAGATCAGCCGGATTTGCACGCATCCAATGTCGTGGTCGACCTCAGGGAATACCGCAGCAGCAAGGACCCGCTGCCGGTGACATTCGATCGAAGGGAGCTCGACGCAATCCTCTGGGTCTATGGCCGCATGGTCGGCGAGGGCGCCTGGCGCGATTACGCAATCGACCATATGCGCGACAGGGCGGTGTTCTCCATCTTCAAGCGCTCCGGCGAAATGCCGCTCTACCGCATCGAGAAAGATCCCAAGCTCGCCGCCAAGCAGGGCGCCTACAGCGTCATCAACCAGCACGGCACGATCCTGAAGCGCGGCCATGAGTTGAAGCAGGTGCTGAAGATCTTCGACAAGGTGCTCCGCCTCGTCGAGACATAGAAAACCGCTCCGCGGATCCCTTACACTTTACCCCATCGTGCCCGGATAGTCCGTCGCCGACGGTTCGGTCTCCGCGCCGTCGCCGAGCGCGCGCTGCATGAACACCGTATCCAGCCAGCGGCCATGCTTGAAGCCGGTCGCCTTCATGTGGCCGTTGTGCTCGAAGCCTGCAGCGGCATGAACAGCAATGGAGGCAGGATGCGCTCCGCCGATGACGGCCACCATCTGGCGGAAACCAAGCGCCGTACAACGGCGGATAAGTTCTGCCAGAAGCGCTCTGCCGACACCCTTTCCGCGCGCCTCCGGCGCCAGATACACGGAATCCTCGACGAGCCAGCGATAGGCCGGGCGCGTGCGGAAGGCGGAAGCATAGGCATAGCCGAGGATGAGGCCGGTCTGCTCGACCGCCACGATATAAGGATAGCCTTTGCCCGTGATCGCCGCAAAGCGCGCCGCCATCTCGTCGGGCGAGGGTGGATCGATCTCGTAGCTCGCCACGCCGTTCAGAACGGATTCGCGATAGATCTCGGTGAAGGCGGCGATATCGCCGGAAACCGCGGTGCGGATGATGAAGTTCATGGGCGCCGGCATCTGTTGAATTATTCTTGTCGCCTTTTGCGTCCGGACCTGACGGAAATCAAGACGAAGACGGGGATGAGGTTAATCCTCATCCCCGCACCGGTTCATTGCCTTGGGACGCGCGGCGTCCCCGCCACAGATGGCGATCAGGCGCCGTAGACGATCAGGAGGTCCTTGGCGTCGATCTGGTCGCCGGCCTTGACCAGCACCTCGGAGATCGTGCCGTCCTTCTCGGCGTGCAGCGCCGTTTCCATCTTCATCGCCTCGATGGAGAGCAGGACGTCGCCGGCCTTGACCGCTTGGCCGGCCGAGACGGAAACCGTCGAGATGACGCCCGGCATCGGCGCACCCAGATGGGCGGCATTGCCGATATCCGCCTTGCGGCGCACGGCGGAGCTGGCCGCGCGGTTGCGGTCCGGCACCTTGATCAGGCGCGGCTGGCCGTTCAGCTCGAAGAACACCTTCACCATGCCCTGCGTATCCGGCTCGCTGGTCGCCTGATGCAGGATGACGAGGGAGACGCCCTTTTCCAGCTCCGGCTGAAGTTCTTCGCCGGCCGACAGGCCGTAGAAATAGGCCGGTGTCGGCAGCACGCTGACCGGACCGTACAGGTCGGCGGCCAGCGCATAGTCGGTGAAGACCTTCGGATACATCAGGTAGGAGGCGAATTCGAAATCGTCGACCTTGCGCTCCAGCTTATCCTCGATCGCCTTGCGCTCGGCATCCAGATCGGCAGGTGGCAGAAGCGAGCCCGGCACCTCGGTATAGGCGGCCTCGCCCTTCAGCGCCTTCTTCTGGAGACCTTCCGGCCAGCCGCCCGGAGGCTGGCCGAGATCACCGCGCAACATGGAGACGACCGATTCCGGGAAAGAAACGTCCTTGGCCGGGTTTTCGACATCGGCAACGGTGAGATCCTGGCTGACCATCATCAGCGCCATGTCGCCGACGACCTTGGAGGACGGCGTAACCTTCACGATATCGCCGAACATCTGGTTGGCATCGGCATAGGCCTGGGCGACCTTGTGCCACTTGGTCTCAAGCCCAAGCGAGCGGGCCTGTTCCTTCAGGTTGGTGAACTGGCCGCCCGGCATTTCATGCAGATAGACCTCGGAGGCAGGCCCCTTGAGGTCGCTTTCGAAGGCGGCGTACTGGAAGCGCACGGCCTCCCAGTAGAAGGAGATGCGGCGGATCCATTCGGGGTCGAGGCCCGGATCACGCTCCGACCCCTTCAGGGCCTCGACGATGGAGCCAAGGCAGGGCTGGGAGGTGTTGCCCGACAGCGCGTCCATTGCCGCATCGACGACGTCGACACCGGATTCGACGGCCGCGAGCACCGTGGCCGCAGCAATGCCAGACGTATCATGCGTGTGGAAATGGATCGGCAGGTCGGTCGCCTCGCGCAACGCCTTGAACAGAACGCGCGCGGCCGCCGGCTTCAGCAGGCCCGCCATGTCCTTGACCGCGATCATGTGCGCGCCGGCCTTTTCCAGGTCAGCGGCAAGGGCGGTGTAGTATTTCAGATCGTATTTCGGGCGCGCCGAGTTCAGGAGATCGCCGGTATAGCAGATCGCCGCTTCGCAGATGCGATTCTCTTCGACGACCGCATCCATCGAGACGCGCATGTTGTCGACCCAGTTCAGGCAGTCGAAGACGCGGAACACGTCGATGCCGCCCTTGGCCGCCTGGCGCACGAAATACTTCACGACATTGTCGGGGTAGTTCTTGTAGCCCACGCCGTTGGCGCCACGCAGTAGCATCTGCAAAAGCAGGTTCGGCGCGTCCTCGCGGATGCGGGCGAGACGATCCCACGGGTCTTCCGTCAGGAAGCGCATGGAGACGTCGAAGGTCGCCCCACCCCAGCATTCCAGCGAGAAGAGCTGCGGCAGCGCGCGCGCATAGGTGCCGGCGACGCGGGCGATATCATGGGTGCGCATGCGGGTGGCGAGCAGCGACTGATGGCCGTCGCGCATCGTCGTGTCCGTCATCAGCACACGCTTTTCACCGCGCACCCATTCGGCGAACTTCTTCGGACCGAGTTCATCCAGCTTCTGCTTGGTGCCAGAAAGGATGTCGCCCTCGATGAATGGCACGACGGGCTTGGCCGCATCGGCCGGCGGCTTCGGCCGGCCCTTCGCCTCGGGATGACCGTTGACCGTGACATCGGCGAGATAGGTGAGCAGCTTGGTGGCGCGGTCCTGACGCTTCACCTGCTGGAACAGCTCCGGCGTCGTGTCGATGAACCGGGTCGTATAGGTGTTGTTGCGGAATGCCTCGTGCGTGATGATCGCCTCAAGGAAGGTGAGATTGGTCGCCACGCCGCGAATACGGAATTCACGCAGCGCCCGGTCCATGCGGTCGATCGCCTCGACCGGGTTCGGCGCCCAGGCCGTGACCTTGACGAGCAGCGGATCGTAGAAGCGGGTGATGACCGCGCCCGGATAGGCCGTGCCGCCATCGAGGCGGATGCCGAAACCCGACGCCGAGCGGTAGCCGGTGATGCGGCCATAGTCCGGGATGAAGTTCTGCTCGGGGTCTTCGGTGGTGATGCGGCACTGCAGCGCGTGACCGTTGAGGCGGATGTCAGCCTGCGCGGGAACGCCGGATGCCGCCGTACCGATCGCTTCGCCGTCGAGAATGTGGATCTGCGCCTTCACGATGTCGATGCCGGTCACGACTTCCGTGACGGTATGCTCGACCTGGATGCGCGGATTGACCTCGATGAAGTAGAACTTGCCGCTGTCGGCATCCATCAGATACTCGACCGTGCCGGCGCCGATATAGTTCGTCGCGCGGGCGATCTTCAGCGAATAGTCGGCCAGTTCCTGGCGCTGCGCATCCGAAAGATAGGGCGCCGGTGCACGTTCCACGACCTTCTGGTTACGGCGCTGGATGGAGCAGTCGCGCTCGAAGAGATGCACGACATTGCCATGCGTATCGCCGAGGATCTGACTTTCGACGTGGCGGGCGCGCTCGACGAGCTTTTCCAGATAGACCTCGTCCTTGCCGAAGGCGGCCTTGGCCTCGCGCTTGGCCTCGCGCACCTCGCGGATCAAATCCTTGGGATCGCGGATGGCACGCATGCCGCGCCCGCCGCCGCCCCAAGAGGCCTTGAGCATGACGGGATAGCCGATCTCTTCGGCGAGGCGATGGATCTCGCCATCGTCATCCGGCAGAGGCTCGGTGGCGGGAACGACCGGCACGCCGACGGAAATGGCGAGATTGCGCGCGGCGACCTTGTTGCCGAGCTGGCGCATGGTCTGTGGCCGCGGGCCGATGAAGGTGATGCCGGCGGCGTCACAGGCATCGACGAATTCCGGGCTTTCCGACAAGAGGCCATAGCCGGGATGAATGGCATCGGCGCCCGAGAGCTTGGCGACGCGGATCACCTCCTCGATCGACAGATAGCTTTCGATCGGTCCGAGATCGCGCTCGAGATGCGGGCCCCGGCCGATCTGGTAGCTCTCGTCCGCCTTGAAACGATGCAGCGCGAGCTTGTCCTCTTCCGCCCAGATCGCGACCGTTTTTATGCCGAGCTCATTGGCTGCGCGGAACACGCGGATGGCGATTTCGGAACGGTTGGCGACAAGGATCTTGGAAATGGGCAAGTCGAACTCCTCAATGACTTGGAAGCGGGAAATGCTGCACCCGCGAAGAGAATTATTAGCGGCTAATTTGCAAAGTGCAATTTCGGACTCGTCATGAGACGCAAGATTTGCGTCGTCAGGAAATGAGCCCCAGCCGGAAGGCAAGCGCAATGGCATGGTGCCGGTTTCGCGCGCCGAGCTTCTCCTGGATACCGTTCATGTACCAGTCGACGGTATGGCTGGAAATACCCAGCTCGCGGGCGATCTCAGGTGAGGTCATGCCGGCGCCCAGCAATGTCAGCGCCTCCATTTCGCGGCGCGTTAGTTCGAAATCGACGGCGGCGGTGGAGCGCGCGGCCATTTCGGGATCGATCTCGTGGATCAGCTTCCAGAAAAGACGCCGGGCGATGCCGTCAAACAGGCTCATCTCGATTCTTTCGAGATCCACCGGCCTTCCGCCGAGGCTGAGGCTGCCAAGAAGGCCGCGCCGGCCGTGGACCGGAAAGATATAGCCATCCTCGAGCCCGTTCTGGCGGGCATCCACCATCATGCGCTCCATGCGCTTGCGGTGCGGGCTGGTGCGGTAGACGTCGAGCGTATCGCGCCAGCGGAACCCCTCCCGCGCATGACCGAGATATCTTACCGTCGGGTCGATCTGCATATAGCGCTTGCGCACATAAGTCTCGGGCCAGCCCTTCGGCCAGCGTCCTGCCAGCAAGAGCCCGTCCGGGCCTTCGACCGGCAGCGGCCTGCGGATCACGGCATAATAGTCGAAACCGTAGAATTCGAGCAGGCGCTGGAACTCGGATGTCGTCTCCGCGCGGCCGCGCATCTCCTCAAGCAGTGCAAGAAATTGCACCAGCAAACTGACTTTCATGTACCCCGCGCCGGAAGCGCCCCGTTCAAATTCCAAGCGATGCCTGACCTGTCCTCCAAGTCAGTCATGTCCCATTCATGTTGCCCCACATACAATTGGCAGGATCGAGTGATGAAAATCAATCGGATAAGGAACACACGCCATGCAAAAGAAAGTCATCGTGCAAGTTCTGAGTTGCATCATGAGATTCTTACAAGCGTGACGAACTTCGCACCCCCCTCTTGTGTTACCCGGACACAGGAGCGAAGGGATCGAGGTGCTACCACCGCACCGCACAACAGGTTTTGCCGGAAAGGCCCGAATTCGTGTCTTTGTTTCAGGTTTATGCAAGAGCTCTCAGCTACTTGAATGTCTACAAGCTGCGCGTCGGATCGGTCGTTGTCGCCAACGTCGTGCTCGCGGTCATCGCCATTGCCGAACCCATCCTGTTCGGTCGTATCATTGATGCCATTTCCAGCGCTGACGGGCATGTCACGCCCCTGCTGCTGATGTGGGCCGGCTTCGGCCTTTTCAACACCATCGCCTTCGTTCTCGTCGCCCGTGAGGCCGACCGGCTGGCCCATGGCCGCCGCGCGAGCCTGCTGACGGAAGCGTTCGGCCGCATCATTTCCATGCCGCTCGCCTGGCACAGCCAGCGCGGCACCTCCAATGCCCTGCACACGCTGCTGCGCGCCTGTGAAACACTTTTCGGCCTGTGGCTGGAATTCATGCGCACGCATCTGGCGACCGCGGTGGCCCTCGTCCTGCTCGTGCCCACTGCCTTCGCGATGGACTACCGCCTCTCGATGGTCCTCGTCGTGCTCGGCGCGCTCTATGTGCTGATCGGCAAGGTGGTGATGAACCGCACCCGCGAGGGCCAGGCCTCGGTGGAGAACCACTATCACACCGTGTTCTCCCACGTGTCGGATTCCATCAGCAACGTCTCGGTGGTGCACAGCTACAACCGCATCGAAGCCGAGACGCGCGAACTGAAGCGCTTTGCCGAACGCCTGATCAACGCCCAGTATCCCGTGCTCGACTGGTGGGCTCTGGCAAGCGCTCTCAACCGCATCGCCTCCACCCTCTCGATGATGGTCATTCTCGTCATCGGCACGGTTCTGGTGCAGCGCGGCGAAATCAGGGTGGGCGATGTCATTGCGTTCATCGGCTTTGCCGGCCTGCTGATCGGCCGTCTTGACCAGATGAAGGCCTTTGTCGAACAGATCTTCGAGGCCCGGGCCAAGCTGGAGGACTTCTTCACGCTGGAAGACGCCGTCAAGGATCGCGAGGAACCGAGCGACGCCGGCGACCTCGGCGACGTCAAGGGCAAGGTCGAATTCCGCGACATCACCTTCGACTTCGCCAACACGACGCAGGGCGTTCGCAACATCTCGTTCACCGTGGAAGCCGGCCAGACCGTCGCCATCGTCGGCCCGACCGGTGCGGGCAAGACGACGCTCGTCAACCTGCTCCAGCGGGTCTACGAGCCGCAGTCGGGCCAGATCCTCATTGACGGTGTCGATATCTCGAAGGTGACGCGCAAGTCGCTGCGCCGATCGATTGCCACCGTGTTCCAGGATGCGGGCCTGCTCAACCGCTCGATCTCCGACAATATCCGTCTCGGCCGCGAGGGCGCGACGGACGAAGAGATCATGGCGGCAGCCGAAGCGGCGGCAGCGAACGACTTCATCACCTCGCGCCAGAGCGGTTACGAAACCCATGTCGGAGAGCGCGGCAACCGTCTTTCGGGCGGCGAGCGCCAGCGTATCGCCATCGCCCGCGCAATCCTGAAGAACGCGCCG
The DNA here is from genome assembly GCF_022637395.1 of Shinella sp. H4-D48. Classification (GTDB taxonomy): domain Bacteria; phylum Pseudomonadota; class Alphaproteobacteria; order Rhizobiales; family Rhizobiaceae; genus Shinella; species Shinella sedimenti. Next base: position 205,802 of record NZ_CP093337.1, on the reverse strand, counting down.
ATCCTCGTGCTCGACGAGGCCACCAGCGCGCTCGACGTTGAAACGGAAGCCCGGGTGAAGGCCGCGATCGATTCGCTGCGCAAGAACCGCACGACCTTCATCATAGCGCACCGCCTCTCCACCGTGCGCGAGGCCGACAAGGTGATCTTCCTGGATCGTGGCCAGATCGCCGAGATGGGCACGTTCAACGAGCTCAGCCAGAGCAACGGCCGCTTTGCCGCCCTGCTGCGCGCCAGCGGCATCCTGACGGACGACGACGTGCGCAAGAGCCACACCGCCGCCTGATCGGCATCAGCGCTTCGGGCCGTCGCGCCCCTTCACCGGCAGGGCTCGCATGCCCTGCCGTTTTGCGTGGTCGGCAATCACCTCCGCCTGCCAGTCGAGATAGCGCGCATAGGCGAAATGCAGCGCGATGCCGGCGAGCACGTAGAGCGTGCCGAAGAACGGGTTCTTCCCCGTCACGAACATCAGGACCTGCCCTGCCATGGCCAGGATGGTGCCGAAGATGAAGATGGCCAGCGAATGGCGCCCGATCGCGACGAGCGGATGGGAGAGCGGTAGTGCCGCCCAGTTCGACAGGACCGGGATCGTGGCGATGAGATAGGCGCCCGCCAGCACATGCAGGAGGCGCGTTGCCGACAGGTAGGTCTTGTCGAAGCCGGTCAGAACCGCCGGCAGGCCGTAGGAAAAGTCGATGTGCCACCAGCCGAGCACGACCCAGAGCATCGAGACCGCCAGATAGATGGCGCTCAGCGCAAACAGCAGCGCATTGCGCGGGATGCCCTTCGACCTTGCCCGCAGCACCCCGACGAAACCGATGGCAAACAGGAACTGCCAGGACAGCGGATTGAGGAACCACTTGCCGTCGTCGAGGAAATTCGACGGGGCGATGCGCCAGATGCCGGCGCAAAGCCAGATCGTGCCCGAAACGGCGAGCAGCAGACGCGGCCCGCGCTGATAGAGCCAGAGGAAGCCGGGCAGCATGAGGAACAGCACGGCATACATCGACAGGATGTTGTTATAGCCGAACTGGTGGCCGAGCAGCACCATGCTGACCACACCCTGCTCCGTGCGGTCGACGACGGCACGCAGATTGATTTCCGACACGAGATCCGGCCGGCTGAACCATAGCGCCCCACCCGCGAAGATGGCGAAGGTGATGATGCTGGTCATGATGTGGGCGACATAGAGCGTCAGCGCGCGGCGCAGGATGCGCAGCGTGACGGCAAGCCGCTCCCCGACGGCAAAGCGCGAATAGGCAAGGCCCACCGACATGCCTGAGATCAGCACGAAGGCCTCCGCCGAATCCGAGAAGCCGAAATTCTTGTGCGTGAGATGTTCCAGATACTGGCCGGGAACGTGATTGACGAAGATCGTCAGGAGGGCGAGGGCCCGGAAGACGTCGAGGCGCGTGTCGCGTTGCCGCGGCACGGCGCCCACCGGTCCAGATTTATCTGTCATGGTACTCTGATCCACATGGGTGGGTCAGAGCAAATAGCCCTCTTTTGAAGATTTGATGACAGAGCCGTTTATTGTTGCCTGCCATCCGCCGTCATCCCCGCGATCCACACGCAGCGTCAGCTTGCGGCCATCGAGCACCAGCGTCGCGCTGTAGCCGTTCCAGGCTTCCGGCAGGACGGGTTCGACGAAGAGACGGCCGCCTTCCTTGCGGATGCCGAGAATGCCCTCGACGGCGGCACGGTAAAGCCAGCCGGCCGAGCCGGTGTACCAGGACCATCCGCCACGCCCCGCACGCTCGCCTTCGCCATAGACATCGGCGGCCACGACATAGGGCTCGACGCGGTAGCGTTCCGCCGCCTGTGCATCGAGCGCATGCTTGACCGGATTGAGCAGGTCGAGGCAGGCGAAGGCTTCATCCCCCCGGCCGAGACGCGCCAGCGCCATCACCACCCAGGTCGCCGCATGGGTATATTGCCCGCCATTCTCGCGCACGCCGGGCGGATAGGCCTTGATATAGCCCGGGTCTTCCGTGGTTTCGACAAGCGGCGGCGTGAACAGGCGGATAATCCCGTTCTGCCGGTCGACCAGTTCGGCCATGACCGCGTCCATCGCCTGCCGCGAGCGGTCGGCGTCCCCCTCGCCGGACAGAACGCTCCAGCTCTGCGCGATGGAATCGATGCGGCATTCGGCGCTGTCGGATGTGCCGAGCGGCGCGCCGTTGTCATAATAGCCGCGCCGGTAGTAGGCGCCGTCCCACCCTGCCGTTTCCAGTGCCTGCTTGAGGCGATCGAGGTGGATTTCCCAAGCCTCGGCATGAATGCCGTCGCCCCGTTCGCGCGCGAGCGGGATGAAGGCGCGCAGCGTGCCGGCAAGGAACCAGCCCAGCCAGACGCTCGTGCCGCGGCCGGCTTCGCCGACGCGGTTCATGCCGTCATTCCAGTCGCCGCCGAGAATGAGCGGCAGGCCGTTTTCGCCGGTTCGGGCAAGCGCCAGATCGAGCGCACGGGCGCAATGCTCGTAAAGCGATGCATCCTCGGCCGAACGGCCCGGTTTGAAGAAGGAATCGTGCTGTCCCTCGGCAAGCGGCGGGCCTTCGATGAAGGCAAGCCGTTCGTCCAGCACGCCACGGTCGCCGGTGACGCGGCAGTAATATTCGACCGCGTGAGCAAGCCAAACCACATCATCCGAGATCATGGTGCGTACACCCGCCCCGCTATCGGGCAGCCACCAGTGCTGCACGTCGCCCTCGACGAACTGGCGCGCGGCAGCGTTCAGGATCTGCGCACGCGCGAGGTCCGGCTGGTGCAGGATGAAGGCCAGCGTGTCCTGCAACTGATCACGGAAACCGTAGGCGCCGCTCGCCTGATAGAAGGCCGTGCGTGCCATGATGCGGCAGCCGAGCGCCTGGTAGGGCAGCCAGTCGTTGAGCATGCGATCGAGCGCCGGGTCGGGCGTCTTGACCTGCAGAGTGCCGGTGAAGCCTTCCCAGAACGAACGCACCGACGCCATGACGGCATCGAAATCGGCCTTGCGGCTCTTCCCGGCAAGCGCGCGGGCACCATCGGCATCGGCAGAATCGCCCAGCACGAAGAGCAGGTCGCGCTTTTCGCCGGGTTTCAGAACGAGATCGACGGAGAGCGCCGCGCATGGATCGCTAATGCCGTCGGCCGCACCCGACAGGGGTTGGCCGGTGAACAGCGCCGCCGGAGTCACAATGTCGCCGGTGCGGCCGATAAAGTCCCGCCGCCATGTCGTGAAGCCGGACAACGGCGCATCGACGCCGAAGAAGCTGGTCCGACCGGCGAAGTCGAGACTGTAGGGATTGGTCGCGAAGAGCGCGCCACTTTCCTCGTCATGGCTGGTCAGCACGAAGGGTGCGGTCTTGGTGGGGTTGTTACCCAGCACCCATTCGACATAGCCGTAGACGGAGAGGCGGCGTTCGGTCTCGTCGGTGTTCTTCACGACGAGGCGCGAATATTTCACCGGGTCTTCCGGGTCCACCGTCTGCACGAGGTCGAGTTCGATACCGTCCTCCCAGCTGCGGAAGGCGGTGTAGCCGAGGCCGTGCCAAGTCTCGAACTTGACCGACGTCTTGCGCGACAGCGCGGCGAACGGCGTCATCACCATGCCGCTGTCACGATCGCGCACGTAGAAGGCCTCGCCGGGACGGTTGATGACAGGATCGTTGGTCCAGGGCGTGAGCTGGTAGTCGCGCGAATTGCGGCTCCAGGTGAAACCACCGCCTTCAGCCGGAACATGGAAGCCGAATTCGCGGTTTGCAATCACGTTGATCCACGGTTGCGGCGTTGCCTCGCCGCCGCGCAGGCGCACGGCATATTCGCGGCGGTCGGCATTGAAGCCGCCGAAACCGTTCCAGAAGGACAGGCCGTTTCCATCGATCGCGACCGGAGCGGGGAGCGAAGCGGTAACGGCAGCCGGCGACGGCTTGGCCGTGGCCGGCAGAGCCTCGGTCTTCGTTTCGTCGTCGCCACGCGGGGGCGATGAGAAGAGGGAGACCGTGCGGGCAATCTGGTCGGCAAGCGAGCCGTTGCGGGCGTGGAAGACGGCGCGAGCCGCTGCCAGCAGGGCCTGCCAGGTCGTGACATCCATCAGGTCGCGGCGCACCGTGAAGACGTGCTGGCGCACGCCGTCCGACTGGCCGCGCATGCGCAGGTTCTCGCACATCTGATCGAGCGTGTGCTGCATGTCCTGCGCATAGGACGCCGCGCGCTCGTTGAGGATGACGAGGTCCGCCGTGACGCCGCGATGACGCAGATATTCCTGCGCGCGCAGCGCCTCGCGGGCGACATCGAGATCGATCTCGTCGTTGATGCGCAGCACGAAGATCGGGAAATCGCCCGAAATCGCCATGGGCCAGAGCGCCGACTGGGATGTCAGGCCGGTCTGGATCGTGCCGGTATCGGCACGCAGGTGCAGGTCGGGATAGGTGAGATAGCGGCCGAGCATCTGGAAGCTCGCCGCCTCCTGCGAGGTCACACCCACATGGCGCATATGCACCTGCGAGCGCGTCCAGGCATGGATCATTTCATGGTTGAAGCTATCCGGGTGACGATAACGGTCGATAGCCGCATCCACATCCGCGCGGGTCGGCGCAGCGATGGTCCAGAAGATGACCTTGACCTTCTTGCCGGCGGGAACGCGCACGACGCGGCGCAGCGCCATGATCGGATCGAGCGTGAAGCCATCCGTGCCGGACAGCTGCGCGCCGGCATCGAAGGCTGCCGCGGTCGCAAGCGAACGGCCACGACCGATGAAGCGTCGGCGATCCGTCTCGATCTCGGTGCGGCGCGAGGGGCCGGCATTGTCGACGATGAGATGGGCGATCGCCATGTCGGGCTCGTTGGGATGACGCTTCTGGCGCTCCGCGCGGATTGCGTCGCCGCGCTGGTCGATCTCGGTGCGGATGAACATCTTCGAAAAGAGCGGATGCGCGCTGTCGGCATCGTCGGTCGCAATGACCGGCTCCAGATAGGACGTTACCTCGATGAAGCGGTCCTCCGTACCCGTGTTGACGAGTGTCAGTCGGCGGCCTTCGGCATCATGCTCGGTGGCGACGATGACCTCGACCTCGCTGGTCAGCGTGCCGATGGTCTTGAGGAATTCCGCCTTGTCGTCGCCGAACTGGGTCTTCGTCTCCTCGTCCTCTACTCGTTTCGGTTCGGCGGTGGCAGACCACCACTCGTTCGTCGCGGTATCGCGAAGGAACAGGAAGGAGCCCCAGCGATCTTCCGTGGGATCGGGCTTCCAGCGCGTGACGGACTGGCCGTTCCAGCGCGAATAGCCGGCACCGGTTGCCGTCAGCATCACGGAGTAATGGCCGTTCGACAGGAAGACGGTCTCGCGCTCGCGATTGATCGGGTCCTTGAAGATGCGGATTTCCGGGCGAAGCAGGTCGGCCCGCGTGCTGCCGACGGTTTCCGGCTCGCGCTTGGCGTTGATGACGGGAATGTCGCGCGGCGCCTTCTCCTGCAGGAGCAGTTCGGCCGCCTCGATGACCGGATCGGCATGAAAACGTTCGCGCAGCGCGCCGTTGAAAACGACGTTGGCAACGGCGGCGATGGACATGCCGTGGTGGTGGGCCATGTAGTTGCGCACCACCGCGCAGGTCTTGCCCTCCGGCACGCGGGTCGGCGTGAAGTCCACGGCGTCGTGGAAACCGTAGATGCCGAGCGCGCCGAGCTTGCGCAGCCGCTCGAGGTTCTCGAGCGCTTCCTTCGGCGCATATTGCGCGGCGAGCAGCGAGGCATAGGGCGCGATGACGGCGTTCTGGCCGAGGCCGCGCTTCAGGCCGAGCGTCGGCACGCCGAAATTGGTGTACTGGTAGGTCAGTTCGTGGTCGCGGGCGTTGAAGGCCGCTTCCGAAATGCCCCAAGGCGTGCCCAGCCGGCGGCCGTGGTTCATCTGTTCGACCACGACGAGATTATTCGTCTGGTTGAGGATGCCGCCCTGGCGCTCCTGCATGACGAGCGGCGGCATCAGATATTCGAACATCGAGCCGGACCAGGAGATCAGCGCACCACGCGAACCGACCGGCACGACCGGACGGCCGAGCTTGTACCAGTGCTCGGTGGGCAGATCGCCCTTGGCAATAGCGAACAGGCTCGTGAGGCGTGCTTCCGAGGCGAGCAGGTCGTAGCAGGCCTCGTCCAGCTCGTTGGTCTCGACGCGGTAGCCGATCGACAGGAGACGCCGTTCCGGACGGAACAGGAAGCCGAAATCCATGGAGAACGCGATGTCGCGTGCGCGGTCGCGCAGAACGCCGAGCCGCGCACGCAGCGGCTCGATGCTGCCGAGGTCGAAGACGCTGTCGGCAATATGCGCTTCGCAGGTCGCGACCAACGCGCCCGCCCAATGCACCACCTCGCCGGTCTGCGGCGACTTTACCTCATGGTCGAGATTGACGATGAGCTTGTTGATGTCACGCGCCAGGACCGCGAGGTTGATGACGCGGATGGAAGCGAATTCGTGCTCGCGCTTGACGGCGGCGAGCGCGTTGTGGAAGCCGGCAATGCGCTCCTCCACGAGACGGCGCAGCGGGCGCACCGTCTTGCGGTCGTCAGGCAGCTGCTTGAGCGCCTCCGACAGGATGGCGGCGACATCGCCGATGCCGTCGAGGCTGCCCTGCAGATGCGCCGAGGGCGCCTCCGCCCATTCGCGGCACATGGAGGATACGGCAATGAGGTGGCCGGCAAGGTTGCCGCTGTCGACCGCCGAGACATACCGTGGTCCGAGCGTTTCCAGCGTGTTGGTGCGATACCAGTTGAACAGGTGCCCGCGGTATTTCGGCATGCCGTCGATGGTGGCGATGGTCTGCTCCATCCGGCGCACCGTTTCCTCGAAGCTGATCCAGCCGAAATCGCGCGCCGAAATCACCGAGAGCAGATAGACGCCGATATTGGTCGGCGAGGTGCGCTCGGCCAGGACCGGATTGGGCGTTTCCTGGAAATTGTCCGGCGGCAGGAAGTGCTGCTCGGCGGTGACGAAGGTCTCGAAATAGCGCCAGGTGCGCCGTGCGATCTTGCGCAGTTCGCTGGCGACATGATCGGACACGACGAGCTGGTCTTCCGTCTCCGCCGTCTGGCTGACGGACCAGGCGATCATCGGCGACAGCATCCAGACGAGGGCGAAGGGCACGCCGATAAAGGGCAGGCCAGTCTTGGAGATCATGGCAAGCGCGACGGAAACCACCGCCAGCGCCGGGGCCTGCCACATCGCCTTGTAGTGATCGAGGATACCGCCACGCGCCGCGCTGTCGGCCTGGGCGGCGGTGCGCCACTCCAGCATCATCTTGCGGCTGACGAAGGTACGGTAGAGCGAGCGCACGATGGCGTCGCCCATCAGTGCGGCGGAATGCGCGATAAAGGCGATGCGCAGCGCCACCTGCGCGTTGGCCGCGCGGATATCGGAGAACACGCGATGCACATGGGCGCGCGCCACGATATCGCTGCTGCGCGGCATGAGGCCCGAAATGAGCGAGAGCGTTGGTGCGACGAAGAGCAGGAAGATAAGCACCAGCTGCCAGATCAGCGCCTGGCGCGGCTCCATATAGTACCAGCCCATGACCGAGGCGACGAGCCAGGCGATGGGGATGAGGCTGCGCCGCAGGTTGTCGTACATCTTCCAGCGGCCGAGCATGGAAATGCCGCTCGACGGGCCGAAAAGATAGGGCAGGAGCTGCCAGTCGCCGCGGGCCCAGCGATGCTGGCGCGAGGTCTCCACGCCGTAGCGGGTCGGGAAGTCCTCGACGAGCTCCACGTCGGTCACCAGCGCACAGTGCGACAGCGAGCCTTCGAGCAGGTCGTGGCTGAGCACCGAGTTCTCCTCGATGCGGCCCTTCACGGCGGCCTCGAAGGCATCGACGTGGTAGAGCCCCTTGCCGGTGAACGTGCCTTCGCCGGCCAGATCCTGATAGACGTCGGAAACGGTGAAGACGTAGGGGTCGACGCCGCGGTCGGCGGAGAAGATGCGCTGGAAGGTCGAGGCTTCCTTGCCAGTCGTAAGCGACGGCGTGACGCGCGGCTGAAGGATCGAGTAGCCGGCGGTGATCTCGCCGGTCGCCTCGTCGATGACGGGACGGTTGATCGGGTGGTGCATCTTGCCGACGAGCTTGGTCACGGCATCGCGCATCAGGCGCGTGTCGGAATCGAGCGTCATGACATATTTCACGTCCGACGGCACGACATTGGCGCCCGGCAGGAAGGTCGTGTCGCCATCGCCGCGCAGCAGCAGGTTCAGCTCATGCAGCTTGCCGCGCTTGCGCTCCCAGCCCATCCACGCGCCTTCCGACGGATTGTAGAGGCGGCGGCGGTGCAGCAGGTAGAACCGGGTGCGCCCGTCAAAGGCGTAGCGCGCCGACAGTTCGGCGATCTCACGCTTGGCATATTCGAGAACATCGAGATCGGCAGGCGTTTCCTCGCTCTGGCTGTCGGCCCAGTCGCTGAGAAGCGCGAAATAAATCTCACCGCGCGGGTTGGCGAGGTAATGGACCTCGAGATTGCGCACGAGTTCATCGACATGGTCGCGTTTCGAGATAAGGCAGGGCACGACGAGCAGCGTGCGCGCATCCTCGGGTATGCCGTCCTTGAACTCGTAGCCGACCAGCCGTGACGGCGTGACGAAGAAGGTGACGAGCGTGTTGAACAGACCCGTCGCCCCCTCCGAGACCGGTAGCGCGAACAGGACGAGCATGATCAGCCAGGCACCGTTCGGGATGTCGAGCTGGTCGAGGAAATAATAGACCGCGATCATCGCCAGAAGCGTGAGGATGATGTTGGGACCGGCAATAGCGAGCCAGTCGAGCTTGCGTGTCACGCGGACAGTCCGTTGCACGAGCGTAGGACGGTACCCGATGCGCTTTTCGAGCAGCTTGCGCTTCTTGCCCACGAGAAACGCGCCGACATTGGCGCGATAATCGGGATCGCCCGCGTTTGCCGCGGCGTCTTCCTCGGTCATGGCGAGCGCGGTTTCGGTGACCTCCAGCTCGCTCTTGCCGGAACGGCGGGCAAAACGCTCGATTGTGTTGCGGTACTTGTTGCGCGAACCGAAATCGAGATCGCTATAGTCTGAGCGCTGGCGCAGCGCCTCGTCGAGGCGGCTGACGCTCTCGAACCAGACCGGCCACTCCGCATCGTCCACCGACCGCAGGCTTTTGATGAGCGAACTCATGGTCACGTTGCCGGAGGACAGGCGGTTGTTTTCCGCCACGATCAGTTCCTCGAGGTCGCTGCCCCGGCTCTCGATCTTCCGCTCCAGCCACTGGATGACCGCACCCGATGTCTGAAGGCCATCGCGCAGGCGGTAGAGAAGCTGGACGACGAAGGTGTTGTCCTCGGTCAGGCTCTCGATGGTGCGCAGATGCGCGATGGACTTCTCCGGATCGTTGAGACGCACCAGCTCGTCGGCCACGTCATTGGCCTTGAAGCGCATCTTGCGGGAGCGCTCGACGCGGCTGGAAATGCGCCGCAGGTTCTCCAGGAGCACGAAACGTACGAAGGACGGCAGCGCCCAGAGCTCGCCGATCTTCAGCGGATCGACCGACTGGAAGCCCTGCACGAAAGCGGTCAGGCTTTCCTGCGAGACACTGCTGTGCGTATGGGCGACATAAAGCCATGCCAGTGCCAGCGTACGCGGCAGCGACTGACCGTCGATCTCGACAGTCGGGAGCTGCCGGTAGAAGCGGCGGGGGAAGTCGCGGCGGACCTCCTGGATCGCTTCCTCGATCACATAGAAGTTGTCGAGCAGCCACTCGGCCGCCGGCGTGATCTGCGCGCCGGCCTCCACATCCTTGGCCGTGACCTGATAGACGCGGAAGATTTCCTTCTCGTTTTCCTTGTGCCGTGCACGGAAATCGAAGGGATGGAAGCCCGGAAGCACCGCCGCCTTGTCGCGGGCGAGCGCTTCGCCGCACGCGGCGAGCTCCTCCAGCGTCAGATAGGTGGCGCGGATCGAATCGTTATAATCGATCTGCCGGATATCGGTATCGCGCGAGGAGGCTTGCGGCGGAGTATGAAGGGACATGTTTCTGATTCTGGAACCGGCCATGTTGAGCCACCCGGCAACGGCCGTTGCGCCGGATTGTCTTTCGCGGGCGGGCTTCATTCTGCTGTCGCGATCAGCCATGGCACCCGACCTCGCCCTCATGGCGTTCCGAATGCGATTTTGGCTGAAGCGACACGCTGTTTAACATCCACGCCGCGTGGTGCATGAAAACGGCATTTTTTAGCCGTAAGGACAGAGACTTGCAACCTGTCAACAGGGCGGGATGGCGCAGCATGGACCCTCATTTGCGGTTTTGGTGAATCGCTCATCCTGAACATGAGGCGAGCCCGCGCGAGGTGCAGGCGGACCAACAATGCGCGGGGGATAAAAAAGGTTCCCGCCCGAATGCAAACCGCCCGCCATTGACTCGAGACCCGGGGAGCGCGAGGTTGCCGGCGTCAGGGTCTTCCGAATCGGGAACGGTCGGAGGCTAAGAGGGAAGCCGGTGCGAAGCCGCAGGGAACAAAGACCTGCGCATCAAGACCGGCGCTGCCCCCGCAACTGTGAACGGCGAGCGTCTGTCGCTCCGCGCCACTGGTGTCACGCACCGGGAAGGCCAGACAGACGCAACGACCCGCAAGCCAGGAGACCTGCCCTGATACCTGTAACGACCTGGGCGGGGTGTCCCAAGGGTGCGCTTGCAATGGCACACAGTGGCCACCAGCAGCGTGCGTCCGGCCATCCCCCAATTATCCGATTGGGGAAGACATGTTTCAACTCACCGAAAATCAGGCGTCGGGCACCGGCAAGCCGGAATCCGTGTTCATTTCCTGGCTTCTCTGGCAGCCGCGCGGCGCGGACCTCCCGGCCGAAGCGCTGAAGGAAGTGCAGAAACTCGCACGGCTGGACAATACCGATCCCGACATCGCACGGCTGAAGGCCTTGTTTACATCGCTGGCCGGCGCGGACGGACCGCTGCACTAGGCAAGCACACGAAACATATGTTGACATAAAGATATCTTTATGTGATCTCCGATACTGAATGAAAGTACCGGAGGGTTCTCCCATGGCCAATTCCCACCTGGACGACCTGTTCGGCCCTGAACAGCCGCCGCGCGACGGAAGCGAAGTCCTTGCTGCCCTCAAGGCTGCCGCCCGCGAGCGCATTCTCGTGCTCGACGGCGCGATGGGCACGGAAATCCAGACGCTGAAGCTGGTGGAAGATGATTTCCGCGGCGATCGCTTCGGCGACTGCGCCTGCCACCAGCAGGGCAACAACGACCTCCTGACGCTGACCCAGCCGGGTGCCATCGAGGACATCCATTACCGCTATGCGCTCGCCGGCGCCGATATTCTCGAGACCAACACGTTTTCCTCCACCACCATCGCCCAGGCCGATTATGGCATGGAGGACATGGTCTATGAGTTGAACCGCGACGGCGCCCGCCTCGCCCGCCGCGCGGGCCTGCGCGCCGAGCAGAAGGACGGCAAGCGCCGTTTCGTCGCCGGCGCGCTGGGGCCGACCAACCGTACAGCCTCGATCTCGCCCGACGTCAACAATCCCGGCTACCGCGCCGTGACCTTCGACGATCTGCGCATCGCCTATGCCGAGCAGGTGCGCGGCCTCATCGATGGCGGCGCCGACATCATCCTGATCGAGACGATCTTCGACACGCTGAACGCCAAGGCCGCGATCTTCGCCACCCGCGAGGTTTATGAGGAAAAGGGCATCCACCTGCCTGTCATGATATCGGGCACGATCACCGATCTTTCCGGCCGCACGCTCTCCGGCCAGACGCCGGAGGCCTTCTGGAACTCCGTGCGCCACGCCGATCCTTTCTCCATCGGCCTGAACTGCGCGCTCGGCGCCAATGCCATGCGCGCCCATCTCGCCGAGATTTCGGCCGTCGCGCAGACGTTTGTCTGCGCCTATCCCAATGCCGGCCTGCCCAACGCCTTCGGCCAGTATGACGAGACGCCGGAGGAAATGGCCGCGCAGATCGAAGGCTTCATGCGCGAAGGGCTGGTCAACATCGTCGGCGGCTGCTGCGGCTCGACGCCGGACCATATCCGCGCCATTGCCGCTGCCGCCGCGCGCCATGCGCCCCGCGAAATCCCGGATATCCCGCGTCATATGCGGCTGTCCGGCCTCGAACCGTTTACGCTGACCGAGGCCATCCCCTTCGTGAATGTCGGCGAGCGCACCAACGTCACCGGTTCGGCGAAATTCCGCAAGCTGATTACCGCCGGCGATTATGCGGCAGCACTCGACGTGGCGCGAGACCAGGTCGCGAACGGCGCGCAGATCATCGACATCAACATGGACGAGGGCCTGATCGATTCCGCCCGCGCCATGACGGAATATGTAAACCTCATCGCCGCCGAGCCGGATATCGCCCGCGTTCCACTGATGATCGACAGTTCGAAATGGGAGGTGATCGAGGCCGGCCTGAAATGCGTGCAGGGCAAGCCGCTGGTCAATTCCATTTCGCTGAAGGAAGGCGAGGAAGCCTTCCTGCACCACGCCAGGCTCGTGCGCGCCTATGGTGCGGCCGTCGTCGTGATGGCCTTCGACGAAACCGGACAGGCCGATACCAAGGCACGCAAGGTGGAAATCTGCACACGGGCCTATAAGCTGCTGACGGAGGTTGCCGGCCTCCCACCCGAGGATATCGTCTTCGACCCCAACATCTTCGCGGTGGCGACAGGCATCGAGGAGCACGACAACTACGGCGTCGACTTCATCGAGGCGACCGCCGAGATCACCCGCACGCTGCCCCATGTTCATATCTCGGGCGGCGTCTCCAACCTCTCCTTCTCGTTCCGCGGCAACGAGCCGGTGCGCGAAGCGATGCACGCGGTCTTCCTCTACCACGCCATCCAGGCGGGCATGGATATGGGCATCGTGAACGCCGGCCAGCTCGCCGTCTACGACACGATCGAAGCCGATCTGCGCGAAGCCTGCGAGGATGTGGTGCTGAACCGTCAGCCGAAGGCCGGCGGCACCGCCACCGAGCGGCTGCTCGACATCGCCGAACGTTTCAAGGGCGCGGCCGGCAAGGAAGCCAAGGAGCGCGATCTCGCCTGGCGCGAATGGCCGGTCGAGAAGCGGCTGGAACATGCGCTGGTCAACGGCATCACCGAATTCGTCGAAGAAGATACCGAAGAGGCGCGCCAGAATGCCGAGCGCCCGCTGCATGTCATTGAGGGCCCGCTGATGGCCGGCATGAACGTCGTCGGCGACCTGTTCGGCGCAGGCAAGATGTTCCTGCCACAGGTCGTGAAGTCCGCCCGGGTGATGAAGCAGGCCGTCGCCGTGCTGCTGCCGTACATGGAGGCCGAAAAGCTCGCAAACGGCGGCAGCGGCGAGCGCCAGAGCGCGGGCAAGATCCTGATGGCGACCGTCAAGGGCGATGTGCACGATATCGGCAAGAACATCGTCGGCGTCGTGCTCGCCTGCAACAATTACGAGATCATCGATCTCGGTGTCATGGTGCCCGCGACGAAGATCCTCGAGACGGCAAAGGCCGAGAAGGTCGATATCATCGGCCTCTCCGGCCTGATCACCCCCTCGCTCGACGAGATGGTGCATGTCGCCGCCGAAATGGAGCGCGAGGGCTTCGACATCCCCCTCCTTATCGGCGGGGCGACGACGAGCCGCGTGCACACCGCCGTCAAGATCCACCCGCGCTACGACCGCGGCCAGACCGTCTACGTCACCGATGCCAGCCGCGCCGTCGGTGTCGTCGGCAGCCTGCTCTCGGCCGACATGAAGCCGGGTTACGTCGAGACGCTGAAGGCGGAGTACCGCAAGGTCGCAGACGCCCATGCACGCAACGAAGCCGAAAAGCAGCGCCTGCCGATCGGCAAGGCGCGCGACAACGCCTTCAGGGCCGACTGGCCGGCCTACCAGCCAAAAACACCCTCCTTCCTCGGTACGCGCGTCTGGCAGGATTGGGACCTGGCGGACCTCGCCCGCTACATCGACTGGACGCCGTTCTTCCAGACCTGGGAGCTGAAGGGCGTCTATCCGAAAATCCTCGACGACGAGAAGCAGGGCCCGGCCGCCCGTCAGCTGTTTGCGGATGCGCAGGCGATGCTGGAAAAGATCATCGCTGAAAAGTGGTTCACGCCGAAGGCCGTCGTCGGCTTCTGGCCGGCCGGCACCGTGGGCGACGACATCAGGCTCTTCACGAACGAGGCGCGCGACGAGGAGCTCGCGACCTTCTTCACGCTGCGCCAGCAGCTTTCCAAGCGTGATGGCCGGCCGAACGTGGCGCTCTCCGATTTCGTCGCCCCCGTCGACAGCGGTAAGCCCGACTATCTCGGCGGCTTTGTCGTGACGGCCGGCATAGGTGAGATCGCCATTGCCGAGCGTTTCGAGCGGGCAAACGACGATTACAACTCGATCCTCGTCAAGGCGCTGGCCGACCGCTTTGCCGAAGCCTTCGCCGAGCGCATGCACGAGGTGGTGCGCAAGGAACTCTGGGGCTATGCGCCGGACGATACCTTTGCGCCCACGGACCTCATCGGCGAGCCCTATGCCGGCATCCGTCCGGCGCCGGGCTATCCCGCCCAGCCGGACCACACCGAAAAGACGACGCTCTTCCGCCTTCTCGATGCGGGAAAGCAGATCGGTGTCGAGCTGACGGAAAGCTACGCCATGTGGCCCGGCTCCTCCGTCTCGGGCCTCTACATCGCGTCGCCCGAAAGCTACTATTTCGGCGTCGCCAAGGTAGAGCGCGACCAGGTGGAGGACTACGCCCGCCGCAAGGACATGTCGGTTTCCGAGGTGGAACGCTGGCTTGGTCCGGTGCTGAACTACGTGCCGGTGGCTGCCCGCGAGAACGCGGCCTGAAACAGCTCAGGCCGTCGCGAGGTTCAGGAGAAGCACCATCACGTAGCTGGCAACAATCAGAACGGCGAGCGACAGGACGACCGCCGCCGTCACACGCGGTCCGGCGCGCATGACGCGCCGGAGATCGATGCCCAGCCCGAGTGCCGCCATGGACAGGATGGTCAACACGGTTGCGGCAAGACCCATGGCCTCTGCCAGCCCGGCACCGATGAAACCGAGGCTGCGGGCGGCCAGCATAGCCAGAAAACCCAGGATGAACCACGGCACCAGCCGGTGAACCGCCAGCCGCCCGCCCATCGCCCTGCCCACGGCGAGCGACAGCAGGAAAATGACGGGACCGAGCATCAGAACCCGCACGAGCTTGACGAAGGTGCCGATCTGGATGCTGAGCGCGGAAACCGGCGCCGTGGCGGCCAGCACCTGCGGCACGGCATAGACCGTCATGCCCGCCATCACGCCGTATCCGGTCGCCGACAGGCCGAGCAGCGGCACCAGCACGGGCAGCAGCAGCACCGTCACCATGCCGAGCACGGCGGTGAAGGCGATGGAGGAAGCGACCTCCTCGGCATCGGCCCGGATGACCGGCGCCGTCGCCGCGATGGCGGAATTACCGCAGATCGAGTTGCCGCAGGCGACCAGCAGCGCCACACGCTTGGGCAGCCCCAGCCCGCGGCCGATTCCATAGCTCGCGATCAACGCCACGCTCACAACGGCCGCGATGGCACCGATCAGCATCCATCCCATGCCGGCAATCGCAGCGGCACTGACACTTGCGCCGAGCAGCACGATGGCCACTTCAAGAAAATACTTCGCGGTAAAGGCAATGCCCGGTTCAAAAATATCCGGCCGGCGCAGAAAAAGACGACAGACTGCGCCGACCAGGATCGCCAGCACGAGCGCCTCGACCCAGGCTCCGCCCGTCAGCTGAAGTTCCACCCTCTCGGCAAGCACGGCAAGCGCCGACACGATGACAGACAACACCACGCCCGGCACGATCGTCTTTATTCCAATCCGTCGCCGTTTGTTGGGTATATTTTCCATGGTTGAACGATGCGCTTGCGCAAGCGTTCGATCCATCGATAAATATTGCATGTTTCATTCGATTGGATCGAACAGATGATGACGCTGGAGCAGCTGCGCATCTTCGTCGCCGTGGCGGAGCGCGAACATCTCACGCAGGCCGCCGAGGCGCTGCATCTGACGCCTTCGGCCGTCAGCTCGGCGATCCGCGGGCTGGAGGAGCGTTATGGCATCGGGCTGTTTCACCGGACCGGTCGGCGCATCGAGCTGACCGATACCGGCCGCACTTTTCTGCCGGAAGCGATCGACACGCTGGCGCGCGCCGAAAGCACGCAGCTTTTCCTGCGCGAGGTCGGCGAATTGAAGCGCGGCGCGCTCGCCTTGTCAGCCAGCCAGACGGTCGGCGGCTACTGGCTGCCGCCGATCCTGATGCGCTTCCACGCGACCTATCCGGCCATAGGCCTGCAGATCGGCAGCGGAAACACGCAGCAGGTGGCGGATGCGGTTCTCGACGGACGGGCGGAACTGGGCCTGATCGAAGGCGAGGTGGATCACCCCGCCCTCTCGCAGCGCATCGTGGCGCATGACCGGATGTTCATCGTCGCGCCGGCTGGGCATCCGCTCGCAGGCAAGGCCGTCGAAGCGGAGGATCTGGAAAAGGCCCGCTGGGTGCTGCGCGAACCCGGCTCCGGCACACGCAGCGCATTCACCTCCGTAATCGACGAGGCAGCACTCGATATAGCGCTGTCGCTTCCGTCCAACGAGGCGGTGCGCGCCGCCGTTCTGGCCGGCGGGGTGCTGACGGCGGTGTCGGAGTTCGTCGTGCAGGACGATCTGAGGGCGGGACGGCTCGTGCGTATCGCCTTCGACCTGCCCGGGCGCGCTTTCCGTCTTCTACGACACAAGGAGCGCTATCGCTCCAAGGCCTCCCTCGCCTTCGAGGCCATGCTTTAATCCCCGCGGCCGCGGAACCGGCGCTGGTAGGCCGGATCGTAGAGCGAACTTTCGCGGAAATCCTCCGCGCCGAGCGACCGGCCGACGAAGATGAGTGCCGTGCGTTCGATCGGTTCCTGCGCCACCTTGGCGGCGATGTCGGCAAGCGTGCCGCGCACCACGCGCTCATCCGGCCAGGAGGCCTTCACCACGATCGCCACCGGGCAATCGGCACCGTAGAGCGGCGTCAGTTCCGTCACCACCTGGTCGAGCGCGTGGATGGCAAGGTGAATGGCGAGTGTCGCGCCGGTCGCGCCGAAACCCTGCAACGTCTCGCGGTTCGGCATGGGCGATGCGCGGCCCGAAACGCGGGTGAGCACCAGGCTCTGGGCGACGGCGGGAATGGTGAGCTCGCGGCCGAGTGCAGCCGCAGCCGCCGCGAAGGACGGCACGCCGGGCGTCATCGTATAGGCAAGCCCGTGCTTCTCCAGCCGGCGGATCTGCTCGGCGACCGCGCTCCAGACCGAAAGGTCGCCGGAATGGAGCCGCGCCACGTCCTCACCGGCCTCCGCCGCCTTGAGATATTCCGCCTCGATCTCGTCCAGCGACATCGGTGCGGTATCGACGATGCGCGCGCCGGGCGGGCAGTATTGCAGCAGCTCCGGCGACACGATGGAGCCGGCATAGAGGCAAACAGGACATTTGCCGATGAGATCGCGGCCGCGCACGGTGATGAGGTCGGCGGCACCCGGTCCGGCGCCGATGAAGTGAACGGTCATCTCTGATCCTCGGATTGTTCGGCCGGTTTTACCCAGCGCCATTGCGTGACCGGCATGGCCGGCCGCCAGCCCGTCATCTGCCCGACGGGCGACGCGCGCGCGATATCGATGCGGATGAGCGATCCGCCGCGCCGGGCATGCTGCGCAAGCAGCACGGCCTCCATTTCCGTCGTCACCGCATTGGCGACAAGCCGCCCGCCCGGCTTCAGCCCTGCAATCGCCGCATCCATAACCCCGGCCTCACTGCCGCCGCCGCCGATGAAAACGGCATCCGGCGCGGTGAGCCCGGCCAGCGCATCCGGCGCCATGCCTTCGACGACGGTAAGCCCCGGCACGCCGAATTTTCCGGCGTTGCGACGGATGCGGGCGGCGCGCTCGGCATGGCCTTCAATGGCGATGGCGCGGAGCGACGGATCGGCCAGCATCCATTCGATGCCGATCGAGCCCGATCCTGCGCCGATATCCCACAGAAGTTCACCCCGGCGCGGCGCCAGCGCCGACAACGTCAGCGCGCGAACCTCATGCTTGGTGATCTGCCCGTCATGCTCGAAGAGCGCGTCGTCCAGCCCGGGCGTATAAGGCAGAATGCGCGCATCGCGGGCTGCCACGATTTCGACTGCGCAGACATTGAGCATATCCGCGCCCGCGAGCGCGAACTGCCCGGCCATGTGATGGCTGACACGTTCGCGCGTCCCGCCAAGCGCCTCCAGAACCGTGAATGTCGATCTGCCAAAGCCGCTCCCGGCAAGGAGGGCGGCCAGCGCAGCCGGCCCGTCGCTGTCCGACGTCAGCGCCAGGATGCGTGCGCCCGGATGCAGATGGGGGCGAATGAGGTCGACGGGGCGGCCGTGCAGGGAAACGCACACCGTGTCCTGCAAGGCCCAGCCCATGCGCGAGGCCGCCAGGCTGAAGGCGGAAGGCGCGGGGAAGACCCGCATTTCCGCGCGCGGAATGCGGCGCGACAGCGTGACGCCGACGCCGTAGAAGAAGGGATCGCCTGAAGCGAGCACGACGACCGGGCGGCCGCGCGCGGCAAGCACCGCCTCGACCGACCGTTCGAACGGGCTGAGCCAGCTCTGCCGCTCGCCGCTGATGGCGCTGCCGGCGAGTTCCAGATGCCGCGCACCGCCGAAAACCACTGTCGCGGTCGCGATGGCGGCCTTGGCCTCGTCGCCCAGACCCGCTAGACCATCCTCGCCGATCCCGACGATGGAAAGCCACGGGGCGGCCGTCGAAAGGGTCGGATCAGGCGTGGACAAGAGACGCATCCTCATACTGGGCGGAACGACCGAAGCCCGCGAGCTTGCGGCGCGCCTGGTAACACGCAACGATCTCGCCGTGACGCTCTCGCTTGCCGGCCGCACGATCGATCCCGCCCGGCAGCCCGTACCGGTGCGCAGCGGTGGCTTCGGCGGCGTTGCCGGCCTCATCGACTATCTCAGCGCGCAGGCGATCGATCTCCTGATCGACGCCACGCATCCCTTCGCCCGGCAGATTTCCGCCAATGCCCGCGCCGCAAGCCGCCAGACCGGCATTCCGCTGCTGCGTCTGGAGCGACGTGGCTGGGACGAAACGGACGGCGACCGATGGACGCGTGTCGCCACGATGGCGGACGCTGTCACCGCGCTCGGAAAAGACCCCCGCCGCGTGTTCCTCGCCATTGGACGGCAGGAAGCCAAGGTTTTCGATACCGCGCCGCAGCACCGCTATCTCGTGCGCAGCGTCGATCCCGTCGATCCGCCGCTCGATGCGCCGCAGGTCGAATACCTGCTGGCCCGCGGTCCTTTCGCGGTGGAAGACGAGGTCGCTCTTCTTCGCGAACACCGGATTGAGGTTATCGTCAGCAAGAATTCCGGCGGCGAGGCCACCCACGGCAAGATCGTCGCCGCGCGCATTCTGGGCCTGCCCGTCGTGCTCGTGGAGCGGGCGGCGGGCGATGACGGGCATCGCGCCGGAACGGCCGAGGAAGCGGAGCGGCTGGCCGATCATCTGCTCTCGTCCCTGAGGAAACGCGGCGTATAGACGAGATCAGGCAGGCCGGGACGGGCGATGACGCGCGTCTCCGGCGAGCCGATGACCACGCAGGTCGCCATGTCGGCGCGATCGGCCTCGGCTTCCCCCAGCGGCATGACCAGCATGCGCTCGTCGGGACGACCCGCCGCGCGGCCGAAGACGACGGGCGTTTCGGCCGGCAGCGTCTCGCGCAGGATTTCGAAGGCCTTGCCGAGCTGCCACGGCCGCGCCTTGCTGATCGGATTGTAGAGCGCGATGACGAGGCCCGCCTCACTGACCAGCCTGAGCCGCTTCTCGATAATCTCCCACGGCTTGAGATTGTCGGACAGCGAGATCGCACAGAAATCATGCCCGAGCGGCGCGCCGATGCGGGCGGCGACCGCCAGCATGGCCGTGACGCCGGGAACGACGACGAGGTCGACCGTCTTCCATTCCGCCGGCCCGGCATCGATCGCTTCGCAGACCGCCGCCGCCATGGCGAAGACGCCGGGATCGCCGCCGGAGACGACGCAGACATTCACGCCGTCGGCTGCCCGCATGAGCGCCGCCTGCGCGCGGTTCAGCTCCTCGCGGTTGTCGGACGCGACCTTGATCTGGTCTGGCCTGAGGTTCAGGCGGTCGATATACGGAAAATAACCGAAGAATTCACTGGAGGCCTCCACCGCTCGCAGCGCTTCCGGCGTCATCTGGTCGGGATTGCCAGGCCCCGTGCCGATCACGAAGAGCTTGCCTGTCATGCCCGGCCGCCCCAGCCGGGCACGAGCACCAGCGAAAAATAGGGCGCGGTGTCGTCGAGTTTTTCCGAAAGGCGAATGGACATGCTCGACGGCGTGGTGCCGCGCTCGACGTAGACGGCCTCGGCGAGGCGTCCGGCACTCGCCAGCGCGCGGCGGATTTTTGGGAGGTTTCGGCCGACCTTCATGATGACGGCGGCCTGCGTATCGACCAGCCGGCGCTCCAGCTCGCCCTCTGCCATCGTGCCCGGCAGAACGGACAGCACGTCGTCGCCCTGCACGATCGGCAGGCCGGACAGCGACCAGCAGCCGGACATGGCCGTGATGCCGGGAATGACCTCCGTCGGGAAACGATGGGCCAGCCGCACATGCAGATGCATGTAGGAGCCGTAGAACATCGGGTCACCCTCCGAGAGGATCGCGACCGTGCGGCCCGCCGCAAGATGCGTCGCCACCGCTTCGGCCGATGCATCGTAGAACCCGGTGATCTGGCCCTTGTAGTCGTCGTGGTCCTTGTGGATTTCCGTCGTCACGGGATAGTAGAGCGGCAGCTCCGTCATGCCCGGCTTCAGCATCCCCTCGACGATGGCGCGCCCGTTGCCGGACCGGCCGGCCTTGGCGAAATAGGCGAGAACATCCGCCTCGCCGATCGCCCGCACCGCTTTCAGCGTCAGCAGTTCCGGGTCACCCGGTCCCGTGCCCACGCCATACAGTCGTCCGGTCATGGTGCTCATAGGCCCGGCCTCGCCAGCGAATTGAGGGCGGCGGCCGTCATTGCGCTGCCGCCGAGGCGACCGCGCACGATGGCGAAGGGCACGCCGTAGGAGTTTTCAGCAAGCGCATCCTTCGATTCCGCCGCGCCGACGAAGCCGACCGGCATGCCGAGAATGGCCGCCGGTTTCGGCGCGCCGTCGCGCAGCAATTCCAGCAGGTAGAACAGCGCCGTGGGCGCATTGCCGATAGCAACGACCGAGCCGGCCATGCGGTCCAGCCAGAGCCGTATGGCGGCGGCCGAGCGGGTGTTGCCGGTCTCGCCTGCCAGTTCCGGCGTGCGCGGATCGCGAAGGGTGCAGATGACGTCGTTGCCGGCAGGCAGGCGGGCGGCGGTCACGCCGCGGGCCACCATTTCGGCATCGCAGAAGATCGGGGCGCCGGCCTGAAGGGCGGCCCGTGCGGAAGACACGAAATCCGGCGAAAAGACGAAATGCTGCGCCGCCTCGACGAGGCCGGCGGCATGGATCATGCGCACCGCGACATCGGCCTCCGCCTCGGAAAAGCGTGCAAGATCAGCCTCCGAACGGATGATCGCAAAGGATTTCTCATAGATGGCCGTGCCATCCTTGATGTAGTCATACTCAGTCATTGGTGGCCTTGATATGCGGAAACGATAGTATCGGGCGCCGTGCGATCGAGAAGGCTTTTTGCCGTCTCGCTTTCGGCACGGCGATTGCGCAACAGGGCGCCGAGACGCTGGATCGCCGGCACGAAGCCGTCAGCGGGAACGGTTGCCAGCGCCGGATCGGATGCCTTGCCGTTGAGGACAAGGCCGACGCCATCGGCCGTGCCGCACAGCGTGACGGCAGCGCGCGCCGGATGAGCGCAACCCTTGGGGCAGCCGGAAATATGGATATCGACGGAGCCATCGAGCAGGCCGGCGGCGTGGGCCACCACGGCATCGGCAGCGGCATGCGTATCGAAGCTTGCGGATGCGCAGCCCGCAGCTCCGGCGCAGATCGAGACGGAACGCCCCGGCGCCTTGTCCGTGCACCAGAAGCCTTCGCGCTCGGCCGCCCCTTGTGCAGCGGCCAGCCCTTCTTCCGAAAGCCCGCACACCAGAAGCGTGCGGTGCGGCGCAAGACAAAATTCCATGGCGCCGCAGGCCGAGAGGCTTTGGACAAGGGCGGCGAGGCGATCCGCATGCACCTGCCCATAGGCGGGCGCGACACCCAGAACCAGACGACCGCCGATATGGTGTTTGCCGACCGGATGCCGCGGGCCGGATTTGAACCAGGAAATCGCCTCCTGCCCCTTGTCCCCCTCGGAAAGATTGGCGCTCAGGGTCGGGACGTCCAGATCGCGGCCACGGGTCGCCGGACCGGCGGCAGCCAGCGCCGAAACGACGGCCATCGTGCCGTCGATAACGGCATCCGAAGGCAGAAGAGCAACAGAACGCGTCGTTTCGCGATCACCACCGATGGCCAGACGCCAGAGGGCGCCTTCATTTGTCTCGATAGCGTCGAGCCGGATATCGGCGACCATATCGGAAAGCGACAGCACGCCGCCGCCATCCACGACGATGGCAAGCTTGGGCGCAAGTGTGAGCGCAGCAGCCGCGATAGCGTTGCGCAAGGCATCCGCTATCGGCGTGGCATCGGCGATTTCGGACGGGTCCACGCCGGAAAGCGGCGGGACCTCAACGGCAACGCCGGTTCTGGTCTCTATACCGGCGGCAGCAAGATCGGCGGCAAGGCGCGGCACCGATGCATCGGTGAGGCCCCGCAACTGGATATTGCCCCGTGCCGTGATTTCGATAAGCCCGTTGCCATGCCGGCGGGCAATGTCCGCAAGCGCAAGAAGGTCCTGCGCGCTCAGCGCCGCTGAGACCGGGCGAAGGCGCACCAGAAGGCCGTCGCCGGTCTGCATGGGCGCGGTAATCGAGGGGCATGCACCGCGGCGCAACGTATTGGTGTCGATGCGGTGGGACGCTGCCGTCATGCTGCGTCCTCCCCGGCATCGGTCACCGGCCGGCGGATCAGGTAGGTATCCATGATCCAGCCGTGTTCGGCACGCGCCCTGGTCCTAGTCTGCGTGATCGTCTCGGCCATGTCGGCGAGCCGGCCTGACAGCAGGATCTCGTGCGGTGTGCCGAGATAGGCGCCCCACCAGATTTCCGCCTCGGGGTCGTTCACCGTGTTGAAGGCCTGCACACCATCCAGCATGACGAGCGCATCGCGCGTCGCCGCCGGCCAGCCCTCCGCCAGACGGCGGCCGGTGGTGATCTCGACGGGCAGGCCGATACGGTTGAGCGCGATGCCATGGCCGGCACAGAGCGCCTGCACGCTTGTGATGCCCGGAATGACCTCCATCTCGAAGGCGACGCGGCCGGAGGCGCGCACGTGATCGACGATGCGCAACGTGCTGTCGTAGAGCATTGGATCGCCCCAGACGAGCAGGCCGAGGGTCTCATCGTCGCCGAGTTCATTCAGGAGGGTGCGCTCGTAGATGGCGGCGATGGCTTGATGCCAGTCGCGCACGCCATCTTCATAGGCGCCGTCGGCATTGCGCACCGGTACGGCATAATCCAGGATGCGGCAGGCGGAATTGGTCAGGAAACGCGCGCAGATGTCGCGGCGCGCATCGGCCAGGAAGGCCTTCTCATCCCCCTTCAGCGGGATGAGCAACACATCTGCCCGGTTCAGCGTATTGATGGCCTGAATGGTCATGTGCTCGGGGTTGCCCGCGCCGATGCCGATGACCGATATCTTTTTCATTCACCGTCCCCCGTGCGGCCAGCGCTCCCGGTTTGCGGCCCGGTTTGGGTCCCGCAGCCCTTCCTAATCCCAAAAGCCGGCGGAAAACAGCCCCCCGATCACGTCCTTTGTCAGTCTTTTTGAGACGCTACGCCGCCTCGCGGCTCGTTAGATAAGCGCGGGGCGCGGCCCCCAGCATGCGCCTGAACATGGTGGTGAAGGCCGGCACGCTTTCATAGCCTGCATCGAGCGCCACCCGAGTTACCGGCTCGCCGGCGGCAAGGCGCGGCAGGCAGGCAAAAAGGCAGGCCTGCTGGCGCCAGGTCACGAAGCTTATGCCCATCTCCTGCCGGAAGAAGCGCGTGAAAGTGCGCCGGCTCATGTTGAGACGACGCGCCCAGTCGTCGATCTTGGCAGCGGGCGAGGGCTGCGTGACGAAATCGCGGCAAAGTCCGGCAAGCCGGCCGCTCGCCGGAAAAGGCAGGCCAAGCCGGCGTTCCTGAAGGCGCCCGATCTCATCGACCAGCAAGGCCATCACCAGTTCGCCCCGCCTGCGATCTTCCGCCACCGCCCCCTTGCGCAACGCTTCGGCGATGAGCTGGCGCGCAAGATCGGTCACCTCCAGCACGACGGGTTCGCGCGCCGCCGCGCGGCCCTCGGGCGAGTAGATGTAGACCGAGCGCATGCTGACATCCGAATACATCTCGACGGAATGCTCCAGCCCGCGCGGGATGAGCAGCGCATGGCCCGGCGGGATCATCCAGCGGCCGCGATCCGTCGCAACCAGCACGACACCCGAGAAGACGCACAGGAACTGCGTGCGGCGATGATGATGCGGCGGAACCGTGTAGCCCCCCGGAACATCGGTGCTATGCACCAGAACGTCCTCGTTCGACTGCTCCATGCGGGCAAGGTTGCGAACATGCTCTTCATGCAGCGTCTTGAGACGGGATTCCGTGAGTTTTTCCATCTTTGGCCCAATCGCGTAAGAAATGGACCTCAGCACGAAAGCAGGCCGCAGGCAATACTTGTAATTCAGCAAGAAAAAGCCTGTCCGGGTCGAAACTTCGAGGAAAAAATGTCGACTGTCGTCCCCGCGGCGCCCCGCAGCGTCGCCACCACGTCCTATTCCATCATCATTGCCGTCAGCGCCTGCCACATGCTGAACGACATCATGCAGTCGCTTCTGACGTCGCTCTACCCGCTCCTGAAGGCGAACTATGCGCTCGACTTCATGCAGATCGGCCTTCTGACGCTGGCCTTCCAGGTCACCGCCTCGCTCCTGCAGCCGGCCGTCGGGATCGTGACGGACCGCTGGCCGATGCCGTTCTCGCTGCCGGTCGGCATGGGCAGCACCTTTTGCGGCCTGATCATGCTGGCCTATGCGCATTCTTTCCCCGTGCTGGTCTTCGGCGCCTGCCTGATCGGGCTCGGTTCCGCGATCTTCCATCCGGAATCCTCGCGTGTCGCGCGCCTCGCATCGGGCGGTCGTCACGGATTGGCGCAGTCGATGTTCCAGGTCGGCGGCAATGCCGGCACAGCACTGGGCCCGTTGCTCGCCGCCTTCATCGTGCTGCCCTTCGGCCAGTCCAGCGTTGCGTGGTTTTCAGTCGTCGCCCTGCTCGGCATGGCGATCCTGACATGGGTCGGCAACTGGTATGCCGGGGAGCGCCGCCTTGCGGCGGGCCGTCCTGCCGCCAGCCGCGAACTGCCGCTGCCGCGCGGACGCGTCGCCTGGGCGCTTGCCGTCCTGGTGCTGCTGACCACCACTAAGAATGCCTATCTCGCCAGTATTTCGAGCTACTTCACCTTTTACACGATCGGCCGTTTCGGTCTCGACGTGCAGCAGGCGCAGCTGATGCTGTTCCTGTTCCTCGGTGCCTCTGCGCTGGGCGTCTTCATGGGCGGGCCGATCGGCGACCGCTTCGGCACGCGCTTCGTGATCTGGTTCTCGATCCTCGGCGTCATCCCCTTCGCGCTGATGCTGCCCTATGCCAATCTGTTCTGGACGGGCGCGCTGACGGTGCTGATCGGCCTGATCTTCTCCTCGGCCTTCTCCAACATCGTCGTCTTCGCGCAGGAACTGGTGCCGGGCCGCGTCGGCATGATCGCCGGCATCTTCTTCGGCTTCGCCTTCGGCGCCGGCGGCCTGGGTGCGGCTCTGCTCGGCGGCGTCGCCGACAGCCACGGCATCAACTTCGTCTACCAGATCTGCTCGTATCTGCCGCTTCTCGGCATCCTGACGATCTTCCTGCCGCGCCTTCCGGCAAAGCAGCACTGAGGCCAACTCAAGAATGCAAAACGCCCGGCTTCGGCCGGGCGTTTTGTCTTGAGGCGTCTCTAGAACCGTGCACTAGCAAAATGCGCAATCTGGGCGCCGAGTTCGTAATAACCCTCGCGCACTGACCGGAAGGACTGGGCCTGCGGGTCGGTGACCGGTAGCGGCAGGTCGGCCTCAGCAATGCGGCCGGACACGAGCTCGGCCAGCGTGCGGCCGAAAACGGTGCCCGGCGCGATGCCGCGGCCGTTATAACCGGAGAAGCCGACGACATTTTCGGCCAACCGGTGGAAGCGCGGCAGGTTGTCGGCGGTCATGCCGATCTTGCCGTACCACTCCGCCTCGAAGGCGACGTCACCGATGTCAGGAAACAGCTTCTTCAGCGACCGGCGCGCCCAAGCCTTGTGGATGCCGAGCCCGGTACCACGCAGTGCGCCGACGCTGCCGAAAACCAGGCGGCCGCGCTTGTCGAACCGGAAGGAGGAGAGCACCTCCTTGGTATCCCAGGCGCCCTGGCGCTCCGGCAGGATCTTCGCCTGCATTTCGGCTGACAGCGGCACCGTGGCGAAGTTGAAGTAGGGAAGATGCACGAGTTCCGTGCGCACGACGTTCCAGGGGGAGGCGGTGTAGGCATTGGTCGCCACGATCACCCAGTCAGCCGTCACGTCGCCGCGCGGCGTCTTCACCGTCCAGCGCGTGCCGTTGCGCTCCGCACCTGTCACCGGACTGCCGGTAAACACCTGCGCGCCGGCCGCGATGGCGGAGCGGGCGAGGCCGCGGGCATAGGCAAGCGGCTGGATCGTGCCCGCGCGCATGTCGAGCAGGGCGCCGGCATAGGCGCCGGTGCCGACCTTCGTCGCCGTCTCCGCCGCATCGAGCAGCCGCACCGGTGCGCCGCGCCGCGCCCATTGCTCGGCGCGCTGCTTCAGCTCGTCGAGGCCGGACTGGCCGACGGCACAGTGCAGCGTGCCGGCCGGATTGATCTCGCAGTCGATCCCATGCTTTTCGACGAGATCGAAAACCAGGCGCGGCGCGTTGCCGAGCACGTCCAGCAGGCGGCTGCCGTAGAGATCGCCGAGCACGCCCGGCAGCTCGTCGGGCATCACCCACATGCCGGCATTGACGAGGCCGACATTGCGGCCCGACCCACCATAACCGACCTCCGCGCCTTCCAGCAGGATGACCCGTGTGCCGCGTTCAGCGAGATGGAGTGCTGCGGAAAACCCGGTATAGCCGCCACCGACGATAACGACATCCGCTTCCGCCTTTCCCGAGAAGGCGACGGTGTCGGGGGCGGGCGGGGCGGTCATCTCCCAGAGGCCATGGGAGCGCGGATCATTGAGCATGGTGGTGTGTCTTTTCACAAGGAGGATTGTGCGCACAGCATCGACCATGCCGCTCCGCCACTAAAGCAAAAATTGCGAACCGGGTCATGCCCCCGCCGCATGATGCCGGCAGGGTTTCAGGCCGGCACTTGCCCGGCGATCCAGGCCCGGAAAGCCTGGCTGAGCGGGTTTTCCAGCTTGCCCTCCGGCACCACGAGATAATAGCTGTTCTCCGTCTCCATCGGCCGGTCGAAGACGACGGCGAGGCGGCCGCTCGCAAGCTCCTGCTCGATCAGGTATTTCGGCAGGAGCGCGAAGCCGAGGCCGGCCACGGCGGATTCGATGACCATCGAAAACTGGTCGAAGCGGTGGCCGCGATAGGCGGTGTCGGCCGATCCGCCGTTCAGTTCGAACCATTGCGCCCACAGCTTCGGCCGGGTGGCGAGATGCAGCAGCGGCGCCGTTTCCAGATCCTTCGGCTCCGACGGGGCCCAGGACTTCAGGAGATCCGGACTTGCCGCCGGCAGGATGATCTCGCTGCACAGATAGGAGCAGGAGGCGCGCGCCCAGACGGGCTGGCCGTAATGGATCGCGAGGTCGAAATTCTCCTCGTCGAAATCGAACGGCGCCGAGCGCGAGGCGATGTTGATGATTGTGCCGGGATGCTGGGCAAGGAAACCGGGAATGCGCGGCGTCAGCCAGCGGCTGCCGAAGGTGGGCAGGGTCGCGATGGCGAGGCTGTGTTCCGACGACGCAGACGCCATGGCGCGCAGCATGGTCTCTTCCGTCTGGTGGAGCAGCTTGCGCACTTCCGGCAGGAAGCGCCGCCCGTCATCCGACAGCACCACGCGCTGGCGCACGCGCTCGAAGAGCAGGACGCCGAGCTGCTCCTCCAAATCCTTGATCTGGCGGCTGACGGCGCTCTGCGTAAGGTTCAGCTCATGCGCGGCCTGCGTGAACGAGCCATGGCGCGCGGCACATTCGAACGCCTGCAGCGTGGTGACGTCAGGGATCAGCCTTCGACTGAGCTTCATTCATTCCTCGCATCAACATAGTCAGAACGGTCGCAATCACTCAAGGAAACGATCCGGTATGATCCGTTTTGAGAATGAACAGGGCCTCCCACCTTGTACAGCAATTCCAGGAAAAGTGTGAAACGGTTTTCCGTCCGGAATCGCGTCAAACAGATGAGACAGCTTCCCATGAAGGCAAATTCGATCCTTTCCGCGGACACGATCCGCTCGGACTTCTCCGCCGCCATGTCGGCCATGTATCGTGACGAGGTGCCGGCCTATGGCACGCTGATGGCGCTGGTCGCCAGGGTCAACGACGAGACGCTCGCCGCCGATCCGCATTTGAGGGATCGCCTGGAAGCGACCGATTCACTCGACCGCATCTCCGAGGAACGCCACGGCGCCATCCGCCTCGGTACGCCGGAAGAGCTTTCCATGATGCGCCGCGTCTTTGCCGTCATGGGCATGTTCCCGGTCGGCTACTACGACCTGTCGACGGCCGGCGTGCCGGTTCACTCCACCGCCTTCCGGCCGGTCGGCGCAGAAAGCCTGAGCCGCAATCCGTTCCGCGTCTTCACTTCGCTTCTGCGTCTCGACCTGATCGCCGACGAGGCCTTGCGCCGGGAAGCGGCCAACGTGCTCGCCGCGCGCAGGATTTTCACCGACGAAGCCGTCCGGCTGGTCGAAAAGGCCGAGCGTGACGGGGGCCTAGATACAGCCGACGCCGCTCGTTTCGTGGCTGAAGTGCTGGAAACCTTCCGCTGGCACGACCATGCCATCGTCAGCACCGACATGTACAAGCGGCTGCATGATGCGCATCGCCTGATCGCCGACGTCGTCTCCTTCAAGGGCCCGCATATCAATCACCTCACGCCGCGCACGCTGGATATCGACAAGGTACAGGCCCGCATGCCGCAAGAAGGCATCGCGCCCAAGGCCATCGTCGAGGGCCCGCCGACCCGCAACTGCTCGATCCTGCTGCGCCAGACTTCCTTCAAGGCGCTTGAAGAGGCCGTCTCCTTCATCGGCGCCGATGGCGGCTGGCAGGAGGGCTCGCACACCGCCCGCTTCGGCGAGATCGAACAGCGCGGCGTGGCGCTGACCCCGAAGGGCCGCGCGCTCTATGACAAGCTCCTGAACGACACCCGCGCCCGCGTGCGCCCGGCCGCCGACGGCTCCAATGCCGCCGAATACGAAGCTGCCCTTGCCGATGTCTTCAAGGCGTTCCCGGATACCTGGGACGGTATCCGCAAGGCCGGCCTCGGCTATTTCCGTTACGCGCTGACGAAGAAGGGCCAGTCCGTTACCGGCCGCAGCGCCGACCTAGAAACCGCGATCGAGGCGGGGCTTATCCAGTTCGATCCGATCGTTTACGAGGACTTCCTGCCGGTCAGCGCCGCGGGCATCTTCCAGTCCAACCTCGGCGACGACGCGACGCAGGATTTCGTCGCAAGCCCCAACCAGGTGATGTTCGAGCGCGATCTGGGCGCGACCGTCCTCGACGAGTTCGCACACTATGCCGGCATCGAGCGCGCCTCGCTTGAAAAGTGCCTCGGCATCGTCAACATGGCGGCCGCTGCGGAGTGACGGACACCAGCATGATCGAAGCACGCCATATCGAGGCCCTGACAAACCTGCTCGGCGAGAAGGGCCTTCTCACCGCGTCCGGCGACATGGCGGCCTATGAGACCGGCGCGCGCTACGACAAGGGACGCGCCGCCTTTGTCGCCCGCCCCGCCTCGACCGCCGAGACCTCCGCCGTGGTGGCCTATTGCGTGCAGAACGGCATCGCGCTTGTCCCGCAATCCGGCAATACCGGCCTTGTCTCCGGCTCGACACCCGATGACAGCGGCCGCCAGGGCGTGCTGAGCCTGGACCGCCTGACGGCACCCTTCGAGCTCGACCGGGTGAACCGTTCCGTAAAGGCAGGCGCGGGCCTTCGCCTCTCCGACCTCAACGGCAAGCTCGAGGACACCGGCCTGTTCTTCCCGATCGACCTCGGCGCCGATCCCCGCCTCGGCGGCATGATCGCGACGAATACCGGCGGCTCGCGTTTCCTGCGCTATGGCGACGTGCGCCGCAACACGCTCGGCCTAACCATCGTGCTCGCCGACGAGGCCGGCACCGTGCTCGACCTTTCATCAGACCTGCGCAAGAACAATACGGGCGTGGACTGGAAGCAGCTCTTCATCGGCACCTCGGGCGCCTTCGGCATTGTCACCGAATGCGTCTTGAACCTTGAGCCCGCGCCGAAGCAGTCGGCAACCGCCCTGCTGGTGCCCTCCTCGCGCGAGCAGGTCGCGACGCTGCTGGTGGCCATGGAAGACGCGCTCGGCGGCTACCTCTCGGCCTTCGAGGGCATGTCCGACAACGCGATCAGCGCGGCACTCGATCACGTCCCCTCGCTGCGCAATCCCTTCCAGGGCGGCATCGTACCGGATTTCGTGATCCTCGCTGAAATCTCCCGCTCAACCCCACCGCGCGAGGGCGAACAGCCGCTCGATGCGGTGCTGGAAGAGGTGCTTGCTACCATCTGGGAGCGCGACGACGCGCCGCTCGCAGATGCCTTTGTCGGCCCGCCACACGAAATATGGGCGTTGCGCCACGCGCTGTCGGAAGGTGTGAAACATAGCGGACGATTGATCGCCTTCGATCTGTCCTTCCGCCGGGGTGACATCATGCCGTTCCTTGCCCATATGAAGGTGCAAATGCCCGAGCATTTCGAGGACGTCACCATCTGCGATTTCGGCCATATCGGCGATGGCGGCGTGCACTTCAACCTCGTCGTCGCGAAGAACGATCCGCGGATTGCCGATCCCGATTTCGAGGCGGATTTGCGCGCCTGGGTCTTCTCAGTCGCTGTGGAGCAGTTCGGCGGCAGCTTCAGCGCGGAACACGCCATCGGCCGCAAGAACCAGGTATTTTACGACCAATACACCCCGGAAAAGATCCGCGAACTTGCGGCCGGTCTGAAAACAATCACCTCGCCGGCAACGCTCGGCGCTATCACCTTCTAAGAAACTCAGGGAGATACCCCATGACGACAGTCGACGTGAAAAAGGAAACCGAAGCCCTTCTCGACAAGCTGGGCGTTGCCCGTAGCGCCTGGCAGGGTGGCGACATGGCCTCCTACAGCCCGGTCAGCGGCGAAGAGATCGGCAAGCTGAAGACCGTTTCGGGCGCAGAGACCGACAAGGCCATCGACGCCGCCCACGAAGCCTTCAGGGAATGGCGCCTCGTGCCGGCCCCCAAGCGCGGCGAACTCGTGCGCCTGCTTGGCGAAGAGCTGCGCGCCGCCAAGGGCGACCTCGGCCGTCTCGTTTCCATCGAAGCCGGCAAGATCACGTCCGAAGGCCTCGGCGAAGTGCAGGAAATGATCGACATCTGCGATTTCGCCGTCGGTCTTTCCCGCCAGCTCTACGGTCTGACGATCGCCACCGAGCGCCCCGGCCATCGCATGATGGAAACCTGGCATCCGCTCGGCGTCGTCGGCATCATCTCGGCCTTCAATTTCCCGGTCGCTGTCTGGTCGTGGAACGCCGCTCTGGCGCTCGTCGCTGGCAACGCCATCGTCTGGAAGCCCTCTGAAAAGACTCCGCTGACGGCACTCGCCAGCCAGGCCATTCTGGAGCGCGCGCTCGCCCGCTTCGGTGATGCGCCGGCGAACCTCAGCCAGGTTCTCATCGGCGACCGCGCCATCGGTGAAGCCCTCGTCGACAACCACAAGGTCGCGCTCGTCTCGGCCACCGGCTCCACCCGCATGGGCAAGGAAGTCGGCCCCCGCCTCGCCAAGCGTTTTGCCCGCTCGATCCTCGAACTCGGCGGCAACAATGCCGGCATCGTCTGCCCCTCGGCCGATCTCGACATGGCGTTGCGCGCGATTGCCTTCGGTGCAATGGGCACCGCCGGCCAGCGCTGCACGACGCTGCGCCGCCTCTTCGTGCATGACAGCGTCTACGACCAGCTCGTGCCGCGTCTGAAGAAGGCCTATACGAGCGTTTCGGTCGGCAACCCGCTGGAAACCTCCGCCCTCGTCGGTCCGCTCGTCGACAAGCAGGCCTTCGACAACATGCAGAAGGCGCTGGAAGCGGCCAAGGCCGAAGGCGGTTCCGTTACCGGTGGTGAACGCGTTGCCGACGCCGGCAAGGACACGGCTTATTATGTGAAGCCCGCCATCGTCGAAATGCCCAAGCAGGCCGGCCCGGTTCTCGAAGAGACCTTCGCGCCGATCCTCTACGTCATGAAGTATTCCGACTTCGACGCCGTGCTGGATGACCACAACGCTGTCTCGGCCGGTCTCTCCTCGTCGATCTTCACGCTCAACGTCCAGGAAGCCGAACGCTTCCTCTCGGCCGACGGCTCGGATTGCGGCATCGCCAATGTCAATATCGGCACCTCGGGCGCCGAGATCGGCGGCGCATTCGGCGGCGAGAAGGAAACCGGCGGCGGCCGCGAATCCGGCTCGGACGCGTGGAAGGCCTATATGCGCCGCGCGACCAACACGGTGAACTATTCGAAGGCCCTGCCGCTCGCCCAGGGCGTCTCCTTCGATATCGAGTAAGCCGCCATGACCGTCGCAAGCAACATCGAGGAGGCGGGCTTTCAGCCCGCCTCGCGCATCGCCGCCATCGGCGTGTCGAAAATCCTGCAGATTGGCGCACGCGCCGCTGCCATGAAGAAGGAAGGCCTGCCGGTCATCATTCTCGGCGCCGGCGAGCCTGATTTCGATACGCCCGACAACGTCAAGGAAGCCGCCAAGGCCGCCATCGACCGTGGCGACACCAAATATACGGCGCTCGACGGCACGCCGGCGCTGAAGACGGCGATTTCCGAAAAATTCCGCCGCGAAAACAACGTCGACTACGCAATCGACGAAGTCACCGTCGCGACGGGCGCCAAGCAGATCCTGTTCAACGCCTTCATGGCGAGCGTCAATCCGGGCGACGAGGTGATCATCCCCACGCCCTATTGGACCTCCTATTCCGACATCGTGGAAATCTGCGGCGGCGTGCCGGTGCTGATCCCCTGCGACGCGGAAGCCGGCTTCCGCCTCAAGGCCGAACAGCTGGAAAAGGCCATCACCCCGAAGACCCGCTGGGTGCTGCTCAATTCGCCGTCGAACCCTTCGGGCGCCGCCTACAGCGAAGCCGACTACCGCCCGCTGCTCGACGTGCTCTTGAAGCACCCGCATGTCTGGCTGATGGTCGACGACATGTACGAACACATCGTCTACGATGGATTCAAATTCGTGACCCCCGTTGCCATCGTGCCGCGCCTGAAAAGCCGCACACTGACCATCAACGGCGTCTCGAAGGCCTATGCGATGACCGGCTGGCGCATCGGCTATGCCGGCGGCCCGAAGGCGCTGATCAAGGCCATGGCGGTGATCCAGAGCCAGGCGACCTCCTGCCCCTCCTCCGTCAGCCAGGCGGCTTCGGTGGAAGCGCTGAACGGCCCTCAAGCGTTTTTGAAGGACCGCCAGGCCAGCTTTAAGCACCGTCGTGACCTCGTCGTCTCGGCGCTGAACGCCATTCCCGGTCTCGCCTGCCGCACGCCCGAAGGCGCCTTCTACACCTTCTCCGGCTGCGCCGGCATGATCGGCAAGACGACGCCCAAGGGCAAGCGCATCGACGCCGACAGCGACTTCACGGATTACCTCCTCGAAGACGCAAACGTCGCCGTCGTGCCGGGCTCTGCCTTCGGTCTCTCCCCCTATTTCCGCATCTCTTACGCCACGTCGGAAGCGGAACTCAAGGAAGCCCTGAAACGCATCGCGGACGCCTGCGCACGTCTTTCCTGAATCGCATTCATCGACTTTCTGAGACCCGCCGCAGCCCGTCTGCGGCGGGTTTTTCGTGCCGGCAGACGCAGCTTGACCCGGCCCCAGGGGCCGGCCTCAGGACCTCTCCTTACGCACAAAGAAAAGGGCCTCGCGAGAGGCCCCATTTTTGTTGTTTCGCGCCTTTGCGGCGTCTCTCTTCCCCGCGGCCGAGCCACGATCGTGAAAACGCCCCGGCCTTTCGGTCGGGGCGCTCAATGGGTTTTACCGGTCAGGCCGCGCGGGCGCCGTGCTGCTCCTGCGCGTAATGATGGCCGAAGCGGTTGGCGAGGAAGGCGTCGAGTGCGATTTCTTCCTGGCGGACAAAGCCCTCGGCGCGCAACGTTCCGTCGGCGAGCATGTCGAGCACGGCGCAGATCGAACCGGCCGTGGTGATCTGGATGGCGGAATGCAGGACACCGGCGATGGGCGCGCTGTAGACCTTGTTGGCATAGGTTTCCTGGATCAGGCGGCCGCCCTTGCGGCCGGAAACCGTTACGAAGATGATGACGACATCCTGCGTGGTGGTCGGCAGTGCATTCTCGAAGATATCCTTGAGGACTTCGCGGCGGTGGCGCAGGCCGAGGTCGTTCAGGAGCGCCTTCATGATGGCGGCATGACCGGGATAGCGGATCGTCTTGTAGTTCAGCGTGCGCACCTTGCCCTTCAGCGTCTCGCAGAGCGTGCCCAGCCCGCCCGACGTGTTGAAGGCTTCGTAGGTCACGCCGTCGAGCGAGAATTCCTCGCGCTCTTCCAGCGCCGGAACTTCGATCAGCGCGCTTTCGACGATGGCCTCGCAGGGCTCGATATATTCGTTGATGACCCCGTCCGTGCTCCAGGTCAGGTTATAGTTCAGCGCGTTGGACGGGTATTGCGGCAGAGCGCCAACGCGCATGCGCACGCTTTCGAGCGTATCGAAGCGGCTGGCGAGATCGTTGGCGACGATGGAGATGAAGCCCGGCGCAAGACCACACTGCGGAATGAAGGCCGTCTTGGCGTTTTCGGCGATGCGCTTGACCTGGCGGGTGGATTCGACATCCTCGGTCAGGTCGAGATAGTGCACGCCGGCAGCGGCGGCAGCTTCGGCAATCGCGACCGTCAAGTGATAGGGCGCAGCCGAGAGAACGGCGAACTTGCCGGCCAGAAGGGCTTTCATGGCGGCCGCGTCGGCGATGTCGACAACGGCGGTCGATACGGAGGAATGGCGCTCGATGGCGGCAAGCTGCTCCTCGGACCGGTCCGCGACGGTAACGCGGTAATCTCCGCTATGAGCCAGCATGCGCGCGATGGTCGAGCCGATCTTGCCTGCGCCGATGACGACGATGTCCTTCATGTGATTTCCCTCCGGCATGAACTGATGCACGCATTTTGGAGGTGAGACCTGTCGATTTAAAGCGCCATACATGACATAATACATGACCAGTATCGGCAAAATGACGGTGAAGATGAGCATTTCGACGCTAGGCGCCAAGGACCGCGAACTCCTCGCCATCCTCAGCGAGAACGCCCGCGAGCAGACCGCGACCATCGCCCGCAGGCTCGGCCTTTCGCGCACCACCGTACAGGCGAAGATCGACCGCCTCGAACGGGACGGCGTGATCGCCGGCTATGGGGTTAAACTCTCCGACGCCTATGAGAGCGGCATGGTGAAGGCCCATGTGCTCATCACCATCGCGCCGAAGACGCTGGCGCGCATCACGACGGAACTGCACGCCATCTCGGCCGTGCGCACGTTGCACTCGGTCAGCGGCAGCTTCGACCTCATCGCCGTCGTGGAGGCGGCATCGATTGCCGAACTCGACCACCTGATCGACCGGATCGGTGAAATCGAGGGTGTGGAGCGCACGCTGTCGTCGATCATCCTGTCGACGCGGATCAGGCGGTAGGCACCCTCAGGCGATGAACCGCTCCGGCCGGTAGGGGCCGATATTGATGACCGTGCGCTCGCCCAGCATCTTCTCGGCCAGCACGCGGCCGGTAATCGGCCCCAGCGTCATGCCATGATGGGCGTGGCCGAAGGCGAACCACAGGCCGGAATGGCGCGGAGCCTTGCCGATGACGGGCATCATGTCGGGGGTGCAGGGACGCGAGCCCATCCACGGCTCCTCGTCGCGACGTTCGGCAAGCGGAAAGAACTCGCGCGCAACCTTTTCGGCCCGGCGCAGCTGCACCGGCGTCTTGCGCGTGTCACGCCGCGCGAATTCCGCACCCGTGGTGAGGCGAATGCCTTGGTTCATCGGCGCAAGGAAATAGCCGCGCTCGGCATCCAGCACCCAGTTGTTGAGCGTAGCCCCCTCCTGCGCGCCGTAATGCATGTGATAGCCACGCTTGACGGCGAGCGGGAAGCGATAGCCGAGCTTGCGTGTTACCGTATCGGCCCACGGGCCGAGCGCCACGACGACCTCCCTGCCCTCCAGAGGCCCGTCCGGTGTGGCGATGCGCCAGCCTTCGCCTTCCAGCACATGTTCGATGGTCGCGGCGTCGCCCGCCTTCAGCTGCCCGCCCAGCGACTGGAAATAGGCGAGATAGCGCTTCAGAAGAGCTTGCGGATCGAGGATCGACCATGGATCGGTCCAGCGCAGGCCGCCTGTGAGATCGGCGCGGATGGACGGTTCGGCCGCCGCCACTTCCGCCGTCGTCAGCTTCTGATGGTTGACGCCGAAATTCGCGGAGAGCTTTTCCGCATCCGCATAGGCCTTGTCGCGCTCCTTCTCCGAACGGAACACCTTCATCCAGCCATCCTTGCGGATGAGATCGTCCGCACCGGATGCGGCAATAAGGTCGGCATGTTCGGAAATCGAGTTCTCGATCAACGGCGCATAGAGATGGGCGATGCTCTGATGCTGGCGGAAGCCGGAATGCCACCAGTAACGGGCGAGAAACGGAATGATGCCCGGAATGGCCGAGAGATGGTAATGCGCGTCGATCGTGTTGTTCAGCGCATAGCGGAACAGCGCGCCGAAATCGTGCGGGAAGCCGTAGGGGAAAACACCCTCGCGCTGGATGAGCCCGGCATTGCCATAGGAGGTCTCTTCCGCCGCGCCGCGCCGGTCGACCAGCACCACGGACTTGCCGCGCCGCGCCAGATGGATCGCGGTCGAAATGCCGACCACGCCCGCACCGAGAACGATGACATCCGTCTTCATGCGTCAGCCCTTCTTAAGGATAGCCCCGATACAAATGCTCACTGCCCGGCAAGGCGAAGAAGGTTTTCGATCGCGGAACGCTCGAAACCGCCGATGCCCTCGGAAATATCCGCCTTGATGGCCGCAGCCACGCCGTCGGCGTCGCGCTTGCGCAGGGCCGCGATCGCCTCCTGATGACGATCGACGAAATAAAGCTGGGCGACATGCTCCATGGCGATGCCGAGGAAGGGGCCGAGTTGCAGCCAGACGCTTTCCACCATCGGCATGATCACCTGCTCGGGATTGGCCGTGTAGAGCGTGCGGTGGAATTCCTGATTAAGCAGCAGCGCGGTGCCGTTGTCCTTGCGGGCGATGGCCTCATCCTGTGCCTTGTCGATCTCCTCCAGCCGGTCGATGCGGCGTTCGGTGATATGCGGCACAGCGCGGCGGGCGGCATGCTGCTCGAGCACCGCGCGCAGCGAGACGAGTTCGCTGAACCGGTCCGCCGTCATGCGCGGCACCATGATGCGCCGGTTGTCGAGCACTCGCAACGCCCCCTCCGAGGACAGCCGGCGCAACGCCTCGCGCACCGGCGTGGGGCTCGATTCCATGGCCTCGGCGATGCCTCGTATCGTCAGCGATTCGCCGGGCCGGATGGAGCCGACCATGATCGCCTGGCGCAGGCGCCGGTGCGCATATTCATGCGTTGTCATGCCGTCCGGCCGGTCCAGCGGCTCAAGCGCCAAGTTGCCCAATCCATTCCTCCTGTGCCAGGCTGCCGGGTGCTGTTCGATCCCTTGTCACAGTTTCTAGCAGCTTGACCCGTGACAAGAAAGTGTGCATATTTTGGAAATGTGATCACAAAAATAATTATGTGATACGGAAGGGGAACCATGACCTTGAGCGAAGATTCCGCATGGCTGATCGATGCCGATGGCGTGGAGAGCATCCAGGCCGTCGTCTGCGACCTCAACGGCATTCTGCGCGGCAAGCGTGTTCCCGTCGGACAGGCCGAGAAGGTGCTGAAGGGCGGCATCCGCATGCCGCTGTCCATCGTCGGCGTCGATGTCTGGGGCGAGGATATCGTCGGCTCGAGCCACGTCTTCGCCTCGGGCGACATGGACGGCATCTGCGCGGCGACCGGCCGCGGCGCGCTGCCGGTGAGCTGGACGCTGAAACCGTCCGCCGTGGTACCGTTGTGGCTGTTCAAGGAAAACGGCGAGCCCTTCCTTGCCGATCCGCGCCAGGCGCTCGCCAATATCGTGCGCCAGTATCACGACCTGGGCCTCAAGCCCGTCGTCGCCTCCGAGATGGAATTCTACCTGATCGACGCCGAGCCCGACCACGCCGAGCCGCCGATCTCGCCCTATACCGGCAAGCGGCTCGATTCCGACGCGATCCTGTCCATCGACGAGCTCGACGATTTCGGCCAGTTCTTCTCGGACGTCTATGCGGAATGCGAACGGCAGAACGTGCCGGCGGATTCGGCCGTCGCCGAAAACGGCATCGGCCAGTTCGAGATCAACCTCATCCATTCCGACGATCCGCTGAAGGCAGCCGACGATGCGCTGTTCTTCAAGCGCATCATCAAGGGCGTGGCGCGCAAGCACGGCTTTGCCGCCACCTTCATGGCCAAGCCCTACGGCATGCGCTCGGGCAGCGGCATGCACATGCATTTCAGCCTTGTCGACGCCGAGGGCAACAACGTCTTCGACGACGGCACGCCCGAAGGCTCGGACATCATGAAACACGCCGTGGCGGGCCTGACGCGCGGCATGGCGGAATCGACGCTGCTCTTTGCGCCGCATTTCAACTCCTATCGCCGTCTTCGCCCCGACACGCATGCGCCGACCTCCATCTCCTGGGGCTACGAGAACCGCACCGCCGCCATCCGCATTCCCGGCGGCAACAACAAGGCGCGGCGCATCGAACACCGCGTGGCCGGCGCCGACGCCAATCCCTATCTCGTCATGGCCGGCATCCTTGGCGCCGCCCTCGTTGGCATCCGCAACAAGTGGGAGCCGCCGGCACCCGTCTCGGGCCGGGCCTACCAGTCCCAGCTGCCGCGCATTCCCTCCGAATGGGGTTCGGCCGTGACAGCCTTCGAGAATGGCTCGATCGTCTCGGAGATCTTCGACCAGGATCTCCGCTCCATGCTGATCGCCTGTAAGCGGCAGGAGATCGCCGGTTTCGCCGAACAGGTGACCGACTTCGAATTCAGCGCCTACCTGGAAATCGTCTGATGGCAAACACCGCGTCCTATGCCGGCAACGGCGCCTATCCCGACAGCTATTACGCCGCCTCGCGCAACATCATCCGCACACCCAAGGTGCTGGAAGGCGCCGTGACCGCGGACGTCGCCGTGCTCGGTGCGGGTTATTCCGGCCTGTCCACCGCCATCCACCTTGCGGAAAAAGGCTACAAGGTCGTGGTCGTGGAAGGTGCGGGCGTCGGCTGGGGCGCGTCCGGCCGCAACGGCGGCCAGATCGTCAACGGCCTGAATGCCAGCCTCGACACGATCAAGCGGCGCTACGGCGACGAGGCGGGCGCCTTCGTCGGCAGCCTCGTGCAGGAGGGCGGAAAGATCATCCGCCGGATCGTCTCGCAATACGGCATCGAGTGCGATCTGAAGGACGGCAATATCTACGCCGCCTACACGCCCGCCCACATGAAGGAGCTGGAGCACAAGAAGGCGCTGTGGGCGAGCTACGGGATGAACGATCACCAGATGCTCGACAAGGCGGCGATGCGCAAGCTCGTCAACACCGACGCCTATATCGGCGGCATGCTGGACACGACCGGCGGCCACATGCACCCGCTCAACCTCACGCTCGGCGAGGCGGCGGCACTGGAATCGCTCGGCGGCGTGATCTACGAGCAGTCGCCCGTCGTGCGCGTCGAGCACGAGGCGGAAAAGCCGGTCATCCATACGGCCAGGGGCAGCGTGACGGCCAACACCGCCGTGCTCTGCGGCAATGCCTATCTCGGCCATGTGGTGCCGAAGCTCGTCTCCCGCGTCATGCCGGTCTCGACCCAGATGATCGCCACCGAACCACTCGGCGAGCGCGCCGATGCGCTGATCCCCTCCGACATGTGCGTGGAGGACGTGCGCTACATCCTCGATTATTTCCGCCTGTCGGCCGACAAGCGCATGATCTTCGGCGGCGGCACCGTCTATGGCGGCACCGACCCCGCCGATGTGCGCGCAAAGATCCGCCCGAACCTGGAAAAGGTCTTCCCGTCGCTCAAGGGCGTGAAGATCGACTATGCCTGGAGCGGCAACTTCGCGCTGTCCTTCTCTCGCGTGCCGCAGATGGGCAAGATCGGCAAGAACACCTATTTCGCCCACGGCTATAGCGGCCACGGCGTCACCGGCTCGCATCTCTTCGGCAAGATCCTGAGCGAAGCGATCCATGGGGACCTGTCGCGCTTCAACCAGTTCGAGAAGCTGCCCTGGGTCCCCTTCCCCGGTGGGCGCATGTTCCGCGCGCAATATTCCACCATCGGTTCCTGGTGGTACCAGTTCAAGGACGCCTTCGGTCTTTAAACCAACAAAAAAGCCGGCGTTTCCGCCGGCTTTTTCGTGTTTGATGGTTTCGATCAACCCATGCGCTCGGAGGCGTAGGAACCGGGGCTCGGCGGGAAGACGATGGTCTTGTTGCCGTTCATGAAGACGCGGTGATGGATATGGGCGTGCACGGCGCGCGCCAGAACCTGGCTCTCCACGTCACGGCCGATCGAGACATAGTCCTCCGCCGACTGAGCGTGCGTGATGCGCGCGACGTCCTGCTCGATGATCGGACCTTCATCGAGATCCTCGGTGACGTAGTGCGCCGTCGCGCCGATCAGCTTCACGCCGCGCTCGAAGGCCTGCTTGTAGGGATTGGCGCCCTTGAACGACGGCAGGAACGAGTGGTGGATGTTGATGATGCGGCCCGACATCTTCTTGCAGACGGCATCCGACAGGACCTGCATGTAGCGGGCGAGAACGATGAGCTCGGCGCCGGACTGCTCGACCACTTCCATGAGGCGGGCTTCGGCCTGCGGCTTGTTCTCCTTCGTCACCTTGATGTGGTAGAAAGGCAGGTCGTGATTGACGATGACCTTCTGGTAATCGAAGTGGTTGGAGACGACGCCGACGATGTCGATCGGCAGCGCGCCGATCTTCCAGCGGTAGAGCAGGTCGTTGAGGCAGTGGCCGAAGCGCGAGACCATGAGCAGCACCTTCATGCGCTCCTCGCTCGAATGGAACTGGTAGTTCATGTCGAAGGGCTTTGCGACCGGCGCGAAGCCCGCCGTGATGTCTTCTTCCGTCGTATCGCCCTCGTTGGTGAAGGTGAGGCGCATGAAGAACAGGCCGGTCTCCAGGTCGTCGAACTGCGAACTGTCGACGATGTTGCATTCCTTCTCGGCGAGATAGCCGGTGATCGCAGCGACGATGCCGCGGGTCGATTGGCAGGAAACGGTCAGGACGTGGCTGGTCATCGGTTCTTTTCTCATGTTCGGCCGGCGCGCGAGGCCCCGGCAATCCCCTGTCTGAGGCCGCAACGACGGCTTGGCGCATATTTCAGGTGGTTGGCGATAGCGCAAGCCCCTGGAATGGCCAGAAGCTACGCCGCCTCCGTTCAGGAATCCCTCCGGTTCGCGACATCCAATGCGTCGAAATTGCCACGAAGCGTCCCGAAACCCTCCCGCTATCAGGCAGGAACACCCTCCGGCAAGGTCTGAAGGTCCGAAAGCCAGCGATCCAAGCCATTTGCCGCCGCACGCCCGCTTGCCAGGCAGGCGGTCAGCAGATAGCCGCCCGTCGGCGCCTCCCAGTCCAGCATCTCGCCTGCGACGAAAACACCCGGCAGCGCCCTGAGCATGAAGGCTGCGTCGATTGCATCGAATGCGACACCGCCGGCCGACGAGATCGCCTCGGCAATCGGGCGCGGCCGCACCAGCTTCACCGGCGCCGCCTTGATGGCGGCCGCCAGCGCGGCGGGCGGTAGCGTGGCGATATCGGCAAAGCCTTCGCGCAAAAGCGCGGCCTTCACGCCGTCCAGCCCCGCCGCCTTGCGCAACCGGCTGGAGAAGCTCGCCTTGGCGCCTTGCCGCGCGAGATCGCCCTCAAGCCGCTCAGCGCTGCGGCCGGGCGCCAGATCGAGCATCAGCGTTGCAGCCCCTGTCTCCTCCAGTGCATCGCGCAGCACCGCCGCATGGGCATAGATCAGGCTGCCCTCGACGCCCGTCTTCGAAATCACGAACTCACCCGGGATCGTGCCGGCCGCCGACTGCGCCGTCACGCCCTTGACCGGCGCACCGGCGAATTTCTCGGTGAAGAAGGCCGACCAGGCCACGTCGAAACCGCAATTGGCCGGGCGGAACGGCGCCATCGCCACGCCCTTCGCGGCAAGCATATCGACCCAGCCGGCATCCGAACCGAGCCGCGGCCAGCTTGCCCCGCCAAGTGCCAGAAGGACCGCATCGAAGGCCATGGCCCGCGGCCCCTCTGGTGTCTCGACCGAGAGGCCGCCTGGCGCGAAACCCGTCCAGCGATGGCGCACACGGATTGCAACGCCTTGCGCCTCCAGACGCGCGCGCCAGGCCCGCAGCAGCGGCGAGGCCTTCATCACGTTCGGAAAGACACGGCCGGACGTGCCCACGAAGGTTTCCGTGCCGAGATCCTGCGCCCAGACCCGCACGTCCTCAGGCGTAAAGCCATCGAGCGCCGGCCGTAGCCGCTCATTGGCGGCACCGAAACGGGTGGCGAAGCGATCGTAGGGCTCCGAATGGGTTAGGTTCAGGCCGGATTTACCGGCAAGCAGGAATTTGCGCCCGATGGTGGGCATGGCCTCCAGCACGGTGACGGCGTGGCCGCGCGCCGACAGCACCTCCGCCGCCATCAATCCGGCCGGCCCGCCGCCGACGATCCCGATCCGCTTGCCCATTGCACGCCCACCTCTAAACTGTCGCCGTCCTCATAGAGCCTCTGCGGCGACCGCGCCAGTGATCGCGAAACGTCGGGCCTGTAGGATCGCTGCAAACGAATCGGAGACGGTCATGGATATCAGACGCAACGGCACCAGCCCCTCGACATCGGGCCCGGCGGATTACTTCACCGGCAATGTGCGCCTCGACACGCCCTTCAAGGCGGAGGCGCCGGGCCGCACCGGCGGCGCGATCGTGACATTCGAACCCGGCGCGCGCACCGCCTGGCACACCCATCCCCTCGGCCAGCTCGTGATCGTTACCGCCGGCCTCGGCTGGGCGCAGCGCGAGGGCGGGCCCATCGAGGAAATCCGCCCGGGCGATGTCGTGTGGTTTCCGCCGGGTGAAAAACACTGGCACGGCGCCACAGACAGGACCGCCATGACCCACGTCGCCATCGCCGAAGCCGAGAACGGCTCGCCGGTGACATGGCTTGAGAAGGTGACGGACGAGCAGTATCACGGCAAGACCGCCTGAAAGGCAGGCGCGCCGCCAGCCGATGCCTCAGGCGTGCAAGCCCGGCGCCTCCTGCCCAGTCTGCGCGACATATTCCGTATAGCCGCCGGGATATTGATGCACGTGGTCGCCGTTGATTTCCAGAACACGGTTCGACAAAGCGCCGAGGAAGTGACGATCGTGCGAGACGAAGAGCATGGTGCCCTCATAGTCCGAGAGCGCCTTGATCAGCATTTCCTTCGTGTCGAGGTCCAGATGGTTGGTCGGCTCGTCGAGGATGAGGAAGTTCGGCGGATCGAACAGCATCGCCGCCATAACGAGGCGTGCTTTCTCGCCGCCTGACAGCACCCGGCACTTCTTTTCGACATCGTCACCGGAAAAGCCGAAGCAGCCGGCCAGCGTGCGCAACGGCCCCTGGCCTGCCCGCGGGAACTCCGCTTCCAGCCATTCGAACACCGTCAGCTCGCCATCGAGCAGATCCATCGCATGCTGTGCAAAATAGCCGACCTTGACGCTCGCGCCGACGGTCACGCTGCCGCTGTCAGGTTCGGCTGCGCCCGCGACGAGCTTGAGAAGCGTCGACTTGCCGGCTCCGTTGACGCCCATCACGCACCAGCGTTCGCGCCGGCGGATGAGAAAGCTGAAATCCCGGTAGATCGCCCGGCTGCCATAGCTC
This sequence comes from Shinella sp. H4-D48, assembly GCF_022637395.1. Taxonomy (GTDB): domain Bacteria; phylum Pseudomonadota; class Alphaproteobacteria; order Rhizobiales; family Rhizobiaceae; genus Shinella; species Shinella sedimenti. The sequence continues at coordinate 161,371 of NZ_CP093337.1, read as the reverse complement.
TTGTCGATGTTGCGGATATTGACGACGTCTTCACCTGAGCGCGGGGCCGGCTGGAACTCGAACATCACGGTCTGGCGCCGACGCGGCGGCTCCACGCGCTCGATCTTGTCGAGCTTCTTCACGCGGCTCTGCACCTGCGCGGCATGGGAAGCGCGCGCCTTGAAGCGCTCGATGAACTTGATTTCCTTGGCAAGCATTGCCTGCTGGCGCTCGAACTGCGCCTGCTGCTGCTTTTCGTTCTGCGCGCGCTGCTGTTCGTAGAAACCGTAATCGCCCGAATAGGTGTTGAGCGAGCCGGCATCGATCTCGATGATCTTTGTCACGATGCGGTTCATGAATTCGCGGTCGTGCGAGGTCATGAGAAGCGCGCCGTCGTAGTTTTTCAGGAACTGCTCCAGCCAGATCAGGCTTTCCAGATCGAGGTGGTTGCTCGGCTCGTCGAGCAGCATGACATCCGGCCGCATCAGAAGAATGCGGGCAAGCGCCACGCGCATCTTCCAGCCGCCGGAGAGCTTGCCGACATCGCCGTCCATCATCTCCTCGCTGAAGCTCAGGCCCGCCAGAACCTCGCGCGCCCGGCTTTCCAGCCCGTAGCCGTCGAGTTCCTCGTAACGCGCCTGCACCTCGCCGTAGCGCTCGATGATCGCGTCCATCTCGTCGAGCCGGTCAGGATCGACCATGGCGGCCTCGAGTTCGCGCAGTTCGGCGGCGACGGAACTGACCGGCCCTGCCCCGTCCATCACCTCAGTGACAGCGCTGCGCCCTGTCATCTCGCCGACATCCTGGCTGAAATAGCCGATAGAGACGTTCTTCTCGACAGAGACCTGCCCCTCGTCCGGCTGCTCCTGTCCGGTGATCATGCGAAATAGCGTCGTCTTGCCGGCGCCGTTCGGCCCGACAAGGCCGATTTTCTCTCCGCGATTGAGCGCGGCTGCGGCCTCGATGAACAGGATACGGTGGCTGTTGGACTTGCTGATATTCTCGATGCGGATCATGGAAACGGGCCTCGTCGTGTGTCAGCCCTATGCCATGACGCAGCGCAAAAAGTCCACGCATTCATCGCGGTGAACAGCACAATCCGGCCGAAGCCGACCTAGCCTGCCGGCGCGGCGATCTTCGCCTTGACGAACACGTCGTAGCGCGTGCTCTTTCCAATGATCTGGTGGGAGGGCTTGCGTATGCCCGCCATGGGCTCGGCCCGCAGGGGCCATTTCAGCACAACGCGGTTTTGCGCGGCTTCCAGCGCGGCCTGCATCAGCTCCACCGCATCGGGATCGGCACCGACGATATCGCGGATCAGCCGCATCTCTTTCTTCACCAGCGCCGTCTTGTCGCGCGGCGGATGCATCGGGTCGATCAGTACGACCTGCGGCGCAAGTCCCGCCAGCAATTCACGGGAATCGCCATGGATCAGCGTCATGCGCGCGACCGTTTCGGCATAGCGCCCGCCTTCCGCGCGCGCGCGCTCGATGCCCTCGGCAAGAAGGGCATGCATCTGTTCGGACCGCTCGATGAGGGTCACCCGCGCGCCGAGCGACGCCAGCAGAAACGCGTCCCGCCCCAGCCCCGCCGTCGCATCCACGATATCGGGCGTCACGCCGGCGGAAAAGCCCGCGGCCTTCGCCAGCCCCTGCCCGCGCCCCTCGCCTGAGCGGAAGCGGTGGCCGACGGCCCCACCCACAAAGTCGACAATCAATGGCGATTTTTCGAGTTTCTGCACGGTGTCGATCTCAGAAGGGAGCGGGAGCCCGGTAGGTGACCTCGGAACCATCGGGATGGCGGAAGCTCAGTTCCTCCGCGTGCAGATGCAAGCGGTTCACGCTCGAAAGCGCAAGACCGTCGGCATAGAATTCATCGCCGAGAATGACATGGCCGAGCGCTTTCATGTGCACGCGCAGCTGATGCGTGCGGCCGGTCAGCGGAAAAAGCCGCAGCCGCGTCGTGGTCTCGCCGCGCGCAATGACCTGCCAGCGCGTGCGGGCCGGCTTGCCGTTTTCGAAATCCACCCGGTGTCGCGGTTTGTTGTCAGGGTCGATCGCCAGCGGCAGGTCGATCTCGCCCGCCTCGTCCGCCACCCGCCCCCAGACAACAGCCACATAGGACTTGTGCGTGGTGCGCGCCTCGAATTGCGAAGCCACGAAGGCATGGGCCTTGCGGTTTCGCGAAAAGACGACGATGCCGGACGTGTCCTTGTCCAGCCGATGCACGATCAGCGCCTGCGGCGACGATGCCTGCACCCTTGTCAGCAGGCTGTCATGCAGCGCGGGATGCCGCCCGGGCACCGAAAGCAACCCGCTCGGCTTGTCATAGACAAGCAGATCGGCATCGCGGTGAAGCAACGACAGATAGGGCTCCAGCGGCGGGTGATAGACCGGCGCATCTTCCGAATACGAATTCATGGCGCGCCATTATCACACTTCGCATGCACGACGACACCTCATGGGATTATTCCCGTTCGGGTATCAGGCTTTCAGAAAGGCGAGCCGCTCATCAAGGCGACCGGGCGTAACCTCCAGGATTTCGGCCTGGACAACGCCTTCTGCAACGAATGGATCCTCCTGCACGCGGGTCTCGATCTCAGCCCGCGAGGCATTATGCGCGAGGATCGCGCCGCCCGCAGCCGGCTGGAGGCTGCCGACGAGCAGAAAGACGCCGTCGTCGAAGCCCCGGCTGATCCAGGCATTGTGGCTCTCCATCAGCTGCCCGGCCCTGGTCTTGTCGGCAAATCGAAGCGTTATGACAAACATGATGTCTCCATCAGTTGGAACGTGGGGCGGTGGCGGCCGGGCATTGCGCAAGCAGCCAGGCCTCCATGTCTGCGACCTCACGGCGGATGAAATTCTCGTCACGGAAAGCCGTGGCGAGTGCGGCGACCCCCTGGCTGCGCATCAGAAGGTGAAGGGCCAGCGCATCGGCATCCGCCGCGCGCCCGAGACCGGAGAACTGTCGAGCCAACCAGTCGCGGAACAGCGTGAAAAGTTCGGCGGCGTCGTCTTGTGCGGCGTGGTCGAGCTTTGCCAGTTCGATGCAGAGCGTGCCGACAGGGCATCCATGCTCCATGATCTTGGACCGGTTCGCGATGAGGATGTCGACGAAGCGAAGGATACGCTCCGCAGGCGCCTCCGAATCCTGCTCCCAATGCTCCAACAGGGTGCGCGTGTTCTCCATGCGCCGGCCGATCACGGCCTCGAGAATCTCGTCCTTGGTCCTGAAGTGATAATAGAAATTCCCCCGCGACAGGCCGACGTCCTCGGCGATATCGGCGAAGGACGTGGCCTCATAGCCCCGCTCGTAGAAGAGCCGATCGGCTGCGGCCACGATCAGACTGCGTGTTTCACCAGCCGTCAACGATCTTCCCTCCAGGCCATGCGCCATCGGGCAATTCCGAAAACGCATTAGGACAATCGACCTAATTATCTTTAGGTCGATTGCCCTAGAAGGTCAAGGCCATATGCGCAAAGCGTTCGACAGGCTTGCGATGTTACTTCGCGCCGACCATCAGCTTGGCCTGCTCCAGCGACCAGTACTCCATATCGAACAGGTCGGCCTCACCGATGGGGGTGAAGCGGCCATAGGCTTCGGCGGCATTGATGGCGCGTGTCGCCTGCTCGCAGAGATCGCCGCCGATCGCTGCGGCCTTGGCGCTGGCACCCAACGCGTAGACGCCCTCGCTCCTGATGAGGACAACGCGCGGAGTGACGTCGAGCATCTGCTTCGGCTCGCTGGTGCGGGTTGCGTTGCGCGCGAAATAGGCCTTGTAACGCTCGGCATAGGCGGCAAGAGCCGTTTCGATCGCGGCCGCGTCCGCATCGGCCTCGATGACCATCGGCCACGGTTTGATGCGGATGACGTGATCGGGCGTGACCGTGCCGCGCAGGCCGATCTGCTCCACGTCAGCCTTGCCGGCATGGGCGCGTATGGCGGCGGTGGAACGATAGTCGAGGAAGACGCCCTTGGCGAAGGGCGAGCCGTCGCGCGTGAGCGCCGTCTCCAGCCGTGCCCTCAGCGCCATGTCTTCCGGGCCGTCGCTCGGCTGCGGGCCGGTAAGGTCCACACCCTTCCGGGCAAGCTCCTGCTCGGCCATCGTGACGAATTCGATCATCAGTTCATAGGAGGCGCGGGCATCGTCGGCGAAGGTGAAGAGGCCGTGGTTCTCCAGCCAGAGGCCCTCGCAGCCGGGATGCTCGCGGTAGATGCGGTCGGCGACGATGGAAAGGTCGAAGCCCGGCATGACATAGGGCACATAGGCGAGCCGATCGCCATAGATGCGCCGGACCGTCTCGCGCATGTCCGGCTGGTCCGCCAGCGCCAGGATGGCCGTCGCGTGCGTATGGTCGACGAAGGCGAAGGGCAGGAACGCGTGCAGCAGCGCCTCGACGGAGGGGTTGGGCGCATCCGCATCGATCAGGCTGGCCCGCAGCAGCGATACCATGTCGGGATCCGACAGCTTGGGGCCGTTGCGGGTTTCCAGGAGCGGTTCGAGACGCACGGCCGGCAGTCCCGGCGCCTCGATCGTGTCAAGATCCCAGCCGCTGCCCTTGATATGCATCAGCGCCTCGCCCGTCGCCGACGCGACCTTGACGGAGGTGTTTCCGCCGCCGTGCAGCACGAGATCGGGATCGCCGCCGATGATTCGGGAGGTATAGATGCGAAGGCCGAGCGCCTCGCTCTGTCCTGCCGCCAGCGCGGCCTCCACGTAGCGGGCTGCGGTCTCGTCGTTCCAGCGGCTTTTCATGCGTATCGTCCTGTTTTTCAAAATGGATACGGCGGGCAGCCGGAGCCGCCCGCCGCTTAAGCGTGATCAGAAGTCGAAGTTGGCAATGTTGTCCTTCGTGAAGACCGTGCGCTCGGGAAGCAGGATGATGCCGTTGCCGTCGGCTTCGTGGTCATAGCCCTGCACCTTGTTGGCCGAGACTTCGACGGTGCCGACGCCAGGGATTTCCAGCTTGTCGCCGACCTTCATCGGGCCGTTCTTCAGGACGTGATCGGCGACATAGACCGAGATCTTGCCCTGCTGGGTGACATCCCACAGGCCGAAGCGCTGGATGGTGCCGCGCTCGATATAGGGACGCATGACGTTCGGCGTGGAGAAGCCGACGATGGTGACGCCTTCGGCACGCTTCAGGTTCTCCGCGGCCTGCGCGGCAGCCGGCAGGGCGTTGGCATCGGGCGCGATGATCGCGTCGAGATCCGGATAGGTCTGCAGGATGCTTTCGGCCGTCTGCAGCGACTTCTGCGCGTCGTTATAGCCGTACTGCGTCGTGACGATTTCCCAGCCCGGATGCTCCTTGGCGATCTTCGCCTTGGCGGCTTCGGCCCAGGCGTTCTGGTCGGTCACGGTCGGGCTGGAATAGAAGAAGGCGACCTTGGCCTTTTCCTTCGTCACGCCTTCGGCCGCCATATCGACCAGCAGGCCGCCCAGCTGCTCGGGCGTGCCCTGGTTGATGTAGTAGCTGCGGCACTCCGGGTTGACGTCGCTGTCCCAGGTCATGACGAGCACGCCGCGGTCCATGGCGCGCTTCAGCGCCGGGCACAGTCCGTCCGGCGAGACGGAGGAGACGATCAGCGCATTGTAGCCCTGGTTGACGAAGTTGTTGATGAACTGCACCTGGCCGGAAACGCTGGGTTCGGTCGGGCCGTCATAGGTGACCTTCACGCCAAGCTCCTCGCCGGCCTTCGTCGCGCCGGCGCCGCCGGAGGTGAAGAAGCCGACACCCACCAGCTTGGGGATGAAGGCGATCTGGTTTTCGGCATGGGCCGTGCCCGAGGCGAGCATGGTGCCGGCAACGAGAGCGGCGGCCAGAGCGCCGGATTTCAACATGGACTTGATCATTCTCATTCTCCTCCTGAAGTGACTGCCGCCCGGTTTTTTTTCTGTTGCCGGGCGACGGCGATGAAATCGGCCAGCATGGCGCTTCCGTGGCGCAATGCGACCGCGACAACCAGCAACCCTCCCGAAAGTGCGCTGGAAATCTGGCTGGGCACACCGGTGGCCTGCAGGCCCTGCTGCAGGTAGCCGATGACAAAGGTGGCAATCAGCGTGCCGAGGATGGACCCCTGGCCGCCATAGATGGAGGCGCCGCCGAGTACGGCGGCCGTCACCGCCGGCAAAAGCGTCGCCGAACCGAGATCGACGCGGGCCGAACCGAAATAGGCCGACATGACGAGGCCTGCGATGGCGGCCGAAACGCCGGTGATGACATAGGTGATGGTCTGCACGCGCCCGACCGGGATGCCGGCGAAGCGTGCCGCGCTTTCCGACTGGCCGGACAAGAAGACGGCACGGCCGAAACGCGTGAAATGCAAAAGCACGATCAGCACGAGCGCGAGCGCCAGGAATAGTTCCAGCGGAGCCGGCAGGCCGAGGACCTGGGCATAGCCGAAGGCATTGAAGACCTCCGGGAAGTTGCCGATGCCCTCGTAACCGCCCGCGCCGACAAGACCCGACGCGACCGTCGCGGTACCCTGGAAGAGATAGAGGCTGCCGAGCGTGACGACGAGCGGCTGAATCTTCGAAAGGTGGATGACGGTGGCGTTGAGAAGCCCGCACAGCGCACCGGCAACGAGCGCCAGCGCAATCGAGAGCGGCAGCGGCACGCCGTAGAAGGTGGCGACGCCGAAGATGATGGCAGCAAGGCCGATGACCGAGGCGAAGGACACATCGATGCCGCCAGCGATGATGACGAGGGTGAGTGGCAGGGCAACGATGCCGATCTGCACGAAATCCGACGTGCCGTAGATCAGGTTCGCGACATTGAGGAAACGAGGATTGATGATGCCGAAGATGACAAGTTCGGCGACCAGCATGGCAAGGAGCGCGGTCTCCCAGCGGAAGATCAGCTTTTTCATCGGCCCGCCTCCACGGTGTTCGCCGTTGTCTTTTCATCGGATGGGACCGGACCACGCTCGTGCACGGCATAGCGGCGCGCACGGATGCGCCGGTCGATGATCTGGCGGATGCGTCCGTCAAGCAGCAGCACCGAAAGCAGGATGGCGCCGGCAATGAAGTCGTTCCAGTAGGCCGGGATCTTCAGGAAGACGAGCGCGCTGTCGATGGAGGTGATGAAGATGACGGCGGAAAACACGCCCGCGACCGAACCGGTGCCGCCGAGCAGGCTGACACCCCCGAGCACGTTGACGGCGATCGCCTTCAGCTCGACGCCGTTGCCAGCCTGGTTGGGAATGAAGCCGATCTGCGCGGCAAAGACGAGGCCGGCAAGTGCGGCGCAAAGGCCCGTCGCGACGAAGGCGGTGAACTGAACGCGCCGCACCGGCACGCCGAGATGGTGCGCGGCGGCACGGTTATCGCCGACCGCATAGAAGTAGCGGCCGAAGCGTGTCTTGCGCAGGACATACCAGGCGAGCGCGACTAGAAGAAGCACGACGACGGTCAGCGCCGAGAAACCGAAGCCGAGATTCCCGGCGAGCGCCTTCAAGCCCTGCGGCAGGTCTTCGATCCACCGCCCGCCCGTCAGCACCAGCATGATGCCGCGATAGAGACCGAGCGTACCCAGCGTGGCGACGATGGAGGGTATGCCGAGATAGGCGACCATCAGCCCGTTGAAGGCGCCGGCGGCGGCCCCGGTCATCAGGCAGAACACGATGGCGAGCGGCAGGCCGGCACCGGCATTGAGCGAGAGGCCCAGCACGGCGGCGCTGAGGCCCAGCACCGAGCCGCTGGAGACATCGATATTGCGGGTCAAGATGACGATCATCGTGCCGAGCGAGATCAGCATCAGCACGAGGCTGTTGGAGATGACGACGGAGGCTGTGGCGCCCGAGAGGTAGCCGGGTGCGGCCGCGCCGATGGCCGCATAGGCGACGGCGAGAACGACGATGAGCGTTGCGACGCGGTTGCGCGCGAAAAGATCAAGCATGGCGGGCCTCCGAGGCGCCGAAGGCGAGGCGGGCGATGGCATCCACCGAAATATTGTCGGTGAGCTCGCCGCCGGACTGGCCGAAAGCCATGACCTCGACGAGGTCGGCAAGCTGCTCGATCTCGTCGAAATCCGAGGAGATGAGGATGATGGCGACGCCCTCGGCGGCAAGCTTGCGGATGAGGTCGTAGATATCGTTGCGCGCCGCCACGTCGACGCCGCGCGTCGGCTCATCGAGGATCAGCACCTTCGGCCGGGCCGACAGGCACTTCGCCAGCAGAACCTTCTGCTGGTTGCCGCCCGAAAGGCCGCGGGCTTCCTGGCCGGGGCCGGTGCACTTGATGCCCATCGAGGACCGGAACGTTTCGAACACCTTCCGCTCAGCGCCCGGGCGCAGGAAGAAGGGCAGGCGATGCACGAGATAGGAAGAGACGTTCCAGAACAGTGGCGCCTCGAGGAAGAGGCCGTGCTGCTGGCGGTCCTCCGGCAGATAGACAAGGCCGCGGTCGATGCAGATGCGCGGCGAGCGCTTCTTCATCTCCGCGCCGTCGAAGATAACGCTGCCCGCCGTCTGAGGACGCAGGCCGAAGAGCGTTTCGGCGAATTCCGTGCGGCCTGCGCCGACGACGCCGGCAAGGCCGAGGATCTCGCCCGCCCGGACATCGAGGCTGATATTGCGGAAGCCCTCGCCGCTCAGTCCCCGCACGCTGAGGCGCGGCTGGCCGATCTGCGAGACCTTGCGGCCGGTGCGGTCCTTGCCGGAGGCCTCGGTGATCTGCACCCGGCTCATAGCGTCGATGATTTCGGCATCGCTGTAGCTGTCGAGCGGGCCGGACAGCACGATGACACCGTCGCGCAGAACACTGATCGTGCGGCAGATTTCGCGGATTTCCCGCAGCTTGTGCGAAATGAAGAAGATGCCGACGCCCTGGGCCTGCAACTTGCGCACCCGCTGGAACAGCGCATTCGTCTCGAAAGGCGTCAGTGCCGAGGTGGGCTCGTCGAGGATCAGCACGCGCGCATCGCGTACGAGGCCGCGCAGGATTTCGACGATCTGCCGCTCGGCGATTTCGAGCGCTGCGGCCTGTGCGTCGAGATCAAGCGACACCGCAAGCTCGGCGACCAGCTGCTCGACGCGCGGGCGCAGCGCCCGCGGCGAGGCGGCAAGCCCAAGGCAGATGTTTTCCAGAACGCTCTGGTTGGGCAGGATATGCGCTTCCTGCGGCACCAGATAGAGGCCGAGCTCCTGCGCATGGGCTGGCGAGGCCTGGGTGAGCGGCCGCCCGTTGATTTCGATAGCGCCGGAATTGGCCGGAATGACGCCCGACATGATCTTCATGAGGCTCGACTTGCCCGCACCGTTGCCACCGAGAAGCGCATGCACCTCCCCTGCCTGCAAGGCGAGCGAAACGCCCTTCAGCACCGGTACGGCACCGTAGGACTTCCAGATATCCGTCAGCTGCGCGACCCTCCCGGTCGCCGCCTGATCCGTCATTCTGCACCTGTTCATATGTAATTTATGCCAATCATGTGATCACAGTGATTGGCTGCCGTCAATATGCTCACGAATGCCCACACCGCTCCGAATGCCCGATATTGCACTGCAAAATATGATTTATCGGCGAAAATCAATGCATTGCCGGCACAAAGAATTTTTCGCGGCGCGAATACGTTGACGTATCAAAAGTTTTTTTGCTATTCAAATGATCAGAAATGACCGAAGGGGCGCTTTATGGCGACGGATAACGGGGAATGGAGCTATGCCGATACGGACGAGGAAATCCTCACCCGCATCGCCTGGTATTATTACAACGACGGGCTGACGCAGAACGAGATCGGCGAAAAGCTGAACATGTCGCGCATCAAGGTGTCGCGCCTGCTCGAAAGCGGCCGTCGCTCGGGTATCATCCAGGTGCGCATCAACTCGCGTTATCAGGGCTGCCTCACCCTCGAGCGGCAGATCAAGGAACGCTACGGGCTGCTTGAGGCTTACGTGGTGCCACAGCTTCCCGATCAGGATCCGAGCGACCGGCTGGGACAGGCCGCCGCGCAGTTCCTGATGCAGCGCCTCCAGACCGATGACCTGCTGGCGGTCGGCTGGGGAGCAACCGTCTCCAACACCATCCAGCGCCTCGGCCATCTCGCCAACGAGCGCAACATCGGCCTGGTCAGCCTGACCGGCGGCGTCAGCACCTATGTCGACGGCATGCGTACGGCCAACTGGGGCAGCGGTGTGCATCTGGTGCCGGCACCCCTCGTCGTGCGCGACCCGGACGTGGCGCGCAACCTGTCCTCCGAGCCCGCCGTCGCGAACCTGCTCGACATGGCGCTCAACGCCACCTACCAGCTCGTCGGCATCGGCGAGCTTTCCGCCGCCTCGACGGTGGTGCGCGCCGGCTATGTCAGCCCCGACGAGGTGGAGCCGCTGCGCCGCAAGGGTGCTGTCGGCGACATCCTCTGCCAGTTCTACAACGAGCGCGGCGAGGCGCTCGACCTTCCCTTGCACGACCGGGTGATCGGCGTGAAGCTTGCAGCGTTGTCCCGCGCCGAAAAGGTCGTCGCGGCGGCCGGCGGCATCCAGAAGGTGCAGGCCATTCACGCCGCACTGCGCGGAAAGTTCGTCGGCATCCTCATCACGGACGAAACGACGGCCGCCGGCCTCATCGAGATCAAGGACTGAGCCATGACGACGACATATCTGCTGGCGGTCGACGCCGGCACCGGCAGCGGCCGGGCCGTGATCTTCGATGAAAACGGCAATCAGATCGCCAGCGCACAGCACGAATGGTGGCACAAGACCGATCCCAGGTTCCCCGGCTCGATGGATTTCGACGTCGAGGGCAACTGGGCGCTTCTTTCGCGCGCCATCCGGCAGGCGATCGCCGAGGCCGGCATAACGGCCGCCGATATCCGCGCCGTCAGCGCCACCAGCATGCGCGAGGCCATCGTCGCCTATGACCGCGGCGGCAAGGAAATCTGGGCCTGCGCCAATGTCGACAGCCGCGCCGTCAGCGAAGTACGTGACCTCAAGCGCGATTTTCCAGGCCTCGAACGCGAGCTCTATGCGCAAAGCGGCCAGACCTTCGCGCTCGGCGCACTGCCCCGCCTGCTCTGGCTCAAGCGCAATCTACCTGAGGTCTATGCCCGTATCGATCGGATCAGCATGCTGTCCGACTGGGTTCTGGCGCGCCTGTCCGGCGTCATTGCCAGCGATCCGTCCAACGCCGGAACGACCGGCCTCTACAGCCTTGCGAAACGCGACTGGCTGCCGGAAGCAATGGCCAGGGCCGGCATGCGCGACGATATCTTCCCCGAAAGCGTCGAGCCCGGCACGGTCATCGGCCACGTGACGGAAAGGGCGGCTGACGAGACCGGCCTTGCCCCCGGCACGCCCGTCGTCATGGGCGGTGGCGACTGCCAGAGCGGCGCTGCGGCCATCGGCGTCGTCAACGAGGGCGACTGCGCCGTGCTCGGCGGCACCTTCTGGCAACAGGTGGTCAATGTCGGCCCTGACGTCTCCGACCCGTCCATGGACCTGCGCATCAATCCGCATGTCGTGACCGGCCTCAACCAGGCCGAGGCGATCAGCTTTTTCGTCGGCATCGTCATGCGCTGGTTCCGCGACAGTTTCGGCGCCGAGGAAGTGGCGGCGGCCGGCCGCGGCGGCGATGCCTACCGTCTGCTGGAGGAAAAGGCGGCGAACGTACCCGTCGGCGCGCACGGCATCATCCCGGTCTTTTCCGACGTCATGCATTACGGCAACTGGTATCACGCAGCCCCTTCGCTGCTGAACCTGTCCATCGATCCGGAAAAATCCGGCAAGGCCGCCATCTTCCGCGCATTGCAGGAGAATGCGGCAATCGTCGCGGCGCGCAATCTCGCGGCCATCTTCAAGCTGTCGGGCAAGACGCCGGACAAGATCGTCTTTGCCGCCGGCGCTTCGAAATCCGCCCATTGGTCGCAGATCCTGTCGAGCGCCACCGGCCTTCCGGTCGTCACCCCCGTCGTGAAGGAAGCGACGGCGCTCGGCTGCGCGGCCGCCGCGGCCATCGGTATCGGCCTGCGCCGGAATTTCGTCGAGGTGGCGGACGGCTGGGTGCGCTGGGACAGGCACTTCGAGCCGGATTTCACGCACAAGGCCATCTACGACGAGGCAGGCGATCGCTGGGCAAGGGCCTATGCGCTGCAGCGCCAGCTCGTTGACGAAGGCGTCACCACCGCCATGTGGAAAGCGCCGGGCCTTTGACCCTTTCATCCAGGACTTCAACATATAACAGGGAATAAGACATGCTCATCCAGATGGTCAGCATCAACGTCAAGCCGGGCCATGCCGCGGAGTTTCTCGAGGCGTTCCGCATCAATTACGAGGGCACCCGGCAGGAGCCGGGCAATGTACGCTTCGACGTGCTTCGCAATCCTGAAGACGAAAACAGCTTCACGATCTACGAAGTGTTCACTTCGCCGGAAGCCGTCGACGAGCACCGCAAGACCGCACACTATCAGGAATGCGTGCGCCGCATTGACCCGATCCTCTCCGGCCCGCGCACCAAGACCTTCTATCAGGTCGAAATGGCGGATTTTCTGAGCGAATGAGCAAGGCACCGGGCGCAACCAGCGCCCGGTTCAAGCGCTTACCACCAGCTTTGGTGCGAAAGCCCGCGCAGCATCTTCTCGAACTGCGCGATCTCGGTCGCCGAGACCTCGTGCGACCTGTCGGGCAGAACATCGCAGTGAAGGCTCGCCCGCGCGCGGGCGAGCGCAGCAGCCGCCTGAGCAAAGGCATCGACCGGAATCCAGGGATCCTTGTCGGACCCGGTGAGATAGGCCGGCAGACGATCCAGATCGGCAAAGGGGCGGTCGCAATCCGGCGTGCCGACACGGCACCCCGTAAGGCTTGCAAGCGCACCGCTCCAGGGGCCGTGACGCATCGCATATTCGATCGCAAGGCACGCTCCCTGGCTGAAGCCGCCGATGAGAAGCGGCCTGGCGTGATCCCTTGTGCCGGGAAGATCGCCGACAAGCTGCCTGACATAGGCAACCGACTGCTCCAGCTGTTTGCGGGTGTGCTCCGTCAGCACGTCGGTCGCGCGCGCGTCATACCAGCTGTTGCCGCGGGCCCGCGGCAGCACGAAGGCAACGCCCGGCACATTGAGCTTGGAGATCACCTGCTCGACCATATCCTCCGGCGACTGGGTACGCCCGTGGATGAAGACGCAGTGCACCAGGGCCTCCCCGGGGCTCGCACCGAGGAGGAGTGGCGTGTCGTGGTTCGACATGGCGCCGGGCTCAGAATTTTGCGGGCTCGAGACCTGCAATCAGCTCCTGCCGGCGATCTTCGAACCATGGCGGGAAGACCAGCGTCGTGCCGATCTGATCGGCCGGCTCGTCCAGCGCCCAGCCACCTTCGACCGACCAGGCGATCTCGAACAGCGCGCCGCCGGGCGAGCGGACATAGCAGGACTTGAAGTAGTTGCGGTCCTTCTGATCCGACACGTCGGTGAAGCCGAGACCTTCCAGATGCGCCTTGAGTTTGAGCTGGTTTTCCTCGTTGCCGGTGTTGAGCGCGAGGTGGTGGATCGTGCCGCCGGCCAGCGTCCAGGTGCCCTGCGGGCCACTGGATTCATGCAGCACTTCGACGATGCTGTTCGGCCCGCCGGCATTCGGCACGGAGAACATCAGGCCCTCGTCGCTGTCGGCTTCCTTCGTCATCGACATGCCGACGCCGAGGAAATCGTCCATCGCGGTGCGGTCGAAGACGGCGATGGCCGCGCCATAGATGCCCTTGATGCCGTGCTCGGCCTTCACGCCCCGCGCCTCGTTGACGATCGACGGACGGTTGTCGGCCGGGCTTTCGACAAGCTCATGCGGAATGCCGCACGGATGCTTGAAGGCTACACGCGTGATGCCGAATCGCGACGTCTTGGCGGCTTCGACGCCCTTTTCGTTCAGCCGGTCGATCCAGTAATCGGCCGAGCCGACCGGAATGGCCTGCTGGATGATCTTCGACTGGTTGGTGCCGCGCTTGCCGAAAACCGCCGGCTTGCGGAAGGGGAAGGTGGTGATGATGGTCGAGGCATCGCCGTTCCGCGAGCCATAATAGAGGTGATAGACGGGGATGGTCCCGTCGAACAGCACGGTGCGCTTGACCGAATAGAGCCCGAGCACCTTCGTATAGAAGTCGTAATCCTCCTGCACGCCGTCGGTGCAGAGCGTCAGGTGATGATAGCCGCTGACAAGGGCCATGGTGTCCTCCTCCAAAGACATTGCAATTCCGGATGCGGTTCCTCCACCGCTTCGGGAACCACGGCTGGAGCCCGCCTGTCGCAAGCCGTCCGTGATTGTCCCCAATATAGCCAATCAAGCCCGCCGGTGATTGACTTTGTTCATACAAGCTATAGCAATTTGCTATGAAGATCGTCGAAGCCCACCTTGTTCAGCTTGCGGCCGTCATCGAGACAGGCGGCGTGACCGAAGCGGCCGCCATGCTCGGCATGACGCAGTCGGCGGTGTCGCGCACCCTTTCGATTCTGGAAAAGCGTATCGGCGAACCGCTCTTCGTGTCCGGCCGGCGGCCGATGCAGCCGACACCGCTCGGCGAGCAGCTCGGCCAGCAGGGCAAGGCCATTCTGGCATCGTCGCGCAAGGCGATGGAAATCGTCCGCAGCTTCAAGTCTGGCTCTTCGGGGCGGGTACGGATCGGCGGTGTGCCCTTCTTCATGGATGCGGTGGTGTCGCCGATGATCGCCTCGTTCCAGCGCGGCGAGCCGGGCATCATGGTCTACCAGTCCTACGGCAACTATCCCGACCTCGTGGCGGAACTGGATTCCGGCCAGATCGACCTTGCGGTGACCCCGACGGGTTCCGTCGACCTGCGCGCCGACCTGCATTTCGAGCCGATCCTGACGGCGCGCAACGTGCTGACCTGCGGCGCCGGCCATCCCCTGGTGCGTAAGCGCACCCTCGCGACCGAGGACATCGTCAACTATCCCTGGATCGCGCCGCTGCCGGGCTCGCCGCTGGTACTTGACCTGCACAATATCCTGCTGACGCTGGGGCTGGCGGAGGTGTCGCTGCGCTATGCCGGCGGCTCGCTCCTGAGTGTCGTGAATTATCTTGCCGGCACGGACGCGCTGGCGATCCTGCCGCATTCCGTCGTCCACGCCTTCCGCGGCGAAAACAAGATCAGCATCATCCCGCTCGATATTCCCCAGCCCGAGCGCGTGCTCGGCGTCATGACGCGCAAGAAACCCTACTCAAACCCCGCCGGCCGCAAGTTTCTCGGCCATATGCGCCGGGAGTTCGCCGAACTTCGCCGCGCGGTGGAGAAGCACGAAAAGACGATCCAGTGGGTGCAGGGACCGTTCATGGGCGAGCGCGAGCGCATCCATTCGGGGGAATGACAACGGCAGAACGAAAACGGGGGCGAATGCAACCCGCGCATCCGCCCCCGCTTCCTGCAAAAATGCCTTTGTCAGGCGTGGTCGCGCGCCAGCACGAAGTCGTGTTTGACTTCCCAGAATTCGCCGTCGAATTCGTAGGCCTTCGCGCGTGCCGGGTCATTCACCCGGTCGAATTTCGCCAGCAGGCTTTCCTTGACCCCGAACACCGCATCCGAGTGGATATAGGGGTCATCGGGATCGAAGATATGTGTCGTCAGCGTCTCGAAACCATCGGCGCTGATGATGTAGTGCAGATGCGCCGGGCGGTAGGGGTGGCGGCCGAGATGGCCGAGCAGCTGCCCGACGGGCCCGTCATCGGGGATCGGATAGTATTTCGGCTTCACGGCACGGAACCAGTAATGTCCGTCCGGACCCGTGCGGAAGATGCCGCGCAGATTGAAATCGGGCTGGATGCCCTTCTGCTGCACGTCGTAAAAGCCCTCGTCATTGGCCTGCCAGACATCGATGACGGCATTGGCGATCGGCTTGCCCTCGGTATCGAGGATACGCCCCTCGATGACCATGTCCTCGCCCTTGCTGTCGAGGCAGATATTGGCGCCCATCGGCAGTTCCGGGGCGTCGGCGACGTGGAACGGGCCAAGCACCGTGCTCTCCGACGCACCGGAGGGCTTGCGGTTGTTGATCGCGTCCACCAGCATCGACACACCCAGCACGTCCGACAGCAGGATAAACTCCTGCCGCCATTCGTTGCACATCTGTCCGGTGCGGGTGAGGAAGAGGATCGCCTCCATCCACTCCTCCTGCGTCGGCTCCAGT
Organism: Shinella sp. H4-D48; assembly: GCF_022637395.1. GTDB lineage: Bacteria > Pseudomonadota > Alphaproteobacteria > Rhizobiales > Rhizobiaceae > Shinella > Shinella sedimenti. Next base: position 145,278 of record NZ_CP093337.1, on the reverse strand, counting down.
TCCTTCACCGCCTCATGCAGCTTGCGGGTGATGACTTCCATCACCTCCTTCAGGCGCGCGTCCTTGGCGCCGGCATTGCGGCCGGTCACGACCTCGACGGAGTTCTCTTCGGTGAAATAACCCTTCTCATGCGCTTCCATCGTCGCCTCACAGATCCAGAATTGTCTTCAGTACACGGCGCAGTTCGCCAGCGGGGTCAGCCGCCAACCCTTCCGAGCGCCATGCGACGTGATGATCGGGCCGGACCAGCACCACGCCGGCATCGCCCACCTCGCGGGCCCGCGCCCAGTCGCCGTAATGATCCTGCCAGGTCTGCCGCGGCCCGATGACGTGGGCCACAAGCGGCAGGCCGAGTTCCGCCGACAGTATCTCGGCCGCATCGACCCACGCCTGCCCGCCGATACCGGTCAGGAGCGTAAACTTCCCATGGCCGCACAGATCGAGCGTGGAGGCCTTGCGGTTGCCCTCGCCGAACAACCAGGCATGCGGCAGCCGCGCACCCGGCCAGGTGGTCTGTTCGAAATGCAGTTCCGGATTGCGGGTGAACGCCGGCTCGGGCTGGCCGTCGGTCTCAACGCCTGCCGATTTGTAACGGTGGTTCATTTCCACGCCATGGGCGTCGAACTCATAGACCTTGAAGGCAATGGCCTCGCGCAACGCCGCACGCTGATTTTCGGCAGCGCTTCCGTCGTCACAGCGGCGATCCATGTTCTCCTGCATCTTCACCGGATCGATGGAATCGAGCAGACCGAGCGCGCCGAAGATCGGCCCGAACTCCTCGATCGACTGGTTGGCGCGCGTGACGATCTGCTTGGCGATGGGCGCGCGCTCCTCGCTATACGTTTCAAGCAGGCCGGGGCCGGCTTGGCCCTTCAGCACCATGGCGAGCTTCCAGGCGAGGTTGAAACCGTCCTGGATCGAAGTGTTGGAACCGAGCCCGTTCGACGGCGGATGACGGTGGATCGCATCGCCCATGCAGAAGACGCGGCCCTTCTGTGTGCGCGTGGCGTAACAGTTGTTGACCGTCCAGGTGGAGACCGAGGTGATCTCGATGTCGATATCGGGATCGCCGATCAGGTCGCGGGCCACGCCCTCGGCAAAGGCATTGTCGACATCGGGCACGCCCTGGCTGATGTCATAGCCCCAGTTGATGAGCCACTCGTTCCATGGACGGATCATGCGCACCAGACCCATGCCGATGCCGCCGACATTCGAGCCCGGCTGCAGCACCCAGTAGAGTACCGAGGGGCGATGGGCGACGTAGCGGGCGAGATCGGCCTTGAACAGGATGTTCATCGAGCCGGCGACACCCATCTTGCCCTCGAAGGGCAGGCCGAGATGCTGCGCCACCAGGGAATTGCCGCCGTCGGCACCGACAAGATATTTCGAGCGGACGGTGAAGTCCTTACCGGTCAGCCGGTCGCGGCAGGTGGTCGTCACGCCCTCGGCATCCTGCACGTGGCTGATATATTCCATCGACATGCGCGCCTGCGTGCCACGCGCGCACGCCGTCTTGAAGAGAAGCGGCTCCATGAAGGTCTGCGGCAGGTCGTTCATCTCGCTCGGCGAGGAGAGCAGATGCTCGGCCTTCGACGTCGGATGCGTGCCCCAGGTCTTGAGACGGCCGAGTTCTTCGCCGGCGATCGCGGTGCAGAACACATTCTCGCCCATGATTTCCTGCGGGCTGGCGTGGAGGTAGCCTTCCGCCTCGACCTCGCGGCCGAGGTCGCGCAGCACCTCCATCGTGCGCTGGTTTGTAATGTGGGCGCGCGGCGTATTGGCCAGCCAGCGGTAGCGGTTGATCGCCATGTTCTCGACGCCGTAGCTCGCAAGCAGCGCGGCGGTCGCCGAGCCGGCGGGGCCGGTTCCAATGATCAGGACGTCGGTTTCGATATCGGCCATCAGTCACTCCCTCTGATGTCTTTGGGTTTGGGCTGGCCCGCCAGGATGCGGCGGACGGGAAAGAGCTGGATTCCGGTGCGGTCGGTAAACAGGCCCCACAGGCCACGCGGCGCAAACAGCATGACCAGGATGCCGATGAGGCCGAGAATCAGCAGATACCAGGAGCCGTAATCGGCCAGCAGGTTCTGCAGGATGTAGAACACGATCACGCCGATGATCGGTCCCTCTATCGTGCCGATGCCGCCGATCACCACGATGAAGATCACATAGGCGGTCCAGTCGGGAACGGAGAAGGCGGCATCCGGCGAAATACGCGCCTTCTGCACATAGATCAGCGCACCGGCGAGCCCGGTGGCAAGCGCCGCCACCAGATAGACGAAGGATTTCGTCCAGGTCGGGTCGACGCCGACGGAGCGCGCCGCCTCGCGGTTGTCGCGCACTGCGGCAAGCCCCAGGCCCTGCTTCGAGCGCAGCAGCTTGTAGATCGAACCGATGGTAACGACCGCCAGAAGCAGCGCCAGCCAGTAGCAGACGATATCGGTGGCCTGCGGCCCGCGCACGCCAAGCAGATCCGCGACCAAGCGCACGCCGATCATGTCGCGGGTCGCGCCCGACGGCAGCGAGGTTCCTGTGCCGCCGCCGAGCGCCTTCCACTGCGCCAGCGAAAGCCGCACGATCTCGGCGATGACCCAGGTGCCGATGGCGAAATAGGCGCCCTGCAGGCGGAAAACGAAGAAGGCCGTGGGCACCGACAGTGCCAGCGCCGCGAGCCCGCCGAGCAGGATGGCGGCCATCGGGTCCATGCCGAGCAGGCTGACGCCGGCAAACATCGCATAGGCGCCGAAGCCGACAAAGGCCTGCTGGCCGACGGAAACCAGTCCTGCATAACCCGCAAGCAGGTTCCAGCATTGCGCCAGCACCAGCATGGTCAGGATGAAAAACAGGTCCTGCACCACCGAACGCGAGACGAACAGCGGGGCGGTAAAGGCGAGCGCCACAAGCGCGAGGATCGCCAGCATAGAAAAGGCGGAGCCGCGCGTGCGGGTCGAAACGGTCCAGGAGGATGAGGAAATATGATCGCTCATGTCAGTCCACCGCCCGTGGGAAAAGGCCGCGCGGCCTAACCAGCAGCACCAGCAGGAAGGCGATATGGCCCGCAAGAATCTGCCATTCCGGATTGATCGTCGCGCCCACGGTCTGTGCCACGCCGATGATGATGCCGCCGGCGAGCGTGCCCCAGAAGGAGCCGAGCCCGCCGATGATGACGGCCTCGAAGGCATAGATCAGCCGGGCCGGTCCCATGGTCGGATCGAAATTGGCGCGCGTGCCGAGATAGAGTGCTGCAATCGTCACCACCATCATGGCAAGGCCGGTAGCGGTGGCGAAGATGCGCTCGGCGCGGATGCCCATCAGGCCGGCCGTTGCGCTGTCATCCGAGGTGGCGCGGAAGGCCCGGCCAAGCGACGTGCGATAGAAGATGAGGTTGAGCGCGACGATGACGCCCACCGCCGACAGGAAGGTCAGAAGCGGCATGGTGCCGATGCTGATAGGGCCGATCTGGAGCGACGCCGTTTCCAGAGCGCCTGCCGAGATCCGGCGGCTATCGGCCGAAAAGCCCTCGAGCAGGCCGTTCTGGATCACCACCGAAAGGCCGAAGGTCACCAGCAGTGGCGGCAGGATGTCGTTGCCGAGCGTGCGGTTGAGCACGAGGAATTGCATCGCCCAGCCGAGCACGAACATCACCGGCAGCGCGGCCGCGGTGGCAATGAAAGGATTGAGGCCGAGCGCCGAAACCAGCAAAAGGATCAGGAAGGCGGCAAGCACGATGAGGTCGCCATGCGCGAGATTGACCAGCCGCATGATGCCGAAGACAAGGGCGAGGCCCGCCGCAAAGAGCGCATACAGGCCGCCGAGCAGAATGCCCTGAATGATGGTGTCGATCCAGTTCATCGCGCATGAGCTCCGAAATAGGCGGCGTGGATATCCTCGCGGCTCAGCGTTGCCGGCGTGCCCGAAAGCGTCACCCGTCCCTCCATCATGCAATAGACCCGATCGGCAACCTTCAGTGCCTGGCCGATGTCCTGTTCGATGATGACGATGGATGCGCCGGTCGCGCGGATTTTCGGAAAAGCCGCGTAGATGTCCCGGACGACCACCGGGGCAAGGCCCAGGCTTACCTCGTCGCAGAGCAGCACACGCGGATTGGACATCAGTCCGCGGCCGATCGCTACCATCTGCTGCTGCCCGCCCGAGAGAGCCGTGCCGGGCTGGTGGCGGCGCTCCTTCAGCACGGGAAAGAGGTCATAAATTGCATCGAGCGACCACGCGCCGTTGCCGACGCGGCCGTATCTGCCGATCAGCAGGTTTTCCTCGACGGAGAGCGACGGAAAGAGCCGGCGCCCTTCCGGCACCATGGCGATACCCAGTTGGAGGACATCGGGTGCGGCAAGCCCGCCGATCTCCCGGCCATCGAAACGGATTTGCCCGGGCACATTGCGGATGAGGCCGGAAATCGACCGCAGCAGGGTCGACTTGCCCGCACCGTTGGCGCCGATCACGGCGACCGTTTCGCCTTCGTCGAGCGCGATATCGACGCCGAACAACGCCTGGAAGTCGCCATAAAAGGCCGTCAGGCCACGGGTCTCGAGCAGCGCCATCACACATCGATCCCGAGATAGATTTCGCGTACGTCCTTCGATGCCATGATCGTCTCGGTATCGCCGTCGCCGATCACCCGGCCGAAATGCAGGACAACAAGACGGCTGACCACCGAATTCAGCGCATGCAGCACATGCTCGACCCAGATGATGGAAACGCCGCGCCGGTGGATGTTGCGGATCGTTTCCACCAGTTCCTGGCATTCCCCTTCGGTCAAGCCGCCGGCGATCTCGTCGAGCAGCAGGATTTTCGGGTCGGTCGCAAGTGCCCGGGCAAGCTCAAGACGCTTGCGCTGCAACAGCCCTAGGCTTCCGGCGAGCTGGTTTGCCTTGGGGTAGAGCCCGGTCTCGACGAGAATATCGGCGCAGCGCTCACCGACATCCTTCTCGGTCTTGCGCGACCCGAAGGCGCCGCCAACCAGCAGGTTCTCGAACACCGTCAGCTGTTCGAAGGGCTGCGGAATCTGGAACGTCCGCCCGACCCCGGCCAGGCACCGCGCCATCGGCGGCTGGCGCGTCACATCCTCGCCGTCGAAGCGGATCGTGCCAGCATCGACGCGGATATTGCCGGTAATGAGATTGAACAGTGTCGACTTGCCCGCACCGTTCGGCCCGATGACGCCCAGCGCCTCGCCCTTTTCCAGCGCAAACGAAATCTGGTCGGCGACCTTGAGGGCGCCGAAGCTTTTCGAGACCTGGTCGAGGGCGAGGATGGGCATGGCTCAGCCGATCGCTTCCATCTTGCCGCCGGTCGGAATGTTCGGCGCCGTCTGGTTGTCGACGATGACGAGGTCGTAGCCCCCGCCGTCCTTGAGGCGCCACTGACCGCCGACCAGCGGGGTCTTGGCGACATTCTTGGCGGCGAAGGGCGGCAGATTGGCGCCATCCCAGGCCACCTTGCCGACGATCGTCTCGATATTGGAGGCGGCGATGGCGGCAATCACCGCTTCGCTATCGGTCGGATCGGCGCGTTTCATCACGTCGGCGGCGACCTCGAACAACGCATGGACGAAGCCGATGGGCTGGGTCCAGGGGCGGCCGGTGGCCTTGGTGAAGCCCTCGGCGAGCTCGCCGGCGCTCTGGCCGGTCAGCGACGACTTGAAGGGATGGCTTGCCGACCACCAGACTTCGCAGGACAGGTTGTGGCCGTTCTTTCCGAGCGCCTCGACCGCCTGCGGAAACAGGATCGCCTTGCCGATGGACGCGACCTTGGGCTTGAAGCCCTGCTGCTGCGCCTGGTTCCAGAAGGTGGTGAAGTCGGGCGGGATCATCACACCGGTGATGATGTCGCTGCCATCGGACTTGAAGGCATTGATCTGGGCGGAAAAGTCGTCGGTCAGATTCTGGTAGCGGCCGGGATCATTGAGGCTGAAGCCCAGCTTCTCCAGAACCGGCGGGAAGCCCACGGCCTTGTCGCCCCAGGCATTGCCGTCGCCGTCGTTCGGAAACAGACCGCCGACCTTCTTGTTGGTCTCCAGCTGGCCCCACATGTTGGTGTAAACAGCGATGACGTCTTCCAGCCCCCAGAAGAAGTGGAAGGCACTGTTGAACGGCTTCCACGACGCCGGATCGCCCGGATTGGACTGCTGGCCGATGAACCAGGGCTGCCAGGGCGCCGCCGTCGAGATGCAGGGCACCTCCTCCGCCTCGCAGGTCGTGGCCACGGGGTTGGTCGTCTCGGGCGTAGAGGCCACGAGGACGAGATTGACCTCGTCGCTGACGATCAGCTCCTTGGCGACTTCGGCGGCGCGGTTCGGGTTGGACTGGCTGTCCTTCACCACCACTTCGTAGTTCAGCCCGGCCGCCTTGGTGGCGGACATGAAGCCATCGATGATGAACTTGTCGGCCTCGGCGAAAGCGGCAAGCGGGCCGGTCTGCGGGCTGACATAGCCGAGCTTGATCGGCGCGCCCTGGGCGACGGCCGGCATGGCAAGGCCGGATGTCGCAGCCAATGCGCCCGTTGCGGCTGCGGATTTCAGCAAGTCCCGTCTCGTAAGCATATTCATTCCTCCTCCCAAAAGAATTCAATATGGCGGTCGTGTTCCGCTCCAGGCGTCCTGTAACAGTGCGCGGATCGCCGTACGGTCGATCGGGCGCGGATTGGAATAGGGGTTCCTGGTGGCGATATCGGCGGCCCGGTCGAGATCGGCCTCGCTAAGGCCGAAATCCTTCAGCGCCATCGGCGAACCGATCGATTTGGCAAAATCGTAAAGCGCCTGTCCGGGTGTGGCGCCACCGAAAATATCGGAGATCGGCGTCATCAGCTCCGGCACCGCCGAGGCGTTGAAGCCGATCGTGTGCGGCAGCATGATGGAATGGGTCTCGGCATGGGGCGTGTCGAAGCTGCCGCCCAGCGTGTGGCAGATCTTGTGATGCAGCGACATCGAGATCTGGCCCAGCACCGTGCCGCAAAGCCATGCACCGTAAAGCGCCTTTTCACGCGCCGCGCCGTCGCGCGGGCTGTCGATCAGGGCCGGCAGAGCCTCCTTCAGCGCACGAATGCCGTCGATGCTCATCATCGTCGTAATGGGATTGCGGTCGGGCGCGTAAAGCCCTTCGGCCGCATGCGCGATGGCGTTCAGGCCGCTGGTGACGCTCATGCCAACAGGCAGGCCGAGCGTCAGCTGCGGATCGTAGATCACCACTTCCGGCGTGATTTTCGGGCTGCGGACGGTGGCTTTGACGCCGTTTTCCGTCTGGCCAAGGATCGGCGTGACTTCGGAGCCGGCATAGGTGGTGGGTATCACGATCTGCTGGATGTCCGTGCGATAGGCCATGGCCTTGCCGAGCCCCGTCGTCGAGCCGCCACCGAGCGAGACAACGCAATCCGCGCCGAGCTCGGCCGCACGCGCGACGGCACGCTCGGTCACATCGACGGGCGTATGCATGGTGGCCTCGGTGAAGGTTCCGACCGAAAGCGGCCCGAGCCGCTTCGACAGGGCCTCCGCATCGGCCGCCTGATGCGGCGTCGACAGCACGAGCGCACGCCGGCACTCCAGTGCCTCCACCCATTTACCGACTTCGCCGCTCGCCCCGTTGCTGAAGACGATGCGTGCCGCACTTGCCTGATAGGTAAAGTCGAGTGTCATGTCGTGCCGCGTCCCTTCTTCGCCCGAACCATGGTGAAGGTGAAGTCGAGCGTCGACGCATCCCCCTTCCCGGTCGGCGTGAATTCCCCGATCAGCTCGTCCTTCACGCCGAACAGCGCGTCCTGACCGAGATGCGGATCGCTGCCGTCGTAGACATGCGTGCTGATCGTCTCGAAGCCATCCGCCTTGATCAGGAAGTGAAGATGGGCCGGACGGCGCATGGCAAAGCCCAGCCCGCCCAGCATCTGCCCGACAGGGCCGTCGCTGGGAACGGCATAGCCGCCCGGACGCACGGTCTTGTAACGGAAGCACCCCTGGCCGTCGGTCGTGAAGATGCCGCGAAGGTTGAATTCCGGCTGCTGGTCCGGCTGCTGGTTCTCGTAGAAGCCCTCGCTGTTAGCCTGCCAGGTCTCGACCGTGGCGCTGGCAATGGGCTTGCCGTCGAGATCCCGCACATGGCCGCTGACGGACAGCACGGGACCTACACCGTCGAGCGATATGCTGGCATCAAGCGGCAGCCGGGGCGCATCGGCCCGGTAGAAGGGGCCGCGCACCGTGTTGGGCGTCGCGCCCTTCGGCCGGTTCGTGTTGATCTCCTCGACCAACGCGGTCACGCCGAGCAGGTCGGACAGCAGCACCCATTCCTGCCGGCGACCATCGCTGGCATGGCCGACATCCGTCAGGAATTCCATCGCGCGCCGCCAGTCGGCCTGCGAGGGACGTGTCTCCCTGATCAGCTTGTGCAGGTGCTCGATGAAGGGAACCATGAAGGCTTGCAGCGGTCCGGCGGCGTGCTTGTCGAGCCGCTCGGCAACGCGCTGCGCAGAGGTGCGCTCACTGAACGATATGTCTGGCATGACTTCTCCCATAACGAGAACCTAACAGGCCGAAACTGCGTGCTTGATAATTTTTTCGGCGATTTATATTTGTTATTGTTATGAAGATTGACGAAAGGCACCTTGCGCAGCTTGCAGCGGTCGTCCAGGCGGGCGGCGTGACCGAGGGGGCGACCATGCTCGGCCTTAGCCAGCCGGCCGTATCGCGCACGCTTGCAATGCTGGAAAAGCGCCTCGGCGAGCCGCTTTTCCTGAAGGGACGCCGGCCGCTGCAACCCACGCCGCTTGGCCGCGCGCTGGCCGATCACGGCCAGGCCATCCTGACCTCCGCCCGCAAGGCTTCGAGCCTGGTGGAAGGTTTTCGCCATGGCCGCACCGGGCTGGTGCGCGTCGGTGGCACGCCCTTCTTCATGGATGCGCTGATCGCCGGCATGGTCGCGGGCTTTCAGAATGCCTCCCCCGACGTGCGCGTCGAGCAGAGCTACGGCTATCTCTCGGAACTGCGCGCCGCAATCGTCGCCGACCGGATCGATCTCGCGATCTGCCCGATCGACATGCTCGAGGAGGGCTCGGGCATGCATTTCCAGGAGCTGCTGCCCGGCCGCAACGTCGTCGCGTGCCGCGTCACGCATCCGCTGCTGCTCAAACGCAAGCTGTCCGGCCCCGAACTGCTCGACTTTCCATGGATCGCGCCGCCACCCGGCAGTCCGCTGCTGGCCGATCTTCGCAGCCTCGTCCTCTCGCTCGGCGCCACCGAGACGAAGATCCGCTATGCCGGCGGTTCGCTGACCAGCGCGATCAACTACATGAAGGAAAGCGACGCGTTGACGATCCTGCCGCACAGCGTCGTCTTCGCCTATCGCAACGACCGGGCGATCACCGCGCTGCCGATCGAAATCCCGCATCCGGAACGGGCGCTTGGCCTGCTCCGGCGCTCGGGCGATCTCGGGGCACCCGCCATCGAGGCGTTTTCGGCGCATTTGCGCAAGAGTTTCGAGAATCTGCGGCATCTCATCAAGCGCCACGAACAGTCCGTTATTTGGGGCATGTAGGGGAAAGCCGGCGGCATATCTCGCCGGCTCTTGACTCAGAAGGTCGCGGAATCGTCCGGCCACAACAGAACCGGCGCCGAGGCCGTATCGACCACCGGTCCCAGCGCGTGCCAGGCACGGTTGGAATAGACCAGCGCCTCGGCCTGCCGTGTCGCGTGCGCTCCGGAGGAAACGGATGTCAGCTCCGCGGTCACAAGGCAGGCGCCCGGCGTTTCCAGCCGGCCGCGCAGCTCTGCGCGAAACCACAGCTCGACCTGCGGATAGTAGGGCTCACCGCTGTCGAGCCGTGACCAGCGCACATCCGGCCCGAAGCGATCCTTGCCTGATGTGGCGCAGAGCCGGGCAAGCTGCATGTCGGCGCGGCGCACGAAATGCACGACGACGGATGCGGCACGCTCGACCACCTTCGCGCTGGAGGACGATGCCGAGAGCGAGAAGGCGACCATGGGTGGAGACGCACTGATCGAGATCAGCGAGCTCACCGTCAGCGCGACAGGCCCCTCCGCCCCTTCCGCCGTGATGATGGCGACGCCGGATGGGTGATGCCTGAAGGCGGCGAGAAACGCCTCTGTGAGGCGGGAGCCAGCGGAGGCGGCGCCCGTTTCAGGCACAGCCCCCTTGCCCGGCATGTCTTTCGCCGGGGCGCTCATTTCTTCTCGATCAGGTCGTAGAACTGCCATGTGCGGTCGCTCCACAGGCCGGCAAGGTCGCGGCCGGCGGCACCGACGATGTTCGGGTTGATCGTGAAGTGGTTTGCTGCCGTCAGCATCTCGCGATAGATCCGCTGCATCACGCCGTAGCGCAGCGAGGCCCCGCCGAGCGAGCGATAGACGAAATGGCAGGCGTCGACGCCGGCCTCATGCACTTCGGATTTGGCGAGATGCACAAGGCTGATCTGGCGCGTGGTCATGCGATTGCCGGCCTCGATGGAGGACTCGACGTCGCGCCAGACCTCGAACAGGAAAGCGCGGGCGGCGCGGACACGAGCCTCCGCCCGGCCGAAATCGTACCAGAACTTGTCGCTCTCGCCGAGCAGCCCTGCGCGGCCCGTCTTGGTCTTGGCATATTTCGCGGCCTCGTCGAGTATGCGGCGCGAGGCACCGATGGCCCAGCCGGAATGGCCGATGGCGGCAAGCCCCACCACGCCAAGGCTGAAGAATTCCTGCATGCGCTGCGGCTCGGCCGTCAGGATCGGGAAGACCATGTCGTCAGGAATGAAGACGTCGTTGGCGGCGTAATCGATGCTGCCGGTGGCCTGAAGGCCAAGGACGTTCCAGTTGCCGAGCAGTTCGTGCTCGTCTACCGGCGCATGGGCGCAAAGAACGATCACATCGCCATTCTCGTCCTTGGCCGGCTGGCCGTTGCCATCGTCGAGCAGGGCGGCGGTGTGCGTGTAGGTCGCGTGGTAGATGCCGCTCGCATAGGCCCACTTGCCGTTCAGGCGATAACCGCCATCGACCTTCTTTAGCATGCCGGTTGGCGTGCCCTGACCGGAGAACCGGTTGTCGGTCTTGCCGTCATAGAGACGGCTGATGGCCGTGTCGGGCAGGAAGGCCGCCGACATCGCGCCGATGCAGGCGTGGACCATCGACACCCAGCCGGCCGCGCCGCTGTGATAGGTGATGGCCTCGATGAGCTGCAGGCCCTGCGTCGGCGAGAGCTGCGCGCCGCCGATATCCTCGCCGGCGAAGATATGGCTCATGCGGACAGGCTTGAGCGCCTCGAAGGTCTCCTCGTTGAGGCGGCCGAGTTTTTCATTCGCCTCAGAATTCCTGTCGAGGATCGGGCCGACCTTCTCGATATGCGCCATGAGGGATGCGAAGTCCGTCTTCGTACCCCAGTAACCGGATGCATGCTTGAGTGGTGCGTTCATGACAATTCCTCCTTGATGGTCCTGTCGTCGCGGATCGCTGGAAGCGCCGCGCTCGGGTTTCACGTGGCCAGGAAGTCGCCGATGGCCGTGACGGTGCGCGGATCTTCCTGCATGGCGAAATGGCCGGCCTCCTCGATGATCAGCGTCCGGGCATTGGGAATGGCGGCCTGCCAGAGCGGCGCCTGCGAGGCGGGCAGCATGCGGTCCCTGTCGCCCCAGACGATCAGCGTCTCGTTGGGAATCCGGCTCAGCCAACGGCCGAGATTGGGGTGGCCCATGCCGTGCACCTTGAGAATGTTGCCCAGTGCCGACCCCTCCTTCTCGCGGGCCGCCACGAAGGCTTCTGCCGAAGGGCACTCCGAACCACCGGGAAAGTAGCGCGCCGCGACCGCGACATTGTGCGCGAGATAGGCGGGAAACTCTTGCGGCGGGATCTGGCTCAGGTCGGCGCCGGGGTGATCGGGATGATTGAGCCCGGCCGGCGCATTCAGCACCAGCCTGCCGAAACGCTCGCCGGCAACGGCAGCGATCTCCGCCGCCATCCAGCCCCCCATGGAATGACCGACGAGATGCGGACGCTCGAGGCCGAGCGCGTCAACGAGACGGAGATTGTGGACCACCATGTCCTGCATGCCGGCAATATGTGGCGCTTCGGCGCTCTCGCCGAAACCGGGATGGAAGGGCAGGTAGACACGGAAGCGGTCGGCAAGGCCCCGCGCCCAGTCGTAACCCTCGATTGTTGCCGCGCCATGCAGGGCGATCACAGCCGGTCCATTGCCGATCGCCTTGACGACCGTGCGCACACCGTCGATCTCCTCAGTCAGCGTTTCGAATTCCATAACCTGCCCTCCTCGTCCATTTGCTCACGCCGCATCGGCGGCAATCAGCACCTTGCATTGCGTTGTCCGGCGCCTGAGCCCCTCGAAGGTCTCGGGCACTTCGTCGAAACCGATCCGCCCCGTGATCAGCGCCTGCGGGCGGTAGCGGCCGGGACCGAGAGCGCCCAGCGACGTCTCGAATTCGGCCATGTTGAAGAACACCGCGAAAACGAGCCGGATTTCCTTCGACAGGGCCGCGAAGGGATCCCACTCGTCACCGCCCACGCAGAGCCCGACGCCGACCACCGTTCCGTGGGTACGCACGAGCCTGCAGGCGAAGTCGATGAGCCCGCGCTTGCCGACGCATTCGAAGACGATATCGGGTTGACCGCCCGACCGGGCCTGAAAGTCCTCGGCAAGGCCGGGACCGGAAAGGGCAAAGCCGGTCGCACCGACGGCGCTCACGCGCTCCTCCTGATGCCGGTTGATATCGGCGACGATGACATCGCGCGCACCATGGCGCCGCGCCCAGAAGGCGACCAGCAGGCCGATCGGCCCGGCGCCGAGGATCAGAACGCGATCGCCCGGCTTCAGCCCTGATCGCATGACGCAATGCAGCGCCACGGCGACCGGCTCAGCCAACGCGCCTTCCTCGATGGGCAGGTCGTCGGGCAGGATGCGGCATTGACGGGCGCCAACGGTGGTAAACTCGGCATAGCCGCCGCCGATCAGTCGCATCTCGGCGCACCAGGCCGGTTCTCCCTTGCGGCAACTCTCACAGGCGCCGCAGCCGCGCATCGGGGCAACCGCCACGCGGTCACCCGGCTTGAGCCCTAAGACGGCGCTGCCGCAGCGGATAATCTCGCCGGCGAATTCGTGGCCAAGCACATCGTGACGGTTGAGCCCGAAGGTCTTCGGGTCTTCGGTCATGTGCAGATCGGACCCGCAGATGCCGCAGGCGGCGACCCTCAGCAGGACTTCATCCTCCGCCGGCTCCGGGATAGGGCGCTTGCCCACCGTCAACGGCAGTCCGACGGCATCGAACAGAACGGCCTTCATGTCGGGTCCTCCATCAATCGCCGGCGTGTCGGGAACCAGGGGGCATCGACGACCTTGCAGATCAGGCCCCAGAGGCCGCCGCGCGCGAAAAGCGCCATGAAAACAGTGAGCAGACCGAGCACCACCATGTATGTCGCGCCATATTCACCGAACCAGCGCTCGGCGAAGAAGTAGATCAGCGCCCCGATCAGCACACCCTCCAGCGAGCCCAGCCCGCCGACCATGACGATGAAGATCGCGATATTGGCCCAGCTCGGATCATAGGCGGAGGGCGGCGTGATGCGCAGTTGCGCCATGAAGTAGATGGCGCCGGCAAGGCCCGTGCCGACCGCTGCCGCGACCCAGATGAGGAAGCGCAGCCGGCCGACATTGACACCCTGGCTGGCGGCGGCAACCGGATTGTCCCGCATGGCGATGAGCGCCAGCCCATAGCGCGAGCGCAGGAGCCAGTAACTGCCGCCGACCGTGACGAGCAGCATCAGCGCGCAGAGCAGCGAGACGCCGATGGCGCGCTCCATGGGCGAATATCCGGTCATGACGCGCAGGCTCATACCCGCCCCGCCGTTGACATAGCCGAAGACCGATGTCCCAAGCCGCAGCACCTCGGCGATGACCCAGGTGCCGATCGCGAAATAGGGACCGTCGAGCCGGTGCAGCAGGCCATAGGTGGGAATGGCGAGCAGGGCCGGCGCGATCATCGCGAGCACCACGGCGATGAACGGATTGATACCCCACAGCTGCGCCATCACGAACATCATGTAGGCGGACACACCGATAAACGCCTGCTGGCCGACCGATACCAGCCCCGCATAGCCCGCAAGCAAGTTCCACATCTGCGCGACGGCGATGTAGCAGCAGAGCTCGACAACATCGCGGATCAGGCCCTGGCTCGCCCAGAACGGCATCGAGGCGATGGCGATGAGCGCGACGACGCCGAGCCCCATGGCGACGACGCCGGATAGGGTCTGGCGCTGAACGCGCACCGGCGGGAAATCCATGGTACCGGCTGGTCCTGATACGGTTGCGAACGCTTGGGTCACGGTCTCAGCCCTTTCCGAGAATGCCCTGCGGCCGCAGTGCGAGAATGGTGAGGAAGACGAGGTGGCCGGCAAGGATGCCGAAGCCGGGATCGATGCGGAACCCGATCGACTGGCTGATGCCGAGCACCATGGCCCCGATGAAGGCACCCCAGATCGAGCCCATGCCGCCGATGATGACGGCCTCGAAGGCATAGATGAGCTGGAAGGCACCATCGGCCGGCGAAACCGTGGAGCGCATCGACTGGAAGACCGCGGCAAAGCCCAGGATGCCGACGGCAAGCGCCGTGGCGCCGGCATAGACGGCCTTGGGATCGATGCCGGTCATCGCAGCCGCCTCGACATCGGCGGCGGCCGCACGCAGCGAACGCCCGAACCGGGTATACTGCATGGTGGCTGCAAGCGCCGCCGTCAGCACGGTGGCGGTGATCAGCACGATCACCGGCAGCACGCCGACGAAGAGCGGGCCGAGCTGGAAGGAGGCCTGGGCGAGGCCGTCGCTCGGCAGCGAGCGCGTATCGGCCGACCAGACCTGCAGCATCGCGTTCTGCAGCGCGATCGACAGGCCGAACGTGGCGATCAGCGACGGCAGCGGATCGGCACCGACGACGCGGTTGAGGATCAGCCGCTGCAGGATGATGCCGATGATGCCGCCGAGCGCGACCAGCACCACCAGCACCGACCAGGGGCCGAGGCTGAAGGTGGAAGCAAGGCTGATGCCGACCAGCGCCAGCAGGATCATCAGGTCGCCATGGGTGATGTTGACGACACGCATCACCCCGAACATCAGCGCCATGCCGAGAGCATATTGTGCATAGAGGCCGCCCAGAAGAACGCCCTGGACCAGTCCGTCAAGCCACTGCATGGGATGCTCCGAAATAGGCTTCGCCGATCGCCTCGCGTGACAGTTCCGCGGAGCGGCCGGTCAAGGTCATCCGACCCTCCAGCATGCAGTAGAGCCGGTCCGAGGCGGACTTGGCGAGGCCGACATCCTGCTCCACCAGCACGATGGCCGTGCCGTTCGCCGAAATCGACGGAATGGATTGATAGATTTCCTTGACCACCTTCGGCGCCAGACCGAGGCTGATCTCGTCGCACAAAAGCAGGCGTGGCTGGTTGAGTAGCGCGCGGCCGATCGCCACCATCTGCTGCTGGCCGCCGGAGAGCGACTGGACCGGCACCGCCTGCTTTTCCTTCAGGATCGGAAACAGCGCATGGATGCGCTCGATCGTCCAGGCATCGCCACGGCCGGGTGCGGCATGGTCGACGGCGACGCGCAGATTGTCGAGCACCGACATGCCGGCAAACAGCCGACGCCCCTCGGGTACGATCGCCACGCCGTCGGCCACCATTTGGTGCGGCTTGCTGCCGCCCACCGGCCGGCCGTCGAGACGCACCATGTCGGCCCCGACCCTGATCAGGCCCATGATCGACTTCAGCAGCGTGGATTTGCCCGCACCGTTGGCACCAATCAGGGCGACCACCTCGCCCTCCGCAATGTCGAGATCGACGCCGTAAAGGGCCTGAAAATCACCGTAGCGGGCCTTGAGGTCGTGGGTGGAGAGAAGCGTCTTCGCCGTCATGCCTCGATCCCCATATAGACGCGCCGGACTTCCGGGTCCTTGATGACGTCATCCGGCTGGCCTTCGGCAATCTTCTCGCCGAAGTTCAGCACCATGATCCGGTCGGCCACCGCCAGCAGGGCGTGCAGCACATGCTCGATCCACACGATTGTCACGCCACGATCGCGGATGCGGCGGATCAGCTGCACGAGCGCCTTGCCTTCCTCATCCGTCAGCCCGCCGGCGATTTCGTCGAGCAGCAGCAGGCTCGGGCCGGACGCCAGCGCGCGGGCCAGTTCCAGCCGCTTGCGATCGAGCAGCGTCAGCGATCCGGCCGAGCGATTGGCCTTGTCCGCCAGTTCGCAGTCGCGCAGGATCTCGGCGCAGAACGCATAGCTCTGCGCCTCCGTGCGCCCGCCCCCGAAGGTGGCCGCCACGAGCAGGTTCTCGAAGGTTGACATGCCCACATAGGGCCGGGGGATCTGGTAGGTCCGGCCAATGCCGATCTTGCAGCGCGCATAGGGCGGCTGGCCGACGAGCCGTTCGCCCGCGAAGACAAGCTCGCCGGCATCATTGTGCAGGTCGCCGCTGATCAGGTTGAAAAGCGTGGTCTTGCCGGCGCCGTTGGGGCCGAGAATACCCAGCACCTCGCCGCGCCGGACATCGAAACTGATGTCATGCAGGACGCGGAGCGCACCGAAGGATTTGCTCAATCCTCTCGCTTCTAGCAATACGCCGTTCAATCAATCCTCCGCTCCGGGCCGCGGCAGGCGTTTTCAAACGCCGCCCGCCCGGTCCTCCTGCACTCGGATGGTTCTGTCTGTAGCCGGGCGAATTGCCGCCCGGCAGCCATGTCCAGCATGCCCGGGCTCAGTCCGCCCAGGGGAGCACCTTCATCTTCTGCTCGGGTTCGAACAGCGTGTTGACGGTGTTGTCGACGATCTTCAGGTCGTAGGGCCACTTCTCGCCCTTCACCCACTGGCCGCCGAAGATCGGCGTCGTCGAGACATTCTTGTGCGGCCCGCTGGAGAAATCGACCTTGCCGATCAGCGTCTCCATCTTGGTTTCGACCATCGCGTCACGGATCGAGGTGCGGTCGAGCGGGTTGGAGGCGCGCTTGAGGATATCGAGCGCCACTTCCCAGATCGCGTGACTGTAGCCGAGCGGTTGCGTCCACTGCTTCTTGGTCTCGCTCTCCCACTGATCGGCGATCTCGCGGCTCACCTGGCCCGTCAGCGTCGACTTGAACGGGAAGGCGGGCGTCCACCAGACCTCCGAGGACATGCCGTCGCCAAGTGGCCCGAGCGCCTGCACGCCGCCCGGGAAGAGCAGCGCTGCCGCGACCGTGACGGCCTTGGGCTTGTAGCCCTGCTGGGCGCACTGGTTGACGAAGGTCTTGAGGTCGTCGGGATAGGTAATGCCGCCGACGATTTCGCAGCCGGCATTCTTGAAGGCGGCGATCTGCGCCGAATAGTCATTGGTGCGTGGCTGGAAGAAGCCGGGAACGGTAATCTCGAAGCCGGCCTTCTGCGTCGGTGCGGGCAGGCCGTAGTCGTTGTTGCCCCAGGTCTCGCCGTCGGCGTTCTGCGGAAACAGCATGCCGACCTTGCGGTTCGTGTCGAGCGTGTTCCACAGACCGACGAAGGTGTTCAGCGCCTCGTCGAGACCCCAGAAGAAGTGATAGGTCCAGTTGAAGGGCTCGTTCTGGCCGCCGCGCGGAAAGATGACGGCCTGCCAGGGCGCGCCGGTCGACAGGCACGGGCATTCGTTGAGTTCCGCCTGGTCGGCAGCCGGGCTGACGGTATCGGTCGTCGAGGCCGGCAGAAGCAGATGCACGCCGTCATTGAGGATAAGGTCGCCGGCGACTTCTGCGGCACGGTTCGGGTCGGACTGGCTGTCGCGGATCAGGATCTCGACATCGAACTTGCCGGCTGCGGTCTCCAGCCCGTCCTTCAGCATCTCCTTGACCTTCTGGGCCGCCCAGCCGTCAGTCTCGCCAAAAAGCGCGAGCGGGCCGGTGGTGGGCGTCACGAAGCCGAGCTTGATCGTGCCGGCCGATTGCGCCCGTGCGATCATCGGCGCGCCGAGCGTGGCGGCGGCAAGGCCGGCACCCATGCCTTTCAGCACGGTGCGGCGGGATGGCTGCGCAAATTTCGTCTTCAGGTCCACCTTGGTCTCCTCCCTCTGGTGTTCTTGTCGTCTTGACGCGCATGCAGTGGCGGTCGGCCCTCCCAGACCGGCAATCGCCTCACTTGATGCGGTTCATCGAACCGCCGTCGATTACGATCTGGCTGCCTGTGACATAGGATGAGCAAGGCGATGCGAGATAGAGCGCCAGCCCCTTGATATCCTCGGTGTCGCCGATCCTGCCGATCAGCGACTGCTCCTCGAAGGCCTTGCGGTCGGCGGGGATCTTCAGCCGGCCGCCGGCAATATTGGTCATGAAGGGACCGGGCGAGATGCAGTTGACCAGGATGCCGAACATGCCCAGCTCCATCGCCATCTGACGGACGAAATGATCAACGCCCGCCTTCGCGGGCATATAGGGCGTGCCGACGATCGCTTCGTTGATCTGCGCGGCGATGGAGGACGTGACGATGATGCGGCCGCCGCCCGTCGCCTTCATGTGGCGCGCCGAATGTTTCACGGTCGTATAGACGGATGAGAGATTGACCTCGATGACCCGGTCCCAATGGTGGTCGTCGAGCACGTCGATCGCCCCATCGGGGATGCGCTCGCCCGTCGTCGACAGGAAACCCGGCCCGGCATCGATGCCCGCATTGGCGAAGACCACGTCGATCCGGCCATGGCGCTCGGCCACCGCATCGAAGGCTTCCTTCATGCGGGCACGGTCCGCCACGTCGACCACCTGCCCCCAGACGTCGCCGCCGCCCGCCTTGAGTTCGGCCACGACGCAGTCGAGCTGCGTTGGATTGAGATCAAAAATACAGACCCGCGCGCCGTTATCCGCCATGACCTCGGCGTAAGCACGCCCGATACCACTGGCGCCGCCGGTAACAATGACCGACTTGCCGCGAACGTCGAACATCTCCTGCAATGTCGCCATTCTTCTCCTCCCGATTACAAGGAGGCTAACAGCGGCCAACACCCGTTTTGATGATTTTTTTCAACTTTAATATGCCGGATCGTTATATTCGAAGGCGCTTTGCTGGCGATATGGCCAATGGCGATCCACTTGTGCGAAATCCAGTCTAGTAGCCGCAGCTCAACGGGTAGAGTGGAAATCGGGAGCCTAAGGAAACACATTCGGCAGATGCGTTAGAGGACGCATTCCAACTCACTGTCATCGATAGGATTTCGAGGCAAACAGGAAATGGCGGAGAGGGTGGGACTCCCGCCACGGTCGCTTTCAACGCCTGGAAACCTCGGGATTTCGATCCGTCGATTTTGTGCCGTGTGTACCAATGTTGTGACCTGCATTCGACTGCAGTATTTCAAAATAAATGTCAACACTTGGCTGAGATGCACCTACCATAAATCCGGTCGCATTTTGAACAGGTTTGCGTCACCTGGAAATTTGAGGCCGAGCGTAGTAACCGCGTGCAAGTATCATCGACAATTGCAGGGGCCTAGCGGGCGAACGGCACACCAAACCAAGCCAGGAAAATAACGAAGACCTGGCCTGCTGCCGGTTTTTCGGACACCGAGTTAGGCTAATCCTACCTTGTTTTCAAATTCCATAGGGCTGAGATAGCCCAGTGTCGAATGGCGACGCTTTGGGTTGTAGAAGCGCTCGATGTAGTCGAACACGTCCGCCTTTGCATCGTCCCTGGTCCTGTAGACGTTGCGAGCTGTCCTTTCCGTTTTGAGTGATGAGAAGAAGCTTTCCATCGCGGCATTGTCCCAGACATTGCCGGATCGGCTCATCGAGCAGGTGATTCCATGATCAGCCATGAGACGCTGGAACTGCTCGCTCGTGTATTGGCTGCCCTGGTCCGAATGGTGGAGAAGCGCATCCGGCTTGCCTCTGCGCCAGATGGCCATGATCAGCGCATCTGTGACGAGCTGGGCCGTCATGTTGGCATTCATCGACCAGCCAACGACACGGCGCGAGAACAGGTCGATGACGGCAGCCACATAGAGCCAGCCCTCAGCCGTCCAAAGATATGCAAAATCGGCCACCCACTTCTGGTTCGGTCTTGCTGCCGCGAACTATCGGTCTAGCACATTCGGCATGATGACCGGGCGCTCGCCGTCGTCTCTCGGCAAGCCTCGCCGTCTCGGTCTTGCTCTCAATGCATTGGCGCGCATGAGACGCTCGACACGATGCAGACCACAGGAGAGACCTTCGGCAAGGAGGTCGTGCCAGACACGCCGCGCGCCGTAGGTGCGGTCGCTATCCTTGAAGCTGTCCTTGATCTTGTCGAGCAGAGCCTCATCATACCGGGCATGCTGGCTCGGAGACCGGTTTAACCAGGCGTGAAAGCCGGAACGCGATACACCCAGCGCTTCGCAGAGCCATGCCACCGGCCAGATCGAACGGTGCTTTGCAATGAACGCGAACTTCATATCACGTCCTTCGCAAAGTAGGCGGCGGCCTTTTTTAAGATATCACGCTCCGCCTTCAGCTTGGCCACCTCTTTCCGAAGCCTCTCGATCTCAAGCTGCTCAGGCTTCATCTGTCCCTGACCAGGAAAAGCCTGTGCGGGGTCCGAACCATATTCCCTGACCCACTTGCGCAGGACATTCTCATGAACATCCAGATCGCGAGATGCCTGCGCAACGCCGACCCCACGCTCTCGAACCAATCTCACCGCCTCAAGCTTGTACTCGCGGCTGAACTTCCTTCGTTGCATCCATGCGCTCCAGTTTCATTGGAAACACCTTAACTCGGTGTCCAAGAAACCGGCAGCAGGCCAGGATGCGGACTTCCGTCAGCGTATCAAATGCCGCATCATGGATGCAAAACCTACGCTCAGAACATGGCAGACTGTGGCATCCGAAGTTCTGGAACGCTTGAAGCCAATTGATCCAGCGGTCTGATGACGAGCGGTTGCTTTATCTGGCGCCCGTCCCAAACACCACGGTCCTGATAGTTTTGAACAGGACTATGAGATCCAGATCAAACGATAGGTTTTTGATATAGTAAAGATCGTACGAGAGCTTTTCAATCTCTTCCTCCGTAGTCGACGCATAGCCGGATGTTACCTGCGCCCAACCTGTAATCCCCGGCAGAACCAGAGATCTGAGCGCGTATTTGGGCTCGACACGCTCGCTGGCTTTGGCGACATACTCAGCTACTGGTCGAGGTCCAATGAGGCTCATATCGCCCCTCAGTATGTTAAAAAGTTGAGGTAGCTCATCCAAACGGAGCTTTCGCAACATGTTGCAGCCAGGCATGATGCGCGCATCACCAGCAATGGTTGACCCGCCTCCGGTACCTTTATACATAGTCCTAAACTTATACATCCGGAAACGCTGCCCGCCGTAACCGCGCCTTACCTGGACGAAAAGCACCGGCCCTTTATCCAGCGCGTAAAGATAGGCGGCCACCAAACCGGCAAGCGGTAGCGTGAGAGGCAACGATAGCAGTACAGCACATACATCCAAGGCTCGCTTGCAGCGAGCGTAGAGTATCTGACTGGGGGTGTAATTGAGGTGAGTGATTTCGAAGCTTGAGACCTCGATACGCCCCTGCCGAATTTCGAGATAACGGGTCCAAGGCATCACCTCAACACCTCCAAGGTAACACCGTGCCAAGAATGATGACCAAACGCTCGTGTGGTGCTCGTCAGGATCAATCAGTATGATCTCGACGTCCTCGAGACTCGCCTCCGGGTTCGGCAAAATTCTGAGCTTATCTAAGTAAGCCTGTATCATCGCTAATCTTGCGGAAGAGAGGAGCGCGACCCGTGCGTTGACGGCGCGGTGAAGCCGCAAATTTGCATAGATGAGAGCAAACAGAAGTACTGGGTAACATAGAAGCAGCGCCTGGAAGCTTAGCGAAATTCGAAGCCCAGCGAGAATACTTATTGCAACGCAGAATAACGCCGTCACCACGATTGCGCCGGATATGACGGGAGCGGAATGCCTTTTGAAGCCAGAAAACATAGCGCAGGCTGCTAAGGGCACAAACGCCAGAACGGCTAATGCCGATGTGATGTTGTTCCAATCGTCACGTCCGTTACTGATCATAACGCCCGCATAGATGGCAGACTGAAGAGAAACAGCGAGCAACAACGGAGGCAAAATGGTTCGCAACTCTCGGAGGTATTGATGCTTCCGTATCCGTGCGCCCTGAGCGGTAACGTACGATAAGTCTCTCGCTGGCGTTTCCTTCAAGGACCTTGGCCGCCGTTTATTTACCCGCATTGCCATTTTCAAACCTGTTCACGGCGGCCGCTCAAACTCTCGGTTCTGCACCAGACATGGCCGTTTTGACAATCAAGACGAGAATGTCAACAGCGACCGGCTTCCAATAGCTCATCAGCAGCAACACTCCCCCAAAAACGGGGTTCATCTGCAGCTGCTCGGATCGCGAAAAGCTTGTATCCCGTCGAGGAGCATGTATTAGAACCGATCATACAAACAGCGGGCTTAAGATCTCGCGCATGAAGCAAACGTGCGCGTATCGTGGGCCGAGAACCGAGCGACTAGTGTCGATGCAAAGTGAGGACATGAAGAAAGCCCCGTCTTCACAAAACTGGACTGGAAAAAGCAGTATCTTTTCAAGCCTAGCATGGTTAGCGATGGCTTCGGCCATGATTGTGGAAAGCGATTCCTATCGATACGCGACACTTTTCTTTGTAGCACTAGCTGGAACCGCGTTCAGGGAGAGAGCAAAAAGCATCTCGGCCCACTGGCTGGTGATACTGTGCTACATCTGGGCAGCTTACGTGTTCGTGCGTTTTATCTATGGAATCCTGGGACATGATGAAAGAGGAACGTCGGAGTGGCTCTATGTCTTCCCTATATTTTTTCCTCTCGTCGGCATCGCTCTTCACGCAACTCGAAATGTCATTTATGCGGCGGCCACAGCTTTGATTGTCGCCGGCTTATTCAGCCTAATTGTGACACTTGATTTCGAGACTTTGCTATCAGGTGCGCGTGCAGCACCACTATGGCACAACAACCCGATACATGCCGGCGTTGGCAGTGGGATGATTTTTTTGTGCTCGGTGTTTTGGGCGCTATACAGTGTCGAAGTCCAGAAGCTCCGGGGTCGTTCGATGTGGCTCACCATAGGGCTTGGTGTAGCGACCGCAGTGCTGGGCCTCTTAGGCGTACTCGGGTCCCAATCGAAAGGCGTTTGGCTGGCGCTTGCAGCTACCACGGTTTTTAGCGGCCTACTATGCCTGCTTTTTTATAGCGGTAGATGGCGCGTATTCTCGCTCGCCACCGCAACCGTCACGGCCGGCTTCGCCACCATATTTGCGTATCCCTACGTGCAAAAGGTGGCGGGACCTACAATCGATGCCATTGCTGAACTCTTTAGAGTAGCGATATCAGAGCGTTCCGCATCTATAGCGCTTCAAAGACTGATTGATGATCCGGCGACGCCTTCCTCGATGGGCGAGCGTCTGAAGCTGATTTCCAACGCGATCGAGGTCTACCAGAGTTCCCCCTGGATCGGGTCGGGAAATGTGTGGTTAACCAAGTGGAAACATACAACTTATGGCGACGTTCCTCACACGATAATCCATAACGGCTACCTAGAGATTATCGTACGCCATGGACTGTTAGGGATGACGATGCTCGCAGTCTTCGTGTTCGCAGGGATCAAGATCGTGAACGATGCACATAAAAAGGGCCACCTATCTACTAGCCTCACAGGCTTCATTTATTGCATGAACTTCTTTTTCTTTTGCACTGTTGCAACGAATTCCAATAATCGCCTCGCTCTGGGAGAGTCGTTCTTCATCTTCATGGGGGGAGTAGTTTTTGCTCTACTGATCCGCCCACAGACCGTCAGGACACAACCACTTCCGGACGATGATCGGAGGTAATAGGACTGAATGGTCTGTGGTTCGAACCACGATCAAATGGCTGATGAGCCAAAGAACAAGCTCAAGTGAGAGATAGACGAGGCATCAATGAACAAAAAGATTCTCCTAACGGGCGGGACTGGTTACATCGGTAGCCACGCAGCAGTCGAACTTTCGACAAGGGGATATGATGTTGTTCTATACGACAACCTGCAGAACAGTTCCGCCGCAGTGGTTGACCAGATAGAACTGATCTCAAACAGAAAATGCGAGTTCATTCAAGGCGACATCAGGGATACAGCGCTTCTGTCCGACACGCTAAGCAGGCTCAAGATCAATGCGGTAATGCATTTCGCTGGGCTGAAGGCGGTAGCGGAATCGATAGAAGAACCGCTTAATTACTACTCCACAAACGTGTTAGGCACGCTGTCGCTTCTGGATGCTATGTTGCATGCGCAAGTCTTTAACCTTGTGTTCAGTAGTAGCGCGACAGTCTATGGCGTCCCTGCGTATTTGCCGATCGACGAGCTCCACCCTACCGGACCAGTTAACCCGTACGGGCGGAGTAAGCTACACGCTGAGCGAATCCTATCAGACCTGGCAGTCAGTTCTACAAATTGGTCGATCATTTCTCTGCGCTATTTTAATCCTACTGGGGCTCACGAGAGCGGTCTACTCGGCGAACGCCCAACCTCTCGTCCGAACAATCTCATGCCGATTATATCGGAAGTGGCGCTGAATTCTCGTGACAGACTTCAAGTATTTGGAGACGACTACGATACGCCCGATGGCACTGGAGTCCGAGACTTCATCCATGTAATGGATTTAGCGGAAGGGCACCGAAAGGCGCTGGAGTACATCGGCAAGGAAAAAGGCTTTGAGATCTTCAACCTCGGTACAGGCGCAGGATACAGTGTGCTTGAAATGGTCGAAGCGTACAAAGTTGCATCCGGCCAAGCTATTCCTGTAGAAATCATGACCAGACGACCGGGTGATGTGGGTGCTTGCTACGCTGATGCGTTGAAAGCGGACACTGTTCTCGGATGGCAGGCGAAACGCTCGCTTAAAGATATGTGTGAGAGTTCGTGGAGGTTCTATACAAATTCCTCCAATCGCGGCTGATAGCACTCATAATGAAGCCATGCCGCCAGATACAATAATCTTAGAGGCTAGCTGCGTGCTAAAGATCCACATTCATCCCAAACGTCCTGATAGCCTTGGACCATAGCTTCAATTGAAAATTGGGACACAATCCGTTGTCTTGCTTGCCGACGGCGCTCCGACCACAAGCTTGGCCGACTTGACCATTCCTCCAAGGCATCGACGATCGCAGCGGCCAACAACTGCGAATTCTCGACAGGCACGCACCAGCCAGTGGCGCCAACGATCTCTGACGCGTCACCAACTGCGGTGACGACACATGGCGTTTCACATGCCATAGCTTCGGCAACCACGTTCGGAAACGCCTCGCTCCGCGACGACAGGACATGAAGATCAAGTGCACACATCAACCTGGGAACGTCACTGCGAGCGCCAAGCAAACAGACACTTTTGGCGATCCCAGCTCGCTCTAGAAGTGACACAAGTTCACTGTTCTCGGGTATACACCCCTTCCCTACTAACATAACGCGCAAATCCGCGCGATTATGGCGAACCAAGGCGATTGCTGAAACGAGATTAGAGTGATCCTTAAGCGGGTCCCAGCGTGCGACAAAACCAATTAGAGGGCAACTATCAGGTATCCCGAGCTCCGTCCTTATATCTTGCCTTGCGTCTTCTGATCGGCACCATCTGTTTATGTCGTAACCATTCGCTACGACTTTGACTTTTCGTTGGTCATAGCCCTTCCCCACATGGACGTCCTCAGCTGCCTTTGCGCAAGCGATGATTTTCGTGGGGACAAAGTTCGATATACGGGCGCACAGCCAATCTATTGCCCGCGTGCTACGACTCGCCATGCCGGGAACTAGATGAGTATGATGAATACCCCATACAACGGTTGGAAGCCTTGCCACCTTCGCGCAAATGCCGCCTAAAAAATTGGCGTGATACATCCACGTTTGAACCACATCAGGTTGCTCCTTTCGCATGAAAGCTACCAGTTGGCGCAGGGCGCCGATACTAGCGCGGCCCCTTTGCATACCAAGACATAAAACTCGGGTACCTTGCGCTTCTAACAACGCCCCATACTTGCCGGCATCGGTAAGCGACACGACGACATGCTCGGTTTTGTCCGGCACCGCAGAGACAAGACGAAAAAGCACGGCCTCAGCGCCACCATCATCAAGACCAGTTATGACATGCAGCACTTTAAAAGTCATTGTTGTAGCAGAGCCCAGTTGTAAGGAACCCAGTAACGACTATGGGTGCCGTAACCGAGCCATACCCACAATGACCCCGCACTTACAAGGAATAAGCCTACAGCAGCAAATTTTTCCAGTTTTGGCCCAAGTAACCCTGGAGCTACGCTGTAAACATACATGCTCAATGGGATGAAATAGAGGCCAATCCGATCAGCGATCGTCGATCGACTAAAGGAGAGAACTAACAATGTCAAAACGGCTGCCGCCGCGATACCCCAGACCCCCGGCTCCTCACCTTGTCGCCCCAGTCTCTTCCAAAAGATAACTACAATAGCCCCAAACAAAGAGAGTTGAAGCAGGCGAAATACCGCACCAGTAGAAGCCCACTTCTGATTATCAGCAAAGTTCTCTGACGAGGCCCCGGCTTGCGCAGCAAGTACATAATCGCCGAGCAAATTTCCGAAAGAATTGACAAACAGAAGAAACGTTAGGCAGATAGCATAGACGGTCATCCCCCCAGCCTTAAAGAAAGAATCGGGGCCCAGTGGAAACCTATAAATCGCTGGCGCGAATACAAACAGGACAACCGCCGACTTATGGAAAAGGGCGGCTATGGTGACCAACACAACGAACGGGATAGTCGACTGCTTTTGTGCAGCTATAATTGCCAGCATGCCCAAACCGATGGCGACACTTTGCCGAGTATAACCCGTATACACTACGACCATCAGATAGGGCACTGCCGCAACTAGCGCCAATCCAGGCCGGTTCTGATGTGCAGAGAACACAACAAGGCAACCCACAGCAATCGCCGCACATACCGTGTTGACCAGATATATGCCACCTCCCAAATTTGCCCCCACCCAATTAAGTAAGGAATATCCAAGATCTGTCCTAAAATCAGTGATTGGTGCACCAACTGCCGCATCGAGCCAAGCAATGTAGACGTCCCAGTCCCCACCAACATCTCGTCGCAGTCCTATAAGCACGATTGCTATCAGCGCAAAAACTGGGAGACCAAGCTTCACATACGCGGTGCGGTCGATGGGAACCAGCGCAGCAGCGGCGATCAACATCAGCCAGTAGGCCCAACCAGTCATCGAACAGCTCCCTGATCGCCGTTCACAGGCCGTCCAAAGCCATTAGGCGCTCATAGCAGCCACGCAGCAAGATCGTCTTGTCGATATATGGCCGCGACGTTTTCCTCACATCCTCTCGCGAAACGAATCTCATATTTTTTGCAAAATCGACCATATCACTCAAGTTGCAGCTGCCCACTTTAAAATAAGGAAAGCTCCGCGGGAAGACGTCTAGATGCGTTGCATAGACAGGAACCCCATGGCTCAAATATTGCCGAACTTTCAAAGTGCACGCCTGCTTCATGTTCTTCCGATCTAAAGCAAATGAAGAGAGTGCCAGCCAGCTCTTCGATAGCATCGCTGCAACACGCTTGTTATCGAGCGCACCGTGAAAAACAAACCGGGCATCCCCAAACGCGGCGCGCGCATCATTGTCATGAACATCACCCACGACATCTACAACAAAGTCCTCTTCAAACGACCTAGCAGAGTAGATAACTCTATCAAGACCTTGCCAAGGGTGGAAGTATGACGAAACAAATATCAACCGAGGCACAGCTCCTGTACGACCATCCTCATGCGCTATTGAACCGTCCATCCTAATCCCGTTCGGGTATACGATAGACTTATTCATAGGAAATCCGGAACGCTGAATCTGATACTGCGCTATCTCTTCAGTTACAGATACAATTCCGTACGCCTGCCGAATACACTGCGGCGCGACTACCGCTTCTATTGCAGCCTTTGCCAAGGACTTCACATTTAGCGACCCAATCAGTTCTGGGACTTCCAATGTGTGGTGCATAAGAAGTACGGGGATCTTTGATCTTTTGAGGAAGCAAAATTCTCCATAGTCCGCAGGCAAGTGCCGAAGGAGAACAATATCATAGTCCTCCGACATTCGCGTTAACCAGCTATAGAAATCGCTTTTGGCTGCTCCATCAGAACTTAGATCTCGGCACACTACATCGGTTGAGACATGGCTCTCGGAAGTAAAGAGGCGACTATGCCAAACAATACCAAGTTCGTCAGCGGCTTGCTGCTCCTGATACATTTGAGCGGAAATGCCGGGAGAAAAATATCTTTGATAGGCTGCATGAAGCACTCTTTTAGACAACGCCGATCTCCCTTCGCCTAAACGGACTCGTAAAGCTACTTGATGTGTTCATCTGCCCGTCGTGGCCTGCAGTCGCCTTGCTATCGACTGCTCACAACATGATTGTCAAGTACGGTGATCCTTCCCGTTTTAACGAGTTTCAGCCGTAATTCACGCGGCCATTTTCAGTTTCTGAGCGGGTGCGATGGCCCCAATGCTCATGATGGGCCGTTCGCGGTCATGCGTCCAAAAAAATTCCGGGGGAAACCCTTGCGCCTGCCCGTGTAGCCGGTCACCAGCAGACCTTCACAGCAGCAAAAACCAGGATCATACCGAGCCAGCACACAATCGAGAATGCGGCCAAGTGCGTCCGTGTCGATGTCGCTGCGGGCGCGGACCGACAACCGGCCCACATCCGGCAATGCCCCATTCTCAACGGGGCTCCGCAGTAGAATTCACGCGGCCATTTTCAGTTCTGCGCGGGCGTTATACCGCCGATGCCCATATTGGGCCGTTCGTTGTTAATAGGTCCATAGCCACTGCGTGGCGAATTCCTGCGCCTCCTCGATACTTTCGATGATGTATTGGTCGACCCATTCGTGTCGGACTGTGCGGCTGTAGCGCTCGACATAGGCATTCTGTTGCGGCTTTCCGGGCTGGATGTGGCTCAACGCAATTCCTTGCGTTGCCGCCCATTCCATCAGCTTGCCATCACTGACATACTCAGGACCGTTGTCCACACGAATGGCGAATGGTCTGCCTCATCATTCAATGATCTGGTTCAAACTGCGGATGACACGTTCAACAGGCAGCGAAAAGTCCACCTCAATGCCCAGTCCCTCGCGATTGAAGTCGTCCACACCGTTCAACAGCCGGAATTGCCTGCCGTCTTCCAAACGATCCACCATGAAATCCATTGACCAGACCAGGTTCGGAGCATCAGGCACAGTCAGAGCGTCGGACTTGTCCCGCTTCAAACGCTTGCGTGGCTTGATCCTGAGGTTCAACTCCAGCTCACGATAGATGCGATATACGCGCTTATAGTTCCAGCGATGTCCTCGGACATTCCGGAGGTAAAGTTCAGTGTATCTATTAGCTTGTAGGCCCCAAGAAACCCCTCAGCGCCTGCTTTGCCGACACCATCAAGTCCCACACCCATTTCTCCGATGTATAATGGTCATGTGAGACCTCCGGTCGGTTTAGATACGTTGTCAAAACAGCAGGTGTCCACCCCATCTTCTTCAGGAAGTACTGCCTATCAGCATCAAGATCCTCTTTAAAGGGATATGGCGATTGCTCAATCAACTCTAAAGCCCTAGTCCGGCTTAATTGGCCAGACATGATTAGTGTCGACAAGTGCAGCTTACGCTTATCGACGCCGAATTTCTCAGGCAGAATATAACCTTGATAAAAGCGAGTAAATATAGACTCGTAGTGCTTATAGGGATATCGCTTATAACGGTAATTCTTCTCAAGCGACTCTAAAGATTTCTCCTTATCAAAATCCAAGAAGTCCAAAAAAGAAATCCATTTAGTTTTACGGACATACTCATAATATACATATTCCAACGAACCAATAGAAGGAAATGTTTGCAGCCGGACGTTTGCAAAAGTCTTAGCGATGCCCTTGATGTTAGCTTTGTCACGCTTGAACCAATTCCAATTTCGCGGGATGCTCATTCCTTCTGTAGCAGAATTGCTACCAGAGAGAATATGTTTAAGACCATACTTTCGGGCCTGGTGGTAATTTACGGCCAGCATTGCGTTATCATAAAGCAATTCGATATCGATGACATCTGCATCAAAGAATGCCTGCATTAAGGCGCGATACTCTGGCCAATTAATCACATGAGTGTAGAGGTCCACACCAAGTCCACGGACGAGATTAGCAATGTTGTTCTGAGCCAGTTCGGAGTTCCAGCCGTTGTCCATGTGAACGGCCAATGGCCGCAGACCGAGTTCTACCGCGTTTACCAGCGCCCAGGAACTATCAACACCGCCAGACACTCCAATTATGCAATCATATCGCTTGCCCCTGCCTGCCCGCTTGACATTCTCGAGCAGCAAGGCGAGGCGGCTACTGCGGCTCGACTCATCTTCAAAAACGATGCCTGCTGCGTTGGCCTCGAACTCTGAGCAATAGTTGCACACGCCATCAGCGTTGAAAGTGATCCCGCCAGCGGTGGTGTCCATGATGCAACGAGAGCAGCGGCGGTAGCGGTCGATCTGCAGCAAAATCTTAGTGTCCCTTATAAACCTATCCGCGTAGCGTCTCTAACTCGCCATGACTCGGGTATGTTATAAGAACGGCGCGGTGCGGACCGTTAAAGACGAAAAAAGCGCCTGCTGCAACCGCATGGGCGCCAGCATTTATCGAATTTCTCATATCATCTAACGATGCTATTCCACCACAAGCAACCATGGGAACGTTTACCGTCTTTGATAAGTTGTTGATCAACTCAAGGTCTGGGCCAGCTAACGTTCCATCCCGATCAACTGCATTAAGCAATATTTCGCCAGCCCCTGCGTCCGCAGCATGGCGAGCGAACTCTAGCCAGTTGCTCGTAAGGATCTTCCCGTTCCGCGAAGAGTAAAGCCGCGGACGCCCCAGGAAGTCCCGTTTTACATCGACGGAAACAGTTATGGCTTGCGACCCAAAATGGCTCGCGAGGAGCGGAATTATTGATTGGTCTTCCAGCACTGAACTCTGCATACACAGTTTTTCCACACCCAAGCGGAATAATTGCTCAGCCTGTCTCAAACAATGTATGCCGCCGCCGTAAGCAAGCGGCATAAAGCACTCACTTGCCAACGCCTCGATCATTTCATAATCGGGTTCGTGACCCATCCGGCTCGCATCGATATCAAGTACTATGAGTTCGTCCACCTCCTTGTCGTTAAAGATCCGGATGGCGTTGATCGGGTCTCCGATGTACTTGGCGTTTCGGAACTTCGTCGTCTTGACCACCCCTCTTTCTCGCAAAAGCAAAATCGGAATGACTCGGCTTTTCAGCATGTTCGCAACTCCACGTATCGCCTTAGTAGCGCCAGTCCAAATCGGTGACTCTTTTCTGGGTGGAACTGCATGCCAAAGACATTGCCGCGCTGCACACTGGCGGTGATTGTGCCCCCATATTGTGTGGTAGCGATTACGTCTTCAGCATCACGACAGACCGCATGATAAGAGTGGACAAAGTAAAAGCAGGGATGACGGCCGTCAGCTTCACGCCTGGCAACAAGCACATTCTCACGTATCACGTCCAATTCGTTCCAGCCCATGTGGGGGACCTTCAGCATCTCAGGGTTCGGCCTTATCCGCCGCACCTCACCCGACATGAGCCCTAGTCCGCGAAGCTGCCCCTCTTCACTGCCGTCGAAAAGCAGCTGCATACCGAGGCATATCCCTAGAAGAACAACTTTCTCCTGCGTGACGAAATCCAGCAGAGCGGAGGAGAAACCACTTTGGTTCAACAGCCGCATACCACTATCAAAATGACCTACGCCAGGTAGAATTATTTTTCGCACTGACATAAGGTCCTCTGGCCGAACTAGACGGGTGCCAAGTCCTCCTGCCTTTTCGATCATTCGCATGACACTGCCGGTGTTGCCTAAACCGGCGTCAATTACACCTATCGTTCGCTCGCTTATCGAGTTGTTGCAGTCATTAGCCATCGATCAATTCTTTTAGCACGCTGTCCAAATCCCTACTTCCGCGCTGCCAACTCGCGGATTTCAACGTCCGGGGTATGTTGTCCAGCCATTTGCGAAACGAATCAGTGGACCAGTTCGCCTTGGTGACATACCCTTCATCAACGAGGTCGGAGAACATGTCTCGATACTTTCCATCTCCACGAAGGGTTGGACAAAGAGCAAGAGACGGCACATGCATCGCAGCAGCATCGTAGCAGCTCATGCTGGACATGGTTACAACTCCGCTAACATTTTGCAACGCCACAGGCAGAGGAACTTGACTACCCCAATTCCATTCTGTGTTCTCATGGGTATGGCAGAAGGCATTCAACCGCTCGATCAATTGGCCGTACTTGTTCCGATCTCGTAATTGCACAGGATGCAACCGGAAGCACCAAAAGACAGAACTCGAGGTTTCTTCGATCATTTGTCGCACAACATCTGGGAAGAGCCCGTTGTCCAAGATACCTGCGAGAGCGGTATCCGTACCATGATCGCCTGCATAGCCCCAACTGAGGGCCACAAGAACCCGCTTCGCATAAGCGTTTGAGACCGATGGCACTGCTACACGCCACTCCTCGGGCATAGCCTTTGGAACACTGTCCAAGAAGCGCTCTAGAAAAGGGTGCGGTATTTGGTGGATCATCACCCCCTTGCCTACTAGGGCCCCAAAGACTTCAGTGGATTTACCATCAAGCGTCAAGAGATCCGTGGGCAACGCCTCTGTAGGAAAATTGTCCCAGCCCCAAGGAACAAAGGTGTAACCCATACCATGCATTAATTCTGCATGTCGCACCCCCTTCTGGTGGCATGCCATCGCTAGTTCAAATGTCGAACCAATAGAAATGACGAGGCGCGGCCTCACCCTATCCAAAATACGCAGATGGAGATTTGTTATCGGGCGACGCCAGTCTGCGTGAGTACCAAGTTGCCGGTTCAAATGTGATAGGATCGTGGCGACCAAGTAACTTCTGTTAAGAGCATGGGGGGAACCGTGCGCTCGATGACCGGTCAGCCTGGAAAATTGCCAGGCAACGACGCAACTGCTGCGACCGGCCTGCTCAAGCCGCTCCCTGACACTGTCTAAAAGGGGCGAGTATGCCTTACCGCCAATCGTCAACCCTCGGTCTGCGTCATGACAGACCAGCAGCACATCAGCGTTAGTGAGACGACTCAGATCGTCATCGAAATTTATCCGCTTTAGCCGATTAGCAGCAGCATGGAAGAGCCTCATGGCAAGCAACGCCTCATCAGATCAATGAAATTCATCCGTAATATTTTCCAGCCCGCAGCCATTGGCACCTTGTTGATTTTCTGCGACAGCAAGAAAACAGCCAGCGTCTGACCTATACTCACCAAAGAGTACACAGCCGCAAGCCCGAGTCCACCGTAAACTCCGGCAATACTCCAACCTGCGAGCGCGTAGACGAGCGCTCCGGAAAAGGTGACCGCAGCCAGCAACTCGGTGCGTCCCGCATAGAAAAGCGGGTTGACTACCGCGAAATAAACGCTCGCAGCAACAGCACCTGGAAGCAATAGGTAGACATACATCAAAGCATCATGAAACGCGTCACCCAATAGATAATCAAAGCTCAAAGACAGCACTGCCACATAGAGACATGATCCCCCAATGCAGAGGAACACAAAGGATAGCTGAACCGCGGCCACGTGAGAGTGAAATCTCTGTTTGAGGCGTCTAAATATCCACGGTGACAGGGCTCGGTTGATGGCATCTGCAACCATTATGAGCGGCAACATTAACTGCATTGCAACCGAATAGACCCCTGCATCATGATAACCCAAACGCTGGCCTATGATAAATCGATCGCCCTGCGCCAAAGCGATACCTGCAACTGCATGAGGAAGAAGTGGTAAACCGAACCTCAATGCACGGCTCACGTCCTCCCAACCAACCCTGCCCGCCGCCCTGCCACTGAGTATCAACCACCCAACGGCCAATACACCGAACAGGGTTACTGGCGCAGTCAAGCCAATTATTCTCCCATCTGCACCGGCCTCAAACGTCACTACAAGCAAAACTGAAATCACTGCATTCGCAACAACCTGGGCAAACTGAAAAGCTATGTAAGGCAGTGGGCGCTCGGCGGCCTGCCAAAGCACGAGCAATATGGACGAACCGCCGCTTGCTATAGCACTAACCGCGCACCAAAATATCCATTCTTTGCTGAGCTCCAAGAAATCCAAATAAGGAGCCAAAATCTGCAACAAGGAAATGGCGATTGTACCCGCCGCTATCAAAATTACCAGACAGGCCGCGACGTAGCTTGGAAACGCAGCGCTGTGACCTTTGAAGTATTCAACCGAAATTGAGCCGTGCAGGTTGAGCGACGTGAAAGCGACCAGAACTGCAAAAAGCAATTGAAAATTAACAACGAGACCTAGTTCAGCGGGCGAAAGGTAGCGTGTAAGTATCGGCAACAGCAGAAAAGGCACAAGGCCATTCATGATGTTGCCTATCAGATAGAGCAACGAATTCTGAAACAATTTCAGTGCAGCCACCTTACGCCACGCGCGCCAACGCATCGACGATCCTGAATTGTGTCGACTCATCAAGACTGGGATGCATAGGCAAGCTCACGACACGGCTAGCTAGCATGTCTGCCACTGGGCTTGGGCCGCCCTTTGAAAGGGGTGCATAGGCCTCTTGCCGATTGAGCGGAATGGGATAGTGGACGGCAGTCGGGATACCCTCACGCGTCAACTGCGCCACGACCTTCTCTCGATCATCAACGAGAACCGTGTACTGGGCATAAACACTCGTGCGATCCGACCTTTGCTTAATGCGATCAACACCTCGGGCGTCAAGCATAGCATTGTAGCGGGTGCCAATTGCGATGCGCTGTTCGATTTCCCAGTCGAAGCGGGTCAGCTTCCCCAACACGACCGCACACTGGATCGTGTCCATTCGACCACCAACTCCGATACGAGAATGCACATATCGCTGCGACTGTCCATGCACACGAATTTCCCGAACAATCTGAGCCAAGTAGGTATTATTGGTAAAAATTGCGCCACCATCGCCATAACAACCGAGCGGCTTTGACGGGAAAAAACTTGCGCAGCCAAAGGTCGATAGATTACAGCTTTTCCTATTGCGATACTGAGCTCCAAAGCTCTGCGCGGCGTCCTCGATGACAATGATACCATGCTCGGTAGCAATGGCGTTGATGTCGTCCATATCCGCCGGCTGGCCATATAGCGAAACCGGAATGATGGCCCGGGTGCGGTCAGTAATGGCAGCGCGGATGAGGGACGCATCCATGTTGGCCGTTTCGGGCTCAATATCGACAAAAACCGGCGTGGCACCGGCCAGCACGATGACCTCAGCGGTTGCAGCGAAAGTAAATGGCGTGGTGATTACCTCATCGCCTGGCTTGAGTCCCAGCGACATAAGGGAGATCAGAAGCGCTTCGGTACCGCTAGAAACAGTGACACAATGGTCGGCGCCTGACCAGGCCTGCAACTTTTGCTCCAGCTCCTGGACCTCCGGCCCCATAATGTATTGGCCGTGGTCAAGTACACGCTGGATTCGCGCATCAATGTCACCCTTGAGCGCAGCATACTGTCCCTTCAGGTCGATAAAGGGAATGTCATGGCTCGATGACATCAAGAACTCCGTTCTTAAGTACGTAACGTTCCCCAGAGTGGGGACATTCAGTGACACCGGTTCCCGCAACCGGCAAATCAAGACGTTCGCCGAAGCGGCTCATCCAACCAATCTGCCGCCCCGGAACTCCGACTACAAGCGCATGCGCAGGCACGTCCCGGTTAACTACCGATCCTGCACCGACGAAAGCATAGCGGCCTATCGTTGTACCGCACACGATGGTTGCATTGGCGCCAATGGTAGCACCTTTCTGGACCAGGGTGTGGCGATACTCACCCTTCCGCACTACAGCCGAGCGTGGGTTATAGACGTTGGTGAAGACCATCGAAGGCCCACAAAAGACGTCGTCCTCCAAGGTTACTGCGTCATAGACTGAAACGTTGTTCTGAATCTTCACGTTATTGCCGATGGTCACGTCATTGCCTATGAAAACACCCTGGCCGAGCGAGCATCGCTCACCGACTACAGCGCCTGCACATACATGAACCCAATGCCAGATGCGCGTCTGCGCTCCGATCGTTGCACCTTCATCGATGATCGCTGTTGTATGAATCATGTCCCTCAGTATTCTAGCGGCAGTTGGATACGCTTTCCATCGCGCGCTGACTTATAGATAGCAACGAGAGTTTCAAGGCTTCTAAGGCCTTCCCGCCCATCCGTCTCTGGCTCGCATTCACCACGCATCACGCGGATAACGTTGTCGTAATAGAGGGGGTGTCCGAAGCCATAGACCGAGGTGGTTTCATAACTTGCGGTGGCGACTTTCTCATCGTCCTCGTGCTGTTCAGCAAATTCCCAATGCTGGATCTCGTTAACAGCTACTCCTCCAACGCGAACGGTACCCTTCTCACCGATGATTGTGATGCTACCTTCAAGATTTTTGGGGTAGGTCAGCATAGTCACATTCATTGATCCCATGGCACCGGAACGCCATCTGACGCTGATCACGCCTGTGTCCTCAACTTCGATATTGCGTGCCAAAGTACCTGTGTACGCATGCAGGCTTTCAATCGGACCGATCAGCCAGTCGAGTAGATCGACGTAATGACTCGCCTGGTTCATGAACGCGCCACCGTCAAATTCCCACGTGCCGCGCCAGCTAGCAGCGTCATAGTACTCTTGCGGACGAGTCCAAAAAACATTTACATTGACCATGTAGATTCGACCGAAACGCTTCTGCTCGATCGCTCGTTTAAGCAGCTGCAGCGTCGCATTGCGCCGGTTCTGCTTGACTACGAAAAGGCGTACAGCTGCATCGTCACAGGCCTTGACCATATCGAGGCCGTCGCGCCAGCGCGTTGACATCGGCTTTTCAGTCACCACGCTGCGACCTGAGGCTGCAACCTGCTGGGCTTGAGCGCTGTGCAATCCGCTCGGCGTAGTCAGCACGACCACATCAGCAGACGTTTTGGAAAGCAGCTCATCAAGACTGCTGTGCCCGGTCGCCCCTGTTTTTGAGACTGCACTCTCCAGCGCAGCGGGATTAATGTCACAAACATCAACCAAGTCAGCCCGGTCGCTGTGCTGAGCAATCGCGGCGAAATGGTTCTGGGCGATTCGGCCAGCCCCGACCAAGGCAAAGCGTATGTTTCGATCGGTTATTGGAGCAGGAAAGTGACGCATATCAGGCCTTAACAACAGATTTCGCTGGCTCAAGATAGCGCCCGCGCGTGTCAACGATCATATGGGCATTAACGCGAATGAGTTCATAGTCGTATTCATCATGGTCGGTGGCGAGCAGCACACAGTCGTAGCTCGCTACACTCTCCGCAGTCAGAGGCACGCTCGACAAATCAAAATGCGCATGGCCGCGAAGCTTCGGAAACACTGGCACATAGGGATCATTGTAGCTCACTTGGGCACCCAGAGCCCGAAGCTTCTCCATCAGGACGACTGACGGCGATTCGCGCATGTCATCAACGTTCTTCTTGTAGGCAATACCCAAGATCAGTATGGTCGAGCCATTGACGGACTTGCGAAGACGATTGAGCGCGTCAGTTACTTTTGCAATCACATAGTCGGGCATACTTGCATTTATCTCGCCCGCAAGCTCTATGAAGCGCGTGGAAACGCCATATTCCCGCGCCTTCCATGTGAGATAGAAAGGATCGATCGGTATGCAATGGCCCCCGAGGCCCGGACCGGGATAGTATGGCACGAAACCAAAGGGCTTCGTTGCCGCGGCGCGGATCACCTCATGAATGTCGATCTCCATCCGGTCGGCCACAATCTTCATCTCATTCACTAGACCGATGTTAACCGCACGGTGAATGTTCTCGAGCAGTTTGGTCATTTCAGCTGCACGTGTGGACGACACGGGCACCAATTGATCGATCACTTTGCTATAGAGCGCAAGCCCAACATCAAGGCAAGTTGACGAATAGCCTCCACATACCTTTGGAATACTACTTGTTGTGAAATTATTATTACCTGGATCTTCGCGCTCGGGCGAATAGACCAAGAAGAAATCTTCCCCGACTTTGAGACCAGCGGATTCAATTCGCGGAAAAAGCTCCTCGTCCGTCGTGCCTGGATAGGTGGTACTCTCCAGCGACATAACTTGACCTTCGCGCAAATACGGCAGCAGCGAGTCAACAGTACCTACAACGAAACTAAGGTCCGGTTCTCTGTGATCGTCAAGAGGCGTTGGCACGCACAGAATCAGTGCGTCAACTTCGCGGGAGCGACTAAAGTCTGTCGTCGCTTCAAAATTTTTGCTAAGGGCAGACTCCAGTCGCGCACGAGAAATATGCCTGATGTAACTCTCGCCAGCAGCAAGCTTCATCACCTTGGTAGGATCAATGTCGAAGCCAATTACCTTGTAGCCGACTTCGGCATAGCGCAACACCAAGGGTAAACCAACGTAACCTAGCCCGACAATACCAATGACAGCTTCTTTCGACTCAAGTTTCCGAACTAGGCTAACGCTCAATCTTACACTATTCATTTTTAAACCCGTTGTTAGCGAATTTCGACAGAATGTTCCGTGAGTCGGTCGGACCACTATCACCCACAGACGCGAATCGCTAGCCGCGAAGCGGGAATTTCGCGGTGGTCGAGCCTCCGCGTAAATGCTTCTGACCTGATGTGCTATTCTGATCTTGGGTCCGATCTGGATTAAGATCCGTGGCACGGTCGCTGCCATCCGACTACGTGCCTAGCTTCAACATCACAATCTGCTACCCCATCTCTTCATTGGAAATTCGAGCTCAAACGGAAAATTGAAATGACTGTGATCACCATTGTCGGAAATCAGGCCTTTTCGATGATAAACTTTCGCGGGACTCTAATTGAAGCTCTGGTGGCAAAGGGGATGACGGTTTACGCTTTGGTCCCAGAACTCGATGAAGATTCGGAAAGTGCCATACGTAAACTCGGAGCTGTTCCTGTCGCGATATCGTTGTCTCGCACTGGAACCAATCCGTTGGCCGATTTGAAGAGCCTGATCTCGATTGTCAGATGTATGATACGGCTCAAGCCAGATCTTATCCTGGCCTATGCGGCAAAGCCGGTGATTTACGGCATTGTCGCCGCTTGGATCGCAGGCGTTCCTAAACGCTTCTCGATGATTGAGGGGCTGGGTTATGTGTTTATCTCCAATCCGCGCGACGGTGTTTTCAAAACTGCCGTGCGTTGGTTGGTGAAACACCTCTATCGCTTTTCATTCAAGCGTTCAAATCGGGTGTTCTTCCTAAACGATGATGACATCTCCGACTTTGTACACATGAGACTGCTTTCGCAGTCTAAGCCGGTAAAAATTGGCGGCATTGGAGTCGACCTATCTCAGTGGCGCCCAGCGCCGCCTCAGTTAACACCGATAACATTCACAATGGTGGCGCGGTTATTGCGTGACAAAGGCGTTATTGAGTTCGTAGAAGCCGCGCGTATCATAAAGAGCGAAAATCCTGGAGTTCGTTTTGTGCTGGTAGGTGGTCGCGACAAAAATCCTGAGTCAGTGACGGAAACTCAGCTATCGGACTGGGTCAATGCTGGTCTGGTTGAGTGGACGGGGCACGTCCCTGTTGGCCCACACTTGGAGCATACCAGCGTCTTCGTTCTTCCATCATATCGCGAAGGCGTCCCTCGGAGCACACAGGAAGCAATGGCAATGGGACGTGCTGTAATTACTACCGACGTTCCTGGTTGTCGCGAAACAGTAATTGATGGGCAAAACGGCTTCTTGATAGAGCCTCGCGACACGAATGCCCTTGCTGCCGCAATGCATAAGTTCATTCAAAAACCTGAGTTGATCGCGACTATGGGTCGGCGAAGCCGAGAACTTGCCGAAGAGCGATTTGATGCAACTAAAGTCAACGAGACAATCATTAGAGTACTGGAATTGAAATATTATTCAGACAGGACTCTAATAGCTTGAGAGCAGCTTCTTCCGCCTGGCGTTCTCGTCCTCGATCGCCTTCAGCTTGCGGGCATCCGACACGTCCATGGCACACAACCTGCTCTCTCTTTTTCGTAAGGCCAATCATGCGGCCGCGATCATTACCACACACACCAAATTACACCAGGTTTTCGAACGCCATCGCGCGGACAACCCGCCAAAATCTGCTCGGAGCTTGCGTCTCGCCGCTCCGCAGTGTGGCGAGTTTAAACTTTCGGCAATCCGCGAGAGTTGCCAAAGCAACGATGGACAGCAAACGGGAGCCATGTTAACGCGGACGCAAAATGGAACTAAAAGCTCATGAAGATCGGTAATCGCAGCATTGGACTTGGCCATCGGCCGTATCTTATTGCAGAGATGTCGGGCAACCATAATCAGTCGCTGGAACGGGCCCTGGAGATTGTTGAAGCCGCGGCCAGATCTGGCGCCGATGCGGTCAAACTGCAGACATACACCGCCGACACAATTACTCTAGACTCTTCCAGACCTGATTTTGTGATCAACGATTCAGAGAGCCTTTGGAACGGCTACAGGCTTTACGACCTCTATGATGAGGCACATACCCCTTGGGAATGGCACAAGCCAATTATGGACCACGCCAAGGCTCTTGGTATGGACTGCTTCAGCTCCGCGTTTGACGATACGTCGGTGGATTTTCTTGAGACTTTAGGGGTGACCGCCTACAAAATCGCCTCCTTCGAATGCACCGATCTTCCCTTGATCGCAAAAGTGGCACGCACAGGAAAGCCGATGATCATTTCCACCGGCATGGCAACCGTGGGGGAAATCGATGCGGCGGTTCAGACCGCACGCGAAAACGGCTGCGGCGACCTGGCGATCCTGAAATGCACCAGCACATATCCGGCGACACCGGAAAACACCAATGTCCGCACCATCTCCAATATGCGCGACACCTTCGACTGTGAAGTAGGGCTTTCGGATCACACGATGGGTTGCGGCGTGTCCGTGGTGGCCGTGGCCTTCGGCGCCAGCCTCATCGAGAAGCACTTCACCCTGCGGCGGGCCGACGGCGGCGTCGATTCGAAATTTTCCCTCGAGCCTGATGAGTTCGCTCAGCTCCGGGTCGAGACCGAAAGGGCCTGGCAATCGCTGGGGCAAATCGTCTATGGCGGCACCAAGGCCGAGTCAGGCTCCCGTGCTTTCAGGCGCTCTCTCTATGTCGCCCAGGACATGAAGTCGGGCGACATGTTCACGAGCGAGACCCTGCGGATCGTGCGCCCCGGCTACGGCCTCGATCCAAAGTTTTACGAGATCGTGCTGGGCAAGCCGGTCACGCGCGACGTAGCCAAGGGCGAGCGGGTCAGTTGGGACATGATCGCATGAGACGAAAGGCAGCAGTCGCAAGGCCTGACCTGCCGGTTGTACTTGTCTTCGGTCGTGCCCACATCTCCCAGCGATCCCAAGACAATGCGTGCGCCCTGAATAACGAGTTCGATTATCGCATTGTGTGCGAGGGAAGGAAGCTGGGCACCGAAGACAGCCGCGCGCGGCTCTGTTGCCACTGGGGCGACCAAGCGGAGTCGTCCGGTTTAAGCCAGGCGCAAAACGAGGACGTGATCCGCCGCTGCCGGTTGCTTCG
This sequence comes from Shinella sp. H4-D48, assembly GCF_022637395.1. Classification (GTDB taxonomy): domain Bacteria; phylum Pseudomonadota; class Alphaproteobacteria; order Rhizobiales; family Rhizobiaceae; genus Shinella; species Shinella sedimenti. Next base: position 103,655 of record NZ_CP093337.1, on the reverse strand, counting down.
GAACATGCACTCGTCCGATGCGCTCCGCATGCTTCACTCCATGGCGCGTATGCTCCATGAGTATATCGAAGCCAACCAACCCGATCTTGTCCCGTCCCATTGACGAATACATCACCCATCTAGTGTCCGTTTTCGCCGGCCGGCGCAGAATACTCTACATTGGCTAGATCTCTTCCTACTTCAGCGGCTATGCGCAAGTGCTGCGCCCCGATTGACCCCCCGCCGGCCGAATGGCATTGCAGTGACGCACTTTAAGAAGCCCTTGAGTTGAGAAAGCAAGATGATGACGCTTAAGACCTATGACGCGACGCTCATCACGGAAGACATGTCCATTTTCGTGACGGGCGGCACCGGTTCCTTTGGCCAGGCATTCGTGAAGAGGGTGCTCGACCAATGTCCGAATATCCGTCGTCTTGTGGTATTCTCGCGTGACGAACTCAAGCAATTCGAGATGCAGCAGCGCTTTCCGGACCACAAGTATCCTGGCCTGCGCTACATGCTTGGGGACGTACGGGACCGGAGTCGGCTTGTCAGGGCTCTGGAAGGGATAGATATCGTGGTCCACGCCGCTGCCCTCAAGCAAGTGGTTGCCGCAGAATACAACCCGATGGAATATATCAACACCAATGTGCTCGGCGCGGAAAACCTCATCGAGGCCTGCCTGTCCAACAAGGTCAAGGTCGTCATCGCCCTATCGACCGATAAAGCCGCCGCACCCATCAATCTCTATGGCGCGACCAAGCTGTGCTCAGACAAGCTATTCGTCGCCGCCAACAACATCCGCGGATCCAGGGATCTTCGCTTTTCCGTCGTCCGCTATGGCAATGTGATGGGAAGCCGCGGATCGGTAATCCCCTTCTTCCTAAACGCTAAGGCTTCAGGAGTGCTGCCCATTACCGACCAGCGCATGACCCGGTTCAACATCACGCTCGAAGAGGGCGTAAATATGGTGCTCTGGTCGATCAAGAACGCCCAGGGTGCGGAAATTCTCGTTCCCAAAATCCCGTCCTACCGCATTTTGGATGTCGCTGAAGCGATCGGTCCCGAGTGTGAAAAACCGGTCGTGGGCATCAGGCCGGGCGAGAAGATCCACGAGGAGATGATCACGGTCAGCGACAGCCTCAACACGGTCGATATTGGCGATTACTATGCGATCCTCCCAGTGAGCGCCGACAATGTCGTCGACCAGTATCTCGCCAAGACCGGCGGCCGTCGCGTCGAAATGGACTTCAGCTATAATAGCGGCACTAATGAAGACTTCCTCACAATTGAACAGTTGCGCGCGTTGATCGCCGATCATGTGGTAAAGTGCTAACAACGGAAGCCCAGCCATGATCCCCTACGGCCGCCAGGACATCTCACAGGATGACATCGACGCTGTCATTGCGACGCTCACCTCCGATTTTCTGACCCAGGGGCCTGCCGTCCCTGCGTTTGAGGCGGTGGTCGCCGACCATTGCGGCGTGCGCCATGCGGTAGCTGTGAACAGCGCCACAAGCGCCCTACACATCGCCTGCTTGGCGCTAGGCGTCGGGCCGGGCGATGTGGTTTGGACGTCGCCGATCACGTTCGTGGCAAGCGCCAACTGCGCGCTCTACTGCGGCGCTGATGTAGATTTCGTCGACATTGACGATCGCACATGGAACATGTGCCCACAGAAGCTAGCAGCGAAGCTAGAACAGGCCAAGGGAATAGGCAAGTTGCCCAAGGTCGTTGTTCCTGTTCACCTGTGCGGTCAGTCCTGCGACATGGCGGCGATTGGAACCCTTGCCAAAACCTATGGCTTTAAGATCATCGAGGATGCCTCTCACGCAATCGGCGCTGAGTATGCTGGTGCGCCCGTGGGCAAATGCACCCACAGCGACATTGCCGTGTTCAGCTTCCATCCGGTGAAGATTATCACGACAGCAGAGGGCGGGCTTTGCACCACGAACGATGCCGCCTTGGCGCGCAGCATGCAGCTTTTCCGCAGTCACGGCATAACCAGAGACGGGAGCGAGATGACGCACGCCTCAGACGGGCCATGGTACTATCAGCAGGTGGCGCTCGGCCTGAATTACCGGATAACGGATATCCAGGCGGCCCTTGGGCTCAGCCAGATGTCCCGGCTCGGGCAATTCGTGGCGCGCCGACGCGAGATCGCGGCACGCTACGAGGACAAACTCAAGGACAGCGGATTACAGCTGCCCACGCTGATCGAGGACGCCGCCTCCTCGTGGCATCTCTATGTAATTCGCGTCCAGTCCGAACTGCGCCGCAGACTATTCGAGGGCCTACGCAAGGCCGACATCGGCGTCAACGTGCACTACATACCGGTACCCAGCCAGCCCCATTACCGCAATCTTGGGCACGATCCCGCGCTCTATCCCGCGGCAGCGAAGTACTACGCGGAAGCGATCTCGATTCCAGTGTATGCTTCGATGACTGAGAAGGATGTCGACTATGTTGCGGCGCAGATTCTCCGTTTGTTGGACCAACTCAGATGACAACGGCAGTCATTCCCGCGCGCGGTGGGAGCAAACGCATTGAGCGGAAAAACATCCGCAGTTTCGGCGGAAAGCCGTTAATCGTGTGGAGCATCGAGGCGGCCGCCGCAAGCCGGCACATCCACAGAATCATTGTGTCAACAGATGACGCGGAGATTGCCGAGGTGGCGCGTGCCCATGGCGCCGAGACCCCATTCATCCGGCCGGCCGAACTTGCCGATGACTTCGCTACAACCGGCGCGGTGATGAAGCACGTGGTCAACTGGATGTCAGACCAAGACGGGCAGGAGGAGCCGGTCTGCTGCATCTATGCCACCGCGCCCTTCGTGCGGCAGAGCGACATTGACGATGCCCTGGAAGTATTCAGGACCACGGACGTCGACTACGTCTTTTCCGCCACTAGCTTCGCGTTTCCGATCCAGAGGGCGCTCCGGCTAGATGACCAAAACCATGTTCAGATGTTCTATCCCGAACACCAAACCACACGATCCCAAGATCTTGTCCACGCCTATCATGACGCTGGCCAGTTCTACTGGGGTTCCCGGGCCGCTTGGCGAGAGAACAGACCCATCTTTTGCGAGCGTTCAACTGCATTTCTGTTGCCGCGGTATCGGGTCCAAGATATGGATACGCCAGAAGATTGGGAACGTGCAGAATGGATGTTCAGGCAGTTGCGTGAAATGAGCACAACCTAATCCACGAGGATGATTATGAATAAAGATCACTACGCTACGGAACAAGAGGCATTCTGGGCGGGCGATTTCGGGAATGACTATATCGGGCGAAATCAGGGCGACCAGCTACTCGCGTCAAACCTGCAGTTTTTCAGCAAGGCGCTTGCGCAAACAGTCCGTTGCGAAAGCTGCATCGAGTTCGGAGCCAATATCGGGATGAACATCCGGGCGTTGAAACTCCTGCATCCCGACATGAAGTTCAACGCAATAGAAATCAACTCCCAGGCCGCTGAAGAGCTGGGCAAAGTGATCGGCCCGGGGAATGTGCATTGCCAGTCGATTACGGAATTCTCCCCGACCGGGCAGTGGGACATCGCCCTCATCAAGGGCGTTCTCATCCACATCAATCCCGATGTCCTCGACCAAGTATACAGCCGTCTTGTCCAGTCGACATCCCGCTACATGCTAGTGTGCGAGTATTACAACCCGGAGCCGGTTGCGATACCTTACCGTGGCCATTCCGATCGTCTATTCAAGCGTGATTTCGCGGGCGAGATTATGGAAAGGCATCCAGAGATGAAGCTCGTGGACTATGGCTTCACCTATCGCCGAGATCCCAAGTTCCCGCAGGACGACATCACCTGGTTCCTGATGGAAAAGGCGGCAACTGTCGGGGCCAATCGCTGATGCTGATCTATTGCCGAAATTGTATCATGCCCGACACGAAGCCGGACCTTCGTCTCGATGAAGAATTCGTGTGCAACGCGTGCCGGAGTTATGAGAATCGTAAGACGGTGGATTGGGACAAGCGGCGCAATGAACTCACCGAGGTTCTGGGCCGGTACCGCTGCACAGACGGATCCAACTGGGATTGCATCGTGCCAGTCAGCGGCGGCAAGGATAGCACCTATCAAGTGGTGAAGATGCTGCAACTCGGCCTCAATCCGCTCTGCATCACATCTACCACCTGCGACCTTTCCGGCATCGGTCGCAAGAACATCGATAATATCAAGCGATTGGGCGTCGATTACATTGAGGTTTCGCCCAACCCGCTCGTTCGCGCCAAGCTCAACCGCATAGGCCTGACGCAGGTCGGCGATATATCGTGGCCCGAGCATGTTGGCATTTTTACAATTCCAGTTCGCGCCGCCGTCCAGTTCAACGTTCCGCTGATTATATGGGGAGAAAACTCGCAGAATGAGTATGGCGGCCCCGCAACAGCGGCGGAAAATAATGTACTTAATCGGCGATGGCTTGAGGAATTTGGCGGCCTGCTCGGCATGCGCGTCACCGACATAATTGGGCAGCACGGTATCCAGGCTAAGGATCTGATCAACTACAGCTATCCCAGCGACGAGGAACTGGCCCGAGTGGGCGTGACGGGTCTGTTTTTGGGCCACTATCTGCCATGGGACGGGTTGAGCAATACGCTCGTTTCAGTCGCAAACGGATTCACCAGCTTTCACAAGGCGGTGGAGGGTTCAATCGTCAATTATGAGAACCTGGACAACTATCAGACCGGAATTCACGACTATTTCAAATTCCTCAAGTTTGGATTCGGACGGGCAACTGATCTGGCTTGCCTCCATATCAGGAGGGGAAGGTTGACGCGCCAGGATGGCTTGGATGTCGTAAAGAACCACGACGGCAAATTCCCTTGGGTCTATCTAGACAAGCCACTGGAGGAGATTCTCGCACCTCTAGACATCTCAGTCGAGGAATTCATTAAGATCTGCGACCGCTTTACGAACAAGAGAATATTTAAGCGCCACCCCGATGGTAGCCTAATCAAAGACAAGCATGGCAACTTGACCAAGATAAACTACGATAACGTTTGAAACCGCGATGAACATCGGGATTATTGACTACGGGGTGGGGAACATTGGGTCCATCGAGCGCGCGCTTGAGGAACTGGCTGTAACCGGAAAGTTACTGACAGACCCTTCCCAGATTATGGGTGTGGAAAAGATCGTCCTGCCCGGGGTCGGCAGCTATACAGAGTGTATGATGCGCCTTCATGCCGGAGGATGGGTCGATGCTCTCCAAGAGAGTGTCACCGAAAAACGAATACCATTACTGGGCGTTTGCGTGGGAATGCAGCTTCTCTCGGACTTCGGGGCGGAGGGCGCAGCGGACGAAAAGGGCACTCCCGGGCTGGGCTTCGTGCCTGGGACCGTCCTCAGGATGCCAGCTTCGGAACAAAAGCTCAGGCTTCCGCATGTCGGCTGGAACGAAGTTTACCACCGGAGCTCCGGCGACACTCTGTTTTCGGGAATACCCAACGGTTCCGACTTCTATTTTGTTCACAGCTATGCCTTCATTGCTGAGAACCAAGACCATGTCGCGGCTGTCTCTTTCTACGGAACCGAATTTGTGGCCGCAGTGCACAACAGGAATGTCTGGGGCACGCAGTTCCATCCTGAGAAGAGCTCGCGTGCCGGATTCGCAGTTCTCAAGAATTTCGCGAGTATCTGATAATGTTAAAAACTCGCGTCATACCGACCCTTTTGTGGAAGCAATTTGGCCTTGTGAAAGGTGTAGGTTTCGACAGTTGGCGTCGGGTGGGACCGGTGCTACCAGCGATCAAGGTCTACAATCAACGCGAGGTCGACGAATTGATTCTCGTCGACATCACTGCTGTGATCAACAATAGCGACCCGGATTATGAGTCCATCAATGATTTCGGCAGGGACTGCTTCATTCCGCTGACGTTCGGCGGCGGGATCAGGCATATCGACCAGGTCCAGGTGCTATTGCGCGCTGGCGTCGACAAAGTCAGTCTAAACACGTCCCTTTATGAAAAGCCCGATCTTGTGACCCAAATCGCTAAGCGGCACGGGACGCAGTGTGTTGTCGCAAGCCTGGATGTTCGAAGCGAGGGGTCGGGCTGGAAATGCTTCAGCCGGTCAGGAACACTCGACACCGGCAAAGACGTGATTGCCTGGGCAAAAGAGGTGGAGGACAGGGGCGCGGGCGAGATTCTTCTCACCTCGATTGAACGGGATGGGACGTTCCAAGGGTACGATCTCAAGCTTGTTGAAGCCGTCGTTAGCGCGGTCTCGATCCCCGTGATCGCGTCAGGCGGCGCGGGAAACTACCAGCACATGGTTGAGGCTGTCCGAGACGCCGGTGCTTCAGCCGTTGCCGCAGCCAGCATATTTCACTTCACCGAACTGACTCCGGCAGGCGCAAAGCAGGCCTTGGCGGAGGCAAAGATCTTGGTGCGCAAAGCCTATAAACCTGCTTAGAGATCGTGTCCCGCCGCGTGGAGAAGCTCCGGCTAGCGTGTATGAGAATAGAACCCGGATTTACTAGCTTCCTGCTTCCGCTGCGTGCGTAGCGAAGGCCGCTCGGCGCTAGAGCCAGTAGACAGACCAGTTATAACTTCACTAAGCCTGCTATTGTTGCTAGCTCCCGCCGCGCAGAGGGAGCTCGTAGCGTATGGCCTCCGAGTGGTCCTGTTGTGCCGACGGCTGAAAGCCGAGCCCTTCAAAGACCTTTATTGAGGCCCGGTTTATGGGTTTCACGTATCCCGAGATGAGCTCTCGGGCGGGATCCGAGCGAAGCCATCGAATGGCCATGTCCAGCATTGGGCGTGCAATTTGGCGCCCTCGAAACAGCGGGGCAACTAGATAGGAAACCTCCCAGCTCTGGTCGGGCTGACGCTCAAATCGGACCTGGCCAACAGGGATACAGCTGCGTGTTTCAGCCAGAAGGAAGACGACGTCTGGTGACGACAAGCGACGCTGATACCAAGCCTGATGCTCCCGAACAGAGATCGGGCGAGGGTTAAACGCGTTCCTTCTCGTAACCGGGTCGTTAGCCCAACCGAGGATGACGTCGCTATCCGAGGATCTGGCAAGCCGCAGCTCAAGACCTTCTCCTCCCACATGCATCAGGATATCGGCAACCCGCTCCGCTCCGAGGGCGTCCACCAGCGACATCATCCGGCCGGAGGCGGCGGGATCAAGCGGCGCAGCAAGGGATTGTCGAAGACCGCGCACAAGGGAGTCGAGGGTGATCGTTTCACTGCGCCCCAACCAGGTGATGAAACCCCGTCGTTCCAGTTCCCGAGAAAGTAGCTCCTGGTTATCGGCAAGAGTGACGACCGCGGCGGGGAGGCCAAGTGCTAGTCTTTCCCAGCTGGTGGTCCCAGACGCGCCGACGAATAGGTCCGCATCCGCCATTGCCTGCGCTAGATCAGGAAGCTGACCCGAGAGCACAAGGCGCCGATCAGCGGCGCAGACTACTTCTACTTGGTCAAACTGAAGATTGGCCTGATCGAGAATAACGCGAGCGGCAAAGTCAGACGAAAGGCGAGACAAGGCTTCCGCCGTCATCAACGTCATCTCCTTGTCGGCTCCCCCAAAATAGACAAGGATGGACCGGATTGTCTTGCCGACGCGGGTAACCTCCTTCCTCAGCGAACTATAACGGTCCGCGATCAATGCATAGGCCGGGCCAAGCAGCGTAACGCAATCCGCTGGGACGAGCCCCTTATATCTATCCTGATAATTGGCAACGAGGTTCTGATCGAGAAGCACATCAGCATCGTGAACTCGGTTGGCGAGATCATCGATGGCCAGAATGCGCGGCGCAACGGAACGGATTCGCTGTTCCCACGCCTGTCCTAAGCTGTAATGGTCCACGATGACCCACGTATTTGAGGCCCCGGGCCGTTCCTTGAGAGCAGAGCCTCGTTGAATCGCATCAATGCAAAGTTCCGCATCATCCTTCTCCGTAAGGTTTGCGCTTCCTTGGAGTTGCCCGATTTCCACAACCGAGAAACCGTCCTCCCTGACGCGCGCCATCAGATTGCCGCTTAGCGGTCGCATTAGGAAAACCACCGTGGCGCCTCGCAACCGCAGTCGTCGTGCCAAGGTCAGGCACCTCATCACGTGGCCTGTGCCGATCACCGATGAGGCGTCTGTCCGGATTATAACTCTCATGTGTTCTGCACCATTCAGTCTCTGCGATGCGATCCTTGTAGCTCTTTTTAAGGCAGATTCGTTGACCTACCAACCAGGTGCGTTCTGAGTAGCCTCCAGATCAGTATACGGCTTTTCTGACCTGAGACCCAACTTCCCTTCGAATTTCAGGAGAGTCTTGGGTTTGCTCGCTATGGGACCAAACCTTGGACCGCCGGGAACTAGAATTTTCCGGCTGTTGCTCTGGCGTCGATCAAGAACAGAAAAATTAACCATACCTGAGCTCTTCGTTCCGGATGCGTTCTATTCTCCTTGTCGGCGAGCGATCTCCGGGCTAAGTCTGGACGTGCCGGATAGTCAAACGATCCCTGGCACTTAAGCGGCCCTCGCTGGTGGTGGAACACCAAACGAGGGCCTGACCCGCAACCTTGCTTGAGAAGGAATTGGGCTATGAAGACCTGGCCTGCTGCCGGTTTTTCGGACACCGAGTTAGGCTAATCCTACCTTGTTTTCAAATTCCATAGGGCTGAGATAGCCCAGTGTCGAATGGCGACGCTTTGGGTTGTAGAAGCGCTCGATGTAGTCGAACACGTCCGCCTTTGCATCGTCCCTGGTCCTGTAGACGTTGCGAGCTGTCCTTTCCGTTTTGAGTGATGAGAAGAAGCTTTCCATCGCGGCATTGTCCCAGACATTGCCGGATCGGCTCATCGAGCAGGTGATTCCATGATCAGCCATGAGACGCTGGAACTGCTCGCTCGTGTATTGGCTGCCCTGGTCCGAATGGTGGAGAAGCGCATCCGGCTTGCCTCTGCGCCAGATGGCCATGATCAGCGCATCTGTGACGAGCTGGGCCGTCATGTTGGCATTCATCGACCAGCCAACGACACGGCGCGAGAACAGGTCGATGACGGCAGCCACATAGAGCCAGCCCTCAGCCGTCCAAAGATATGCAAAATCGGCCACCCACTTCTGGTTCGGTCTTGCTGCCGCGAACTATCGGTCTAGCACATTCGGCATGATGACCGGGCGCTCGCCGTCGTCTCTCGGCAAGCCTCGCCGTCTCGGTCTTGCTCTCAATGCATTGGCGCGCATGAGACGCTCGACACGATGCAGACCACAGGAGAGACCTTCGGCAAGGAGGTCGTGCCAGACACGCCGCGCGCCGTAGGTGCGGTCGCTATCCTTGAAGCTGTCCTTGATCTTGTCGAGCAGAGCCTCATCATACCGGGCATGCTGGCTCGGAGACCGGTTTAACCAGGCGTGAAAGCCGGAACGCGATACACCCAGCGCTTCGCAGAGCCATGCCACCGGCCAGATCGAACGGTGCTTTGCAATGAACGCGAACTTCATATCACGTCCTTCGCAAAGTAGGCGGCGGCCTTTTTTAAGATATCACGCTCCGCCTTCAGCTTGGCCACCTCTTTCCGAAGCCTCTCGATCTCAAGCTGCTCAGGCTTCATCTGTCCCTGACCAGGAAAAGCCTGTGCGGGGTCCGAACCATATTCCCTGACCCACTTGCGCAGGACATTCTCATGAACATCCAGATCGCGAGATGCCTGCGCAACGCCGACCCCACGCTCTCGAACCAATCTCACCGCCTCAAGCTTGTACTCGCGGCTGAACTTCCTTCGTTGCATCCATGCGCTCCAGTTTCATTGGAAACACCTTAACTCGGTGTCCAAGAAACCGGCAGCAGGCCAGCAGGCCACGGCGAGATGCGTATAGCGCTTGAGCATCCGTAGTTCCTTGTGACCTGAGATGCTGCTTACTTCGATAACATTCAAGCCGCGCTCGAACATTCGGCTTACACCCTCGTGACGAAGGTCGTGGAAGCGCAAAGCCTTGACGTTCGAGCGGACAAGCAGACGACGCCAAGCTTGTTCGAGCGCGCCTGGCTTCATTGGGAAGATGAGAGATTGATCTACTTCTGCTCGATCTCTCCATTCTGTCAGTGCGTCAAAGGCACGCTGAGACAGAGGGACCTCTCTCCCGGATCCGTTCTTCGTCATCATCAGGGTGATCACCCGGCGATTGTGAGAGAAGTCCTTCCACTCAAGACCCAGGATCTCCCCTCGGCGCATCCCGGTCTCGATCGCCAGAATGATCAGCGTTTTGAGATGGGGAACCAACCCGGCGTTACAGCCATCGAGAAGGCGCTGCTCCTCATCGCCCGTCAGGCGTCGGCTGCGCTCATTTCGAATGACCGGACGGCGCACGAGCTTCACCACGTTCTTCGCGAGCGGCATTCCCCAATCACGCATCGCAACCTCAACAGCATGACTGAGGATCGCCATCTCTCTCACAGCGGTAGATGGAGCTACCGACTGCAGGCGCTCATCGCGGAACGACGCAACGTCCTGCTGGCTCAACCCGATCAGCGTTCGGTGCGAGAGATCATGACGCCGAAGAACATCGATACGCTGTCCTTCCTGCACCGCTCCGCGCTTGGTAGGCGTGATCTCCCGCTGATATCGCTCTAGGAGCGCACCGAGCGTCGTGGTCTCGAGGATCTTTGTGTCCGGGGCTGCCCCGAAGCGGTCGACCTGCGTTTCCAGATCTCGCGCCCACTTCTCGGCGTCTGCTTTGCTGTCGAAGCTCTTCGCGCGTGGCTTCATCCCGCGACGACGCACCTGAGCTTGCCAGCGCCCTCTGAGCTTTCTGATAGTTGCCATTTCGATCTCCTGTTGTAATGGAGATCATGCGTAGGATGCCCCGCCAGGGGCGCCAAGGGACATTCCGGCGCCGATAAACTCGACGATTAACTGCACTCCCAGGTAGATTGAGCCGATTCCATCCAACTCTTGCTCAGTAGCGATCGATGTAGTTTGATGAGCACGGGTAAGGGTATGTTGTTATGCGTAATCATTTTTGGGCTGCGCTCGCTAGCATTCTGCTGTCGGTCGCCTCTGTTCTTGATGCAACCGCCGGAGAGAAAGCTTTTGGCCCCTTCAGCGTTGACGATTCCACGCCGGGCGTCATCACGCTAAATGGTGAGATTGACATCAATTCCGGCCTGAATTTTCGCCGCGCACTTCAAGCGGCACCGGAAGCAAAGCTAGTTATTCTCAACAGTCCCGGCGGTAACGTTCAAATCGGTCTGCTCATCGCAGACGACATCCATCAACGTAAGTTGGCCACGTATATCCCGAGTGGCAGCAAATGCTTCTCGGCATGCGCCTTCGTCTTTCTTGCTGGTGCTGAACGAAAGGCCGATGGCGACCTGGGCGTCCACCAGATCTCCTCCGGCTCGTCTGATCTCGTCGGCGCACAGCTGGCGATCTCCGACATTATTGAAGTGCTGAACCGCTTCGGCACGCCGATCGACGTGATGCACGTCATGTTCAAGACTCCGCCTGATGACATGCACGTATTTAGTCAAGACGAGATTCGACGTTACGGGTTGAACCGAAACGCGAGCCAGCGATCGGATGAATTGGCCGCATCCAGTCACGAGCCGCAAACCACAACCAAGCCTATCGATGGAAGTGAATCGTCCGACAAGCAATCTTCAACCTCTGATCAGCCAACACCCGACTCTCACCAAGCCAGCCTGCCTCGAGATACGGCACTTTCCCCGATCGAAGAGTTCACCAAGCGACCAAACCGAATAGCCATCTACACCGGCCTCGATCTGTTCGGTGACGACATCTCCTCCATTCGTGTCAACGATCCTGCGGCATGCGCTAGTAGCTGCCTGGTCATGAACGGTCAGTGCAAGGCGTTCACCTTTAATACGAATCCAAGGCTCAGGAAGGGGCCGAACTGCTTTTTGAAATCGAGTGCCGGCCGAGCCGATGGAAACAGCGTAGCTTTCTCAGGGCGCTTCCTGAGCGGAGCCGAGGAAGATCCATCAGCTTTCACAATGAGCGTAAACGATCCTCAAACCGCGCTGTTTGACAATGTCGATCTGCCGGGCGGTGATCTTTCACGACGTCCTCATCAGTCGGCGAAAACGCCGCTCGCCTGTCGATTGGCCTGCGTAGACGAAGCTCTTTGCATCGCGTTCACATATATCAAGGCTAAACGAGAGTGCTGGTTAAAGGGCTCGATCGGCTCGCCCGTCTTCGGCAAGGAAATGGTATCCGGCGTAAAGAAGCTTGAGACCTTCTCGCCAGCTAAGGTCATTAGTCTGGATTAAATTCATGTCAGTCCGCCCGCTCTAACTGTTGTGATACGATCCCGGGCTTAACTGTTCTCCACAACTGATTCTCAGCGAGTCAACCCCTAGGCTCTAGCAAACACACAAGAATCAACCTATATTCAACTGGAAAATCAGCGCGGGGGCCGAGGCTCCGGCGCTGTCTTTGTGATTCGCAGAAGGGAGGCACTCGCATGGTAGACACTACAGCGGAAGGTGCTCGGACTACTGCGGCAGCGGTAGCTAACGCTTTTCTCGACATCCAGGCAAACGATCGTTCGCAATTTCCGCTGATCGATCAGATGAAGCTACAGAAGCTTGTCTTCTACGCTCATGCTTGGTGGCTTGCTCACACGGGGCAGCCCCTGTTCGGTGACGACATTGAAGCTTGGCCCTGGGGTCCGGTTGTCGGTGACATATACGGAAGTTTCAAAGAGTTCGGCAGAAAGCCCATCCAGGGGAAAAAAGCCAACGTTCTGACGCGATCAGGAAATGGTCCGTTTATGAAATTTGAGCTTCCAGATCCCCCAGATCCTGAAGTGCTCTCATTTCTGAAGAACGTCTGGGAAACCCATAAAGGCATGTCTGGCGTGCAGCTTTCAAATGCAACGCACGCACCAGGGGAACCTTGGACAATTGTTAAGGAAAGCTACGGGACGCTGGACTCTAAGCCTAGAATTCCTAATACATTGATCCGTGATGTCTTCCGATCAAAGCTCGACGCCACAAACTGACCAGGGGAAATCGCCGGGGCAATGGAAGATCCCATCGCCTCCGGCCCAGATTCCTGATCAGCCAGATACCGCTACTCGCAAAGATCCATGCTTCACAGACGGACATGCACCGAACCAGGTATTCCACTTTTCGAAGTGGGGCTTTGCTTATGGCACCGATGACAAAGGTCATGCTGCCGCCTTGACGCTTTCATTCGCCATACTAGCCTTAATACTGCTGATCGTGATCGTCGGCGCACTCGTCACCGAACGCGAGTGGCTAGCCGACATATTGAAGGTTCTCGGCAGCGCGTTCCTAATCGTCGCCGGCATTGCTGTAGGAAAATCTACCGGGAAGTCGGAAGAGTGAGTTTAGTCGCCCGATCGTGCCCAGAGTGTGGCCCCCGCTAAATTTGCGTCGGCCTCTTAAATAACGAGATACTATCAGGCTTGTCGGAAAAACCTTGTAGCCCAAGGTCCGTGATGGCGGAGAGGGTGGGATTCGAACCCACGATACCCTTGCAGGTATGCCGCATTTCGAGTGCGGTGCATTCGACCACTCTGCCACCTCTCCGGATGTCGGTCGGCACCTTTGAGGCGCGGGCGGTACATAGCGGGTGTGGCGCGGGCTTGCAAGAGGGCTTGGGCGTTGAAAGTTCATCTATTTGTCATGGTGACGGAAATTCCCTTGACAGTTTTCCGCGCCTCACCTATTGCGCAAGGTGCAGTGGCATGGGTCTTACCTGTGCCGCGACACTGGTTCTTTGTGCCGAGCGGCCTGAATTTTCGGCGCCGCACCTTGCAGGAACCACCCGAGCCGGCGATGCGCCAATGCATCGCCATCCCTGTCGACTGATAAAAAGACGGCCGTGCCCCAGGGCGCAGAGCCGGCACGAACATGAAAGGATACAAAATGTTCGCAGTCATCAAGACCGGCGGTAAGCAGTACCGCGTGGCCGCCAACGACGTTCTGACAATCGAAAAGCTGTCGGGCGACGCTGGTGCAAAGATCGAATTCACCGAAGTGCTGATGGTCGGCGTCGGCGCCGATGCGACGATCGGTGCGCCCTTCGTCGAAGGCGCGATCGTTACCGCAGAAGTCGTCGAGCACGGCCGCGCCAAGAAGGTCATCGCCTTCAAGAAGCGTCGTCGCCAGAACTCGAAGCGTTCGCGCGGTCATCGTCAGCACAACACGACTGTCCGTATCATCGACATCGCAGCCGCCGGCGGCAAGGCAAAGAAGGCTTCCAAGAAGTCTGAAGCCGAAACCGTTGCAGCAGCCGAATAACCCGGACAGGTAAAGGAGAACTCCCATGGCACACAAAAAAGCTGGCGGTTCCTCGCGCAACGGTCGCGATTCCGAGTCCAAGCGTCTTGGCGTGAAGAAGTTCGGCGGCGAAGCCGTCCTCGCAGGCAACATTATCGTGCGTCAGCGCGGTACGCAGTGGCATCCCGGTGCCAATGTCGGTCTCGGCAAGGATCACACGATCTTCGCTCTTACGGCTGGCAATGTGAATTTCCGTACGAAGGCCAACGGTCGCGTTTACGTGTCTGTGGCCCCGAAAGCGGAAGCAGCGGAATAAGCCGGTAGCGCTCTAAAACAGCCGGCGTCTCATCGACCCGGCTGGCGCGACAGGTTTCAGGCCTGAAGAAGAAAAAGGGAGATGAGGCAAGACCTTATCTCCCTTTTTTCGTTCTGGAGGACTGAACATGCAAACCGAATTGTTGCGGGAAGACCAATCAAGGTCTCCCCAGGAAAGGCCAAGGCCTGAACGGTCGAGGACCGATTGCCCGATCTTGCTGTCGCCGCGGCTCGTCATGAGAGCTCCGCACGAAGACGACATCGACGCCCTTGCCCATCTCGCCAACAACGCCAATATCGCCAACATGGTCGCCCGCATGCCGCACCCCTACACGGTTGCGGATGCCGCCGATTTTGTGCGACGCACGCGCGACGGCGCGATTGGCAAGTGCGTCTATGCCATTACGAAAGCCGACAACGGCGCCTTCCTCGGTTGCTGCGGTATCGAGCCGCATGAGGACGGACGCACGGTCGAACTGGGCTACTGGCTGGGCGAGCCCTACTGGAACCAGGGCTATGTCACGGAAGCGGCCCATGCGCTGATCGACATGGTCTTCCGCACCCGCGATATCGAGCAGATCGATGCGCGCTGCCGGGTCATGAACATCCCCTCGCGGCGGGTCATCCAGAAGTGCGGCTTCCAGTTCCAGGCGACCGGCATGGTACAGAGCCTTGCCGTCGGCGGCATGGTTCCCGTCGAATGGTATAGGCTCGACCGCAAGACCTGGGTTTCGCTGAAGAGCTGGGGGGGCATGCGATGAACGCCATGCAGAACTCGGTCGAACGGGCCTGCATCACCGGTCCCGGCCCCTGCCCGACCATCACGACGGCGCGTCTGACGCTGCGTCCGCACCGCATGTCCGATGCGGACGCCATCGCCCAGTCGCTTGCCGATTTCCAGGTCTCGCGCATGCTGGCGCGGGTTCCCGCCCCCTATGATCGCCAGGACGCCAGCGAGTGGCTTGCCGTCGCGACCACGGACCTCAACGACGGCTGGGCCTTCGCCATCACCGCCGGCGACGACGTGCATATTGGATGCGTTTCGTTCGAGAGGCGGTCCAGCGGCTGGGAAATCGGCTATTGGCTGAACCGCTTCTACTGGCGGCGAGGCTATATGAGCGAGGCCGTGCATGCGGCCATTTCCCGCTTCCTGATGCGCATGCCGGGCACGGAAATCCACTCCGGCATCTTCGCCGACAACCTCGCATCTCTTCGCGTGCAGGAAAAGGCGGGATTCCGCATCACCGGCTGCAGCGAGGTCTTCAGCGTCGCGCGCGCCGCCATGGTGCCGCATCTCGAGACCGTACTGGCGCCGGGCGATTTTCGCCCGGCCTCACCGCGGCACTGACATCGACCGGGGCGGAGCGATCCGCCCCGGTCTACGACAATTCGAACCAGACGGGCATGTGGTCGGAGCCGAAGGCCGTCTCGTCGACCCAGGCATCCGTCAGGCGCTCCACGAGGCCGTGGCTGAGAAAACAGTAATCGAGGAACATGCGGTCGGCATGGTCCTGGGGATTGATCCAGCTGAAGCTCGCGGCATGGCGCTTGCCAAGGCCGGCGATCGCGTCGACCGGATTGCCGGCGCGGATCTGGCGGCCGTAAAGGGGATCGACGCCGCCGACCATTTCGCAATATTCGGGCGATTCCGGCACCATGTTGAAATCGCCCATCAGGACATAGTCCTCGGGCACCGGCGGTTCGGGCAGGCCGAGTTCATGGGCGCCGGAAATCGCGCCGCCCTCGAAGCCGTAGAGTTGGGCGCGGTCCTTGAGATACCGGATCTGGGCGATGCGCTCGTCGCGGTGCACATGGTCGAGATGAACGGAATAGAGGCGGAGCGCGCCACCCGGTGTGGCGATGACCGCTTCGGTGGCACCGCGTTGCAGGTTCAGCTTGTCCAGCGTGCGGGTGCGCGGCAGCGGGAGGAGACGACTGGAGAGGATCGGCCAGCGAGAGAAGATCATGTTGCCGAACTGGAAGCGGCGATTGACCACGCGGCCCTTTTCGATCGCCGATCCGGCATCGAGGTCGCAGGCCGGCCAGAAGACGGAGTAGTGGTTCGCCAGCAGCGTCTGCAATTCGGCGACCATGTCGATGCCGCCATTGCGGTGGAAGTTGCGCGTCACTTCCTGCAACGCGATGATGTCGGCGCCATGGATCGAGGAGACGATGCGCGGCAGGTCGAGGCGATCGTCGAGACCGATCCCGTACTGGATGTTATAGCTGACGAATTTCACGATAGTCTTTGACCTCTGCGGGAAGCGGCTATATCGAAGACGGCAAAATGACCATATTGATCAGAGTAAAGCGAACGGCGAGCCGATGAAGTTCCTGGACGAAGCAAAAGTCTATATCCGGTCCGGCGACGGCGGGGCAGGGGCTGTCTCGTTCCGCCGCGAAAAATTCATCGAATTCGGCGGCCCCGATGGCGGCGACGGCGGACGCGGCGGCGACGTGTGGGTGGAGGCCGTCAACGGCCTCAACACGCTGATCGACTTCCGTTACCAGCAGCACTTCAAGGCGACGATCGGCACGCATGGCATGGGCCGCAACCGCACCGGCGCGAACGGCGCGAGCGTGACGTTGAAGGTGCCCGTCGGCACGCAGATCTTCGAGGAAGACAACGAGACGCTGATCGTGGATCTCGTGCAGGAAGGACAGCGCTTCAAGCTGGCCAGCGGCGGCAATGGCGGCTTCGGCAACGCGCATTTCAAATCCTCGACCAACCAGGCGCCGAACTGGGCCAATCCCGGCCTGGAAGGCGAAGAAAAGACCATCTGGCTGCGGCTGAAGCTGATTGCCGATGCCGGCCTCGTCGGCCTGCCCAATGCCGGCAAGTCGACCTTCCTCGCGACCTGCACGCGCGCTCGGCCGAAGATCGCCAACTATCCGTTCACGACCCTGCATCCCAATCTGGGCGTGGCCACCATCGACGGCGGCGAGTTCATTCTGGCGGACATTCCCGGCCTCATCGAAGGCGCCCATGACGGCGTGGGCCTTGGCGATCGTTTCCTTGGCCATGTCGAACGCACACGCGTGTTGCTGCACCTCGTCTCCGCGCAGGAGGAGGATGTTGCCAAGGCCTACAAGACGGTGAAGCACGAGCTTGAAGCCTATGGCGGCGGCATCACCGATAAGCCGGAAATTGTGGCACTCTCGCAGATCGACCTGCTCGACGAGGACGAGCTGAAGAAGAAGTCCAAGGCGCTGCAGAAGGCCTGCGGCCAGCCCGTTCTGCAGCTTTCCGCCGTCGCCAATGTCGGCATGGTCGGCACGCTGCGCGCCCTTCGCGACGTCATCGTTCAATCGAAGAATGCCGGATCCGACGACTGAGATGACCAGAAACCGCAAACCGCTCGGGAAGTACCGCCGGATTGTGATCAAGATCGGCTCGGCGCTGCTTGTCGACCGCGCGAGCGGCCTCAAGAAGGCCTGGCTCGATGCGATGTGCGCGGATATCGCCGCGCTCAAGTCCGGCGGCACCGAGGTTCTCGTCGTCTCCTCCGGCGCCATCGCGCTCGGCCGCTCCGTGCTGAAAGTGCCGGCCGGCGCCCTGAAGCTGGAGGAAAGCCAGGCCGCCGCCGCCGTGGGCCAGATCGCGCTGGCCCGCGCATGGTCGCAAAGCCTGTCGGCCGACGATATCGTCGCCGGCCAGATCCTGTTGACGCTCGGCGATACCGAGGAGCGCCGCCGCTATCTCAATGCGCGCGCGACGATCAACCAGCTCCTGAAACTGGGTGCCGTGCCGATCATCAATGAGAACGACACGGTCGCCACGACGGAAATCCGCTATGGTGACAACGACCGGCTGGCCGCGCGCGTCGCCACCATGGCGGGCGCCGACCTGCTGGTGCTGCTGTCGGACATCGACGGGCTCTATACGGCGCCTCCGCATCTCGATCCAGACGCGCGTTTCCTCGAGACGATCCCTGCCATCACGCCCGAAATCGAGGCGATGGCCGGTGGCGCGGCCTCGGAACTGTCGCGCGGCGGAATGCGCACCAAGATCGACGCCGGCAAGATTGCGACGGGCGCAGGCTGCGCCATGATCATCGCGTCGGGCAAGGTCGACCATCCGCTGCGCGCCATCGAGGACGGTGCGCGGTCCTCATGGTTTGCGCCGTCGGGTTCGCCCGTCACCGCACGGAAAACCTGGATTGCCGGGCAGTTGCAGCCGGCTGGCCGGCTTGAGATCGATGCGGGTGCCGAAACCGCGCTGAGTGCCGGCAAAAGCCTGCTGCCCGCCGGTGTGCGCGGCGTGTGGGGTTCGTTTTCGCGCGGCGATACGGTTTCGATCTACGGGACGAACGGTCGCGAGATCGCCCGCGGCCTCGCGGGCTACGATGCCGACGAGGCGCGGCTGATCGTCGGCAAGAAATCGGCGGATATCGCCGCCATTCTGGGCTATGCCGGCCGCACCGCCATGGTGCACCGGGACGATCTCGTTGTGACCGGCCTTGCCGCGCCGGCCGCCGCCGAGACAGGGAAGGATTTGAGCCATGCTTGATCAGGTCAAGACCGATATCGATGCGCTGATGGACACGATCGGCCGCAACGCCCGCGCCGCCGCCCGTCCGCTTTCCATCGCCAGCGCGGAACAGAAGAACCGCGCGCTCGAGGCCATGGCCGCCGAAATCCTGGCAAACAGCGACGCGATCCTCGCCGCCAATGCGCTCGACCTTGCCAATGCGAAGGAAAGCGGCGTCGCCGCATCCTTCCTCGACCGGCTGACATTGACGCCTGAGCGCATCGAGGGAATCGCCTCTGCCATCCGCGATATCGCCGGCCTCAAGGATCCGGTGGGCGACGTCATTGCGGAATGGGACCGCCCGAATGGCCTGCATATAGAACGCGTGCGTACGCCGCTCGGCGTCATCGGCGTGATCTACGAGAGCCGCCCGAACGTGACGGCCGATGCCGGCGCGCTGTGCCTGAAAGCCGGCAATGCGGTGATCCTGCGCGGCGGGTCGGACAGCGTGAATTCATCGCAGGCTATCCATTCCTGCCTGGTGGCCGGCCTCAAGGCCGCCGGCCTGCCGGAGCATGCCATCCAGTACGTGCCGGTCACGGATCGCGCAGCCGTCGGCGCCATGCTTTCGGGCCTCGGCGGCGCCATCGACGTCATCGTGCCGCGCGGCGGCAAGAGCCTCGTCGCGCGCGTGCAGAGCGAGGCCCGCGTGCCCGTCTTCGCTCATCTCGAAGGACTCTGCCACATCTATGTCGACAGGTCGGCCGATCTGGAGATGGCGAAGAAAATCGTCGTCAACGCCAAGATGCGCCGTACAGGCATCTGCGGCGCTGCCGAAACGCTGCTGGTCGACCGCGCCGTCGCCGATACCCATCTTGCGCCGCTTGTCGAGGGCCTGCTGGCCGCCGGCTGCGAAGTCCGCGCCACGGACGAGATCCGCGCCCGCATTCCCGATCTTGTACCGGCAACCGACGCGGACTGGTCGACCGAATATCTCGACGCGATCATCGCTGTTTCGCTGGTAGACGGTATCTCGGGCGCCATCGACCATATCAACCGATGGTCGTCTGCCCATACGGAAGCCGTCATCGCCGAAGACCCCGACGTCGTCGCACGCTTCTTTAACGAGATCGATTCGGCGATCCTCGTGCATAATGCTTCCACGCAGTTCGCCGATGGCGGAGAATTCGGCATGGGCGGCGAGATCGGCATCGCCACGGGCAAGATGCATGCGCGCGGCCCCGTCGGTGTCGAGCAGCTCACCTCCTTCAAGTACCGAGTGCGCGGCACCGGACAGGTGCGGCCCTGAGGTGACGTCGGACAGGGTCGAAGAGCGCTATCTGAGAATGCCCCATGTCGAGAAAGGCATGGCGGTCGGCCTGTTCGGCGGCTCGTTCAATCCGCCGCACCAGGGCCATGCTCTCGTGGCCGAAACGGCGCTGCGCCGCCTTGGGCTCGACCAGCTCTGGTGGATGGTGACGCCCGGCAACCCGCTCAAGGACCACAAGCAGCTCGCACCGCTCGCAGAACGCATCCGCATGAGCGAGGCCATCGCGCCCGGACCGCGCATAAAGGTGACGGCCTTCGAGAAACGGCTCGGCCAGAGCTATACCGCCAAAACGCTGGAGCGCGTGCAGGCGCTGAACCGTGGTGTGAACTTCGTCTGGATCATGGGCGCTGACAATCTGGCGACGTTCCACAAATGGCAGAACTGGCAGAAGATCGCCTGCACCTTCCCCATCGCCGTTATCGACCGGCCGGGCTCGACCCTCGCCTATCTCTCCTCGCGCATGGCCAAGACCTTCGACTATGCCCGCGTCGACGAGGAAGACGCCATGACCCTGCCGGGGCGGCGCGCACCCGCCTGGACCTTCATTCACGGGCCGCGCTCGGCGCTCAGTTCCACGGCCCTGCGCACGCGCACGGACCTAGATAAAACCATCCCTCAGAAGTGACGTCTTGAAACTGGTACCCATTGGTGCCTACATTCGGTAGGTATCGGCGCGCTTTTGCCGATACGGGACGTGCTGTTCTGATCCAGAAAGGAACGAACCTGACAACAGTGCACGCAAAGGGGAACGTCTACGGCGTTTTCTCCAAGAGCGCGGGACGCAGCGACGATGCAGCCGACCGTGCCCTTCAACTGGTCCTCGCCAGCCTCGAGGACTCGAAAGCAGAAGATATCGTCTCCATCAACATTGCCGGGAAATCGGTGCTGGGCGACTACATGGTGGTCGTGTCCGGACGCTCGAACCGTCATGTGATGGCGATTGCCGATCACCTCATCTCCGATCTCAAGGACGAAGGCCTGGGCAATGCCCGCGTCGAGGGCCTTGAAGCCGGCGACTGGGTGCTGATCGACACGGGCGATATCATCATCCATGTGTTCCGGCCGGAGATCCGGGAGTTCTACAACATCGAAAGGATGTGGGCGGCTCCCGAAATCGAGGACGGCACGGTTCACTGAGCGGATCCGGCAAGACCGCGACGCGGGTTTGCGTGAGGAGCTGCGCTTTGACAAAACGCCGGGCACCTGTCCGGCGAGGATAAGGGGTGCGTGCGCCGAGATCGCCGCGCCACGACAAACGGACAGGGCTTAGGCGATGCGGGTGGGACTTTTTGCGGTTGGACGGCTCAAGGCCGGCCCTGAGAAGGATCTTGCGGCCCGCTATATCGACCGTTTCGCCAAGGCCGGTCCCGCCATCGGCCTCGAACTCGGCAAGATGACGGAGGTCGGCGAAAGCCGCGCCGGCAACGCCGATACGCGCAAGCGCGAGGAAGCGGCCATGCTGGAGAAGGCGCTCCCCGACAGCGCCGTGCTGATCCTGCTCGACGAGCGCGGCAAGTCGCTCGATTCTCCTGGCTTCGCCAATCTTCTCGGCGGCTTCCGCGATGCCGGAAAACGCGAGCTGATGATTGCGATCGGCGGCGCCGATGGGCTCGATCCCGCCCTCTACGACCGCGCGGATGCCACGCTCTGCCTCGGCAAGATGACCTGGCCGCACCAACTCGTGCGTATCCTTTTGGCCGAACAGCTCTACCGAGCCGTCACCATTCTCTCGGGCCACCCCTATCACCGCAGCTGACACGCGCGCCATGGCCGCGCAAGCCTGAGCGTGCACTCTGACGCCAGCCCTATTTTTGGCGCTCTTTCTTGGCGAAGTCCGCAAATCAGCATAGAGCGAAGGGAACGGATGTTCGGAAGACGATGAGGAAAACCGGCACAGCCCATTCCGGTGAAGGTGTCAGCCGCCTGTTGCGGCCGGCAATGCTGTCGGCCGCGCTCTTCGTGGCCGCACTAACCCATCCTGTCTTCGCTGAACCCGACGAAACGGTGGTCACGACCGAAAAGACCGGTTCGCTGCCCCGTGTCGAGGCGGATCCCGCCGCAGCCCTTGCCCTTCGCCGCGACAGCACGCGCCGGGAACTCGAATCGCTCTCCCAATCCATCAGCGTTTCCGAGGAGAAGACGAAAGAGCTGGAGGCGGAAATTGCCCGGCTCGACAAGTCCCGCCAGACGCTGCGCGACGCCATCGTCCAGTCCGCCGCCCTGCGCAAGCAGATGGAAGAAAAGATTCTCGCCGGCGAAAAGCGTCTGGAAGGCATGCGCGAGCAGGAAGCGGGCGTGCGCGCCTCGCTGCACGAGCGGCGCGGCGTACTGGCCGAGGTGCTCGCCGCCCTTCAGCGCATGGGCCGCAATCCTCCGCCCGCCCTGCTGGTAACGCCCGACGACGCGCTGGGCTCGGTGCGCAGCGCCATCCTGCTCGGCGCCGTCGTGCCCGGTATCCGCAAGGAAACCGATGCGCTGATCGACGATCTGGCCGCGCTGATGGACATCAAGAGCGACATCGATCGCGAAAAGACCGAGCTGACCGACGCCATGCAGATCCGCCTGGACGAGGAGAAGCGCTCGGAATTGCTGGTCGCCCAGAACGAGGCCCTGACGGAAACGAGCAGCCGCACCCTTGCCGCCGAACGGCGGCGCGCGGAGGAACTCGCCGGCCGCGCAACAAGCCTGGAGGGCCTGATCGGAAGCCTGGAGAAGGAGATCGGTTCGGTGCGTGACGCCGCCGCACTCGCCCGCGCCAAGGAAGAAGAACGGCGCGGCCAGAGCGAGGCCGAACGCGAGAAGGCGAGGGCGCTGGCGCGCGACAGCGTGCCCGACAAAAACCGCATTGCTCCCGCATATGAATTCTCGCAGTTGCAGGCAAAACTCGATTATCCCGTGGCAGGCGACCCGCTGCGCCAGTTCGGCGACGCAGACGGAACCGGCCACGATTCCCAGGGACTGACGCTCGCCACCAATCCCGGCGCGCTCGTCACAGCCCCTGCCGACGGATGGATCGTCTTTGCCGGAACGTTTCGCAGTTACGGACGCATGATCATTCTGAACGCGGGGGAGGGCTACCACCTCGTCCTGTCCGGCATGGACAAGGTGAACGTGCGCGAAGGTCAGTTCGTCGTGGCTGGAGAGCCGCTCGCCGTGATGGGCGAAAAGAGGATCGCAAGTGTGAACGCTTTGACGCTGGAAACGGACAAGCCGACACTTTACATTGAATTTCGAAAGAACGGAAAACCGGTTGATTCCCGGCCGTGGTGGTCCGCCAAAATTTCTGGAAAGGCACGCAATGATACGTAGGGCTTCACTTGTTATCGTCGGTGCACTCATGGGTGCCACGGCCATGAGCGTCATCAACACGGTTACGCTGCCCGCGGAAGCCGCCGGCTCGTCAACCTATCGCGAGCTTTCCATTTTCGGGGATGTCTTCGAACGCGTGCGCGCCCAGTATGTGACGCCGCCGAAGGAAGACCAGCTCATCGAAAATGCCATCAATGGCATGCTGACCTCGCTCGACCCGCATTCGTCCTACATGAATGCCAAGGATGCCGAGGACATGCGCACCCAGACCAAGGGTGAATTCGGCGGCCTTGGTATCGAGGTCACGATGGAGGACGAACTCGTCAAGGTCATCACGCCGATCGACGACACACCGGCTTCGCGTGCGGGCGTTCTGGCCGGCGACTTCATTTCCAAGATCGACGGACAGGACGTGCGCGGCCTCAAGCTCGAGGAAGCGGTCGAGAAGATGCGCGGCGCGGTCAACACGCCGATCAAGCTCACGCTGATCCGCAAGGGCGCCGACAAGCCGATCGAACTGACGATCAAGCGCGACATCATCGCTGTCAGGGCCGTCAAGTCGCGTGTCGAGGACAATGTCGGCTATCTGCGCGTCATCTCCTTCACCGAGAAGACCTATGACGATCTCGAAGCCGCGATCACCAAGATCAAGGAAGAGGTTCCGGCCGACAAGCTGAAGGGTTACGTGCTCGACCTGCGCCTCAACCCGGGCGGCCTGCTCGATCAGGCGATCAACGTCTCCGACGCCTTCCTGGAGCGCGGCGAGGTCGTTTCGACGCGCGGCCGTAACGATGACGAGACCCGCCGCTTCAATGCGACCCCGGGCGACATCACCGATGGCAAGCCGGTCGTCGTGCTGATCAACGGCGGCTCGGCCTCGGCTTCCGAAATCGTCGCCGGCGCGCTGCAGGACCTGCGCCGCGCAACCGTCCTCGGCACGCGTTCGTTCGGCAAGGGCTCGGTCCAGACCATCATCCCGATGGGCGAAGCCGGTGCGTTGCGTCTGACGACCGCGCTCTACTACACGCCGTCGGGCAAATCGATCCAGGGCACGGGCATCACGCCCGACATCACCGTCGAGCAGCCGCTGCCGCCCGAGTTGCAGGGTAAGATCGAGAACGCGGCCGAATCCAGCCTGCGCGGCCATATCCAGGGCCAGAGCGAGACGGAAGCGGGCTCCGGCTCCTCCGCCTATGTGCCGCCGGAAGCCAAGGACGACGTTCAGCTTCAATACGCACTCGAACTGCTGCGTGGCCAGAAGTCCGACCCGTCCTTCCCGGCAAATCCGGAAAAGGCCGAGCTGAAGCAGTAAGACGCATCCGCAGGGCCCGTCACCGCACGGGCCCTGTTTTACGCACCTTCCGGCCAGCGCGGACTGACCTTGGGCACAGACATTCACGCACCTCTCGGCCAGGACCGCAAGGCAAGGCCAGGACGGACGGGACCGTCACGGTTCTCCGCCGGCAAGGTCGTGTCTACCCTGGCCGTCGTCGGCCTGATCGGACTGTCCGGCTGGACGGCGCTGGCGCCAAGCGGCCTGCGCACCGAACCATTCCCCACCGCGGCTGAAACCGTCGAAACCGCAGACGCCAGACCCGATCAAAAGGCCGCGGAAGCTGGCGACGGCGTACGCCGGGCCAACGGCCTTTCCGGCGCACGCGTCGAAGAAACCGTCAACGACGACGGAAGCGTAGTGCGCAAATATGCGCCCGGCGCGCGCGACGGCACCGGCCCCGTCATTCTCGAGGCAAACCGCGTCGGCCAGGATGCACGCACGGCGGCTTTTCCGAACGAAGATCTCCTGGAAGACACCTCAGACGGCAAGATCCCGATCATCGGTCTCGACGGGACGCGCCCGATGGACCAGTATGCCCGTCCGTGGTCCGGTGCACGCGGCACACGCATCGCCATCGTGGTGGGTGGCCTCGGCCTCAGCCAGACGGGCACACAGCGCGCCATTCGCGAACTGCCAGGAGAGGTGACGTTGGCCTTTGCCGCGAGCGGCAACAGCCTTGAGCGCTGGATGCAGGAGGCGCGGCGCGCCGGACACGAGATCCTGTTGCAATTGCCGCTCGAACCCTTCGACTATCCGCAGAACGACCCGGGCCCCTATACGCTGCGCACCGACATGAGCGAGGCGCAGAACCTCGCTGAACTGCACCGCGCCATGGCGCGGATCACCAACTATACCGGCGTCGTGAACTTCATGGGCGGCCGCTTCCTCTCCAGTGCCGACGCGCTGGAGCCGGTCATGCGCGACGTGGCGAGCCGCGGCCTGCTTTTCCTGGACGACGCCAGCTCCGCCCAGTCGCTTTCGGGCACCATTGCCGGCGCGGTCTCCGCTCCGCATGCCTTTGCCGACCTCCAGCTCGACGCCGATCTCTCGCGCACAGCGGTGCTCAAGAAGCTCGATGAGCTGGAACGCATTGCGCGGCGCAACGGCACCGCAATCGGCATCGCCTCGGCCTTCGACGAAAGTGTGGACGCCATCCGCGAATGGTGCGAGGAAGCCAGCACACGCGGCATCGAGATCGTCGGCGTCGCATCGCTCGCAGACATTCCCGCCAAACGATAGGAACTCCCGATGGGCAAGGAAAAGGACAAGATGGTCAGGGCCGAGGACCTGCCCTACCGCCCCTGTGTCGGCATCATGGTGCTGAACGCCGAAAACAAGGTCTGGGCCGGCCATCGGCTCGCGGTCGGCAATTCGGAATATGACGGCTCGCCGCAGCTCTGGCAAATGCCGCAAGGCGGCATCGACAAGGGCGAGGACCCGCTGGAAGCCGCCTATCGCGAACTCTACGAAGAGACCGGCATGAAAAGCGTGTCGCTGATCGCAGATGCGGGCCGCTGGATCAATTATGACCTGCCGGCGCATCTGATCGGCATCGGTCTGAAAGGCAAATATCGCGGCCAGACGCAGCGCTGGTTCGCCTTCCGCTTCGAAGGTGATGAAAGCGAGATCGCCATCAACCCGCCGCCGGGCGGCCATACGGCGGAATTCGACGAATGGGCGTGGAAACCCATGCGCGAACTGCCTGATCTCATCGTGCCTTTCAAGCGCAAGGTTTACGAGGAGGTCGTGGCGACCTTCGCCCATCTCGCGCCCTGACAAACAAAAATCCCCGGCAAGGCCGGGGATTTTCGTATTCGTGATGGTGGAACGACCGCCTTATTCGGCTTCGTTTGCCGGCGCTGCGTTCAGCTGGCCGTACTTTTCCTCGCCCAGCTTGCCGAGCAGCTCCAGCTGGGTCTCCAGGAAGTCGATATGGCCTTCCTCGTCGATCAGCAGCTCTTCGAACAGCTTCATGGTGACGTAGTCACCGGCGTCGTGACAGATGTCACGCGACTTCTTGTAAGCCGTGCGGGCATCGTATTCACCAGCAAGGTCGGCTTCCAGAACTTCCTTGACGTTCTGGCCGATGCGCAGCGGTGCGACGGTCTGCAGGTTCGGGTGGCCTTCAAGGAAGATGATGCGGGCGACGAGCTTGTCGGCGTGTTGCATTTCTTCGATGGACTCGGCACGTTCCTTCTTGGCGAGAAGCGTGTAACCCCAGTCCTCGAGAAGGCGGTAGTGGAGCCAGTACTGGTTGACAGCACCCAGCTCGAGATAGAGCGCTTCGTTAAGCTGCTCGATGACTCTTTTGTCGCCTTTCAAGATCCGCTCTCCTGTTTTCTTCATGGAATTGTTTGAGGCGGGTCATGAAATCAAAAATCTCGGCATCCGTCGAGTCACCGCGGGCGTGGTATTGCTCCGTCGTGCGGATGATGATGTCCACGACGTTCGGAAAACAGCCGCAGCAACGGCCACGCTTCTGCATCGCGTGATAGACTTTCGCAGGCACGATGAGCTGCCAACAGTCCTCGTCGAGGAGGCCGTTGATCACGTCCACGATGTCTTTTTCGGTGATGAAATTGCAGCTGCAAACCAGCATTTCGACTTGCCCGTCATACGCAAAGCACTGAGTTTCCGGGATTAAGCAAAAGAGGACATTGACTGTCAAGAATGATTGCGTCGTTCGCCGCCGCCAGAAAACTTAGAGTCATTCTAATCTTGATTAAAAGTATCGTCTTTTCATGTGCTTATGATGCAAAGAGGCAGACGAAATTGACGATAAAGTGCGACAAACTGACCGATCACGTTTTATTGCATAACTGGCGTTTTGGCGCCTTCGTCTTGTGCATGACGACATGAATCGACCTGCCCGCCATCGAGAAACGCCGGGCGCGCATGCCCGGCCTGCAAATTCAGCCCTCGAAAACCGCTGGAAATCGTCTATATGACGATCAAAGGAGACTACATGGCCCGAATTGACCAGACCGAGGATTGGCGCAACCGCCACGCCCCGACCATCAGCACATTTGAATCCCTTGCGCTGGAGGCCTATGGCCACCTGCCGGAGGAGTTCCGTGCGCTGACGGGCAACCTGATCATCGAGATCTCCGAATTCCCCAGCGACGATGTCTTCGAGGACATGGCGCTGGAAACGCCCTTCGACCTGCTCGGCCTCTTCGAGGGCCGCGGCATCACGGAGCGTTTTACGGTCGAGACAGGCGAGATGCCGAACCGCATCACGCTCTATCGCCGCCCGATTCTCGATTACTGGGCGGAGAACGAGGAAACGCTGGGCGACATCGTCACCCATGTCCTCATCCACGAGATCGGCCACCATTTCGGCCTGTCCGACGACGATATGGAACGCATCGAGGCGAGCGCGGAGATCGCGGCGGAGCAATCCTCCTGAAGCACATCGGTCAAGCCCGATGCATGACCACAGGCATGTCTTCGGGCTTGAAAGGAGTCCACGGTGTGCGGACCCGCCGCTTTTATACTGCGCTCACTGCTCGGAGAGCTTGATGTCGGGGGTGTAGTCCTTGCCGGGCACATCCTTCACCACGGCCTGACCGCAATGCATCAGCCTGGCTTCGCCGTTATAGGCGTAGGTCGGCGAGCCATGCAGCTCCCATCCCTTGTTCAGCGCCAGCGTGACCTTGTGGCAGAAGGAAGCGTCATCAGGGCCGGTGAGGAATCGATAGACTTTCATGTTTTCTTTCTCTCGTTGATCAGATCGGCCTTGTTCAGGAGACGCTCTGCCTGATCGGCATGCAGCTTCTCCACCATGCGGCCGGCAATATTGACGACAGCCTTGCCGGCATTTTCGGGCGCCGAAAAGGCAGCGACGATGGCAATGGCCTCGGCGGCTTCCGCCTCTGTCACGCCGAAGGCGTCATTGGCGGCGGCTATCTGCGCGGGATGGATCAGCATCTTGCCGTCGAACCCCATCTGGCGGCCCTGACGGCATTCGGCGGCAAGGCCGTCGCTGTCGGCAAAATCGTTGAAGACGCTGTCGACGACATCGAGGCCGCAGGCACGTGCGGCAACGACCACCTGAAGCAGCAGGGGTACGAGAAAGGGCCGGCCGGCGATATCGGCGATCCCCGTTTCCTTGCGCAGATCGTTCAGCCCGACGACGAAGCAATCCAGCCGTCCGCCCTGCGTACGGCCGGTCTCGGCGATGGAGGAAATGTTGAGAAGCGCGGCGGCCGTCTCGATCATTGCCCAGAGGCGCGGCCCGTCATCGGCGCCGGCTTCGGAAAACCAGTCGGCGGCCGTGAGAATATCCTGCGGCCCTGAGACCTTTGGCAAAAGCACGGCATCGGGCATGCACTGAAGCGCGGCCTCCAGATCGCGCAGGCCGTCCGGCCCGTCGGGCGGATTGATCCGCATCACGTGCTCGCGCCCGTCGCTGCGGTCGAGCGCGGCGAAATGCGCAATGAGCGCGGCGCGCGCCTCGGCCTTCTTCTCCGGCAGGACCGAGTCTTCGAGATCATAGATGATCGCGTCGCAATCGAGCGTCGCGGATTTCGCGAGTGCCCGCGCATTGACCGCCGGAACGCTCAACAGGGAGCGGCGCAGGCGAAGCGGATGGTGATGCGGTGTCCTGTTCATCTTCCCTTTGTGACGCGCTTTGTCGCAACCCGCAAGCACGACGAGATTCGGCCTTGCAATGGACAAATTCGCCCCCCACATTGTTCATCAGAGAAAAGGGCAAATCAAAATGCAGCGCATTCGCTCCATCATCTTCACCGTCTTCGCCATGCTTGTTGCCGGCGCAACGCTCGTGTTCGCCGCGTCGGTCGGCCTTGCCATCGTCGGCATTACCGCCGTGCTGATGCTCGGCTCCCTGCTTGCTGCGAAATTCCAGCCGACTCCGGTTCGTGCAACCGCGCGTGCCCGCAACGAGCGCGCGGCCACAGGCCAGCGCGAGCCGCGCATCTGGAACGACGGCCGCGGCACGATCATCGACCTCTGACAGAGGCTACCTCCCGAGAGAGGATATCCGGGCGCCTGCCTCCGCGCCCGGTGCCTTCCTTGCGGCTCGAGCAAGATTTTCCTTCAAATCCCGGGAAAACTGATTTAAACGCTTGGCGAAATCGACTTCACGTATTCCGAGGGTTTCCGCATGGACAAGTTCGTCAAGCTGACCGGCGTCGCCGCGCCGCTCCCCGTCGTCAATATCGACACGGACATGATCATTCCGAAGGACTACCTCAAGACCATCAAGCGCACCGGCCTGGGCAAGGGCCTCTTCGCCGAAGCGCGCTACAATGAGGACGGCAGCCTCAACGAAACGTTCGTGCTGAACAAGCCCGCCTATCAGAACGCCTCGATCCTCGTCGCTGGGGACAATTTCGGTTGCGGCTCCTCGCGCGAGCATGCGCCGTGGGCCCTGCTCGACTTCGGTATCCGCTGCGTCATCTCCACGAGCTTCGCCGACATCTTCTATAACAACTGTTTCAAGAACGGCATTCTGCCGATCGTCGTCAGCCAGGAAGACTTGGACAAGCTGATGGACGACGCCAGCCGCGGCTCCAACGCTATCCTGACCGTCGACCTGGAAGCTCAGGAAATTACCGGTCCCGACGGCGGCCGCATCGGCTTCGAAATCGACGCCTTCCGCCGCCACTGCCTGCTGAACGGCCTGGATGACATCGGCCTCACGCTGGAAAAGGCGACGGCGATCGACAGCTACGAGAAGCAGACCGCGTCTTCGCGCCCCTGGGCGTGATGCGATGCGCCGGCTGATCTCGTCCGGCTCCCCATTCGAAGCGACGGCGGGCTATTCGCGCGCCGTCGTGCAGGGCGACTGGTGCTTCGTGTCCGGCACGACCGGTTACGACTACGCCACCATGATCATGCCCGACAGCGTCGAGGACCAGACGCGCAACTGCCTTGCGACGATTGGCAGGGTCCTGACTGAGTCCGGCTTTTCCTTCGAAGATGTCGTGCGCTGCCACTATTATGTGACGGACGCCGCCTTTGCCGACCGCGTCTTCCCCATTCTCGGCGAAACCTTCGGCACGATCCGGCCCGCCGCGACCATGGTCGTCTGCGATCTGATCAGGCCCGAAATGCTGATCGAGATCGAAGTGACGGCGCTGCGCCGGACCTAGCCGAAAGGCCGAGGCAATCGCGCAAAATTCTTTCTTTTCGGCGATTTTCCTTGAACGGAAGTTGCGCTAAGAAGCGCGCGACCATTCCGTGACATCAAGGACAATCCCATGACAGCGCGTAACCTCCTCCTTCTGCCCGGCGACGGCATCGGCCCGGAAGCCATGGCGGAAGTCCGCAAGATCATCGCCTATATGAACGCTGAACTCGGCGCAGGCTTCACCACCGACGAAGGCCTCGTCGGCGGCTGCGCCTACGACGCCCATGGCGCGGCGATCTCGGAAGGCGACATGGAGAAGGCGCTTGCGGCCGACGCCGTTCTGTTCGGCGCCGTGGGCGGCCCGAAGTGGGATGCCGTGCCCTATGAAGTCCGCCCCGAAGCCGGCCTTCTGCGCCTGCGCAAGGACCTCCAGCTCTTCGCGAACCTGCGCCCGGCCATCTGCTACCCGGCGCTTGCCAATGCCTCCTCGCTGAAACCCGAGCTGGTGGAAGGCCTCGACATTCTCATCGTGCGCGAACTGACCGGTGGCGTCTATTTCGGCGAGCCGAAGGAAATCGTCGATCTCGGCAACGGCCAGAAGCGCGGCATCGATACGCAGGTCTACGACACCTACGAAATCGAGCGCATCGCGGGCGTCGCCTTCGAACTGGCCCGCACACGCAACAATCGCGTCTGCTCGATGGAAAAGCGCAACGTCATGAAGTCCGGCGTTCTGTGGAACCAGGTGGTCACGGAAACGCACAAGCGCAGCTATTCCGACGTGCAGCTGGAACACATGCTGGCCGATGCCGGCGGCATGCAGCTGGTGCGTGCCCCCAAGCAGTTCGACGTCATCGTGACGGACAACCTGTTCGGCGACATGCTCTCCGACGTCGCCGCCATGCTGACCGGCTCGCTCGGCATGCTGCCGTCGGCCTCGCTCGGCGCACCTGACGTCAAGGGCCAGCGCAAGGCGCTCTATGAGCCGGTCCACGGCTCGGCACCTGACATTGCCGGCAAGGGCATTGCCAATCCGATCGCCATGATCGCCTCGTTCGCGATGTGCCTGCGCTATTCGTTCAACATGGTTGCCGAGGCCGACAATCTCGAGAAGGCCATCGCCGAGGTCCTCGACAGCGGCGTGCGCACCGGTGACATCATGGCCGAAGGCTGCCGCCAGGTCGGCACCGTCGAAATGGGCGACGCCATCCTCGCCGCCTTCAAGACGCTCTCGGCCTGAGAACACTCAGCCGGCATCGCCGGCTGGCCCAAGGAATGGCTCCCGTCGCCAGCGCGCCGGGAGCTTTTTCGTTTGCATCCCTTGAAAAGCCACAACCGGCGAACACATGCAGACGACGCGTGTTGCAAAGGACCATCATGAACCGATCGCTTGCGACCTCCTCGCTCTGGATTTTCGCCGCCACCGCCGTCCTCGTCGTGGCGCTGCTTCCCTTGGATCCGCTGATTTCACAACACGCGCAGGGGCTTCCGGACGCCATCGTCACCTTCAACCGGCACATCACGGATTTCGGCACCTTCCGCTGGATGATCTACGGCTCCGGGCTGGTCGTGATCCTCGCCTACATTCTCGGGCGCGTGAGCTGGAACCATGGGCTGGGAGAGCGGGCAACGGCGGGAGGATGGCTGGCGCTCTATTTCTTCGTGACCATCGGCGCGACAAGCGCGCTGGTGCATCTCTTCAAGCTGATCGTCGGACGGGCACGGCCGGAACTGTTTGCCGACCACGGCGCCTACAGCCTGACACCATTCGCTTATGACGATCTCTATTCCAGCTTCCCGTCCGGCCATTCGGCGGCCGTCGGGGCCTTCTTCGGGGCCTTTTCCATGCTGGCGCCGCGGCTGCGGCCGCTTTTTCTGCTGGGTGCACTCGTCATCGGCGTCTCGCGTGTCATCGTCGGCGCGCATTATCCCAGCGACGTTGCCGCAGGCCTCCTGCTCGGCCTCTGGACGGCGGTGGCGACCGCCTTTTTCTTCGCCAGCCGGCAATGGCTCTTTCGCACCGGCGAAAACGGCTGGCCCCGGCTCACAACCCTTCTTCCACCCTCAAAATGAAAAAACCCGGCCCGTGTTGCCACGAGCCGGGTCGCCATGGGCGGATCGGAAGGGGGTGATCAATCCATGGCGTGGATGTCGCGGTCCTTCGTTTCCGGCAGGAACAGAAGGCCGATGACCAGCGTGATGCCTGCGAAGATGATCGGATACCAGAGGCCGTAGTAGATATCGCCCTGGGCCGCGCTCATCGCGAAGGCCGTTGCCGGCAGCAGGCCGCCGAACCAGCCGTTACCGATATGGTAGGGCAGCGACATGCCGGTGTAGCGGATGCGGGTCGGGAACAGTTCGACCAGCAGCGCAGCGATCGGCCCGTAGACCATCGTGACATAGATCACGAGGACGGTCAGGACCGCGATGGTGCCGATCCAGTTCACGTTTGCCGGGTCGGCGACCATGGTGAAGGCGCCGCCATTGGCAATCGTGTAGACATCCATCTCGGTGGCACCGGCAGCCTCTTCGGCCGTCAGCAGCTTGGCCGTGACCAGATCGGCGACCGGCGTGGGCGCCTTCTCGCCGGCACGGATCGCCGTTGCATCGAGCGCAAGTTCCGGGTTGGCGGCTACAAAAGCATCGAGCTTGGAGTCCGGAACCTTGGCCGCGCCGCGCACCAGCGGATAGCCGGCGTCGTGAAGAGCGATGTTCGTCTGCTTCTGGAAGGCGCCGTCAAGGGCCTTGGCCTGGTCGCCGGCAGCGATCGCGTCATAGCTCGAGATCGTCTGCTCGCCGATCTTCACCGTGGCCGGCGTGCCGGCGGGCGCCGTCGTGACGACGTCATAGGGCACCGAGTTGCGGGTGAGGAACGAGGTTGCGATATCGCACGATGTCGTGAACTTCGCCGTGCCCGTCGGGTTGAACTGGAACTTGCAATCCCCGGGAGCGGCGGTGACGGTCGCGCGGATCGTCGCCTGCGCCTCTGCGAGTGCCGGGTTACCTGCCCAGGTCAGCGCCTTGAAGAGCGGGAAGTAGGTCAGCATTGCCAGAAGCAGGCCGGCCATGATGATGGGCTTGCGGCCGATCTTGTCGGACAGCCAGCCGAACAGGACGAAGAAACCCGTGCCGATGAGAAGCGAACAGGCGACCATGATATTGGCTGACTGACCGTCCACCTTCAGCACGCCCGTCAGGAAGAACAGCGCATAGAACTGGCCGGAATACCAGACGACGGCCTGGCCGACGACGGCGCCGAACAGCGCGAGCAGCGCGATCTTGGCATTGCGCCACTGGCCGAAGGCTTCCGTAAGCGGTGCCTTGGAACCCTTGCCCTCTTCCTTCATCTTCTTGAAGGCCGGCGACTCGTTCATCTTGAGGCGGATCCAGACGGAAACGCCGAGCAGAATGACCGAAAGCAGGAACGGAATGCGCCAGCCCCATTCGGCGAAGGCTTCCTTGCCGACGATGAACTGCACCGAGAGGATGACCACCAGCGACAGGAACAAGCCGAGCGTCGCCGTCGTCTGGATCCATGACGTGAAGTAGCCGCGCCGGCCCTGCGGCGCATGTTCGGCAACATAGGTTGCGGCACCGCCGTATTCGCCACCGAGCGCCAGGCCCTGGAGCATGCGCAGGAGGATCAGGATGATCGGAGCGGCGATACCGATGGTGGCGGCACCGGGCAGAAGGCCCACCACGAAGGTCGAGACGCCCATGATCAGGATGGTCACGAGGAAGGTGTATTTGCGCCCGACGAGATCGCCGAGACGGCCGAACACCAGCGCGCCGAAGGGACGCACCAGGAAGCCGGCGGCGAACGCCAGAAGCGCAAAGATGTTGCGGGTCGTTTCCGGGTACTGGCTGAAGAAGGTCGCGCCAATATAGATGGCCAGCGAACCGTAAAGATAGAAGTCGTACCACTCGAAGACGGTGCCGAGCGAAGAGGCGAAGATCACCTTCTTCTGCTCGCCCGTCATGGGCGCGGCCTTGGCGCCGGCCACGGTCGAAACATTTGCCATTTCATTGTCCTCCACAAAAACGGCGTGTCGGGGCAGCCCGTGAAAGGCCCCATGTTCCTCCCGAGAACACAAGGCAGGGTGCGCCTGATGAAAGGATGACAGAAAACAGATTGTGACATCACCGCTGCTTTCGGCTTATGACTTTTGGCGTAAGACTTAAGTGGAAGGCGGGGCAGGCGACGGAATGCCGCCGGCCGTGAAGGAAGACTTGACTCTTCACCAGATGAGCGTATTCAGCACGCACGCAAAAGGAACCGCCATGTTTCGCCTTGGACACTCCATCGCTCGCATGATCGCTCCGGCCTTCAACGCCGGACGGGTTCCTCATTGCGTATCGATTTCCAAAACAGCGGCCAAAACGACGACGAAAACCGTCTGACGTCTCTGGCCACCGCTCTCTCCCCGGTATGGCCGGGGACTGAAACCCGCGTCATGGCTGACGGGTTTCCCCTCCTGACCCCGCGGAGAGACAGAGAAAGAGAGCTTTAGACATGGGTTTTAAGATCGCAGTCGCCGGCGCGACCGGCAATGTCGGCCGTGAAATGCTGAACATCCTTTCCGAGCGCGGTTTTCCGGCCGATGAGGTCGTGGCGCTCGCGTCCGCCCGTTCGCAGGGCACCGAGGTCTCCTTCGGCGACAAGACACTGAAGGTTCAGAACCTCGAGAACTACGATTTTTCCGACACGGATATCTGCCTGATGTCGGCCGGCGGCACCGTTTCGCAGAAGTATTCTCCGAAGATCGGCGCCCAGGGCTGCGTCGTCATCGACAACTCCTCGGCCTGGCGCTACGATTCCGAGGTTCCGCTGATCGTTCCCGAAGTGAACCCGGACGCGATTGCAGGCTTCCGCAAGAAGAACATCATCGCCAACCCGAATTGCTCGACCGCCCAGCTCGTCGTCGCGCTGAAGCCGCTGCATGACCGCGCCACCATCAAGCGCGTCGTCGTCTCGACCTACCAGTCGGTCTCCGGCGCCGGCAAGGAAGGCATGGACGAACTCTTCCAGCAGACCCGCGCCGTCTTCGTCGCCGATCCCGTCGAATCGAAGAAGTTCACCAAGCGCATCGCCTTCAACGTCATCCCGCACATCGATAGCTTCATGGAAGACGGCTACACGAAGGAAGAGTGGAAGGTTCTGGCCGAAACCAAGAAGATGCTCGACCCGAAGATCAAGGTGACCTGCACGGCCGTGCGCGTTCCCGTCTTCATCGGCCATTCGGAATCGGTCAACATCGAGTTCGAGAAGGAAATCACCGCCGACGAGGCCCGCGAGATCCTGCGCGAGGCGCCGGGTTGCCAGGTGATCGACAAGCACGAAAACGGCGGCTACATCACGCCTTACGAGTCTGCCGGCGAAGATGCCACCTACATCTCGCGCATCCGCGAGGACGCAACGGTCGAAAACGGCCTGAACATCTGGGTCGTTTCCGACAACCTGCGCAAGGGTGCTGCCCTCAATGCCATCCAGATCGCGGAACTCCTCGTGGCCCGCGGCCTGATCAAGGCAAAGAAGCAGGCCGCCTGATAAGGTACAGGGAACGCATCTGCCGGCTTTCTCAAAAAATGGCAACGTTCTCTTAATGATGTTTCAATAAAAGTCCCGGTTGTTCCGTTAAAGAACAGTCGGGGCTTTGTTTTGAGGCCGTCGGCCGGTTCACGCCGAGTTGCGATGACAGGAACAGGGGAGCATGGCATGCTCCCGCAGCGGTATTGACGAGATCACGGGGTTCTTGATGGGCATGAAAAAGAGCGCGGGCAAGGTTCTGGCCGCAATGATCGCCATCGCGGCGATGCCGGCGGCGGCACACGCTGCCAAGTGTGGCAACGACGCGGGCGGTTTCCCCGCCTGGATCGAAGCCTTCAAGGGCGAGGCGGCAAGCCGCGGCATCAGCCGTTCGACGCTGGACAAGGCCTTCTCCAATGTCAGCTACGCCCGCGCAACGATCCGCGCGGACCGCGGACAGAAGAGCTTCAAGCTTTCCCTCGAACAGTTCATGCAGAAGCGCGGCGGCCAGGCGATCATTCGCCGCGGCAAGAGCCTGAAGCAGCAGAACGCGGCCCTCTTCAACCGCATCGAAGCCCGCTACGGCGTTCCCGCCGGCCCGCTTCTCGCGATCTGGGGCATGGAAACCGGCTTCGGCAGCTTCCTCGGCAAGGAACACACCATCTCCGCCGTCGCGACGCTCGCCTATGACTGCCGTCGCTCGGAATACTTCACCAACCAGCTCTACGCCACGCTGCAGCTCGTGCAGAACGGTACGCTTTCCACCACGGCCCGCGGCGCGGCGCATGGCGAGATCGGCCAGACGCAGTTCCTGCCGGCGAACGTCCTGAAATACGGCGTCGACGGCGACGGCAACGGCCGCATCGACCTCGTCGGCTCAAAGGCCGATGCGCTTGCCTCGACAGCCAACTTCCTGCGCGGCCACGGCTGGAGCGCGGGCGCAGGCTACCAGCCCGGCCAGCCGAATTTCGGCGCGCTGCAGGGCTGGAACGCCGCAAGCGTCTACCAGCGCGCGATCGCCATCATTGCCGCGGAAATCGACGGGAACTGAGGAAAGTCTTGCGGCGCGTCGCATGGCGCCGCGGCTGGGCTACGAACTCATTCGAAATGAGACCGGCGTGGTTGCCCACGCCGGTTTTTTCATGCGCTCGGGCGCCTGAAATCGCCGGTGGCCGCGTCCATGATCCACAGTTCACCCGTCGAGATATCGAACCAGGCGCCATGCAGCTGGAGGCGACCCTTTTCCTCAAGGATGCGCACACAGGGGAAGGTCCTGAGATTGGCGATGGAATTGCGGATGGAAACGCGCTCCAGGGCACGCTGGCGTTCGCCTTGCGTGAGCATCCCCGCGCCCTGGATCTGCTCGGCGACCGGCTTGAGCATGCCCATCCACTTGCCGATGAAATCGCCTGGCGACAGCGGTTCGGCTTCCGGATCGAGCGCAGCCGAGATACCGCCACAGCGGCCATGGCCCATGACGAGGATGTCTGTGACCTTCAACGACTGAACCGCGAATTCGAGCGCGGCCGACGTAGCATGAAACTGCCCGTCCGGCTCGTAGGGTGGCACGAGATTGGCCACGTTGCGCACGACGAAGAGTTCACCCGGGCCGCTGTCGAAGATCGTCTCCGGTGCGGCGCGGGAGTCGCAACAGGCGACCACGAGCGTCTTGGGTTTCTGGCCAGTCTCGGCCAGAGCGCGGTAACGCGCCGACTGCTCGGCATAACGCCCGGACATGAAATTGCGGTAGCCGTTCAGGAGGCGATCGGGAAAGCGGTTCATGGTGTCGGAATACCCCGTGTGCGATCTGGCGGATGGCCTCATCCGGTTTTGCATAAACCATCCTGCAGGCCACCGCGCAAGGCCAGATCGCGTCAGGTCTTGCGTGTCTGCGCCGGATGCATCAGGCGGCGCATGTGCACCATCGCCATCGGCGTGGAGATGCTGGACGCATCCTGCTCCAGCGTGAGCTCGTCGGCACCGCGCTTGGCCGTGCGCGCAACGATCTCGAAGACGCTGGCCGTCGCCGTCATCAGGCGCCGCTCCTCCGTCAGATCCTCCATAAGGCGCGACAGGAAGATGGCGGCCAGCAGGTCGCCGGTGCCGTTCGGCGGGTTCGGCACGAGCCGGTGCTCGGCCAAAAGTGCGTTGCGACCTGACAGATAGAGATTGCCCGTGCTGCCGGCCATCAGCGGCATCGCCGAGGTGACCAGCATGCGCGACGGACCGAGCGCCAGAGCCGCCTCCATGATCTGCCCATTCGTCTCCAGCGGCGCGCCGGCGAGCCAGGCAAGTTCGAACCGGTTGGGTGTCGCGATCGATGCCAGCGGGATGAGGCTGTCGCGAATGGCGACCGCCGTCTCTTCGGCGATGTAGAGAC
Organism: Shinella sp. H4-D48; assembly: GCF_022637395.1. Classification (GTDB taxonomy): domain Bacteria; phylum Pseudomonadota; class Alphaproteobacteria; order Rhizobiales; family Rhizobiaceae; genus Shinella; species Shinella sedimenti. The sequence goes on along the minus strand of NZ_CP093337.1, from coordinate 64,684 downwards.
CCTTCTCGTCGCCGCAGACCGGATCGCACATATAAAGCAGATCAGGATTGTCGCCCCTGAGGCTTTCGACCAGGCGCGCCACGGAGCGAACCTGCGCGGCACTGCCGAGATAGCCGGTCAGGACGGCCTTGATCTCACCGCGCCAGGGCGCGTGGATCAGGTCGAAGATCATCGCGTCGAAGTCCTCCGGCGACAGCACCACCCGTGTGGATTTTCCATGGCCGGGGTGCCACGGCAAAATGACCGTCGGCAGCGCCCAGACTGGATGGCCAAGCGTCTCCAGCGCGAACACGGCCGCACGATTGCCCACCGTGCCGCGCACGACATGGCTCGAAATGACGATGACGGCGCCCTTGTCGCTCTCACCCATTGCCTGGTCCCCTTCTGCGCAAAAGTGATGGCAAACAGCGCCACACCCTGTCAACGCCGGTGCGTCCCAAAGCCACCGCGCAGACCGACGTCCGACACCAGTTGTGTCGGCTTGTTGCGACATTTCGACGAAAATCCATGAATTTCCCGCCAAAAAGACAGTATAACTGACCTATTCTGGACAAAATCGATTGAATTTTCTCAAGAAAACACAAATTTCATCGCGCCGTTTTTTTCTTCTGGTAACGTCCCGGCATCGGATTCGAGGGTAATTTCCAGGGGTTCCAGGATGAGCATGAAAAGAGAGAAGCATATCGAGGCCGCCAAGGCCGCTGCCGCAGCCCTCGGCGCGAAAACACTGAACCCGGACATCCTTTTTGGACGCGCCAGCAAGGACGATCTTGACCACTATACCGGCGCGATGCTGGCCGTTGCTTCCGCCCATGCCATGGGCGAGCTGGAAGCCTGGGACGGCACTGCCCCGCGCGTGACCGTCACCACCTTGCCGGACGTGAAGCCGCAGGGCCAGCCGGTTTCCGTTCTTGCCGTCACAGACCGCAACCAGCCGTTCCTGTACGATTCGGTGATGGGCGAGGTGACCAGCAGCTATCGCGACATTCTTCTGGCGATCCACCCCATTCTCGTTGTGGCACCCGGTGCCGCGCCGAAGCTGTTTTCACCGGACGAGCCGAGCGAGCCCGGCCAGCGCGTCAGCCATATCGAGATTCACCTGCCGGAAATGTCGCCGGCGGAAGCCGCGGCCCTTACAGAGCGGGTGAGGCATGTTCTCAATCAGGTTCACCTCGCCGTGGACGACTGGCCGGCCATGCTGGAAAAGCTCGACGGCATGAGAAGCGATCTGGAGCGCTTTGCCAGGGAAAAACCCGGAAAGAGCGAAGCGCTCGCTTTCCTCGACTGGCTGCGCGGCAACAACTTCACCTTCCTCGGCATGCGGGAATACAGCTATTCCGGCAAGGGTGCGGATGCGACCGTGGAGCGGGGCGGCGAAGGCCTCGGCATTCTGGCCGATCCCGATGTGCGCGTGCTGCGCCTCGGCAAGGATGCCGTGACGACGACACCGGAGATCCTCGAATTCCTCGAAGGACCGGACTTCCTCATCGTCACCAAGGCCAACGCCAAGTCCGTCGTGCACCGGCGCGCCTACATGGACTATATCGGGCTCAAGCGCTTCGATGAGAAGGGCAAGGTCATCGGCGAATTGCGTATCGTCGGCCTGTTCACCTCCACCGCCTATACCCACGCCGCCAGCCAGATCCCGCTGCTGCGCTCCAAGGTGGAACATGTCGTTGAGCATTTCGGCTACGACCCGAAGAGCCATTCCGGCAAGATGCTGATGAACACGCTGGAATCCTATCCGCGCGACGATCTCTTCCAGATCGATACCGGCCTGCTCGCCACCTTCTGCGAACAGATCAACGAACTGTCCGACCGGCCGCGCATCCGCGTCCTGCCGCGCATCGACCGCTTCGACCGCTTCGTCTCCGTCATCGTCTATGTGCCGCGCGAGCAATATGATTCGGATGTGCGCGAGAAGATCGGCAACTACCTGAAGTCGGCCTACGATGGCCGCGTCTCCGCCTATTATCCGGCCTTCCCGGAAGGCGGCCTCGCGCGCGTGCATTTCATCATCGGCCGCTCCGGCGGCAAGACGCCGCGCATCGCGCAGAACAAGCTCGAACAGGCCGTGCGCGAGATCGCGACGCGCTGGACGGACCGCTTCGAGGCGCTGTCCAACAGGGACGGTCTCAGGCTGATTGCCGATCGCGGCTATCAGGAGGACTTCACACCCGCCGAAGCCCATGCGGACCTCGCGCTCATCACAACCGCGACCGCCGACAACCCGATCAGCATCGCCTTCTACCGCAAGGCCTGGAACACCAATCTCAGCTCCGTCGAGCTGAAGATCTTCCATGCCGACGAGCCGGTCTCGCTCTCCCGTCGCGTGCCGCTGCTTGAAAATCTCGGTTTCAACGTCATCAGCGAGCAGACCCATGACCTGACCGTCGTCGGTCTCGACGGTGAGCAGCGGCGCGTGCTGCTGCATGACATGGAGCTGAAGCACCGCGACGGCATCGAGATCAATCTCGCCAAGCTGCGCCCGATGCTGGAGGAGGCCTTCCTCGCCGCCTGGCACGGCGAGGTGGACGACGACGCGTTGAACCGCCTCATCATCACCGCCGGTCTTTCCGCCCGCGAAATCATGGCGCTCCGGACCTATTCGCGCTACCTGCGCCAGACGGGCATCGCCTATTCGCAGGGCTACATTGCCGATACGCTCAACAAGTATCCGGCAATCGCCGCGGGCCTCTTCCGCCTGTTCGACGCGCGTCTCGACCCGAAACTTTCCGAACGCCAGCGCGACAAGAAATCCACGGACGCCGCAGCGACAATCGAGGATGCGTTGGCCAACGTGCCGAGCCTCGACGAGGACCGGATCCTGCGCCGCTACGTCAACGCGCTGCAGGCGACGCTGCGCACCAACTACTTCCAGCACGATGCGGACGGAAAGCCGCGCAAGACCCTGGCGATCAAACTCGATCCGAAGGCGCTTGACGGCCTGCCGGAACCGCGGCCCTTCCGCGAAATCTTCGTCTATGGTGCCGAGGTCGAAGGCGTGCATCTGCGCTTCGGCAAGGTCGCCCGTGGCGGCCTGCGCTGGTCCGACCGCGCGCAGGATTACCGCACCGAAGTGCTGGGCCTCGTTAAGGCACAGCAAGTGAAAAATGCTGTCATCGTGCCCGTTGGCGCCAAGGGCGGCTTCTATCCCAAGCAGCTTCCGGCCGGCGGCAGCCGTGATGCGGTCTTCAAGGCCGGCACCGAGGCTTACAAGACCTATATCCGTACGCTGCTCTCCGTCACCGACAACATTGTTGGTCAGGACGTCGTGCCCCCGGCCGATACTGTCCGTCTCGATGGAGACGATCCCTATTTCGTCGTCGCGGCCGACAAGGGTACGGCCACCTTCTCAGACACGGCCAACGGCCTTGCCCAGGAAGCCGGCTTCTGGCTCGACGATGCCTTTGCCTCCGGCGGTTCTGCCGGCTACGACCACAAGAAGATGGGCATCACCGCACGCGGCGCCTGGGAAACCGTCAAGCGCCACTTCCGCGAGATGAACATCGACATCCAGAAGACGCCGTTCACGGTGGCCGGCGTCGGCGATATGTCGGGCGACGTTTTCGGCAACGGCATGCTGCTGTCGCGCAAGATCCGCCTCGTCGCGGCCTTCGATCATCGCGACATCTTCATCGATCCGAACCCGGATACCGATACGTCCTTCGCCGAGCGGCGCCGCATGTTCAACCTGCCGCGCTCCAGCTGGCAGGATTACGACCGCTCCGTGCTCTCCAAGGGCGCGATGATCATTCCGCGCACGGAAAAATCCGTGACCCTGACCCCGGAGGCCATGGCGGTCATCGGTATCGACAAGGCCAAGGCGACGCCGTTCGAGATCATGACGGCGATCCTGAAAGCCCCCGTAGACCTCCTGTGGTTTGGCGGCATCGGCACCTATATCCGCGGCCAGAACGAGACGGATGCGGAAGTTGGCGACCGCGCCAACGACGCTATCCGTATCGTGGGCGAGGATGTACGCGCCAAGGTGATCGGCGAGGGCGCCAATCTCGGCGTCACCCAGCGCGGCCGCATCGCCTTCGGCCTGAAGGGTGGGCGCAGCAACTCCGACGCCATCGACAACTCCGCGGGCGTCAACTCCTCCGACGTGGAGGTCAACATCAAGATCGCGCTCGCCTCGGCCATGCGTGACGAACGGCTCGCACGCGCCAAGCGCAACGTGCTGCTCGCCTCGATGACCGACGAGGTCGCCGAACTCGTCCTGCGCAACAACTACCTGCAATCGCTGGCGATCTCGCTCACGGAACGGCAGGGTACAGCCAACCGCGCGTCGCTGACCCGCCTGATGGACCGTCTGGAGGCCGCCGGCCATCTCAACCGCAAGGTCGAGACGCTGCCGGACGACCGAACACTGGCCGAACGCTACCAGGCCGGCAAGCCGCTGACGCGGCCGGAGATCGGCGTGCTGCTTTCCTATGCAAAGCTGGTGCTGTTCGACGAACTCATCCATACCGGCCTGCCGGACGATCCCTATTTCGAGCCGACACTGGCGGGCTACTTCCCCGCCAAGATGCAGAAGGCCTATGCCGACGACATCCGCTCGCACCGGCTGCGCCGCGAGATCGTCGCAACCATACTCGCGAACGAGGTGATCAACCGCGGCGGCCCGGCCTTCATCAACGGCCTCACTGACGGCACCGGCTTCGGCCCGGCTGATGCGGTCAAGGCCGCCGTCATCGCGCGCGACGGTTACGGCCTCCCCGCGCTCTATGCCGGCGTGGACGCCCTGGATAACCAGGTTTCGGGGGAAGTCCAGAACGAGCTCTATGAGGAGATCGGCCGCATCTATGCGACGCTCACCAGCCTGCTCCTGACCACCGGTGCCGTGTCCGGCCCGCTCGACCAGGCGATCCACAAGCTCAAGCAGGCGCTGAAGCAGCTGCGGCCGCATCTCTCCACGCTGGTGTCGGATGCCGCCGGCGACGAGGCCCGTCGCAGGGCCCATGCCTACGAGGACGAAGGCGTGCCGGCAGACCTGGCCGCCGAGATCACGGCGCTCTCGATGCTGACCTTCGTGCCAGAGGTCATGCTGATCGCAACGGCGACCGGCGATACGCTGAGCAAGACGGCGCAGGCCTTCGCGGGTATCAGCGGCACGCTGAACATCGGCCGGCTGCTGGCCGCAGCAGGTCGCATACCGACCGGTGATCTCTACGAGGCTCTGGCCCTCCAGCGCAGCCTTACGGATATCGCCAATGCCCGCCGCGACCTGACAAGCGCCGTGCTGACGCGCCACAAGGGCGACAAGGCTCCGCTTGCCGCGTGGCAGCAAAGCGAGAAGGAGCGGCTTTCCCGCGTGACCGCCAATCTCTCGGCGCTGACGGAGACCGGCGAGGCGACCCTCGCCAAGGTCAGCGTGGCCGCCGGCATCCTGAGCGACCTTGCGCAGGAAAGGGTGAAATGACACAGTCCCGTGCCGGCTGGCGGACGAGGCTCCGTTAGCCGGCTTGAGGACGGGCGCATCATCGCCCCGGCATAGGAGGGGCGATGAGCATGGACACGAAAGCCGCGGCGCCACGCGCAAGCCGTCTGGGCATTACGGGCTGGATGCTGTTCGATTGGGCGGCGCAGCCGTTCTTCACGGTCATCACCACTTTCATCTTCGGTCCCTATCTCGTCGCGCGCCTGACGGACGATCCGGTCGCGGGACAGGCGGCCTGGAGCTACACACTGACCATTGCGGGCATTGTGATCGCCCTGCTGGCGCCCGTCATGGGCTCGATCGCGGATGCGTCCCGTGCACGAAAACCCTGGATCGCCGCCTTTGCAGTGGTGAAGATCCTGGCGCTCATGGGGCTCTGGTATGCCACGCCGGGCAGCAGTCTGGTCTTCGCCATGGCGATGATCGTGCTTGCCACCGTCGCGGCGGAATTTTCCATCGTCTTCAACGATTCGATGATGCCGCGGCTGGTGAGCCCGGCCGATACCGGACGCATCTCCAACATTGCCTGGGGCCTCGGCTATCTCGGCGGCATGATCGTGCTGATCGCCGTCGTGGCGCTTCTTGCCGCCAACCCGCAGACCGGCAAGACCGCCATCGGCATCAGCCCGCTTTTCGGGCTTGATCCGGCAACGGGCGAGGATGCCCGCATCACCGGGCCGATCTCTGCGATCTGGTATCTTGTCTTCATCCTGCCGATGTTCTTCTTCACCCCCGACCAGAGCAAGGGCCTGCCCATCGCACAGGCCGTTCGCGCAGGCTTCGCGGATCTTTCCGCAGCCTTGCGCGATCTTCACGGCAAGCCGGGCATCATGCGTTTTCTCATCGCGCGCATGGTCTACCAGGACGGCGTCAACGGTCTCATCGCGCTCGGCGGCACCTTCGCGGCCGGCATGTTCGCCTGGCAGACCTTCGAGCTCGGCATCTACGGTATCATCCTCAATGTCGTGGCCATCGGCGGCTGCCTTTATGCCAGCCGGCTGGATAAGCGCCTCGGCTCGAAGGCGGTCGTCGTCGGAAGCCTCGTCTGCCTGACCATCGCCACTATCGGCATCGTCTCGACGGGACCGGGCTTCACCCTCTTCGGCCTCATCCTGTTGCCGGGGGAGGATACCGGGGCCCTGTTCGGCACTGCCGCTGAAAAGGCCTACATTCTCTATGGCCTGCTGATCGGCCTTGCGTTCGGTCCCGTGCAGGCCTCCGCGCGCTCCTACCTTGCCCAGAGCATCCACCCGGACGAGGCAGGCCGCTATTTCGGGCTCTATGCACTTTCGGGCCGCGCCACATCCTTCCTGGCGCCGCTCTCCGTGGCCCTCGTCACCACGGCGACGGGCTCGGCGCGCCTGGGCATGATGGCGCTGATCGTCTTCCTGGTTGTCGGTTTCCTGCTTTTGCTGCGGACACCTTATCCCGCTGCCAAAGTCACCCGCTGAAACGCAAAACGCCCCGCAAGCGGAGCGTTTCTATAAGCGCAAGAATCCGGGTAAGGATCAGTGGCGGAAGTGTCGCATGCCGGTGAACACCATGGCGACGCCCGCCTCGTCGGCCGCGGCGATGACTTCGGCATCGCGCATCGAGCCACCGGGCTGGATAACCGCCGTGGCACCGGCAGCAATCGCGGAGAGCAAGCCGTCTGCGAAGGGCAGGAACGCTTCCGACGCAACGGCCGAACCGCGCGTCAGCGGCTCTGCAAGGCCCATGGCGTTGGCGGCTTCCTCGGCCTTCAGGCCGGCGATGCGGGCGGAATCGACGCGGCTCATCTGGCCGGCGCCGATACCCGCCGTCTGGCCATCCTTGGCATAGACCACGGCATTCGACTTGACGTGCTTGGCGACCTTGAAGGCGAACTTCATGTCGATCAGTTCCTGCTCGGTCGGCGCGCGCTTGGTGACGACCTTCAGTTCCAGATCCTCGACCACGCCGTTGTCGCGGCTTTGCACCAAAAGGCCGCCCGATACGGTCTTGGCGGAGAGGCCAGGCGCGCGCGGATCGGGCAGGCCGCCCGTCACGAGAAGACGCAGATTGGGCTTGCCGGCGATCACCGCACGGGCCTTTTCATCGGCATCCGGCGCGATGATAACCTCGGTGAACAGCTTGACGATCTCTTCCGCCGTCTCACCGTCCAGCGTCGAGTTGAGCGCGATGATGCCGCCGAAGGCGGAGACCGGGTCGCAGGCCAGCGCCCTGGCATAGGCGTCCTTCAGCGTTTTGCCGGTGGCAACGCCGCAGGGGTTGGCGTGCTTGATGATCGCACAGGCCGGACCGTTTTCCGGCAGGAACTCGGCGACCAGCTCGAAGGCGGCATCCGTGTCGTTGATGTTGTTGTAGGAGAGCTGTTTTCCCTGCAGGAGCGTTGCGGTGGCAACGCCGGGGCGGTTTTCGCCGGTCACATAGAAGCCCGCCTTCTGGTGCGGGTTCTCGCCGTAGCGCATCTCTTCCTTCAGCGCGCCGCCGATCACGCGGTGGCGCGGCATGGCGATGTCGAGGGCCTCGGCAAACCAGTTGGAGATCGCGGCATCATAAGCGGCGGTGCGTGCATAGGCCTTCGCCGCCATGCGCTGGCGGAAGGCATAGGACGTCGTGCCGTCAGCCAGTTCAGCGATCAGCGCCTCGTAGTCGGCGGGATCAGTGACGATGGTGACATAGGCATGGTTCTTGGCCGAGGCGCGGATCATCGCCGGGCCCCCGATATCGATGTTCTCGACGGTCGTCGGATAGTCGCCGCCCTTGGCGCGGACATCCTCGAACGGATAGAGATTGATAACAGCAAGGTCGATGGCGCCGATGCCGTGCGCCTTCATGGCCTCGACATGCTCGGCATCGTCACGGATCGCCAGCAGCCCGCCATGCACGGAAGGATGCAGCGTCTTCACGCGACCATCCATGATTTCCGGGAAGCCCGTCACTTCGGACACGTCGGTAACGGCAAGTCCGGCATCGCTGAGCGCCTTGTGGGTGCCGCCGGTCGACAGCAGCCGCACGCCCTTTTCGGCAAGCGCCCTGGCAAGCTCGACCACACCGGTCTTGTCGGAAACGGACAGGAGCGCGGTGCGCACGGCAACACGGTCGGGGGCGGGGATCTTCTTGGAAACAACGGCCATTGGGCGCTCCGTTCTGACGGCCCGGGAGGAGGGGCCGGATGGTCATGCGCCCCGTTAACACAGGCGCCGCCCGGAGAAAACCTCGAATGAGAAAAGCTCAGCGCCGGCGCACCAGAGACCACTGGACTTCCGACGTGTCGGCAAGCGGCATGGTCAGCGTCAGCTGGCGCGACGCGCGCACGCCGGAGGGATCGGCGAAGAACACATCCTCCTCCTCCTCGATGCCGATATCGAGGCAGGTCAGGGCCCAGGCCTCGCCATCGGGCGCGACCAGCCGCACCTCATTGTCGGAAGCCGGATAGAGCTGAATGCTCGGATGGATATGGAAGCGCACGACGGCCGTGCCCTTGTCGATTGCGGCGCCGGGCGTGCCCGGCTTGAAGAAACGCTCGCGGCCGCGAATTTCCGTGCCCGAGGCGGAAACGAAGATATCGCGCTCGTAGATCAGGCCGAAGCGCTGGAGATAACCGTCATGGCTTGCCGTGATGCCATCCGCGCCGGACTCCCGCTCGGCCCTTGCCACATTCACCTTGCTGACGCCGCCAATGATGATCGGCCCCAGGAAACGCGAGGTGGAAATGCGCGACGAAGAGGTGTCGTTGACGGTGGCGACAGAATGCGCAGCCGTCATGCGTGCCATCTGCCGCATCGCATCGCCGGCAAAACGCGGCCGGCCGGAATTGACGATGAAGCGGTTCTTGCCCGACGACATCTCGATGGAAAGGGTGCCGGCCGAATGCGTCGCGGAGAGATCGATGGATTTCGGCATGCCGGTATCCATCAGCACCACCGTCTCTTTCACAGCGAGCCGGTCGTAATTGATCGAGGGCAGGGCCTTGAAAGGTGCGCCGCCGGTCTCGTCGTAACGCAGCACGGACATCAGTTCGTTGGCCAGCGTATAGGTCGCCCCGTTGAACAGGGCGAGCTCGCCGCCCTGATGGCGGAAGAAGCGCAGGGCGGGATAGATGCGGTCGATGCTCGGGATGAGCTGTAAGGGCATGTCGTGGCCGAGATTGACATAGGTCTGGCGCAGCGGCAGCAGGTCGAGCAGCAGGTCGAGTGCGGCCCGCGGATTGCGCGAGCAATGGCCGCCATCAGGCAGGATCTGTCTGTCCAGCTCCGCATCGAGATGGCGCGCGGCGCTGCGCATCTTGGACACGGTCGCGGGCATGGCGATCGAGGCCATGGCCAGCGCGATGCGCACACGAAGCCTTGGTTCGCCGTCCCGCGTCGTATCGGCGACGTGGCGCAGATAGCGCACCTGGAAGGCAAGGCTTTTGAGGAACCGCCTATAGAACGGATAGTCTGCGTCCTTCAGGACAACAGGGGAATGGGACAGCCAGGCGATGATGCGTTGCGCCGCGACATCCGGGCGCCAGGCAAGCCCGCCGATGACACGGCCATGGCTTTGCAGCCAGTCGTCGACAATGAAGCGGGCCGTATGCGCGGCCTTGTCGGGATCGACGAGCCGCAGGTGGCGCAGCCAGCCGAAGGAATGCAGTCGAACGGCAAATTCCTCGGAGGGAAGCTCCAGCGCGAAAGGTGATTCGCCCTCACAATCCAGCACGCGACCGGCTAGCGGGAAGCGACCGGCGGTAATCTCTTCGCCGGCGAAGGAATCGGCGGGGTGCAGGTCCGTCGGCGCCACAATGAGGCGATCAGGCGCACCGCCGGAAAAGCGCACGGCGCTGATCTTACCCAGGGCAAGCCTTCGCGAGAAGCGGCGCCAACCCTCACGCAGATACAGATAGAGAAGCCGTTGGCGGTCGGAAAGCTGCATGGTTAACAAATGCCTCCAAGCCTATAGGTAGGCCGAGGAGATGAGCGGCGTCAATTCATCACCTGCTGATGGACTGTTGATGACAGTGGGAATGCGGAAGGGATCAACCGCTTCTGCGCAGCCGGACCGCATAAAACCCGTCGACGCCACCGGCATGGCCGGCTGTTGCGGGCAGCATGGCGGGCGTGGTGCGGAATTCGCCGCGCGGCGAAACCGCTTCCTCAAGGCCCGGCCAGTCCGTCGGATCGACGGGAATGAGCCGCCAGTCCGGGTTGTCGGCCAGAACCCGGTCGACCATGTCCTCACCCTCGGTGGGATCGAGCGAGCAGTTGGAGAACACCAGATCGCCGCCCGGCTTCACCAGCGTCAGCGCATGGCGCAGCAGGCGCTCCTGCAGGCGCGCGAGCTTTTCGATATCCTCCGGCCCCTTCGTCCAGAGCACGTCGGGATGCTTGCGGATCGTGCCCGTGGAGGAGCAGGGCGCGTCGAGCAGAACGGCATCGAACAGCGTCTCGGGGCGGAAATCCGCCATATTGGCTTCGAGCGTCGTCGCCGAAAGACCGAGCCTTTCCAGATTGCTTTCAAGCCGCCGGAGCCGATTGCCCGACTGGTCGAGCGCCGTCACCAAGCCGCCAGCCAGCACAAGCTGCGCGGTCTTGCCGCCGGGCGCGGCGCACAGGTCCGCGACATGCTTGCCCGCGAGATTACCGAAAAGTCTGGCCGGCAGGCTGGCTGCGGCGTCCTGCACCCACCATTCACCCGCCTCGAAACCCTCAAGCGCCGGAATGGTGCCGGAGGATGCGGGCAGGCGGACGGAGCCGGTCGGCAGGACGAGCCCGCCCAGCTTGGCGGCCCAACCCTCGGAATCGGATTTGACGGTGAGGTCGATGGCGGAGGGTTCCAGCACGGCCTCCGCGATGTGCGCCGCATGCGCCTTGCCGTAGACTGTAATCAGCCGCTCGTAGAACCACGCCGGAATGGCCGGCAGCGCCTGCGTGGCCGAAAGATGCGTGGCCTTCTCGCGCGACAGGCGGCGCAGCACGGCGTTGGTGAGACTGGCGAAACGACGGTTGCGCGGATCGAGCTGCGCCTGCTCGACCGCAAGGTCGACGGCCGAATGATCGGGCACGTCGAGATAGAGGATCTGCGCGGCGGCCACGGTCAGCACATGGTGCAATGCACGGGCACCCTCCGGCAACGGCGTGCCGACGAGCGTGTCGAGAATCGCTTCGATGCGGGGGAGGTGGCGCAGCGCCGTATTAAGAATGGCGCGAACCAGCGCGCGGTCGGCATCGTTCAGCTGGCGGTAGGCCGGATTGCCGTTTTCGAGATCCAGCATCCCGTCGAGCGGCGTCCTGCGGTCGACCACCGCGGCAAGGATCTTGGCCGCCGCCTGCCGGGCACGCAGGCCCGGCTTTTCGACGTGATCGGCAGCCGGCGCGGGCTTCGGCGGGCGAGCGCCACGATGCCGGTTGGAATGCGGTTTGTTTCTGCGATTTTCGTCGTTCAAGACCAGGGACCTTTGGGTGGTTCGGAACCACCGCGTCCCCAGCCGGTGGTCGGGACGGAACGCGATTTGCGCGAGGCATTATCAGTCCGAACCGGTTCCGTCGAGCGTGCCTGCATGCCGCGAGCCATTTCCTGCAGCGCGGCGATGCGGTTTTCCGTGTTCGGATGCGTTGAAAACAGGTTGTCCATGCGCTCGCCCGACAGCGGATTGATGATGAACATATGCGCCGTCGCCGGGTTATGCTCGGCCGCATCGTTCGGAATACGCCCGGCGGCCATGGCGATCTTCTTCAGCGCCGAGGCGAGCCACAGCGGGTTGCCGCAGATTTCCGCGCCGCGTTTGTCGGCGGAATATTCGCGCGTGCGGCTGATTGCCATCTGCACCAGCATGGCGGCAAAGGGCGCGACGATCATGGCGATGAGAATACCGATGAAGCCGAGCGGATTGTTGTTCTCGCGGTTGCCGCTGCCGCCGAAGAACATCGCGAAATTGGCGAGCATGGAAATCGCACCGGCAATCGTCGCCGTCAGCGTCATGGTCAGCGTATCCCGGTTCTGGATATGCGCGAGTTCGTGCGCCATCACGCCAGCCACCTCTTCGTAACTCAACGCCTGAAGAAGGCCCGTCGATGCGGCAACGGCAGCGTTCTGCGGGTTGCGGCCGGTCGCAAAGGCGTTTGGCTGATCGCTGTTGATGACGAAGACGCGGGGCATGGGCAGGCCGGCCCGTTTGGCGAGATCGCGTACGATGCCGTAATATTCCGGCGCCGATCGTTCATCCACCTCCTTGGCGCCATACATGGAAAGCACCATCTTGTCGGAATTCCAATAGGAGAAGAAGTTCATGGCAATCGCGACGAGCAGCGCGATCATCATGCCGCCCTTACCGCCTATGAGCAGACCCACGCCCATGAAAAGCGCCGTCATGAAGGCGAGCAGCATGGCTGTGCGAAGGATGTTCATGCGTTTTCGGCTCCCGTAAAAATCTTGTGCCTGCCTGCGAGTTCCCGGTGTCAAGGGAATGTTTCACGTGAATCAACGCTTTCCACAGCGCGCTCACGCTCCTATATGATGGTGAACCAACTGCACGTCTTCAATATCCAAGAAGGATGCCGGTTTTCATGGAAAGCGACAACGACAATCATTCTGACGGCCGCAAGGTGCTTTCGCCGGCGGCGCAGCGCGCCCTGAAGGAAGCAGAGGAACGGCGCAAGGCGGCCGCTCCGGTCGAGCGGGCCCCGGAGATCGGCGGTCGTGGCGGCGAAGACCCCGCCCGCTTCGGTGATTGGGAAATCAAGGGCCGCGCTATCGATTTTTAAGCGGGTGGAATCCGGCTCAGGAATTCACCCCGCCTTTGTGCGTGCTTCCCGCCATCAGTCCTTTTTCATCCTCAGGTTTGAGGCGAACATCGCGGCCAAAGCCAAAGGATGAAGATAGGCGCTGCATAAGTCGAGCACGATCCCAAACGAAAACGGCGGCCATTTGGCCGCCGTTTCGCTTTATATAATTCGGTCGTCTCTTAGCCGCCGGCCTTGTTCTGGCGATTGGCGATCAGATCATCGACGACGGCGGGATCGGCGAGCGTCGAGGTGTCGCCCAGCGAACCGAAATCGTCCTCGGCGATCTTGCGCAGGATGCGGCGCATGATCTTGCCAGAACGGGTCTTCGGCAGGCCGGGCGCGAACTGGATTTTATCAGGCGTCGCGATAGGGCCGATCTCCTTGCGGACATGCTTGACCAGGTCCTGACGCAGCGCATCGTTGCCTTCCTCGCCGGCCATAAGCGACACGTAGCAATAAATGCCCTGGCCCTTGAGACTGTGCGGGTAGCCGACGACGGCGGCTTCCGACACCAGATGGTGCGATACGAGCGCTGATTCGATTTCCGCCGTGCCGAGGCGGTGACCGGAAATGTTGAGCACGTCATCGACGCGGCCGGTGATCCAGTAGTAGCCGTCCTCGTCGCGGCGGCAGCCGTCGCCGGTGAAATACTTGCCCTTATAGGTGGAGAAGTAGGTTTCGACGAAGCGCTTGTGATCGCCATAGACCGAGCGCATCTGGCCGGGCCAGCTGTCGGTGATGCAAAGGTTTCCGTCGGCGACGCCCTCCAGAACACGGCCCTCATTGTCGACCAGTTCCGGCTTGACGCCGAAGAAGGGCCGGGTCGCCGAGCCGGGCTTCAGCTCCGTCGCGCCGGGCAGGGGGGTGATAAGGATGCCGCCGGTCTCCGTCTGCCACCAGGTATCGACGATCGGCGAGCGTCCTTCACCGACCACATTGTAATACCATTCCCAAGCCTCGGGATTGATCGGCTCGCCGACCGAGCCGAGCAGGCGCAGCGACGAACGCGATGAACGCTTCACGAAATCGTCGCCTGCGCCCATGAGGGCGCGGATGGCCGTCGGAGCGGTATAGAAGATGTTGACCTTGTGCTTGTCGACCACTTCCCAGAAGCGGCCGGCATCCGGGAAGTTCGGCACGCCTTCGAACATCACGGTCGTCGCTCGGTTGGCGAGCGGCCCATAGACAATATAGGAATGGCCGGTGACCCAGCCCACATCGGCCGTGCACCAGTAGATATCGCCGTCCTGGTAATCGAAGACATATTTGTGCGTCATCGAGGCATAGACGAGGTAGCCGCCGGTGGTGTGCAACACGCCCTTCGGCTTGCCGGTCGAACCCGACGTATACAGGATGAACAGCGGATCTTCCGCCTTCATCTTGGCCGGCGGACAATCGCGCGGCACGGTCAGAACTTCCTTGTGGTACCAGATGTCGCGGCCGGGCGCCCAGCCGGTCTTGCCGCCGGTGCGGCGCACGACGAGAACCTTGTTGACGATGACATGGTTCTTCGCGGCAATATCGATGGCGGTGTCGGTGTTTTCCTTGAGCGGAATCGGCTTGCCGCCGCGCACGCCCTCGTCGCAGGTCACGACTAAGGTCGATTCGCAGTCGACGATGCGGCCGGCCAGGGCGTCCGGCGAGAAGCCGCCGAAGACCACCGAATGAATGGCACCGATGCGCGCGCAGGCCAGCATCGCATAGGCCGCTTCCGGAATCATCGGCATGTAGATGGTGACGCGATCGCCCTTCTTCACGCCATGCTTCTTCATCACGTTCGCCATGCGGCAGACGTGCTCGTGAAGCTCGTTATAGGTGATCTTCTTGTCGATATACGGATTGTCGCCTTCCCAGATGATGGCGATGTCGTCGCCATGCGCCTTCAGGTGGCGGTCGATACAGTTGTAGGAGACGTTGGTGATGCCGTCCTCGAACCACTTGATCGAGACCTTGCCGGTAAACGAGGTGTTCTTGACCTTCGTATAGGGCTTGAACCAGTCGATCCGCATGCCGTGCTTGTCCCAGAAACGCTCCGGGTTCTCGATGCTTTCGCGATACCATTTCTGGTAGGTGTCATTATCGATCAGCGTGCGGCTTTTCGCGGATTTCAGGACCGGATAGGTCTTTGCGGACATGGATTCCTCCTCACTGCGCATGCGCGGGACACCGCTTTTCCTCCGGCCCCGGCAATTCCGGCAACATACATATCAGGTCAAATCCTTCCGGCAATTAGACAAAAGGTCATTTGTGCTTGAAGAATTGCATTTCTGAGACAGTGAGGTTATAGAGGGCCGAATTCCCGGAACATTGTGGTTTACGACCCACGGCCCGCGACCCCGGCGCGGACGGACAGAAGGACTATATGCATGGCTCAGCAGCTCCTCATGCCAAAAGCAACCGCGGTCTGGTTGGTCGACAACACGGCGCTGTCTTTCGAACAGATCGCGACATTCTGCAAACTGCACCCGCTCGAAGTGAAGGCCATCGCCGACGGCGAATCGGCCCAGGGCATCAAGGGTCTCGACCCGATCGCGACCGGCCAGCTCTCGCGCGACGAAATCGCCCGCGCAGAGGCCAATCCCGCCCACAAGCTGAAACTTTCCGACCCGAAGGTGCGCGTTCCCGAATCCAAGCGCAAAGGCCCGCGTTACACGCCGGTTTCCAAGCGTCAGGATCGTCCCAACGCCATCCTCTGGCTGGTTCGCAACCATCCGGAATTGAAGGACGCCCAGATCTCGCGTCTCGTCGGCACCACCAAGTCGACGATCGAGCAGATCCGCGACCGCACTCACTGGAACTCGGCCAACCTGGCGCCGATGGATCCGGTCACGCTGGGCCTTTGCTCGCAGATCGATCTCGACCTTGAAGTCGAGCGCGCCTCCAAGGGCCGGCCGCTGCCGACCGCTGCCGAACTCGGCGCCACCCTCGAATCGGCTCAGGAAACGGAAAAGCTTCCCTACAGCACTGATCGCGAGGACGAGCAGGAAATCAACGCCGATGCCGTCTTTGCCAAGCTCAAATCGCTGAAGTCGTCTACGCCGGACGAGGACGAAGACGACAAGTTCTGAGCATTCCGTCATGTCGGAGTGATAGAACCGGTCGCCACAAGCGGCCGGTTTTTTTGTCTCTGGATGCGGCGCTTGAAGACCGCCTCCGGCCTCCAGCCGGGTTATGTCTCAGCAGATCCTGCGCCCCGACAAAGCCTCGGCGATTTCGTCCAGGATGGCCGGATCATCGATGGTCGCGGGCATCTTCCAGTCCTGCCCGTCTGCGATCTTCTGCATGGTGCCGCGCAGGATCTTGCCCGAACGGGTTTTGGGCAGCCGCTTCACGCAGATCGCCGTCTTGAAGGCGGCAACCGGGCCGATCTGTTCACGCACCATGGCAACGACCTCCTGCTCCACATCCGATGATTCACGTGAAACACCGCTCTTCAAAACAAGGAAGCCGGCGGGGATCTGTCCCTTCACGGCGTCGGCCACGCCGATGACCGCACACTCGGCAACGTCGCGATGGCTGGCGCAGATCTCCTCCATCGCCCCCGTGGAAAGGCGATGGCCGGCGACATTGATGATGTCGTCGGTGCGCGACATGATGAAGACGTAGCCGTCCTCATCGACATAGCCGGCATCCGCCGTCTTGTAGTAACCGGGAAATTCCGAAAGGCAGGCATCGCGAAACCGCGTATCCGCATTCCAGAAGGTCGGGAGACAGCCGGGGGGCAGGGGCAGTTTGATGGCGATATTGCCAAGCGTGCCTGCCGCCACCTCGTGGCCGGCGTCGTCGAGGACATGCAGCTCGTAGCCCGGCATCGGCACGGTGGGCGAGCCATGTTTCACGGGCAACCGGTCGAGCCCGAGCGGATTTCCGACGATGGCCCAACCCGTTTCCGTCTGCCACCAGTGATCGATGACGGGCACGCCAAGCACGGTCTCGGCCCAACGCACCGTATCGGGATCGGCCCGCTCGCCCGCCAGAAACAGCGCCCGCAGGCTGGAGAGGTCGTACCGTTTGACGAGAACGCCGTCGGGGTCTTCCTTGCGGATGGCGCGAAAGGCGGTGGGCGCGGTGAACAGCACCGAGACCTTGTACTCTTCGACCACGCGCCAGAAGGCGCCGGCATCCGGCGTACCGACCGGCTTTCCCTCGTAGAGCACCGTCGTGCTGCCGTTCAGCAGTGGCGCATAGACGATATAGGAATGGCCGACGACCCAGCCGATATCCGAAGCCGCCCAATAGACCTCGCCAGGTTCGACGCCGTAAAGCGCCCGCATCGTCCAGGCGAGCGCCACCATGTGGCCGCCATTGTCGCGGATGACGCCCTTCGGCTGGCCAGTCGTGCCCGACGTGTAGAGAATATAGAGCGGATCGGTCGCGGCTAGATCCGCGCAAGGCACCGTCCGACCGCTTGCCGCCGCCAGCGCCGAACCAAGATCGACATCGCGCGCGGGATCGAGGTCAGCAATAAGTTCCGGCCGTTGCAGGACAAGGCATCGCGCGGGCTTGTGCTTGGCCAGCCTGACGGCAGTATCCAGCAGCGGTTTGTACGCCACCACCCGGTTCGGCTCGATGCCGCAGCTTGCGGAGACGACCACCTTGGCCGACGAATCGTCGATGCGCGTTGCAAGCTCGCTCGCCGCAAAGCCGCCGAAGACCACCGAATGGATGGCGCCGATCCGCGCGCAGGCCAGCATGGCGAACACCGCCTCCGGGATCATCGGCATGTAGAGAATGACGCGATCGCCCTTTTCCACGCCGTGATCGACAAGAACGGCCGCCATTGCGCTGACATTCGAAAGCAGGTCGTTATAGCTGTAGATCACCTTTCGGCCGGTCACCGGGCTGTCATAGATCAGCGCCGCCTGGTCGCCGCGGCCAGCCGCGACATGGCGATCCACGCAATTGTGGCAGGTATTGCCGCTCGCATCGGGAAACCAGCGGCCATAGACACCCTGCCGGTCGTCGAAAATCTCATCCGGTGGTGTGAACCAGTCTATCGCCTGCGCGGCGTCGGCCCAGTGGCGCTTGTGATCGTCCTTCCACGCACGATAGATCTCGGCATAGGTCTTTTGCATCGACTCCTCCACATGCCCGGCCATGGCCGGGTCCTCCGACAGGAAGAATAGGGGAGGGCGGCACCGCCGCAAAGCCAGACCAAAGCCTGAGATGGATGGCCGGACCTTGCGGTTTGTCAGAACGCGGCGTGTCTCAGCGTGTGCCGAAGATCGCCGAACCGACGCGCACACTGGTCGCGCCGAAACCGATAGCGACCTCGTAGTCGCCCGACATGCCCATCGACAGCCGGTCGAGGCTGCAACGGGCGGCGAGCTTGGCGAGAAGCGCAAAATGCGGGCCGGGATTTTCATCCGCCGGCGGAATGCACATAAGGCCCTCGATGGTCAGGCCCAGTTCTTCTCGGCAGAAGGTCACGAAGGAAAGGGTATCATCAGGCGCGATGCCGGCCTTCTGGGGCTCGAGCCCCGTATTGACCTGCACATAGAGCCGCAACGCCCGTCCCTGCCGCTTCATCTCGTTGGCGATGCTGCGCGCGATCTTCTCCCGGTCGACCGTCTCGATCACGTCGAACAGGGCAACGGCATCCGCGGCCTTGTTCGATTGCAAGGGGCCGATCAGGTGCAGCTCGATGCCGGCGGTCTGCGCGCGCAATTCCGGCCACTTGCCCTGCGCTTCCTGCACGCGGTTTTCGCCGAACACACGCTGTCCGGCAGCAATGGCCGGCCGGATCGCCTCGGCATCGAAGGTCTTCGACACGGCAACGAGCGTAACCTGCTCGGGCTTGCGGCCGGCCTCGCTCGCAGCCTTATGCACGCGGCTGCGCACGTCTTCGAGACGGTCCTGAAGTTCCATGATCACTCTCCATCGGCGAAGGCAGGCCGCGCAGACGCAATGGGCAAATCTGCGGAAGCGGCATGCACGGGCATACAGACCCCGGACCTAGCGAAAACGGCACGACTTGCCAAGCGCCGCAAGCCCGGAAAACTTGACGCTTCGGTGGTTTCATGATGAAGGTCTCGACACCATATTCGCAGGGGCGAACCGCCCTCCAAGACTCCCAAAAGACTTCCGGAACATCAAAGACATGGCCACCGAACGTTACAACCCGCGCGATGCCGAACCCCGCTGGCAGGCAAAATGGAACGATGAAAACGTCTTCCTGACCGACAACGACGACCCGCGCGAGAAGTACTACGTCCTCGAGATGTTCCCCTATCCCTCGGGCCGCATCCATATGGGCCATGTGCGCAATTACGCCATGGGCGATGTGGTTGCCCGCTACAAGCGCGCGCGCGGCTACAACGTGCTGCATCCGATGGGCTGGGACGCCTTCGGCATGCCGGCCGAAAACGCCGCCATGCAGAACAAGGTCCACCCCAAGGGCTGGACCTACGAAAACATCGCGACGATGCGCGGCCAGCTGAAATCGATGGGCCTGTCGCTGGACTGGTCCCGCGAATTCGCCACCTGCGACGTCGAATACTATCAGCGCCAGCAGCACCTGTTCCTGGATTTCCTGGAAAAGGGTCTGGTCTACCGCAAGCAGTCCAAGGTGAACTGGGATCCGGTCGATCATACCGTTCTCGCCAACGAGCAGGTCATCGACGGCCGCGGCTGGCGTTCCGGCGCGCTCGTCGAACAGCGCGAGCTGACGCAGTGGTTTTTCCGCATCACCGATTTCAGCCAGGATCTGCTCGATTCGCTGGAGACGCTCGACCAGTGGCCGGAGAAGGTCCGCCTCATGCAGAGCAACTGGATCGGCCGCTCGGAAGGCATGCTGGTCCGCTGGGAAGTGGTCAAGGATGCCAAGCTCGCCGCCGCGGCGCTGAGCGCCGAAGAGCAACTTTCTGCTGAAATCACCGTCTATACGACCCGCCCGGATACGCTTTTCGGTGCATCCTTCATCGCGATCGCCGCAGACCATCCCTGGGCCAAGGCCGCCGCCGCGCAGAATCCGGCTATCGAAGAGTTCGCCGAGGAGTGCCGACGTGCCGGCACGTCGCTTGCCGCGCTCGAAACGGCGGAGAAGAAGGGCATCGACACCGGCATTCGCGTGCGTCATCCCTTCGACCCCGAATGGGAGCTGCCGGTCTACATCGCCAATTTCGTGCTGATGGACTACGGCACGGGCGCCATTTTCGGCTGCCCGTCCGGCGACCAGCGCGACCTGGATTTCGCCCGCAAATACGATCTGCCCGTCGTACCGGTGGTCATGCCGAAGGACGCGGACGCCGCCAGCTTCACCATTGGTGACGAAGCCTATGTCGGCGACGGCATCATGATCAATTCGCGCTTCCTCGATGGTCTCGGCACGAAGGAAGCCTTCGACGAAGTCGCCAACCGCCTCAGCGCCGCCACTCTCGGCAATCGCCCGGTTGGCGAGCGCAAGGTGAATTTCCGCCTGCGCGACTGGGGCATTTCGCGCCAGCGCTATTGGGGTTGCCCGATCCCGGTCATCCATTGCGACGACTGCGGCGTAGTGCCCGTGCCGAAGGCCGACCTGCCGGTGAAGCTGCCTGACGATGTGACCTTCGACAAGCCGGGTAACCCTCTCGACCGCCACCCGACCTGGCGCCATGTCGCCTGCCCGAATTGCGGCAAGAATGCACGCCGCGAGACGGACACGATGGATACGTTCGTCGATTCTTCCTGGTACTTCGCCCGCTTCACCGCGCCGTGGGAAAACAACCCGACCGATCCGGCTGCCGCCAATGCCTGGCTGCCGGTCGACCAGTATATCGGCGGCATCGAGCATGCGATCCTGCACCTGCTCTATTCGCGCTTCTTCACCCGTGCGATGCAGGCCACCGGCCATCTGGACCTCAAGGAGCCTTTCAAGGGTCTCTTCACGCAGGGCATGGTCGTGCATGAAACCTATAGCCGCGGCGACGGCGCCAAGCGCGAATGGGTGACCCCGGCCGAAATCCGCATCGAGGATATCGACGGCAAGCGGCGCGCGGTTCACGTTGAATCCGGCGAAGAAATCGCGATCGGCTCCATCGAGAAGATGTCGAAGTCCAAGAAGAACGTGGTCGATCCGGACGACATCATCGCCTCGTACGGCGCCGATACCGCCCGCTTCTTCATGCTGTCCGATTCCCCGCCGGACCGTGACGTAATCTGGTCGGAAGCCGGCGTCGAAGGTGCGCACCGCTTCGTTCAGCGCGTCTGGCGCCTGCTCTCGGAAGCCGCTCCGGCCCTGACAGCCGCGAAAGGTCGCCCGGGCATGGAAGGAGAGGCGCTGGCCGTCTCTCAGGTCGCACATCGCACGTTGAAGGCCGTACAGGGCGATTATGACAAGCTCGCCTTCAACAAGGCCGTGGCCCGCATCTACGAGTTCGTCAATGCCCTGGCTTCCCCGTTGACGGCTGCTGCTGCCGGCAAGGCCTCGGACGATCTCATCTCCGCCCTGCGTGACGCGGTCGATATCCTGATCCGCATCGTCGCGCCGATGACGCCGCACCTTGCCGAGGAATGCTGGCGCGCGATCGGCGGCGAAGGCCTCATCGCCATGAGCCCATGGCCCAGCTACGAAGAGCGCCTCGTCGCCGAAAACGAAATCACACTGCCCGTACAGATCAATGGCAAGAAGCGCGCAGATTTGACAATCGGCCGCGACGCAGACCAGAGTACGGTCGAGGCGGCCGTTCTCGCCATAGAGGCCGTTCAGGCTGCTCTTGCCGGTCAGCGCCCGAAGAAAATCATCGTCGTACCGCAGAGGATCGTGAATGTTGTTGTCTAACGGAACCGGTTTCTCGCGACTTGGAAAGACCCTCGCCGGCATCCTGCTGCTGGCCGCCGTCGCGGGCTGCCAGGTGCGTCCCCTCTATTCCACAGCGAGCGGCATGGAAGGCAAGCTTGCATCCGTGTCGATCCCGGAGATCAACAACCGCGTCGGGCAGCAGGTTCGCAACGACCTGATCTTCCTCTTTGCCGGTGGCGCAGGCGAGGCACAGAACGCCGCCTATCGGCTCGACCTGAGCGTCAGCGCCGGAACAGGCGGCGTGCTCAACGATCCCGCGACCGACACGATGCGCGCGGGCCGCACGACCGTTTCGGGAACCTTCACCCTGGTGAAGGTCGATACCGGCGAAACGGTCACATCCGGAAAGCGCTCTTCGATTGCCCTCGTGGATTTCCCGAAGCAGGAATTTGCCAAGCTCAGGGCCATTCGCGACGCGGAAAACCGCGCCGCCCGTGAGCTCGCGGAGCTGATCCGCGCCGACGTCGCCACCGCGCTGAGCCGTCGCTGAGCCTGTCATGGCAGAGGTCAAGTCGCACGAATTCGATGCCTTCCTGAAACGGAAGCCGTTACCCGTGCGGCTTTTTCTGATCTACGGCCCGGACAGGGGCCTTGTTTCCGAGCGTGCGGCGGCAATCGCCGCGGCCAGCGGCGTCGATCTCGACGACGCCTTTTCGGTCGTCAAACTCGATGCAGGCGAAATCGGCAGCCACCCAGGACGCCTGATCGACGAGATGAACGCCCTCGGCCTTTTCGGCGGTGAACGTCTGGTCTGGGTGCGGAATGCCGCAAGCGAGAAGGGCATCTCCGACGCCATCGATATCCTTGCAAGCCAACCCCCTGGCCCGTCGACGCTCGTCATCGAGGCAGGTGATCTGAAAAAGGGTTCGGCCGTGCGGAAGGCGGTGGAAACCACATCCCAAGCCGTTGCAATTCCCTGTTACGCCGACGATGGACGCGCGCTCCAATCTTTGATCGATCAGGAGCTTGCCGCAGAGGACTTGCGCATCTCGCCCGCAGCGCGCCAACGCCTCGTCGAAACAATCGGCGGCGACCGGCTGGCTTCCCGCAACGAATTGCGCAAACTCGCGCTCTATTGCCGTGGTCGTGAGCTCATCGAAGAGCAGGATGTCGAGGAAATCGTGGGAGACGCCAGCGCCATCTCCACGGATGACGCGATCGACGCCATTCTGAAGGGCGACAAGGATGGCTTTCTACATGCGATCCAGAAAATCGTGTCATCGAAGACGCCGGTCTTCCTCGTGCTGCAGGGCTGTCTCAGGCAGTTTCAGCTGCTCGAGTTGATGCGCGCGGAGATGGACGAGAAGCGCGCACCGGCCGCCCAGGCTATGGCAACGCTCGGCCGCCATCTGCATTTCCGGCGCAAACCCATCGTGGAGAACGCGTTGAAGACATGGGCTTCGCCCGCGATCCGTCGTGAAACGCAGCGTTTGCAGGCAGCGATCCTGCAAAGCCGCCAGCGGCCCGCGCTGGAAGACACCATTGCCATGCAGACTTTGCTGGCGACGGTACTGCAATCAGCGCGGCGCTGAATCCGGCTAAGAAAGTTACCGACGCTCCAGAAGCCGGCAGATTTCCTCAAGCTGTTCCAGTGTCTTGTAGGAAATCTTCAAATGCCCGCCGCTGCCCTTGTGGTTGACGGTTACGTCAAGACCCAGAACGTCCGACAGTGTACGCTCCAGCGCGAGCGTATCGGCGTCCTTTTCGTCTTTACGCGGCGCCTGGCCGTGGTTTGGATCGTTCTGCGATTTGATGTCGTTCTGCGCCAGACGCTCGGCATCGCGAACCGACATTCCCTTCGCGACAATGGCACGGGCCAGTGCAACGGGATCGGAAGTCGGCACGAGCGCGCGCGCATGACCGGCGGAAAGCGTGCCGGACGCCAGCATCTCCCGGACAGGGTCGGGAAGCTTCAGCAAGCGAAGGCTGTTTGCCACATGGCTGCGGCTCTTGCCGATGATTTCACCGAGATCGTTCTGTGTATAACCGTGATCAGCGATCAGCAGCTCGTACCCCATCGCCTCTTCAAGCGGGTTGAGATCGGATCGCTGCACGTTCTCCACGATGGCGATTTCCAGCGCCGTGCGGTCATCGACATCGCGGATGATGACGGGAATATCGGTCAGGCCCGCAAGCTGCGCCGCGCGCCAGCGTCGTTCACCGGCTATGATTTCGTAACGGTTGTCCGACGTGGTGCGCACGACGACCGGCTGGACGATACCATGTTGGCGGATCGAGGACGCGAGATCCTGAAGTTCCGACTCATCGAAGTAGCGCCGAGGATTGCGCGGATTGCGCCCGACAAACTCGATAGGGACGAGCCGATCCGGGTTGACCGCAGGTGCCGCGCCGATTTCGGCGGCCGGGATCTGGTCCATCTCACCGATCAGGGCGGCGAGTCCGCGGCCAAGCCGCCTCTTTGAGTTGTCTTCATTCATCGATTCTACTCACAGATACGAATGTCAGGCCGCCTTGCGCTGCCTTTCACGCTGAATGACCTCGGAAGCCAGCTGAAGATAGGCCTGACTTCCGGCACATTTGAGATCGTACAAAATGGCCGGTTTGCCATAAGATGGCGCTTCAGACACCCGCACATTGCGGGGGATAAGCGTATGATACACCTTCTCGCCGAGATGTGTGCGAACGTCGTTGACGACCTGTTGGGCCAGATTGTTACGCGAGTCGAACATGGTCAGCACGATACCCTGGATATCCAGGCGCGGATTGACGGTGCGACGCACCTGATCGACAGTTTCCAGCAACTGGCTCAAACCTTCCAGCGCGAAGAACTCGCACTGCAGCGGCACAAGAACCGAATGCGCGGCCGCCAGCGCGTTCATCGTAAGCAAATTGAAGGACGGCGGGCAGTCGACCAGTACGTAAGAGTAAGACATCGCATCGGCTGATGCGAGCGCGCGCTTGAGTCGAAACACGCGATCGTTCTGCTGCGCGATCTCCATTTCGATGCCTAGCAGATCCATCGTCGATGGAATGATCGACAGGTTCGGCACGGCCGTCGCCAGCGCTGTTTCCGCCACACCATGGCTGCCGACCAGAAGATCGTAGGACGACAGCTCGCGATTGCGTCGGTCGATACCAAGACCCGTGCTGGCATTGCCTTGCGGATCCAAGTCGACGATCAGGACGCGTTCGCCGATAGCGGCGAGGGCGGTGGCCAGGTTGATGGCCGTCGTCGTCTTGCCGACGCCACCCTTCTGGTTTGCAATGGTGATGATCCGGTTCTTCTCGCCTATCATGGACGCTGCCAGTCTCACTGAGGTTGTCGCGAAAGCTTTGAAATTTCGAGCACGACAGAATCCGGCTCGACCACACTGGCATGTTTTACCAGATCGAATCTCCAGCGACCATGCGCTTTATCGATCTCGCGTTGGTAATCCCGCCCTTTGTGCAGGAAAAAGGTGAGGTCTGGCTTTCGCTCAGCCCACGGCAGACCGAATTGCAATAGCAGATCGAGATCAGCCAGCGCCCGCGCCGAGATCGCGTCGCAGTCTTCTATAGTAGCGGGCGCATCCTCGATTCGGATGGCGTGAACCGACGCACGAGCGCCGGTTTCCAGGATCGCCGTGCGCAGAAATGCCGCCTTCTTGTTATTGCTTTCAACCAGATGAACCCATCCGTCACCGATCCCGGCCAACAGGATTCCCGTGACAATCCCTGGAAATCCACCTCCGCTCCCGAGATCGGCCCAGGTGTGCGCTCCCGGGCGAAGGGCGTAGATCTGCGCACTGTCGACGATATGCCGGTTCCAGACTTCGGACAGGGTGGAGGGCGCAACGAGATTGATCGTCTTCGCCCATTTCTGGAACAGCGCGACAAAGATCGTCAGTCGCTCTTCAGTTTCACGTGAAACATTGAGGTCGCGTAGAAGTCGGGGAAGTGCACTCATATCTTTGCAGTTCTTTGCGCCGAATCGTTGTCCAGACGCTTGAGATAGGCCAGGAGAAGGGTCAGGGCGGCGGGCGTAACGCCATCTAAGCGCGCTGCCTGCGCAAGATTGGCAGGTCGCGCCACGGTCAATTTATGCCGCAGTTCGATGGAGAGGCCCGGGAGCGTATTGAAATCGAAATCCTGGGGAATCTGCCGCTGTTCTTCCCGACGGGCCTCCGAAATGTCCGCTTCCTGCCGATTCATATAAACCGCATAAGCTGCCTCGATCTCAACCGCCTGGGAGACTCGGCCGGGCACATTTCCAAGAATTTCAGGCCATACGGCTGCGAGACGCTTATAGTCGATGTCGGGATAGGCCAGCAGTTCATAGGCGCTCCGACGGACACCGTCCTGATTGAGACGAATGCCATGGGATGCTGCTTGGTTCGGAGACAGCTTCAATGAGTGTAATTTCTCACGCGTTATCCGCATGTCGTCAGACCAGGATGAAAAACGTACCTCACGCTCCCGGCCGACAATACCAAGCTCGATACCCGAAGGTGTTAGGCGAACATCCGCATTATCCGCGCGCAGCGACAGGCGATATTCCGCGCGCGAGGTGAACATGCGGTAGGGCTCGGTAACGCCGCGTGATGTCAGGTCGTCAATCATCACGCCGATATAGCTGTCCGTCCGGCTGAAGACGTGGCCCTCTCGGCCGGCGGCGCGGCGCGCAGCGTTCAGGCCGGCAACGAGTCCCTGCGCCGCGGCTTCCTCATAGCCCGTGGTCCCATTGATCTGCCCGGCAAGGAAAAGCCCCTCCTGCCGCTTCACTTCAAGTGTCGGGGAAAGTTCGCGCGGATCGACATGATCATATTCGATGGCGTAACCAGGCTGCGAAATCGTAACTGCCTCCAGCCCGGGGATTGTGTGGATGAAAGCAGCCTGCACGTCTGCGGGCAGCGAGGTCGAAATGCCATTGGGATACACCGTGGGATCATCCAGTCCTTCCGGCTCAAGGAAGATCTGATGCCCGTCTCGCTCACCGAACTTGACGATCTTGTCCTCTATGGATGGGCAATAGCGTGGACCGACGCCCTCGATCTGTCCGGAATACATGGCGGATTTGCCGATGTTCTCTTCGATGATCCGATGTGTCGCTGGCGTCGTTCGCGTGACGCCGCACTCGATCTGCCGTGTGGTGATACGGTCCGTCATGAACGAGAAAGGCACAGGATCCTCATCGGCCGCCTGTCGGCCAATCGAAGCCCAGTCAATGGTGCGGCCATCCAGTCGCGCCGGTGTCCCGGTCTTCAGCCGTCCCAACGCCAGGCCAAGGCGTTCGAAGGTCGCTGAAAGCCCAAGAGAAGGGGATTCGCCCACTCGGCCCGCAGGAATCTTTTCGTTGCCGATATGAATGAGGCCGCGCAGAAAGGTCCCGGTCGTCACGACAACCGCTCGACATAAAAGCGATCGGCCATCCTTAAGCGTCAATCCGGCGACGCTTCCCTGATCGATGACAAGATCGAAGGCATCGCCTTCGATGATGTCCAAATTCGCGATGAGGCGTGCCTCATCCTGCATGGCCTCGCGATAGAGCTTTCGGTCCGCTTGGGTGCGGGGCCCTCGCACAGCTGGGCCTTTCCGACGGTTCAACAGGCGGAACTGGATTCCGGCCTTGTCTGCAACACGTCCCATCAGCCCATCGAGTGCATCAACCTCCCTGACAAGGTGGCCCTTACCAAGCCCACCAATAGCAGGGTTGCAGGACATGACACCAATCGTACTCGCTTTGTGGGTGACAAGAGCCGTCGAAGCGCCAAAACGGGCAGCGGCGGCGGCGGCTTCCATACCCGCGTGACCACCCCCGATGACGATGACATCATATGTATCTTTTATAGTCATAGTGCGCCCACCTGTTTCACGTGAAACGCCCGTCGCGACTCGCACACGTTGTACTGTTTCACGTGAATCATTTTCCGATGCAGAATTCCGAGAAAATGACATCGAGCAAATTCTCGACATCCACCCGGCCTGTGATCCTTCCAAGCGCGTGACCTGCCAGACGGAGATGCTCCGCCTGGATATCCAGCCCCGCTGCCGCATTATCCAATGCCGCCTGAATGTGCTGCCGGCACGTCTCAAGGCCAATCCGGTGACGCTCGCGGGTCGGGAGCGCCAACGAGCCGCCTACGTCAAGAGAAGGTAGATGCTCGCTCATCCGGTCGATGAGTTGATCGATACCAACACCAGATTTCGTCGAGATCATAACATTGACCGGGCTATTCGGCAAAGTCTCATCGGAAAGGTCGGTTTTGGTCCGGACCCGGAGAATGGGACCGGTAAAGTTCCCCAACAGTCCAATCCAGTCCGTTGTGTCATTCTCCGACAGCAGAAGAACCAGGTCGGCTTGTTCAAGCGACAGATGGGTCCGGCGAATCCCTTCCCGTTCAACCACGTCATCGGTTTCCCGCAGACCAGCCGTGTCATAGAGACGGACGACGTAACCACCAATATCGAGATCGACGTGCAAAACGTCGCGGGTCGTACCGGGCACATCCGTCACGATCGCTACATCCCGCTGCGCCAAATAGTTGAGAAGGCTGGATTTCCCAGCGTTAGGAGGACCGGCGATGACTACCTTCAGCCCGTCGCGGACAATTTCGCCAGCCCGCGCTCCGCCGATATGGTTAAAAATGTCTTGCGCCAGAATGTGCATATCCGACCAGATAGACGCAGCAACCGAACCGGGAACGTCCTCTTCGTCCGCAAAATCGAGCTCCGCCTCGATCATGGCGCGTGCATAGGTCAATCGTTTCGCCCACGAATCGTACAAGCGGGATAGGCCGCCAGAAGCTTGTTCGGCCGCCAGCCGGCGCTGCATCTCGGTTTCCGCAGCTATAAGATCAGCCAGGCCTTCCACCTCGACCAGATCCATGCGCCCATTGAGAAAGGCCCTACGGGAGAACTCGCCGGCCTCGGCCATGCGTAAGTCGCCTATGGAGCCCAGTTCACCGAGCACGGCGGCAACGGTCGCACGCCCACCGTGAATTTGCAGTTCTGCGCAGTCCTCGCCAGTAAAGGATCTTGGCGCCGGGAAGAACAGCACAAGACCTTGGTCGATTGCTTCACCGTTGCGGTTTCGAATCGATCGCAATGACGCGTGACGAGCAGCTGGTACAGCGCCACAGAGCTGCATCACCGCGGCACGGCATTCCGGCCCACTGATACGGATCACCGCAACGCCTGAAGGCAAACCTCCGCTTGATAGGGCAAAAATGGTTCCAGTGCTCATTTAGACTATTCCGGATACGAATCGACAGAATTCGTTTCGGTCGAGAATCGATATGGCTCTCAAATAAAAATGGTCCCACCATCGGGCGGGACCATTGGAAACAGTCACCTGGGAAAGGATCAGGTGTTCATCGAGTCGAAGAAGTCGCCATTGTTCTTCGTCTGCTTCAGCTTGTCGATCAGGAACTCGATGGCATCGGTGGTTCCCATCGGCGCAAGGATGCGGCGCAGAACAAAGATCTTTTGGAGATCCTGGCGTGGAACCAGCAGGTCTTCCTTGCGGGTACCGGACTTGAGGATGTCCATGGCCGGGAAGATGCGCTTGTCGGCCACCTTGCGATCGAGCACGATTTCCGAGTTGCCGGTACCCTTGAACTCTTCGAAGATAACTTCGTCCATGCGGCTGCCGGTATCGATAAGGGCCGTGGCGATGATCGTCAGCGAGCCACCTTCCTCGATATTGCGCGCAGCGCCGAAGAAGCGCTTCGGACGCTGCAGGGCGTTGGCATCCACACCACCCGTCAGGACCTTGCCGGACGACGGAACGACAGTGTTGTACGCGCGGCCGAGGCGGGTGATCGAATCGAGCAGGATCACGACGTCACGGCCGTGCTCGACGAGACGCTTCGCCTTCTCGATGACCATTTCGGCGACCTGCACGTGACGCGTCGCGGGTTCATCGAATGTGGAGGAAACCACTTCACCCTTCACCGAGCGCTGCATGTCCGTCACTTCTTCGGGACGCTCGTCGATCAGAAGAACGATGAGATAACATTCCGGATGGTTGGCGGTGATCGAATGGGCGATGTTCTGAAGCAGAACGGTCTTACCCGTGCGCGGCGGGGCCACGATCAGGCCGCGCTGGCCCTTGCCGAGCGGCGCTACGAGGTCGATGACGCGGGGCGAAAGGTCCTTGGACGTGGGAATGTCCAGTTCCATCTTGAAGCGCTCGTTCGGATAGAGCGGCGTCAGGTTGTCGAAATGGACCTTGTGACGGATCTTTTCCGGGTCGTCGAAATTGATCGTGTTGACCTTGAGCAGCGCGAAATAGCGCTCGCCTTCCTTGGGTCCGCGGATCGGTCCCTCGACCGTGTCGCCTGTCTTCAGCGAGAAACGGCGGATCTGGGAGGGCGAGATGTAGATATCGTCAGGGCCTGGCAGGTAATTCGCATTGGCCGACCGAAGGAAGCCGAAACCGTCCTGCAGCACTTCGACGACGCCTTCGCCGATGATTTCCACATCCTGAGACGCCAGCATCTTGAGGATGGCAAACATCAGTTCCTGCTTGCGCATCGTGCTCGCGTTCTCGACCTCGAGCGATTCGGCAAAGGCAAGGAGGTCGGTCGGAGTCTTGTTCTTGAGGTCTTGTAGCTTCATTTCGGCCATGAATGGTCCATGCTGCGGGTCATCGGGATGGAAAAAGGCGTGCGGGTCAAGGACGAACTGCGAGGGGAAGAATGCAGTTCACTGAACGAATACACATGCCACGAAAGATGAGATGCGCGGAAAATAGCGGTTCCGGCGCGTGCTCGCAAGGGGGCTTTGGAATTTCGTCCGATTTGTCGCGGCCGCTCACAAAGGTTTGACGACGACCATGATCACGATGAGGACCATCAGCAGCGCCGGCGCCTCGTTCCAGAGACGCCACTGACGGCCGGTCCTGCGGTTCCTGTCCTCGGCGAAGGCCTGGACGGCACGGCCGTAAAATTCGTGCACGCCGCTTAAAATTACCACGAAAGCGAGCTTGGCATGCAGCCAGCCGCCCTGGAAACCGTAGACCGACCACGCGAGATAGAGGCCAAGCAGCCACGAAAGCGCCATGGCTGGCCGCATGATCGTGACGAACAGCCGTTTTTCCATCACCTTGAAGGTTTCCGACTGCGCGGAACCAACGGGCGCATCGGTGTGATAGACGAACAGACGCGGCAGGTAGAGCAGACCCGCCATCCAGGAGATTACCGCCACGATGTGCAGCGCCTTGATCCAGAGATAGAGATCGTCGGGCGGAAAAAGCACGAGCAGACCGGCCACGACGGCGAAGACTGCCAGGGCCGCTGCGGCACGAAGCCGTGCGCGGCGTCCGGCACCTTCGCTTGTCTGCCTCTCGGTCACTGCGCTTCTCCCCGTACCCGCGCCACCAGCCGCGTCACGTTTTCCGGGTCGGCCTGCGGCGTGATGCCATGACCGAGATTGAAGATCAGGGGGCCGTTGCCGAGCGCCTGGAGAATGGCATCGATGCCTTCGTCGAGCGCATTTCCACCCGCCACGACCCGCATCGGATCGAGGTTGCCCTGTACCGGCCCGTCCTTCTGCAATTCTGCCGCAAAGGACAGCGGCACGGACCAGTCGAGACCGATTGCATCCGCCAGCGTCTGTTGCCGATACGTTTTCAGGAGCAGGCCCGCTCCCTTGGCAAAGGCGATGATCTTGGCCTGCGGCCGCCGCGCCCTGACCGACTGGATGATACGCCGCACAGGCCGGATGGCATAGTCGGCAAATTCCTTTTCGCCGAGAACTCCCGCCCAGGAATCGAAGATCTGAACGGCATCGGCACCGGCGTCGATCTGCGCCACCAGATAATCGGCCGAGAGATCGGCAAGCAGATCGAGCAGATGTGCGAAGGCCTTCGGCTCGCGATAGGCAAACAGCCGCGCCGGCGCCTGGTCCGGCGTCCCGTGTCCGGCGATCATGTAGGTCGCAACCGTCCAGGGCGCGCCGCAGAAGCCAAGCAGGGCGGTTTCTGCGGGAAGGGCCTGCCGGATGCGGCTCACCGCTTCGATGACGGGCGTCAGGTGCTGCTGCACGCCGTCCTGCTTCAGGGCGAAGATGCCGTCGGGATCGATCGGATCGAGACGGGGTCCATGGCCTTCCTCGAAGCGAACATTCCGATCGAGCGCATCGGGAATGACGAGAATATCGGAAAACAGGATCGCTGCGTCAAAACCGTAACGACGGATCGGTTGGAGCGTAACTTCCGTCGCCAGCTCCGGCGAATAACAGAGATCGAGGAAACTTCCTGCCGCAGCGCGCGTTGCACGGTATTCCGGCAGATAACGGCCGGCCTGACGCATGAGCCACAGGGGAGGGGGGGAGATCGTCTTCCCATTCAGGACTTCGACGATCTTCCGGTTTTTCGCAGACACCTGAGGGGTTCTCCCAATAAAGAAATAATCTCTTTGAAGAGGTTTCTATTTCTTAGAGTCGGTGACTATCAAGGATTAAATCCCGTCCACACAAAGCCAGCCTCTTCCGTTGCCATTCCGAAAACCCGAAGCAATGGCGCGAAATGTGACGGGAAAACCGGGAAAAGCGGATTCGTTCTTTGGAATCAAAAGGATTGCTCGTGCCCCGAAAAACGGCTGCCTGTGGATAGGCTGTGGGAAATCGCGACACTATGCCATGGCCATGAGTCTTATCCACATGCTGCCTCGATCTGTCTCCCGCCGACCGCCAATTGTGGAAAAGTCGGCACTTATCCCCTTGCCTCCGTCCGCCTGCCGTTCTTAGCTCCGTTTTGTCCCGCGTCATCAACAGGGGGCGGAGGATAATGTGGACAGCAGCAAGAACTACTTTCATTTGCACCTGATTTCGGACTCGACGGGTGAAACGCTGATTGCTGCCGGCCGGGCGGCGGCGGCGCAATTCCAGTCGTCCCAGGCGCTGGAGCATGTCTATCCGCTGATTCGCAATCGCAAGCAGCTCATGCCGGTGCTCGAGGCCATCGATGGCGCGCCCGGCATCGTGCTCTACACCGTCGTCGACCGCGAGCTTTCCGAGATTATCGACCAACGCTGCCGGGAGATGGGCGTGCCGTGCGTTTCCGTGCTGGAACCGGTGATCGATCTCTTTCAGTCGTATCTCGGCGCGCCGTCGCGCCGTCGCGTCGGGGCGCAGCATGTGATGAATGCGGATTATTTCGCACGGATCGATGCGCTGAACTTCACGATGGACCATGACGACGGACAGTTGCCGCTCGATCTGGAGGAGGCTGATGTCATCCTCATCGGCATCAGCCGAACGTCGAAGACGCCGACCAGCATCTATCTGGCCAACAGGGGCATCAAGACGGCGAATGTACCGATCGTGCTCGGCGTGCCCCTGCCCGAACGCCTGTCGGAGGCGAAACGCCCGCTGATCGTCGGTCTCATTGCCACCACCGACCGGATCGCCCAGGTGCGGCAGAACCGGGTTCTCGGCCAGACCCAGGATTTTCGCGGTGACGACTATATCGACCGCGCGCAGATTTCCGAGGAGCTGAAATATGCGCGAGCGATCTGCGCGCGAAATAACTGGCCGATCATCGACGTCACCCGCCGCTCGATCGAGGAAACGGCCGCTGCCATCGTTGCTCTTCGCCCCAAGCTTCGGTAACGCGGAAGAGTAACGGGAGATTGTCATGACGCCGCCCCTCATCCTTGCTTCGCAAAGTCCCTTTCGCCGCATGCTGATGGAGAATGCCGGCCTTGCCTTCACGGCCGAGGCTGCGACCATCGATGAGCGCGCCGCAGAAGCAGCGCTTGCTGCAAGCAATCCGACGCCGCAGGCGATCGCGGAGGCGCTTGCCATTGAAAAGGCGTGCGACGTGTCCGGCCGCAATCCCGGTGCGCTGGTCATCGGCTCGGACCAGACCCTTTCGCTGGAAGGTCGCGTGTTTCACAAGCCTGCCGACATGGGGGAAGCGAAGTCGCATCTTTCCGCCATGTCCGGCCGTACCCATTCGCTCAACTGCGGCATTGCCCTCGTGCGGGATAGGACAGTGCTGTGGCGCCATGTTTCCGTCGCGCACCTGACGATGCGGCCGCTGTCGTCCGATTTCATCGACCGCCATCTCGCCCGCGTCGGAACCCGTGTTCTGGCCAGTGTCGGCGCTTATCAGCTGGAAGGCGAGGGTGTGCAGCTCTTCGAGCGCATAGAGGGCGATTACTTTACGATCCTCGGCCTGCCGTTGCTTCCGTTGCTGGCTAAACTTCGCGATCTGGATGCCATCGATGCATGATTCACGTGAAACATTTCCCCGCCGCGCCTTCGTCACGGGCTATCCGGTCAAACACTCGCGATCGCCTCTGATCCACCGTCACTGGCTGGAAAAGCTTGGTCTTGCGGGAAACTATACGCGCCAGGAAGTCGAGCCTAATGAGTTCGCCGGCTTTATATCGAAGCTGAAGAGCGGTGAATCCGGCTTCATAGGGGGGAATGTCACCATCCCGCACAAGGAGCTGGCCTTCCAGCTGGCCGACAGGCCGGCTGCGCTGAGCGAGGAGCTCGGCGCGGCCAATACGCTGTGGCTCGACGATGGCCAGCTGCACGCCACCAATACGGATGGCTACGGTTTCCTCGCCAATCTTGATGCGCTGGCGCCGGGTTGGGACAGGACGGACCGCGCCGTGGTTCTGGGTGCCGGCGGTGCCAGCCGGGCGATCATCCAGGCGGTGCGCGATCGCGGTGTGGGGGAGATCCATGTGCTGAACCGCACCGTGCCGCGCGCGCGCGAACTGGCCGACCGGTTCGGGCCGCGGGTTCATGCGCATGCCATGGAAGCGCTGAGCGAGGTCTTGCGCGAGGCAGGGCTTTTCATCAACACCACGTCGCTTGGAATGGAAGGAGAGCCGGCGCCGGATTTCGATTTCTCGCCGCTGGCGGCCGGCGCGGTGGTGACGGATATCGTCTATGTGCCGCTTGTAACGCCGATCCTGCGGCAGGCGCAGCAGCAGGGTTTTGCGACCGTCGACGGGCTCGGCATGCTGTTGCACCAGGCAGTCCCGGGTTTCGAAAAGTGGTTCGGCGTGCGTCCTGAGGTGGACGAGACGCTGCGCGATATCGTGCTCGCCGATATGGACGCGCACTGATGATCGTTCTGGGGCTGACCGGATCGATCGGTACGGGAAAGTCGACGACGGCTGCGATGTTCCGCGAACTGGGCGTTCCCGTGCATGACGCGGACGCGACCGTGCACGACCTTTATATGGGGGAGGCCGTGCAGCCGGTGGCGGCGCGTTTTCCCGGTGCACTGAAGAATAGTGTAATAGACCGCAAGGCGCTGTCGGCCATTCTTGCCGGGGCGCCGGAAGGGTTTCGCGATCTGGAGGCGATCATTCATCCGCTTGTGCGGGCACGCGAGACGGCATTTCTGGCCACCGAGCGGGCGAAGGGATCAGCCCTTGCGGTACTCGATATCCCGCTGCTTTATGAAACCGGTGGCGAAGCGCGGGTGGACAAGGTTGTCGTCGTAACCTGCGATCCGCAGACGCAGCGCGCACGTGTCCTTGCCCGCCCGGGCATGACCGAGGAAAAATTCCAGCTCATTCTGTCGCGCCAGATGCCTGATTCAGAGAAGCGCCGGCGGGCCGATTTCATTATCGATACGGGCCGGGGGCTTGAAGCGGCACACAAACAGGTGGAAGAGGTGATTGCGGAAATCACATCCTAGATGTGAAACCGCCTGCGTGCCGGATGGCACGGCCAAGACTTTGAAAGGACGACGGGACGGATGCGCGAGATCATCTTCGATACGGAAACCACCGGCCTCGACAACAAGCTCGACCGCATCATCGAAATCGGCGGCGTGGAACTGGAGAACCATTTCCCGACCGGCCGCACGCTTCACATCTTCATCAATCCGGGCGACCGCAAGGTTCATCCCGATGCGCTTGCCGTGCACGGCATCACCGACGAGTTTCTGAAAGACAAGAAGCCGTTCGCCGAGGTGGCGGAAGAGATCACCACGTTCTTCGCCGGCGCTCGCTGGGTGGCGCACAATGCCAATTTCGACATGGGCTTCATCAACGCCGAGTTCGAACGGCTCGGCATGCCGCCCATCTCCATGGAATATGTGACGGATACGCTGGCGCTCGCTCGCCGCAAGCATCCGATGGGCCCGAACTCGCTGGATGCGCTTTGCCGACGCTACGGCATCGACAATTCGCACCGCACGAAGCACGGCGCGCTTCTAGACTCCGAGCTTCTCGCCGAAGTCTATATCGAGATGATCGGGGGCCGGCAGGCCGCGCTCGGTCTCGGTAGCGCAGAGAACGGCCGAAAGACCCTGGTCGAAGCGGACGATGACATCATCCAGCCGCTCGGCGTGCGGCCCAACCCGCTTGCCCCCCGCCTTTCGGATGAAGAACGCGCCGCCCATGCCGCCATGGTGCAGAAGATGGGCGACAAGGCCATCTGGGCGAAATACGGCGATTGAATCCGGCTCACGACAGATAAAAGAAAACGCCCGGCCACATCGTGACCGGGCGTTTGTGTCTGTATGGTCTGGCCGGATTAGTTCGGCTGGACCTTTGCCTTGACCTGTTCTTCGGCCATGCGCTGGGCAAACATCTGCGCGAAATCGATCGGGTCGATCATCAGGGGCGGGAAGCCGCCGTTGCGGGTGGCGTCGGAGATGATCTGGCGGGCGAACGGGAACAGCAGGCGCGGGCACTCGATGAAGAGAACCGGCAGCATGTGCTCCTGCGGGAAGCCCGTGATGCGGAACACGCCGCCATAGGACAGTTCGGCGTTGAAGAGCACCTTGTCGCCCTCCTTTGCTTCTGCATTCAGCGAAAGCACGACGTCGAAATCGGATTCGGCCAGCGGGTTGGCGTTGACATTGACGCTGATGTTGATCGCAGGGGCCTTGTCACGGGCCTGGAGCGAGCGCGGGGCACCCGGATTTTCGAAGGAGAAGTCCTTCACATACTGCGCAAGGATGTTGAGCGAGGGGTTCGCGGCGTCGTTCTGGGTGGCTGCGTCAGTCATGGAAATATCCTCGGGGACTCTGGAAAGTCAGGCCATCTAGCATTTCGGCCATGGCCTTACAACCCTCGGCTCAGGGCCGGCCGTCGCGATGGAAGTCGCCCTGATCGAGGTCAATGGTGCGGTCCGGCTCGGTTTGCGGCCGTGCGCCGCCCTGCATATTGCCGATATCCACGACAACCATGTTGCGCATCAGTCTGTTCCATAGAAAGGTCCGCACGGGCGGAAGAAACAGCGCCAGCCCGACGATATCGGTGAGAAAGCCGGGAATGATGAAGAGGATGCCGGCAATCAGGATCATCGCGGCATCAAGCAGTTCCTTGCCGGGCGCGCGGCCCTGCTGGCCGGACTGGCGAATGCGGGTGAGCACACCGAACCCCTGGATACGCATCAGCAGGATTCCGACCACCGCGGAGAGCACGACGAGCCCGAGTGTCGGCATCAGCCCGATGCGCCGTCCGACCAGAATGAAGCAGGCGATTTCCGCCAGCGGCAAGAGAAGAAAGAAGAATGCAAAGAGAAGTCTCAACATGGTCTCCAGTGTCGCATAGATTTCCGCCAGCCGATACCGCGCGCAAATGGCTCGCGCATTCACGTCATCGCCATTTGAATGATCCGCCGTTGCGGACTATATGGGGAAGATAACTAAAAACAGGAACCGGCAGCGGATCGATAATGGGCTCATTCGACTTTGTAACGATTTTCTTCCTCGTGGCTGCGGTGGTGATCTTTCTCCAGTTGCGCAGTGTGCTTGGCCGCCGCACCGGTAGCGAGCGCCCGCCGTTCGATCCGTATAGCAAGCGGGAAGGCGTGGAGCCGGCAGATTCGGCCGATCGCGGCAAGGTCGTGACCCTGCCGCGGCGGGATCTCGACGAGGATGAAAACCCCTACGCCGCCATCGATGCCTATGCCGCACCGGGCACGCCGCTCAACGAGCCGCTGCGGGCACTCGCCAAGACCGACCCGTCCTTCGAGCCGAAGAAATTCGTCGATGGCGCGCGCATGGCCTACGAGATGATTGTCGTCGCTTTCGCCGATGGCGACCGCAAGACGCTGAAGAACCTTCTCTCCCGCGAGGTCTATGAAGGCTTCGATGCTGCGATCTCCGAGCGTGAGAGCAAGGGCGAGGTCGTTCGGTCCTCGTTTGTCGGCATCGAGAAGGCCGATATCGTCGGCGCCGAGGTCAAGGACAGCGAAGCCAACATCACGCTGCGCATCATCAGCCAGCTGATTTCCGCCACCTATGACAAGGACGGCAAGCTGGTCGAGGGTGATGCGGACACGGTGGCCGAGGTCAACGACCTCTGGACCTTCGCCCGCGATACCCGCTCGCGCGATCCGAACTGGAAACTGATTGCCACAGAATCGGAAGGCTGAGCACGCGTCATGGACTACCGTCTGGTTCCGGCCCGGTTTTCCGCGATTCCCGGCTGGGGCGAGGACGATCCGACACCGCTGATGGCGGCCATGCGCCGCTGTCGCGACCATATCCGCGACATCAAGCCCTACAAGACAGGCTCGCTCGGCATAACCGCCGGCGAGCTTTTGTCCTTGCTGGATGCGGCGGCCGCTGAAGACCCGCAGGGGCCCGCCGACGTGCGGGCCTTTTTCGAGGCACACACCGTTCCCTTCCTCATCGAGAAGGTGGATGGCACGCCCGGCTTCGTCACCGCTTTTTATGAGCCGGAAGTGGCCGTGCGCGCCGCGCCGGACGCGGAGTATCGCTATCCGTTCTATCGTCGGCCGGACGATCTGGTCGATATCGATGACGACAATTGTCCCGCGGGATTTCCGGCCGGCTATGCCTTCGGCCTTCGGACCGAGGACGGGATCGTCGAGCATCCGGATCGTGGCGAGATCGAACGCGGTTTTCTTTCGGGACGCGGCTTGGAAATCGCCTATGCCCGCTCCAGGGTCGATGTGTTCTTCGCGCATGTGCAGGGCGCAGCGCGGCTCGTCTATCTCGATGGAACGCTCAAGCGCATCACCTATGCCGGTAAGTCGGGCCATCCCTTTTCACCGATCGGCAAGCTGCTTATCGATCGCGGCGAGATCGATGCGGCAACTGTCTCGATGGCCTCGATCCGTGACTGGCTCGCCCGCAACGAAGATCAGGTCGATGCGGTTTTATGGCACAATCGCTCCTTCATCTTCTTCAAGGAGGCCGCAGTCGACGATGTTGAACTCGGGCCGATCGCCGCGGCCAAGGTGCCGCTGGTCGCTGGCCGCTCGCTTGCGGTCGACCGGATGATTCATACCTTCGGCCTGCCCTTCTTCATCTCGAGCGACAGCCTCACCCATATGGACGGCGGCAAGCCGTTCCGGCGGCTGATGCTGGCGCTGGATACCGGCACGGCGATCGTCGGGGCGGCGCGCGGTGATATCTTTACGGGATCGGGCGATGCGGCGGGTGCGCTGGCGGGCCATGTGCGCAA
Source organism: Shinella sp. H4-D48 (assembly GCF_022637395.1). Lineage (GTDB taxonomy): Bacteria > Pseudomonadota > Alphaproteobacteria > Rhizobiales > Rhizobiaceae > Shinella > Shinella sedimenti. The sequence goes on along the minus strand of NZ_CP093337.1, from coordinate 25,351 downwards.
CGCCGCGACCTTTCATATTCTCCTCCCCCGGGCGGCAGCGGAGCGCTACCTGCATGCCGAAGGATAAGAACCTTTCCAGCGAGGATCGCATCCTGTGGGGCAAGGTGGCGCGCAGCACGCGCGCCATGCCGGGCAAGCTCGATGCGTTGAGCGAATTCGAGGCTGCCTTCATCGAGACGGTCGAAGAGAATCCGGTCTCCAAACCGAAAAAGGCGAAAGCCGAGAAGCCTGCCGCCGAAGGTATCGCGCTCAGCATCGGCCGCGGCAAGGAGACGAGGCACCATCCGCTGGAGCTTCCCGTCAAGCGCAAGATCGCCAAGGGCCGCCTGGCGCTGGAGGCGCGCATCGACCTGCATGGCATGGTCCAGAGCGAGGCGCATGGCTTTCTGCTCGGCTTCCTCATCCGGGCGCATGAGCGCGGGATGCGCCATGTGCTCGTCATCACCGGCAAGGGCACGTCGCTGGGCAGCGACGGCGCGCTGAAGCGGGCGGTGCCGCTCTGGTTCTCCCTGCCGGAATTCCGGCCGCTCATCTCGTCCTATGAGCCCGCCGCCCGCAACCATGGCGGCGATGGCGCGCTCTATGTCCGGCTCGCCCGCCAGCCGGGAGAGAAGCGATGACCACGCCCTTCGGCAAGGCCGTGCGGCACCTGCGCGACCGCAAGGGCGTCTCGCAAAAGGAAATGGCGGCAGCACTCGGCGTGAGCCCCGCCTACCTTTCGGCGCTGGAACACGGCAAGCGCGGCACGCCGAGCTTCGATTTCCTCCAGCGCGTCGCCGGCTACTTCAACGTCATCTGGGATGAGGCGGAAGAACTGTTCCGCATTGCGCAGATTTCCGACCCCCGTGTGGTGGTGGATACATCGGGTCTTCCGCCCGAATACACCGCCTTTGCCAACCGGCTTTCTGCCGAGATCCGCGATCTGCCGCCCGCGACTGTCCGCCGTCTGGCGGGTATTCTCGAAAAAGCGTGCAATTCCCGGGTAAAACCCTGAAGATACCCTGAATTCTGCCGGTTTTCGGCGCTCTCAGATTTGGAACTTGCATTCAAAATCCCTATATTCAGGGACTTGGAAAGCGGTGATTCGCCGCGCCTCCCGCGTTTCGCGAAACCTCTGGAAAGACGTTTGTATGACTGACACACCCGAGACCGAAAACGGCCCGGCCGAGTATGGCGCAGATTCGATCAAGGTTCTGAAGGGACTCGATGCGGTGCGCAAGCGCCCCGGCATGTATATCGGTGACACCGATGACGGCTCGGGGCTGCACCACATGGTCTACGAGGTCGTCGACAACGCGATCGACGAGGCGCTGGCGGGACACGCGGATATCGTGACGGTCACCCTCAATGCGGACGGTTCCGTCACCGTGACGGACAATGGCCGCGGCATTCCGACCGACATCCACAAGGAAGAGGGCGTGTCGGCGGCCGAGGTCATCATGACCCAGCTCCATGCCGGCGGTAAGTTCGACCAGAACTCCTACAAGGTCTCCGGCGGCCTGCACGGCGTGGGCGTGTCGGTGGTGAACGCGCTGTCCGTCAAGCTCAAGCTCAAGATCCGCCGCAGCGGCAAGATCCACGAAATGTCCTTCACCCACGGCGTCGCGGACGGACCGCTGACCGTGACGGGTGACGCCGGCAACGAGACCGGCACGGAAGTCACCTTCCTGCCCTCGACCGAGACCTTCTCGAACATCGAATTCGTCTATTCCACGCTGGAACACCGCCTGCGCGAGCTCGCCTTCCTCAATTCCGGCGTGCGCATTCTCCTGACGGATCGTCGGCATTCGGATATCAAGCAGGACGAACTGATGTACGAAGGTGGCCTCGAAGCCTTCGTGACCTTCCTCGATCGTGCGAAGAAGCCGCTGGTCGACAAGCCGATCTCCATCCGCGGCGAGAAGGACGGCATCACAGTCGAAGTCGCCATGTGGTGGAACGACAGCTACCACGAGAACGTGCTCTGCTTCACCAACAACATCCCCCAGCGCGATGGCGGCACGCATATGGCGGGCTTCCGCGGCGCGCTGACGCGCCAGGTCGTTTCCTATGCCGAAAGCTCCGGCATCATGAAGAAGGAAAAAGTCACGCTGACCGGCGATGACTGCCGCGAAGGCCTGACCGCCGTGCTTTCGGTGAAGGTGCCCGACCCGAAATTCTCCTCGCAGACCAAGGACAAGCTGGTGTCTTCGGAAGTTCGTCCGGTCGTGGAAAGCCTCGTCAACGAGGCGCTCAGCATCTGGATGGAAGAGCATCCGACCGATGCAAAGACACTGATCGGCAAGGTCGTCGAGGCAGCCGCCGCGCGCGAAGCTGCCCGCAAGGCGCGCGAACTGACGCGCCGCAAGGGCGCACTCGACATCTCATCGCTGCCCGGCAAGCTTGCCGACTGCTCGGAGCGCGATCCGGCAAAGTCCGAAGTCTTCCTCGTCGAGGGCGATTCGGCCGGTGGCTCGGCCAAGCAGGGCCGCTCGCGCGAGAACCAGGCGATCCTGCCGCTGCGCGGCAAGATCCTCAATGTGGAGCGCGCGCGCTTCGACAAGATGCTCTCGAGCCAGGAGATCGGCACGCTGATCACCGCGCTCGGCACGTCGATCGGCAAGGACGAGTTCAACGCCGACAAGCTGCGCTACCACAAGATCATCATCATGACGGACGCCGACGTCGACGGCGCCCATATTCGCACGCTGCTGCTCACCTTCTTCTTCCGCCAGATGCCGGAGCTGATCGAGCGCGGCCATCTCTATATCGCCCAGCCGCCGCTCTATAAGGTGTCGCGCGGTAAATCGAGCCAGTACCTGAAGAACGAAAAGGCGCTGGAAGACTACCTGATCGGCACCGGCCTCGATGATGCGGCGCTTGAGCTTTCGACCGGCGAAGTGCGTGTCGGGCAGGACGTCCTCGAGCTCATCCAGGATGCCTTGCGCCTGCGAACGCTGCTCGACGGCCTGCATTCGCGCTACAGCCGTGACATCGTCGAGCAGGCGGCCATTGCCGGCGGGCTGAACCTCGAACTCAGCCATGACCGCGATGCCTACGCCGCCATGGCAACGGAGGTCGCCCGACGCCTCGACCTCATCGCCGAGGAGACGGAGCGCGGCTGGGAGGGTTCGGTCGCAACCGACGGCGGCCTGCGTTTCGAGCGCATGGTGCGCGGCGTCAAGGAATTCGCCCATATCGACATGGCCCTGATCGGCTCTGCGGATGCGCGCCATATCGATCAGCTCTCCGCGCGCCTGAAGGAAACCTATTCGGTGCCGCCGGTGCTGCGCCGCAAGGATGGCCAGACCGAGATCACCGGTCCCCGCGCCCTTCTGGACGCCGTCTTCGCCGCCGGCCGCAAGGGCCTGTCCATGCAGCGCTACAAGGGGCTTGGCGAAATGAACGCCGAACAGCTGTGGGAAACGACGCTCGATCCGAACGTCCGCTCGCTGCTGCAGGTCAAGGTGAATGACGCCACCGACGCCGACGGCCTGTTTGCCCGCCTGATGGGCGACGAGGTGGAGCCGCGGCGCGACTTCATCCAGGAAAACGCCCTGAGCGTCGCCAACCTCGATATCTGATCGTCCCGATATCTGAATTGCAAGGAGCCGCCCCTGGGGCGGCTCTTTTCTATCGCGCTCAGGCGAAGAACTTGCCTTCGGAAATGAAGGCGGTAACGGGTTTGCGCGTGCTCGGCACTTCGCGCTGCATCAGGTCTTCCGGCAGCGTTTCCTTCGGCGCGATCCTGCCGATGGCAAGCGCCGCTTCCACCCGGAAATTGTCGGGGATACCCAGAACCTCTTTCAGTGCCTCGCGGTCGACGCCGCCCATGGCATGGGCGTGATAGCCGGCGCGCGTTGCTTCCAGCGCAAGGTAGGCCCAGGCCGCGCCGGTATCGAACGCATGGGTGAAGGCCGGGCGCAATTCGCCCTCCGCATTGGGAATGTGGGTCTGTGAGACAATGGCAACGAGCGCCGAAGCCTTGTCAGCCCAGCGGCGGTTGCCCTCGAAAAGCGTGTTGAAGATCGTGTCGAAAGCCTCCGTACCGCGGTGTCCGTAGACGAAACGCCAGGGCTGGCTGTTGGCGGCCGACGGCGCCCAGCGCGCGGCTTCGAACAGTGAGAGCAGCGTTTCCTGTGGCATGGCCTCGCCGGTGAAGGCGCGGGGCGACCAGCGGTCGAGAAAGATCGGATCGATGGTGTGGTCGGCCTTGCGGCCGGTCGGATGGGTCATTGCGAGCCTCGAATGTCAGAATGTGCGCCGCAACATTAGACCCGCGCCCGGCCGCTGCGAAGCGCCAAAATTGCGTGTCTGTCGCATTGTCGAAGGGGTGGCTGACGCCCTATAACACTGGTCGAAGACCGGATGGCATCGTGAAATGGGAGAATACCGATGAGCCTGAAAGATCCGAGCCTGCTTCGCCAGGCAGCCCTTGTCGGCACGCGCTGGATAGAAGCCGACGGTAGCGGCATTGCGGTGAAGAACCCGGCGACGGGCGAGCTGGTCGGCTACGTCCCCAAGCTTGGTGCCAAGGAGACGAAGGAAGCCATCGATGCCGCGGCGGCGGCGCAGAAGGGCTGGGCCGCGCGTACCGCCAAGGAACGCTCGGCGGTACTGCGCAAGTGGTTCGACCTGATGATCGAGAACAAGGACGATCTCGGCCGCATACTCACCATGGAACAGGGCAAACCGCTCGCCGAGGCGACCGGCGAGATCGTCTATGGCGCAAGCTTCATCGAGTGGTTTGCCGAGGAAGCCCGTCGTCTCTACGGCGATATCGTGCCCGGCCACCAGAAGGACAAGCGCATCCTCGTGATGAAGCAGCCGATCGGCGTGGTCGCGGCCATCACGCCGTGGAACTTCCCCAACGCCATGATCACACGCAAGGCCGGTCCGGCCTTCGCCGCCGGGTGCGCCATGGTGCTGAAGCCGGCCTCACAGACGCCGTTCTCGGCGATTGCCATTGCCGTGCTGGCCGAGCGCGCCGGCCTGCCCGCAGGTCTGTTCTCGGTCGTTACGGGCTCTGCCCGCGAGATCGGCGCGGAACTGACCGCCAATCCCGTTGTGCGCAAGCTCACCTTCACCGGTTCGACGGAAATCGGTGCCGAGCTCTACAAGCAGTGCGCGCCGACCATCAAGAAGCTCGGCCTGGAGCTCGGCGGCAATGCGCCCTTCATCGTTTTCGACGATGCCGATCTGGATGCGGCGGTCGAGGGCGCGATGATCGCCAAGTTCCGCAACAACGGCCAGACCTGCGTGTGCGCCAACCGGCTCTATGTGCAGGATGGCGTCTATGACGCCTTCTCGGAAAAGCTTGCGGCCGCCGTCGGCAAGCTCAAGACCGGCAACGGCTTCGACGAGGGCGTGATCCTCGGGCCGCTGATCGACGAGGCTGCCCTCGAGAAGGTCGAGGAACATGTGGCCGATGCCGTCAGGAAGGGCGGCAAGGTCATCCAGGGCGGCAAGCGCCATGAACTGGGCGGCACCTTTTACCAAGCGACGGTCATTGCCGGCGTGACGCCTGACATGGCGGTGGCGCGCGAGGAGACCTTCGGTCCGGTCGCGCCGCTCTTCCGCTTCAGGGACGAGGACGATGTCATCGCGCAGGCGAACGACACGGAGTTCGGCCTTGCCTCCTATTTCTACGCCAAGGAGCTGTCGCGGGTGTTCCGTGTGGCCGAAGCGCTGGAATACGGCATGGTGGGCGTCAATACTGGCCTTATCTCGACGGCCGAAGCGCCATTCGGTGGCGTGAAACTCTCCGGCCTCGGTCGCGAGGGCTCGCGCTACGGCATCGAGGAGTTCACCGAAATCAAATATGTCTGCCTCGGCGGTATCGGCTGAGAACAAGGCAGGGTTTCGTGTGTCCGGCCGGCCTTTGCCGGCCGGTTTGCGTTTGAAGAAAGGGAATACCGTGGCTGCTCCAAAAAACACCTTCAAGGCCGCGCTTGGCGAGGGCCGGTTCCAGCTGGGGCTCTGGGTAGCACTCGGCAGCGCCTATGCGGCCGAAATCCTCGCGACCAGCGGTTATGACTGGCTGCTGATCGACGGCGAGCATGGTCCGAACGACGTTCCGCTGATGGGCGCGCAGCTTGGTGCGCTGCGTCACACGCCCACGCATGCCATGGTTCGCCCGCCGATGGGTGAAGCCTGGATCCTCAAGCAGCTGCTCGATCAGGGCGCCCAGACCTTCCTCATTCCCATGGTCGAATCCGCCGAACAGGCAAAGGCGCTGGTGCGCGCCCTGCGCTATCCGCCCCATGGCATCCGCGGAGTTGGCGCGGGCCTCGGCCGTGCAAGCGATTTCAACCGCGTGCCGGATTACGTGACGACCGCCAATGACGAGATCTGCCTCATCGTGCAGGTGGAAAACCGCGCAGGCCTTGCCGCCATAGACGAGATCGCGGCGGTTGAGGGTGTCGACGGGATTTTCATCGGCCCGTCTGACCTTGCCGCCGATATGGGTCATCTCGGCAATCCCGGCGCGCCGGAGGTGCTGGCCGCCATTACCCATGCCTTTAGCCGGATCAAGGCCCATGGCAAGGCCCGTGGCATCATGACGGTCTCGCTGCCGCAGGCTGAAGTCTATCGTAATCTCGGCGCGGATTTCATGGCGATCGGCACCGATGTGAATTGCCTTGTCGGGGCTGTGGGCGATCTGCGCCGCCAGTTTCTCGGCGAAGCCGCCCCGGCGACGTCCGGCGGCGGTTACTGACCGCCCGCGTTCGTTGCCGGGAACTGCGAGCGCGTCGCCCCTTCTCAGGGTCTTGTCGATGAAGAGGTTCGCATGCGCCTGGAGGAAGTGGCTGGTTCCGAACTGCAGGATCGGCGTGGCCGGCGGCTCCGTCAGTTGATGGACTGAAGCAGGGTTTCGCGGGCGGATTTCAGGTGTTGACGGCAGGCCAGCTCGATCTCGATGGGGTCGCGCGAACGCAATGCCGCGATATAGGCGAGGTGCTCCTCCAGCGCGCGGGCGTTGCGCTGGCGGGCGTTCGTCTTGTTCCACTGGTAGTGATAGTGGAAGACGATGGCGATCACGTCGTAGAAATCCACGATAAAGCGGTTGCGCGAGGCGCGGTGCACCAGAAGATGGAAGCGCTCGTCGAGCTCGGAGAAATCCAGGTAACGATTGTCGATGTCGGCGAGGATCTCGCGATGCACGGCCTCGATGGCGTCCAGCTCCTGCCAGGCCGCGTGATCCTTCGGCAGATGGGCGAAGGCGGCCGCCGAGCGCAGCTCGAAAATCTCGCGCACCTCCGTCAGTTCAAGCGCGAATTCCCGCGTAAAGCCTTTCAACACCCAATGGCTGTTCGGCCGCTTCTCGATCAGACCGAAGCGGCTGAAACGGATCAGAAATTCGCGCACGCCCGTCGTGCCGATGCCGATCTCTCGTGCCAGTTCCAGTTCGTTGATCTGCATGCCGGGCTGCGCGCCGCCGTCGAGAATCCGGCGCATGAAGCTGCGCTCGATGATTTCGGACAGCGAATCCGTCTCTTCCGTCGGAAAATAGTCGGCTGCCACGGGCTTTCTGAGCACGATCTTGCGCCGCTTGTCCCAGGTCAGCAGGCCGACTTCCTCCAGCCGCCCGAGGATTGCGCGGACGGTGGTTCGGCTCACGCCGAGCGTAGCGCCCAGTTCCGGTTCCGAGGGCAGGCTTGCCGTCTGTTCCAGAAGCTTGAGGCAGCGATTGAAGGCGTCCTTGAAGACTGTGTTCTGCTTGGCCATGGTGCTGCCGTTCGTTGTGTCCTGCGCCCCTTAACGGCTGAACGGGCGAATGGCCAGATGCCCTGGCGGAAGTGCGCGCCGTCCTGTTGCGTTCGGGACGTCATATTACCCATTGACGATAATCTGTCTATTGTCGATAAAAGACAGGTAGCCGGCGGGAGGACGCCGGCCGGGAGGATCCATGAAGACACGCATCATCGCGGGGACCGACCTTGCCGTCACCGAATTCAGTTTCGGCACGGCAGCGCTTGGCGGCCTGTACCGGGCCTGCCCGCGCGATGCGGCGATGGAAACGCTGGACGCGGCCTGGGACGAGGGGATCCGCTATTTCGATACCGCCCCCTGGTACGGTTTTGGCCTGGCGGAGCGCCGCACCGGCGATTTCCTGCGTGACAAGCCGTCGGCAAGCTATGTGCTATCCAGCAAGGTCGGGCGCATCATGGTTCCCGTCGCTGACGACAAGGTGCCCAACTACGGCTATGTCGATCCGCTGCCCTTCGATGTGCGCTACGATTACAGCTATGACGGCATCATGCGCTCTGTGGAACTCAGCCATGCCCGCCTTGGCCTGAACCGTATCGATATGCTCTATGTGCACGATATCGGCGTCTATACGCACGGTGCCGAACGCAATGCCTTCCATCTGCGCCAGCTGCTCGATTCCGGCCTGAAGGCCCTGTCGGAACTGAAATCGTCGGGCGCGATCAAGGCCTACGGGCTCGGCGTCAACGAGGTGCCGGTCTGCCTCGATGTCATGCCCCATGCCGATCTCGACTGCATCCTGCTCGCCGGACGCTACACATTGCTGGACCGCACGGCAGAGAGCGAGCTTCTGCCGCTTTGCGCGGCGCGGGGAACGTCGCTGGTGGTGGGCGGTGTCTTCAATTCCGGCATTCTTGCGACCGGCCCGGTCGAGGGCGCGCATTTTGATTACATGCCGGCAACATCAGACGTCGCCGCAAAGGTGGGCGCGATGATGGAGATCGCGGAGAAGAACGGCGTGCCGCTTGCCGCGCCGGCGCTGCGGTTCCCGCTGGAAAACCCTTCCGTCGCCTCCATCCTCATCGGCACCGCGCGGCCCGAGAGCCTGCGCCGAAACATGCAGCTTGCGCGCGCGCCGCTGCCCGATACCATTTACCCGGCTTTCGAGCCGTATACGCTGGTCGCGCCCGAACTCGGGCGTGAGGCCGTGCGACAATAGCGTGGAAGGTCGAAACCCATGTTGAAAGGCATCCATCCCCTGCTTGGTCCCGACCTGCTGCACGTCCTGCGGTCGATGGGCCACGGCGATGACATCGTGATCGCCGACGCCAATTTCCCGGTGACGTTCCTCGGTCCAAGGGTCGTGCGCGCGGATGGCGTGGACGCCGTTGCGATGGCCGAGGCGATCCTGACCCATATGCCGCTCGACACCTTCGTGCCGGAAGCAGCGTGGCGCATGGAGGTCGTGGGCGATCCCGGTGCGGTGCCGGAGGTCTGCGCGACCTTCCAGGAGATCGTGCACCGGCACGCAGGCGATTTCACGATCCATTCGGTCGAGCGTTTTGCCTTCTATGAGATGGCCCGCAAGGCGGCTTGCATCGTGGCCACGACGGAAGCCCGTCTTTATGGCAATCTGATCTTGAAGATGGGTGTCGTGCACCCGCATGAATCCGCCCGGATCTAGGATCCGACGCCGTCGTTTGGGAGGACGAGGGCATGGACTGGAGTGCTGAAAAACACGGTTTCCGAGGGAGGAATACCCCGCTTGCCAAGGCGTAGAGGCGGGTGTAGCTTGCAACGATAATTGTTTTTTATCGATAAAAGGTCGAGTTGTTCGCTTCCTGCAACCCGATCCGGCAAGGAGGACAGGAAGCACCTGAGAGGAGAACCCAGATGAGCATTGTAAGATCGCTTCTGACCCGCCGCGCCTTCACCGCGCTTGCGGGTGCCGCAGTCCTCGCCACCATGACGCCTGCGCCGTCTTTCGCGCAGGAAGTCACCATTCCCATCATCGTGAAGGACACCACCTCCTTCTACTGGCAGATCGTGCTGGCCGGCGCGCGTCAGGCCGGCAATGATCTCGGCGTCAAGGTGCCGGAACTCGGCGCCCAGTCGGAAGCCGACATCAACGGCCAGATCACCATTCTCGAAAACGCGGTGGCCGGCGCCCCGGCCGCCGTGGTCATCTCGCCCACGGAGTTCAAGGCGCTCGGCAAGCCGATCGATGAGGCGGCGAAGTCCGTTCCGATCATCGGCATCGACTCGTCGGCGGATTCCAAGGCCTTCACCTCGTTCCTGACGACCGATAACGTCCAGGGTGGCCGCATCGCCGCCGAAGGGCTCGCTGCCGCCATCAAGGCCGCGACGGGCAAGGACGAGGGCGACATCGCCATCATCACCAGCCTTCCGGGCGTCGGCTCGCTCGACCAGCGCCGCGAAGGCTTCCTTGATGAGGTGAAGACCAAGTATCCGGGCCTCAAGGTGGTCGCGGACAAGTATGCGGACGGCCAAGCGACGACCGGCCTCAACATCATGACTGACCTCATCACCGCCAATCCGAACCTCGTCGGCGTCTTCGCCTCCAACCTCATCATGGCGCAGGGTGTCGGCCAGGCGATCGCGGAAAACAAGCTCGGCGACAAGATCAAGGTCATCGGCTTTGACAGCGACGAAAAGACTGTCGGTTTCCTCAAGGAAGGCGTGCTGGCCGGCCTCGTCGTGCAGGATCCATACCGAATGGGCTATGATGGCGTGAAGACGGCGCTCGCCGTCTCCAAGGGCGAGAAGGTCGAAACCTTCGTCGATACCGGGGCCAACCTCGTGACCAAGGACAACATGGCCGATCCCAAGATCGACGCCCTCTTGAACCCGAAGGTCAACTGATCGGCCGGCCTTCGCGGCCCCGCCACATCCCGCCCGGGCTCTGCTTCGGGCGGGATGTTGTCCCCAGTCCGGGAGGAAACGCCATGAGCAGCCTCGAAGAACTCAGCCGCCGGCATGAAGACCAGGCCGGGCTTGCCGAATCCGACACCGTGCCGCGCGGCGCGCCCATCCTCGAATTGCGTGGCCTGCAGAAGAAATACGGCCTCGTGGAGGCCCTGAAGCCGGTGACGGTCAGCTTCCTGGCGGGCGAAATCCACGCCATCGTCGGCGAGAACGGTGCCGGAAAGTCCACCCTGATCAAGCTTCTGACCGGGGTTATCCGGCGCACGGCCGGCGAGGTCTTCTGGTGCGGCAAGCCGGTGCAGCTCGCCACCCCCACCGAGGCCATCTCCCGCGGCATCAACGCCGTGCATCAGGAAGTCGTGCTGTGCCCGCACCTCTCCGTGGCCGCCAACATGTTCCTCGGCGACGAGATGAACCGCAATGGCCTGATGCGCAAGGCCGCCATGGAAAAGGCCGCGCAGGCGGTGCTGGACGATCTCGGCTTCCACTTGCCGGCCGGCGCGCGCCTGGAGAGCCTCACCATCGGCCAGCAGCAGCTGGTCGCCACCGCCAAGGCCGCCATGCGCGGCATCCGCTTCATCATCTTCGACGAGCCGACGGCCTATCTGACGCGTCAGGAATCCGCCCAGCTCTTCCGCCTCATCCGCCGCCTGCGCGATCAGGGCGTCACCGTCGTCTATATCAGCCACCGCATGGAGGAGGTCTTCGAGCTGGCCGACCGCGTGTCGGTGCTGCGCGACGGCACCCATGTCGGCACGCGCCTCATTGGCGAGACCAACGAGAACGAGCTGATCGCCTTGATGATCAACCGCTCGATCGAGCAGATCTACCACAAGGAACAGGTGCCGGCCGGCGATGTCATCGTCGAGACGAAAGGTCTGTCAGGCCCGGGTTTCGAGGATGTCTCGCTGACGGTTCGCGCCGGTGAGATCGTCGGTCTCTACGGCCTCATCGGGGCAGGGCGCAGCGAGTTTGCGCTGGGCCTCTACGGCCGCCAGCCCGTGACCGCCGGAGAGATTTTCTGGGAGGGCCGCAAGGTTTCCATTCCCAACGAGCGGGTCGCCATGGCGCTCGGCATCGCGCTTGCGCCGGAAAGCCGGCGCGACCAGGGCCTGTGCCTCAACCTGCCGATCGGGCTCAACATCAACCTGCCGGTCCTCAAGCGGCTGAGTTCGGGCCTGACGATTAGGCGGGGCGATGCCGCCCGCAATGCCGAGCGCCAGATCGCCGATCTTCGTATCAAGACGCCGTCGCGCCATGTGCTCGCCTCGGCCATGTCCGGCGGCAACCAGCAGAAGATCGTCATCGGCAAGTGGCTGAGCCATGGCGCCCGGCTCTTCATCTTCGACGAGCCGACCGTCGGCGTCGATGTCGGCACCAAGGCGGAAATCTACCGGCTGTTCGGCGAGTTGCTCAAGCAGGGGGCGGGCATCATCCTGATCTCGTCCTACCTGCCGGAGGTCTACGAGCTTGCCGACCGGCTGCACGTCTTCCGCGGCGGCCGGCTCGTCGCCAGCCACGACCATCGGGCGGCCACGCACGAGGACGTCCTGACCCAGGCCATCGGCAGTTAGAGCAGTGCCGGCAGGACTGCGCGGCGGCATTCGTCCGCAACCGCGCAGGACAGGCTGAGCGTCGCGCAGAAAGGGAGAAGAACATGAGCGTTGAGACGACCACGGAAAGCGCACCGGCACCCAGAAAGGGCACGAACATCCTGCTCGGCCTGACGCTGCTCGGGCTCCTGCTGGCGCTCTGGGTGGCATTGGGCTTTGCAACGAATGCCTTCTGGTCGCCGAACAACATCTCGAACCTGCTGCGCCAGGGCGCGATGACGGCGATCCTTGCCGTCGGCCAGACCTTCGTGATCATCACCGCCGGCATCGACCTGTCGGTGGGGGCCATTGTCGGCTTCACCAGCGTCATCGTTGCCTGGCTGCTTCAGGCCGGCGTCCCGCTCTGGGCCTCGATCATCCTGACATTGCTCATCGGCGTGGCGATCGGCGCGTTCCACGGCTTCGGCATCGTGCGCATGGGCCTGCCGCCCTTCATCATCACGCTGGCGACGCTCACCTCTCTGCGCGGCATCGGCCTCCTGATCACCAACGGCTCGACCATCTCGATTTCGCACGAGGGTTTCACCAATTTCTCGCGCGCGGATTTCCTGGGCATCCCCAGCCTGTTCTGGATGGTCATCCTGGTCGGCATCCCGGCCTTCATATTTCTCCATCTTTCGCGCTTCGGCCGCTATCTCTTCGCCGTCGGCTCCAACAAGGAGGCAGCGCGGCTTTCCGGCGTGAATGTCGATCGGACGATCTATCTCGCCTATATCCTGTCGGCCACCTGCGCGGCCTTCGTCGGCCTTTTGCTTGCCTCGCGCATCGGCATCGGCAACGCCACACAGGCGGAAGGCTGGGAACTGCAGGCAATCGCCTCGTCGGTTATCGGCGGCACCAGCCTGTTCGGTGCGGTCGGTTCCGTGCATGGTCCGCTGCTCGGCGCCTTCATCCTCGCGACGATCAACAACGGCGCCAACCTGCTCAACGTCAACTCGTTCTGGCAGCGCATCATCACTGGCCTGCTGATCATCATCATCGTCTATTTCGACCAGTTGCGTCGCCGCGGAAGCCGCTGAGATGAGAGCTGTCATCTGCCTAGAACCCGGCCGCCTTGCGCTGGTCGAACGGGAGCCGCCGGCCAGCGTGCCCCCGGGCTGGGCGCGCGTCGCCGTCAGCCATGTCGGCATCTGCGGCACCGACTATCATATCTTCGAGGGCAAGCACCCGTTCCTCGAATATCCCCGCATCATGGGCCACGAAATCTCCGGCACCGTGGTCGAACCAGGTGAAAGCGGGCTTGCCGCCGGCATGACGGTGGTGGTCAACCCCTACATTTCCTGCGGTACCTGCATCGCCTGTCGCAAGGACAAACCCAATTGCTGCACGGCCATCCGCGTGCTCGGCGTGCACACGGACGGGGCGTTCTGCGAGGAAATCGTCGTGCCCGGTGAAAACCTTTATCCGGCCGAAGGACTGTCTCCCGAGGCGGCGGCCATGGTCGAGTTCCTCGCCATCGGCGCCCATGCCGTGCGCCGCTCACTGGCGCCGGAAGGATCGCGGGCGCTTGTCATCGGTGCCGGGCCGATCGGTCTCGGCACCGCGATCTTCTCGCGCATCGCCGGCCATACGGTCACGATGATGGATACCTCCGCCGAACGGCTGGCCATGGCCGATACGCATTTCGGCTTTGGCGACGGCCTGCTTGCCAGCGCGTCGGCGGCGACGGATGTCGCGCGAATGACGGGTGGCGAGGGCTTCGACGTGGTGTTCGACGCCACCGGCCACGCCGGCTCGATGGAGGGCGCCTTCGCCCATGTCGCCCACGGCGGCACGCTGGTGCTGGTGAGCGTGGTGAAGGACGACATACGCTTTTCCGACCCGGAATTCCACAAGCGCGAGATGATGCTGGTCGGCAGCCGCAATGCGCTGCGTGTCGATTTCGATCACGTCATGGCCAGCATGCGGGCGGGCCGCGTGCCCGTCGAGGCGCTCGTCACCCACCGCACCACGCTGGAGCGCGCGCCGGAGGATCTTGCCCGATGGGCAACGCAGAAGTCCGGGCTCATAAAAGCCATCGTGCACGTTGCGGCCTGAGCCAGCGCGGCGCGGAGCCACGCCGCAACCGTTCATTTCCCCGAAAGGATCGCGCGTCTAGGATGCCGGTGTGGCGTGTTGCCACGCAGCGAAAACCTGTTAGTGTTTTCGCAACTGCGGAAACCGGGTGAGACGATGCGGCGGGCCACGGCCCCGCATCGGGAAATGGGATAACGCGTCCGATGTATTATCAGCTCTACGAACTCAACCATGCGATGATGGCGCCCTGGCGCGCTGCGGCGGACCAGATGCGGATCGCCTTCCGCAATCCGCTCAATCCGCTCGCGCACACCTATTTCGGCCGCACGATGGCGGCGGGCTTCGAGGTTCTCGAGCGCAGCACCCGCCGCTACGGCAAACCCGATTTCGACCTGCCGCAGACCACCATCGACGGCAAGAGCGTGTCCGTCCACGAGAAGATCGTGTGGAAGCGGCCCTTCTGCAATCTCATCCATTTCGAGCGCTGTCTGCCGGCGGGTCATCCCAAGGACCCGAAGATCCTGATCGTCGCGCCGATGTCCGGCCACTACGCGACCCTGCTGCGCGGTACCGTGGAAGCGCTGCTGCCGCATGCCGAAGTGCACATCACCGATTGGGTGGATGCGCGCATGGTGCCGCTGTCCGACGGCGGCTTCGACCTTGACGATTACATCGATTACGTCATCCAGATGCTGCATGCGCTGGGACCGGATACCCATGTCGTGGCGGTCTGCCAGCCGGCGGTGCCGGTGCTGGCCGCGGTCGCGGTGATGGAGGCTGACAACGACCCGCTCTCGCCCTCCACCATGACGCTGATGGGCGGGCCGATCGATACGCGCATCAATCCGACGGCGGTCAACAAGCTCGCCGAGGAAAAGCCCATCGAGTGGTTCCGCGACAATGTCATCATGCCCGTGCCGTGGCCGCAGCCGGGCTTCATGCGCATTGTCTATCCCGGTTTCCTGCAACTGTCGGGCTTCATGTCGATGAACCTCGACCGCCATGTCGTCGCGCACAAGGAGTTCTTCGCCCATCTCGTGAAGAACGACGGCGACGCGGCCGAAAAGCACCGTGACTTCTATGACGAATATCTCGCGGTCATGGACCTCACGGCCGAGTTCTATCTCCAGACCGTGGAAACCGTGTTCATGAAGCACGCCCTGCCGAAGGGTGAGATGATGCACCGCGCGCGTCCGGTCGATACGACGGCCATCCGCAACGTGGCGCTGCTGACGGTCGAGGGGGAGAACGACGACATCTCGGGCGTCGGTCAGACGAAGGCGGCGCAGACGATCTGCACCAACATCCCCGACGACATGCGCATGCACTACATGCAGCCCGATGTCGGCCATTACGGCGTCTTCAACGGCTCGCGCTTCCGCAAGGAGATCGCGCCGCGCATCGTGTCCTTCGTGCAGGCACACGGCAAGGCGTCCAGGGTCAAGCCGTCCAAACCCGTAACGAGGGTCATCAAGGGCGGAAAATCCGAGGGCGCGGCCTGATTTTTCGGGCCGTTTACAGGCACTTGCCCGAATTAACCTTGTGCCGTCTTGAACGCGACCGGCGGTCTAACCACATCGGATTCACCGGAAACCGAGGTGGTTTCCGGCGATCGTGAGGAAGATTGCACATGAATCAGTCAGCCCTGATCCGTCCCGACTGGACCCCCGCGACCATCGCCCTGATGGTGCTCGGCTTCGTGGTGTTCTGGCCGTTCGGCCTTGCCATGCTGGCCTACATCATCTTCGGCGACCGCCTGAAGTCCTTCAGGAAGGACGCCAATGATACCGTCGATGGCATGTTCGCCTCCTGCCGCAGCGCCTTCGGCCGCGGCAAGGGCCCTGCCTTCCGCCGCGCCACCGGCAATGTCGCCTTCGACGACTGGCGCGACGCCGAACTGTCGCGCCTCGACGAGGAACGCCGCAAGCTCGACGAGATGCGTGAAGAGTTCGATTCCTACGTCCGCGAGCTTCGCCGCGCCAAGGACCAGGAAGAGTTCGACCGCTTCATGCGCGAACGCCGCAGCGAAGGCAAAGGCGACGTGCCCGGTTTTCCGGCAACGTAAGTCGCCTTGGCTCTATGGTCGTGGTCGGGTTAATCCCGGCCATGCCGGCGGAGACTAGACAAGCACTGAAATCAACCGGCGCCGCGAGCGCCGGTTTTTTGTTGGGCCGTTTCAGACGGTCTCGAATCGGCTAAGAAGAGCAACATGCTTCCCTCGTTCCGCAAGCCCAGAAAGGCCCTGAAGTCACCGCCTCCGCCGGAGCGGCGCGAGATCGACGTCAATGGTCGCCAGCTGCCGCTCACCATACGGCGGGACTTGCGCGCGACACGCCTGACGCTCCGCATCGAACCGGGCGGCCGGGCACTGCGCATGACGGTGCCCTCGGGCATCGCAGAGCGCGACATCAGGGATTTTCTCGATCGTCACCAGGGCTGGCTGATGACGAAGCTTGCCAGGTTCCGCACGACGAACGAACTGGCCGATGGCGGCTATGTCATGATCCGCGGCGTGTCCCACCGCATCGAGGCGACGGGCCGCCTGCGCGGGATCACGGAAGCGGTGGTGGTGGACGACGAGGCGGTGCTGCGTGTCGGCGGCATGGAGGAAAGCATTCCCCGCCGTATCTGCGATTTCCTGAAGAAGGAGGCGCGGCTGGATCTCGACCGGCTGGTCGCCGTCCATGCCGGCCGCATCGGGCGCAAGGTGAAGTCGATGACGCTGCGCGATACCCGCAGCCGCTGGGGCTCCTGCTCGGCGGATGGCGCGCTCAGCTTCTCCTGGCGCATCGCCATGGCGCCGCCCCATGTCATCGATTATCTCGCCGCCCACGAGGTCGCGCATCTAGAGGAGATGAACCACAGTTCGGCCTTCTGGGCGCTGTGCGAAAGGCTCTGCCCCGCGACGGAGGAGGCCAAGCGCTGGCTGAAGCGCAACGGCAGCCTCCTGCATGCGGTCGATTTCGGCTGATCCGGCCCGATGCCGGACAAGACTAGCGCCGGTTGCCCAGCGCTTCGCTGATCTTCCTGTCGGTGTTGTACTGGCCAAGTGCATAGACTGCCCAGATCGCGGCCGGCAGCCAGCCGATCAGCGTTACTTGCAAGATGAGGCAGATGATGCCGGCAATCGGCCGTCCGATGGTGAAAAACGCGAGAAAGGGCAGGAGGATGGCAATGATGAGCCGCATGATGGTCTCCGGTCGTTCGTTTCCTTCCATATGGGCCCGGCAACGCGGCGTACAAGGGCGTCGCAGCAAGCCCTATTGCCGCCGTCTTTCGGCTCGACTCTTCCGGTGATTCGTGCGACTTCGTCCCCCATGACACTCGATATCAAGATCTGCGGTTTGAAGACCGAGGAGGCCGTCGACAAGGCGGTGGCGCTCGGCGCGACCCATATCGGCTTCATCTTCTTTCCCAAGAGCCCGCGCAACATCGAGCCGGCCGATGCCGGCCGTCTTGCCGATCGCGTGCGCGGCCGTGTGAAGATCGTCGCGGTGACGGTCGATGCCGACAGCGATACGCTGGACGAGATCGTCGACCAGCTTTCGCCTGATATTCTCCAGCTGCACGGCAAGGAGAGCCCGGAACGGGTTCTCACCGTCAAGGCGGTCTATGGCCTGCCTGTCATCAAGGCCTTTTCGGTGCGCGAAGCAGACGACCTCAGGAAGATCGATCCCTATATCGGCATCGCCGACCGGTTCCTCTTCGATGCCAAGCCGCCGGCAGGCTCTGAGCTTCCGGGCGGCAACGGGGTTTCCTTCGACTGGAACCTCATGCATTTGCTTGACGGAAGCGTCGATTACATGCTTTCGGGTGGGCTGAACAAGGATAACCTCGCCGAGGCGATCCAGCTGACCGGCGCGCCCGGCATCGACGCCAGTTCAGGCGTCGAGAGTGCGCCCGGCGTCAAGGATCTCGGCCTGATCGAAGCGTTTTTTGAAGCGGCACGAAACGCGCAAAGCGAAACCGCCGTCGCAGGGAGAGGCAAGTGAACCAGTCACCCAACCTGAATTCGTTCCGCGAGGGTCCGGATGAAGACGGACGCTTCGGAATCTTCGGCGGCCGTTTCGTTGCCGAAACCCTGATGCCGCTGATCCTCGATCTCCAGGACGAGTGGAACAAGGCCAAGACCGATCCGGCCTTTCAGGCCGAACTCAAGGACCTCGGCGCCCATTACATCGGCCGTCCGAGCCCGCTCTATTATGCCGAGCGCCTGACGCAGCATCTCGGCGGCGCGAAGATCTACTTCAAGCGCGAGGAGCTGAACCACACCGGCTCGCACAAGATCAACAACTGTATCGGCCAGATCCTGCTTGCCAAGCGTATGGGCAAGACGCGCATCATCGCCGAAACGGGTGCCGGCCAGCACGGCGTGGCCTCCGCCACGGTCGCCGCGCGCTTCGGCCTGCCCTGCGTCGTCTATATGGGCGCGACCGATGTCGAGCGTCAGGCGCCGAACGTCTTCCGCATGAAGCTGCTCGGTGCCGAGGTGAAGCCCGTCACTGCCGGCAGCGGCACGCTGAAGGACGCCATGAACGAGGCGCTGCGCGACTGGGTCACCAATGTCGACGACACCTATTACCTCATCGGCACAGCGGCCGGCCCGCATCCCTATCCGGAGCTGGTGCGCGATTTCCAGTCGGTCATCGGCACGGAGGCGCGCGAACAGATCCTCGCCGCCGAAGGCCGCCTGCCGGATATGGTGATCGCTGCCGTCGGCGGCGGTTCGAACGCCATCGGCATTTTCCATCCGTTCCTGGATGACAAGGACGTGCAGATCGTCGGTGTCGAGGCCGGCGGTCGGGGGCTCGAGGGCGAGGAGCATTGCGCATCGCTGACCGCGGGTTCCCCGGGCGTGCTGCACGGCAACCGCACCTATCTGCTGCAGGACGAGGACGGCCAGATCAAGGAAGGCCATTCCATTTCGGCCGGCCTCGATTATCCCGGCATCGGTCCGGAACATGCCTGGCTGCACGATATCGGCCGTGCCGAATATGTGCCGATCATGGATGACGAGGCGCTGGAGGCTTTCCAGCTGCTGACCAAGCTCGAAGGCATCATTCCCGCGCTGGAGCCGAGCCATGCCATCGCCGAGGTGATCAAGCGCGCCCCGAAGATGGGCAAGGACCAGATCATTCTGATGAACCTCTCGGGCCGCGGCGACAAGGATATCTTCACCGTCGGCAAGATCCTCGGCATGGAGCTCTAAGATGACCGCACGCATGGACAAACGTTTTGCGGATCTCGCGGCCGAAGGCCGCCCCGCGCTCGTCACCTATTTCATGGGCGGCGATCCGGATTATGCGAGCTCACTGGAGATCATGAAGGCACTGCCGAAGGCAGGCTCCGACGTCATCGAACTGGGCATGCCGTTCTCCGATCCGATGGCCGACGGCCCGGCGATCCAGGTGGCCGGCCAGCGCGCGCTGAAGGCGGGCCAGACGCTCGCCAAGACCATCCAGATGGCGCGTGATTTCCGTCGCGAGGACGATGCGACGCCGATCGTCATGATGGGTTACTACAACCCCATCTATATCTACGGCGTCGAGCGCTTCCTCGATGACGCCGTGGAAGCCGGCATCGACGGCCTTATCGTCGTGGACCTGCCGCCGGAAATGGACGACGAGCTGTGCATCCCGGCGCTGGCGCGCGGCATCAACTTCATCCGCCTGGCCACGCCGACGACGGATGAGAAGCGCCTGCCGACCGTTCTGAAAAACACGTCGGGCTTCGTCTATTATGTCTCGATGAACGGCATCACCGGTTCAGCCTTGCCGGACCCGTCGCTGATCGGCGATGCGGTCGGCCGCATCAAGGCGCATACCAACCTGCCGGTCTGCGTCGGCTTCGGCGTCAAGACGGCCGAACATGCCCGCGCCATCGGCGCTTCGGCGGATGGCGTCGTCGTCGGCACCACCATCGTCAACCAGATCGCGTCCAGCCTGACGGCGGACGGCAAGGCGAGCGCGGCCACCGTTCCCGGTGTCGAGACGCTCGTCAGGAGCCTCGCATCGGGCGTGCGCGCGTCGCGCCTTGCGGCGGCGGAGTAAAATTCCCACATGGGATCGGAAAAGCAATTCCAGGAAAAGTGTGAAGCGGTTTTCTATCCGGAATTGCGCAGATTAACGGGAGTCTAGACCGTGAACTGGATCACGAATTACGTTCGGCCGAAGATCAACTCGATGCTCGGCCGCCCTGACCGGGATGTGCCGGAAAATCTCTGGATCAAGTGCCCGGAAACCGGCGAGATGGTGTTCCATCGCGATCTCGAGGAAAACAAGTGGGTCATCCCGGCTTCGGGCTACCACATGAAGATGCCGGCGAAAGCCCGTCTCAAGGACCTGTTCGACGATGGCGTCTTCGAATCCCTGCAGCAGCCGAAGGTGGCCCAGGATCCGCTGAAATTCCGCGATTCCAAGAAGTACATCGATCGCCTGAAAGACAGCCGCATCAAGACCGACCTTGAGGACACGATCCTTGCCGGTGTCGGAAAGGTGCGCGGCGTCAAGCTCGTCGCTGTCGTGCATGAGTTCAGCTTCATGGGCGGCTCGCTCGGCATCGCCGCGGGCGAGGCCATCATCAAGGCTTTCGAGCGCGCCATCGCCGAAAAATGCCCGCTCGTCATGTTCCCCGCCTCCGGCGGCGCGCGCATGCAGGAAGGTATCCTCTCGCTGATGCAGCTTCCGCGCACCACGGTTGCCGTGGAAATGCTCAAGGAAGCCGGCCTGCCTTACATCGTCGTACTCACCAACCCGACAACCGGCGGCGTGACGGCCTCCTATGCCATGCTGGGTGATATCCACCTCGCGGAGCCTGGCGCTGAAATCTGCTTTGCCGGCAAGCGCGTCATCGAGCAGACCATCCGCGAAAAGCTGCCCGAGGGTTTCCAGACGTCGGAATATCTTCTCGAGCACGGCATGGTCGACATGGTCGTGAAGCGTCACGATATTCCCGCGACACTCGCCCGCCTTCTGAAGATCCTGATGAAGAAGCCGGCCGCGTCCGCGCCGGTGGTGGAAACCGGCGCTGTCGCCATCGCGGCGCAGTGATATGACGGGCGTCGCGGTAAGCGAAGCGGCGCTGGAGATCGAGAAGCTTCTCGGTCTTCACCCCAAGGGCTTCGACCTTTCGTTGGACCGCATCACGCGGCTTCTCGCGGCGCTTGACAATCCGCACCTGAAACTGCCGCCGGTCATCCATGTGGCCGGCACCAATGGCAAGGGATCGGTTACGGCGTTCTGTCGTGCGATCCTCGAGGCTCAGGGCCTCAGCGTCCACGTCCACACCTCGCCCCATCTCGTCAACTGGCACGAGCGCTATCGTCTTGGCGTCGCCGGCGGTCGAGGGCAGTTCGTGGAGGACGCGGTTCTCGCTGATGCGGTGCGCCGTGTGGCGGATGCCAATGGTGGCGAGAAGATCACCGTTTTCGAAATCCTGACGGCCGTCACCTTCCTGCTGTTTGCCGAGCATCCGGCGGATGTGGCCATCATCGAGGTCGGCCTTGGCGGACGCTTCGATGCCACGAATGTCATTCCGCGACCCGCCGCATGCGTCATCATGCCGATCTCGCTGGATCATCAGGCCTATCTCGGCGACCGGGTCGAACTCATCGCCGCCGAAAAGGCCGGCATCATGAAGCGCGGCGTGCCCGTCGTCATCGGCTACCAGTCGGAAGAGGCGGCTCGCGACGTGCTGATCGAGACCGCCGAGCGGCTCGGATGCCCGCACGCCGTCTACGGCCAGGACTTTCTTGCCCATGAGGAATTCGGCCGCCTCGTCTATCAGGACGAATTCGGCCTTGCCGATCTGCCCCTGCCGCGCCTGCCGGGCCGACACCAATATGCCAATGCCGCCGCCGCCATCCGCGCTGTCAAGGCGGCGGGTTTCGCCGTTGGCGAGCCGGCGATCGAGACGGGGCTGTCACGCGTCGAATGGCCGGGCCGTCTGCAAAGGCTCCCCGACGGCGCGCTCTTGCGCCTCGCCCCGCCCGCAAGCGAGATCTGGGTCGATGGCGGTCACAATCCCGGTGCCGGACAGGTCATTGCCGAGACAATGGCGAATTTCGAGGAGCGCGAGGCGCGTCCGCTCTTCCTCATCACGGGCATGATCAACACCAAGGATCCCGTCGGCTATTTCGAGCCGTTCCGCGGCCTTGCCGAGCGGGTCTTCACCGTGCCGATCCGCGGCTCCGATGCCGGGCTCGACCCCGCCGCACTCGCCGAGGATGCCGCGCGGGCGGGCCTTGAGGCCGCGCCGCTCGCGACGGTGGGCGAGGCGCTGGTTGAGATCGTGCGCATCACGGCTCAGGATTCGGTGCCGCCGCGCATCCTGATCGGAGGTTCGCTCTATCTTGTCGGCGATGTACTTGCCGACAACGGCACGCCCCCGACCTGACAACAAAAAAGCCCGGCTTCAAGCCGGGCTTTTCATTAGGACCAGTCGGGCCTATCAGGCGGCGCCGGAAATCCACGACGACAGGGCCGTCTTCGGTGCGGCACCGACCTTGATGTCGGCCACTTCGCCGCCCTTGAACATGGCGAGCGTCGGGATCGAGCGCACGCCGAACTGGGCGGCCAGTTCCGGGTTCTCGTCGATGTTGAGCTTGGCGACCTTCACCTTGCCGGCGAGTTCCGTCGAAATTTCTTCCAGCGCAGGCGCGATCATCTTGCACGGGCCGCACCATTCGGCCCAGAAATCCACGACGACCGGCTCTGCGGACTTCAGAACTTCGGCTTCGAAATTGGACTGGTCGACTTTAACGGTAGCCATAAGGGCTGCTCCTTGAATGGTGAGTGTTGCACAAGATGTGATGCCGCCGGGCTGCGTTTTCAAGCCCGCAAGGGGTCGCACCGTGAGCGAAACGTCCTGTCCCGTATCTCACTTTGCCGTGAGTTCGGCAAGGCTCGCCTCCATCAGCGCCGCATCCAGCCAGAAGGTTTTCGCCGTCTCGGTGTAGATCAGCCCGCAGCGGATCACCCGGCCGGGATAGAGCGGCGCAAGGATCGCGCGGTAGATGGCAAGCTGCGCCCGGTGCTCGAAAGGAATGGCCTCGATAGTCGCCGGCGGCACGCGGTTGGTCTTGAAATCCACGATCTCGACCGCGTTCTCCGTCACCACCATGCGGTCGATGCGCCCGGACACCGCGAAGTCCCGGCTGCCGAGCGTCAGCGTGCCCATGATGGAGACCTCCGCCCGCGCGGCGGGCGAAAAGATTGCACGCAGACTTTCGTTCTCGATGACATGATGCGCCGCCGCGACGAGCCCAGCCCGCGCGCTTTCAGGCCAGTGGGCGGCGGCGCGCTCCAGATAACGTCTTGCCGCGGCCGGCCGCTCGATTGGGTCGAAGCCCGGCAGGACCTGGAGGAAGCGGTGCAGGATGCGCCCGCGTTCCAGCGCAAGCCCTGCGCCGGGTGCGCCGCCTTTGCCCTTGCCGAACAGGGCGGAAGGCACGAGCAGGTCGGCCGCATCCGTCTCGATCACCGCAGCCACGCCCGAAGGGCTGAGCGGCCTCGGCAGGGATGTCTGCGGCGGCAGTGGTTTAGCAAGCGCCTCGGGAAGCGGGATGGCCGGCTTTTCCTCCACGCTCGCCATCGTCACATCGTCGATCGCCGCCGCTCCCGCCTCGCGCCAGGACAATCCCTCCCAGCTTTCGCTGCGGGTGGAGAAGGTCGTTTCCACGCAACGCTCCGTGTCGGCGGCGAGTGCCGTCGCGATCATCGTGTGCCAGGTGTCCTTGTTTTCCTGCCGCCCGCGATAACCACACACGATCAGCCGGTCTGCTGCGCGCGTCATCGCCACATAGAGCAGACGGCGATATTCCTCCTCGGCGCTGTCCTTGATGCGATCCGCATCCACCTCTGTCAGCGTGTTGGCGAGATCCTTGAGCGGCAGCCAGGCCGGCAGGCCCCCGGCAGGATCGGTGGTGGAAAGAAAGCGCAGCTGCGGCATGTGGCTGTGGCTGAAGGGCTTGGCGCCGCCGTCCACGAGAAAGACGACCGGCGCCTCCAGCCCCTTGGCGGCATGCACGGTCATGATGCGGATTTCGCCGCGCGCCTTGTCCTGCTCGCGCTTGACGGTCGGCGCCTCCAGTTCCAGCGTGGAAACGAAGGCCTGCAGGCCTGGCAGGCCGTTGTCCTCCTGCTCCAGCGCGAAGGTCAGGAATTCGTCGATAATCTCTCCGGCTTCCACGCCGAGCCGCGCAAGGAACGCCCGCCGCCCGCCGCCGGCCCCGAGGATGCGCGCATAGAAATCGTGCACGGACTGCGTGCCCGCATCGGCGATCAGCCGCTCCAGCCGCACGACGATGGGCGCAAGGCGTTCATCCGATGCGGCCGCGCTGCGCAGACGCGCCCAGAGATCCTCTTTCTCGCCGCGCCGGGCGGCAAGCTCGAAGAGCGTCTCCTCGCCCAGCCCGTAGAGCGGGCTTTTCAGAAGGGCGGCCAGCGAAAGATCATCCTGCGGCAGCACGGCGAACCGCCCCAGCGCCATCAGGTCCTGCACGGCGATGTGCTTTGTCAGCACCAGCCGGTCGGCACCCGCCACCGGCAGGTCGTGGCGTTGTTTCAACGTGCGTGTCAGCGCGTTCACGAAGGCGTCGCGCTTTCGCACCAGCACGATGATGTCGCCGGGCGCCATGGGCCGCGCCTTGCCTTTTTCCGTCACCGTCTCGTTGCCGATCCAGCCGGCAAGCGTATCGGCAATGCGCCGTGCCAGCACGTTGATCGGCGCTTCCTCGGCCACCGCGTCGAAGGGCGCGGTCCAGTCCTCTTCGTCAAGGCCGGGCGGCGCGGCGATCACGTTCCAGACGTCGACGGCCCCCGGTTCACGCCCGCGATTGGAGGCATGCACGATATCGCCGCCGTCGGGTGTGAGGCCGCGCGCATTGGCGGGGTCGAGAAACACCTGGTCGACAGCCGAAAGCACATCCCGCGTGGAACGGAAGGACAGGAGCAGGCGGATCGGGCTGAAGGCGGTTTCCGCCAGCTGCGTGCGTCGGGCGACTGCGCGGCCCTCCTCGGCAAACCGTTCCGGTCGCGCTCCCTGGAAGGAGTAGATCGACTGTTTCTCGTCGCCCACGGCAAAGATCG